>NZ_BKZW01000002.1 GCF_008974265.1 Dictyobacter vulcani
CGTCTACAAATTGCCTGTGCATGCTAGCGGAGCAAAACTAGAAAGCCATTACAAATTTGGACCTGGTGACCGAGAATCTGTGTCAGCACATCGTCAAAATTTGGGACGCCTGATCATTCTAAGCAACAAAAACATACACACAGGTAGTACTTTGGGAGGGTTAGAGTATACTAATTCACCTCCTCGTAGTATAAAATATTTCTATATAGAAACGCACCAATCAGCGTAAATACTGTATAGCCTACGGGATTTTTGCTGTATTCTTGATCGCAGCTTGCATATCTTATAAACATTGGCATACTGCGATTCAAGGATAGAATAATTTCAACTTGGTTTAAAGAGTATACTGGTATTTTGAGAGGATCGCTGGCTAAAATTTTGGAAATTGCGGCAATTGTGATATTCTTTTGATTAAGTGAGTAGCATGATCACAATCATTATATGGTAGATAATAAGCGAGCAATATAGCACATATATTCCATAAATGATGGGAATTGGAGCAACATCATGGAGATATTTCCTTCGCATACCATTCATGACGTATCCATACAGAAAGAGCCACGCCAGGGTGTTATCTCGCGTGTTCGGAACCGCTTCTTCAAGCAGTCAGAATCATTACAGGCCAGGCAGAAAAGCAGGCCCCTCGGTCTGAATGTTGCGCAACGTACAGATGTTGGGCGCAAGCGCCAGCATAACGAAGATAGTGTGGCATATATTATTCCTAAGGATCAGCAGTTACTGGAACACAAGGGTGCGCTCTTTATCGTGGCGGATGGTATGGGAGGACATGCGGCCGGTGAGGTTGCCAGCGAGATCGCTGTCGATACGGTGTGTACGCTTTATTACCAGGATGCGGATACCGATGTGCCTGCCAGTATCACCAGAGCTATTCAATATGCCAATGCTACTATCTACCAGCGCGCCACGGAAAATGCGCAACACAGCGGCATGGGTACCACCTGTGTGGTGGCCGTCTTACGCGGGGCGACGGCCTATATTGCCAATGTCGGTGATAGCCGTGCTTATTTAGTTCATCGCGGCAGCGTACGACAGATTTCGCAGGATCATTCCTGGGTCGCCGAGCAGGTTCGGATGGGTCAAATGTCCGAGGAAGAGGCTCAACTGCACTCGATGCGCAATATTATTACACGTTCCCTCGGACCTTTCCCGGAGGTGGAGGTGGATGTATTCGTTGAGCCAGTTGAAGAAGGCGATGCCTTGCTACTGTGTAGCGATGGTCTCTGCGGGATGATCACCGATCAGGAAATCACCAGTATCGTGGAACAATTTGGTCCGCAGGAAAGTGTGTATCACCTGGTTGAATATGCCAACGCTCAAGGTGGGATCGACAATATCACAGCCATTGTTGCTCGTGTCTATCAACGCTAAACATAAAAACATCAACACAAGCTACCTGACCATGATAACTGGCTTGTTACTATCGCGCAGGATATTTACTATACATGGTCAGTTTGTGACCAGAAGCAGAACACTACGTCGTGCTCTGCTGTACTTAGAGTTGCGCTAAAAGCTGTTCAGCCTGTTTTACTATTTGTAAATGCTCTGACTTCCTGGCTTCTCCCCGGACCTGCTCAAAGGCCTCTCGTGCCTCTTGCGCTTGACCAAGCAACAAGATGATCTGGCCCAATGCCAGTTCCCCCTTCATACGGATCTCTGCCTCTACCCCCAGACCCAATGCACGCTCGATATCTTGCTGTGCATGTGACAGGAGGAGCGTCCGCTGCTTCTGACCTGGACGTGCCAGCATGGCCTGGGCAATCCGTATATTGCCAAGAGCAACCAGCGCCCGTCCAATACATGGTGCATTCGACACAGAACGAGCCACAAAAAAAGCGGTACGGATACAACGAGTGGCCCCTTGTAGATCGCCACGTGCCTGTAATATACCAGCCAGACCCGAGTTCCATTTGCTCATATACTGCGGATCTTCCAGCAGACTATTCAGCTTTAAGGCACTGTTGTATTGCGCCTCTGCCTCTTCGAGATTGCCGACAGCAGCCCCGAGTTCTCCCAGATTACTATGCACCAGGGATACTAAAGCCAGGTCACCAATTTTCTCTGCCAGGTTCAAGGCGCGTCGCAGCGCGGCATTAGCTTCCTCATACTGGGCCATTTTCAAATGGATAAAGCCAATATTGGTAGAGATATGCGCAATCTGCCGTAATTCGTCTGACTGCTCAAAAAAGGCCAGCGCTTTATTATGATATGCCAGCGCCTGGCTAAGCTGTCCCATATCGACCGCAATCGCGCCCATATGCCGCTGGATGCGTCCAAATAGCTCAGGATCACCTTCGATGATGCGTTGAATCTGAGTTTTGCACATCTTGCGATTAGAGGCAACAGGCAAGATACGTTGCGTCTGATCAGCTTCAAAGAGGGTAGCAGCTTCCTGCGCACTACTCAACGCCTGATCATACAAGCCCTCTGATTGATAGAGATTCCCTCGCGTATAGTAGAGGCGAGCCCAGACAGGGCCACCGGCAATGTTAGCGGCCGATAAAAGCTGCTCGCCTTGATCCAGGCAATCCCAGGCCTGACGGATATTCCCACGATAGCGCCAGGTCCAGCTGATTTGATCCCAGAGCAGGGCTTGAATCAGTGCCTCTTCTTGAGGATCCACAGTTGGTAGCGTATAGCGGCGGCGCAGCTCAAGAATACCAGTAAAAATTTCGCAGACCTGCCCATAATTGCCACCGCTGTTGACCGTACATTCAGCCAGACGCTCCAACAGAGAAATCAAACGCGGAACCGCCTCCGCTTCCAGGTCTGCTTCCAGATAATCAACCACTTTTTGATAATGGGTGGCTGCATCCGCATAAGCCGAAATGATATAGGCACTATTGCCAGCCAGTTCCGCATAGTGAGCAATCTTTTCGGCTTCGGCTCCGGCTTTCTCCAGGTGCATCGTGACGGTAGCCGCCACATCATCTTCGCGACCCTTATTCATATGCAGAATAGCATCGGCAGCCCGGCGATGCAGACGGGCGCGACGCATCGAGGATAAGCCTTCTTCATACAGATAGGTGACCAGCAAAGGATGCCAGAAATGATAGCTGATGCGGGTACCACTCCCCTCATCCGCAAGCACCTGTGCCTCCAGAGCCTCCTCTAATAATGGCAGGATCGTATCATCTTCGTCGATAACTGAACCTGTTTCCAGCATACAAATAATTGGTAGCTCGAATGAGCCTCCCAGCACGGCCGCATGGGCAAGCAATTCACGGCACTTCGGCTTCAGATGCTTCATACGATAGCCAAGGGCCTCTGTAATCGTCAGCGGCAAGTTTGCCGTTTGTGAACGGGCCAGTTCCTCAGCAAAGAAGGGATTGCCGCCCGCATACGTTTGAATATGGGTGACAGTCTCTTCAGACAATGTTGAGAGATTGGTCACCAGGAGCTTGATCTGCTCACGAGACAGTGGTTCGATATCCAGCGTTTTGATGGTGTGTTCGCGTTGCATCTCCAGGATGAGTTTACGCAGCGGATGCGAGACATCCTTGGGAACCTCACTCTCGCGGCAGGTGGCGAAAAACACGATGGGATAGCCTGTCAGCTGACGTGCCAGGTGTCCTAGCAATTCGTAGCTACTCACATCAGCCCACTGAATATCATCCAGGACGATCATCAGGGGTCCATTCTCGCTTGTCTGTTTGAGGAGCTCACTGACCGCGTTATAGAGCGTATATTTGGCCTGTTGAGGCAGGAGGGGATGGGGAGTCGAATCCGCGTCGATACCAGCCGGAAGCAGGTCCAGTAATCCAGGCAAGGTTGAGAGTGCGCGCAAAGACTCCATGCTTAACAGGGATACCACATTAGTGCTTGCGCTCAGGATCTTGCGCAGGGCCTCAATCCAGACGCGATAAGGGACGCCGCTCTCCTGGTTATAGATATGATTCCAGATTACGCTCCAGCCACTTTGCTGGGCCTCGCGTCCTACTTCCTCAGCGAGACGGGTTTTGCCGATACCTGCATCACCCTTCAAGAACAGCAACTGCGGCTGGCGCTGGGTATCTAATGGAATACTGCCTGCGCGACGCGATCCCACCAGCTGCAAGCGTGCGTTCTGCTCAATGTTCTGCAACATTGTCCGCAGAAGCTGCAATTCAGTATCGCGACCAATCAACCGACCGGAATGGATACGTCCAATCGGCTCATGTGGGGCCGAGGGAGTGAGGAGATGGCGCAAACCGGAGAAAGGCGACGCATGCTCAGAAGTCTTCCCCTGCTGCGGGGTTGTACTTAAACTCAGCGTGAGGGGCAACGTTGTCAGCAGATTTCCATTTGTCAGGCCTTCACCTGAACGCACCACCTGATACAGATTGAGCGTCTCCGGCGCTGGCGTCGCCTTGTAATCACGCGACAACGTATTCTCAAAACGTTGATAGGCCCGCAAAGCTTCACCACGGCGCTTCAGATACATCAACGCAATCATGAGTTGCTGAATTGCCAGCTCATTAGTCGGATCTTTTACCAGCAGACTATTCAGGACATTGATCGCCTGCGAATACTTATCATGCGCCATATGCCAGCTGGAGAGCGTCAGGAGAAGCTCTATCCACTTCCGGCGTAGAGCCTGCCGACGCGTCATAACCCATTCAGCACTGCGCTCTTCAGGCAAAAAATCACCACTATACAGAGCAATGGCCTTTTGGAGCAACTCTTCATACCCTGGTGACTGGCTATCAGTCTGCTCTACCTGCTCTACCAGCTTCTCAAAATCATCCACATCCAGCCAGACACGCTCTTGATCACCCAGAATAAACCAATCACCATCCGTCCAAAAGCGCTCAACTTGATCAGTCTGAGACACCTGTCCAGGCTTGACCGATGCATGTCCCAACACTTTGCGCAACACATTCAGGGTCTTATTCAGGGTATTTCTGGCCGTACTGACATCATCATTAGGCCAGAGGGCCACAATAGCCTGTGATCTGGTCGAACGTCGTCCTGGACAACAGATCAAATAGGCAAGCAAGGCACGAACGGAACGCTGCTGCCAGGCAGCATCATCAATGACATGCCAGCTACGATTTTTTTGCTTGCTACGCGCCTGAGCACGTTCCTCCAGTCGAAACTGGCCCAACGTTGAGATACGCAATACTGTATGCTCTGCCGCCGTTGGCTGCGAGGTAACAGAAGAGAGATTTGAGTCCATAGCACTATCTCCTGCAGTGGTAGATGGTGTTTCCGGATTTGATTGCATATCGGACGGAAGATTTTTGCCAATATAGGTGCGTGTAGTCTGCCCATTCACCGTCTGGTAAGCATACCAGTATGGACCATGTCCAATCCCCTCCCGACATCTTCGACACCGTGGCTTACCACAATACGTCACTTGCTGATGATAAGTGATCCTATTACCATGCTGGGTCATGCCACATGCTCCTCTTTCAGATCCATATCGTTTTTGTATGCCACAAAATCTTTGCCAGAGCAAAAAAATGATACGGTGTTACAGATTGCTGCTACCAGAGCGCATTACGCCTAGACTCTTGAAGGTATCATATTATTTTAAAATCATCAATATTTTCGGGCCCCAATCTTTACGCCATCGTGCGCACTGGCAGCCTTGATCTACAGATTGATATCTATCTTCTTATCCCATAAAACAATTTTACTACTATTTTATTGAAAAATACAAAAAATAGGTACTATTATGACGGACGTAACGCCTTCTACTTTAACAAAAGGAACACATCCACTTCTTTTTTCTTTCTTTTCAACCCCGGACAGATTGTCCGGGTTTGCTTCCTCATGTTATTTCTATGCTAGCTGGAAAGGATGATTATGGCTTCTGGGCAAAACATATATAGACGGGAAATTGCAGATGATATTCATCCCATTCTCTGACAGCGGAAGCCAGGCAAATATCAAAGTACTCGGGAGCATAGTGAAAGTATGTCATAGAGACATCTTTGAAGGATTGCAAAGCAGCCGTCAGGTTTGTCGCCATCAGGGATCCCATGCGGCCTCCCCATTTTCCCACGGGCAAATACACCACCTTTTTATGCAGGTTAATCATACCCGCCCTCTTCAGGAGATCGTCCATTTTACTGCCTGAAAGCATATCATTACGTTGGATAGGAGCCAGTTGCGCCATATTATCCATCATCTGCGCGGTCATTGGCCCCATAGATTTTAATGGCTCACTGCCAGTATCAACCAGTTCAATCCATCCTCCTGGAGTCGTAATCTGCAAGAAATGACTGATAATCACAGGCCACTCTTGAGCAGGCACGGAGCCAAGCACAAAACGTTGATGGATAAAATCGAATGTTCCACGTGAGAACTGTAAGCGTTGCCGGATATCGCCTTTTATCAAACGATAATTCGCGGGCATATCCGGCCGTGGCGCCAACTCTAGATCCAATCCATAGATCTTTGCCTCGGGAAAAACGCGACAGACTTCACAGCCCCACAAATTTGTGCCACTGCCGACATCCAGAATCATATGTGGCTTCTGCATCGCCACAATCGGGGCCAGATAATTGCCGCCGAGTGCGGTGCGCAAAATAAAGTGCTGAAAATCCAAACGCTTGATCTCATTCGCATCTTTAGCAAATATATGAGACATATTTGAAGGCCTTACGCTCATGCCATTTTTCTGCACGGACCTCGAAACTGCTTGATCTATAATTGCCTGTTTGCCAGGCCGAAATCCAAACATAAAAGATAAGCCTTTCGTCATAGCACATATATTACTGGTATTTATTGTAAGGATTATAAAGCTTTAGAAGTTGAAAATGCATGTAAATTTCATCAAAAAAGCATTAATATATTCTAAAATTGCAATATAATTTTATCGACATTTTCCTTTTTAATATAAGGCATGGTTCAAATCAATGTGACACTTTGAACAGTAGTGCCAGGCCATAAAAAAGCTTTTTGAGCCTGGCAAGGATGATCTTTGACTTTCCAAACTGTCACATTGTTTCAAGCTCACCATGAACCATGCCTAAGAAGCGATAGTACTTTGTCAAACTTCGTTTGATGGGCTGTGCGCCCGCTACGCGGGCGGGAGGGGGGGGGAAATACCGGGGGCACAGCCCCCGATCCCCCAGTCAAGGGGCTCGCCGCCCCTTGCATCCCCGCCTCCCCATCACATAATGTCTGACAGTCTAATAGTTACGATTGAGTGATCTGCAGAACCGTGGGTAGCAAAAATCCCCGAAGGTTTCTCTTTCTTTCGGGGATTTTGAGGAATAGACGAAATGCTGTTAGAGGCAGGATATCTGGACCGTTCGCTGACGGGGACCATCAAGCTCAACCAGCACTATGCGCTGCCAGATGCCAAGTAACAGGCGACGGTTTGTATAGGGAATAACCAGGGAAGGCCCGATCAGGGAGGAGAGGATATGATCAGGAGCGTGTTCCGGATCATGCGGATGGCGATAGTTGAGATCAGGCAAAATGGCTCTTAAAGCATCCAGAAAATCCAGGTCCGTTCCTGGATCGAGATCAGCTGTCGTAATAGCACAGGTGGTGTGGGCCACAAAGAGCATGCAGAGACCGCTATCATTTTTGCCTTGCTGTACATATTCTTCAACCGTCTCGGTAATATCCTTGATCTCGTCTTTCTTCCTGGTATGAATAGTTAGCGTTTTCATTTGCGTATCGATTGTAAGCCTCCTTTGGATGTGAACATCGTGTGAATTATATAGGGCACACGTTGACGTGTCCAGAAACGCTTCGCCTTTCCGCTCGTCAATGTTTAGCGCTTCTTGCTCAGATGTCCATTGGTTGCAGTGGCTAGTAGTTTGTCATTGTTCAATTGATGGATAAAGGCGTTTGAGTTTGATGCGCGCATCCGCGGTGGTAAAACGCCAGTTGATCGTTACTTTTGCCTGGTTGCGCTCACGTTGCCAGGCATCCACCTGAGCGGCAAGCGCCTCTCTGCTTGGAAAGCGATCGGACAAGCATTGACGCGCTAAAATGGACAGTTCGATCTCGGCCATATTCAGCCAACTCCCATGCTTGGGCGTGTAGTGGATTTCTAGTTTCTCGGTCAATCGGCGGGCCTCGGCTGGTTCAAACGTCTCGTAAAACGAAGAGGGGGTATGGGTATTGAGATTGTCCATCACCAACACAATCTTGTCCGCATGGGGATACTGGACGTCAATGATCTCGCGCAAAAAGAGTGCCCAATCCTTTTTCGTGCGCCGCTTACTCACACGCACCTGACAGGTCCCGGTTTCGGGTTCCATCGCCACAAACACGCTGCACACTCCTTTCCGTTCGTACTCATAATCGATGCGTTCGGGTTCACCCGCTTCCATCGGAATCGGCTCGCGGGTATGGGCCAACACCTGTTTACTTCCCTCATCCATGCAGATCTTTGGACGCTTTGGATCATACGGACGCTGGTACACCTCCAGCACATCTTCCATATGATACACAAAATCTGCATTAGCCTCCGGGGGAATACAATACTGGTTCTTTAGCCACGGTTTGAGTTCATTTTTTTTAACGTCACCCACACCGTTTGGTGGCTGATCTGATCGACGTACCCCAACTGCACCAATTTGTCCGCGAGCATGCGCATCGTCCAGCGCTTTTGCCCTCCTTCCGTCTGACTACACGCGAGCGTGACCAACTGCGCTTCCAGTTCCCCATTCATTTTCCGTTTCTCCGGTCGTTCCGGCTGGGGACGCCGCACGAGTGCATCCAGCAGCCCTCCCTCCACAAAGCGTTGACGGACCCGTCCTACGGTTGCCGTTCCCACGCCTAGGGTTTCAGCAATCTGCTGATCTTCCCAACCCGCTCCATGCTCTCCTTGATCGGCTTTCAGTAAAATCCTCGCATGGGTCTGGCTGCGCGCTGAAGCTTTGCCTCCGGTGAGCATACTCTCTAACAGCTTGCGTTGTTCTGCGTCTAACTGGATGCTATACTTCTTCATGGATGCCTCCTTGAGATCGGTTTTTTGATTCGTGACTCAAGGATACTCCTTTTGTTCCCATTTATCAAATCAAGGATGACAGAGTACTAGTACATTGTCAAACTCCATGTGATGAGTTGTGCGCCCGCTACGCGGGCGGCATGGGGGAGATGGCCGGGGCACAGCCCCCGATCCCCCAGTCAAGGGGCTCGCCGCTTGATCATGCCCCGGCATGCTCGCTAGCATCCCCGCCTCCCCATCACATGATTTCTGACAGACTACTAGGGTGTGTTTGCAAATCATAACCAAAGCAGAATAGAGGCAAGCGTGACCATAGCCAGGAAGTTGACCGCCCGCTTCTCATAGCGGGTGGCTACTCGCCGAAACTGCTTGAGACGATTGATCGTGCGTTCAACGCGGTTCCGCTTTTTATATACGGCTCGGTTAAATGGCCCGGTGCGCGTCTCGTCGCTGCGGCGGGGAATCGTGTAATCAATTCCTCGCTTTTTGAGGTACCGCCGGATCTTACGACTACTGTAGGCTTTGTCTCCCAGGACCCGCTTTGGCCGTAGCTTGGGACGGCCTCGTCCTGCTCTCTTGACAGCCCCTTGCTCCATCAGGCATTCGAATTTGGTCGTTTCATGGCGATGTCCTGCCGTAAGCACAACCGTCATCGGTTTCCCTTGACCTTCCACTCGCAAATGCACTTTCGTGCTGAAACCGCCTTGACTCTTGCCTAATGCTTCTTGATTTTGATCCCCCCTTTTGCTCCTGCTGCATGTTGGTGGGCACGAATCACGGTACTATCAACGCTATGCGTTTCCCAATCAATGTGGCCTGCGGCATCGCTTTGTTGCTGCAGGGCTTGCAGGACGTGCTGCCAGATTCCCGCCTTGACCCAGCGATAAAATCGGCTTGCCACGGTTCTCCACGGACCATATCGCTCGGGAAGATCTCTCCAAGGGGCTCCCGTCCGTAAAATCCAAAGAATGCCATTCAGAATCAGACGATGATCATGTGCTGGACGACCCACATGGGGCTTTTGCGGCGGCAGCAAGGGGGCCAGCTTTTCCCATTGCTCATCGCTCAATTCGCCTCTTCTCATACTCCTTTCTATCGGCTATTTGCAAACACGCCCTAGTGCTGCCGGCACGCCAGGACTGATTGGGCGAGCTGGATGATTTGCTGGTGGAGGTCGGCAGGCTCAAGTACTTCGACCTGGTTACCAAAGCTTAAGATATAGGCACATGCTTCATAATCATTGTCAAAGCGCAGGTGAAAGGTGGTCCAACCATGAGCATCGACGATGTCGGTTTGCTCGATACGAAATAATCTGCTCGATCCATAGATACGTGGCAAGGCTTCAGGACTCGCGTTGATGCTGGCTCGATAGCAACGTAGTGAGGAGGTAAAGTTCTGGGATGATTGTTTCCAGAAGGCGGCCAGGTCAAAATCTGGTGGCCGCACACACGCTTGCTCCAATAGTTGAACCGCCTGGATCCGCGACACACGATAGCTGCGTATCTGTTCATCAATCGCAGCCACAAAATACCAGGTGCTCCCTTTCGCCACCAGTCCAAGCGGATCGGCCAGGCGCTCGACCTGGTTGTCACCCCGTAAATAGGTAAAACAGATCTTGCACTCTTGCCAGAGCGATTGCTGAAGAAGGGGTAGGGCAGGAATAGCCTCTTCGCGATTATGCCATCCACTCCCATCGATATGTATGCGCTGGCTCACATATTCGGCATCACGACGATGCATAGCAGGCAAGACAGCCAGCAACTTGATCAGCGCCGCCTCAGAAGCTTTGTGCAGGCCAAGATCATTTAAGAGATGCGCTGGCTGAGCCAGGAAAAGGGACTGTATCTCCGGCTCGCTCAGTCCGGTCAGATTGGTCCGATACTCCTCCAGCAAACTCCAACCACCACCAGTACCCCGCTCGGCCGTCACGGGAATACCAGAAATACTGAGTGCCTCCATATCTCTATGAATGGTGCGCTCCGATACCTCTAGCCGCTGCGCCAGTTCACGAGCCGTCATTCTGCGATATACTTGCAAAAGCAACATGATAGATAACAAACGATCTGCACGCATAGCACACTCCCCGCAATGGTTATACATTCGCTTCACTATTGTAATCCTAACAGATAAATATGACAACGTATGTCATGAATCACCAGCAACACTACAAGGTTTAAAAGTTTTAATAGAAAAAATACCTGTGTTTTTCTATGCCTGGATTTAGCTATTGTGTTACTATTACTAAGGATGCAGCCCGCATATCTTTAAAAGGATGGAAAATATACTTGAGTAATACAGATATCCAACAAAGCGAATTATGGGAAGTTTCGCGCCAGTTGATTGGCTTTGATACGGTCAGTGCTCATAGCAATCTGGAAGCCGTCGCTTATCTTGAAAACTATCTGAAAGAGATTGGTTTTAATGTAAAGATACTTGTCGATGATGTAGAGGGCGTAAAAAAAGCGTCAGTGCTGGCCTGGTATGGTCCGGCGGTGAGCAATGGCCTGATGATTTCGGGACATATTGATGTGGTTCCCTTCGATGGACAACCGGGCTGGAAAACTGATCCACAGGTGATGCAGACGGATGGCAAGCGCATCTATGGACGCGGCACCGCAGATATGAAGATAGCCATGGCACAGGCAATGGTCGCCGCCAAACAGGTCCTGAAACAGCAGCAGGATTTCAAGCGGCCGCTACTCTTTATTTTTACCTATGATGAAGAGGTAGCTGGCCAGGGTTCTGGCAGGTTGATCAAGATCCTCCCACAGTTCTTTAAAGAGACCTTACCAATGCCAGAAGTGGCCTTGATTGGTGAGCCAACAGAATTTGAGATTTTCCCGGCACATAAAGGATATGCCACCTTTGATCTGGTCGTGCATGGGAAAGGCGGCCATAGCAGCGTACCGAAAAAGGGCCTGAATGCCATTGAAAAGATGGGCGATGTGATCCAGATTATTGCTGGTATCGATGCAGAGCTAGAGGAACGCATCACGCCAGAAAACATCGAACTCTTTCCTGAGTGTCCTCCCTCTGCCTTCAATTGCGGCATCATTAATGGCGGTCTGGCGGGCAATATGATTGCGGACACCTGCAGATTGAAGATGAGCCTGCGTGTCTCACCTGGTGATAGCTCTGAAGAAATTATTGGGACGTTAAAAGAGCGCATCGAAAAGAAAGTGGCCAGCAAGATGCGCGAGTTTGATCCAGAATGCGATGTGGTGATTGAACATCTCCATTCCACCCCACCGATGAAATCGCCAATGCACACTTCGCTCAGTGCCCTGCTCAGTCGGGTAATGGAGAAAAAAGTCGTAACTGGTGCTCCTTATGGCACCGACGCAGGTAACTTCCAACACCTGGGCATAAACTCGTATATCTGTGGTCCTGGGGCCCTGGCTCAAGCGCATCAACCTAATGAGAGTATTCCCGTTGAACATTTCTTGAGCGGCCAGGAAAAACTGGAGCAGATTATCAGCGCCTGGTGCGTTAAAGATGAAGGCTCGAATTAAGGAGCATAAACCAGCGGACAAAAGAAAAGGACCACTTATGAAGTGGCCCTTTTTTTGCTGGCTCCCGAATAGGACTCGAACCTATAACCAATCGGTTAACAGCCGATTGCTCTACCATTGAGCTATCGAGGAATGCTCTCACTGATGAAAATAATAATAAACGCTCAGCATTTTTTTGTCAATACTTTTTGAGACCTTTTTTTTTACATCTACTTTTTTCGGTTCAGGCGTATAATTTGTAGTAGATGAGCAAAAAAGACCAGGGGCAATTAATTATGTGCTTCAGTCATAAATAGAGATATAATTCAACCAGAACAATTACTTTTCCTGAATCTGGGGAGAACATTACAAACGTGAATACCTCTGAAAAAATCCTGCCGTCAATAATGAATGCATATCTAGATGGCGATAACACACTCCTGGTGGCACTGACCACGGGCGTTCCTCTACCGTATGCGATCAGCCATGTCACTGTTACTGATACGACCAGCAACCAGCAACTCGCAGTCAGGGCAGTGAAAAATGCTCATACCTATCATGCCAGTGTGGTTGGTGATCTGCAGCAATTGCTGGGTGCAGCCACTGATTGGAGTACAGAAGACGATCACACGCGCATGCACGAGGTTAACCCTGATCTGTATCAATATACAGCCACGCTTCCAGCCGGTAGATATCATTATAAAGTAGCCTTTAATAATAGTTGGAGTGATGTCATACCACATACCAACATTGGCCTGACCATACCTGCCGATAATACACATGTGACTTTTTCTTATGTGCCATTTGATCTCCAGACGCAGCAGCCCCATGTCTATGACTCGATTAATACTCCTGATGCCATCTTGCCCTCTAGCATGGATGTAACCACAAATCTGCTAGAGATAACCCTGGCTACAACTCCAGATGTAACGCATAGTCTGGCGTTACAGTTGCATGGTATGTCCGAGGTGCCAATCATTCCACGCCATATTCTGGATGCCGAACGCTTCATCTACGCTGGCAATGATCTGGGCTGTACCCTTACTTCAGATACAACCCGCTTTCGCCTCTGGGCCCCCGGCGCGGCCGATGTCCAGCTGCTCCTCTTCGAGAGTGAAACAGGGCCAATCAGCCAGCAAGTTGCTATGCAGAGAGCCGAGCAGGGGACATGGACAGCCAGCATTGCACAGTCACTGGAGAACTGGTATTACCTCTACCTGATTACGGTCCAGGGAAAAACACACACGGCGGTCGATCCCTATGCGCGAGCGCTGGCAGTCAATGCAACCAGGACCATGATTGTCGATCTGGCCGGAACGCAGCCCGAGGGATGGGATACTGACCGGCATGTGCCGCTGGCGAATCCCGTGGATGCTATCATCTATGAACTCCATATACGTGACTTCTCGATCCATGAAAGCTCCGGTATGGTGTACCGTGGGAAGTTTTTGGCCTTCACAGAACACAATACCAGTAGTCCAGATCAACTTTCAACTGGAATCACCAGCTTAAAAGATCTGGGCGTGACCCATGTCCAGTTGCTACCCGCCTATGAGTTTGCCACCGTCGATGAGTTTAAAGATTATCAATACAATTGGGGCTATGATCCACGCAACTATAATGTACCGGAAGGCGCGTACGCCACGACTCCCCATGGAACTGCCAGGATTCATGAGTATAAGCAGATGATTAAAAGTCTCCATGATGCTCAACTGGGGGTCGTCATGGATGTCGTTTATAATCACACATTTGCCGTCGGGGATTCAGATTTCGACAAAATTGTCCCGCAGTATTATTATCGCACAGATGCGTTTGGACACTACACCAATGGTTCAGGCTGTGGTAATGAATTGGCCAGTGAGCGACCCATGGTACAGAAGTTTATCCGGGATTCGCTGATGTATTGGATGCAGGAGTACCATGTCGATGGCTTCCGCTTTGATCTGATGGCATTACTGGGAGTCGACACGATGCGCCAGATTGCGCAGGATCTTATTCAGATTAACCCCAATATGCTCCTCTATGGTGAACCATGGACAGGTGGGACATCGGCCTTAGCAGATCAGCAAGTATTCTTGAAAGGCAAACAGAGGGGTCTGGATATCGCAACCTTCAATGATCATCTGCGCAATGCACTGACTGGTAGCGTCTTTTCACGCGAGGCCAAAGGTTTTGCGACCGGCGATCCCAGTCGGATTGATGCCGTGAAGAAGGGCGTGCTGGGCAGTATCCATGATTTCACGGACCGGCCAGCGGAAACCATCAATTATGCCTCCAGTCACGATAATTTCACGCTCTGGGATAAAATTTCCGCCAGCAATAGTCAGGCCAGCGAGTCAGACTGCATTAAAATGGATAAGCTGGTGCAGGCGATTATTATGACCTCGCAGGGTATTCCTTTTTTCCAGGGTGGCGAAGAGTTTCTACGCTCAAAGGGAGGCAATGACAATAGTTATAATGCAGGCGATGCGGTAAATCAATTCGACTGGACGCGTAAAGCATTCCATAAAGATGTCTTTGAATACTATCGTGAGCTGATCCGGCTACGCAAAAACCATTCAGCCTTTCGTATGCGAACAGCAGAGGATATTCAGGAGCACCTGAAGTTTATAGATAGTCCACACAATACCCTGATCTTCCAACTTGGCCCACATGCCAATCAAGATAGCTGGAAACAGATCCTGGTGATCTATAATCCGACCCCCGCCACGATCCCCTTCAAGCTGCCAGCAGGTACGTGGATACTGGTCGGCTCAAGCGATCAGATCAGTGAGCAGGGTATACGCCAGGTTGCACACACCCTGGAAATTCCAGGCATTGCGTGCTTAATCCTGCATCAAGGCTAAAATCATCTCGCTTCGGGATGCGCTACAAAGCAAAGAAATCGTGTCCAGATGGGCTGATGGATGGCCGGACGAAATCTGGGGCCAGCCAGGAGTTCACGGGAGAAAGATAGACCTGACCTGCCGCTGCCGCCCTGATCGCGGTACGCAGATCTGTGGCCTGGGCATTTTTGAGGAGATAGCCAATTGCACCTGCGCGAATAGCCTTGATAATGTCCAGTCCTGCATGGGTTTCAGTTAAAACAAGCACCTCTGTCGTGGGCAAATCTTGTCGGATGATGGCAGTAGCCTCAATACCATCCATAGCTGGTAGTTCAGCATCCATTAACACAACATCTGGTCGCCATCTGCGAGCCTGCTCTACGGCGTCCAGCCCGTCGCTGGCTTCTGCCACAATCTGGAGTTCTTCATCAGAGACAAGGAGTGCCCGTAAACCCTCTCGAACCACACGATAATCATCCACAATCAAAATACTAATCGTCATCAGAGCGCCTCCTATTCAGCCTGGTACTTGCTATGGTGTACGTTCTAAATGACAGTAGGTTAAAGCATATAATAGCGCCGCTGAAATATGCAAGGTGAGCAAGCAGCATGCTTTCTTACAATGAGACTGCTATACGTCTGCTTTGGCAAAATATTTATTTAGTTACGAGTCTGAAATTCTCCTTTTTGCATCTTGATACACAGCAATAACGTGTACACAATAGCTATTTATTAGCTATAAAATAACTCAATAGGAGGACCAGTATGTCCGAAACTTATGATACTGGGGGGCAGACGCTTGCCGAGACGCGCACCGACGAAAACAGGACGTTGGGTGGGGAAGATGTACATGATACGCGCGTGCGTCGGATCATAGAGAAAGTACTCTGGGTTATTGGTTTGTGTATTCTGGCCGGGGCCGCTTACTTTTTTCATTCCCATAAAGGACCCTTGCCAGGTGAGGTAGATTTTTCACGAGCGGTACAGGCGATTCATTATCCATCCTGGGCGCTTGCGATACTGACATTTTTCAGCACTTTTAACGATATTACGCCCTCGATCATCGAAGTCAGCGTTGTGTTTGTATTCTTCTTGCTGATTCGCTGGTGGAAAGATGCTCTTTTCTTCCTGTTAACTATAGGACTGGGCAACGGTCTCAACATTTTAATCGCTGATTATGTGGTACGCCCGCGTCCAAGTGGGAAACTCATTCATGTTTATACTCCACTCATGTTTAATAGTTTTCCATCCGGCCATACAGAACATGATGTGGTTTTCTATGGCTCATTACTCTACATTACCTTTACCAAAGCCGTTCGCGAGTGGCGCTATCATTGGATCCTTATTCCTTTCCAGATCTTTGCTTTTGCGGCTATCCTGGGTATTGGCTATTCACGGGTATTAGAAGGTGAACACTGGCTGACAGATGTCCTTGGTGGCTATCTCTCAGGAATGCTCTGGCTGTACTTGATGATCTCTCTCTATCGCTGGGTGACCGCTCTCCAGCGTAAGCATCAGTTGAAAAAAGAGCAGAAGCACGAGGAAACAGTGACCGCACCGGTACAAAGTTAAAGATCATTTACTGCGTATACATGCCAAAGAAAATTTTTACACAGGTACAGAAAGCGCCCCCTGACAATATCACCAGGGGGCGCTTTCTGTACCTGTGTAAATGTACTGGTTTAAAATCTTCTGAGCAACGGACGCGGAGCCTTACTTTCCATCTGTTGTTTCACCAGATTGGTATAGAAGCCATTCTTTTGCAGCAGGTCCTGATGGGTACCGCTCTCGACAATTGTTCCCTGGTCCATGACCAGAATCAAGTCAGCATTACGAACAGTACTTAAACGGTGGGCAATAATAATCTGGGTGCAAGGCAGATGCTCAAGGTTCTGCGCCACCATTTGCTCGGTGACCACGTCCAGGTTGCTGGTCGCTTCATCCAGCAAGAGGATCGCAGGATGGTGCGCAATAGCTCGGGCTAATGAGAGACGCTGCCTCTGGCCACCTGATAACGCACTACCACCTTCAGCAACGGGCGTCTCATAGCCTAACGGCATTTTGATAATATCATCATGGATTGAGGACATCTGCGCGGCCTGGACTGCATATTCTTTATCCATCTGAGGATTATTAAACAGAATATTTTCCATGATCGTGCCACTAAAGACAGTCGATTCCTGCAAGACCACACCAAACTGACGTCTGACTTCCTGGTATTGGAGATCCTGTAGAGCAATGCCATCATAGTAAATATGGCCATCAGTAGGAATATACAGACCCAGGAGCAGTTTGCCAAGCGTGCTTTTGCCTGATCCTGTTCGGCCGACAATAGCAACTTTCTGGCCAGACACGATGTTGAGATTAATTTCGTGGAGGACACGTGGAGTTTCAGGAGCATAGCGAAAGCCCACATTTTCTAAGCGGATATAGCCAGCCAGTTTGGGCGGCGACTGGACCGCCAGGGCGTGTTGCTCAGGTTCAGCCGTCATGATATCCGCCAGACGGTCCAGATGCGCCTGCACAATTTGCAGTTGTTGCCCACTACTTACCAGCGAGGAAAGTGGCGAAAGAAATGAGGTAGCCAGTCCGCTTAACGCTAACATACTACCAAGCGTCATTGTGCCATTGAGAACCTGCGTGGCACCCACCCAGAGCAAGGCCAGGGGCGCGAAGCCACGTAACAGTAGCAGTGCCGTGCTGGCCACGGTCGACAGATAACTTCTCCGAATCGAGATGTTAAGCTGATCAAAAAACAGGTTCGTCCAACGATCGTGCGCACTATACTCGGCTCCGGCCGCTTTTAAGGTGGCAATACCCGCCAGCGCTTCCGCCATGTACCCCTGCGACTTACCCTGCGCCGTCAATTCCTGGGCCGCCATACTGGCGATTGGACGATACACACTCAAGATTAAAATTACCTGTAAGAAGCCAATCACCAGAGCCAGCAAGCCAAAGGTAGGAGCCTCAACCATTAAGATGCAGAGGTAGAGGATCACCATCGTCCCATCCAGGAACGTTGAGATCAATTGTCCGCTGAGAGTGTCACGGATAATGGTATTACTCCCCATACGCGTGAGCAGATCGCCACTGGAGCGTTGCTGGAAAAAGCTATAGGGCAAAAGTAGCAGGTGTTCAAAAAAGCTGAGCATCATATGTGTATCAATACGTGCTCGTACATAGATGAGTAGCCACTCACGCAAAAGGGTAATAAACGCCTGCGAGAAGAGCATCATCAACATACCCGCGCCCAGCAGAAACATCGCATTATTTAAGTGAAAAGGAATAATTTTGTCGATGATCGTCTGCGTCAGGATGGGTGGAATCAAACCAAACGCCTGCAACAAGACCGAGGCCAGAATGACCTGAATCAACGCGCCTGGTGCCTGGCGCACAGCCTGGACAGCGTACATTTTTAGTGAAAGCGGTGAGGCAATTTTGCGGCGATGAAAATTCATGCCCGGCTCTAACATCAACACAATACCAGTAAAGCCAGCATTAAATTCTTCAGCATCCATCTGCCGACGCCCATAGGCAGGATCTACAATCGTTACTTTTTCTGGCGTCCAGCGCTCAACAATGATAAAGTGGTTAAATTGCCAGTGAATAATGGCGGGAAAGGTCACATCTTTGAAATCGTTTTTCTGTAAGGCAACGGCACGGGAGATCATTCCCAGATTACGGGCTGCTTTCACCAGGTTCAGGGCCGAAACGCCATCCCGACTCGCTCCATAGTCGGTACGCAACTCGGAGATCGAGGTCTGGCGACCATGATAGCTGAGCACCATAGCCAGACAGGCAAGGCCACATTCAACCTCGCTCATCTGAAGCATGACAGGCACCCGCTTACGCCATATTTTATTGACAATCGAGCGTCTTAAATATGCAACGCGATTTTTTTCTCCTTGTTTTTGAGCTACCTGGCTCTGTTTTTCTTCAATGGTACTCATACCCTACGCCCCCACAATACTACCTACACCTGGCAACATCGAGAGAATTCGTTGCGACCCGGTTTGTACATTTGCGACCACAAAGCTTCCCGCATATGTAGATGCTGGAAGAGTTTTCAACGAGATTAGCGCCACAATAGATGGCTGCGAGACAACCTGTGCGACCACCCCATAACGCTGACGAATAAGATTGGGACTGATTGCACTACTTTCAACTTTGATAATTTTGCTGGCAAACTCTTCCTTAGAATTACCTAAATGTACCAGTGCCAGCTGGCCAACATGAATCTGGGTGCTCTGGCTCCCCATCAGAAAAAGAGCGGCCACAGTCCCTTGTTGAGTTGTAGTCCCCTGCGTCTGCTGATCCAGAATCACCCCTGGAGCAGTTTGATAAATAGGTATCTCTTCACCCCAGGCCAGTACACCCACCAGGAGTAAAAGTCCGAGCAATACCCATAATAAAAAAGTGACAGGAAATGGCATAAAGCGTGGCAATGTGGTTTTGTCTTTTCTTTTTTTATACTGCTTTATAGCCTCTTCACGGAAAATCGGAGAAGATGTCGACATATTTACCATCCACAAGTATTCAATGCCTTATAAATTAGCTACTGTATATAGTATAAAAATTCATGCAAATAGCGCTTGTATAACTATAGTACCGGTTCTTTTTATAATTTTTATTCATTTTCCTGATTTTTCTAATAAAATACAGCAGTCCATTCTAAATGAGCCAGGACACGTTCATAACAACAATTATCATCACCTGTCTACCAGAGCTGGCAATACAGAAGATGAATTTTCTATTCATTACGACTAGACATAATCTTACTTTTGGTGCATTTCGTGAAATTTTATTTAAAATATCAGGCACTTTTTTACCGTATGCTTGTTTTTTGGCTTTTTATAATGCATGTAGGTACCGAGATGAGAAAATTTAGGAAAAAAGAGAAAAATACCTGAAGCATTGCCTGAAAACACCAAAACTCATCATATGAGCATAAGGTTGTGGTTATCTGCTCCAAGTATCCTCTCTACTAAATTCGCGCGGTATCAAAGATTTTTATGTCTTTGCAAGAGCAGAGAGAAAGGGATACATAACATGAACGAGAATACAATCGAGCTAAATGATTCAGACCTCGAGGATGTAAATGGAGCCTGGATTGGTCGTCATCACCACTTCGGCGGCTATGGCTATGGCTATGGTGGCTATATCGGTGGCTGCGGCAATGTCGGCTATGGTGAATATATCGGTGGCTGCGGCAATGTCGGCTATGTCGGTGGCTGCGGCAATGTCGGCTATGGTGAATATATCGGTGGCTGTGGCAATGTCGGCTATGCCGTCGGTGGCTGTGGCAATGTCGGCTATGCCGTCGGTGGCTGTGGCTACTCCTGCTAATTGCAGCTTGTGACAACTATGGCTAATGCATAGTTGCTTGCCCAGGCCCCATTGGTGCCGAAGCAGTCCTTAAGGATGACATGTGTAATCATCCTTAAGGATCCTAGCAATGCATATATATGCTTGCGACCATAAATCTACTGTATTAGCGGCACTAAACCATACCTTGATGGAACACATAAATATCCAGCAAGGCAAAGTAAAAAATATTAACATACTATTCTTTACACACATGAAAGGACACATAGCATGACTATTGACATTACACGCGCCTGGAAAGATGCTCAGTATCGGGATTCACTCACCAGCGAGCAGTTAGCTCAGATCCCTGCAAATCCAGTTGGATCATTTGAATTAAACGATGGCGATCTGGCTAACATCAACGGCGCTACCAGCATCGGGACACCAGTTGCCAGCACCAGCAATAGCAGTTCACTGCTGGGTGTTAATCTGAACGTCGGTGGCTGCTGTAGCACCGCTGGCTACGCGCAGGATGCTTGCTGTGGTACTGTAACTGGTAGCGCCTATCAGGGTGGACGCTGGCATTTATCCTATGTCTATGATGACTCCGGCAGCAGTTGCTGCAGCACAGGTGGCTATACCACTGGCGGTTGCTGCTAATACACATTGGACAGCAAACGTTGCTTTACTTCAAGAGGCATAAGTGATTACCTCTCAATAAAGTAAAAGAATTAATCCAATGGCCGCATCATGTTTCATCCCATGATGCGGCACTGATAACTACGCAGATCCTTCTTTCGCCACTTATAATCCATGAGATTGTTTTTATGATTACAACTTTGTGTAGTAGATCATGCATGTATGGCACTATGAGTATTCAGGATGCCTGATGGGAATAAAATATGATGAAACAAATTTTGTCTTCACAGGAAGAACAGGATGGTTATCAAGCGAGCTGGTATCGTGCCCTGAGTTTAACTGAACGAGCAATCATACTGCAAAAGGCTATTCCCGAAGTGGATCCAGCCTTACAAGAGACCGCTGATAAACGCTTTCAACGCTGGAAAGAACAGCCTCCTTTCAGTAAAGGATCCTATTTTTCACAACGCCTGGCTATAGACGAGCTAACGGAAGAGGATCTCTTAATCCTCCTCGCTGAGTCAACCGATGGATTGCGAACCAGACTGGCTGAAACTGCTGCGCTTCCCTGGCTAACCACAATCATCGATACATTTAAACACTACAATCCTGAGACGGCGCTCTTGCGCACCTATCGACCAGCGCAAAAAATCAATAATCCACTGGCCTTTCTGGATACCATTGAGCCTTTGATCAATGACGGACTGGTGCGCATTAAAGCAGGTATCCAGGTACTCACACAGGCATATACTGTTCTCCCTTTTGATCCAGAACGGGTGCTCCCACTGACGCTATCCCATATACCGGATCGTTTGCTGCCCAAATTAATGAAGACATTTGTCCTGGAACTCAATATTGCCCGCATGCAGGGCCATTTACAGGGCGAGACGGCCGAAGAACGCTTCTTCCATTTTATCGAGCTGCTCTCGCAACCTGAGAATATTCTATCGTTCTTCGAAGAATATGTGGTACTGGCACGCCAGCTGGTCGAGTCTATCGATATGTGGGTGGATTATGAGTTGGAGTTGCTTACACGTCTGTGTGATGATTGGCCTGAAATTCAAGCCACCATGGCACCGGCACAAGAGCCCGGACGCCTGGTAGATATTCAGGCTGGACAGGGTGATACACATAAAAAGGGACGTAGTGTCACCGTACTGGTATGGGAATCTGGCTTCCGGATCGTCTACAAACCGCGTTCGCTGGCTGTCGATGCGCAGTTTCAAGAGCTTTTGCGCTGGCTTAATCAACACGGCTGGCAACCAGAATTCCAGACCATCAACTTTGTGAACAAGGTAACGCATGGATGGGTGGAATTTGTCGCAGCCAGAACATGTACATCACAGGATCAACTACAACGTTTCTATCGTCGGCAGGGAGGCTATCTGGCGCTACTCTATGCGCTGGCCGCCACGGACTTCCATGCGGAAAACGTGATCGCCGCGGGTGAGCATCCTATCCTGATCGATCTTGAAGCGCTATTTCATCCCTACATGAGCAGCGAAATAGCAATGCAGAAACAAGGACCAGCTATTCAAGCGCTGGACCATTCAGTCCTGCGAATTGGACTCCTCCCCCAGCGTATCTGGTCCAGCGCACGAGGCGAGGGCATCGATATCAGTGGTCTGGGGGGTGCAGCCGGACAGTTGACGCCGATTCCAGTCGCCAGGTGGGCAGATATCGGAACCGATAATATGCAATTGCGCCTGGAACATGTTGCGATCACACTGGGAAACCATCGGCCAACGCTCGCAGAACAAGATGTTGATCCACATAGCTTTTGTGACGAGATTATCGCTGGCTTTCGACGTGTGTATCAATTGCTACAACACCACCACCAGGAATTACTAACCGAGGTATTACCACGCTTCGCTCAGACTGATGTCCGCTGCCTGGTACGCGCAACTGGTTACTATGCCATCTTAATCAACAACAGCTTCCATCCCGACATCCTGCGTGATGCGCTGGAGCGCGACCGCTACTTTGATCGTCTGTGGATACAGGTTGAAGAGGAAGCATTATTGGCCAGGATCATTCCCATGGAACGCCAGGATCTTATGAGGGCCGATGTGCCGATTTTTACCACGCAGCCAGCTTCACTCAATCTTTATAGTAGCCAGGGTGAAATGCTCACTAACTTCTTTGAGGAGTCCGGTTTAAGCGTGGCCACGCGCCAGATCCAGGCCATGGATACCCAGGATCTGGAACGGCAAGAATGGATGATCAAAGCAGCATTCGCCAGCCTTGCTCCTGTAGCGGATCGCCAGCTTACACGGCTGCTCCATTTAGCTGCGACAGGTCCAGCGGCCACAAAGACTGACTTGATAGCCGAAGCCACGCGGATCGGAAAGCGCATCGTGGAGACTGCGCTACAGTCTGAAGAGAGCGTTGAATGGCTGGAACTCCTCCAGGTAGGCGAACAGGAATGGCAGGTCACGTTTAGTGATGGCGATCTTTATGCCGGGACGGCAGGTATGACCCTCTTCCTGGCTTATCTGGGTAACATCACAGGAGATACACAGTTTACCAGCCTGGCGCGTAAAGCCCTGATGACAACCCACGCTAAATTTCAATCACGCGTCAAAGACAGACAGGATATCCGGCTCGGCGCATTTAATGGTATTGGAGGCTTCATTTACCTGCTGACACAGCTAGGAATACTCTGGGATGAACCTGAGCTCCTGCGAGATGCAGAGCAGCTGGCATGTCAGCTTCCAGGCTGGATCGCGCAAGATGTACTATTTGACATCAGTGGTGGAACCGCCGGTTTTCTGGTGGTCTTGCTCAGCCTCTATAAAGTCTATCCAACAGATCACCTGCTCGAAGTGGCACTGCAATGTGGAGAGTACCTGCTTACCCACACACGCTCAACCCCAGAGGGTATTGGCTGGGGTTTTCCAGCCGATAAAGCACCATTAACTGGCTTCTCGCGAGGCGTAGCCGGAATCGCCATGAGCCTTTTTCAACTTGCCGCCGTGAGTGGAGAACGCCGTTTCTATGCTACTGCTCTGGCTGCCCTGGAATATGAACGTCAGCATTATTCAGTGGACCAGCATAACTGGTCTGACTTACGCACACTCAAACCACTACCCGCTACTGCCAATCAAACAGAGCCAGATGCTTTGATGGTCGCCTGGTGTCATGGTGCAGCCGGAATAGCCCTGGCCCGCCTGGGATCCCCAGAGGCCTGTCAGGATGCAGAGATTGTCACTGAAATCGAAGTGGCGCTACAAACTGTCCTCTCTGCTGGCTTTGGCGGTAATCACTCCCTCTGTCATGGAGACCTCGGTAATCTCGATATTCTGCTGTGTGCCCAACACATGTCAGATCAGCAAAAATATCAGGCAGACATCGAGCGTCTGACAGCAATACTAGTGCAGAGCATCAAAGTACAGGGATGGATTACAGGAGTACCCGAAGGACTGGAAACGCCAGGACTCATGACCGGCCTGGCTGGCATTGGTTATGCA
This sequence comes from Dictyobacter vulcani, assembly GCF_008974265.1. Lineage (GTDB taxonomy): Bacteria > Chloroflexota > Ktedonobacteria > Ktedonobacterales > Ktedonobacteraceae > Dictyobacter > Dictyobacter vulcani. The sequence goes on from NZ_BKZW01000002.1 coordinate 24,650, forward strand.
TTACTGAGATTGGCGGCTCCCGCACAAATTCCGTCTGTCCTGCTGCTCGCCGGTACGGGGGGATAATACTTTTATCGGTTTCGTTCGTTTTATGAGATGAAAGATATGAATGAGTCGAGTGCTTGCTTTCCGATCAACATACAATTCAGGGTATATCATTGGTGATGGTTGTTGTTGCAGAAGGTGGTGGGGAAATGCATATCCTTTTTATCTCACGCTATTATTATCCAGAAAAGGCCGCGGCGGCAGTTTGTGTAGGTGAAACGGCTAAACGTCTTATACGCTATGGGCATCAGGTAACGGTACTGACAACGCTTCCCAGCTATCCAACTGGGATTGTACCACCACGCTATCGAGGGCGCTTATTACAGATAGAATTTATCGATGGGGTGCGTGTGCTCCGGACGTGGAGCTATACGAGTGCTAATCGCGGCTTTTTCAAGCGTATCTCCTCCTATCTGTCCTTTGGCTGTCTGGCGGCACTAATCGGCAAGAAAGCATTGGGAACACCGGACCTGATTATTGTGGGATCCCCGCCATTATTTAATGTGATTGCCGCCCATCTTCTCACATGGTTTCTGCATGTGCCTTTTATTTTCTGGGTAGCTGATCTCTGGCCCGAGTCCGCAGTTCAACTCGGCATACTCCATAATCCTATCTTGATCAAAGTAGCTGAATGGCTGGAATGGCAAACCTATCAACGTGCGAGCCTGGTCTGGGTGGTCACGGAGGGGATGCGGACAACATTGCTGCGGCGCGGACTACGGTCGGAGAAAATCTTTTTGCTGCCGAATGGTGTTGATACCGCACGCTTCTATCCAATCTCCCAGACAGATGCCCGGCGGCAACTGGGCTGGCCCGACATGTTTACGGTGCTATATGCCGGCACTCATGGCCTGACCCATGGACTCCATACCGTACTGGATGCGGCGGAGAAACTTCGTGGGCAGGTTGATATCCGTTTTGTATTACTCGGGGATGGTGCTGAAAAAACCACATTGATGGCAGAGGCAAGCCGGCGGCAATTAACAAATATCCACTTTTTACAGCCTCTGCCCCATGAAGCGATGCCGCTGGCACTGGCCGCCAGCAGCATATGTCTGGCCCACACACGCAAACTTCCCATTTTTGAGGATATGCTGCCCATGAAGATGTTTGAAGCCATGGCCAGTGGCCGTCCACTCCTCCTGGCCCTCAATGGAGAAGCCTGCCGCGTCGCGGTCCAGGAGGCCCGGGCAGGCATCTATTGCGAGCCGGAAAATCCTGAAGCGCTGGCCACTGGCATCTTTTATTTATATACCCACCCGGATACGATGAAACAACTCAGTCAAAATGGGCGCAGCTATATCCAGACACATTTTGATTATGACTACCTCACAGCCAGATTGCATGAACAGTTGCAATTGCTGATCCCGCTATCATCAGCCACGCAACACTGATAGCACGCCTATAGGGCGCGCATGATAGCGGTTAACATGTTGTGGCTAAACGTAGACGTAGACGTAGACGTAGACGGAAATTACTAAAGGGAGCGGAGAAAGGATCATCAACATGAATATGATTTCCTCTCTGGACGCGGATGAGGCGGAAGAAAGCCACTCTATTCCAGGCTCGATGCATGTATGCATGCATGTGATCAGAAACATCCATAGCGATGTCCGGGCCCGACGAACGGCCAGAACCCTGGCACAGGCTGGCTGCCAGGTTACGGTAGTAGATGTAACATCCACACCATTACTGCAAGAACCAGTTAATTTTCCTTATCGTATCCAGCATATCACCGTTGACCCTGATTTTGACAGGACACGTTTTGCGCAAGGAACGTGGCTCAAGGCTCTTTCGATCTTTGTAGATGGTACATGGACCTTACTCAAGCAGCCAGCAGATGTGTACCATGCCTGTGAGTTAACAGCCTTACCCGCTTGCTATCTGGCTGCCCGATTCCGGCGCAAACCGCTGATCTTTGAAGCTTATGAACTACCGCTACAGGATATACCGCATATGACTATGAGCAAGAGTCGACGACTCTGGTATGGCTTGATGAAAATGTGTCTGAAGCATATGCTCACCCGCTGTAGCGCCGTCATAGCCGTCTCGCCTCCCATCATCACAGAATTACAACGACGCTACCATATTTCCAGAGCGATACTGCTGCGCAATATTCCTTGCTATCGCGCAACGCTCAAAACTGATACATTGCGCCAGCAGTTAAAGCTGCCAGCCAGCACACGTATCGCTCTTTATCAGGGCAATTTACAACCTGATCGCGCCCTTGATCGCCTGGTACGGGCCGCCGCATATCTCGAACCTGAAAATATTATTGTGCTGCTGGGACAAAACATCGGGACCACCCGGGCCGAACTTGAACAATTGATTCTGTTACAGAAAGTTCAACAACATGTGAAGATCCTACCCCCTGTACCTTATGAAGAACTGGATACCTGGACGGCTTCAGCGGATATTGGCCTGACAATTATTCCGCTGGATTATACCCGTAACATGAAGCTCTGCCTGCCCAATAAACTATTTGAATATATCCAGGCAGGTTTACCAGTACTGTCCTCCCCCCTGGAAGCCATACAGGATATTCTCGCCACCTATGCAGTCGGCAAAGTCGTCCCTTCACTGGATCCGGCGGAAGTCGGTATAGCCATCAATGCCATGCTCAATGATCCAGCCGAGCTGGCCTGTATGCGTGCCAATGCATTACGGGCCGCGCAAGAGGACTTGAACTGGGAACAGGAAAGTCGGAAATTAATCGGGCTCTATTGCACTATTTAGTCGAGAAGTAGATATTCTTTGTTGACAGTCTGTAAAAACCATCAGTATACTACTATGCAGTATATTCAGGATAGCATGCTATAAAAAAAACAATCGTGAACGCCGCTCACACGATTGAACAGCATACTATTGAACCTGACAGGTCCTATCAGCGTAGAAAAATTTCTACGTACTTATTTTGCATATATGGAGTTTCCGATGACCATCATTAAAGATACCCTGAAAAATGAAGCCGGGCAAGAAGTCACCATGTATATTGAGGTCGATAATACACATCCCGGCCAGGCGATGCGTGGTTCTGATCCTTATGGGGCCACCAGAGGGATTCCCCAACAGGCTCAGGAATTATTCACAAAAGCCATGGGCCTGATTCACCTCTGCGCCGAACAGGTTTCTGAGAGTGTCGCCAATATTTCAGAGCAAGCACGCCCGGAGGCCTTCGAGGTCCAGTTCTCCGTAAAAATCGACGCAGAAGTCGGCGCCGTCCTCGCTAAATCAAGTAGCGAGGCACAGCTGGCCGTCACACTGAAATGGGGCAAAACAGAAAAATAAGTAGCGCCTCGTACCGGCAGCGCTGGTCGCCAATACTTTTCGTTTAGCGATACGTAGAGAGATGGTTCGATGTGACCAGCAAGCACTATGTACGTGGAGAGGGCGCCACACGCGGAGGCCGCACTGCTGCCGTTTGCGCAGGCCAGCGTGCAAGAACGATGCGCAGTGCTGTGGCGCCTACAGGGATCGTGAGTGCCGTGCCGTGGCCTGCTCGCACAGCAACGTGGTAGAAGAGCGCGTGGATCCTCGTACCAGTGCGCCAAGGCTCACGAAACACGATCCGTCTCGGTGTAGGCGCCACAGGCATGCGATGCTCGTTGCGCACCTCGCTCCACCATCACGCCGCATGCCGGCCTCCGCGTGTGGCGCTCTCTCGACGTACGATTTGCTGCTTTTCTTCACAACGTCTTTCGCAGCCACAAAAATCGTTAAACGAAAAGTATTGGCGCTGGTCGCTGCGGCCTGTGGACGAATGTCTGGCCTTCTGGAAGTCACCTCAGTCTTATCAAGCTCTGAATGGTGGCGAGACGTTCGCTCAATTGCGCGCCAGAGTTATGCCCAGGATTGACAAGTTGCTGGCAAGCCATGCAGGCGAGACAATCCTGCTGGTGACACATGCGGTGACTCTCAAAACAATCCTCAGTGCGTTTGATGGTCGCCCATTGGAACGCTTCTGGGAGCCACCCTTTATCCACCCTACGTCTCTCAGCAAGATTGTCATCGAAGATGGTATCGCGACGATTGAGCTTTATGCGGATATCTCTCATCATCAGGTTGATGCATCTGCCCCCGGGCGTGAAAAATAACGCTCAACCTCCTGGTAGGTTCGATCCTTGCGATCGATTGGCTTCCTCCACATGGCAAGGCCCTAATCGGCCGCGAGGGCCGAACCTACCTCGACCCAGGCATCATAGGCGGCCTGACCTCCGGGGATACCAGCAACGATGTTGTTGGCGGTCGTGGATACGATGGGATCACCGCTGGTGACGCGATTGATGCCGGCCCAGCCATCACGCATCCAGACGACACCCTGTAGGATGTCGTCGGTGACATGGGCTTTCGCGGCAAATTGTCCACGCTGGTTGGTGATCAGGATGGGTGTACCGTTGGCGATGGCACGCTGCCGGGCATCCTGTGGATGAATCCATAGTTCTGGTTCGGGATTAGCTTTGGCCAGCGTCGGCAGTGCCTGTCCTTCATCAAAGAAGGAGTGGAAAGCCGTAAGGGTACGGCCCTGGCAGAAGCGTAATGGATAGGCTGCACCTGCTGGCTGTGTATATGTTGGCAGGGGTGATAATCCGGCCTGCTGAGCACGCTCGCTCCAGAATTCGATCTTTTTGGAAGGTGTCTGGAAATTGTGTGCCTGGTAGGCAACATGAGTGAGTCCATTCTTTTGCCAGTAGCCTCCGAGCCGTTGCAGTTTAGCCACGGTCAGCGACTCACCACTGTCGGTCTTCTGAGCGGACAGCAACGCATTCACATAATCGTCCTCGTCCTGCCAGGGAAAGAAGGTGTCGAGATGTAACCTTTGCGCGAGCTGGCGCAGGATTGTGATCAGGTTGCGGCACTCGCCAGCTGGCTTGAGGACGCGTTCCATCAGATAGATATGGGTGCCAGTCTGTTTGAGTCCTATGTCTTCTAACCAGGCGGTACCGGGGAGGATCAGGTCGGCGCACTGTCGGGCGGTCGCGTTCATGAAGATGTCATAGGACACGATCAATTTGACTTGAGCCAGGCCGCGAGCCAGCTCATTCGCATCAGCAAAGCTGGAAAGCATGTTGGTACCAAATAGCATGAGTACATCAAGCTGGCCACTGGTCAGGGCCCTGGTGATGCTCGTCATATGGCTGGGGATAGCTGCCTCGTTCGGCATGGCTGGCACCGCATCGGCCAGGACGTCCGCGAGTGCAGTCCCTTCTGGAGAAGCACCATGGCGCTGGCCCAGGCCACCACCCGCGATGCCAAATTGGCCGGTAAGAGCAGGCAGACAGGCAATGGCTCGGGCTGGCTCCCAGCCGTATTGGTGTTTGAACATGGAGCTGCCACCCAGCACAATTACAGCTGGCGTCTCGGTAGCGTAATGGCGCGCCAGCTCACGTATGCGCTCGGGCTCAATGCCGGTAATGCCTGCGGCCCATTCAGGTGTGTATTGTTGTAGATGGTCTTTAAATGCATCAAAGCCGTGGGTATGCTGAGCAATAAACTCCTGATCATGCCAGCCTTCTTGCAGGATACTATGAGCCATAGCCAGGGCCAGCGCGGCATCGCTGCCTGGTGGTATCAAAAAGACTTCATCGGCATGGCTGGAGGCCTCGGTACGACGGGTATCAATCTGAATGATATGGGCACCACGTTTGCGGGCTGCGACGAGATGGGGGGCTAGATCAGGCTGACTGGCAAAGGTTGCGCCCCAGAGAATGATGGTACGCGAGTTGGCGGCCATATCCTGTTTGGTATTGGTCTTGAGCGCCCCGGTTAAGCCTAAGCCATAGCCACCCATGGCCCAACAGACAATCGCGGACACCCAGTTCTGATAACCAGCCAGCCGGCCAAAACGACTGATCAGCGTACCGCCAATCGGACCAGTGGTCCCTGCGCCATGACCACGCCAGAGGCCAACGCGCTCAGGTTGTGTCTGCTGGATTGCATTCACAATCAAGGTATACGCTTCATCCCATGAACATTGCTCCCAACGGTCCTCGCCACGCTCGCCTACACGACGCAACGGATGCAATAAACGTTTAGGATTCTCAAAAATCTCAGCGCTGGCTCGTCCTCGTACACAGAGAAAACCCTGGCTATCCGGATTATGCTGGTCGCCCTTGATGGATATGAGTTTATTGCCCTCGACCTCAGCGGTCATCCCGCACTGGGTCGGCATACAATTCATTGGACACATGGTGGTAATCTGACGCTTTGTAACCATAGATACTCCCTTATCTAGCACTTTTCCAGGTTAGTGTTTACTTCATCCCACCACTTAAGCATAACAGACAAAAACGGCTGCCTCCAACAGCCAATCACATCTGGATTTCGCGGAAAAAAGTATGATTGGATGGCATTTTTTTGCTACCATCCAATCATACGTTGCATGCTTACTCGTCCTGCAGATCTTTGCCGGGACGCAGCTCTTTTTCGTAGCGACCCATGCGCATAGTGACATGCATACCTGCGCGCTCATAGATGCGCTGGGCTCCGGTCAAACTCTGCGAGTCGACGACCAGATTGACAGCTGGACGCTGGCGCTGATAAAAGACCGCGAAGGAATGGTGAAGTAAAGCAGTGCCCAGGCCGTGTTGACGCCATTGGCGGCGCACACCCAGCACGGACACCCAACCTTTGTGCTCTTCCATGTCGCGACAGAGGGCAACGCCAGCAATTTGCTCACCATCCAGCGCGAGAAACCAGAGATCAGGATTGAAGCTCTCGCGCACATGGTGTTTTTTCCATTCTTCAAAGCTCTGTGGAGGATGGGCCCAGTGATCACTAAAACTTTCCTCAGCCACTTCATAGACCCGATAGATATCCTCAAGACTGCCATCACAGGTGCGCAAAACAATGTTGGACGGCCAGGCAGGCGTTGCTGGTGGCGCCGTCAGCACGATCCCCATGCGCAGATAAGCTCGCGTCAATGTATAAGCGAGTTTCTCTAAGAGCTCGATGGATGCGCTGCTGGTGGCGATAATATTATTGACCAGCACCAACCGTGTGCCCATGGGTTCCTGCTGCACGATTTCTGCGGCACGGGCCTCCATCAACTCGATCAGGGTAGTGCCGATACCATTGTTATAGTGGCGGGGATGCACATAGCCATCCGCGAAAAGGCGGCCGCGCGGCCGCGCAAAAGTCAAAGTAGCATAGCCGCACAGCAAGCCATCTTCAGCAATCACGACCCAGGCATCTCTGGACACATCCAGACTTTGCCAGTCGTTCTCGATATCCTCAATCTGATAGAAATCGGCCTCGCCTGTCTCATGATAATCAAAGTCATAAAGCAACTGAATAATCGCAGGCATATCCGCGCTGGTAGGGTTACGCACACTATAGCCACGACGCAAGTGGGGATACATAAAAACCTCCCTGCTTTTTCTACTAAATGTTCCGCTAAAACAAGTTCGCGGGCAACAAATATTCTTAAGACTTCATCATGCAATTATACCTTGACAACTTTTTGATTAAATGTTAGTCTTTTGCCACAATTAAGACATTTGTATATATAAATAAAACATTCAGGTCACGAGATCCATGCTTACCAGCTACCTGGTTCTTCCTCACATCTAGCTCACCTGAATAATAGAAGTACTCCACATCCATTACAATGCTAGCAGTCACATATATTGCTTTTCAATGAAGGAGCACAAATAATGACCAGCATCAATTATCCTGTTGACAACATGAGATTAACAGCCAGGAAAATACGCGATGACGCTACAAATCATCTCCAGCAACATGAAACACACTGGAGCCAGGTACAGGCCTGTATCTCTCCTCTGCCAGGATTTATGCAGTCCTCCCTCAATCTGGTTTTAAGCAAATATGATCAGCGCTTGCGGCAATCTTTTCAGGCTCAAATGGATTATGCGACCTGGTTAGAAGGAGCTGCTAATACTATGAATGGCCTGGATCTGGATGTTTCAAAATCATTTAAGGGTTTTTCCTTCTAAAGAATTTGCCACGGCTTAGAATTATAAAGGAATATATTCGTGAGTGCACTTGATACAATCCTTAAATGGATTTCGCCCATCCTGAGCCCATTTAATGATCTACCAACCCATCTCAATGCCATGCAACAGAACCATCTCGACTCGGTTAAGAGCTTTCATGGCAACACGACAGCTTTGATGGCGGCGCCCGCCCTGCTCGAACGCTTTTCTGGTCCTGCGGCAGATGTGTCCTTGCAATTTACAGAGGACTTTGTAATCAGCGAGAACTTGATCTCTGGTGTGGCCGCACCAGTGGCGGAAGTGGCGACAGCTACGACGACCTGCGCCACCGAGGTGGAAACCGCAGCCGAAACACTGGCCGCCGCCGCTGAAGGTGAATCCACGGTCCTGGAAGCCGCCGCGGCGCTTGATATAGCCTCTGTCGCGCAAGCAGGACTGGATCCAGTTACGGATATCCCAGGCATTATTCTGACAGTCATTGCGGGTGCGCTAATTATCGGTGCGCTGGTAACTTTTGGTTGGGCCATCTATGATGCGGTCAAGGCATGGGAAAAAATCATCCACGCCAACGACCAGCCATATTCCAATCCACCAAAGGTCAATCCTGTCCAGCCGCCACAAAATAGCCTCACAGATACGCAAGAACAACTGGCAGAAAAACTCTTTAAAGACTTCGGGCATCTGGGTTTATCGCTCGATGATATCCGTGCCATTATCGCCAATAATCCCAATCTGACGGAAGCACAGTTGCGCGCACTGCTTTCAAGGTATGCGGATGTGATTGCGAAAAATCCCACGCTCGTAAAAAACCATGGAGCACTGGCCGTCTTCCAAATGTTTATCGCACTCTCATCCTATGATCCCGCGCATGGCGGAAACTATGCAACGAGAACACCAGTAGCAACCCTGGATGACCTCTTAGCCGGTACCGAAGAGGCCGAGGTGGAAATAGGGGTCATGGAGCAAGGCAAGGCCGCGTGGCCCTTTGTGCCTTCAACCGATCCCTCCTATGAAGCAACCGATGGCAATGGCCAGAAGTGGGATGTCAAAGGCTATCGAACGGTTGATACAAATGGGAATGCGTTTGATCCCGAGCGGGCAATACAAAAGATGCAAAAAGACTTCAATAAAGGTGAGAATGTAATCCTGGATACCAGAAAACTCACGCAAAAAGAAATTGATGATCTCCAGAGAGTGCTCAAGCGAGACGGGCAAGATAACCGCGTCATCTGGTGGCCTGATGAACCAACGCCGCCAGCGCCGCCAACGCCACCGGCTCAACCAACACCAACAAATAAACCAACGCCATAAAGTTGAAGCTTGCGCAGCGGCAGTAAAGTAGCTATGATGCTCTCCATAGAGGTACATATCTTTGCTGCCTGCTAACTGCACCGGTAAAAGGTGCGGCAAGATATACATATATAAAAACAAGTGATGTATGGAGGAATTGCTGATGACCCGACTCATTCCACCAGAATTATTGGCCCGCATAGAGGCCCATGAACTGTGGGTACAGACGCTGAAGGCGGAAGGACAAGAGTTTGCCGCCGGCAAGATGGACTTACATGATCTGGATCTCTCGGGACGCCATTTTTCAAGGATCTCATTGCCGGGTGTGAACCTGGATCAGGCCGTGTTGCGTGGCACCAATATGAGTGATGCGATCTTCACTGAAGCCTCATTTGTGCAGGCTGTACTTGATGAGGCACGCCTGATTAAGACGGATGCTTCAGAATCCCGGTTTGTGCAAGCCAGTATGCACAAAGTGAATGCTGTGCGCGCAGAGTTCATCGCAGCTGATATGCACCAGGCCGATCTAGCGGAGAGCAATTTCAGCTATGTGGATTTCAGTAAAGCCAATCTAGAGGATGTCAACTTCCAGGATACAGATGTGCGCCATGCCTACTTCCACCGTGCCCACGTAGCCCACGCCAACTTCACCGGAGCAGCTTTCGCGGATACCGCGCTGGCCGGCACGATCGGTATGGAGGATGCCAGAGCCGACTGGATTACCGTGGGTGAAGAGAAAGCTCCACGACGCCTGGAAGGTGAACAGGCCCGTGAATGGCTGCTGGCAGAGGCCGCCAAACCACTCCCAGCATGGTTCGTGAAAACGTTCGGCAACTGATAAATTACATGGTGCCAGCGTCCCATCAAACAACATAATCCCCAAAAATGTAAGTGGCCCACCTATCAGGCGGGCCGCTTCGTTTATGTGCTGTGGTGTTATGTTAATCAAAGTGAGACATCTAAACACCCCTTTCATTTAATCTAATTTCAAGTGGTTAACCTGTCATGCTTTTTACAGCCCAAAAGGATGTATTAACATGCTTATACCCTTGCTCTTTAGTTATATGGATAAAAGGCATTTGGAGAAACATGTATTGCTTGCCAAAGGTTAATATGAGCAAAACTAAGAACAAAAAAAGCAACAACTAAAAGGGTTAGCACAATCATAATGGCCAAAGCGAGCATTTGTTTGTTGCGAAGAGCGAGCATCATGGGAGTATCCTTTCAATTTGTAAAACAATGTATTCCAAGCACTCAGGAATACTAATGATGAGTTAACCACAATTAAGTATTCTAACAAACCTGGGTTTACTTCTATCCTCTACTAGATCAGATAGAGTGAAAGCTAATTGTAACGATCTAAGCAACTCTCTTTATCAGTCGTTACTTGATGCTTAAAATATACATGGTTTTAGTGCAAATCATGGTCTATTTTGTCCATAATTCACGTGATTAGTTCTCTAGTAAATGGGAGAAAGAGATTGCTTGTTTCGATGGAGGTCATCAAAAGCAAAGGTGTGGATACCAATTTGGTGGGGAGGTACTATTTTTGTATGGAGGTCGCAAAAAACTGGTATGTTATAACATATCAGTTGCAAGAAGGATTTATTATTTCCCTTTTGCAAGAAATATAATTGCTATTAGAAATTCATCCTATTTCCTCTAAACGCCACATAATTATATTTTCTAGTAATCTACACCTTCATCGATTTACCAAGCTAAACTTAAAAATTTCATTTTTATAAATTTTTAAATCAATAATCGCATTTGCAGCTTCAAATATCCTATTCGCTTCTTCTATGTAAGCAAGTCCTTTTTTATGTCTACTTCCATTCTTATCTTTTTCTTGTAACAGCAAAAATCCATATTGACGTAATATACGACCGTATTCTAAGCGCATATCATTTTTGTGTACGCTAGTTAGTGCCTGCTCATAATATTGCTCAGCTAGGTCAATTTGCTGCTTAGTAGCAAAAATATCACCTAACATATACTGTGCTTTGACTATTAACCAGATGGACTCAGATTTCTTAGCTTCAATCAAGGCTTGATTCGCCAGCTGATAGGATTGCCCCAAATCTCCTAATAGCAGAAAAACTTGAGAGAGTGCAATATGGCCTTCAATATTTGTTTCTGATTCAAGGCTACGTTGTAAAAGAGCATGCTGGAGAGTCCTCTGCGCGCGCTGAAGTAATCTATCTCTTTCTGAGAGTGGTGAACCTCCATCTAAACTCATACTTTGTGCTTGGCAAAGGCGTAATTCACCCAACGTAACAAGAGCTAAACCAAGACAAGGTGTAATATGTTTACTTCGAACTAACTTCATAGAGTAAAGCAAAGCACTTTTAGCATCTGATAATTTATCTTGAGCTTGTAAAGATCCAGATAAACATGTATACCACCAGCTCATAGATAAAGGGTCTTGCAGGCTCTCGACAGTAGATATAGCCTTTTTAAATTCATTTTCTGCTTCTTCCAAATTACCCATACGTGTATAAAGCATTCCTTGGTTTCCTAATACAAACGCAATGAGAGGAAATTCACCCATCCTTTCAGCAAAGCTTAGAGATTTTCGTAGAGCCACTTGTGCCTGAGAATGTTCGGAAATCCTCAAATACAAGTCACCCATATTACAACTAATAATGGCAACCTCTCTGACACAATTATATCTCTCAGAAATAGCTAAAGCTTTTTTCAAATGCTCTAAAGCTTCTGCATAACGACCTGTAGCAATTTCAATGTTGCTTAGTAAGATGTAAATACGACCCAAATCAACTGGATCACCGGCAATGGTACGGCTTATACGATTTGAGTGGGCTTCATGTTGAGTAATATCACGTTGAAGATTCACATTACCCTCGAATAATTGTAGGGCTTCTTGAGCTAATTTATAGGCTTCTTGATAAGCACCTTCTCGCAACTTAATATGGCTTTGCTGATAACGTAAATATGCCAGCGCAGTACCATCCAAAATATCAGCGTCTATTAACATTTGCTCACCCTGGGAATAACAATTCTGCGCTTTTGAAGTATCACCTATGTTGTACCAAGCCTTTCCTATTTCAACCCAAATTAATGTGTTAAATTGAGTTTCATAAGAATACTGATCACTTGAGTAACTCTCCATCTCCAGAGAATTTATCGCTAAAATACGCTCATAAAGTTGACGGGCTTCATTAGGCTTTCCCTGTATGCTCATACACTCACCAAGGACGCCTAAAAGACGTATTAAATGCTTATTCTCAGCAGTACTATGAACCGAATGGTTAAAACTGCTTTCTAAATATTTCAAAGCCAACGTAAAATTTTTCTCTGCTTCAGGATATGATGAAATTCCATATGCATAATTACCCGCCAGCTCTGCGTATTCAACAATCAGTTCGTTATCCGCTCCACCTTTTACCAGATGATAGGTAATGGTGGCTGCCTCCTTAGCTTCGCGGTTTTTATACATCTTGCGGAGGACTTCAGCGGCTTTGCGGTGCTGGCTGGCACGGCGGGCGGCTGAGGAGCGGTCGTAGAGGTAGGTGGAGAGCAGGGGGTGCCAGAAGTGGTAGGTGATTCTGGTACCGGTGCCTTCTTCGGTGAGCATGCCGGAGTTGAGGGCTTCTTCGAGGAGTTCAAGGACGAGGTCTTCGCTGTCCTGGATGTTGCCTCTGGCTTCCATTTCGCTGATGACCTGGAATTCAAAGGAGCCGCCCAGTACGGCGGCTTTGCCGAGGAGTTGCTGGCAGCGTTCACTGAGGCGCGCCATACGCAGGGCCAGTACGGCGTTGATGGTGTCGGGCAGGATGTCGTTGCCGCTTTTGGCCAGGGCTTCCAGCGAGGGCAGGTTTTCGACGACGCTACGGGCCAGTTCTTCGGCGAAGAAGGGGTTGCCGGCCGCACGGTTGGTGATCTTTTCAATCATGGGTTCAGGCGCATGCGAGACCTGCGAGACAAGCGAGGTGATATGGTCGGAGCTCAGGAGTTCCAGCGAGATGGTCTCTACGGCGTTCTCGCGGCGTAGATCGGTCAGTAATGGTTTGAGCGGGCTGTTGTGCTCTAATTCGTTTTCACGGCAGGTACCGACGATCACAATGGGATAACCATAGGTACGGCGCGCCAGGTAGGCGAGCAATTCACAGCTACTGCTATCGGCCCATTGCAGGTCGTCGAGCGCGATCAATAGCGGGGTACTCTCACTAATCAGGGTCAGCAGCTCACGGGCAGCCTCCCAGAGACGCAACTGCTCCTGCTCCGGGGAGAGCGAGGAGGGGAAGTTGACGGTGGATAAGAGATCATGGATCTCAGGTAGCAGGGTCCCAAGCGGCTGAAAGACCAGTGGCCGCCGCTTGACTTCCTGGCGCTGCCAGACTCCCTGGTCCATAGCTTTACGCAGCACTTCGGTCCACAGGCGATATGGGATATTACCTTCCTGCGCATAGACACGACTCCAGGCGACCGCCCAGCCTTTCTTCTTGGCGTCCCGGCCCAATTCCTCGGCCAATCGCGTCTTGCCGATACCAACATCCCCCATCAGCAGCACACATTGGGCCCGCCGATTAGGATCCAGGCTGGCCACTGTCGAACGGCGCTGGGATCCCAGGCGGAAACGCGCCGTCTGCTCAGTCGCGGTAATCAGGTCTCGCAACTGATTCAGCTCCTGCTGGCGTCCAACCAGCGGACTCTGATGGGTACGGCCAATCTGGACGGCCGGGGCATCATTCACTGCCAGCGTCGGGTTCGCCAGATCGCGCACCTTATCATCCACCACGGAGCTATCGTTCGCGGGCGTTTCTTTATTGTTACCACGGAACAAATCTTCATACAGCTTACGCGTATCTGGCAGCGGCGTAATCCCATATTCTTTCTGCAAGACTCCAGCCAGTTTTTTATACGCACGCAACGCCTCACCACGGCGGCCCAATTTCTCCAGCACAATCATCAAGCGCTGTACACCAGCCTCGTTCGCGGGATCCACCGATATCAATTTATCCAGAGGCTCAATCGCCAGCGTCAGGGCATCGCGATTAATCATCAGGTCAGCCAGTTCCAGTAACAGTCCGATCCAGCTACGCTGCAAGGACTCACGGCGCAGACGTGTCCACTCATTGCGCTGATCTTCAGGCAAAAACTCCTCGCCATACAGGTTCGCAGCCTCTTTCAGCAGATTCTCTTTGGTGCCAGGATCCAGCTCATCTTTGGCCTCATGAGCTTTCGTAATCAACTGCTCAAAGACATCCGCATCCACCCAGATCTTTGAGGAATCAGCCAGCGATAATATTTCTCGCTCGGTTAACAGCAAAGGAGAGGTCGCCAGACGATTACGTCCTGGCTCAAATACCTGACGCAGACTATAGACCGCTCGATCCAGACGACCACCAGCGATGTCTGCATCTAGCTCTGGCCAGAGGGCATCCATCAACTGCTCACGACCCAACTTACGTCCGCCCACACTGACCAGACAGCCCAGCAGAGCCCGCACACGCTGCTGCTTCCAGGCCGAATCTGTCACCGTCTGCCAATCCCGAGAATCACGTGGATCGCGGCGCTCCAGGCGAAACTGTCCCAGAGTATAGATACGGATCATCGTCTGATCTTTTTCAGCCGCCTGGGCGGCCGCCGCTGGCTGATTGCCAAGGCGCTCCGCTTCTTTGTCCGCCGGCAAATGTTTGCCAATATATGTACGGGTCGTACGCCCGTCTACAGTCTGGTAAGCATACCAATAAGGACCATGACCAACACCTTCACGGCACCGCTTACAACGAGGTTTTCCACAATAACTAACCTGCTGATGATACGTAACCTTATCATTCATCACATCTACTCCTGACTTCTCAGTTAAGGCTAAATAAATGTCGCCACCTGGTCGGGCCCTTAACTGAAAAGGTTGTTTTCGTGAAAGGGATGATCACGGGCAAAATATGATCACTACAAAGACGAACGATACTCCCACGAGATCAAATCGCTACCAAAAGGAAGTATACAGCCTGTTAAATAAAACATCATCATTGCAGAAAAATTGCATTAAAATTTCATTAACATTGTCCAGCAAAGAAAGGTTTCTGTTCATACAATTGTAACGAATTAAAGCCGTTGATGCAATGTAAGCGGACAAAAAAGGTATAAAAAGAGAGTCTTTTTCAAATAGTGCGAGAAAGACATGTAGTAGTGGTCATAGCACTATTAAAAAGACTCTCAACAAGTCAACTCATGCAGAGAGTGTTTTTAGTGTATGGATTTATCTTTCGTCGGGTATGTTTTGATGGCTTGTTAAGGTATAAGGTCAGCATATAGTATCAATTACATTTCATCAACAAAGAATGACAAAAGGGATATATATATCCCCCACCCCTCGCCGCCTGCGGCGGCGGGGGTGGGGGGATTGGCGGGGCGCAGCCCCGCGCCCCAGGTTAAGGGCGGCCGCCCTTAACAATCCCGCTTTGGGTTGCAATGTTACTAGCACTATCAGGGGCTGGAGCTTTTTGCAATGTTGTTTTTGGGTATGGGTTAGTCTTGCAGGAAGACTACATAGCGGCCCTGGAAGGTTACGGATAAGGTGTTGCTTTCGTGGATTTCGGCTTGCAGTTCCAGGCGTGCTTTTTTGTGGGTGCGTAGCATTTTGTCGAAGCGGATTATCTGGGCTGCGGGTGGGCGATAGCAGATGGCAGAGAAGTCTTGTTTGACGGGTCTCAGGTATTTGCATGAGCTGTCTTGAATGACTATTTCGCCGGATAATTTGCTTTCCTGGAGTACGAACCAGGCCATGCTCCATCCGGCTAGTGTTAGCAGGGCACTTAAGCTGCCACCAAAGGCGGTGCCAGCGTGGTTCACATTTTCGGCCAGGGGAGCGTCCAGGCGCAATGCGTGCTCGTTGTAGGCTCCTACGGTCAGGTGCAGATGTTTGGTAATCGGTATTTCTTTATAAAGTAGAGCCTGTAGCTCCTGTAATTGATCTGTTATCAAGCCCATTGCCTTCCTCCCCCAATCAAACACTGATATATACAGTGTACCTTTTTTAAAGGTGCTAATCAAATGAGCAAGCTCCTCAATGTACCGGCAGCGCTGGTCGCCAATACTTTTCGGTTAGCGAGACGTTGAGAGATGGTTCGACGTGACGAGCAAGCAAGGTGTACGTCGAGTGGGCGCCACACGCGGAGGCCGCACTGCTGCGTTTGCGCAGGCCAGCGTGCAAGAACGACGCGCAGTGCTGTGGCGCCTACAGGGATCGTGTGTGCCGTGGCCTGCTCGCTCTGCAACGTGCTGGGAGAGCGCGTGGATCATCCCCGTACCTTTTCGGAGAGGATCACGAAACAGGATCCGTCTCGGTGTAGGCGCCACAGGCATGCGATGCTCGTTGAGCCCCTCGCTCCACGATCATGCCGCATGCCGGCCTCCGCGTGTGGCGCTCACTCGGCGTATGATTCGCTGCTTTTATGTACAACGTCTTTCGCAGTCCCAAAAGGACTTCACCAAAAAGTATTGGCGCTGATCGCAGTGACCAGCACTGCCGGTACATACTATCTCCCCTGCTGGAGGCCATTGATTGCAAGGGTTGAATTTAGTGGGCCTGGGGGGCGTATTGTTCGATGTTGCGTATCATGGCTGGAATCCATTTTTTGGATTCGGGTAGGACGTACATGGCTTCGGCAAGTGTCCAGCGGATACTGGTGATCAGGATGCAGACGGCACCAAGCGCGATTTGCCAGTCGAGGGAACGACTGAGCATAGGCTGGATGCAGTCGTAGGTACGTGACCAGTGTCTGACTTCGCTTTCGTAGGCTGCGATGATCTGGTCCGGCGCTACTTTGCGAAAGGCTCCGGCATGGACAAGGCTGTACATGTCACCCAGGTAGGGACTGATATATGCCATGGCCCAATCGACCGGGACCAGGGTGTCGTCGCTAATGATCAGGTTCTTGACATGGTAGTCATTGTGGCACAGGACGGCTGGTAGGTCGGTATAGAGTGCTTGTAGCTGGGCGGGCAGCCAGGCAGATACGGAGGTCAGGATGGCCTTTTTTTCCGTGTCTAGTTCTTCATGCTGCAACAAATAGTCGAGCGCCTGGATATAATAGTCCGCCGTCACTCCATATTGCTCGGCCAGCGCTGGTGGTATCTTTTGCAGTTGTACTAAAGAGGCACAGCGCAGCCGGGCCAGTACGCGTGCCGCCTCCAGGAAATGCGCGGTACCCGGCTGCTGTTCAAGCGTCTCCAGGCCTACATCTTCTAAGATAAACAACTGCTCTGCTTCAGCCTGCCAGTATGAATGGAGTTGCGGGCGGGGAGCATGCAGCGGTCCCAGCACTTCTTGATAAAGTGGCAATTCTATCGCCATGGAGCCATGACTACGCTTCGCAATCCATGTCTCTCCCATACGAGTAGTCATACGCCAGACTTCTGAGAGCCCCCATTGACGCAACAAATCCCAGTGGACCGTCTCCGCCACCAGGGGAAGTTGCCAGCTATAACGACGCCAGGGCAGTGGAATAGTATGTATGTTTTGCATATATTTTCTCATCATATGGATAACAAAATGCAGCACTACCAATGATAGTATAGACGATGTTTTCAGCCAGTAGCAATGAATAAACTAATGGTCTACATCCAATAAGTAGACGAAGTACATTTGTGGCTGATAAAAGCAAGTGCATGTGCCGCTTACTCAACAGGGCTTTTCAATTGTCCTGATTAGAGGGTACACTAGAGGATGGGTGTCGTCAGCCAGATGTTGGCCGGCACTTTAGCGCCACAAGGAGGCAATTTTATACGATGCATACTACAGAACCATTACAGTCCTGGCAGGATGGTCCTACCAGGACTGCGATTATAAATTTCGTTCAGCAAGTCACGGACAGCACGCATCCAGCCTATGTGCCACCGGCAGAACGTATTGCCGCCTTTGATAATGACGGAACCCTCTGGTGCGAGAAGCCTTCATATGTCCAGGAAATGTTTATCATCAAATATTTCCATGCCCGGGTCGAGCAGCATCCCGAGTTACGCCATGTTCAACCGTTCAAAGCTTTTTGGGAAGATGATCGCGCCTATTTTAAAGCTTTAAGCATTCAAGAAATAGGTCAATTAGTTCTGGAGGCCGTGGCTTCTATTCCACAGGCAGAATATATTAAAAATGTGCAGGCATTTTTTAAAGATACACAGCATCCACTCTATAATCGACCTTTTACTGAACTGGCCTTTAAACCAATGCTGGAACTGGTCGAGTATCTGCATGCACATCAATTTCAGGTCTATATCGTCACCGGTGGGGAGACCGACTTTGTGCGTGAAGTATCCGAGCAAATGTATGGCATTCCACGCAGTAAAGTGATCGGTAGCGCGGTCATGGTCAAATTTGAGATGCACGATGAGCGACCAGTTTTAGTCAGACAGAAAAGCATGCAGGAACCATTCAACGAAGGAGCGGGTAAGGCCATCAATATCCATCTGCATATCGGCAGACAACCGATCCTGGCCGTGGGTAATTCTAATGGTGACCTGGATATGCTTCTCTATATCGAAGATCAACAACGCCCAACTCTTCCGCTGCTGATCCATCATGATGATGCCGAACGCGAATTTGCCTATGAGCATGGAGCCGAGAAAGCGCTGCAAACCGCAACGGAACGTGATTGGCAGATTATCAGTATGAAAAATGACTTTAAGCACATCTTCTCATTCGTGCCAGAACAGATAACCAATACCAGCGCATAGATAAATATATTATTCAACATAAAATCAGAGGACACCTGCAAAGCACGTCTACAGGTGTCCTCTGATTTTTTTGAGCTCACATTATTCTGCTGGCGGATGAGGATAATCGCTGACCGGAGGCCGTTCGCGCTCAGGTTGCGGCGCTCCTGGTGTCTCATTGGGCTGTCCAGGAGCAGGATAGCCTGGATATGAAGGCTGGCTCCCATAGGGCTGACCCGGCTGCGGGTATGGTTGGCCCGGATATGGTGGCTGCCCTGGCTGTGGATATGGCTGGCCTGGATACGGTGGCTGCCCTGGCTGCGGATATTGCTGTCCTGGATACGGTGGCTGCCCGGGCTGTGGATATGGCTGTCCCACAAAAGGTTGGCCTGGATAGGGCATACCAGCCATAGGGTTAGGGTGAGCTTTATTAAACAGAGAGCGTCCTAATAAACCGCCCAATGCGGCCATGCCTGCCCCAATGCCAATCGTGAACAGCAGCCCAAATACAATGCCAAAGAGACCACTGGCAGCCAGAATCGAACGCATAGCTTCTGGTCCTATTGTGCGAGATGAACTACTGGTTGTTAGATGCTCAAGGTTTTGATTGAGAGTATACGAGTAAAAGATGATTATGGCCAGAATGGCATAGGGCACCCCATCAAAGATAGCAGCCCACACTCCACCAATCGTGGCCGAACCAACTTTGCCTGCCTTCCTCGCCACCAGCACCCCCACAAGAAAGAAGATACCCAACACAATCAACCAGTCAAGACCGGTTACCAGTAGACCGAAGGAAGCAATACCAGGCGTATTAAGTAAAAATGTATTGATGCATAGAACAATAGCACCCAGTACAAACAATCCCAACCCAAAAATGAGACCATAGCGAAATGAGATTTTTCCTCCATCCGGAGGAGTATATCCCTGTTGCATACCATACTCCTTGCTAAAAGCAGAGTAGCATTTCAAATTGTGAATATGCTTTTGTTTAGTTTAGACTGGTAATTCAAGTATTTTGTCTTGTCTATTATAAAAGAAAAAAGGCCATATCACCAGAGATTTACTGGCAATATGACCGCAGTTTTATTACCTGATCAATTTATTGGTTGTAAGGGGTATTCACAGGCCCATCCACAGGTGCTGTGGTTTTCGCAGCCTGACTGCGTCCAACCAGTCCTGCCAGAGCACCGATACCTGCACCCAGACCAACCTGAACAGCCAGATACAATACCAAACCAATGATAGCAGCAGCAACCATTGCACTCTGTAAATTTGCAGCTGAAGTATGTGCCTGAGCGGCTGCCTTATTGATAGTATCCTGCATAGTAGCAGCACCCACAGTAAAGAGGCTAATAAGACCCCAGATGAGAGCGATCAATCCGCTAATCAGGCCAGCGGCCAACCCTGCAATCGTAGCAGCTGATACTTTGCCTGTCTGACGTGCAACCAGGAAGCCAACGGCACAGATACCAACCAGCCAGACCACCCAGCTGATGATGCCAAAAAAGCCAAGATGGGTAAAAGTATCCAGCAGGCTACAGATAACACCAATAACGCCAATACCTACACCATAGATCGCGCCCTGACGAAACGCAAACTTCCCTGTACCAGGCTGATTTACAACAGGTTCCATTGTTGTAGCTCCTATCACTTGAATAAAAAGATCTGAAAAAATTTCGGACGATAAAGTTTTTTGAGATGCTAAATGTATTTAGTATCTTGTAACTAATTATACCACGTAAGATTGATAAAAATCGATTATATTCTTTAGCTTTTTTTCTTGATTTGCTTTTTTCTAAGCATTTTCTTATCTTTCGATAACCAGATTACAATCTATGCAGATTTGACATCCGACGTACCGGCAGCGCTTCAACGAAAAATATTGGTGCTGGTCGCAGCGATCAGTGCTGCCGGTACGTCGGATGCCCACCATCATGAGGAATGAGTGACAAAGGTGGGGATGAAGAGTATACTTCGGTTTGAATGTGTGAATCACGTGAATGGAATCCAGGTTGAAAGGCGAGGGGATGCAGTATATATATAAGAAATCGCTTCTGTCCCGAGCTCTGAATATTGGCAAAATTATTCTCGTATGCTTTATTCTAACGAGTGTTATAAGCTCTAGTTTAAATCCTCTTTATAATTTTGATACATTTGACATCTTTAATCCTGATGCAATGATGAACACGAATGCTACTATTCATCCGCCCATGGCTGGCGCTTATGCGAGTGGGCATTATCGCAATCTGTTTGCGGAACTGGGTTATAGCAATAGTACGATCCAGCAGAAACTGGAGAATGTCTGGCAACAATTATTCTATGGGAATGATGATGACCAGCGCGTCTATTATCCTGCTGGTTCGGATATGGCCTATATTAAGGATATTGGCAATGGCGATGTACGCTCCGAGGGTATGTCATATGGTTTGATGATCGCTGTCCAGCTCAATAAACAGGATGAGTTCAATCGCCTGTGGAAATGGGCGCGCACATATATGTACCACGATAGTGGAGATCATAAAGGCTATTTTGCCTGGCAGTGCACCACGAGCGGATCCGTAATGGATCATAATGCGGCCTCTGATGGGGATGAATGGTTTGCGATGTCGCTATTTTTTGCCGCTGGCCGCTGGGGTAATGGTGCAGGTATCTATAATTATCAGACTGAAGCTCAAGGCATCCTGCATAATATGTTGCACCATGGGACCATCAATAGTGTAACCAATATGTTTGATGCCACACAGAAACAGGTCGTTTTTGTGCCTTATGCCAACGGTGCCACCTTTACCGATCCTTCGTATCATCTGCCCGCATATTATCAATTGTGGTCACTGTGGTCCAAAGAGGATCAGCAATTCTGGGCCGATACCGCCAACACCAGTCGCGCATTTTTCAAGACGGCAGCCAATCCGGACACTGGACTAATGCCCGATTACGCGGACTTCACGGGACAGCCGCATAATGATGGTGGACATGGTGATCTGCGCTTTGATGCCTGGCGCGTGGCCAGTAATATCGGCGTCGACTATTCCTGGTTCGCCGCCGATCCCTGGCAGAAGGAGCAGAGTGATCGCCTACAATCCTTCTTTATGAAGGAGGGCATGAAAACATATGCCAATCAGTATAGCGTGAGCGGCTCCCCACTTTCCAGCGATCATTCAACCGGACTAGTTGCCATGAATGCGGTAGCCAGTCTGGCGGCGACTAAAAGTCAGGCCTGGAAATTTGTGGATGCCCTCTGGCACACACCTGTTCCGAGTGGCAAATGGCGCTACTATGATGGCATGCTATATACCCTGGCCTTACTTGAGGTCAGTGGTAATTTCCGAATCTATGCTCCTCCGGGTGAAGCGCAGAATAATCCACAGCCAATACCAACCACACCCGAGGCGACACCAACGGCAACGGTGGATAAGCATACACCGAAGCAGACACCCACGCCAGCGTCAGGCAGCCAGATAGCAGTCGAAGCTGAACTGGCCTCCAATAGTCTGTCTGGAGGAGCAAGAGCGGTTGCCTGTTCGGCCTGCTCAGGCGGTCAAAAAATCACAGGAATTGGCAAAGGAGGCACATTGCTCTTTAATAGCTTCAAAGTCGATGCTGCCGGCGACTATACCCTCAGCATTAATTACATAAATGCTGATACGAGTCCACGCCAGATCTCTATGAGCTTAAACTATGGCTCGCCTGTCACGATTACATTTCCAGGTAAAGGCAATGCCAATACCATCGGCACAGCGCAAGTAAAAGTCCATATGCAAACTGGCTATAACTCGATCAAGTTCTATAATGATAGCGCTACCGGACCCGATCTGGATCGGATTGCCATCCATCCATAAACAGACAAAAACAAGCAGCGAGCTTTGCAGACGCGAAGCTCGCTGCTTGTTTTTATTGCCCAAAATCATTCAAGAAAATCGATTTAGTATTACAATTGCCAGCGTATACTGAAAGTGAAGAGCATAGAGCAAGACTAATAATTGAGTGGGAAGATTTTCAGAACCACTCAACTTTATCATCTCCGAGAGTAGGGGTGCGGAGTTATTTTGAGAGGGAGGAGAGATTATTATGCGCATTCTATTTATTACTCCTTATGTACCATCACCTATACGTGTACGCTCGTTCCATATCCTTAAAGCGCTCTCCCATGAACATGAGATCTCTCTCGTTTCCCCACTCATAGAGCAAGATCAGTTAGAGCTGGTCAAAGAAATCGAGAATTATTGTACCTCAATCGATCTGGTTACAGTATCAAAGCGGCTGGCATATACCAATTGTCTGCGTGCGCTGCTCTCCTCGTTAAGCCGAAAAAGCCTGCCACTAGAACTCGCCTATTATCAATCTGACACCTTTATCCATTGCCTTAAAGAAGTTGTGCGACGGCAAAAAATTGACGTGATCCATGGTGAACTGCTAAATATAGTTCCAGCCCTCAATACACTCCATAAGGATATCGCACTACCAATTGTGTACGACGCGGTTGATTGTGCCTCATGGTCGCTTCAACAAAAACTAGAGAAGACCAGGCATCCACTCAAGAAGCTGTATATCTATAGCGAACTACAAAAAACACGCCGCGTTGAGCGCGATGAACTACAGAACTTCGATCAATTGCTGATTGGCAGTGCCACAGACCGGGATCGTTTAGGGCAGATAGTAGCCCACTCAGCGGCGATGGCGGTAGTAGGCAATCAAGTAGATACGGATTATTTCACGCGCCGTTTACCACATAGTACAACCAATTCACTGGTCTTCTATGCCGACCTTGAAGCTGAGGCCGCTACGCAAGCGCTGTTACACTTCTGCCACCTGATACTGCCACTCGTCTGGCAGGAGAAACCAGAGGTTACGTTGACGATTGTTGGTAGCAAGCCATCAACCACAGTACAAGCCCTGACGGCCGATCCAAGAATTACGCTTACCGATGCGGGAAGCGATGTACGTCCTCAGCTGGAAAAGGCGACCGTCGCGCTGGCACCTTTTCTGGTGGCTGCCGATAACAAATTCAAAATACTGGAGGCCCTGGCCATGTCGACTCCTGTGGTTACAACCATACGCTGTAGTCAGGCGCTACAGACGATACCAGGACAACATTTGCTGGCTGCAGAAGCTGCAGAAGCTCAGGCTTATGCAGAGGCCATTTTATCGCTACTCAACAATCCTGCGCTGGCCAGAAAACTGGGCCAGCAAGGCAGGCAATTTGTGCTTGAACATGCTAGCTGGAACAGCGCAAGCACCAGACTCAATCACATCTATCATACCTTGCCTGGTATTGCTCATTGCCAGGAAAGTAAAACGTTCTTATCTTTTTTACAGAGTCCGCACACCGAGCAGATTCGCAAGGTATGACACGCGCTGATATTCCATCGCCATACACACAACAGCTAAAGATAAGAAAAGATAGAGCGGATACACAGAAAAGAGGAGTCCATGACAACCGGGCAGTATTTACAGGCATTATCCAGGCGCTGGAAACTGATTCTCTTATGTATTCTACTGGTGGGACCAGGAGCATATCTGGGCAGCAAGTTGATTGTACCCAGATATCAAGCCACAACTATTATCCAGCTCGTTATGCATTCAGAACATAATCCGCTCGATACCGACAGCCTGACAGCCAGCGATCAACTGGTACGAACACAGGCGCAACTGGCCATCAGCATTCCTGTATTACGCGAGGTAGCCTCACACTACTCCGACCTTTCCATCGAGCAACTGGCAAAGAACGTGAGCGTCAATGCCAGAGCGGGTACACAACTCTTCTCGATTGATGTACTTGACCCGGATCCCTGGCGTGCCGCCGCCATCGCCAATAACGTCGCATTGATCCTGATCAAGCAACAAATTGCACTGATCCAACAAAATAAATCCTTCTCCCTCAAACAAATTCAGCAAGATCTCAAGCAAACACACCAGCAAATCGCAGACGCCGATAAGCAGCGTGCCAGGCTCGCAACAACTAAAGACAATGAGATCGAACAGCGAGCAATGGACGCCAGAATTGAGGATTTGCACCTGCATTATAATCAATTACAATCGCTGCTGGCCCAGTTAGAGATAACCGAAGCTCAGGGAAGTACCTTTCTGCATATTGTGCAACCTGCCCAGCCTGCGACCACTCCATCTCAGCCAGATATCCGCCTGAACACCGCGATCGGCTTATTAGCTGGCTTATTGCTAGGCCTGTTGCTGGCATTGCTCCGCGAACACCTTGATCCCAGGGTGTATTCAGAAGAGGCACTGGCAAAAATGGTGGATTGGCCAATGCTCGCCACGATCTGGCGCGAAACAGCACGGACAAAAAAACAGCGTAAACAAAAAGAGACACTACTGCTACCAGAGGAGAAGAGCGCCAATATCGAGGCCTATCGGCTGCTGCGTGCCAACGTGGGCTTGTTACAGACGCAGAAACCGCTGCGCTCAATCGCGATTATCAGTGCCACGCCACAGGACGGGAAGAGCACGATTGCGGCCAATCTAGCAATTTTTATGGCCAGGGCTGGCAAGAAAACGTTGCTGGTAGATGCGGATATGCGCCGACCAACCCTGGAGAAAAAGTTCCAGCTGGCAACCGGACAAAAAGGCTTAAGTAATGCCGTGCAGCACTGCTTGCAAGAATATCGCATTGCATCCTCAACGCGGACCCTCCAGGGCCAGGTAACAACAAACTTACGCTTGTCACTCCACGACTATATATATCCGACAGACACGCTCAATCTGTCAATTATGCCAGCAGGCTCCCTGCCACCCAATCCACCTGAGCTGCTGGACTCTAAAGCGATGAATGGTGTCATAGCCCAGCTGGCAGCTAGCGACTTTGAAACGATTATTTTTGATACGCCACCCTTGCTCGGCCTCTCTGACACAAACATCCTGCTGGCCAAAGTTGATGGTGTGCTCATCGTCGTGGATAGCACTAAAATCGATAAAAAAAGTATACGCCGCATGCAAACTCTCCTGGGACAGTATGCCAACCAGGTCCTGGGATGCATTATTAATAAACAAAAACACAGATCACACGAGATTCCTGACAGCTATTACCGCAACCAGCCAGATGCAGATGATGAGTTACTCGTCACCGCAAATAAGTCCAGGGATCGTAGCAAAAGAGGATTTATCCCAGGCAAGCGGATAGAGCAGTTGGCGAAACTGGATACGCAACCGCAACAGACAATTAGTAGCCAGCCACAGGAAGGTTACCTGACCGTTGAAGATGATATACACCTCTACTACAAGGTGCTCGGCAATCGACCCGAAAGCATCATCATTCCTGCCGCGAGCTGGCTGGCCGCCGATCTGGATGCGCTGGCCAGAGAATATACACTGATTTTCTACGATCAACGCGGGCGCGGCAAATCGGATACGATTGTAGACGCGGCAAAGATCGGTATGCAGCACGATGTGAATGATCTTGAAGCGATCAGACGCCACTTTCATGTCACCCGTTGCTCGCTCTTAGGCTGGTCTTATCTGGGTGGTACCACAGCTCTCTATAGCATGCAGCATCCAGAGCGGGTAAACTGCTTGATCCTGGTGGCACCCATGGCGCTGCGTTATGGCGAATACGAAGATACACGCGACATTGAGCCTGATAAGCGGCTGGATCCTCAAGCGATCAAACGCCTGGAAGAAATGCTGGCCAACGGCATCGACAAAAAAGATCCTGGCACCTATAACCGTGAATATATCAAGGCCACCAGACTCCCACGACAGATGGGAAGGCCAGCAGCGCTGGCACAAATGAAGAGTGATCCCTGGGTATCATCCAACGAATGGCCAGATACGATTTCAGCGTTCTTTGAAAAATTCGCAGCCTCTATGGGAGAATGGGATTGGCGCGGCATGGCCGCCCGACTGGAGGTACCAACCCTGATCATACACGGTGCAGAAGATCTCATTCCGCCGGCATCGTCAAAAGAGTGGGCCGAGATACTACCCAACAATCGCCTCTTAATCATCCCAGAAGTAGGTCACTATCCCTGGCTTGAAAGTCCTGATATCTTTCTCACAGCCGTAGCGGGATTTATGAAAGATACTGAAGCACAAAAGTCCGAGCCGTCGCAAAAAGTAGGCATGATCCAGAGTCGACGCAAAAAGGGCTAATGCTTATTATTATCCATTGTAAAAACAAAAAAAGCATGCTATAACAGAAAAGCAGCAGATGCGAAAGACCAGCGAAAAAATGACTTAGGGAAAGGATCTATCTCTTATGATGCCACAGGACCCTCCTCGCTTGATTGATTTTCATAGTCACTATTATGACGAGGGCTGGCTTCCATTACCAGTTCCGCAAGGAACCACAGGCGTTGCGCGTGCATGGCCGATGCTGACCAATATTGAGGCTCAGCTGGCAGCGATGGACGTAGCAGGTATCGATGCCAAAGTTATCAGCGCGCCTGCCAGCACCATCGTCTCTCCTGTGGAACAATTACCGCTCATTTTAATGGAGCGCATCAACGACCAGATAGCCACGCTGGTGGACCGCTATCCCGACCGCTTATTGGGTCTGGCCACCATTGATGCCTTTCAAGGCAAGGCGGCAGCCCGTGAAGTTGTGCGCGCAATCAAGACACTACATTTACGCGGTATCTGCATAGATTGTTCACAGGGAGGTCACTACCTGGACGCCAATGAGGCCCGTCCTGTGCTGGAAATGGCGGCGGAACTGGGTATCACCATCTTTGTGCATCCTGTCAGTCCAGCGGGTTTGACCGAGCGACTCTCCCATCTGGGTCATACAGGTACCTTACTGGCGCGAGGGACAGAAAACGCAGCCAGTATTCTTTCACTCTTACGCAGTGGCATACTTGATAAATATCCCAACCTCAGAATTGTCTTGCCCATGATAGGCATCGCATCCCTCTTCTTCTCGGGCATCGCCGAACACGAATATCGGCGCGCCGACAACTGGAAAGGCTCCAGCCCGGCTGAACTCAGGAAAAACCTGTATATCGACACCATGGGCTTTGACATTCCAACGTTGCGCTTCGCCATCGATCTCTTAGGACCCGAGCATGTCCTGATTGGTAGCGACTGGCCGATCATGCCTATCACCACCCGCCGCCGCGTCGACGAACTACTGGCCATCCTCAAACTCACAGAAGAGCAAAAAGCAGCCATCCTCAGCGGAAACACAGAACGCCTGCTCACCCCCCTGACGTCTCAATAAAAAGCCCTCAACTCGTAGCGGCAGCCCTTGCAGCTGCGCTCAGTCCCCGTATGAGCAAGCGCCTTCGCAGTTGAAGATCATTCATTTTCCGGGTTGCTGGATAAAGCGCGTATAGAGGCCGGTCCAGCCTACCGTACAGAGCACATTGTGAACAGGATCATAGGTCACATCTCCGGGCTTTGTCAAACGTAATTGGGTCGGGGTCGGTAATGTAACCAGTACAGCTCTGGCTGGCACACTGGAGGATGAATAGCCAAACTGTTGGAAGACCTTTGGAGGCTGATCACAGACCTTTTGTAGTCCTGTCAACGCAGTGGTTGCATGCTGATGAATAGTCTGTACAGCCCCGGTATCATCAGACAGTGGCAAAAACCAGATGACGCTCAAAGCACAGAGCACCATGAGCGAACAGAGAATACGCCAGCGATGACGCCTGACTTGATGAACAGACTTGAAGAGAGCCAGTCGATGGCGAACCATAAATCTGTCTAATTCATCAGGAAAGCGCTCATTTTTTATACCTGATTGAGAGGCGAAGCCACGAAAAAGATATTTCATTGCACTTAATCCTTGTTAGCTTGCTGGACAAACCAGGGGCTATGGAAAGTACATTTGACGCATTAAAGCAAATCGTCATGGCTTAGAAGTACATCGATCTAAAATAATAATAATATATAAAGCTCTAGAATGATAGTCTTAAAGCTAAAGAGTTTCTGATTGTCATTGTTGTGCTCGGCCACTAAAGTGCCCATTATTATTGTAGTAGGTTGTGGTGAACATGGCGCGATCGCGCCATGTTCACCACAACCTACTACAACTCTTTAGAGTGCGAGAAGCCATTCATTAAGGATAAAATGCAGGTGCAAAATTGCTGTGTAGCGGCGTCTAATAATAAGGTGAAATATATAAATAGAACAAGGACGTATAGTTATGAAAAAATATGCTGGCTTAATGATATCTTTATTGGTCTGTATGATAGCAGTATCTTTTAGTGCCTGCGCTTCAGATGCACCTTCAGGTACTACGGCAAAGAAAGATCAACCATCTATTCCCAAAAGCTCATATACCCTCCAGCAAGTGTTCCAAAAAAGCTCAGATGCGATGAAAAAATTGCAATCAGTGCACATCGAGTTGTCATCTCAAAGTAATAATCAAATGAGCAATGGCAAAACAACCAGCACCCTCAAAGGTTCCGGCGATGAAGTCCAGCCAGATCAACAGCAATTTAAGTTAACCCTTAATTCATTCGAGCAAGCCATTCCAGTTGCAGAAGTAGTCAAAGGAGATAAAGTCTATATTCAAAATCCTGAAAAGAAATGGTTTGTCACCAGCACCAAAACATATGCCAGTATGGCCGCTAATCCCTTCGCCGGAGTCACATTTGATCCGCAGGATCTGCTACCTGTCCTGTCACATATCACGGTTCAGGATCATGATCTGGAAGCCGTCGATGGTCAGAACATGCGGCACATCACCGCGACAATGGATAAAGATGCGTTAAAACAAGTATTAACTGGCAGCACCCAGTTACAGAAAATTCAGGGACAACAGTACCTCCTGGCTTTGCTCGCCAGTGCAACTAAAGTACAATCCAGTATCGATGTCTGGATCGATGAAACGAACTTTTATATGCACCGGGCCCAACTGAAAATCAACCTGCAAGCTGGCAACAATACATCGACACCTACCAGTACAGATACGGCGGCACCCACACCTGGAGCCAATGCCACCATTAGCGCCATGGATGTCAATACCACGCTCGATTGGAGTAAGTTTAATCAACCTGCCACAATTACCGCGCCTGCCGATGCCACGCCCGTTGATAATCCCGAAAGTATCTTTAACGTGGCCCGCCCATAAGCTGTTCTTAAAAAACAGTTAGTTACTTTTGATCTGACCACTCTCTAGCTGGCTTTGAATCAGGCTGGTGTAGAAGCCATTCATACTCAAGAGTTCGTGATGCGAACCGCGTTCAATAATCTGGCCTTGATCCAGCACCAGAATCTGGTCTGCATTGCGAATCGTGCTCAGACGATGAGCGATGATGATCTGTGTACAGGTCAAATCGCGTAAATTGCGCTCAACGGCAGCCTCGGTCACAACATCCAGGCTGCTGGTCGCTTCATCCAGCAACAAGATGGCTGGAGCCGTAGCGATAGCACGGGCCAGAGCCAGTCGCTGGCGCTGACCACCCGAGATGGCACTCCCACCCTCAGAGACAAAGGTCTCGTACTCCATGGGCATCTGCATCACATCATCATGCAAGGACGCGATTTGCGCGGACGTAATCACCCGCTCCATGTCCATGCCTGGATCATTGAACGCGATATTCTGGCGCACAGAGCCACTAAAGATATTGGTTTCCTGCATCACCACGCCGAACTGGGAGCGCACCTGCTGATAATTCAGCGTACTCAGAGCAAGATCATCATAGAAGATCTCGCCATCAGTCGGCAGATAGAGTCCCAGCAACAACTTCCCCAGGGTGGTTTTGCCAGAGCCAGATTTGCCCACCAGCGCGATCTTCTGACCGGCGGCGATATTGAGATAGATCTGTTTGAGAATAGGCGCTGAATGCGGATCATACTGGAAAGAGACATTTGCCAGCCGTACATTGCCCAGCAAATGTGGTGGCGTTTGCACGGTCGTAGCATCCTGTTCTGGTGAAGCCGCCATCACATCCGAGATACGCTCAAGATGGGCCTGGACGTATTGCAGGGTCTGGGTACTGCTAATCAAAGAAGAGAGCGGTGAGAGAAAGGCAATCGCCAGCGCATTTAAGGCCAGCATCGTACCAGGACGCAGACTACCATTCAAGACCTGCACGGTGCCAACCCAGAGCAAGAGAAACGGGGCCAGCGCAGACAATGATCCCATCCCCGTCGAGACCACAGAAGAGATATAGTTGCGTCTGATGGCCACATTCATCTGCTCAAAAAAGAAATTCGACCAGGTACTACGAGCGCGCTGTTCGGCGCCGGCGGCCTTCAGCGACACAATCCCTTTGAGGACTTCAGAGAAGTATCCCTGCGCTTTACCGCTGGCGATCAGTTCGCGCCGCGCCAGATCACGTACAGGACGCGCAGTTCCAAGCAACAGGATCCCCTGAAACACGCCGATCAATACAACGATCAGGGCCAGAAATGGAGAGGCCAGCAAGAGGATGATAAAATAGACCAGCACAAACACACCGTCCAGAGCCGTGGAGATTAACTGGTTACCGATAGCATCGCGGATCACCAGATTGCTGCTCAAACGCGAGATAATATCACCGCTGGAGCGCTGTTGAAAGAAGCGCAACGGTAGCTTCAACAAATGATCAAAGAAATTAAGCATCATCTCTATATCCAGCCGCGCCTGCAGATACGAGAGGACCGTGGCCCGTAATAAGGTCGTGACGGTCTGGGAAACAATGATCAGCAACAGACCGATACTGACCAGGGTCAGGCCATCAAGCAGCCTGGCAGGGATAATCTGATCCACGACAATCTCAGTGAAAATGGGCACCACCAGGCCGAACGCCTGCAATAATAATGAAGCCAGCAAGATCTGTCCCATGACACCGGGCGCGAGGCGTAAATAACGCTGCGCATACGCACGCAGACTCAGATGCTGGCCTCTCGCATTTTCAGTCGAGAAAGCGGGTCCCGGTTCCAGCATAATAACAATGCCGGTAAAGCTACGATCAAACTCCTCCCCAGTCACACGGCGCCGACCAAGGGCAGGATCCACCAGTTGCACACTCTGCAACGACCACTGCTCAACAAGCAAAAAGTGATTAAATTCCCAGTGCACAATAGCGGGTAGCTTGATATGGCGAAAATTATTTTCCTGCAGAGAGATCGCCTTCACCTGCAAACCATAGGCCCGGGCAGACTTTATCAGGGCCAGCGCATTCAGGCCATCACGCCCCACACCACAAAACTCGCGCATCTCAGTC
Organism: Dictyobacter vulcani; assembly: GCF_008974265.1. GTDB lineage: Bacteria > Chloroflexota > Ktedonobacteria > Ktedonobacterales > Ktedonobacteraceae > Dictyobacter > Dictyobacter vulcani. The sequence goes on from NZ_BKZW01000002.1 coordinate 56,724, forward strand.
ACAGTCGTTTTACGGCCATAATAACTCAGGATCATCGCCAGGCAGGCAGCCCCACACTCGACCGCCTCCATCTGCTGCAACAAAGGGACGCGAAACGTATGTCCATGTTTTTTACCAGACTTCAAAATTGAAGCATCTACATCATCTGGTGTATTATTCACTGATCATCCCCCACAAACTGACCCACCCCGGGAATCAAAGCAAGCACGGGACGTGATCCCACTTGCAATCTGACCGTAATCACGCTCCCCGAAAAAGCTCGCAACGAAAAGCCCGGTGGAGTCATGAGCTTGACGACCACCGCAGGCTCTATCAGCACGCCCCAGGCCCTACTCCCTAACACAAAGTGTTGACGCGCCACACTCGGTGTAATCACCCGAGGACTCACCCATTCCAGCACCGTCGTAAAGGCCGGTCCACTATTTCCCAGTTGGACCTGTACAGTTTGTCCCACACGCATATGTGTTCGTTGAGCAGGCGACAAAAAAGCATACAATCCCTGATCGGTCTGGTCCGTTGATTGTCCCAGCACAATTCCTGAGCCCGTCGTAAAAACTGGAATCCGCCCAAACCAGGAAACCACCACGGCCACCAGCAGAATAGCCAGCACAATCCACAGATACAACGCTGTCCGCAATGAAATAAGGCGTGGCAGAACCGTTGTTTGATTTTGCTGCGCATAGTGCTCTAATGCGCGTTCACGATATGGAGGAAGCCCGGACATAGCAGATTACTTTCTTCCATCACGTATCCCACGTATCCCACAACCGCTAAAAGTCAGAGGTGCGATTTTCTACATGTATAATCCCTCCATACATTAACGCACCTGCCCTGTTGTGTCAATAGAAATGCATATGGATATAGGGCAGCCAGTTTCTGTGGACATTATCACCCCTGATTGCATTCATGTTGAACCATACTTAAGAAAGTACGAAGAAAGTCGAACATAATTAGTGGTGAAGTAGATAGTGAGAAAACCAGATGGTTGAAGGACATTAACAGTTCTATACATACTTTTTCGCATTACTATCACCTGAATATATTGGCTATAACAGACTATCCTATAGGTCGTCTGCAAGCTAAAAAAAATAGTTATTGTTCAGTTTTCTCTATATAAAGAACTGAACCTTAAGGAGGATTTTTACAATGACAAAAGCAGATTCAACCAATATTGAAACCTACTTAAAAGGCTTAAAGTTTCCAGTTCAGCGCGAAGAGATTGTGAATCTTGCCCGCAAACAAGGTGCCAATGAGCAGATTTGTCGTCAATTGAGCCAGCTACCCAATGTTCATTATCGTTCCATGAACGAAGTGAATCGCGATCTGTCCCTGGGTACCGGTTCAGGTCAGGCTGGTCGCAATTAGCTTGCCTGCCAGGCAGATAGCGTGGAATGTGTCTATCAACCACGCTATCTGCCGAAGCACAAAAAAGAGTAGCTCCCAGGAGTTGCTCTTTTTTGTGCTTGCGCCCCCTATCTGGGAGCGTCACGCTCAGCCACACGCGGGCACTAAAGTGCCCATCATTCCATGAGTTATCCCGAATTTTGAGAACGGACGTTCAACCCTTGATGGAAGGCTGTTGAGGGTTGAACATTCCAGGCAAATAAAAATACAGGTCGGATCTCTTGAAAGAAGCGGCTTAAAGCCCATCTGAGACGATAGATGGGAACTTTCGCTTCTTTCTGCTTTTTCCCTGTTCGATGACAATACTCACGGAAAATCCATGTAATGATATCTCTGTAATCATCATCTAAAAGATGCAAAAGCAATGAATGGACGAGCGATATGATATGAAAAAACTTGTTACGCTTCTCCTTCTTCCAGATGCGAATCGTTTCAATCGCCAATTCACTCTTTTCATAGCGAAACACGGTTTCTACTTGCCATCTTCTGCAGTAGGCTTTGTAGATCTTCCATGCTTGCTCTTCCGTCTCAATGCATCGATTCGTCACTAAATACCATGGTTCTCCTCCTCTTCTTACAATCACAACCCATAATGTTTCTGAATAGGATGCATGTCGTACCTGCATCCAGGTAATCCCTGTCTTGCGATTCTCATGCTTTACTGCATCCCAAATCATACGATGATCTCTTGATCTTTTCTTCTTTCCTAATTGACCTAATGAGTTCTCTTCCCCATTTTCATCAAAAAAATGATGCCCTTTCTTCCATCGAATCACGAAATCAACGTGCCGCCTCCACATCATCTCTAACCATGGACCACCAGCGTATCCCCGATCAAACACGTGCAATACATTTCTTCCCCACTCCCTCGCTACTTTCGCTAACATTTTTTCCTCTTCCTCTTTGGTCGTTTGAGCATCTGGACCTCTTCTACTCCAAAAGTCCATCATTGCCAGTGATGGCTTCCCTTTCTCTCCTACAACCACACACGCTGTCCACTCGTATCCTTGCACAATGATCGGTTTTCCTCCTGGCTGATTAAATATTCCCTTCCGCGATTTTTTTCGCCTTGCTGCTTTACTTGACCGAACTGCACACAAATCTTCTGCTTTTTGGCTCTCTGGCTTTTCTATCTCACTTCCGTCCCAAACGACGAGAATCTCCTCTCCCTCTCTCTTTAACTCTTCATATCGCTCTTGGGCCTGATTCCATTGGAAGATCCTGATCAGCTCTTCACTCCATTTTTCCGATGTGAGCAGGCGATGAATCCTCTTTTCTCCTGCTGTCGCTTGTCTCCCGCTGAGCATGGTTGACCCTAATTCGCTGACCATCAATCCTGTTGACTGATTTCTAGCTTCGATAATGGTTCGGATCAGCTGGAGAATGTCCGCACTAACCGCTTATCCACATACGCGTCTAGCGGCCTGGCAAGCGGCTCCAGATATTCTTCCATCAAGCTGGTAACTCGCTGCAATTTTTCCTGCGCCTCTTGCCGCTTTGTTCCTGCTATGGCATACTTGAGTGACATCGATGTTCAAAGACCTCCTGCTTGCGTTTTTTTTTGGTAGTGCAAGTATAATTCAGGAGGTCTTTGTTTTCTTCTTTTCACCCCTTTTTTCTTACTCGAACACATGTTCTCAAAATTCGGGATAACTCATGATATTTTGAGTGCCAAAGGCGCGAAGTTCCAACGAGTAAGATCTCGATAGTATGAGCTTTAGTTATATATTTATGCAAAATTTATGATGGCAATTTCTAGTAATAAAAACAATCAGAATAATCTCATAAATCAATAAGAAGTAAAACAAAATTTTGTCAAAGATGAATTTTCCGTGCCAAAAAGGGCTGAAAGTTGTAACCTCAAGAGACTTTTTTTGTGTTCTCTCTGGTAGAGGTCAAAAAATTTGGCTATAATATGATCCTCAGAGATGGATTAATGCCAATCTTAGCAATAATTCCGGATCATTCTATCCAAGGGAGGATTCCTTCTTATGATTCATGAGCAACGTCAAGCTCTCGATGAAATGATTGTCAAAATGCGCTCAGGCCGCCTGACACGCCGCAGTTTTATGCAGCGTGCCGCAGTAATTGGCCTGAGCAGTTCTGCTGCGGTTTCGTTACTTGAAGCCTGTGGTGGTAGTTCAAACAGCACTGGTGGAAATGGCGCTGCAACCAATATTGTCTGGCAGAGTGATAACGATACCACGCACACTTATGAAGGTATCGTTAATAAATTCAACAGTACAGTTGGTAAGCAAAAAGGTATCCACGTTCAGTGGATCCAGGGACCAACACAAACACAGGATATGTTAACCAAATATAATAACATGTTCCGTGCCCGTAGCCACAGTAACGATATTATCTCTCTCGACATCGTGTATCCAGCCCAGTTTGCTGAGCAGCAATGGACTGTGCCGATCGACGAAAGCAAATGGCCATCCAGCGAGCGCGCCAAATATCTTCAGGGTCCAATCAAAGGTTGTACGTACAATGGTAAGCTGTGGGCAGCCCCATTCCGAACCGACCTTGGTCTGCTCTACTACCGCAAAGACCTCGTTCCTACCCCACCTCAAACCTGGGATGAACTGACAAAATCCGCTGCCAGCGTCTCACCATCCAAAGTGAAATATGGCTATGTCTGGCAGGGTTCACAGTATGAAGGCCTGGTCTGTGACTTTGTTGAGGTTCTCTATGGTTTCGGCGGCTCCGTACTGGATGCCAATGACGCCACCAAAGTAACCATCAATAGCCCACAGGCGTTACAAGCTCTAACCACGATGACCAGCTGGGTCGGTGGCATTTCACCAGCCGCCATCACCACCTACACCGAGGATCTGTCACTGGCAGCCTGGGAGCAGGGCAATGCGGCTTATATGCGTAACTGGCCATATGCCTATGTAAAGAGCAATAACGCACAGGAATCCAAGATTCCGAACAAGTTCGATATTGCTTCATTGCCACATGGTGGTTCTGAGGCCAATGGCCACTCAGCTATCGGTGGTTGGAATATGGCCATCAATGCATACTCACAGCAGCAGGATGCCAGCTGGGAATTCATTAAATACGCCTTGAGCCCTGAGTCTCAGAAGGCTGCGGCAATTGGTGCCAGCTACACAGTTACATTGCAGAGCGTCTATGACGATCCCGATGTACTGGCCAAAGTACCTCTGTTTGGCAAGCTGAAACCAATTCTGCAAAACGCCCTGCCACGTCCTGTTTCACCAAAATATGTTGATGTCTCGGATGCAATCCAGCGCAACATCTACAAGGCCCTCAAAAAGGATGCAAGTCCTGCTGATGCTTTGAAACAGCTTGAATCTGACCTGCAAAAAGTAGTAGGCTCCAAGTAATTTTTTTCTTAAACTGCCAGTGAGGTTTAAACAAACTTCACTGGCACGTTTATCAGTGAAACTGAACTTCTAGTGACAAACGAAAAATAGCAGGCACCTGTTAGCAATGATGTTCTACCGCCTCTATTATCTTTTTTGAAGTAAAGCGAAAGAGAATTATGGCAACACAACAAGCTGAAGTAAGCACCAGAAAAAAACCAACGCGACGAGGGGGTAATAAAGATGGCAGTGGAATCATGCCATACATATTGGTGCTTCCAACGATTTTGCTTATCCTGGTGGTCGCAGTCTATCCAATGCTGGATTCTTTGCGTATCAGCCTTCTTAGTAATCCCTTCCTCCCCTCACCAGGCTTTGTAGGTCTGGACAACTATACGAAAGTCCTTACAGACTCCGTCTTTCAGAATTCGATTTTGAATACGGTTATTTTCACCGTAGTCAGCGTGGCCCTCGAAACCATCTTTGGTCTGGGCATCGCCTTATTGATCAACAAAACCTTCCCTGGTCGTGGTCTGGTGCGTGCAGCTATTTTGGTACCCTGGGCCTTCCCAACCGTCGTCTCAGCCCAGATGTGGTTTCTGATGTATAATGACCAGACAGGTATCATCACGTTTATCCTGCAATGGATGCACCTGCTCAAACCTGGCGACACACTGATTGGTAGTCCCAGTGGTGTCATTATTGCCGCATTGATTACAGACGTCTGGAAAACCACACCATTTATGGCCCTCTTGATCCTGGCAGGCCTGCAGGTTATTCCCGATGAACTCTATGAAGCCGCCGGTGTAGATGGAAGTACACGCTGGCAATCCTTCTGGCGTATCACCCTTCCATTGCTGCGTGATTCCATGATCATCGCCCTGATGTTCCGTACCCTGGATGCCCTGCGCGTCTTTGACCTGTTCTATGTCTTCGGCAAACGCTCAGTACAGTCCATGTCAACCTATGCCAACTACTTTATGTTTGGTGGCACAACCAGCGATTTCACGCCCGGTGTAGCAGCCGCAGTCATCGTCTTCCTCTTTGGTATTGTCATCAGTCTGATTTATGTTTCGCTGATGGGTAATACCTTAAAACGAGTGAGTTAAAGATGTTTATAGATAACCAGAACATACTTTCAGGAGAGGACGAGAGACAATGGCTGTAACGGAGCAAGCAACTAACAGGTCTATCGCACAGGCCAAAGCACGTATCGCTGCAAAGCAGCGCATGGAACAAACAGGAAAAATAGCACGCTATATCGCGGTGATAGTGATTGTAGTTGTCTCACTGGCCCCGCTCTACTGGACATTCGTGACCTCGGTCAAAAATGGTCTTGAGATTAATGCTTCACCGCCAACCATTTTTCCGCAGCAGTTTGACTTCAGCAATTATGTCCAGGTACTGACCAATTCAACCTTTTTCTTGCCGACATTGAGAAATAGTGCGATTATTGCCTCCGTCACCACGGTGCTGGCTCTGCTGTTCGGTATTCTCTGCGCTTATGCGCTGGGACGCATGAAATTCAAAGCCAAACCAGCGGTCCTGGCAACCGTACTTTCAGTACAGATGTTTCCGTTTATCGCGCTACTCGGACCACTGTTCGTCTTATTCACAGGACCAATCTATCTGTACAATACCTACTGGGCCTTGATTATTGCTGACCTGGTATTGAACATTCCATTGGTCGTCTGGTTCCTGACCTCGTTCTTCCGTGATCTGCCACCAGATCTAGAAGAGGCAGCCCGCATAGATGGTGCATCACGGCTCAAAGCCCTGTGGTATGTCATTATGCCATTGACGGCTCCTGGCATCTTCTCATCGGCGATCCTTTCATTTATCGCGGTCTGGAACGACTTCCTGTTTGGTCTAAACCTGACCAGTGATGAGAGCGCACAACCTGTAACCGTGGGTATCACCCGCTTTAATTCCGAACACGTCGTCGCTTATGGACAATTAGCTGCCGCAGCTATCATTGTGACTATTCCCCTGGTCATCGTCGTCCTCTTCTTACAGCGCCGTATCGTCTCCGGTCTGACAGCAGGAGCGGTTAAAGGCTAATCTTACTCAGACAGACAAAGCGTTTTGTACAAACGCCAGCAGCCAACCCTTGAATATCCAGGGCTGGCTGCTTTTTTTTTCTTCATTGGCATAATGTATTCACACGATCTCTTCACCACTGTTTTCATACCAGTGGCATTCAAAAGCCTGGGCGCTTTATTGCCCCAGTGCGCCCAGAAGAAAAGACATCGGTAAGAGTGAGATTCAGACACATTCTGATCATAATCAGAGATATGCTATGTAATCTAGTGGTCTAGACATCTTGACATTTATAAGGGAAAATTTTATATTTTATGCATGGTCTATCTCATAATTATGCAGAGGAATTCATAGAGGTAGAAATAAAACAGCATCTATTCTAACAGACTTGTTCTCACGAGGTGCAGCTATAGGAGACAGCATTCGTCTACGTTGCTATAGCTGCATATATGTTCTTAAGAGTGGAACTTCAATTCACTCTTTTCGTAGAGGAGAGAACTTGCGATGAACTCAATCAGCACATCAACAGCCAGCCCCGGCGATCGTGTCCTGGGTGCTCTACAAACCCTTGGTCGTTCCCTCATGCTTCCTATTGCCGTACTGCCTGCGGCCGCACTACTCCTACGCCTGGGACAGACGGATATGCTTGGTCAGTTCCACTGGCATTTCATCAACTGGGAAATCCATCTGGACTGGATTGGCAAAGCTGGCGATGCTATTTTCAGCAATCTTCCCCTTATTTTCGCCATTGGTATCGCTATCGGCCTATCGGGTGGTGAAGGCACAGCCGCCCTGGCAGCCGTGGTGGGTTTCCTGGTCTTTACCGCGGTCTTTAACAACATTATTCCTCAGATTAAAGCTGCGGACGGCACACTCAAGCCTGACCCAAACATTACCATGGATGTCCTGAGTGGTATTCTGATGGGCCTGGTCGCCGCTGGATTGTACAAAAAATATCATGATATTCGCTTGCCCGATTATCTAGGTTTCTTTGGAGGCCGACGCTTTGTGCCGATCATAACCGCGCTGACCGCCCTGGTGCTTGGACTTATTTTTGGCATTATCTGGCCTCCGATCGGACAGGTCATTAATGCAATCGGTAGCGGAATTGTCTCTCTTGGACCCTTTGGCGCAGGTATCTATGGCTTCTTGAACCGCCTGCTGATCCCGACCGGTCTCCACCATGTACTCAATTCATATTTCTGGTTTGAACTGGGTAGCTATAAAGGTGCGGATGGAACAGTAGTGCATGGCGATCTGCACCGCTACTTTGCTGGGGATCCATCGTCAGGAAACTATATGGCCGGCTTCTTTGTAATGATGATGTTTGGTCTACCAGCCGCATGTCTGGCCATGATCCGGCATGCCAAATTTCCCAAGGTAGCCGCCGGTATTCTGCTCTCAGCTGCCATAGCATCATTCCTGACCGGTATTACCGAGCCCATCGAGTTCGCCTTCCTGTTCGTGGCACCACTGCTCTTTGTGGTACATGCCTTGCTCACCGGTACTGCCCTGGCCGTCTGCTATCTACTTAACATCAAGATCGGCTTTGGCTTCTCCGCCGGTCTGATCGACCTGCTGCTCAACTTCAATAAATCCAACACCAGCAATCCCTGGCTCCTGATCCTGGTAGGCCTGGTCTATGCGGTGATCTACTACTTTGTCTTCAGCTTCTTTATTACGCGCTTCAACCTGGCCACACCTGGACGCGGTGAAGACTCGACAGGAATGGCAGCCGACTGGATCCTACCTGAGTCCCAGCGTGGACCTGCTAAGCGTACAAAGGAGAGCCCTGCGGTTGATACAGCGGCAACAGCGGAGGAAGATAAAGATACGGTACTGGCCCGTGAAGTCCTGGATGCGCTGGGTGGTAAGGCCAATATCGAGAGCCTGGAAGGATGTATCACACGCTTACGCATCTTCGCCAAAGATCCAGATGCCATCGATGAAGCTCGCTTGAAGTCTCTGGGCTCATCGGGAGTCATCAAAAAAGGGAAGATCGTGCAGGTGGTCATGGGTACGCAATCGGATCGCATTGCCAGCCGTATCAACAGCCTGCGTAAGCAGGATACTATTGACGTGTAGGATAAAACAGAAAGTTGATAAGCCATGACACAAATACACGTACTCGCCCCGATTGATGGCATGGTCGTTGAGCTTGAAAAAGTGCCTGACGAAGTATTTGCCCAGAAAATGGCGGGCGATGGCGTCGCGATTGATCCAACTGGCTCAATCGCGGTGGCACCGATCAGTGGAGAGTTGATGAAGTTGTTTCCAGGGGGCCATGCCTTTGGAATTGTGGCAGGTGAGGTGGAGTTGATCGTCCATATCGGTTTGGACACGATTGAACTCAATGGTACCGGCTTTGAAAATATCGCCACCGAGGGACAAATAGTAGAGGCCGGAACACCAATCGTACGTTTTGATCGCGCCATCATCGAAAGAGAAGGCAAGGTCGTACTCAGCCCGGTCGTCTCTAGCGGCCTGGGCACCATTATCAGCCGTGCCAGTGGTGCCGTCAAAGCGGGACAAGACATCCTCTTTGTCCTGGAAATCTAAACGTTCATCCTGCCTGCCAGATGCTACCCTATACCTCTGCAATAGTGCAGCATTCGGCAGGCTCTTCTTTTTTATAGATGAGAAACATCCACAACACGTTTCCTTGAACTCACGTCCAAAGGGATGACGAAACAGGCCAGGATCGGCTACACTATAAGTCCGACTGGCAGATACGCCAGCAATAAATAAGCAAGGCTAAGGACACGTAAGCGCATGCACAACACGGCATTCCCACCAAGCAACCCATCATTGACAGCCCGGATCCTCCAGGATCCCCTCAATCCTTTTCACTGCTATCGCCAGCTACGGGAACAGCATCCTGTCTATTACTCACGCGAATTTCATAGCTGGTTTATTTCGCGTTATGAAGATGTGCAAAACGTGATCAATGATCCAGTCCTCTTCTCTTCCGAGCAATCCATTAGAAGCCGGCCAAAGGCCACCAGACAGAATAGCAATGCGGCCAGAACCCTGCTCTGGACAGATCCGCCGCGCCATCGGCAGTTACGCTCGTTGATCAACCTGGCTTTTACGCCACGCACCATTGCCAATCTGGCACCGCGCATCACAGAGATTGTGCATGCCCAACTGGATCAAGTTACGCCCTATGGCGAAATAGATATCGTCGCTGACCTGGCCAATCCCTTACCCATTATCGTCATCGCGGAACTCCTTGGCGTACCGATTCAGGACCAACAACAGTTTAAGCATTGGTCCGATATTATCGTCAGTCCGGCACGGCAGGAGAAAAAGCAAGCGGTCATTGCGATGAACAACTATTTTCAAAGTATCGTGCAGCAACGCCGCCAGCAGCCCGAGGATGATCTAATCAGCGCCCTGCTGAGTGCGCATATTGAAGGCATTTATCTCACTGAAGCCGAAATCTTAAGCTTCTGCCGACTCCTGCTGGTCGCCGGTCATGAAACCTCAACCAATCTGATCGGCAACGCCTTACTGACCTTTGCCGAACATCCACACGTCTTTGAAGAATTAAAGGACGATCTCACCCTGATTCCAGATGCCATCGAGGAAGTGATACGCTATCGCACCCCGATCCAACGCCTGCGCCGGGCAGCCACAGTCGATACAGAGCTCGGTGGACAAATGATCAAAGCAGGCGATATCGTGTCGCCGATTCTGGGCTCTGCCAATCGCGATGAGCAGCGTTTTGTAGATGCGGAAAGATTTGATCTCCACCGCAATCCCAACCGGCATATTGGCTTTGGCCATGGCATCCACTTCTGCATCGGCTCCTCCCTGGCGCGCTTAGAAACCAGGATCGCGCTAGAAGTCTTGCTCACACGCTTTACTGGCATGCAGCGCAAACCTGATAGCAAGCTTGAACATGTCGCCAGCTCCTTTGTGTATGGGGTTAAAAGCTTGCCAATGACGTTTGAAAACTGATGGTCAGACAAGTTCTGGCCTCACACTTATATGTGAGGCCACCAGGGGAATTACTGAGTAACATGTAGGGATGATGAGGGGCATTGTTGAGCTAAAGTACATTGTTCACAATGTGGATTGCGAGCCATGCAGACGGCTCGTCCGTGGTAGATAATGCGATGAGCCAGGCTTAGCCATTCTTCACGTGGGAGCTGACGCATCAGTTCCTGTTCTATTTTGACTGGATCACTCTGCTGCGTCCAGCCAAAGCGCTGGGCCAGACGACCGACATGGGTATCAATAATAATGCCATCAACGATCCCAAAGGCACTTCCCAGGATGACATTGGCGGTCTTACGCGCCACGCCAGGTACTTTCACCAGCTCTTCCATGGTCTGTGGCACTTCTCCCTGATGAACGAGCAGTAAATACTGACAGGCAGCTTGAATCTGTTTGGCTTTCTTCCGATAAAAGCCCGTGTTGCGCACATCTTCGGCCAGTTCTTCCATTGGGACAGCCACATAATCTTCAGCCCGGCGATATTTTTGGAACAGGTCTTTGGTGACAGAATTAACGCGTTTATCTGTACACTGGGCCGCAAGTTGCGCCGCCACCAATAAATCTAACGGGGTCGTAAAATCCAGATCATAGCGAGCAACCGGATAGAGCTGCTTGAGCTCATCAATCGTATCCTGAATGGGTAATGCAGTCGCTGACTGTGGAGTGGAAACTGTCTTCTGAGGCGTATCTTCCATTATGATCCTTTATCTTGACTATAACTATAGTAGCAAAAGCCTGTTATTACTCTATTCTCATTGCGTGGCACAATTAAGGCAATAAAACAGGACAATTGTATAGCCTGAGGAGGGAAAGAAGGTCCAGTGGACTATCTTTCCCTCTGCAATAATAGGATCCTGACTATTCTATGCCTGCCTCATCTTCAATCCCACGGGTCAATTCCGCCCAGTCGTTTTCACCACGGCCTTTCGCGATACCAGATAGGAGACGGTCGTGTAACTGGCTGGCAAAGGGCATGGGCATCCGCGCCTGCTCGGCGGCATCCAGGACCAGATTGATGTCTTTTAAAGCCAGCTGAATTGGAAAACCCACGGGCTGAAAGTTTTTCTCAGCAATTTTCTGGCCATAATTCTTGTAAATCGGGCTGCCAAAAATGGTCTGTGTCAGCATATTAAAAACTTGCGTGCGATCAATACCATTTTTTTCGGCCAGCGTAAAAATCTCGCCCATCGATTCCATCGCGGACGCAATCAAGAAATTGCCACTAATTTTGACAATATTGGCATGGGATGGATCTTCCCCAAAATCAAAGATGCCCTGTCCCATGGCCTCGAGTACAGGTCGCACGCGTTCTTTCGCCGCCGCATTGCCAGCCTCGACAATCCATAGTTGCTGAGCCGCCGCCGCCTCAGGGCGTCCAAAGACAGGGGCCGCTACATAGGAACAGCCTTCTTTTTCATGGAGTTCATGCATCTTATGGGCCAGCGCAGGTGAAACCGTGCTCATAGAGACATGGACGCCACCAGGACCCAGGCGAGACAGTAAACCATCGTGGCCGAGTGTCACCGCTTCCAGCGCCTCGTCGTTCGCCAGCATACTCACAGCGATACCACCGCGCTCCACCACATCATCGGGACGGATCCCACGTTTGGCACCGGCCTCGACAATTTTCTCTGTCTTGCTCAGATCACGGTTGTAGACCTTCATATTATAACCAGCCTTGAGCACATTAATCGCCATGGGATGTCCCATGTTGCCCAGGCCAATAAAACCGATAGATTCAGTCATAGCTTTACACATTCCTTTCTACTATTCTTATCACGTTTAGAAAGTGATGCTGAGTTCGCTCTATCACACGAGAATGCTCAACGTTTCCATATAGATGCTATGATAAGAACAGGTAACACATAAATTTGTCAATGATTATTATAAATCAATCTCTTATTATACTGAGGGGAACTGGTATGCGGATACTCGTCACCGGAGGCGCTGGCTTTATTGGGAGCAACTTTGTCAGATATATACTGGATAATTATCCTGAAGATGACATTCTTGTCTTTGACATATTAACCTATGCCGGTGATCTCGCTAATCTTCCATCGCTAACTTCTACACATCGACTTTCTTTTATCCAGGCGAACATTTGCGATGAACAAGCTGTCGCACAGGCCATGGCAGGTTGTGATGCGGTCGTGCATTTCGCGGCAGAAACCCATGTTGATCGGTCGCTATTGAGTGCCCAGGATTTTATTGCCACCAATGTACAGGGCACCTATGTCTTGCTAGAAGCAGCGCGCAAGCAACACATGCAGCGCTTCCTGTATATTTCTACTGATGAAGTCTATGGCAATGCCTGCTCGCCAGATGGGATGAGTCGTCCATCCGTGGAAACTGATAGTTTGCGCCCACTCTCGCCGTATGCAGCCAGCAAAGCCGGAGCCGACACGCTGGCTTTCTCTTACTGGGCCAGCTATGGCCTACCGGTTACGATTACGCGCAGTAGCAATAATTATGGTCCCTATCAATATCCCGAAAAACAACTGCCCTTATTTATCTTGAACGCCCTTGAAGGTCGTCCCCTGCCCATTTACGGCGACGGACAACATTCCCGCGACTGGATCCATGTCTATGATCATGTAGCAGCACTGAGCGTCTTACTCCATCAAGCAGATAGCAGCCTCGATGGTCAAATCTTTAATATTGGAGCCGATCAAGAACGAACCACGCTGGAAAATGCCGCTTTAATCTTGAAGAGCCTGGAAAAGTCTGCTGAGCAGATCAGCTTTGTGCAGGACCGGCCAGGCCATGTCAGACGGCATGCGGTAGATACTACTAAAATATACCAACAATTGGGCTGGCAAGCCCGGATCTCTTTCGATGAAGGTATCAAGCAAACTATCGAGTGGTATCAGACCCATACAGACTGGCTGGCAGGCATCAAAGAGAAGCACAACGAGTTTCTACAATCCGCTCTGCAACGAGGCACGCAACCAAAGGAAAGATAGGTTGCTTGATTAGTGGCTGCGCAACTGCAAATAATCAAGCAACAGGTCCGCGAATGGAGCAATGCCTTTATATGCCAGCACCTCGGCGGGAGTACTGCGCAACACACTGGCCATACGTCGGGCATGCTTCACATTGTGGGTCAGTTCAGCCACGGACTCCTGGTAGGTATGGACGGTAAAAAGAATCGCACCTGTGGTTGGAAGTCGGGACAGCGTTTGCCGTTCAACGCGTAGGAGGCAGCGCTCACCGATAGTTTCTGGCGTCAACGTCTGATAGGATTGCTGGATCTCATGGGCGGTACGTGGGGTTATATCCAGTCTATCTATCGTGCGAAATGCCCAGTTGAGTCGCCAGACGGGACGGCCCACTTTTAAGCGTTCCAATAATAATTGTGAAGAGCGCCCAAGCTGTTCCGCAAATAAAGCAACGGGATCATGGATGTGCAAGAAGGATTGTCCCAGCTTCTCCTCTAAACACCAGGAATTCGGAAAACAGAGTTGTCCCGCGACCAGAGGAATACCGCCATCGACGCTACCATCCAGCAGCAACAGATCTTCCTGAAGCTGCCGGCCCAGCCAGTCCAGTGGCGATAAGGGTAAACTGGCGTGTACACCGGGTTGAAAGGTGACACATTCCTGTAATAAATGATTATGCCAGATCCAGTGCTCAGTTTGCATGGTCAGCGAAAAATGCTGAGGATAGCAAGCTGCCAGGTGAGGTAAAAGATAGGTCAGCGTATCCCATTGCAGCGGCTCAGTATGTGGCAAGGCCTGAAAATAATAGGAAGTATCGTCGTTCAGAAGTCGCTGCTTCAAAGTGATCTCTGCATGATAACAAGCAGGATCAACCTCGATCACAAATCCCTTTCCCAGGGCCCGTGTGCCCATCGTCATAGAGAAATGATCGACATCGAAAGGAAAGTATTGAAACAAATAATTTTCCCTCCCAATATATATTGTGCGATATATATAAATGTTTATCGCACAATATATACATTACGTCAACTAATAAATAACGATGATGCCGAGGGAAGGATGCTACTTGTTGTCTTAGAGACATATTCTCTCGAATACCCCCAACGATCAGCTAAATCTGCTTGTTTCCAACCACGCTGCAATCTGTACGTGCGTATTAGCCGCCCAAACTCATTGTCGTTCATAAACGCCTCCACTAACCCACCTTAATATCCTGTTACAATTATGTAACACTTGTGCTTACTTTACTACTCTCAATAAACACCAAATCCAATCTATCTGCACGAATATACTGCGTCAGCATACATTCAGGCTATCAAGTATCAGGTCAGCATAGCTATTTAAGCTCCTTTCACAAAGTAATAACACATGCGCACATATGTATTGATAAAGTTATGACGCTTGTAATCAGAAAAATGAGTAAATTGTTATGAAAAAGGTAGGAAAAGTGGTAAAGAAGTTGTCTTGATAGAGATAAAAGCAAACATCCCGGCATGCATTTTGAGGCTTCAATATAATATATAAAAAGGGACTAAAATAATATAAAACTTATATGCTGTGCTATGGTTGCTACACAACCTTGCATCATATCTGCTTCAGCTGATTATAGAATGCTACGTACTGAATAATAAATACTGGTTCATTCCCCCCGCTTTGCTATGCAAAGAATAAGGAGATGTTGCAGGTAACACAGCTTGAGTCCCATCCATCAGAAAACAGGAGGCTTCTCAGGTGCTTGATGTAATTATTGTTGGTGCTGGCCCTGCTGGTCTAAGTGCAGCCCTTATGCTTGGCCGCTGCCGCCGCTATGTATTGGTATGTGACAGTGGACAACCACGCAATGCTAGCTCCCGCGCCGTGCATAATTTTTTGACACGTGATGGTATTTCACCTAAAGAATTTCGGCAGATTGGTAGAGATCAATTACAGCCGTACACCAATGTAGAATTGCGCGCCACTACAGTCACAGAAGCAGTGCGAGAGGGTAATTCCTTCGCAGTAAAACTTGCGGATAACAGTATCCACACAGCGCGCTCCCTACTACTAGCTACAGGTCTGATCGATACCCTTCCAAACATCGAAGGCTTTTCACAGTTCTTCGGTGCAGGTGTCTATTCATGTCCCTATTGCGATGCCTGGGAACTGCGCGATCAGCCACTGGCAGTCTTTGGTCAGGGGGCAGCAGGAGAAGCGCTGGCATTACAGCTCCTCCAGTGGAGCCGCGATATTGTATTGTGCACAAATGGGCCAAGCCAGCTCGATGCCAGGGAAATCGCATTCCTGACCCATCATGAGATACGCATTTGCGAAGAGCCGATTGCTCGCTTAGAAGGCTTTGATCAACAATTAGAACGCATTGTATTTGCGGACGGCTCCGTCCTGCCACGGCGGGCACTCTTCTTGCAAACAAAACCGCAACGACGCGTAGAACTGCTAGAAAAACTGGGCCTTAAAATGCCTGAAAGATATCAACAGCCGATAGCACCTGGAGTTTTTATGGCTGGCGATGTCTATCAGACGCGCTGGGTCAGCGGTGCGGTAGCCGATGGGGCCGAGCTCGGTGTCCTCATCAACAAAGAACTGCAAAAAGAAGATCTCACCAGGAGCTATCGTTCATTCAAAGAAGAATAACCATTTTGCCTGCGGGTGGCTGCTTCAATGGCCATCCCGCAGGCAAAAATAGCTAAACAAAAACTTGACAAATACCAAGTTATCTTCTATATTTGTGATGACCATTAATAGGTCCATATACACGATATTCAGAAAGGAGGATCTGCTATGAAAAATTCAGCATCTATGCCGTTGTCAATTTCAAGCACAAGCCTCACTGGAATCATCGTGTCCACACCGATCCCTTCTATCATCCTTGCATACGTTGATCTCCGGACCATAGGGGCAGTCTGCCCGCGCCCGGTTGGATATGTATGGAGCATGATTTCTTCTACTTGATCAGGTAGCAAAGACACTCTCCGACCGTGGGCACCAGCAGCGTGTAAACCCACGGCTTTTTTATTGTCCTATGAAATCCATGGCTTACCATTGCTGTTCATTCTTTGATACCACTATAGCGTTATGTCACAAGTAGTTGAGCTTTTAACCGAGAAATGAGGAAAGCAACAATGACCATTACCACAGATATTGCTGCCGCCGACTATACGCGCACACTTGAAGGAGGCTTAATCGCCCGCTGGTCAACCGCAGCCGATACCGAGAATATTGCCGAGCTGATCAGCTCTGTCTTTCGTGAGAAAGAGGAAGACGAGCCCAATCATCATCTCGCTTACCTGGTCAAACTACTCATGAGCGGCAAACATCCAGTCATGGGGCCTGGCGATTACGCCATTGTCGAGGATCCCAATAAAGAGGGGAATCCAGTGATAGCGGGTGTCTGCCTGCAACGTATGGAATGGAGCTATGAGGGCATTCCATTTTTGATGAGCCGTCCCGAGATCGTGGCCGCTGATCCTGCGTATCGCAATCGCGGCCTCATTCGTATCCTGTTTGAATTTGTGCATGCCCGCTCTGCCGCCGAGGGCCGTCTGGTTGACGCGATCACAGGCATCCCCTATTTCTATCGCCAGTTCGGCTATGAATATGCCCTGGAGCTAGAGGGTGCGCGTGGTATCTCCCTGACGAGCATTCCTAAAGCCAAAACAGGTGAGACAGAGCCATATACCCTGCGTGAAGCAACCCTGGAAGATGTGCCAGCGCTCCACAACATATATACACACAGCATCAAAAATGGATATGTGATAACCACCACCATGGATGAAAACTACTTGCGCTGGACCCTGGAAGAATGGAAGGAGCATCCTGAACGCATCAAATATAACTCAACCCAGGTCATTATCAATTCTGAAGGGACCATACAAGGCTGGCTATACGTGCAAGGCAGGCGTAGAGACCGTAGCGTGAATATCTGGAGACTGTATATGGCACCGCATGTGAACCAGCAGGCAATCATGCCATCACTGCTACGTGCGTTACAAAGTTATGGCCAACAGCTACCAACCAAAAGTCCAGAAACTGAAGCTTTCAGTGAAATCAAATTTTGTCTCGGGGAGAAACATGATTTGTATGATGTACTCGGCACGATGGGCACCATCAATGTGCCTGCATATGCCTGGTATATACGGGTGGCGGATCTACCCGGATTCATCCAGCATATCGCTCCAGCCCTGGAGAAACGCTTGCTGAACACGCCGGTGGAAGGCTATAGCGGCGAATTGAAGCTGGACTTTTATCGCGGTGGTTTGCGCCTGGTCTTTGAACAAGGACGCCTGACAACAGCCGAAAACTGGCGTCCAACCGTGTTCAACTACAATGCAGATGGTGGATTTCCACCACTCGTCTTTCTCAAGGCGCTGTTCGGCTACCGTAGTCTGAACGAACTGCGCCAGGCATATCCAGACGTCTGGGTCAACAATGAAATACTCTTCAATACTCTGTTTCCTGCCAAACCATCAATGGCACTTGTATTGTAATTTAAGCTGTTGAACAGAGTTATATCTCAACATCTGCAATCGAATCTAGAATCCAGGTGGGACGATACGGAAAGCGTTCCACCTGCTCCCGTTTGGTGACCCCTGAGAGTACCAGGATCGTGCGCAGACCACTCTCGGTACCAGCAACAATATCGGTATCCATGCGATCCCCAATCATCGCCGATTCTTCAGAATGGGCATTCAGCTTGCGCAAGGCCATACGCATCATCAAAGGATTGGGTTTGCCAACAAAGTATGGTTGAACGCCAGTCGCCGCACGGACCAGAGCCGCGACAGCACCGGTCGCCGGTACAATGCCGCCCTCGCCAGGTCCCATCACGTCCGGATTAGTCGCAATAAAGCGGGCGCCGCCATTAATCAAGCGCGTCGCCAGGGCCAGGCGCTCAAAGCTATAGGTCGTCGTTTCGCCGATAACCACGTATTCTGGTTCCTGACTGGTCAGAATATAACCAACATCATGCAATGCAGTGGTCAGACCGGATTCACCAATCACGAAAGCGCTGCCACCCGGACGCTGCGAGTGCAAGAATTGAACTGTAGCCAGAGCAGACGTGAAAATAGAATCAGCAGAGACATTTAATCCCATATAGGCCAACCGCATCTGTAGATCACGAGGAGTATAAAGGGAGTTATTGGTAAAAATCAGAAAAGGAATGCCCTTATCTTGCAATTTATGCACAAAATCGGCAGCACCAGGAATAAGCTTTGAACCCCATAATAAAACGCCATCCATATCAATTAAATAATTTTT
The DNA here is from genome assembly GCF_008974265.1 of Dictyobacter vulcani. Lineage (GTDB taxonomy): Bacteria > Chloroflexota > Ktedonobacteria > Ktedonobacterales > Ktedonobacteraceae > Dictyobacter > Dictyobacter vulcani. The sequence goes on from NZ_BKZW01000002.1 coordinate 75,694, forward strand.
GACACCGTCCATTTGTATACCCCAGTTCTGTGTCTATTATCGCCTTTACGCCAGCAGGAAACATCAAATAGTGTAGCCCACCTATCAACCGAATGTCAATGCAACACAAAGCCAGCTAAACCTCCTCCACTACCATCACAAGGTCCTGAAGTTTGACGAGAATGAGCAGAATAGTTACAGTACAACAACAACGAGCAATCGAGAGTACCTTCAGAGTGAAGGTAAACACACAATTGAAAGGAAAAGTGGAGAGCTACTATGGATATCGCAACCTATGCTAAAGAAGTTCACAGAACTTGCTCGATAGAAGATCAGCGCGAACGGCTTATTTTAAGCGCGCTTGGAATTGCCGGTGAATCCGGTGAGATTGTCGATCTCCTCAAAAAAGTGCTGTATCATTCCCATGACCTCGATACCAATGATCTCTGTAAAGAACTTGGCGACCTCCTCTGGTATATGACAGTGCTCAGTGAGAGCGTAGGGTTAACCCTGGACGATATCATGCAGGCGAACGTTGCCAAGTTGCGCCAGCGCTACCCCGACGGCTTTGATCCCCAGCGGAGCAAGAATCGTGAGCAATAAAGCTAGCCTTCTGCCTTTGCAACCAGCGTCGCAGGTTAGTTATAATAACTGCAGTGCCTATCTTCATAGATATGCATTGCTGCTACACTGCTATGGGGCGATTTAAACAAAGGGAGTTGCTGTATGGTTGACAAAGTAGAAGATCTGCTGGGGCAGATGACGTTACAGGAGAAGGTGTCGCTGTTAGCCGGTGCTTCGATGTGGGAAACGGTGCCGATAGAACGGCTGGGTATTCCGGCCTTGAAAGTATCTGATGGGCCCAATGGAGCGCGTGGTGAAGGCAATATCATGATCGGCTCGACCGATAGTAATAATGCAGAGGGAGGCGTAACGTCAGCGTGTTTTCCAGTGGGCATCTCGCTAGCGGCAACCTGGAATCCAGAGCTGATTGAGCAGATAGGCCAGGCGCTGGGACAAGAAGCAAAGTCCAAGGGGGCGCGGGTCTTACTGGCACCCACAGTCAATATCCATCGCTCTCCACTCAATGGCCGTAACTTTGAGTGCTATTCTGAAGATCCTTATTTGTCAGCCAGAATGGCGGTTTCCTACATTACGGGTGTCCAGAGTGAAGGTATCGGCGCGACCGTCAAGCATTTTGTGTGTAATGATTCCGAGTTTCAACGCAACAGCATCAGTTCAGAAGTGGATGAGCGCACGCTACGCGAGATCTATCTGGCACCTTTTAAAGCCGCGGTCCAGGAGGCGGGTAGCTGGTTAGTTATGTCCTCGTATAACAAGATAAACGGCACCTTTGCCAGTGAAAACCAGCATACCCTGACCGAGATCCTGAAAAAGGAATGGGGCTTTGATGGCGTGGTGGTCTCAGATTGGTTTGGCACCCAGAGCACTGCGCCCGCGGCCAATGCTGGTCTGGATCTGGAGATGCCTGGTCCGGCAATGTGGCGGGGCGACAAGCTACTTGAGGCGGTAAACAAGGGTGAAGTCAGCGAGGCAACGATTGATGACAGCGTGCGTCGGCTGTTACGCCTGTTTGTCAAAGTGGGCCTGTTTGAACCCCATGAAGTGAAGCCAGAGCAAGCCATCAATCGGCCAGAACATCGTGCGGTCATCCGCCAGGCCGGAGCGGAAGGCTGTGTCTTACTCAAAAATGCTCAGGATATTCTGCCACTATCACCTGAAAAACAGCAGTCTATCGCGATCATCGGTCCTAATGCAAAGACCGCACGTATGATGGGTGGTGGGAGCGCCTTTGTAAACGCGCATTATGCAGTCACTCCTTACGAAGCCATGGTCAAACGAGTTGGTGATAATGTAACCTTGCATGATGAAACCGACTTCAGCACCCATAACCTCTTACCTTTGCTGGATAGCCAGATCTATCACGATAATGAAAAGAAAACCGCAGCGGGTATCAGTATTGAATACTTCCGGAGCAATGACTTCAAGGACAAAGTAGCGGAGCAGGAGCATAGCACCAGTTCCGAAAAGGTCTGGTTTGGCACGCCCGCTGAGACAATTGATCCGCGTAATTTTTCAGCCCGCTTGAACGCTTATATCCGTCCCACAGTCACAGGAGTCCACACCTTTGGTCTGGCCAGCGCAGGTTTGAGCAAGCTCTATATCGATGGTAAAGAATTGATCGACAACTGGGATCAGCAAATCAAAGGACAGACATACTTTGGGATGGGAAGCACAGAGGCACGCGGCACAATTGAGCTGACAGCAGGAAAAGCGTATCAACTCACCATTGAATATGCCAAAGTTGATCCAGCGGTACCAATATCGGCTATTCGCCTGGGGTATCAGCCACCGGTGGCCAACGATGCGCGACAGCGAGCGGTTGAGCTAGCCAGGCAATCGGATATCGCTCTGGTCTTTACTGGTCTGAATGGTGAATGGGAAAGCGAGGGTTTTGATCGACCCGATATGGATTTGATGCCTGAACAGGTTGAGTTGATTGAAAAGGTAGCTCAGGTCAATCCCAGGACCGTGGTTGTACTAAATACGGGTTCGCCGATTACCATGCCCTGGCTAGATAACGTTGCGGGTGTCCTGCAATGCTGGTATCCGGGACAGGAATGTGGCAATGCGATGGTAGATGTACTCTTTGGGGATGTCACACCTTCGGGCAAGCTGCCTCAGACCTTTCCCAAACGGCTTGAAGATAATCCAGCTTACATCAACTATCCAGGTGACAATGGCCGTGTCCATTACGGTGAAGGCCTGTTTGTGGGCTATCGCTACTACGATAAAAAGAACGTAGAGCCATTGTTCCCATTTGGCTTTGGCCTCTCCTATACGACCTTTAGCTATGCTTCGTCAATTGAGCTCAGTAGCCGGACCCTCCAGCCTGGTGATCAATTGCAAGCAAAGATCAAGGTCACGAATACAGGAAAACGTACTGGTAAGGAAGTAGTACAGCTCTATGTACGCGACATCAAATCCAGCCTGCACCGCCCCGAAAAAGAGCTCAAAGCCTTCGCCAAAGTCTCACTTGACCCAGGCGAGACCCAGATCGTGACCTTTACCCTTGAGCGCGACGCCCTGGCGTACTACGATGATCTGGCCGGACAATGGGTGGCCGAGTCCGGCGATTTTGAGGTCTTGATTGGCTCTTCGGCCCGGGATATTCATGCTCGTGCCACCTTTACGCTTACCGAGACAAGTTACTTCAATGATGCCCCGAAAGCCACCAGGTAAAATATTGCATTGAAACACTGGCTATCATGAGGCTGGTTTTAAAAGCCAGCCTCATTTGACTTTTAAGTAATTGGTCACCACCGAGATCTGGTTTGCGTGTAATACTTTTGCTTGATCCACCTGACCACTGATCTGCACAATTGCCCCTGGTTGAAGATCCTGTGGATGACCCATATTGACGTTCTGGTCAGACTGCCAGGTGACTGTGATGATATGTTGTGTACGGGCATATGAGCCATCATTGGTGCGCTCCAGCACATAGCCCTGAAGTGAATGATGGGTGGACGTAGAAATAATCTCGCACATAACATTTGTCGAGCTTCCCGCAGCAGCCGAAGCCAGTTGTATATTGGTTGAAGGTAGAGAACCTTGTAATGTCAGGCTATGGTTTGAATATAATAAAAATCCAATACCCACAGCCAGCACGATAATCAGTACGGCTGGCAAAATACGATTGGAAAAACGTGGTGATTGACCTTTCTTTGCTTCTGGCATAATTCTCGCTCCTCATCAAGAAATGATAGTTTTAAGCATGCCTATGCGTTTCTAGAAACATAGTATTTCTGACCCAGCAACTACTCCCCAAATATTGGTTCACATGTGCAAAACGTTCTGACCATATCGATGAATATAGCATATGCCTGTAATAGACGCAACTTTGGCGCCTACAGCGTCGGACTTGGGGGTAAGACTATGCTATATAGCTGTAGAAATTGTATGCTATAGAAACGTGATCGTGAATATGTATAGAATTAGAGATGGTGAACGGAAAAGGAGTAAGCAATGAACGCTTTATTTTCCCCTGATGCTAATCCAGATAAAAACGCGTCCAGGCTGGCCTGGAAGGCAATGGAGCCCTACCATGCAATGATCTATTTCGCTCCCGAAGCGCGCACAGCCTATACGGCCGCCGGGCTAAAAGGATATTGGATGGGCTATTTTGCTTCACGAGCAGCCGCACTTGGTCCCGTCTCAAGCGCGGTTGTCAGTGCTACGTTTTACAATTTTCATCCAGCTATGGTCGCACGGGCTATTCCCGATGCCTGGCGCTTCTCATCTCCGGAACAGGTGCTAGCAGCACGGCTAGAAGCGGCGGATCTGGCACTTCAGCGCCTGCTCGGTGATCTGACAACCTCACAAGAGCTGGCAGAAGCAGCCGATTTAGCCCGTACGGCGACTCAAGCCTGTTCAGTCGCAGGTCGAACGCTCTTTGCGGCCCACTCTGCGCTCCCGTGGCCAGAAAAGCCACACCTGACTCTATGGCATGCGACGACACTGCTACGCGAATTTCGTGGAGATGGACACGTTGCTACCTTATTGGCCGAAAATATAGATGGCTGTGAGGCCCATCTCACCCAGGTAGCCACAGGCCGCATGCAAAAGGAAGCGATCCAGCCGCTGCGAGGGTGGAGCGATGAAGAGTGGGAAACCGCCAGGAATCGTTTGATACAGCGCGGCTACTTAGATAAAACAGGCACACTAACGCCCGCGGGACAAGAGGTACGGCAGCGCATAGAACAGCGCACCGATGAGCTGGCCCTACCTCCCTGGCAATCACTGGGAGAAGAAAAATTTACACGCTTATTGTCCTTAATGCGTACGTTCAGTAACAAAATTTTTGAGCAAAACGGTATTCCTACTCCCAGTCCTATCGGTGACTTAAGATAAATGTGTGATGGGAAGTTGGCGGGTGTGATCACGCTCGCTAATTTCCTCGCGCTTATTCATAGGAAAAAGGTATTGACAAAAGCGCAAAGCTGTTGTAGTATAGCAAGTGTCAAGAACACCTGTATGTGCAGGCGAGCTGGTGACTGTAGCGAAGAGGGCACACCCGTTCCCATCCCGAACACGGAAGTTAAGCTCTTCATCCCCGATGATACTACGTGGGCAACTGCGTGGGAAAATAGGAAGTCGCCGTCTCACCCGCCCACACGGGTGTTTTTTTGTGCCCTTTTATAAAAATGATCCACCATAAAGAACAGGACCGCAACCTATATGGCTGCGGTCCTGTTCTTTATGGTGGAGACAAGGAGACTCGAACTCCTGACCCCCGCCGTGCAAAGGCGATGCTCTACCAACTGAGCTATGTCCCCATAAATTGACAACTGCAATAACGTATATCCTCAATTTTGCCGAGCGCCTCTGCCAGCCGATGAGCTGAAGCTGAGTGCACTCACGCGAGTGTCCACGATGAAGATACTATGTGAAACAAGCCGTACGATCATTAGGGCGACTTCGCTGCGCCTGTTACCAGGTGTCCACGTGTCGTCTATTTACCAGGTCGTCTTCCTGGGATCTTGATCACACGAAGTGATGGGAAAACTCGTCTTGGGTGCGGCTTCGCGCTTAGATGCCTTCAGCGCTTATCCTTTCTCGACATAGCTATCCAGCTCTGGCCCGGGCAGGCCAACTGGCACACCAGCGGTCGAGCCATCTCGGTCCTCTCGTACTGGAGATGACGCCCCTCAATTTTCCTACGCCCACGACGGATAGAGACCGAACTGTCTCGCGACGTTCTGAACCCAGCTCGCGTGCCGCTTTCATGGGCGAACAGCCCAACCCTTGGGACCTACTCCAGCCCCAGGATGCGACGAGCCGACATCGAGGTGCCAAACCTTGCCGTCGATATGAACTCTTGGGCAAGATAAGCCTGTTATCCCCGGGGTAGCTTTTATCCGTTGAGCCACACTCCTTCCACTCGGGAATGTGGGATCACTAAGCCCGACTTTCGTCCCTGCTCGACCTGTCCGTCTTGCAGTCAAGCTCCCTTCTGCCTTTGCACTCTTACGGGTGATGTCCATCCACCCTGAGGGAACCTTTGGGCGCCTCCGTTACTCTTTGGGAGGCGACCGCCCCAGTCAAACTACCCGCCTGATCTTGTCTACGTCCCGGATCACGGTGACGTATGAGAAACAAACCGCAACGAGAGTGGTATTTCACTGTTGTCTCCCCTACCCCCACAGGGATAGGTTCTCCGACTCCCACCTATGCTACGCACGCTTCAACTCGTTTCCAGGTCAAGGTGTAGTAAAGCTCCACGGGGTCTTTTTGTCCTGTCGTGGGTAACCCGTATCTTCACGGGTACTTCAATTTCGCCGAGTCCTCTGTCGAGACAGCGCTCAACTCGTTACTCCTTTCGTGCGGGTCGGAACTTACCCGACAAGGAATTTCGCTACCTTAGGACCGTTATAGTTACGGCCGCCGTTCACCGGGGCTTAGATTCGCAGCTACGATCACCGCTCCTCGTAACCTTCCGGCACTGGGCAGGAGTCAGCCCCTATACTTCCGCTTTCGCGTTCGCAGAGACCTGTGTTTTTGGTAAACAGTCGGTTGAGCCAATTTCTTGCAACCCCCTCACGCCACTCCGAAGAGCCTCGCTACTAGGGCACCCCTTCTTCCGAAGGTACGGGGTTAATTTGCCGAGTTCCTTAACAGAGGGTCGCTCGATCACCTGGGGAGATTTCCCCCTGCCTACCAGTGTCGGTTTGCGGTACGGGCGGAGAGCATTCTGGCGAGAGGCTTTTCTCGGCGGCGTAGGGGCCAATGACTTCCGCGAACTGACGTCCGCTCGCTGCACGTGTCATGCACAGGAAACCGGGATTTTCCTCGGTTTCGCACTTCGCCGTACAGACCCATCCTGTCCAATCGATGGGCTCACCTTCCTTACCGCGTCCCCCCATTGCTCATAACAAATGTCTCCGGTGCAGGAATGTCCAACCTGCTTGCCATCGCCTACGACTATAACGTCCTCGGCTTAGGACCCGACTCACCCTGGGACGATTGACGGTGCCCAGGAACCCTCAGGCATTCGGTGTGTCTGGTTATCACAGACATGACGCTACTCATTCCGGCATTCTCACTTCTCTTCGCTCCACCAGTCCTCACGGTCTGGCTTCTCTGCTTGAGAACGCTCCCCTACCAACCTTCTCATACGAGAAAGTTCCATGGCTTCGGTATGATGCTTGAGCCTCGATACGTTGTCGGTGCCACTACACTCGACCAGTGAGCTATTACGCACTCTTTAAATGATGGCTGCTTCTAAGCCAACATCCTGGCTGTTTGGGCGTACTGACTCCCTTTTACACTAAGCATCAATTTTGAGACCTTAGCCGATGGTCTGGGCTGTTTCCCTTTTGACGACGAAGCTTAGCCCCCGCCGTCTCACTTGCATGCATGCTGTCCTGGCATTCGGAGTTTGGTTGAGTTTGGTAACCAGCACGTGGCCCCTAGCTCATTCAGTGCTCTACCTCCAGGATAGTGTTTCATACAGCTGTACCTCAATACATTTCGGGGAGAACCAGCTATCTCCGTGTTCGATTGGAATTTCTCCCCTATCCACAAGTCATCCCCCAGTTTTGCAACACTGGTGGGTTCGAGCCTCGACGGACTGTCACATCCGCTTCACTCTGCTCATGGATAGCTCACACGGTTTCGGGTCGCATCGCCGCAACATTCGCCTTATTCAGACTCGGTTGCCCTGGGGCTCCCCAGCTTTACCACTGGTTAACCAGGCTACGACGATGCACTCGCCGGATCATTCTACAAAAGGCACGCCATCAGCCCTTAGTTCCTCATGGAACAGTGGCCTCTGACTGCTGGTGAGTACGTGGTTTCAGGGTCTCTTTCATCCCCCTCTCGGGGTGCTTTTCACCTTTCCCTCACGGTACTTGTTCGCTATCGGTCGCTAAAGATGTGTAGCCTTGGAGGGTGGTCCCCCAGCTTCCCACAAGGTTTCACGTGCCTCGTGGTACTCAGGATACCGACCCACGCTTCTCGCTCGTCCTCTACGGGACTGTCACCCGCTCTGGTTGCGCTTTCCAACGCATTCAAGTAAGCAAAAATTGTTTGTTGTCGGTCCTACAACCCCGATCATCTCGAAAGATCATCGGTTTGGGCTCCTCCCGGTTCGCTCGCCACTACTACGGGAATCTCGGTTGATTTCTTTTCGTCGAGTTACTGAGATGTTTCAGTTCACCCGCTGCCCCCCGTCACTGCCTATGTGTTCAGCAGGCGGTCTCCAGACATCACTCTGGAGGAGTTGCCTCATTCGGAATCTCGGGGTTCATCGCTTGCATGCAGCTCCCCCCGAACGTTTCGCCGGTCTCCGCGTCCTTCTTCGGTCTTTAGCGCCAAGGCATCCACCTCGTACTCTGTGTAGCTTGTTCTCTGATTCTTCATCATGTGTGTCTGTGAATGCTTGATCTCTTGTTTGCTTTCGCAAAAAATTGCGATCCTCTGCTTCAACTCTGGCTGACATAAATCGCTCAGCAAAATTGAAGATATACACTATTCAGTTGTCAAGGTGCGATGCTGGCAGGCCACACACCGGAGCGTGTGTCTGTTGACCCCAACATCTGGAGAGTGGAAACCAGTCCAACGGCTGGCACAAATACGTTCTTGTCCTGGTCGACCTGGAAGTGTGACATCATGGTGGCCATGATGGATCATGACCGATGTCAAAGCTCCCTAGAAAGGAGGTGATCCAGCCGCACCTTCCGGTACGGCTACCTTGTTACGACTTCACCCCAATCACTGACCCCACCCTCGACGCTTGCCCCTCTTGCGAGTTAGCCCAGCGGCTTCAAGTGTTGCCAACTTTCGTGGTGTGACGGGCGGTGTGTACAAGACCCGGGAACGTATTCACCGTAGTGTGCTGACCTACGGTTACTAGCAACTCCAACTTCATGGAGGCGGGTTGCAGCCTCCAATCTGAACTGAGGCCAGGTTTGACGAGATTGGCTCCCTCTCGCGAGTTCGCGACTCTTTGTCCTGACCATTGTAGCGTGTGTGTCGCCCAAAGCGTAAGGGCCGTGCTGACTTGACGTCATCCCCGCCTTCCTCCATTTTAAAATGGCAGTTTCGCTAGAGAAATTCAACTAACGACAGGGGTTGCGCTCGTTGCGGGACTTAACCCAACATCTCACGACACGAGCTGACGACAGCCATGCAGCACCTGTGGATCCGCCCCGAAGGGACAACCAGTTACGGTTGGTGCAAATCCATGTCAAGCCTTGGTAAGGTTCTTCGCGTTGCATCGAATTAAACCACACGCTCCGCTGCTTGTGCGGGTCCCCGTCAATTCCTTTGAGTTTTAATCTTGCGACCGTACTCCCCAGGCGGACCACTTCTTGTGTTAACTGCGACACTGAGGGGGTCGATACCCCCAACGTCTAGTGGTCATCGTTTACGGCTAGGACTACCAGGGTATCTAATCCTGTTCGCTCCCCTAGCTTTCGCACCTGAGCGTCAGATGCTTCCCAGGACACTGCCTTCGCCATCGGTGTTCCTCCGGATATCTACGCATTTCACCACTCCACCCGGAATTCCGTGTCCCTCTGAAGCCCTCAAGTCAGACAGTATCCGAAGTACTTCGTCAGTTGAGCTGACGACTGTCACTCCAGACTAATCTGACCGCCTGCGTGCGCTTTACGCCCAATAAATCCGGACAACGCTTGCCCCCTACGTATTACCGCGGCTGCTGGCACGTAGTTAGCCGGGGCTGATTCCTCTGGTACCGTCCGTTCTCGTCCCAGAGAAAAGCAGTTTACGATCCGAAAACCTTCATCCTGCACGCGGCGTTGCTCGTTCAGGGTTGCCCCCATTGACGAAAATTCCTCACTGCTGCCCCCCGTAGGAGTCTGGGCCGTTCTCAATCCCAGTGTGGCTGATCGTCCTCTCAGACCAGCTATCGATCGTCGTCTTGGTAAGCCATTACCTCACCAACTAACTAATCGAGCGCAGGCTCATCCTCAGGCGCCCTTACGAGCTTTGCTCTTGCGAGCCTATGCGGTATTGTCGGCGATTTCTCGCCGGTATTCCTCACCTGATGGTAGATTGCCCACGTGTTACTCACCCGTCCGCCACTCCCTGCTTGCGCAGAGCGTTCGACTTGCATGTGTTAGGCACGCCGCCAGCGTTTATCCTGAGCCAGGATCAAACTCGCCATCCAATTGTTGCGTTTATACAAACATACACTCACGCGGAGGTATGTCAATTGCATGTGAATTGCGATCAAGGCCAAGTCTTACAACATTGGCTGTAATTGTTCGCAGATTATTGTTGTGATCACTACTATACTTGCATACAGTAGGATCGAATTGACAGGAAACTAGAAACGATTCATGTTGTTCCAGTTGCTGTTCTGCTTTCCACTCTTCAGTTGTCAAGGTGCCCACGAACCGCAGTTCGTGTGGAACGATCAAGCGCTGTATTTCTGCTTGCTTGTCTCGTGTGGCTGTAGTATCGCATATCCATTGTGCTTTGTCAAGCGTTTTTCCGACCAGTTTTTGGTCGCCTCCGAAAACTCGTTTTTCATGTATGCGCGCCCGGCAAGCCAGGATGTGCGTCTCAAAAAAGGGCTGGCATTCTCGCTGATACAACACAGTGTTGAGAACAGTACTGAGATATATGCCATCATCGGAGGAGCCACGTTAACGTGGCACAATCGGAGCGAAAGGGACAGGAGCACTCACTTAAGGAAAGTGGGTGATTGTCTTGTTTCGACAGCTCGCTGATTATGCCATACTCTGGATATTCCTGTCAAGTACTTTCTCTTTTAATTTTAACTCAAGCGCAAAATTGATCGCCGGCTCAAAGGTGGTGAAAAAGGTGAAGCACAATAATCTAATAAAGGGGGTTGACAAGGATCAGTCTTTCAGGTATGATACTCCTCGTTAGCAAAACCACTTGTCTGTGCAGGCGAGCTGGTGACTGTAGCGAAGAGGGTACACCCGTTCCCATCCCGAACACGGAAGTTAAGCTCTTCATCCCCGATGATACTACGTGGGCAACTGCGTGGGAAAATAGGAAGTCGCCGTCTCACCCGCCCATATGGGTGGTTTTTTTGTTGCCTTTTTATGACTGCTAACATGGCTATCTGCGCGCTGGTTTTGAGGATATAAATAGCTGAACAAAATTGAAATATATGTCGATATAGTTCAGTAAATAGCGCATCGCTTCTTGAAAACATGCTTTTAGTTCTGGTGCCTGTTGAAGTGAGTACCTTTACCATCATTACCGTGCAGCCAACAAACTCATTTGCGTATGTCTATCACAAGCTCTTGCCACTCAATTATGAACTCCATTTGCATGCAACTTCACTCCCACGATTGAATGGCGAGATATAAAAATATAGATCCAAACATATTGAATAATGATCATAGACGTGCTATTCTATATAGACAAGCGGAACACTGGGAATAGAGTCCGTCGTTCCCCTGAACGTATTATCAAGTACACGTTGAATGATCAACGCAGACAGGGTTTCCTTGATGAATACGCCTGGCAGCAAAGTAGTTTTTAGCCACACCACTTCGGCATAGGTGCCTCTTCTATTGAGAAGCAAGATGTAACAGGCCATCCAGGGAAGGAAGGCTTCACAATTTTCTTTCAACAGTTTTCACACAGAATGAGGTTGTCAAAAACAAGACCTGGCCGAGGAAGAATACAAATATGGTGTGGCGCTTCATTTTCCAGTAGCTCTATTGGAAAATGACTGAAGCTGGCCGGCTCATCTACTATCTGTAAGATTCAGCCACGAGCATTATCCATTCAATGTATCTCCTCTCGATTCATCTTGCATGAGTATTCAATAGGTATTGATGAAGAATACTCTGCGCTCATTTACAACACTGCTTATTCATTTTGTATCCAGCCTACCTGCTGGAGGAGAAGAAACCCCTATGACACAATACCAGATGCAGTTGATCGTGCCGATGGATAGTGCCAATAATCGCAAAATACATAAAGAGATTGAATATCTGGAGCAGTGCTTCAAAGATATTATCGGCAATTTTACTTCATATACAGATCAGCTTTATCGTGTGTATAGCCTGGTTTGTACCGAAGAACAATCAGATATGTTGTCAACAAAAACGAGAGGTCGTTGCGCGCTGTTAGAAGTTGTGCCATTGGTCTAAATTGTAACCAGCATCCCCATCCTTGTCTGAGCAACGCTTGGCATGTTTATTTGTATGTAGTCCACATACAAGCGTTGCTATCCCTCGACTAAACGCCTTCCAATCTCCTTACTCTGCCTCCGAGTAGCAGCTATCCCTACAATCAGAAAAGGGATTCCCCAGATAACTACGCTGGTGAAATACGTAAACTGAAAGCCAGGGACCAGATTATAAAAAATCCAGAGGCAGTAGAGGCCGACCATACTCATGGAAAGCAAACGACCAAGCAAAGCCACATCCAGGGAGCCAAATATAAAATGTATCGGCTCACGCTTGTCTCCAGGATCGCCTTGCGTTACCTCCAGTAGCGCAAATAGCCCAAACAGGATAATCACATACCAGGGCCAGAACCAGGGAGAGCCAATCACACAATACAGGAGCCAGGCAAAAGCCAGCCAGATGATCATGGCAAACCATGTATTGATATACTGCGGCCGCCATAATGAGCGTATACAAATAATGGCATAGCTTACAACAAATAAACCTGTACTTAGCATGTGTGACAGGATTTCTAAATGTGAACCATAGTCCATTTTATGTGTTATTGGGATGCCCCTGAAACTGGCATAGCTATTCACGATTGTTTCATAGAAACTATTTATGTTGCGTGAGGCAGAAGGGGTAACTTGTAGAACCTTCAGTAAAGCACCATTGGCCCAAAATGGTATATGCATAGCTACAATCAATCCGCTATACACGATAAGCGCCACGACTGTCTGCAAGATACGCGACTGTAAACTTCTCACCGCGCTCCCCTGCAGTACTATAAATAATACAATGCCAGGCATGAGTACCACGTAGGAAATTTTCAGACAGGTAATCAGGGCTAAAATGATGACCGCCACCAGATATGATGATCGCCTGTTTTCGGGATATGGAATAAGAAACCACAACGCGAGCAATAGCATAAAAAGGATCGTGATATCGTTATGTGCATTCACACAGGATTCCAGCAATAAAAAAGGATTCCAGGCAAATGCCAGCGTGCATTGTATCCTTCTTGTCTGCCAGTTAGCTTCAGAAATGAGCGGATTGGTGTGCTTTAAGCGTCCGGTTAATATCCAGATCAGTTGTGTAGAGCCCAGGTGCATCATCAGTCCAAATATGCGCAGGAGGAGCTCCATCGATAGTACGTATTTAAAGCCAATAACAGTGGCGATTATTTGCAGTAGCGCGGTGATCGCCAACCATGTCGGCCCATAAACTGAAGGCTGGTTGACCCAGTACAAGAAGCCATACACAAAGTCTGGTTTGATCGCGGTTGGGGCAACAACCATCGGATTAAGATGATAAAATATCGCCATGCGCGCATAAGCAATATAAGAAAATATATCCTGTGAGGTGACAAGGGGCAGCAAAATATAGGCGCTCCCGATGAACATAGTTGAGCACACGATAAAGCGTTGGGTGACCAGACGTGGTAAGAAGCGAATGGCGGCGAAATAGAGCGCAAAGAGGGTGATAAATAGTCCCAGAAATGCCAGTGCTAATGGCCATGATTTGATCAATGTAAGGGGCATAGCCTCACCAACTGCACCTGGAATAATTGGATGTCTGGCTGGATGGAGATGATTATAAAAGACGCTGTATAACCAGAAGTGCCGCTCACTAAAGGTGAAATCGGCGATCAAAACCACAGCCAATATAGTCAGTACGAATATCCAGGGAAGAAAGCACAAGAGTTGCTCAGCAGCAGTCATACCAGGCGTGGATCTATGTACGGGAGCCTCAAGTTCATTTTGGGCCATAATCAGCATTCCTCATGTTGATTCTGCTTTTTTCCTACAATATCCTGGCCAGACAAAATAAGCTCGACATGTAGATGAGCCTGCTGCCAGTATGTATGTGCCACTGCTAACACGCCAGGAAGTTGTAATCAGTAACAGTTGGTCTTTGGATCTATCAAATCGTTATATATAGAGGAGAAGTTGTAACCTCTCCCCTATGTCCTTTTATAAGGACTGGTTTATACCACAATTACTATTTCACTAGCCTCATCCGTATAAATTTATTGACATGTTCCACAATATGTAACTATACTGGCAACAGCCACAGTAAAAAGGGATCAAAAGCGTATTTTTCTAGTTAGCAGGTAATACAAAGAATTTATGTTCTCCACTTAAGGAAAAGTTATGAGAACAGAAAGGCTTTATAGCATGTCATCCATAGGTGATTCGGAGAACAAATATCTCATTGATATTGAGGAGGGCGCGGAGACGGCACGGTTGCTCGAACAAAATTTACTCTATAATCGAGCGCAGGGCGGTCTCTTCCCTCAAGGGCTGGATCTGGGGCCGATACAAAGCATTTTAGATATTGGTTGTGGCCCTGGCGGATGGGCGCTGGAGGTTGCCTATGCCTATAAACACTTCGGGGTTGTAGGTATTGATATTAATGCTGCAATGATACGCTATGCATTCGCCCAGGCTCGTACCAGGAAACTACAAAATGTTTCATTTGAAGTTATGGATGCCACTCAAACGCTCGATTTCCCCGATAATTCATTTGACCTGATTAATACTCGCTTTGTGGCAAGCTTTATGACACGCGAAACCTGGCCAGAACTCGTAAGGGAATGTATGCGCTTGCTTAAGCCAGGTGGCATCATACAAATGACCGAGATGGAAATAGGGATCTCAAATAGTGCAGCCATAGAGAGGCTCAATAGCTATATTTATCAATCTATGTATAAGCAAAAACGTAACTTCTCTGTGGATGGACGGTCTATCGGGATTGTGAATATGCTCGGGAAATTACTTCAGCAGGTTGGCTGCATTAACATTGGCACCCATGCATTCACGATGGATTCCTCTTTCGGCGCTGAGTTACATTATAGCGCCATTAAAGATATGGAGTTGCTGTATCCATTGATCAAACCGTATCTGGTCAGATCAGATGTTGTAGATGAATTCACCTTCGATGCTGATTACGCCACGATGGGAACCGATGTGATGCGTAACGATTTTGTCTCCATCTCATTTGGTTTAACTGCATGGGGCTATAAAGCTACCTCGTAAGTCTTGCTATCATAGGCAGAGATTATTTTCACACCATAACGCATACCTGGATATAATATCAAAAGGTATGCGTTATTATGCTGTCTACAATTGGGTCTCCATCCTTATTGGGAATAGAAAGGGAGAGAGATCTTGAAAGGCTCAACACAATGCACGATTTTCCGCTGCTCGTTAATATTACGGTCGCTTTAATTGCGGCTGTGGTTGGTGGCCTGCTTGCTCGTCTTGTGAGGCTACCCACCATGGTTGGATATTTACTGGGTGGAATCGTGATCGGCCCTTTTACACCGGGCTATGTCAGCGATATGAGTACAATTAAACAATTAGCGGATCTGGGTATTGTGTTTCTGATGTTTGGGGTCGGGCTGCATTTTTCGCTACAGGATCTATGGATGGTGCGTCGTATCGCGTTTCCCGGTGCCTTATTGCAGATGGTGATCCTTACCCCGCTGGTAATGCTGATCACAACATTCCTGTGGGGCTGGTCATTATCCGCTAGCCTGCTAGTTGGTCTGGCGGTGCCACTGGCCACCAGTACAGTAGTCATGCTGCGTAACCTGATGGATCAGGGATTACTTAACACGTTACCTGGAAAAGTAACCGTTGGTTGGCTGGTACTTGAGGATCTATTGACCGTCCTGGTATTGGTGCTGATTCCTGCCTTTTCCGCCCATCCTTCTGGATCACCGCTGTGGCAAACAATCAGTCTGGCTCTGCTTAAAGCAGTCGCCTTCGCGGCAGTCATGTTGCTTGCCGGCACGCATCTGATACCTGGCCTGCTACGCTGGCTCTCATTTACCCATTCTCGTGAGCTCTTTATTGTCGCGACTGTGGTTGTCACGATTGGAACAGCGATCAGTGCAGCGGCCTTCTTTGGTGTCTCGCTTGCGCTTGGCGCTTTTCTGGCAGGAGCTGTGATTAATGAGTCGATGCTGAGTCAACAAGTGGAGCGCGAAATCCTTCCTTTTCGTGAGACGTTTACAGTTCTCTTCTTTGTCTCAATTGGTATGCTGGTCAATCCACTGCAAATGGTGGGCCACATCTGGGAAATTTTTGGGCTGACGGCGATTATTATAGCTGGCAAATATGCTTTGACGTTGCTGTTTGGCATAGTTTTTGCCTGGCCAGCTCGGACAACGTTTGTGCTGGCTGCGGGTAAAGCACAAATTGGTGAATTCTCGTTTATTCTTGGTGAAACTGGCGTTGCATTGGGACTCCTGGCTACTGCGCAATATTCTGTCTTACTGGCAAGCGCCATCCTGACGATCATCCTGAATCCATTCCTGTTTCGTACTCTCCCCTGGACCGAGAAGCAGATCAGCAAGGTACCAGCGCTGTGGTCACGTATGAACAAATTGCCTGTCGCTGCGCTGACTGATGCTGATGCTTACCATGATCATGTGGTCATCATTGGTTATGGTCGGGTGGGCGAACATATTATTCATTTACTGGGCCTGCTGGATGTGCCCCGGCTCGTAGTTGAATTAAATGTCCAACGTATTCAGGCTCTTGCCACTCAACATATTCCCATCCTGTATGGCGATGTAGCCAGTTCTGATATCCTCTCCCATGCCCAGGTCCAACGGGCTCGTGCGGTAGTGATTACGATTCCAGATGAAACGGCCTCTGAAATTGCCGTGATGAGGATTCGCCAGATCTCCAGAGGAGTGCCAATTATTGTGCGCGCAGTCACACAGGAAGGTTTGCAGCGCCTCTTTGCCCTGGGAGCTACCGCAGTCATTCAACCTGAACTTGAAGGTGGACTTGAGATTATTCAACAGACGCTTTTGCGGCTGGGCTTCCCTAATCAGGAAATCCGTGAGTATACGGATAGGGTTCGTAACGATCATTACAATATCGATACACTCACAAATGCAGAACGCCACACACTTGAGAATATACGAGCTCAAAAAAGCAACCACGATTAATATATCAGTGTAAAATACGAATCATGTTGTCCCGAAACATGGTTCTTTTATGCTTGCTGTAGATGCCTGGCAGCTGATAGTTCCATTTCCATTATCACGATACGTGAGTTTTCCATGACTGTATCCTTCTCTGTCCGCAAAACATTGTAGTAATATGCCTATCATGCCAGGGGACATTTGGGGAAAATGTAGCTGATCATATCCTTTGAGCACATAACCGATCATTATCGTGCCTTTATTTTATGATAAAATAGTGATAATACAAATAAGCCTATAGTGATGTTTTTCAATATTATAACGATTATTGCTTGCTTATGGTCGTGTTATTGAAAATTGTCACCTGACTCTATCACATGGTTTTTATTGTTCAGCTAGCTTCATGGAGTTTCACTATAATGAAAAGACGGGTACCGCTGTGCATGCTTGGCTGCGTTTTTATGCTCCTGAGCATCCTCACCGTTCACAGCTTAGCATATGCTCATACACAGAAGCCAGTTGATACTGGCTTCAGCGAACATAAAGGCAATGGCTATATTATCAGTTATCCGAAGGACTGGACATTCAGCACTAATACAACCAATGCAGGTGGTTACGTGGGAGATTTCTTTACAGATCCGACGAACACCTATGTCTTTCATGTCTATCCCAGTCAGGATAAAACTTCGGATAAACAGATTCTAGATCATTTGCTCACCAGCGATCTCCGTAGCACCTTGCTGCCCGGTGCCTCTACCATCACCATGAATAGTGTGATCTGGCAACAGGGTAAAGCGCTCAGCACCGATCAAGTCACCAACAAGCCATTTGAGAGAATCGGCTGGGTCAGCAAAAATCCTGTTGCTCCCGCGTTTATTCCTTACTTTGTACTGCATGCTGAGGGAGATCCAGCGGCATTTGAGCAATATACAGAAAAATATTTTCTGCCGATGCTCCATTCGTTTCGTTTCACCAGATAGATCAAACTGCGCGCCGGCAGGAGCACAATCCAGGCATTCACTTTTATGGGGTAGAGAGAGGGCATTCATCAAAAGGCCCTCTCTCTACCCCATAAAATAATATTTACTGCAGTATCCCTGGTAATCTTCTTAAGAACTTATCAGCTAGTACCGTCGTAATATTAGAAATCTTAAAGCAAAATAAGGAGATGATTAATATTCTCGCAAACGCCAAAATTGTGTATCCCTTTCTATTTCTGTAACCGTATAACATCCATAACGGAGAAACAAATTAAGTTCTCCAAACCTGAATAATCTTTAAATGAGTTACAAAAAACAGTTTTCTTAGTTAAGAAGGAGAAACGAATATGTTTGCTGCTACAACACTTGCTTTTGCTGCAATTGATCTTGGTGGACTCGTCTGGTGGCTGCTGGTCGGCTTGATTGCTGGCGCACTGGCTGGTCTGGTCATGAAGGGCGGCGGTTATGGCATCGTTGGCGACATCATCGTTGGTCTCGTTGGCGCATTAGTTGGTGGTTTCCTGGCTAGCTTGATTGGCCTGGGTGGTTATGGTTTCATCGGTACAACCATCGTTGCTTTCATCGGCGCTTGTGTCTTCATCGCTATCCTGCGCGCTGTTACTGGTAGCCGTAGCCGCCGCGTATAACGCATCGGCCATAAAGATGAAGGACAACATCACGACGCTTGTCCACTGCTCTTAAAGAGCTACACATAAAAAAGGCCCCGTCTCTGCTAACTTTGTGGAGACGGGGCCTTTTTTATGTGTATGTGAGATTACGGTGTTACTGTTCCCAGTGCAGTGAACGCTCAACGGCTCGCTTCCAGGTATCGTAGTGTTGAGCACGCTGGTCCTCACTCATCTCCGGCTCAAAGGTGCGGTCAAGTGACCAGTATTCAGATACTTCTTTCATACTCTTCCAGAAGCCAACGGCCAGACCAGCCAGGTAGGCGGCACCAAGGGCAGTCGTTTCAGCGACTTTAGGCCGCTCGACCGGAACCCCTAGAATATCTGCCTGGAATTGCATCAAAAGATTATTGGCCACTGCTCCACCATCTACACGCAGAGCCTTGAGTTTGGTGCCGCTATCTGCGGTCATTGCCTCCAGCACGTCCCGCGTCTGATAACACATGGACTCAAGCGTGGCTCGGGCGACATGTCCAATGGATGAGCCTCGTGTTAGACCAACAATGGTGCCACGTGCATAGGGATCCCAGTGTGGAGCGCCCAGACCAACAAATGCAGGAACTAAGTAAACGCCGCCATTATCTTTTTCGGTTGCGGCCAGAGCTTCAACTTCCACACTGGTCTGAATCGCTTTCAAGCCATCGCGCAACCATTGAACGGCCGCACCGGTTATGAAGATACTGCCTTCAAGAGCATAGGTGATATCAGCATGTGAAGGTTCACCCAGGCCCCAGGCGATCGTGGTCAGGAGTCCATTTTGGGATGGAACAGCTCTGGAACCGGTATTCATCAACATAAAACTACCCGTCCCATACGTGTTCTTGGCCATGCCGACCTCGTAACATGCTTGTCCAAAGGTGGCCGCTTGCTGATCGCCGGCAATACCAGCCATCTTAATGGGTCCACCAAAGAACTCAGGATCCGTCTCACCATAGACATAACTGGACGGCATCACGGTTGGTAACATTGAGCGCGGAATACCCAGCTCATTCAACAAGACGTCATCCCACTCACACGTGTGAATATTGAAAAGCAGAGTACGGCAGGCGTTCGTGTAATCAGTCACATGGATCCGCCCTTTTGATAGTCTCCATAGTAAGAAGGTATCAACCGTACCAAATAATAGCTCGCCACGCTCAGCCTTTGCGCGCGCGCCCTCGACATTATCCAGGATCCACTTCACTTTTGTTCCCGAAAAATAGGCATCGGTGACCAGGCCGGTACGCTCGCGAATCTCTTTATCAAAACCTTTAGCAATCAATTCCTGACAGATCGGAGCCGTCAGACGGCTTTGCCAGACAATGGCATTAAAGACTGGTTTCCCGGTGGCCTTTTCCCATACCAGCGTTGTCTCGCGCTGATTCGTGACGCCCAGGGCCGCAATATCGGCTGCGGTGGCCCCGGCCTTTTTGATTACTTCTTGTGCCACCGCTAATTGACTGGACCAGATGGCTTCAGGATCGTGCTCAACCAGGCCAGGTGCTGGATATAACTGGGGAAATTCTTGCTGGGCCACACGTACAATTGATCCGCTATGGTCAAACAGCATCGCCCGCGAACTTGTCGTACCTTGATCTAATGCCAGAATATATTTTGCCATGATACTTTTCTTTCTAAAGAATGCATATCACTGCATTCTTCTTTAACACCATTGTCTGCACTCACAAAAGTCTCTGTACCTGACGTCCCTCAAATCCCATTATAAACCAGTTTGCCAGACTCAGTTAATATCTAAGCACAGCACTAACAGATTCTACTTCTAGCAACTGAAGACTGCTATAATTCTATCTTTACGCAGGCGAACATGCTAACTCTACAATTTCAGTCCGCACATAAAATGAAAATAGATAAAAGGCAGCACAAACAAAGCAGGCAGGAGCAAGCAAGCAACAGTAAATCGCTAACCAAAAGCCCTATAGAAAATATTCGCTCCTCCAAATAACGCAAGAATATGATACAGTTTACAGAAAGTAGCTAACACGATGTGGAGTTTTTTTCTTAAGTTTTAAAGATGTAAAGTCCGGAGTCAGGACATAGCTTCTGTTTTGTAGAGATGAGTATATATGTTTGAGCTATTTCAGATGTGGGCGCTGGTTGAGGTCCTGGGGATTGTCTTCCTGCCGCTCACAGTCACCGTTTTTCGCAATATCCCAGACCGTGGCTGGGCCTGGAGTAAGGCGCTGGCTATCTTTGTGCTGGCCTTCTGTGTCTGGTGGCCTTTGATGGTGATCCAGGCACTGCCATTTAGCAGGTTCTTTATTTTAGCGGTGGTCTTACTGCTTGTGCTACTGAATGGCATTGGCTTTTTGCGTACCCGCCAGACGATCAGCCATATGCTACGCTCCAATGGTCTGTATATCATAGCAACCGAGGCGGTTTTTCTGCTGATGATGCTGCTGTTGGGCTGGCTACGCTCGTTCAAACCAGATATTTATTCTTTTGAAATGTTCATGGATGGTGGTTTCCTGGCTTCGATCATGCGTACCGAGCATTTTCCACCACCGGATATGTGGTACGCTGGCTATGCCATCAACTACTATTATTATGCCCACTATATCGTGGCATTACTGGCCAAATTTCTCGGGCAGATTCCATCGGTGGCCTTCAATACCGGTATCAGCATGCTCTATGGCCTGACGGCGGTCAGTTTGTTTGGTGTCACCAACAATCTTATCGCGTGGTCGCGCCAGGTGCGCAGACGTCAGCAGGCGCTTGAATCGAATGTCGAGGTACATGAGAAACCGATCTATGCCACGAAAAATGCGTTGCTGGCCGGGATTCCATTCGGAGCTTTGACCGTCGCTCTGGGATTGGTGCTGGGTAATCAGGCTTCGACGTTGCAGTGGTTTCATGATCGCAGTCTGAACACAAACTACGACTGGTTTAATCCCACCCGCATTATCCCCCGTACCATTAATGAGTTTCCTGCCTTTAGCTTTCTGCTCTCCGATTTCCATGCCCATGTGCTCTCGCTGGCCTTTACGATTATGGGCATTGGCATGGCGCTCAATCTCTTGTTGGAACATGAAGGCCAGGGAATCTTTGTCTTTGGGCGTGGCTGGCGTTTGCCACTGACCTTAGGCACGACGGCGCTCTTGCTGGGTGGCCTGTTTGTGATGAATGGCTGGGACCTGCCTACCTATATGGGACTGGCGCTTGTCTGTATTGGCCTGCAACAATGGCTACAGCATGAGAAGCGTTGGAGTTGGACACTCGTCCTGAATATTGTCTCGGCCTCACTGGCCCTGGTCGCGCTGGCGGCGCTTCTGTTCCTGCCATTCCATTTAAACTTTATCTCGCCTTCACAAGGTATCGGGATCGTTGCCCTGACAGAGCGCTCACCCTTACGCGATGAATTGCTGATTTATAGTCTGTTTGCCTTCATGTTTCTCTCACTCCTCTTCAGCAATATCGCGGTCCGCTTTCTGGCAGCTCGGCGTGCTGCCATCGCAGAGCAGTCTATTACTGATGAACAGGAGGAGAATACGCTTTCGTCCGAGCAGACTACTGAAAGCGAAGATGAATCAGAGCACGTGGCAGAGCAAGAGCTGGCTGTAGCCGAAGGGGAGCATGTCAGCTATCTTTCCTGGCCATTCATCGGACTGATGACAGGACTCGGTTTTATCGTGATTGGTTTGTTCTGCCAGCTGATTAGTCCTGCCAATGCGACGTTCTTTATCACGCTGGGCATAACCGTTACCGGGGCCGTCGTCTTGCTACAGCATACGGATGATCGAGCCCACGCCTTTACCATCCTGCTGGGTGCACTGGCAATTGGATTGGTCGCCGCCTGCGAGGTCGTATTTCTACGGGATGTCTTTGTAGACAACAATCCGCGCATGAATACGGTCTTCAAATTCTACTTCCAATCCTGGATCTTGCTCTCGATTGCCTGTGGCGCTGGCCTGTACTATATCCTGGAAAACTTCCGTCGTTTAGAATTTGTACAGGCAGCCAGACGCTATGTTGTCACTGGTGGCAAAATCCTGTGGGCCCTTGTGCTGCTGCTCTTTTTGCTAGCCAGTGCAATCTATCCCATTTTCGCGCCCTATTATCGCTTTGCCGGCGTGGACCCCACCACGCATCAAGTTGGGATGTTCCGAACCAATAGTCTCGATGGTCTGAATTATCTTAAAGATGAGGGAGCCATTCCTGGCGATTACGATGCGCTTCGCTGGCTCAATAGCCATATCAGTGGCTCACCGGTCATCGTAGAGGCAGTCGGTGATGACTATACAGGTTTTGCACGCATCTCAGCTCTAACGGGTTTGCCAACGATCATGGGTTGGATTGGTCATGAGTATCAATGGCGTGTGCAGTGGTTTAACAGTAATCCGGACAATGCCACCGACTTTGATCGGCGCAAAACAGATGTCAGCCAGATCTATTCTGATCCCAATCCTCAAAATGTCCTGGCGACTATGAAACGTTATCATGCTCAATACATCTATGTCGGCGCATTAGAGCATGCGACGTACGCCGGTGCCAAACTGGATCGCTTCGCCGATTTTATGCAAGTTGTCTATCACACCAAAGACGTAACCATTTATAAGGTCAGATCCTAAAGTTCCTGTCCTGTCAGTTCCAAACACACCAAAATTTGGGACTGGCAGAATTGCCCTGACGTCGCTTCCATGGCATGCTGTTCAATCGTGTGAGCGAAGTCGCCTGACTGCCGTCACCTTTCCGCACTACTGATCGGCTTGCTATTGTTGCATTGCGGCGACTTCGCTAGCCGCGAGTGAGCGGCGTTCACGATTGCTTTTTCAAGTCATGTGGATATTCCTATCATCCATCCATTGTCTTCCTGACAGACCTCCAGGACGAGGTATATATATAGACAGATAGTAGAATATTTTTTGAGTGTGGAGGTTAAGCTATTGGACTCCGACCATCTTGCATTTTCAGGTCACGATCAGGTTGCTGAAGACCAACAGCCATGTCTTCAGACCACGCATACCGATCTTTTTCTAGCCCTGGCACGAGATAGCGCGGATATTTTCTGGTTAGTCACTTCCACAGGCGACTTTGAAGCGTCTTGCGCTACAAGTTGGAAGGACTTTACCGGGCAAACAGCAGAGTTCTCGATGGGAGGTGGTTGGATGGAGAGTATACATCCTCAAGATCGCGCAAAAAATCAGGCAGCTTTTTTACAGTCCTTGATCACGCAACACGCCACGGAAATCGAGTGCCGCCTCAAAAGGCATGATGGCGTCTATCGCCTGCTCCGACTGCGCTATATTCCAGTGAAAAAAGCGAATGGAGATATGGCTCAGGTTATCGCCTGCGGCCATGATATGAGTGAGAAGCCACGGCAGCAGCAGCTGAGCGAGGAGCAGACACAACTCGCTATGGGTACCGCTAAGATCGGTTTATGGAATTGGGATATGCGCACGAATGAATTAATCCTGACCGATCAGTGCAAGGCTCTCTTTGGCTTCCTCCCCCGCGATACGGTAAGTTATGAACAACTGCTGGCGGCTATCTATCCCAATGATCTGGATCAACGCGATCAAGCAATTCAGGAGTCGCTGAGGGCCGGGAGTGAGTATAGCGTGGATTATCGTACGATCTATCCCGATCAAACGGTCCATTGGCTCACCGTTCGTGGCCGTTGGCTTTACGATGAACAGGGTTTTCCCACGCATATGATTGCGGCCGTCATGGATATTACCAGCATCAAGCAGGCAGAAACACAGCACGCAGAAACCACCAGCAAACTGGCCTCGATTCTCGAGAGTATCAGCGACGCTTTTTTCATGATCGATAACCAGTGGCGCTATATCTATGTGAATTCCCAGGCAGAAAAATTACTGGAGAAAAAGATAACGGAACTGCTCGGTCAACATATTGAACAGGCAACGCCTGCTTTTGCCGATCCTTTCTTTCACCGTAAATTTCAGAAGGCCGTGAGTACCCAGCAAGCCCAGCACTTTGAAGCCTTCTCAGTACCCCAGAAAAAATGGTTTGAGCTCCATGTCTATCCCTCTTCTGAAGGGCTCTCGGTCTATTATCAGGATATTACCGAGCGTAAAAGAGTCGATCGGGCCCTGCGCGAAAGTGAGATGAAGTTTCGGCGCTTTGTCGAATCCAACATTGTCGGTGTGCTGGTGGCCGATATCTATGGCAATATTTATGAGGCCAATCAGGCCTACCTGCTCATGACAGGGTATAGTACCGAGGAACTTACCAGTCAGGAAATCCAATGGACCTCGCTGACGATACAGGATTCGTTGCCGCGCCAGGCTCAGGCGATCGAGGAGTTTCTAGCGACCGGCGTGAGTAAGCCTTTTGAGCTCACCATCCGCCATAAGGATGGCAAACTGGTGCCAATCATGATGGCAATCGCGCAACTCAAGAGTTCATCGACATTGAGCGTGGCGATTGTGATGGATATCAGTGCGCGTAAAGAGGTGGAGCAGCAGAAAGATGTGTTTTTGAGTATTGCCAGCCATGAGTTGCGCACTCCGCTGACGGTAATTAAGGGCACTCTCCAACTGATCCAGCGCCGTATGAAGCGTATGGCGGCCCTGCCTGAGTCGAAGAATCCGGCCATGGAGACAGTCCAGCATAAAAATGCCGAGGATCTGGCGCATGCCTTACGACAGATAGATGCTCAGGCACGCCTGGTCAATGACCTGCTCGACGTGTCCCGGATCACCGTTGATAAGTTAGAGCTCACGAACCAGCGTTTTGACCTGGTCAAACTCATTTACGAAACGGTCGAGGATTTACGCGCCACCACACCCGGACGTACACTCAAACTCCTGATGTCCCCAAAGAAAAAAACCTTCGTGCACGCGGATCCAGATCGCATCGCCCAGGTGATCAGCAATTATGTGACTAACGCCATCAAATATTCTGATCCTGAACGCCCGATACGAATTGGACTTCATAACAATGGGGAGTGTGTGCGTGTCTGGGTACAGGATAAAGGTCCAGGGTTGACGGAAGAAGCACAGGCACAGATCTGGAAACGTTTTTATCAGTTAAAAGAAACATCGACATCCTCTGATAACAAACAGGGACTGGGCCTTGGCTTATATATTTGTCAGACGATTATTCAACGACATCATGGCGAGGTGGGTGTTGATAGTGTGCTCGGCAAAGGCTCAACATTCTGGTTTACGCTGCCATTAAAAGTACGTAAAACTCCATGAGCCAATATCTCAATCCTGGCTCAGGCTTCATTTTCGGTATCGTCGTCATCTTCCACGACATTCACGCCTTCTCTCCTCAGTTCGATCAGAATATCAATAACGCCCTTGGCGCTTTCAATCGCTTCTGTAGGAGAGGGTGAATATTCATAAGCTGGATCGGTCTTGATCGTGCGACCATTCCATTTGAAGACGCCATCAAAC
This sequence comes from Dictyobacter vulcani, assembly GCF_008974265.1. Classification (GTDB taxonomy): domain Bacteria; phylum Chloroflexota; class Ktedonobacteria; order Ktedonobacterales; family Ktedonobacteraceae; genus Dictyobacter; species Dictyobacter vulcani. Next base: position 101,842 of record NZ_BKZW01000002.1, read on the forward strand.
TCAAACTCGGAAATCTTCTCTACCCAGATAGTAATCCCTTTATAGCGTGCCGTAATCTCTTCTCTGTACACCATTGCCATTTCTCGCTAACTTGCTATCCTGATGCCAACCATAATCCATTTATTATGCTACAACACCTTCAGTATACACCAGTAAGACTGAAGTCCTCATGCATGACACAACAAAATATTTTGAGCGCAGCAGGTGAGAAAGTCCAGACAATACACATACTAGAATGACGAACATACATATGCTCCACTGATAAATTTGCATAAAGTTTCCTGAAAGTTCCTGGCTCTTGCATAAATGCTTATTCTTTGATAGAGTTCCTGATACATAAACGTGAATCACTAGCATGCTCTTAAGGCATAAATAGAGTTATTATAACAGGAAAAAGGTATTATGTCGTACACGCTTTTTATTGATGCTGACGATACGTTGTGGGAGAACAATATCTACTTTGAGCAAGCTACCGAAGACTTCATCAGCTTCCTCGATCATTCCTCCCTCTCCCCCGATGAAGTCCAGGCTTTCCTCAATGATGTTGAGCGTCAGATGGGCTATGGTTTTGCCAACTTCACCAAAAGCTTGATTGCTGTCTATCAGCAGTTGAGTGAGCGACCCGTGAGCGATGCCGATATCGAGCAGATACAGCTCTTTGGTACCCGCCTGGCCAATAATCCAATGGAAATCATCGAAGGAGTTCCGGAGACGCTAGCTGATCTATCACATCGCCATCAGCTCATTCTGCTCACAAAAGGACATGCAGAGGAACAGAAACTAAAAATCGAACGTTCCGGCCTGGCGGATTATTTCGAATATACGCTGGTGGTTCCTGAGAAGCACATGGAGGCCTATATTGAACTGATTGACGAATATAAGTTGGAGCATAATCAAACCTGGATGATTGGTAATTCACCCCGCTCCGACATCAATCCAGCCCGGGCCGCAGGACTGAACACAGTATATATCCCTCATTCCCATACCTGGACCATTGAAATGCAAGAAGTAGTTGAAGATGGCCCTGGACGCCACCTGAATCTCACCAACTTCTCAGAACTCCGCAAACATTTCTAGTAGCTTCGGAGCTCGCCTCCGATTTTGTAGCTTCGGAGCTCGCCTCCGATTTCGTAGCTTCGAAGCTCGCCTCCGATTGGATGCTCGCACATTGATACCCATTTATCTACCCGCACAAAAAAGTAAGCCCATATAAGCGGGGAGGTGCAGGAGGGGCCGCAAGCCCCTCCTGCCGGGGTTCGCGGGGTGTCCCCGCCATTCCCCTCCACTCTTCTCCCGCCGCAGGCGGGAATGGAAGAGAACATTTATACCTTATTTAAAATAGAAGGTTCTAGCAATCCATCTTTTGGAGGAGTACAAACAGCGAACAACACACTATAGTTTTTACTATGGAGTTGTTTATTACTCATGCATATACTTCGGTCATGATTAAGGGGGATTCCTCATGTCACATTCCAACAAAAATCCAGATCCTTCCGAATCATTTAACCAACCACTAGAGCCTTCAGAAAACACCTGGGATCAAACTGCTGACAGCCCTACCGAGTCCAGACCAGTAATCCACTCTACGCCACAATTCCCACAGTCGGGAAACATTCCTGGTAGTGCGTCCCAAAATGTTCCTCAACAACCACGGTCACCCACGGACTCTTCATATCCACCTATGGACGAAAGATCGGATATTTATCGCGCTAATGCACCAACTGAGCAGCCACCTGCTTATCGTTCAGTGAACAACGCATCAACACCATATTATGTGCCTCCGAGTGTACCACCACCGTATACTCAGGATGCGACACAACCGACTATGCCACCTCCTTACCCTACGGGTAATGGACATGCGGGTGACGTTGCTGGTGCTACGACTCCCCGCTCGCTATCCAATCCAGCCAGTGATACCCGGCAAAACGCTTATTATGGTCAAAATATGGCTCCGATGGGCGCACCACCGATGGGAAATAACTATCCACGCAGTCGTACCGGAGGCGGAGCCAGATGGGTTGGTATCCCATTGCTGGCGCTCCTCTTTGGCGCACTCGGTGGGTGGCTCGTCTCAAGTGGAGCCACCACGAATCCAGCGGGCGCGATCTTTAATCCGGATGGCAATCAGAGCATTGAACGCGTGGCGGCCAAAGTTCGTACCTCGGTTGTGCAGATCAATGTAGCGACCCCCAGAGGGAGTGGCATTGGTTCAGGTGTGATCATTGATCCACGTGGCTATATTGTCACCAATAACCATGTGGTAGGAAACGGCCAGATTTATCAGGTTGTGCTCTATGATAATACCAAAGTACCAGCAAAACTGGTGGGCATCGATCCTCAGGATGATCTGGCGGTCATCAAGATTATTCCTCCCAATCATATGTCCGTGGCAAAGATTGGTGACTCCTCACGCCTGCAAGTGGGTCAGCCAGTCCTGGCCATTGGTAATCCACTGGGCATTACCCAGACCGTTACCAGTGGTATTGTCAGCGCGCTGGGTCGCAATGTTGGTGAGGGACAAAATAGTATGATCATCAACGCCATCCAGACCGATGCAGCCATCAATCCAGGCAATAGTGGGGGCGCCCTGGTCGATATGCGCGGCAACCTGATCGGTATCCCTACCCTGGTACCCATTGATCCTGAATTTAAAACACCAGCCACGGGAGTCGGCTTTGCCATCCCATCCAATCGCGTCAAATTTATTGCGCCCCAATTGATTAAAGCGGGTCGCGTCACAGACTCTGGTCGAGCAGATATGGGTGTCTCAATTATCAGTATCGATCCAGATATCGCATCACAGGCACAACTTCCGATAGATCATGGCGCACTCATCGTCAATGTAAATCCCAATAGTCCAGCCGCACAGGCGGGTCTGAGACGTGGAGACATTGTGGTACAGGCAGACAACCAGCAAGTCACTGATACCTCAAGCCTGCTGGATGCTATCGCCAACAAACGCCCTGGGGACATCGTAACACTCCAAATTTATCGCGGGAATCAGCAGATGACGGCAAGAGTCAAATTAGGAACACAACAGTTCAGTTAAGGTTGTGCGTAAAGAATACAGCTTCGCCGAAACCGTACAATAGGTAATATAGCTGTATTCTGAAACTCCTGCACGTGATAAAACGTGTGTTTGACAGGATTTCTTTATAGATTACCATTGAACGACCCGGATTTACGCGTTTGTAAAGAAAGGCAAATTCACGATGGGAAAGTTTCTTCAAGGCCTTTTAGTTGGTGCGGCCGCAGGTATGCTGGTTGCGCCAATGAAGGGTGAAGAGCTACGCAATCAGCTCAAAGGACGCATTAAAGAGCTTCAGGATAAAGTATCAAACTCGAACCTGACGCTGCCTTCGCTTCAGGAACAACGTAACAACTACACGAAAAACGCAAAAGTTGAGGATGGCGAACCAATTACGCTGCCAGTGGAGACCTTTGAAAAGCCTGCGACAAGTAGTGTGCCATCCCCAATGAAAAATACTCAGCCTTCTGCAACATCTAGCGTGGCCAACAATACAACTGATAGTACTTCCACTCCTGCCAGTGCAAGTTCACCTACTTACACGGGTACAGCAAAAGTAGCAAGCCCTAAACCATTTATATCAAGTGATCAGACCGAGAGCAAACGGCCTGCACCATTGGATACAACATCAACCACAGCTAAACCAGATATAAGCACGAACACAGGATCTACCCAGCCCAGAATACCAACGCCAGGGACAACTCAGCCCAGACGCTATACCTATGATCGTACGCTGGGTGAAGAGGATAACGAACCCATTACCTTACCAGTTGAAACGTTTGAGAATCCCAAACCTGCTCAAAAGCGCGATACAAATGGTTCAGCCAATAGCAGTAAAAACAGCCTGGATCCGAATAAGCGCGTCACAAATTCGGTGCCGCGTAGTAAGTCAGAGGACAAACCTCGTAAGTCCTGATAAACAAAAACGTGATCAGATGGTTCCTATACGTCACGAGCATGAGTGCGCCGCCAATTGGTGGCGCGCTCATGCTTTCCACGAAACAATACACCACGCCATTCACCTGGTGCTCTGTCAACGTTGATGAGAAAGGCAGGGGTGCTGGGGATGGCAATCCCCTGACGGGGTTCCAGGGCTGTGCCCTGGCCTCCCTCCCCTCTCCCGCCCGCTACGCGGGCGAACCTTTCCAATGGAGCCTGATAGAATACTGATTCTTGCATTGGCCCAAAACACTCACAAAATACTTGACGCCGATAGTTGTTATCGATGATGCTATAGAGAGAAAATAATCTGGTATTTATTGTGTGCTGGCAGCATGCATATACAATTTCCGTGCAGATGAGTAATATCAATCCAAACGGACAACTATTTTTTTCAGAGAAAAGGATCTCCCGTATGAAACTGGTAATCTTTGGGGCCACAGGTGGTACCGGCCGAGCCCTGGTGGAACAGGCATTGGAGGCTGGTCACGATGTTACAGCCGCCGTACGCAACCCTGCCAATTATCCTATCCAGCATGAGCGCTTGCATATCGAAAAAGCGGATGTCTTTGATCCGGCAGCGGTTGACGCCGTGATGAAAGGAAAAAATGCGGTGCTCTCGGCCCTGGGAACCCACAAGCGCGGCCTGCTGGGAGCATTTAAACCAGATGGTATTTATTCAGAAGGTATTAAGAATATTCTTCAGGGCATGCAGAAGAATGGCATCCGCCGCCTGGTATGTGTCACAGCAGCGGCCGCCGATGATCAATTTGTCCCTCAGGGCTTCTATGGCTCGGTAATCATTCCCTTGTTCATGCGCAAACTATATGCGGATATGAAGTTGATGCATCGAGAGATCAGTAAAAGTAATTTTGACTGGGTTGTTGTGCGTCCCGCTCAATTAACGGATTATCCACGTACCGATGAATATCGGATTTCGCTGCGCCCCTCATCAAAAGATCGCACCACCAGGCGCGCTGATCTGGCCGCATTCATGCTTAAAGAGCTTACAGATACCCAATATTTACGAAAATTACCCGTCATTGCTGACCAATGATTCAACCGCATATTCTTAGAAAGCCATAGCAAACACTGCTCTTACAATTGAATAGAACGCACGTCAAAATAAAGGCACCATGCGCATGGAGCAGATGGTGCCTTTATTTTGCCTTTCATATTCATTTTCTCTTGCTTACATTCCAGTTATAAAGCGCAGGAAAAATTGTCTTCTTTTATTGTATTATCGGTCAATTTCTAGTATATTAAACATCACCAATTTCTTATTATCCATAAGGGGCCTATTGCAAATAACCATACATCGTTCACTGTCTCTACATAGTTGAATAGCAAAGCCAGATAAAAAGAAAGCATTAAACTTATGAATGAGGACAATCATGCGCTTATAAGCTCACCCCTTAAGCTAAGGCAAAACGGACCGACAGCAAACATGCTGCCAGCAACGCCTCTTCCTCAATCACCCTCTCCTGCTGGAAAGCACAACGACACTGAACTTAGTGCGTTATTGCAGAACAGCCTGAAGCAACTCCAACGCTACCACACACCAATCTATCGGGCGGTCGAGTATATTTATTTTGCCGGTCAGTATGAACTGGCTGTTCCAGAGTCATTACTGATCCTGCTGGCATCAGATTGTTCCATCGAAACCCTACTGGCTCATCCCGCTAATTCAGGACTGATTTACCGAGATCCAAATATTCCTGCGCTCATTCGTACGTTACACGCGGATATTGCCCGCGAAGCACTTGCGTTTTACCAATCAGATCAGCAGCAGTTGATCGGCACCTATATTCACGTTATCGATGCCACCAGGAGGGAACAGCGTACGTTTCTGCAACGCCTCTTAGAATATCTGGTCCGGGAGAAATCATTCTCATTTGTGCATCTGCTTTTGGTAGACCATGAACAAAAGTGTCGCGAGATCATCGCTCACTGTGGCAATGCAGAATTGCTGAACTGGACCCAACTGTATACGATGGTGGGAGATCTTGCCAGCGCGGACCAGATCACCATCCAGGGCTTACATAAGCTTCCTGAATCAGATTTAGATTGGATGGCGGCTATCAAACAAACTGAGCAGAAAGGCAGTCCTGAATATAAGGCGGCACTTCTGAGCCGAGTTTCCCAATGGCTTGCACATAATCCACAGGACACGAATGTGCGCCATGCCTACCTGGGCTTTATTGAGCGCCATGGTACGCTGGCCGATATTTCCCGCTTGATTAGAGAGACAGCGCAGTGGCTGGAGGAGAATCCGCAAAATGTTAATGTACGTCAGATTTATTTGAAGTTTATCGAGCATTGGGGAACCTCGGAACAGGTAGCTACGCTGTTACACTCGACCGCACGCTGGCTGGTTGAGAATCCAGATGATACCCAGGTGCGGCAAACATTTTTAGGCCTGGTTGAACGTGTCGGAACTCCTGACTATATTAATGCCTGGATTGAAAGCACGTTCGTATGGCTTGAGGAGCATTCTGAGGATGTCCATGTACGGCAAGCATATCTTATTCTTGTCGAGCGCTGTGGCAGTCCTGAGCAAATTAACCGTGTGATTGCAACCACGGCACACTGGCTTGAGATGCATCCACAGATCTCGAATATTCGCCAGGTATACTTTAAATTCGTCGAACATTGTGGTAGTCTCAGTCAGATCGCGACGCTATTAACCACCACGGCCGACTGGCTCGCCAGCAATCCACAGGATTGCTATGTGCGCCAGGCCTATTTGAAATCCTTGGAGCGGCGGGGAAGTAAAGAACAAATCAGCGCGATCCTGGATGTCGCCGAGTTCCAGGCCGTGATGACTATTCCAGATAGCAATGTTCTGCATATCTACCTGGATATGATGCGGCGCTATGGCTCAGAAGAACAGATTGTGGCTGCTATTGCTTTGACCACGGAGAGCCTGCATGCCAATCCACAGAACTATTCGATCCGCACAACCCACCTGGAACTCGTGAGCCATTACGCCCATGTTGAGCAAATACAACAGGCGATAGATGAGACCGCGGCCTGGCTGACGATCAATCTACAGACGAGTTCGATTCGCGCCACCTATCTTAAAATTGTGGAACAATATGGGAGCCGCGAACAGATTCATACCGCGATTCAGTCCACCAAAGCCTGGCTACAAATGAATCCCCAGAGTATCAATACCCGGGCCATCTATCTGAATTTGATCGGCCAATGGGGGACACATAAAGAGATCATAGATGCGCTAGCGAATACATCTATCTGGCTGACTGCCCATCCACAGGATCCCTATGTGCGCAATGCTTATTTGAAGTTACTCTATCGCTATGGGATTCGTGAAAATGTCGTCGAGGTTATTGATATGACAACCGCGTGGCTGGCTATCCATCCCGATGAGGCTCGCGTGCGCGCAACGTATCTTAAATTGATCGAGCGCTATGGAACGGCTCAACAGGTGGACACTGCTATCGTAGCCACGAGTACGCTGCCGGCGGTCCATGTACAGGAGTCCGCGATACGCATATCGTATATGGGATTGGTACAGAAACGTGGTCTGCCACAGCATATCACCATGGCGATCGATCAAGCCCTCATCTGGCTAACCCCGAAACGTCAAAGTGCTGAAGTTAAAATCTATCTGGAACTACTGGAACAACATGCGACCGCAGACCAGATCGTAGCTTTCATCGATGCCTTGAAAGCGTGGTTAGCTTTCCATAAAAAGAATACCCATATCTTTGTGAGCTATCTCAAATTACTTACACACTATGGCACACCTGAGCAGTCAGCAGACCTTCGATCAACCCTCGACGACTGGCTTCCTCTCTTACAACACAACAACACCGCATTGATTTCTATGATTGAGTTCATCATTCGTGCGGGCAATCCGGACCAGGCAACGTATCTGATTGATTGTCTTGAGGGGTGGTTACCTGAGCAGACAGCCGATGAAAATGTGTTGGTCCACTACCTCAACCTGGTAGGCAAACGTGGAACTCCGGTGGCTATTCAACGAGCACTGGCCTTCATTACTGATCTTTTAACTACGGATAACACCACTTCGTACCTGCTCTCAGCCTATCTGAATCTCCTCGGCCGCTATGGCTCAGCCGAACAGATTCAGCGGGCGCTGCATTTCAGCACAGGCTGGCTGACGCTGCATCCAGCGAATCCTTTTCTGCTAACGGTCTATCTACAACAGATCAAATACCATGGCACGCATGAACAGATTCTGCAGGCGCTGCAATTTACGACCGACTGGCTCGCCGATGGGACGCCTGATAGCTATTTAATGACGATGTATCTGAGTTTAACCAGACGCTATAGTTCACGCGAACAGGTGCTCATAGCCCTTGATCTCACCGCCCGCTGGCTGGCCAAGCATCAGATAGACAACTTTGTGCTGGAAACCTATCTGGATCTGGTGGAGGCGTGCGGCTCAACACCACAGATTTTACGTGCCTTACTCATCACCACCGATTTTCTGCTTGCGCTACCGGCAACTGAACATACCACGATTCCTGCTGTCTACTTAAAACTCCTCAAACATTATGGCACTGCCGGCCAGTTGCACGTGGCCCTTGACTTTACAGCCTCCTGGTTAGATACTCATAAGGATGATGTGTTTGTACGGGCAGCCTATTTGCGCCTGGTTGAACATTATGGAGACCGTAAGCTGATTGATAAGCACATTACGCTTACTGCGGATTGGCTCAAGCAACACTGGGATTGCATTCACGTCTGGACCTCGTATCTGAAATTACTGGAGCAGCATGGGACGCCTGAGCAGCGGGTCTCCATCCTGGATGACCTGGAAAACTGGTTAGCGCACCATCCAACTTACAATAATGTCTGGCTCACCTATCTGGCTATCGTGCGCCAATATGGCACGGATAAACATATTGCCAGGGCCTTGCTGAACAGTGCGGACTGGTTGGAGCAACATCCAGAAATGGAGAATCTGCGCACAAGTTATCTTATGCTCTTAGAAGAACATGGTGAGACGTTGCATGAATATAAATATTATGATCAGGCCCTCACCATCTATGCACAGGCACTTCAAAGGGATCCAGCTAACGTTGCATTCTATTATCATCAGGGCATTACACTACGAAAACTCTATCGCTACGATGAGGCGCTGGCGACCTTTGAGCAGATTGTAACGCTGGCTCCAGAGGATGCGACAGCGTATATCAATATCGGCAAAATTCTCTATAGCCTCAAAAGATATACGGATGCGCTGGCAGCCTATGAGCAGGCTCTTCAGCTTAATCCGCTGGCAGCGCAGGCGCATGGAGATAAAGGCACGATATTGCGCCGCCTGGGTCGGCATGATGAGGCACTGGATGCCTATGCCCGGGCCATCCAACTTGATCCGCAGGATCCTGTGGTGCGCAGCAAATATGATGAATTGCAAAAGCGTTACGGTAAACATAAACACTGAAGCACAAGGAGTAAAGCAAGCGACCATGCCACCGATGCGGAAAATTATCCATGTGGATATGGATGCTTTTTACGCCGCCATTGAGCAGCGGGATCATCCAGAGTGGCGCGGGAAGCCAGTTGTGGTTGGTGGCGATCCACAGCGGCGCGGCGTGGTCGCCACCTGCTCATATGAGGCCCGACGCTATGGTATTCATTCAGCCATGGCCGCGCAAAAAGCCTATCAGCGCTGCCCCCATGCCATTTTTGTTCCTCCACGCTTCGAGGTCTATCGCTCGGTCTCCGCGCAGATTATGCATATCTTTCGCAGCTATACCGACCTGGTTGAACCGCTTTCACTGGATGAGGCCTATCTGGATGTAACCTTCAATCATAAAAATATTCCATCAGCGACCCTGGTCGCACGTGCCATCAAACAGCAGATCTATGCCGAGACCCAATTGCGCGCTTCGGCCGGCGTTTCTTTTAATAAATTTATCGCCAAACTGGCGTCAGATTATCATAAACCAGATGGTCTGACAGTGGTGCCACCGGAAAAGGCCAGCGACTTCTTAGAACACTTACCAGTCAACAAATTCTTTGGCGTTGGCAAGGTGACGGCAGCCCGCCTGCATGAATTGCACATCGATACAGGGGCAGACCTGAAGCGTATGACGGAAGAAGAGTTACAGCGCTTATTTCACAAGCAAGGAAGCATACTCTACCACTATGTGCGCGGAGAAGATGATCGTCCCGTCCAACCTACACGCATCCGCAAATCGGTCGGCAAAGAAACTACGCTGGCGGATGATGTCAGTGATCCCGAACGCCTGTTACAAATTATGCAACAGATGGCTGGTCAGGTGGAGCGCCGTTTAAAAGAACTGGAACTGACAGGCAGAACAGTAACGCTAAAACTGCGCTGGAGCAACTTTCAATTGCTTACGCGCAGCATCACTACCTCGCAAGCAATCCAGGACGCGGATACCATGGTTGCCATCCTCAAGCCGGTTCTGCTCAATCAACTCGCAGGTGGTCCAAAACGCGTCCGTCTGGTTGGTGTAACTGTCTCACATTTTGTAAATCATGATATGGAAGAAGAAGCAGAACGCATCCGCCCGCTCCCACTCTGGGACGAATCCACCTGGTTGGCGTAATACGTTCTATAGCAAAAACGTTTCCTGGTGGAGTGTGTTTGGGGCACGGCAGCAGCCGCGCCCCAAACACACTCCACCTTATACTTTCTCAACGGGGAACTGGATCTCTTCCTGTTCTCGAAACTGCTCGCCGTCCTGGAGATACACTTCACGACATGAGCCAACGTAACGATAGCCATGCGAGTAAACCCAGAGGCCGATCGCTTCATAAACTTCAGCCACTGCCTCCTTACTATAGGGATAGACCACACTTGCGACGTTTTCCTCGGCAAGCTCATAGAGAGTGAAATCAGGTGACTCGGCTTGCTGAAGCTTGCGTCCCAGCGCCGCGTCAACTGGAACGGCAACCTCAACATACAGATCCTGCTCGCGGTATCCTTCGTGATGGTAGAGTGTCATCCAGGGGCCAATTTCTTTCAGGCCTGACTGACGAATAATCAGCTGTGTTTCAGCCTTGAATTTGAGCCAGTCTTCGAAATTGGCAACGAGATTGCGTCGTGAAGCAATCATACTGGCAGGAATAGATTTAAGTACAACATCATATGACATATCATTATCCTGTTCCAACATCTTCAAGCGAGTCTCAACACGACTGAGTTTTTCTTCTCCCTCACGCACCTGCTGCTGAAGATCCAGGCGTTTCATCAGCAACATGCCACGAATCTGTGGCACCGGAACCTTTTCAGCCAGAAGTTGTGCGATTTGATCCAGCGAGAGGCCCAACCACTTCAGGGCAAGAATACGATTGAGTAAAGGCAATTGCTCCAATGTATAGAAGCGATAGCCGGTTGCCTCATCAATAGCCGCCGGACGCAGCAATCCTAGCTCATCGTAATACCTGAGTGTTGATATAGGCACCTGACTGAGTCGCGAAAAGTCGCCTATCTTGATCATCCTTGTCCAATCCTTCATATGCGCATAGATAATATCCAGTGAAACTTCCACGCCAGAAGTATATATCTCTCAAGTTACTTGAGAGTCAAGAGTAAAAAATCAAGTCAACTGACACGCAAAAAAGCACTAATTAAACTTTTTAATATCTTCATACGTATTTGTAATAATTACGTTTCATATTTTTCTCTGCCTGCTCAGTTTACAGGAAAAGATGTTGCGGAAAAATAAACAGTGCAGAAAGGATAGTATGTTTTATGCTCCATAAATCAAAATATTATGCTCCCAAACATGCCGAGTCGTTTAAAGATCAAAGTATTGCTGAGTCCTATCATTATCGACCGCCATATCCAACAGAGACATTTGAGATCCTGGCCGGACTCGTTAAAGGAACGCCGCGCCGCGTGCTGGATGCTGGTTGTGGCATTGGCTATATTGCACGCAATCTTGTCGCGGCGGTCGATCATATTGATGCCGTCGATTTCTCACAGGCCATGATCACTGAAGGTCAATCCCATCCTAATGGCGACCATCCCAGTCTCCACTGGTTGCATGGCTCCATGGAAGATGTAGTACTAGAGCCACCTTATGGCCTGATTGCCGCCGGAGAAAGTGTACATTGGATGAACTGGGAAATTGTGTTTCCACGCTTCCAACAACTGCTGGTCCCAGATGGCTATCTGGCTATCATTGAGCATGAGACAGAACCCGATGATTGGTCGCTCTTAAGTAACCTGATTCCTCACTATACGACCAACAAAGACTATGAGCCATCCAATATGATTGTGGATCTAGAGCAACACGGCCTGTTCAAAAAAGTTGGAGAGCAGCGCACCAGCTATATAGCCTATCCACAATCCATTGAGGACTATATAGCCTCCTATCATTCACGCAGTGGCTTCTCACGCGAACGGATGGGTGTAGAGCAGGCCACCGCTTTTGATCAGGAAGCTGAAGTGACTTTGCGCAAGCTCTATCCTGATGGCACTATTCCGCTGCAGGTCGCCAGCAATATCATCTGGGGCTTACCCGGTAAAGGCCAGGCATAAAAGCTAGAACATAGAACGCCAGATTAGCGCTAATCTGGCGTTCTATTTTATTTATGTGTCACCAGGGGTAAGCCAAGCAACTGGACCGCTGCCTGTGTACGCGCCTCATCGGCGCCAGCAATCAGTCCCAGACCTGGATGATCAAGGTGAGCCACACTGGCGGCAAGGGTAAAGCCAGCCGTGGCTATACCTTTATGCGAAGCTTGATTGGAGATCTGGTGGATGATCCAGAAGCGCTCATAGTCATGATTGGTGCGCTGAATGATCTCTTGTAATAATCGTGGATAATAGCCATGTCCACGCCAGGGCAACAGGGTAACAAAGTGATACAGATAGAGGTTACGTCCGGCCACATAAAAGTTGACGTTGGGACTGCCAAAGGCCGCATTTCTGACCGCGCTCCACCCATAGGCCACCAGATGTTGATTTATGTACGCAAGATAAGGACGATGTCCCTGCTGGTAGCGCTCTTCTACACTGGTAACCGGAATATTGGAGAGTTTAGCCACAAAGGGAATATCCTCTGATGACTCGACATGCCAATCCTCTACGTCAGATAGCTCTGGTAAAGCATCCCCATTCCACCATGTCCATACATATGCGGTCTTTCTACCTGCGCGATAAATCTCTTCTTTATTGCCCATCGAGTATTTCCTTTCTGATCACCCACGCTCTGGCTATTTTTCCCACCAGCATCGGCGTCAAATATACATGTACTTGCATTGACTTCTCACTATTGTCCAGCTATTATATTCATGAGTATAAATACCTCTTATATTCATAGAGATCGCCATCTACATACCCGTCTCAAAAGAACCACAATAAAAAATACAACAAGAAGTGTATCCTTAATCTATTACTCGTCTCTGCATGGAGGATTATGAATACCACCACCACGACTTCGGTTATCAACAAACCGGTGCCAGGTCCACAGGGCAAATTCTTGCTTGGCAGTTTACCTGATTTTATGCGTGATGCTCTTGATGCCAGCTACAAGGGCTTCCTTGAGTATGGTGATATCGTGCAATATCACCTGGGCCCGCGTATATTGTATATCGTATCGCATCCTGACATCACCCGTACTCTGCTCGTCGAGAAAGCACGAGCATTTCCCAGAAATGAAGCAAAGGATGATGTTGGTATCATAACAGGCCAGGGGATTATCTCTAATGATAGTTATGAATCCTGGCTGACGCAGCGGCGCATGATGCAACCCATGTTCCATAAGCAGCGTCTGGCCACGATGGGAACGCGCATGGAAGCAGCCTCTCAACACCTATTAGAACGCTGGGACGCCCATCCAACGGGACATAGCCTGGATATTTCCAAAGAGATGGTACGAGTAACCCTCGATATCATTAATCAGACCATGTTCAGCGCACCAACGTACTTGATAAAGTGGATAAAATTGGGCCCGCTACGGCAACGGCAATGAAATATTTAGAGCATCATATCAGGAGTCCATTTAAGGCACCCCTTAGCTGGCCTACACCACGAAACCGTGAGTTTAAAACGGCTAAAGCCACCCTGGATGAGGTGATTTATGGGATCATCCGACAACGTCGATCAAGTAATGAGCAACATGATGATCTTTTAGATCTCTTGATCAACGCCAGAGATGAAGAGACGGACCAGAGCATGAACGATACACAACTCCGAGATGAGGTGATTACCATCTTTGGAGCCGGCCATGAGACAACTGCCCATACCATGACCTGGGCCTGGTATCTGCTCTCGCAACATCCAGAGGTACGTCAACGATTACATAATGAAGTGGATGAAGTCTTACAAGGACGCACCCCAAACCTTTGATCCCGACCGTTTCAGCGCCGAACGCAGCAAGGGTCGCCATCCCCTGGCGTATATGCCCTTCGGAGCAGGCCCACGTAAATGCATCGGCTCCAACATGGCCTTGATGGAAGGTCCCTTGCTCTTAGCCATGATCGCCCAACGCTACGACCTCGAACTTGTTTCCGGCCAACGCATTGAAGGAGAGGTCGCCATCACCTATCGTCCACGCTATAGCATGAATATGTTCTTAAAACCTCGCTCTATTCCCCAAAAGAAACAATAAAAGCGAAAACGTAGGTTCGATCCCTGTCGATTGTTTCCCTTATTCCTCGTACATATTTTCGGCGAGCTGCTCGCATTCAGACCAACTCTCCGCGACGTTTCCCTGCATCTGCCATGGCGTCAAACGAGGTCCCAATTGAGTGGCAATGTCTATCGGAAATTGCCACTCCCCGACTTCAAATGTATCGCGCCCAACGTGTCTAAGGTGTGCAAAAGCCGCTAAGGTCAGGGCTGTGTGCCGCAAAGCGTATGGCTTCTCTTTATCTACGCGCCAGAAACCCTTGAGTTGCTGTGGATCGGGCCGCAAGATCCAGGCCAGTTCATGATAATCGAGTCCATAAAGATCGGCGATCAGCGCATCCAGCATACAACGCAGACGCAGGCGTTCATGCACAGTGAGGGCCCATAGCTGCCGCCAGTGCTGCCGGCCCAGTTCTGGATAAAGCAGCCGTAATTCCAGCCACTGAGGCGCATAACATGGCATGATCAGATTCAATTGAGCCGCCCATTGCACGCACTTACTCTGGCAGAGTAGAGAGGGTGGAAGCAGCGGCGTTTCGGCGATGATAAAGTAGTTAAGGTGGAGGCCACTTAGACGACAACGCAACGCGTAATCATAGACAAACGAGTTCAGGTTCGCCGCCAGCGCCGCCACGCTAGCGATGTCAGTATTGGCAGGTTGCAGCACCGGAATCACATTGCCGCAGGGAAATCCATGCAGCATACTGGCATACATTGAACGCGTATTGCTGGCCGAACAGATATCCATAAAGCCAATTTTGTTTCCACTTAAAGCTTTGCCACTGGCCTGATATGTCGCCAATGCCATCAAGTATTGTGGCTGGATACGCTTGTGTGTAAAAGGAATATCCTGCCAGACAGCTCTGCGTCCTCTTCCGCTGATCCATCCCTTCTCACTGGGATCAAAGGCGCCGATCATACGTCCTTCATATAACGGTAATGCGCGGCGCTGCTGTGGATCGTGCCAGCAACTAGAGTGGTCGGATCGGTAGCCTTGCTGCTCCCATTGGTGGCGGGAGGAAAAGAGCATGGAATCGCTGGTCATATCAAATTCACGGGCATAGCGAATACGCCACGTTCCCTCCAACTGCTCTCCCAGGAGTACCGCGTGGGCATAGAGCTTTTCCAGGATCGCGCTATCCTGTGACTTCTGTACCTCAAGGATCACCAACGAGCCAGGACTTAAAGTGGCGATTTGCTGGCGGGATAGCTGGAGCATGTCTTGTTCAGGACACTCCAGGGCCGCCAGTTGTTCTTGATTAAAGAGAGCGGAAATATGGCGGCTTGTGCCACCTTTCTGGATCAACACAAAGGCGAACTTAAACGAGCTATGAATTGGGAAGATATGGCGGCGATTCACAAAACTAATTAATAAGCGCCAGGTACAGTGATCAAGGAACAGCCGTCGCAAAGCTGCCGTGCCCTGATCACTATAGATGCCAGCCGGCACCAGCATGCCCAGATATCCCTGCGGCTTGAGCAGATAGTGGGCCAGTTCCAAAAACAATTTATAGGTGTTAAAGTCGCCGCTCCCCTGATAGCGGAACGGCGGAGTGGCGGCGGCCTGCGCCAAAGATAATTTATCGCTGGCCGTGCTCGCATGTTTAATCCAATTGCTGATATTTTTATAGTACGCCTGTCTGGCTAACCAGGCGGTTTCAATCTCCTGATCCACCTGAAACAGATCCTGTTGCGCCGACAATGCTTCCTGTTTATCGTAGGCAAGATAGCCCGGATCATACTCACTAAAAAACTCACGCGATCCAGGCTTAAGTGCCTCCCAGGGCGGATTCGCCAGGCAGGCATCAAAACCCCAACTGGCGGTCTGAAAGATCTCGGGAAACTCCAATTGCCAATGGAAAAATCGATGTTCAGCCACCAGTTGTGCCACCAGGTTATCCGCCATAGGATTCTCTTGAGAGCGCATCGATTCAGATGGCCAGAACCAGCGCGCACACCAGCGATCATGGAACTGCTTCCGTTCATTATAGACAGAATCTTCAACAGTAGTTTGATAGACAGAATCTTCAACAGTAGTTTGCTCCCACGCGCCAATTAACGCGTTGCCAGTCTTGATATGTCCATCCACACATGTCAGCGCCATCCGCCGGTCCGCGACCTCCAGCCACAGACTTATCCGTGCCAGTTCAACCGTAAAAGGACAAAGATCAACCCCATAAAGACAGTGCGCGGCAATCTGCCTGCGTAGATATGTTTCTGAACCAGCAAACTGTTCATCATAATAGCGATATGCTTGCTGGAGCGCAGTGGCAAGATAATCGAGCGCACTGGAGAGAAAAGAGCCCGTGCCACAGGCGGGATCACATATCTTCAATGCCAGAATAGCCTGCGGTGGTCGTGGTATACGCTGGCCAGCACTATCTGTTGTATACACCAGCGGTTCCAGCGTACGCTGCGCGATCAAACGAGTCAACTGCGACTGCGTATAAAAAGTACCCGAACCTTTGCGCCTGCCTCCACGCCGCGCCAGATAAAAAGTTGGCTCCCCCTGATCATCTAGATAGAGACGAAAATCCAACATACGCTGATAGATCTGGCCGATAGCTTCAACATGCAGGACCGCAAAATCAACAGGCTGACAATGTACATATGTGAGCACTGTTAGCAACCTGAGCACACGCTCATCCGAGATCCTGACCACTCCCTGATCTTCAAACAGCGCCAGAGCTCGCAGCACACCATCGGAACTAGCTTGATCGCCAGCGTGAAACAACATGCCGCCTGTTGAAAAATCCGGCATATCTCCCATGGATTTCCTATAAAGGAGCGTGAAAAGTTTGCACAGACACGGCCAGGCCGATGATTGGTGGGATTGGGGAGGACTGTGCAACCGCTCGTAGAGTGCGGCAAGGCTGTCGTGCTGGTAATCCTGATGAGCGATAGGCACGAGTTGTCGTGCTTCCATAAACAGTAGCACCACACAGCGCATAATCAACTGAATCATTGCCTGATAAAGATCATCTAGTGCCTGACGTCGGGACAACAATGTACCATCTGGCTGCTGGCGCAGGCTGGCGATAAGCTGATAGTGACATATGTGCGCGGCATTTAATTCCTTCAGCAAGATCCCTAACACAGCCTCGACCTGCTCGCCAGTCGCAAAATATGCTATAGCTCCATCTACACTCGCCATCTCACGCCTCCCATCCCACTCCCACTACACCCAATAGCGCTATAAAGACTGCCTATTCATTATAGTTAGCCTGCCTAAAAATCGTGACTCAAACGGCACGGAAGCCAAAAACATGTTCATTCAGTGAGAAGCATGGTACGTGACACTCCGCACGCCCTGAAGGGGCGGCGGCTTCTTCCACTCCTGCGTACGCCACTGTTCGAGATAGATAGCGTTGCTACAACTCACTGAACAGAGGTAATGGGCGAGGAATAGCTGAGGGCGCCACCATCCTGGCGTGATCCTCATGGGCGGTGCCATGCCCCTTGCCCGTTCCGTGCCTCCGTGCTCGGCGGCGCGATGGGCCACCTTTGCTGTTGGCGTCTTGGGAACGGACAACACCTGATGATTTCTCATCCCTCTCTCCTGGACCCAGGAGAGGAGCGCGAGGCTTTTCCTGATGGTGAGCACGTGTACGCAAGCGCTGACCAATGACCACGCTCGCATTGCGATCGGCATGGCCCTTCATGCCACACGCAGGACACCAGGCCAACGGTGCCCCAGGGGTGTAGCCTGCTGGCTCGGGCCCCTGCTTGGCATGGTAACGTACAATCAGGCCATGACAACGGGCGCATTCGCGGCTCGTGTTGCGCGGGTTCACCCGACTCGTGATCATGCCCTCGTTCCACGCTTTATATTTGGCATTGGTGAATATACGCCCCTTCATCCAGAAGGCTCGTTTGCTGTTCCCTCGGCGACTGTAGCGGCCTTTTTGCGGCTTCAGGTTGCCCAGGTGTTCAAATACCAGCACACTCGCCTGATGCTGACGAGCAAAGTGCACAATGCGCGCACTGATCAGGTGTGCCACCTGCTCATCCACATGACGGATTTTCTCCCATAATGCCACATTATCGGGTTCGTTTTCGGCCAGGATACCCGTCTTACGACGGTTGCGGGCGATCCGACCAAGCAGCCACTTCCTACGGCCATTTACGCGTTTGCCGCCACTGAGAAAGGTGGTGGCAACGGTCGAGCCGTCGGCTGTTTGGATCGTACAGACCGCCAGATGATGGTCGAGATTGAGATCAATGGCACAGATGCGTGTCTGGGCATGAGCCAGTTGCACAGCCACCTTCCCCGGACTGGTGAAGGTCTTTTCGACCGGGGTATGCAACCGCCAATGTGAGCCATGGCGAACCAGCGACGGACTCCCGGGCTCATAGCCATCGGGCAGGTCACGGCTCAAGAGCCGAACGTTGACCCAAATCCACCTCGCCCCTGTCCAGAGCTTGAGAAGAATGGAGGACGCAGTTCGCCCTTTCCACTGGCCCTTGTAGAACGTCGGCGACCGATTCCAGGTCCGCGGGGGAACCGGTGGGTGCTCGGTGAAACGCTTCTTTTTGAGGGCCGCTTTCTCTTTGCGCGCACGCCACTTCTGCAAGCTCGTCTCAAAGGCGTGGGCGGAGCCAAGAGCTGCGTGAATAGCGGCACGGCGAAAGAGGGCAGGAACCTGAGGAGCAATGGCATCGAGCGGCATCACCGGATCGGGGTTTTCTTCCGTCGCATGGGTCAATGTCTCAAGGGCATGCAAGGCTCTGTGTGAGGAAAGCAACAGCACCTGCTCGTGAGCTGTGATGACCTCAAAGTAGAAGGAAGCCACTGTGTTGAACAATGCCTGGGTGGTCGTAAACCAGGCAGCATACCGGGATGGATACTGCATTGCTTGTGTGATGGTTTTCGTTGCCTTTGCCATGCGATGACTCCCTCCCTTCCTCCCCGCTAGATTCCTTTTTGCGCATTGATATAGTGTTGAATGGTCTCAGCACTCACTGCACCAGCCGTGCTGGCAAAATAGGAACGGGTCCAGGTCGAAGGCATTTTCTTCATGATAGGGGCGAACTCCCTTCGTAAATGAAAGGACGTGATGCCCTTAAGTTCTTTCACCACATCAGCGGCACTTTCAGAAGGCCAGACGCGGATAAAAAGATGAATATGGTCAGGTTGAATCGCCAGGGTGAGAATACTCCACCCTTTTTCCAGACATTTCTCTTCGAGTATCTGTTGACACCGTTCTTTGATGGGACCCGTAAGAATGGCTTTGCGACGACGAGGACACCAGATGAGATGATACACAATAAGATGGACGCGGTGCTCGTCACGCTGATACTGCAATGTACTCGTCTTTTCCATTGTTGCAGTATACAGGAGAAAAAGACGATATTGCAACAAGCGAGGGCTAAAGCCCACGAGAAACCCGCCTATCTGCCTGGGTTCAAACCACAGCGGCTTGCGGCGGGTTACGCTTATGTCACAAATGAAAGATCGCGATACAAGAAATCGACGCGTTGACCCTGTATAGTTAGCCATGCGCCACCATTTACCCAGGTGCCCCATCTCCCTAAATCGGTCACAACAGGATCAGGAAAATCGTTTATTTCACGCGCAATAGAACGCACATGTTCAATATCTAAAGGGTTATCTGCCTCATAATAGAGGCCAATATCAAGATCTGAATCTGTTCTTTGCGTATTGCTCGCGTACGAACCGCCCAGGACAACCGCCTTCAGACCCTGTACATTTTTCAATTTTTCAACAATTTGCTGCAACAATATTTCATGTGCCATCGATTAAAATCTCTCTTTCAATGCATCAGCAAAAGTATAACACGAAAAACGAAAAAGCATCCTCAAAGAAACTGAAATTTGCACATTCTGGTTTCGCCACAACAAAAACCGTTAAATTAAACTATAAGAAAACTTGAGCTCAAAATAACGTACACGTGTACGTATACGTGTACATTATTTTGAGCTCACGTGACAAAAAAAACCGTACCGGCAGCCTTCATGGCTAATACTTTTCACTTAAGGGATTGAATGGCTGAAATGATAGCATGACGGTGAAGGAATACCTTCTCAAAGGATCAAGAGAGGTAAAACGTGTAGGTTCGCTTTTCTTGATCCTTTGAAGTCACTGGGCCTCTGATCGGCTCAGATGCTTTCGTCAATCTCGTCCAGAAAAAGGCTTACGTGAAACGTATTAGCCTTCATGGCAGCAACCCGTTCACGTCCGAGCACCTCCCCCCAACGTACCGGCAGCGCTCGCCGCCAATACGTTTCGGTGAAGGAGATAACCTCAACGGTATGGCGTGGCGTCGTGTACGTGGAGAGGGCGCCACACGCAAAGGCCACACTGCTGCGTTTGCGCAGGCCAGCGTGCTCGAACGACGCGCAGTGCTGTGGCGCCTCCAGGGATCGTGTGTGCCGTGGCCTGCTCGCACAGCAATGTGGTGGGTGAGCGCGTGGATCCTCCCCGTACCTTCTCGAAGAGGATCACGAAACAGGATCCGTCTCGGTGTAGGCGCCACAGGCATGCGATGCTCTTTGAGCCCCTCGCTCCATGATCACGCCGCATGCCGGCCTCCGCGTGTGGCGCCCTCTCCACGTATGATCCGCTGCTTTTCTCCACCATGTTTTTTATGGTCACAAATGCGCCTCACCGAAACGTATTGGCGCTCGCCGCTGCAACCCGTTCACGTACACATTCCTATCAACTAATTTGCCACCATCCAGGACGTCTTATAAAAATAACAGGCACTCACCAGCTACAAAAATTTACCTGGCACCAGAAACGCTCTCAGAGGTCCGAAAAAGGCCTTGGAAAAATCCATCTACAACATGTATCGTTTAAACACCCTGAAGACCTTCAACGATTCTCACAATCGCAAACAAGATACTTCTTTTATATCCAGGCCAAACATTCATCCACCTACACATAAAAAATTCCAGCAGATTTTCTTTCTGCTTTTGTAAAATCCATCTCTAAATCTTTAGAAAAGACTATCAGACAACGTATACGTCTACGTATACGTTATTCCCCTCACAAAAAAACATTTTATACAAAATACTGCTGCAGGATCAGGTCTACGTGTACGTGTACGTGTACGTGTACGTGTACGTGTACGTCTACGTGTACGTGTACGTGTACGTGTACGTGTACGTGTACGTGTACGTGTACGTCTACGTGTACGTGTACGTCTACGTGTACGTGTACGTGTTACGTGTACGTGTACGTTACGTGTACGTTTTTTTTTTTGTTACGTCTACGTGTACGTGTACGTGTACGTGTAACGTGTACGTGTACGTGTGTTACGTTATCGTGTACGTGGTACGTGTACCGTGTAGTCTTCTGTCTTAGTTATGTGTTCGTGTACGTGTATTCGTGTACGTGTACGTCTAGTGTACGTCTACGTGTACGTGTAGTGTACGTGTACGTGTACGTCTACGTGTACGTGGTTACGTCTCGTGTACGTTCGTACGTGTACGTGTACGTGTACTGTCTTCGTTTACGTGTACGTTACTGTCTTACGTGTACTTGTTACGTGTACTGTGTACGTCTTACGTTACGTGTACGTTGTTACGTGTCCGTGTACGTGTACGTGTACGTGTATTCGTGTACGTGTAACGTGTACGTCTACGTGTACGTGTACGTCTACGTGTACGTGTACGTCTATCTGTTACGTGTACGTGTACGTGTACGTGTACGTCTACGTTACGTCTACGTTACGTGTACGTGCGTACGTTGTACGTCTACGTGTACGTGTACGTGACGTGTACGTGTGTTACGTGTACGTGTACGGTGTACGTGTACGTGTACGTGTACGTGTACGTGTACGTGTACGTGTACGTGTACGTTACGTGTACGTGTACGTGTACGTGTACGTGTACGTCTACGTGTACGTGTACGTTGTTACGTGTACGTGTACGTGTGTTACGTGTACGTCTACGTGTACGTTACGTCGTACGTGTACGTTACGTGTACGTGTACGTCTACGTGTACGTGTACGTGTTACGTGTACGTGTACGTGTACGTGTACGTGTACGGTACTGTACGTGTACGTGTACGTGTACGTGTACGTTACGTGACGTACGTGTACGTGTACGTCTACGTGTACGTGTACGTTACGTGTACGTGTACGTGTACGTGTACGTGTACGTGTACGTCTACGTGTACGTGTACGTGTACGTGTACGTACGTGTACGTGTACGTGTACGTCTACGTGTACGTGTACGTGTACGTGCTACGTGTACGTGTACGTGTACGTGTACGTGTACGTGTACGTGTACGTCTACGTGTACGTGTACGTGTACGTGTACGTCTACGTGTACGTGTACGTCTACGTGTACGTGTACGTGTACGTTACGTGTACGTGTACGTGTTACGTGTACGTCTACGTGTACGTGTACGTGTACGTGTACGTGTACGTCTACGTGTACGTTGTACGTGTACGTCTACGTGTACGTCTACGTGTACGTGTACGTCTACGTGGTACGTGTACGTTACGTACGTGTACGTGTACGTGTACGTGTACGTCTACGTGTACGTCTACGTGTACGTGTACGTGTACGTCTACGTGTACGTGTACGTGTACGTCTACGTGTAAAAAGCCACCGCTCTCCTGTTGGCGAAGATCATTAGGTAAAAATGAATATCTGCATGTATATATTTACTAATTACGTTATTTTGCATTGAATGGATGCAAGTTGTTCAATATAAAATTCCTATAGTTTTTATAAGAAATTTCATAGAAACGTCTGGAAAAAATACTATTGCGGAGGTTCCTGGCTTTGATTGGTGAGGTTTTTTGCGGAAGAATGAGTGACGTAGATAAAAGCGTAGGCTGAATGATTCATGAGTTATCCCGAATTTTGAGAACGGACGTTCAACCCTTGATGGAAGGCTGTTGAGGGTTGAACATTCCAGGCAAATAAAAATACAGGTCGGATCTCTTGAAAGAAGCGGCTTAAAGCCCATCTGAGACGATAGATGGGAACTTTCGCTTCTTTCTGCTTTTTCCCTGTTCGATGACAATACTCACGGAAAATCCATGTAATGATATCTCTGTAATCATCATTTAAAAGATGCAAAAGCAATGAATGGACGAGCGATATGATATGAAAAAACTTGTTACGCTTCTCCTTCTTCCAGATGCGAATCGTTTCAATCGCCAATTCACTCTTTTCATAGCGAAACACGGTTTCTACTTGCCATCTTCTGCAGTAGGCTTTGTAGATCTTCCATGCTTGCTCTTCCGTCTCAATACATCGATTCGTCACTAAATACCATGGTTCTCCTCCTCTTCTTACAATCACAACCCATAATGTTTCTGAATAGGATGCATGTCGTACCTGCATCCAGGTAATCCCTGTCTTGCGATTCTCATGCTTTACTGCATCCCAAATCATACGATGATCTCTTGATCTTTTCTTCTTTCCTAATTGACCTAATGAGTTCTCTTCCCCATTTTCATCAAAAAAATGATGCCCTTTCTTCCATCGAATCACGAAATCAACGTGCCGCCTCCACATCATCTCTAACCATGGACCACCAGCGTATCCCCGATCAAACACGTGCAATACATTTCTTCCCCACTCCCTCGCTACTTTCGCTAACATTTTTTTCCTCTTCCTCTTTGGTCGTTTGAGCATCTGGACCTCTTCTACTCCAAAAGTCCATCATTGCCAGTGATGGCTTCCCTTTCTCTCCTACAACCACACACGCTGTCCACTCGTATCCTTGCACAATGATCGGTTTTCCTCCTGGCTGATTAAATATTCCCTTCCGTGATTTTTTTCGCCTTGCTGCTTTACTTGACCGAACTGCACACAAATCTTCTGCTTTTTGGCTCTCTGGCTTTTCTATCTCACTTCCGTCCCAAACGACGAGAATCTCCTCTCCCTCTCTCTTTAACTCTTCATATCGCTCTTGGGCCTGATTCCATTGGAAGATCCTGATCAGCTCTTCACTCCATTTTTCCGATGTGAGCAGGCGATGAATCCTCTTTTCTCCTGCTGTCGCTTGTCTCCCGCTGAGCATGGTTGACCCTAATTCGCTGACCATCAATCCTGTTGACTGATTTCTAGCTTCGATAATGGTTCGGATCAGCTGGAAGAATGTCCGCACTAGCCGCTTATCCACATACGCGTCTAGCGGCCTGGCAAGCGGCTCCAGATATTCTTCCATCAAGCTGGTAACTCTCTGCAATTTTTCCTGCGCCTCTTGCCGCTTTGTTCCTGCTATGGCATACTTGAGTGACATCGATGTTCAAAGACCTCCTGCTTGCGTTTTTTTTTGGTAGTGCAAGTATAATTCAGGAGGTCTTTGTTTTCTTCTTTTCACCCCTTTTTTCTTACTCGAACACATGTTCTCAAAATTCGGGATAACTCATGTACAACGATCAGTTGGTTATAAATAGAGACTGGTAAGATATTCTAACGATCTTCATATTTCTGAAGAAGAGCAGTTACAGCTTCATTAATCAGAGATGTCTTAGGCAATTCACGCTGATATGCCAGATCTTCAAACCGCTGCTTGAGCTGCTTATCCATCCATAAGGTGATACGTTCATGCGTACTCTCGAACGGTTGAATATTTCGACGTCGTTTGACTCCAGCACGATTGTCTTCACCGGAGGCATCAAGGTCGTTGAAATATTCATCATTCTCTATATCACCTGCCAGAGGTCCGCTTAATTTTCTGGTTGATGCACTAAGCGTGTTTGCATCACGCCGTGTGGCAGCTTGCCTGGCTCGTGGAGCTGATCCTTCAGTCAACGATCCAGTGTTCGTTCGTGCTTTTGTGCTCGTTTGTGGCTTTACACTATCTCTGGATTTCTCGCCGCTATCAGCAAAATTCATTTCGTCAAATGCTGATGTCTGCTGGTTGCTAACCTCAGAATTTGAAAGGGATCCTTTTGTTGTATTTTCCTGAATCTGAGGAGCCACCGCTGGCTCTTCAGATTTGATCGATTCAACAGTTGGCGCAACCTCAGGCTCTATGTTGTTAGCTTGCTTATCACTGACAACGTTTTGTGCCTGGATCTCAGTGCGTGCTGGCTCGACTTCGGATGGAGCCAGCACGGCTGGTCTGGGTTCACTGGACTGGCTTGGGCGCAGTAAGGGGTTGATAAATTTCTTAGTGTCCTTCGGCACGCTCAAGTACCTCCTTTACCAATTTGCTATAGGCGATAGCACCGGTGCTATTAGGTGCATAATCAAATAAGCAGGCAATCTGATTATGGGCTTCTTCGACTTTAATATTACGAGGAATGACTGAATCAAAAACTAGTCCCTGGAAGTGTTCGCGGACCGCACTCAACACATCGGTGCTCAGACGAGTGTGATCATCCAGATTAGCAACCACACCAAAAATTGGCAGGCTCACATCCAGATTTTCGCGGAGCTCTTCCATGGTTGTCTCAAGAATACTGATACCGATCAAGGCATAGGTGGTTAATGCGATGGGAATGATCACATCAGTACAGGCAATAAAGGAATTTACGGTGAGTACACCCAGATTAGGCGGTGTATCAATCAGAATATAATCAAAATTTGCTTTCACCTGATTAAGCGCACGAGCCAGTTTGTGCTCGCGACCAGGTGCTGAGGCCATCAAAAGATCAGCTGCACTCAAATTAATTGAGCTGGGCGCAACAAATAAGCCTTTCTGGCCAACAGACTCAACGAGAATATCAGCCATTTTCGCGCCCTGGGTTAAGACATCAAATAATGTGAGCTCCTGATCCAGGCTTCCTAATAAACTATAGGTGCTGTTACTCTGAGCGTCAGTATCCACAAGTAACACACGCTTACCAGCGCGAGCCAGTCCATAAGCGACGTTGACCGCAGTGGTAGTTTTCGTAACGCCACCCTTATTATTGCAAAGTGCAAAAATTCTTGTCATGATTGCTGCTTTTTTTCCTTCCCTGACAGGGATAAACTCTGAACGGAGTTTCCCTTACGATCCTTTATCTATCAATATAATCTCAGAAGATTTGCCAGCGGCAAAGCACTCATGGCTATCTCTTTGATGAAAACCGTTCCTTATATATGAGGAGTGATTTTGTCATCGCAAAAGTTTAACCACTATAACTTCTGAAGCTGTTTGCTTACGTTCTCATTCATGAGCGAAAAAGCACTCTAGTTTTCTTACATTTTTATGAAGAAAACATTCCTTATATAAGGAACGGTTTTGCGCTCTCAAAACTTAAAATTACGTTTTTTTGATTTGAAATTTAACGTATACGTATACGTATACATCTACGTATACGTGAGCCTCTCTACAATAGAAGACGCATAGACTCTTGCATTGTAACATACTTTTTAGCGTAATCATGGACATAAATTGAATAAAATAAGCTCATTTTAACGTATACGTATACGTGTACGTCGACGTACACGTATACGTATACGCGCATTGCTGAATGTGCGGATCGGTACAGAGTTGTGACCTTTGAGAGCTCCATTTCCAGGATTTCATCAAAAGCGCATCCAGCTGTCATATTGACAGATTTTTCATCTTTGACCATCTGTTCTATGAATTTTTTTCCATCTCGACTATGAAGTAAAGCGAGCAGTTTTGTAGGGCGGGAGCCATTCCTACCAATTTCATCCAAAGATATACATGCTTGCATCCATGGATTCTTCTTTGTTCGAAGCATAGCTTAGATGCTGGATATGAAGAGATTTTTCATAGTCGCCGAAAACCATCAACAAGTATTGGATAAAACGCATATTTATGACGTGCGCAAATTGCCGTAGGGATGGGACAACAAATCAATGTGGCTATTTGGCTTTTAGAAGCCGAATAAGCGATGTGTGTTTTATTTTAGCTATAATGACTAGTCTGATTTTTTTAAAGCCATTTCCTGGGCTTCTCAGCGCTTTTCTAAAAATTGATAACAACGTCTATTTGCTTAACAACAAAGAAACAATCAACGAGAGGATGAGGAATTGCAGCAGGTATCACAGTTTAGACACTGGCTCCATAGGTTCTAAGACCATAAATTTAATGGAGGAAATGATACCTGCTGATATTGACCACAACTAGTGAGCACGATATTGTTTGTTCCGTATTTTTTTGTCGCTGGCAAGGAGAAGTCTCATTTCAGAAACTAATTGTGCATATGTCATGTTGGAGTAAAGATCTATAAGCTTGAGTGTGTCTTCATCTGCAGCTTCATTCAGATAATATTTACAGCGGGAATTGAAGTATGCTCCTGGTTTCTGTAGCGAGTCTCCACCTGGTTCATGCAGGGAGAGGATCGTGTCAATGAAGGCCGTTTATAATAGTCTCTGGCTTGTATTTAGCTAATAGAGACTCATTCATTTTCTGGACTCTCTCAGTATTTTTATCGTCAAAGATCTGAGTTATAAACTTAGCAGCATCTCTACGTAACGTAACGTTATTATTTATTTTATTAAATAATATATTTATATTACGTTTACGTATTACGTTACTGAACTCTTCCCCATAGGTTTCTGAGTCTAACTGAGTGGGTATGCGTAAGACTTTTTCTGGTTTTTTGTTATCGCTGAGATCAAAAAAATAATTGCTGTTTGTGTTTGCATCGGCCTCACAAGCTATTTCATCCATGTTTTGTGGCGTGACTTCTACGCTCAATGTTGAGTCTACCGAAGGCGTTGAATCTGGTAGACTCGAGTCTACCGGTGTGTAGTCAACGGTAGACTCGACTTTTGAATAGTCTACCTTGCGCTGCTTCGCGGTAGACTCGACTTTTGAATAGTCTACCTGGTGATTTTGCGAGTCTACCACTCCAGGTAGACTATTGCTGAATTGTGTTTCCCGATTAGCAGGAGGCTGATACCAATCCTCTGGATACTCATTGCGAGAGAACTTCTTTGTTTTCTGTTGTGCTACTGGTGCTGAATAGAATGCAATCTTCTGAGGAGCCTGTGGCACATATTCACGACCGGTACACTGAAAGATGTATTCGCAAGCCGCATCGCTATCTACCTGGTAGAGAGATGCTATTTTTTTAATAATACTGAGCTCAACTGACTTCCAGATATGGCCTTTTGTATGTGAGAGCAGACCAAAATTATGTAAGCGTAGATGATATGAGTTCATTTGCTCATAAAGCTCTTCGAAAAAGTCTCTTGGCAACCACATATCCTGCCAGTTGATAGTTGTATCCTCCAGTAGATCGCTATAAGCATAGAGCAGCTGAGTGACCGAGTCTACCGCTTGTGGATGGTTTGAGTATCCTTTTTCTTCAGAAAGGTAGACTTTTTTCTCGTCTGGAGTAGACTTTTCTGTCCGGGTAGACTTTTCGATGGTCTGCAGGTAGACTTTTTGATGCCCGAGTCTACCATCATGGTAGACTTTTTGATTTTCATCGCTATTTTGGGTTGAGATGATGGTAGACTCGGGCATAGAAAGGCGACTTTTTCCAGAATAGATCTCACGTGATTGCTTTTGCACCCCTGGTTGAGTAGCGGTTCGTGCACCTGGTAGACTTTTCTCATTTGTCCGGTAGGCTTGCAAGGGGAGAGCAATTTTCGTAATTACTTCATTGACCAGGCGTTGTGCAATATGTTGCCCCTTCGCTATATCAATGCCTTCTGATCTGATGACTTCTAGCATTGGCTTGAAGAGCGCCTGTTGTATGCTTGTATCGCAATCTGCGAGCTGTAGCTCCTCGTGTCCAGGCATTTGCGTGGTAGGGAGCAGATTGAGGGAAAGAAAGCGCTCTTTGACCTTCCTGGTGAACTGACGAACCTTGGTACGACTCTGTGTGATCAGGCTATCAAGTGCTTGCAGGTTTGCTGGTGGCTGATATTTCCCCAATGGGAAGACGATATGCAATTCATGATTATGTTTAAATTTACGTAACAGATTGAGTGCGCAGAAGACAGTTACATACTTGTGGGTTGTATCATATCCCCATTTGATGGTGCTGGCCAGCGTACGTAGTGTGCGTGTGCTGATGACCGCAACATTTTCTGTTAGCTCTCCTAATTCTGGTAGAGCATGCTGTTTGATCGTGGCATGACGTAACACCAGTGAAAGAAATTCGAGACCACTGCTTGGAAATAAAAATTAGCAATGATTGTCAGTGTATATGGATCTACCTGCTCATAGTCAGTGTTGTGGACAGCATTCGTGGCAAGCGCTGGCAGAGGACCCTCTATCCTCGGCGCTTGCCAATCTTGTCCATCGATTATACTTGGCTGCATATACATTTCCGCTTCCTCATTGACGATGTTCAGTGGTATGAAACCCTTATACCCCCCTGTGCCGTTGCCCATGCTTTCCACACTTTCCACTTTACTTCCCATTTCCATGCCCCTGATATGTATTGAATACTACCTGGACTGAGTATTGTCTGAACAGTGATATATCTGGTTAAAAAGGCTCATATTTTTTTTCGGATAGTACTACTGTATGGTTTTTTCTCTTGACCAATTGTGCACTTTCCGCCATGTTGCTATTTCAAGTCGTGATGTACATAGTACATTGCAAAATCGCTTTTTGCCAGTGGTAATGTGGTTAAATGTGCACCTACTACTCTGACCATTTTAAGCTCAGAAATGCACCTAACAATGGTGGGGTTTTCTCCCAACCCTGGTGGGGTTTTCTCCCAACCCTGGTGGGGTTGCCGTTTTTGAGCACAGTACTTCTGGTATAATCGTCGCTTTTCGTGTGTTTGCTCCCTTGCTTTGTATCCAACCAGGCGGTGTTACGGTCGTTATGCTTTGATTCTTCTGAAGTTATGAATGCCAATTTATTCATTTAGTGCAGAAGGAAAAATCGACAAAAATCGATTTTATACAGGCCTGTGTTATACAAATCATTAAGAGAAATCATCAACTCAACATCACAATCAGTAGAAAATGCACCGAACCCCGGTGGGGTTGGTGGGAGGTTTTTGGGAGGTTTCGCTACCCAAAAATTGCCGAACCCTGGTGGGGTTTTCTTCTTCTTTCTCACAAAAAAATCATCGCTTAATGAGATTATATTCATCTATTTTCAGCGAAGAATGCACCGGACCCTGGTGGGGGTAAAGACAATGTCACTCCTGAAGAATGCACCGGACCCTGGTGGGGTTTATCGAGAATTCTATCCTGAAAAATGCACCGAACCCTGGTGGGGGTAAGCGTTGCTTCTTCTGGCAAAAATGCACCGGACCCTGGTGGGGTTGAATGAACTTCTTATCCTGAAGAATGCACCGGACCCTGGTGGGGTTTATTCTGACTAAAAAAGGGCAGGTTGGCTCTTTTTTTGTGGGAAATGCGCCGAACCCTGGTGGGGTAATTTTTTTTGTTGCGGATGGATGTGTGTACTTATATATATGTAGAGGTTGAGCGTACGTATTCCTGCTCTTTTTCATCAAGTTTTCTGAGATAAGGTATGAGCACGCTGGAGGCGATGTGCTCTTTTAAGAAATGCGCCAGACCCCGGTGGGGTATATTGATGAAGTCATATATTTAGTATGCCTATATATAGGCACATATGTGATGAGTGGGGGCTTATATATATTAAAAGTGATGTTGTTGTATCTATTTGGATAGGTATGGAAATGCGCCGAACCCTGGTGGGGTTCATCGAGTTTCTCATTCTGGAAAATGCACCGAACCCTGGTGGGGGTAACTATTAGTTCTCCTGGCGAAAATGCGCCATACCCTGGTGGGGTTCATCGAGAATTCTATCCTGGAAAATGCACCGAACCCTGGTGGGGGTAACTGTTGATTCTCCTGGCGAAAATGCGCCACACCCTGGTGGGGTTGAGTGAGATGCCTATCCTCAAAAATGCGCCATACCCTGGTGGGGGTCAAGAGGGCACCTTCTTGAAAAATGCGCCGAACCCTGGTGGGAATCAAGTGCTGCTTTTTTAGTGGCGGCATGGCAGAATTTGTGTCAGAATGTCAATGAATATGGAGCAGGCATGACAGAGTGTATTTTGATGGTGATGAGGAACATGGATTGATTCTGGTTAGGAATATCGCCGAATATGAATATAAAAAATGCGCCATACCCTGGTGGGGGTGTGGCGCGGATGGCTTTATTTGCTAGGGAGTTTCGCGATAGGCAAGCTTATTTTTCCGGTAAATGCGCCATACCCTGGTGGGGAGACGCCTTACTGCTGCTCACGTTCTCGGGTTCGCGTTTTATTACGGACGCGTTTTCGTAATGGATTGTTCATGGCCTGGTATTCCTGGATCAGTTTGAGGGGTGGTAAGATCTCCCAGCGTGATGCCAGCCAATCTTTGCTCCAGCGAGTTTGATTTCGATCTACATCTGTAATGCAGATCTGCTTGCCAATAATCCCCATGCTCTCAAGTTTCTCTAAAGAAGCTTCGATCCGTGGTACGAAGCGCGACGTCATATGCCGTTCATCGACTTCTATCATGCTGGCAGCCAGGAGCTCTGACATCATAATTGGGGTGCTGAAGTCTCCTTGTTTGGCTTGCTCGCGCCAGCGCTCGGTCATATACAGTGCAATTCGTAAGGCATAGCGATCATTTTGTGGATTGAGTTTAAAGATCTGGCTATCTACTTCTGCGAGATAATAGTTCTGGTGTTGTTCATAGGTGCTGATCCAGTCGCCCGGGGAAACCAGGAAGCCAACGATGATTCTTTCGTTGAGCAGGGTTTTGCGGCTGACAACTGAATAGCGCATATAGGTACCATCAACCTGGATTGAAACTGATTTTCCTTTGACGGTGATCGTGCAGTTACCTCGGACATTACATGAGGCAAGCAGCGCCAGATCTTGCAGGACACGCTGTTTCTGTTCTGTTCGATAGCCATCCGTATAGCGTTTGGTGGTGCCAGGATGTGCCACCCGACTATGCTTTTGTACGCCTTGCCACTGGAGAATTTCTTCCAGGAGTATGGCGACACTTCCATTTTTCGAGACACGGTCGTTGTGTCGGCGAATATTCCAGAGTCCTAATACAATACGGGCCGTTAACACTGTACTTTCACTCAACTGGCGAATTTGTTTTAATGCCTGTGGGATCTCCAGTGGTCGCTCAGGTGTCCCTAAATATACTTCAAGGGTATTAGACGCTAAATAGGAAATTTCGCCGTCTCCTGGCTTCCACATGTTCTTTTGTGCCAGTGAGGCTTCCCGGACCGCCTGGTCTGGCCGATAGTTGGTGATTTTAATGTTCTCTGGAATATAGGGCGTGACATTTTCAAATAAGGTATTTTCACTCTCGATTTCAACGCCATCCAGAATACGGGCGATATACTCGGTGGCCTCTTCCTCCGTCATGTAGTCAGTAATACCTGCCAGGGTCTGATCAAGGAGGGTGGATAGTTCGTTATCGCTCTCAATATCTTCGGTAAGTAATGCTTCTGTATCGTCGTTCGTTGGTACGAGATTAAGCTCCTGTTGTTGATGTTTTTCCATCAAAGATTCCCTTCAGGATACTTGCTATAAGTTACACAATTCATCACACCATGGCGAAAAAGATTGGTCCTCTTCTTATTGTACCGTGCATTTCCGCGTTCTTCAGTTTGTGTCTTTGTCGGAATAACAAATATTCATACTTTATGGGTAGGGTAGCATATTGGTTGACTCTTGTGAAGGGTGGGCATGTTGATTTGATTGGCTTGTTTGCTTGTTTACGCCCCAATGGTGTGGGAACCAAAAGTGTGCTGTAGAAAGTCGAGTGTTGTTTGCCAGGCATTTTTGGTGGCATGCGCGTTTCCTTCAGGTGTTCCTCCATAAGCATACCCCCGTGCCTGATTGATCGTGGTTGGCATATATGGATAGCCTGTTTTATGTCCGGCATGCGTATACATAATATGACGATGAGGATATGGATGGCGATGTGTGTTGAGTCGCTCATTGATCATTTCTCCAAAGACCGTTGATGGCCACATTTGATCGTCTTCGCCTGAAAGTAATAGGACTGGCGCACGTATTTTTTCTACTGCTATGAGGGCTTGTTCGAGATCGTCACGATGCTGTAAACTTTCCAGGTAGAGATCGCGAAATGCGATGGGAGCCTGTATCTGTTGTTGGTGGTTTACATAATCTTGAAATGTTGCAGTGGGGCGATACGGTAAAAATGGCACTGGCTTTGCTCGATAGGTCCAGGATGAGCGCTCGCTCCTATCTGCTTCGGTTGCTCCTAAACCTTGATGCACAGCGGCGCTGGGAGCATAACCAATAATGGCTTGAATCTCTGGAAAGGTTGCTCCTGCTAGTAAAGCGAGCTCTGCACCTTTGGAAATTCCGATAATCGCGATCTGCTTGCTGTTTACCTGTGGAGCTACTTGTAACCATTGTATGGCTGTCTGGATATATTCCAGTGGGACTTCTTGGAGCGTTTGTGGTAGTGGTGGAACACCGAAGTAGCTTAAAGCCAGGGCGCAGTACCCATGGTTTGCCAGCAGGGCAGCTTCCTGTATTCTGCTGACACCACTGGAACCGCTGAGGAGAATAACTCCTGGATAAGAACCAGGAGTTGAGGGCTGGCAATAGGTCGCAATGATTCCTTGCTCTTTTACTTCTCTGACGCTGCTATTGGCTGATAAGAAAGATCGTCTATATAAGAGATCAATATGTGAATAATTTTTGGTTGCGACGTTGAAATAGATGGCGAGTGGTTGCAATGTGGTTTGAGAAAAGAACGCTTGTTTTCTCTCTTCTACCAGAGGATGCATCGACCAGAAGAGTCCCATTGGATCTATCTGGCTATAGGTTCCTGCCAGTGGTGCCTGTGTCGCAAGGTTGACGTTGCCATGTCGATCGGCTCGAAACGTGGCGTTTGCTTTCCAGATTACACCAGCCTCGTCTCTGGTGGTTGCGCTGATGGTTGCTTCTTGATGAGGTGCGAGGTGACTGAGCTGTAGTGTAACTTCTTGATCAACTTGTGCTTGTAGAGGCGTAATGTGTAATTTCATGTTCTGTGATGCACAGTTTGTATCCATATTATAAAAACATTCCTTGCAAAAGTAATATTCTTATAGTAATTCATACCATATTTGAGTTGCTTCATGGAAGACCTCTATCTGGCTGTGGTTAAGGGGAGGGGAATATCGTTGTACATATGTGTGAGTTGAAGAATGACAAGATTGTGACAATTTTGTGATTATATTGCAACATACGTGTTTTATGCTTCTGAAGAGTCATCTGTGATAGGACTCTATGTCCGCGGTGTGTGTAAGAAAATTAGGTGGTTAAATTATGAAGCAAGATATCATTCCTACTCAAGCTCTATCCGGGCCGCCAGCTTCTTCGCCTCGCTCTGATTCTTTGGAGATGAGGCCGGCCGTAACTATACCTTTGGGATCGCCTGACTATCTTTCGATTGGCTTGAATATTTTTTCGACTATGCTATTGCGTATTGCTAGCCGTATTAGCTTTCTTTTACTTGGGTTTTATCTGGGAGAGCATTTTGCTTCGGCAACCGTTGTAGTGCTGGTACTTGAGTCTTTTTATATCAGTGAGCTACTGCTATCTCCTATTGCTGGTAGTTTGTCGGACCGGTTGGGGCGTAAACCTTTTTTACTTATCGCTCCGCTGCTGGGCGCGCTGGCTGCTCTCTGTCTCCTGATTGGATCCCGGCTCTATCCTCATCCTGATGGCTCGCATTTAGATGCCCATTTATTGTTGTTGTTGCTCCTGATTCTGGGTGGGCGTCTCTTAGAAGGCGCTACCACTGCGCTGAATACTCCTGCTTGCCTTGGATACATTACGGATACGACTATGGGCTCTGATCGGTTACGTGTACGGGTGATGACGGCTTTTGAAGTAGCTACTGTGGGGGGGCTGGCGCTGGCGATCCCTTTTGGCGGTCAGGTTGCCAAGTGGTTAGGTACCTGGGGATTTCTGGTTGTACTTGTTTTCCATATTCTGAATCTTTTGCTGGTTATTTTCTTTGTGAAAGAAAGTCATCAGCGTGCGAACACTATTGCGGACCATGGTTCACTGGTTGAAAGCTTAAAGATGTTACGTGATAAGCGTATCTTTACTTTTTTACCTGCCTGGTTATCGGTGAATACACTGGTGGGTGCCTGGATAACCTTGATCGTAATTATGTTGACCTATCCTAATCCTGCTGCTGACATGCGCCATCCTCATCAACTCCTCTATGGAGGATTTAGCAAAGACATTGCCACATTAGTCTTTGGGGGCTTTGGTCTGTTTTTTCTGCTTGGTATGGGATGCTGGATGTTGATTCTGCCGCGTCTACGGCGCACGACGATTATGATTATTGGTTTGATCGGACTGGCGGTGTGTATCGCGGCCCTGACCGTGATCAATGGTCTGGGTGAAAATATGGCCTCTCTGTCCGCCAGCGCACACACTAACCTCCTGTTGCTGCTCCCGCTGGTATTGATAGGGGTTCTTCTGCTGAGCGGCTTTACACCGGCCTCTCTGACGCATATGGCGACCATCTCGGAGCGTAAGGTCGGGAAGCGAGGGGCAGTCATGGGCCTGTATTCGGTTGTGTTAGGCATTGGGCAGTTGATTGGAGCTTCTATCGGGGGGATGACCGTTGATCTTGGGGGATTTTATGGTCTGATGGGCTTCTCGGTAGTATTGGGTATTCTTTCTCTGATCAGTGTGATATATATGCGACGTCATCAACATGATTTGCTTCAATAGTATATTTGGAAACGTTCCTGCTGAAGCAGGTCAATCTGTGATGCTGCTGTACAGCGCTTGTTTGTTGAAAATACCTTCTTCAGGTGTATACTGATCTCTAGTGTAGTATTTATCCATTGCCTGAATGGTAGTAAAGGATGCGCAGTTTTTAGATTCGTGAATCTGTTCTCAGGTGGCTTTAATAGCGATTTTGTCTATTTCAGTGGGATATTTCATCCCTCTACCTGAGTCCTGTTGCATTCGTGATCCGTTACAACAAGAGAAGTGCATGACTGCCTCCTTGTAATAGGCTCATGCAGAACTTGAACACTATAAACATTAGTGAGGAGATATACAACAATGGCAGATATCGCATATTGCGTCAAGTGCAAAGAAAAAAGAGACATGAAAGAGGCTCACCAGATTACCATGAAAAATGGTAAGCCTGCTCTCCAGGGAACATGCGTTGTTTGTGGTACGAAATTGACCCGCATCCTTTCTAGCCAGAAAGCATAAGCTTCTCAGACTTTAAAGTCCCACTGCTTTTTTGAGCGTGGGACTTATTTTTTTATATTGATAGGCCTCCCTGCTTCAGAAGCAGGGAGGCCTGTATTTTTTTATCTGATGAATTGTTGATCCTATTTAGTAGTACACGGAGTAGGACAGGGAGCAAGTGCCGGGTTGAGGGCAACGGTTGTGTTACCAGTGCCGGTATTTTGCTGACCCTGCGTGGTTGGTTGTGTCGGATTGCTCGCTTGCTGCGTCGGTGGCGTTGGATTGTTCGCTTGTGGCGTTGGTGGTGTTGGATTGTTACCCTGACCCTGAGGGGTAGGCTGGCCCTGGGGAGTCGGTTGACCTTGAGGGGTAGGCTGACCCTGAGGAGTCGGCTGACCCTGGGTTGGTGTGGCTGGACAGGTGAAGTTAACCTGGTTGGTTGCCTTATCGAAGGCTACCTGACATGCCTGGCCATTGATCTGGGTGGTACCTGTACAACCATTAATCACGGTTCCGTTGACATTGCAGTTTGGTGTTGTGGCCTGGCCATTACCACCACCGTTGCCACCGTTGTTACCACCACCATTTGCGAGCGTGATTGTCGCATCTGTGGCAATGCCGTTCCCATCGGTGGTGACCTGAATTGGAGTTGTGGCGTTTAGCAGTTTGGCACAGTTGAGTCCTCCATCTCCGAAGCCAGCGTTGAAACGTTGTGCCAGGAAGGTAAAGAGTGAGTTCGCGGCTGCTGGATCGGGCGAGGGCCGGTTTTTGGTGAATTGAGCGTCCAGTTGGATACGTGCTGGTGCGATTGCCAGGTAGTTTTTACAGTAGGTTGTGGTGTCTCCTGCATCTGCCCCTGCACGTCCCGTTGGTAGCTGATCAACGCCACGGCGGTAGAGGTTCATTTTGTTGCTATCCTGGTTACCATTATTGAGGGCCATTGGATCACCCAGAGGAACAATCGCTACTGGCGCGGCCTGATGGGCGGCTGCCTGGAGTTCATTGAGTGGCAATGCCGGGACCATCTGGCCGTTGTTGGCGAGATCCGGGGCTGTCCATGGCTGGCAATTGAGCGCGCCATCCATGGCGATATCGAGCAAGCGATTGTCACTACCATTGATCTGTGTTTGCGCGTTCTGTTGCTGGGCGACATTGGTGGCTGTATTTTGTGCCATCTGGCCATTGGCCGTCACAAGGTAGGTTGTGGTGACGTTGTCGCTTTGATCCATGTCAATAACGGCAAAATCTCGTACCGTTGGGCAGGTCATGCCGTCGGCGGCTGTCCCGAGCGCTGGAACGGTCAGTTGCCCTTTTTGGATTGCTGTATTGGCACTGGCGAAAAATGCACGTGCGTTACAGTAGGCGAATTGTCCGAAAATGGAGTTGTTGGCTCCGTTTACGCAGCGTCCTGCGTTTAAGCTCCCATTTTGGTCTTGTAAGGTCAGGTTCCCTCCATTAAACCCAAACCATAAGCCAACAATCGCATTGGCAGGCAGGGTGGGTACCACAGGTTTGACCGCAGGCTGGGTGCCTTTGTCAATAACTAATGGATTATAGACAGAGATTTTCCCTGTTGCGGGATCTATCACAGCTCCCTGTACAAATGCAGCCTGTCCCGCGTTTGCCTCGTTGCAAGGGCCATTATTGGCATCGGTGGCAACGAGTTGATAAGGTGTGGCAAGCCCTCTTGCGGTTAATGGGTTACGTGGAACGATGAGTGAGCAATCTGCATTGACATTGGCGTTGGCGGCATGTGAGGCCAGGCGGGGCACGATGAGCACCATTCCTGCGATTAAGATCAGGAATACGGTGATTCCTGCTCCTATCAGCATCAAGGGCGAGAAACGTGGTGTGCGCTGTTTTGGAGTCATGCCTGGTCCTGTTTTACGTCTCGGCTTTGGTAGTGTAAACACTCTATAAAATCCCTTTCAACTCTTGTGCCAGTGTTTGTCATACGTACATGTGTTTTGTAAAGATAGTTGGCTAAGGACAACCGCTTGTCCGCTTAAACGGTTTTGTGGCAGTAATCTTCTCGTTTAAAATATGGCTTGTTTGACTGCCCCTCTTATTTCTTCTTCCTCTGTACTGCTTTTCTCTTTACCATATATTTCTATGTACGCATGTTTGTGTAAACTGAAACACCATGAATTACTCTGGTGCTTTTTAATCAGTAACTGTTTATGATAGTAGCATGTTCCAGTCAATCTTGGCTTTAGAAAGTCAATAAATGACAGAAAAGTACCAATCATGGTGGAGATATCTTAACCAGAAGTGGGATGAAATAACCAATTAGTACTAAAAAATAGTGTATCTGGCTATTGAATCTGGTTAACTAAATGCAATCTTTGTGGAGATTTGTTAATGTGTGTCTGATGGTGAGGCTCCTGATAGGCATGAGCCGTAGCCTCACTCTTAGCCTTTGAAGGTGAATGGTGATTTGAATTGTTTTTTCAAGGATTGGCTAGCTGGCTGTGATGCTGGCGCTGGTGCGCTTTTGAAACCTTTTGCCTCGGCAATCTTATAGGCCCATTCTAATTCTTCGGCGAAGCGTTTGATGCTGGGAAAGCGCCTGGCTGGCTCTTTTTCCAGGGTACGTAAAATTACCTGTTCAATATTGGCTGGATAATCCAGGCCGCGCTCTTTAAAAGATGGGGGGGCTGTAAAGAGATGCTGGTGGGTTATTTCGTAGAATGTACCATTAAAAGGCCATTCTCCACTGAGCCACTCATAGATCATGATGCCCAATGCATACTGGTCGCTCCCTCGGCAGGGCTTGCC
The DNA here is from genome assembly GCF_008974265.1 of Dictyobacter vulcani. Lineage (GTDB taxonomy): Bacteria > Chloroflexota > Ktedonobacteria > Ktedonobacterales > Ktedonobacteraceae > Dictyobacter > Dictyobacter vulcani. Next base: position 141,227 of record NZ_BKZW01000002.1, read on the forward strand.
CTGTAATTGCTCTGGCGCGGCGTAGGGTGTGGTGCCTTCAAATTCACGGAGTGAGGCATGGATCGGGCTCAGGCTATGCGAGATGATCGCTGTCCCAAAGTCGCTGAGCATGATTTCATGATTGTTTCCCAGTAGCAGGTTGTGCGGTTTGATATCTCGATGTACCAGTCCAAGATTATGGATATAGTGGATGGCAGGTGCAATGTGTTGAATATAGTGGATGACTGTTTCAAGGTCTATGGCTATTCCCTTTGGATGTCTCTGTCTGAGGTTTCCATTAGGTGCATATTGCATGACAAGATAGGCGACATCCTCTTCTATACCAAAATCTATGATCGGTACAATATGCGGATGATCAAGGTTCATCAATGACGCAGTCTGTTTGAGAAACTTTTCTGCGTTCTCTCCCGTCCATCGTCCATAGAGTAGCTTGAGCGCTACATGGGTTTGATCTTGAATATTTTCGGCAAGGTACACTTCTGAGAGGTCACTTTTACCGAGCAGCCGCTCTATATGATAGTGGCTAATATATTGATACCCGTACTGGCATCCATTCATGCATTTCCAAATTTCGTTGGTGGCTAGTACTCTGTCAGATATCATGTGATAGGAAAGCGGGGATGCAAGGGGCGGCGAGCCCCTTGACTGGGGGATCGGGGCTGTGCCCCCGGCATCTCCTCCCCACCTCGCCCGCGTAGCAGGCGAACAACCACTCATCACACGAAGTTTGACAGAGTACTAGTAGTCTGTCAGACGTCATGTGATAGGAAAGCGGGGATGCAAGGGGCGGCGAGCCCCTTGACTGGGGGATCGGGGGCTGTGCCCCGGCATTTCCCCCTCCCGCCCGCGTAGCGGGCGCACAACCTAGCAAACGAAGTTTGACAAAGTACTAGTTGCACATTTTTGTATGCTGTCTTGTCTACTGCACTTTTGTGTATTTTCTTATTTTCCGCAAAAATATAGCTTTGATCTTTGTTGTGCTATTTTCTTTACCGCCAGTATGCAATAGAACCATTACTGCGATTGTACTGGTAGAGCAGAATGCTTGTCAACTGATAAGGGACAACTATCCTATGGTCGTAAGAGTATTCCCTGACCTTGACTTTTTCTGACTATGTCGTTAAAATGTTGACCGAAGAGTCATAAATTAAGTTGAATAGTCACATCTCCCACCCATCAAATCAAGTCAGTGCAGCAGGCGCGAGGTGCCAGTGAAAAACGTATCTATACCAGTCACTACACAAGGAGACAATTGAATGGCCAGGCCAGTGCATCGTTCCCTGAAGGAAAAACAGCGTCAGGAGCGCGAAGAATTGATTTTGCAGGTGGTAGAAGAGGTGCTGCTGGAAAGAGGCTATCGGGATACTTCGATGGAGGAGATTGCTACCCGTGTGGGCATCGCTAAAGGGACGCTCTATCTTCACTTTACGAAAAAAGAGGATTTGATGTTTGCGTTCTTTGAACGAGAAATGCAAAAAATCCTTTCTGCGATTGAGCAGCCGTTTCCTGCTAATATGAGTGCTCAGGCCAAGTTAGAATCTATTGTCCGTTCAATGCATAATGATCCTTCGGGGAAGCGGGGCGATCTTTTATATATTCTGTTTCATAGCGAGGATTTTAAAATAATTCTCCAACAAAAATCTGCCACCACGCTGACGCGTATCTCGGATACGGTGTTGTTGTATCTGGAAGAGGGGAAGGCGCGCCATGAGTTTGATCCACATATTCCTACCGTCATTATGCTCAATAGCTTTTTCAGTGTGTTGTCTCCCCGAGCTCATCGTCGCTTGTTGCAGAGTGGTGAATATTCTCATGAAGAAATAATGCGTTATGTGCAGAGGATTTATTTCCGTGGCATTGGTGGACATATCTCTTGAGGTGAGTTGATTGCTTCTTTTTTGCTAACGCCGTGTGCTGGCTTTGGAAAAAAGCCAGCACACATGTTGTTTTATCGTGCTATTCAGCTGCTGCCTTTTCCGTAGAGGACTGTTCAGCTGGTGTCTCGGGTTGTGGGGTTTCAGGAACCTCGGGTTTTGTTGGTGTCTCAGGAACCTTTGGTTCAGCTGGCGTTTCAGGGACCTGTGTTTCCATTGGTGTTTTGGGTGTTTTTGTTCTGGCTGGTTTTTCTCTGGATTGCCCGGACGTTGCAGCTGGCTCGGCCTGTTTTGTCGCTGGCTCTGGACTCACCTGCGGAGCGTTCTCTTTTTGCTCTTTGTTTTTCTGCTCTTGTTTGATGGCGGCTTTCTTTTGCTCAGCGATCACAAGTTGCTTTTGCGCTTTGCGATTGTTGTACCAGAGCCGCGCCTGGAGCAGGCGTCGGTAGAGCGTATAGATGACGGGTATGTATGCCTGGTCCTGGGTTTCCATGGCACGCATTGCGTAGCCGCCAAAGCCGCTTTTAAAGACGTATACGCCCCACATTGGCTGGCCTTCTTCAAGGATGTCTGGAATACCACGGAAATTGTAGTACCAGCAGCCCTGCTGCTTGGCCCACTGGAAGGCGGTCCATTGCAGGAGATGGTTCGGCATGCGATCGCGCTGCTCGTTGCTGGAGGCTCCATACATATACCAGCACCAACGTCCATGGGCAATGAGCAAGGCTGCTCCCAGTGGTTGCCCCTCATATTCAGCGATTAAGAGTCTGGCTCGATCTCCATAGAGTTCGAGGAGCTGCTGGTAAAAATCTTTGCCGTAGATGAAGAAACTATCACGGTCGCTGGTCGTATTGAGCAATTGGTAGAAAATATCCAGATCTTTTTCGTCATTCCCTATACGTACGGTTACATCCTTACGACCGGCCAGACGAACACAATAGCGCCAGGTTTTTTTCATGCCGGCCATCAGTTTTGTTTCATCTGGTCGCAGGTCTAAGACCCATTCGTGCCGTAGGTGGCGTGCTTCAGGATTGGAGACGAAGCCGTGCTTTTTTAATGCCTGTGGCCATGTTTGATCTTCAGTGGTGACACCAGGCTCTATCTTGAGCATAAAGGCATGCCGTTTGCGGGCTTCCGCACGTGTAAAGGCAAGCAAGATAGCCATGGCCTCTGAATTTGGATCTTCAATAACTGGACCACGGGGAGCATAAAAATAGGGTGTTGGTAAGACAGAGATGCGGGAGATAATGATGAGCATAGCAGCGCAGAGTTGTCCTTCGTCGTTGAGCACTCCAATTGGCAGTACCTCATCGTTACGAAATTTGAGCAGTTCTCCCCATTCATATGTTTGCGTAATGTTGCAACCGGTGGATGTTGCGATAAAATCATTCCACTGTTGTTTATCTGTGATGATATCTGCTTTCATTTTCCCTCTGTATCGTTTGATGTTTTATGGCGTTTTACCTGCCTCTTTTGTCCAGGTTTGTTGATGTGCATGTATCTATCCTGGAGCAAGCTTGAGTGTGTCGTGAGCTGGCGCCAGTTCCATCATCTGGATCGACCAGTGCTAGCATTGTCCCGCTTTCTCGGTTCTCTTTTCTCTGTATGCCACCGCCATTGGCGTCCCACCTGAAATGAGCCAGCTTGCCAGGACCCTGTTGTCTAAACTTCAATACGTGGAGATCAATATGATTGTCATAGTAGCATATACGTGCCGATTACAACAAATTCTTCATTAAATATGTCATATATTCCTATAATTGATGTTTAGACTGACTCAGTAAAAACGGCAGTCTTTCGCATTAAAAAACCGCCGAAACCAGTAATTTTCTTTCAGATTTAAAAACAAAAAAAGCTTATTACCTGGATGTACTTTAACACATCGCGCTCTTTTCGTCACGAGAACTATGACCCCCTCTCTTATCTTCTGGGAAAGGGTCCTGAAATAGTGAGCGTCGTAGCCGGTCATGTTTATCCATGACTGCTACGACGCTCAATGTCTTCTTTCTTGTGAGGAAGCGCTGATACCGCGTGTGCTATTTTTGTTGTTGTTCAAGCCAGCTGGAGATGAGCATATAGGCCAGACTGACATTGGGGGCGTTTCGGGCAGCGTTTCACGAGTGAACCAGCGGACGTCGTCCAGCTCTCCATCCTGGGGGTGGATCTCTCCACTTTTATAGCGGGCTGTGAAGCCGACCATGAGTTGATTGGGAAATGGCCAGGGTTGACTTTTCATATATTGCAGATCGTCAACTTCTATGCCTGCTTCTTCTTTGACCTCGCGATGGACGCATTCTTCGAGGGTTTCTCCTGGTTCGACGAAGCCTGCAATCAATCCATAGCGCTTGCCCCAGCCCGGTTTATGGGATAGCAGGAGCCGTTCTCCATCATGGATCAGGACGATGATGGCGGGTATGACTGGTGGATAGCCGCTGTAGTCTCCACGGGTGCAGCGTTTTCCCCATCCTCCCTCGACTGAGACCATGGGGGAGCCGCACACAGGACAGTAGCGGCTGGTCTGCTGCCAGCTGATGATTTGCGAGGCGTATGTGGCTATATTGTATTCAACGCCATCCATCGAGCTGTAGAGCTCCCATAGACCGATGGTTTTCCAGTCTGCTGGAAGTTGTTCCTCTTCATCAATGGCACAGGCTATGCAAGGTACTCCATTGAAGCGACCCAGATAGAAGAGTTCATCATGTTTTAGATTGGCTACGAGTGTTTCCTCTCTTGCAGGAGGCTGATCTGCTGATCGTGTGTCTTTACCAGCAGTTTTTGCTTTTGAAAAGGAAACCATAGGGCTTCCCCGGATGGAATAGAGAGTGGTGGATATGCTCTTTCAAAACCAGCGTTACTATTGGAAATTTCCATTCTGCTATCGATATTTTCCATTCTGTGTCCTTTATTACACCCCGCTCCTGGTCCTGGAGAATGCAATGCGCAATACTGCCTTCATACCCGGGTGGATGGAATGGTGGTAGATGTATATGTGATTATAAATTCATAGATGCTTTACTTTTAGGATTGATAATGTCATTCAACCGTATAAGCTATGCTAGCTGCGTGTGAGCGGCGTTTACGATTGCTTTTTGTAGGCTGTTTCATGGATGGTGGTAAGATAAAACCATCCACCTCGCAACGCACATGGTATAGAGCGTCACAGACGTGAAGACGCATGTACAGGACCGTACATAGCATCAATTTTATAGTATCACACGTTGACTCTATCTGAGAATGCGTGGCTCTGAATCTTTACCGCATTTTTACTTGACAAATGAGAGTTATTAGCCTATTCTACAGTGTATTAGTCATTCCAGATTATGGTTCTGGAGCTGGCGATTATGCTATCTATGCTATTTAATACATTGATATAAAACTATGTTTTTCGGGGCGCGCTTTATGCGGTCGGGGCTGGAGGTGTATTTTTGGAACACTCTGTTTTGGATTCCTGTCAATTGACCACACATACTGATACAGCAAACGTGCGTATCGTATCTCAATCCTCTCAAAATCCTGCTGTTTATCCCACTATTACTGCGGCTGTGCAGGCTGCTGTCAGCGGCGATACCATTCTGATCCAACCTGGCATGTATCATGAGTCGCTGGTTATTGATAAAGCTGTATCTCTCATCGGCACAGGTACGCTGACTGATGTGGTCATTGATGTCGTGGATGGCCCCTGTCTCTCTTTGCAAGCTCATGGCATCCATATCGAAGGCCTCAGTTTGCGTAGCCATTTTGTGTTTCCTCCTGACCACTCTGATGCTACCTGTATTGCTTTGGGTCTGACTGAAATTGTTGGCTGTGATCTCTCCTCTCCCTCTGCTACCTGTCTCCTGGTCTCGGGTCCCGAGGCGGTGGTGACGGTTCGCCGGTGCCAGATTCATGATAGCCAGGCGTATGGTGTCCTGGTGGATCTGGTGGGGACGTGTAATATTGAGCATTCAGTCATCCAGGACCATGCTCGGGCTGATGTGGCTGTGTTGCAAAATAGTACTGTCTCATTATTGGATTGTACATTGTGCCATGGAGCTGGCTATGGGGTGCTGGTGAAGGATTGTAGCCAGGGTCGTCTGCGACACTGTGATATTTATGGACATGCAGAGGCAGGTGTTTTGATCGCGCAGGGTAGTGTTGCGGATATTGTGCTGTGCACTATCCACGATGGTCGAGGGCCCGGGGTAGTTTTCTGTCAGGATGCGCATGGTTTGATGGAGCAGTGCCGTGTCTATCGCACTACCAGTTCAGGCGTGGAGATCAGGCAGCAGAGTAATCCAATCATTCGCCAGTGTAAGATCTTTCAAGGAAAATGGTCTGGTATTTTGATTGGGGAACGTGGTAACGGCATTGTTGAGTATTGTGAACTTTTCGCGAATGCTATGGCTGGTATTGATGTAACTGGTGGAAGTGATCCAGTGATTCGCTTTTGTCGTATCCATCAGCATGTCTATCCGGGCATTGCTGTTTTTCTGGGTGGTCGCGGCACGGTTGTGGATTGTGATCTGAGCAAAAATATGCAGGGACCGCTCCTGGTTGATGCTGGTTCCTATATTATGCAAGAGCGCAACCATAGCTAGTAGTCTGTCAGACATCATGTGATGGTGAGGCGGAGATGCAAGGGGCGGCGAGCCCCTTGACTGGGGGATCGGGGGCTGTGCCCCGGCATCTCCCCCTCCCGCCCGCGTAGCGGGCGCACAACTCATCACACGAAGTTTGACAATGTACTAGTACTCTGTCATCCTTGATTTGATAAATGGGAACAAAAGGAGTATCCTTGAGTCACGAATCAAAAAACCGATCTCAAGGAGGCATCCATGAAGAAGTATAGCATCCAGTTAGACGCAGAACAACGCAAGCTGTTAGAGAGTATGCTCACCGGAGGCAAAGCTTCAGCGCGCAGCCAGACCCATGCGAGGATTTTACTGAAAGCCGATCAAGGAGAGCATGGAGCGGGTTGGGAAGATCAGCAGATTGCTGAAACCCTAGGCGTGGGAACGGCAACCGTAGGACGGGTCCGTCAACGCTTTGTGGAGGGAGGGCTGCTGGATGCACTCGTGCGGCGTCCCCAGCCGGAACGACCGGAGAAACGGAAAATGAATGGGGAACTGGAAGCGCAGTTGGTCACGCTCGCGTGTAGTCAGACGGAAGGAGGGCAAAAGCGCTGGACGATGCGCATGCTCGCGGACAAATTGGTGCAGTTGGGGTACGTCGATCAGATCAGCCACCAAACGGTGTGGGTGACGTTAAAAAAAATGAACTCAAACCGTGGCTAAAGAACCAGTATTGTATTCCCCCGGAGGCTAATGCAGATTTTGTGTATCATATGGAAGATGTGCTGGAGGTGTACCAGCGTCCGTATGATCCAAAGCGTCCAAAGATCTGCATGGATGAGGGAAGTAAACAGGTGTTGGCCCATACCCGCGAGCCGATTCCGATGGAAGCGGGTGAACCCGAACGCATCGATTATGAGTACGAACGGAAAGGAGTGTGCAGCGTGTTTGTGGCGATGGAACCCGAAACCGGGACCTGTCAGGTGCGTGTGAGTAAGCGGCGCACGAAAAAGGATTGGGCACTCTTTTTGCGCGAGATCATTGACGTCCAGTATCCCCATGCGGACAAGATTGTGTTGGTGATGGACAATCTCAATACCCATACCCCCTCTTCGTTTTACGAGACGTTTGAACCAGCCGAGGCCCGCCGATTGACCGAGAAACTAGAAATCCACTACACGCCCAAGCATGGGAGTTGGCTGAATATGGCCGAGATCGAACTGTCCATTTTAGCGCGTCAATGCTTGTCCGATCGCTTTCCAAGCAGAGAGGCGCTTGCCGCTCAGGTGGATGCCTGGCAACGTGAGCGCAACCAGGCAAAAGTAACGATCAACTGGCGTTTTACCACCGCGGATGCGCGCATCAAACTCAAACGCCTTTATCCATCAATTGAACAATGACAAACTACTAGTCGGTCAGTGCTCTCGCTCTCTGGTTGTAAAGGGAGCTATATACTGACCGGGTGTGTATTGTGCTTGCTTGCTTTAATCCCAGAGTTGCAGCTTGCTAAGAATATCTTTGGCTGGTAACCAGCTGGTGATAGTGCCGCTGGTCAGGGTAGATAATTGAGGATCCGTAATCATACGCATCCTCAAGAGATGCCTGTTCTGTAGCACTTTTTCCCAACCTGCCAGGACTTTTTTTTCGATACTGCCACCTAATCTTCCGCTATCGACCAGTTCTTCAAGCAGCATCCCATCTGCTAAAAGACGTGCTGCCGTGCGTGGACCAATGCCGGTAATACCCTGAATATTATCCGAAGGATCCCCGGTCAGGGCACGATAGTCACACCATTGAGTAGGTAAAACACCATATTGGGTCAGGATCTCTTCGTGGCCGATAATCCACTGCTCGCGCTTGCGGGCCGTATTTAAGATCACAGTTGTCTGATTGACCAGTTGATAGAAATCTTTATCCATCGACATAATATAGATCTGCCGACCACTTTCCGCCTCCATACCGACCAGAGTCGAGATCAGATCATCGGCTTCAGTTGTCTCTAGTTCCAGCCAGCGAATCTGCAGCAGATCCAGGCCAGCTTTAATATCAGGCATCGCATCAAAAATGGTAGGATCTTTCAGAACACGCTGCGCTTTATAGGTGGCATCCTCTGCCAGCCGTGCGCTTGTACCCTGCGCACCATCAAAAAAGACCACCCACTCGGCCTCCCCGATCTCCACAGCAGCTTTGCGCGCAATCGAAAAAAAGCCAAAAGTAGCCGTCCGATCCACTCCTGATCGACTCTTAATCGGCACCGGAAAACCAAAGGCGGCCCGAAACAATAAATTGTGTCCGTCAACAATCACAAGCGGCGGCATAATGACCTCTATCCTCTACCTTTCTCAATATTGTACATGCTAGAACCCATCCTGTCCATTAAGCATTGACCTACCTTAGCAAATAGATGCATACTGTACACAATTCATATTTAAAACTCTATCTGATAGATTTTTATCTCATATCTACTTTGTCCCTGAATACGAAGAGGATTTTATGCTCAAATCAACGCGATCTCAACGAGGTAATCGTCGTCTCTCCCCCTTCTCATCGGTGGTAACACTCGCACTGTGGCGCTGGCGACAAACAGGATTTCTTTTAAGCATTATTGCTCTGGGCATGATTGCAGCGGTCCTTATCGCCAGTTCTATCCCACTGTTTTCTGATGTGATGACGACGGCGGGCCTGCGCAACACTCTGCGCTCAACTCCCGATGATTCGGAGATTGTGGCCACGTCGAATACGGCCGGGCTGTCCGCTGCTTCCATTAAGGCTGTGCATGATCAGTTTGAAACCTTACTCCAGCCGAGCCTGGGTTCATATGTGCAGGCGCCGGAGTTTTCTCTGACGATCGGGGATTTCTCTTTTGCGGCTCCTGCGAAGGAGAAGCGGTCTTTGGTGGTCAATGCGGTTAATATGGCGCATGCGCGGGCGCACGTGGCGCATGTGCAGGGCCAGATGGCCAGTCCAACCAATGCTCAGTCCAATGCGCTTGATGTGATGATCACGCCTACGACGGCGAAGCGTCTGGGCTTACACATAGGTTCGACAATTCCACTGTATTTTAATTACTATACCAAACCAATACCGGGCGCTTTTTCTAATCAGCCATCTCCACTTCAGCAGAAGCTACTTGTGACTGCTCGCGTGTCTGGTCTATTTGATATTGATCCAGCCAATAGTGCGTACTGGCATGGCAATGATTATCAGCCGACCAGTGTGTCAGTGCAGGGGCAATCGTCTTATACGTACGACTTTATGACCTCGGATACGCGTTTTGTGTCTATTGTGGAGCAGGTCAGGACCCTGAATAAGGCGGATGCGACATTTTCTACCATGGGTGCGTATTCGCTGCTATGGTCGTATCATTTGAACCCTACCATGGCTACGGTTGGCAACCTGGATGCTTTGATTAACAATATCGCGTCCCTACAGAATCAGTATCAGGCGGATTATGGGGATAGCACCTTTGTTGAGGATGCGGCGCGTACCTTTCCTTTTGTTTCTAAAATCGATCTTTCCAGTACGCTGTTTAGTTATCCAGAGGAGCCCAGTAACCTGGAGCGTTTTCGCAGTCGTATCTCTGTGGCCCAGATTCCGGCGGCAGTATTGACGATCATGATTATGGTCTTGATCCTCTTTTTTGTGAGTTTGATGACGAATTTGCTGGTGGATCGTCAGGCGGAGGCGATCGCGCTTTTGCGGTCACGTGGGGCGAGTAGCAACCAGATTTTCTGGGCCTTGATGACACAGTGTATCGGCCTGGGAATTGTGGCTTTGGTGCTGGCTTTACCGCTGGCGGTCTTCCTGATTTTTTCGATTGCGTCACGCATGCTGCCTGCCGCTTCGCGTGATGCGCTCAATGTCATTACCAGTAATCCCGTGGTGGCCCTGCAGAGAGGCCTCTGGTATGCGCTGGCCGTGATTCTGGTAGTCTGGCTGACGATGGCGATCTCGATCTTTGCGGCGTCGCGCTCGGATGTACTGGCGCTGCGGCGGCAATCCTCACGTTCGAATAAGCGTCCGCTCTGGCAGCGTTTGAATCTGGATGTGATTGCGGCGGCGGTTGCCCTGGCCGGTTATGGTATCTCGTATTATCTAACGGCGATCAGTGATGTTATTCAGGGCGATGCCAGGACGTTGATTGCGACGCCGTTGTCGATTATTGCTCCGTTTTTCCTGATCATTGGCTGTATGTTTTTGTTCTTACGGATCTTCCCCATGCTGTTGCGTTTGTTGGCCTCGCTGGTTGCACGTGGTCGTGGCGCAGTCTCGATGCTGGCCCTGGCACAAATCGGCCGTACACCACGTCAGGCGATTCGTATGACGCTGCTGCTGGCGCTGGCCACGGCATTCGCACTCTTTACGCTGGTCTATACGGCGACGCAGGCCCAGCATATTCAGGATATCTCCATTTATCAGGTCGGGGCTGATATCAGTGGCGAAAATAATGCGACCATCAGTCAATATAATACCGCAGTTCTGATCAATCGCTATAAAAATGTGCCAGGCGTGCTGGCGACCAGTACGGGCTTTGATACGCAGGCGGTTGGCGGTCGTGGTGGCGGTATTACGCTGGACATGCGGGCGGTGGATGCGGCGACCTTTGGTGCGGCGGTGAACTGGCCCACGCAGGATGAGGCGAAACAGGGCAATGCCCTGTTAACACAGATGGTTCGCAGGGATACAATGGCGACCAAACTGGAGGTCCTTCCCGTCGTTATTGATGCGAATACCGCCAGCCGACTCCTGCTGCACGTTAATTCCGCGTTGACGGTGCGTATTGCCGGCTTGAATGTACAGGATATGTCCTGTGTCGTGATTGGGATTGTGCCGCATATTCCCACCATTAATGATCGCATTGGCGTTGGCGGGAAGGGTGCTGTGGTTCCCGGCGGGATCTTGCTGGACTATACCACGTATAAGACGGTGTATACCAATAAGCTGCATCGCTTGAAGGATACGTTTATTGTTTCCGATGTTCCGACGCTCAATCATGTCTGGTTGCACACGAAGTCCGATGACGCCTCCCTGATCGGTATCCGTACCTTTTTGAAGAAGCCGCAATACGCGCTACAAAATGTGTCGGACCGCTGGCAGATCCTGGCTTCCTTAAACACTGATCCTCTGTACCTGATCCTTTCGGGCTTGATGGCGGTTGGAACGGTTACGGCCCTGTTGCTGGCTTTGATTGGTGATTTGCTGGCGTCCTGGTTGAGTGCGCGGATGCGTCTAACTAACTTTGCGGTTTTACGGGCGATTGGTACCACGCCGCGTGAAGTGGCCAGTATGCTGACCTGGGAGCAGGCCATTGTCTATACGATTGGTTTGTTGCTGGGCATCGGATTTGGCCTGGTGCTGGCGAATACCATGATTCCCGCGCTTTCATTCACGGACTTGAATAGTACGCTGGCTAATAATGATCAGTTGTATGCTCTGCAAACAGCCTTCCCAACACGCCTGATCTTTCCTTCTACCTTGATCTGGGGATTAGTCGCGATGGTCGCCCTCTATGGGATCGCGCTGGCCACGATGGTGCGCGTGGTCTCTCGACCCACTCTCGGTCAGGCATTGCGTTTGAACGAGGATTAACAGCAGGTATCTAACCTGGCTGATGTTTCTTTTGCTGGGGCAGCAATAGTATGTGTTGCTCCAGCATTTCTATGTATAGTTCTGATCATACATTTTATGCTGGAATAATAATCATGAGTGATGCTACTGAACCTATACAACCCTGGCTGGAGGATAGTGCGCGTCCTTCCAGCACGAATCGAGAGGAATGGCAAGCATATTGGCAGGCTTGTGGTCTGTCCTGGCGCACCGAGCCTGAGATTGATAGTGATCGTCAGGCCTTTCTGGCGTACCGCGTGTCTATCCTTCCCGATATTGTGCGCGGAATCTATCCCTTTAAAGATATAGCGCTCAGTCGTGCTGATCTGGAGTGGTTACTGCTTCACCATGAGGATGACCGAGGGCCAGTGCAGTGGAATGATGAGCGTCAGCGTGAGCGCCTGGGATTGGATGTGCGCGGAAGTGATCTGCGTCGCGTGCATCTTCAGGCTTTGCCGCTGGCACGGTTGCGGGCCGCGCTGACCTGGGATGAATGGACGGGGGCTACTGCGGCACAGCGACTGCAGGCACAGGCTCAATTGGAGTATTGCGATTTTTCTCACGCCCATCTAGAGGGCGCGATCTTGAACCGCGTGCAACTCCAGCATACCAGATTTACCAATGCTTTTATGGAGCAGGCGGATCTGAGTGAAGCCCAGTTGCAGCATACTCAACTGACGCGTGCGCACCTCCAGCATGCTGATCTGCGGAAGGCAAACTTGCGCGGGGCTACTTTGCGTGAAGTTCAATGTCAGCATGCCGATCTAAGCGAAGCCACTTTACAGGGTTGTGATCTGAGTAAAGCTGATTTCCAGCATGCCACCTTACGTAAAATTTTTGCGCAGCAGGCTGATTTCAGCCTGGCTTGTTTGGATCATGCCTATCTCCATGATGCCCATCTGGATGAAGTGAATTTGCGCAATGCCAGTCTACAAAAAGTGGATCTCAGTCTGGTGTATCTCACGGGGGCCAGTTTGCTACAAGCTCAACTTCAGCAGGCTTATCTGCGTGGCGCACATTTAGAGCAGGCGGATCTCAGGCGTGCGCATCTGGAAGGTGCCGACTTGAGTCGCGTTCATCTGGCTGGTGCCAGCCTGCAAGGTGCCTTTTTTGATCGCTTAACCTGTTTAGATGGTGTGCTTTTTAGTCGTGCCGCCGGGATTGATTGTGCCTCGCTGGCCGATATCCATTGGGATGCTGTTAATCTGGCAGGTATTGATTGGTCTGTTATCACCAAACTTGGCGATGAAAGACAACTTCAGCTGGATGGATCACGTCAGGACGCTCCTGACCCACATCTGGTTTCCCAGGCTGTGCGCGCTTATCACCAGTTGGCCCATGCTTTGCGAAATTATGGACTCTATGAGGAGGCGCATCGCTTCCTATATTCGTGCTATCGTTTGCAGTGCCGTGTCCTATGGGTACAGGCGCGCCAGCGTAAAATTTCCTGGAACAGGCGCATCCGCCTGCTGGTTTTCTGGTTGGGATTTCTCTGCCTGGACATTTTTGCGGGTTATGGCTACCAACTGTCCAGACTGCTTCCAACTTATCTTTCGACTATTTGCCTGTTTGGACTACTCTATTTTATCACTGGTTTTATACTGCAACCCGCTCATCCGCTAACCTGGTACGCTGCGCTGGCCTTGAGTGTAAGTGCTTTTCATGGTCAGGCATTCTGGTTAAACCAGCCACCAGCGAACTATATTCTGGTCTTTTTAACCCTGGTTGAACGCGTGCTGGGCTTCCTCTTTACCATCCTGATTGTTACCGTCATCTTGCGCCGCTTTCTTCATACATAAATCGATGTGCAACTTTCTGAAGAGTCCTTTAACATTTGTATGTACCGTTTGTCAGACTCCGGTTGCAAATAAGCGCAGCTCCTCGACATCGTTGGGGAGCGTGATCAGGCGTTCAAAATGCAGTCCCAGCTTTTCTAGCAAGTGGGCTGAACGCTGATTATCCAGGGAGGTGATCGCCACTATCCGTTGGATGCCCAGGACCTGTTGTCCATGTGCTAAGACCGCAGAGGCTGCTTCATAGGCATAGCCCTGGGACCAGAACCGGGGGAAAAAAGCAAAGCCAATATCCACATCATCCAGGGAATCTCTTTTGATCAGTCCGCAGAGGCCAATCGCAGTCTGATCCTCTTTTAGAGCAGTCAGGTACAGACCAAAGCCTTCGCGGGCGTACATAGCCACTGGCCCATTTATAATATAGGTACGGGCATCTTCAAGGGTTCGTATCCCATTATCGCCAATAAATCGTATCCATGAGGGCTCATTCACCAGAGCAAGGATAAATGCAGCATCTTCAGTGGTGAGCTGGCGGAGGATCAGTCGATCTGTTTCAAGTATATTCAATGGAGTGGAACCTCTTTCTGCGCATATGTTGGTGTGTTTCCTACTATACCATATCATATATGTTGAGTGGGAGCATATATAGTTCTTCTGAGTCGAGTCGGGCTTATGAGGACAGAAGAGCAGAGCATATGCCTATCGCGTGCAATCACGACTGTACAAAGCAGACTGGCGGGCTCGACTGAGAATGTCGAGCCCGCCAGTCTGCTGTTTGCCTGTAACATCCTTACTCAGCAGGAAACGCTGTCGCATAGGCCGGTTGTTTTCGTGTGGCGATGGTAAAGTGAAGTGGATAGGTGATGATCAGGGAGTGGAAGGCTCCATTGCGTTCTTCGGTGAAGTGATAGGCGACATCATGGTCGCTCTCGGCGATGAACATGTTTTCACTGATGGGCAAGAGCGGCACTTCTTTGCTGCCTTTTTTCAAGAGGATACGTTGTTCTTGCTGGATGACTTCTATTGGTGAGCCGGGCATATCATAGTGACCAACGATTTTTTGGAAGGTCGCGATTTCCTGGGAGAGGGCCTGATGCGTGATGGGTGGAAATGTGATGTATTGGGCGGCGATCTCCAGGGCGATACGTTCTGTGGAAAACTCCCGATGGTTGGTTAAGATGAGGAGAGTAAGCTCATCTTCAATAAAGCGCACGACCAGCGAGCGGAAACCATTGGTCCAGCCACCATGGCAGGCCAGGGTTTTTCCGCGATAGGTTGAGAAAGACCAGCCAAAGCCGTATTCAACACAGCGTCCATCGGCCAGGCGTACCGGTGTAAACATCAGGCGCTGGGTGCTGGCATCGATCAGGGTATGGTTATGCAGGGCCTGCTCCCAGATCAGGAGATCTTCAAGGGTGGATTCCATTGCTCCTGACGAGTGCATACTGATGGCGCTGGTAAAAGGGGCCGGGACAATCTTGTTGTCCTGTGTGATATAGTCACTGGCCCGATTGCGGATGATGGGCGTGAGGCACTGAAAGTAGGAATGCCGCATGCCGAGTGGCTGTAATATGGTGTCGCGTATGAATTCTTCATACGGGGTCTGGGTGATGCGTTCTATGATCAGACCGAGCAGATGGTAGCCGGAATTACCATAGAAGAAGTTTGTACCAGGCTCAAACAGGAGTGGCAATGGCTTAAAAAGATTGATGACATCTTCTAGCGCGAGGTGCCGGGCGGTCTGGGCTTGAAATGCTGGTAATTCTGCCACGTTGGCCAGTCCAGAGGTGTGCGTTAACAGGTGCCTTACCTTGATATGTTGCCACGTGGACGGACAATCTGGCAGCACGGTTGCCAGCGTATCTTCAATGTGTAATGTTCCCTGTGTTTGCAGGATCAGGATGGCCATGGCCGTGAATTGTTTGGTTAGTGAGGCGATGCGGAAGACTGTGTCTGGTCGAATGGGGACATTCCATTCGAGGGAGGCCAGTCCATAGCCCTGACAATGGAGCAGGCGGCCAGCCTGTAAAACACCGATTGCTGCTCCCGGACCATTGCCTTTCAGGCGTGCATCTACTAACGCGTCGATAGTCTGTCTCATTGGATGCTCCTTACAAGAAAGAGATGAAAAAAGGCAGGCTATATGTGGGTGTCCTCGGATCTGGTTTCGTTCGCTCTATCATTCGTAAAAGAGGCAGGATGGCCTGGTGAACGAGCTCGACGAAACAAGGGTTTCCTCGATATCTATGCTCGCTCATCAACACCTTCATGGTGGAGCACATAAAAATCAAAGGGGCATGCAGCACGCGGCAATGCATCTTCGTGGCGAAAGGACACTGAACTATATCCTATCTATAATCATAATGAATTCCTGCTCGAAATGCAATCGTCTAGTGTTAGACGCCAGGACTTTTATATGCTGGATCATGGCGGTCACAGCCGTCATGATCCCTTGTGCGTGAATGTTATGCCTCAACGAGTTTTTTCAGACCGGCTAAGATGCCGTTGTCGTTCTTTTCTTCCGCCTGTTCCTGGGACGACTGCTCTCTTGGATCTTCCTGAGTGATGGTCAGTGTTGTCTGACCATTGGCTTCTTCTATCGCATAGATCATGGTAAAGAAGTTCGCTGGCGTATTTTCCAGGCCTGGACGAGGGGCGAACAACGTGAATTTCACCAGTTTTTCTGGCTCAATCTCAAGAATGGTGCCTTTCTGCTCATAGACAGTGCCTTCCCACTCATTGCGGTAGACAATTGAACTGCCTTTCTGCCAGTCGGTTATAAGATTGGTTCCATATTGCCACTGTTTGACCAGTTCTGGTTTCGTGATGGCTTCCCACACGCGTGTGGCTGTCGCGTTCATCGTGATCTTTGAAATACTGGTGTGCATACTAAATTCCTTTCATTCATGCTTTTCGTTATCACCAGCTTAAGCCTACCATCAATTCAGGAAAATTTCGGTCCTTTATTTTTCCTTCTGGTACAATAGATGCCAGGATGTTTTTTGTCTGGATTCTTCAAGGAAGGTCGTAAGCGCTCATGAAGCTGGATACTCGCTTTCAACAGGTACCACCCGACATTCAGGCGTATTCTTTCCAGGTGGTTGAAACACTTCAAAGTATCTGCAAGAACATATCGTGGGAGTCTATATTGTCGGTTCGGCGGCATTGGGTGGCTTTCTACCTGTTACCTATCGTCCTGAGGAAGAGTCTGCCCACTGGTTTATCCTGGACCTCGAAAGCGGCTGCAATCGAGTGGGCCAGCACACGTGTTCCTGAACGCGATCTTCTTCAGCACGCGCTGGATGTACGCGCTGGCGTCACTGATACAAGCCTGGATCAAGCCAGGGCAGAACACCTGCTGACCCATATCGATGCCAGGATAAAAGCTATCAGGCAGCGTGAAGCGCAGGAGTAAGCTGTACCAGTGACAGATATCTTCTGGTGCATTGAAGCACAAGGATGCCAACTCCTGTTTCTGCCTTCCTACGTTCCGATCATTGCATTGAGCGAAAAATCGGGATTGTACGTGCAGGACAATGTTGTGCTTGCTGTTGGGTTTGAACCTGTGGTGGTATTCCATCATGACGTTCTGCGAATCTTCCCTCCATCATCTGTTGTACCCATTGAATAGGGATTACGCGGCATGTGCGTTGGTTTCCCCGGTTAGACGCGTTTTTTGTTATTGAGCATGCCGTTATTTGTAAAGGATGCTGCTCCTACCAATTCTGAGACGAAGAAATATTAGAAGACATGGTATAAGACGTATAAGACGTTTCCTTGTTGTCCTGGAAAAGATTATTATGCGGCTCTCTTCTTTTTCCTGCCGCTTTATGGAGCCTTCATACCTTCTTATCTATGCGTTGTTGTGTGAGGTTTTTCCTGCTATTTGGGGATGCTATCTTGCATTTCTCTGGTTGCGATTCGTTCTCTTCTTTGATCGATTTTCTTTTAACTTACGTTCATATTCTTACCTGATATTGCATTTGCTGTCAATAGTTATGGTACAGATGGCTATGAATTTGACGATATTTTAGTAATAGCAGGATATTCGGGCTCTTTTTTTTGCTCCTCGCGCTGTAGTTGTGAAGCATAGTGGGAGATATCGACAATCCCTGTCGCTTATACTCAGCACATGTTCCTTGCATTGTCGGCCTGGACGAAACAATGTGTGTTGGATTTGTAGATAAAATGTTTTTTTGTGGTAGGTGATGTGGATAGCGTCACGACATATGTCTGGTTCAAGGAGTCTTTTCCGATGAGTGAGGTTGCTTTACTTCGTCAGCAGATCGAGCTAGAACTGGTTGCGCTGCGTAACGGATTGTCAGGATTATCCAGTGGATTGGCGCGCCATGCTTTTATCCATGCCCGAATGGATCGTATTGGGACCTGTCAGGATAGCCTGGCTGATCAATTGGGCGAGGATGATGCGACCAGGGTGGTGTGCCAGTTGTATGTCCAGGCGATGGAGGGACCGAACGCCTGGATTGAGCCTGCTACTGCTGGTAGTGCTTCTTAGTGTTTTTCCAGGTGTGTGTTTGTGGCGTGTAGCATTTGGGCATACCAGAGGAATGTGGCATGTTTGCAGAATTTTTGACTATGTATGATATTCATCGCTGGTTGCGCTATGTGACCTGGATTGGGATTGCGTGTCTGGCTGCCTTCTTTCTTTTTGCTGATGGCGGCCTCCCGCCCTGGTCATGGCTTTTGTTAATTCGGGCCTGCCAGCTTTTCCCTGCACTCTGGGCTACGGACAGAATGTCTGCTGCGATGCCGTTGGGCAATGCTTTTCTCTGGTCGGTGTTATGGGGTGTACTATGGTATGTCCTTATGCGTGGTTGTCTGGCACTTTTTCAACATCATAAACAGCGTTCGCTACAGCTCTCACAACAGATGGCGGCTACCTGGTTGCCATCGCCGCAGTTGTCGCTGGCCACTTCCTCTCCACAGGTAACAACTGATACATTGAGCATGACCGTACCGCGTTTACGGTTGCCACAACGTACTCCTACTCCGCCACTACCCACGCGGCGTGATCCAGACGATCTGGCAGAGATTCCGACGCGACCAACACACGAGCCGCGTCCGACGACGCCTCTGGTGGCTGCGTCTCTGGATAATCCTCGCGTTCAGCCTTTGCGTATAGGTGTGGGCTGGCATACAGGACTGACCAGGAGTGCGGCCCCTAATGAGGATAGTGTGGTGGTGGTGTTTCAAGGGACTTATACCTTTCAGAGTCAATTATTACCATTTAGCTTGTGTGTGGTGGCGGACGGCATGGGAGGCCATGAGAATGGGCAGTTGGCAAGCCAGATTGCCATGCAAACCATGTCCCATACGGTGTTGCAAAATATTATCATGGGACGCGAGTTCAGTGATGAGTTTTTTATGGATATGCTGGTAGGTGGAGTCAACTGGGCGAATCTGGCGATCTATCACCGTGGTCAGGCTGATGGCGTGGATATGGGAACGACCCTGACGGCGGCACTGATCATCAATATGCGGGCCTATATTGTGAATGTAGGCGATAGCCGTACCTATTTGTTTCGTGATAGTGCTGGCCTGATTCAAATTACGCGTGATCATTCCCTGGTGGCGTCCCTGGTGGCCTTTGGCGAGATTACGCCGGACGAGATCTACACCCATCCTGATCGTAGTAAAATTTATCGTAGCCTTGGCCAGGGCGATGAGTTGCACGTGGACTCTTTTATGATTGACCTGCAAGCCCATGATCGCCTGGTGCTCTGTTCAGATGGACTCTGGGAGATGGTGCGTGATCCTGCGATTGAGCGCATTGTACGTAGTGGCGATAATCCACACGCCTTATGTGAGCGCCTCGTCCAAACAGCCTTACGCGGTGGCGGCGCAGATAACATCAGCATCGTCATAGCCCATCTCCCGTAGCGGCAGCCTTCATGGCTGCGGCGGTTGGGTGTTGATCAGGTGTTGCCGTAGCCATGATACGGTATGTTGCCAGGCGTCATTGGCGTCCTCTGCCCGGTAGGTATCGCGGTCAGGATTGAGAAATGAGCGTGACGCGTGGGGATAGATGATGATCTGATGTTGTGTCCCCATGCTGGTCAGCTTTTCTTTGAGTTCATTGATATATTCCTGAGGCCGTGTTTCGTCCTGACCACCGTAAATCCCTAAAAAGGGCGCGTTGGTGTCATGGATGGAGGTTTCAGGTGTGATATTGGCCGGATTGTCGTGATCGCCATAGAGGATGACAAGCGCGCCCAGCGTTATGCCTGTTGAGGCTAAGAGCGTGGCCAGATGGCCACCCATACCAAAGCCTAGACCCCCGACTTTTTCGGATTGTACCAGGGGCGAGTGTTCTAAATAGCGCATTGCCTGCTGGAGCTCTTGTAACACCTGTTCCTGATCGAGTTGCTGTGAGAGGTGCCGCGCCACTTCGATGGTGGTGGCGACCTGACCGCGATAGAGATCTGGAGCCAGGGCGGCAAAGCCTTCCTGTGCCAGGTGTTCAGTCACCTGTTGAATATGCGTGTCAATTCCCCACCACTCTTGCAGAACGACAACCCCTGGAAAGATACCCTCTCCTTTAGGATGGGCTAGATATCCGTAGGTTGATGTTCCTTCCCCTTTGAATTCAACAATTTGTGAATGAATAAGCATGTATGTACCTTTATCTTCAATTTTTGTTGCGTATTATTGCCAGTATGCCTGGTTTGTTTGCGTACGCCTCTTTCTTTATATACGCCTGATTATACTGCTGCGTTGGTTTTATGAATCTTGTCGCCTCCAAATTGGCTATAGAAAATCTCTTGTCTGGCATGGGAAAGAGAGACAGGCTCACCCATTGAGGTTTGACTGTCTTCTGTGTTGGTTTTTGCAACGTCTTATGATTAGCAAGCTATGCGCACATTTCTGTGTGGATGCTATCTGTGAGTTCATAGGAATACTTGATCGTTGGACTTCTGCTTTGACTCTGGCTTTTCGGTCGCGATTATCTGAGGAAACAAACTATGGAACATGCGCGCACGGCTGCTTATCAGCCTATTGAGGATTATGGAATTATTGGCGATCTCCATACGGTCGCCCTGGTGGGTAAAAATGGTTCTATCGATTGGTGCTGTATCCCGCGCTTCGATTCTCCTAGCGTGTTTGGTGCGTTGCTGGATGCTGAAAAAGGTGGCTTCTTTCGGATTTCGCCTGTTTTGCCTGCGACTGCTAAGATACGCTCACACCAACTGTATTATCCCGAAACAAATATTTTAGTCACGCGCTTTTTGACCGATGAAGGCATTGGTGAAATCACGGATTTTATGCCTATCAAACAGGCCTGGGATACCAGCCATCCTCATCATATTATCCGTTCGGTTGCTGTAGTGCAGGGCTCATTACCCTTTGAGATGCTGTGCCAGCCTTCCTGTAATTATGCCCGTGATGTGCATAATCTACACTTTCGTGAACACGGTGCTATTTTTAGCAGCCAGAGTATCTGTCTTGGCCTGGCGACGACCGTTCCTCTAAAGGAATATGGGAAGGGTGGAGTGCAGGCGCAGTTTCGCTTGCGCGCGAATCAGCACGCCTATTTTTTGCTGGAGTGTACCAGTGAGGGTGATGCGAAACTTCATCCTCTGACGGATCGCCATTATCAACAGGATTTTCAGGATACGATGGAGTATTGGCAGCGCTGGTTGTCCCGATGTACCTATCAGGGGCGCTGGCGTGAGATGGTGCAGCGCTCGGCGCTGGTGTTGAAATTGCTGACGTATGCTCCAACCGGCGCTATTGTGGCGGCGGCCACGACCAGTTTGCCGGAACGCGTTGGGGGGCCACGTAACTGGGATTATCGTTATACCTGGCTGCGGGATGCCTCCTTTACGCTCTATGGTCTGCTGACCCTTGGCTTTACGGATGAGGCTGAAGCGTTTATGGGCTGGCTGGATCAACGTTGCCATGAGTTAGAGCCAAATGGTTCCCTGCAGCCGATGTATTCGATTGAAGGCAAGCGCAATTTGGATGAGTTGGCGCTGGACCATCTGGAAGGATATCGGAAAAGTGCTCCGGTGCGCATTGGCAATGGTGCCTATAGTCAAAATCAACTGGATGTCTATGGTGAGTTGATGGATTCGATCTATATCTTTAATCGCCATCAAGATATCTCGTACGATCTCTGGAAACAGTTGCGTCACTTGATGTCCTGGCTTGGTGAACATTGGCGCGAGCCTGACGAGGGGATCTGGGAAGTTCGCGGTGGGCCGCGCAACTTTCTGCATTCGCGTGTGATGTGCTGGGTCGCCTTTGATCGCGCGATCCGTATCGCTCGCCATCGAGGTCTGCCGGCACCGCTGACCGAATGGACGAATGTGAGCTCCGAAATTTATGACGATATTATGGAGAATGGCTGGAGCAAGGAGAAGCAGAGCTTTGTGCAATATTATGGCAGTGATGAGATCGATGCCAGTTCCCTTCTGATGGTTCTGACCAAATTTTGTGGACCCACGGATCCGCAAATGATCAGTACGCTGGATCGTATTGTGCGTGAGCTGACCAGTGATTCCCACGTCTATCGCTATAATCCTGATAAAGCTGCCAGCGATGGACTGAGCGGCACCGAGGGAACGTTTACTCCCTGCAGTTTCTGGTTGGTAGAAGTGCTGGCCCGTGCTGGACGCCTGGTAGAAGCGCGTCTGGTGCTGGAGAAGATGTTGAGCTATGCCAATCATGTTGGCTTATATGCCGAGGAAT
Source organism: Dictyobacter vulcani (assembly GCF_008974265.1). GTDB lineage: Bacteria > Chloroflexota > Ktedonobacteria > Ktedonobacterales > Ktedonobacteraceae > Dictyobacter > Dictyobacter vulcani. The sequence goes on from NZ_BKZW01000002.1 coordinate 163,763, forward strand.
TCAGTGTGACCGGCGAAGCACTGGGGAATTTTCCGCAAGCCTTTACCCATCTCGCTCTGATCAGTGCCTGCTATAATATGGATCGCGCGTTAAATGGTACCCTGACAGGATAACTACGTACTCGCTCTGCAGCCACACGTCTCTTCATTTTCTGCTGGGATGTGTGGCCTGGACATCACGGATGCTTATTCGTAATACCCTCAAAAAAGATTTGTCCGATTTGCTGAATGGCGTCATCCGAACTGATGGACAGGTCATAGTGCTGTTCCAGTAACGCATCATAGCTTCTTGGTGTAATTAAACCACAGAATGTGCGCAAGATAATCGGCGTCGAAATAGCCGTCGTAATCTCGCCCGACGCCTTGCCCTCTTCAATAATTCCTCGAATGCGTAGAAACAGAAATTCCATTACCTCGCGAAACAGGTTCTTCTGTTCCTGGAGTTTGTGTTGGATATCCACACCACTATAGATAGAGGTCAGTAGTTGTGTGTGTTTGCACATAAAACCCTGGTAAAGAAAGGTGAGGATAGCTTCAAAGCGGGCGCGGGCAGTGGTATGTTGGGCGATCATCGTATCGAGTTCGGCTAAAAACGTATGCAGATCACGTTGTATAATCGCCGAGATCAGCTCATCTTTCCCTTTGAAATGCAGATAAATCGTGCCCTTACTGATGCCAACCCGGGTGGCGATTTCCTCCATTGAGGTTTCATAATACCCCTTCTCAAGCAACACCTGCTCCGCCGTCTGCACGATCAGTTTTTCCCGTTCTTCGCGTTGCTTTTCTTTCAGTGAGATGTGTGCAGAAATTGATGGCATGGTTGCCCTTCCCAGGATAGCTGACTGTGACAGCCGCACCTGATAATTGAATGTCTGGTAATTATATGACTGTGTAGTCATTATTTTACCAGTATCGTCATGATGCGTCAAGTCTCTTTGTGATGTGTCTTTGATCGTGACCAATTGGGGAGACGAGAATAAGAACACAAGTTCTATAAATTGATGATTCTTTAATACTTTTTTCATACATCTGGAGGAAATGCTATGGTAGACTAGAAGTACTCATCATCGAGTGATGTCTGGTAGGAGAGTAACGGCATTCCCTGGCAAGGAATACGCGCGGCCAGGTTGTAAGGGGAAAACTCTAACCAGGCATCTTCTTCTTTCCTCATAGAGGATAAAAATAGTAGTGTGTGCATAGGGAAAATGGACAGAAAAAAAGGTCGAGCCTGGTGCGCTTGGCGGGCGCAAGAGTGGCTCAACCTCTGGTCTGGCAGGAACTTAGCTTCGTCCCTGCTCCTCATCATCGAAATGGCTCAATCGCATCACCCCAAAAAGTCCTGAAGCCTTTTGTTGCGGCTAGGCGGATCTAGTTTACGCAGGGCGCGAAACTCTACCTGGCGGACCGCCTCATGACTCAGGCCTAACTTTTTTCCAGTCTCCGATAAACTATGTTCACCCTGGCCATCGAGGCCGTAACGCAGTTGTAACACCCTCCTCTCACGCTGAGACAATGCATCCAGCAGGTCGTGGATATGACCTTTGAGCGTTTCCGAAATAACAATACGCTCGGGTGAATAAATAGGATCATCCTCCAGGATATCGCAGAGAGATATCTCGTCATCGCCACCTTTGCGTGGCATATCCAGGCTGACCGTTTCCTGGTTGGTGGAAAGCAGTGAGATAACCTGTTGGACGCTAACATCCATCTGCTGGGCCAGCTGCTCCAACGTAGGCTCATTCTCTAATCCATGCTCTTGCTGAATCCGACGGCGTATGCGACCCAGACGTTTAATCTCCTCCACCTTATACAGAGGAACACGAATCATATGGGCCTGTTCAACCAGGGCGCGCGTAACATACTGCCGAATCCACCAGGTGGCATAGGTACTGAAGCGATAGCCTTTCCTATAATCAAACTTCTCCACGGCATGCATAAGGCCAATATTGCCTTCCTGGACGAGATCCATCAGGTCAACACCGAAGCCTTTGTACTTGCGAGCGATATGCATTACCAGGCGAAGATTCGCCTCAACCAGTAACCGTTTGGCCTCATCAGCTTCACGGTTTGCCTCGACTTCTTTAGGCTCCTTCGGGATTCGCTGTAGACCGCGCTGCCGTTTACCTGTGACGAGTCGTGCTTTCTCAATACGTTGGGCCAATTTCTTTACTTCATCAGATGAAAGTAAATCCACCTGCCCAATTTCATAGCGATAGAAGCGGGAAGAGTCATTCAAACTGAGTGCTTCCGGATCTGCTTCGATGCGCTGTATATTGTCGGTTGTTGTTTGTGCTGCGTCGGTTACCACTGTGCTTTTCATCTGGACATCCTCCAAAATATGGACTACTATTGGCCTCTGATGAAACTGAGTATACGTGGTGGAGCTTTCTACGATCTCCTACATTCCTTCCAGAATGTGCAGCACAAATTCGTCGCTTTTTTCCAGCAGCAGCCCAATCAACCGCATCCCACCCGGACACAGGACATTTTCTCCCCTATCCGAGCATGATCTGACCCTTTTTTTCTCAAAGAAAAACAGAGGAATGTACCTGTCTTATACCAGTCTTACCAATTTCGCTTTATCGTGAGGAGCGTAGAGGATGTCTTTTCTGAAGATTTGAGCTCAAAAGTGCATTCGTACCGAACCGTTATTAACCGGTGTAAACCGCCTTGTTTTTGGAAATTGGCTGTCAAATTGGGGTTCTCCACCAAGTTTCGTGAATCAAGATGTACATAAAACCCTCAGACGTAAGAGATCAAAGTTGGCGCGCCCATACATACTCCTCTTGATCAATTTCAACCGATTGATATGGCCTTCCAGCAAACCATTACTGTAGGGCAAGGTCAATCCAGCGCGCACCGCAGCATAATCCCGTTGGACTCCTGAGGCGAAGGACTGCAATGCTGGAAGACCGCTCTCATTGGCTGCACGAAGCCAGTGATCCAGCTGATCTCCTTGATGTTGACGAACCATCTGCCCAAACTCTTGAACCAGATGATAGACCTGCTCCGCCGTTGCACTCGCTTGCCGAAGCATTCCAAGTTCCTGCTGTTCTTGTTCATCGAGGTCCTCTGGCGGTTTCACCAGCAACCAGGTGACCCGTTTGTTGGAGAGAGGGAGCTGAATGCGGTGTGGTTCCTGCTTGGAGGATGTCTGGGCACTCAGGTACGTGAGATACCGATAGACGGCACGTTCTGACCCATGATACCCTCGGGCTTTGAGCTCACGGCAGAGCACAGAACCTTTCCGACATCCCTCATTCCAGCGTTTAAGGAGATAGGATTGATAGGGGTCAATGACACTGCTGGAACGGCTGGTACGGTGCCAGGAAGGAGCTTGAGGTTGGGTCAGCCAGCGGTAGACGGTTCGCTCACTCAGACCTACCAACGGGGCGATCCGCTCAGCACTCAACCCTTGTTGCGCCAAGTTCTGAAGCTCTTGATATTGCTGCTGACGGGTCTTTTGTGGAGCTGAGAGCAGGTGCTGTGCCATGGGAGAGGTGGTTACTTTGAGTTCCGTCCGAATGCGAGGAAACAGTGCTGAGACACTCTCGGTCAAATTGTGCAGCACATGCCAGCGATCAGCGACCTGTCTGGCCTGAGGCGCTGCTTGTTGTGCTGCTGTCGCGTATTCACTCCAGCGATCGCGACTGATGATGGTGACCTCAGGGTGTTCGTGCAGCCAGTTCTTCACCGTGTGAACGGTGCGATCGGGGAGCATTTCAATCGGCTTGCCTGTCGAGAGGTCGCAGATCAAGGTCCCATAACGCCTTTTGCGCTTGTAGGCCCAGTCATCGAGTCCAATCATGGTTACAACGCCGGTCGGAGTCGGTAGTTGGAGTAGACGCAGGAAACGCAAGAGGCTTGATGGACTTGCGGCCATTCCTAACTGGCTTGCCACACGTGTTCCGGCCTCTGCCCCCAAAGCCAGACCCAGGTGTTGAAGGGTGGCCCGCAAACGATTGGTATGCTGAGTGTAATGGCTAGCAAGCGGCCAAAAGCTTTCAGCAAACGTCTTGTGAGGGCAGGCCGGGTTCCGGCAAAAGAAACGTCGGACCATCACCTGGAGTCGGACAGGATATCCACTCACAGGCAGGTCGCGAAGGTGACGGGAGTAATGACTATGAATATGGGTTGCTGTCGTGCCACATGTGGGACAAATCGTAGTAGCTTCTGTTGAGCTGAGCACGACATTGACGGTTTCATCCACGTGAATCTGCTCAATCTTCACATGGATCTGCTCAGGAAAAATGATCATGAGGTTTTTCAGTTCTTCTACAAGCGGTTCTGAATAAATTTGCTTCTTTTCTTTTATTTTACCACATATTCTCTTCACGAAAATTGGTGGAGAACCAAATTGGCTGTCAAAATCTGGTGTCCAGCCGCATTGAACAAACCCTGTTTCTACCTGCCCTTATGGCTAAACCGATCCAGTCATAATCTCTCCTTTTCTCGCGATATGATAGTGGTGATCGAGTTCCCTCATGGCATCCCGCTGCATGGCAGGAGTGACATGTGAGTAAATGTTGAGCGTAATGCTGACATTGGCATGTCCCAGCAGTTCCTGGATCACCTTGACGTTGACGCCCATGGACAACAGGATGGTGGCCGCCGAGTGGCGCAGATCGTGGAAGCGGATATCTGGCAGGTTCGCCTTCTGCAAGGCCTCCTTGAATTGTGCCCGCAGGGACGACGGCTTGACATGTTTTCCCAGCGTACTACAGAAGACCAGATTATGCTGCTCCCATGCCTGTCCCGCCTTTAATCGCTCCTGGAGTTGTTGGGCGCGATGCGCTTTCAACGCTTCCTGAATAAAGATCGGCAGAACAATGGTACGCTTACTGGTCGCCGTCTTTGGATCCGTTTCCAGATACATGTGCAGTGCTCCATCGTGCGGTGGAATGTAAGAAACCGTTCTTCTGACGGACAGGATACCCTGATCGAAATCAACGTCATCCCAACGCAAACCAAGGATTTCTCCTTTTCGCAGCCCTAGAGAAACTGCTAACAGGATGATTTGTTCAATACGATATCCTCTGGCTGCTTCCACTAACTGCATTGCCTGCTCATGTGTCAGGTATTTCATCTCCGTGCGCTTCGCCCGAGGTGCCGTCAAATGCTTGCACGGGTTGAACGCGATCCGGTGCCACTTGACTGCGTCGTTCAGGGCGGCACTCAAGATGGTATGTATAAGATGAACGGTGTTGGGCGAGATACCATTGTTGCGTAGCGCTGTATAGAGCCGCTGGACCTGCGTGCCCGTCAACTGCTGCAACGGAATGTTCCCAATCACCGGAATGACATTGCGATGCATATAGCTGCTGTACGAAACATAGGTCGTTGTTTTGATCGCCAGAGAATCACGGCGCATCTTCAGCCAGTCATTGAGATACTCGCCTACCTTCTGATTGCGCTCCGTGACCAGCGAACCCTGCTCATTTTCGCGAATAAGCTGCTTTAATTTCTCCTTTGCATCTTTTCTCGTTCTGGCATAACGCTCGATACGCTTTCCATTAACTAACCTCAGACTTGCTACAAAGCGTCCGTCCTGGCGTTCATAGATGGTGCCATCCCCATAATCGTTTTTTTGTTTTGAGTTTCGTGCTGGTGTGCTAGAATTGGATGCCATTTTGACCATTGGATGCACTTTTCTTTCTCATCATGGGCAAGACTGGATATATCTATTTTACAGTATTTGTCTGCGATTTTGAAGCCATTGCCATACTTCATTACGATCAAATCTGTATGTATTGCCAAACTTGTGGACAGGCAGTCCTTCGCGATTGATAAGCTCTGAAATTTTCGTTTTGCCGAGCTTCAGGAATTGCAGCAACTCCTGCGTATCAATTAAAGCCTCTGGCGGAGGCGAAAGTGGTTCCGCAATAAATTTTTTGTTGGTTCCTTGTGCGCCAAAACCTTTGTGAGGATTTACAGAATGCGATTTTGTACGTGGCATTGCGTTATCTCCTGTTAATCCATATCAGCTGATATGAAAACGTTTTGATTAATAAGCACATACCCTTGCTCAAAAGACTTGATATGTAAATGATGAGGAGCAAGCTTAGAGTTCGCATTGCTGATATGTTTGCGCAGCAACTGCTTATTCGGAATCCCAGCCCACTTTTGTAGATCTGATCGCAGGATGTAAGGGAAAACAAATGCATCCGTCTGAAAAGATATCTGATGCTCCCGTTTTTTGAGAAAGAGACTACAGAGTCGATATTCAGTCGGCGTGAGTGGAACAATATGTTCATTGCAGAGTAATTTGCCATACGTATCACGACACACAATCGAAAGATCATTCCGCAAAATATATTTCGTTATCGTTGCCATTGTCATCACCATTTCTATGCAATAAATGCTTGCTTGCTTTTATGCAGCAAGAATAGCATCCCTGGCGCCACAAATGATGAGAAGATTTTCTTTTGTCTTCCCCAAAATCTTCTCTCTACACGAAGAGAGTTGTACGTACAAATGTATGAAGAGTGCTCTCTGTGAGGTTATTGCCCATGAATGCGGTAATCTTGAGCGTGATCCATTTTGAGCTGGCGGACAAGGTGCTTGTCATTAAAGCGTGAATGAAGACGAGTTTCCACCTGTTCCCAGCTAGCTGTGTTCATCGTAATCACCGTTGGAGCCTGGGCATTATAGCGATGATTGAGTAATTGGAATAATTTGTCCGCTGCCCATGGTGTATTGTTCTGTGTGCCAAAGTCATCCAGAATAAGTAGATCGGTATTACACAGTTGTTGAAAACGCTCATCATAGTCTTGTTCAGCGTTTGGGGAAAATGCTGCACGTAAATAATCGAGCAAGCGAGGAACGACTTGAAATAATACCAGATTTCCTGCTTCGATTTGTTTCTTGGCGATGGAAACTGCCAGATGCGTTTTCCCACATCCATATTCACCAATCAATATCAACCATCCCTTTGGCTGACAGGCAAACTCAAACGCTTGCATATATGCTTCGCGAACACCCTGGATAAAAGGATTGTAGGTCTCAAATGAGGCGGCGCGAAAACGCTCTAAGGTATGTATGCCTGAAAGCTTGATGAGTTGTTGTTGCTTATGCTGTTGTATCTGCTCAATACTGCATTGACAGGGAAAAGGCTTGCCAAATTGGGGATGTCCAACAGGAACCTCTACACGGAGATATCCAGCACCTTTGCAAACGGGACATGGTTGTGGGTCGCTGCATTCTTTTGTTATTGTAGGCTGTTTGGCATGAGCTTTTCTCTGATGCTCCATCTCTCTCTGCGTTGTCTGTATCCAGTTTGTGACGCGATCCATTAAATTGTATCCTTTCCAATGTAATTTAACTTTTTCTTTAGTTGCAAAATCTCATGTATCTCCGCAAGTTTTTTAGACCACTCCGCCTGACTGTGTATTGTAAAAATATGTTGATCAATCTGCACTTCTACGAGCCACCTGTCCTGTGCCCAGGAACTACGAGCCTGCAACTGGTATTCATGTTTCTGGCCATCTTGTTTTACTTGTGCTGCGAGTTGGATCGCCTCTTGCTCAGTCATTATTGATTTAGGATTTGCTTGCTGTGACATGGATGTAGATGTGATGTGCTGTCCGCTAACCTCTAGTCTCGGAGGTAGGGTTGGACGTGATACTTGCTTTCGTATGAGTTCTTGGTGCCGTTTATGCTCCAGGGCGGCAATGATACGGCGTTTCCCATGGCTGTTATGGTGAGCCAGATCAGTGATCTTCATTCCCAATGGATCATGATTTTTCTTCCAATACTCATCTGAACCATGGAGCCAGGCTTTTTCAATATCCTTGAGACTTAATGCTGGCCGCAATTTCATAATGACTGCCGCCGCACGAGCTTGTTGATGACGTTCCAATTCCTGGAAACTTTGACCTCGCAGGTGTTCAACCATCTGAATGATGATTGTGATGGTTTCAGATGCATCCATATCAGGAGCGTTTATTGCGTGCTGAGATAATTTGTTCTGGCTATCACGCAGTGAAGCTTGCGGAGATCCTATAGGGAGGGTGGGTGTAATGGCCATCTCATTTTGATTTTTATCAGTGTCTATAGCAGCTACTGTTACTATCTTTTTAGTATCTTTAAAACTCTTTCTATTCTTGTCTGTTGAGCTATAAGGCTTTCGATTGGCTCTAGAGGCTCTACGGTTATTGTTTTTATCATCGGCACTATTTCCGTCATTTGCCAGAAGCATTTCCGACAAACGCCGGAAGTATTTCCTATATTTGTCAGAAATATTTCCCCTTTCAATCAAGTGTTGTAGTATCGGAAAAATTCCCTGCTTTGTTGGAGGATTATTAATACCTGCTTGAATTTTTGCAGGATACAGTGTATAGCGATTCGTTTTTTCGGACTCATCGACATTGATATACCCCAATGCCACAAGAAGAGGAATAGCCGTATCGCGTAACGTACGATCACTGATTTCATTATCCATTTGAGCCACTATTTCGCTTTGCGTTTTGTAAAGGGTAAAATCTTCTTCCTGACCCTTTGGCCCTTCATAGGTCGTCAATGGACGAAGATTCTCTTCCATATGCTTTTTAAATTCCTGGTTGATGCTTACCTGATAGAGCAAAAAACTTAGTAATGTCGAGGCTGCTTTGTTACCAACGCATGCTTTCCTTAAACAAGGCCGTTTAATCAAAATATCTTCTACTGGAAACTGAACACACCACTTCATGATTGTTTCCCTCCTAAATCCATAAGAAGATAGCCGATTTCATTTTTATCTGAAGCAACTGTTGTGCGGACATATATATGAGCATATGAGTAGGTTGGATACGTCTGTTTTACCATTGGCTTCTTTCCTTAGTCTGTAAATACCGGTGGCAGTGATTATTTCAGTGAGCTAAGCAACTGCTTGTATGAACTATGCCGATTTTGAGCTTGTTTGTACAGACACAGAACCTACACAGAACCTACACAATAGCTATACAGTTCGCTGTGAATGCGTTTTTGGGAGGGCAAAGTGGGAACTTGTGGAAAACATAACCAACAGTTCCGTATGAGAGCTGTATTCTGGAAGTTGCTCAGCCTTGCAAAAAGCTTTCCTTTTTATTATAATGAGTATGTACTCAGTCATTATTCGATTGGTGAGAGTTATGGCAAGACCCAAAAGTCCAGAGAAACGCGACGCTATCCTTGCGGCAGCAGTTCAGCTGATTGCCGAGCAAGGTTTAAGTATCCCTACGTCCAAAATCGCCAAAGTAGCCGGAATCTCAGAAGGATCACTCTTTACCTACTTTGAGACCAAGGAGACACTGTTCAATGAATTGTATTTGGAATTGAAGGCCGAAGTGCGAGCAAATATGCTTGACGCGTATCCTGCCCATGCAAGCTTAGGGGTCCGTGCTCGTTGGGTTTGGGACATGTATGTTCGGTTCGGTATTGCTCATCCTGATAAATACAAAGTCATCACCCAATTGAGCGTTTCGGATTCCATCTGGGAACAGACCAAACGCCTGAGTCTGGAAGGATACGAAGCTCTTCATGCGATGATTCAAGAGACGTTTGCCGGTGGTGCTCTCAAAGATCAGCCCTATGAATTTGGTACGGCCTTACTCCTCTCTCTCATGAATATGACCATTGAGTTCATTGAACTCCATCCTTCAGAGGCAGACCGTTTTTGGGATGCTGGCTTTACCGCTTTCTGGAATGCGGTGACAGGACCCTAAAATTTTACTTTTATAAATGAGTGCCTAAATACTCATTTATAAAACAAATGATTGCCAAACATTGTCTGCCTATGAGATTGTGCCAGGGCAAATGGGACGTGTGTGTGATCAATCACGGCTCTCCGCACTTCTGGTACAACCGCAAACACTCATGTTTCCTTCAGGAGATTTTTATGACCACATCCAATTCACTCATCACAACCAGATTTAACGCTACAAGCACCGCTGCGGACGTCGTGGCTGGTCTCGACCTCACCAGTGTTCGTGCCATCGTCACCGGAGCCTCGTCCGGCATCGGCCTTGAGACTGCTCGGGCACTCGCTAGTGCTGGCGCGGAAGTAACACTCGCGGTCCGTAATACCGCCGCTGGTGCGAAGGCTGCCAAGGACATTGCGAAGTCAACCAGGAATGAGCGTGTGCGCGTCATCGCTCTGGATCTTGCCAATCAAGCCTCAATAGCCAACTTTGTCCAGAGCTGGAAGGGACCGCTGCATCTGCTGATCAATAATGCAGGGGCCATTCCGAGCACGCTGTCCCGGACTGTGGAAGGCTGGGAACTGCAGTTCGCCACCAATTACCTTGGTCACTTCACTCTGAGCCTTGGATTACATGACGCCCTCGCCGTTGGTGCCCGCGAATGGGGCGAGGCACGCATCATCTCGGTCAGTTCTACCGCACATATGAGATCACCAGTCGTGTTCGACGACATCCACTTTGAACGACGCGAGTACGACCCGCAGGCGGCCTACGCACAGTCCAAGACCGCCAACTCGTTATTTGCGGTCGAAGCCACGCGCCGCTGGGCCGCCGATGGCATCGTCACCAACACTGCCAACCCCGGCGGTATCGCCACCGGATTGCAAAGAGACTTCACACAGAAACAAAAAGATTACCTGGCCGCCGCCGAGGCCGCAGGAGTCTTCGTCTACAAGACTGTTGAGCAAGGTGCCGCTACTACCCTCGTCGCAGCAGTTGCCCCCGAATTCGCCCACACCGGTGGACACTATCTTACCGACGGCCAGGAGGCCCACACAGTGCCCAACGACGCCGACTTGTTCAAAAACAGTGATGGTGTCAAGCAGTGGGCGATTGACCCGGACATCGCACAGACACTGTGGACGGTCTCGCTCGAACTCATCGGCCAACCCGCCGCGTAAGGCGAATCGAAGTTCTTCTGCGAGCTCATGTTTCTCCTTTTGTACAAAGTCGAGCTAAGGGAGCAACGTTGATTTACGGAACTGGCTTGAAGCTCATCAGTATTGCTACATAATGGTCGTTGCTTGTACCAAGCCAGTGGACTTCCAGACCCCTGAGGGGCGAGATTGGGTCGAAGCTGCCCTGATCGAGACGCGTATCCCGAACCAGTGGTATCGACCCTCGATGTACGAAGGCACAAAAGGCCCACGGCTCTTCGATTGGGTCGTCGTTACCCTCTTCTTTCTCTCACTCCAACTGTAGTGCTGTGATTATTTTTGAGCTCACCTATACAGCCGTATACGGAAATGTCATGCTTTTGTATGGGGGTTGTATAGGCGCTGTATCTGTTCAAGAGAACCTCAAACGGGCATAGTTCATACATGTGAAGAACGTCTTAGCTGGAGAAAACAGCGTAGTACGAAAAGTGGGAGAAGAAAAAATGTCCATGGTTCATAACAGCGTCTGTACGTTTCATAATTTGACAGTACATCTTCTACATGAAGTCCGAGTGATCATATTTAATGGGAGGCAAATCCGTTTTACCCCCATCGAATATCACCTGATGAGGTATCTATTAACCGAGCGTCCAGTCTCTGATAAAGAATTAGTTGAAGATATTTTCCATAGTGAACTTGATATGTGGAACAGAGAAGCGCTGAATAAACATATAGGGAACGTACGCAGAAAATTAAAAAAATCAGGTTCCCATCTATCAATTCTCCGTGTTGCCACGTTTGGCTATATTTTAGTTCCCAATGATGAGCGCCATTGAATACCTATTAACGTAATTGAAATTTATCAGATAATTTTTCCTATGCATTGGAACTTTGAGTGGAGAAAACGACATATTCTCGCACACATCTTTTCCATTAGGTATACCTGCTGTATTCCCAAAAGGTTTGAGACTGTTTTTTCTCTTTTTTATCTCACAAATAAATTTTATTTGATTGAAACGAAAAATTATGCGAGAAAAGCTTGCTTTTTAATTTGTGCTTGGATATACTCGAGATATCTGTAAAAACATGCGTAATTCATCCTAGAGGAGGAAGAAGCTATGGCTAAGCAGAGCAAGTACTTCGTGCGGTACGATCGGTTATTGGTGACCGCTACGGACAAAATGCAAGAGTATCTAGACAAAATGACTCTCTACCCAGACAATACCGTCTATCTGATGGAGGCTTCAGCTATTGCCTGTGGCACATTAGGAAGGTTGCAGGATAACCCACGTTTCCGCGAAGATGTCGAGAAGGTCCATAGTTTCTCATCGCAACTTGCTGATGTGGAGGAGTTCTCAGATAGCTTTGAGGAATTCATGCAAGTAGAGCGGGAGATTCTCACCAAAGGAGGACTCTCTGCCACTTCAGTTAGCCTATTGACTGCTCAATGCCGAACCTGTATTCGTAATTTTCATGATCGCCGTGGTAGTACTCCCGAGGATGTTATCGGATCCGTTTATACTCTTCGTACGGCTGCGTGTGAGATAGCGGATCAATTGAGTAGCAAATACCGTGACAACGAGCGGCTTATGCGGTGGAGAAAAAGAGCGAGGATTGTCGGTTTAGGGCTTGGGGGAGCTACCGTTATTGGACTCAACTTTAGCCCAATTACAACAACTGTAGGCCTCTCCACAGTCGGCTCTCAACTCTCAGGAGAAATTGGAGTGGGGATGATTTATACTGCCGCAGCCATGCTTACCTAATGATTATTCCGGAAACGCTAATATCCTCAACCATGACAAATTGTTTTATGCGTAATTTTTATAGTTATCCTAGGGTGTGTTTGCAAATCATAACCAAAGCAGAATAGAGGCAAGCGTGACCATAGCCAGGAAGTTGACCGCCCGCTTCTCATAGCGGGTGGCTACTCGCCGAAACTGCTTGAGACGATTGATCGTGCGTTCAACGCGGTTCCGCTTTTTATATACGGCTCGGTTAAATGGCCCGGTGCGCGTCTCGTCGCTGCGGCGGGGAATCGTGTAATCAATTCCTCGCTTTTTGAGGTACCGCCGGATCTTACGACTACTGTAGGCTTTGTCTCCCAGGACCCGCTTTGGCCGTAGCTTGGGACGGCCTCGTCCTGCTCTCTTGACAGCCCCTTGCTCCATCAGGCATTCGAATTTGGTCGTTTCATGGCGATGTCCTGCCGTAAGCACAACCGTCATCGGTTTCCCTTGACCTTCCACTCGCAAATGCACTTTCGTGCTGAAACCGCCTTGACTCTTGCCTAATGCTTCTTGATTTTGATCCCCCCTTTTGCTCCTGCTGCATGTTGGTGGGCACGAATCACGGTACTATCAACGCTATGCGTTTCCCAATCAATGTGGCCTGCGGCATCGCTTTGTTGCTGCAGGGCTTGCAGGACGTGCTGCCAGATTCCCGCCTTGACCCAGCGATAAAATCGGCTTGCCACGGTTCTCCACGGACCATATCGCTCGGGAAGATCTCTCCAAGGGGCTCCCGTCCGTAAAATCCAAAGAATGCCATTCAGAATCAGACGATGATCATGTGCTGGACGACCCACATGGGGCTTTTGCGGCGGCAGCAAGGGGGCCAGCTTTTCCCATTGCTCATCGCTCAATTCGCCTCTTCTCATACTCCTTTCTATCGGCTATTTGCAAACACGCCCTAGTCCTGCTCAAGGGGAGTGCATGGATCCTCTTCTGTTGGCATTAGATGGCCAAACGATTTCCATTGAAGCACTGAGAGAGCCTATTTTCTTTGTTGCTCCTAGTTCGAGTCATTGAAGAAGTGAAGTCTCTATGTTGTTGCCCCGTTTTGAACGACTCTACGAAGTGAAAAGTTGACTCTTCACAACTTCAAATTGAACCGGGCTGAGATAGACCAGAGTAGAGTGCTTACGCACCTGATTGTTAACCTGTGCAAATGAGTTACTTCCTCTCCTCGGCTCCAAAACCGAACATGAACGTTTCCCTTCATCCGGTTCCTCAATGATAATCCTGCTCACAAGAGCGTGTGGATGGTTTTCTCCTTATCGCATCGACCAGCGATGAGAGCCACTTGTGAGTTCCTCCGTTCCCATGATTTGTTTTATGCTCCTGTAGGCAAGTGCTATCCACCGGAGATGTTTGATGAGCGAAAGGAGAGAATATTACAGTTCTCGTCCCACACAGATCTCATTACCGTTTCAGTCAAGCCTATCAGCCTCTTTGGTTTGTTAGAAGTTATGATGGTTTAGAGGCACCTTCAGTTTCCTTCGCCTTGGGCGCTTGACTTGGAAAGTAGTCATGTTAAGGCTCATGAGGCTTTCCATCTCTGCCAGCTTGACGGATTGAGGACCAGTCGCTACCGTCGGGCAAGGACATCCCACGTTCACCTGGTGGTAGAGAAATTGCGTCTCCCATCAAATCATGAGTTATCAAGTATGAATATCCTTGCTAGCCATTCCTTCATGGTCCGATGAGGTGCAGGATTTGTTGAAGGACTACGACAATACTTGATCCATATAACTTTAAATTGCTAATGCTCTTTGCCTACACAGAAAAATTGATTTATTTTTCCTGCGTAAGGGACTGTAGATTATCCAATACCATTGGTAAGAATATTTAAAGTGTAGTATTGCTCTTTCTTGATTTCTCATTTTATCTGTGTGGTGAGTGTTTGGGGCAGTTCTGACCGGGTGGGATCGTTCGCGTTACGTTGGTAGGTGGTTGGACCTTCCAATGGAGGGATTTGTTGGAATATTTTTACTGTACGGTTGATGGAGTGTTGCTTTGCGGCAGGATTTCGACGATTCCAGGCACGTTGGGCACGATTGATCAGGGTAATCGCTGGCATGAGCATACTGATCCAGGTTTTCTTGATTCCTAATTGGTCAGCGAGCGTGTTTCCGTGCAGATGGCGTGTGATTGCACTTACCAGATTGAAAATGGTTGCTGGAGGAAGCTTAAGGGTGGGTTGAAGGATACCAGTAATGGCTTCAAGCATAGCTTGTACCAGGACCTTTGAATCCTGGCTTGCCCCTTCTGTTGTGCTATCAATAAGCTCCAGTATTTCCTGCGCGCTCTTTTGGTCTGTCACGTCGCGATAGAGACGCTCATCAATGCCGAGCAGGTAGGCGATATATTGCCAGAAGTGATAGAGATCTGAGAGCTCATGATCGGTGAATGTGATCCCAAATTTGTGCAGTGCGCTGAATGGAACATAGGTGAAGTCGAGCCAGGTGCGGGTCATTTCAACCTGATTGATTGGCATTCCCATAGCGTTTTGATCCCAGTGGCGTTGGAGGAGTGTCTTGCGCACGCGGGCATGGAGTAAGCGGACCTGGACATTGTGAATGTAGCCATCTGCCCCTCTTAGCAGGCCACCTGGGAGTATGGATGCGATATTCCAGGTACCAGTTTCAAGGAGGCGACGCTGCGCCATTTTTGTCAGGTTTCCAGTCTTTACTAGCACACTGGCAATAGAAGGAGAACTATAGGTGTGGGTCAGTGATCCCGGACCAAGTGATAGGGTGAGCCAGGTACTCCCAATAGATAAGAATGCTTCTGAGCCACGTCGCAAACGTTCCATATCGACCCAGTTGGGATAACGCTCTATGTCTTCAAGAAATGCCTGGATAGCAGGTGAGGGATGATCTACCGTCTCAAGGCCATAACTGATCCCACGATTGAGTTTCTCTCGTGCTTCAGTACCGAGTTCATCAATCTCCTTGATCACAGCATCAGCACGAGCGTCACCAGTATACATTAACTCAACGAGGAGTTGTATTTTTTGCTCCCCAAATCGCTGTCGGGCCTGCTGTAAGTTAATGAGGCTGGATGGAGGAATAAAATACTGAGTTGAAAATAATGGTTGCTGCGTATCCATGTAACTATCCTTGAGATATGGCCATATTGACTGCTCATATTTGGCCCATATCAAGCGTATGTTTTCTGTTTTTATGATATGAATAATTGAGATAAATATATCGTATGCAATTAGAATGATGGATTTCTTTGACTCATCTCAATAAATTATAGCATGGAGTTGCTCGGCTTGATTATTCATTGTGATTGGAGCTTTGGCTGATACATGAAGGAGGTGGGACAAGCCGGATGGGCTTGCGAAGAAATAGCTGTGAGCGTGAGCACTCCCTCAGTCATGTCAATAGTTGTTAACCCTCATTCCTTTGGGAGAGCCGTTACATACTTTACTTCCAACTTCACAAGATCCTTCTACAAAAATGGGTTTATTCGTGTAGAACGATCTACCACTGGACAAAAAACAAGCGAGCTTCACCAAACCTATGCCAGACCCATTAAACTGTTGATTTTTTGGTAATTACTCTGTTGATTTCGCCTCTTTGATGTAGCGATACAGTGTTGCGCGGGAGATCCCAAGTGCTGCGCAGATTTCTGGGATGGAATGGCTCTGATCGGCAAACATCTGACGGGCCAAGGCCACCTTCCCACTGGTCTTGAGTTTTCGTGGTCGCCCGCCGATGCGCCCCCTGGCTCTGGCCGCAGCTAATCCGGCATTTGTGCGTTCGCGAATAAGATCGCGCTCAAATTTGGCGAGCGCTCCCATCATATGGAAGATGAGCTTGCCAGCTGGAGTTGCAGTGTCGATTTGTTCAGTAAGGCTGAGGAATTCGATCTCCCGCCTCTGGAGATCCTTGAGCAGTTCGATCAGGTGTGGGAGCGAGCACTCCGCCCGATCCAGTTTCCATACGACGAAGGTATCTCCTGGCCGCACATACGCCAGCGCTTCGTTCAGCCACTTCCGTTCTACTTTTGACCCGGAAATCTTGTCCACAAACCATTTTGCACAGCCCGCTTCTTTGAGCGCGTCTATCTGAAGCGCCTCGTTTTGCTCGTTTTTGGAGACGCGAACGTAGCCAATCTTCATCATCTCATCCTTTTGTCTCAGGTTTCCCGTCGATTGTCCAACCTTATGAGATTCTGATTATGAGACGACTTTTGAGATTCGTCAAAGGGAAATCCCGTGCTTGTGGAGGTGTGCGCTCCAACCTGAGAAAAGCAGAGCCATATGTCGCAAAAAACGGTCGTTAATGAGATGGTGTGGTACTACATACCATTGTCAAAGTTGCTTCAGAATCCTGAGTCCTTCACTCGATGGTAAAAAGCGCAGTTATCTGATGCTTCTATCCTTCTACACCTTTTTTTTGTTATACTACACTTTTAATTTATGTACAAAAGGGATGCCGTTGACCAGCTCTTTGATGACATACCCACATTTAATTAGTTTCCTACGTTAACACCCGAATTGTGGGTCTGCCAACAAATTCCCTTGATTGATGCTTTTCAGAGTAACTATGCCGTTTGAGGGAACAGTTAGCATTAAAATAACCTTTTGGTATGGATTACCATCAGGAGCAAAGGCCAGAGAGCCGCTCACTGCCTGGAAAGGATGACATTGATCAATCTTTGCAAGTGCACTTCGAATATTCTGAAAGGCCAATATACTGCTGTTGCGAGCTGCAAAGAACAACACACTAGCTGCGTCGTATGTGAGTATGGTATTTTCAGTTGGTAAATCAACAGCTGTTGTAGGGTAGAGACTGTGATACGTTGTTTCAAATGCAGTTACTTCATCAGGTTTTGTATTCACTCCATCCCATTCGGCAGGGTGAGTAAAAGCGCTGAAAGAGAAGTTTTTATATACATCATAAGAATTTGCAGCGATAAAATCCTTTTTATCGTATTGTGCATCTCCACTTATAACAGGAGAATTTTTTAGCTGCGGAACTAAATTACTCAGGAACCGACTGAAATCTTCAGAATATCCTGCGAAAAAAATGAGACTATATCTCTGCATTTTTCCAACCGCATCAGTCATCTTGCTTGTTATATCGTTAATATGATCATCATTCGTTTTCATGCATGAAGGGCATTGGTTGTATGGCTCAAAAATGATGGAATTATTTGGATGCCTGGTGAATTCTTCAGCGAATGCACTTGATAGAGTCAAGCTATAAGGAAATTGTTGATCATAGAAAATAATGGCTGTATGAGAATCAGGATATTGTTGTTCAGCATAACGGGCTGCTATTGGGCCTTGCTGACTATCAGGAGGGACGATACGGAAAAAATACGGCGAGAGACCAGAAAGTGCATCACTTGAAGCTGTAGATGAAATAACAGGTATACCCTTGCCAGTTAAAATCCGTAAACCAGTTATTCCATCAGGAGCGCTCAACGGCCAACCTACGACTCCTATAAAATGAGCTTGATCAGCATTTTTTAAACGGAGAATTTGCGTTGCTACCTGTTCTGCAAATTCCATACTATCTCCGGCATTAGCTACGTATACAAACAATCGCCGACAATCTTTTGGGGAAATCAACATTCTAAATCCACATTTATCAATTCTCGAAAAATCGTCTGCACGTTTCATCAATGTTACAATACCTTCCAAATCATCAGCACCACTTCCAGCATGTCTCATTCTATCTCCTGCGGAAAGGGTACTGACCACAACTATACTGTAATAAGCATCATGATTGTTTAACACTTGTTTATCATATCCATAAATTTTTCCTTCAGAATCTATAGCATCTTTATTGCCAAAATAATCATTACCGCCACTAATACCTATGGATTGCGGACCATTCAGGCTTTGTTTCTGATTTACACATATGCCGTTACTACATGGCTGTGGTGCTATATTCGCTGATACTCTAAAAACAAAATTATGTGCATCTTGAATAACATATGGATTCAAAAGAAGCGAAATTGCAATTAATACGATAGAAAAGCCTTGCAAAAATCTTCTCCAGCCAACGTGTCGTGATAATAATAGATAGAATCTGGATACAAAACTTACTCTGTTTCTCTTTGGGAAGTAAGATCTTGGATATAACCATGAAAGCCAACTCCCTACCCAGTTAAATCCCAAAAACTGTGCTACCGCACCAGCAATCGCAGACCATCGATCAAGGGGCAAACCCCTCCAAAGCATATAGGAAGGCGAATAAGTCCATAATAACAGCGCAAGAACAAATAAAAATGTAAACCATACTTTATACCATGAAAATCTCGGTGAAGCTGATGAGGAATTTGTCGGTGTTTGACTTGCTGACCCCGATTTATTGCTATTCATAGATATTTCTACCTCCTGTATAATACCGAAATACATGAAATCGCATACTAAGCAGTCTTACTCGTAGACGATTCGAGATCATTCTAATAAAAAATCCTGTGTCTACTCAGACCACATAACTTGTTCAGCCTTGACCCAATGAGCTTTGGGTTCGCTTCGATTTTGAGGGGTTGGAGAAGAGAACCTGCCAGCTTTTCCATAAGTTTCCCTTCTTAGCCCCTGAGAGGAAAACAGCTACGAATAGTGAATGTTGCAAGAAACGAACGGTTTTGCGACACCTCATCAAGAGAGCACAGTTCAATTGGATCCAATGATCAGATTCTGCTGTGCCGTCTCGACTACATCTTTCGTCAAGAATTGGATCTGGTTGGCAGACGACGAGACTTTCCTTTATCCGAGCGCGCAATATTGCTTGCCAGTCCTGCCAAACCCTTCTCTCGATAGCGTTTGATCCAAAGCTGTACTTTACTGAGGGATATCTGATGAGCACGCGCAACCTGAACCTGGGTGATACTGTCTTCCAAAGCTGTCAAGGCCGGTGTCATGACGAGCCGATTTGGAATTGGTCGCCCCAATCAAACGAACGTTAAAAAACAAACTTTGAGAACGTCGGCGATGAAAACGCCGACCAAACCGCGCCGGAATCCAGGCGACCCCAACGCCGACATCGTGAACGTCGGTTGACTACACGCCGGTGGGTAAATCGCCGGCGGCATGCCGTGCTGTGTCTGACAAGGTTGAGGGGCTTCGGCTCTCTGTTCGGCGCTCCTTCATGCGGTAACTGCCCCCATTGATAGCGATGACCTCTGCATGATGCAGGAGCCGGTCAAGCAAAGCCGTCGCCAGCACCTCGTCCCCCAGTAACGCTCCCCAGCCAGTAAAGCTGGTATTGGACGTCAGGATAATGGAGCCGTGCTCATAGCGAGCCGCCACCAGCTCAAAGAAGTGATGAGCCTGCTCGGCGGTGAGCCTGGTGTAGCCCACCTCATCAATGATGAGCAAACTGGGCGCGATGTAGCGCCGCAGGCGCTGACGCATGAGACCAGGATGCGAGGCGCTCTCCAGGGACTGAGCCAGTTCCGCCAGCGTCGTAAACAGGACTGTGTGTCCCTCTGCCAGTGCTCGATTGGCCAGAGCCAGGCTCAAATGCGTCTTGCCCGTTCCAGGAGGGCCCAGAAAGACCACATTGGTGCAGGTCCGCACAAAGGACAGATCAGCCAACTCCCGGATGCGCCGCTCAGAGAGCGAGGGTTGGAACGAAAAGTCGAAACCCTCCACCGTCTTTTTGCTGGGAATGCGTGCGGCCTTGAGACGGCGGGCCGTGGCTTTTTGCTCGCGGCCATCCAGCTCTGCGCCCAGGGCCCGCTCCACCATGGTTTCATACGTCCACTGCTCTCGCCGGGCAGTTTCCAGCAACCGGGGTAACGCCGTTTGCAGGTGGGTCAAGTTCAGTTGCTTGTACGCGGTGATCGACTTCATGCACCCACCTCCGCTACGGATGGCACGCCACAATACTGATCATACTCGGCCAGAGCCCGGCTTTGCACCTGAGGTGCCTGCTGCTGGTGGCCTAACGGTGCTGCTGTTCGTCGGATCGCCGAGGTTGAGGGAACACCCGTCCATTGCTCTGGATGCGGCACACTCTCTTGTGAGCGAGGACGCTTCTCGATGGCAAACACCTCTTGCCCCTGCGACCAAACAGTGAGCACACCCTTGCGTTCGCGAACCTGCACCATGTTGCCAGCCAGATGCAGATTGCCTGGCAATCCGTAGAGCACGCCATCGTAAGAGACATAGCCATCCCAGGTCACTTTGCGTTCTTCGGTGGCAAAGCGCTCCCAGGCAAAGGCCTGAGGCAAGGGTTGGAGCTTCTCCACCTCCAAACGATCGACCGGGCGGGCATGGGTTGTGCGGTGCACGCGGGAATTGATGCGCTCACACCAGCGATGGGCCTGGCGATTGAGATCATCGAGATCGGTGAAGGTCACCCCGGCCCAAAAGCTCTGCTTCACATAACTCACGGTGCGCTCGACCTTGCCTTTCGTCTGTGGCGTGTAGGGCTTGCAGACGCGGGCAGTGACCCCAATGGAGACCATGAAGTCAGCAAAGCGAGGATTCCAACGGGGCTTGTTCTCCTGCATTTCGAGCAACACGCTTTTCATGCGGTCAGTCAGCGCACACCTGGTCAGGCCTCCGAAGTATTCAAACGCCTCCATCAAGGAGCGAATGAGCGTCGGAGTATCGCAACGCTTCACAAACGTCACAAAGCGCATGCGCGAATAGCCTAGCACGGCAGTAAAGCCATAGAATTTATGGATGATGCCCTCCTGTTCATAGGTGAACTCCCCCCAATCGAATTGCACCTGTTGGCCAGGCTCAGTTTCATAGCGTTGCACGGGCGCATGTCCTGCCACCGCCGGTCGCAGGGGATGGACAAACTCCTTCAAGATACTAATCCCGCCGGTGTACCCCATCGGCTGTAACCTTGCGTAGATCACTTCACAATTCGTGCAATGATCTTCCATCACCCAACGCGTAATCTGTTCTTTGAACGGATCAAGCTTGGAAGGCCGAGGCGGGCGCGGTTTGGGGATCACCGCTTCTGGGTGCGCGAGATATTTGCGCACAGTGGTCCGCGAAATGTCCAATTTCTGGGCAATTTCCTGGACAGTCTTCCCTTGTTGATGCAAATCGTGTATCGTATTCACGGTCTGACTCCTGAGCATGGTCGGTCTCCTGAGGTTGTGTTTTTGATTTTCCTCAGAATACCGCCTTCTTGGGGGTCGGTCAATTCTTCACCGGCTCAAGTGTACACCGTCTTTAATAAAGCAGGGCGGATGATGGCAAAACGTTCCACAGTTTGCGTTCTTTGGGCCTCCGAAAGGGCTATGAGCGGCAAGGACGCTTCTCCATGATAAATAACTTCTCACATAAAAAATCTAAAAACACCATTCCTCCTTAGTATACTTGATCGCTAGAATAATTACCAAGAAATCACCAGCTTCATTTCACAATTTACAAACAATGTGCTTTGTGATTTTGGCCATTATAGTGTTTATGAATAGGGAGTTGACCATTGAGCGTTTATACGCTACTGGCTTCATTGGAGAAATGCTCGTATTGACCATCGACTTGAGTAAACTCTCTAGCTGTAAAAGCTACGTTGAAGAGTGATCTCACTTGTTTACTGAGGCATTATAAATAAGTCTGCTTGAGCAATTATGAACAGGAAGAGGTTTAGCGTTGGTGCTTAATCGGAGGAATGGCCAGGAGCATCTTCTACTAAGTCTTTTACAGATACTTCTAAAGCTTCAGCTAATCGACCAAGGGTAACGGTTGTAATCTCAGCAAACGGATCGTGTACGATGCGATACACTGTCCGGTTATCTAAATCAGCCTTGCGTGCTAACTTAGCTATGTTTATCCCTTTTTCCTCCGCCACCTCTTTTACTCTGAGACGCAACATTATAACGCTCCTATGTATTCATTTAAAGCCAGTGTATCAGAGCGAAGGGATTAGCAGAATATGGTAATAACGATAAGCTTTGAGAGATAGGATTGTAATGTTATGCATTGTAATGCTATCATTGTAATGTTGAAAACGCTTATTCATTGTATCGACCAGAAAGGAGCTTCTCTTGAGTGAAGTCGCATTGTTGAGGCAGCAGATAGAAATGGAATGTGAGGCGATGAAGCACGCAATGAATAGTTTTAGAGTCACTGCCTCACACGATATTATTAATAATCGATACACCTCGATTGGAGACATACAGGAGCAATTAGCGGTTATTGTAGGCGAGCAAGAGGCAGCAAAAATCGCTGTTGAAGCATATATTCAAGCGATAGGATAGTGATCATGGATGTGAGACAAAAGAAGCCCACTTTAGAGTATATTAGAGCACATCATTTTTTGATATCTCTACTTTCGCGATACTTGCAGGGCTAGAGACCAAAACCGTGTATCATGCTCTCTTGCGCCAGCCTATTTATCGTAGTGAAGCAGTAACGATTGTCGCTACTTTGGCACAGTATATCGGTTTAGAACTATCGTTAGAATATATAGATATCGTGGTGTGGGAAGAATATCTGATCCTCTGGATTATACGTGCCAGTTCAAATACACATGAACATATAAGCGACTCATACCACTTTGTCTATGCACGTAACCAGCAACACGCCAGAGATCTATCCAGGAAATGGCTTGAACATCTACCACATCTACCACATCACTCCTATACTGCCTGCCCAGATGGTTTTATGATAGGCAATATCTTTATTCCTGGATATATCCAAAAAGAAGAATGTCAGGTACCTCTAGAATAGATGATATATAACTGAAAATGTGGGTGCTGAAGAGACCACAATTTATACCATCTATAATCTTTCTTTAGCACCCTACTTCCTCATATATGAGTGTCTATTGCATCTCAAATTTAGCTTTTTTGCAAGAGTACTTTGGCGATTATTCTTGGGTGTGCCAATGCAATCGGTGTTTTTACCATATGCAGTACCTTTAAGAAGGCGCGTAAAGCATAGGGATCACGTGGTAAAAGCATAATTAAGCGGTCCAAATACCATTGTGATAATTTTGCGATAACTCCCTGTTTTTCGGAAGCGGGCACATCGGCAATGGTTGCAAGGAGCCAGGGTGAGACTAATAGACGGGCTATTTTTCGTTGAAATTGATGGGCAAATCCTTTGCGTTTGCGTTGCCATGAGGGCAGACTGGTATCAAGCGCTTGTGCTTCCAGGGCTGCTACGGTCATGCCTTGCCCATAGATGGGGTTAAAGCTACACACTCCATCTCCGATGACGATGAAGTTTTCTGGTTGGCGCTTCAGTCGTTCGAAGTGTCGCATACGATTGGCTGTACGGCGATATCCATAGATAGGAGAGATAGGGCGAGCATTTTTGATGCTTTCGTAGAGTATCTGGTCGGGTAAACTGTGTGCAAACTCCAGGTATTCTGTATCTTGTGTCGGTGGATAATCTTTTTGGGAACCAGCCAGGATGACTAACCATTTTCCGCCTTCAACATCCATTAAAACACCACCACGTTTACTTTGGGTGCTTTGAATGGCGATGAATTTCCACCAGTCTTCCTGGTGGGTCTCAGGTGGCTCATATAAGCGCGTTGCATAGCCAAGATGTGTATTGATTTCGGTCTCTTGAGGGATTTCATATCCTAAGTCTTTTAGCCACTCTGGAGCATGTGATGTAGAACCACTGGCATCGACAACTAAATCTGCTTTGAGTTCCTGAAGTATATTGTCTTCGGGCTTGTTGTGGTTCCGCTCTCGGAATTGCACACCGCAGACTGTTTCTTGGCTTTGATCGAAGAGCAGATGAACTACTTCAAACCCTTCCATGATATGCAAGTGATCGTCTATCATCAATTCCTGATGAATCTGCCATTCCAGGAGTAGGCGAGTGCTATTCCAGCCCTGTCCCCAGGATGTAGGGGCAAGGCGTGGGCATCGTTCACCATAGCAATAGACGGTGTCGCTGCCATAATTATGTTCGATTGCTCCATGGGTGATCAATTTCTCATGGATGCCAGGAAATAATGCTTCAATAATGTGTTGCCCTTGCAGGAGCAATGTATGTCCCTGTCGCCCCTGCGGTACACCAGGCCGAAATACGGGTTCTTGAGGGTACTGGTCTCTCTCAATAAGTGTTACCTGATCAAAGTGCTTAAGTAGAACGCGGCTTGCTAGTAATCCAGCGATCCCGCCTCCGATAACGATGGCATGTGTTTCTTGTCTGTTATGCATATTATTTTTCACCTGTAGTACTTTGATGAGTGTGATCAGCTAGCCGTGCAAAATATTCTAGTAGCAAGCGATGTGAAAACATGTAGCCTCCTCCAACTTTACGTAATAGCGCCCGCTCTGCCGCATAGTTCAAGAAGAGGGTGTATTTCTTTGGTATCGCACCAGTTCTGCGAAGGTACCACCGTAAGATGATGTGCTCAATAGAGGCTCGTCCTCCATAAGCGATCCAGAAGCGGAAGCCAAAGAGCACACTGTAGACCAATATAAATCCGAGCAGTAATGTACGCCAGCCAGGAACTCCCGCTAGCCAGAAAAAGAGTCCACAGCACACACCACCGAGAATTCCACCCACTGGACCCATAGAGCCTGCGGCGAGAAGTCCATGTTTGATCGAATTGCGAATACCAATATTGGGTTGCGTAATTGATTGGCGTTGGTCATCTGAGAGCCGTTCTGACGACCAGCCACTATTTAAAATGCCTACCAATATACTGGCAAGGCCATTAACGGCACCAACAATGGCGCCATATATTATTCCATACCTCCATCCGTAAGAGACCCCATTAAAAAATGAGCTGACTGCTCCCAGGGTTATGATGATGGGTAATGCAATGGCAAGCGCCAGTAAAATACCTTTTTTGAGAATGGCGCCGCTATTTTTGATCATCGTAGACCAACTCCATACCACACTCTCGGCAGGTTCAATTATCCTGCCCAGTCCAGGAAGCAAATCGGTGCCGTTGCCCAATCCAAAAATGAGACCCGAGCCAACTCCAACAACGAAGGCATCTGTGAGAATATGTTGAGTAATGGCTCCTGCCTGGAGCGAGTAAATGGTTGCCATGCCAATCGTTTCACAGACGGTAAAGAGCGCAAAATTGACGATGCGATCCATTGGAGACCGCTTCTCTTTCAGGATACGCTGTTTCCAGCGTGTCCATTGTGATTGATCTTTTTGGTGCTGCTCATATATATCTTCTTGCTCTGATCGTAGTGCAGCCAGAAGTCCCACGACCGATCCAACCAGGATGCCCTCAAACAAGCCAATCGCCAATCCGTGATAGATGCCAAAATACCAGCCGTTTGCGAGACTAAAGACTAACGCGGCAAATACCGCAACCACGCTCCCAAAAATGAGAGCACTGCGCAGACCACTCATCAATCCCTGGCGTAGAGAAGTGAATGAAAGAGAAGAAACTGCTTTTTTCCCTGCAATTAACACCACAATTGCCTCGACCACATATAAAATTAGTCCCATACTGGTGCCCCCATGTAATCCTCCACCGATACCTTGAGCCATCCAGCCTAGAATGGTATTACCGAGGCCTTTACCACCTAGCCAGTAAAATAATCCCAGTTGACTTGGTTCAGAGTCTCCGCGGAAACAGGCAAAGAGCCCCCCATCGAGAGCCAAATTTACGCCAAAGATGACGCGTATCACAGCATTGCGATACTTGATAGAGGTTGGTTCCTCTAACCAGTCAGGTTGTATGTGTTCAAGATAAAATTCAGTTTGATTACGTGTGGACATCTGTTGTGCGAGCCAGGATAGCCAGCGTTGTATCTGTTCCTGTGTATACAATGGTGAGGCCTGGCGTTGAAGTAAGCGTTTTACATATGTCTCGAATATTTTGTTGCGACGTTCCTCCACATCTGCCATTGTTTGTATTTCTTCATCTGTCAGATCCTGATGGACGGTTGCTAGCACATTGAGCATGAAAGGAGTTGAAGCCATTTCCTGCAATGCTGGATCCGTTTGAAGAGCCTGCCGCATCGCCGCCAGGGAGGGACCTCCTCTTGCAACATAATCATCAATCTTCTGGATCGTCAGTGGCTGAACTTCTACTGCAGTATTTAATACAAGTTGAGAAGGTAGGGCAGCATAGACTGTAGAGCGGCAGCAGACTACCATTGAGACAAATCCATGATCTTTCCGATAAGCATTGATGGCTGCAATACAGCTTGCACGCACTTCTTCATTGACCTCATCCAATCCATCGAGCAGCGTAACTACTTTATCTCCCGAAATCCATTTCTTTGCTAGACGGATGGGTACCAGATATTTCGTATTTAATTCTTCCTCCAACCATTGGTCTAATGGGAGTTGCTTATTTGCCCAGGATGACAAATGGAAAATAACTGGAATTGGCTGCTTTTCGTCAACTTGAGCACGTTTGATGAGATTACTTGTTAGTTCTAGCAGTAGCGTTGTTTTTCCTGAGCCCGGCTCACCCAGGATGAGTAATTCTCTATCCGCTTCATCATAGACTTCAGCGATGCATTTACTCGTCAAGTCAGGTGGCGCTGGGTGATCCGCCAGGATATCTGTGTTCCATAGCTTTGCCACTGCATCTGATCGTATTTGTAGGTCAAGTGAGATCAATGAATGACTGGCAATATGATCCAGTACACCTGTAATCCAGCGTGTTTGCACACGCTTCAGCATGCGGTAACGATTTTCATCTGTGTCGCTATGCTGAAACATCATGAATGGGGCTCTATGTATGAATGGATGATGTTCTGCTTCTGCTACAATCTCGATGTCTGAGAATGAGGATGTGTCATCATCGTTTGGAGATATATCTATCTCTGCGGTTGTTTGTGGGAAAGGATATAATCCTAGCTCCTCCGGAGATTTTTTTAATGCGCGGCTCAAACGAGCAAGCAAATCAGGACTGGGTGAGCGTTTTCGATGTTCCCAACTCCGTACTGTCGCCTCTGCAACTCCAAGTGCATCCGCCAGATCTTTTTGTGTCCAGCCATGTTCCACCCGCGAGCGTCGTAATGCCTCATTTATGTTCTTTCCATCATTCATTTTATAATTCCACAACCATCTACAAAAACATTGCTGCACAATTTATTCAATAAAAAATTATATTTACCCATAGCATAAATATAATTTCATCAATAATTCTATCCATTTTTGTTGATTGTGGCAATTGTGTAGCTAGTATGTCTGGTATTCACAGCTCAAAAGCAGGCATAATATGGCTTGTTTATTGGTTTCTCACCCATAGGCACAACTTTTCTGTGTTTACCAAATTCGATAAATACTTTATATGCTTCATCAGATGATCATACTCTTGATTTCATTTATTCCTGTATCTTACAAAGCTGAGGCTTATTCATCCTCATTGTTTCGACGATAAACGAAGGTAGCGCACAATATCTCCCAGATCAAAGATATGGCGTTGAGTAGGAGCAGGCAAGAGCGTGAGGTTTTGCTGAAAAATACTGATCGGTCTGGGATACAAACAAATAATTTCTACCCGACAGTTTTGAGCTTCTTGTAAAAAGTGGAGGACCTGGCCAATATGCGAGCAGTGAACTTGTAACAGTGAAGGTATGCACAGGATCTGAAATGCTCTGTTATTCATTGCCTGTTTCATTTCGCGAAAAATAGGTTTGCTCATGCCTGTATCTTTATAAATAGCTTGAAAAGTATATCGGTTTTCTCTACAGTAGTTATATGTTCTTCGGATAACAGCCGGTTCATCTTCTCTGAGCCCAAGCGTATGAAAATACAGGGCGACTTGTGGTGTGATACTTTGCATAGTTTCTGCCTTTGCTTGTTATGGTATGCAAGGAAAGAGGCATCACTATCAAAAAGTTGATGCCTCCTGGTTGATTACTATCTGTATCGTAGACAGCGAACAACGTCATCTAAATTGGTTGTTTGCTCCATCGACTGTGGAACGATGGCTAATGCCTGCGTATAGAGGTTGATTGGTGTTGGTGTTAGACAAACAATGTCTACATGGGCTTCTTGAGCGTCGATTAGGAAATTGAGCAGTTGTCCCAATTGATTTTCATAGATATGCTCAACCGATGGGATCAGGAGTAGATGGAAAGCCCGCTCTTCCATCATTTCTCTTACCGACTGAAGGACCGGTTGCGAACTTCCAGTATCCTGGTAAATGTATTCAAGTGAATAATCATGACCCTGACAATAGTCGAGCGCAACCTGCCGAATTTCTGTAAAATCCCCCTGATATCCAACATAGAGGGCTGCTTTAGCCGTCACAAAGTTCATTGTCTACTTCCTTTTCTTTATTCATAATAGAGAAACTGTTCATTTTGTAGTAGTTCAATGTTACAGGCTATGAAGGCAGCAAAGAATAGACAATTTTTGGCAATTTTGCTTGAATTACAGGGGCGTAATATGGAGACATTTTTGGCTTAAGGAACACTAGTTGTTCGTACAAGTACACTGACCTCATTATTGGCAGGTTTCTGTCAATAAAAATAGTTCTTCCCACAGGATACATAATGAGATGCAAGCTAGTAGCAAAAACGAAGAAAGACTTCTAATGAGAAAATAATCACATCTTTTATCATTAGAGATCTCTCTGCTTTTTCTCGCTGTAAAGGACAGTTTTAAAAAGCAGCGGGTTGAGGTGGATCTCTGGATTGAGATCTCCAGATGTGTTACACTCCAAGTAGAGCCTTGGGATGCTTGAGCAAAACGGAGGAGTGCGTTATGCCGCCTGATCTGAATATTTATGGTTTGACGAAACACCGCGATGCTGTCACCATTGACCGTTTTCTCGATACCTATGTGGATCGCGTGAAAAGTTGGGATCGCGGAAACAAAGAATTGATAATAGAACCGCTGCATCTCACGACTCCAGGTACAGGAGAAGAAAGCGCTGAGTGGGAGCCCACTATCTTTGAGTGGGAACCAGAGCTAACACTGGCGCACATCATTGAACGAGGTCTTGCCTCGCCACGTCGTGCTTTTACTGTCTATCTCACCCCGAAACGGGGAGACCTGACAATGGTGATTTTGAGGTTTACCTCTGATGACCAACTCATCCTAGGGGTCGCGATTGATGATGAGGGTGCTAAACCAGAGAACGAAAAGAGAGCGAAGGAACTTTTAGTCCAATTAGTGGAAGAGTATGCCTGTCATATGGGAATCATTTTGGTGGAACAGCCTCCGCCCCGGAGTGAAATGAGTTTTTATGCTAGCGCGAAGGAACCTCTCGCAGTCTTTTTTAACACCTTTCCTGAGAAGCCAGTACCCTAGCTCTCAAAACCTCTCATTTTAGCTGCACTATATATACCTCATCCTTACAGGAAACGCAACAACGGCGTAAATATTCTCAGGTCCTTTTACCTTCACCTGATATATGAATATACATTGCGCTGCCCTCTCACAAGCGTTTGAAGCCTGATGATTATGATCGAGTCATGGCTTTAATGGTTTCAGAGCAACTTGGCCATCACCGCATCGATGTGATGCTGCGTCACTATTTACGGTAAAAAGATAAAAGCATTTTTACCACATACTGCCCTTTGAAGACGATTTTGGCGTAGAATTCAAATGCAACACTATATGAGCTCGACTTTGTACATTTTTCGCTTTTTGAGCTGAGAAAAAACCTGGATCGTCATTCTTCTGTGAGCTCATTTTTCTACTTTTGTACAAAGTCGAGATGAGAAAGGAACGATGTGCGATGGCGATGAACCATGATTTCTGGCTTTTTCGAGAAGGAGAACGTGCTTACACGGATTACAGCGATCTTCTTCCTCGGCAAGATGCGCCAGTGAGTCTCGACGATGATGTTTTGCGATATTTTGGTGATACATTAGCATGGATACCAACGTTTAATCCGGCAAAGAATGAGCAAGGGAATGGGTTGAATTGGTGGGGTCCAACGATTATTCATCAGACTGGTGGAATCCTCTTTCATCGTGTATGGACCTCATGGGCACAACTCTTTGCTTCTGGCCCGCAACAGTTGAGATTGCAAGGGGACTTTACGTGGCAATGGCCATTTGATGAGTCTCAACACCTCGTAAATGAAAACCATCTGCATCTGCTCGGAAGTTATGAGCATTTGGAAATGGACCGGGATTGGTTGGTGCGGATGCTTACCACACTTGCTTGGTTTGGGGAGCAAGCGACCACAGGTGAGTTTTTCATTCTTCATCTGGGGATCTAATTTCCTTCAAGCAATACCTTTTTTCATTACTTTATCAAGCACCAGGAGTGATGAAGTTCCAAACTCAGATCGAATTGGCATGAAAAATCGCGCCAAACTCATCTTCAAAGAGCCCATACACATGTTTAGAGTTTATTGCCTGGTGTAATTTGATTATGATCGAATGACATCGAGATAGACAGTCACTTATGATATCCAATCACTAGAATAGAGGTACAATGACGTACCTCTCCCTTCTTTTCTCGTATATTTAGATTAGTCCTCTTTATCGTCTGGAACCTCCTCTATCAGATCGTGAATACTTACTTCCAACGCCTCTGCTAACCTCCTTAGTGTATCTGTGTTCAGCGTGCGGTATGGGTCTCTGAATGTACTCTTGACTGTGGTGAACGCGACCTCTGACCTGTGTGAAAGCTTTGTCATGGTCCATCCTTTATTCTCGGCTACTTCCTTTATCCTCAGTCGAATCCTCATGTGCTGCTCTCCTTTGCCTCGATTGTAACAATGGAAGCACGCGCTGGGTATTACCTATTTTAAAGCAGTGTTTTTAAAGTGGTTTTTTATTGTTGGTCTATATACACTACTTATTATCGGAGATTTTTTATAAGCGCTAAAATTACACCGCTTAAATATTGACAGTTTTGTGGTTTGCATGGTACGCTCATAAGGGTTACTGAATTGAAGTTAAATGATGAAAGGAGCATACTGTGAGTGAAGTAGCATTATTGCGAAAGAAGATTGAAGATGAATGTAGGGTTCTTAACCTGTACATGAATGAATTTCGTGCTACAGCAAGTCATGACGTGATCAATCACCAATTTGAAGCGATTTCCCCACTCCAACAAGAACTAACTGAGATTGTGGGAGAAAAAGAGGCAGCGAGGATCACTGTTGAAGCCTATATCGGGATTGTGGGGTAAAGCATGGGTACAGAGAAGAAGTCACCTGCACGCGAAAAGTTTGATGCACGTCCAATGCCTTTGATGGGGGTGAGAACCACTCTGGAACATGTACGCCGGCATTTATACGATATAGACATATTGAGAGATGCAGAGAGGGCAGGAATCACACCATCAGTGATCTACAGTGCTCTCATGATGCAACCAATAGACAAGACGGATGCAGAAAAGATACTGAAGTGGCTATCAAAAAAGCATGAAATTGCACCTGAATTGACGCTGGCAGATGTCGATATTCCAATCTACGATGACTTTATGATTCTGCATATTATATGTGCAAGTGGTCAGGATGTGGAGAACGATTATCAGCTTGTCTACGCCAGGGATACCAACCACGCTAGGGTACTGCTGAAGAAATGGATTGAACCCCTCTCCTACACCCACCCCAATATTACCATTAGTGAACAGAAAAGTGGTGTGGTCATATTTGGAGGGCCACGAATACCAGGATACATTTCCCCCAAGACGAATTAGCCGAGAAAATTGGTATGCCGGGTGTTGGTAGAACTGATACCCGGCGTTCATTCCTCCGAAGAATTACCCTATTTCTCCCAACTCCTCATTAGAGCTGATCGTAGTTATTTCACTCACTGGGAAATGACACTTTCAAGCAACGCATCTCGTTGTGCAAGCTGTGGAAACGGGCGTCCAAACCCTGGAGTAATTAACTTCTTCTCTTCATAACATAATAGGCAAAAATCACAGTGCAGCATGAAACTGCGAACGTTCCAGTTGTCATTGCTATGATCTGGATGGATGGGGTGTTGGTGAACAGGTCTTTCTTGAGCCCAAAGGCAAAAAAGTCAACCACCAAAAGGAAGAGGTAAAGCATGATGGTGTAGCTCAGTGGATAGACAATATGAGGTATGATCCAATCAGTTAAGCTTCCTTTTGTGGCTATGGCCTGGGTTGCAGCGATGCTGGCATATGGTGGTGGGGTATAGCTTGCCGTTGTTGCAGTCGGTGTGAAGATAGTTTTTTGTGCGGGCTCAGTCGGGGTGATCGATGAGGACCATACCTGTTCAGTTGAATTGTGTATAGCAGCCCTGAATGCATCCACAAAGCTTTGAATAGAGGGAAAGCGTTCTTTTGGTTCTTTCGCGAGCGCTTTGAAGAGTACCTGCTCAACTTCTGCTGATAGTGTCGGAATTTGTCCTTTCAAAGATGAAGGTGGTGTAAACATATGCTGTGTGCACACTTCTGTGGGTGAACCTTGAAATGGTGTTGTACCGCTGATCCATTCATAGATCATAATACCCAGTGCATATTGATCGCTAGCAAAGCATGGTTTTCCTTGTAACTGTTCTGGTGCCATATAAGCAACCGTCCCAATAGCCTCTTTTGTGCTTTGCTGGGTAGTTGCTTGAATAAGCGCGATACCAAAATCGCTCAAGAGTAGATCGTTGTTTGCTGTAAGTAAGATATTATCAGGTTTGATATCACGATGAATCAGTTTGTGATCGTGCGCATACTGAATTGCCGCGCCAAGTTGCGTAACGTAAGCGAGAATAGTTTCTAGTGTTAATTGTGATCCTCTAGGATGAAGTTGTCGAAGCGTACCATTTGGAGCGTATTCCATCGCTAAATAGGGGATATTCTCAGCAACTCCAAATTCTAGCACGCGCACAATATGTGGATGATTGAGCTGAGAAATAAGTTGCGCTTCATGATGGAAATTTTTTATAGCAAGTGTATCTGCTAGCTGTGCATGTAATAATTTAATGGCCGCCTGTTTCCGAAGGAAAAGATGCTCTCCTAGATGAACCTCTGCATAACCACCACACCCAATCATCTGATGGATTTTGTAGTTGCCTATTTGTTGACCAATACTATTGTGCATTCTCTCAAATCCCTTTCTTGTTTTTCTTATAGTAATCATATTTGGGGTGAATATGCAAGACCTGGCGACCTTTTCATACATTGATATTTGAGAAAAGAATGAACTTTCTATAAGAGAGTACGCTGTTTGTTGAGGATCGCTGATTGAACATGCTAGAGGACATGGCTGATCGCGTTGATAGTTGATATAGATGCCCCTAATCATGTGTCTCCTGGGCTAAAAGCCAGACACGTAACGAGGTGACGTTCACACGAATACAACGCCCAAGATGAATGGTAGGAAGACCTTGTTTGATCAGCGTATAGACATGTGCACGCGAAATATGTAGTTGTTGTGCTACCTCGGGAATAGTGAGGAGCATAGCCGCCTCTGGACGTTTCTCTGAACTATTTTTTGTTGATTCCTGATAAGAATAAAAATGTGACATAAAGGCAGTATTTCGCTTTCATCTTGCGCAACTATCTATTCTCGTGTTTCATCAATGCTATAAGCCTAGCATGATTGTGTGGAGGAAACATTCACCATGATGAAGTCAGAGACGTTTTATGATCTTGCCTCATGGTTGATACCGTTGGAAAATCCTCAACCAGCTATGCAAGGACAGATGGTTCAAATAGAATAGGAGAAAATAGGCGACTCCTTTTCCGATTAGAAGAGGAGTTCTTTCGCAGGAATGAACCCATTCTCCAGGTGGTGCAAATAGTGGGGCGACGTCGCGTGCATTTTCTTGTAAGAAAGGTTACTTATTTATGACAGCGCTTGAAGAGTGTCTTGTTTCTCTCGGAGATAGTGCCAATGTACTCTCTATGAAAGAAATTAGTGATATGAGAGAAAAGTTTTGGCATGTGATTCCAATAACCAGGTGAGGAAGAATTGATTGGACGAAAATAGAAAAGAAAATCAAGATATCGTCAATACAAGAACTTTCATCTTTTTCAAGAAATTGGATAAGAGAGCTGAATTCTCCTGCCTTCATCATGTGGGATGAATTTACGCTCCCTATTGTTCAATGTTCATCACTAAGCAAGCTTTTTGAACAGCTAGAAGATGTTCTTATCGTGAGTTTCGATATATGGGTATTTTCCTTTGCGGAAAAATATGTCATTGAATTTTATCATGAAGGAGATATTACAATAGGTATTATTGATGAATAGATGCCCCGTTTCATGAAACATCTTCTTCGCGATTTTCGGATAGTTTTTAGCATAGTTTTTAACCATAAATGGTATCTTGGTCCACTTGAGCCATGGCAATCACATTACGAATAGCTTGCACAACCAGTTCAGGTTCATCATGGTGAATATAGTGACCACTGTGTTGCGCGACCATCTGGGTACTTTGGGAGGAAAGTGATAAGAGGCATTGCTGTC
This sequence comes from Dictyobacter vulcani, assembly GCF_008974265.1. GTDB lineage: Bacteria > Chloroflexota > Ktedonobacteria > Ktedonobacterales > Ktedonobacteraceae > Dictyobacter > Dictyobacter vulcani. The sequence goes on from NZ_BKZW01000002.1 coordinate 198,590, forward strand.
CTTCCTGCCAGGCATGATCAAGTTTTGCGGCGAGTTCACGAGGAAACCCTGGAAATCCATTCATAAGCATCTCTATCCAGGTCTCTGAAGTGTGTGTTACTACGACAAGAGGTATTGTTCCTAATGAAGGAATAGAACGTACCTGCATCGCACTGGCTACCGGGTCAATTCCTTCTGGATTTTTTGTCTCCTGCGTTTCTTGTTTGAGGACTGCTCGTATCTCATGGAGTCCCTGGTTCTCACCTGGTTCTTCTGGAGGCAGTTGTCCAACCAAATCAAAGTCGGGATGAGCGGAATCAATGAGCACGATCCCCAGTACCTCATCTGGATATTGGCTTGCATATAAGCGAGCATTGAAACCACCAAACGAATGTCCAACCAGGACGTAGGGACTGGGAAGCCCAGCCTGTTTTAACAATGTGTGCAATTCGTTCACAATGGTTTGACTGTTACGAGGAAGTGGACCGGACTCGCTCTGGCCGATTCCTGCCCGATCATAGCTACAGACACGGCTAAATTGTGAGATGTTCTCTTGTACCTGGTACCAGACCTCGCTGGTATCTCCCATTCCTGCGTCTAGCACAACAGTAGGGCTTCCACTGCCAGAGCAGAAGGCCGCAAGATGATAGCCTCCCACATCAACAAATGTTGTAGGAAAAGTAGATTCTTCCTCGCTATGCATATTCCAGTACTCCATGATATCGTAACCTCTATTTATCTTCCTTGATACTCTATGGCAAGCAGAGATTGAAATGACTATGAATAATATTTGTTCGGCAAAAATGAGAGCAGCCAGATGCAGAGCCTGCATGGGAATCTCTCCGCTCCAGGCCTGATGTCTTCCCGGACATAGTATAGCGCCTGACAACACGTTGCCATTGGACTGTACTTAGTAATACGAGCGTAGCGAAGGTTTGTCACTTCAACGAGATTACAGGTATAGTGTCTTCCTAGAGCTATTGTTATCTATGGTCGCTACATGCTCTCGACAAGGACGGGAGCGGCATTTATACTCATAGTGTTATTGTGTGGTTTTGGTTCTTTTTTGCAAGAACCGCCATGGTAATGCTGTCCTGTTTATCAGGAATGAGTGAGACCATGTTTCGCATTCTTTGGTGTGCAAAGGATGGTAGATTGGTCTCTACGGCTGTGAGTTGCTCCAGCAATCGACCCAAAGGGTAATGGTCCTGTAGTGCGTCTGGGTTATGTGATTCTTTTCCTTTTGAGATGAAAGACAGCGCTGTTTTTTCTCCTATTGTGGGGATATAAACAGCAATGACAAGAAAATGAGCGTCTCGGAGTGCCTCATCACTTGTATCACACGCAAAAGCTTCGCAACGTAAGTCTTAACATGGGTATTATCTTCGTATAGTTTTGTTTGGATTAAAGGACAGTTACTTATGGGCAATCGCCGCGGCATTATCTTTGAGGCGATCACGCGTCTGGATGCGATGATGATGGCTGGCGAGAGTCGTTTTCTGGCCAAATCGGCGGCACGTCAGGCTGGAGAGACGTTTTGGACGTTCTCGACCCAGACGATTCACTCGCATCGTACCCGGCAGGCATATCAGCAACATGTGCTCCATTTTATTAACTGGGCACGTGATAGTCATGCGATCAATCGCTTGTTGCACCTGGATGAGCAGGCTGAAGCCCTGGTTGCTCAGTATTTGATGGAACGGGTCGCGGTTCAGAAGAGTCCATATACAATCCAGGCAGAGCGAGCGGCTTTACGTCTCTTTTTCCAGCAACGTGATCTGGCTGAAACAGTGCATATTCCTCCGAGGCGGCGGCAGGATATCCAGCGATCCCGTGTGGAAACCAGACAAGATCGGCATTTTCAACCTGCACATTGGCAGGACACGATTGCTTTTCTCCGTGCCTGTGGACTTCGCCGAGAGGAAGCCACGGCACTCTTTGTGCGCGAAGTGTATTGGCGAAGCCAGGAGCGTCTGGTTGTCTATGTGCGTAACGGAAAAGGAGGCCAATCCCGTGAAGTATGGGTGCTTCCTGGTCATGAGCAGGCCGTCTGGTCATTAGTCGCTGGACGCCGACAAGACGACCATGTTTTTTCGCGCCTGCCCAAGAATATGGATATCCACAGCTATCGACGTGAATATGCCCAGTCCCTTTACCTCTATCTTGCTCCCACTTATCAACTGCCACCATCAACAGGTCGGCTGAAGAGCGATGCGTATGATCGCCATGCCGCCATGACCGTCTCTGAACAATTGGGCCATCACCGTATCGATGTCGTGCTACGCCACTATCTACGCTAACGATTGTTATATTTTGTTTGATCTTAGAGTAATCATTAGTTTGATTCGTGTGATTAAAAACAACGCTGATAGCTAGTTGTTCCTGTTATTATTGAGCACTATAAAAACGATAGTCTAGTCAATCATAGCGTAGCACTTCTAAAGGCGATTTTTGTATAGATTTCCAGATAGTAATGATGACAGTTATTATTACAACAATAATTGTGCCTCCTATCAAACTAGGAATGATGAACCAAGGCAAAGAAAAACTCGCGTGAAATGCGTAAGTATCTAGTAAATTTACCACTAATGTTGTTGGGAGTGTTGCTAACAAGGAACCAATCATTGCGACAAAACTATTTTCAAGCAAAATTATGTATGCGATATGTTTTCCAGTATATCCTAATGCTTTAAAAATACCTATTTCTCGTCGCCTTTCAAGCATAGCTAGTGCCACAGCATTCATAATCATTGATAATGCAGCAAGTAACATTAAAGCTGCGAGAGAGACGAGAAGTGCTACTGCAGAATTAAAATATTTTTCTGTTAAATCAATAATGCTTGCTGCATTTACGAAAGTAGCCTGTGGAGACAGCAGGGTTATGGTATATAAGACTTGGTCTGAAGTTGCAGGGTCTACGTCTAAATAAAAAAGTGTAGACATGTTCGATGGGATAAGTAATTTCGAAGCGAGAGTATCAGGAGCCATAATAGCTCCCTGATTAAATGTTGTTGAAGGCATAAAAACACCTACTATATGCGCTTCTACTTCCTGGTGTTTATTTAAACTCTCTAGTTTAATTGTGTCCCCAGCAGCAAGAAGTTGAGGAGATGCACGTGTCAGATTTATGTTAATAAGTATATTTGTTGAGTACTCATCTTCTGCATTTAAATTTCTTCCACTTGAGATGTGGATTATTCTTTCATCAGGGAGATCATTTTTTTTAACATGAAAACTTTCAAGAGAAAGAGAAACATTATGAGCTTGAGATCCTGAGTATTGAGAAACAGAGTTCTCATTGGGCTTACCTTTTAACAAGACAGGACCATAAGAATGTTGTTCAGTTTTTTTAGTGTTTACTCCGGGAAAATATTGTAGCTTCTTTTCAAGAATTGCTGTGTCTTTTTCGCGATGGGAAAGACAGGCTTCTGTGACGTCTCTACGCGAGTGAATCACCAATACAGGGCACATTTGTTTCGAGATGACCTGAAAGCTCTTGTCCGCTATAGAATTCATTCTCCGAGAGCATAGTGTATAACCATGTTAGTCATTACATTAACTTAATGTTATATTCAGCACGTCCTAGAGTGCACAAGCGACATAGAATTTAGGTGTCATTAGGTGTTCTATGCAAGTAACCATAGCGAGACGGTTCACTAGTGTTTTCTCGTAAGTTAGGAAATCGTTTCGATGAGTGAGACAATTACTCTCTGAGTGCAAAGAAAATGCAGAGGCCATAAGGCGTCAAAGCACAATACATCTGCAGCTTGCAAAATCACATATAATATATGGATAGATGGTTAAAATAAGAAGGAAACGATGTGCCCTTCCGAAAGACTGCATTCTATCTGAGACTCAAAGACACAAATATAGAGACACGGCTATTGATTTTGGTCAGATTAATAGCGAGAAGAAAGTGCCACGAACATCAAAACATATATAGGAAGCCTGGATAGGGAAAGAAACTCCGGCGGCTTTTACTTCGCTAAGTGAGATGGGCTTTAATAGGTCTGAGTTTGTACGCTGTTTCATCCTCAAATAGAGCCCAAGTGCCATGACTTCGAGATTGGATTATTAATACCTGGAGGAGGAAATAAAAGGGTAATTTAATTACATTAATTCTGATATATTCCTATCAAAGCATGGTGAGCGACTTGCAATTCAATGATGGTACAAAGTTCACGTTTTTGTATTATGAGACCGGAGGTTTCCGACTTTTTAGAATAAGGAGAAGTAGAAGAAAGAAGAAAAGATAGTATACGCAAGACCACAGTGAATTAGAATAACAAAGTAAGGTTTGTTCTTGGCGATTAGCGTGGACTGCACGATCACTTCATAAGCGGCTGTCGAGAACCGGATATAATTCACGTGGGAAGAATTTATGCACGGTTCGAATAGCGTTGAGCGGCGCCCGCTCTCAGGCGCCGGGTGTCACGAGCGCGGAACGCCTAGGAACTGCTCTTAGGCAGAGGCTATAAATCCCTGATGAATAACATAGTAGGAGAGACGAAGAAGTGTAGGCTGCCCATGCATTGTTCTATTAGGATTACTCCATACGTCATGGTCCGCGGTCTGAGGGATAAAGACAGGCAGCACCAATGAGGTGTAATATAAGAGGGCAATTATTGTACGAAATTCTGGAGGTAAATTCTGTGGCGATAGAAAAGAGGCATACTAGGAGATACTCATCAAGAGTCTCAGATACCAAGGATGAGTTGAATACAAGACTCCGCCTTTATAGCACATCTAATTAATTGTTCTCAGATGAGAGCTTTCGAAAACCCCAATCACTGGAAGAATAATAAAGATCACCTTTCGCTCGGCACATACTAGTTGTTTAAGCATACTATCTCAAAGATTTCTGCCTTCGAATAATGGGAGCTGTGCTTCCCATCGTGTGGTGCTAATGCTAACGAGCGCCAAATGTGAGAGTAGGTAGACAAAGCGTCAAGCTAGATCCGTGAGCCAACAATTAAGCAATTTGTTATCATGACTATAATGGCACTTCACCCGGGAGGGAGCGTCAGTTCTTTTTGCTAGTTTGTGGCCAGGTTGAAAAGGCTCGTGGTCCTGTGGTGCATGCAATTTTGATGGAGACTATATGGGAAATGTGTTTCTTTCGCGATAAGGATTATACAATCATCTGAGTCTTTATATCATTATTAGTGAGAAAAAATCTCTTCGTATGAGGGCAATAGTAGCCAACTAGATGGTTAGGTTCGGGTAAGTGTTTGGCAAATTAGGGTCGTTACATTAAGACTAACCTTGGGGGAAAGGAGAAAATGGACCTGTATCTCTAAAATAACAGCTAATGCGTGCATGGCATGGCAAAAAATTTCTCAGTAGGTAGTTGTTGTTGTATATGCTAATGTTTCTTGACAGATGAAGCTTTTGTTAGGAGTATAAATTTTTTTTCTACAACAATTCTGATATTTGAGGCAATCTGATTTTAACGTTCCACGGGGTCCGATTTCAATCCGTGAGTTCCAATTACACTGAATGTATCTGGGAGACGACAAAGTAACTGGACTCTCTGTTGTTTGGTAAATGAGGGTGACTGAAGCAAAAGTTTATTATGATTATGCAGCCAAAGATGATATATATAAATGCTGTTATTCCCTCTTTTGTTTAGTGATCAAAAAATGTTAGAATTTTGCTTCTGAACGGATTTTCTTATTGAGATAGAGAAAGATCTCCCGACATTGGGTTCCGCGAGATATTTGATGTTAATGGCTTGACTGATATTTTGTCCTACGAGTTGCAAGAAACAATGGACATTAACATCCAATGCAATATTGACAAATATCCTAAATATGTTTGCGTTCATCACGTAAGTGATCTCACTGATAACGTAAATAGTAAAGTTATTTTTTTTGGTCTCGTATCCTCCGATGTTGTGATGAATTAAGCCTGGTGGTGCGTTCTACATCCGTACGAGAAAATGCCAGTTTTGCATATGTTCATGATGCGTGACTCACTTTGGTCAATGTTCCAAGGTTCCTTCTCGGTGCAGACTCCATCAACTCTAGAATTAGAATGTCAGTGCGGTTCCAGTACCATTCTTACCTAAACTAACAAACTAACCCCATGGTTGACTTAGGATAGTATTTCCACTCACAGAACTACCGCTGAATAGGCCTCTCACACGACTCCCTCTCTCCGCCCAGAGTCACAGTATTCGCAGTTTGGAACTGCTGCATGTCTGGTCTTGAATCCTTGAATTCAGGAAGGTGGGAATAGTATCAAGAGCAAAGTCATATCGTTATCTCCCTTCCCTGTCCGCCACGGCCCATCTCTAGGTGGTTAAAAACCACCTTCCCCCCTCCATCTAAAACCTGCCTACGCTACCTCCACCACCACACCGCACCAGATCATTAGTAGAGTAATGGAAAGTCATGACTCCCAAACGCAACTTTGCAATCCACTTCTCAATTAATCCCACAAATACAGATATTTATCTTATTTCATCTGACTCAACACTCACCACATGCTGCTACAAATAAAAATTTCTGCATATATCCTTCCCTCTCCGATTCCACATCTGCTCATCCCACACAACGTGTTCCTTCCCTTCTAAAATCTCCTCTGCCTCCCCCCCACGACCCATATATCCCCTACTAGCGAGTCTCACCGTGGTATGAAACGATGATCTCAGCAACGGCTGTGATTCACTCTATTTTTGTGTAAGAATAAATACTCCATCTCAGCTACTGCAGCTCTCAGCCTCGGCTCATCAGGATAATAAATGCATCCGCATGAATGCACGAGCTGTGCACTGTTTTCTCAACCGCCCCCCCCACTGGCCCAAATAAGAGTTGATCCCCGTCCTGTTCAAATACATTTCGCCGGAGTGTAGTTTCAACACGAGCATGAATGAAAACAACATCATCCTGTTTTTCTACCTATTTTTTATATAATATTCACGCAATTTTTCAATACCAAAACCAAATGGTTTTTTTACTACTGTCACGTCGTAATGATGAAATCCTAAAATGGCACTAATATCTTTTTGCAAATCATGATATCAAAACACTTTCTATTAGGATATTCGTCAAAGTATTCCCCGGGTCGCGAATATATAATCTAGAAAAGATTAAATCGTAGTCTTTCCTACCCCATTCCTACAAGGCTGAAACTGAAGCACGAAGGTAAAATGAGAATCGTGAGTACTTTCATGATAGTCTGATAACAAAACTGACCCCATGACTACCACACCCTCCATGCCCTTTTAGTTACTGGGGGGAAAAAGGTACACGCTGACCTTGCGATATGAACATCTCGGCTATCTAAAAGCCAAATAAGTTACTAACAAATAAGTTGTTCTGAACAGTGCTAAGCTATGACAACTCCTTGAGTTCCCCCCGTACATAGAAAGCCTTGAGCAACCAACAACATACAAATTCCATCTTGAATGAAAAGATATCGCATACAAACTGTCACCTAAGAAATGTACGCTGAATACGGCCTAACACAATTGGTAATGGTCAAATGTCTGCAATCGGTGCAAATTCCGTTCTGTTTTTCCTACCCGGCACCACCACGGGTGGCGGCGTTCTTTTTCCGTGATTCATGTCTATACTATCAATCTTTCTTTGGAATTATATCGGTCTTCCCCACGTTGTATATATTTTTGTGTTGGACGTGTTTGTGTGTGGGTAATCACCCTAGGTCCTTCGACCAATGAAGGAAGTTTTATCTGGGATATGGTGGGGCAACCCTGAGACAGCTAGACCGCTAATCGCAAATAAGAGGACCGATATTAAAGTTTGGTCGTCATTAATCAAAGATAGAGCAAGTTTCTGAGGCGTCAATTTTATCTAATACAACGCTTTTGAGGTCTGTTACTAAATACACCTAACACCTAGGCGCTTGGGACAACGTCACTGATCGCGGAAGTCGCCACACAAATCGGCACCGCTCGGGGGTCGGTCTTAAGATTGGCGATTAGCGTCAAATCCTGCCATCATTGAACAATCAGAGCAAAGCCATCAGGCTTCCCTCAGCGCAGCTATTATGTCCTCTTGACCTGTCGCCCCACAAATAGACTTAAAATGTAAAGCTCAAGAATACCACGTTTGGCTGCCTCGGAGGTGATTTGACCGTGTTCGGTTGGCAGTAATGAGGGGAACAAGATTAAATCATAACCTTTGCCAATTCCCGACGAGATTGTAGGCTCCTTAAAAAAACCAATTCCCACATATCCATTAAACACAGCCCAGTAGACCAGTAGGAAGATCAAGCCGTAGTAAAATATTGTCGATTTACAAACTTTTCTGGAATGGAGATAACGACTCATAGGAGCGCCCCGCTCCGTTATCTTTTGTCGAAGTGCGCCCCGCCCAAAGGTAAGATTCGCCACCTCAGCCGTAGTAGGACGTACATACTTTCTCTATTTGCTCGCTGCATACGATCATATAGTTCATCATCTTCATATTGTTGGAGTGTGAGGCTGGCGGCTTTCTCCATAATTTGAAAACTAACTACATTAGATAATTGCATCTGTAGTAAAGATTGAAGATACTGTTGCCCACTGGTAAGTAGTAATGAAAGAATAGCAAGGCCTCCCTGTAAAAGCCCTGCGAGAAGAGCAGCAGAAACAAATTCTGGTACTCCTTTTTCATAAATAGCGCTAGCAACGCTTTGTACAACATAACTTGTCACCTGTATTTGCATAGCTGGTAAAAGTCCCAGACCTATTGTAAATGCCAATAGTCCAATGACAATCCACGGGCTAACCTTCCAGAATAAGATTAAAACCCGTTTCCAGGTGGAAATAACCATCTTAAGTTGGCAAACGACGGTTTGAATACGTTTCAAATGCATAGTAATCCTCAGTACATCTAAAGTAATAAAATAGAAAGTATTATTGTATTATTTCCTTTGTTGATCCTCTGCGAATAGTAGCAGCGGAAGGTCGCTTCTTAATACTTTCTAATGTGTGATACCAAAGTGCATAAGTCAGCAGTTCGAGATCTCTATTGATCCCAAAGAATCTGTTGTGTTGCATATGTGCTAAGCTGCTAAGTATTTCATTCCTACTTTTCCATAATTTTCCTTCTTTCTCCAGTTCATCGATTAATAACCCAGCTTCCTGTAAGATGTCTGTTTGGATACATATAATATCCTTTAGTTTTTGTCGCTGGATTTGTACATCTCTATCATGAGAATGTTCCCAAGGAGCTAACAAATCTATCAATACTTTGCGATGAACGCGAAATTGATCACTAGCCTCGTATTTTGCAACACGGTCTTGTAAAAAATCTAAACGAGCTGCTAGGTCTAAACCCCACGACGTAAACAAGTGGTCGAGCACGAAAACAGCTATAGCAACTTGATCAAGATCTATGGTTTTGTGATAGCAAGCGGTTACTAGTTGACACGCTACTACGCTATTTGACCAAAAAATCTTCTCTATAATTGGCATTGCGTAAGGTCCACCGTAGCGTTCTATTTCTTGTTCATACATACTCAATACGATGTCATTTATGATATTTTGTTCAAAGCAATCGCGCCCCCATTTTAAGACCATATTAAGGACGACGTCATTATTTCCTTGTTTTGATGTATGGAAGCGTATCCTTAGATGAGGTCTTGGATCGGCATAACGTAGAAAAAACCAGTGGTCTATTAAATCCATTTGTTGCAACTTATGAGCAATCTCTTGCAGAGGGCCAATGATAATTCGGTCCTGCTGTTTTGGAGACGCATATAGCTTTACATATGTCCATTCTCCTCCTGGTAATTTGTTACGTTCCTTAGAGGGAATGATACTTACCTTACTAGTTGGTTGTGTTAACAGGCTACTGTGCGTTTGCTCGACTTGACCTTGTTTTTGAATTAATGGAACAACTAATTCGGCAATGTAGGGATATCCTTCTTCATCACTTAGCCATAAATGCTCAAAATCTGGAAACATCTCTTGTAGTAGAACTATATGCTTCTTTTTGAGAACCTGATAAAGCTCAGAAACAAATATAGGGTTCTCTAGATCAAGCAGCAATCTGTTGTCAAATTCGGATAAGTAAACATATCGAGGAACATTCCATTGTTTGCGCCATTGCTGTAATCCTATAAACCAATTAGTGTCCTCATCCCCTGATATTTCTGGGGTAATAGTAGAAGATTTTATAATCCATTGTGCCAAACTTAATACCATTTTCCCTTTTCGGACACGAGGTAAGAATGGAACATTACGAAAGGCACCCCAATCAAAGCCCGATAGCCGAGGATAGCTATCATGAGCTACGTCTAAGAGAAAACGGCACACATTAGGGGCGCGCAATGGACTAAGCATATGGCTCTGGCAAGCAATAACTTCTTTATTGTGTGAAAGCGAACGAATATAAAAGCGGTGATTATATACTCCAACAACAAGATCATCCAGTGGAATGACTCGATCATCTTCAAGAGATGGTGTGGTATTTACAACAATCTCATAGGAACGCAACATAGGATGTGATGAAACATTTGCTGCCCGCCCTTGAGGTGGAAGATAGCTCAGTTCAGCGAAGATGGCATCTGGGCGGAGCAACTCTTCTTGCCTGGTAAATTGACGCAACTTTTCTAGTTCGTTTGCCGTTAGAAGATCAAAAAAGCGCCCAAATGTGGCTCCTCCAGACGCCATAACGGCAGGAGCTACACTTAACATCCATTCTCCTTTATCGATCTCCTTAATAGATGCTGCATGAAGTTGCAAATATATTTCCAATGATAATGGTGCAGGGTTATTATCTCTGGGTGTCCATTGCACTAGTTCTTTTAGCACCTGATCAGTCAGCTCTATTTCGATTTTTTTGTCATTAGTCACTTCTAACAACAAAGAACTTAGAATTGCATCCCGGACCTGCATATCACGGGGAGGTTTGTAAGGTAGTGGATACTGTCTTGGTGGTTCTGTATAAGTAGAAGGAGCATCCAATCCAGATTCAGGGCTGAGCAATTCTAACAAGGGAACTTCTACATCCATTCCATACTTTTCTACAAAAGCGGCATGGTATTCCTTTAAGTGCTGAGGGCCTTGAGGGGATGCACCAAGTTGTAGAAGTAGTTCTGCTCCGCGAGCAGCTTCCTCGCCCACTGCTTTATGCAAATAAGATGATCGAAGATTAATGGCTGCATCAATTTGGTAAGGTTGGGCATTATACTGAGGAAGAGCCTCTTCCTGTTGATGTTCTAGATCATTCAGCAGTTCCACCGGGCCGCCAAATCCAATCCTATCAAGACTATCCGTGGTGTTAAGAATTTTTTCAAGCTGTTCAGTAATTGATATTTTTGGCATTTTGTGTAGTGCTTGTAATATATACCTTGTAGGATCAGAGGTGGTTAAGGGAGGGCGTAATGTGCTCAATAAAAAGTGATTCTTCCATAATTGTTGTAAAACAGAGTCAATTTGTTGTTCTGTAGCATGTGGGAATGCAACAAATAAATCTTGGCGCAACTTTAGATATGGGATTGGCTTACGTGTTCGTTCTAAGATGTATGAAACAACAGAAGTCGCTCTTAAATCAATTGATGGACTGTTGTTTTGACCATATACATCTGTATATGGGACAATGACTCTGCCTTCCGCAAAATAAATGGCATGATTAGCAAAAACATTAAAAAAAGGTAAAAGCTCTTCATTTTGCTCTATCTTTTGAATCACAGAGAGTAACCAACTCATATCTGGACGAGTACGGATATTCCTAATTGAAGGAAGTGAAATTTGCAATGTCGTTTCTTCATGAAATGATCCTATTGCTATCCCCGAAAATAGACCAAATGGTGTAGGGCGAGTGCTTGCTCTTATAAGATAACGTAAAATACTGGAGTAAGCACGAGATGCGCGCCTGCTATTAGGCTCTTGTTTTTCAATATAACCCAGGCCTTCACGCATTGAAGAGCTAGCTGCAATTAATGCCTGTTGTATGTGAGGTTGGAATGCCATACTTTTTAATATGTTATAGCATTCTTTTTTTATCTGCATAAGGTTATCTTGAACATCTCTATCATCGCTTGTATTTGGCTTTACCAATGTATCAGATATTTCCAAAAAATAACGCGTAGACAAAGCTGGAGTCCGGAGCATGTAAAAACCTGCGGGTTTGTAAAGCGACTTTGACATTTTTGAATGTGAGCTATTTTCCATGATTATGCAGAAAACCTTTCTAGAAAGAGTCTGATCTAAGCAATAAGAAATGTGCGATCCCACTTTGGTTCTATCTGCGTAGCGGCAGCAAGCAATGCGAGAAGAACACCAGTGGTTCCAGTCAATAAACCTGGGTCATCCACAAAAACATTTGGTTTTTCTTCGTCGCGGAACCCAAGAGGAAGATCAGGTTGGAAGAGATTTAGAATTTGATGGACTAATTTAGATATGTGTTCTTCCACTAAGCTATTTTCTACTTCATGACTAAAACGTAGGCAGATCATCAATAACCCTGAGATACCATGACAGATTGTGGGTGAATCAATATTGCGGTTAGTTATAGGACGATGCAATACTGACTCTATGCCTTGAATAGCTATATCACGAAAACTCTTATCATCAATTGCGTTTCCTGCTAACCATAGTGCTCTAGACACTCCGGGTGTACCGTAACACCATCCATCACGGGTAATACGAAGAGAACAGTTTTGGAACTGATCAAGCTCCATTTCTAAAGGTATGCCCGCTGGCCAACCGATGCCATAATCATCTTTTGCTTGACGGTTTATTAACCATTGTCCCACAGAGAAAATTGCTTCTCGTTGTCCTGAGATACGATAACCTTCTCGCCAAGCGAGAGAAAGAGATGCTAATGGACCGGTAATCCCGTGTGCTAGACCGCAATTAAAATAACCTTGAGGATATTCTTTGTGATATCTATCCACTGGTGGAAATAAATCTGGAGAAATAAACCATCGCCGATGGATTTCGTCATCTTGATCAGCCAAATAAATTAAATATGCAAGTAGCTTTTGTATAGCATCCTGAACAATACTTGTTGGTGAGGGAATATTTATTAAGTATCCTAGAATGCCAGCGGCTCCATTGATTGCATCATAATCAGAGTCTGCCACACCATGTTGAGGTCTTACCCATTCACGTTCGATGACTTGCATAGCAACTTTAGCATTAAATGTTTCAAGTGTATGAGAATATCTATTCTCATCACGGCTAATTTGGTCTAATATACTTGCGAAACCAGCACTGCCACCAAATGCACTTGGTGTTGCCAGGGGATATTGATGAGTCCCTTGTGCCGCTAAACTCATGAATCGACGTGCAGCCACTAACCATTTTTCCTCTTCAGTTGTCCTGTATAGATAAACGAAAAGAAGAACTATACCGCCCAAACCACTTGCTAATGAAGGGGGGTTCCATTGATAGAAATCAGATTGTTTAGCAGCTATCTTCGCTGACATTTCTACATTCGATGGATCATTTAAATAGTTTGCAATCTTGTCTACTATTTCCAGTATAAGTGTTTGTGTTGATTTATCGATCCGAGAATGCCATGCTTTGAAAGGAATCGAATCAATATGACTTTCTTTCACTACTTACTCTCCTTTTTTAGGCACTTTTGTATTGATGTTTAGATAAACAGGATTCCTGAGAACGTGTAGCCCACGTTCTCCAAAAAAGGGATAATGCTCACATTGTGACGACTCTCGTAGGGATGCTAGCCCTTGGTTTTTCTTTTAATGACCACGGGATTGTGTGGGCAACCTGTGGGTGGAATCCACAGACTCGGCCTGGTGATTTTCCTCGTGGTTGGTACGCTCGATCTGGTGTGCCAAACTGCATCAAAAGCGAAGGTATGCTTCGACGCACATGCGGAGGCATCCGCGGCTGCTGTTTTTGTTCCTATGGCCGAATGACTTTGCTTGAAGTGTAATCCACTCCAGCGAATCACGCTCACGACTCTGTTCTTCTCACCGGTTCTGCTCCAACTGGCATTGGCCCCAGCCAGCCTTTTTGGCCGACTCCCTTGCAAAAGTGGGCCATCCAGTGGAATCGTGCCTCTCTTGCTGGTCTGTACTGGATCGCGGTAGAGTTTGTGATTACGTTTGAGGCGGATGGGGACCTGGCAAACCAGCTCTTTGCAGACGCGCAAAAAGTCCGAAGTGCAATACCAGCGATCCGCCAGAATGACCACCCGACGATGCTATTGGGAAACTGTCTCACGCTCTCTAGCTTGGTGGCGTGAGGCAGGCATATTGGGGATATAGATGATGCTCTGATCTGTGGAAGTATCCACTTCAAGGCGAGGCATGCTACTGCTATCCACGCTGATGCAGATGGAGTCTTAGCTTGACTTGATTCTGCAGAGTGCTTGGATGCCATGACTCTCAAGGCAACACAAGCTGAAAAATACATCACCTTCAGCTCAAAGCTGCCATGGATTTAATAATTAGAATATGTCAATGTGTTAAAGTGCATCCACGTACTGCCCATTTCTTGTTGGTTTTTTGTTTTGAAAGGGCATTACGTGATTTGGCGGCTCTTGACAATCAAGTCAAGGTTGTCTTTTTACTGCTTTATCTAAACTTTAATTTGTAAAAAGGATTCAAATTTATGCAAAAATTGTAATGGGACCCATCTACAATCAATTGGCCTGCAATCGTAATCTTACCAGTTAAGATAGACAATCAAGGCGCATAATTTGTGTAGAAACTAGGCAATCATTGGGGAGGAAATATTTGCTTGTGTCGCTTGTACCGCATCTTAGTTCTTGTAACTTCCTAACTGAAATTCGTATTGCAAATATTTAGCGCATATTATAAATATGCTACTGCAACTGCTCTAAAAAACAAGAAACAGTTACAGCAGCATAGAATAGAAATTTGATGCAAAATAACTTAATCATTTGCGTCAAATTATTGCTACTAACAAACGCAGACGCTTGCTCCAGTTCCGCATGTATTTACCGTGAGAGTGTAGCAATGACAGGCAGATTCACATGTACATGTACAGTTAGTAATACAAGAACAAGTACACGTGTTACAGGTAAGTCCCAGGAAAGTCCAGCTTTGTGGATTTACCTGACCTCGTGTAGTAGCAGAGGATGTACGAATGTCGAGATCGAACTCACTAGTGCTCATGATTTGAAGGATTCCTTTCCATAACTCGAATCACGTAGGTGATGATAGCTTAATTTCACATGCTTTAAGTTTCAGGTATCCTGTACTATGCTTCTAATATTATGAGTAGATATATCATAATCTGATACAGATTATTCATAACAAGCAACATCAAAGATATATCTGATATGTATCCATAAATACACACTTAAAGCAAATGATCTTTTAGTCGAAGTTTTAAAGCAAAATCCCTATTAGATTGCTCCCACGCAACTAATGCGCGCTTACATTACCTAAATTAAGTGCTTTTTATATCTCCAACAGCAATATAATAACATATATAGATCTAAGAAGTCAATAGCCGAATAAATTGTAGGTACCTATAGAGATGCATAAGCGCTAACCCTTCCGCATTGTGAGCAATCCCGTCCCTGATTGAGAAATCTAATATTAACAAGCCAAATAATACGTTGAACACTTGAAAAATGAATAGCATGTGAAATAACAAGTGTATATATAAAATGATATCCCAAAAAAACCGCACGATTTTGTTGATTCATACAATGTTTGTCTGTCCAATTAACTCGAATATCAAGTTCAAAACCTGTGTTGTTAACTTGAGCATATGAAGAGAAGGTGCTAATGCTGAGTTCGAATTACTTGTTGCTGATCATGAAGAAGTCCTTTTCCAATAAGGTGGTAAATAGTTTTTACTCATATGATTTAAATCTGTGATATTTTTGTGAAGCATTTTTGTCATAAATAGTTAATCTATCAAAATATCTGTACAAAATACAAGCAACTATCTCATAGCTTGATACAGACCCCTTTGACAGACGACCATAAAGTTATTTCCGTTACATATTCATTGTTATGGATATTATCCTTCAAGCAAATGGAACTTTTAGCCAAAGTAGCAAGGATCTCTATCCTTATACGTGAAATGATGATTTGCTGCAGGTTGCCCGCAAGGATTCTCTGACGAAGATGTTGACGATTCTTGAAGCCATAAATTCATTTTGATTATGATGACATTACTTTCGATATAGCGGCAGATCATGTCTTTCGTAACTCCCTCTTAGAAGAGATTTTTTCACTTTTGTGGTTGACAATATGAAAAAATCTCTCTCTCCCTTTACTGCCTCTACATGGTTCCTACTTGGCTGGAGCCTGTTCATTTGTATTTGTAAATGATGTTATTTGTCTATGACGTTTCGCATTGTGCCCCTTGTTTTTGTATGCAACAAGCAGGTAGTATCTTGTTTTCTTTGGTTGATGATGATATATCAGTAGTAATAGCTTTTCCTTTTATTCCTTATCCAGCTTCTACCATAGGTTTGGCGTTTGGGGAATAGTAGGATGGTCTCTACGCCAGTGAGTTCCTCCTGGGATCGACCGAGCCGGATCTGCTCTCTTGCTATCGCTTCTAGAAGGTGATGCAAGGCATGATAAAGGATGACCCACTTTGCCTGTGAGTTGCTCCAGGGACGGGTTTTGTGTGTATTGTCTTTATATGATCTCCAGATGACAATGCTGGATGATGAGAAATGATAGAAAGGAGGATTTCGTCCGCAAGAAGAGCCCATTGAGTTTCTTCTGCCTTTCTATTGTTGTGTTTACAAGAAGGAAGGTGGACCCAATGACTCTGCAACGATTTCCTACTCTTCATGATTATGCTGAACGCGCGGCATCCTTTGAGCGCCAATTGCAGTCTTTGGAGCGGCGGCGCGATACTATCCTGGCTCAGATTGAGCAGCGTAAAAGTCCTGCTCATCAGCTCGTATCTCTGTTGGCTCCGTTGTATCGTCGGAGTATGATCTTTGAGGTGCGGCAGTTGCGTAAGGAATGTGAGCGTGTCGAGTTTCAGATTCAGGATATCAAAGCTGAATATGAAGCCTGGAAGGCGGAACTAAAGCAGCGTGCTTCGGAACTTGAAGAAAATACACGGCTCTATGAACTGGAGACGCTGATTCAGCGTGAATATCGCTGGTTGGCGATCCACGATGATCAGGCTGAGTTACGAAAGAAGCAGGCTGTGCTCGAAAAGGTGCGTGAGCAGAAGCGACTGCAAGAAGAAGCGCAAACGCTTCAACGTGAGCAGAAAGCATTGCAACAACAGCTCAGCGAGGTACGTGAAAAGCTTGGCACGAATCGTCAGCAGCGGGATGCTCTTGATGATAGCCACCATACCACGCGTTCCCACGCGACTGAAACGCAGACGGCAGACATAGACGAAGCCATCTTAAAGGTATCGATGCTCTCTCATTAAATAATATTTCTCAAACAGCAGGTTCCCAACGGGATCTGCTGTTTTTCTTTGTCCCCCTCTACTCTACAAACATCGTCTTTTCCTACTTCCCCTGGAGGTTGTATGCGATCTTTACGCTGGATCCGGGGACCACCTTGCTGGCCTCTGGACATTCAGATATGCCTTGATTTTTCCAAAAAAAAAGAAAGCCACCTCTAGTTTGCAATCTGGTGTGGCTTCCGCAGCAAGGAGTTATCTCCTCATGGCTTGTAGCGTACCATATCCTGCTCGCTTTGTCGAGCTTTTATTCTGGCATGCCATGGCCTCAGGAGATCATTCTTGTCCCTTTTTTCATGTGTGTTTGTGAGGAGATATCACGCTGATGGATATCTCTCCTGAATAGAAATGGTAATCTCATGACTACATTGACTCTTGCCTCGATTGAAGACGGTTTACAGCAACCTTTTGCTCCTCACGATGTGAAGTATCTGCCCAAGTCGCCGAAGAAAAAAGAATCTGGCGAATGGGTGTGCCTGGCGCTGCCTTATGCAGATAAACGCGCCTATGAGGATCGTTTGAATGATCTGGCCTTTGGTTTCTGGAGCACACCGTATAATCCGCCTTACGCTATCGGCAATAAGCTCGTGATACCCGTCACGGTCACGGTTTGCGATATCGAGCATACCGATTATGGAGAATCATTTTTGAGCAGTTTGTCGCGCAAAGGCGAATTACATGAGTCCGAAAATAGTGCGACGGTCGCTTATTCACAAGGATTTCGCCGTGCATGCGCACAGTTCCGCCTGGGGCGCTACTTGTATACCTTGCCAAAGGTCTGGGTCCCTTACGATCCAACAAGCCGCACGATTGCTTTGACGGCGGAACAGACATATCAATTAACCATGCGGTTGTATCGAAAGGCTGGCATTTCTTTGCCGGATCCTCAAAAAAATCAGCCAGGTCAGGGACATCGTCCATCACGGCAACTGGCTTTGCCGGAACGTGCCACGTCACACGTGGCTCTCACATCCATGAACGCTACAGCCCCCGAACTGGCTCCAACTTCTGTGGATCCCATACCATCATCGCCGCAAGTATCTGAGTCCACCTCTCTGGCTCCCCAGGAAGCGGTGGCTCCGGTTCCCATGACATCAGGGCCAGTGGCTCCTAGTGGGGGTGTGAGTCTCACGGAGCACAAAGTCCACTGGCTAGAGCAGCAATTGAAGCACAATGGAGAGCGTATTCAACGCATTTGTGAGCAATACAGCGTGTCCACGTTCGCCGAACTCTCTGACGCTCAATTTGAGCATCTGGCCAACCGGATTTTCGCTGCCCAGAAGCGGGCGGAACAGAAAAAGAGCGGGCTGGCTCCCAGTAGACGTGTCGCGACTGCATCTATGCCTGACACCGTTCAACAATCTTAGCCGAGAAAGGAATCCTTCCCATGTTTGCACCAGCTATTTCCCAGCGCTCTACACCTTCATTCACGCCCTTACTGATTGGTACTGTTCCAGTGCGTCCTTTTAGTCCTGATGGTTTCGTTGGCACGATCGAACAGGACGGCCAGGTGGTCAATGTAACGGCCATCGCCTTTGATGCAGGACAGGTTGTGCTTATGAGTCTGGTCGGACGCGATACCAGTGTGAGCGCGGTTCTGGCTCAGATCTGGAAAAAGAAAGAGGCAGTGTTCCGCCATGCCGAGACGGTTCCCTGGCCACAAGAGGAGCAGTCATTTACACGGTTGGAGACGGAACGCTATAAAGAAATTGCGACCAGACTCCCTGGCTTGAAACTGGTTCATGCGCTGACTATCCCGTTGAGCGCCCATATTGCTCAGGGCATTCTCCAGGCTCCTCCAATGGACAAGCATCCTCAGCGCCAGAAGCAGTCGATCCCGGTGGTGACGCCGCGCTATGTGCTGGGGAATTTGCAGGAAGAGACGCCTCATGCCTTGAGTTTTCTCGGACATTTACGGGCGATGCGGGTGGTATTGCTCTACCGAGATGATACCCATCCCGAACGGATCCAGCTTTGGGCCAGTGCCTTATGGCACCGCGGGCTCAAGCATCAACTGATAGAAGCCATGCCTGCATTGGGGGTACGCGTCTGGAAGATCCATCCGGATGTCCACCAATGGAATACGCTGATTGCGCAGGGGGTCCACGAAGGCTGGCTCCCCTGGTCCCGTGACTGATCCCTGGCTGAATATCGTGTAACGTTCCTTTATCTATCCACCCCGCTTGCTTTTCTAGCAAGCGGGGTTTTCTTTTGGCGCGCGAGCGTCTTGGAGATCTCTACTATGGCTCATGGAACCCTGGAAAACCTTTCACATTCTTCATTTGTACGCACACCTGCCAGTATCAGCGAACGTATCTATCGTCATCTTTTATCCTTTCCCTCTCTTCTATCGGGAGCCACCCCTGCTGGCCCCCTGGTGACCGTGCTGGATCCAGCAGCTGGTGAAGGCGATCTTTTATTGCCGTTGTTGGATCTGGATCAGACCTGCCGTATTGCCTGTACTGGCATCGAGATTAGTGCTGAACGTGCCGCGACGGCTCGTACCCGCCTGGCTCCTCTCCTCCCAACAGTGCTTCCCAGCGCGATTGAAGGGGTAAAGCTTCCAGATAAGAGTATCAGTCTGGCGGTCCTGAATCCTCCGTACTTTTTCGTGAACGGACGTCGTGCAGAGTATCGTTTTGTGACCCGAACGACTGAGGCGCTTGTGGATAATGGTATTCTGGTCGCTATTTTCCCTGCGCGCTCCGCCTGGGATCACAAGATGGTGACGTATTGGAGCCGCTGGTTTGATGCGGTACGCGTCTGGAAGGTGCCGTCGCTGGAGGAAGGCGAAACCGAGAGTCCTTTCGAGAAATATACCCAGATTGTGGTGGTTGGTCGGAAACGGGCAGCCCCGCGTGACCTGGATGATGCACGCATTCAGGCGTTGCTCGCCTATCGTTGGCGCAAAGATCCCAAACACAACGATGAAGAATATTGGGCGGGTCAGGTGGCACCGCCAACTCTTCCTGTGGTCCCGATCGATGATCCCTATGCGGTTCCCGCTGTTTCGTCGGCTCCCTATTTTGAGGTGCAGAATGCTGATGAGGCACTGATCCTGGAAACATTGATGGGAACCACCGAGCAGCCGGGATCCGGAGCCCATCTCTCGGCAGAATGGGCCCAGGCCACCATCTGGCAGGAGGAGACGTTGTTGGAGCGTCCGGCGATGCCCTATACTGGTGTCGCCCATGTGGCTGCCGAGATTATGACCGGGATGCTGGGAGGCGAGGTGATTGAGCTAGATGGCACTCCGTATCTCTTAACGGCATTTGTCGGATCCGAATGGTCAAAGATGACGCTGGATGCGGATACCAGGGAGAATTTACGCAATAAAGGTGTCATTAAAGCGTCGGCTCGGCAGTTGCAGGATTATCCAGTGTTGGGTGTCCTGGATCTCTCAAAAGGTCAGACGCGTTATTATGAGGGCAACGCCGTCTTTGATTTTCTCTCACCCTGGATTTCCACGCTGGCATCGTACGCCCAACAGAAGCGGCCGCCCCTGTATCAATTGGATCCCGAAGAGTGGGAACTGCGTGTGTTGACCCAGTTCGGGATCGATAAGCAACTTCCCCAGGCTCCCTTTCCTGGACTGGCTCCCGCGCAGATGCATCGTGTCTGTGCCATGGGCCGCACCCTTGATGAGCGCGGACTGGTAGCCATTCAAGGTGAACCTGGAACCGGCAAGACCAGACTTTCAGTAGCGACAGCAGCCAGACAGGCGTATGCGTGGCAACAGCATAGGACCATGAATGGTTATACACAGCCGCAATGGATGCGCCAACTTCGCCGTACCTGGCTCAAGAATCCCAGGACCCGTGCTATGTTGCATCTGGAGCCAGTCTATGGGGAACGCTTGCCACAGAATGCTCACG
Organism: Dictyobacter vulcani; assembly: GCF_008974265.1. Taxonomy (GTDB): domain Bacteria; phylum Chloroflexota; class Ktedonobacteria; order Ktedonobacterales; family Ktedonobacteraceae; genus Dictyobacter; species Dictyobacter vulcani. The sequence goes on from NZ_BKZW01000002.1 coordinate 219,794, forward strand.
GGGAAGCGCAGATTCGTGAGGATCAGAGCACCGGGCAGATCGTGGCGTATCGCCGGATTGATTCAGGCGAACTGATCCTTCCAGAACAGGCGGGTCCACGCTCGCTGCCTGTGCTGGTGACGACGCCCAAAAAAGTGACGAAGGAATTTGCCCGCGAGATCAACGCAGCCTGGCCTCAAGCGGAGACCATCATGGTGCAGCGCTATGATGATATCACGCACTGGTTCCAGCGTTGCGCGGTCAGTGAGGCTCCCGCCGTCATCGCCATCTGCTCCCACTCGCAATCCCAGCCACGTGGATCCGGCCGGAGTTGGGAGCCAGCGATACTGGAAAAGCACAGCACGGAACATTATCTGGTAACGGAGCCAGCGGCCGAACTTTTACCGGACCTAGAGGAAATCCTGGATCCACATGGCCAGTTGATTGGGTACCGCTCACGTGCCACCGGGGAGCCAGTGATGGAAGCGCGCACAAAAACGCATTATCGGTGTCCGGACTGCTTTGGCCTGATCCTTGGCATTCCCGATCGTCTGCAACCAGCAAAAACGGATCAGCGTGATGATGGTTCTGAGCTGTTACAGCAGGAAGATGAGGAGGAGAACGAGAGCCTGAAGAGTGTGGTGACGAGTCGAGGCTGGTTCGAGAAAAAGCCTCGGTGGTGTACCTGTGCCCATACACGGAATGCGGAACGAACACGCCAGCATCAAAAAAATCTGCGCACACCCCTCTGGACTCAAGCGCGTGTGCAGACAACGCAGCAGAAATATCCTACACTCTCCTATCGCGAATGGACACAGGTCATCGATACCTTGATCCAGCCACCCCTGCGCGAACGAGTGCCAGTGGATAATGTGGAAACTGCGCAAGAAAATTATTGTCAGGTGCTGTCTGCTCGGCAAGCCAGCCGTATCACGCGAACCTCGGAGGGGATGGCAACCATCCAGGTGCATCATGCTGCCGATCCATCGTCTGTTGAGTACTATGATCAGATTGCGCCACCGCCAGACAGCTTTGGGGTCTATGAATATCTGATCCATTTCTTCAAAGGATGTGTGGCCCTATCTATTGTCGATGAGAGCCATAATGGCCGTGCGCAAAACTCGGATATTGCTCGGGCCTTACATCGGGCGATGCGTGCGGCACAATCGCACATGCTTACCAGTGGAACGCATTATGGTGGTGATGTAGCCAGTTTCTACTTTTACTGGTATCGCTTCAATCCCCGCTTCTGGAAACGTCTGGGCCTGACCTGGAAGCAGGCCTCGGAGGCACTCCACCGTTATGGGGTGATACAGATGTGGGTCAAGGAATATGAAGCGGACGCCAGGCGTGGCAGTGGCAAATCCAATGTCCAGGTCTCTACCGTGCCTGCTCCAGGCCTTTCCGCCAAATTACTCCCCTCTTTACTGGAAGATCTCTGTTTTCTGACCGTGCTGGATGTAGGTGCATTTATGCCCGCGAAAGTAGAGATACCAGAGATTGTCTCGATGCAAGATCCGCAGGTGGATGAAAAGGCGCGGCAAGCGGAAGAGATCCTGGTGGCGCCGCGCAAGGCGCTGGCGGTTATCCAGCAAGAAAAACAGCGACTCTTCGATGCCGTACGTGATGGTGTGACCGATCGTGAGGCTTTGCAGGAGTGGAGTCGACAAGAGGAGCAGGCCCAATTGGCCCTGATCCGGGCACAGGAAGAGAGCGCCCAACTGAAAGCCTGGGTACACGAGCATGATTTGCTTGGATCTTATCTGGGAGTGGTGAAGTCACTGGCTGATCGAGCCCAAAAAGGCAATCCCGCAGCCCGTATGGCTCAGGGAACAATCCCGCGCTGGTTTGCGGTCTTACCCTGCGAGAAACCATATGAACTCTGGCAAACCAAACGTTCCATCTGGGGGGATGCCCAGGAAAAACAATGTCTGCTCAAAACGCCCCAATTAGCCTGGGATTATGTCTATCCACTGGAAAAGCGCCTGCTTGAAGTCGTCCACAAAGAACGTGCAGAGGGCCGTCGATTGATGTTATATATTGACCAGAACCAGGAACGCTCCACCGCTCGTCGCCTGGAATGGGTATTGCAGCAAGCCGGCGTCAAAAGTTGGACCTTACCCAACACCGTCAAACCGGAAGATCGGCAACAGCGTATCATCGAGGCCATGAGTATGGCTCCGGAAGGTGGTGCACCCGTGAGCGTGGCCATTGTCCCATATTCTCGGGTCAACGAAGGCATCAACCTCCAGTGTGTGGTTGACACCATCATCTGGGTGGAAATGGCCTTGAACCTGTTCATGCTTGAGCAGGCATCCAGGAGAGCCTGGCGATTAGGCAAACGTGAAGAGGTTCGTATCTACTATCTGGCCTATGCTGGGACCGTCGGACATCAAAAGATGCGCAAACTCGGAGCCCAAAGTGGGGCCGCTGCTGCATTCGCTGGAGAACCAGCCCGAGGAGCACTTATCGAAGAAGCCGGCGCTGACGAGACCACGCTTGCCCGCTTCTCCGCAACTGTTGAGGCAGAACTCCTCATTGACGAGGATGCATCATCCTCATCGCTCCTCTCGCTGCTCAGCAACGATGATGCCAATGAACTGACCCAGGCCTTTGAGCGTCGCGCCAACGAAGAACACCAGGCACTCAAGCACGGCCGTACCTGGTTTGGCGCCAGCGATACGCTCCCTGACCGCTTGCCTGTTTTCTATGGTTCAATTCATCCAGATGTCTGGGCTAATACCCCAGCCAAAACACCGGTCCAGCGTATCGAGGGTATCTCCACATTGCCACCATGCAGAGATACCAGACGTAGTCCCTTGGAGCCATCTCAAGAGCGGCCACATCTAGCAGAGGTGATCTTACCTCCCATTGAGTTACTCGCTCACGATGATCACATCCGCCAGCCTGAAACAGTGCAGGAAGAGATTGCTTCACCTATGGCATTCACACCTGTAGCTTTAGATAAAGCACCCGTGGTGAACTCGACAGCGCCTATCCTGCTCTTCGGTAATGTTGATCACATCGCGCTGGCGCGTCAACGCGCTACCAGTAAAAAGAAAAAAGCTACCACCCGGAATCCGAAAAGCAACACCCAGGTTCACGTTCGCGACATTCCCATTATCACACCATCAGAGGAGGCCCAGCTAACCATGAAGATATCCTCTAGCAGTGCATCCCAGAAAAAGAGCAAACAGATTTCAACCGCGCCGTCACTCTGGGATTTTGTCGATACGCAGATCACAGAGCACATGTCAGACCAACACAACCCTGAACAAGCAGTTCCTACTATATCTTCAAAACCCACCATACGCTATGCCATCTGGCAGATCGATCTGCTCGGAACCCTAGCCATACGCTACTTTGTCGACGACCACACTCCCATCGAGAAACGCCAAACGGGCTTTCATCGACAAGAAGAAGCCCTGGCCTTTCTACAGCAAGCCAGACCAGACCGAAACTATCAGGCCATCACCTTCCAACTATTCAGCCATGAACTGGCCGAACGAGCAAAGAACGAGTGCCTGATTTAAGATTATAGAAGAAGAGCCACAAGCGATCCTTCAAAAGGAGGTCCGCTTGTGCGCTCGATATCGATGAAATTAGCTTAGATTATCCTCCAACTCTGCAATACTTTTGCGTAAGAAAATAGTCTTAATAGAATAAGAGCCACCATACTGTAAGGAAGACGTATTTGGATTTTTCTATATCATCAAGCAGCAGAATGATTTATCTATTAGGAACACCAGGGAGAAATCATTTTACCATGTGGAGCTATTCACGAAGATCATGTAGTGTATGCTGGACATATCCATTCAGGGCATGGTAACCTGAGACTCCGTCATATTTGGCGATAGAAGAAGTAAAAAGAATCATATTCTTTGAGGGTCCTCAAATACCCACGTGAAAAATAAAAAACTCACCTGTGGCCGCTTGTTCTCCAAATTGCGCAAGTAGTGTCAGCATTTGCACTAACTCATCCCTGTCAATTTCCACATACTCATAGCGCCCGAATGTACCCAGTTGGTCTTCGCTTACAAGGTGTTCTGACTCATCAAAAGGCCATTGCCAACTATATTCTCCCTGCAACCTCAACTGTTCTGGTCCGTGTGTAAAGAGTTGTGCCCATGATCTCCAGATCTGGCTCCAGAGGAGACCACCTGTTTGGTTAATGATTGTTGATCCATACCAATTCAGCCCATACCCCACTGGCCTCTCTGGCTTGGAGGGATTGAGCGTTGGTATCCATAACACGGAATCATAAAAGTAGAACATAAAGTCATCATGCAAGCGGACAGGCGCATCACGTCGACGGATAAGATCGTAGTGATCTTTGTAAAGACGTTCACTTTCTCGCAGAAGCCAGAAATCATGAACCATAGGCATTGTCTGTTTTTTCTCCTCACAGTTTTTTCTAGCCTGATGTCTTCCGAGCAAACTCTACTCGTCCACCATCTCCATTATCTCGTTTACTGAGACTTCCAGGGTGTTCATAATGCGCTCTACTGTATCTTTCTTTACCCCACACAGCATACAGATCATGCACAAGCTTCTGGATAGTCTTGTACGAAATTTCGGTGCGATGAGAGAGTGTTGTCATAGTCATACCCCGCTGGTTTAGGCACTCTCGTAAGCGTAGTTTAATCCTCTTTATTCTACTTACTATAGCTGCATACTTACCACCACGGCAAGACGCGTATATTACTATTACTATTACTACAATACATGTACTGAAATGGTAAGCATTATAGTTTCTATCATTGATAAGGAAGGAGTACATGAGAAGTCCCCAGCAGTACATTAAAGCGATGTGCATGATCCATATTGATGCCTGGGAGCCTGTCGGAGAGGACGGAGCAAAGGTTACCCCAGTCGCTCCAACAAGACACCATATCGTGTTTTTTGTAAAGGAACACCATGGAAAAATGTGAAACTTGCACTGAAGGGTGCTGAGCGTCTGTTTGCTATCCATGATTACACAACATTCGATATGGTGTCCTCCAAAACAATGCACGCGTTCTTCATGATATGGATAGGAACGACCTAAAGGAGCCTACTCACAGGCAGAACATAGTTGGTTATTATTGGGAGTGCGTTTCCGAAATAGCTCTTTATGTATAGAATAATTATTGAGTATAATATCTTTGGCTCTTTGGGGTTGGCCCTATTCAGGGAGCCCAAAAAATGGATGAAGAGAGGATCTCTATGCCTTTACATCCCAGTGGTGGAAAATTGCAGATGCCTGTTGAAACCGAGGCCGATGTTCTTGCATTGTTTGAAAAAGCGCTTTCCCTTGCTTTGACGGCTGGTCCTTTGACGGGAGAGCGCTATCGTAGGGATATTGAGGATCATTTTTACTATATTGGTGCGCTCTGTCCACAATATGTTCGTCCTTTGCATGAGGCGATGGTGCAGTTGACAGGAAAGCAGTTTCACTTTTTTTGTTTTTCCTTTGCTGAATACCTCTATCTGCTTCAAGGGGCGTCTGATTTCTGTGTTGATCATCTCATGCAACGCCTCCAACTTCCTCATCAAGGAAGCACTTCCTACTTTCTTGAGTCAATGCTTGCCGCGATAGGAACGCCAACTGCGTTGGCTGCTATGGCTGAATATGCAGAGAGAAATCAGAAGGAAAGCGTATTCAGGGAGATGGGATTCTGGCTTCCTGGTGGTGGAAAAAGTGCCGTGCCTCGTTTTACGCATCACCGTCGCGCTATGCGTTTTCAAGCGGTTGATGAGACGTTGTCTGCCGGTGAACAGGAAACGCGATCTCATCCCGTCGGGCTTCCGCTCTCTTTCATCGCCGAGGAACCAGTACCTGATCTCATTGCCTGGCACTATGTGACGCTTGATCTTGCTCAGATTGATGGACTTCCTGCCACGCTTTTTTCGCGGGCTCATCTGGTGAGTCCGCCTTCTAATGGGGAATGGACCCTCTTTTGTGCGATCTCACAGCAGAATCGGTATACGCAGGCGACATTGCGTGATGCTAAAGATACAGATTTTGAGGATGAAGCGTATTGGCGACAGCAAGCAGATACCTGGAAAACTGCTATGCGAGGAGAAGTCGTCCTTTTACCATATGATGATCGCCTCATTTATTGTAACGGTCACACTCAGCAGACTGAAGGTGTCTATGGTGATGTGGGAGGGCCTCCATTGGGTCTGGCAGAGCTACCTAATTGCCCAGTCTGTCACAAATTGATGTTTCATGCCTGTACCGTTACCAGTGGAATTCGTGAGTATGGTGATGGTTTTCGTAGCCTCTTTCTTTGTGAAGATTGTAACTATGTTGCCTCCCAGGCCATGGGATGGAACTGATGAATACGGGTGTGAGTCGTAACCGTACGAAAATCACGCAAGAGCTTGTAGCGTCGAAAACGACTGTGATTTCTTCTATGCACTGTATGGGACGCCCCAACATAGACTCAAAAAGAAATATGGTTGTTCCGTTAGATCGTTTCCGGGTGAGCGTACTTCCATACCCTCATATTTTTTTAAGTGTACCACTTCAGATAATCAGAGAGGAGCGCTATTCATGTATGAATGGCGCTCCTCTCTGTATTGAAAGGTAGGGCTGAACTAAACCGATAATTCCAGGGTTTGTATGGTCAGTCTGGCTGCATTATCTGTGACTACTAACGTATACTCGGACGTTTGTGGTTTGCCTAAACGTTCGAAGATGTCATATGCGTTCATGAGTTCATTCCAGAGATTATCAATGCCATAGGTGGTTATTTGCCACGCGGTTCCACCTGAAAATTGTACCATCGATTGCCTTTGCTCATCTGGATTGATGATGGTGATGAGGTCCATCGCAGTAGCTGCGTCACGGGGTTGCACCTTTTTTCTGAGGATCTGGCAGCCAGGAATATACCATTGTAGGAACCAGCGAAATGCAAGGTCATTCAGGGCGCCAGGGAAGTGGTGGTTGGGTGGGAGGGGAAATGAATGGTGTTGTTTGAGATCAGTCACGCGTGGCATATGTTGTTTGGGGAGTTCCGCACTGGTGAGAGGCATGAAGTGAAGTGGTTCGTCAAAGAAACGACCTGTTGTATTGGTTGTATGTTTGGTGAGGACCAGAAATCCACTGGCAAGGGGTCCTTGCAAATCCATGACCAGTTTTCCGCCGATACGCAGTTGTTTGATCAGTGCTATTGGGACTGTTGGGATGCTGGCTGTGATAATGATGCGGTCATAAGGCCCGCCCTCATGATATCCCAAGAAACCATCACCGGTGATTACTGATACCCCATCGCCTACTACCTGTGCAAGTAATTGGGTTGCCGCCCGGGTTAGCGCTGGATCGTAGTCTATGGTTACTACATATTGGGGATGGCCTGTGAGCATACTCAATAAGGCTGCGTTATATCCTGTACCTGTGCCTACTTCTAAAACACGCTGGCCTGGTTGCACGTCCAGGGCCTCTAGCATTTTTGCCATCACAGACGGTTGTGAACTAGAGCTGATTGGCCATCCTGACTGATCAATTTTTGTGACCAGGGACTCATCGCGATACATCTGTGCAAGGTAGCTTTTCGCGTCCGTTTGCTCACGCGTTCTATGTTGCCATATCATGCGCCGCTCTTGATCATCGCGCTGATAAAAGGCTGGAATAAATGCTTCACGTGGGATGGTTAAGAATGCATCCTCGATTGACGTTGACCGGATCGCGTTGGTTTCTTTCATCTGTGTAACCAGTTGCTCACGCAAGTGCTGAGTGAGCTCATGCTGTTCTTTTTCGGTGATGCTCAAAGACGGTACTCCTTCGGTGATGCTAATACATCAGCCATCGCTTCTGCCAGATGGAGTTCTGGCAGGCGTAGTTGTAACCAATAATATTGGCCATTGGGATTTAAGTCGAGAAACACATATTCTCCCTGCGGGGTAAGAATGAGATCCATGGACGAGAACTGGAGATCAAAATAGTTCACAAGCTTGAAAATGTTTGCTGTGATCTCATTGGGCAAGGCATGGATGTGATACTGAAGGTCACTATAGCCGCGCCGGAAATCAATTTTCGCCCTCTCCGAATGTTGGGAATGAATTTCGGCGGCAAAGATTTGGCGCCCAATGACGACCACGCGAAGTTCGATCTGTTTCGGGATATATTCTTGCAAAAAATGTGCTGTAATGCGCACCCCTGCAAGATCTGCCAGATGATCTTTTGCAACCTGGCTGGTATAAATGAAACGTTCAATCTGCTCTTCCTCATCTTTGATCGTACCTTGAGCCACGGCTTTGAGGACCACATTTCCCTGGCAGTGCTCATAGAAATCTGCAACTGCTTCAGGATCATTGGTGATCAAGGTTTGTGGGACGCGTATGCCCACATGGTGTGCGGCAGATAATTGTAGCGCTTTCAGGTCGGCTCGCCGCACGCTATGTGTTCGACTGACCCAGAATGTTTCTTGAAGCACCAGACTTTCGAGCATACCAATCAATGCACGATCTGCTTCCTCTTCAATGAATGCTTTTTCTCCTGCCGTGTAATTTCCTGAGGCTTTGTATTTTTCTGGCCGTCGGCGCCAGATACTGGTGAGCGATTCAAGCGGAATATGTTGGTCCTGATACGTGAGAGAGCCAGTCCAACCACCGTGTCCTATCTGAGCATTCAATAGCGCGGCTTCAGGAAAATCGGCAGTATGCAAAATCGAAACGCGGACTCCTCGATGTTGGAGCCCTTCAACTACAGGCGGCGTATGTGAATCTTGAGATCGAGTTAAAATGAGCACATGCTTCATACTGTATCCTGTCATCTGGCTGGTGATTGCTGCTTATGAGCATGGGTGTTTTTGGAAGGAACACCCATGCTCATAAGCAGCGGACGGTGCCGTTACCCTTCGTCACTATCTTGTTCACTATCCGTTTTGACAATCCCATCGGAACTGGTCTGAGACTCAGTTTCAGCACCGACGGTTTCACCGAGTGTTGGATGAATGTGTGCCTCCTGAGCATATTGAAAACTGAATGGAAGGATCATAGAATACTTCTCCTTTTCTTGATCTGATAGTCATTACACTTCTTTGGATAATCGCAAAACACGGTAGACACCTCCGACTAGAGATGCATGGCCAGATTTTACAGAGGATGTTTACCAAGTAACAACCTGTCAGGGTGCCTCATGCCTTTCACTGCTACCCCGCAGGCCAGGACATATGAGTGGTAAAATTACATCCCATATACCCGGGTCTACAGTGTGGCAATCTTGCTTATCACATTGATGAACATCCCTGTATGTGTGTTGTTGATGCTCTGTTTTGTTGTGATCGAGCCAACATGAATGGCTTGCGCCGCTTATATCCATAGTTTGTCGCACATGAGGAGGGCTTTTAACTCTTCTTCTTTGCCAGCTTGATCCAGAACGTGTAGATGTTCTGCCATCCGTTCCATGCGTGCAGTAATGGCTTCATGGCTCGCCATGACTGCCAGACCATAGAGAGCCCTATGGGAAGCCTCAATTTCTAAGTCAATGAGCTCTTTCACCCTTGCCGTTTCACTCATACCGTATCTCCTTTGCTATAGAAGCTCTATTGGTCTCACCTCGTATTCAATAGTACATTGCTATGGATGTTTATTCATATAAAGCTTCTCATATATCTAGGAAGTTTTATCACCATAAAAAGTAATGCGGTAGTAAAATAAAGCCCTTGCTATAGATGCTCTAAAGAAGTAAAATATTTCAAAGCGCGTGCGTGCACAGGAAGGAAAACTCTATGAGCAGATTGACTCATTATGAGAGTTATTCACCAGGGTTATATGGACTTCCACACATGGGTGAGGTAATAGCGAGTTTCAGAAGGCATCGGGGCTGGGAGACTCAGGAAGCTTTTGCTATTGTTTGTGGTGTAGATAAGCAGACAGTTGGATATTGGGAAAATCAAAGGTATTTAGCGGATATGGATAGACGCATTTTTCTGTGTAAAGTTCTCAAGATTACACCTCCTACATTGTTAGGTTTAACCTGGCATAGTATTGTTGACGATAATCAGACGGAATATGCACGAATGCTTAGCAATGTAGAAGCACTTTTACAAGAAAATGCTTATGCCTTGTATGAAGATATTCTTACGTTTGCTCATGATACTTCTGGAAAAGGCGTATCCCCTGAAGGAGCCTATCGCTTTCACAAACATCAGGAAGAACTTGAAGCCCTGGTAAAAGTTGCGCCAGAGATAGAAAAAGATGTCTGGAAAGATCTTTTGAGTCGTTTTTATCAGCACTCAACATTCACAACATCGAAAAGAAGATGCTCTCGCGGTACACTATGCGACGAAAGCTCTCGATATTGCTTTCTCTTTGGGCGATGAAGAGCTTTTAGGATCTGCCTTGTATCGCCGGGCACGAGTTCATATGATCCAGAATAATGCTCGCCTGGCGAAAGATGATGTCAGCGCTGCGCTCAAGCATACGGAAAATGCACGTGGACCATTGAAAGGGAGTGTTTACCTGCTGGCAGCAGAAGTCTATTCAATCTATGCAGAGAGCGATGAAAAATTAAAAACGCAGTGCCGCAAATGGCAAGATAAGGCCTTAAACTTCCTTTATAAAGGGAAAGTAGAGCCAGATGGATCATTTTTATTGTTCGACTTGTATGCTGTTCATCATGAGCGAGCGAAAACGCAAACACGATTTGCCTTGTTTCATACTAATGATGATGAACTGGTGAGTCAGATACGAGATATGGGACATAAAAAGGCTCATGCATCTTCCATTAAGGATGCCCAGAGCGCGTTAACAACAGCAAGGAGCCAATTTGGATTTGGTACTCCCAAAAAAGAGCTGAATATCGCTGTGACGGAAGCCAGATTGCACCTGATCGAAGGTGAATTTGAAGAGAGTAGTAGAACCGCTAAACATGCGCTACAGTGTGCCAAAGCCGCCCACTCACAACGTGGGGTCAGTGAGATTCGCAGGATTTATAGCATGCTCCACAAAGTAGCTCCTCACAATCCCCATGTCTGTAATTTAGGAGTGGAGCTTGGTATCTACTGAGCACGTCACCATCGCATGACTACTGCCCAGAAGGATTCACATTGTGTATAATAGCCCCATGTGGTGTGCGCTACCCAATCTTATAATGATGGAATGCTTCAGCAAAAGCATATCTATGTTCTACTCCCGCGATCATTCCTCTGCGACGAACCCAGGTATCAGGATCTTTCTGACCCATCTGACTGGCATGGCATTTGAGTGCCGCAGATTTTTTATCCAATACAGAACTAATATCAACCCAATGATTAGCTTTGTCGGTTGAAAAATAATAGATGTGCTTTACGCTATGAATGGTCACATTTTCTTTCAACTGCTCTGGATAATACATCCGCCCTCTGGATGCATTCAGCGCATCTACGGTACAGATACCTATGGCTCGATGATCTGGGTGGACCTCATTTCTCCTCCAGGGATCGAACGTAAATACCGTATCTGGTTTCCATTGACGAATAAAAAACGTGAGTTTTTTTCGTAGTTCCAGGTCTGCGACCACTTCACCATCAAAATAGCCATCAAAAAAAGTGACTTCTTGCACTCCTAGTACCTGTGCTGCTGCCCGCTGCTCTTCTTCACGGATGACCGCTAATCTTTCCGATGTCATTTCCGGGTCATCACTTCCTTTATCACCACGTGTCACGAATAAGTAGTGTATATTGCGGCCCTCTTCAGCTAATCTTGCCACAGTACCACCACAAAGATGATCAGCATCATCAGGGTGTGCTTGGATAAAGAGTATCCGTTGTCCTCCAGGTGGAAGTAATGCCGTTTCTTGTCCAGCCATGCGTGTGACCCCTTTTTCTTGATAAAGCTTCTGTGCCATAAAAATATACAGGTACGCTTGCTATAGTATAGCACCAGGAAAATGTATATTTAAGCTCAACGGAGAAAGCAGTAGAGAGACATCCATATTACAGATCGATCAATGAAAGCTTTGCGCTAGAAGACGAAGTGATGGTAGATCAACATCAGACAGAGAAACGATTACTTCCTGCACGCCCAACTGCTCGATATCGTGCAGGCGTTGGCGAATAGTAGCAGGGGATCCTAGTAATCCTCGTGTTCGTATGGCATCAATGGAAAATTTCTGTGAGACGTTCTGAGCTTTGGTGATGGCTTCGGGGTCTGTCTCTCCAACACATCCATTCACATAGATGGTGCGACGAATTTCTGCTGGATCGCGTCCAATTTCTCCACAATATTGGCGTATCAGTGCAAATTTGTGCTGCATTTCTTCTGGCGTAGGATGCGTAAAATTGCAGGCATCTCCATAGCGCGCGACCAATTTCAGCGTAACACGTTCGCCTTTTCCTGCAATCATCAGAGGTATATGTGGTTGTTGCACTCCCTTTGGTTGATTGATGGCCCCGGCTATCTGGATATATTTTCCAGCAAAAAAAGTTTCTTGTTCAGTCCACATCGCTTTGAGGACTTGAGCGGTTTCACCCAGTTGACGCAAACGTGTCGGGATATCAGGAAATTCATAGCCATGCGCAGTATATTCTCGTTCATACCAACCAGCACCAATACCGACCGTGAGCCTGCCATGACTGAGGACATCGACGGTGCTAGCCATTTTTGCCAGGAGCGCAGGATGGCGAAAACTGTTACAGGTGACTAATTGCCCAATACGGATCCGGCTCGTATCGCGAGCAAGTGCTGCTGTACTCATCCAGCACTCGAAAATACTTTTGCTCGCAAGTTCTGGTGACGTGGTTGAATAGAAATGATCGAAGAGCCAAACGCCATCGAATCCAAGCGCTTCCGCCTCCTGAGCGACCTCTGTCATGTGCTCATATGCCTCTACAGGATCACTCTGGCCTTTCTCCCACTCTTGCGGAAGCATAATTCCGATTTTCAATACAGTTTCCTTTTTCTCTCAATATATCTATTTTGGCATTTGCGTTGCTGTTTGGGCTTGCCGGTTTTTGTGATTTTCCTGGCATTACCTCTACATAGGCAGATCTACCCACTCTTTCCTTCGTGGGAGTCTGGCACGGAAATGCTCAATAGCGGAGGTGATATCACGAGACGTTTGCGTATGGAGAATGTCATTCAGATAGAGAAGTCTCTGGGCGACGGGGTCTACACGAAAGCACCAGTAGAGGGTCATCAAAGCGTTAATGAAGAGTTTGCTGTTCACTGTTCGCTGGTTTGCCTGCACATCGCCAAAGAGACCTGCAACAGCAGAAAGAATCGAGGTTGAAACAATGCTGGGATGAGAAGGCATGGCATGAAGAACTGCTTCTGTTGCCTCTCGATAGCGTTGAACTTCTGGCATCTCCTTTGTCAGGCTCCAGGTTCCCAGAAATCCATTATGGCGGTTCAGGTCAGAAACGGCCTCCAGAAAGTGGGCGTGACAGATCCCATGAAACGTATCAATACCAAAGCCCAGGCAAAGCAATAATTTTGTGTCGAGCTTGATCTGGTGGACTGCGGCTAGACTGGCGATATCCTCCTCTGGTGTTCCCAGACCAGGTTCGTCCCCTCGCATGAGACTGTCTGTTCCACCATCGATTAAAATGATCGTGTCGATGTGTAACAAGTCTATGAGTGTCTGATAGGCAACCAGAAGTGGTTGAACGCCCGTCCGATCAAAGCAGTAAATAGGTACCTGCTCTCCCTGTGTTATAAACCACTGCGCAAGATATTTTTCTGGGAAATAGCGACCAGGCCCTGGTGTATCAGCCGTCACTTCCATCAGAGCAGGACTCAGCCAACGACCGGCGGATGAGAAGAGGGGAGAAAAAGATAAATTTGCCAGATGGACTTGTTTCCCCAGGTTGCGTAGACCAAAGTAGAGCGGGAGGCCACTGAAGATATCAAATCCTCCTCCCGCACCAGCGAGAAGTATGGATTGAGATTGTTCAATTTCACTAAAAAAGGGGAGTGTTAGACATTGCATTTTTCTCTCCTTCATATTTCCTTACACGTCTATTTTGGCATTATATTATAGGTAAGCATAGAGATCAAACAATTAATCTGAAGAAAGTGATACCTGTTGTATTTATTCCTCTTCAATACATGTGAGTCCTTTGGTCATAGCAGTTCTAGTAGACTGCCATCGCTAAAGAATCTTCAGGATATCTTGTCGAGAGATAAGCCGTTTCTCGCTCAATTGGCGAATACTAGAGACCCTGCCAGAGGAATTTACCGCGTGTGCCATCTTCAGAAAGAAAGGCATACCCAACTCCGGCATCCCCAAAGTTGACATAGAAAGGCAGGTTAGCTGAATCTAATTGGAGGAGGAGTTGCCAGTTGGTTCCTTCTGGAAACTCCGGGCCCTGGACAAATGCAGGCGTTCCGCCAATCTTGATTTCCTCCCCTTGGGCAGTAAATGCTTTCCAGGCCTCATCAGTTGCATGGGCATGTTCATCTTCAACAATCACATCCGGATCTTCACCAGGAGATACTGCAACAGTAAATTCGCAAGAAACAGGTATTAATGTCATACCAGAAGGTGCGTTCACCATTTTGTACAGGGTTGGGCCTGTGGCCAGTGGTTGGGTAGGTATCTCACATATGCCTGGTTGAATGATGACCGCATTTTCTCCGCCCTCAGGATCAAAGGTATTATCGACAAATATTTCTTCGTCGTCTGTGAGGAAGAGATAAGCCATTCGACCTGCTATGTGGCCGAATATTTCTGGGCCTAAAGCTATCTGACCAATAAAGCGCATGGGAATCCCAGTTGCGCGGCTCAGTGGCCATTGAGGGATTGTGAGCCATGTGGGTTGTCCTCCAAATTTTGTGATGAGTTGCGTTACTGGCTGCTGAGCCTCATGGAATATAAGTGAATATTTGGGTCTCATAGTTTTTCTCCGAGAAATACTGCTGAATGAGCTAGTAAATTTTAGATGAGTTGCTATTCGAGTTATGGCACGATTAAAGTGGCCAGAGCACAGACATCAGAAGCATGATAAGAGCCAGGAGAACGAATCCCGATATGCTGAAGAGAAGCGCAAAAATCATTGGTGTTCGGTGGTGGCCAACCAAAGCATTGCCACTCGGATTTTTAGGATCATAGACCACATTTACTACATCACCTACCTGGGGTCTGATGAACCTTCCATTGCCTGTGGTTTGATAACTGACGGGAGGATCTGTCTGTGTTGTAAATTCCGTGGTTGTCATTGTATGCGATTTTGTACCAATGATAAGCTGTTCAATATCAATCACCTTTCCCTGCGTGTCTATACCTCTTTTTGATAATAGGAAAAAAAGTTTTATGCCACTAAAAAACATACATAACACCATTCCTAGCGGTGGACCAATGAGCAGTGTCATCCAGAAAGAGAAACTCATCATACCTGATGAATAATTTTCCAACACAAGCACTGCGTGAGGCGACTTGAAAGGAGTATACCAGCAGGGATACGTCTGGCCAATGGTGTAGTTTTGAAGTATGTAATTTTGAGGAATCTCGGGAGTTGAATAGCGATCTTCCCATCCATCACTTGTAGGCCCTTTATAGCCTGTGACCGTCTCTTGATCTCCATTGGAGCGAGTAACATTGTAGGTCAGAGATGGCTTATACCACATATCGCTATCAACAACCTCGGATATAATTTGTTTGTCTTTAATGGTACATTGGGCAGGTTGATAGCTGGCATAGATGTAATGGCGTGCCAGCACATTCGCACCCATAAATAACAGCGTTACAAACAACGTTCCCGGAAGCCAAATACCCAGAATATACCGCCACTTGCGTTCACTGTTTTTTTTCAACAGGCACTTTTGGCATAGTTCCTCGGGAGATGAAAATGGAGAAGCGCAACGGAGACAATACTTTACACTCATACAGTATGTTTATCTTCCTTGATTTATATTCTTGCTATCATAGAAGACGCTAAAATGCTTCGATAGTAAAAGCAAAGAGCGCCACAATACTTGAGCTTAAAAGAATTTGGGGATGCTCGTTTTAGCTAACCCTATATGAGAATGATTTGTTGAATTATTCCTGGTAATGCAAATGGAACGCCTGGTGACTTAGGGGTGTGAAAGCTGGCTCACACAGCCGAGATGAGGTATTGACATGGCGATCGCGTACGGTGACTGCCGACGTATGGTTGTCAAGGGACAGAGATGCTCTCGATAGATCCAATCCAGCAGAAAGGTAAGCAAAGATATGAACGAAGCAAGCCGCTGGCGTTATGACCTGGCTCAAAAGATGGCCCCATTTTACAGTGAGAACTCCAAGGCACTGCTCGTGGAAATCGGAGGTTCTGTCGCACGAGGATGGGCTGATCGTTACTCCGATATTGAGCTTGGCGTCTTCTGGATAGAGGCCCCTACCGAAGAGGAACGCAGAGCCATCATTGAACGTGCTGGAGGTGTACTCAAAGAGGTATGGCCGTATCACCCTGACAAACAGGTCTGGTCAGATCTCTACACCATTGATGGGGTAGAGGTCGATGTGGGCCATATGACCATTGAGAGTATGGAACGTATCCTGGTTGATGTTCTTGAACACCACGATCCTACTTTCCTCAAACAATATGTGATTTCGGCTATTGTTCATGCTCTTCCCCTCGCTGGAGAATCATTACTGACACAATGGCAAGACAAGGCGAAGACGTACCCGGACGAGCTGGCTCACGCGGTGATTCGTGCCAACCTTGGCTTCAATCCTGCCCGGGAGCGTGAGGTCTTTGCAGCACGTCAGGATATCTTGCCCCTCTATGAATCCTACAGTTTTGCTCAGAAACGCATCTTGACCTTGCTCTTTGGCCTTAATCATCTGTATCATCCTGGGTTCAAGTGGATAGATCGACGTATCGAAGCGTTGTCTTTCGCTCCTCCATCCCTGTCCCTTCGCTTCAAAGAGGTGTGGAACAGTGAGCCAGTGGCAGGAACCCGATTGCTTCATGCGCTGATTGAAGAGACATTTAGCCTCATTGACCTGCATATGCCAGAGGTGAGTACCGTGCAAGCCAGGGCAGTTTTCGAGCGGCACCCACGGGAGTGGGAACAAGCCCCAAAAGAGTTCATAAAAGAACAGTGACAACAGAACCCCAATCACCTCAATGGATCAGCGTTTGCTTGGAGGAATCAATACAAATTTCCATTTTGTAGAGGCACATAGGAAGCCATTGTGCTTTATCGCATTATGATTAAAATACTACGGCCAAACATCCTTTCGGGATCCTGGGAATTATGAACGTTTTGTGTGAGTTAGAATGGAAGGAGCTAGCATCTTTGCTATATTGGCAAACCAATCGTGTAGGTTTATCAATGGGGGGTACTCACTTGTATGACATTTGAGCATATATGGCAGTTAGTCGATGCCTTTAATCGGCGTTTTCCTGATGGCAATACGCCGTTTCAACTTATCTCACGTCTGGCTGAGGAATGTGGCGAGTTGGCCGAGCAGGTTAATATGGCTGAGATTCATGGTATCGCGAGTCGGTTCCATTTTGCCAAAGAGATTGAGGATGTGATCCGAGCGACGTTGACGATTGCTCGCTACTATCATCTCAATGTCGACCTCACGTTTGAACAGCTTTATGCTCAGGCAACTAACGTTCAAGAGCAGATGCCATCATCCAGCCCTTTTTACTCTATCTCTGCTTTATGTGAGTGGCTTGGAAAAACAACGAAGCATGTCAATCATGCCGAAGGGATGGGGAGAAAGAAAGAGAAATATGGTGAGCTTGACCACGTGAAATTTGCGCAGACGCTCACGTCGCTCCTTCTTACCGTTGCAGTGATCACATGTTTTTATCACTTGGAAGATGATGTGCAGTGTGCCTTTGAACATAGTTATCAGCGTATGGCAGAACTTGGTTTTATTTCCCCTCCTGTATAAGAGAAGGTTACTATAGAATATCTTTTCTACATGAACCTTTGATACTCTCCTTTCTCTTAAATTAGCATATTTTACTAACTCTATGATATATTTTATTCATGCAAATACATTTCTTGTATAAAGTATTAGGTGAAAATTTTTGGTGTGGAGGAGAAATTGATGTTTTTAGGGAGAATGAAGTTGAGTATGTTGGAGATGGTGACGTCAGGTGCTTTTGTTGTGTTTCTTCTTATTGGTATGGGTGGTTTTTTTCTTGTTCTGAGGCGCTTAAATGCCATGCAGAGCAATATCCTACAATTACATGCTTCTCATAGTACGACGCAGGAAGGTATCCAACACCTTCAAAAATCGACGCAGGAAGATATCCATCAAATCCAGGTTGCTCAAGCTTCGACACAGGCAACGGTTACTGCAACTCAACGGGAAACGCAGATGTTTATCCAGGATTTGAAAATTGTACAAACAACATCACAAGCCTTAATGCACGAAGTAAAAACACTCCAAAGTAGTTCGCAAGCACTCATGGTTGATTGGCAGAAAGAAACAACTCAACTGAGTCGTGCACTTCGGACGAATTATCAACAGGGAACATGGGGAGAGCGGGAACTGCGGCAAGTTGTTGAGCTCTCAGGTATGATCCAGCATTGTGATTTTGATCTCCATCCTCGATTGCCAGGTGGCCAGGTTCCAGATCTTGTGATTCACATGCACAATAATCGCTCGATTGCGGTAGATGCAAAAGCTCCAAGCCAGTCCTACCTTGATGCCATGAAGTGTGAGGATGAGAAAATACGAGCTGTAAAACTTCAAGAGTATGCACAATCTGTTAGAAGAACGATGAATGATCTTGCCAGAAAGGAATACTGGAAAGAACTTGAGTCCTCGCTTGCTCTCATCATCCTCTTTGTGCCCAATGAAGCGATGTTCCGGGCTGCTCTCGAATATGATCTCACCCTCCTGGATGTTTCAACCCAAAAAAATGTGTTACTGGCATCACCAATAACGCTGATCGCCCTCTTAAAAGCCATTGCCCATGGTTGGAGCCAGGAATCCCGTGCTCAAAATGTGCAGCATATTGTAGATCAAAGTAAAGAACTTCATAAAGAGCTCGAAACCTGGTTGCGTCAATGGCAACAATTGCGACGAGCCGTGAATGATGTCACCAATGAATTTAATCGTGTTGCTACCAGTTATGAAACCACTATCCTTCCGCTTATCAAAGATATGGGCAGCTTTGACGGCACATTTACGTTTAAGGAAAAGGCGTTTGGGCTCAAAGCAATTCGAACCAATGTGAAATCTTTAGTAGACGGGGAAGAAATAGGAGAAGAAAGCGACAATGTCACCTTGCAGACAAAAATCACTCGTTCATTTGAGAAATTTAAAGATGTCTTTGCATTGAGTTTCTCGGAGTAAGGGCACGTGTAAGTATTCTAAAATATTCAGTCCGAGATGTGTTTTTGGAAAAAAGGAGGGCCAGTGGAATAGCGCTGCTCCTCTTTATGTGATGATTTGGGTTTCCTGGCTATTGGATGATATCTTCGAGAGATCATCAATGAATATACATTAGGATGCATGTTATTGCATGTACCAATCTGAAATTTGTAGGTAACATCTCTTCCCAACTTTTGAACTGTCATGAGTGGCAAAGGTATTATGAGGAGTCCACCATTTGCCTAATGAAACGTGCACGAGCGTGTTTTTGGGAATTGGTGAAAATTGCTGAACAAAATTTGTGTACCCGAAGCCTGTATAATCTATGATTCTTTCTTTTTCATTATGGTATCTATAACAGGGATACTCATTGCGACTGTTACTGTGCCATTTGAGTAATATCGCATCTGTGAGCCAATATCCCATACTGATGGGCAGAGGTTGTTTTTCAGAAAGATACATTTTGTGATGATCAATATAGGTACTTAATGCTCCATCAAAGAGCTCATCAAGGGTATGCCAGATTTTGACACGTGAGGTTAATACATCCAATAAATGATCTTCTTGCCCCAAAAACTTCCAATGAGTGACAAGAACATCCTCTGTATGAGGAGGTGTGATTGTCGTAGCCGGATGAAATATCAGATCCCAAAGTTGGCCAACTTCGAATTTTGTTCCTGATGAAGGATACTGTCCTTTATTTGTGAGGAGCCTCACATGTTTATTTTCTTCAGTGAGACCATGTATCCACACCCTATTATGTATCAGCATCTTTGAGACTATCCATACTTTCATATGTATCACCTTTTTTGATGTGATTTTTTTCTTATATGCTTGTATATACTATTATACAATGCTAAGGGACGTATCAGTATATTGTATTGTGATATGTGTATGTATGGAAAATAGCCATCTTTAGATATTTCTCCTGCCTTGAAAACTTCACAACGGTTCCCATCTTTATCAGCCTTTCCAACTTATGCTTATGCATAGACAGTGTGACTTGTAACTATGTGGAAAGGACCCTGTAATGTGATCAAACTCCAAACTCCCTATCGACTTGTTCAGCATATGTATTTCTTTGTCTTTCGAATTCTTGCTGATCCTGTCTTTTTGCTGTCAGTGTTTTCTGGAAATCGTTGCAGGCCATCGTCTCGTCGATGGCCTCTCGCCATCACGAGTCTGCTCTTTGTGAGTAGTTTACTCGTTGGCATCTGGTTGCTTCCTGCTTTTGCTGTATCTTCTCTCTCTCAGCCTGTTCGTGGGTATGGTGGAGTACAGAGTGTGCAGAGCGATGCACCAATCGTCAATCAAAAAGTGTGTGGCTCCCCGCCAACGGTGTTCCAGATGTTTGGCTTTTCGATCAAGGATGTGCCAGGAGTCACGGCGTTAAAAAAACTGCCGACGCCACAGCAGCAGCCAGTACAGAAGGCGGGTGATGTCAGTTATGATCCGGTGAAAGGTGAGTTATGCACGATTGGTTGGATGGGCATCTACACGCGCTATGTGCAGTCCCATTCTACGGATACCAATGTCTCGCCTTCAACGGTGCCGTCTGGTGATGTGGGGACCAACTGGGTCCAGGATATCCTGAATGGACTCTTTTCCTCGTTTGCTCATGGTTTGAATGATTTTTTTCAGGACGTTTTGACCTGGGCTAAGACGTTTGGCTTTCTCTTTTTTACGCCCGATGGATTGACCTATCATCAACCTGTTGTGGCTCACCTTCATGCCTGGATGGTTGGGGTGATGGATAGTATCTTAGTGCTGGTGCTGGTCATCGGTGGCTATCATACCGTGCTGGGTCAGCCGCATCTGCTGCGCGAACTGGCTCCTCGCCTTTTGTTTGCGGGTATTGCGGGCACTGGCAGTCTCTTTTTTATCACGCAGTTTATTGAGGTCCAGAATGCCTTATGTACTGGCTTTCTTGGAGCGCTGGCAACGGCTGGCGTGGGGAATCTCTCTCTGCCTCTGGGGATCATCAACTGGGCGACTGCGCCTGAATATGAGATTTTCACCTATTTGATTGATGTCGTGATGTCTGTGCTGTTGTGCATCCAGATGCTGGTACGCATTGGCTTGCTGGATTTTCTGATCGTGGTGGCTCCGCTTGGGCTGGTGTGTTTTGCCTTACCCCATACGCTGGCCTGGGGTCGCCTCTGGGTGCAGGCGTTTGTATCGACATTACTGCTGCAATTTTTCCAGACGGTTTGTATTGGTTTAGGCACGGTGCTGATCACCAGTTTTGGGCATGCCACCTATAGCGTGATCTCGATTCTGGTCGGCATTGCGACGTTGTATGTCGCGTTTAAACTACCTGGAATGTTGTTGTCCAATGTGCTCCGAGCCAGTGTCGGTGAGGCGCATCGCGATATCGGACGGACTGCGCAAGCGGTGGCGGAACAAGCCATCTTGCAAAAGGCCTAGAAAGCGAGAATAGATATGCTTCGCTTCTTGGGCCTGGCGACATCGGTGGTGGTTGGTGGTCTGTGCGTGGTTGTGCTCTTTGTTGTGGTCTTACTGGCGTCTTTTGACGCCGTTGTGACGGACTCGGGCGGTCCTGCTGGAGGCGGCAGTGTCATCACCGGAGCATCCGCGAGTGGTACGCAGATTGCGACCTCTGCGCAGGTATTGGAAGAGGAGCGAGTCTATGGATTGATGTCCAATGAATACAGTATCTCTCATGATCCGATTATGCAATCGGTGTATCAATTTTGGGTGGACTCATGTGGTTTCAATGGCGTGATTTGTGATGTGGCGGTCAGCGGGAATCTGCAATGTGTCGAATTTGTCACCGGAGCTTTTTATTTGGGTGGGATGCGCCTCCCGTATGTGGGCGACGCGATCACGTTTTGGCCTAACTATGCGCATCAACCTGGATGGGTGCGCATCGCGACGACGAATGGTTATCCGCAGCCCGGCGATATGGTGATCTGGCAGGGGGGACACTTTGGGCATATTGCCATTGTCATGGCTGTTGAGAAACCAACCTCTGGGCATGCTGGTTCTGTCACCGTCGCGCAAGGGAATGGGCAGGGAAACCGCTGGGATGCCGCCCACCTGCAAAATTCTGGCAACTGGTACACCATGTCGCTGCACCAGGATGGGACGCTTGAGACCTGGCCTGGCTATCAGGTGTTGGGCTATATCCGCCATCAAGGCGCGTAATTTTGTTTTTTTCTTATAGCTATCGAAAGGATCTATTCTATGTTATCTTCACACGTTCTGGCTTCTTTGCTTTCTCTCGCTTCACTCCATGGCTTCGTGGTGGCTGATATTGGATCGGCGATCAGCGGTGTGGCGAATCTCCTGGCTGGCTATCTGGGTGATGTCCTTATTTTTGTGCTGGTGATTGCTGGCTATTTATACATGACCTCCATTGGTGATGCGCAAAATGGCGTCCATGCGAAACGTGCGATTGGTGCTGCCGTTGCCGGTGGCATTCTCGTCGCGGTCGCGGTCAATTTCGGGCCAACCCTGGCACGGTTGTTTCAAAAATAAAGAGAGGAGGTCTTTATGTCAACACCATCAGCGCGTTATCAGATTCCGACGCACTTAAATGTGCCGGATAAAATAGCACTTCCGTTATTTGGGATTACCTTTCATGTGACGATCCGCCAGGGGCTGATCTTTTTGTTGGGCTGGAGTACCGCGTTTAATCTCTGGAACCACCTGGAGGGATTGCATGCCTTTGGTCTGGTCGGTCAGGTGTTGCGGCTGCTCTTCCCCGTGTTCCTGGCCGTGGCGACCTTTATCATCGCGACCCTGAAGTTTGGAGGTTGCTATGTGGAAGAATGGGCGGCCCTGTTCCTCCGCTATCGTCGAAAACCGCCCGTCTCGTTGTGGCGGCCGATTGCTCTGGCTGAAAGGACGACATCAACAGCGGATCTGTCTACATCCACCCAAGAAGAAGAAGAGGAGATGACTGCATGGCTCTAACGAAATCGCCGCCGCCGACACAGGTTGAGCGGCGTGAAGCCGCCTTGATGCGCACGCCGAAGAAAGGAAGCGTCCAGGAGCGGTTCGTGGATGTCCGGACGATCCACGATGATGTGCTGGCGCTGGCCACATCTACGCCAGGCTGCTATGAGTATGCGACCGTCTTGCAGATCGAGGGGATCAGCTATGATTTGAAGAGTGAGGAGGAGCAGCGCCTCATCAATGATCTCTATCAGGCGTTTTTGAGTGCGCTGTCCTATCCAGTGCAAATCTTGTGGCGTGTCTTGCCCTTGAATCTCTCGGCCTACCTGGCTCAGTTTTCGGGGGAGGGTGCAGCGCTTGAACATGGTATCTGGGAACCACTCATGGATTCGCATCGCCGTTTTCTGGAACAACTGGCCTCTCAGCGCACGTTGCTGGACCGTAAAATCTATCTCGTGGTGCGTGTCCAGCACACGCCTGCTCACGTCTCATCACCATGGCAGAGGGTATTGCCACATGGCAAACGCCAGCACCAGCAGCATGCGGCCATGTCATTAGCGCGCGCACGCCAGGAATTGGATGTCCGCGTCAGTGACATTCTGCGTGTGCTTGCCAATATGCATGTCAGCGTCCGCCGTCTTGCCGGTGAGCAGGAGTTGGCTCCACTGTATTACTCATGCCTGCTGCCGAAACGCGCGGCCATCTATCCACTGCAGCCAGAATTGGTGGCTGGCCTTGAACGTCCCGTGGTCGTGCAACCACGCTCGAACATGGTTCAATTATCTGGTCGTGATCGGAAGAAGAACGACGTTCCTCCAGAGAGTGTTCCGGACGCTTCGCAGGTTGCTCGTTTCTCCCAACTGGCTGATTTGATCGCTCCTGCGGCGGTCATCGTGTCGCCAGATGTCGTCAAGATTGAGGAGGAGTATGGGCGCACGCTGGTCGTGTCGCATTTGCCACGTATGGTTGCCCCTGGTTGGCTCCGGCCGCTGGCCGAACTCGATGAGCCGATGGAGGTGAGCTTTCATGTCCAGCCGCTGAACTCCTCATTGATGGTCCAGCAGTTCCGCCGACGGCAAATGGAGTATCAGTCCTCGCGCATGATCGCCCACCGCAAGGGCAATGAGGTGGACCCTGATTTGAAGATTGCCGAGTCGGATGTGGATGATTTGATTGATCGACTGGCGAGCGGTGAAGAACGAATGTTGGATGTCTCGATGCTGGTCCTGCTGCGTGGAGCGAGCCGTCGAGAGGTACAGGAACGCACTGAACGCGTGCAATCGGTGTTGCAGAATATGCTGCTCAAGGTCCGCAGTGCGCTCTTTGAGCAAGAACAAGCCTTCCGTTCGTGCCTGCCCTATGCCCGCAATCAATTGAGGCGAGGTATCCTGCTGGATAGCCGTAGTGCGTCGACCATGTTTCCGTTTTTATCCAACTCATTATTTCATCCCGAGGGTATTCTCGAAGGGATTACGCCGCAGGGAGATCCGGTCATTTTGGATGCCTGGAGTGCGGAGATGGCCAACGCCAATCGTATTATTCTTGGTCCTCCCGGCTGGGGCAAGTCACATCAGGTCAAAGCGTCAATTATGCGTATGGCCCTGAAGTATGCCTCTAATCCATTGCAACCAAAAGGAGGAAAGACTCCTTCCCAGGCCTTTCAAGTCATTATTATTGATCCGGAACGTGAATATGGTCGTTTGACCGCGGCGCTCGGCGGTCAGGTCATTCGCCTGGCCCCGGGATCGACCCACCATATTAATCCCTTTGATCTTCCTCGTCGAGCGACAGATCGACCGGCCAGACACGAAGCCGACCACGGGGATCGGTTGGCGGATCATGTGCAGAAGTTACATTCGTTGTTGGAAATTATGCTGGCTGATCGGGCTCCTGATCACGTTGGGAAACTGACCGCCAATGAGAAAGGCTTACTGGATCGCGGCCTGTATGAATGTTATCGGAAGGTCGGCATTACCACGGAGAGCAAGACCCATGATCGTCCGGCGCCCTTGATGCGTGATCTGTATGATGTGCTGGAGAGCGGCATCTGTGGTCCTGATCCTACCAGCCTGACCCAGCGTCTGCGTCGCTATGTCCATGGTTCGCTGGCTGGCCTCTTTTCAGGCCCATCTAATATCGCCCTTGATAGCGCGGTGATCGTCTTTGATATCCATGATATGGAGAGTGAACTCCGCCCGATCGGGTTGTTCCTGGTCTCCAATTTTGTCTGGACGCAGTCGTTCCAGTCCTCGATTCCCAGACAGTTGATCGTCGATGAGGCGGCAACCCTCTATCAGTTTGAAAGTGGCGCGCTCTTTCTCGAGGATCTGGTGCGCCGGGCTCGCAAACACTACCTGGGAGTGACCATTATCTCGCAGCATCCCGTGATCTTCCGTGACAGTGCGATCCCGGCCAACTGTGCGACCCATGTGCTGATGCGGCAAGATGCTACTTCCTTAGATCTCGTAGGTTCGATGTTCAAACTGTCGGATCGTGAGATCCAATTGCTGCGTCGGCTCAGTATCGGAGAAGCCTTGCTGACGACCAGCGAGAAGCGCCTGCATGTGCGTTTTGAGACCAGCGAGCTTGAGCACATCCTGGCGACCACAGATCCACGCGAGATTGCTCGTTGGAAGCAGGATCCCACGTATGCTCACGTTGAGCATATTGTGCAGAAACTTCTGGCCTTCGATCGCGTCCTTGGGAGGCAACAGGAGGATGAAGAACACACTGCTTCAGCCGCATTGGACCCGTTGCCTCGAGAAGAGGTTCAATGATGATGATGGATCCCAAACAAAAGCGTGACGTAAATTCAGGGGTCTCCGGTTTTTCGTTCCAGGATAACCGCTATGTTGTGTGCGTGATTCCTTCCGCTCGAGAGCATGAGATGGCAGGCATCAGCCTCACATCGGCTATGCATAGTCTGGTGCTGGATAAGCATGCTCCGATCGCGCTTGAACTCACCGGTATCGCCACGCAGCGTCGTCTATTGATCCGCGCCAAGTCCCAGGAAGGCCTGGATCATGCAGTCACCCAGTTGCGAGCGCGGTATCCACAAGCCGATTTTCGCAGGATGGCAGCCACCGATGATCCTTTTGTCCTGTATCCGGGTGAGACAGTTTCAGCCGTTGAGTTGAAGGCTGGGGCGGCTTCATACCTGCCGTTGCGTTCCTGGGAGGAGACCAGTGTTGTTTCTGCCAGCGCCCAGGATCCCCTTGTGGGGGTCCTGGGCGCGCTCGATCAACTGCCGGATGGGGTGCGCGTGATCTCCCAATTGGCACTCATTCCTGCTCCACTGGACTGGTCCCGGCGTGATCAACGCAAAGCCCTGGAACATGCCCTGGAGCCCGAGCGCCAGCAAGAACGACAGACGCAGATCGCCCGGCAACGTCAGGCTGGTGAACAGGCGCCAGGTTTTCCTCTGCTTTTGTTGGGTGTGGCTCTCCTGCTCTTGATCATCAGTTATCGACAATGGCAAACCTTGCTGCCAGCCTCGTTGCTCACACAAGCGACCGAGTTTCTGCAAGGAATGATGACCCCTCACCACGGTCAAGCATCTCTGCCTGGAGGATTGCCACTTCCTCTGTTTCTGCTGCTGGGTGTTCTCTGTCTCCTCTTTATAGGAATAGATCAGCTTCGCAGGCATGCTCGAAAGGCCCCGTTATATGATCAGGCACTTGTTGGTCATAAGACCTCGCAAATGGCCTATCGAGTGCGCTTTCGCCTCTATGTTATCCGTGATGTGCACTGTGTGGAGACAAAGCGTCATCTTTCTCGATCAAGGCTGTTTGCTCCCTTGTTTTCGTTCTTCTCTCAGCGGCGAAAAGATCAGTACTTGCTGGCACGATTGATTGCTGCCTATCGCCAATATCATCTGGCCTCTGGGAACTATTTTGTACCGAAGCGACTTTCATCGCGCCGGGCTGTGCGCTCTGTCCAGGGCTATCACGGTTCTTTGGGGACAGCAGAAGGATGGTGGAGTGGCCTTCCCTCTTCGCGCCATATCATGAGCGTCGATACGCTGGCGTCCCTCTGGCATCTGCCCGTGGCTCAGTTGCTCTCCAACCTTGCCTTTTTCGAGCACACATCAATGCGTACCCTTCCACTTCCCTTGCCATTGGCGCAGCGTTTCCCACGAGGAGCGCCTATTGGCATAGCCCAGCATGCTGGCCATCACGTGCCGGTAATGATTCCCCATGAAGCCCTGGCAACCCATCTGTTTATCGGCGGTAAGTCAGGCGAAGGCAAGAGTACCTGTCTGGAGTACCTGGCCTGTGAAGCCATGCAGCAAGGAGGCTTAGTCGTCATTGATCCGCATGGCGATCTGGTCGAACATATTCTTGCGTTGGTGCCAGAACGGCGTAGCGATGATGTGGTCTTGCTCGATCTTTCCGATGAAGCGCATGTCATTGGCTTTAATCCCCTGGATGCCAGTCTGGGCCGTGGACGTGATAAGGCCATTTCTGATCTCTTGAAAACGCTGGCGCATATCTGGGCCTCATCCTGGGGATCGCGCATGGAAAATGCCTTTGAATATGCACTCCGGACCTTATTTGAAGCCAATCGAGTCCTGGTAGCACAAGGAGAACCACAGCGCCAATATACCTTATTGGACGTGATGATGGTGCTGACCAATGAGCACTTTTGCCAGGCGCTTCTCTGCCAGATCGAGGATCCCTTTATCTTACGCTGGTGGAACCTCTACTACAATCCCTTGAACCCGCTTATGCAGCGCGAACGTAGTGATCCAGTCCTCTCCAAAGTCGCAAAATTCGAGAGTCAACTGGCTCGCCGCATCGTGGGACAATCGCTCTCCACCGTCAATTTTACCGACTGTATCCAGCAGGAAAAGATTGTCCTGGTCAAGCTTGCGAAGGGCGTCGTCGGTGAAGACGTCGCACGGCTGCTCGGTGCGACCCTCCTGGGTCTCTTACAGATCACCCTGGAAGAACAAGGCAACCTGGTCGAGCAACAACGCAAGCATCTTGGCATCCTCATTGATGAATTCCAGGTCCTCAAAGGTGTCGACTGGGCAGCAATGGCCGAACTACGCAAATATGGTGCTGCCTTCTACCTGGCCACGCAATCCCTGGAATATCTGGCTGACATAGATGCTTCACTTCTGCATGTCGTCCTGGCCAACGTCAAACAATACATCGTCTTTCACATGTCTGCCAGCGATGCAAAAGAGATCCACGCCGAGCTTGGTGTGGAGGCCGATGATATTGTGAATCTTGATACCTACATGTGTTATGTCAAGCTCCTCTATCAGCAACATCGGCAACCAACCTTCTCGATGAAGCTTTCTCCTCCGCTACGTGGTGATCAGCAGCACGCCGAGCAAATACGTCAGGCCAGCCAGAATCACTATACCGTTTCAGCGCCACTCGTTGATGAACAGTTACGCAATGCAATGGCAGCCTCACTGATGCTCATGCCTCCCTGGGATGAAGATGCGGGTCAACCTACTTCTCCACAACTCAAGGATGAAAAGCCATCAGCCTCTCTCGCCCGACAACACCATGGCTACCGCGGGCGCAAAAGTGAGGAGAAGCGCGAGAAAGCACACTCGGCCAAGCAGCAAGAAGGAAGAATATAATCTATGTCTACAGCAACCAGACTTAATGCTACAGAGGCGCAGCATTATAAAAAAATATTCTATGCCGAAGAAATCGATAGCGATGCCGGTCCTCAACAACGGCTATTGTACTGGTTACTCCAGCATCCTTTTCAAGATTGTGAAGACATAGCACTCGCCCTGCAATGGCATCCTTCCTCAGCTTATCGTCGTGTACAACAAGCGATAGAGCAAGGCCTGGTCGAAGCTATTGCCTACCAATGCCATCGCACCAAAGCGACATCCTTCTACCATCTTTCTCCGACAGGGATCCATACTATAGCTCGTCAATCAGGTGCATTGCCACATGAAGTCGCGATACGCTGGAAGCAGCGCGATAGCGATCTCTTAACATGGCTACCACGTCTGCAATCCGAGTGTGCCTTGCAACAAATAATAAACCGCACTATTGAATACTGGGAAACATCCACACCGTCCCATATACATACATCCTGGAAATGGCTGCATGAATATCACGATCCCTTTACTCATATGCCTCACGCAAAGATACCAGTAGCTGATGCTGTGCTCACTTTTGCCAGATCAGACACATATTTTCATCTCTTCTATGTGCTTGATCCTGGCTACGCTGCCAGGCACAGCAAATCTATCATCCAACAAAGAATCCAATCGCTACTCCACTTCCAAAAAGCATTTGCACAACATTATCCAGGACAACCATTTCCCTCAATGATCATCGTGACACCATCAATCCAGAATCAAACACCCTGGATTGAAACCATCAATGAAACTCTTTCCGCCTATCCAGATACGCAACTTGACATATTCGTGACCACCTGCGCTTATGATGAACCTTTATCAGCATTTCCAGAATTGACTGCTGTATCTTCTCAACGATCTTCAGTATCACTCTACGAAAAAACGCCCGGGACGAAAATAAGGCTTCCCTATTGCCCAGTAGCGGATGATAGCAGCCAGCCAAAAGCTATCATCCAAGGTCATTTCATGCAACGAGCCGCACAACTTACCCCTGACAAAGAGAGAAAAATTCCAGAGAAAGAAATAATCGCACTCCTGGGATTGCGTCTATATCGTCGCCACCTGGACCTTCTTATCATGCTCTACCACCACCCCCAACTCTCGCGCAAAGATATCGCCTCTCTGTTATATATAGATGAGCCAACAGCGAGGCGTTCCCTCACCGAGCTTATCCAATGGAGATGTGTGACTGCCCGCAAGATACAGCGAGGCACCTTTTTCTGTTTAACCAACCGCGGCCAACGGTTTACTACAGCTTGAGGCAGATTTCTCAGACGGCGTGTATGCCAATCGCGCGATTGGGGCTGCGGGTGCAGGCGGAATTTTGGTGGTTGCCGCAGTCAACTTTGAATGATCAACAGGCTACTTACCTACTAACCCGCACACATGTTGTACCGCAGGTCGGCGGTGAGGATGCAATAAAGATTGAAGATATCCAGGCCAAAGTGTTTGTTTCCAGTCTGGTCAAAGGGGTTCAGTCCAGAGAGTTGCATGATGAAAAAAAATTTCTAGAGGAGCTTCGTTTAGCGCGTGATCGTTACACCCAAGTAGCTATAGACATGTTTGATTGTAAGTGGAGGCTGGAGAAACTTACGGAGGAGAATGAGAAACCTGCAAACCTTTCTGCGAGCGTTGGAGAAACGTTAGTTGCAGGTTGTCTCGCCCATCAATGCGGTAATACGGGATGTCTTGCAGGAACTGGAGAAAAAAGTTGGACGGCAGCAGGGACAAAATTCGTTGATTTCTCGGGAGATGCAAGAAGTTGTCGAACGTTTGCAGATCAACGCCGCTTGCTTCTGTAGCAATCTTGTGGCCTCTTTCTTACCTGAAGCGTTACGCTTGTATGCACCGGATACCGCTTTCAATCTGCGTGAGCATATGGTCTCAGATTCCAATAGTGATGAGAACAGCGTTGAGCAACGTATTGCCCATACGTTGATTCCTGCCTACATTGTTGGTGAGGATGTGATGGGAGAAGCACTGGTACAACTCAAGCGGAATGGGATGACGAGCAACTTGTAAACACAGGCTACGGCTTTTCCTGCCTGCCCTTGGATGGTATGTATCGCCCTGGTTGCTTTGTGGACGAACATTGGATAATTCAACAGGTTGGTGTTTAGAAGTCTGAAACGACTAGCAACGATAGGTGAGCTCCTTTTACTTTGCTGGATATATATCTTTTAATCGCTGTGCTCCTATTTCATTATCCAATGTTCGTCCACAAAGCAAAATGATTTACATTATGCCTCTTCTACTTATTGTCCTTTTCTAGATGATTTTTTAATGACATATGTCTAAAGTAAGTTTAAGATATGTCGTCTACATTGTGGTTTTTCTGAAAGGGTTTTTTCTGAAAAGGAGGTCGAGATAACGTCCGGAAGGCCTTTTGGGCTAGATTCCTATTCTAATTGTGGATAAACCCCTAATATGTTAGAATAGCTCTACAAAGGCATACACCCCTTATGGGATGAAAGAAGCTTATTTATATGACTGCCAATTATCCTGTTTTGCTTAATCTACGCGGCAATTTCGTCGATCCTTATTTGCAGCAAGTTTTGCCCATGTGGTTCCCTCGCCTTGCTTCTATTGTAGAAGTTAAGAGAGATTTTTTACGTTTTCATGAGCATGTAGATGTGACCTGTATGCAACCCAAGTTTTATTATAAGCAGCCTGTAATATATTGCCAACTACGAGATGAAAAGCTATGAAGTGCAGAAGCAAGAATGCCTTTCATCATTTCAACACGTTCTAGAACCAGAGGAAGTAAACTATGGACATTTGCAATACTTGTTATATCCCTTCTGTATTTGCTAGGGTCCTCTGCTGACAAGTGGCGTACAATCAGCTCACTACCCTCTTTTGTACAAGTCACAACGGCAGAAGTCTGGTACCATTTTAATACATGTTCATATGAATACTCTGCTTACACACACATTTTGTTTACATATTGGCTGCATTTCATCAATGCACAATAACTCTATCGCTTATGGAATGAAACAAAGCCTAGCTAATAATTTGGGCATTTTATTAAGGTTACTAGATGAGAACGGTTTGTAAATGAAAAATTTCCAATCCGCAAAAACGCAAAAAGATAGTCAGCCTATACCAGAAATCTTGCAAGGGCATTGTAGCTCTAAAGGTTTTATAACCCAAATGCATTCGTCTGACACAAATCTGCGGGCACGGTGCGGATTGCTTACTGTTCACGATGCAAAATTGGAGACACCTGCACTGTTTCCTGTCATTAACCTACTTACAGGACCGCCGTCATTAGAGAGGAATGGGGCAACGCACAAATTCCTCAAGCGTCAATTGATATTTAATGATCGCCGTGTGGGCTTTATGACAGAGGTACTCCATTTTACCGACTATGCTTTTAGCAAGCGCATGTTCCAAGAATGGTTTCCTCACGCTGGGAATAAAAGCGGAGAGGTCAAAGACCTGGACTATTGGGTGAAGGAAAGTTTTGAGTCGCTCAAAAAACCAGCTGAAGTGTATAGGCCGATGTTCTTTTTAGATTCTGGAGGATTCCGTTTACTTTTTAATCGTGAAGCTGACATCACGGATTATGGATATAAACCCGATCAAAAAAGTATTTTCCAGTTACAAATTGATTACGGTGCCGATATAGTTGCAAGCTTGGACTATCCAATTCCTCCATTCCTAAACAAACAACAGGCAGAAGACCGAATAAAGTGTAGCGTAGAAAATGCTGTACTGCTCATGAAATTGATATACAGCAGTGGCGAACCACTGAGAAAACGGCCATTTCCCATACTGGCTGTTCACGGGCAGACGCCTGTGCAAATTCGTTCGTGCGTCTTACAATTACTCCACAGCCTGGCCAAAGAGGGTTTTACTGATAAAGAACCCTTTGGTATTGGCATCGGCTCGCTTGTTCCACTCAGGATGTCAAGCAACGCTGACAAAATTGTTATGATTGTTAAATCGGCAATTGACACGTTGTATGACTCATCACTGCATGATTTTAAACCTGAGCGTGTTTTAGTGCATGCGTTTGGCATTACAGGGAATCTCATCCCTATTCTTACTCACCTCGGCGTTGATACGTTTGATAGCTCTTCGTACGTTAAAAGTGCAAGTTCACTCAATTACTATGATTCAAAAACGTGGTCTGTCCAAGACTTCCTGAAACTGACTCAAATTACATGCACTTGTAAGGCATGCAACGGCATTACAGATGAAGAATTAATGCAAATGCAAGCCGACTTGCGCGGAAACAAAATCAATGGCCATGCCGAACGGTTGCAGCACAAAGCGGGCGACTTTATTGTCGATATAAAATCGGACATCTATGGGATTATTGCTTATCATAATCTGCTGATCCAGTACGATGAGATAAGGGAGGTCAGAGATGCGATCAGCAGGGGGCAAACTGCGCAGCATTTAGTTCATTTTTGCAAAACACATACCAAATCCATAGAACTAGCCGAACTCGTTGCAGAAATCGACCCTACTGTGAAGGCATTGTTAAATTATCAACCGAAGCTCTTCCCTCGCACCAGAGAGGATTACGAGCAGCATCGCGAGATTTCACTGGCAAATGATCCAATGCTGTTTGACATTGCCGCCATTGAGAATTACCAGGTCCCCTCAGATAAAGATCGGTTATTTCTTTTAGCTTGTTCACAGGAAAAGCCTTATAGCCATTCAAAAATTCACCAGGGAATTTTTAGGACCTTGAAGCACTATCTTGGAGATGCGCTGAACACTTGCCATAAGGTTACGATTTCAGGTCTCTATGGCCCTGTTCCTTTTGAATATGAGAATGAGCAAGTTGTACTTTCCTACGAGTATTTGCTCAGTGTCGCCGCGAAGAAACAGGCTGACTTGATTACGAAGCGCTTGGTCACGTATTTGGAGGAAAACATACCTGAATATAAGCTTGTCGTGGCATATGTTGCAGCAAAAGCGTATAGGGCTATTGTTGAGAATGCATTTAAGCAGGTTAAATTGAATTATGCACAGCAGTACGGAAATGATGCTCCTTTCCCTGTCCCTTTGATTGTGCTGCCATCAAAGACAAAGGGAACTGGAACAAAAGAGCTACTGATCCACGCTAATTTAGAAGAACTTGTACATCAAATCTTTCCGGAACGCGAGATTTACATGAACGTCCCTGGGCAATTGAAAAACCAGGAATTATTTTAATTTGTTATAGAAGTTGTTGCTTCAGAAGGCAGCTCAGTTGTACTGCTGAGCTGCTTTAATTACATCCGTCGTTCGATTGCTTCATTACTTGTGTATCGGTATTTATAAATTTTTTGCGTTTTCTCTGGCAAACTCATTGCCCACTGAATTGGAATGCCGGTAGTGTGTGTGCTTGAGCATAATAGCTACCAAGAAGATCGTTTTCAATTTCAGCGAATTGATGGGGTAAGAGATCGGAAGAGAGAGAAGCAAAAGAAAAGACAGGATTAGGGCAATGCCAGTTTTTGCGCATGTGTGCCTGGAAGCGGCTTCTTATATCTGTAGATGTTCCAACGAAAAGCAACTGGCCATTGTCCTCATTTAGTACCTTATAGCTTCCTGGAGAGGAAGCGATATTTTGGAGGTTCGGGGAATCCAGTGAATAGGCCTGGCTCCACGGCAACCCCATCCAGTTTTGCTCTACCGGGGTGGCAATAAGGGGAGTGGCGGGAAACTTGGACCACCAGCAGGATTGACCTGGTCCTCTGGGAGGCGATATCCTCTCATTCCAGTTTTTCTGTCTTTAGATTTTACATAGTGAGCAGGGAATCGGCCATGATTGGCTACTGTTGAGCTACCTTTTTCCAGACGGTATTGCCACAGAAAATAATGGACCAGTATCTGAAGATTTTCCTGGGTGGGGAGCGTAATTGCAGAACATGCGAAATCTACGCCTGTCTCCTCTCTCCAAGCCCATAATGCTGGCGCTGCAGTATGTGGATCATTAAAAGGCATCTGTTTTGCATCCCTCATGACGTTACGGTACAAATCACCAATACGTCCTTTCAAACTACGTCCTGTCGATCCTATAAAAAAAAGCTCATTGCCCAGGGTAGCTTTGACGCGGTAAATGCCAGGATCAGTGGGGATGTCAGGACTATTCAAAGGAAGCCAGGGACCCCAGGAGAAGTCACACCATGTTTCGTCCATAAAAGAAGGGGTGGGAGAAACAGGATGTGCGAGATTCGTAGAATATTCCTTTGGTGATTCTAAGATAGTCTGATGTGAGTCAGCATTTTCTGGATGCTCATTTCTTTGTTCACTCATCAGCTTGAGATAGCGTTCCATCTCGTCAACAAACTCATCAAATGCTCCGCCAAATCTGCGTAATGCACGTAATTCCAGATGAGCAAATGGATGGCTCCCTTGGGTGCTCGATGCATCTGAATCAGCTTCTCTGTGTGGAATGGCAATAAACGCTAGAAAGTCTCGTGGCTGACCGTAGCGATCGTGCACAAATTGAGAAATCTCTCTGAGTACCCGATGGGCATCTGGTGTCGGTACCGTATTAATGAGCTCATCGCGTACGCCTGCTATGAAGTCATACTGAACCTGATCAGGGTTTTGATTGGTTTCATCATGATAGATCTCTTCCAGTAAACCACCAAGGAATACCTCAGCAACAGTTACCTGGTTGGCTTCTGGCAACATGGTGCTTTGCACCTGTCGTATTACAGGGAGGCTAATCGGTATAGGAACGGCAGCCAGTAGTCCAGCGAGTTTACGGGCCTGCGAAGACGCACTGGCCCTGAACACCTGGACGCGTTTTTTTGGTGAGAGGATTTCATTTTCTGCTAGGCTGCTGGGAATTTCTTCCTTCTGAATCATATCAGTCAAGGCATGTTCAAATAGTGTACCAGTGATCCATGTTTTTTTTATGCCTGTTACTATCTGTGCCCAGGGTGAAAGGACACCAGTCTCCAGCGTGAGCGTGGGAAGCGGAAGCAATTGTTTGGTTGGAGTGCCTTCATCAGACCAGCTGAATGTTTTTTTTATTTTCAGGCCTTTATTTGAAGCTTCTGGTTGAGATGAATAGATCTGCACGAGATCGGCATTCTCCAACGCTGTTTGAGACCAGAGGCGTCGAGGTAGCATCTGGATCAGTGTCACAAGGTTCTTTTGTCCCCATATATTCAGGAGGTCCTGGACTTTGCCACTGTGCCAGGCTGGAGAGATGCAATCGGTTGCGACGAGTATTAAGCTGTTTCCGCCAGGATGAATGATTTCTCTGGAGTTGCGTGCCACGGTCTGTTTTTGAGCCATTCCTGCATAGATCTCGATGCGATCGGCATTGTCTGTCGCCAATCTCCAGGTGCGCACGTTGCGAAACGCTCCTATATGTTCCAGTAATGCCCGCAGCTCAGCAATAGTTTCTTGCCAGAGTGACATGGAAGCACCAATGTCGATGACAAGTTCAACATCAAACCAACGGATAGGAGCAGGCTCAAAGATGGGAAGCCAGACATGAGCTCCGGTTTCAGCGATTCTTTGTGCTGTCGCGTGTTCATTGAACACAACCGCTGTTTTTGATGGTATACGCTGCATCAGTGGACGCAGTGCGCGCGCCAGTGCCAGGGCATTTGGTAATGCTGGCGCCGCAGGACTTCTAAAGGGCCTGCTTGTGGCATAAGAAGTCGTGCTGGCATGGGAATTTTGCGCATGAAGATGCACGTCAGCCGTTGTCTTTTGCACAGGACGAGCAGGTGATAACGAAGGATCTGTTTGATCCGATGCGGCATCTTCATTGACATTGGAGGGTTGGGAATTGCTTGCTGGGAGAATCTCCTGAGCATCCATGTGCGATGCGAGCCAGAGTGCATCGGCGATTTCCTCCGCCGTCATATCCAGATCAGCATGGTGTAGTGCCGTAATCAACTTTGAAAGCATACTTCTCCTACGTTGTGAGATTCTTCAGAATGGCTTGAAAAATCTCACTCTTTTCCCGGGTATCGAAACCACGAGAAGCAAGATACACCGCATTTAATAGTTGATCTGTGGCCAGGTCTCCACTTTTTCGTTTGTTTATGAAATCATCAATAATTTCTGTCGTTTGTGCTATTGCATCGGATCCAAGGTGAGCTTCAACAATGCTGACGAGTTCCTCCTTTGTTGGCTCTTTCATGGTAAGGCGAATACAGCGTCTCAGAAAAGCGGGAGGGAATTCACGCTCTTCATTACTGGTCATGATAATAAATGGGAATGCAGCACAGCGTACGTGACCCTCCTCTATCGGCACTTTTGCAATGCTGTTTCTTCCATAATAAACCTCAACGGATTTGTGTTGCTGAGAGATCCGTACAAGTTCAGGAATATCAAATTCGCCTTCTTCAAAAATATGGAGCAGATCATTTGGGAGATCAATGTCGCTCTTATCAACCTCATCAATCAGTAGCACCCGTGGGGTAGCTGTCGGAAGGAGTGCTGCACCGAGCGGACCAAGGCGTATATATTGGCCAATATCAGGAGGTGCATCATCCGTGTGGGTATCTTTTCTATAAGAGGTGTCCTGTAAACGCGCAATAGCATCGTAGGAATACAGGCCGTCAGCAAGTGTGGTGCGTGTCGTAATTGACCAGCGGAATACTGAACCCAGTTGTAATTCACGGGCAACTGCATACGCAAGAGATGACTTTCCATATCCTGGTTTGCCGCTCACGAGTAGTGGACGCCTCAAATACAGAGCAGCATTCACCATGTCGACTACTTCTTCACTTGCCTGGAATACTTCTCCGCGTGCAAGCATGCGCCTCATGAAATCATCATCTTCATCAACTAGCGTTGTATCAACAATGTGTCCAGTAAAATTTCGCCAGGGAGGAGGGGGAGGTAGGCGGCGTATGCCATCGTGGGGTTCACCTTTCCCTGTATAGATTTTCCATTGATTCATGTTTAGGCTCCTTTTGATACTGATGGCGCCGCTAGCTGTCTGGTCGGTGGAATTCTCTCTGGATCATCCCATAGCAGCGTAAGATAATGTCCTTGATGGCGTTGCTTTTGTCCACTTTTAATTGCGTCGTAACGCTGCTGCTTAACAAGAGCGGGAAGTTGAGATAATGGATGCTGTGAGACGAATTCAGGAAGGAATTCAGGCAGCACTTGAGGATAATCTGTTTGTTCTCTTGCCCAAAGAGCAATAGGTATTCCAGCTTCCAGGACCGCTCGGAGAACATCATCGGTCTGCGATGAACTGTTTGATGGCACAAATGTCAATGCAAGGCAGGCGATGGAATCTCCTCGTAGAATGGCAGCGAGATCCTCTAGCTCTTGATACTGCTCTTTGTCATAGATCAATGTCGCGTTATGCTTCTTACTGAGGTCCTGTTCCTCACTGCTGCAGTCCTGGAAGATTTTCCATTTATTTTTCCAGATATACCCCTGTTTGTTTCTTTGTTTGTTTCTTTTCATGCGTTCGAGTGATCGCACGACCACTTGATAATACGAACTGAGTGACTGGCGACTACTGAAACCACGAATAGTATATTGATCTACAGGATAGGATAGCAGTTCTAATGGGAGAAAAAACTCTATCACAAGATTTGCCATTTCATCCAGAAGACAGTTTTCACATTGCTCGAGAATGCCGTCAAGGAGGTTTGGGATATCGTCAAGTGAATACAGCTGATCAGGAACCTCTATGTCAGCGTTTTGAACCGAATTATTTTCGTCGTCTAGGAGCCAGCACTGAACAGTAAAAGCCTTATCACTTGCCTCATCAAGTGTAAGCAGCAAATAGAATGGAGTGGGCTGTCTTCGCTGTGTGGCTTTTTCTCGCAGCGCTACTTGCTGGCTCTCTGTTAAGCCAAGAGCCTTTGATCGGTGCGTAATCCAATTTCTTAATTCGTCGTGAAGTGAATCCTTTTCTCGGTCCCGGGCCTCGAAGGCAAGACGCTGCGCAAATTCAAGCAGAGGAAAGGTATCATTATTCTGAGCGGGAATTTCGGCAAGCTCTGCTAGTATTAACGAAAGTACGTTGGATACGTTATAATTACGGCGTGTAGACCAACTATCAGGGATACTATTTCTATATGCTCTTCTAAAAAGGTAATCTGGCCATTGCGCCGAATTCAGAATGTCATAGAGTTCTTGCCGTCTTGTATAGGTCACAAGCTTTTTGCCGCTTTGGCACAAATAGGTATCGAGAGCTTGCCATGGCAATGAGGCATGTTCTACCTTGTAGAGCGCATAGGCCAATTTTTCTAGGCCATCTGGATAAGCAGCATAGATGGTGACAAGATCGTGTACCTCCTCAAAGTCACTTTTTTCACTATGTTGTGGCTTGAATTGAGACACTTCTATGGACTGACGCATCTCTTCAGGAACCTGCTGGAGTACCTGCTGGCGCGATTGCTGTGTTTGCATAGAGCGACATTTGGAAAAGAGAGAGGTGACAGTCTGCAGGGTGTTGGGTTGACCAAAGAAGCGTTCGAAGGTAGGTTCTGACTGTGCTACGATTGTTTCTCTGATCGATTCAACTACCTGGATCCAGAGTGTATCTTGCTCTGCTTGCGACATGCGCGTAAGTGGGCGATTATTTACCGCAAGAAATTGAGCCAGCTCTGAGTGCTCAAAATCACTGGCACCAAGAATGACATTGATGATTCTGG
Organism: Dictyobacter vulcani; assembly: GCF_008974265.1. Taxonomy (GTDB): domain Bacteria; phylum Chloroflexota; class Ktedonobacteria; order Ktedonobacterales; family Ktedonobacteraceae; genus Dictyobacter; species Dictyobacter vulcani. The sequence goes on from NZ_BKZW01000002.1 coordinate 259,140, forward strand.
TGCTTTTTTCTCTATGTACAGTAAACACTTGCGGTACTATGTATTCCATGATGTGATCAGAAGCAAAAAAATTTACACTGATAAGGAGAACTATAACTCTGGCAGATTGCATGGCTCGTTCTGCTTCTTCTTGCAGATGTGAGCCAGCCACAACACTATCATCGTCCCAAATATGTATTTTGCCTGAACGGATATCAGGCTTCAGAAATTTCTTGAGTTCTTGTGAGCATTCGTGATCCTTGGGGTTACGACTGCAACAGATGAAAACATTCGTTCGAGATGAGTGAGAAGATATATTAGCAACACCCGACGTGGCATTGAATTCCCGGTTTTCCAAATTCTGCACTATAATCCTCTTATTCTATTCTCAGATTGATCTCTCAAGAAAGAAAGGAGCAGGGGTGTAAGCCAGAAAGATGACAAGTTCGAGGTATTGAACTTCTTTGACTTGAATTACTTTAAGGCGATAAAATTATAGCATTCATGATTGCACTTTACAAGCGGGTAAGTAGTTATGGATTATTTATTTTGATACGCTATTATAACTCTCAGGCTACCGAAAGGTTATAGACAAAGTTGATACATAGAAAGCATGTCTGAAGAAGCAAGCAAAATCGTGTCTTGCCTGTGGAGTGTAGACACTGTTGGAAATCTATCACATGTAATTATACGCTGAATATAGGAGCTGCAGCCAGATAGAAGCAAATAAATGTTGTGCGTTGTTGAAGACACTGACCATTTGATAGCTAGTACATAGAATAGAGATTAGTAAGTATTACTGGAGTTTTCTGTATTGAAAACTTCATAGGCCTATGCGCTTGATAGTTGTGCAGGATGGGAATATACTTGCATGTATTGATTAAAATGTATTTTTGTTATTGGAGAGTCGGAGGACGTATCTGCGATGTCTGTGGAGAAGCCTGATGCTGTTGAAATATTTATTTCATATGCCCACGAAGATGAGCTGTTTGTGAGTGAGTTAAATAAACATTTGAGCACCTTGAGACGACAGGGGATGATTACGAGTTGGTATGATCGTGATATTGCTGCTGGCGAGGCGTGGAGTGAAGAGATTAATACACGACTAAATCGAGCAGCACTTATTCTGTTTTTGATTAGTGCTGATTTTATTAATTCTGATTATTGCTACGATGTTGAGCTGAAGCGTGCTATAGAGCGCCAGTCACGCCAGGAAGCTTGGGTGATTCCGATTATTGTACGTCCTTGTGATTGGAAAGGGACCCCGTTTGCACATTTACAAGCCTTGCCGGATGGTAGTAAAGCAGTGAGTAAATGGTCCGATCGTGATGAGGCTTTCCTGAATATCATTCGGGGTATTCGTGGGGTCCTCAGCCGTTTATAGTTGATGCGACGGAGCTATTGGGGATCATCATAGGATGGTTATTTGTGGATGTTTTTGTGTGGAACGATAGGAAGAGTTCTTTTTACATATGGTATCAATATAATCGTAGCTATTGATTATTTAGGATCTGTGCTTAGGTTTTACGAGTGTGTCTCGGCTATTGGGTTTGACTATAACCATGCTAGCAAAGAAGATAGATATTAAAGGAGGGATCCTTTTGGCTAATCTAGAACATGTAGAGATGCTATATCAGGGGGTAGTGTCGTGGAATGAGTGGAGAATAGAGAATCCCAATGTCGTACCAGATTTGAGAGGGGTTGATCTGAGCGGGATTGACTTGAGCCTGGAAAGCCATCTGGCTAATCTCTATAACCGATATCAGGTTGGAGGGTCAATTCAGGAGCGTTTGTGGCGTGAACGGCAATTACATCAGTCTATGCTTCGTCGAAAAGCCATGCGTAAGGCCAGGTCTTCTGGTATTAATCTTTCTGGAGCGATGATGTCACGGGTTAATCTTGGTGGGGCGAACCTTTATAAAGCTGACTTAAGTGGTGCTGATCTAACAGAAGCAAATTTGCGATGTGCATTTTTGACTGAATGTGATCTTAATCATGCAGATTTGAGTGGCTCTGATTTGGGAAGGGCCGCCTTTACGGGAGCTGATCTCTCTTATGCGAACCTTACTGGATGTTTCATCTATGCTATTTCTGCCTGGGACGTTACTTTAGATCATACTATTCAATCTAACCTTGTTATTACGCGCCCATTCCAGTCGAGTATTACAGTTGATAATATTGAAGTGGCACAGTTTATTTATTTACTGTTGAGCAATGAGAAAATCCGCCATGTTATCGATACGATTACCGCTAAAATGGTATTGATTCTTGGTCGATTTACGAAGGAGCGCAAAGAAGTATTAGATGCTATTAGAGATGAGTTGCGTCAGAATGATTATTTACCAGTAATCTTTGACTTTGAAAAATCTGATAGTCACGATTTAACCCAAACTGTTTCTACGCTTGCTCAACTGGCCCATTTTATTATTGCTGATCTCACCGATCCAAGTAGTATACCCTATGAAATGGCTACAATCGTTCCAAACTGTTTTGTGCCTGTTCAACCTCTTATTTTGAGAGGTAAACACGAATTTGCTATGTTTAAGGATTTAAGATTGCGTTATCATTGGGTACTTCCTACATATCGCTATGCAGATAAGGAAGGTTTACTGGCTTCGATCAGGAAGAGTGTTATTAAGCCTGCTGAACAAAAGGCACGGGAGTTGGTTGAGTTGAAGAATGGATGATGCAGTTTGGTCAATTATAGTTCAAAGGTGTTTGCTATGGAAATAACGAGGGAAATATTGGATACCCTTCATTATATTAAAGACGGTGTACACTTGAGCCGGTGAAGAATTGACCGACCCCCAAGAAGGCGGTATTCTGAGGAAAATCAAAAACACAACCTCAGGAGACCGACCATGCTCAGGAGTCAGACCGTGAATACGATACACGATTTGCATCAACAAGGGAAGACTGTCCAGGAAATTGCCCAGAAATTGGACATTTCGCGGACCACTGTGCGCAAATATCTCGCGCACCCAGAAGCGGTGATCCCCAAACCGCGCCCGCCTCGGCCTTCCAAGCTTGATCCGTTCAAAGAACAGATTACGCGTTGGGTGATGGAAGATCATTGCACGAATTGTGAAGTGATCTACGCAAGGTTACAGCCGATGGGGTACACCGGCGGGATTAGTATCTTGAAGGAGTTTGTCCATCCCCTGCGACCGGCGGTGGCAGGACATGCGCCCGTGCAACGCTATGAAACTGAGCCTGGCCAACAGGTGCAATTCGATTGGGGGAGTTCACCTATGAACAGGAGGGCATCATCCATAAATTCTATGGCTTTACTGCCGTGCTAGGCTATTCGCGCATGCGCTTTGTGACGTTTGTGAAGCGTTGCGATACTCCGACGCTCATTCGCTCCTTGATGGAGGCGTTTGAATACTTCGGAGGCCTGACCAGGTGTGCGCTGACTGACCGCATGAAAAGCGTGTTGCTCGAAATGCAGGAGAACAAGCCCCGTTGGAATCCTCGCTTTGCTGACTTCATGGTCTCCATTGGGGTCACTGCCCGCGTCTGCAAGCCCTACACGCCACAGACGAAAGGCAAGGTCGAGCGCACCGTGAGTTATGTGAAGCAGAGCTTTTGGGCCGGGGTGACCTTCACCGATCTCGATGATCTCAATCGCCAGGCCCATCGCTGGTGTGAGCGCATCAATTCCCGCGTGCACCGCACAACCCATGCCCGCCCGGTCGATCGTTTGGAGGTGGAGAAGCTCCAACCCTTGCCTCAGGCCTTTGCCTGGGAGCGCTTTGCCACCGAAGAACGCAAAGTGACCTGGGATGGCTATGTCTCTTACGATGGCGTGCTCTACGGATTGCCAGGCAATCTGCATCTGGCTGGCAACATGGTGCAGGTTCGCGAACGCAAGGGTGTGCTCACTGTTTGGTCGCAGGGGCAAGAGGTGTTTGCCATCGAGAAGCGTCCTCGCTCACAAGAGAGTGTGCCGCATCCAGAGCAATGGACGGGTGTTCCCTCAACCTCGGCGATCCGACGAACAGCAGCACCGTTAGGCCACCAGCAGCAGGCACCTCAGGTGCAAAGCCGGGCTCTGGCCGAGTATGATCAGTATTGTGGCGTGCCATCCGTAGCGGAGGTGGGTGCATGAAGTCGATCACCGCGTACAAGCAACTGAACTTGACCCACCTGCAAACGGCGTTACCCCGGTTGCTGGAAACTGCCCGGCGAGAGCAGTGGACGTATGAAACCATGGTGGAGCGGGCCCTGGGCGCAGAGCTGGATGGCCGCGAGCAAAAAGCCACGGCCCGCCGTCTCAAGGCCGCACGCATTCCCAGCAAAAAGACGGTGGAGGGTTTCGACTTTTCGTTCCAACCCTCGCTCTCTGAGCGGCGCATCCGGGAGTTGGCTGATCTGTCCTTTGTGCGGACCTGCACCAATGTGGTCTTTCTGGGCCCTCCTGGAACGGGCAAGACGCATTTGAGCCTGGCTCTGGCCAATCGAGCACTGGCAGAGGGACACACAGTCCTGTTTACGACGCTGGCGGAACTGGCTCAGTCCCTGGAGAGCGCCTCGCATCCTGGTCTCATGCGTCAGCGCCTGCGGCGCTACATCGCGCCCAGTTTGCTCATCATTGATGAGGTGGGCTACACCAGGCTCACCGCCGAGCAGGCTCATCACTTCTTTGAGCTGGTGGCGGCTCGCTATGAGCACGGCTCCATTATCCTGACGTCCAATACCAGCTTTACTGGCTGGGGAGCGTTACTGGGGGACGAGGTGCTGGCGACGGCTTTGCTTGACCGGCTCCTGCATCATGCAGAGGTCATCGCTATCAATGGGGGCAGTTACCGCATGAAGGAGCGCCGAACAGAGAGCCGAAGCCCCTCAACCTTGTCAGACACAGCACGGCATGCCGCCGGCGATTTACCCACCGGCGTGTAGTCAACCGACGTTCACGATGTCGGCGTTGGGGTCGCCTGGATTCCGGCGCGGTTTGGTCGGCGTTTTCATCGCCGACGTTCTCAAAGTTTGTTTTTTAACGTTCGTTTGATTGGGGCGACCAATTCCAAATCGGCTCGTCATGACACCGGCCTTGACAATTATGAGTCGTATCAAAAGATTGGCCTAGTGCGTGTTCGGCAGTTGACAGAAGATGACTATCGCCAGCGACAGGGAATCATTCAGTCGCTGGAGGGACCGGAAATGTTTCGGTCGGGTGATTATCTGGCTCGTGGCGTTCTTAATGAGGAGTGGCTCATAGCATCTGGTGGACAAATAGTGGGCTATGAACCGCTAGGCGGTCCGGATGAAGATGGTTTTATAACATATCGCCCGAATCCGGTGACCCGCTATGCGTGCCAGATGCAAGAGCCGTTTGTAGTGAGAAAACCTAATGGAGCCATCCTTTCTGGGAAAGCTGGTGATTATCTGATTCGCATTGGTGATCGAGGGAGGATCGTTGACCGGGCTGTTTTTGAGCAGAGCTATCAACGTATAGATGTGTAATAAAGATGAGAGGAACATCGTGGTGCAAAACCTCCAAGGAAGCAATGAAGAGCAATATATGAGGGAGCGCTGGCAAACCCAGCGGGACTACTACTCTAAAAAGGCTAGGCTCTATAAACAGAGACATCAAGGCTTATTATTAGTTAGTTCTATTGGTGCTGCTGTTGTACCTGTGCTACTGATCCTTCCGGGTATGCCTGTTATTATTCCAACCATTATTAGTTTTGTGGTATCTCTTGCTCTTATTCTAGATAATACCTTTCATTTTGGCGATGATTGGCATTTGTTTCGACAAACTTTGGAAGCACTGAAGCAAGAGAAGACTTTGTACACGTATAACATCGAGCCATATACCGAACCTTCTAAGGCATTTCCTTTATTTGTGAGGAACTGTGAGGAAATTATGCGCATGGAAGGAAAAAATTATTTTGAACATCGTAAGACTAAAGGGAAAGAAATATAGATACATTCTTTTGAGATAATAAAAGGGCTTTCTTATGGTGTGTTGGTGGGAATTTTGTGTGATGGAGGTGTGTCTGGGTAGCACAAAAGATAGTTTAGCAGGTGCCGCTGCGATCCGACTGGAATGTGGTGTGCCTGGTACGAGAGATGTTTTAGCTGCATCCTGACATGGCTGACAGATTTGTTGCTACTGATGATGGATACATCCTGAATGGTCAGGATCCCAATCGCTATTGGGGCGCACTGGGCTGGGGTGCATCCTAGAATGGGTGCGGGCAGAGCGCGTTCCACGAGCTCACTATCAAGCATGAGTTATGTGATGAATGCTTGTTAATGCAGGAGAGTAGGATGATATGGCAGACCAAGAACATGTAGAGCTGTTGAAAAAAGGTGTTCAATCCTGGAATGCATGGCGAAAAATGCATCCTTCGATCGTTCCATATCTCAGTTATGCGGAACTCAATGGTATCAATCTTAGCGGAGCAGATCTCAATGGAGCTGATCTTCGCGAAGCCAAGCTTAATGGATCTAACCTCAGTGAAGCGAACCTTACAACTGCCGACCTCAGTTATGCCGAACTTAGTGAAGCTGACCTTAGTAGAGCTAAGATTAATAATGCTGTCCTGTATAATGCTGAACTTGACGAGGTCCACTTCAATAATGCTAACCTTAGTAGTGCTGATCTTTGCAATGCCTTTCTTAAAGATGCCGATCTTACGGATGCCCGCCTTAGTTATACCAATCTCAGTGGAGCTAATCTTAGAGGCGCTAACCTTAGTGGAGCTGATCTCAGTGATGCTAATCTCAATGGCGCCGAACTCAGTGGAGCTAATCTTAGAGATGTCAATTTCAGAGATGCTAACCTTGAAGATGCCAGTCTTAAAGATGCAGATCTTAGGGGAGCCCAGTTCAGGCGTACCTACCTTGTTGATGCCTATCTTGGGGGGGCCGACTTCAGCTATGCAACTATCAGTGAGACTGATTTTGGGGATAGAGATATGCGTGAAATCAAAGGGCTTGAGATAGCTAAGCATGATGGACCATCTCCGTTGAGCATTAACAGTGTGTATCTTTCTGGAGGAGATATTCCGGAAGCATTCCTACGAGGGACAGGAGCGCCTGATACTTTTATTGAGTATATGCGTTCGTTGGTTGCAAAGCCGATTGAATACTACACCTGTTTTATTAGTTATTCCAGTAAGGATGAAGAGTTTGCACAGCGGTTGTATGCAGATTTGCAGGCCCGAGGAGTGCGATGCTGGTTTGCACCCGAGAATTTGAGGGGTGGCGATTGGTTTGCTGATCAGATTGAAAGATCGATTCGTGTGTATGATCGGTTGATTCTCATTCTTTCAGAACATTCGGTTGAAAGTACCTGGGTGGAACATGAAGTTCGGGCTGCAATGGAGAAGGAAGAACGATTTCGATGTGAGAACCACATCAAAAAGGCGGTGCTCTTTCCGATCAAACTGGACAAGGCCATTGAAGATGCTCCAGCGCAATGGGCGGCAACGATTCGACGTGAGCGACACATGCTCAACTTTACCCAATGGAAGGAGCATCAGGCGTACATGAAAAGTTTTGAACGGCTGATGCGGGACATCAAACGGGAGGGCATGTTGGTTGAGGATTGAGATCTTTTTAAGCCTCTCCCTGAATATTATCTTATTCTTGCTGGGCTAAGGTCACCAGCCATTTTATCATGTGGCTAAACACGTCCATGGATTATTGAACAAGTGTTTCTCTTCGATTCATCAGCTCTCTTTAAAGCACTTCAATCGCGTGGCGTTAAGTTTGTGTTTGTTGCAACTAGTATTGCTTCTACTATTTATTTGGCAAGTGAAGTCTATCCGATCCAGCGAAATCAACAGTTACTTGTGACCGAGGGTCAGAAAAAGCAGCTTGATCTTTTTAATGACAAAAACAGTGGCTAATTGAGTATGTAACTGGTAGCTAGAAATTTGGTGGGAGAATAAGTAAATGTCTAATCCAGAACATATACGTATTTTGAGAGAGGGGATTGTGGCTTGGAATCGATGGAGACTTCATAACAAGGCGATTAAACCAGACCTATGTGGAGAAATTTTGAGTGGTTTGGATTTGCATAAATGGGACTTGCGTGATGCCGACCTTAGTGAAGCAGATTTGGCAAACTCCAATTTGACAGATATAGATCTTATGGGTGCAAACTTGAGAAGTGCAAATCTCGTTGGGGCAGACCTTACAGATGCATATATTTATAATGCTAACTTGATGGGTGCTGATCTCTCTCTGGCGAAACTTGTTAGGACTGACCTTGGTAGAGCGAATCTTACTAACGCGAAATTAGATGATGCTTGTCTCATCAATTGCTTTGTATATGGTGTGTCTGCCTGGGATGTAAAGTTGAAAAATACTGTGCAATCAAATCTGATTATCACCCGTCCATGGCAGCCAAGAGTTACGGTAGATAATCTAGAAATGGCTCAGTTTATTTATCTTCTCTTGAACAACCAAAAGATTCGCCATGTCATTGATACGATTACCTCCAAAGTTGTCTTGATTCTTGGGCGGTTCACAGAGGAAAGGAAAAGTGTTTTAGATGGATTACGAGAAGAGCTTCGTACCTATGATTACTTACCTGTTATATTCGATTTTGAGAAGCCAGGCAATAGGGATTTTACAGAGACTATAAGGACACTTGCTCACTTAGCACGTTTCATTATTGCTGATTTGACTGATCCGAGTAGTATTGCGCAAGAATTACAGGCTATTGTGCCCGATCTGGCTGTTCCCGTCCAGCCCATTTTAGAAGAGCATAAAAGAGAATATGCTATGTTTATAGATTTCAGTAAATATTATTGGGTATTACCTATTTATACTTATTCTGATGGAAACGCTCTTATCAAAACAATAAAGGAAACAATTATTTTCCCGGTAGAAAAGAAGGTGAATGAAATTGAGATCAATAAATATAGGAATATTGTAGGTGATTAGCTGCATATATAAAAATATAGTTTTGTGATTAAGCGAATTGTAGCATCTATAAAAGAATATTCGAGATTAAACCACAGATAAGCCCATTGCTAAGTATCCTGCTTAGTACGTATGTGGTATTTAAATAGACATTTTTTCATAGCAAATACCATAGTATAATGATAAAATCTAAAATTGTGTGTGTATGAATAAGCAGGTAGAAAGAGGAGCAGTAAATATTATAGATCCTTAGTGCGTTAAATTATACTATAGCAAGGAGCCAATGATGCCAGTTATAGCTATACTAAACGGTGGATGAGCTCAAAATAACTTTACGAGGCCGTCCTCTCGGTCTTTTCGGTTGATTGGAATCAGTCAACGGTCGAAGACGTGGTCGCTTTGGCTGATGAGGATCAGGCAATGGTCTCGTCCGCTTGCGCCCTCGTTTTTTCGGTTCGTGCTAGGGTCCTGAGGGACTTTGTACTTTAACAACTCAACGATATTCCACAGGTGATCAGTCAGACCGCTTGCCATTGCTGATCTGTTGATTATGTGTGCTTAATTGCTGGTGGGTCAGCACACATTGTAGGTCACACCCAAGAGAAACATGCCATGACGTAACGTCTCAATGCGAGAATTAGCATTCCGGCATTTCCGGGTTACGTGCTCCAACCGCTCTCTCATTGTTCCATTCAAGCGTTCAATATACGCTGTATTGAGTATCTGATATCTTGGTGTCTCTTGTAATAACGCCTGCGCTTGCTGTGCATTACCACGTAGCAGACGTCGTTCCACTTCGACCACACGATGTTTTTGCTGATGTTTGATCACTTGTCCAATCACCAAATTGGACCCACATTTAGTTTGTAATAAGGAGAATTATATAGGATTATTGTAAATAAGTGCTTCAATTATGTGACATTTGTTAAGTATAATTAAAATAAAAATGCATGATATGGAGATAGCGAAGCAAAGTATGGATAACGATAATGAATATTCTAACGGGATCTCTCTCGTATATGTGGTCCATGAGGAAGATGAAGTATGGCGTGAGCGATTGGATAGCCATTTGATACCGTTACAACAGGGTCAGTTAAAGTCATGGTCACCTAGAGATGTATCGGCTGGAAGTAATTGGTATCAAGAAACTGAGCTGCAGCTTGAAAAGGCTTCGATTGTGGTGCTTTTGTTGAGCACCAATTATACGGATTCTGAGCAGTGTATTTGGTTACAGCAACGTGTGTTAGTACACAGAAATATAAAGGTGTTTCCCGTGTTGGTGCAGCCTGTGAATTGGCATGTACTGCAACTGCCGCAGATGGTTGTATTGCCACGCAATGGACGAGCGATGACTCTGTGGGAGAATGAGGATGCAGCTTTACAAGAAATTGCACGTGAAATCCATGCTGTGGTTACTTCACGGGAAGTTGTCCAATTTTCTCCCTTGTTGCAGGGGTTATCAATGGATCAGTACAGAGTTGCTGCGGATACGGTATATGGCCTGGTACAAGGGGATAATACTCATTTGACAATCAATAATTTTATGAGTGGGGTTGTGCCGGACGTCCGACAGGGACAGGATACTTTTCAAGGGGATGGAAAATATAAGTGGGAGGATTTTCTAGCAAAGTATCGTGAGAAGATTTGTGCGGATACAGAGATTACGCAGTTGCAGATTCTGGGGATGAGCAATCCTTTACATGTGTCAGATGTGTACGTGAAGGTACATTTGCATCAGCAACCGCGTGTGTATGTCCAAGTCAATCGCGAGGAGAAGAAGCCTCGGGATCCGATGGCGATTTTTCAGCAAGAACGGGTACGACTTGAGCAACTAGTGGAGATTGCAATTGATCCAGAGGTGGCACTGCGGGGCCATAAATATTGTATGGTTGTGGGAGATCCGGGAGCAGGTAAGACGACATTGTTGAAGCGGTTGGCATTGCAGTCGGCGGATCAGAAGTTGCCAGGGTTGCCGAACTTACCAATCTATCTCAGATTGCATGTACTGGCAAGGCAAAAGAATATTGATCTCTTTCAGGTAGCAGTTGATAGCGTTTGTCAGTACGGGTTTCCAAGGGCGCGGACGGAGCGCTTCTTAGTGGCGTTGATGGAACAGGGTAAGGTTCTGCTCTTACTGGATGCACTAGATGAGACTGTGGTGGGTAGAAATCGCCAAGAGGCTGAGACGTCATATCAGGAGGTTCTCAGGGCGATCCAAAATATGATGAAGCGCTTTCAAGCGATGCGGATAGTGGTGACTTCGCGTAAGGCAGATTATTTTCAGCGGGGACAGTTGGCAGGGTTTACGGAATTGGAGGTGCTAGATTTTCTGCCGCAAGAAATTGATCAGTTTGTTCAGAAGTGGTTTCAGCATTATGGAAAAGAGCGACAGCAGCACCTGGCAGAGTCATTAATTCAAAACCTTAAGATGCGGCCACGAATTACTGCTCTTGCAGCAAATCCACTATTGTTATCGCTGATCATTATAACCTATATCAATAATGATCAGCAATTTCCGGTAAATAGAGCACAGTTATATAAAAAATGTATTGAGACACTGCTGACACGCTGGGATGCGGATCGGTTTATTCAGAGGGCTAGGTTGGTAAATTCAGGAAATCAATGGTTGCTGTTACCTCAGATTGCTTGGTACTTTCATAATCGTGGCTTACGTTATTTTTCAAGGAGTGAGTTGCTTCCACTGATTGAGCAATTTTTGGAGAGTATTGGTTTTGCTGCTGAGCAAGCTCCAGAGGTACTCAGGGAGATTAGTAGTGAGAATGGGTTGCTGCGGGAACAGGGAGTTGGATATTATGGTTTTTTACATCTAACCATTCAAGAGTATTTAGTTGCGGAATATGTGAGTCAGAAAATGGATTTGTTATTGGAGCATTTGGGGGATTCATGGTGGGAAGAGGTGACGTTGCTGGCAGTTGGACAGACACGGGATGCTGGACCATTGCTGCAACACCTAAATATATATCGTGGTGAGAATGAAATTCCTGAGGATATTTTTTATAGTAAGCTTATCTTGGCAGGGCGTTGTTTGGCCGCGCGACCAGTGATGAGTGAAGCCTATGGTTATTTACGAAAGACAATTCCAGCGCAACTCTTTGATATTTTGTTTACTACTCCTTATTCTCTCTTGTGGGAACAGATTACTGAGACACTGGCAGAAATTGGAGGAGTATTTGAGGATATGGGCATACATCAGCGATTGCTGTCTTGGTTAGATGATGAGTTTATAGATGTAAAATTAAGAGGTCATATTCTTGCTGCGTTGGGCAAATACGGATCACAATCGCTATCTTATGATCTGTTTGCTTTATTTATAAATAAGCGTTTAAAATGGGCTGGTTATCCCCTTGTTGAAACGGTCCTAGGAAACCTTTGTGATCAATCTGTGTTACCCGAACTTTTTAATTTGCTTTACTCGACCAAAGGAGATTATATAGATTACAGACAGGAGTATGGACATGTAGATCTTTATTCTCTTATTGGTAGAATTGGTGGTACCTCAGTTATTGCTAAGTTAATGGCATTTTTTAATGTACCGCACTTAGATCTTCATTCAAAATTTATACTACCTAAAGTTTTAGGGCTCTATGGCACTGACACTGTCATTCCCATGCTTATAGCACATTTGAGTGATAGTCAGATGGCTAAAGACTGTATTGATAGCTTGCTACTCCTTAACAATCACTCTGTGGGTCCTATGCTCGTTTCAGAGCTTACAAATAAAAAAATATCTATTGAAGCAAGAGCTTATATTGCAGCGACATTAGTAGGATTCAGTGACGAAGGTATTAAGGAATCACTTATGCTTTTGCTCGATGAAACAAAACTGAAAGAGAAAAAAATTTCTTTGCATGAAGAAGTTAAAGCTGCAATTGCTGGTACCCTAGTCAAGATTGGAGATAAAGCACTCCGTGAGCACTTTTTTAAGCTTGTAATTGACGCAAAAGCCAGCCAAGAAATGTCAACGGAAATTATATATGCTTTTGCAGACATAGGAGATACTTCTATTATTCCCCAATTACATGATTTAAAGGACAAAATATCACCAGAAAATAAACTTCTTGATGATATTTTGATAGTTTTAGGACAAATGGGTGATAAAACAGCTATCACATGTCTTGTGGAAAGATTTTACAGAAGTAATGATAATGAAGATTCTGTTGATTACGAATATGATGATTATGGTGAGGACGCTTACTATGAGTATACAGATGATATAGAAAATAGTGAATATATGGATGAGGATATTGATAATGAAAGTGTTGAATCAGTTGATATAGATGAAAGTGTGTTTTTTGACTTTGAACGCGAGGATAGTGATTGGTCATGTAATGACGAGGCAAATATTTTTAACTCGTTTCTCCCTAGGAGTAGAATTATGTCCATGCTGAAATGTATAGCTAAATATGGTTCACTGACACAAGTAATAACGATAATAAATAACAGGAATTCAATCTCTCCATCATATCTTGAAGTGCTTATTGATAATCTTCCTATGAGATCTGATCATGCTCAATCGGTCATTGTTGATGCACTACTTGATATTGTTAAAGAGGATGATAAATGGATGATAGGTAATATTCGGCAGATAGCTTTACGGTCGATTGGTCAGATAGCATATGATGAGGAAACGGTGGAGCGATTGATTGCTCTTTTACCTGGATCCGATATAGCGGATGATCTCTATGAAACTCTGTGGCATGTTAGTCGGCGGCTGGGGATATGGGTGGTGGCTGAGGAATCTAATGAGACACAGTGGAATATGCAGAGATGGTAGGGCTGTGAGTCGATATTATGGTATGGAGGATATCATTATTTATAATTGCTCCCTAAGCATGCGCAATTTCTGATCATATTTGTTAAAGCAACCTCATTGTGCTACTCAGATGACGCCTTTACTTTCCCCTGTTTGAACGTTAAATTTTCCTTGCGTGTTCCGTTGTGGATGTATGGAATTATTCTTCTGAGCCTAGCGAGTGATGCTTCGCCTACGCAGCATTCACTTCGATAGGCTCTCCTTAACCCGAATAGCATTGATGAGAGTATTTTCATTACCCTGTTTTTTTCGGTCAGGTAGGGCCAATACTAACATTAGTGCATCAGGGGCAATACCGCGATATTGTTAGCTATTGCCAGAATGTTAGATACTTGATGTCATGTTTTACTAGTGGCAAATAGTGGGAACCGTCTCTGAACGTAACGGAATTCTCTTTACCACTTACTCTTCCTTTGATTTATCCCAAAAATTCATATTTACATGCTGATTATCACCTTGTGCATATCCATATACATTACCTGTAACTTGCAAGTTATATTTGCCCATCGCAGCTTGTTGCGGCTGAATGAGCTTCATGATTTCCTGGGCTGCTTTTATCACATCTTGGTCTTGATCTACCTGCTCTTCTATCAGTGCTTTTTTGAGGGGAATCTTCCAGGTTTCAGGATCGCTTTCATGTTCTGTTAAAGCGAGCTCTGCTTTTGGCTTACCCGTGAATTTACTTTGGATAAGAGCCTTGAGACCTGCATAGCTATCTTTGATAGCATCGGTAACTAATGCCTGCCCTCCAGCTGCAGCACCAGCTCCAAGTGCGGTAAGAATAAGCGTTGTAGCATCCAATTGCTAATCTCCTTTTATGTACTGTTTACACAATATATAAACGTGTAAACAATAGCATTTTTATTCCCCAATCAGCTTATAAATGTTATAAGCTTTAATAATATTTTGTTATAGGGAAAAACATACCCAATCTGAACCTCTTATTTGCATGTTTTTACTATTCAGGATATAGATTCCGACCGAACCATTAGATGTGATCACTATTAATGTCGATCGTGGAAGGTCCCAAATGAATAACCGTTTTAAGGTTGATTGCCTCACTAAGATCCACATTCAGAAACAATGTATCTAAGAGAAGCGCTTTATGGAAGTTCATATGTTGAATGTTTGTTTCCTTAAAATATGTTCTGTGTTTGTGTGGCGGAAATCTATCTCAGTAAGGACCTTTTCGTGCAGGTCTGCATTTCTCAGATCAGGCAAGATTTCTGGGTGTTGTTCACGCCACAGATTCCACGCTCTTACACCTTCACCAAGTTTTTTGAGATGCTGTTCATTTGCCATATTGCTTATGCCCTCTCTGCTATTGGTCGTGTTTTTGCATGATGGCTTTGTATGTTTGGGTGAGGAGGTGCGCCGCGGTGGTGATGTCGGTGTCGGTGGTGAATTTGCCGATGCTGATGCGGAGTGCGCCTTCTATGAGGTCGGTGGGGAGGTGAATAGCTTGCAGGACATGGGATGGAGCTTCGATGCCTGATGTGCAGGCTGAGCCTGTAGAGATGGCGAGTTGGTGTCGAATGCGGGCGATGAGCATGCTGTTGTCAAGGCCCGGGATAGAAATGTGGAGGTTGCCAGCTAAGCGGTGTTTGAGGTCTCCGTTGATAACGAGTTGGGGAATATGGGCCTGGAGGAGGCTTTGGAGATGGTCTCTTTTTGCCTGAATCGCTGGCTCGTCCTGGTCCATTTCCTGGTAGCGCAGTTTGCAGGCTTCGCCGAGGCCGACGATGCCTGGGACATTAAGGGTGCCCGATCGCATGCCCCGTTGGTGACCACCACCGTGGATGAGGGGGACGAGATTGGCATCTGACTGAATGAGGAGGGCCCCTGTGCCTTTAGGGCCGTACATTTTGTGGGCCGAGAGGGCGAGATAGGTGATACCTATGGTATCGAAGTCAATAGGGATTTTTCCAGCACCTTGCGTGGCGTCACAGAAGTAGGCTGCATTGTATTGGGCTGCGATGTTGGCGATTTCTTGGATGGGGGCAATGGTGCCAATTTCATTATTGGCGGCCATGATACAGATCAGATCAATGCCTGTCTGGCAGACCTCTCTCAGGTAGTCCAGGTCGATGCGCCCTTGTTGATCGACGTGTAGCCAGGTTAGCGTGGCTTTTCCTTGCTCTTGGAGGGCCTGACAGGTATCAAGGACAGCTTTGTGCTCGATGGGTGAGACGGCGATCTGCTGGCAGGTGCCACGGGCATTACAGTGTCCTTGAAGGGCAAGGTTAATGCTTTCGGTTGCTCCAGAGGTGAAGATGATATTGCGCGGGGCTGTGCCGAGCAAGGTTGCGACCTGGCGAGCGGCGGTTGCAACCGCCGCTTCTGCTTCATCTCCATAGACGTGGTCAGTGCTACTAGCGTTACCATAGGCCTGGGTCATGTAGTAGAGCATACGCTCTACTACACGTGGATCCATAGGTGTGGTGGCATGGTAATCCATGTAAATGGGTTTTTCCTGGGTATTAGCATTCATTATCATACCTCCTAATTTCTTCCACTACCTGGAACTGATCGTCGTTGGATAAGAACGGGACCTGCGCATAGGTGATTTCTCCACCGAGTTTGGCTGCCAGGTGGCCTTTGCCTAGAAGTTTTTCGGCTCCTTTTTCTCCCAATGCAATTTCAGAGGTGCCTTGACTTTCCACTCGTAAGATTAAACGGTTGCCCAGGTTATCTCGTAGTTGCGGCGGAAGTATATTTGCCTCTGGCCGTTGTGCGGCGAAAATGAGATGAATGCCTGCGGCTCGGGCTTTCGTGCCAAGACGCTGTACCGAAGCAGAGACTGCTTCTTTATATTCACTCACGAGCATCCAGTCGGCGAACTCATCATGTACGAGCCAGAGGACAGGGAGGCGTTCCTCGGGAGCAACTTTCTTGTTGTAATCCACCAGGTTGTTGACTCTCGCGCTGGCCAGAAGATCATAGCGTTGATCCATCTGAGTGACGAGTGAGGCTAGGATCTCCTGTGCTCTCCCTTGCTCGGTGATGATGCCTTCTCGTAAGTGAGGCAGATCAAGGAGTTGTTGATAGTCAACACCTTTTTTGGGATCGATCAAGTAAATGTGCGCAAGTTTGGATGAATTAGTCTGGCAAATATCAAGTAACAGATTTTGCATCAGTACCGATTTACCACTGCCTGTTGTTCCAGCAATGAGCGTGTGTGGTGCGTGCTGCTGGATTTTATCGTTGGACTTGCCCACGTTGAGGTAGAGGATTTCGCCATCCATCTCTTTAATACCCAGGATAAAGCACAGGTTCATCTCTTGCGGGCCAGCAAAACGTTCGCGTTCTTTCCAGACATCAAGCAAGGAGACGGTTTCGCGCTGGGGACGTGCAATTGAGACGACGATCTCGCCTGGCTGGGCCGTAATATTGAGGAGGGAGAGACCATGGGTTGTGAGCAAGACTGATTTTTTCTTCTCAAGATCCTCAATTTTTAGATGGTCTGAACCTTTGAGCCGAATAAGCAGGGCATTTGGCGTCAGACGAGAACCCAGGATCTTGGCCTGAAGGTTATAGCTGATAAGTGCGCTCCGCAATGTTTGTTGAACCGTCTGGCTCCATTGCTCATTCTTCTCGATCACATCAGTTTTGGTCATAGTCTGGCCAGTTTGTGTGCTCGTGCCTGACAGTTGATTTGGGGTTTGGGTAAGGGTCGTGCCCGCTGTCGTAACTGGCTGAAGATTGGGTACAGCATTTCCATTGCTTGCGGCGATGTGCTCTCCAGAACCATTGCTGCCCATGACGTGTGGTGTGGTTGATGTATGACCATTCGAAGGTGCTATAGGTGCGTGCCCATTTGATGAAGATGCTCGCGTTGCAACAGATTGTACCTTCCATAAGGCGTCTGGCGCCGGATAGCGTGGTGTATGTACATTCCATGGGCGATTATCCCCTAAACTAGCACGGATTGGCATGCTCGATTTGTTGCGATAGAGCGCCGGTAGGAGATCCTGGATGTTCTTGCGTCCAAAGACTTCCTGGTAGCAGCCGTCAACTCCCGCTAATTTAACTTGGGGATCATCGCTGATCACAACATCTGGCATTGGGGAAAAGATGTGTGAATAGCCTTTAACTTCGATTTGTAACTTGCCTTTGCGCAGATTATCACTCCACTGTTGTATATCAATGTCCTGGCGTGAGTTTACCTGGATACCATCGATTAGCAGGTCGCTCAGCCTGGCCAGCCAGATGTCGCGATCTAAGCGTCCAGGATTTTGGAAGAGAGCGTCTTGAATACGTTTGACGGTCTCTTTTAATTGCTTTTGCGAAGTTTTGCGGGCATCAGCTACATTGGCTTCGAAGTATTTAGCTTCGGAGATAATGATTTTCAAAGTAGGAACGCCATTGTACTGGCAGAGAGCCAGAGCCATAATATCAGCAATTTGTTGCTCATCTTGCCCTAGCCAACTTGCATAGTCGTCCAGGAAGAACCAACCGACAGGTTCATCGGGTTGAAGTTCGGATCCAATGAGATGTTTGCTGAGTACCAATCCTATCAACTCGCTGGCATTAGCACCACGGCGCGCAGCGCGCAGAACGATGTCTCCAGAGAGCGTTTTGGCTTCATCGATACATCTTTGTGCTAACTTCTCGATATCGATTTCACTGGAGAGACTGAGTTTCTCCAGGCGCTGTTTGACCAGTACCTGCAATAGTTGAAATGACGAGGTCGAAGAAATAATGAGGTTGCGATCTTGTGCACGATTTTGCTGATACTTAATGACAGTGACATTTTGATGCTGAAGCAAGCGTCTTTCCAGTAGATCATCATAATTGACGACCCATTCACCAAGTTGATGGACTTCCTGGAAAATACGCTGGGTTTTATTATCTTGAAATGAAACCTGGCGCGATGGAATGAAATGCTTCCCTTTTTCTGGATGTTCACCAACCACATCATGGATCGCATCCAAATAGGCAGTACCTACAGCGGGTTGGCTGGGGCAGACAAGGTAGACGATTGAGCGCAAATCTCCGTAAGCGGTGGGACGGCGACGCGACCAACGGGCAGGAAAATGTTGTAAAGGCTGTGGAATATCATTATCGCTGACCACTGGTATCCAAACAATCTGGGCTTGTCGAGAGATGACATCTTGCAAGAAGACGATGTCGGTCATCTTCTCCTGAGTGTTTCCATTAGTTTCTGTATCGGTTGCCATAATACCAATGCGGAGACGTGACATGAAATCATTTTCGGACTCACTGGCAATAAATGCATCGGGATCACTTTCGACGACATTAATCATTTTCTCGTAAAGCTCGCTCAGCTTTTGTGTATCCTGGTGACGAAGGATGATCTGACAACAAACCTCATTGGCTGTCTTACCCTCATAGAGTGACGAGAGCTTGTCAACAACAGCCATTGGGAGGCCTTTAGAGTCACAATTGTACAGAACGATACCCATATTAGAGCGTTTATGGGGTTGCAATTCGAGGTAGCGACGAATGACCTCTCTAACCTTTTCGGACGCTTCCTGCGGATTCTCATTGGTTGTTTGATCTGTATCATCGCGAAAAGGTATTTCCATCAAACTATAATCGTTAACAGTGTCTGAAAGGCCGAGGAGTCTGGGTTGCTCACCCTGGAAGCCAACAGTCACCTCAGGATAGTAAGGATGGCTCATGTCATTCTTGAGGTGGAAGAAGAAGAGCCGATCATCGCCAAACTCTACATCTGGAGTCTCAATGAGATATTGTACAAAGTGAGCTATCTGGCGAGCCTTCACTGAAATTGAGAGCAAGCGCAGCGGATGCCACGGTGCAATAATGGCGGTGGGCTTTCCTTCCTGAATACGAACGGTACCAATTTCCAAGACGGGATGCCAGAGATCGACACGATTTTTATCTCCTGCGGCATATTGTTGAAGCATTTGAAGTAATTGATAATAAGCATCAGCCTGATGAAGAATATCGTTACTGGCAATACCTTCTGCATCGGCAAAGCTTTGAATAGCATTCGTATAGCTTGTAGCAAATGCGTCCCAGGCTTGCTTGATAATGGCCTGTCCTTCTGGAGCAATACGTCCATCTCTATGCGCTTCTTGAAGTTTAGACAAGAAGATTTTAGAAGCATCTTGTGCTTTGTTTGAAGTACTGACTAGAGAGCCTCTATCCTGGCTGAATGCTGCCTCAAGGGTACTTACATCATTTAAGGAAACTTCCTGCAGGTGCCCCTTTTTGCTGACAGGTTCGCGATTGACGGTGGTCAATAGAAATGGTTTTTTGCTTAAGCGGTTCAGGTCATCGTTGAGTTCCATACCAATAGAGGTAGGGCTGCATTTCCAGATCAATTGTGTCGTTGCCACTTCTTGTTTTCCATGCAGGACATATGTCAGACTGACATGAAACTTTAATTGTGTGGCATCGCGAGAGAAGGATGTATTTGGGGTAAACTTCTCACCTTTGCTACTGATCTTACTTTTTTGATCCTCAATGAGTTGATCATATTCAAATAACCAGAAGGTTTGCCATTCGATAAATGGACTGGTCAATGTATCGAATCCACGGTAGCGGGTACAGAAATAGAGGCCGACGTCCTGGTTGAGCGCATTGAGCCACTTGCTTTTCCCCTTTTCATATTGGGTTTTTACCGTGAAGCGCCGTTTTTCCTGAGCACCACCAGTTTGAGCGATCAACCGTTCTATGCAGTCGAGCAGACCAACAATAAAATCGGCGCACTCAATCGGTTTCCCATAGACAAATTTATCCCATTTCGCTTTGAGTTGGCGTTTTTTATCCAGGGTCAGATGATGGCGATCGTAGAACTCTCTATCTTCATCAATTGGTTCGCGGGTCTTCCGTTTCGAAAGAGCCTCCAAATAATTTAGATCTTCCAGCGTGAGTTCATCTGGATCTTCATCATCAAAGAAATCTTTCGTCTCAGTGGCTAGATCCAATTTTTTGACTTTGAAACCTGTAAAGAGTCCACTGATGCCATCTTTCTCCCATTCGAATTGAGCAAGTTGAGCGCTCTCTTCGGTCCAATCATCGGGAGCTGTGAGGAAGCGTTGAATTACCGGATGAGCCTCTAATATAATCTCATCCTTCACATTGTTGAACTGTTTCAAGAGATCGTCATCATCAATGCGTTGTTGATTCGAGAGATGCTTGCGCAAGAGAGTCGCACGTTTGGAGATCGCATCCTGATAAAGTTTTTGCCATTTGGCAACATTGGTGCGATTTTTCTCAGGGATGGCCTGGAAATATCCAGTATCACGTGGGATCTCTAAGACAGGAAGGGCATACCCGAGTGCCTCAACGAGTGGGAGATGTTCTTGCTCGATGCAATTGTGGACCTGAACTACATACTCAGCGAACATCTCAAGGGTATATTCATTTGCTTGTTGCAAGCCAGCCAGAGCTTTAATCCATTGTTTTCTCTGCTCTTCAGTTAACGGAAGCGTACGACTGGCAATCATCACCCAGGTATTGATGCTGGACTTTAGCTCTCTCGCATTGAGTGAGGTGATTTCATTTAAAGATTGCCCCTGATCATCATCATTATTTGCAAGAATGAGAATGGGTTTATCGCATGGAGCATTGCGCCAGTAGGTGGTTCGCTCATTGGTTAAGATTGATTCTGGTAACTGTTCGCCTTCAGAAAAGGTGCGTGGAATCTTGATTTCAACAGCATGTTGAAGTAAAGGATCGCTCAGGACCTGACGACAAATTTCTGCTACCTGAGTTTGAGTAAGACGATCCAATAGAAAGCGGGCAACGGTTGAGTCCTGCTCTTCACGTGTTTCGAGAGATTGTTTAATGATATCTGCGGCTACCAGACCGATCAACTGATGTGTATTCATTTATTGGAGCTCCTGAGCGAATGGGTTTTCAACGTAAGCACATGCATCTGAGAGCCGCTTCAACAGACCGAGGCTCGCGAGACGATCTTCCAGGCGTTTGGCATTCATGGTAAAGTCATCTTGTTCAGCTCTTTTTGCATCAAAATATTGTAGTGCTTGTTTGGGACCGATGATAAATCCGTATTTGGTATACAGTTGATGCAGGAATTCTTGAAATTCCATGCGGCTCGAAACAGTACATAAGACAAGCGTTTTCAGCAGCATATCCTTGGGTGTATAGCGAATGTAGCGACTGCTACGCCTGGATGATAAGCCAATAGCGCTGCCCCAGACACTATGAACTTTCTCAAGATGTTTCTGATGTCGGCTGAAGACACGATTTTTAAATTCTCTAATAACCTTTTCTGCATCTTGGTTTGAGTCAATTTTTTCAGCATCTTTTAAAGCAAAATCATCTTTAAAAAGATCGCGTATGGTTTCAATATCATTATTCGCGATGGCTTCTTTCCAGTCAGGAGAGGAAATTTTTTGATCAATGTATGCTTCAATGGCTTGTTGCGTCAGGCGATTATTTTCCTGATAGGAGGCGGTGGCCAGTTGATGGACGCTGTTTTTTTCAGGGCTGATGATCTCTAGCACAAAGGTGACGCGATTCGAGCGCTGGATGGTTTCGCAAGCGCGTTCTAGAATATAGAGGATCATGTGTAGACCCATAATGGTCACGATGTGAGGCAGAGCATCATATCCGGGCATCGAACAGCGGAAGATATTGAGCCAATCATTAGCTAATTCTTGGTATCCCTGGCGTTTCCCTTCTGGGAGATATGCACCTTCCCTTGCCTTGCTTGGAGTTGGCTCTTTTGCATCTTCCGGCTGGAGTGCTCGAACAATTTTATCCCATTTATTGGGTGTGAAGAGCATGGCTTTAAACTGGGGTAATAATTCAGTCCCTTGATCGCTGCGGCAGAGCATCAAATAGAGAATCTCGCCGGTACGAGCAAAGAAGCGCCTATCATTTGTAACGGAACCTTTTGTAGAAACGGCAACGTCTTCATAGAAGCAAGAGGGTCCGTAAGGGAAAAACGAACTTTGAGCTCCATCTTTTGTTGCTTTCGCCCTCGATGGCTGTCCCCCGGAGAAAATCGATGACCTTCACAAAATCGGTGAATTTCTCGAAGCGTTGCTGCAGGTAACGAAAATCAGCTTGCTCACTTAATCCAGCACCACTGCCTTGCATATAGTTGAACCAGCGTTGCCAGCGTCCGTCCTCGTTTGTCGTTTCTTTCATAATAGCGACCAAACGCGGATTATTAAAGAGAATATTGCGTAAGTAGAGCCGATATTGTGGTAGATAACTCAAGGTATTGGGTTTAGTCTCAACAAAGGCTTGCTGGTTAGGATCTTGATCAATGGCATAGAGAATTCCTAAGAACTCAAGAAAGCAGAGCCAGGGTGTTTGCTCATTATAGATACGATGTCCCCAGATCTCTTCGTCCACCAGCATATCGACATCAATACTTTTATTGTTGGATGTATTTGATGATGTAATCATGAAAATTGGACCTCCAGCGAGCTCTCTTTGATATCCCCATCATTATCAAGATAAATCATATTCAGCTTCAGTTCACCATCCGAATCATCATCGTCTAATTTGCGACGGTAATCGAGTTGGCGAAGAAGATTGGTTTTGAATGAAAGGATGTCTTCGTAGCACTCACGTGAGAAACTACTAGGGAGAGCACCCTCTGCAACGCGACATAAAAATTCAAACCGCGTTAATTGGAGGCGTAGAGACACCTGGAGGCCAGCATCTTTTCCCAGTGAAACGATAAGGAGAGGACGATCATTATGGTCAATTTCCAGGTTGACATACGTGCCGGCTTTTTTGGAGACGGATACATACTCTTCTAAAACATGGCAGACACGTGCCTGTGAATGACTGCCTGAAGTAGCCAGAACTAAGCGTTCTGTCTCATGAGCTAGGAGACCCGTGAATATACGGTTCAGACCCTGGACTAAGCGCGTAAGAGATTGTTTAGAGGTGATTTTGCCACTTTGACGAAGCTTTTCAATAATTTCGAGGTACTCACCAGCATATTGGAAAACGGTCAGACTCCACAGTTTGGTTTCGGCCGCTGCTGCTGTCGTGAGCGTGAAGAATAATCGCTGGCGTTGCGCCCGCAGCATCGACAAGAATTTTTCTCCATTGTCAGCGGTGGTGCCTTCAAGATAAGCGTTCTGTTGGCTCTGGAATGAATGATCGGCACCATAATAGGTGTCGGAAAGCACAAAACGCTGATAGTTCTCTTTCTGAGTTGGATCGTCCTGACCGAAGATGAGCATGCTATCAACGCTGCTATTGGTTTCGTTGCCAATGCCAAAGCGATTGAGTGCCACAAAGACCTCAGTAGATTGGCGACGACGCTTCCCAAGGTTCTCGCCAAAGATATTGCGATAGAGACTGCCCTGAGCTGTATCTCCATTGTCAATAATCTGTACGACATCTTTGCAGGTCATGAGATGATCTTTTGTATTGGGATGACCAAGTAGCATATTGGAGACTAGCAAAAGAAGTTGCCTGACAGGAATGTGGACGTTATTGAGTTCACACAACTCTAGTAGTTGCAGAATACGCTCTCGCGTTGTAGTATCATTTTGCAGCCGTTCTTTATTCTCCCAAATTGGACATTGCTGGGTAGAATCGGTCGGTTTCCTGAAGGGGCATTGATCACATGTCTGCCATCCTTCATGAGTGAGAACGGCATCAAGTATGCGTGGGAAGACACGGCGAATAGGGAGGCGGCTAAGATTGTAGAGCCTGAGCGAAAAATCTGGAAGTTCCTTCTGTTCATTGACGAGGAGATTCTCGATGTGTTGACGTACTTTGATAATCTGTGGGGTAGCAGTAATGTCGCGCCATTTTTCCATCAATTGTCCATCATTAGCGGCGATGAGATAGACTTGTTCAGTATTTTGGCGATCAATGCACGCAGCAATTTGAGGCAAGACTGTTTGTGCCTCTTCGGCAGAGAACTCGCTCAGATCCTTAATAACAATCAGATTGCGGTTGGCAGAAAGACGCAATGTGCGAATTTTAGATTTTTGAATCCAGGCATCCTCAGTACCGCCAAGTTCCATCCAAATTTGGCGGCAATAGTACGTTTTGCCATCGCCTGCGGTGCCGGTAAGAATAACAGAGATAGGAGTGTCAGATTTAAAATTATCGATGAGTTCATCTAGATATTCGGCAGTAAAAGAGACTGGACGCATTTTTTTACTACGAGCCGCTTTTTGAATAAACTCGTCATACATATTGTCATTAGTTGGTACGGGTCCATATTGACGGAGAAAGCGTATCCATGCAGAGTCATGAAAAGCCATAGGGTTCCTCGTCTTCTTAAAGATTAATTTATAGAAAATACAGCAATGCGTAACATAGGTGTGGATGAAAACACACAATGGTTTTCATCCACAAAATCATAAAAGGTTTATAATAGTTAGACGTGACAGGCCAGGCAAGGAAGGCTATCGTCCTCGTCGTCTAGTACGTCTGAAAGGGCTTGAGCCAGGTTTTTATTGGGTTTCTGGAGCTGTTTACGAGCCAGGTTTTTTTCGTGGTCGGCCAGGATGCGATCTTTTCTGGCGAGTAGTTCAGTTAGAGTTTCACCCTGAACCCAAGAGAAGCTGCGCCCATCACTATGCCCCTCCTCATATTTGACAGCTTCGGCAAAGAGGTCTGGATGCTCTTCAGCGAGCATTACCCATTCATATTTGCGCTGATAAAAGCAGAAGAAACAGCCAGAGCGAGAACGCCATTTATAGTAATTGGGAAGTCCAATCCCACTTTCTTCTAGAAGACGAACGATATCGGCATGAACTAATCCTTCCTCTTTAAAAGGATAAATAGGTTTTATATTTGGTTTGGTAGATATATAACCATCACGTTTTTCGTCAGCACGAATACCGACGTAGCTAACAGCCTGGTCATCACCAATAAATTGTTCGAGGGGAACGATTTTTAGTTGCTTGGTACACCAGCGCATCTTTGGTGATGGTAAGAAGCCTCCATAGACATCGAGCCAGTGATCAAACCCACGTTCAGCACTCAAATATGTAATTTTGATGCCCAGGCGAGCTTTAATACGATCGAGATACTCATAGGTCTCAGGGAGTTCTTTATGGGTATCGCAGAAGAAATATTCCATTTGTGGCACTTTTTTATGCATGAGGATAGCCAGTGCTGTACTATCTTTACCTCCTGAGAGGCCAAGGATGTGTCGAACTTCTTGAGTGCCCATAGTATTTAGGCTTCCTTTCCCTTTTGAGCTGCACGTTGCAAACTGTGCTGTTGGGTAGTAGATTGATATACTTTCTCTACAAGTGCTGCAACAAGTTCTTGTTGCAGTTGTTCATTATCTTTCACCAGGTCATCTTGTAAGACTTTTTCGACTAATTTTTGAATATTGTCTTGATGCTCATGATTGAGCCATACAATATGGTTGCTCTCATAGCCATCTGGTTGAGTCACTGTAATACGGCGTGCCTCAAATCCGGCTGGCGTTTGCTGATACACTTCTTTTTTAATCGCCTCAAGGTGTATAAAGCGTCTCGCAAGATCACTGAGACGAATCTCGAAGCGTGTAACATCATCATCATTCCACGAGACTACAGGTTTATCAGCGACAACCATTAATAAGGCTTCTAACCATTCGCGTTCATTTGCAGCATCATTGATGGCTGCAAACAAGAAGCTTCTCATCTGGCGCTCAATGCAATTGTCTTTCAGGTATTGAGCTCGAACACGAAGATCTTCTCTAATTTTAGAAATATCACTACGAACAGTAAATGTATTGTAAAGCAAATATTTGCATTTTTCAAGCAATCGATCGTATGCTAACTGCAATTCTTGCAATGAACCAACCAGGATTTTTTTGAGCTGTTGGACTTGCGTATCATCTTGCATCTCATGTGTACTGATTGGTTCGAGTCCGCAAGCTTGGGGCAAGATCGTAAAGAGCAACTCATCAGGTTCGCGAGCATCTCGAATGGCATCTCGAATAGCAATAGCTTCAGTACTCAATTGTTTGGTTTTGACTGTGTATGAAGGTAGGCTGTTGCCAAACTGGATCAATGGTTTCACAACACTAAGAATGGTATTGTTACGTGTTGATGAATTGGCAGAAGATAATGGCCGTCGCAAAAGCAGGGCAAGCTCTTGAAAGACCTGTGTGCGTAGGCCAGCCACCTCAAAATGTTTGACCGCGAAACGTCCAGGTTGTTTCACCAGCAGTTCGAAATGTTCAGCACCTAAGAGTGGAATAAAAGTTCCATCCTGATACACACTGACTGTATCTTTATGATAGAGGAGCACCGCGGCTAAAAAGAGTGGAATAGATCCTTTCTTCATGCCATAAGGAGGTGCCTCAAGGATGGTATACAAACGATCTAATGTCTCTGGTTTCGTACGTGCATTCAAACAAAAATGTTCAATGGCTTCCCAGATATATCCGATACTTTTATCTCGTGGTTGCGCGAATCCCCACTGCTCATCCAGGTAGCGATGGATACCAGAGTTATTTAAGAGAGAGAGATAGATGCTGCTCTCTGGACCATTGCCTTCAAGTCCAAGACGTTCAAGATGGGAATTGCGGAGCATCGCTTCTAACAGCTCACGTCGCGCTTTAGCACCCTGAGATGTAATCTCCCGACGATTAATTAATTCATTCCACAGCACAGGTGTGTTGGGATAGACTTCATCACAAAGAGCAGAAAGATGTTTTTGGAAGTCTTTGAGCGTACGGAGGTGTATGTTGGTTCCATTAGAAATACAAGCAGTATCTTCTTTCCCCGTTAAGAATGATTGCTCTAGGAGATCAATAAGCAGGCGCCTCGTCTGGGTAAGACGTTGACGAACTTCGCGACGTGCTACACCATCACTCTGCAGTTGCGGAGCTGTTGTATCCACTGTTGCTAACGCGGAGACCTCACGACTTACAGCGGCAAGCTTTTCGATATTCTTGCTAGCTAGCAGCACAAACGGCTTTCCAGCAGTCGTCGCTGTTGGGCATTGAGTAGGTAATTGTTCACTTAGCCAATAAGCAATCACACCATCACTGTCTGGATTCTCAGGAAGAATCTGGGCCAGATCTTTGTAATCGCTGATGTAGCGACGCTCAAAGTAGCGTAGGGTGCCAGTTATATAACTATGGCGTTGAGCAATGATGGGCGTTAGTGGATAGGCTTGTGTGAGTAACGTAGCGAGAGAAGACTGCTCTTTTTCCATTGCTGCCGTGGTCGCCTGATCAATGTCAAAATCTGAGCCTTCCCAAATGCGCAGCTCATCAAGTTGCTTGCGATGTGTTACCAGCCCACGTTTGATCAGCTGCTCAATAGCTTGCAGCCAGCGCTGCGTCTCCTGGGGATCATTTGGATCTTCTGACAGTGCAAGCACAACCAGGTGTTGTGTTGCTCGGAGGGTTCCGACAGTATCTACCAAATTGAGAATGCCAATAGTTTTCAGTACCAGTAACTGATCAACTTCCAAATGTTGTGCATCAGTGATGCGCCCCTGAATCTCAGTCCAGCGTTGTGTTGATGCCTTTGCTGAATGAGACACGCTGGCAGCCTCAACAAAATAGTCATAGATACGATGCAGTTTTAACGTTGTTGGCTGTATTCCTTGCACAGGTGTTTCTTGTAAGAAGGATGTAAAGGAATGGGGTTCCTGGCTTGTCAGAAATGTAAAGAGCGAGCGATCATTCTGTGCATAGCGACTACATAGAATCGGCAAAGTCAGAGCTGCTAACGGATGAAGTGGGTAGATATTGCTGAATTCTTGCACGCTCAAGCGTTCCTGATGAATATCATGAGAGTGCAGTGTTTTCTGCCAGGTAGTTGCCCAGGTATTTAAGAATGGCAAGAGGTCAGAGGTATGAGAATGATCAATCGCCTGACTGAGCAGGTGTAACATATGATCATTGGTCGCTGTAAATGGAATATCTTCAAAGCGGCCTTGAATCTTACTCCATTCATTACGCTGTGTTTTTGTCAGATCCCGCGCATAATCCGCAAAAGATTGATGGAGGAGTCCTAACACAGCGATTGTAGGTGTGTGTTCATCTGATGGCAATTCGGCCAACTGTTGAAGCAGATAAAGATCATCGCTGTCCTGATGCCAGGCAGCGTATTCCAATCCTTTTCCCAACTCATCAATAATTAAGAGAATACCTGACTGAGTTTCCTGGGCAATCTGCTGAATACACTGGAGGATTTCCTGGTTAGGGATTTTTTGATCCTCTTCCATCAATTCTTCCAAGTGTTGAAATATATGGGTGAGTGGCTGTTGCTCAGGATTGTGTGATCCAACCTGTTCGCACCCACGGTGAAGCGCACGCACAATAGTATAGCCTAGCGGTTCACGTTGCGCAGTCGCTACTGCCCGAATCAGACCTTTTTCTGGAAGTTGATCAATAATGTGAGCAATTAATGGATGGTGTACGCCTAGAGATTGTTCAAGGATTGACTGGGCATTCTGGTAAATCGGATCAGTTTTTGGAGCAACCAGTGCCGAGAGAAAGTGAGCAAATGCAGATTTGCCAGTTCCATACACGCCTGTAATTGTCCAGGCACGCACGGTATTATTGCTAATCAACGCTTGCAAGATCCGCTCACTCGTATCCCGGGCCCACGAAGTAGGAATATAGCCAAGTACACTCTCTACCAGGGTAAGGTCACGTTCTAGATTAATCGATCGATTATAGCGTCGCTTTAAAGAAATTACCTCAGAAAGTTTTTGTTGCATGTTTCTACTTCTTGCTAATCATGTTGATAATATTGATTTAAAAGTGCTTCAGCTAGGTCAGCGGGATGCTGTGTAAAGGTGAGCTGTATAATACCTGCCGTATTTGAGAGCGAGAGGCGTTGATCCGCTAGAGTTACTTGTTCTATAGCATCGATAAGCGTGCTCTCGGTAAGTTTGAAGATTGTACCTGGACTACCTTCTTCATACATTAAACGAGGTATTGAAATGGTGCGCTCGCCCTTGCCGAGGCTTTCCGCAAACTCTAGACAAGCAGCCACAATTATTTCGGGGGGAAGTGTATTCTTATATCCGACATGAAAAGAGTAATGTTTATTGTCGCTCTCTGGTTGAATTAATCCTAAGGCTGTGAATGGGCTATCGAGCATCTCTTCAATGGCATTTGAACGTGACTTGACTCCAACGTACATATGCAAAAGACAGAAAATATCTTTTTGTAATGAAGACTCTGCCACGCTGTGGTTTGGAAATTGTTGATGAACATATTCATCTAAAGCATTATAGAGGCTCTCAATAGAAAACTCTGCCCGTTTAAAACAAGCAAAGGTAAAATACCAGGTTGTTGCCAGGCATGAAGGCTTCAATAAATACCAGTGGAGCAACCACAGTGAGGCAGGATCTTCTAGATAGGGATCCCAACCATCATCAGCTAACAAACGAGCTCCAAAAGATGTGGGCACAATATCTTTAATGCGGGCATTTTTCTCCTGGGTCTCGGCCAGCACTTTGAATGCCGCACACCAATAGCGAATGGAGCGTACCATATTTTTGCCCACTCCAAGAATGGTTGTTGCATCGTCTCTCAAAAATACATTGCTATTGTGTTGAGAACGATCAAAGCCCTTCTTAATCCAGCCAAAGCGAGGATGGAAGGTCTCATGGCGAGCAAAGGCCGCCTGTGGATGTTGGGAAACAATTGAAGAAATCTCGTTTTTTTGAGAAGTATCCTTGAGAAGATCGGTTTGAATATGTATAGGATTTTTTGTCAACTGAGTATCAGCAGACATTGGTGTCTCCTTTATGATGGTACAAATACTGTGAGAAAAAATAAAAAGAAATAGAGGAAAATACCTATAGTAATGTGTTTATTTGTTTAGATTTAATCATAAATAATGAACGGATATTCATTATTTATGATGTCTTCACTGCTGGTTCATTAACCGCAGGGGCAATACAAGTGAAAATAATTATATTTCCTTGGCAAAGGCTATTCTAACAGATATTTATAATAAATAGCAAGTGAAAATATATTTATGGGAACGAGAATTGCTTATAGCAATGTGTGCAAAGGAGTCCCTTGAAGATATTAAATGCTTGGTTTTAATAAGGCTAAATTGGTATATGGGGGGATAGAAATAATCTATCCCCGGCCGCTAAATAGATGTTACATCAATAAGAAAGGGTTTGTATTCTGGATCCATTATTGTGAGTTGGTCACGTACTAGTTGTCGTAAAGAGGCGGCTGGACGTAGGCAATAATTTACCAACTCATCCTGACTTACTTTTAAATCAGGAAAGAGTAGCTTCAAATAACCAGTAGCTAAACGGTTGATAGCATTACGATCACGCACATCATTCGTTCCAGTAATTATTCCATATGCTTTGATATGATCTTCATAACCTGCTCTGTGGCGTAAGTTATGAAGTACGTCTCCAAAGAAATCAGCTTTAAAGCCTATCTGAGTTGATATAGAACCTTCTTCGATTCTTGGTAGCTGCCAGCCAGGCAATATTCCATGTATGCGATCAATGAACGCAGTCTCTCGTAGAAATTCTGGTAGATTTAAGAAAAGATTTTCAAAACGTGGATTTCCATCAGCTGCTAGTGGTATATTGGCCAGCATGACAATACCTGCCGTCGCTGCATTTTGTTGTTTCCCGCCTCGAGAAAAGCTTCCCGATTCCAGGTAATCTTTAAGCACTCCAATGACTTCATTTGGATTATCAAAAGAGAGTGATTGTGCTTCATCAAAAACTACAACATCAAATCTTGTAAGCAGCCCTGATTGATTGGTTGCATTATTATGGAATAAAACCGCAGCGGTAACCTTTCCTCCTGAAATTAAGCGTACATAGCGCGATAAATTGAGGTATACAAACGATTTTCCTGTGCCTTTAGGGGCTAGTTCTATTAAATTTACGCGTTCTTGAACAATTGGGATGAGACGTGCAAGAAGGAGCATCATCTGATCTGGTGTATAGTATATAGGATTGTATCCCATACTACTTATAAGCAGATCTCTCCATTCTTCTAGCGTAAAATGTTGGCGTTGCTCGCAAAAGAGGTCAAGATCAATAGTTGCTGCTTGCATTGGACGGAAGTCGACCATCCGTATTTGTCCAAACGGATTTTCTTTCCCATTGGGGGATTGATATTCCAGGCGGCCAACTCCCCAGACCCCCCATTAAGTAGAAGTGGATAATTTTCAACAATATATGATTCTATGGTTGCCCTATTTTCATCCAAACAGGGGATTTTGAGAATGTATTCATCTGTGCGAAGATTTACCTCCACACTATAAGTATCCAGAATGAGAAGGGTCCCCCATTTTTTAATTTGGCTTTTAACTGTTCCTTCTGATCTTTTGGTGGCAAATGCTTATTGACGAAATCGCGCATGTTTTTCCGAGCAGTTTCATCAATTTGACCATTGTTTAAATAGCGCGAGACAATCCATTCGCTCACATACATAGGAACACTTTCGGTTCCAATACTTGCTTTACGAATAAGTGCTTTATTTACACATACTTCACCATAATATTGAAGTGCTTTATCCTCAAAAGATAGTGTCATATTAAAATTCCTCAAACATATCGTCTATACTGTTCACCTGTAACCGCCGTATTGGCATGGATAATGATCCGGTACAATTGTTATATTGCCCTCCACCATCGCATGAAAGTTGCCAATGAATATATTGTATCTCTTGAGTGCCTGTCGCTTGAAATTCAACATCTACAGTATCTAAAGTGTATGGTTCTATTGTCAGTGGTACGGAGGTAATGGATTTCTCAAACACTGTCAATTTTGTGATCTTGAGGGGAAATTTATTCATATTTTTTATAGTTAATGGCACTGTAACATGCGGTACAGCTACACTAAGTGGTGGATGCGTTGAAAAAGGGACTTGAAAAATGACGTATTACACGGCACACTGTTTGTATGAAAAAACAACAGAAAGCGCCAATGAACACGTCTTCTCAATTTTGCCCTAATTTGACGTGTTCCGCAAGGGGTCAAAAAGGGCAAGGAACTATTGTGGTTCATGATCGTCAACGTGAACGCTATCGTTGTAAGGTCTGCAAAAAAACGTTTACATCCCGAACAGGAACCATGTTCGAAGGGCTCCGCAAACCAACCGAGCTCATTGTCATTGTGGTAACTTTGCTTGCCTATGGCTGTCCGGTGCAAGCGATTGTCAAAGCCTTTCGTTTAGATGAAAGAACCATTGCCAACTGGCGAGATCGCTCTGGAGCACATTGCCAACGGGTCCATGAACAAATGATGCAGCAGGCTGACCTCACTCTGAGTCATGTGCAAGCCGATGAAATTCGAGTCAAAGGAAGAAAAAAGGTCATCTGGATGGCCCTGGCGATGCTGGTTCCTACGAGATTGTGGTTGGCAGGCGTGGTGCAGCCAACTCGCGATACTCCGTTAGCCGATCGGTTGTTTGAGCAGGTTCGTCAGTGGACCAAGCACATCAGTGCGATCCTGGTCTGCGTGGATGGCTGGCCAGCCTATCCACACAGTATTGAGCGAGCCTTTCGCTCAAAAATCAAGCGCACAGCTGGAAGAGGACGCTGTTGTCTGGAAATGTGGTCGGGATTGGTGATTGGACAAGTGATCAAGCGTCAATACAAGCATCGTGTGGTTGAAGTGGAACGGCGTTTGCTACGTGGGGATCCGCATCAAGCACAGAAGTTGTTACAAACGACACCAGGATGCACGATTCTCAATACGGCGTACATTGAACGATTGAATGGCACCATGCGAGAGCGTTTGGCACAGTTAACCCGGAAATGCCGACATGCCGCATGTCGGCTTGAGAGCTTGCATCACGGCATGTATCTGTTGGGTGTCACCTACAATCTCTGTTGGTCCCATCAACAGTTGAGCACAAATCAGCAGCAGATCAGTCCGGCGATGGCCAGCGGTTTAACCGATCATCTGTGGAGTATTGTTGAGTTGTTAACGTACAAGGTCGTGCCCGAACCCTGGCACGAACCGAAAAAACGAGGACGCAAACGGATCAAACCGTTGCCTGATCCTAATCAGTCAAAGCGACCACGAGGGAGACCTCGTCTTCGACCGTTGCCTGATCCCAATCAGCCAAAACGGCCGAGGGGGCGACCTCGTAAAGTCATTTTGAGCTCATCCACCGTTTAGTGTGGCTGTACCTAACATGCTGTCCCGGCCGTAAATATCCCTCTACGTGTAGTATCGGTTCAATAAATGTTTCTGCAGTCGGCTGAAGTTTAAGCGTGGCAACAACAACCTCTTCAGGAGTTGCTCCTCCATGAGTCCATCCCGTGGAACGACGTTCTATCGCACTATAGCCTTTGGGTATTAAATAATGCTTGGGTAAAATGAATAAATCTTTTTGTAAATAGTGCCAATGTTGAGTAAGAGCAAGTAAATCTTCCTTAGTGGGTGTTTTATGGGTTGCACAAACCCGCGTTCGCTGGAAAGGCTTGACGTTGATTTCTGTAGGGGCATTCTCAAAATTATCATCATCTCCCAATATGTATGCAAATTGAGGGATTTTTAATACCATTGTTTGCTCGGGTAAAAGTGTACTTCCATGATCACTGCTTACAAAGGCTTGTGGATGTAAACCTTGTTCAATACAGCGCTCAAAAGCATCTTTAATAAGGCGTGCAATGAGTTTAAGGTGCCCATCAATGCTTTCATCGTCAGTAAAGCCCTGAACCGCATGACAATGATGATCAAGAGCATTATAGAGTAGAGCGTAAAGTCCTGGCGCAATGTTCTTGGAAAGAGCGTGCTCTAACTCATAGTGTTGTGTGAAAACATGAATATCCTTAAATTCTTTTTTTAAACGCGTTTTGAGTATTTGGATGGTTGGTTGTTTCGTTATAGATGCATCCAGATAACCATGTATTAATGCACTCTTCGAAATTGCTGTAATGGTTGGCAATACAGAAATGGATGGCTGAATTTGCACACTAGTACTCTGTCATCCTTGATTTGATAAATGGGAACAAAAGGAGTATCCTTGAGTCACGAATCAAAAAACCGATCTCAAGGAGGCATCCATGAAGAAGTATAGCATCCAGTTAGACGCAGAACAACGCAAGCTGTTAGAGAGTATGCTCACCGGAGGCAAAGCTTCAGCGCGCAGCCAGACCCATGCGAGGATTTTACTGAAAGCCGATCAAGGAGAGCATGGAGCGGGTTGGGAAGATCAGCAGATTGCTGAAACCCTAGGCGTGGGAACGGCAACCGTAGGACGGGTCCGTCAACGCTTTGTGGAGGGAGGGCTGCTGGATGCACTCGTGCGGCGTCCCCAGCCGGAACGACCGGAGAAACGGAAAATGAATGGGGAACTGGAAGCGCAGTTGGTCACGCTCGCGTGTAGTCAGACGGAAGGAGGGCAAAAGCGCTGGACGATGCGCATGCTCGCGGACAAATTGGTGCAGTTGGGGTACGTCGATCAGATCAGCCACCAAACGGTGTGGGTGACGTTAAAAAAAATGAACTCAAACCGTGGCTAAAGAACCAGTATTGTATTCCCCCGGAGGCTAATGCAGATTTTGTGTATCATATGGAAGATGTGCTGGAGGTGTACCAGCGTCCGTATGATCCAAAGCGTCCAAAGATCTGCATGGATGAGGGAAGTAAACAGGTGTTGGCCCATACCCGCGAGCCGATTCCGATGGAAGCGGGTGAACCCGAACGCATCGATTATGAGTACGAACGGAAAGGAGTGTGCAGCGTGTTTGTGGCGATGGAACCCGAAACCGGGACCTGTCAGGTGCGTGTGAGTAAGCGGCGCACGAAAAAGGATTGGGCACTCTTTTTGCGCGAGATCATTGACGTCCAGTATCCCCATGCGGACAAGATTGTGTTGGTGATGGACAATCTCAATACCCATACCCCCTCTTCGTTTTACGAGACGTTTGAACCAGCCGAGGCCCGCCGATTGACCGAGAAACTAGAAATCCACTACACGCCCAAGCATGGGAGTTGGCTGAATATGGCCGAGATCGAACTGTCCATTTTAGCGCGTCAATGCTTGTCCGATCGCTTTCCAAGCAGAGAGGCGCTTGCCGCTCAGGTGGATGCCTGGCAACGTGAGCGCAACCAGGCAAAAGTAACGATCAACTGGCGTTTTACCACCGCGGATGCGCGCATCAAACTCAAACGCCTTTATCCATCAATTGAACAATGACAAACTACTAGTAATATCGCGTTCCTGACAAAAGCTTTGTAACTTTTTTCCTTGCCACCACGTCAAGCCATCGATGATAAACCAGAAGACAACATCAGCTGAACGAGATTTAAAAGGTTTTTTGATCTCATCTAATTGATGCGGAGCAAAGGGAGCACGTGAGTCTTGTGGTAGTTTTGGATAATGAGCGATTAGCCAATCTTCAAAATGACGGGCTAATTGCATTTGTGTCGTTCGAGGTTGATTGGTACGGATAACCCAAGAAAAATAAGGCATGTACTCATCTGTTACCCAATCTAACCATTGCCTGGTTGACCAATGAGATAGAGGTTGATTGGGAGTGGGAGGCGGAATGACCTTTTTGAGCGCTTCAGTTATATTTTTTGTACGTGGAAGATGTGAGAAGTGTACTTTGATATGTTCTAAGAGATCTTCTGAAAGTTGACCAACATTTTTTTTTGTTAAAGTATCTATCATATCTAATTCAGCATCGGATAAACCAGACATGGCATCAATAGTTTGTTGAATGTTCGCTTTTGTGTTTTCTAACAAGCGTGAATACCAAAAATCTCTTAATAGGGCATGGTAAAGTTTTAATTGCTCAATGCATACGTGCGTATGTTGACTGCAATCTACCAATGGTACATTATTCAAATCTAAAGCACTTATGAAAGGAAGCGGATACATTCGCAATGCCCAACGAGAGAAAATTTTGCTAGCTGCCTGTTTGAAGTCTATATCAAGGAAAAATTGATAACGGATATCTAGAGCCGCCCATTGAATGATGCGTGTTTTTATCAATGGGAGAAAAGAGCTTGGTATAGGTGGCCCTTTTACAAGATATTCGCTTAGATTAACTAGGTGATGCGTATCCAATTCTATAGATTCCCATATAGGATGGAACTTTTGACTTAGTATCCACCCTATTGGATCAGCGATGATTTTTTCGTGGGGTGGTTGTAATGTATGTATTAAATCACGCTGTTGTGTTTCTCCTAACCCCTTGGGAGGTAAGAATCCAAAGCGTTGTTCAAAATATGTGTCTAGACGTATTTCTTTCCATGTAATGATTTGAGGATCATAGGCGATGAGATCTTTTAGCCAATGTCCCAAGATAGGAAATTGTATGTAGGCTTCGTATTCTGTGTCGACATTATCAAGAGCATTGCGAAGCCATTTCCGGAGCGGGATATAATCTTGTATCCTGCTTGCTACAAAAGTTGTGCTTGTAGGAGTGATTGACTGGATGTGATGAAAGTCACGGTAAATAGTAATCATTGAGGGTCATACTCCTCAACTAGTTTTTTCCATAACAAGTGCTGCTCTCTTAAAGAGAGGCTATTAAAAATGTTTTTAATTGACGCAAAGGCAATATCTGTTGATGTAGAGGTATTCACTGAAGGAGAAAAATGTGGAACTATTCTATTGTCATCAACGGTTCTTTTTTGATCTACCTCGCTACTGAGGAGTGGATGGTCCGATGCACGTGTTTGTTTTTGTTCTGCATCACTATTTTTGTTGCCCTGTAAGAATGGTTGAGGTGCACGAGTTGAGATAGTGTTGGGAGAATTTAATGCTCTATTGGGTATATCTAACTGCGTTTTCAACGGAGACATTGAAGATTTACCATTAATGTCTTGTTCCTTTGATGAGATGCTAGCACCCTGGGCAGGCAAGAGAGTGGTTTTTGCTTGTGGTAGTGAGTCAGCTTTGTTCTCAATATTGACTATGGTACGATGCAACTTATCAATGTAGATTTGGCTCATACTAATAGATTGCCATTCTTCAAAAATAGGTAATCCCCATTTAATAGGTAATGTATTGAGAAAGATTTGCTCAAAATTATTATAGGTGGGAGTATCATCAAGCAACTTAATAAGGGTGAACGAATCGGTTGTTTGCGTTACATGTGTTGATAATATTGCCCCAACACGTTCTTTTCGCCATTTTTTGATTGCTTCAAAAATGTGTTGTTCATTATTTGAAAGTTCTGTTAAACCAAACTCCTGGCCAATCTGGATGGTTACGACGTTCCGAAGTTTATTAGGAACTTGTAGTAGTAATTTATAAGCGTTCTTAAAACGAGTTAACGCCTCCTCTACATCAGCACTAGTCCATATAGTATTATTACTATCCAAGCCAAGTTTTGATGGTAGTATTTTCAGGAGTGGGGCTATTTTTGCTTCTTCATTATGCTGTCTCCCTATTTCTACTATAGCTCTAATGATATCAAAAATTTCTTCTGATGCATTAGGTAATACCGTTTTTAGTTCATTTGATGAATGCATATGCGAGAAAATTGAATATTTTTCAAGAAATTTGAAAAATATTGTGTAATCTGATTGCTTTGCACCGTGCCAGCTGTTTGACGGCTATAGAAATCCATATTGCCGTTGAATATGTTTGCTAATCCATTTAAGAAATTTTTCTGTTGTTGCGACAAGGGTTTATATATAATCATGTAATCTTTAGGACTTTCAACCATACTAATAATATTATCTGCTGATATATTTACCTGCTGATTGAAATTATTAAAAAGGCTGTTTTTGGGTCGACTATATATTTCAATATAATCTCGATTCAGACTTACAAAAGCGGCGATAAAAAACAATAGAACTGAAGGATATAAACCATATGGCCGATTTTTCAGTTGTTCTGTAATATCTGACCATTGTACTTTTGGGTCCTGTAACGGGAGCGTAAAGATTCCTGTGTGAAACGCCCACCAGTACGCTCAAGGGCCATTTTGGATGAGTTAGTATTATTCTGGGCACTAGCAAAACTTTGTAGGCTTACCACATAAAAATGAAGCTGTTCTTTCCCTGATCTTGCCGCAGTTTCCGCAAGATTATCAATAGCCTTAATATCTGGAGCAGTGGTCGATGAATCGCCAAGCTTTTCTAGTAAATGTGTGAATTCATCATTAATTATAAATATGCCACTGTATTTTCCACTAGCAACCAGTTTTTGGATACCGCCTCGAAGGCCTCATCTGGCCTTTCAATGACTGCGTTTGGATGAAATGGCATTCCAAGAGCACTGATAGTTGTTTGGCGAAATATTTCTAGCGCTCTATCTGCTTGAGGGCTTGCTAAATTATGTTTCAATTGAACAAGCGTGATACCATGCACTTCTTGTAATATTCTATCGACACGCTCAATATTATCTGGAAGTTTTTCTTCCCATTGCTCAATGAGATCTTTTGCAGCTTTATAATAAGTAGTGCCAAGTAAATCTGGTTGTTGGATGCGATCTAATGCTTTTTTTAGTCCATCTAACACAAAGCTACTAAAAGTTGTTGCTGTATCTGCTTGAAGAAGAACGAGTAAGAATGGTGGTTTGTTTAATCGTGCTTCATAAATAATTTCTGCTTTATTAGGATTGAGGTTACGTAATCGTTTGAAAAAAGGAATTAGAAGCTCGTTATCAGACGAGCGAGTGATATAGTTTGCGATCATGAGCATGAGATCAGATTTTCCTGTACCATAAGTACCTGTGAAAAGCTTGGCACGTTTTTCTGAGTTCATTTGCAAGCTATATTGAATATTCATAAATATTTCAAGTGTATCGTGGGTTGGGATATAGTTTTCAACAAAGTGACGATTATATTCTTCATTAAAAAAATCTTTTGGGAGTTGTACTGAAGGCTTAAATCCGCCTTGGATTTCTACGATGTGGCGCATCTTTTGAGTCACAGGTCCACTCCTTATCGTAATTCAAATATATGATTTGGATTCATTTGAGGAAATATTTCTAAAAGCTTATCGGCAGTACGAGCGCGTGTTACAAATATGACACCAGCTTGTAGGTTTGGAGCGCGTCCTACACGCAAAAAAAATTCCCTTGTATATCTTATCCCAGCTAGCCAAGCTTGCTCATATCTGTATCCCCAGACCATAAGCCAAGCATTGACTAATTCGTCGAAGAAAATATATTCGCTGTTTGCTTCATTGCACCAACGATATAAATCTTCTAAGAAATCTGCTGGTCGATATACTTCTTCTCGCCCAATCAAACTGTCTAAATAACCTGGTTCAAGAGTAAAGTTGATGTATTTCCAATTATTGTTCTGACACAGTTTTTTGCTTAAGGATGTTTTTCCGCAACGGGGCTCGCCGACTATCCAAAGAACACGATAGCGTGCTTGTTGATTGCATACCGTGTACACTCGGTCCACAATCTCTTTTTCATCATCTTGTCTATTCATTGTTGTTGATAGTAGCGTTCTAGAAGACTACTAGCTGGGATTTGCTGTAGGCGGTTAACTGGTTCGTGTTGTGTATCAGAAAAACTCACGTAGCCCAGGCGTGTCAAGTCAATAACAAAACGACGTATTTGATTTCGATCTGCTAAGCATAAGCGGCCAATACTCTCATCATCTTCACAAAGCTGTGAAAAGCGGAGGGTATTAGAAAAATTATAGCGATGTTGCCACCAATCAAAAAGCATATATCCAATTATCAGGGAAGAAGGGTAATCAGGTCGACTAATTTGATAAGTCTTATCATGTTTTTCTAATATATTTAGTTTGGCAAGGGCATCGGGTCGAACATAGGTAGATAAAGCAGCAATGGGATCTTTCTTTAGTGCAGAGCGATTTTTTGCTTCTACGCCTACTTTATCTTCAAAATACATTTGAAATTTGTCTGATGTAAAATCGAAACAATGAGGTAAAAAATAGTTAAATAGCATATACCATGCTTCGGAAGTTTCTTCTTGTTTTACAGATAAATAGTAATGCAAAATCCACTGAGTACCTAAATCTGATAAAGTTGAATCATACTGACATACAAGCTGCCCAAAATCGGTTAATTGATAAATTTTTGTTGGTTGAGAATCTTGACGTGTTATAATTTTAACCAATCCCGTATGACGTAACCATGCTGAAAACCCTTCAGCTACTGGTCGATTGACGCTCATACTACGAGCTAAATCTTCATGACTTGTTTGTGGATTGTTTTGCACATAGTTGAGAGCACTGCTTAAACGTTGGAGATCCAAGCTAAAATTCTGAAAAAAGCCCATTGTTTTTCCCATTCAGTAAACCCCCTAATAATTGTAAATCAAATACTAATCTAAAAAGATTAGAGACATATTAATAGATCAAATATAAGTAAAAATAGTGGGTGCTTGCTAAATTTTTTGACATACCTGTAAATAATGAAAGCATCTCTATTCACATAAGACTTTTCATTATTGGTGTAGCCTAAAGTCAAGCAATTGCATGTAAGATATTTTACATTGAAAATACTCATCCGGCAAGACTTATTTTTTTAGATTATTCCTTTAATTTTATGTCCATGGTAAGTAAACGCTCCTTAGCAGATCCACTTTCTAACGAGAGTGAATCTGCTACTTATCAATTAGTAGGTAAGTTACTAAATCTTTCTCACATGAGAAATAATTTGTTGATAGGCGGTAGGTAGATCATGGGCAATAATATATTCATTGAGCCATATTGTCTTCTCCTTATATTTGGGGGCATCTCTTAACGCTGGATGTGCCAATATCACAAGAGGCGCTTTCATTCCATTATCATTATGTGATTCAACCATCAGCGGCACTTTTTCTTTATTGGTTGTCACATCAGTTTTACAGATATATCCATCTAGCTCTAAGAAACGTTTCAAAGGGGATAATAACGCTATCTGTTCTTTAATGTTGCCTACTTCAGGAATCTGTTTATAAAGGGCATAGGCGAGAAGTTGCCTGGCCAAAAAGCGATCTAGCTGTTCATGCCAAAAGCGGTTACCATAATGACGTAAACACCTCGTACAGGAGCGTTCACAGTGCGCAGGGCAATTGCTTAGCAATTTTTCTGTTGCTTGGAGAATTTCAGATAAGTATTTCCCTGCTTCTGCGGAGTAGCCTGCTCCTCCAGATGCAGTATCGAATAAGTATATATCGACGAATAACTTTGCATCGCTGCCCTCTTCTATCAGTGCTGGTATGAGACGGTAATTGGCACTGAGTGCATTTGCGTCGACATCAAGGTATCTACTCGCTGTTAATGCAACTGCCTCTGCCAGTGTGCGTAGCCCATCATGCAACCATGGAGATTGTGGATCACAAGATAATGGTTCTCTGAGCGCGAAACGGAAAAGCAAGAGATCTGTATTAAAAGTATAGCCTAGATATAGACTTTGCTCATATATAGGTCCTGTACAATATTGTCCCATTTTCCGTTTGAAGTGGCGATAGTCAACCAGGAATGGGCGTACATGTCGGGTTGGTTTCTGGCGTTCATATTGCACCTCTGGCCAGATTGCGCCACACTCCTGACAGAGGCGGAAACCTTCCTGGGCAGGTCCTTTATTCACTAATATCAAGCGTCTATTTTGAGCATAAGTATAGCGTGCGTAAGGAAAGGTATGAGTATTCCACTCAAACTGATCTGATTTAGTGGGTAAGGGTAGTTGCGCGACAGATGAGTTGCTATAGTGTTGTTCTCTATCATGCTCTCTAAGTGGCTTGGCCCCTTCTGGCGAAAAACCTGGGGGATCAAGCATTTCTCGTTCCGAAAGTTCCCCTCCACATATTGGGCAACATTCCTGTTCATTATTTAGCGATTTTTCCCGTACATATGTGCATTTCTCGCATGAGACATATGATTGCAGATTCTGGAGCGAAATACCATTGTAAGGCGTTTGTTCATCATAGATACCACCAACACGGTAGGTTTTTTTATTGATGACCAGTAAGCGTCCGGGGGCATACTCGCTCAATGCTTGTGATTTACTTTGCTGGGGGCGCTCCTTAATTAGAACACGTTCACCATCTTTTTCAAAGACAGAGAATGAACTGAGATCTGTAGGAAAAGCATAGCTGGGAAGGAGTCCTTGATCAAAAAGAACATCAAGTAAGTACACTGCTTTTATGCGTTGATTTGTTACAATATCAGCTTTTTCTCTGTCCAATGGAACTGATTTTGTGACGTATGTCTTTTCAGTCGCGATTGTTTCTAGCTGTGCCAAAAAGTTATTTGCAACTTCTGTAATAAAAGCGTGTTTCCATGATTGTTGCTTTGCCTTAGTGGTTATATATGTAGGACATAGTTCATCAGGTAACCAACTAATGAGCGTGGTAGTTGTGCTTGTGGTCAGTTCTAATATATTATCGGTAACCCAGCGACGAAATGCGGAGAGTGAAAATGAGCCAGTGTCTTGAAAAAAAGCGTGGGCCGTACCTAAGGAATTCATAACATGTGGGTGCTGTTGAATGAGTTGTTGTAGAGCTTGCTCTGACATGTGAGCCAATTGCTTCTGGAAAAAAGTTTGTATTAAAAAAGCATGAATGTGACGAGTTACTAACCTTGGATTGTTGATATTAATGAGTGGGTCACGTAATTTGCCACTAATTATCTCTTGCGGATGCTCATAGTAATAATTTTCGTGTGCTCCACCTTGTGCATATGTTAGCACTGTTGAAACTGCTGTTCCTCTGCGGCCTGCTCGCCCAGCACGTTGTTGATAATTTTCTCGTTGTGGTGGTACATTGCGTAATCCAATAGCCGTGAGCGATCCTATATCAATGCCTACTTCCATTGTTGTTGTACAGCTTAGTATATCAACAGGTGGTTTACTATGATTAATTGCCACATCTTGAAAGCGTAATTCGTGTTCCTCTGTGGTTGCATAAATAGCTCTTTCATCGCGCTGAGATAATTGTGCACTATGTTCTTCAGCAGTTATATGTACTGGTCTTTTGCCATGGAGCACTTCTCGTAAAGGATCCAGAAAATAGCCTTTTCTAGATTTCATAGATGGATGTTGGGGGGATCGCTGCTCAAGATGTTGTGAACCACACTGTGTACAGCACTGACGTAAGACTGTGTGTTGGATGGTGCCACAATCCAGGCAATGTTGCCAGTCATCATCAATAGTAAGTACAAGTTGTAGGGCAGCT
Source organism: Dictyobacter vulcani (assembly GCF_008974265.1). Taxonomy (GTDB): domain Bacteria; phylum Chloroflexota; class Ktedonobacteria; order Ktedonobacterales; family Ktedonobacteraceae; genus Dictyobacter; species Dictyobacter vulcani. The sequence goes on from NZ_BKZW01000002.1 coordinate 302,795, forward strand.
GGCTTGAGAAAGATAGTATCATTTATCTCTTCACAGAAGAAACTACAGCACTTTTCGTGGAATGGTTGTAGCTGTGTTTGGTCGATTGACATGTTCTTATTATCAAGGATATGTTCCATTTTCTTTAAGGATTGTTTATGTGACAACCCCCGGAAATAAGTGTCGACATCCCAACGGGATTCTTCTCGAATTGTATGATCGAACGCAGTTTCACCTAATAGCTGTTGGATCCATAAGGTTATTAGTGTTGCAACCTCTTGCTCATTGAGTGCCAGTGGCAAGCCATTGAGCTTCCTTATAAATCTTTTCACATCTTGTGGTTGGGGAATGACTACTGCAGCACATATCTCTGATAAAGAATAGTATGGATCACATAGTTGCTTTAACAATGCTATTTTATATTGTTCTGGTAAAGTCGTTGGTTGCCAACCATCATATAATGCATCTTCAAGGATACTATCATAATACTCTTGATAGTGTGTGATATGTCGGAGCAATTGTGATTGGGACTCATCATTTTGATCGAAAAAGTGCAAGTTAAAGTCAGCACAGACTGACACGAAAGAGACATAAAGTGTTTCATTCAATCGAGGAGTAAAAGTGGGCATTTGTTGTAGGCGTTGTACTGCAATTACCAGTGCCTGACGGAAGGTATCAAATTCTACTTCGCGTGGTAAGTCGCGTGCCAGGCGAGCTGCTTTCTGGCGGCCGTCAGAGAACAGTAATAATTTGCGACCTCCATTTGGTGTCTGAGGCCCGATATCTTTTACGGCTGGTTGGAGCTGAAATTGATGGCGAACAAGATTAGCAAAAGGTTGTTCACCTCTAGTTGCAAGGTTAGAAGTTTTACGTTCCATGTTCTTGCGCGTACAGACAGGGCAGGTAGTGAATATAGGCGTTGTTTGCTCTTTGTCATCGTTTGTAACTTCAGATTCTGAACCTGGTAACTGCACAGATCTTTTCTTTTTTGAATTGATTTGTTTTTTTGTGTGCTCTTGTTGTTGAGAAACACGCCAGCATTGCAGGTAACGCTGTATATTATCAGGCTGTCGTGTTATGACTCGTCCAGTTGCAATATCGAGCCAAATTTGTTCAACTTTGTCGCGCATAGATGGATGAGGTTCTTCTAGCAAGAGCCAGGCTTCTATCAGAGGCGTACTAAAATTTTTTAATGATCCTCCTTGCTCGTGCCAGTAAAAATCCGCCTCTTTGTCTTGTCCGAACACCCTTAAGAAGGAAGCTCCACACGATCTATGAGTTATGAGTTCGAAGACTCGCCCCTTTAAATTGCACGTGCAATGTGTTTGAGGCTCAGTATGCAGCCTGCCCAAAAGTAAGTGTTCTTGGGGAAGATATCTCCGCTTATCGCAGTTTGGATTAATACAGGCGTAGATAGTAGGTAAACCACGAAAAAAGAGATGTAAGCGTGTCGGCATTAGTGCACGTTTATTCTTTGTTGCGTATGTACCCAGTGCTAATAGCGTAGAGATTGCAGCCTCTGCTTGTCTGAATTCTGCGACAGGTGAGAAATTCTTCGTAAGCTCGTGTAGTCCATGGGCCTCAGATGTCGTAGCGTGAATAATATACTCTAGAGGACCAAAACCATAGAGTTGATCGTACAGATATGTCTGGAGTTGTGTTTCACTTGCCTCTTGATTACTGTGTGAAGTTGGAATAGAGAGTGGTGGCCAATGCAGTTGTTGTCCTAGTACTGAGATAGCTTGAATTGCTCCATTTATATTTTCTGTTCTTCGAAAGAATGCCTGGAGATCAAATTGTGCCAAAAATTTGAGTTCATCTTCTGTTGGGAGACGCGCAGCAGGCCTTTGTTCACGTTGGCCTTGAATCAAATCAAAGGAGGTTTCGGTCGTAAATGTATTTCCAGTCAGGTTTTCGGCAAAGGTAAATATTTTTTTCGCACTTTCTTTATCTTTGACCTCCAGGCTGGCACTGGTGAGAATACAACGCAACTGGCCCTGGGGAATGTCGAGGCGTGATCGCAGCCGACGTAGGAGTAGCGCCACTTCCGCTCCCGCGACCCCTCGATACATATGGGCTTCATCTAGTACTAACAACAATGAATTGCTTTTATCTTGTTTAAGCCATTCGGCGGTTTGCTGAAAAATTGATCGTTCGATCGGGCGAACAAGCATGTATTCAAGGATTGAGTAGTTAGTGACAAGTATGTCAGGACAGTTCTGCTGCATTTCATGGCGTGTGAGTAGTTCACTATCCATTGCTTGTGTTTGTAAGCGGTTGCGCCAGAGACTTCCTTTTTCGCCCAGAAAGTTTCGAATATCTTTAGCAGGCCAGCGTCCTCTTATTTGTAATTCGCGTTTGAGTTCTGCTTCTTTTGATGTTGGATCTTTCTGAAAAGCTTCCTCTAGTTTGAGATAATAGCTTAACCACTCTTCAACGTTTTTGTCTTTATCCGATTCTCGTAAACCTGGATATGGAGTTCTACCAGTATACATGCCGAAGCGCGGAAAACGTCCGTAGTGTAGTAAAAAATATTGCTTTAGACGTTCATCGCCAAAGAGACGGCGTAATCGTGATACCTGATCGCTAACCAATGCATTCATTGGATAAAGTAACAGTGCGCGGCACCCTGGTCGTTGAAATGATGAAGTTAATGTATGCGCTTCACGTAATAGGTTTCCCAGAATAGGTAGTAGAAACGTTTCCGTCTTTCCTGAACCTGTGCCAGTTGCTACAATTAAATCTTTGTCTTCCTTGAAAAAGGCTGTCAATGCCTGTGCTTGATGTGCATATGGTTGTGGAAAGATACCAATGCCAGGCTGCCATTGTGAGAAGTGATTAAACGCTTCACTAAGTGGGTCTGGTAGTTGAAGCTTATTATATGCGTCCCCAAAAGCATAGGTGGGTGTAGTTTCTATAAATGGTTGTTGACTTATACAGCCATATTCCTGTAACAATGCACGCCTCTCTTGAATAATGCCAATATCGCGGATAGGATATTGTGCTTCCAGGTAGCGTTGTAGTCCTTCATGCAATTGGCTTGCGATTTCATTCGCCCCATATTTTTCTGTTATGTGCATGTTTTTCACTTTTCTAAATCTTCTTTTTATGTATATGCACGCCTAAATTTTGTAATGTTGAATCTACTTGCTTTTCATATTCCAATGGCATATGCCAAATGCGTGGATAGTATTTACCATCCTGGTTAGGTTGAACATAGCCAAGGGCTGTGAATAATCTCTGCACATCCTTTGGAAGTTCGTTTTCTAGATTGACAAGATATCTCTGCTGAGACAATTTTACTTGTATTGAAGCATTAACAGGACGTTTGTAGTATGCGTCAATGCCATAGAAGAGGCGTCGATAGTCTTTCAGACCTATTTCAAGCTCACCAATTTTTATAATCTTTTGGTTTTTAATCTCTATGACACGATAATGTAGGCTGAAAGCAGCTTCAAAGCGCGCTAAATAGCGGTCGTCAGGGAGATCGTAGTTTTTCGTCCATCGTAAATATTGGTATTTGTTGTTATGGTATGGCCAGTAAACTTCCAGAGAATATTCTCCATGTGAGTAGTTCTGCAACGTAATTTGTTCCAACTGATTTCTAGCCCACTTTTCGATCTGTTCCTTTGGTTTTTTTAACCAATCATCTAATGATTGGTTTGGACACAGAATACCAAGCATCTCAGGGTCTAGAGGACAGAATCGTGCAAAGTTATTGTGTTCTAGTACTTGTCGTGCATCATTTGGAAAGCGCGCTGTAGGTAATCCGCCTACTAGAATCCATTTATTCACGTCTGCCAGATAAATCTTCCGTAGTGGTGCTGGTCGCCAGTATCCATTGGGAAGTTCTACAATATCACCTATTTGCTCTAACTCTGTTAACGACTCTCGATGGAGTCCATAAAGAGATTGGATCTGGCTTTCTTCAGATCTTCTATCTGGTACCTGTTGATCTTTGGATGCTAAAGATGTATTGGTATATAAGCTGTTGCGATTTTCATAAATAGGCTCTATTAGTTTTTTTGCGGAATTGAGTAATTTCTGAATGTGCACAGATTGCGTGCCTTCGGCACTGTGCATCCACAGGGCTGCGCGAATAGTTTCTGCCTGAATCGTATCTTGTGGTATACTCATTCCTGTTTCTTTTGCCAGTCCAAGATTAATGAGTGCGATACGTTCTATCTCGGTGCTGTTTAAAGTATTAAGAAGGCGCACAGAGATCTCTGCCCGAAAGTTATTTAATGTATTCTGGTTTGATTGCATCATGAAAATTGCTCCACCAGATGTCGAATCTTTGTGAGTTGTTGTTTAATCTCTTTTTGATAATCCTTGTGAGCCATGAGTAGTGTTCTTATTTGATCAGTAGCTATTGCTTTTGGAAGAAGTGAATGAAAGAGAATTTGTTCGTTAGTTACATCTATATCCCTTGAATTCAATTTTAAAAGAACTGAGCTGAATTGTTGAGTGAGTTTGTGGCTTAGTCTACTTGTATTTATTGTGCCCCAGTCTATTTCTTCTAGATCTTCTACTGAGGTATTTTGCTGAATTTCATTGTTCCAGCGTGTCCAATCACCCACTGATACCATAGAATGCATTTTTTCTTCTTTGCGAGGTTGCATTAATCGTTGTTCGTTATGATCATCTTTTACTATATCCATGTTGATCAGCATACTGTAATCCCAGAAAGATGGAGGTGGCGGAAACACACTTACTCCATCAGCAAGAGTTGTTGCTAACAGAACATTCTTAGGCCAGTGTAATGTATGCAGTGTATTATAAGGATCACTATCATTGACTGTAGCTGGATGAAAAATATGAAGTGAATGTATTTGTGTCTCTGCAGCACTCTCAATATAGCATGTTAGTAGTGGCATGAGATAGGTGTCTATAGCTGCTTTGTTGATGCCTTCTAACACAACAAGATAAAGGTTGTCGGTATGCTCTTGAGCATCTAATAAGAGATCAGCTAACCCTGATTGATGAGGCACAAATATATGATGGGCAATGTCTACTGTTCCAATCAGATCAGTTGGTAAGATTTGCGTTGGCGAAATAGGAATCCACAGACTTCTTCCGCGAGCTGCCAGATCGGCATAGATCTGTAATATACTAAAAGCATCTTCTCCTACAAGAGTCGGGACCACACCAGCAAGAAATGAGCTATGAAGGATAGTGGCAATGTTTGGAGCAAAACCTTGTTTTGTAAATGCCTTTCTAATTTCCATGTGAAATTTCTGATGAACAATTATAGTTTTTGCTGTTTCTTTGGGATTATAAGCCCATAAACTTTTTCCTGGTTTATTTTGCTGATGTACTGTCCCTTTGATTATTTCATGAAGCGTGGCCAGTTCTTTTTGATGAGCCTCCCTGGCTTCTTTTATTTCTTGTTGTAACTGTTTGAGTATTATCTGATGTTGTGCGATAGCATCTTTCATATCATTTAATTGTTTATGTTCGCGTTGATATTGTTCAAGATTAGTACTGAATGTTTCTATTTTTGTCTGTAAATATTTGATATTGCTGTCTAATGTTTCTTTTTCGGTATCTGGTTTGTTTTGCTCATGTGTTCTTGCAAGATTTTTGGATTTCATAGTTGTTGTACGTTTGGTATCAGCTGTAATCTTAATATTCTGTCTCTGTCCCTGGATAGCTGATATATTCGTATGTTGTGATTCTAGCTCTGGTATTTTTTCTGGTATTTTGTCAATCAAGTTGTAAGTAGTTAAATCTATGTAGCCTATAAAAGCAGGAGATGGTGTCCAAGGAGATAAAAACTTTCGGCCTGGAAAAAGGTTTAAAGTAATAAAGCGCTCTTCTAGTAAGCTTACTAATGGTAGATAGAAGCCATTGGCAATGTAATCAATACAATAATAATGATGTCTTGCTCCTTGTTTTTCTAATGTCATATTTACTGGCCCCGCCCAAATATTCTGATCTAACCACAAATAGGCTTGCTGGCATGCACTAGAAGGTAGGATAATCTCTTTTACTTCTTTGACAATATCGATAAAGGAGCCTCGATTATATCCCTGAAAGTTAATAATTTCGATGAATGGTTGATGATAAGTCAGAACATAAAATAGTTTTGTTTCAGCATCTGTGTCTATATTAAAAGTCCACAATGTATCCTTTATGGCCTCTACTGGTGGATTTTTCCAGATAACCAGTTCCTGGCTAAGATTTGGTGCTAAGGCTATAAATTCTTGCTTATCATTGTCTATCTTATATTTAGGATTTAGGTAAGCAAGACCTTTGTCAATACGTGTAACTATACCAAGGTATAATGTCATATGGTTGCCCTCTTTGTTTAACTAACTTTGCAAAAATGCATACTAGGCCATATTAGAATAACTGGTGTATATGAGTGTTGTTTATTTAGTTAGACGAGTAAGCATAATCATGTGCCCTAGAAATCCCGTTGGGATTCTGGTGAGACTTATAAGCTTATCGCGTTCAATGCTGGTATCACATTGGCTAAGGTAATCTTTTAATAATGGTGGCATTGGTACATATTGAGTATCTAATGAGTTTTCAGACGAAATAACCTCGCTGAGCCACCGCATTTTTCGGGTTAACATAGTTTTGTGAGACAGTTGCACTGAGGAAGGAGCCTCAATCTGAAGCTTTATCAAGCCAAAGCTGCCAGCGTCTAAGCGCACATTGAAAAGCCCTCCATCTTCTAAGATCCATTCGATTTCTTCAGATAGTTTTTTTGCGGCGTCCTTAGCGGAAATCTGCCTCTTTCTCTGTATTGCCTTATCCTCGATACGCCATGTTATGTCCAAAGGAACTGGACACTGGATAGTAAATTTTAGGTCGCCTTCCAGGTCAGAAGGCTCTAGCTGTTCATCGTAATAGTCACGTTGTGTGTTCTGCTTATCAAAGGCTATATATTTATATGCATGGTTTTCTGTTTCAAATATGACTGTAAGAGGATCTACAATTTCCATTAACCGCGGATTAGTAGAGGAGATTTTGATTTCTAGGGGTTGGATACGGGCCTCTGTCGCCTTTATAAGATAGTTTCCTGGCTGGGGCAATGAGAGCACTATATAAGAGTTCTCCTGTAGTATGTATCTGCCTTGATTTAATATGTGTCCTTGAGGAGTTGCAATCTTCAACTCAATTTCTTCCTCGCTATGTTGGCTGTTTATTGAATGGTGAGCCGCGAGAATAATTTCCTTATGTTGCTCGATAATAGGAACGTGATGAGGGGTATAATGAAGCGCAGGTGGAGAAACAAGGGTCAGTTTCCATGGCACTTCACGCAATGTATAATTGAGTTCTTCTAACCAGTCACGAATCCTTTGCGGAGGATCACCATTTTCATTTTCCTGAAAGTTTATTTTCCATGCTTGCCAGGAACGTAGGTTGGTGACTTTGTTCTGAATGTGTATAGTGCCCAGGTCTTCCACATGTAGTTCTGATGGAAGAGAGGTGTTAGCTGGTGCTACAAAATAATAATCTCTGTCTGGATAGACGAGGTCTTGTGGCTGTAAACGTATTCCTTGCTTATCTGGACCGTGGAAAAGTGTCCCTCTCGTTGAGAGTCCAGTAATTTTGTTGCCGAAACGTTCTTTTGCATTCCAATCTCTAGGCCAGTCGACTACTTCTACCTGATAATCTTCTTCTTGAGGGCGTATGGTGCAGAGTGGCTTGTTCTTTGATGCAAGATAGTTAACGACATGAGTGATGGAATGCTGCATTCGATGATCTTTAATGTAAAGTGAATGTGTCTTAGTTCGAAGTAAATATTCAGCTTGTACCCATTCATTTGGAATCTTGGGACAAACCACCTTCAACTCCCAGCCTCCGCTTGTTTCGAGGCATGCAAGGTTAAGGAGCTTAGGAGCACTTCCTTTTACTACTTCATCACCCACATTTGTCCCAAATATGAGCCACTGGCGTTCTTTGAGCGTCTCAAATAACTTATCCGAGATTGGTAACCCATTAGTGTCATGATATGTTGGAAGATGTTCCAACTGTGTACGTAAGAATGCTACACCTTTTTCCTCTACCGTACACCGTCGTGGGCTTTCTTTCCAGCCAAGTTTATAACCAATGTAGTAGCCACCATTCTTCTTTTGATGTAAAATTGCCATATCTATACATACTTTCTAACATCATCATAGATGCTAAACATATGCTGTTGAGATAAAAGTAGCTAGATTTATTGAGAAAGTAAATGAGGTCAGTTGCCTCATCTATATAAATTGTTCACAAATGTTCCCACATAGATCAACAAAAGTCAAGACTTTTTTTCTATGATTTTTATATAGAATTCAGAATAAAATAATCTTTTTTTGTTATGTATTTGTTGGTTTTTTTTCTTACATATTGATAAATATCTCGCTATACTATTTAATCACCTGACTATTGTGCTTTTGATGCTTTCCATGGAAAGCGGGGAGCGGTTATTACTATCGATTCACAAATTCTTCCTCATCTTAGCTAGAAGGTGATCGTGTCAGAGCATTAAAGGCGGAAAGAAAAGACAATAATAACGGAGAAGTTCCCAGAGGTTATCTTTTCAAATGAATATTTGCGCATAGGCCTTTTTACGTGGTTTTTTCTACGAGCGCGAAAGATTTCTAGCCCAGCAGGCAATGGCAGTAATGGTGTGATTGGCATTCCCTTACGACTTATCCTCTTATTTAATAAGGAAAGTGTAGCAAGTTCTCACCACATTACCAGGGATTCACCAAAAAGTATCATGAACCAATTATACGCTGTCGTTAATACCAGAGGGAGGCGATAGTTACTTTATACGCCAGATTATCAAAGACTGGGAGGATAGAGAATGCACCATCATTCTACAGAATTGCATGCGTGCTATGAATCCTGGTGGCACTATTCTCGTGGCTGAAGCAGTGCTTGAAGCAGACAAAACAGATCTGTTAACCAGGTTGACTGATCTTGTGCTCATGGTTGATCTTGCTGGACGTGAGCGCAATGCGACCGAATTTCGCAGATTGTTTGCAACCGCCGGGCTCGCGTTGAAGCGTATTGTTCCAACAAAGTCGAACTACAAAATCATGGAACTGGAGGCGAAGATTGATGAACAACTTGAGCAGTGAAGACCTTGCGTGAGACATGAATCATCCCGGAAAGGGGAAAAGCTGAACTCAGAGAGGCGTGGAATGCCGGAGAAAGCTCAACCCCTTCCGGAATCTGCTCAGAGGGACGCCAAATGGGTGCCACTGTCCTCTATTCAACCAAAGACCAGGATTTTGAGGAGAGGTCAGTAGTTGACAGTTCGTTTAAATGGACCCGTCGAAGGCCAGGTGAACCGGCTCAAGTATATTAAACGCTCCATGTATGGCAGAGGGAGTTTTCAGCTCCTACGTCAGCGTGTTTTGGATGTTGCTTAATTGGTAAGCACAGTTTATGCGGATGAACCATCCTTTCTTTTAGCTATCTAGGCAAATGCATAGCGTGGAATATTCCCCCAATAACCAGGCTATGGTCAGAGCAAGTATCTTATTATAACCATTGCCATTCTTCACAAATCTCGACGAGTGAGGATGCAATGGTTTCTAAAACGTCGGGCGAAAGAATGGGGGTAGAGAAGAGATCTTTCGTAAAAACAGAATTGAAAACCTGTTGACGTGACCATGTTTGCATCGAAGATAACGCATTGGTCATTGCCCAACGTATGGAGCGCAATAATGGTGTTTGCTCCTGCACAAAAAGGACATATGCAGCTAACGATTTTGCCTTTTGCCATTCATCTACAATTGCCTCTGCTGCCTCTAAGCCATGTTTTATGGCAGCAGCACGCATATCTTTAGTCAGGAACTCGTCGGTGACATGAGAGAGCGTATGGGCAAATATCTCCGCTCGCAATTGATCATTTGTGATTGTGCCTGCTATATCCAGTCCTTGTTCCAATAACGCCCCTGTAAGATAAGGTGCTAATACTACAAGAACCCTTGCCAGAATTTCTTTATTCTTAAAGTTTAATGAAGTATTGAAAAATGACATGATTTGTTCTGGTTTTAAAAGAGGGGCTAATTCTGTCAGCACTCTGAATATCTGACCTTCATTGTGGGGTGTTTGAGTTGTTTCCTGATAGATACGGGGGACTTTCTGTAATTGTAATTGGTCCTCTTGAGAAACATGAGTTTGATTTTCTTCATTTTGGATAGCAAGCATCTCTTCCCTAATTTTTGTAGGACCTATTTTTTTTGACTGTTCTGAAAGTGCTTTGAGTACTCTGTTTTTATTCACTTCGTTTTTGAACAGCAACGCCTCTTTCCAGGTCAGTTCCACTTGCTCTTTTGTTAGCCAGGGTACTAAAGCTGCGAACATTTTAGCTTTCGTGGCTTCATCTTTAAAGGTCAAAATTTCTTCCCAGGTTCGCTTAACCTGTGCTCCTTTTGATTTGAGCGCGAGGGCATTGAGCACTCTGGATCTATTCACTTCACTCTTGAATAACAGAATGGTATTCAGTACCTCGTCTAGCTGCGCTTCTCTCAATTTGTTTGCTATTTCTGTAAGCACTTTGGTCTTGTTCGCTTCATTTGTGAACAAAAGCGCCTCTGTTGTGACCTGCTTTACGGCGCTTCCTTCTAACCAGGGTGCCAGAACTGAGAATATTTTGGCCTTATTGTTTTCATCCTTAAAGGTTAAACCATATTGTAGAATCTGCTCTATGAGCGTTTTCTTATCTAATCCCGTTGCTCCTAATAACAGATTTGCCAGCACATTGGTTTGACTGTCTTCGCTTTTGAATTGCATGGTTAATTCCAATATACTTTTGGATTGTATTTTCCCTTTTGTTTTGAGGGCAAGTGCACCTAGCGCTTTGGCTTTATTTGTTTCATTTTCAAAATTGGAAATTGTCTTTACTATCTCTCTTGCCTGCGTATTATCGAGCAGACCTGCGCATTCGCTTAGTACCTTGGTTTTATTCGCTTCGTCTTTAAACGTGAGTACGGTTGCTAATACTGTGTCCATATGGGACCTGGGAAGACGTTTCAGTTCCGCCAGTACCTTGGCAATATTTTCTTCTTCTTTGAACTGTTGTAGTGTATACGTCAAAATGAGTTTTGCCAGATTGTTATCTAGTCTTGATAACCCCGCCAGTACCTTGGCTTTATTTTCTTCATTTTGGAATGTTAGCGTTTCTTCGATTAATTGCTTTATGTGGATTTCCTTCACATAATATGTCAGTTCAGCAAATACTTTTGCTTTATTGTCTTCGTTATGAAAGGTTAGTGTCTCGTTTATTACTTTTTCCACAAAAGGTTCTTCTAATCGAGGTGCCAGGACCGCAAATACTTTTGCTTTATGTTTTTCATCGCTAAATCTCAGTGTTTTCTCTATCACTTGTGTGATCTGTTGTCCCTTTATTTTGGAAGCTAAGGACATCAGCAATCCTACGATAGCTTCATCATTCTGCCAGCTTAAACTATCATTCAGAACCTGATCTATTTGCTCTTTTCCCAGACGTGGTAATAACGCAATAAGCAGCCTTACTTTATTTTCCTCATAGCCAAATGACAGGATTGTGTTTAACGTCTGTTCTACCTGTTTCTGTTCCATCTGAGGTATTAACTTTGTAAGAGCTTTTACCTTCGTTCCTCCGTACGTGGCAAGGTTCAATGCTATTTCCAGTCTGATTTCTACTGGTAATCGATTTGCTAGAGCATCCATCACATTGTTCTGATCCTTTTCATTGACTAACAGGAGAAGCGCTTTCAATCTTTGTTCAATGAGGTCATCTGACCAATGTGGGATCAGCACAATCTGGACATAAAAAGCTGCCAGTAATTCTTTGTGCATTTTTTTTACGAATTGATCTGCGGTCGAATAATTTTCCAGGAGCAGAATACGTTGCTTTCTATTCAGGCTATTGGCTAGAGCGATCAAAGCTTTGGTACGTATCCATAGATCTTGTAACGTGAGTATTCTATCGATTCCCTGATACACGAATTTTTTTGTCAACCAGGGGCTTAGTGTCTGAAAAAGTTCTGCTTGTTTTTGTTTATCCGGTAAGGATAGCGTGAGGTGTGTGCTTTCCGCTATCGCCTTTTCACGTAATTCATCTGTCAGGTATGGGGCGAGTGCGGCTAATAGTTCTGCTCGCTCCAAGTCGCCCGGCGAGGAGAATGCTATCTGTGTATTTTTTGCGATGATAATATCACGTTGTGCTTCTGGTAAATCTGAGATGAGAATTACTGAAGCTCTGGCCTGAGCCTGTTCATCCGACAACTTTAAAGTTCCTTGCAGCCTTTGTTCCAGTAATTGGATACGGGTTTCCTTCAATAAATGAGGCATCAGAGACATCAGGATACTGGTATTTTCGTAACTGCTCAGGACCCAGCTTCCCAAGCAATGGGAAGCGGGGAACCTTGAAAGACAGCAGCAAGGGCGTCGAGCATGGAATGCCCTTGCTTACGCATGGTGCTCAAATAACTGCGAATGGTACAGAAGGCAGTGGCACCCGCATCGCTGCGAAAGGTCCCGGAAATCTTTTGCTGCACCTTGATCATGCGTAAGTCGCGCTCCGCTAGATTGTTGGTAAAGGGCACGGTCAAGTCATCCACAAAAGCGAGCACTTGATCGGCGCGGTGGAGGAAGGCATCAAGGAGATTTTTGCCAGGATCTTGTTTGGGACGACCCCGTTTGCGGGCGGCGGTGGGCTCCGGTGGCGGGTGCGCCTCATCCCAGGCACGATAGCCACGCCCAATCACCTCAAAATACGCAGCCAACCAGCGTGTGCGGATCGCTGGATCAAGGGTCTTTTGACCACAGGCGCGCGCCTGCTTGGTCGCCTCACTTAGTTCAAGCAAGACAATGTACATCTCTTGCGCCCATGGTTGTTTTTCTTCTTCTGCAACAAACAAGCAATCACGCAACAGATGGGCTCCACACAGGCTATGCTCACAGCGATACTGATCATAGCTTTTCCAGCGATCGTGCACGAGCCGACCCGTGTAAAGAGGCAGCAGTCCCATCTCATTCATGGCCTCATGCCCTCGCTTGCGATGCCAGTGGTAGATCGTAAGAGCACGTGTGCTCACAACGTGAAACCAATGCAAGATCCCCTCAATACGACCACCCGTCTCGTCCACATGGGCCAGTCGGCTCTGCAGCACGAGTCGTTCAAGGGCTTGCTGCGTCAAGGACAAGTTCTTGGCTGCCTCACGCACCCAATTGACGATGCTCCCTTCACTCACGGTGCCTAAATGCAGATCAGCAAAGAGTTCGGTGATCCTTTCGAGAGGCAAGAGCTGGAATTGGGAAAGATAGACGGCCAACCCTCGCACATTGGGACCATACTGGGCTGCTGCATCCACTCCTGGGGAAAGTTCCCGCAGGATCGCCCACCACATCTGGGACAGATCTGCTCGATCTGCTGATGTTCCCTCACCTGCAAACGCAGGGGTGGCAACTCATGCACTTGACGACGTTCCTTCAGCACCCCTACTGTCTGCGATAAGGGGTGCTGACAGTGCTGGCAGTCTCTGGCGCGGTGCTCAATCACCTCATCTGGCGTTTCCACCTGAGCCAATTGATGACCGCTGTGACCCTTTTGCCCTCCACTCTTTTTCTGGCTTTTCTCTCGCCGTTTTTGCTGGCGCTTGTACCCATCGCTGGAAGGAGGTTTACTACTATTGCGGCTGTCTTTGGCCAACCGTTTTTCCAGTTCCAGATTGCGCAGACGCTCTTTGAGCAACTGCCCTCGCAGTTCCTCGATGTGCTGATCTTGCTGTTTCACCTTCTCTTGCAGTTCGCTGTATGCGATTTTCAACTCGCGAAATGCGCTTTGTAGCTCCCTAACGTCTTCTTCTCTCATGTTCACATTTTATCAGCTTTTCCCTTTGTGGAAAAGGGGTTCTGAGTAGTTACGTATTTTCCTCATCAGAAAATGTCTGTAATACCTTCATGTGTTGTTCCAACACACCCTCAGGTAGCTGTGCAGCAAGAGCGATGAACACCTCAGCCTGTCTTTTCTCATCTGGTAGGGCCTGTGCTACCTGTATTCCCCAGGTCAGCAGGTTTCCTACGAACTTTGGAGCAAGGGCTGCTAAAACTCTCTCACGTTCGTGCCTGTCTGGTAGTTCTAGCGCTGTTTGCAGTGCCAGTTTCACAAGATTTTCTGTTAATAAAGGAGCTAATGTGATGAGTGATGCAGATTGTTTCTTTCGATCAAGTAGTTCCAATGTGGCATGTAACACTCGTTCGGTCATGATTGCTCGCTGCTCTAAAGACAGGTGTGTGGCTAATTTTGTCATGACCTCTACTGCATCTTTTGGCTGCCATAGGAACATGGCTACTTGCAAGGCTTTTTCCAGTACATCATACTCATGTTCCTGCGTGAGTTTGTAGTATAATAGAGTAAGCAGTTTCATTTTTGTCCATTCATGAGTGATCGATAGTGCTATCCACAATCCGAATTCTAATTCATCTCCCGTGAGTTGTAGGGCAAAGGCACTTAATACCCTCCCACGTTCTTTCTCGTCTGCTACCATGGCGATTGTCTCCAGACAGCGTCTCTGAAGTGCTCGTTCTCCCATCAACTGGGGGCAATAGCTATCAGCATAGTGGCAAGGTTTTGTTCTTCGGTTTGTTCTTGTGCTATCTGCACATATTGCTCTAGTAGCTTTTCCGTCAGATGCGCTGCCAGGGCAATGAATGCCTCCATGCGTTTTTGTTCATCGTGCAAGGATTGAGCCTGTTTGAATAGGTGTGTTTGCATTTCTATTCGTTGTGCATCAGGATATTGTTTTGCAAGCGCTCCAAGTGTGGTGATATATTCAACCTCATCAAAGATTTGCTCAGCAATCTGCTTTCCGCGTTCCAGTAATACATCTGTTAATCGTGGAGCCAGAGCAGTCAGCACTTTTGCCTGATTGGCCTCACTGTATAAATAATCTTCTATCGCTCGTAATGTGTCTTCTAGCAAGGCTTTTTTTGTCAGGTAAGGAGCTAGGAGTGCTAGCGTATTGGATAGTTTTTTCTCATTGGAGATTTTCAAGGTTGCATGTAAGAGCGGCGTTAATCTCCTGTTACGTTTTTCTAGAGACATGCGTGAAGCTAAATGAGCCAGCACTTCAGCTTGTTCTCTCTCGTCAGTTGGGAGCAGGTCTGCCTGTAACGCGCGATCCAGCAGTTTTCCCGTCAACGAGGGTGCGAGTTCCGCAAGTGCGTGGGCTCGTTTGCCTGTTCCTGGGATCATCTGTATTACCTGCAAGCTTTGTGTCAGTAATTCTCTACGCTCTTCCTCTGGCAGATAAGCAGCCAGTTTTGCTATTATACTCATTTGCTCTTGCTCATCTATTAGCGTTTGAGCCACTTGTAGGCATTCTCGTATAGCCTTATTCTGAAGCTCTCCAATGAGATATGGAATGAGATCCATAAGCGCTTCTGCTCTATCAAATCCTTCAGCGAAGGATAGAGCCATTTGCAAACTTCTTTCCCCTATAGCATTTACTAATTGAGAAGTTATTAATGGCATGATCTCGGTACGTTCAGGAAGCGGTGTTGTTAATTGTATCGCCTGCTTCAGTTTCGTTCCATCGATTGGAGCTAATGCTAACTGTATTGCTTTCATAGAGATGCGCTGACGTTGTTCCGGTGTCAAGTGGGGTGTGAGAGCAGGTAAAAGATCTCTTTGCCATTCTTTATCCTCCTCCACAAGAGTTGTGAAACACTTTTCTAACACTGTAGTTTGTCTTTCTCCTGTTAAGAAAGGCAGAAGTTTGATAAGCGTGCTGGTTTTGTCCTGCTCATTTTGTAGGATCAGTGCTGTTTCGACACCGAATCGTTGCACTTCTTCATGTTCTGTCTCATCCAACTGAACGATATTTAGGATGGTGACACAGACTTGTGCTCGTTTTAGCGGGTTAGGAATCTTTCTTAAGAGACTAAGGGCACGGTGGAGCGGCCACAAACCATCTTTGACAGCCCATGCGATTAATTCGGGTTCATGATTTTCTGCAAGACTATTAATAGTGGTATAGATAAGAAGGAAACGTAAACACTGTGCAAATGTATACATATCTTCTTGCTCAGTGTTATGTTGGCGCTTTTTCTCGTCAGTGACATATTTCCAAGCTAAGACAAGATCGTCAAGGTAGGCATCATAAACAGCATTTCGTTGATGAACACGGACGCGAAGCCATTCCTGATTAGCAAATAAGGCAACGAGTTCATTACCAGCTTTGCCTGCCAGCAGGTGATAGGCGAGATGGTCGTAGAGATAGCCATCATCATTGGCTGTATGCCAGCCTATATCTTGACAGAGAGTGCGGTATGTATCGATAAGCAGTCGATGATAAGAAAAACGTTTCTCTCCCAGGTGCATACTCATGAGATCGAATAGCAGGCTATGGATGGTGATTGTTCGTGTCTGTGAGGTAGGCGAAGGATTAATTTCCAGTAGCGCTCTTGCTGCGAAGTCATCAAGCAGGTCTATTGCTTCCTCGATAGTGTAATTGGCAAGCGCCTGCCACAGTTTCTCTATACCAGCCTGTGGCGTTGCCTCATCCTCTCTAAAAATAGTAAGGGCAACATAAAGGTTATACTTCTGTTCCTCAAGCTCCTCCAGACTTAGTTCGAGGGTACGCTTGAGATTATCGTGGATATCTTCGGGACGGGATGTTTCTAGTTTCCTGATATCAAATGATTCTAACCATTCCTTTGGTGGTTTGCGTTGTAACTGCGCGCCGGCCAGCCGTACTGCTAACGGCAAATAGCCTAATCGTTCAACTATTCGTAGTTTTAAATCTATCGAGACATCAGCAAGAGGCTTTCCAGCCCATTCTTCTAATAACGATATGGCTTCAGATTTTGTCATAACGGGGATAGATTGGATTGTGGCGTCCAGTTCTTTCGCGATTTCAGCGTCGCGTGTCGTCATCAGAAGACGGCAGCGGGGGCCGCCAACCAGGAAAGCCTCTGCATGACTACGCCGCCATACATCGTCAAGAATCAATAAGCAAGCACGTTCAGTCAGTAGTTTTATCAATGTATTTTTCAGCATATTAACGGTTGGGGCACTCTCGCGAATGGTTCCACCAAGCACGTCGACGAGTTCGCGCATACGAGGAATAATTTCTGGTTCGTGTCCTAATTGTATCCAGATGATGCCGTCTGGGAATGTTGCCTGGATCAGCGGATCATCACAGAGTGCACGTGCAATGATGGTTTTGCCGATACCTCCCATGCCGTGAAGAGCGTTGGTTCTAGTTTGTTGTACTGCTGATGTGAGTGCAATGATTGGTATGTCGGCGAGTAGATCGTTACGGATACGGGCTAGCGTTTCTGGACGCTCGATATATTTGGACAGGTGCACATATTGATAAAAATCAGATCGCTTCAGTGTATCAGGTGTGGGGATGGCCGTTGTTTCCTGTCCAGGTTGCGCGATTGCGTTGTCCATATATAGGTCTGTGATAATCTGGCGGACACCTGCGGTTACGTCATTCCATGCCAGATCGTGATTTTCCCATAGTGTAATAGGTTTACCATTGCGAGGGAAACATTGAAGCTCGGCGAATGGTGCGGGACTCCAATCACAGGGACGAACGAGAATAGGAACAATTTGTGCCTCACGATTTGCACCTCGTTGCAATGCTCGTCGCATTACGAAATTATAGCAATAGTCGGACGCCAGAAAATCGGGGCTGATCAGTAGGAGAATGACAGCGGCATTTTCCAGGTGGTCATCAATTGTCTGCCTTCGATGCATACCGGCCTTTATCTGGTTATCATTCCAGGTAGAGATGAAGTGTTGACGCTGGAGCATACTGAGGTGGGTTTGCAATGTTTGAAAGTATTTTTCATCCTCGGAGGCGTACGAATAAAAAACCTCTATGGGCGCTTGGGTGCCAGACATCATGTCTTCTCCTAATAGCACTGTTTACGTATGAATCCTTCTCATTCCAGCGATAAATTAGCAGAGCTAGTATAGCGAAGATTAAAAAAAAACGCAAGTTACTAGAGGGAAAAGTGAAATATATGAAATAAAGTTATTATTATAAAATATTGTTTTTTTATTGTTTAATGAAATAAATGATCTGTTTTATGCTCTGCTTTATCTGTGATGTCTGAAATGAACTTGCTGTATAGTGTCAGATTTATCTTAATCTAGATAAGGAAGACCAATAATGTTTTCTAGTTGTTGCCACTGATCCGTATCTACGCAGTTTTTTGTCAGATATAAAAGTATTTTGTCCTGTTGTTGTATGTCAACTATAGCATTAATAATGTGTTTTAATTGTTTCCATTGCCGGTCATTGACTAGTTCAGTTGCTACCCTTTGTGTAAAAGATAGTTGAATATCCGGGTCATTCATATAGCTGATTGCTCTTTCTACGTTTGACCATTGTTTTGTTTGTATGTATATCTCTCCTAGTTGGGAGAGGAGCTGTGATTGCTGATAATGGTCTGGAATAGCCTCAGCTTTGAGCTGAGCCTGTTCGAATTTGTTTTGCATTATCAAGGTCTGTATCCATGTAAGTGATAACTCTGTATGTTGTTTTTTATTCGTAATGGCATTGATAACTTGTTCCATCAACTCGTTCATACCCAAGTTGGCACAGTGTTCTCCTAAATAACACAGAGTTTCCTCTTGCATATGTATATCTGTAATAGCTTTTGCTGTCTGTAGCGCAATCTGCCATTCGTGAGCTTCTGCCAGCACCATTGCCGTGTCACGCAATTGCACATTGTGGAGCGTTTCGTCTGTAATGGCCTTGATGACCAGAATGGCCCGGTGCCACTGCTGCTTTTGTAAGAGTACTTTAGAAAGTTGAATGAAGTTTTCTGTCTGTAGAGATTCCTTTAATACGGTTTTGAGGATTGGATCGATCTGTTGATCGTGATCAGTTTTCACAAGCGCTAGTGCTAATCGATAAAATGGTTCACTGCGTAGTGCTTTATCAGAAATACTCTTGAGGATACGTTCAGACGCTTGGTATTCGTTATGCTCTGTTAACGCATCAGCGAGCATGCAAAGTAACTTATCTTTATATTCCCTAGAGATATTGATTGTTCTTTCTGCAACTTGCCAATTTTGAGCCTGTATCAGACGCTCAGACAATTCCTTAATGCACTCTTCCTGTGTTTTATTGATGCGGTCACAAATAATCTGTGCGGCATTTGCCCATTTGTGTTGTGTTACTAAATGGCCTAATTCCATAAGGAATTTCTCAGGTTGTGGAATACTGTCAGTAGGGAAGATCTCTGGATGATCCCTCAGCAATAGTATTACCTCACTAACAAAGGTTTTATGTTTTTGCCTCATTAAGGTATAGGCAGCATTTTTCTTGGGAAACTGTATATGTGGGTGTTGTTGTTTACCCGTTATTGCTGTGGTGATGGGGTCGATTGCATCTGTGGCGCTTTCCTCACCATTGTTCGATGTGACATATGTGCGTAACCTGTTGAGTTGTTGCTCGAATGTTTCTGAAGATGAAATCGCCGGAATTTTTTGGGCAAGTAAGGCAATAGCCTGATCCCAATCTCTGGTGGCCACTATGGAGTATAAGTGGGCTAAGGCGGCCTGACGCTCTTCTATATCTAGAATATAATACTCTTTGACTTCATCTGGGACTTGTTCCTGTGGTAAATGTAATAGCGCTATCACTTTGTCTATGAGGCGTTTCTTTGTTCCCCTTCCACGTCTGCGACGGGTTCTTTTTTTTGTAGGTGCCTGGTTCTCTTGTGGTTGATCATTTTTATTAGAAGAAGGATGGTCATAGATTGGCTCATCAATCGCCTCTATACTATGCTCTTCATCCTCAAGAGGAGTATGTATTTCTGGTGAGGAGGGTTTTGTTTCAAGTAGAGAAGAGGTGCGCACCAGTGGTGAGAGAAGTGAATTTACTATTGCTGACGTTCTTGTTTTTAATGCATTGATTCTGGATATCGTACGGAATCCTGGTGGAATTTTTTCCGGTTTAGACATATTATCAGAAGCTGTCATAAGTATTTCTCCGTCATTGCATGATAATACCCGTAACTGCATCTTTTTGAGACTATTTTATATTGAACAAGAAAGTCAATAAAGGTAAGTTCTCATTGCAGGGCCTTTTCAAAAAAGGTTCTTTCAGAGTTGATTTTGATATTGGTGATAAAAACCAATCTACAGTCTCAGGCGATTCTATCACAAGAAATTGCAGATTGGTTTATTTCTTACAATACTGTCTGGACTATGGCATGCGCATTTCTCACGCCATTTAATATATTTAAAGTATACGAATATATGTATAGAAAATCAAAGGTACTGTACAATTTTGGCTAATGACGTATTGATTTTAAACGGCTTTTCTTCAGGCAACAGGTTTTTAGAGGGCAAATTATGAGTCATCCCGAATTTTCGGGATGCTTTTCTAACACCTTTTATCTGACAAAGACTGTAATGTCTGGATATTGGGAGCCAAAAGGTAGCCAAGGCTTGGACGATAGTCGTCCCACAGACGGCTGATCGCCCAACGTAAGCGGTAAAGCGGTGCAATAGCTTTTTTGCATCGCTTTCCGGTTCTTTTGCACTTCAAATGCAAGATCATTTCAACAAGATCCCCGTGGATAGGAGTGAGTAAATGGAGGAGAAAAGCATAAACAAGTGTCACGATACCTAACAGCTTGAGTCGGTTTTCCATCGCGTACAAACGCGGACTCTCCATCGCCAGCTCACTCTTTCCATAGCGGAATACGAGTTCTATTTGCCAACGTCTCCGATAAGCAAAAACAATCTCCCAAGCCTGCTCTGCAGTTCGAATACGCTCATTAGTTACCAGATACCAGACTTTCTTATTCACGCGAACTTTTACGAGATAAAGTTGATACTCGTATTGCTCATGCCATATCGGCGCCCACCAAACATCACAAGGCATCTTTTCACCAGTATGGCTATCACGTATTTCTTTATGAGATAAATACTTTTTATGTAATCCAATCTGCCATAATTTCTTCTTTTCCCCTTTCTCATTGAAAAAGAAATGCCCTTTTTTCCAGCGAATCACAAAACGCACACGTAATTTCTGTAACACTTGTATCCAAGGGCCTGATGCTGCTCCACGATCAAATATGTGAAGGAGCTGATCCCCCATTTCCGAACAACTTTTCTCAATAACTTTTCTTGTTGTTCTCTTAACTTTGTCGCATCATCACCTCTGGTAGTCCACCAGCTCATCACTGCTACTTTTACCCTTCCTTCCATTCCTATGATCAATGCTGCTGTCCACTGCATTCCTGCCACTGTAATCGCTTTCTTTGGTGGAAAATTAAAGACCAGGCCTTTTTTTGAGCGCTGCAATCTTTTCGCTTTACTAGAAGTTACTGGACAGATTCCTTCTAATTTCTCGCTTTCTGCTTTTTCTATGACACTCTCATCCCAAGGGCAAATAATCCTTTTCCCTTGTTCTCTCATACGTGTCACCTCTTTATCAGCTTCTTCTAGTAAATAGTGATCTATCTGCAAAAAATTCCATTTTATGGAGCGAAGCAGGTTTCCCACTCTCTTCGTTCCAGCAGTCGCTGTTTTTGATTGCTGCGCATATCCATCGAGGTAGGAACCTAATTCACTCAAAAGTAGTCCCTGCTTGTTATTTCTGAAACGAATAATTGCAACGCATACCTGTACTAACGTTCGCACTAACCTCTTATCTATCAGCCTATCAAGCACAATCAAAAGTGGCATAAGAAATTCTTCAAGCAATTGAGCTAATTCCTGTGATGCTCTCTGCGCATCTTGTTCCTCGGGTTGAAGTATGTCATACTGAAATGGCATGAGTTGGGGGCCTCCTGGTTTTTTGCTGTCAGTTGAATTTTTAACAGTTTAACTCAGGAGACCCCTCTTTGCCTAGTTCTTACTTTTCCGGTTTTCTCTCTTTCTTTCCGGCTAGAAATGTTCCTCAAAAATTCGGGATGACTCATAATGCACTAGACCAAAAATGGTTCACCAGGGAGGCACCCACTTTATCACACGAGATGACGTTGTGTTAACGTAACATCCACGAAGAATAGTACTGACATTAAGAGGCGGATGCTTACAGGCTGGCTATTTGCTGACATGTTTATCGTTATTTCTATTATCTTTATTGCTTCAACTACCCTTGCGGCGACGCCGCCTAAAAGTAAAGCTGTGCCGCGTACCCCGACTCCTGTTGTATATGAGCTGGCTTTGAAACCTAACCCGATAGAGTTTACAGTCTTTGTAAATGCTGATTTGTTGATTGCTCATGATCTAGATGAAATGAAATGGGCCCAGTTGTAAATCCTTAATCAGCTGAAGCAACAACATATCACAGGCAATATTGCTGGAATCGTCCTGATCTTTGGGGGAGGTTCAATTTCGAACCAGCAGGCCGTAGCTATAGAAGCGGTTTTAAGGTCAATTAGAGATGAGCCATATGTGATATTTAAAAGTAAAACGGTCCACAAAGATTTTATTGATCTACAGCACCCTCTAGGCGAGATTGGCATCAGTATATACACTTTTGTGTAGGATGTTTTCTTACTATCGCGTACTCCGAAAGGCGTTTTGTTGTCGAGGTAATGATGGAAAAGATGTCTACCAGTCTTTTCCGTCATTGTTGTTCTGTGCAACACATCTTTTGATGTTCCTGTTATTTGTGTAGCGAAAAAGGCACAAAGTTTCTATATTGATTTCTAAGGGTAATGGTGTTACATTTGCGTATATATTAGCGAGTGCATATTTTGTGATCATGTATATAGAGAGGACATTCGTTATGTCTACCGACGCTTCCCACGCGGTTGAGGTCTTTATTTCATATGCTCATGAGGATGAGGATTTTGTAAAGGCTCTGGATAAACATATGAGCAATCTAAGGCGTCAGAAACTTATTTCGAGCTGGTATGATCGCGACATTACCGCTGGCGATGTGTGGGCAGAAGAAATTGAGGCCCGACTGAATCGTGCGGCCCTTATTTTGCTTTTAATTAGCTCTGATTTTATCTATTCGGATTATTGCTACGATATTGAGATGGCACGGGCGATGGAGCGTGCGAAGCGCAAGGAGGCGCATGTGATTCCGGTGGTCGTGCGGCCTTGTGATTGGAAGGGAACACCGTTTGCGGGGCTGCAGGCGTTGCCGACGAGGGGCAAGGCGGTAAGCACATGGTCCAATCGCGATGAAGCTTTTCTGGACATTGTCCAGGGCATTCGTGCGGTTCTCAATCAATTGTAAGCGATGTGTTGAGAACTGCTGTGGCATAGGTGTAGGGCATAGGAAAGAAGACCTGATATAGAGTGTGTTGTTATTGCTTGAGGAGTGGTTATGATCGAGATAACGGCAGAGGTATTGGATTCTCTCCATTATGAGCCATATCGCAAAGTGGGACTGGTACGTGTTCGGCAACTAATGGAAGAGGATTATCGTCAGCGGCAAGGGATTATCCAGACGTTAGAAGGGCCATCAACGTTTCATCCAGGTGATTATCTGGCTCGCGGCGTGCTTGATGAGGAATGGGTGATGGGTTCGGGAAGCCAAATGGAGGGATATGTGCTACTGGATGGGAAGGATGACGAAGGCTTTGTGACGTATCGCCCGGTATCGATTTTGTGCTATGCATGTCGGATCCAGGAGCCGTTTCTGGTGAAGAGGGCGAATGGGCTCGTCCTTTCCGGAAAGGCTGGCGATTATTTGTTGCATTTAGGTGATAAGGGAAGGATTGTTGATCGGGTGGTTTTTGAGCAGAGCTATCAGCGTATCAACGGCTAAGATGGGTAATTAAGAGAGGAGCATGGTGGTGCAACACAAGCAGGAATACCAGGAAGAGCAATATATGCGTGAGCGCTGGCAGCCCCAGCGAGACTACTACTCGAGAAAAGCCCAGCTCTATAAACAGAGACATCTGGGTCTGCTCTTTGTGAGCTCGGTTGGCGCTGCATTTGTTCCTGTCCTCCTGATTTTTCCCGGCATGCCTGTGATTATTCCAGCCATTATTAGCTTTGTGGTGTCGCTGGCTCTGATCCTTGATAATACCTTTCACTTTGGTGATGATTGGCGCTTGTTCCGACAGACGCTAGAAGCATTGAAGTTAGAGAAGATCCTGTATGAGCATAAAGTCGAGCCATATACCAATGCCCCCAAATCTTTTCCTTTATTTGTGAGAAGCTGCGAGGAGATCATCTGCTTTTGCAGATGCGCCACTTGCTGTTCCCAGGCTCGCCAGGGTAAGCGAGCCTGGGATCGGTTGACGGAAGAGAGTACTGGCGGCTGGCGCGGATGAGTAGGCATCTTCCTCTCCTTCATGGGGGCGTTGTAATTTATGTGTCCTGCTGAGCAGCGATTGTATCGTAATGAATCATCAAATGTGACAGAGGAAACAGTGCTTGTTTCTGTGCCGCACACTCTCGTCATCCTCGTAGATCTGCATTGATCCATTGTTTTCATAGACCAGGATCGGTGCATGCCTGCGCGCCTCGGTATACTGATTGAGCAAAACCTCCACCGCCATGGTTGCGACGGCAGCGTTCAATGTCTTGACCGCAGGCTCTTTAATCTCCTTCCCGATCACATAGCCCCGCTTCACCAGCGCGTCTCGAATCGCCTGCTCTGGGTGTCGCTCGCTTGCAATCTGGATGGGATGAATACGCTTGAGGCAGTGCAAGCACAGGTAGTCCCCTACCCTGGCCGTAATTACCTCCCCGCTCATATCTTCCAGATGGCCATTCTTTACCGTGATATTGACCCCAACCGAGATCAAGGGGACGCAATAGAGGATGGAAAGTTCCTGTGCTTTGAGCCGACTGGCATGATTATCGGTGGCGACGATAATCCAGTCAGAGAGCGCCAGCACACTCTCGATCTCCTTGTCATGGACATCCTTTTGCCACGCCAGGACAGTGGCATAGGGATTGATATGGGTCATATGTCTCTTGACCACCTCAACTTTCGAGCGCTGCTGCTGCGCATCCTCGTAATAGGCACCCACAACACGGTTCAGGTTCGACATTTCCAGCACATCAGGATCAATCAGATGTAGCTCATGAAATCCCATATGGATGAGGTGCTCTGCAATGATCGATCCTAACCCTCCAACCCCAACAATGGAGATGACCTGATCTTCCATCATGCTCCGCATCACATCCAATCCGAGCGCCAGCGTACTCCGCTGGAAAACCCCTTCACGTACTCCCTGCGCTGCTTTCTTGCTCCTCTGCTCTTCCAACCTGGGAAAATCTGCGCTGGCAATCTGCTCTGGACTCGTCTGGGTTTTGAGCAGGGCCTTTCTTGCGATGAACGTACCGTTGCTCACCATCCAGATACGCGCGGAATACCTGTGCTGAGAAAAGACAATACTTGCGTAGTGCAGTCCTGCAAATGTCTCGTTGAGGAAGCGAAAAAACGTGCGCTCGTCCCCGTCGTCGGTGCTGGAGAACGAGACACTGGCCTGGCTAAATGGATGCGTATGGACATCAATGATGGTATCGACATCATACCGGTTGGTCAGTTCAACCAATGCCTTATGGATGAAATCCTTTCTGATCCGTAAGAAGGCACCGCTCTGTTGCGCGTAGTCTGATTGAGCCAGAAAAAGCAGATCAATGACGGTGATAATTGTATAGCCGTTGATTTTGCGCGCCTTGCCAAGCAGAAGCGCAAAGTATTCTCGTGAGAGGTCGGCAAGAAGCCTTTCTCGCAAGCGGGCAAGGTCGCCCTGTTGAAATTTGATCAGATAGCGGGAAGTTGTACTCACCAAATTTTCCTTTCGCAAGCGCTCTATCGGTGTCACTCTTTGCCAGGATAATTATTCATCGCCACCTGACAGCACTTCGCTGATGAGTGTAAAGTACGTCCAAAGATTATCCCCTCTTCGCCAATCACCGGGGCGTTGGACTGGTGCAGGTTGCCAACTGCCGTGGTTAATATAGACGCAGTACCACTTCCATCCCTGCGTGAGTGGATCGCTACAGGCTTCGTGATAGGCAGATTGATAGAGATGCCCGTTGACGGAGAGCGGGATCTCCTCTTTGAGGTAGAAGCCAACGGGAGGCAGCTCGGGATATTCGGTCGGAAAGACAATCAGCAGGTCAGTCGTTCTGGCGATGCTGTGCCAGATGGGCGGCAAGACATATTGATTGGCAATCATCCAATCGGCATGCTCTTCATCGAATGAGATGCCTCGCTTAAACAACTTCTCAGCAATATCATAGACCTGCTCGGTAATAATTTGTCGAGACAGAAATGATCGATCGCCTCCATACGTAACCGTGCCTTTGGTCCGGTCTGGGATGGTTGTGATCTTGACGGGTTTGCCCTGGCTATCAAACAACTCATTCGGCGTATAGGTATAGTCTGGCTGAACTGGTCGAAACGCCAGTCCTTGCCGTATGACCGGCCGTCGTCCAGGGCTGGGCTTCATTTGTTGGATGATCTGCTGGCCGGTAATACCAGCGGATGGGACTTGAATCCTTCTGCCATTAATGATTGCCATGGAGGCCTCCTTCTTCTCTGCTGTCGGGAACGTAGATATCTGGTCCATCACTAAGGTCGGGCGCAGAGACCAACGGCTGCTTCTCCATCTGCTCAACCAGGCATGCCACCGTTTCTTCAAGCTCATCGCTCTCGTGTGATGGGAGAAGATCCTCGTCTTGCTCCGCTTTGTCATGCTCACTCACCTCCTTCTGCTCATCCTGTTGTGATTGAATGAGATCATGGTACGGTTCGACACTGCCCTCCTGCTCCAAAGGCTCCTGCTGGGCGGCCAGGTAGCCTCCAAAGTATACGTCGAGATCAATAAAGCCAGAACATTTGTTGAGGATCTGCGCCCCGGCTGTCTCAACAAACGCGGCTACCTCAACACGCACGCCAGATTTCCTGACGTCCTGGATGAGTGGGACAAAATCGGCGTCGCCTGTGGCAAGCACGATAATGTCGGGTTTTACCTGATACACCACCTTGAGAATATCCATCGTAATTTCGACATCAAAATTGCATTTGTACGTACCACCGGCAATAGTGCCCACTTTGGTCGTCACGATATAGCCAGCCCGCCACAAATCCTCGATGGCTCCATCTAATCTGTGCTCATTCCTGGGGTTAATCGGGACATAGCAATGGGCGTCAAGCAGGAACCGCTCCTCACCCACATACTGGAGCAGATCATGATAGTCCAACTGATACCGTTTCTCTCTGGCAGCTCGATTAATGTTGGCATAGTCCAGGAAGAAAATGACTTTTTCTTTTACCATGAGAATCTCTCCTGTTCAGCATAGAATGTCTCTTGTTGTAGGACAATTTACTGTAAGTCAACCTGTTGAATCGCCAGCATGATCTCCTGATGTAGTTGCCTGGCCTTTTGCAAGTGATTTTGCGCTTGTTTCTGCGTAAAAATGGCTATTGCCGTCTCAAGACACTGCTGTGCCTCAATGAGTGCAGCCTGAGGAGTGAACCCTGGTAAGCTCGTGGCTCGTTTGCGATACCATTGAGCATGGAGCATATGGAAGCGCGCGCAATCGAGTGATTGAGGCGGGCAGCGCTGTATGAAGGAAAGACAACTCTCGATGATACTGGCGTACAGAAGCTTGTCGATCTCTCGGCCAAGCTGCGTCGCTTCTTCAAAGCTTTTTCGGGCTGTGTGCGCGGTAAAAACCTGCAATGCTCTTTCGATGCATTGATGAGCCTCAATGAGTGCAGTATGTTTCGCGGCGGTGGTGGAACATAAGGTATCCGCGCGCTCGCAATAGAGCCTCGCGAGGAGCAATTGCAGGCGTGCCCAATCAAACGACTGTTCTGTGCATGTTTTGAGCAAAATCTTTCCGCCAAGAATCGCTGCATCGAGATCATCCATTGGCACTTTCTCATGCATCTCTGGCATACGATGCAGAAGTAAGTCAGTTCGTTGCAAGTGCAGGGCATTAGCGAGACGAAGCAGTCGTTCCTCACCCAGATGGCGAATCTGACCATGCTCAATTCTGGATATATATCCACGTCCATTTTTGCCAAAGCCAGCAGCTACTGCCAGATCCGTGACGCTCAGTCCACGAACGTGACGCCAGGCGCGAATAACGGTCCCCAACTCGTTTTCTGGGGATGAACGTGAAGTAAGCGCTTCCTCTTTTCTGCCTCGCATAAGATTCCTTTCTTTTCACTACGCTGGGACAAGAACGACGAGCAAAATGCATGCTTTATAACAGGGCGCATGATATCGGGATTTTCATCAAGCAAAACTATTCTTGACGTACGAAGATGGCGATACGAAGAACGCGCTATCAGAAGCAGAGTTTACATATGACTCATTAATCTTCAAATAAAGAGGAAGTATGAAGATTGTTGCTTGATAAGCATAACGTTTTTAATAGGGCCTTGTCAATGGCATTTGCAATATGTATACTAATTATTGGAGATTGTTGTTCAACAAAGGCAGCTTGACTCTTTAAGAGAGGGAAACAAACACATGCGAGGACGCCGAGAAAGGGAACTGGAGTCCCTATCGCAGTCAGAAGGCAGCCTGGGAGCAACGATTCGCTCCTGGCGGCGGTATCGTGAGATGACAGTGACAGAACTGGCAATTCGCGCAGGCTTTGGCAAGAATGGACGCGGGTACATCTCGAAAATCGAGCATCAGCACATCAAACATCTGGGTGAGGATGCGCTGGTTGCCATTGCGCATGCACTTGATCTGGTTCAGGAAGATCTCCAGCAGAGTCGTTTGCCAGCACCTCGGGAAAGCTACGCGCCAGGCAAAGAGGCGCTGGATCACGCCATTGCTGGCTGTAAAGCATGGCTCAAGGTCTATCAGCAGGATGACATGCTTTTAGATCGTGCAAGAATGCACTTGAAATTAGCTGAGCTCTATTGGGAGCGTAGGAAGCGAGCAGAACAGCAAGACGAACGAGACACACTGTTAGAGAGTGCTCTGGCGAGCATCGAGCAGGTGCTTCCTGTTTTTCGTGAAAAGGCTCCTGATTCCTACCAAGAAGCGCAAGGGTTGCACACCCTGATCGAGAGAGAACAGTATCGCAAAGAACTCGATGACGCCATCGCCGGGTGCAAAGCGCTCTTATCTATCTCACATCAAGAAGAGCGTCCACTTGACTGGGCCAGAACGCATGCCAGGCTTGCGCAACTGTATAGGGACCGCGCGTCGCACGCTGAACAGGCTGAAGAGCGCCCTGGCTGGCTGGAAAAGGCTCTGCAAAGTATCGACCAGGCACTGCCACTTTTCCGTGGACATGCGCCCGTTTCCTATACCCAGGCCCAACACATGCGTGGAGAAGTAATAGCAGCACGAGAAGAGACGCTTCGTTCACCCTTTTGAGCTTGCTTACCTGTCTTCGTTCTCTTTTTCAGCGAGCATATCCTGTCTGGAATCCAGCCCTCAAGGTGTTGTTACTTTTTCGAAAAGCTCATCAATTTCCGAGAGGTGCCAATGCTGCCGCCGCTGAGCTGAGCCTCTCGGAAGGCTCCACAAGCCCATCGAGCACCAAAAAGGGCTGAACGTGCTTCCTGTTTGGCCCCCAAAATAAGCTCTTTTTCCGACCCTCTCGGAAATGCTTGCTTCAACTGGCTTCCTATGCTATACTACGAGCATAGCAGGCTAAACGACCAACGCTTCTCGACAGAGATTGAAACGGATGAAGTATCCAGGGAACCTAGTGGGAATTTTGGGGGCTAAACGACCAACGCTTCTCGACAGAGATTGAAACGTCTGACCGTTGCCGGTCAGGTCCAAAGTTGCGAACGGCTAAACGACCAACGCTTCTCGACAGAGATTGAAACAGTAATGGCTAATGGTAGTAGTAGGCATACTCCAGTGGCTAAACGACCAACGCTTCTCGACAGAGATTGAAACTATAAATCATGCCTTTCGTCGGCAGAAAGGAAATTGGGCTAAACGACCAACGCTTCTCGACAGAGATTGAAACTAGCACGCCCCCTGCGAAACCTCCATACCGTGCGAAGGCTAAACGACCAACGCTTCTCGACAGAGATTGAAACGCCCAACGATTAACCATCGTTGGAATTTACTTACGTCGGCTAAACGACCAACGCTTCTCGACAGAGATTGAAACACACCAACCACACCACCTTCACCACCACCTTCACCGGGCTAAACGACCAACGCTTCTCGACAGAGATTGAAACTAGCAATATAATGATCACCTCTATTGCCACTACCCCGGCTAAACGACCAACGCTTCTCGACAGAGATTGAAACAACACTGAATGCGACGATCACGATTGCACAAGCAACGGCTAAACGACCAACGCTTCTCGACAGAGATTGAAACAGCATTACAGCACTGAAAAAGGGTTATGAGACTCTGGCTAAACGACCAACGCTTCTCGACAGAGATTGAAACTAATCTGACATGTTTCATTCTCCTTTATTTTTAAACAGGCTAAACGACCAACGCTTCTCGACAGAGATTGAAACTTGTATCACAGTGAAACGGGCGGTAAGTTTCCTGTTTCGGCTAAACGACCAACGCTTCTCGACAGAGGGGTGCAACTAAATCATTGATAGAGCCATAGAAATGATGAATTTGGCATGGAGTAATGATCGTTTACATCAACAATAGAATGCTTTCTTGCTTATGTTGAATGAAATGCTCAGAAAAGTTCATGACTGTGAGGAGATTGAAACAGTAATGGCTAATGGGTAAGTAGTCAGTATTAGGCATACTCCCAGTGGGCGGCTAAACGGGACCCAAAAACCGCTTCGACAGAGATTGGAAACTATAAAATCATTGCCTTTCGTCGCAAGGAAGGAAATTGGCTAAAACGGGACCCAACGCTTTCTCGGACAGAGATTTGAAACTAGGGCACGCCCCCTGCGAAAACTCCTCCCAACCGTGCGGGAAGGCTAATTGGACCAAACGCTTTCTCGGGACCAGAGATGGGAAACGCCCCAAACGATTACCATTTTCGTTGGGAAATTTTACTTTACGTCTGCTTTAAACGAACCCAAACGCTTCTTCGACAGAGATTGAAACCACACCAAAACCCACACCACCTTCACCCCACCCAACTGGCTTCCTATCCATATCACAGCATATGCAGGCTAAACGACCAATCGCTCTCGACAAGAATTTGAATACGGAGAATATCTGCAGGTAACCTAAGTGAATTGGGGGGGGCTAAACGACCAACGCTCTCGACAGAGATTGAAACGTCTGACCGTTGCGTCAGTCCAAAGTGCGAACGGCTAAACGACCACGCTCTCGACAGAATTGAAACAGTAATGGCTAATGGTAGTATAGGCATACTCCAGTGCTAAACGACCAACGCTTCTCGACAGAGATTGAAACTATAAATCATGCCTTTCGTCGGCAGAAAAGGAAATTGGGCTAAACGACCAACGCTTCTCGACAGAGATGAAACTAGCACGCCCCCTGGAACCTCCATACCGTCGAAGGCTAAACGACCAACGCTTCTCGACAAGAGATTGAAACGCCCAACGATTAACCCATGGTCGGAATACTTACGTCGGCTAAACGACCAACGCTTCTCGACAGAGATGAAACACACCAACCACACCACCTTCACCACCACCTTCACCGGGCTAAACGACCAACGCTTCTCGACAGAGATTGAAACTAGCAATATAATGATCACCTCTATTGCCACTACCCCGGCTAAACGACCAACGCTTCTCGACAGAGATTGAAACAACACTGAATGCGACGATCACGATTGCACAAGCAACGGCTAAACGACCAACGCTTCTCGACAGAGATTGAAACAGCATTACAGCACTGAAAAAGGGTTATGAGACTCTGGCTAAACGACCAACGCTTCTCGACAGAGATTGAAACTAATCTGACATGTTTCATTCTCCTTTATTTTTAAACAGGCTAAACGACCAACGCTTCTCGACAGAGATTGAAACTTGTATCACAGTGAAACGGGCGGTAAGTTTCCTGTTTCGGCTAAACGACCAACGCTTCTCGACAGAGGGGTGCAACTAAATCATTGATAGAGCCATAGAAATGATGAATTTGGCATGGAGTAATGATCGTTTACATCAACAATAGAATGCTTTCTTGCTTATGTTGAATGAAATGCTCAGAAAAGTTCTGTGAGGAATGGGGCTATCCAAAAGAAGAAAGGGAGGGGAGGCGAGTCAAAGCTAAAAGGGAGTCTATTTCTGGCAAGTGATGATGAATTTTGATAAATGAATTACTTGCGCCAGTATAAATAGAAAAATCTCTACAAACATAGTCGTAAATCAGAGAATAAATCTATTTGTGATTTAGTTGCACCCCTCTCGACAGAGATTGAAACAATCATTGTATACTCTTTTTATTTCTAAAAAAATCAAGGGCTAAACGACCAACGCTTCTCGACAGAGATTGAAACCCCTCGGACTTTTCGCTCTTGCACCGCTAACGGGAATGGCTAAACGACCAACGCTTCTCGACAGAGATTGAAACCACTCCTCTCCGCTCAGCATCGATAAGCTGGCGAAAAGGCTAAACGACCAACGCTTCTCGACAGAGATTGAAACACCTAGTCATGGATTTTGTGAGGGGAAACTCTCGAAGGCTAAACGACCAACGCTTCTCGACAGAGATTGAAACAACGTCTCTTCGGAGCATGAAACCCGCCCCTCGTGAGGCTAAACGACCCATGCATCTCGACAGAGATTGAAACAACACATAGGCGCATGACACTTCAATGTGCCTTGTGGCTAAACGACCCATGCTTCTCGGCAGAGATTGAAACTGTACGATGCAACCGTGTCTACATTTGAACAGGTAGAGGCTAAACGACCCATGCATCTCGACAGAGATTGAAACTAATCTAAGATCTTGAGGCAACGTTTGAAATACCGTAAGGCTAAACGACCCATGCATCTCGACAGAGATTGAAACACCAGAGTAATAGCTTCCTGGTCGGAAGCTAATTCAGGGCGAAATGCCTGTTGCTTCTCGACAGAGGGGTGCAACTAAATCATTGGTAGAAGTCCTCTATTGATCGAAATGGCTCGACTGAGAGCACGTCCATTGATAATCACATAGGTTAACGTGTTCAGGTTAGCGACAGAGCGATGATTATGGACTCTGGGTCGCTCAATTCCGAGTGCTTTGGCCTGGCTGTTGATGCGCTCGCAACTGGTGCGTTGGGTATACACGGCCTTGTAGAGCGGACTCTCATGATCGAGGCTGACACGTATTCGTGCGCCCTGCTCCCAATTCACATCCTTGACGCAGCCTTTCCCTTTCACACATGGTGCGTGATCGTACCTGTTCCCCGCGGCTTGAGGGAAGAGCAGCGGACAGCGGAAGCGTTGGGCTTGCTAGCCATACGTAGGATGAAATTGAACGGTCGAGTGCATATGGAGCTTGTTCGGGCACCATGAGGCCCCATTCAAGGCTCGCTCATAGACCACATGCCCATATGTAATGCTGCCGTGGTAGACACGGTTCGTTGGTATACATACCGGCCATCAGAGGGGCATCGGCAGTGAGATTGATAGGAAACGCTCCTCATGTGGCAACGGTTTGCCGATACCATGGCTCGAGGTAGGTGACATCACCTTTAAGCAAGGATGGGGGAATAGTGATTCACAAATATGTGAACTGCTCGCTGGCTGTTTGTGCTATGTGCATGGTGAGCAGTTCACGTTTAATTACTATGAGTTAGACTTACTCTTTGCACTAAAGCGGTTGGCGCATGTGCGTTATTACCTGATGAATCTCCTGATCTACATTGCACCAGGCTTTATGCCGGTCGGACCAGGATGAAACAGGTTTCCCCCTCGGCAACCATGCGATTGCTCCAAGTGGGTGTCCTGCTAAATTGACGTGGTGTAGAAGGATGGGAATAAGAACCGTTTCTCTCTGTGTTTTGCTTCTCTCATCATTATTTATGATCCTTCATACCTTATAAGAGTACTCTCAATATGAATAATTACAGTACTGAGCTACATCCTTATGAGAAGAATCAGTAGGGGTGATGATGTATTTTGGGGGTGAGCTTGCTATACTTTACCTATCGCTCTCAAAGTAGGTGCTGAATTTTTGGCAGAGGAAGTGGTAGTCGAGGGGCTCGGACTCGGGGATGTTCCAGATGGTGCGGCAGTGCTGGATGAGGTGGCCTTTATGGCTGTGGACGGTGGCTTCGCTGATACAGAGTTCGCTGGCAACCTGGGGTGTTCGGAGTCCACGGGCAAAGGCTTTCAGGACATCGAGCTGGCGTGCCGTGGCAAGTTCTATGATCTGCTGGCAGCGTGTGCGTTCCTGCTGATTCAGGTGATCCTGTTGCTCTTGCTCGGCGGTTTTGAACGACGTATTGCTATTCGGGATATAGGCTCCGAGCGTGATGAAGGGTCCGCGGATCAGCTTGACGCCGGCTTCCGGTGGGACATGCATATGGGCGCCATTGCGAACCTGGGCGACCGTCGCTTCGGGGGTATGGATATGCCAGATGTGATCATGCCGATCGAAGTTGAGGGCGGCTACCGATATGGCAAGCAGGGACATCAGGCGGCGGCCACCGCTGACCGAGAGATGGATATGATATCCCTGATGTTTGAGGCTGACGACCAGTTGATGGATCGTTTCCAGGGTGGCGTCGGCATGGCTATCATCCACAATATCATTGGAATTACCCCGTTTTTGGAGGGTCAGAGAAGAGAAATCTGCTATACTTCAAATAGGAGGGTTCAATGGGTAAATCTCAACCACATTACACAAAAGAATTTAAGCAGCAGGCTGTACAACTCTTCAAAACGAGTGGAAAAACCAAAACACAAATATCTAGAGACTTAGGTATCTCTGACAGTGCTTTAAGTAAATGGTGCAAAGAATTTGGTGAACAAGGGAAAGAAGCATTTCCTGGCAAAGGGCATCAGACATCTATAGAAGAAGAAATGAAAAGGCTCAAGCGTGAAAATGATATATTACGACAAGAAAGGGATATCCTAAAAAAAGCCATGAGCATCTTCGTGCAACCCCAACCGTAAAATTCCGATTTATTCATGAGCATCGTCAGCTTTTCCCCATTCTTCGGATGTGCCAGGTTCTTGAGGTCTCCGAAAATGGCTACTATAATTGGCGCAAAAGAGGAAAAAGTAAAAGAAAACAGAATGACGAACAGCTTATGGAGCGGATTGAAGATGCCTATCATCAAAATAGGGGTCATTATGGAAGTCCTCGTATTCATGCAGAATTAAAAGATCAAGGCATTCATTGTGGAAAGAAACGTATTGCACGTTTGATGCGCGAACAGCAACTCAGTGCCAGAAAAAAGAAGCGAAAACCACGCACAACCAATAGCGATCATGATTTACCGGTGGCTCCCAATCTCTTAGAGCGAAATTTTGCTGCTGATGCACCAGATAAAAAATGGATGTCGGATTTTACCTATCTGGAGACACGAGAAGGGTGGCTCTATCTTGCAGGTGTAATCGATGCGTATTCACGCAAAATTGTGGGCTGGTCCATGAGTGAGAAGCATGATACTGAACTAGTTCATGCCGCTCTGCATATGGCGTTGCTTCAGCGTCAGCCAGGGGCGGAACTCATCCATCACTCAGACCGGGGCAGCGAATATGCCAGCAGCCGCTATCACATGCTGCTGCATGAGCATCATATCCAGAAGAGTATGAGTAAAAAAGGTGATTGTTGGGACAATGCGATGATTGAGAGCTTTTGGGCAACCTTAAAGAAAGAGTGTGCTCAAGGTGTAATCTTTCTAAGTAGAAATGAGGCAAAAAATGTGGTTTTTGAGTATATAGAAATATATTACAATCGAAAACGACGTCATTCGTCTTTAGGATATCTCAGTCCAGCTCATTACGAAAAACGCATAATCGAATCAGATAACGATTTTTCTTGACAGAGGTAGACCTTTTATCGTAAAATAGAAATACGTAGTACGTTACGTATTACGTATAGTGATGATGTTTTCATCATTTTCCCAGCATTTTTCCTCACCCGACATTTCTGTTCGGGTTCCCTCCAAAAACGGGGCAACTCCAGTTAGACCAACGTGCTTTGCGATAGCGTGTCTTGCGCTGACGTCGAGATCGACGAACGGCGTGGCGATCATCAAGAGCGGCTTTAATGGCGTGTCCACGGTGGGAAAGTTCAGCCGCAAAGACGACCTCACCACTGGCATCATTGACAATGGCGATTCCCGTTGCTCTTGAACCCGGATCAAGTTTGATCCTGAGTGGCTGCGCTTCTGGCTCCTGCGTTTTATCTTTTAGGATGATGGTGAATGGAAATTTTCTGTAGACAGCCGCTTTTCCTTCGGAAAGCAGCAATCTTGCCCGGCCCGGATGGACGGGATCGAGCGGTCGCTTCAAAGTATCGATCACAAAAACTTTGGACATAAGTGGTCTCCTTGCCCTTTTCAGGGCCTCCTGTTTCCAGGGTAACGTTTGCCTCGTCAAGGTTCGAAAAGGTTTATCGCTACATACACTTCCTTAACCCTGTACAGATGTTTAATATGTAGCCGTAGAGCAAGGGGCTGGCAATGCACCCCCTGGTACCTAATTTCTTCCCGAACGTAGTCAATAAAGACTAAGACTGGTCAGGTGTGGACTTGCTTTCACAAGCCCTCGGATGTATCCGTGGGGTTCCTGACTGTGTGCATCCGTACCTTTCATTTTCAAAATGGCTCGTGCCCAGAATTCCTCGGGAAAAATGTTTTACGGCTATCTTTGCATGCGCTTAGCTTAAATCTGCATTTCATGAATAGCTGTATCAGATTTTTCACACCTGTTGTTGTTGTAAAATCTGTTTTGTCTTATTGGAATACAGGCCCAACACCTCCGTGACTAATGTGCTGGTTATGTCGCCAATAATCTCTTGCATTTTTGTATGCGACTGATGGATACGCATAGTTTTTGCACTCCAAATTGGATAGTTGAAAGACGCCATGAAGCCAGCCTACTGAGACTGTTCTGACTAGTCACGGTTTATATGACACTTCTAATAGTAGCAAGTTGTTCTCCTGCCAAACTCCTGTATCGTGCACAAAATCTGCTATGCTGACTCCTATGAACCTCTTTTTTCATAGGTTTATTCTGTGGTTGAGTGACAACGTAAATTGGGGTTGTTGGAGACATGAGCTAACATGGTAGAAGCATATTTTTGATTCCTTTTTCTCTTGCATTGTGGAGGAGAGATTATTTCTGCAGAAATGAAATGAAAGAGCGCGTTTGGAGTGTAATACGCTAAATTTGCTGGTGTTGACTGTAGTGCAGACTATGAACGAGTATGAATGCGGGTGTAAAGACCAAGATGATCGGAAAGGTACTGATCCTCCTGGTTTGATAGAGAAAATTTTTCCTGAAAAAGGAATGCTTTATGGTCAATATGGAACGGATTTTGTGAAACAGCAAAAATATAATCAATACAGTGTGGAATTTGGCCAGGAATGAGGAACTCTTGATGGTAGGTAGGACTTTCATCATATTCAAAAAGATCCTTTGCCTGTGACATAGCGATAAATTTTTGATAAAGATCGCTCCATTTGGGAATGTTAAAATCACCAGAAACAATGAGAAGCTGTCCACTTCTTTTTTGAGTAAAGACGTTCAGCTGATCTACGAGAGCGGCGATATCATGTTCATGTGCGCTATAGTATCTACTACGTGCTGACCAATCGGCGTCACCATTGGCGACTAAATGAACATTACAGATGGTCAACAACTTTTCGGTGTGTGTAGATACGAGCATGCCTTTTTTTTTCATGGATCGTTTTAGTCGATTGATCCACTTTTTTTTTCTTGGTTCAGCTGCTGGTGGAAAGTTAATAAATTCAACTGTTGTAAGAGGAGATCGTGAGAAGGTGACTAAACCGTTTCGGACCGAATATTCCATGCTTATAAGCAGCATAAGGATAGGAGCAAAGCGATTTTTTGAAAGTACGAAGAGAATCATACGACCATACTTCTTGGAGATTGATTATATCTGGTGAAAGTTGCTCCAACCTCTGACCGATGAGGCTATGTTTTTCCCTCACGAATGATGATGGAAAAACCACCCCATGTGTATTGAAACTTGCAAATGAGAATGTACAATAGTTTCTTTCTGTCATTTCTTGCCTCTAAGACTTTTTGCTTCTTCTAACGTGTATCATACGACAATCTAAAATAGAATATCACAGGCATTTAATTTCAATAGTTCAAGAGAAGCAGACAATCGAGCGTTAAGGTCCATATATCTCGATTGCCTGTGAATGCGACCTACAAATAAGCTTTTTCGAGCATCATTATGTACTGCTTGAGCTTTAGCTGTAACTCATCAACACATACCATGATAGTTTCAATCCTCATCGTTCCTCTAGGCCGAGGAAAAATGCAACGCGGCTCAGTTGATGCAATCCACAGGAATACTTTTCAACATCTCTTCTCATCATCTAAAGCCCCAAATAAGGTGGGCCCATTTCTCCCTGATCTCAAGATGCGAGGCTTCCTGGACCGATCATGTGAATGTTTTGAAGAATTTTTATACAGAGTGTGGTAGGAGGCGGCGTAGCAAATAGAGAGGATGGTAGGAGATGCGCAGTAGTGCATTTTGTTATTCTACGTGCAGAGAGATGTGACTAATCTACATGTCAAATGTATTTAGTCCGCCATTTCTTCTTGATATGTTGTTTGATTCTTATCTCTACTAGAAGAAGGAGAGAACTACTCATGGAAAACACAACATGTGTGCATGGATCTTCCCTGACCGAGCAACAGGATACTGCTGGTGGTATTGATTTGGATATTCGTGTTACTGAGTATATCCAGCCTGCCACTGATGAGATGGCTCAGGGATCTGGCTATCTCACATGCAAAACAGATTCAACATGTGACGGATCTAACGCCTGCTGATTACACTTCTGGCAGTTTGCGCCTAAACGAACAACGGCTCTTCCGGGCCGTTGTTCGTTTGCCGAGAGAAAGGAGTAATGCGTGTGACTCAGTATTCCTGGATGGTATCGGTTGATCCGTCACTATGTGAGCGCGTTTTTCAAGTGATTTTACCTATCGCTGATCGGTTGGCTGATCCAGATGTCGTTACTGCTCTGACCCATGACGTGGACCCTTTGTATTGGTGGGATGCTTCCCTGGCGGCTGGATTTCCTGGCCTGGCACTATTCTATCTTTTTCTTGCGCGTGGTACTCAGGAAAAGAAATGGCTGGATGTTGCCTATGTCTATCTTGATCGAGCCGTTGAAGCTACCCATACGCATCCCTTAGATCGTCCCAATCTTTCCAAAGGAACAGCTGGGATGACATTGTTGCTGTCCCTTTTTTGCGATCAGGATGAACGTTTTACCAGGATTCGACACGATTTGGATGAACGTTTGGCCCGTCAAGTCCTTGATTACAATTGGTGGATGTCCATTGATAATCAATTGCTGCTCCAATATGATCTTATTGTTGGCGTTTCTGGTGCGCTTGCCTCTTTGGTGCGTACAGGTGTTCATAGAGGGATTATTCAGGAGGCAATTGAGCGCCTAATCCATCATCTTCTTCAATTCGTGACAGGTGAGAAGCAGCACTATCAACGATGGGCTGTCCCTGCTACCTTCTTTCCAACGGCCCGACAACGGTATTTGACATTACCTGTGATCAATTGTGGGCTAGCTCATGGCATACCTGGTCCTTTAGTCGCCCTTTCTTTAGCCTGGCAGACAGGCTATCGTATCGATGGACAATTTGCGGCTATGCAGATGCTAGCTTCCTGGTTAGCATCACACTATGTTACGACCCCATGGGGCATAGACTGGCCAGACATTATCCCGATACGATCTTCTCCAGAGCCTGAGAGGTTTCAGGTACCAGCACGGTCTGGCTGGTGTTATGGTGCTCCGGGTGTTCTCAGGAGTTTGCAAATTGCTGGGCAAGCATTGTCCGATGTAATGCTTCAGAAACAGATTCTCCATGGTTTGGATGCCCTGATTATGCGTCCTATTGAAAGCCGCCAGGTCGATCCTTTGACCCTTTGCCACGGTCAAAGTGGTCTATTGCTCATATCTACCCACTTTTTTCAAGAAACTGGTCGAAGTGACGTACGAGACCAGATCACGAGGCTGGTTGAGCGGATTCTTGCGGAAGTTCA
The DNA here is from genome assembly GCF_008974265.1 of Dictyobacter vulcani. Taxonomy (GTDB): domain Bacteria; phylum Chloroflexota; class Ktedonobacteria; order Ktedonobacterales; family Ktedonobacteraceae; genus Dictyobacter; species Dictyobacter vulcani. The sequence goes on from NZ_BKZW01000002.1 coordinate 342,774, forward strand.
TATGGATACTCCCGTTGGATTCAGGTATGTGTTTCGGCCGGGCCACTCTGTGAATTCTCCTGGTCTTTTTCTTGGCGTATCAGGCACCTTGCTTGCTCTTTTAGCAGCCAGCACGAATATTGCACCCGTTTGGGATCGTGCTCTCTTGCTCTCATAAGGTAAGCACCATTTGTGCTGCTCTAGAAAAAAACTTCAAAGAAATGGCATGACCTTTCTATGATTCCAGAAAGGAGAGACGTATGGAAACACAGCATGGGCTTTTTACCCTGGCACCCGATCAAACTATCTATTGTTCAAAAGGAACTTTTTTGGTACGCGTACCAGCGTTTCCTCTCACCACCTTTTTACACCTGACTGAGCAGGGCTGCCTGCTGGAGACGAGTCAGGAAGATAAGCTTGACGAGGTGTTTTCCTGTTTACTACAACAAGGATACGATCAGGTGCGTGCGCTGATGACTGATTCTGAATTTTTACGGGTTGCTTTATCGCTGGCAAGTCAAGATTTGGTACGGGGGTTCTCACGTCTCCAATATGATACAGCCTCGCCAGTTCGGATGAAACGTGTTTATTCACGACTTATCAGGTATGTGGTGCGTATGAGTACCCGCGCTACACCCTTTGGACTCTTTGCTGGGGTCGCTCTTGGAACCATTGCTGATACGACCCGGCTTACTCTTGGTGAACGAGCCTTTGATCATTTACATGTCCGGCCTGATATAGGGTGGTTATATGCTTTTTTGCGTGATCGAGAACAGCAAAAGCATGCTCTGGCACAGATGCGTTTGATGGTGAACTCGACAGCACACGTTGTTGGGAATCGCGTGCTCATTGCTTCTGTGGATGGATTTGGGAATGTTGGGAAAGAGACGCTTTCTCTGCGTGCTGCTCCACTCTTACGACATATTCTAGAAATCGCACGTCAGCCTATTTTATATACTGATCTAGTTGATTCTATTTCGTATTCTTTTCCAGAACTGCTTGAGCCACAGATCCATATAGTGCTTCAGCAACTTTGGAATGCTCATGTCTTTATCAGTATGCTTCATCCGCCATTGACAGGTGGCGAACCCACTGCATTTGTGTTGAAACAAATGCAGACATTACCTCAATCGCCATGGGGACAACGTTTGCAAGACGAGCTTACATCATTGGAACAATCACTCAATTCCATTCAGCGAGTTGGCATATCTGCTTGTGATGCATTGGAGGAGCAATTCTCCAAATTGTTTGTGCTCCAAGATACGTTGGTCCCAGGGTATCGTCATCCCCTGGTGCAGGTCGATGCGGCTCTGATGATGGAGAAGCCTTCTCTTCATACGAGCGTTGCTGTCTCTGTCGAAGAGGCCGCAGACGTTTTGCTGCGTCTTAGTACCCACGGGATGCGCAACGAGATTTGTAACTGATCCGCAGAGACTGGCGAAACGCTAAAAAAAAGTGTCTCCTATAAGAGAAGAAACCTCAAAATTTTTCTCAGAAGGAGGACACCTTTCTAGTATGACGCATTCGACCACCACCGTCCAGACGACTCCAGAGTCGCAACCTTCCACTCCCAATTGGATGGGAGAAGCGGCAGCTTTTGCTCAGAGCCTCACCCAGACGGGTATTCTCACGGCTATCACCCAACGAGTCCGCTTCGCGCGCGCCCGGATGGGGACCTACGATCTCATCGATTTTGTCGTGGTCCTCGTCGGCTACGCGCTTTCCGGTGAACCGACCTTGCAAGCCTTTTACGAGCGCCTTGTGCCGTTTGCCGACGAGTTCATGGCCTTCTTTGGCCGCCAGCGTTTGCCCTCGCGCTCCGCGCTCTCTCGCTTTTTGGCGGCGCTGGATCAGGCCAGCGTCGAAAACATGCGTACCCTCTTCCAGCAAGACGTGCAGGCCCGCACGTCGTTTCCTGATCCCGGCGGGATCATCGATCGGTGTGGGCAGAGCTGGCTGGTCGCGGATGTGGATGGCACCCGAAAGGTCGCTCGCCAACGCGCCTTGCCCCAGGCCGAGTCGCTGCCTGCTGCGCGCCGTCGCTTTGACCAGGTGTGCGCCAAAGGGTATCAGGGCCGCAAGCGCGGGGAAGTCGTACGCACCAGGACCGTGGTGCTCCAAGCTCATACCCATCAGTTTCTGGGAACCTTTGGAGGGTCGGGCAACGGCGATTACCGGGGCGAACTGCTGCGAGCGATCCAGGTTCTGCTCGACTATGGAAAGCAGGTTGGTGTACCTGCCCAGCAGATCGTCATCCGCCTCGACGGCCTGTATGGCAATGCTGCTCCTCTCTGCGATGTCCTCACCTCGGGCCTGGCAGTGGTGGCCCGCCACAAGGATTACCACCTGCTGGATGTGGCGGAAATGCAGGCCGTGTTGGCTGCCGCTCCCGCTGCCACCTGTACGCACCCCGAAAGCCAGATGACCCGGACCCTGTTTGATTGTCCAGCCGTCCCGCTTTCCCCTACGGGGCCTCTGGTACGCGTGATCGTGGCGACCCATCCAGCCACCTCAGACCCTCCCTCCGTTGGGGAGCAGCGAGCGGAGACTGTCTACGAGCTCTTTGTTTCAACGCTGCCTTGCCCTGCCTTCAGCGCCAAAGATGTCCTGGATGTGTATCTGCATCGCGGTTCTTTTGAAACCGTGCTGGCGGATGAAGATGGTGAACAGGACGCTGACCGTTGGGTCTCTCACACGGCCTGGGGACAGGAATGCTTCCAGATCCTGGTTCAGTGGCTCTGGAACCTGCGGATGGAACTCGGCCTGCATCTGACTCCCGCAACAGTGCGCACGACCGAATTTGCTCCGGCTCACGCAGTTTTGCCAGTCGCTCTCAGTGAGCCAGCCGTTCCCAGTGGGTCAGCCGCTCCGGTAATCTATGGTCCTGCGCAGTGGGCCAAACGCTCGTTTACCGGCGGTTTTCCTGGCTCAGTGTTTACGCTGCAACCCGACGGTACCTTGCGCTGTCCCGCTGATCATCCGCTGTACGCGCAAGAGCGTCGACCCGAACATGATGGCTCTCTGCGTGTCTTGTATGCGGGCCGCATTGGCTTCTGTCGGGCTTGCCCCTTGCGCGAGCAGTGTCAAGAACATCCTTCCACCAAAAAACCACGCCGCGTCAGTGCCGTCTTCTGGCCTCTGCCTCCTGATCCGCTCTCTGCTCCTGCGGTGCCATCCTTGCCGCATGTTCCCGTCGTGTCTCCGTCGGCTCCCTTGCTCTGGCGCGATTGGCCTCGTCGCTCTGTGCGCCGTCACTGGACCCAGCTCCTACGGCGAGAAACAGCCACCTTTTCCTGGGAAGCTTGCCCTCAGTCCTCACAGCCAGCACATCCTCTGAAGCCAGACGAGACGCTGCTGACTCGCGAGCAGCGTGCTCATTATCGGCTCTCCTGGTCCCAGCGCCTCGCTCGCAATGCCCGTTCCGCTGATGCTCCCAGGCTCTCTGTTCTTTTACATGGCCTGCCCGTCCGCTTCTTCGAAACGTTTGGCCCTCCTGCTCAAGCCGTCGCGTAAGCCTTTTTTCCTGTCTTTGGCAACCCTTCCGATGCGCTGCTGGCTGGGCATCACCTCTTCATCGAAGTCTATCGATGCAAGGCTTTTGCTTCCTTTCCTTTTCCTGTTGAGGTTTTCAATTGATTCCATTGCCTGAGTTTACCTCGTTGCGCATCCCGTGGGTTGCCGGAATGCATCATATAATTTGATTTCAGCTCTTTTTTTGGGATCTTTTCGCACAGGGTTAGATAGTTCTTCTGGATAGATTCTGACCATTTTTGAACTCCCTAGTTGTAAGCATATATAGAAAAGAAAAGTATGAGAAAACACTAATAGATAGATATTTGGTTCATAATTATAACATATTTAAATTCAGCAAGTAAAGCTTTTGTATGTTAAGATTACATATTTTATTATATAAATATGTCCATGCATTTCTTATAATGTCAGACGCAATTGTAGAAGTAGGCAAAGTGGTAGTTGTAAGTATTTCATGACATATAAGGAGGCTAATATTTTTTGCTATTAAGTTATTATTGATTCATATAGTAAGGAGACTTTACATTATTAATATTTATATTAAGTTGATATTGTTTAAATTTACTGTTTTTCTATTCGAAATTGCCACATTGTACTTTAAAATAGTGAGAGTGGTAACTAAATTGCATGTTATAATTGTTGCTATATAAGTATATTGGCTATTTAAAATGGTGGATGTTCTTTATAGCTCAAAAGGACTGAGCGAATGAGAAGGAAGCGGCCTGATACTAGGGCGTGTTTGCAAATAGCCGATAGAAAGGAGTATGAGAAGAGGCGAATTGAGCGATGAGCAATGGGAAAAGCTGGCCCCCTTGCTGCCGCCGCAAAAGCCCCATGTGGGTCGTCCAGCACATGATCATCGTCTGATTCTGAATGGCATTCTTTGGATTTTACGGACGGGAGCCCCTTGGAGAGATCTTCCCGAGCGATATGGTCCGTGGAGAACCGTGGCAAGCCGATTTTATCGCTGGGTCAAGGCGGGAATCTGGCAGCACGTCCTGCAAGCCCTGCAGCAACAAAGCGATGCCGCAGGCCACATTGATTGGGAAACGCATAGCGTTGATAGTACCGTGATTCGTGCCCACCAACATGCAGCAGGAGCAAAAGGGGGGATCAAAATCAAGAAGCATTAGGCAAGAGTCAAGGCGGTTTCAGCACGAAAGTGCATTTGCGAGTGGAAGGTCAAGGGAAACCGATGACGGTTGTGCTTACGGCAGGACATCGCCATGAAACGACCAAATTCGAATGCCTGATGGAGCAAGGGGCTGTCAAGAGAGCAGGACGAGGCCGTCCCAAGCTACGGCCAAAGCGGGTCCTGGGAGACAAAGCCTACAGTAGTCGTAAGATCCGGCGGTACCTCAAAAAGCGAGGAATTGATTACACGATTCCCCGCCGCAGCGACGAGACGCGCACCGGGCCATTTAACCGAGCCGTATATAAAAAGCGGAACCGCGTTGAACGCACGATCAATCGTCTCAAGCAGTTTCGGCGAGTAGCCACCCGCTATGAGAAGCGGGCGGTCAACTTCCTGGCTATGGTCACGCTTGCCTCTATTCTGCTTTGGTTATGATTTGCAAACACACCCTAGTCCAGCAGCAGTGGAACAAAGTTTAATTGCTATAGGGTATACCCAAAGTATGGCCAATCTTATCGCAGGTGATTTTAAAATCATCGTCCCAATGATTCTAAAAGAGTTAGGTATAGAAAGAGTCGCTAAAATTATTGCATCCTCGCAGAAGGAATACGGTTTAAACGATACTTGGCTTACAACTACATTATCAAAAGCTGTAGTAGAATGGGCACAGCACGAATTAAATAAGTACAAGCAGTCAGACTCTTCTCGTTAGTTTGATCAACATTACTGATGCTGTATACAAGTGGCAAATAGAAAATGGATGTATATTGCTGCTTAATCAGGCTTTGTAGTGCTTTATGAGAAAGTAAAAGGGATTTTTGTATGGATGAGTTACTACCTCAGTGGACTGTACCATCCTTTCAGTCGATTGCCGGACGTTATCCTCTTGGATTGGAAGCGGTTTCACTCAATATCCTTGCAACTAAATTGGCACCTGGACTTCCTGTGCTTTCGCGCCATCCACGATATTGGAGTATCTATACCTACCTCATTAAGCGTTTTCAAGACACCCAAAAACCTACAAAGACAACGAAGAATCCTGTGCTGGGGAGATATTTGAAGTCACGTGAGATTGTTTTTGCTAGTGCCGCGCTTCTTCATCATCTACCCGAATTCCTACGCAATGTTGTTGGATCTGATACACTAGGTCCCTGGCTTAGACGGAACCAATCTACTACAACCTCCCTTCCAGTTAGCCTTGAGGGCGAATTGGGAAGTTATTTGCAACAATCAATGGGTGGATACGGACAAATTTACCGCGGCGCTATGGCTGATCTAGAACTCGTTTTGCATCCAGAAAACATTCGAGAGGATATTTATTTTGACATTGCCTGGGGCGAATTGGGAACAGTCGTGGCCAATACTTTTGCCTCTGCAATTGCAGAAACAAGGTATGTCAAAGAATTTATTGATAAGGATATTGATGAGATCCCGTTGAATGTTGTCAGGGAGCTTGGCGAAGTAAGTTGTTTCTGCCTGTTGCGTCATCATGAGCCTGAACGTCGGTTGCTTACCGATGTTTTACTGGGTAAGGCACAGGCAACTTTTCATAAAGAGCCGCAAGCGATTGATAAAGAATATCTTCTCTATCGAAGGAGGCAACGCGCTGAAACTGTCCGTATGTTTTTGGATCTGGCTGATCAGACGCAGAATATAGCTTTATCGCAAGAAGATATATTCCGAAACCTTCTTTACTATGGGCATAGTGAGAATGGAGCAGCATGGTATCCTGAGCGGCAACGGATACAAGGGACCTGGCGTCAATGGTGGCTTATTCAACTGAGGGAGTGGGTTGTAGGTGCGCTGAATGGTATCTTTCGTGATTTTGTGTCATGGGGCAATAGTCGAGGTGGCCTCTTTACTCCATTGCCTATTCGAGAATATGTTCAATATATTTCTACACTTTCTCTGACTCTGCCGTCCATTGGCGAAAAAACGCTGCAAGATCTATCACTTGGTCAATTGTCGACTATGATAGATGACAATATTAGTTCTGGTGCGTGGCCACTTAGGGCTCAAAAGGGCGAAATAGAAAAAATATCGGAGCGAAGTCGTTTGCGTCAAAATAATCCAGCGATGACTTTTCTTACCTTGCTTGTTTCGCAACGAAGATATGCTCGCATTCAACAGCAACAAGGTTTCTTGGTTGAAGAAGTGGCACTTTTACGAGAAGGTAATAGAGATCGTTTATCGACGAATTATATTTTTGATTGGTTGGCAGATCAGATTGCCCATGACATGCCTGCTTCTCAAACTTTTGAGCAACTGATGCAAGAAATGATTGTCTCTCAACACATACGTGTTGCCTTGAGTAAACTAAATAGCAATGCTGATACATTCCGTTTTCACGAAGAGGAAGATGGAGTACGCTTTACTCCATACTCGAATGTAGATATAAGCTCGATTTCAGTTCGCTTTGAGGCTATCAGCGAAGCACTATACGGTCTCGATTTGATCAGCGCGAGTTTGACAAAGCCGTCGCATGGACCAACTACCTATGGATGGGAGATTCTTAATGCAGAGCCTTTCTGAAATCGCCGAACCGCGATCACCTCTTAATCTCAAATTACTGTTTGAACAAGGTCGATGGCAACATATTATTTTTCTTACATATTCTTTCGATCTTCCATTCTTTGAAACATATCTTTTACCTATTCTTATCCAGCGTGGTACCCGCTCAGTGACTGTTGTTGCCGATGCCAATTGGATTGCGAAACGCTTGCCTATCTGGTTTGAGCGTGAACAAATTCGTGATGCAGGAAAACAATATACCCTTTGCGGTGTGAATATACCTGGGGCTTTTCACGCCAAAGTAATATTAGCGGCAAATCAGACAAGCGGAATGGCTCTCGTGGGAAGTGGAAACCTTAGTACCTTTAGTATGACCACAGGCGGAGAACTCTTTACGAAAGTGGAGTGGAAAGAGAGACTGGTCCCGTCGTTAGCTCGTGAAATCTGGGCATTCTATGATGCGTTATCCCGAACGGTCGCTATCAATGAGCGTTTTCCCTGGCATGTGCAGGAAATGTCTAAGCTAGCACCTGGCTTACTTGCGAATAGCCATGAACCGTGCCTGTGCCATAATTTGCACGAGCCATTATTAGATCAGCTTGTTCGTGCTGTATCCACGCATGAAGTTATCGGACTTTTTGCGTGGGCTCCGTTTGCTGATCGACAACTGAAGGCCCTGAAGGCCTTAGTGGAGAAATTACGTCCCCAAAAAGTTACCCTCGCCATGCAATCAGAGATAACCAATATTGATGGACAATTGTTAGCTGTATTCGTGAACTCTACTCCGAATATTCAGTGGGATTTTGTTGAGCTGCAGCAAGGCACAAAAAAGCAAATGATTCATGCAAAAGGTATTTTGCTGACCTTAGATACCGGTGAGGATATCCTCTGTACTGGTTCACCAAATTTATCTGCACCTGCACTGTTAAGTACCATTAAACAAGCAAATCTGGAAACCGCGATATTGCTTAAGGGACAACGACTGAAAAATATTCTTTTCCATGAAGATAGCGTTGTGAGTCTAAAGCCATTTGAGAATTGGCAGTCATTACAGTGGCGTGAGAATGGTCCTGGACCAGCGGGGGAGAAGAAAAGAGAGGAACCTCTCTTGTTAGGAGCTTCAATAGAAGCCTCTACATTGACTCTTAACCTGCGTGATACATGCCCACCAGACGCGCTTGCGTACTTTGATTACTCCGATAAAGGTTACCAGATTGTCTGTAAGAGCGAATCCTATACTATTCCGCTACATAACGGCTTCTTTCCTCGCATTGTGCAGCTACGCTGGCTTAATGATCAAGCCAGCAATGAAGTAATCATTATGTATATGAAGGAGCTACGCGAGCTCTCTCAAGAGAAAGTGCATACGCCATCGCCGTCTCTCATGAGTCTTATCTATAGTGGCGATAGTGAGCTACTGTCATTTCTTCACCAACTATCCGATATTCTTATTCTTGATCCCTATGATATAAAACGAAGTGCCCTGGGAGCTGCTCAACCAACTGCTGAGGAGGAGCGGAAGGAAGCCGAACAAAAAGGGGAGCCAATAGATTTTAGTACGATTGACATTCATGTTGTACTTCAACGACATCGCTCTTATCTTGATCAAACATCATCGACTGGTATTCGTCAGGCATCCTCCTTCTTCTGGCTAGATGAGATTAATGCCTATTTCAAGAAATTGGAAGATCAACAACTCAATCTTGCCGAACGGCCCGAGCTCACTGATAGCGAGGAAGAGGAGCTTTTGGGCATACCTCAATGGAATAATGCATTCGAACAACCTCGATCGGTGAGCTCAAAAATACGGATGCTATTACGAAATAGAATACGTCGTTTTATCAATGGCCTGCGTATACCAGAGTTTTACCAAACAATGCCTCAGGACTGGGTAGTTGCAAACTATATTCGTTTCCTGAACGTGCTCGAATTTTGCTGGAAACGGAAAGAGACTCAGGGTACCATTTTTGTCCCACATGAATATGGTCAATTATGTTTTGATCTCTTTTCAGCCTTCTGGGGAAATGATGCAGAAGATGGCTATTGGTCATCCTTGCAAGAAGAGAGCGCATATGGAGCAGCTACATTCCTACTAGATAATCAAGCTGATGCTCTTACATTAGCGGCTGCTCATCGGATACTGAATGTGTCGGGAGCTATGCAACCTCTGGCTCCTGTTACGATCGCTCGTCTTTATCAGGCTGGCGATACAGTTGGACTTTTCACTCCAGAGACCATGGAACGAGCACTCATTTATCTAGAGCAGCCAGCGAGTAACCCGGCTCTTCTATTACAAAAAATCGAGCAGACCCAAAAATATTTTTCATGGGATCGTTATTGTGAAATACTCACAAAGAAATATCAAGTAGTGAATGTAACAATGAAGGACCAGGGTTTTGAGCAAGGAAAATCTCTTATGATTAAGTCAAGTCAGGATATTGGTGCCCATAGCTATGTCCTGGCTATTTTAGCTGATTGGATAACAACCTCTAGAACTCAGGGCTCACATAGAAGTATTTTTCAGATGTATTGGAATGACAAGAGTGATTTACTTGTATACAATTTGAACGAAGCTAAACTTACACATAAGAGCGCAGTCCAAGGAAAAACACAAGTTTTTAAAGGTTGTCAAATTGCCAATCTCTGGTTGTTACAAGCTTTTTCATCCCTCCTAGAATAGGCAGTGATCACGTGTTTTGCCCAATACTCAGTAAAATGGTTCTACTCCACTTTAACCTGCAATGGCATGTGAGGGTAGGGTAAGTTTCTGAGGAAACTCTTTTTTGTGGTAAGAAGATATACCGTCACTGTACCATTGTCGAATTGCTGCCTCTAATCCAGTTTCTGAGAACCACCCGTCGCGTACAAGGAGTTCAAAAGGAGCCTGTAGGAAGTCAAGCCTTGATGCTTGCACTAGCTTTTGTGTCAAATTCATTCACCTCAGCGTAAAAATACATAGGTTATATTGCCTTCTCTGAGTAATCTATTCTTGCACAATCCCTTTTTTGATATGCTGCTCAATCTGGACCTGTAAACCGTCCAGATCTTCAAGTGCACTGCCCAAGGTGAGTGATTTACGATGGCTCCGGCCGAGTATAATTTTTCTGCTGTAGCCATCTGAGAATTTGACAACATAGTTCACCTCATTCCATTGTGTTATCTCAACTCCCTTAGGACGAATTACAAGTAGACCTTTACTGCAGACTAAAACAGAGATAGGAAGTCCACGTTTGTATAACCATTTTAACGCAATAGCATATCCACTGAATGCAAGACCGGTGAACCAGGGAAGAAAGATGCCAGTTGGTGCATAGTAAACAAAGCTTTCCCAGGGAGGGATAAACCGGTACAAAAAAATAAAGAGTCCGATAAAACCAACAGCAATACCCAGAATAGCCCCAGCAATACTCATGATGAGCATCCATTGATACATAGATAATGCCCGTTGCTGCATCTTGTAGAGGCGCAAAGGGAATCCTACTTGAGCATCTTCTGCAAAACGGTACGCTTCTTCTGGAATCTCGGAAATCGCAGTAGATTGAGTGCGTTGTTCCATCCGCAATTTTCTTTTCACTAAAGCGTTGAAGCCAAACATGTCGTCCTCATAGTTTCTTTTCGCGTTCTTGTAGTTCTACTGTATTATAACGGGAAATGATTAAGATCATACAAAGATGAGAAGAGCTACGCAGCCCCCCGAAGATATCATCGCTGCACAGCAGCGTTTGCGTGAGATAGGCTTGAGTTTATCTGTTCTATCGATAGTATGTGTTTGTGGCTGTCGCTCTCATTATTTGATGAGATTAGCGCGCATGTACTCCTTTGACGCGACGTGATTGCTCTGCCTTGTTCAGACAGTTCCAATGTTTATTGTGCATATCTGGAGTTATGAGCTAGAGAGAAAAAAGGATCTCCGATGCTTTTGTATCTTCATCCCACGCGGTGCGAGACCATCACGGCTAGCGGAACGACGCTCACTCGCTGGGCGCTTATTACCAATTCGGCGACCATTCTGGCTCAGGTTTCTATGGCCCCGGCAATCTTCTTTGAACACCGGTATGATCATTGAATGATCATGGAGAGGTAATGACGAACCCACGTTGTCCTTGTATGGTCCGCTTGCCAGGCTTTTAAAGGCAACCAGAGGTATCTCAGCCCGACAAAGCGTGCCGCGATGCGATAGCGTACTGCAAAATCTTCAGGTAGAATGCGTATTTCTGCTTCCTCTAGGGCTTGCCGATAATATTCTGCTTGCTCCAGAGCCGGAAAGAGATGAGGAAGGTCCAGATAGAACGATCCGTAACGGGGGAGTTCCCAGTCGATAAAGTATGGAGCGTTTTCGTACACTATGACATTGCTGGGATTTAAATCAGCGTGGACCAACGTCAGCGTATTGTCTTCTTGATAGAGGGTGTCCATCTCGTCGGCAATAGTCGCTGCTGCGGCCTCAACCTGAGGAATTTCCGCACCAAAAAGCTGGATAAATGCGGGGTCATGAACGACACGCTCCCAGGCTGGTCGCCAGAAGCGTTGTTGAATGTAGGTTGTCACATACGAGCGATCCGCACGCGGTAACCAGGAGAATGCACCTCGTTGACTACGATTGGTTGCATGGATGGTAGCTAATCCCTGTGCTTTCTGCATCAGCAGGTTTGAAGGAGAGGCATGCTCGGATGCCGATTTTGGCTGTGGGCTGATATCTTGTAGGCATAGCAGAGCTGGCCCATCTGTTGTGAGATCAAGGGTGTGGCTGAATGGGATCGCTTGCTGTGCTTGCTCGTTCAAGATTGTGAGGATGCGTCGTTCAAGAAGCCCCGCCTCCTTTGTTACCAATGAAGCCTGTTTCGGGCCTTGTGGAGTCTTGAGTGTGAAGTGATGTCGCTGGATTCTGGTACCTGAGAGCCCCGGAGTGATTGGCGATGAGGTAATCTGCTCAATCTGCGCTTCTGCTGAAATATAACGAGTAATGGTTGTTTGGAGCAGATGGGTTAGGACATCATGAGGCGAAACATTTGTTGTATTATCCATGAGCCTTTTTTCTTATTGCTGGGTGTCGCACTTCATATTACAATCTGTCATGATAAAAACCTTGTCTATTTAGATTACATTTTTGAACGGAGCTCCAGGCCATCTTTTGTATCAACACAGTCGCCAGATTCTACCTGATCTGCTAGGGTAGAGAGCAAGTACTGAAAACTGGGAAAAAGCGTTCGCGATGGGCCGCAATCATGATCCCAATCGATGATCTGACCGCTAGTACCACCCACATCAGGCGCCATGTCCAGGCAGCAATAATTGCCAGCTCGATCCATAGCAAAGGGGATCCATCGCGGATGCCACCAGACAGGTTGAATCGGGCCTGTTTCCCAATCTTTACAAAGAGCATCAAAGAAATAATAGGGTTTGCATCCTTCAAATACACCATTTTCCCATAATTGTTTCATTTCCATCCATACTTTCACTACTTTTTGCAGTGGAAGAAGTTGCATGTGCGAGACAAGATCCAGCCAAAATTGGCCGTTGTGTATACGATAGAAGGCTTTAAAATCGGCAGGTAACGTCATACCCAGGATTTCTTCCGCCAGTTGTACATCCCTGTCAGAAGTTCCAGGGGCGAGATTGGGCCATGTATAGGGCGCATGATGTTGCATCCAGGTCTCAATGCGACACCAACTGTGTTGAATTGCGTCCATTCGTTCTCCTCTTCAACATTTTTCTCGGCCAAATTTTTTTCGATGCCTTTGCTATCCCGACAAGCCATCCTATCTGGTTCACCAGATAAAAGAGCCATTGAAGTCGGGGAGGGCGGGGATCACCGCCTCTATGAGGTAATTCTCTCTGTGAAGAGTGTTTCTGGAAATTCCTTTTTTATGTGTACTATTTGCAAATAGAATTGTATATTATCAAATGTATCTATGTAATACGTCATAAAGAGGATTTGTTGGCGTTTATAACGCTCTACAAAATATATGATATAGGGAAGGCATATGACGTTTCAAAAAGATAGGCAACCTACTATTTTTAATACCTTATGGTTACAACAACATCCCAAGACCATTCCTCCTCAGCTACAGATGTTGCGCGAGGATTTTGTGCAACGTTTCCCCAGCGAGAGCTTGAAAAACATCACGCTCGATCAGTACGTCATGGGGAAACCCGATAGTTTCTGCTATTGGTTAGAATTCAAGACCAAAGCATTAGGAAGTATCAGTGGTGGTACCTCTGCGAAGTTTGGTGTCTGGTGGAGTAAAAGTGAGAATCGTTGGCGTTGGAATAGTTCGTATGGGGATGAAGAGATTGCTTTGGCGTCTATGAAAGCGGGCATACTTGCACTGATAAATGCAACGAATGCTCAACAGTTCGAAGCCCTCGATGCTATTGGTAACAAAATTCTTGGGGGTCGGCGCTATTCGTTGCGAGCAAAACCACTCTATCTTTACTTCCCAGAATATTTTCTGCCTATTGCAAATCCTGAGCATCTGAGATATTTCTTACGTCAGTTTGGCGAAAAACCTAAAGGTGATCTCATGGCCCTGAACCGTCAATTACTGACATTTTTGCGGTTGCATGCTCAGTTCGAGGGTTTCGATACGTTTCAGATGATGGTGTACCTGTATGAAAACCATCCACCTAAAAAAGAAATTGTATCTCATCAGGAGATACAATACCCTGATATCTCTCCGGAAGAACAGCCTGATCTCACTGAACCTCCTGGCAGTAATCGCACGAAGGTTTTTATTAGTTATAGCCACGAAAACAGGGATGACCTGGAGCGCCTGCGTATTCACTTGAAAGCTGCCCAGTTACATAAATGGGTAGAGGTAGAGTGGTGGGATGATACGCAGATTAACCCCGGGCAAGATTGGTATGATGCCATCAAAAAAGCGATCGTCACTACTCGGGTTGCTGTGTTGCTTATCAGTGTCGATTACCTGGCTTCAGATTTTATCTTAGACAATGAACTTTCTCCGCTGTTGGCAGCTTCAGAGGAAGAAGGTGTGACGATCCTTCCCGTTATTCTTGGTCCGTGTCTGTTCCGACTCACAAATCTGGCACGTTTTCAGGCCGTGAATAACCCATCTAACCCATTGAGTAAGGTGAATAAACACGAGAAAGATGAAGTCTGGACGAGAGTGATTGAAACGATTGTAAATTCGGACAATTCCTGAAGGTTTTTGCGAAGCTGTTCACGACGTGATATGTGAAGGGGAAATTCATTATCTGTGGTCAATTGGCAAATGAAATGAATGTGTGATGCATTTTTGTAAGTCAGGAGTGATGTATGCCATATAGGAATTATACGTATCGGGTGGTGGATGGGGAGCGGATTCGGGGAGTTGGCGCTATGTCTTTATCAGGAATAGTACGTATTTTTTGAGGGATCTCAAGGTGTATGCTGATGGGATGATTGATTGCCGGGGGCAGGTGGATCTGGAAACGTTTCGTCAGCGGGTATGGGTGGCGACGACAATTCCACAGGGCGCGTGGGGCAGTGCTCATGAGCTGGCGAGGTGGAAATTTGATGAGCCGTGGATGATGATGACGCCTGAGGGTTTGATTGCGGAAGTTGCGGATGAGATTGAGTATCTGGCGGGGCGGCCAACGCTAGAAGAGCGGTGCCTGGTGGCGCTTGATCGCTATGTAGAGGTACAGGATGCTGAGCAGCTGGCGGCGTTGCGGGAGGCGTATCTGGCCGTGCCAGAGCATCAGCGTCGCTTTCTGCTCCATGATCAGGATGTGAAGGACTGGCCTCTGCTTACGATACTGATTCCAATCGGTGAGCCGATGACGGTGAAGCCGGATGGGACGCCTGAAGATGCGGTGGAGCAGGCGGACCATGAGGCGGCGCTGGAGTACTTTCGCAGTCGGAAGTTAGAAGATCAACGCTTCCAGGCTGCTTCATCGCGTTGGGAAGATGCTCCAGTGACAGCCAGCCCTTCGGTCGTACGTTTTCAAGCACCGGCTCGCGGAGCACTCTATCTGGCCAATGACTATCCCGTTCCGATCACGGTCGATGGACACATGTATGCGATGGTGGAGCATGCTTATTGGGCGTTGGCGACGACTGATGCCGATGCGCGAGAGAGGATTATGGATGCCTCGACGGCGGGAGAAGCACAAAATATAGGGCAGCAGGCGCCGCTACGAGCCGATTGGAATATAGTGCGTCTGGCGGTGATGACGCGCCTGGTGCGAGCGAAGTTTCAGCAGCATCCTGACCTGGCTGAGAGGTTGATGGCTACGGGGGATGGCCGCCTCCTGAATGGTCAGGACCGCAGTCGCTATTGGGGCGCACTGGACCAGGGACGCAACTGGCTGGGTCGCATTCTTGAATTGGTGCGGGCCGAACTCGTGGAGAGTGCTCATTAATAGAGAGTGGGAAATTATCTGATGAAGCGATCTCGAGTTATTCGTATAGTGATCATACATTCTATTATTGGTATGATGGGATATATTATCGGTGCCGTATTGTTGGGTATAAGTTGGTATCGAGAGGATACCACACTTCTCATTGTCGCGTTTTTCATCTTTGTACTAAATATGGTTTATAACTGGATTACCGCGTACATACACTGGAAAAGAAGCCGTCGTACACTGACAACCGATGGAAAATGAGAGATCGAGGTTGTGTCGTGGTTAGCATTTCTACGCGCCTCGCAATGTACTATGCATTCTATGTCAGGCGAGAGAGTGCCAGGCTATGCTTTTTTGCTTTGTTATGAGTGTATGTGTGGTGAGTATGCAGGCCTGGCTAGATATGGTGATTGGGAAGAGTTGATTTATCTGGAAAGGCCTTCTGGTAGCACCATCGTCAATCAAGGCGGAATGGTGCAATCCACGCTTCCCTGCAGCCACTATCTACGTTTAGAAGACAGCTTGATTAACTGCGCACTCAAGCAAGGTGGCGCTTGGCGGCACAACTCACAGATATCCTGCAAGCCCGAGAAAAAAAGAACGACCGCGAACGCGCCGGTTTTGCCCATCAACTTATCCAGGACTAATGCAACAGGAACCGGAAGTGTGACTTTGGAAAAGCAACTTTTAGGAGGTAACCAGTGGTTCTGACATCGCAGAGTGAACAACTTCTCGCGCTACCCACTTTTAAACCATCCGCACCCGCTCTTGCAGATCTTAAAAGCGGTAACGTGGACACACGCCTGGTGTTTGTGCTTCTAACGTTGGCTCAGCAGCATGCTCTAGATATTTCGACGATCAAGACTGGTCATCCTATGGAGCCAAAGACGCGTGGTGGTTTTGTAAATAGCCACTACTATTACCGTGCTGTTGACATCATCGCCATCGACGGAAAATCCATCGCAGGTCACGAGACCGACCCTGACATTGTGGATGTTGGCCGGATATTGCGCAGTCTCTCCCCTCAGGACCGACCTGATCACATTTTTGGTCCTGCCGCCTGGCATGCAACGCTGAGATATACATCTACCGCTGGTTTTAAAAACGATCCCTTCCATAATCAGATCTACGCAGATCACTTACACCTGAGTTTTGAACTGGAGACAGGAACAGATAACCAAGAATAACTACCGCATACTAGAGAGAGCCAACGTTGACGATCAGGTAGATAAGAGCAAATGTCATCTCCTCTAATTACAACATGTTGCGAGGCACAAAGTGGTGAAAATGCTAAGCTCGCTGCCTCGCAAAAACAACGTGATAGTGTCAATGGGCTCCTCAGGCCCTTGTAAAGGATACAGAACTTGTGTATAGTATAGGTGATAGAGATAAAAAGCAGGTCATTCAGCCCATTTTTAGTTTCTGCCTCGCAACTGGTGCATTCAGCGCGCTTCACAAGCGCCGCGAGGCAGCCGTTGCAGAAGCGGAAGCATCTCGGTAGAGATTGAAACTAGATTGCCGTCCACCCCGCGCCGGGGCTCGCTATCGTTGCAGAAGCGGAAGCATCTCGGTAGAGATTGAAACTGCGATTTCCTGTGCGGTGAGGAGATGGTTGGATCGGTTGCAGAAGCGGAAGCATCTCGGTAGAGATTGAAACACTGGATCAGGGAGTTGGGTAGAGAGAAGAATGGGGTTGCAGAAGCGGAAGCATCTCGGTAGAGATTGAAACATCCGCAATTACTCTTGGATGGCTTAAATGAGACTTGGTTGCAGAAGCGGAAGCATCTCGATAGAGGGGTGCAACTAAATCATTGATAGAGCCATAGAAATGATGAATTTGGCATGGAGTAATGATCGTTTACATCAACAATAGAATGCTTTCTTGCTTATGTTGAATGAAATGCTCAGAAAAGTTCTGTGAGGAATGGGGCTATCCAAAAGAAGAAAGGGAGGGGAGGCGAGTCAAAGCTAAAAGGGAGTCTATTTCTGGCAAGTGATGATGAATTTTGATAAATGAATTACTTGCGCCAGTATAAATAGAAAAATCTCTACAAACATAGTCGTAAATCAGAGAATAAATCTATTTGTGATTTAGTTGCACCCCTCTCGATAGAGATTGAAACCATCATTTGTGGTTTGGCAATGGAGAACACATCATTGTTGCAGAAGCGGAAGCATCTCGGTAGAGATTGAAACAGCGCGTAATTCACGCCTTCTGTGTAACTTTTGAGGGTTGCAGAAGCGGAAGCATCTCGGTAGAGGGTGGGCATTAATGTATTTGTAAAAGTCGTGTGTTGATCGATTTTGCTCGTTGCAGTGCCCGTGTATTGATGATGAGATAGATGAGCGTATTGAGCATGTGGACCGATCGTCGATTTCGGACTTTTGGTCGTTCGATCCCGAGTGCTTTGGCTTGACTATTGATGCGTTCGCATGAAGTCCGTTGCGTGTAGATGGCCTTGTAGTGCGGGCTGCTGCGATCGAGTTGCACGCGTATCTGACCCCCCAATTCCCAATTGACATCTTTGACACAGCCTTTCCCTTTGACAAATTGAGGATGATCACAGCTGGCTCCAGTAGCTTGGGGATGCAATAGTGGACAGCGAAAGCGTTGAGCTCGATAGCCATTGGTATGATCAAACTGATAGGTCGGCTGCATGCGCAGTTTCTTTGGGCACAGGGGCACCCCATCAGGAGCGCGTTCATAGACAGGATGTCCATGCTGATTGAGTGGAACTGCCGCAATTCCGCCGTGGTGGACGCAGCGTTGGTACACATACCACGCATCATAGGCGGCATCGACCGTCAGATTGATGGGAAATGACCCCAAGGTGGCAACGGTTTGCATATACAAGGGCTTGAAGTAGGTCACATCACCTTCATTGAAGGGTAAGGTGTACTCAGCCAGGACGACATCGCCGTAGTCGGGGGTGGTCGCCGCGACCACGCCACTGCCATAGCCCCACAGACATTCCTTTTGCACTTTTTTTGACCCATCGGCTTGTTCCAGATTGGTGCTTTTTTTGACACCAACCCTGCAATCGGGATCGCCTGATGGTTGTCGATCAGGGAAGAAGCGACCAAGGAGACTGACCCTCGGGTTGTTCTCTTTGACCCAGGCGTAGATATGTTTGACATCGATGGCAATGGTTTCGCCCAGGGCAGGAATTTCGGCTTGTAAGGCATGAATGCTCGCCTGCAAGAGATTTTGCACGACTCCATGATCCAGGGTTCGTTGTTTGTTGGTGAGCCAACGTTTCTTCGGTAGGGTTCGTTGAGCATCGAAGCCGTAGGGTTTCGTGGCATCGAGCACGAGGCGAAAGCCTAACTCAAGGATGAGCAGCGGATGTTCAAGCAAGAATGTACGGAGTTGGGTCACGTACTCTTTGCCTTCAATGAGCTTGACCAGGAAGGCTTTGACGTAGGCAATCTCAGGATGCGAGGGTCGTCCCAAGCGGGGTTGCTGCGTCTGCGGTTGAAGAAGTGGTCGCCAGTCAATGAAGGAAAAGAACGTGCGATAGCGCTGAACGACAGCATCATGCTCAATCATGGTGGCAAGCGTGGGCTGGTCAAAGGTAAGAGAGTAAGGTATCATACAAAAAAGCTCCTTTTGGAGAGGATTTGGTGATACATATACTCTGCCAAGGAGCGTTTTTTTTGTCAAGCAATACGGGACTTTTGAGGTTTTAATCGTTGTCCTTTTCAGTTTTACATTAATGCCCACCCTCTCGGTAGAGATTGAAACTTCCAACTGTTCCCATCGGCGATCTCGAGAAAGGTGCGTCGCAGAAGCGGAAGCATCTCGGTAGAGGGGTGCAACTAAATCATTTGTAGAAGTCCTCTGTTGATCGAAATGGCTCGACTGAGAGCACGTACATTGATAATCACATAGGTCAACGTGTTCAGGTTCGCAACAGAGCGATGATTATGGACTCTAGGTCGCTCAATTCCGATTTCTTTAGCCTGGCTGTTGATGCGCTCGCAACTGGTGCGCTGAGTGTAAATGGCCTTGTAGAGCGGGCTCTCACGATTGAGACTCACACGCATTCGTGCACCCCGCTCCCAATTCACATCCTTGACGCAGCCTTTCCCTTTCCCAAATTGTGCATGATCGCACGTGTTCCCCGTGGCTTGAGGGAAGAGCAGTGGACAGCGGAAGCGTTGGGCTCGATAGCCGTAGGTATGATTGAATTGATAGGTCGGGTGCATACGGAGCTTTTTCGGACACAAGGGAACCCCATCCGAGGCTCGCTCATAGACCAAATGCCCATGCTGATTCAACGGAACCGCCGCAATGCCACCATGACGTGCGGCTGCTTCATAGATATACCAGGCATCGTAGGCAGCATCAGCGGTAATATGCGTGGGAAAGTGCTGCAAAGCCAGTGCTGCTCGTTGAGAGAGCGGACGGAAATAGGTGACATCGTTCTCATTGAAGGGCTGTGTGTACTCCGCCAGCACCACATCGCCATAGTCGGGCGTGGTGGCAGCCGCCACTCCTGAACCATAGCCCCAGAGCAGTTCTTTCTTTTCTTTGGTGGAACCATCTGGTTGTTCCTGGTTGGTGCTGCGTTTCACACCAAGCTTGCAATCAGGATCGCCGATGAGGACCTGATCTTTGTCAAAGCGTTCCTTGATGTAGGCTCGTGGGTTGTTTTCTTTGACCCATGCATAGATATGCTTGACATCAAATGCGACGGTTTCTCCCAGCCCAGGAATCTGGGCCTGGAGCGCGGACACGGTAGCTTCAAGCAACTGTTGAAGGAGACCCTGATCCAGCCAACGCAATTTTTTGCTCAGCCAAAAGCGTGAGGGCAGTGTCTTTTGGGCATCAAAGCCGTAGGGCTTTTGAGGATCAAGGACCAGATGAAAGTCGAAGTCAATGATGAGCAGAGGATGCTTGAGCAGAAACTGTCGCAGTTGGGTTGAATAGAGAAACCCTTCGCGGATACGTAAAAGAAAGGCTTTCAAGTAGGCACGCTCAGAATGGAGGGGTGGTCGACGATGTGTGGATTGGCTGCGTTCCCATTGCTCGACCAACGACCAATCAATCAAGGAAAAGAAGGCACGATAGTCGGCGACAACAGGATCATGATCAAGTAGGGTGGCCAGGGTGGACTGGTCAAAGAGGTGAGAAACAGGTATCATATCAAGAGACTCCTTTGGAGATGTGTGGTTTGATATAAATACTCTGCAAAGGAGATTTTCTTTTGTCAAGCAAAAACGAGATCAATAGAGAAAACAGGTGGATTTTGCGATCTCTTCTTTAGTTGCTCGTGTTTTTAGAGAATACAGGGACGAGTCGGAATCGTTCAAAGGGCCTTTTTTGAGGAATACTTTAGTTGCACCCCTCTCGACAGAGATTGAAACTCCGCACGATTTCACGGGTGTTCCGCACGATCTTTCCTGGCTAAACGACCCATGCATCTCGACAGAGATTGAAACAATTGCTGGTGACACTGCTAGGACGAGGACGTCTATGGCTAAACGACCCATGCATCTCGACAGAGATTGAAACCCAATGGTCGCGAGTGTGTCATCGAGTTCTCGCTCGGGCTAAACGACCCATGCATCTCGACAGAGATTGAAACACCACCTGGTTGCGGTGCCTATAGCCAATTTCGATTGGCTAAACGACCCATGCATCTCGACAGAGATTGAAACTCAACCATGCCGCATAAGGCGGCACCCAGTGCCACGGCTAAACGACCCATGCATCTCGACAGAGATTGAAACAGCGCCTTACCGGCAGAGTTGCCATCGATGACTGCAGGCTAAACGACCCATGCATCTCGACAGAGATTGAAACGGTTCTGGGTTGTAGCTGTTTATTGGCAGGATGCTGCGGCTAAACGACCCATGCATCTCGACAGAGATTGAAACGTACTCCTCAAGTTGGCACGCGAGGTACTGGTTGGGCTAAACGACCCATGCATCTCGACAGAGATTGAAACAACACTTCCACCGTAGTGGAAGTTGCAGTTGCAGTTGACTAAACGACCCATGCATCTCGACAGAGATTGAAACAGGGCCATTCCCCACTGGCCGTTTATAGGCATGGAGGGCTAAACGACCCATGCTTCTCGACAGAGATTGAAACAAGCTGTCTGGTAGGGGACATAGACTTCGATAGTTGGGGCTAATTGAACTGTCGGGTGCATACGGAGCTTGTTCGGGCACCATGAGGCCCCATTCAAGGCTCGCTCATAGACCACATGCCCATATGTAATGCTGCCGTGGTAGACACGGTTCGTTGGTATACATACCGGCCATCAGAGGGGGCATCGGCAGTGAGATTGATAGGAAACGCTCCTCATGTGGCAACGGTGTGCCGATACCATGGCTCGAGGTAGGTGACATCACCTTTAAGCAAGGATGGGGGAATAGTGATTCACAAATATGTGAACTGCTCGCTGGCTGTTTGTGCTATGTGCATGGTGAGCAGTTCACGTTTAATTACTATGAGCTAAACTTACTTTTTATACTAAAATGTTTGGCGTATGTGCGTTATTACCTGACGAATCTCCTGGTCTACATTCAACCAGGCTTTATGCCGGTCGGACCAGGATGAAACAGGTTTTCCCCTTGGCAACCACGCGATTGCTCCAAGTGGGTGTCCTGCTAAATTGATGTGGTGTAGAAGGATGGGGATAAGAACCGTTTCTCTCCGCGTTTTGCTTCTCTCAAATGCCTCATGGAATTCAGCGCCCGAGCAATAGCCAGAAGCAAGGAAGCTGGGGCTCACCAGCAACAAGATAAGATCAGCAGTCAATATGTGGGGATCGATGATCTGTGACCAATCTGTTCCCGGCTTCACCTGGCACTCTGCCCAACTAGCAATGACCTGGGTTTGTTGCATTATACTCAGGTAGTCTTCGAATTCTTGTTTGAGTGCCTCATCCTTCTGTGCATAGCTCAAATAAACCGTTACGGGCGGTTTTTGTTCTCTCATCATCCTTGATCATCCTTCATAACCTATAAGAGCACTATCAATAGAAATAATTACGATGGACTGTACCATACTGAGCTACATCCTTATGAGTAAAATCAGTAGGGGTTATGATGTATTTTGGTGGTGAGCTTGCTATACTTTAGCTATCGCTCTCAAAGTAGGTGCTGAACTTTTGGCAGAGGAAGTGGTAGTCGAGGGGCTCGGACTCGGGGATATTCCAGATGTTGCGGCAGTGCTGGAGGAGATGGCCTTTATGGCTGTGAACGGTGGCTTCGCTGATACAGAGTTCGCTGGCGACCTGGGGTGTGCGGAGTCCACGGGCAAAGGCTTTCAGAACATCGAGCTGGCGTGACGTGGCAAGCTCGATGACCTGCTGACAGCGTTTGCGTTCCTGTAGATTCAGGTGGTCTTGTTGCTCTTGCTCGGCGGTTTTGAACGACGTATTGCTGTTCGGGATATAGGCTCCGAGCGTGATAAAGGGTCCGCGGATCAGTTTGACGCCGGCTTCTGGTGGGACATGCATGTGGGCGCCATTGCGGACCTGGGCAACCGTCGCTTCGGGAGTATGGATATGCCAGATGTGATCATGTCGATCGAAGTTGAGGGCGGCCACCGATATTGCGAGCAGGGACATCAGGCGGCGACCACCGCTGACTGAGAGGTGGATATGATATCCCTGATGTTTGAGGCTGACGACCAGTTGATGGATCGTTTCCAGGGTGGCGTCGGCATGGATATCATCCACAATATCATCGATGGGAGCGCCGTCCATGCGCAGGACATGTGAGCGCAGGTGGATAGTGCGTCCCGCGGCCGTATAGTAGTCACCAGGAAACTCGGCACGCAGCTGGCTGAGTGAGCGTTGGTATTTCTCGGTATCGGCATTGGGATGCAGGACAATCACATCGCTGATCGGATATTCTTTGAGCAGGAGGTCCAGGGTGAAGGTGATGATCTGGGACTGACCGCCTAGCGTGGCCAGGAGGATATGAGGACGAACTGACACGAGCGCTTCCTACCTTCCGTGTTAGCTTGACGATAACAAAAGGAGTTGTTCGAACAATGAATTTCTTACCCGCTGTTCTCATCGGCGGTCCGCCGCAGGCTGGAAAATCGGTCCTTTTCTATAGTGTAACACATGCACTCCGTGAGCGTAATATTCCTCATCACGCGATTCGAGCTTGTCTGGATGGAGAAGGCAACTGGACCCAGGAAAGTCATCCCGATACGGTGAGTCAGATTCGTCTGAACGTGACGACGGCCTGGCCAGCCAGTTTTGTCGAGCGCATCTCCTATGATATTGAGCATCGCTGCCTGCCATTTCTGATAGACATGGGCGGCCGTCCGCAGGGCACACAGCTGGATCTCTTCCGTCTCTGCACACATTCCATCCTGCTGCTGCGTGAGGACGAGCCGGATGCGACGCGTATATGGCAGCGCTTGATCCATGAAAATGGGGTGGCCCCTCTGGCCCACATTACCTCAACCCTGACCGGTGAAAGTATCCTGACCAGGAGCTCTCCCACCATCGAAGGGACGCTCACAGGACTCCACCGCCACGATAGTGAGCGGGTACACGGACCTGTCTTTGAACTGCTAGTGGAGAGGATTGCTGCCTTATTCAATTCATATGATCTGTAAGAATTGGAGCGCATCAAATTCGAGCAAGCGCCCGGTGAGCTCCTTAATTTCTACACCTTTGTGCCCGCCAATGAACGCTGGCAGCCAGATATGCTCCCATGGGTACTGGAACAACTACCCAGGCACGTTCCCTTGAGCCTCTATGGCGTTGCTCCCACCTGGGCCTATGCCGCCGTAGCCGCCGCGACCGGAGACCAACCCCTAACCCAATTTGATCCCCGCCTCCCCTTTGGCTGGATCCAGCCCCTACCCGTTCAACTCAGCCAGGAACAGCATCCCGATGCTCCCTGTGCGCTCCTCATGTCACGGGTTGCCACCATCCTGCGCATAAAAATTCCCACTCACCTCGAATACTTCCAGCCCGCCCCATTTCCCCTACCTCCAGTCCCTAGAGACCGAGGACTGATCATCCACGGTAAAATGCCCTACTGGCTCCTCACCGCTCTCGCCCGCTTCTACCGCGACCAGCATCTCCCCTGGCTCGCCACCTACTATCCACCCATCAACAAAGCCATCGTCATCTACGCCCGACGCGATGTCCCTTATCGCCCCGGTGACATCATCGACATGCCCCGCACCTGACTGACGTTTGAATGGATGGCAATTGTGTACAAAGTCGAGCGGATAGAGATAATTTTTGCGTGGATGGCAATCGAGTTGCGGATGGAGGCTATCACGAGGGTGTTTTCAGGGGATTGTCGGTGTTAGATATGGGTTTTCTTGTTGTGGTGTACATAGATAGGAGCGAGATTATTAGTGCCTTGTTGCTCTGATAATCTCGCTCCTGCCTGGTTTGTTAGCTTACCGCTGTGTGCGGGCTCGTTCGCGGATATGTTGCAGGTTGAGTATTTCGGTGACTTCAAAGCTGGTGATGGGATCATAAATAGGTCGCATCCGCATGAGCGCGGGAAAGTGTCCTATGCGGCCATGGAGCATGGCCAGCAGAACAAAGGCTGCTGGCGCATAGCCAGGGGGATTGATTAGTAATGGTAATGTTTGCCATTCCTTTGAGCTCAATCCAACAGAGTTAATGATAGCCATAAGCTGTGGTTCCAATGGCTCATCCTGGTTGATCTGGACCGTGATCGTCTTTACTTCCTCGATGGTCTTACCTACAAGTGTTTGAATCTGGGATTTTTGTGGTTCAGTGAGCGGATGCGAAAAGTTCAGTACGTACATGCTTTTTTATTTCCTTGGAAAATCTGGATCGATGGCTTGCTTTTTGAGTATCTCACCGATATTGGGAAGATCTTCAGCTGTTACGACTACGATTTGGCGTAATTGAGCCTGCTCCCAAAAGTTAGCATAACCATCAAGTGTTTTGGAGGCATTTGTTACGAAGACCTTGGTTGTATATGTTCTCCCTAACATTTCTGCTTTACTATTCATTGCATCAAGATAGGATGCTTTTTTCTTCTTGAATGGATTTTCATCCGTTTTGCATTCAGTGAAGATGAGTTGTGCGTCATAGGTAAAGACAGTGTCTAGCTCATTCTTAGCCGTGCTCTGAAGAGTATAGCCCCATTGATTATCGTCGGCAAAACCCGCCTTTTCGACTTCACTCCAGGTATATACTTCTAGCCAGTCTCCTTTGCCCAGAAAACTTGCCATCGCAGCATTGGTAAACTGGCACTCTATCCTTCCATCAGTATATACGTGCGTGTGTATAGCTCCGTGGTGTTCCAGTTCGCGTAATAATGGCGACGTAGCAGGAAAAAGATCTGGAATCTCTACCTTTTCTTTCGCTTTTTTATCGCGCATGTATTTGCTGAACAAGGGTGTATCAGCCGAACATGCCATGATTTTAGCGATTTGACTGTGTGCTTGTACATAGGCACGGTATTTTTCATCATAATTTGTTTTATCACGTGTACGCTGGAATATCTCCATATAGTCATCGACGGACATATGGAAAAAGCTTTCCGATGAAACTCCGATACCTTTGATAAATGAGATGATTTTTTTGTGTCTGCTATCAATATAGACGCATGGGATTTCCAGTTGTTGTGCAATCTCGTAGGCGCCAAAGGCGAGAATTTTTGGACATGAGCTAATAGAAAACGTCCAATCCCACTCTGTTTGTGGATATTGCGTACAAATGTCCAGACAAGCTTGTTTGACTTTATCCAGATCATAGGATTCTACATGGACAGTTGGCAGTTGTATTTTATGCTGTGGTAGATTATTGGCAAACTTGACGAAAGTTGCTTCATCCCGATAGCCCTCTTCTGAGGTAAGGATGACCACTAATTCAGGATGAATACACTGTAGCGCGAGAATATCAGGCGTACATCTGCCACCAGTGAGTGCTAAAAGAGCTGTTTTCTTTGTCATTATTTACCTCATCCAATATAGGTAACAAGTTCAATGCCTTGGATTATGTTTTTTAATTCTTTGCCTTGCGCTGATAACAATAAATCATCCGAGTCGATCAGTCTCATACGGCCGTAGCCGCTGGAGGTTTTGGCTCCGATTCAAATGCTATGATAATGCCAGCAGTAGCAGGTAGTACGTGATAAGTCTGATCATCTTACTACAGAATCCATGTATATCTATTAAATTCAAGTTACGAGATCAGCAAATTACTACGGATAGATAGCCATGAAATGAATACGTGCGTAAGCAACACCTTTTTACCGTAGTAATCTTCCAATCACAAGTAGTATAAGCCCCTGCAAGGCCACACGCATCATAAACACCAATGAAAAAGCTCATCACTACATATGAGTAATGAAGGAAAAGCCAACTTCCGTGCTATACATCTGACGTTTTTTTGCTGAAAAACGGTATGAGCGAGGGTGTTTTAGGGTAGTTGTCTCTTGTTGGTTCCTGCTTTATTTCAGCATAGACAATCCAGATCATATGTTCTAATATGGGGATGGGTAATACTTTTGGCTGCTACTGCATTCGGGGATAGTACTGTATTGCTTCTTTCCTGGCGTTGATCGTTTATAGTGGGTGGAGAGGTCTGCGTTCTGGTGAGGAGGAGAGACCTCTTGCATTGTAGCACATAAAACAGAAGCACAGGGCGATGAAACTGGATAAACGAATTTTCTTGTTCTATATAGAGACAGGTTATTTCGCTTATTATACATCGCCCTTCATACAAGTGATATCTACGCAAAGAGTCATGTGCAAGCATGAATTGTCTGAGCGGATGTAATACTTACTATACACATAAAAATACAACAGGATAACAAAGGCAGCTAGCCTGTATATGGAATGGTAATAATAATCGTGAGGGAGGTCGCAGCGCTCACCGCCTCGCCTTTGATATGAGCCCTGAATGTCCCTTTGCGATAAAAATCCAGTGCTACCCTGGTCTGATGCGTAATCGTGAATGGGGCAAAACCATTAGTCGTATCGCTCACAATGGTCTGATCATGAGATGACTTATTCTGAATATACACTTCCCCCTTTGCCTTCAGAGGCACATTCAGGGTAGTCTGAGTAAATTGCACGGCATCACCATCTTCAATTGAGAGAATGGTCGTTAAATTATCACCTCGATTATTCAGGTCCACCGAGGGACTGGTCCCTCCAACTTTCGCTGCATATCCTGTGGAATTCACAGTAGGGGTTGCGGTCGGTTGGCTGACACCCACAGCCGCAGTAGGGGTTGCGGTTGGTTGGCTGACATCCACAGTGAGGGTTGCGGTCGGTTGGCTGACACTCACAGTAGGGGTTGCACCTGTCGTACTTGTACTCGCAGGTGTTGTAACAGTCGCTGAGGTTCCATCCGCTTGACTACAAGCCGCTAAAAACAGAGCACTCATCATAATTATTAGAGGAAACAATTTTTTCAGCATTGACATACATATAACCCTTCCGGCTAAAGCAAAGCTTGATACATTATCGACTACCCTGCAATTATCTAAACGCAGAAAGGGAGACATTATTGCTGACCAATATAGACCAGGAATCTTTATATGCAATCTTATTTCTCAGGATCTATTTATAATTTTTCCAACAAAAGATTATTTAAATAGCAAATAGATTATATGACTGGAGCCACCAGCCTGGCGAAATGACCGTTGTTGCTCGTCTGAGATTGAGACGCCACCGCCTTCACCCAGTGAACGACCAGGTAGAGATATCTCTTCACCCCATAGGTTTCGACGATGATAATCATGGTGGTGACCAGGATGGGAGTCCCGATCAAGATAATGATTGCTTGCGTTGTGTGTGACATGTGTGTTTCCTTTTTATTTCAATAAGTTGATAGGGGCAACGTAGGTTGCACGTTGCCCCTGATGTCGCTATGTTATAGTTCCGCTTGCAGGCCTTCTTCATGTTGTTTGAGCCAGGTGCTACATGTGGCGCGGCGTGCTTTGGCGTGCTGGGCCAGGTCACGTACCGATATGGGCTTATCGTTTTTCTGTTCTGTCCTTTCCTCCAGCAGCTCAGCGTAGGCTTGCGCGATCCGTTGTTCTGCCGACTCCGTTTCTGATTTGTGTTCTTCTGCGTTTGTAAGCAGGAGGAGCTTGGGTGGCTCGTCGATGTGGGGTATTTCAGGTTCTTTTTCTTCTTTGATATTTTGGATCACGCCTTGTAGGGCGAGGGCCAGTTCTTTGTAGTCTATTTGCGGAACGGCATCCTGTTTGTCCTGCTGTTTTTGTTCTTCTCTGTGCCAGTCGTCGCGGAGTTGGTTGAAGGAGAAGTTTTTGAGCCGGGAGGTCAGCAGAAATCCGATGACGGCCACTGCCCGCAGGGCGGTCATAACCCAGATGGGGATGGCGCCGGAGACACCTTTGTCTGAGACTGGCAGTCCGGCGGCATGGCCGAGGGCGTCGAAGTGGGTGATGAGTCCGGCGACCGTGGCGAGGAGGGCTGTGAGGGTGAAGAAGATAATGGCACGTATTTTGTCGCGTTCCCGCAGGGCCTGGAATGCGTTGATGAAGACGATGCCCAGGCTGGAGTCGATAGCGATGGCCTGTGCCCAGGCCCAGGATTCGGAGAGCGCGGTATTTCCGTGCATGACATTGCCGTCGGTGAGAAAGTTGGCGGTGCTGACGACGATGCCTGCTGCTAGCAGGAGTTAGCTGGTCTTGGTGACGAAGTTGAAAATAAATTTGATGGTTTCGTCGTACCAGTGTAAGTCGGCAAATATTTGTAGTCGTGTCCTCTTTTGTGTGCTCATCGAGTGTACCGTTTCTATGCTGGCGCCGCTTTAGATGCCTCTAAAATGGTGTTTTGAAATTTGGATGTCAAATTGGATATAAAACGGTATATTTGCACTTTTGAATTATCCTCTTAATAGGCTCCCCAGGCTCCTTTATTGGGTCCACGGTTTGGACCCTGTTTGATACCAGTCTTTACCAATTCCACTTTATCGTGAGGAGCGCAGAGGATGTCTTTTCTGAAGATGTGAGCTCAAAAGTGCATTTGTACCGAACCGTTATGAACCGGCGTAAACCGCCTCGTTTTTGGAAATTGGCTGTGTGATGGTGGCGTTTCTCAATGCGGCTGGGGTGGATATCTCATGCACTATTTGACCTATGTCTCGGCGTATTATGCGACGAGTGATCCAACAGGTACGTATGGAGCTTGTTTTCGCCGTGCATATTCATTATAAGAGCTGTACTCTGGAAGTTGCTCAGCCTTGCAAAAAGCTTTCCTTTCTACTATAATGAGTACGTACTCAGTCATTATTCGATTGGTGAGAGTGTATGGCAAGAACCAAAAGTCCAGAGAAACGCGACGCTATCCTTGCGGCAGCAGTTCAACTGATTGCCGAGCAAGGTTTGAGTGTCCCTACGTCCAAAATCGCCAAAGTAGCCGGAGTCTCAGAAGGATCACTATTTACTTACTTTGAGACCAAGGAGACACTGTTCAATGAATTGTATTTGGAATTGAAGGCCGAAGTGCGAGCAAATATGCTCGACGCGTATCCTGCCCATGCAAGCTTAGGGGTCCGTGCTCGTTGGGTTTGGGACATGTATGTTCGGTTCGGCATTGCTCATCCTGATAAATACAAAGTCATCACCCAATTGAGCGTTTCGGATTCCATCTGGGAACAGACCAAACGCTTGAGTCTGGAAGGATACGAAGCTCTTCATGCGATGATTCAAGAGACGTTTGCCTGTGGTGCTCTCAAAGATCAGCCCTATGAATTTGGTACGGCCTTACTCCTCTCCCTCATGAATATGACCATTGAGTTCATTGAACTCCATCCTTCAGAGGCAGACCGTTTTTGGGATGCTGGCTTTACCGCTTTCTGGAATGCGGTGACAGGATCCTAAAAATTTTCTTCTTAAATGAGTGCCTGAGCACTCATTTATAAAACAAATGAGTGTCACACGTTGTCTGCCTATGAGATTGTGCCAGGGTAAATGGGACGTGTGTGTGATCAATCACGGCTCTCCACGCTTCTGGTACAACCGCAAACACGCCTATTTCCTTCAGGAGATTTTTATGACCATACCCAATTCACTCATCACAACCAGATTTAACGCCACGAGCATTGCTGCGGACGTCGTGGCTGGTCTCGACCTCACCAGTGTTCGTGCCATCGTCACCGGAGCCTCGTCCGGCATCGGCCTTGAGACCGCTCGGGCACTCGCCAGCGCTGGCGCGGAAGTAACACTCGCGGTCCGCAATATCGCCGCTGGTGCGAAGGCTGCCGAGGACATTGCGAAGTCAACCAGGAATGAGCGTGTGCGCGTCATCGCTCTGGATCTTGCCAATCAAGCCTCAGTAGCCAACTTTGTCCAGAGCTGGAAGGGACCGCTGCATCTGCTGATCAATAATGCAGGGGCCATTCCGAGCACTCTGTCCCGGACTGTGGAAGGCTGGGAACTGCAGTTCGCCACCAATTACCTTGGCCACTTCACTCTGAGCCTTGGATTGCATGACGCCCTCGCCGTTGGTGCCCGCGAATGGGGCGAGGCACGCATCGTCTCGGTCAGTTCTACCGCACATATGAGATCACCAGTCGTGTTCGACGACATCCACTTTGAACGACGCGAGTACGACCCGCAGGCGGCCTACGCACAGTCCAAGACCGCCAACTCGTTATTTGCGGTTGAAGCCACGCGCCGCTGGGCCGCCGATGGCATCGTCACCAACACTGCCAACCCCGGCGGTATCGCCACCGGATTGCAAAGAGACTTCACACAGAAACAAAAAGATTACCTGGCCGCCGCCGAGGCCGCAGGAGTCTTCGTCTACAAGACTGTCGAGCAAGGTGCCGCTACTACCCTCGTCGCGGCAGTTGCCCCCGAATTCGCCCACACCGGCGGACACTATCTTACCGACGGCCAGGAGGCCCACACAGTGCCCAACGACGCCGACTTATTCAAAAACAGTGATGGTGTCAAGCAGTGGGCGATCGACCCGGACATCGCACAGAAACTGTGGACGGTCTCGCTCGAACTCATCGGCCAACCAGCCGCGTAAGGCGAATCGAATCCGCATTGCGGGGGGATGCGTGTCCCTATCTCCGATTTGCTTCTCGTCACCGTTTGCAACAGCCCGAAAAGGACGCTATTTTATGCCTACAAAATGAGCCTTTGCATTTTTCCGAAAAGCATCAAAGGGATGAGATGAAATTGCACCTCCATATTATGAGGGAGAAGTTTTTCTCAAAAATTGTCTCAATGCATTCTTCAAGCCAATCGTCGGCAAATTATCTGAGAGAAACGCGCCAATTTACGGATCTTACACACTCTCGGTGAAGGATGAGCTTATCTTCCCTGATTTCGCTTGCTTCTCAAGCATAGAGAAACGACTACGATCGTGTTATTGCAAGGCTTATCACCGAAAGTGTGTAAAACCCAATTTACCTGAGAAATGACACAGACGGGTTTCATGTACACAGCGTGGGGGCATTTTCAAGTATATGCCTCAGCTTCGTTCATTATTGTCCTCGCCATTGTTTGTGTATGGATCGCTCTTCCGCACCTACAGAGGTACGAGGCGAAAGAGCAAACGCCAGGTGAACAAGAGGCCGCATTGCTATCGAATGAAGAGAACTGAAAAAGGTTTTCTCTCTCACTGAGCCAACCATTCACGACGCTTTTCATCAAGAGCGGGGAGTGTCCTGGCGAAATCTACCTCGTCCTTAGGACGCAACCCCTTCGCTTTGTAGAGCAACTGAATTTCTGGAGCAAGATAGGGAATGCCATCCCTGGTTACCCCTCCCAGAGTAGAGAGAGAACCACGGATCTGTGCCGTGCGACGAGAAATCCATTGATCATGGTCGGTGTCTATGACCATTAATTGCAGAGCCCAGGGATCACTCTCGTGCGGACGACACCAAATATCATGGACCGAAGCAGGGAGAAGCATGTCTTGTTTCCATTCTTGCAAAGGCCACGAACCAGGTAACAGTTCCTCATGCGCTTCTTGAACATCCCATCCTTGAAACTGCGCACGAATCTCGTGCTGATCTCGACGCAGAAAGAGGACATCGATATCCTCATGCTCTCGCGTTTGAACTCCGAGAAAGAGATCGAGTGCCCATCCGCCAGCGATCCACCAGGGAACCGTGAGCGTGGAAAAGAATTTGGCAATTTTCTCTGGTTGCCACGGCTGCCATGACCCAAACTGATTTGCCACGTTTGTCGTACCATACCTTTCATGCAGCATTTCCGTATTGACCAGGTAATCCTACCCAATTTGGCGACCGCACGCAAGGTTTTTGTACTTTAGCCACCATATGCACAGACGCCGATGCGAGGAGAGTTGACGATGGGGAGCATGTTCATCTCCAGGTCTGGGTCTTCCTTTTCCTCGCATGATTGGCAATAATACAGGAGATCCTCATCACTGTAGTCAACGTTGATCAGGTAAGCTGGTTTGCCACAGTGCGCACAGGTCAATTCGGGGGCCCGATTCTGGGCCATGAGCGAGACAATCTCCTCTTCTTTACTGGGAAACGGCCCTTCGCGCTCGCTGATGACGCGCAGTGTGAGGCTGGTTGTTGAACCAAAATCATATTCATAGAAGAAGTTCTTGCCTGGCTTGAGGTTTCTTAGCGCCCGTTGCAGCGGCACATCCATACTCTCGTCCTGCTGGAGAAGTTGGAGCATATTCTTGATTAATTGCTTGGCGAAGTAACGTTCCATGTAGGCCTTTTGCTCCTCCTCATCAGAAGCACGTGGTGTCGGTCCCCACTTTATCTCTTTGCCTTTCTGTTGTAAGAAAAGGATCAGGTCATCGACGGACGAGAATTGCCTGCATTCTTTGATCAGCGCGGTTGGTAAAAGTTCTTGAAACTGAGGGACGATATTCTGAAAAAATCCATTTGCCTGTTGGAGCACCGTAGCGATGATCTGCTTCTCGCTGCCCTCCTCATCCACAATCTCCTCTGTCTGCGGCTGCGTGTCAATTTTTCCTGAAGGGGGAAGTGGAGTGACGTCTTCTAGATCGGCCTCGTAATGGACTCCATTAATGGTGAAGGCACTCAAATGACCACAACATTCAAGCCAGATGTCACGCAGGAAATCATCCAGGATATAGAGTGGTGACAGGGCTGGTATTTCTAGATGCAGCCAGTATTGTGGATTGTACTGACCTTCCACCAGGAGATGCAGGATCTGGACCTGTTTTCCCTGATATGCTGCTTGCTGGTCGGCGATCTGTGCCTGTCGCGATGTGCAATACTTCAAATGCTGGGTCATTTTCGCTTTATCCAGTTCCGCCTGGCAGAAATTACAGATCCCGGTTGAAACGATCTTTTTCTTCTTCTTTGTCGTTGTTGTCATGCTCTTCCCAACTTCTTATGTTTATGTGCTTGCCTGCTTGCCTGCGAGCTATCCATGTACTATGTGGCGCTCACGTAGCCTGTCTGCGCGAGCACAACTTTCCATTGCCAGAGTACAGACATGATTGAATTCTTTATGGTGTCCTGTATTGCTGATTTACATCCAATCAGGATGCATCATCCTATTTTAACATAGTTCCTCAATCTATCGGTATCTCATCCAGGAGGCGCGTCTTTTCTGCTTCCGTTCTATGAAACTGACCCATATATGGACATGAGATTGACCCACTTTTTCGGACAGGACAAATGGGTGTATGAGCGGGGAGCATGTCTTGTAGAAGAGAATCAGGTGCAATAGAAGGGACGTACCTGGTGGATGAGGAATCCTTCGCTTTGGGTACAATAGTACCTTCTCTCTATATATGATCAGAAAATGAAAGGAACAGCCCGGAAAGGCGATTGCATATATAGAGAGACATAAATGAATGAAAAAACTATGTGTACGTATTGGAATAAAACAGTTGATCTTTGGGTAATTACTCTGCTAATCAGCAGGGTGTTCTTTCTCGGCTAGTTCTTTTGAAATTGGTCTGGAAAGCCAAAACAGGGAAAACTCCCTCGCCAGAATAATTGCAAAAACGCTAGCAGTCTCATTTCAATATTTGCAACTATGATACACATTTTATGATGCTTTGATACACATTTCCTGTAGGCTTCTTCGTATGCCATCAGGAGAAAAGAGAATGTGTCCTTTTCTCTTAACTTGAGCTGGAAAAAGAAAGGAGCGGGTCAGTCTGGCTAGCTTTAGAGCGTATACTACTATATATACATCATGCTGACCATACGACCTGTCAAATTATGCACAAACGAGTAAAAAGTTCATTATATAAGGTAACTTTGCTTCCATCTTCTCCCCTTACCACCTCTCAGCTTCCCTTTCCCGAACCCCTGGGAAAGCAAGCCAGAAAAGGCAAAGGGAGAAGGTGGAAGCAGGCTGTGCTTGTTATTTTCGCTGCGATCGATGTTTTCATGACCTTCTCTTGCTCTCTTCTTTACCTGTACTACCTTCAGCAGTTACCGAAGGTGGACCAGTATATGCATCAAGCGTTACCGAAAGATACGCGCGTCTATGATCGCAACACTGTGTTGCTCTACGATCAGCAAAACGCGGAAGGCAGACGGATTTCAGTGCAATCTACCAATATTCCCCGAGTGATGCAAGATGCAATGACCGCGATTGAAGATAGAACATTCTGGACGAATTCAGGGATTAATACAGAGAGTATTCTGCGGGCTGCTGGAAAGCAGCAAGGCGGTGCTAGCACCATTACCCAGCAGGTGATTAAGAACCTTTCTCATAATAGCCAGCATACCTTCCAGCGCAAATTGCAGGAAGCGGTTCTCGCTGTCGGACTTACACATAAATATACCAAGACTCAGATCTGGATCTTCATTTATCTCTTTAAACTCATTAATGATTTCAAAATGATCTGCCAATTCCTTATAAATTTCTTCTAAGAGTTCCTTTACTGCTTGATTAAAGTGGTCACACTCATCCTGACGCCAGGGACCTGGATCGGGAGGATAATTCCAGTTCAATGACGCTGTCTGCCAATCCACGATGTCATCAGCGCACTTAATGGTTGCTTTTGATAGCGGCAAATCTTCTGGCTGAATATAGCTCCCGAAGCGTTTGCGTGCATCGTCATTCACAGGCCAAAAGCACGTTGCGCTTCCCGCGTCAAAAAAAAAGCGGATGACATACTGTGGTTTCGTGTTCATCATTTTCTTTCCCTCATGTTCTATTATCTCTTTGAATTCGAAAATTACCTTGTTGTGTCTGACAGAATCTGTGGTTTTGGTGGGCTGATCGGGAGCGCAGAATCGCTGCGACCCCCCACACGCTCTATTCGTTAGCCTCCTGTTGCTGAGAGTCCCTTCAGACAAAGGCGGTTACTGATCTGTCACCAGGGGCAGAATAGCAAGTAAAAACAGCATTAAAGCATAAATAATTTCAGATGTTTGCGTAGATATAGAAGATAAATTAGCCGATAAAAGGAGAAATAAGCGCTTCTCGAGTAACAGATCAGGAAATGAATGAGCACAAAGCGTGTAGGTCTTTCGAAATCAAGCCGAAGCTCGGACATGGTTAAGGATTTCGTCCACGACGCTGACAAGCGGCTGTGTGGCATCGAGTACGATGCCACTGCTGGGTACGTCTTCTTTTGTGGCGTGTAAACGGAGGATGAGTTCCCGCTCGCTCTTGCGCTTGCCCCAGTCATTATCAGGACGGCTGTCGAGCCGTTCATTATTTACACGTTTGAGAAACAGTATACCTGATGGGGAGCGGTTTTTTCAGAGCGATTTATAAACTGAACAAACGCCAGGAGGATAGACTCGCCATCAAGGCCCCTCAATGTGCCATAATGCAGGTATGAAAGAACCTGCAATGTTGTATCTCTTGGTAGGGCTTCCAGGGGCTGGCAAGACAACAAAAGCCAGGCAATTAGAAGTGGAAGCCTCCGCCTTACGGTTGACTCCTGATGAGTGGATGAAGACATTATTTGGAAGAAACGATCCGGAAACAAGAGATGTCCTGGAAGGTCGTTTGATCTGGATAGCTCTGCGTGCTCTTCAGCTTCATACCAACGTCATCCTGGATTTCGGATTTTGGAGCAAAGATGAACGGTCGTCTCTGAGATGGATCGCCAGGCAGATAGGAGCGAAAAGCCAGGTGATTTATTTGCCGATTGACCCCGAAACGCAATGGAAGCGTGTCCAAAGCCGCTATGGAGAGAGGCCGGACCAGACATGGCAGATGAGCGAAGAGGAACTGATGAAATGGCGTGCGTTCTTTAACGAAAACGAACCGGATGAAGCTGAGCTGAATGGTACCATTCTGGAAGACGCCCCTCCTGGATATGAGTCCTGGTCTTCCTGGGCGGCCTCACGCTGGCCGTCGTTCCCCAATGAATATGCATGAGCATTTGAAATGCAGGGGAAAGAGTTTGCATAGAGGTGAGAGAAAGGGCCTAAAGGGTTAAATTGCCCTCCAGACTCTCTATCCTTATTGCCTGTCAATCGCCTTCTGGTCTCGTTTGGAAGCCCTACCTCTCTCCACTTCCTACCCGGTTGAGCTCATATACCTCTCGACTCAAAGATGGACAGTCACGCTTCTTGAGGAGTACAATACGTGGAACAGTCTGCCCACTCGCTTTTGAGCGAGCCCGCAGAAGCTTTCCCTTGGCGCATTGTCAGAGCGAGTGGTTCCGGTATGTTGTCTCTCCTGAACGCAACAGAAGAAAATGGACTCATGAAGGGAAGGCATGTTGCTATGGATGGTGACGTAACAACATCCATTCACCAGGAATAGTAGTAGAAAGCGAAACTGAATGCCAGATGGACGCCTCCGTCAAGATATCCGCTCGGGAATCGAAGTATCAATCGTCCTCAAGCAAGACCAGCGAACAGGAAAATTGACCCGAGGGGTCGTCAAGGATATTTTGACCAACTCCGTTTCTCACCCACATGGGATCAAGGTACGGCTTGTCGATGGACAGGTCGGGCGCGTACAGAAAATCGAAGAGTAACATGCCACACAAGGATGAACTTGCTCCATTTCCAACAGTGGATAGTACCCAGGTATCGTGAGCGCAAAACCTGGGTACTATCCACTGTTGGAGTTTGCGTTTGAACTGAGTGCAAACGAAAGCTGATCATGACACGTGATATGCTATTCAAGACGAGGTGATGCCTGCATCACCTCGTTTGCCTCTCTGGGCTTTGCTTGTTCATATCCCGACCGATGAAAAAGATCCAGAAGAGATCGTCATGGATATGCTCGCTCAGATTAATTCAGGCTGATTACTCTACTGCCAGGCTAAACCTTTCCATAGAAAAAGAACACCATAGAGAGCAGTAAAATACCTATTTGAACGATGAGTATAAGCCGCAGCCTTGTGATGAAGGGGCGTTTGATCGTCTTATGCCTGAAGTATTTCCGTGCAGCATAGGCGGCAGGGGTACCGCCAGCAAATGCGAGGAACAATAAGACGGTCTCTGGAACTCTTCGTCCTCCCATTCTGGCTGAACGCTTATCCAGGCCATAGACGACAAAAGTGAGGATGTTCAGTACGAGAAAATAACCAATAATAAATGCCACGTTTGCCCTCGTCTCTCTTAGCGACATACAAGCAAAATTAGCTTTGCTTGTATGTCAGTATCATACAATGTGTTGTGAGTTTGAATAGATTGGGAAATCCTGCCTCTCGCGGATAAGTGAATATTTTCTACAAGATTGACTCTCTGCCAGGTCCTGGTTCCTTACAGGACTCAATCAGCACACCCTTATTCTATATTATGGAAAGCGTTTTCACAAAGCGCTTGCGAAAAGTGAAGAGATGCAAGCAGAGCAGACGCTTGAGCAAGCACACCAGGCGTTTGCTGTACAGTCTGCCCGAACTGATCCAGTTTCTCTCTATGCGGATTGTGGTAGTGCTCCCCTTACACTGTGGGACGGGCTAACCTACTATCACCTCAGCCGACATGGGAAGAGAGTGTCCTAAGCACAAGATTGAGTAATGAACAAGGAGACAACCGAGAAAGCATAAGCCGGATCGAAGCAATCTGTATGAAGGCTTCCGAACTGGAGGCGAGTGCTGCTGTAAATTTCTCGGATAAGAGGGATGCCAAGGGAAGGTATAGGTGTTATTCTGCTATCGATAGCAATAATAGGAAGTATCTTACACTTGTATTCGACCAGGAAAAACTTACGTAAACTACAGCAACGGTATAATGAATATAAAGAACGCTATCCAAAATGATATTTAGTACGAAGTTCTTCCTTCCTTTAGTTCAACAAGGTCTACCGCTCTCTCTTTTACTTTCTGAGTTCCAGGGTGATGTGAGTTGTGGTGACCTTGCATGAGTCATCCTGATAAGGAAGCGTTTCCCTGGTTGCTTCAAGACTTTTGAGAAACCCTGGCCTGAACATATACCGGGCTTGCCTTTTGATGAAAATCCATGTATTCTTGTTGAAGATCCAGGGGAAGCACGCTCAGAACGTGTTCTTATCAGAAGGATGGTTATGACCAGCGTCGTCAAATTCATGCGGAAATACGGCTTCCGAACGCGCTGTTGTGGGCATTGCATACCGCAATTCACTCGCCCACAGCCATGCCATGCCTTTTTTCAGGAGCAAATGCCAACCGAATTGTAGTCCAACACGTGAAAAAAGAG
Source organism: Dictyobacter vulcani (assembly GCF_008974265.1). Taxonomy (GTDB): domain Bacteria; phylum Chloroflexota; class Ktedonobacteria; order Ktedonobacterales; family Ktedonobacteraceae; genus Dictyobacter; species Dictyobacter vulcani. The sequence continues at coordinate 381,819 of NZ_BKZW01000002.1, forward strand.
GATTGTGGGCGATTATTTCGTATTGCTCACGGCTTTTGTGTTTCTCTGGCCCAGAAATGAACCGTGAGGTGCGCGCTGATAGTCCGACCGGCGGTTCTCTGGAGTATGTACCATGTTCCTGGTTCACTTGATGCGTCCCTCACATCGATTGAGAAAGGAACTCAGTATGTCTCCAACCACGGAACGTACCCTGGAAGAAAAACTTGCAGCCATCGCTGACCACTTCGCCCTTGGTCAGGTCCTGACCTTTGAGCGTGCACCTGGCACGAATCAGAACTATCTGGTGACAACGAATGTCGGCGACTATCTCTTCAAGATTATCATCAATACGACGCTAGAGGATGTACTCAACGGTCTGCCTTTCCTACAGCGACTGGAGGAGCAGGAGTTCACCGTTACAGCCTATTATCTCAAGGCTCCCAACGGGCAGGTTTTCTACCAGAGTCCAGACTGTGAGGCGGTGGTTCTGCATCGACTTCCTGGCAATATGCCTGAACCTTCGCCTGTGGTTAGTCGCGAGATTGGTATTCACCTGGCCAAACTGCATCTCATTTCCTGCGCTCATTTACCCGAGAAACGGCACTGGCTCGATGAGCAGTATCTTCCCAATGCACTTCAGAAGGCCATCGAGATGTATGGGCCAGAACGACTGAGCGAGACACGCAACGTCTTTAATTCCCTGAGCTCTTTTCAACCCGCGACTTTTCCCCAGGCGATCATACATGGGGATCTGGATACAAGCAACTGTCTCTTTGAAGGAGGGCGGCTCGTGGCCTTTGTTGATTGGCAGGAAATAGGCGTTAGTGCGGCGCTGATGGACTTTGTGCAGACAGTCATTGGCTTCTGTTTTGTGGAACCTCCAACGGGCTCAGACTGCTGGGCGGTCTTTGATCCTGATCTCTATCGTGCTCTCTATACCGGTTACACGAGCATTCGTCCTTTTACTGGCTACGAACTGGAGCATCTCAATAATGCTCTCAAGTATGTGGCCTTGATCCAGCCTGTCTGGACAATGTTAGTCTGGGAACGCTATCATTCGGGTCAGGAAATGGTCGAGACGAGGCTGCTGTACTGGATGTATGGTATCGATACGCTTACCTTGCCTACACTCTAGCTGATTCCGCATTATCGATAACGTTTGATCCGATTCAAGGGACACTGTATCAGAGAGTACTTTCTGATACAGTGTCCCGACGACCGTACCGTCAGCGACAAGCCATGAAGCGCTGTATATGGAAGGCTAACCTGTGGGGTTACAGGTGGTGTTGATATAAGGAACGCCGGGTATCTCTTTAATGTAGAAACTGATTGTGACACCGATGGCTGACGAAAAAATTGGTTGACAATAGGAGCATACAGGACAGAGGCAAGGAATACCACTGTGACAAAAATGCTGATAGATAGGCATGTGTATGAGATTGATTTTATGCGCTTTTGATGATCAGTTTGATCAGTGGACATCGTTCCTCTCACTTTCTCGCGTATCTATCATGATTGTAGAGTTAAGCGAGTAAGTATGTTAATCTCTTTTCAATCCCTCACAGGGCTTTTTGAAAGTCAGAACATCTGAAGCCTTTCCAGCTTATGCTTATGCATAGACAGAGTGACTTGTAACTATGTGGAAAGGACCCTGTAATGTGATCAAACTACTCATACTGCTATTTCTGTTTTGCTATGGTATACCATTTTGCTTGAAGCGAGCAAAGATGATATGTTTTAGAACAGATAACCGAAGGAGCCAGTGTAGGTAGGCATTTCATCTTTGTGGTGATATACTACGCGTACGGGTTTTGATCAGTAGCTCTCCATTTATCGTGGAGAAAGAGGCAGTCTGACCGGTCGCAACATCGGTAGAGCTGCATTTTTTTATGATGAAACTGTCAAAGCTTCGCCATTTTGCAGATAACAGCTGCGGAAACGCTGAATTTTGAGTAGGTCAGGTTAGTATCAATGACGAAGGTATTGCCGGAAGTAACCGTTTATACTGGGCCTATGGGTGCTGGTAAAACGACGCGACTCTATGGTAAGATGGGCGAACTTACTCACCTCGGCATTCCTTATGAAGCATATAGGCCGGGAGTGGATGTTCGAGAGGTGGTCATAGCTCCTCGTGGCTATGTCGTGAGTGCAAACGAGGTTCTCACTCCAAACTGTACAGCCGTAGAAGCGCTTGGTGATATTCCGGTTGAGGAGCTTGTACTGCGCGGTATCAAGACTATTTTTCTGGAAGAATGGTTCATGTTTGGCTTTGATCATCAGCGGCGGCCAATCTCAGGTCTCTATCGTGAAATCATGGGACGGTGGGCTTTGGCTGGTATTGAGCGAGTGTATGCGGCGGGGCTTGATCAAGGCGCGAGCGGTAATCAGTTTGGCCTGGTGGTAGATGCCCGTAGATATGGCGCAAAAGTTGTCGTTTGTACGGCCAAATGTGCATATCCAGTGAATGGTGAACGCGATCCAAAATGCGGACGTGTAGCCCGCAATAGTCAAATATATGATGTACGTGATAACAGAGCATTTGACATGGAGACCTTACCTGACCTTCTGCCCGAAGGGTTGCGTCTACATGATCGATATCGTGCCGTGTGTACGGAGCACCTGCTGTTGCCCGCACAACAGACAAAGCCATTTGACCCCATGCAGCCCGAGTAGACTACCTGGAGTCGGTTCATATCTCCTGCATGTTTAAGAATATGTGTTTCTCTCTGCCTCAAATGCTCGCGGATCCTGGCTTTCTGCTGCCAATGTTGTCTGGAAATCGTTGCAGACAATCATCCAGCCAACTGCCTTCGGCCCTTGAGTATTAATGGATACTGTTGCTAAATTATTTTCTTTATGCTCAACACAAGTAATCATTTCTGTCTGATTTCAGCTTGGTAACGAATTTAGCAATAGTATTATGAACCGTACGAAAGCCCCTATTCCCCACCACCAGAAAAACTCGAGGAACGATGGCGTACACCATAGGGACATGTCCGCAACATGGCGTGTAGATGGCCTGTTTTTCTGCTCCTTTTGCCTCTATACTCGTCAATAGCGGAGGAACAAAGCACCTCCTGTTCTCCACCAATGGGTCGCTTCTCTGATAGATGTATTTTTCCAGATATGTTGAAACTCGGAGAGTCTCTTAAATGAAAGGATTTATTGATGCACAAATTATTTGCCCGGATCATACCACCTCTTGCTAGTGCGCTAGTTCTCCTGATTGGGGGCGTTGAGCCAGCACTTGCTGCTAACAGCAGTGTTACATCCTCTCAACATGCGATTATCGCATCTCATCATACACTGGCCCCATTATCAGGTACCTATCACGTCACCCCTGTACTTACTAACCATGGCAATCCAGGTTGGGCTTATTTTACAGATTATGATGGCGTCCCTTCCGCATATACTGACTCTAATGGCAATGTTCAGACATCATCTGCCGTGTGGCATATACCCTCAGGCATTGATACTCGCTCCTGCGATTTTTCTGTCTACGTTCCTACTCCTAATGGTACGGCGAACATTAGTTATGGCTTTTACAATGGGTCAACGAGGGTAGCGGTAATCAATGTAGATCAAAACCTATACCAGCCAACTGACCCGTGGGTGTATCTCACCTCGGGCCGCACAATTACCGCAGTACAATTTTCAAACAATAATGGACAAAAAGGCACAAGAATAGGTGTCGGGCAATATAATTCCCTTGAACTGGATTGTGCTGGATTACCACCGAAGACGCCCAAGTAGGGGTAGCGCTACGGAAGCTGCCACCAGCCGCAAAGTAGCGGGCGTGAGCGATATTACATGCAAAAAAGCTTGTATGTACACCAATGTAGGAACGAGCGAGGGATGTGCGTCCACTCGGACGCACATCCCCATTTAGCCACGCAAGAATGTCAAGACAGGTTCTAGGAGAATTTTACGCTCGGTAACTTCCTGCTCGTGGTCGAGATTCTCAAAGAAGCGGAGTTGAATGCCAGCCTGCTCGACCCCCAATAACAGAACAATCATTTCAAACATTTCAGGCGCAGTAGCCATTGACTCTTAATTACCTGTTCTGTATACTTCTTGCAAGACTGTAGAAAGGAGACACCGAGATATATGGGTGGCAAAACACAGAAGTAGCGATCTCGTCATACAGCAGACAACGCTTCTCTCGCCCAGAAGGGCTTGTTCCATCATGCGGAAAACGCATGCCTGAGTGTTTGCTGACGAAGAATGCCTTCTGGCCTATTTGCTGCTCATGAGTGTGTCTCTTTCCTCATATCTATCAAGCATTGAAGACGCCCTCTTCTGCCTACCACTGGTACACATACTCTTCCCGGTAGATCTGTCAGAATGCCTCACTTAGGACGCGCGCGTCTGCTTCATTCATGTATGGACAACATATCAGCACACTAGGCTATGAAGGAGGATTTTATGATTCATACTGGATTGCAGAACAAAGTTGCCATTGTTACTGGCGCAAACCACGGCATTGGAGCTGCGACGGCGAAAGCACTTGCAGCCGAAGGTGTTGCCGTGCTCATGAATTTTCTCAGGATGCCGCACTTAGATGGAGTCAAGGGCCAATCCGCCGCCGAAATAGAGATAACCACGCCCGGCCTGGCTTATTACAATCACCAACGGAGCAAATCAGCGGAGGAAGTTGTCCAGGCCATTCGTGAAAGGGGAGGTCGGGCAGAAGCCATAGAAGCTGACCTCGCCGACCCGGCCACGATTCCCTTGCTGTTTGAGCAGGCAGAGGCATTGTTGGGGCCAGTGGATATTCTTATCAACAATGCCGATTATTGCACAGCCGATACGTTCCAATCCGGGTCAACCGATCTGGCTCCTGGCGGCTACGCAATCACGGAGATCACATCGGAGACCCACGATCGGCATTTCGCAGTGAATAGCCGGGCTGTGGCTCTGCTGATCGCGGAGTTTGCTCGAAGGCGCAGAGCGCGTGGCATCCATTGGGGGCGCATTATCAGTATCACCACTGACGGAGCGCCCGGTTTCTTCCACGAAATCTCCTATGGAGCGAGCAAATATGCCCTGGAATCGTATACGCGCGCGGCAGCCGAAGAACTGGGCAGATATGGCATTACGGCCAACATTATCTCGCCGGGACCGGTACAAACAGGCTGGATTACGCCAGAACTTGAGGCACAGATCGCTGCTGAGACCCCTCTCGGACGCGCCGGACAACCCGAAGGATCTCGCTGATGTGATTGTCTTTCGTTCCTCAGCAGGCGCGCTGGGGTGACAGGACAGATGATCTCCGTGGCGGCGGACCGCAGAAATTTTAGAGAGAACTGAAGGGACATTGTTACTGCGTGGCCATCTGCGTTTCGCATGCGAAAGGACCCAGCCTAAGTAACAATGGCTAGAAGGGTCCATACGAAAGAGGGCCAAAACATCTGTGTTAGCCTTCTCGCAGTACCTCCTCTTTTATGGCAAGGATGCAATGAAGAACGGATAGTTGCGAGCCGCCGGTGAGATGCCCTCTTGTCGCTCTTCAGGAGATAACAACGTTAGACCCTGGTCTGGTGATCTCCGTGAGCGGCACGGACGAGCTGAACGAAGTTTCTAGGAGACAGCTGGAAGTGACCATTGTACTGCTGGCCTCGTCGTTTCGTGCCCGCCACGAGGCCAGAGCAGTACAAATGTAGAATAAGTCCATAAAAGACGAAAGAGAGGCCAAAGATCTGGGTGAGCCACTGCTCTTGGTCTCGCTCTTTCAGGAAGTAACAACGTTTAGACCCTGGCTGGCTGCCGAGCCAACGTTCTTTTCTCTAGAGAACGAAAGTGCAAAAATCGGGCATAAAATGGCCAGGAGCCCTTTTTTGATAAATCATGGGTATCCGCTTGCGCAATTTGATTAATGCTTGATTTCTTGCAGTACACCTAATCCCACGACAGCGCCACCAGCCACTGCAGATCAAGGCAGCCGTCACCGCGGTCCGCCCTGGCCCTTGAACGCTCTCCCCCAGATCACCTCACCCCTTACGTAATTCACACAATAGCACACTCACACCAGCCCCACCCATACACAAACCACAACCCATCATACACCCCAATACAACAGGCAAACAGAGATGGAAACTTTGAGTGCCCATGCCCACCCCACCAACTCCACATCCCAATCTCCTCACCGCAACCAACACTCCCTCCACCCACAAAAGAAGACCTCTGAGCGCTACATTTCATTAAAGCTCTTCCTTCCGGAGGTGTTTTCTTCTCACCTTACACGTCAATGCAAAGGAGACACAGGAGTTTTCCTGCAATCCACCTACGTGCCGCCAGACTGATTCTACTTCATGAGAACGCAACGGCAATAGAGATAGGGTATCGGCTAGAGTTCGCAAACAGGATCCGACTGGGCCAGTTAGCTCCGGGCTCGACCATTATACAGAGATGACAGTGCCTTTGAGGGTACCAGACAAGCAATGTGGTGGTTTTCTCTAGTGAGAGGATACGATCAGGCAAGCTGTAATAGATTTCCGTGGATCGGCATGGGGGGAGGGGGGGGGCTGTCATAAAAATGGAGGAGCCTTTTATGGTATGGTATGATTGCGAAAGAAACATGAAGTCTGACTATTATCACATAAAAGATGCCCGATTAAACAAGCGACTAAAGAGAGCATTTGGTATGGATGAGCGTGAACTAGCGACACTTGCTCGCGTAGATTTCGTGCGCGGAGAGGGGTTCCTTTTCTGCTTCGTTGCGAATTGACAGATTATGGGATAAGGAACGCGTTTCTCGGCTCACTGAAGCCGATGCGTGCGTGTTGTAGGACTATCAGTATTCGCAACGAGCAGCTTAGCGCGTGACTCAAGGAGCTAGAGCAGTTGACAAAGGAGCAATTGGAAGACGAGCAATTTGCCGATGAATACTGTCTGCGGAAAAACAAGCATGATACCATGCTTCCACGATGGCTAGCCGATGGATTTTTTTATCTTTCAACTTTTGTGCGTGGTCATACTTCTCATCCCGCTTGGGAAAAGACCATCGCTCATGAACCTAAATATTTCTCTCATGCCTATGAACGTTTGGATGATTTAGCCTCCTGGTTTTTTAGTGGTCGTTGTCCCTGGATTGATGAAGAAAAGGGATGGGCTTACAAGGGCGTATGAGATGATACATATCCCACGACTTGCGCAACGAGCTGATTGACAGGACTAAATCGTCACACCATCCCAGGTCAACACAAGAGTGCTGGAGCACTCTTCAGAAAAATTGAGCCATTGGCTCTCAGCCCAATCTCTCCGGCTGTAAAGAGCAAGCCAGGAGAAGTTTTTTTCGGTCCATGGTGGTACACTGTTTCTCGAAGCAAAAGAGAAGCAGAAGGTAGTCCACCTGAGAGGAACCAGTATGAGAACAGTCATTTCCAAAGATGGTACCTCCATCGCGTTCGATAAGTCAGGCCAGGGACCAGCGCTCATCCTGGTGATTGGTGCGATGGGGACTCGCCTGGATGAAGCAGGGCTTTCGAGAGCCCTGGCACCACATTTCACCGTGTTCGCCTACGACCGGCGTGGCCGAGGCGGCAGCGGGGACAGAGCACCTTACGCAGTTAAGCGCGAGGTCGAGGACATCGACGCCTTAATCGCCGAGGCTGGCGGATCGGCGTGCGTCTTTGGGGGTTCCTCCGGTGCGGTTCTGGCCCTGGAGGCTGCGCGCCTGCTCGGAGACAAGATCGAGAAGCTGGCGCTGTACGAACCACCGTTCATTGTCGACCAGAGCCGTCCCCCAATCCCGCAGGATTACGTCGAGCATCTCAACGCCCTGATCGCGGCAGATCGCCGGGGCAAGGCGATTGAGTACTTCCTGATCGATGCGATGCGCGTTCCTGCTGAACTCGTTGCCCAGATGCGAAATGGGCCAATGCGGCCACAGTTAGAGGCGCTGGCGCATACGCTCCCCTACGACGGCACTATCATGGGAGAGACCATGAGCGGCAATCCCGCGACCCTCAGGAAGTGGGCCTCTGTTACCGTGCCCACACTGGTCATGGTCGGAGGAGCGAGCCCGGCGTTTTTCCACCACGGAACGCAAACGCTCGTGGGCATCCTGCCCAATGCTCAGCACCGCCTCCTGGCAGGTCAGGACCACGGCCCGGCTGACGACGTCCTTGCTCCTGCGTTGAAAGCGTTCTTCCTGAGTTGAGCAGCTCCAATGGAGCCCGGCGCCAGTCGTTGCTCACTCATCCATCAAAACTCTAGGCTTGCATGCTCTCCTGTGACGCTGAGGCCAGGCGAAGGAAGGTGGCAAACCCCTCTGGAACGCCGAACAGTGTGATGGTGACCTGGCCAGTGGCTCGGCTGCGCGCATTGCGAGCCAGACGCGCTTTAACGTCACGACCAGGCATACTGAAAAAGATGCCTTTTCGCTATCAGCAACGGCCTGATGGTTCCTGGTTTTGCCCTCCAGGAGAAGCCTACGCTGCTCAGTTTGGTCTGACCTATCGGCTCTTTTCTTCAGGCGAGATTGATTGGACGTACATTCAGAATCTGCGTGAGAAACGGCCAAAAAACAGGATCGATATCCAAAATTAGAACGGAAGAACTCTCATCAAACCATGAGCCAGTAGAAGAAAATAAAAGCCCTTTTTCAAAAAACAAAAAAAGCCCTGTAGAACGCGCTACATGTAAATTTTGGAAATAAGCGGGTCTGGCTCGCTTTTGGTGATGCCGCTCGCCTGATTTTTAGGGGAGGGGAACGGTTCAGAAATTTCCATTCGTTTTACAAGAAGGATTACAAGGCATGAAGAACTCGCTGGCGTAGCAAGGGGAAGTTCGCCCTGCCGTAGCCCATCCGTTTAAGGAGCTTGAGTTTGTGAACCTTTCCCTCAACGAGTCCATTGTTCTGAGGCAAGGTGAGACCAGCTTTGACTGCTGCGTTGTCTCGCTCCACCCCAGCGACAAAACTGCGCAATTCAGGGATCTGACTCGCTTGTGCTTGAGCGAGCCAAGTATCGAGCTTCTCTCCTGTGCGCATGCGCAGCATCTTTGCAAACTGTTGGACGAGATCGTAAGCTAGGTCCACTTCTTCTGAGAGGTGGCAAAGCTCTTGGAGTTGCTCTTGCTCCTCTTCATCCAGCTCTTCAAGTCGTCGCAGGAACAGAAAAGTAGCCTGCTTTTCCAGTCCGATAAGTTCCAATCCCTCTGGCAGGGCCAGAGTAGGCTTCACCTCCATCTGTTTCGGACCTTTCTTCTTCAAGATCCCTTTTCCTCATGAAGAAGCATATGCCGATCAATGGAAGAGCTGCAAGGAAGCGAGCGGCATCACCAAAAGCGAGCCAGACCCATTAAACTGGTGGAATCTGTACAATGACGTTTGTTGACTGGCTGGTACGCAAGCGTTTGCTGGTGTCAGATCCGGTCGTGAAGGCGGTCTTAGCCGGTCATCCCCAGGATATATCATTGCGCACAGTAAGGCGCCGTTTCCTATTTGCAAACGGATTAACGTTCAAGATGATTTCGCAGATCGAGCGGGCGAAGCAGGCAACAACACTTCTGGAACAGGGTGTTTCACTTCTTGATGCAGCATATCAGGCGGGCTATGCCGATCAGTCACATATGACCAGAGCGCTCAAGCACTTCATCGGATACACACCTGCTCATATTGCTCGTCTCGGCAGCAAAGGGGAGTTGGGTTAGCTGTCCATTTTGTTCAAGACAGAGCCTTTTGATGAGCTGTATACTCCTCCCAGTGACCATTGTTTGCGCATCTCAAGCCTCTTTCGAGGGAAGACTTGCGCACAAATGATCAATCAAAAACAGAGGAGAATTGAGCTATGCAAACAAGCAAAGTGTTTTTCGACATGGTGATGTCTCTGGACGGCTTCACCGCTCCAGAAGGGATGGATCCTGCCCATATGAACGACCCGGAATACAAGCAGTGGTCGAAAAAATGGATGGGACTCATGCATTATGTGTTTCAGCAGGAATTCTTTCGCGAGAATCTCAAAATTGGCGAAGGTGGCGAGACAGGTCGAGAGAACAGCATGCAGGAAAAAACCTTTCAACGTACCAGCGTGAGCATTATGGGAAAGATTATGTTCAGTTGCGGCGAGCCTTCCTGGCCTGAGGAGGCTCCCTTCCATACTCCCGTCTTTGTCCTGACCAAAGAAGTACGCCAACCGTGGGTGCGCCCCGGTGGCACGACATTCTACTTTGTCAACGACGGTACAGAGAGTGCGCTTCGTCAAGCGCGAGAGGTTGCTGGCAATGGAAATATCAGAATAGCGGGAGGAGCCAACGTGGTCCAGCAATATCTCAATGCAGGGTTGATTGACGAGTTCACGATCCACTATGTACCGGTCCTTTTTGGTCAAGGCACCCCGCTCTTTGCGAACATGAACCCCGATATCAAGGTGAAGATCAGGGAAACGGTCTCGTCTTCTCAAAACGTTCTTCATGTCACATACGATGTTGAGAAGTAGGAACAGAAAGAACCATGTCGCGATAACGTCGTTGGCCGTGACACATGCGGGCAAGCAACGAGCTGGTACACCGCCGAAGTTCCCCTCTAGCTCGTTGCACCCCCCTGGGTCTCACTTTCCCAACGGTTTTGACACTCAGCAGTTTCTTGAGAGAAAGAAACTGCTGAGTGTTGGACAGGAAAATTCAAAGAAAAGAGATATTACTGACCCTTGCACAAGTTACTAAACCAAGTGGCCTTTCGTGTGATGCCTTGTCGCCGACTTTCTTCCATTTGACGTTTGGACAAAGTACCATTTCACCATGGCAACTCGCCAGATGCCTACCCCAACAGTATCCGTCGGGCGTTCCGCGAGAAAGTCAAACCATCAGACAAACGCGGACGCTGCCGCTTGCAGGAGTGGCCAGAGATCGTGATTGGCACAGTCGTCAAGAAAACAGCGAAACATCAGGTGGTCAAGGTCATTCGACATATGGCCCCAGGCACCATTGAGCAGGCAGAGGAACTCCTGGCTCTCCCGGCGGGAGGCATCCAACCCAATACGGTGTTTATTGAGCGCTTCAATGGGATGATGTGAGAGCGTCTCACCAGTCTAACCCGTCGCTCTCGCCACGCGAATCGTCACCTTGCGGCACTCAAAGCGGGCAATGTGGCTGGTTGGCTGTACCTACAATTTCTGTTGGCCACCTGGACTGCTTCGCTGATATGCTAAAGGAAGATCCGTTGTCTGCTTTCATTCAAGGAGATTATGATGCCCGCTTTGTCAACCATTACACTCTTTCTCCTAGCAGCGGTAGGGTTGCTCCTCATTCCTGGTCCTTCCGTCTTGTATATTCTCACCCGCAGTGCGGCTCAGGGAAGGCGAGCAGGACTGGCCTCAGTCGGAGGAATTGAGCTAGCGAGCCTCACGCATGCAGTGGCAGCGACGCTTGGGCTCTCAGCACTGCTGCTGACCTCAGCCCTCGCCTTTAGCATTGTGAAATACCTGGGTGCTGCCTACCTGATCTACCTTGGCCTGCGTACGCTGCTTTCGCGGCACGAGAGTTCCCAAACACCAGTACCAGCGCCCCAGAGCTTCTCCCGGTTGTTTGGTCAAGGATTTCTGGTGCAATTACTCAATCCCAAGACGGCCCTCTTCTTTTACGCTTTCCTCCCCCAGTTTGTCGATCCCGCCAGAGGAGCAGTGACTGGACAGATTCTCGTCTTTGGCGTGTTGTTCGTACTGCTGGCCTTCTGTACAGATAGTCTCTACGCTCTCCTTGGATCGACCGTGGGAAAGGTGCTCACCAGGAATGTGCGCTTCCGACAAGCCCAACGGTATGTGACAGGAGGGGTGTATATCGTGCTTGGCTTGACCGCAGCAGTCACCGGCTCAGAGAAAAAGTAAGCAAGGAGAGACTGAAGCCGAACTGATGGCATTGAGCAGCGTCCTGTCCAGGAGCATGCGCCTGGGCAGAACGTCAAAATGGGGAGACAAATGGATCAGGCTTGTACCGGATCATCCTGTTGCAAGCGATGGCGATAGCGGTACGAGTCGCCGACGAATTCAAGAATTCTCCCCTTGTGAGTGAGCCGATCGAGAAAGGCTGTAGTCATGCGGTCATCGGCAAAAATGGCATTCCAATCACTAAAGCGAAGATTGCTGGTCACGACGATGGAAACTTGTTCATAGAGATCGCTGATGAGTTGAAAGAGGAGCTGGGCCGCAGCCTTGTCTACGGCCAGAAAACCAAGCTCATCGATGACTAACAAATCCATCCTGCCAAAACGAGAGAGAAAGCCCGAAAGGGTCAATTTCTTCTGAGCCATTTGCAGGTCATTCATTAAGGCGGCCGCTTTGTAGAAACGAATGTGTTTGCCTTGTCGGCAAGCCGCGAGAGCGAGGCCAATTGCGAGATGCGTTTTCCCCAATCCCGGATTTCCGACGAGGATGAGGTTTTCCGCACGACTCATGTATCCCCCCCTGGGCCAGTTCAAGGATGGCGGTTTTGGGAATATTTTCCACGGCGGTAAAATCGTAATCGGCGAGTTCTTTGATGAAAGGAAACCTCGCGCGCCGGATAGCTGATTCAATGCGTTTGGCATCGCGATCCGCCACTTCTGCCTCACACAAACCCAGCAAAAATTGCTCCGGCGAGAGGCCATTGCGTGCCGCATCTCGCGCATAGGCTTGATACAACTGAAGAAATGCCGGAAGATTGAGGGTGCGTAGATGGGATTCCAGGAGCGCCTGGTGATCCTGATTTTGTCCAGAGGGCTGCATAGCGGACCATTCCTTTCTTCTTCTACCAACGGAGTTTCAACAATTTTTCATAACGTGACAAATCAACTGGCTGGTTGCCAATGGCATCTAAATCGGGGCGAGAAGTCAGATCCAAGGGCTTGGGTTCCTCTGGCTCTGATGGCAACGCCTCCTTCGCCAATTCATGCAGACAATACAACACGCCATCCAGATGGACGCAGCCGTAGGAGATGGCGCGTTCAATTGCTTGTTCCATTTGGATAGCGGGAAACCGCTCGTGAAGCATCAACACCCTGACAAATTCTTGTACCCCTTTGCCATCTGGCCAGCTCTCACGCAGCAAACGTAACATCTGGTGATAGCACGTCGGCCAGTCTTTGCGCCAGCGCTTCAGGGGTTTCACGTAATCGAACGACGCTGGCTTAGTTTCAATCAAGGGCAGGTAGTGAAGAGGATCAAACACATCCTGTTCCCGCTCATAACAGCGAGGATGGCTCGCGAGCAAAAGCGACTCATCAAAAATCTCGATCGTAAAAGGGTACGCTTTCAACGTCACCGTTCGGCGCGCATGTTTGACCGGGACTGAATATCGGTTTGTCTCGTACTGTGCTTGAGAATACGGGTTGAGCCGAACGGTCACCATATCACAACACTCGTAGTCTGAGGGAGGCAGAGGCAAAATGTAGAGTTCAAAAACGGCAGTATCTGCAGAGCCTTCAAGAAGGAACGCCTCTCCCATTCCCAGAAGCGAGAGCGAAGCCAGAAGCGTGATATTGGCTCGTCTATTACGTGGAACTGCACCATACACTCGTTTCCCTTTCGGCGATCGAGCATATAAGCGGGTTAAGGCAATGTTGGAGCCGCTGAGTGTCGCTAATGAGAGAGCAAATATCGTCACGATTTCCGCTCGTGGTCGTTTTTGATCCACTGCGCGAAGCACGCGCTGTCTCAGATCATATGAGTAAGCTTTTATGTTTTTATTATGGCATAAAAGCTCAATCTTTGTGAAGGCCGCTGTAGCAAGAGAATCTCAGGTATGCTCGCCGATTGCTGCTTACTTTTCCTTGAGCATGGCCCACACTCCGGGTAGCGCCAGTTGCTGAAAAATGCTATCCATCTGCTCTGGTGGATAGGGCATATCAGCCGTGACCCACCACTTGAACAGTGTGAGAAAGGCCCCGGCCAGGTACTCGGAGACCACTGGCAGAGGAATCGGCGGAGAGCGTCTTTCTGTGCAAAGGGTGCTGAGCGTCGGTTCAATCATGCGGCAAAGCGCCGCCTGTAACGCGTCCAATAAGGGTTTGCCCGCGCTACTACATATCAGTGCCCGCAGCTGCTGATTCGCAGAAGCATACGCATGCACAAAGAGTTCCAGACTAGGGATGATCCGTTGTCCCTGCGCGGCCTGGGCGATGTGACCAGTGAGCATCGCCAACTCCTGCTCTACAATATGGTTGAGCACATCCTCTTTATCGAAATAATGGGCATAAAAGGTCGTGCGACCAATCCCCGCCCGATCCAGAATATCCTGGACCAGAATCTTCTCATAGGATTTTTCTGTCATAATTTCCGCAAAGGCAGCACTTACCAGGCGCTGAGTGCGTTGGGAACGTCGATCTCTTTTCTGCTGTTTCACGGATGTCACCTCTTTTTTTTGTGAACAATCAGGGGCATTTGTTCGGTAGAGAACGGTTCTCCTGATGTGTGCTTGGCTCCGAGGGCTCTTCCTTGTATTCTCCTCTCTAGAGAATACCACATTCGGTAGCAAACACGCTGTTCTTCAAAATGAACAGAGAAAGAAAAGAGATGTATGAAAGACAACTCCTCCACACTTGATGTGGAACTCTTCGAGCGCTGGGGATCGACGTACGAACGTTCCTGGATGCAGCAACGCCTGTTTGATCCGGTCCACACTGCCGTCTTACAGCAAGCAGCCAGCCACTTCCAACCGGCGAATGTGCTGGATATCGGCTGTGGGAGCGGGATGCTCTTGCGGAAAGTCCATGCCTATTGGCCGGAGACACACCTTTTGGGGGTCGATCCGGCGCAAAAAATGCTAGAAGTCGCGCGCAAACTTACCCCGGAGGCTCACTTCTACCGGGGTTCTGGTGAGGCATTGCCCCTGGAGGATGCCTCGGTCGATCTCGCGCTCTCGACCATCTCGTTTCATCACTGGCGCGATCAGGCCGCCGGTGTGCGTGAGGTCGCCCGCGTGTTGCGACCCGGAGGCTCCTTTCTGCTCGCCGATTTCACTGCCCCAGCCTGGCTTACATGGCTGTATCCACGTGTGCACAGTACGGCGCAGATGCGCGCGCTTTTTGAACAGGCGGGTCTGGAGGTACAGGCCCAGCCAGGTCCTGTTGCGCGCTTTGTGCGCATTACCATCGGCACACGCGCCAGCAAATGATTGATGCCGAAACATCGGTAAGGAGGAAAGAGATAATGAAAACCGAAAGTTTGTCCAGTGAGCGGCTGTTACACCTGGGTAGGATCATGGAGGGCTATGTGGAGCGCGGCGAGGTGCCTGGCATTGTCATGGGCGTTTGCCGACGTGGCGAGATCCATCTCGATGTCGTGGGCAACACGTCGCTCGGTGGTTCTGAGCCGATGCGGCGCGATACGATCTTCCGCATTAGTTCAATGAGCAAGCCCATCACAGCGGCAGCGACGATGACGCTGGTAGAAGAAGGCAAAGTGCACCTGGACGATGCGGTGGAGAAGTGGCTGCCGGAACTGGCTAACCGCAAGGTGCTGGGGCGCATCGACGCGCCGCTTGACGAGACGGTGCCCGCGCAGCGTCCAATCACGGTGCGCGACCTGCTCACCTTTACGCTGGGCTTTGGACTCCTGTTGGCGCCAACAGGGGAATATCCAATCCTGAAGGCCGCCAACGAGTCGCAGATCGGGATGAGGCCAGCCGCCAGCCCCCAGGCAATGCCCGATCCCGATGAGTGGCTTCGCCGTCTGGGCACGCTCCCACTTATGTACCAACCTGGGGAGCGGTGGCTCTACGGGATAGGGTCCAACGTGTTGGGGGTGCTGATCGCGCGCGTCTCCGGTCAGCCCCTGGAGACGTTCCTGCGCGAACGGCTCTTCGAGCCACTTGGTATGAAAGACACCGGCTTCAGTGTTCCGGCTGACAAACGAGATCGACTGGCAAGCAGCTACATCCCCAACCCGGCCAGCGGGGCTCTCGAACTCTTTGATAGCGTCCAGGAGAGCCAGTGGGGCCATCCACCCGCTTTCCCGTCCGGGGCCAGCGGGCTGGTCTCGACGCTTGACGACTACCTGGCCTTCGCTCAGATGATGCTCTCAGAAGGCAGGCATGGCAGCGAACGCATCCTGTCGCGGCTCTCGATTGAGGCTATGATTACTGACCAGTTGACGCCTGCCCAGAAAGCGGTGTCGAGCCCTCCGCTTCCTGACTTCTTCGAGACGCATGGCTGGGGCTTCGGGGTTTCTGTGGAGACCCGGCGAGACGATCTTGCCTCGGTTCCAGGCCGCTATGGCTGGGATGGTAGCCTGGGCACCTCCTGGTTTTGTGACCCCAAAGAGGATTTGATAGGCATTATACTCACCCAGCGCGCCATGGCCCTCGACATCTCTCGCGATTTCAGCACTCTGGCTTACCAGGCCATCGCTGATTGAATGGGAGGAAGCGGTCAGCACACGCTGGCCTTCTTCGGTATCTTCAAATGGGAACAGCGTAGGTACGAGACTTTCTAGAGAATGGTTCTATGGTCTTACTGCAAAGGAAAAAACACATGAAAACGTTAGCGCAAAGTACTGGAGAACAGTCGACGGCGACGGGACTGCTCCTGGCTTGCGGTGCCCTTGGTTCGCTGTGCAACATTGTTGTTCTTCTCATCCTTGGAGCCACACGTCCTGGCTACAATGCCTGGCAAATCCCCGACAGCTCGCTCGAACTAGGGCCTGGTGGGTGGATCCAAATTACCAACTACATCGTCAGCGGAGTGCTCCTGCTCGCTTTTGCCATCGGGCTCAGGCGCGTCCTGCGCACCGGATGTGGTTCTACCTGGGGACCCATCCTGCTCGGCATCTTTGGCCTCACCTTCATCGGGATTGGGATCTTCGTGACCGACCCGGTGCTGGGTTACCCACCCGGAGCGTCGAGCATTACAACTGTTCCCGGAACCATTCATAATCTCTTTGGTCAGCTGCAGTTCATCTCGCTGGCTGCGGCTTGCTTCGTGCTGGCACGGCGCGAGGCCGCCGATCCAGCCTCGCGCGGCTGGGCCTGGTATTCGGTTGCCACAGGTCTGCTGGTCGTCGCCTCTGATGTCGTCTTCGTCCTCACCTTCAAATTGTTGGACGGGGGGCCAGTAGGACTCATTGCACGAATTGGCATCATTGTGAGCGGGTGTTGGATCGCACAGCTTTCGATCCGCCTGATGCGCAAAAAGGCCTCGATAGCTTGAAACGGGAACGAGAAGGAGAAAGAGAGTATGAGTACATCCCATCCCTTTCGTTTTGGGGTCACATTGCTCGGGGCCGCCACCAGGAACGAATGGATCGCCAAAGTTCACAACGTCGATGATCTTGGCTACTCCGTCCTGCAGGTGCCAGACCACCTGGGAAACCAGTTCTCTCCCACGCTAGCGCTCATGGCGGCAGCAGAGGCCAGCCGAACGCTGCGTCTGGGAACGCTGGTCCTCGACATCAATTACCGGCACCTTGCTTTGCTTGCCAAAGAAGTTGCCACACTTGATCTGCTCTCCGAAGGACGCTTCGAGCTTGGACTGGGTGCAGGATGGATCGCCAGAGAGTCCCAGATGGCAGGCATTCCCTTCGATCCCGCAAGTCAACGTGTGGGTAGGCTAGAGGAAGCCGTTCAGGTGCTCAAAGGTCTCTTCTCCGATGGGCCGATGACCTTTGCTGGTCGCTCCTACTCGCTGAACGGATTTGAGGTCTTTCCCAAACCTTTCCAACATCCCCATCCCCCTCTGCTGCTCTCAGGTGGCGGGAAACGGATGTTGTCGATTGCTGGCCGCTACGCCGACATCATTACTCTCAATCCTCCTGTGACACCAGACGGCAATAGCCTTGACATGACCGAGGCGACGGCGGAGGCAACGACACAGCAAATCGCCTGGATTCGCGAGGCGGCAGGAGACCGCTTCGCCCAGATTGAGCTTGGCAACTTTGTAATTGGAGGGGTCAGGACAGAGACAGAACAGCGAATCGATCCAAGGATCGCTGCGCTCTTTCGGTCTCGGACCAGCAGAGAGCAGCAGTCCCCCCAGGGCATTTATACCCTGGTTGGCTCGGTGGATCAGATTTGTGAACAGGTGCTGGCTAATCGTGAGCGCTTTGGCATTTCTTACATCAGTGTCTTCGAACCGGACCTGGAAACCTTTGCTCCCGTTGTTGCACGGCTCTCGGGCAAGTAAACGCAGGCGACGAGTGAAACAGAAATGATCAAGAGTGCATTTCACTCGCGCCGTGACCCGCGAGCGGAGAACAGACAACGTGAGCAAGAGAAAAACGATGTCAAACAAGGAGAGAGGAAATACACCATGTCATCAACAACACTGTATCGCTTGAGCGGGATCAGCTTACTCATAGGGGGCTTGTTTGCTGCTCTTGCTACCGTTCCCGTCTTCTTCACGGGTGAAGATCCTACCAGTCCTATCGCCGCCACAGCGGCTCTGCTTCGCATCATTGGCGACATGTTGATCGTCGTAGGGTTGCCTGGGATGTATAGCAGACAAGCCCAACGAGTAGGTCTCTTAGGGCTGATCGGTTTCCTGTCCACACTTGTCTACGTTCTCATCACGGGAGTAGTTAATGATACCATCGCAGCCGTCATTCTGCCGTTCCTCGCATCGGCGGCCCCTTCCCTCCTGAAAGGGTCGCCCCCACAAGGATTACTGATCCTTTTTCTTGTCGGAAGTCTGCTGGGAGTAGTTGGTAGCGTGTCGCTCGGCGTAGCGATGCTGCGCACCACCGTCTTAACGCGCTGGGTAGGCCTACCGCTCATCCTTGGGGTAGTGCTCAACTTAGGCGGGAGCTTCCTTCTCCCGGCAGTTGGCACGACTGGCACTGTGCTATTCCTCCTCGGGTTGGCCTGGCTCGGTTTTGGGGTGTGGTCGTCTCGACAGCCCACGAGCCAGCCTGAGCTTCCACCAATGCCATTCGGGCCTGAGATGTGAAACACAGGCCCGGCTCTCCGGCAAGGAAACGCTTTCTCAGCGAAAAAGGCGTTGATCTAGAATTCATTGAGAAAGAGGGCCTGTCCCATCTGTTCCAGTTTGCGCCTATCCCCGAAGCAAAACCCGTGATTGATCGTTACGTCGAGCGTCTCAAACATGCTACCGTGTCCCCCTCTTAAGCACACATTGAGGTATGAGTAGAATCTCTGCCAAAGTGACTTATAGTGGCAATGTGAACAGAAACTGCTGGCGCAACTGCCTGAAATGCTGTTAAGGAGAAAGATCATGAGCATCTATACCATCGTCCTGTTTGTGCATATCATCGGAGCCATTGGCTACTTTCTGAGCATTGGTAGCTGGCTGTTCATTCTGGTGGGCCTGCGGCGAGCACAGCGCGTCGAAGAAGTGCGTGCCCTCATGTATGTGAATGACCTGTCAGGCCCGTTCGGCGACGGCAGCGGACTCGTGCTGCTCATCGCAGGACTCTACCTGGCCCTGTCGGTCTGGAGCTTGCTGACGAGCTGGATTCTCGTCGCGCTGATCAGCTTGATCCTGATCCTCCCAACCAATGCTGTGCTCATCGGGCCACGGAGAAGAGCCCTCATCAAGCAACTGGAGCATTCAGCCCCAGAGGGGAAGATTTCTCTCGCGCTCTCTCAGCACATCTACAACCCCATCCTCTGGACGACATCGCAAACCACGGCGGTTCTGCTGCTTGGGATTGTCTTCCTGATGACGACCAAACCAGACCTGGGAGGCTCTCTCATTGTGATGGCTGTCGCTCTGGTGTTCGGGCTACTCTCAAGCTTGCTTATCTCTCGGAGAAGACATACTTCACCACAAGAGGCGGCGGACCAACGGGTACCGAACAACGTGTCGGCTAGCTAGCAGTCTGTCGGAGAAAAGGAGTCCTGCCACGTTTCTTCGAGCCTGTAAAAAAGAGGCACTACCTCTATAGGTGGTCTTTTTTGCCAATGGTCATTAACCATTCTGCTGCTATAAAATGGAAACACGCTGGAGACAAGGAAAGAGAGAGACCATAATCTTGGAACAGGCCCATGGTACGAACACGCCAGCCGTCGCTTCAGGCTCTCCTCATCTGGCTGGGGAAGAATGAAACGAGATATACATAAGAAAAAAAGGAGATGGTTCATGGAGAAAGTTCGCCTCACTGAGAAATTCGCATCGTTCGAGCAGCATTGGACTCCGAAAATTGTTGGGGAGTTGAATGACTCCTATGTCCTTCTTGCGAAGCTGAAAGGCGAGTTGTTCTGGCATATGCACGAAAGGGAAGATGAGCTCTTTCTGGTGATCAAGGGCACATTGCTCTTGAAATTGCGTGATCGTGATGTCAGGTTGGAAGAAGGAGAGTTTTTTATCGTTCCGAAAGGAGTTGAGCACCTGCCAATAGCAGAAGAAGAAGCCCAAGTGTTCCTGCTGGAACCGAAATCTACAAAGCATACCGGCAATGTGGTGAATGAGCGGACGGTGATGGACTACGAACGTCTTTGAGCGTATTTTACAAACGCTTCATCAAGATATGCTGGTAAGTATAAGTAGAAGATTCAAAAAGGGGGACTACGACCAGGCGCTTGATCTGGCAGTGGGGCTGGGCGACTGTCTGCCACCTGAACATCTGGCGCGCTTCGTGTGTCCGGGACATGTTTTGAAAAGAAAACAGGCCATGTATGCAGTCTGATATGAGCAATTAGGAACTGCTCATCAGGCTACATTTTGGTGAGATGGAGGTTCCTCAGAGCGAGCAACGAAGTCTTTTCCTCCTCATGAAAGTTTCTGCTAGATAATACATGAGTTGCATCAGAACACCAGACCCCTGCATTCCCGCTTGGGGTCGGGTGTTCTGATGCAAGCATGCGAAGGCCACCCAAGCTCGGCAATGAGGTGACGGTAGCGCTCAAAGGTAGACGTGGGCG
This sequence comes from Dictyobacter vulcani, assembly GCF_008974265.1. Lineage (GTDB taxonomy): Bacteria > Chloroflexota > Ktedonobacteria > Ktedonobacterales > Ktedonobacteraceae > Dictyobacter > Dictyobacter vulcani. The sequence continues at coordinate 402,585 of NZ_BKZW01000002.1, forward strand.
TATCATCACCACGGAATAAGCCGAACTGAAAATGCTTGTCGGATTGCGAACAGAAATCCGCTTCCCCCTATGCAAGATGATAGAAAATGGGCATGGCCCCAACATGGTTCACATTGAGATTCGCCTGCATATAAGTCCTGAAGCTCTTCTTAGTAACCTGCTGCCACAGAAAGCTCAACAGTCCATTCCAGCGCGCGTGGTTGATGATGGTATAGTTGGACTGCTCTCCCTCCAGTGGGAGGAGGAGGGTGGAATTGTCCATTCCTGTCTCCACGGCATACCAGCCAGCCAGATAGTCCCAGAGGGCCAAAGTCACTTGTGAGTCTTCACCTACAAAGTAGTTGAAGAGAAAAATCCCTTTGCGCCTCTTCTCGACATCCCCAACGCGCTTCACGTTGCGTGCGACGATGCTGTGCAGATCACTGGCTTTGCTGCTAAGAGCATCAACCAGCATGGCATATTCTTCCGTCTTCTGCACCTGGCGCGCGGTTTCAGGTGACCGTGTCTCAACAAGCACGACGATATCATAGCGAGGAAGATGAATCGAGTCGCGGTGTTGCTTGACATAACCACTGGATGGTGCCATCACGATGGCGTGAAAGACGGTCGCCTTCTCGAACGCTTCAAGCTGTTCAAGCTGCTGCGCGAGGTACTTGAGCCTTGCAATCAGTTGGCCCTTCTCGCGTCTGATGGGCATGAATGGTGCCTGGCGAGGCTGTACAACTGCGGCGAGATGAATGTACCCAAGCGTTGTCGGCTCAATCAGCTTGACCGGGGGATATTTGGGATTCTCGTTGACAATGTGCAGTTCCATGATTCCCTCCTCTTGGAAAACTCAGATGGTTTGCGCGGACTTAGCGTTGAAATCACGCTTCACCTTGGTCTAGCAGATCGAGAACCGTCTTGAACCACTCCAGACTAGCGAGCGTGTTGGGCATAAGCCAGAGCTGGGCATGAGAGAGGCCCGCGCGAGCATAGCTACGGAGCATCTCGGCAACTTCCTCAGGTGACGTTGGCCCCGGTTGCTTCCCCTGTGCAGAAGAGTGAGACCATCCATGTGCCATGGGGAGTTTGACCACCACGGAGGCACTGCGACCAAGCGTGGCGGGGTCACGTCCAATAGCGGTACACGCGGCATCGCCTACTGCTTGCTGTGAACTGATCTGCTCAAGTCCTTGCAGTGGCCCCTCTGCATTCCAGAGGTCGGCATAGGTCGCAGCGAGGCGTAACATACGAGGCCCTTTGGCACCAATCAGGATCGGAGGGCCGCCGGGGCGTGGCCCGCGAGGCCGTAGTTCGCAGTCCTGCGCCTGATAGTACGTGCCTGCGAAATCAACTCGCCCTGTCCGCAGCAGCGGAACGATGATCTGCAACGCCTCCTCGAAACGGTCCACACGATGGTCGCTCTTGATATCGAATGCCTGTTGCTCAGGTCCATCCCATCCGGCACCGAGTCCGAGGATCAGGCGTCCCCCACTGATCTCATCGATGGTATCAACCATCTTGGCGAGCAGTGCCGGACTGCGGAAGGCCGTACAGGCGACGAGCGAACCCAATTTCACACGATGGGTCACGGCGGCCAGCGAACAGACTCGATCCCGCGTTCTCCAGGCGGCTCGCGAATTGCTGATGGAAAGCGCCAGCTTTTCCGGCTTCTCCATCGAAGCGGTTGCCCGTCGAGCCGACGTGGCCCGCATGACGGTCTATCATCAGTTTGGCTCCAAAATAGGTCTGCTCGAAGCACTCTGCGACTCTCTAGCAGTGACTGGCGAAATGGAGCAGCTCGCTTTGGCGTTCCGTCAACCAGATCCGCGTGAGGGGTTAGATGAATATATTCGCATCTTTGGTCATTTCTGGGAAGCTGATCGGCTCGTCACTCGTCGTCTGCGCGGTCTCGCGGCCCTTGATCCTGATTTCGAGCAGGTGATACGAGCACGGGACGAACGGCGACGGAAAGGTCTTCGGGTTCTCGTACAGCGCATCGTAGGGGAACACGACCATGCAGATCCAGACGCACTCAACGAGCTCGTTACTGTGCTCTATGCTCTCCTGAGCTTTGAGTCCTTCGAGGCTCTTGCTGGGCCTGCACGTCGTCTTGAAGACGTCGTTCCTCTGGTTTGCCGACTCGCTCACGCAGTGCTCAGCCTGTAGAAAAAAGCATGACGACAGAAAAGACGTGAGGAACTTTTCTCCTGGCAACGCTGTGATGAAGGCGGGCAAGTTTGAAACAAGAGATAACGCACCATCGCGAAGAAATCAGCTTCGATGGCGAACGCTTTCTTATCTGCTCGGTTTTTTGAGCTTCGTTGCGCATTCCGTGGGTGGAAACGACTCAACAGATGGCGGTATGCAGGATTCCCTGCCGCGCTCAATGGCATCGGCCTTGCGAGAAAGGTTTTCACAGATCGTACTGAGCATCTCTAGGAGTTGATTGCTCTGCTTGGGGTCAGCGCATCCCAGCCTTAGCGGGGTAGAGCTACATAAGCTGTCACCAGGGGCAGAGTAGCGGGCATTGTTTACTCTGAAAGGTTCTATCTATCTTTTCAGGCACATAGCTTTGACAGACGAGTACCGAATTGCTGAATAGAAACGGAACAAGCACCTTTTTTGACCAGATGACAGCCTGAATAATCGGCTTTTAAGCTTTTTACAATGGTGCGAGTTCCGACTCCACGCAAAACAGGAACTTCATGCTTTTTCTACCGTTCATAACTGCTACTTTGCGGCTGGTGACAGCTTACGTAGCTCTACCCCCATTAGGGGGAAAGCGGGGTGCAGGGGCGGCAGCCCCTGACGGAGCGCGAGGTGTCCTCGCAACCCTCCCCCTCCCCTCTTCCCCGAAGGGCGGAGAGCCAAAAAATTCTGCTTCAGAATTAGTTTTTACCTCCTTAGATGTATATAAAATAAAAATTAGTTTTTATCTTTTTATATAAATAAATGTAACATAGTAACTTTGAATGTTCAATACCTTATAAGTTTTTTAGTTCTTCAATACCATTAAAACAAGCAGTTAAGAGATCATGGAAATTATGCATGTTATGCGTAAAATAACAAAATTTGTCAAATCTCCATGTGTTTAAGCATTGAATGATAAGCATCTCTTCACATTTCATGGTCGCTCTTCTCATTACGGGTATATGCAAACAACTACTTAGAGATTCTTTGAGAGCGAAACGGCAGAATCCTGCGATTTACACATAGCTCGAAGCAAAATGCTACTCCTAAAAGGAATTTTTGAATATCTTCCCCGATTTCCGTTTTCGCTTATGCGAATAAGAATAGATACATATAAGTTACGAACAGACTCATCTCAAGGCACTCCTCTCCCGGAAGAGAAACTGTTTGTGTGCGTGGTTACCTGCACGCGAGTAGACTGTTCAGCAAGCACGGAAAGGCATCAGTAAAATGAGTAAGCACGTCCCAAATTCCATACCTAAGCCGATTCTCTTAAGAGACGTGATCGCGGACGACCTGCCTATTTTTTACGAGCAGCAGCTAGATCCCGAGGCCAACTATATGGCGGCCTTTACAGCCAAAGACCCAACTGACCGCGAAGCCTTTATGCACCATTGGCAGAAGATTCTCAATGATGAGAGCACCACGAATAAGACGATTATTTCTGGGGAACAAGTGGCAGGAAGTGTCGCGAGCTATCGAGATGAAGAGATGGATGGACCAGAAGTCACCTACTGGCTTGGCAAGTCCTACTGGGGCCAGGGCATCGCCACCCAGGCGCTCACAGCCTTGCTAGATATGGTGCAAGTGCGCCCCATCTTTGCCCGCGTAGCAAAGGATAACCTGGCCTCGCGCCGCGTCCTGGAGAAATGCGGCTTCACTGTCTGTGGCGAAGGACGAGGCTACGCCAACGCCCGTGGCACGGAAATTGAGGAGCTTATCCTCCGCCAGGATGCTTGAGCATGAAACCATTCCCAATCACCCCTTTATTCTATTTCCCAACAGGCATATCAGTGCGATTCTGAGACCGCGTTTTGGAATGCGCAGCGGTGATCCTGCGTGGCAAGAAGAGCAAGATAGAAGAAGTTTTGCTCCTTTCTCTGTGCTATGATACTCACGCTCCTCCTCATGGGAGCACATGATCAGAAGTAAGGAGCAGACAGCTATGACAGAACAGGTATCTCCTCTGGCCACGTTTTATAAACCAGGTTGGGAGAACTATCAACAAGCCATTGTCAAAACTATCGCACCGCTTTCCTCCGAACAACTTGCCCTCTCTGGGGCGCCACATTCCGTGTCCATCGGAGAGCTTCTCGCCCGTATGATCGGTGCACGCGTCAACTGGTTCTTTGCATGGATGGGGGAAGAAAATGCCGCTATGGCCGCTATAGACCGCTGGGCGTCCAGCGATGAGTCAGCTGTGCCTGAGGCCGCTGAACTGGTCGCCATGTTTGAGGAGACCTGGCGCGTGATCTCTTCCGCCCTGGACCGCTGGACCTCTGCGGATCTGGAACAGCTTATTGTACCTCCAGCCTCTCAGCAGGAATGGCGACGGAGCCATGGGAAAGAGGAAGAGCCTCCGCATACACGGCAGTGGATTGTCTGGCATGTCATGGAACATGAGATCCATCATGGAGGCGAGCTTTCCCTGGCCTTGGGAACCTATGGGGTGGACAGTTTCTATACTTGGTGAGGATCAACGATCCTCATACCTGGTCCAGTGCTACGCAAGCGACAATGAGCGAGCTTAATAGGGTGATCTCATGGACGGTAGTATGTGTTACGCAGCCGGATATCTTTATGGCCGATCTTTTATCTGGATGCGGCTGAAGGAAGGTATAATCCTACTACTGAAGAGGTTGTTGTGAACGCTTTGAGTTATAACCTATTCTGAAAGTCAACTGATTCCCTGGTATATATGAATGATGAACATGAGAAGGGAAGATGTGCTCAAGAACAAAAAAGCGAGTTCGGTTCGCTTCCACCCATACAACGCTGAGAAGTAGAACTGTTCACCTCACAAGACCTTCATCAGGTGAAGGAGTGCCCGGGCAACAAGGGATGTGGTTGGCTTTTTCTTGACACCAGTAAGAATGGCCGTCGTCAGTGGTGCAGTATGCAAGGATGCGGGAGCCGTGCCAAGAGGCGAAGGCAGTATGGACGTCAGCGTCGTGCAATCGCCGAGCCGCTCAGCTGAAGAGGAACATCAGGTGCAAACGACCGCTTTTTCATTGCTTTGCACGCACGGTGAGCTTGATCCACTTTTGTGGTCAGGACAAATGGGTGGCTAGGTCATCAATTCTTCATAGTGCGTCGGGCTCAGATATCCCAAGAGATACCAGGGTCGCGAGCAACCTGGGCCAATGGTTTTCCACTCGTTTCCATCAGCACCCACATCACAAAACGACTGCCAACATTTTTTCTCCATTAATATTAAATAAATAATGTAATGTATGTTTTTCTACTTTGCAAGATCATTGTGATGGAGCATGGTCAGATCGTCGAGCAAGGGACCCACGACGAATTAATGAAGGCCGGCCAAAAGTATTGGTCAATGTTCACACGCCAGGCTTCTAGCTATCTTGAGTCCAACGCATCGGCCGAGTAAACTGGCACAATAACTAGTGCGTGTATGCGTTCTCCTGGAGACATATTCGCTGGCCATTGAATTGGGAGCTCATTCCAGGATAAGCCAGCATTGGCGGAACGGAAAATGCCTTTGTTATTGGCAGCGTAAAAGACGCCTGCTTCCGCTTCATTTGTGGCGAGAACAGAGGCCAACAGGCCATGAGTTGCGGGTAGGCCGGCGCTGATCTGTTGCCAATCATTATGGCCAGTGCGGCGGTAGATAGCCGACTCGGCTCGCATGGGATTATGCGCCTCCTGTGGTCCGTGAGCCGCTGAGATAATAATCGTGTCTGGATCGGCGGGATCAACTGCTACGCTCCAGAGATAATGATGTTGCAGTCCACGATCGGGCCGGAACCAGGTGTCACCACCATCATCACTCTGAACGAAGCCATTACCAGGATGCATAAAACCATCGCCAGCGGCTGAATAGAGTCGGTTGGGCACCAGGCGATGCATGATCAGCGTATGGGTATCAAAAGGCCCATCAGCTTTTTTGTCTTCCCAGGTCTGACCACCATCCAGACTGCGTACCAATGCGCCTGCTTCAGCCGCCGCGAAGACGCGTCCAGCTTGGACAGGATCAGGCGTAATCCAACGGATATGACTGGTATATGGACGCGGCGGGAAGCTCCAGGTTGGAGCCGAGGGGAGTTGCAGTAATGTCGTTAACTCGTGCCAATTTACGCCTCCATCCTCAGAACGAAAGATTGCGCTTGGCTCGGTCCCCGCATACACAACCCCATAGCCATGTACTTGCTCTAGCGGGCTGACCGCGACCGACATAATCTGCCTGTGGGTGATACCTGTCTCTACATGTTTCCAGTTGGCACCGGCATCAATACTGTACCATAGACCATGATTGTTTGTACCGCAATAGATACGTTCCAGATGAGCAGGATCGACCGCGATACATTGTGGCTCAGAGTCTCGCAGTTGCAGATCTGCGAGCCAGTCATCTCCATGCTGAGTTATGCATGCCAACGAATTTTGCAGCGCTGCATAGATCTTTACCATGGAAAACCCCCTTTTTGCACTTTAAAGTGGAATAAGCAGCCGCATTAGCAACGCAACAAGCAAAAATGACAGAAAATCTACTCCTCTCTATTATACCCCCCATCGTCTTCTCTACCACTCTATCCAACTGGAGGAAAGATCAATCCATGAACCGACTCAGAGAAGATATAAAAAAATAGCAGGCAGGATACCTTATCTCTTTTCTTTTATTCATGGGTGTGGGTGCACTCACACCCATGAATACGTGTGTACGATTATGATTATTGTTGATCTTTGCGTATGACGAGCAGGTGGACCTGATAGGGTTCGAAGGTTAATGGGATGTTGTGTAGATCCTGGATTGGTTGGGATTGAGATGGGCTGTGCCAGGCGTCGTGGTATGCATATGGGCCGTGCTCTAATCCTGGCTGGTGCGGATCGAGATGGGCGTTTGTCTGGATAGATTGGTTGGATACGTTGACGAGCAGGAGCGAGTTGTGTTCGCCCTGATGACGAACAACGGCATAAATGGCTTCGTGGTCAACGTTGACGGCAGTATAGCACACGCTGCCTTCACGCATCTCGGGGAGCTCTGTGCGCAGGCGGTGGACCAGGCGTATCTGCTCTTCGAGCTGCTCTTCGCCACCGATAAAGGTCATATAGGCACCGCCGCTGAGCGAGAAGATCGCTAACAAGGCGCGTGTGGCCTCAATGCCGAATTGTTCGCGCCGCCACTTCTTGCCCGCGCCGGGCCACCAGAAGGTATCATGCGAATCGATATGATGGGTAATCAGCGATCCCGGTGGCAGGACGGCGTTGCGATCGCGGAACCAGGCCGCCAGTTCCCGGCCATTTCTTGCTCCCGTGTGCTGATCTGTTTGTCCTGGCACCGATCTTAGTACCGCGTTGACCAACCAGTGTTCGTCATAGTTGTAGGTGACATCGAGTGCCTGGCGAAACAGCACACCGGATGGTTCGGTATAGAGCACAATATCATCTTTCAGGGCTTTGAGGCGAGGGCGTAGCTGCTCAAAGAGCGAGAGGACTCCCAGGGGAGAGTAGCTGGCTCGTTTCTGTGTCGCTGTGGACCAGTCAGGCAGATCATTATAGGTAGGTGCATCAAAGCGGAAGCCATCGATATCGAGCTTACGCACCAGCGTCTCCGTCGCCTCACAGAAATACTGTTGCCAGGCAAGATTGGCCACATTAAAGGCTTTGGTGTACATGCCAATAATGTTTTGTGCCGAATCGCGCATAAACCATTCGGGATGTTCATCGGCCAGGGGGTGGCGCGGGAGTGAACCACCGCGCCAGTGAGGCTCGAAGTCCAGAATATGGCGGCTCCAGGCAATGAGGTAGGCATCGCTACCCTCAAGGTGCAGCGTTTCTTCAATGGGAATATTATCATCCAGGCGGTCAGCATAGGGACCAGAGCGAACGGTATCTGCGACCTGCGTTATCCCCTCCTGATCGATCACCCCATGCATCAGGATATCCAGCAGCACACGAATCCCCAGCTGATGGCATTTTTGCACCAGCGCACGCATCTGCTCTTCATCTCCATAGGATGTCGTGATATCAGCATAGTCATGGACATTATAACTGGGGTATGGCTGGCGTGGCATAATCTCGATCGCATTAAAGCCCAGTCCCTTAATACGCTCTAGATCAGCAGCGAGATCCTGAACGGTTGGATATGGCGCGTAGCGATAGCCACCCCAGAAAGGCGCATAGCCAATCTGCACCTCAAAGACGCTGGCGGTGTTGATCCACGCTGGCCGATCGTTGGGTGTATTGAGATTCAGCGTCGTATACCAGCTAGCGATATGATCGCGTGTCTCCTCCCAGCTACTGTTCAGAGCATCGAGCTCAATGGCACGATAGATCAGTGTATCACTGGCAGTCAGGCGACCGGCCAGAGTTGTATTGAGCGTGATCTGGAATGTATCGCCTTGCGCCTGGGCGCTAACCGCGCCGATCTCGCTACGACAGAATGGCCAGACCACCATCACCTGTTGCTCCTTCGCTTGATGGAGCGCGATCAATCCAGCGGCGCCATCAACGCTTCCAATGGATGAGATCCTGGTGGCCTTTTCAAGCGCCGCCGCTGCAATGCCTGGTCGAATCTTGTTGCCAGGAGCCTCAAAGTGCCAACTCTTCAGATCATCAGGTTGGAACGTGAGGGAAAGACGGACATCGCGGAGCGTCGCCGGCTCTGCCTCTGTAGCCTGTAGAGGACGGATCTCAAACGAGAGCTCCAGACGTGGATGCCGTGGGCGGAAAGTATAGTGCCAGTGCAGCTGCCAGTTTTCAGCCTCCGTGACCACCGTGTACGTCTCCTGATCACCATCCAGACGATAGAGCGGAGTAGCGTCAGTGCGACGCACTGCGGTAATCTGATGCGTATCCTGATACGTGAGCCCAAAAGGAAAGCCGCGCGTCTCATAGCCCTCCGTACTGATCTCAACCGACAGGCGTAGCGGAAGTGTCTTCTCGCCTTGCAGTAATCCCTGGATCAAGCCCGTCTGTGGATCCAGTTGCAAACCAAGCTGGTGATAACGATCATACAGCACAAGTGCTGTATCTGTTCCTTGCTGTATAGACATAATGCTCTGCTCCAATCAAGATAGTGTTATCGGTTGTATTGCTATTTGACAAAGGCTTTCACCACTTTGCATGGTTTGGCTGGTGATAGATTACGCAGGGTATAGTTGCCGACACTGGCCGGGATAATAATGCTCTCGGCGAAGCGCAATTCAACCGCAGCATTGCCCTCGCTCAGGATCTCGCAGCGTTCCCCTTCCACCAGATTAAGCGCGACAAACTTGCCAGCGGTCTGATCATCGATCTGCGCGTGAAACTCCAGTCGATGAATGGCAAAGAAGAGTTGCTCAATATTGCCAATACTATATTCCGCCCAGTCGTCGCCTGCGCGTAGAAGTGTAGGGGTGGGGCACAGATGGTCGCGTACCCAGTCAGTACGGCGCGTGGGTTCAAGATTGGCAAAGGCATGGTCCAGATGGACATGGCGTAGATTGCCTGACAGATCACTACGCAGATAATCGTAGATCTTAAAGGTAAAGATATACGGGGTGGCGCTAATCTCCAGGACCAGATTATTAGCACCGCTACAATGGACCGTGCCGCTGGGAATCAGAAACAGGTCGTGAGGATGACTGGGCTGGCTGTTGACATAGGTATCGATCTCAAATGGCTCTTTATGATCGCGTGCCGCATAGGCCGCAGCCTTAAAGCTTTCCAGGTCCGTCTCCTCGCGCAGGCCCAGGTAGACTTGTGCCTCGGGATCACAGGTCACGATATAATATGTCTCGTCCTGAGTGAAGGGTTCACCGAACTCATTGCGAATATAGTCAACGCGTGGATGCACCTGGCAGGAAAGGTTTGTGCCTCCCATCGTATCCAGATAATCGAACCGGATCGGAAAGTAGCTCCCGTAGCGCGCGGCGATCGGAACTCCCAGCACGGCATCGGTCTCCTGCCAGAGCAGGTAGTCAAACGCGCATTCGATAGAGTACTCACCATTGCCCAGGAGCAAGCCATTCTCCGGCGCGATCAGCTCAAAGGACCAGGCATAATTGGGCTGTTCAGGAGGCAGGCCAAACTGCTCTTTCATCCACTGTCCACCCCAGGGTCCAGGCGCGAACCAGGGCTTCACACGAAAAGGCTGCTGTGCCAGCGCATGCAGAGCACGACGGAACTCATCTCCCCCGACCATTCGTGGCTCATCACAGGACGTCCCATCCACATAGAGATCCAGTCGACCAAGCTCCTGGCGTTTAATGCGATTGAGCATCGGCCAGTCAACAAAGTAGAAACGCTTATACGTCTGAGCAAAGGGAAATTGCTGCTGGGAGCCCACATTATAGACCTGGCCCTGGCTAGCCAATGCCTGACCACGATCTTTTGGCACATCAACATAGACATGCAGTCCCTGAGGAACGAAGAGTGACGCGCCATAGCCATAGACAATACGAATACCGCCTGATTTTTCCAGCCCCGTACGCAACTGTGCTACCGCCGACTCATCCCAGAGCTCAGCCAGCGTGCCATGATACAACCTGCCGAAGACAGGATCATCGGTCAGATAGCTCTCCAAAACCTGATCCAGCCGCTCTTCAGGCAGCAAACAGCTATCCGTCGAGAACCACTTTACCTCCACACCAAGCCCCTCAAGGGCTGTACGTAGCCGGGTGATAAAGGGTGTCCAGGGCAGACCGACAAAGCCATCAACGCTGACGACCAGTGTCGAATAATTGTCCTGTAGGCGCGTGAAAATCTGACGTGCCAGATGAGCATACCCCGACTTTATCTGGAGTTCCGGAAACACATGGATCGGCTCAGTACGATAAACAGATGCATTGACAGACATAAAACCAACCTTCTTGCATAGCGAATAAAGCAAGATGATCTATTCCCAGCGGACACACCTCAGTATCCGCTGACTCTCAGATCATCGTGGGAGGTAGATCAAAGCTAAAAATCGCGCCAGATATCACCAACCAGTTCAGGATTAGCCATAAACTCGTAGAGTTCAGGATTTTCCTGCCAGGACGTATATACATTGGCCGGTCGGTGGGAATGCCGAGCAGTGGGAAGTCCGCAGGCGTGGCGTAGCGTACCTCAGGTACCGTCGTATAGCGTGGATTACGAGCCAGTGTGCCATCGGCAAGGAAAAAGTAGGCTGGTCCGCCAAGGGAGCGCAGGTGCTCATACTCCAGTTGATTTTCGCGCGCGCACCAGGCGCCAAAGGAGACCGGCTCATCACCCTCCGTCACCACCAGGTGGACCCAGCCGAAAGGGATCACCAGTTTATCACCCGGCCCAAACGGAACCAGGTAAGCACGCGTCACATCTGGCGCACACTCCTTTTGTAGATACACCTGGCCATGGCCGGTCCAGAACTCATAGACCTCCGAATAACGCAGGCCCGTTCCTGGTTTCTCTGAATGGATATGTCCCTGGCTGCGTAAGCGCTCATGCCCCAGCGTTCCATGATTATAGACAACCGAGCCATAGAGGAGTCCTTGCTGTTCAATGGCAGAAAAATCCTCCTTACGACCAATGTCCATATAAATAGTGTAGAGATGATCAGGTCCCTGAGCCTGTGTATCCGCCAGCATCGGCCGTGCCTGCTGGAGCGTCCGCACCTCACCATCGGGATGGAAGATATCCGCACCAAAATCCAGGCGTAACTGCTCCTTATTGAGGCGCAGATCCATGCCACTAAAAGAATGCAAATCCTTCATCATTAAAATCCTCCGTAATTGACCGCAAGAGTCGAATCTACCGCTTATATTCGTTGTGCATCATGTTTAAAGATAAATATCTGGATGAAATATTGCCTGGGCGACGCCAAACAGGGCCGCTGTATCCCCCAGCGTGGCGGGCATCACGACCACACGGCCACGTGGAATCGTCCAGGCATGGGCACTGACGTACGCCTGTACTGCTGACAGGAACAGGTGATGAGAATGCATAAAGCCACCACCCAGCACCACCACATCTGGATCATAAGCATGGATCAAGGAGACGATGCCGCAGCCGAGGTGGCGCGCAAATCGATCGACAATCGAGAGCGCGAGCCGATCGTGTTGGTCCGCCGCCGCGAAGAGATGACGTGGCGTGTGGTCGGTCGTATGCAGGATAGAAGTAGAGTCACTGGTCAGTCCCTCCTCGATCTGGCGGCTTAAAGCGGCTGTGCCTATTAGCACCTCCAGGCAACCCATATTGCCACAACTACAACGTGGTCCATCGGCCTGAATCGTAATGTGTCCACCGAGGATCCCGCGCATACTTCGCTGACCGCGCAGCACGCGACCATTGATCACCACACTACTCCCAACACCAGTACCCAGCGTCAGGCAAACGATATTCTTATCGCCGCGACCTGCTCCATGAGTAAACTCACCCAGGGCATACATACGAGCATCATTTTCAACCAGGACCGGCCGCCCAAGCTCCCGAGACAACTGCTCGCCCAGCGGAACATGGATCAATTCGCGCAGCGTCTCATTAACATCGAGGATCATACCGGACTGTGGATCGACGATGCCACGGATTGAGAGACCGATCGCGGAAATTTCATGTTGTGCCAGGACCGACCGGCCCATATTGATAATCCTGCTTAGCACATCATCTGTGTGAGCCCCGGCAGTATGATTGAGCGCCACAACCTCTCCCCTGATCATCGTATCGCCCTGGATAATTCCAGTCTTGATGCGCGTTCCTCCCACATCAAAGGCCAGGACCGCGCCTTGCGCTGAGCATCCCTCGTCAGTCATAATCTCCCCCCCTTCCTTATAGATAGATAGATAGATAGAAAACTGGATAATGAACGGGACCGTTATTTGCTGGCGGGAAGAAATTCGACTTCGATGCGTGCGCGATCGCCACGTTGTAATGCCTGAGAATACTCAAATGCTCGTCCATTGGCCAGATAGGCGGTACTATCCAGGCGCAGCAAGGGACTACTGAGTGCGATATCAAGCAAACGTGCTTCCCATTGTCCAGCTGCCACCGCCTCCAGGCTACGTTTGCCATGCGCGATATTTAACTGGTAACGCTGGTGCAGATGCTGATAGAGCGAACCGGTGGAAATATTATCATGTTCCAGTCCTGGACAGAGATATTCAGGAATATAGGTTGTCGAGACCAGAATCTTCTCACCTGCTACCGAACGTACGCGTACAATTATATGCACAGGTTCGCGTGGAGGGATCCCCAGCTGTAAAGCAACTTCCACTGGAGCCGGAATAACCTCCTGCCGCAACACCTCGGTCGTCAGCACCAGGCCGCGCCGCTGCATATCTTCAAAAAAGCCGAAGGCGCGCTGGACAAAATGCTCCTGGAGCTTGGGCGACGCCACGAACGTCCCCTTCCCCTGCACGGCACGCAACTTCCCATTCTGCACCAGTTCAGCGATCGCGCGGCGCACCGTAATGCGGCTAACGCCAAACTCGCGACACAGCTCCGGCTCCGAAGGGATCAGCGAATCGACCGCCCATTTCCCATCCGCAATCTGCCCCAGCATAATCTCCTTGATGATGTGATACTTAGGCAATGGCGTCCTGGAACCTGATGGCATATACAGGTCCGTCTCCAGAAGCGCGCGATCTACAGAATCCATACGTTTAACCAATCAATTCGTGATAACATACATGAGTCATCCCGAATTTTAAGGTCGGGCTTGTAAAAAGACACCTTCCGAGAGAGACTGAAGAAAGTAACGAATATTCAGTCAATCCAGGAGGTGTTTTTCATGTCTTCTCAGTATCTCACACGGCTTGAGGAGCCACAAGTTCCACCATATCCTCCAGACAAGATGGCCCAGGGATTGTATGGGAGTCTTGCTCAGTTTCTTGCACCCTTGCTCATCGAAGTCGATACCCGCATTGATAAGCGGCTCGTGCGAACGTTGTTGCAAACCGTGGTGGTGATTTTGACTTTCCGTGATCGAGTGAATGGCTTGCTCCTCTCAGAAATGGGTGGCTATCTCGACACGCCAGACAAAGCCCCAGCTGGCACCAAGCGCCTTTCGCGTCTGTTGCATTGTTCCAAATGGTCTGCCGAGCTGATCCGATCCTATCTCTGGCATCGAGCCACCCAACGTTTGGCGACGTGGAAACAGGCTGGAATGGATGCGCTGGCGCTCTGGGATGAGAGCGCTTGGGAGAAGCCGGAAAGTATCGCTTCTGACGATCTTGGTCCGGTGCGCTCCAGTAAGGCGGCTCGACTTACCCATGTGAAGAAGGGCTACTACACCCCGCCTCGTGGCCCCATTTTTGTGCCTGGCCTTCATTGGCTAGCGGTAGTCCTGGTGGGCTGCGACCAGTCGGCTGACCCTCCAGCGTTGGCCTGCATGCGCTGGTGGACCAGCCGCGGGGCGCGTGCCTCCTTCAAACGCGATGAGCAAGCCAAGCTGTTGCTGCAAGGAGTTCTGCTCTGGGGGCGCGAGGTGATGCATGTCTTTGACCAAGGCTTCGCCAGCAGTTTCTGGCTTGGTTTGCTCGTGGCCTTCTCGCTTCGTTTTGTATTGCGTTGGAAAAAAGACTATCAGCTGGTGGATGAACAAGGCCAACGGCGCGCTGCCTGGAAAATCGCACGTGGCAAACGGGGATGGCAACAACGTCTGGTCTGGGATTGCCGTCGTCACCAGTGGGTCATGGCCAGCATTCTCGCTTTGCCCGTTACGCACCCAGACCATCGTGAACAACCATTGTGGTTGGTGGTAGCCCGACGCAAAGGTGGCCTCCCTTGGTATCTGCTCACCGCTGAGCCGATCGCCAATGCGGACGATGCTTGGAGGATCATGTTTGCGTATGCCCGTCGCTGGCAAATCGAATTAACCTGGAAAGAGAACAAAAGTGAGTTGGCCTTCCAAAGCCCCCGTGTGTGGGAGTGGGAACCACGGGAAAAACTCTTGCTGCTGGCAGCACTGGCGTACGCATTTCTGCTCACCTTGCTGGCGCCGTTTTACACGCTCTTGCGCCGCTGGCTGCTGCGCCGCTACTGTCATCGAACGGGTCGCCATTGCCGACAGGCTCATGCTCCCTTTGCGCGGATGCGCATGGCGCTGAGCCGGCTGTGGCAAAGTGTGCCTCCGCACTGGGAGTCCCTGTCGGGCCGAGGCCAGCCAACGGTCTCGGTGACCATGCTCTGATGAGGCGTTGAGCCTGCACCACCGCTGAACCATTCCATGGCCAGGACTGCCTGACCGCGGGGGCGTGTGACCGGTGTTCATCCAGCACAACGATCGCAACCAGCATATGGAGCGATCGCACACAAAACATGGATGCCTGTTTTCTCGCTGGAAACCGAGGTGATGCTCTTGGTGTGAACACGTCTTCGTTCTGTTCTCTTTTCTCCCGTTGGTTTTCTAGGAGAAGGAGATCACCAGCAAGAAGCACTTCATCAACCGCTTTTCTTGGAGAGAACTGAAGCGAGCATTTCTCCACTTCTTGAGGAGAAATGCTCGCTTCTTTCACAAGCTCATCCCTAAAATCTGGGATGACTCATGTATAAGTCAGCCATAGCAGGCTGTCAAGGGATAAAAGTAGCCCAGTAATACTTGGAATAGGAAGCAAATTAGTCTTTCGCATGCTTCTAGATAAAATGAACAATCGTCACCCCAAGGATAAAAGTAACAGCAACTGCTACATAGCCACTTATCTTATGATAAAATTTGTCTTGCTAGAAGATTGTGATTTACGTTTTGTTATAAGTGTTTTTATGTGAAAACGCTCCAGGATCAGACCGCCTGTAATATTTTTAGAAAGCAGAGAAGAATATGGAAAGCAAAACAAAAAACAGGAAAACGAGGGCGCAGGTGGCACGGATGGTTGAGAGGGCATTTGGCGGGACCACACTTGCAACTGGTGAAGATGCGATGCGTGAGCTAAAGGAGGGGTGGTTTAACGCGGCATATACCGTCCGGCTGTCTGACGGGAGGGAGGTTATCTTAAAGATCGCGCCGCCTGAGGATGCTGAAGTTTTGGCGTATGAAAAGAATATCATGACGACCGAGGTCGCCTCTCTGCGTCTGGTGCGTGAGAACCCGACCATCCCCGTCCCAGAGATTTATTATTTTGATACGACCAGGGATGTATGTGACTCAGATTATTACTTCATGGAGAAGCTGGCAGGAGACAACTACGAGCATGTGAAAGCATCCTTTTCCCCGGCGATGCAGGTGCAGCTTGACCAGCAGATCGGCGTGATTGTTCGCGAGATCAATGGTTTTACGGGTACGTATTTTGGCTATGATGGAAATAGCGACCTGCGCGGTGAGACCTGGAAAGAAACTTTCATCAAGATCATGGATTCTGTGCTGGAAGATGGTTCCAGCAAACATGCGGATTTTGGCTATGCCATTGACGAAATCCGTGAAGTTGTCATGAAACACGCTTCCTCTCTGGAGGCTGTTACCATACCTCAGCTGGTTCACTGGGATGCCTGGGACCTGAATTTCTTTGTCAGGGATGGCAAGGTCACCGGCATCATCGATTTTGAGAGAGCACTCTGGGCAGACCCCTTGATGGAAGCACAATTCCGGGCGTTAGCCCTGGGGGGTGTTTCCGAAAGTATGCGAAGTTATGGCAAGACCACCTTTACGCACGAAGAGGATGAAAGATGCCACTTGTACACACTACATCTCGCCCTGGTGATGAAAACGGAATGCTATTACAGAAATTATGATTCTGACTTTGTCAGCAACCAGTCAAAGCAGTTGATGGTACCCACCATGAACTGGCTGAAGGAGAACCTTTATTAGGAAGATGTTGGACGGATTTCGTTGCTTTGAGCAGAGCTTGTACGCCGGCGTTGACGTCTGGAAGGATCATTGCTGAGCAGAAATGCGTAGCTTGCCAGTCACAAAAGTTTTACTGACCGCTACATCCCCTGGACCATCTGTCACTCCTCCACTCCAACTTCTCTGCCCTTTGTACCTCAGGTGACCTGGAAACACTGGCTTCAGTCCAATTAGGACCCCTTCTAACCTCTTTGGCTGATACAATCGAGGAACAAAAATCGTAGCGGGAAGACATTCTTCTCTCAGGAGCCTCGTGTAAGGAGAAAGAGTATGAGCACAGTGACAACACAACGCAAGGGTCTGCGCCTGACCCAGGCCCTTTTCTCGCGGACCTTTGTCTGGTTCTGGTTGGGGCAGACCATTTCGACACTGGGCGATGGCGCGTTCACCATGGCACTGGCGGTAGCAGTCTACCAGTTGACCGGTTCAAGTCTGGCTATGGGCTTCTTTTTGATGGCGAAGATGATTCCTGAATTACTGTTCACGCTCTTGGGCGGAGTCGCGGCGGACCGTCTGCCGCGCCGTCTCCTTTTGTTGTGCGCGGAAAGTGGGCGTGCCCTGACCGTGCTGGCTATCGCGGCCCTGGCCTGGCTGCATCAGCTCCAGGTGTGGCATCTCTTTGTGCTGGCGGTGCTCTTTGGCCTCTGCCACTCCATCTTCAATCCAGCGTATCGCGCCATCACCCCGGACCTGGTTGAGAAAGACCACCTCTCCTCGGCCAACGCACTGACCGAACTCAGCTCACAATGTGGCGACTTCCTTGGGCCGCTGCTCGGCGCGGGTTTGATCGCGCTGGCCAACGGATCGGCGAGCGCGTCCTTCGCCTTCGACGGCCTCACCTTTGTTATCTCTGTCTGCTCACTCCTGGTGCTCCGCTCGTTGCCGCGTTCCGTTCAAAAGCCTGCCACGACGTCGGCCAATGGACTACGAGGGATGTTTCTGGATATGCGCGATGGTTTTCGCACTATCCTCAACTCGACCTGGCTGCGCTGGTCGCTGATCGCCGCCACGTTCGGGCTTGTGGCGTATGCAGGAGCCATGTCCGTCGCACTACCCAGGCTGGTTTTCGCCGTGTATAAAAGCGGCCCCTGGCTCCTGGCCGCGATTAGCACCAGCGCGGCCATCGGAGGCATCGTCGGGGCCATCTTTGTTGGCCAGGTGCGCCTGCGCCATCGTGGCACCATCGCCTTCCTCGCCTACGTTCTCAGCGGTTTCGCTCTGTTTGCGTTCAGTCTGCCCATTGCACAGAATATACTCGTCTTTGTTGTGCTGCCCGCCGCCTTTGGCGTTGGCTTCGGCATGAATACCATGGGCATGATCTGGGCCAACCTGCTTTACGAATTGGTCCCCAATGAGAAGCTAGGCCGCGTCGTCAGCATTGATCATCTCGGCTCGCTCTGCATGCTCCCTGTTGGCTATGTGCTCGCTGGTTGGCTCAGCGACCAATTCGGTCCAACCCTGGTTTTCCTGCTTGGTGGGCTGATGATGGTGGTGCTGAACAGCTTGCCGCTGCTCTTACGCAGCATTCGCGAGATAGAGTAGGCAACTGCCTCACGCAGCTAACCATAAGAGCGATGGCTTTTGGATATGCTTGATATACGATAATCGAGCTGTCATTGTAAGATGTATGGGCGCTTGAGCGCCCGAGTGCGGTTGGCTGCACACTCCCCGACTCCCAGACGAGGGTAGGAATCAAACACTATCTAAGCTCAAGTGGCCAGAACATGCTATGCTATAAGCATAAAGCACTCATGAATGCTCTCTCCCTACGGCCAGAGCAGATGTATTTTCTGGCATGGGTCAGTACAAAAAAGGATGACAGATATGCCAAAGACTATTCAAGAGGTCATCGATCTCATTGTGGCTAGAATCCCAGGGGCACCGATGGAAGATTCTGTTGATATCATTAAATGTGGTGATCCAAAAAAAGAAGTTACAGGTATTGTAACCACATTCACTGCCAGCATGGATGTTTTGAGGCATGCAGTCGCGCACAACGCCAATTTTATCATCACCCATGAGCCAACTTTCTATGAACATCGAGATAATACCGCATGGCTCAGCGATGATCCGGTCTATACAGCCAAGCGAGCCTTTATTGATGAGCATAACCTAACTATCTGGCGTTTCCATGATTACTGGCATATGCACGAGCCGGATGGCATTCAAGTTGGAGTTGAAAAAGCCCTGGGCTGGGAAGAATTTGAGCATACGGACAATCGCTATGTGGTCCATATTCCTCCCACTACTGTATCAGGATTACTTGGGGAACTCAAGCAAAAATTGTCACGTCCTACTCTGCGCGTGGTTGGAGATCTCAATATGCCTTGTGAGCGGGTTGGTATGCTGCTGGGGGCAATCGGTGGTGAAAATCAGATTAAGGCCCTGCACATGGCGGACCTGGATGTCGCGCTCTGCGGTGAAACCGTCGAGTGGCAGACCTGCGAATATGTACGCGACGCCATCGCGACAGGACAACACAAGGCGCTGATTATTCTTGGACACGCCACCAGTGAAGAAGCTGGCATGCATTATCTAGTAGAATGGTTGCAGCCTCAATTAGAAGATATCTCGATCACCTTTATCCCTGCCGGCGATCCTATCCTGGTTGTCTAGATGCCCGGACTGTGAAAGATACAGAAGGGCATGAACGTGGCCTGCCCTTCTGTATCTGCTAATCAGCCTCTCGGGAAATAATCATATTGCGACAACGAAACTATCTTGCCTGGTTGAGCCCAGGGAACGTGTAGCTCACTAAATAGTTTCTCCTGGACAAAAGCTTCACGAATAATGGTATCGATATTCTCAATAACGGTCTTCACAGATTCCGCTTCTGGATAGCGGTGTATCAATGTATCATCTAGCGGATGAATAATTGAGGATTCATGGGCACCATTAAAACTGCGTACGTGCGCACCCGCAATATCCAGATCACAGACAAAGCTGGCAGGATCGGACACCTTATTTATGAGGTGCTCCATCAAACAATCGCGCAGTTCCTGACCCGTATCACATTCACGCTCTTCATGCGTACCATTCGCCCGCGTGATAGCCACTCGATCAGCCGTCCAGTGGATCTCACCGCGATCACCACGTACGACAATTTCGGGTCCAGCCAGTTCTTCTGAACAATGCGTCACCAGAAAATAGATCGGAACATCAGCATCGGTCAGGACACGCAAGCAAGCCGTATCCGTACTCTCAATTTCATGTCCACGATACAACTCGGCCTGAATACTTTTTAAAGAGGCAGATCTGGTTAACTCACTACCTGCTAGAAAACATAACATATTTAATTGATGCGCCACCGCATTACTAAAGGGCGAATCAAGAATCCACTTTCCATCTATTTTTAGGCGCCCAGCCCAGTTATTGCGTGTATAATACGTATCTAACCGTGGCCAGAGAGCATAACACTTAATCGCTTGCAGGGTGCCAATCTCTTGCTCTAAGATAGCGCGTTTCATCCAGAATGTTTCGCGAGCATACATTGTTTGAAAACCAACCGCGACAAAACGTCCCATTTCAGTCGCACAGGACTGCATGGCTCGTACTTCCTGAATCGTGGCGGCAGCAGGCTTTTCTACACATACATTCGCGCCCGCCTGCAAAGCAGCGACCGTCATGACAGCATGGAGAGGGATACCAGTAGGAATAAAGCAAATGTCACACTGGCCCTTAAAACGCGCCAGCATCTCTGTGTAATCAGTAAAAAGCTCACAACCAAGAGAGCGTAAACGCTGACACTTCTCCACTTCCTCATCCTGATTAATCACGGTCGCGCCTAACAGGTGCACAGAACCATGCTCGACTCCACGCACCAGATCATGATAATGGGTATCCCCAAACCCTGAAATCCCAATAACACAGACATTGATCATATACAGATCTCCTTATAAAAAAAGAAAACGTTTTCCTCTTTTATAAGATAAGGTATCTACTGCATCTTCGTCTACCCCGCACGTCGGGCACACTCCTGTGATACAACATGTATTCTAAATATGGTGCTCAGGTTTGTATAGATTTCCTGATGACATCAATCATTGTAACTATTCAGGTCGTCGAGAGTTCGTGGTCGAGAAAGAGGATGATGAAACTGTGGCTGGTGACACGGTCCGTAGCGTTGTCCCATCTGGGACAACGCTACGGATCATGCCGTCCAGGCAGGCGATCACTCTCCAGGCGGGAAGTCTGTGGAAGCAGCGAGATCACGTTGTGCCTCGAAGCCTTCGATCCGCTTCCGCAGGGTCGCAATGGTGCTTTCCAGTGCCTGCGACCCCAGGACGAGACGCAGCGGAGCTGGCTCTATGTCCACGCTCTCGATAATGCGCGCGGCCATGCGGGCCGAATCACCCGGAGCTAGCCCGTTCTTAGGATCGAGCATCTTGAGAAAGCTATGAGCCGGTGTCTGGTCGTAGACGGGTAGAAGCTGTGCTACCTGCGCGCTGCCGTAGCGGAACTCGGTCCGCGCTCCACCCGGCTCAACGATGGTCATGCCAATACCGAACGGTGCCACCTCCTGGGCGACCGACTCCACAAAGCCTTCGATGCCCCACTTGGTTGTGTGATACAGGGAATTGCCTGCAACGGCAACCTGCCCTCCATACGAAGAAATCTGAATGATACGCCCGCCACCCTGAGCGCGCAGGTGTGGCAGTGCGGCGCGGATGAGTTGGATTGACCCGAGCAGGTTGGTCGCGATGATGTGTTCGACCTGCTTGTCAGAAAGCTCTTCTGCCGCTCCGAACAGACCGTAGCCCGCATTGCTAATGATCACGTCGATGCGTCCCAGCTTCGCAAACGAGCGTTCTACGAGCTCGTGGATTGCCGCCGTATCGGTCACGTCGAGCAATTCGGCGTGGTAGGTTTCGGGGTAGCGCTCACGCACATCGGCGACCTTTCCCATGTCGCGGACGGTTCCGATAACGCGATCTCCTCGCTCCAGGAGTTGCTCGGTGAGCTCGCGGCCAAATCCGCTGCTCACGCCAGTGATTAACCAGGTACGTTGTGCCATTTCATCTTCTCCTCTAATTATTACTGATCCGAAAACCTGAGCGAGAAGCACGAGCCACGGCAGTGGCACCGTGCCCCCGCATGGGGGTTAAGCTTCGGAATAAGATCTTAATAACGGTGTTGTGAGTGACAACGCCGCTTACGACGTAGCGACCTCATCGATGGCTCGCAAGCCGTTGAGTGTGCGCGGATAGCCGATGAACGGCAGGAGCTGCGTCAAAACGGCGATAAGTTTCGCACGGTCGTTCCCGACATGCAGATTGGCGGCGACATGGCCTTTCACTTGCGGGTCACATCCGCCAAGCGCGACCAGCATGCTCAACGTAAGAAGCTCGCGGGTCGGGATGTCGATGCCACTGCGGGTGAGATAGTCACCGAAGCAGTTGGCCGATAAGAAGCGCTGGATGTGCTGCTCGTCGGCGGGCGCGGAGGCATAGAAGCACATCGACGGCCTCCGCGCCGACGATGTGCTTCTGGACCTCCAGACCCTTCGCCGCTCGGGTCTCAGGCGTGGTCGTGGACTCGCCCGGCAGGGGCAAGGCGATGCCCCGCTCGGTGAACACCTCGTTGGTGGCATGGAGGAAGTCGAAGACCTTCCCCATGCCTACATAGGGCACCCCCTGGTACACAATCTCCTTGATTTCAACTGGAGTCACCCCGACCGTCAGGGCCGCGCCGAGCATGATGCGGTACTCACGCAGCGCCTGGGAAGCGATGAGGGCAGCTAGCTGAATCATCAGCCTGGTCCGTTTGTCGAGGTGGCTCTGACGCAGCACCTCGTCGAAGGCAAAATTATCGAAGGTTTCGATCAGCTCCGGGTCAGTGACTGCCAGGGTGGAGATGTGTTCGGGAAACAACTCCTGATGGGTGTGTTGTGCTTGCTTATTGGGTGACATAGCTCTTGCTCCTTAAAGCTCCTGGCTGGTGGGCCGGAACACGATTTCGTTGATGTCTACGTCGTCAGGTTGGCAGATAGCGAAGGCGACGGCCCGTGCAAAGGAGTCAGCCGGAATGGCCGCTTCATAGAGTTTCCGCACATTTGCGGCGATATCCGGCTCGGTGATGCTGTTGGGCAGTTCCGTGGCTATTGCGCCTGGCGAGAGCACGGTCGTACGGATGTGGTAGGGCTTGACTTCCTGGCGCAGCCCTTCAGAGATCATCAGGACGGCCGCCTTGGTCGCCGCATAGACCGCACTGCCAGGGCGAACCTTATGGCCACCCACCGAGGACACATTGATGATATGCCCTGCGTGTTGCTGTTTCATATAGGGCAGCGCTGCCGCAATGCCGTAGAGCACTCCCTTGAGATTGACGTCGATGGTTCGGTTCCAGTCGTCGATCTTGAGTCGTTCCAGGGGCGAGTGCGGCATCAGTCCAGCGTTGTTGATCAGCACGTCGATGCGTCCATACGTCTGAACAGCGGTATCAACCAGGTGTTTTACCTGATTGGCGTCTGTGACATCGGTCTGGAGGGCAAATGCCTTGCCCCCACCGCCGTTCAGTTCGTCGGCCAGGGCCTGAATGCGCTCGGTGCGCCGCGCTCCCAGCACGACAGTCGCACCCTCGGCGGAGAGATGCCGGGCCGTCGCCTCACCCAATCCGCTGCTTGCTCCGGTAATGACGACGACCTTTCCGGCTAGATTGTTGCTTGTATTCTCGTTCATTCTTTTCCTTCTCGTCTCTTTCTTATGGGCACTCGATGGCTCTTTAGTAACGGTCTCCCAGGACCGTAATCGTGGACATGGCGCGGTCGATTTCCCGCAGATCGCCTTCGGTGAGCTTGACCTGGACCGCGCCGATGTTCTCCTGCAGGCGCTCGATTTCCCGAAAGGGAGCCAGGGCTTCCCCTACCAGCTCTTCGTTCGTAAAGGGTCCGTAGACCTCGGCCGTATCGAAGAAGGTGATGCCACGATCCACCGCCGCGTGGAGAAACTCGATCATCTCCGCTTTGTCCCCAATCGGCTTATCACCAAAGGTCATGCGCATACAGCCAAGTCCGATGGCCGAAACCTCCAGGTTGCTATTTCCAAGTGTGCGCTTCTGCATTATTTCTCCTTTTCTTGATCCAGTGGGCAAGGGGCAGCGTACGTTTTCTGAGAATGGTCCCATGTGATGGGAAGAAAACGCTCTCTCCTTTCCCAGATGCACACGGGGCACTCGTACGTTCAGGTCCGACGTGTTGCCTGGCCCAACGCCTTCACAATGTTAGGGTCACGGTGATCGAAGAAGCTGCTGGTTTTTGTGTCCAACGTCCTGATCGCCGCCATATCTTCCTGGCTCAGATCGAAATCGAAGATAGTGAAGTTTTCAATGATTCGTTCCTTACGGACTGATTTGGGAATCACCACAATCCCTCTTTGGGTCAGCCAGCGCAGAATGACTTGCGCCACGGTTTTCTGATACTTGCCTGCGATGGAACGCAGTAGCTCGTTCTCGAACATATTGTGTTTGCCTTCCGCAAACGGCCCCCAGGATTCAATCTGAATAGTATTTTCCTGCATGAATTTTTGAGTTTCGATTTGCTGGTTAAATGGATGGGTTTCCACCTGATTCACGCCAGGAACGACCTGGTGATGCACCATCAGGTCCATCAATCGGTCGAGTTGGAAGTTGCTAACCCCAATGGAGCGTACCCGGCCTTCCTGGTACAACTTCTCCATCGCGCGCCACGCACCATATACATCCCCAAAGGGCTGGTGAATCAGATACAGATCCAGATACTCCAGTTGTAACCGCTGCAACGATCGTTCAAATGCCTGCCTGGTACGTTCGTCTCCGGCATCCTCAATCCAGAGTTTGGTGGTGACGAAGAGCTCCTCCCTTGGCACACCGCTTCGTTTGATGGCTTTGCCAACGGCCTCTTCATTGCCATAGGCAGCCGCAGTATCAATCAGACGATAGCCGGTGCGGATGGCGTCGTAGACGCTGCGTTCGCATTCTTCGGCATCCTGGATCTGATAGACGCCAAACCCCAGGAGGGGCATTTTTACCCCATTATTGAGGGTGACAGATGGCATCGCTGACATTGATCGTTCTCCTTTCGGGTCTCGTGCCCTCTCCCTTAAACTGGGAATCTATGCGGACCGCTCTGGTAAAATACTCGGCTGGTCCTTTGCCAGAAGGGGTTGAGCTGTTTCGTTTGATATCCATTTTTTTCTTTTCTCGATCTACACCAAACAAGCACTTTATGCAAGCGGAACTGCGACGGCCACATCGTATTTTGGATAATAGGACTTCACGTTCTTGCCATACTTCTCGCGAAACAGCTCAAGCACGTGGTCGAGCTGTGCCTGGTCGGTGTGAACTTGAGCGCTCGCAGTCACTGCCTTCCCATGAGCGGATACGCGGATCGTCGGCGTCTTGCGCAGATTTTTATACCACTCCGTGTCCGATCCTTTCACTGGGATCAGGTAGAGCGTGTTGCTATCCAGGGTGAACCAGATAGGAAGCGAAATGGGACGACCAGACGTGCGCCCGGTCACGGTGATGTCAATCAGATTATCGTTTTGCACACCAGAGCGAAAATTGGTGGGTGCCATAGGTGAACTCCTTCTGTTCTTCAGCGTTCGCTGCCTTGCCTCGTCATGAAAGGCTACCCAGCAGGCAAGTTTTCCACTGACTCTGTTCTTGAAGAAAAGTCCAGCGTACGCGGTCCAGACAGCGCAGCATGTGTTCTGTCTATGGAGAGTATAGACCACCGAAACCTCGGGTGATAGAATGATTGTCGAGAATGATTGGAGAATTCTGCAAATCTTTCCAGGTGAGTCAGGAACCCCACGGATACATCCCTGATTCTTGTGAAAGCGAGCCCATACCTGAGCAGACAGGTTCAGAGCTGAGCACCAAATACTACAGTGTGGCTGGAAAACACGTAGCTATGAAGAAGGATGGCGTGTTATTCTCTTTTTACCAGATATGTTGGATAGTGCCGTTTTTAAATAGTGTCAACGTCGTGGCGTCGATTGTCTCAAACACAGGTCTGGCACCAACTCGTCGATGGCCGGGGGGATCTGCACCCCGACCAGCCATTGGCCTGCATGGCAGCCTCGTCTTTAAGTGAACAGCGTAAGGGACGGCTGGTCTTGCCCACCTATTTCTTGATGATGCCGTATTGTACTTTCATAAGTAGGATGCGTTGCACCGATTGATTGATGCGTTGCTCGGTGATCTGGCCGCTCTGTATGGCCTGCTGGATTGCTTGCTCGATTGCAGCTACCTGGACAACATTGGTGGCCCCTTCGAGCAGGTCGTTGCCAGCGATAATGGCCTGCACATAGGTCTGGGCTAACTGGTTGGTGGTTGGATCGTTGCCCTGGTAGAGCCCGCCCATATAGAGTCCGTCGGTGATGATTACACCATTGTAGTTCAGTGTGTTACTTGACACTCCCCGGCATACATGCGCGGGGATTCTTCTTTCACCCATCCAACTTGCTCAGCAGGATTGCTCCTGAAGAGTAGCGGTCCGATGTCCAGAAGCGTTTTATGCACTCTTGGGTGCATCAGTTCCCGAGTGCCCCTCGGTACTGAGCGCTTTGTTCAAAATGTTCACGGCGGCATTATGATCGCGGTCCATTATCAAGCCGCAAGATGGACAGATGTGGGTGCGCACGCTCAAGCTCTTCTTGACATGCGTGCCACACCCTGAACAGTTCTGACTGGTGAAGTGGGGCGCAACCCTGATCACTGGAATAGCGTGCAGTGCCCCGTAGTAGTTGACCCAGGCGAGAAATTGCCCCCATCCGGCATCGCTGATCGATTTGGCGAGATGCCTGTTTTTCACCATATTGGCAATCTTCAAGTCTTCATAGGCAATGAGATCGTGAGATGTCACAAGCGCGTTCGCCTCTTTGCGGGCGAAATCTTCACGCTGCCTCTGGACTTTCAAATGGGCTCTGGCGACTTGTCTACGGGCCTTCGAGCGGTTCTTTGACCTTTTTTTCTTGTGGGATAAGCGGCGTTGCAGTCGTTTTAAGCGGGCTTCAGCTTTACGGTAGTGCCGGGGATTCTCGACGGTATTGCTATTAGAGTCGGTGTAGTAGGCTTTGAGTCCCACATCAATGCCGACCGTCGCTCCGGTCATCTCGTGTTCAATCACGCGATTCGTCTGCACACCAAACTGGACATAGTAGCCATCGGCGCGACGGATCAGACGCACACGCTTGATCTGTGCAATGGGGAAGGTTTCAATATCACGAGTGCCCACCAGACGCAGGCGACCGATCCCACAGCCATCCGTAAAGGTGAGATGGCGCCCATCCGGTTCCAGTTTCCAACCCGTGGTCTTATACTCCACACTGCGATTATCCTTCTGGAAGCGGGGATAGCCTTTCTTGCCGGGCTTCTTGGCTTTGCAATTCTCATAAAACCGTTGAATGGCAAACCATGCCCGATCAGCGCTGGCTTGTCTAGCTTGTGAGTTGAGGTTGTTGGCGAAAGGAAATTCCTTGGCAAGGACAGCACAGTACTTCTGCAAGTCATTCTTGGTGGCATGGTCATCCATCCAGAGGCGGAGACACTTGTTGCGAATAAACTGCACGACACGAATCGCTTCATCAATGGCGGCATATTGTGCCTTGGAACCATCAAGCTTGTATTCGTAGATCAGCATGGCGTCCTTGTTCTTTCCTCATTTCTATGCTATATTATACACCCTAATAGGGTATCATGTCAAACAGGAAAAGAGGGATTTATGCGGAAAGAGCGCACAAATATCTACATCACTGAGCGGCAAAAGAAACAACTGGAAAAGAGAAGTGTAGAGGAAGATTTGCCCATGGCAGAAATCATCAGGAGAGCATTAGATACCTATCTGGCCTGGGATGACCCAGCGTACCAACCCATATCACCCACGCCCCAAATAAGGAACAGCCATTCATCCCCGCCATGAATGGACGGGGCTTTCTGGCTCGCTCTGGTAAATAACCCATGGAACGCTGCAATTAAAAATCATTATGAGAATCAGCATCAGATCGCACATAATATGGAAGGGGCAGCAGATATGTATGGCCAAGCAGATAATAATGTGAAAACGACTTTTAGCACCTTCTAATCCAACAGTAATAGATATAAAAAGACGTTCTTATTTCTATTTAGAAATACTAGAAGCCATTAAAGAAAGAGGAGGCAGGATGTCTCTCTTTAGCGATATTGCAAATTCCATTGGTCATACGGTAGATAGCCTGGCAGCATCTGTGGGAGTGGATGTCAATATGCTAGAAACCGTGGTCAATGATCTAGATAGCAATAATATTAATGTATTCTCTACTGCAGCTAGACTAGGATTCTCAGCTGAAAGTTTTTTATCCAATCTAGTAAACCTCATGAGGGATGATCCACATCAGATATTACTAGAATATCTCACTGGACCAGTCAAACCTCTGAATAACTCGCTATCTCAGCTTTCATTACATTGGATGCAAGTTGCCAGTCTTCACCAAAGCACTGCTCAAACTATAAATGTGCACATGAATGAACTCTTTCATAGTAGTGGCACCTACTCCTATACAGGTTCAGCTGCTGATGCTCTCTGGACAACGCATGAAGACTACCAAAAACATTTTAATGACCTTATAGAAGGACCATCTGGCCCTCGTGGGGATAGCGGTTCATCAATTTATGGCGGGTCATCTAGTGATCCTGGATTACCAGTAACAGATGATATGATCAGAAAAGGACAAATACCTACTACTGGAGGTGGGACGTTTCCTCCAGCCATTCCATTAAAATAGTTTCACTGATACATGATCTTAAAATATAAGGAGTGCGACTTCGTGAATATAGACTTACATTTGTCAGACACAGTAGATGTTGTCGTGGACAAAAAAATTGAAATCACTATAAGTCCTCGGTGGATGTTTGATGGTAGGAAGGTAATTCTTGGTCCTTATCATACGGCAGATGAGCATGAAAAGCACGTAAGCCAAACCACTGGTAGTATGGAATGGCTCTGGTCAGATACAGATGAAATACGTTTTGCTAAAACGACGTTGGCACTACAGAGTATGATGCTCAATGTTCCAGATGCAAGCCTTGCACAAACAGAGATACTGGCAATATGGCAAAAGGCACCAATAAATGATGGCAGCTTGCAATTGCGACAAGCACAAGATTTTCAAATTGAACCTACAAGATGGCGTTGGATGGATCAAAATAGTGAAGTGCTTACCTGTTTCTTACCACGCGCCTTAGATGATGCAAAGCAAAGGCTACGCCTGCGTCTAGCACAAGACATAGAAATTTTGTTTGCTGACACATATTACTGTGGTTGGTCACTTCATCATACTGCCCGCTATATTGTTGATGCATGGGAAGAACCATCTGGCTACGATGTGGATGACAAAACCACAAAGCTCATCTATGACTATCTCTCGTTGGTAACAGACCCTTATATAGAAAAAATGGAAGATCAAGACGAGGTAATACTACAAAAACTTCTCGATTTATCTGAGCGTACTGAGGTTACGGTACAGCCACACTAAACGGTGGATGAGCTCAAAATGACTTTACGAGGTCGCCCCCTCGGCCGTTTTGGCTGATTGGGATCAGGCAACGGTCGAAGACGAGGTCTCCCTCGTGGTCGCTTTGACTGATTAGGATCAGGCAACGGTTTGATCCGTTTGCGTCCTCGTTTTTTCGGTTCGTGCCAGGGTTCGGGCACGACCTTGTACGTTAACAACTCAACAATACTCCACAGATGATCGGTTAAACCGCTGGCCATCGCCGGACTGATCTGCTGCTGATTTGTGCTCAACTGTTGATGGGACCAACAGAGATTGTAGGTGACACCCAACAGATACATGCCGTGATGCAAGCTCTCAAGCCGACATGCGGCATGTCGGCATTTCCGGGTTAACTGTGCCAAACGCTCTCGCATGGTGCCATTCAATCGTTCAATGTACGCCGTATTGAGAATCGTGCATCCTGGTGTCGTTTGTAACAACTTCTGTGCTTGATGCGGATCCCCACGTAGCAAACGCCGTTCCACTTCAACCACACGATGCTTGTATTGACGCTTGATCACTTGTCCAATCACCAATCCCGACCACATTTCCAGACAACAGCGTCCTCTTCCAGCTGTGCGCTTGATTTTTGAGCGAAAGGCTCGCTCAATACTGTGTGGATAGGCTGGCCAGCCATCCACGCAGACCAGGATCGCACTGATGTGCTTGGTCCACTGACGAACCTGCTCAAACAACCGATCGGCTAACGGAGTATCGCGAGTTGGCTGCACCACGCCTGCCAACCACAATCTCGTAGGAACCAGCATCGCCAGGGCCATCCAGATGACCTTTTTTCTTCCTTTGACTCGAATTTCATCGGCTTGCACATGACTCAGAGTGAGGTCAGCCTGCTGCATCATTTGTTCATGGACCCGTTGGCAATGTGCTCCAGAGCGATCTCGCCAGTTGGCAATGGTTCTTTCATCTAAACGAAAGGCTTTGACAATCGCTTGCACCGGACAGCCATAGGCAAGCAAAGTTACCACAATGACAATGAGCTCGGTTGGTTTGCGGAGCCCTTCGAACATGGTTCCTGTTCGGGATGTAAACGTTTTTTTGCAGACCTTACAACGATAGCGTTCACGTTGACGATCATGAACCACAATAGTTCCTTGCCCTTTTTGACCCCTTGCGGAACACGTCAAATTAGGGCAAAATTGAGAAGACGTGTTCATTGGCGCTTTCTGTTGTTTTTTCATACAAACAGTGTGCCGTGTAATACGTCATTTTTCAAGTCCCTTTTTCAACGCATCCACCACTTAGTGTAGCTGTACCGAGGTTACGAATGCACAGGAAAAAGTATTATCTATTGTACATAATGCTGTTGCCGACAAATTAGATCGTTTTTATGATCGATAAGTGCGTTATGTCCATCCAATTATATCCAGATTCCCCAGGTTTTACAAAATGGCAGTAGAACACAAAAACAGGCAGCATAGCATACTATGCTGCTCTATTCCTATCATAGTGAGAGCTTACACTTCAAACCAGCCGACCATCTCATTGTGACGGTAATCTCGTTTGGGCTGTTGCTTGCTCCATGAGTAAAACTTCTCGCGATCTTCGCCTGACCGAGGAGGTTCTTCAACTGAGCAATTTTCCGGATCATCATAGGTAGTGTGCATCCCTACATATTGCTGAAAACGTCGTTGACTTTCTTCTTCCGATTGTAAATCTTCTGCTGACAAGATGTAAACACCCATCGTTCTCGGATAGCCATAATTATCCTTCTCTGGCTCAATGGCTTCAAACCAGTAGCGCTGTCCCCAATAGAAACAGACGCCACTAAGTGGTCCATCCCAGTAATCACAAAACCACAGGAGGCGTATTTCTTGATAAGGGATCTGCGGACTTGATCGCAGAACTTCAGGTTTCCCCATCATTGCTTCCTCACTAAAAATACTTATGACAAAACAATTATTGCATATCATTCAATGGGTCATCAGTTGATAGAAGACAATATCCCGCTGATCTTGAGGTGTATCGATAAGTTGTTCAATTATATGCATAGCATCGGCAACCCATGCAATTGCTCGAAGCTGGCCCTCCTCTTCATCAGCAAGCGGCCGCTGAAGGAGTGCTGTCACTTTATGAAGCAACGTCTCTATCATTTTTGGGAAATATTTTTTGGCGATTCCGACTTGTTCAGATACTATCTGTGCTGCCTCCTCAGGAGATGGAGCGGCCAATACCGCCCTCTCGAACATCTCAAGTTGGAGTAAAGAGCCATCATTCCAGATGCCCCACTTCTCTTCCTCTGAGAGGGGACGCCGTACCTTTTCGCCTATCGATCCCTCTACAGCCTCACAATACTGACGGTACATCTCTGAAAATTTTCTACTCATTTTTCCTCTACTTTTATATAAGAATCAATTGACTTTCAGAACCATCACCTTCTTACTACTTGCAGAATATTCTCTAGCCATCCAGGATTTTACAACATTCCTTCTTACCTATCCCCAGGATGCCTCAGCTTATTATAATCGTGGTCTAGCCTATAAGCATAGCAGAGATATACAAAAAGCGCAAAAAGATTACACCCAAGCTATTACCCTTGAACCTGCATTCAAATCACAAAAGTCATATCTCCCATAGGTGCATTTGGAAGAAGTGTAACAGTATTAATACAGACCGCAATCCGCCTGATAGACATTTAGCGACCAGGTATCTTTTTGATACCTGGGTTATCCTCACATAACTTGCTCTATCCACCTCCAGGCGTGTGCAAACACGCACTGAATGGTTTGACTAATAATAATTGAATGAAACCTGGAAATAAAGTAGAACGTGCATAGAAGAGGAGTATTTTAAGTAGAATAGCCTATTTGGAGAAGAAAAGTGCATAAATTGCCGCTGAAAGAGCTGTTAAGGGATCTCTACTTTGAAAAGCTAGATTTTACCGTAGAGCACGAAAGGATCAGTCCCAATATTACAAGCACCCATCTGGGAACAGACTTAGCTCTATCAATTATCATACCTATAGTTTTATTATTATGGACAATATTATTACTTTTTTTATCGTCCTTAGGAGTAGTACCTTTTGAACGAACATGGAATAGCATACCATGGCTTGCAGTCACAATGATTTTTAGCTGGATACGATCTCATATAAAGAGGAAGAACAATAAATAAGATGTATAGCTATATAAGCAAGCAAGAGTATTACCCGTGTACACATTATGCTGCTTGTCTATGACAGAATAATTATGCAGAAATGCACATATGCAAGTTCTCTATGATACATATATGCTAAATAAACAGAACAAACAATTTGCCTCGTCAAATAAACATTCGAAATATAATTACGTTTAGAGCTACATTTACTTATTAGATACGGTATGATATTAATTTTTATATTATAAAAATTATGAGCTGAGAGAGACATAGGTATGAATGTTAAGTTGCACCACCCTCTACGTGTCTTTTTTTGCTATGCTCGAGAGGATAAAAAACTGCGCGATGAGCTAAATCACCATCACGTAAAAATCAGTTCTTGCCGCTTTCCTGATTGCCCAACACAACCAAGCATTGAGAGGCATTCCATGATTGATACTCCCAGCGGTCTCGATAATACCCATGGGCTTCCGTTTCCATCTCCTTGTTACAATTGCTATACTCAATAATGACCCTGCTCTCTCTGTGTTGGAACATGGATGAGTATAGCAATTCTCGCCGGAGGCCACTTTCTGAGCCGCAGGTTTGTTCTATCAGAATAGCTTGACCGATTTATCAGTGCAAAATTACATGGAAGATTTTGCGATCTTTCAAAATTTGGGCTACAAAGGCTTATGTGGAATTCAAAAACCTCTTTTACTTCAAAAATTCAATAGAGAAATTTTGCTAATGGATAATGTATCGAGCCTTCATCCGCTCAGACAAGAGGAAACGGCCGCCACGGTAAGCAAATAACCAATAATCTTGTCCATCCCCTTCAACGTGCCCTGTAACCCATTCTCGATTGAGCCAGATTTCAAGTGAACACCCAGAAGTTAATGTGATTGTCTGTTCAACTGGAAAGCCAGATTCATACAAACAATAGCGTCTGTTGTTGTCGCGGTAAAGTGTGCCTTCACGGACCAGTTGTTGCATCTTTCCCTCAGTTTCTCGAAGGGACTCGTTGAATGGATGATGAAGGGATAAAGTTCACCTGACCTCGGTTTTCGTTGAGTTGCCGTGGAGTTGGTCCGGCAGGTGTAGGTACGTCGGCCAGTTGCGCAGAGAGCTTTTCTAGAGCTTCAATCCCTTCTTCAACTGCTTCACGTTCATCGTCTGAAAGCGGAATTTCTTGCAACATCCTCTGTAAGTTCGCTTTGCCCTCCAAGATCTGTGCTTGGCTCGACTCTTTGGGCACATAGAAGGCACATTTTGCACAGGCCATGCGATGAGGGCACTGATCAAAAAAATCATAGGAGCAGTAGCCATGTCCCAAATCATAGAACCGCCACGGCTCTCCTGTTACGGCAGCACCACTCTTGACGGCTTCCTGATCGAGCAGTACCTCTACCACTCTGATATTCCGTTCAAAGTACCCTGCCTGGGTGAATGATTTGGCGAGTTTTGTGAGCTTGACTTTTGCGTAGTGCTGCGTAGAAGATGCGTAGCGATGCCCTAGCCATTCTTGCAACTCAAAGAGCGACATTGGCTCTTTGGCATTGAAGAGTTGAGTGGCAATGGTTGATCGTGCTCGGTGGCTCGTAATCGCCCCGAGTGAATCTTCCTGGGGAACCCCCGCTTTCCGGCATAGCATGGGGATGACTGTGTGATTGAGGTAATCCATTGAGATACGTCGTCCCTTGAAAGAGAAGAGATACTCCACCATCTCCCCGCTCTTGTGGTCAATTTCTTTTCGATGATCTGGGCGAACACGTCTCCAATCGTCAATAACTTCTCCAACAATACGATCTACTGGTTTCGTGAAAGCTCTTCCCGTTTTGTTCACAGGGACATTGAGCCAACACACAGTATCCTTGGTGACGACCTCATGGCTCCCTGCCACCACAAGATCATCCTTTTGCCATTTGATACAGTCGACTCTGAGACGACAGATTTCATCAGCCCGTAACCCAGTGAACAACCAGACGAGAGTACAGGCACGAACCATTTCAAATGGATACCACCACCTTTTGTGAGCAAGCCGGTTACCGAACTCAGGAAGATCGTCTTCTCCAAGGTTGAGCCCTGCCCACATGAGCTTTGCCCATATCTCGTCATCAATCACCCGTGGATTGGGGCCAAGGAGGGACTGAAGCGAGCGGGGGTGGTGAAGGCTCGCCGAGAATCAAACCGCCGTGGTATCCAATTCCACTCCTGGCAATCGCGCAAAAAGGATGACACTGCTTTGAGATGTTGTACTTTCGTCTTGGCAGAGAGTGGAGCGTTGTTTGACTCATTTTGCTGTTCGTCTCTGTGTGTCCAGTCCCCCACATGAAAGTCTAAAGTAGCAGCGACATACTCAGCAGCTAATTGCCGTGTCCATTGTTCTGGCGAGACGACCTCTGGATGATATTGTGCAAGCCAACGCCCAGTCTTGATGAGGCACCAGTAGTAGACTTTACGGGTATGCTTGGAGAGTGTTGAGGTTTTTCGCCAGCGCTCACAGTATTCAAGCCACTCTGATGGTACACCTGAGAGCGTGTCAAGGTTTCCTCCTTGTTTACTCACCGTGATCGGCTGGTCCAGGTATCCAAGGCTCACAAGCGCATGAGTGAATGAGACAATGTAGCTTTTGAGATGCGTAGAAGTCAGTTTTGGGCGTATCGCTGTGAGTACCTCAAAGGAAAGATCCTCAAGACGGGGACTACGATTCATCAACAGCAACTCATACAGAAGGTTGTGGAGATGGACCTCTACCATTTTCTTGCCAAAACCTAAGCGGATCATTTCGCCACCGATATACTCCACGAGAGGACCAAGGACATCTCGCCCGAATACACGTACCGCCAGCCAATCTTGAGTGAAATGACCAATGGCAGCAAGATCACTCAGTCCTCCCAGAAGATAGCTTACCGCTAGCAAGTGGGATCGATACGCATCTGCTCCACCGTGATGCTCTGCAAAGATGGCAGCGCTCGGATACAAAACACCAATCCATTCTTGCTCGGACCAAGCCCAAAAAGAGGTTTGCAGGCGATGCATTTCTCGAAGAAGGATGATCACAGTACCATTTCGGTTGCTTCTGCTTGCTCCCGTAATTGCCAGCACCTCATTTAGAGGGTGCAACAAACATGCGAGGCAAGCTCCAAATTGAATCTCCCATTTGGGGGAGAATCTTGGAGTTTCCGTCAATTTCCCCAGAGCAACGCGCTCACTGGGAGTGAGAACTGCAGAGCGATCATAGCTAGAGAGATTGACCGGCCAACACCATTGTTCCTGAGCTGCCTGTGCCAACTGTAGTGAGCTTGTCATTGGAGTGCCTCCGCCATCATCTTCATCCGCCAGGCGTGAAGAGAGTTCATGCCACGCTCGATTTTACTGGCTAGTTCTCCTCCGCTCAGATGAATATATTGGAGTGTAGACTCGACGCTTCGATGCCCAGCAAACGTCGCAATCTCATGGATGTCCCATCCTGACCTTGCTAAATCGGTGAGACGAAGATGGCGAAAGGTATGGGTGCTAAGTTGGATGACACCAGAGCGTTCCGCAATTCCTTTAATCACCTTCGACCAGGTCCAAATGGTAATGGGTTGTGTTCGATTCCGATTTGAGTCGGAGAGGAAGAGGGGGCCGCGTGCGCGGCTCAGCGCACGTCGTTCTTGCAAGTAATTAACGTAGAGTTGTACCGTCGCCTCAGAGTAAGGCACGATGCGGGCACGCCTGTTCTTTGTTGTTTCTGCACGGATGGTGAGCAAGCGCTGTGCTGGGTCAATATCACTGGTGAGCAGTGAGCAGAGTTCTTCTCGACGGAGGGCAGCATCGTAGGCCAGCGCGAGCATGACACGATTGCGAACTGGCTCCTGGCGCGTAGCTTCAATGATGGATTTCCATTGCTCCTCGTCGGGAACCCAGGGGAGCTTACGCAGGCGAGAGATCAGCCCTCGCTCCTGCTTGCCGTAAACGATCTTTCCTGGCGTGTAACGCCCTCTACCAACAGGGTTTGTTTCGCGAATGCCTTCTTCTATCAAGTAGTCGTACCACAGGCGGATGGCAGTCAACCGTTGATGCAATGTGGCGTTAGCTAGCCCAACTCCTGAGTCAAGAACGAAGATATTCTCCCCTCGCGGATTTGGGCGTGTCATGAGGTCATGCACATACCACGAGATATGTTCTTTGGTCGCGGCCTCTGGGACAATCTCCGAGCGAAGGCACAGCTCAAGATACTCATTCAATGCACGAGCATACGCTTCCACTGTATTGGGAGCTAATCCCAGGTTGGCTTGTATTTGTAGCCACGTGCGTGCGAGAGCGCTTTGCGCTACCCGTGGATATCGTTCCCAGCGAATATGTGTCATGAGTGTAGCCTTATCAGAACAAAACAATTGTCTCTTTGCAGTGTATCGGTTGACGCCAAACCAGCTACTATGCTACATTTGAGGCTACCTCCCGTGCGGGATCTCAAGCCTACCAGACCAGTCAAGGCCAAGACAAGCGCGCCCCCGCCACCATACCCAGCCTCCGCGCGGCCTTGACTTGGTCTGGTCTGTGAACAGTTAACCCGCACCGGGAGTCGGGGACGCGGTGCAGGCGGCGGCAGACGTTGGACAGGTGAGAGCACTAGAGGGGCGGCTCACGTTCGGCAGAAAGGACGTTCGGGGACCGTTTGGGCGACTCCGTTGGGCAGCGATCTTTCGTCGATCACCATATTGATGAGTTGTATTCCACGTAACTTGGATTGTATGGTGGCCTCGGGGGAATGGGCAAGCTCTATTGGAGCGCTATTCTAGCTTCTGTCTACAGTAAGGTTTAAAATATCTCTTCACATACTGCCCTGCAAGTCATTCTGGTCATAACCAACCAGAGTCATAAATGCGACCATTTTTTGCAGTAATAACGGCCCTTGTGTGTAACACAGAGCCATCTCTATTCCAGGGTGGAGGAGTAGCGTGCAATACAATCGAGGAAACTTCATTTGGGTTGAAACCGTGTTTTTGAAGCATCCCCTGGACCGTTACTTTAAGCGAAGCCAGAGACAATCGGAGCGGCTGCAACTCCGCAATCTTAGGAGGATAAGGATTCTGGACAAGCAATTCAATTGCTGTTGTTTCTTCTCCCGCTGCTCGAAGAGCTTGTGCCAAATGTGGAGAGATAAAGCTCAGACCACTTGCGGAATGATGCGCGATATTATGAGCGACTCCTGCAAGATCTGCCATTTTTGTCATTGTTCTTCTGACTTCTCATAAAGATAAATGATGACGACGCCACGCTCATAAATTTCTTCCTGCACACCACTCTAATCGCTTCGATCGTTTTTGCACAGAGGAAGGGGACTCTTTGCCTCCTTGGAGAGTATCTCGGTACAGGCAATCTCACCCAGCAATGAGTCTCGTTCTGGAATGATCTCGCAATTTAGCAACAGTATCACCGTATCCATTCATACTCAGAGGCCTGATATCCTCCTGCGTAGTTATAAATTTTCATTCGAGGGATTTTGTAGAAGCAAGCAGAGAACCATGGGCTTCAATATAATTGAGCGATAGCTCGATGACTTTTTTACTTAAAACACTTACAATAATAATATGAGGGTTATCATAATGCAAAAGAGCTTCTGATTTAGAAAATGCTGTTTTTTCTTGTTTTTTCAATAACTCTGGTGTTATGAAAATACACCAGCGAAGTTGGCCGTCAGAAAGCTCTATTGTTACTTCTATCCAATCATTTATGTCTTCTAAGGAATCATATTGTAAGATTTTTTTTAATGTAGGTACTGTTTTTCCTGTAAAATCAAAATATCCTCTATGATACCAGCGCTTTTTTTTATTATCACTCTCAATCTTAATCTGGTGTTTTTCCTCATCCCATGCTATAACCTGATAAATTTTTCCATAGGTAAGCGCGTTCGGATAGTTTGATTCATCGATACAAGTTGCGCTATCTGGAAATTTTTTATGTTCGTTTGTCATCATTGATTTTTTCCGTTCTTCGCAGTCTAGCGAAATATTTGCCATCTATCATGAAATCATCTTTAAAGTTACTCAATCAGATACAAGATTAGATGAGCGTCTGATAGCTACACATTATTGAGTACTCAATGAATATTTCTAGAATTTAGACGTGCTTCAAATAAATAGGTACAGCTACAGTAAGTGATGAAACAATTATTTTCGATGTCTTTTTTCTATTTCATCGATAATGCCTGGTATGTCTTTAAAACTATGTAGTTTATAGGACTCCCATTCAGGAAGAGACCATTTTCCTTCATTTGTTTCTGGGTGATAGGAGTAATAGTGTACATTTTCCATATTCTCTGGGGTAAGAAAGATACTTTTTTTTAAAAGTACACTTATGTCATGCATAAATTCCATGAGACGATTTAAGCGATCATCAGTATTAATGTCCCTGGGATCTAAATCGAGCTCTATCTCTTGCATCTCAAAAAAGTGACAGTGAAGTTGCAATTGATTTGCATCAATACGCAGTAAGACAGCATGATCCGAAGCCATATGAAAAAGATCTTGTATATCTACGTTTAAAGGATGAGGATGTTGATCTACAAAAAGGATGTTTGTAAAGTCGCTTCTCTTTTGAATATAGTTTAAAAGACATTCCCAATCATTTCTCTGTGTTTTATATATGTATAAATCACGTAATGATCCATCACGAGCAAATGCTTTTTTATAATTTTCTAGAGAGATTGACTCACTCATTTTTTGACTCCTTCTATAAATTTTCTGGCTAACAACTAATTGGTTTGTACAGGAGCAGGACCACTGTGCGTTCCAACATTACGTGCGCATATCTGGATTTTTGTGAGAAGATGTCCATAGACATGGCTAGAATGGTCAAGGTATCTCTAGCAGCGCTTTCAATCGCGTGATTCCCTTGACTACTTCGTTCCGATTTTTCGCATTTTTTATCCAGGTAGGGAGTCTACTTGCCATTGTTCCATTTCTGATCTGACCCTGGGCATAGAACTTCATGCGTAGTTTGGCGGTGACATAGCTCTCTAAAAAACGGATATGTTCTTCATTGAAGGCCCAAAGAATCTCACCGCAACAAGGTGATTGTAACCATAGTGGAAGTCGAAAATACCAATCATATGGGCCACCTCTGTGTTGAATCTTCCCTTCCCAAATACGTGTATAGCTACAATGGAGGCAGCTTAGCTTTCTGGAGCTAAAACTTCGCTGAAAACGCCTGGAGCCATGACGACCAGAATTATCAGCAAGGATCATCTCTTCATCAGCAGGAAGACGCTTCACTTGAGCACATTTCTGACACTGGGGACAACGCACATAGATGGTTTCAACAAAGTCCTCAAGTGTCTGTCCTGAATCTGTAAAAGGCACTGTCATATGGGTTCATCCTATGGTGCCCCACGATGTCAAGTCAAAAATGTGCGAGTCTCTAAGAGAATTCTCCTTTCTTGAAATCTTCGTAACATGGACGAAATTGTCCTGATCATTACCTCGAATCTGATCATTTCATCGAAAAAAATATGACCATTTTTTTGCTTCAATGGCACATCTTCTTTCGAAGCATCCTTCAATGTGGCTTGTCAAGGGAAAGTGGAACGGCCTTGATAAGCCACATTGAAGGATGCTATACTCATAGTGCCTTTGAAAGCCGAAAACTTATAAAATCTCCTTTTCTTCCCAATAGATTTCTGCTGGAGTACGGTAGTTGAGTGCCTGGTGAAGACGCCTTTCATTATAAAAGTGTAAGTAGCGAGTTAGATCTGTACGTGCAGTACGAGGATTATCATACTCTTTTATATAGACTTCTTCATACTTAATCGTTCTCCATAAACGTTCGGTGAAAATATTGTCGAGTGCTCGCCCTTTTCCATCCATACTAATGCGCACGTTCTGCTGTTTTAGCAAATCAATGTAGCTCGTACTCGTGAAATGGCTACCTTGATCACTATTGAAAATCTGTGGCGTTGCTTGTTGAAATGCTTTCTGTACCGCTTCAATGACAAATGGCATGGAGAGGGTTTGATCTAATTCCCAGCTCACAATGTAGCGTGAATACCAATCTAACACCGCAACCAAATGCACCCAACCTTTTTGTAAACGAATGAATGTTATGTCAATACCCCAGATATGATTTGGGGCAGAAGCGGTAATATTTCTGAGCAGGTAAGGATAAATCCCTGCCTGATGTGCACGTTTACTCAGGTTTGGGCCGGGATAAATCGCCATGATGCCCATTTCTCGCATGTACTTTGCAACGGTTTTCTCATTGATTGCTCTTCCTTCACGATGCAATTGGGCGGCGATTTTCCGGTATCCATAGAAGGGACATTCCGTAAAAATCTCATCAATACGACGTTTAAACGCAACCTCTTCCAGCGATGGAGGCATTGGTTGATAATACAGGCTGCTCCGATTGAGATGGAGCAGCCTGGCCTGAGTGCTGATCGGCAGCTCCTTTTGTTCCCAATCGATCAGGGCAACACGTTCATCTCTCTTTAAAGAATGTTCGAGATTTTTTTTCCAACCACGTTTTCTCCGTGGTTAATCGCCCGATTTCCGCATAAAGTGACTCCCGCTCTTCTTGCCATTCTGCTTCTTTTTCACGTAAGTTCTTTTCAGCTTGTTCATGAAAGAGATTGGGTAAACCTGCGAGGACGTGATCTCTCCACTTATACAACTGACTTGGATGTATTCCATATTCTGCTGATAATTGGCTAACTGTCTTTTCTTCTTTTAATATCTCCTTTACTACCTGCGCTTTGAATTCTGCTGAATATTGCTTCTTTTTCTGGTTTGGCATCTGACTTTTTTCTCTTCCAAGCCAACAAATTTTTGTCTAGATTTCTAGGACTATTATAATGGCTGCGTGCGTAGCGCTCTCTTGCCAGTGCATCTTTCACTACAGCGTTGAGAAGGCTACGAGATGTTGGTGTTGGTGTGGAACCTGACGGCGCATAGATGTGGAAGTTTCCGCTATCATGGAGCAGCGCCAGCAGATAGAGCATCCCATCATAGTAGTGCCACTGGCCACTTGGAACAGGTGTGTTCCAGAGTTCGTCAACAAATTTCCATGCCTGGCTTTTTGTGGCAGCCAGACTGGCCACGGCATTCCTGCAGGAGACACTCAAGGCCAACCCGTATGAGTATGCCGATGATAATCCCGTCAACTACGTTGATCCTAGTGGCGCTTTTTCTGTGAAAGGAACGGTGATTTACTTAACCTATGATGAAGCGAGCTTTTGGTTGTTTGCAGAACTTGCTAGTCAGTAGAATTAGTTGCTGCTTTAGAAGCTCTTGCTACCATTATGGGAGGGCCTGTAGGGACTGTCATAACAGCAATCCTAAGCATAGTCGGTGCTAGCTCGATAACGGGCCTTCTTTATGTACTTGCTCAAGCAAGGACATTACATAAAGGAGCTTTCACCCATATACTTACTCCCCGTCAATAAATGCGAGTCCTTTGGTCACACATGTTGCAAAGTCGGAAGGATAGGTGTGTTCCAGACCTGGATAGATTTCTAGTTGACAGGGGAGATCATAGCTACGTAGCACTTCGGCAATTTTGTGGGCGATACCCAGCAGGCGTGTATCTTCTTCGCCAACGATGATTGAACCACGCAGACCCATGGGTTTCTGCCTATCAAGAAGCGGTGGCAGTGTTTCTAACTCGACCTCACTGAGATGTGGAGCGAGCACGACGAAACCGCATGTTTTGATTGATTGGTGGAGAGCGAGCAAAATCGCGAGACCGCTGCCCTGGGAGAAACCACCAACGACCACACGTTCTGGATCGATCACATGCACCTTGTTCAGTGTTGTGAGGTGTTCGCAAACCTCATGCGTACCCTTCTGGCGATCATCCCATACATATGAGTGTTGTCCGATGATTTGTGAGGATTGTGGTACTCCCAGGAGCCAGCCACGAGTTGTGATGTTACGCCAGTGTTCTTGAGTGTCTCGGGCATTGGACCAATTGCCATGGAGCGCCATGAGCAGGGGAAGTGAGCCTCCCTGCTTTTCGGGCGGTACAACCAGGAGATCAGGCCGAGTTGTGGTCTGCGCTTCTATGAGGCGTTGGCGACATATCTCAACCATCGCCTGAAACGCGGGTAGCGGATGCAACGAAACCAGGTCTTCATCGGTTTCGAGCGTGCTCGGCGCGAACCAATAGCCCCGATCTAACGCTTCCTCAAACAAGTGGAGTGCGAGTGTCTGCTGGCCAAGCCGCGAGGCCATAAAGATGCGCCAGTAGTAGGTTTGGTCGGCATACTCGGGAAAACGCTGATACTCTTGTTGTAAGACCTCGAATGCCCGGGCTACCTTTTGTTCTTTATCATAGAGTAGACCGAGTTGTTGCGTAAACTCCTGGAATGTTTGGAACCCCATATACCTTTATTCTCCTTGAGGAATTGCAAAGAGAGAAACGTCCTCTTGTTCTCTTGCAAGAACTTATTTCCAAAATAAGATCATTCCTGGTCCATAGTCTGGAGTTGGGCGTTCCAGAAAGCCATACTTCAGGTAAAAGCCAGCAGCTCCTTTGGCAGCCATGAGACCGACAAAACCACCTGGATGGGCGTTTTCTCGTAAATAGTCCATGATCTTCTCCATAATGCGTCGACCAAGTCCTTGTCCCTGATACCCGGGCAAAACAATGATATCTTGCACATAAAAACAGAGACCCCCATCTCCAATGACTCGACCACATCCGATCACGCTCTGCTGCTTGAGAACACAGATCCAATACAAGCTGTTCTGCACGCTTTTCTGGGTTGCATCCGCGTTAACACATACCTTCAGGTCCTGGTGCGTTCCCTTTGTGAATGGTGATCCTACCCGTATGTGTGGTAACGTCCAAATGGGCGCGTGGCACCATTCCTACCTCATTATTGCCAAAGTCATTGCTGATCCGGTGCAGGTTGCTCGATGACGGTAGGCTAAACGCCGCGTTGGATAGCAGGGTGAGGTTGATATTACCGCTTCCACTCTCGAAGAGATCATGGCTCTGGGGATCAAGTGTGCCACAGTAATCGATTCGGCCAGATGTGCTCTGCAATTGGGAGTGCCCTTGCAGCCTTGCCTGTAGGTTAATATGGCCTGATTGCGTTTTTATTTTTATCTCTCCGTGAAGAGAACTGATGACCAAATCTCCCGTGCGCGTCTCGATTTGAACATTGCTGCTGGCTGGCGTATCTACCCACAGATCAACTTTCTCCGAGCCAACTCCCAGAAAGGTGGTTTGCTCCATGGCCCAGTTAAGATTGATCGTGTTGCCATTTTGCGTTGCATGCTGTTGAACATCATCAAGGCTATCCATGCCTGTGACCGTCTTCCATCCAGAAACCGACACCGTGTTGCTATTTTTATCTTTGTTAAGCATAAAGAGTTTACCGATTGCGTCAACTTTGATGATAAGTGTCGGAGGGCCGGAAACCTGAAAGGTTTGTGATGGCAGTTCCGTCAGTCGC
Source organism: Dictyobacter vulcani (assembly GCF_008974265.1). GTDB lineage: Bacteria > Chloroflexota > Ktedonobacteria > Ktedonobacterales > Ktedonobacteraceae > Dictyobacter > Dictyobacter vulcani. Next base: position 446,542 of record NZ_BKZW01000002.1, read on the forward strand.
TCTTTGCTGAAACTATCGCGGACTGCCCACGTTTCTAATGGCAGACCGGAGAGTATTAGCAGGGTGAGCATGAGAGTGGAGATCCAGGAGGTTTTCCTGGGGAGGAGCCTTTTCCCTGGTCTCTCTACCACCGTGATATTCTCAACATCCTGGGTTTCTCTCTCCGGAAACAGAGAGAGTTCAAATCCCTTCTCCACTCGAATATATTCCAGCAGGACTTCTAGAACGCATACATTGGTAATATCTGTCAGAGGTATAGTGAGCAAGTTCAACTCATTGTCTGTATGCTCAATCACCAGATTTTCCGGGTCAATCTCTACCCTGCTTACATGCGTCCAAGCGATTTCTTGCTCCCAATTCCCGATATATTGCTGGGTAAGAGAGAGTGTGGAGAATTCGATGGATTGGCCTGCCTGATAGTTTGCCTGAAGCTGTGGGAGAAGGCGTCGCGTGAGTTCCTGTTCGATGAATGTACCCACTTCAGCCACATCGTCTATTGCCGCACTCAAGACTAAATCTGGCATTTGAGCGAATGTGCAGGTATACGCAGGGGACACGTGTGTTATCTCTCCTTTGCGGCGATAGACCTTGCATTGGCGTTGAATGGACTGTATTTCTTCCCAGCGCACCACGCGGATGTTGCGTCCTTTCCGGTAGATCATCCCATGTGTATAGAGGGATATGGAAAGTTTGGGATGCAATGGAGTGATCATTTCTTCATGCCTCATGATAGATAGAAGCGATCCCAGCAGGAAAATCCCCTGGGCAAAACCCATCGGCGTCTGGATGAGTGAAGATCCTGCTCCTCAGATGAGCAGGAGAAGCACATCTATGACAATAAAGAAAGCGAACAGAAAAATGCCAGTAAGAGCCACCTTCCCTGAGAGGGTTACGCGTCGAATATAGACGCCCATGGGCGTGCCAGGTTTCTGTAGCTCATCTGACTGATAATTCTTTGGTGAAAGGGACTGGAAACCCATCGTCTTTGTCCTCTTGAGCAATCGTATTCAGTCTGCCTCTGCGTCACGCACGCGTTCTTCTCAAAAAAGCTGGCAAAGCCTGCTCAACACGGTGACGATACCTATTCTTCGAGCATTTTGAAAATAACTGAGCAGTACTGGTTCCTCATTTTATCACGTTTAGATGAGGATGCTTGCGGAATGGAATACATCTTTTTGCCCAGTTTTCATTGAACCAGGAATAAAAAACACGCAGCATCTATTGAGCCAGAGCAACTCTTATCTTAGTAACATATTTTTCATATTCAAGTGGATCAAGCAGGCGTTCTGCCGCGTGGGACATTCTTTGCTCCGGGGCTGCATCACCATAATAGCGAGGCTTGAGACGGCAATAGAGATGCGGATATCTACTACTTCCCATATCGATACTCATTTTCAGCGGCGTAAAGACCTTTTCTATTGCTCTGGCGGAGCGGGTCAGATCGTCAATAAATAAATATTGTTCCTCTTGTTCACGTGGCATCCACTTTGAAGAACCTGAAGGAAGTAATTCCGACAGGTTTTTTCGTATCTGCTCGGCAGCCCACTCCGTTGTATCTTGCTCAGCAATTCCAGCCTGTTTCGCAATTGCTACAACTCTGGCAAACATCTCATCTTCGAGGTTCAGTGTGATTGTTTTCATCGGTTCCTTCCTCATGATCATTGAGACGACTTTCTGTAGCAAGCTTACTCGATTTACTCAGCTCAGGAAAGTTCATAAATCTTTGCCTGACTGTTATTCTTTTCCCTTCTTCAAAAGCATAACAGGATTTTTGAGATGAGGAAAAGTGCGCTCGTCTTCATTGAAGTATATCCTTTAGACGAGCAAGTAACTTTACCAAATAGGATCTGATGTATATAATGAGGTTTCTGTTGTTTTTCTCTCGCAAAAAGGAAGAAAGAGTATGAGTAACGATTCTATACATCAGCTGGCCCAACAATATGGTCCCTTCGCGAGTTTTACGCACACTGATATTGGTCCTATCGCTTATGATTATCATGGTGATAGCCCCGTGGAAGAGATGCAACGTCTGCTTGAACGCTATGCACAAGCAGGAAGCCAGATACTCGATATCGGGTGCGGTGCTGGTCAGACGCTATGCTCTCTGGCAGGTCGGGTCAGGCATATCTGGGGTATTGATCGTAATCAGGAATTACTGACCCTTGCCCGGCAGTCCCTCGTCGACAATGCTATCTCCAATGCAACCCTTCTGTCAGGCGATGTGGTGACAGACGATATCATTGAGCAGATCGCAGATGACAGCATCGACATGGCATTCAGCCAGCGTGGCCCCAACATGAACCGGCAACTGGTCAGGAAACTCCGTGCGGATGGGATCTTTATTCAGGAACTGGTAAGCAGCGCTAACAGCTATCCTCTCCAGGAGATCTTTGGGCGCAAAAGTTATAGCCCCTATATCTACGGAGAGCAGCAGGTGCTCCTGTCCCAATATGCAGAGTTGGCGCTCCTACCGATTAGTAGTAAAGAATACATGTATGAGAGCTATTACCGTGACCGTGATCACCTGGAGATGTTACTACAAAGCCATAATGGAACGGCTTTAATCAGCGATTGGCGCTGGGGTGATCGCCCTTATCTTCCCGAACACGATCGTAAAGCGTTGGATTTGTATGTACAGTATAATACGACCAGCAAAGGTATCCGCCTCCTTGGCCAGCGCAGAATCTTTGTCTTGCGCAAACGCAGCGAACCATTCTATCCTATTGACTGTGCTATCCATAATAGCCGCACCAGCAACCAATAGTGAATGTTCATTCTGCTGCTAGTTCCTGGACACTTTCAGTGCGCCTGCTTCATCGTCAGCGATTTTGTTTTTAGGTGTCCAAGCGATGGCATCAGTGTGGAGATGATCGTGAAGTGATACTGTGTGAATCAGGCATAGTATCGCTTCGATGCTAAAAGTAGCGGAATGGAAGATAAGATCAGTGGTGGATGTGTTGTCTCCTCTTACAGTCTTTCAGGTCTCTCCAGAAGTTGAGGAAGGAGTTTCGCATGCAAATGGTGACTAAAAACGCTTTCGCAGAGCTTTTTCAACAATGCATTGCTCTGGCGCTTGAGGAAACGCAAAAGCGGGTAGTTGATCCTCTTCCCAAAGAGCTTTATTTTGGTCTCGAAGCCTTTGGGCAACGTGGAAAAGCTTTGTCGATGGAGGAAGTGTTATCCTTCCTCTATCGCGACGGCACTTTTCCACGCATCGTCGATATCGCCGTCAGAGGCATCAGGGAAGGGCGGCCTTCATCTGGATACGACCTTCCGGGCACGCTTATGTGAATGACTTCACTCACACCTGGAATACTCCTGTTGGCATGGGCCCATTCAAAAGAATGGTGTCAGGATTTCTCTGGCAGCGCTCAGAACTCGTGTCTACTCAAGAGTTGAAAGAGGAAGGTGAAAAATGGTAAGAGGACACCAGAAATGGGATGTTAGGTCTATTCCGAATAATCCCTTTACTCAGGCAACGTGTGCTTCATGCACTATAGTGCATCAGTCTGAACGTTACGCAATCATGGCGCAGCGCTTTTAGAGGGCAAAAATCCTTGTGACAACTGAGCTTATGAGAGATTCAGCACACACGCAAATCACATCGATAAGCGAAAAAGTGTTGCAGAAGAATGAAGCCTATCTCTTGATAAATAGCAATAGTCTGTTTGTTGTCACCCCAAGAGTGAAGCAGAACGTCATGTTGCCCTTCTGTACGTAACCAGTGCATGGCGGTCAAGACTAAAGAGTGATAGAGGGCATGGTGCCGATGGTGCGGTATGACACCCGGCTGTTCTATCTCATCGGTAAGTAGTTCCTCTGAGTCTTCATGCTCTCGTGGCAAGCGAGCTCGACGAGCACGACAAAATCCCGCGATCTCTCCATCGGGGGCAAAAACCAAAAAAATCCCGTCAAAGTCGGCATGAGCAAGCCACTCCTGGACAATATTTGCATCTGTTGCTCGCTCGTTTTCGGCATGTCCCCACCTATCAGCATAGCTCCTTGTCATCACCTCCAGCAAGACGCTGATTTGTTGTACCTCTGCATAGCTGCATATGCTGTATCCCACAAGCCACTCTGGCTCTTGGAGCGCAAGGGAAGCGGGAGCACGAAGCACCCATGAAGAACCCGCAAGCCCAAACCCTTGTTTCTGCAAAAAAGCATTGGCAGATATATTGCGTGCATTGGCGTAGAGTATGACCTGCTCGGCTCCCACCTCTCGTGCTCGCGCCTTCGCCTTTGTGAGTAAGGCTCTTCCCAGTCCGCGTCGCCGAAAGTCTGGATGGACAGCCACATAGAGGGTGCAGCGTTGCGGCGTTTGGGCAAAGACGCTACAATAGCCAATCAAAGCGTGCGAGGAATTAGGAGCTTCAATGACCCAGCAATCTTGCTCAGGCTTGTGATTCGGCCAGGAGAGTTGCTGACGCAATACCGTTTCGGAAGTATCTTCACCATCGTGATCATGATCTTCGATTGAAGTCAGCAGAACAGAGAGGGAGAGAAGATCATTGGCTGGCACGTATCGACGAAAAGTATAGAGCTGTTCGAACACCTCTTCTTGCATGAATTCCTTCCTTTTCATACTAGACTGGAGAGAACATACCATAAGAAGTTCGTCCTGTCTAGACATATGTTACGGATCAGTGATATTGTCAGGAGGGATGAGTTCAGCGAAAATGTCAGTATGGAAAAAAAGACAGTGACACTGAACTCACAAGAACAACAACGAATCAAGCGGCTCAATGAGCACATGGCAGGACTCTTGAGCATCAAACAAGTGGCCGAACTGATGCAGGTTTCTGAACGACAAGTCTATTGATGGAAAGCCGCTATCGAGAAAAAGGAGTCGAAGCCATGGCCCATGGAAATCGCGGCAACGTGAGTCCCCGACGCATTCCAGAACCAGTGCGTGAACACATTGCGCACCAGGCCAAAGGGATCTATGCTGGCTGCAATCAGCATCATATGCGTGATTTCTTCGAAGAACGAGAGCACCTGATCATTTCCCGCAGTAGCCTGCGGCGCATCTTGGCGGAGGCGACAATTCTGGTGAGTTCTCCCCCATCTCAACCCAAGCATCGACTCCGTCGTCCACGCTATCGACAGGAAGGTCAATTAGTCCAGATTGATGCCAGTCCCCATGCGTGGCTGCAGGAACGTGGCCCACGCTTGAGTTTAGTCGGCGGCATTGATGACGCGACTGGCAAAGTAGTAGGAGCCATCTTTCGTGAACAAGAAGATCAACAAGGCTATTTTCAGATCATTGAGCAAATGGTTGAACGCTACGGTCGTCCACTAGCGCTCTATTACAATGAGATTCCACTCGTGCTCTGAGCGTCCATGGACCTGGAGGAAGGTTTCAGCAATACACTCAATCCATTGCCCATCAATGTAGGCGTAGGCGAACCCCATATTGTAGGGTTCGTAACGCACTGGAACTGACTTACCAAAGACCGCGGGTGAACGCATACACTCATGCCAGTATTGCAATCCGTTCACGGTAATTCCCCTGCTCTGGTGAATTTTCACGACACCTGTGCGCGTGGATGGCCTCGTCTGAATCAAAAAGGCTTCCGAGTAGGGAATCATGGTGTGCGCGCGACTCCCTGCACGGAGCATCCCTTGTGCAAAGGCTTCTCGTGGACTCTGAAACAGCGCACGGTGCTCCATCTGGTCATAGACCTCCAGGCAGTATTCCGTGAGCCGACGTGCAAAGGCATCCAGGGTCCAGACTGCCAGGCGCTTCGGATCGACCTCATCAGTCATCTGGCGGGGGACTTTGCTGGCCTGCGTATTCCCCCGAAGCTGATTCAAGAGTTCGGTATTGGTTTTTCCGAAGAGCCGTTCAATCACCGATCCGAACCTTGGCTGCTGTGGAGGCCGCTCCAGTTTCGTCATAAAGCATCGAGCGAGTAGCGATTCAAAGTACACGCTGCCAAATTCCGGGCCGCGATCCACCACGAGTTCCTGGGGAAGCCGCCCATACTGCTTGACGCAGAGCCGAAACGCCATCATGGCCGAACGATAACTCGGGGGATCGTAGGTCACGTAGCAGGCGAGAATGCGGCGGCTGTATGCATCGGTCAGAAACGTTGCCCAGGGCTTCGCCAGAGGCTTGCCGGTCACTGAGGACACCAAGAGAATATCCAGTTCGGTGTGATCCATATGAGTGCGCTCAAAGGGGCGTTCGCCATGCCGGGGGGGTGTCTGATCCAGATAGGCGAGTGCCGGATCGAGCGCATAGGCGGCGCGCTTTCCCCGGCGCGAGGCCGTCACGCGAGCATCCTCAAATGCTTCCAATTCCCGATAAAAGGTGCGTTTCGCCCACGGAGGGAATGCCCTGCGCCTGTGCTTCGGCGCAGTACAAGCGGTACACCGATGCCGCCCGTTTCGCAACAGGCGCAGTGTAGTGTGTGGAAAGGTATTCCCTGAGCAGTTCCTTCGACGCATCAGGCACCCGAGGGGAGCGGTTGCCACGTTGGGATGCGCGGTCGAGCAGACCAAGATATCCACAACCCATCTCGGCTTCCGCCTGACGGTAGGCTGCTATCCAGTTTTGGACGGAGCGCGGAGTCACGGAAAGCTCATCGCCGCGAAAATACGCGAGAATCTGACTCCAGCGCTTGAACGCGGCTTTCTCGTCCTTCGGAGAAGCGGAAGTCAGACGGTCTCGCGCGGCGTCTGTGAGAGGCGAAGGGGTCGCCTGTTCTACCTGCTGAATGTGTCTGGAGTTGCCCCGTTTTTGGAGGGAACCCGAACAGAAATGTCGGGTGAGGAAAAATGCTGGGAAAATGATGAAAACATCATCACTATACGTAATACGTAACGTACTACGTATTTCTATTTTACGATAAAAGGTCTACCTCTGTCAAGAAAAATCGTTATCTGATTCGATTATGCGTTTTTCGTAATGAGCTGGACTGAGATATCCTAAAGACGAATGACGTCGTTTTCGATTGTAATATATTTCTATATACTCAAAAACCACATTTTTTGCCTCATTTCTACTTAGAAAGATTACACCTTGAGCACACTCTTTCTTTAAGGTTGCCCAAAAGCTCTCAATCATCGCATTGTCCCAACAATCACCTTTTTTACTCATACTCTTCTGGATATGATGCTCATGCAGCAGCATGTGATAGCGGCTGCTGGCATATTCGCTGCCCCGGTCTGAGTGATGGATGAGTTCCGCCCCTGGCTGACGCTGAAGCAACGCCATATGCAGAGCGGCATGAACTAGTTCAGTATCATGCTTCTCACTCATGGACCAGCCCACAATTTTGCGTGAATACGCATCGATTACACCTGCAAGATAGAGCCACCCTTCTCGTGTCTCCAGATAGGTAAAATCCGACATCCATTTTTTATCTGGTGCATCAGCAGCAAAATTTCGCTCTAAGAGATTGGGAGCCACCGGTAAATCATGATCGCTATTGGTTGTGCGTGGTTTTCGCTTCTTTTTTCTGGCACTGAGTTGCTGTTCGCGCATCAAACGTGCAATACGTTTCTTTCCACAATGAATGCCTTGATCTTTTAATTCTGCATGAATACGAGGACTTCCATAATGACCCCTATTTTGATGATAGGCATCTTCAATCCGCTCCATAAGCTGTTCGTCATTCTGTTTTCTTTTACTTTTTCCTCTTTTGCGCCAATTATAGTAGCCATTTTCGGAGACCTCAAGAACCTGGCACATCCGAAGAATGGGGAAAAGCTGACGATGCTCATGAATAAATCGGAATTTTACGGTTGGGGTTGCACGAAGATGCTCATGGCTTTTTTTAGGATATCCCTTTCTTGTCGTAATATATCATTTTCACGCTTGAGCCTTTTCATTTCTTCTTCTATAGATGTCTGATGCCCTTTGCCAGGAAATGCTTCTTTCCCTTGTTCACCAAATTCTTTGCACCATTTACTTAAAGCACTGTCAGAGATACCTAAGTCTCTAGATATTTGTGTTTTGGTTTTTCCACTCGTTTTGAAGAGTTGTACAGCCTGCTGCTTAAATTCTTTTGTGTAATGTGGTTGAGATTTACCCATTGAACCCTCCTATTTGAAGTATAGCAGATTTCTCTTCTCTGACCCTCCAAAAACGGGGTAATTCCAGTCCGAGGGCCACAAGGCGATGGAACTGCTCCACTGGAAGAGAAAAAGGGGCTCCCACTTCTGGGCGGAGAAGCACCTGGCTCTCCTGCATTTCGGCTTCCCAGAGCCGCCCATCAATGAGTAATGGAGAGGCGACAAGTGGAGGAGAAGTTGCTTTCTCTTGTGAATGGTGCGCCTCTTCCAGAGCTTGAGCTGACAGGTACAAAAAGACCCGCTCCCAATTCATCAAGGAGGTTGCAGCGAAGTCCGTGAAAAGAGCCTGGGTCGTCAGCATAGCCCAGACAACATCGACAGAAAGGCTCGGATGAGCTTCCATGAGCGCGGCGACACTGACCCCTGGATACACCGTCACAGCCTCTCTCACCTGACTCTCAGCCTGTTTTGAGAGCGTAAACGGATGGGTCCAGAAATCCTGGAGAAATTTCAGATTCTGGATGTAGTGAGGATGATATTCGCTGGAAGTACGTACGCGGTAGGTCAATCCCAACGCCTGTGCCGCCACTTCGCCTGGGGGCAACGCCATCCCCCTCGCGGGTCGTGCTGATAGCGGTCAGGCATCCGTGCGGTCAGCGGCTCTAAAGAGTCAGCCGACTTCCACTCCTCGAAGCTGGCCCCTGATCTGCGGATCACCAGGAAATCAGGAGTATGGCACGGGGAGGTTTGGCGTCCGGAGCGTGACTTGTAGTGAAGCTGGATGCGCGTTGGCTGGTCGTAATATTCCAACACATTGTCATCCCGCTCCATTGCATAGATCGCTCACAACTCGACATGCTGGCTCTCGAATTGGATAGTACAGCCCATCTTCACCGACGGATAGCGCCCACTGACATTCGAGGCACGTCCTCGCACACGGCGCGCTGGGGGCGAGGAACGAATGCGTTGCAGCGCCAGTTCAGTTGCAGGGGCGATCTGATTCTGCTGGCACCAAGCGGAAAATTCCTCATCTGTTAATTTCATGAGTTACCTTCTTACCCTCTCTGGCTGCCTGCTCCTCTCAAATTTGCCCGGCGTTCCGCTGCACTGCAAAGGAAAGAGGTGCGCGCGAAGCATGCATTTCTCTCCCTTGTGCCATCCAATGAGAGGCGAGCCAAACCCTCCAAGAAGTGGCCAGGTCCACCATATGAGCCCCTCTCATGTCACCGACTAGTCAAGTGGAAGTGTTTTCAGGAACGCTTTGAATTCCCTGTGAAGGTCTGGATGTTGCAGTGCAAGCTCAACAACCGCCTTCAGATACTCTAATTTGTTTCCGGTATCATAATATTTCCCCTGCTCAATTTCACATGCATACACGGGGTACCCTGTACGGATGAGTTCAGTGATAGCTTCTGACAACCAGATTTCTCCACCGGTGCCAGGTTGTTGCTGTCGTAAAATCGCAAAAATCTCTGGCGGAAGAATATAAGCACCGATGGTGGCCAGGTTGGAGGGTGCTTTGTCCGGGTGCGGTTTTTCCACAATCTGGTTGATTTTGTACACGTTTCCCTCAACCGGTTCAACATCGGCAATGCCATAGCGTTTCAGATCTTCTTTGTTCGGGATTCTCACGGCAGAGATCACCGCGCCCCCATATTGTTCATATACCCGGATCATTTGAGAAAGCCTTGGGGGCGTGCTGCGAATAAACTCGTCTCCCCACATCACCGCGAACGTTTCGTTTTCGATCATCGGCTCCGCACATAACACAGCCGTCCCAGTCCCATACATGCCCTTTTGACGAATATAGAGAAAGTTCGCCTGGGAAGTCAAGTCGTGCATGGCTTCCAGAAGATCGGTTTTGCCCCCAGCTTCGAGATTGTTGAGGAGGTCAGCGTTCGGAACATCAAAATGATCTTCAATGGCGCGCTTGAGCGCACCAGTAACAATACCAATATCTTCAATGCCTGCGGATATCGCTTCTTCTACGACATACTGAATAACAGGCTTATCCACGATTGGCAGCATTTCTTTGGGCATCGCCTTGGTCTGTGGGAGGAATCTCGTACCAAAGCCTGCGGCTGGGATAACGAGTTTACGAATCTTCTGCATAGAATTCCCCTTCTGTTTACACAATATTGCACAACAAGGTGGCATTCGCATTACCTGCGGCAGTTACCTCAAGTGTAAAATAGCGTGGTTGTCCTCATCTCTCTGGGCAAGTGCGTCGAGCGGCCTGAAATCCTGACAACGATGCGTTTCAAAGAAGAGAGTACCTGGGATTATTGAAAAACGCAAGTTTCTGCCGCATATCATTTCGTTTTTGTCAAATATCATTTCATATTCGTCAAAAAAGCTAGCAAAAACCAGCCTCATTGCACGTCAACGACAAGAGCACAAGCAAAAGGAAAAAATATGCAGCAGAATATACCTGTGTCTCTGCTTTTCTTTTAAAATGCCGTGGAAATTTTATGCGTCAAATGGAAAAGTTATGCGACAAACGACAGGATGTGCATAGATATGGGATGCACGTGCCCTTTGGAGGAGAGAGATCATGATCTCACCTTCCGAACAGGTAATGCGTAATTCTAACTCAAGAGGAACCCAGGTCATTTCTTCAAGGGATGGACCCGTCCATAGTGAGTCTATGTTCTTCTCGATACTTGCCTGATCTTCCCAATTAACCAGACGTTGCTGTGTAAGCCGCTGTATATGGACCTCAAGCCCTTCACGAAGTCTTTCCAGATCCCTGAGATAGCATTCCATGAAAGTTTCTATGTAGTAGTGTTGTGTCGTCGCCTCTGTTTCGACCGATACCGTTCCATTGAAAAAGATCTCATGACAGACCGGATCTCGATAGGGGGCACGAGGAATGATTTTCAAGGTAAAGCCCTGGCACGTAAAACGAGAGGAGAAATGATTCGGTCGCTTGTTTCGGTCGGAAGTATGTGATCATCACGCATGGATATGTTGCTGGAGAGCGCATCCGCCCAGCTTACGGAACTCACATCCCAGGACCTGGAGGTGTTTCAGATCGCTTTCTCACCTGATCTGCATAGCAGCGCTTTCTCCTCGTATCCTACCACATCTTTCTGATGGGAGATTGTCATAGTATGGATAGAAATTTCTTGCCCTCTTCTCCCGAATTATTTGAGGGCTGTCAGTATGCGATCAAAAAGATCATCCCATGGTCGTGCAGGTATAGTAAGAGCCCCTACTCGTTCAGCTTCTTGTTTGAGCCATTGTCCGTAGAGCCAACTTACCTGTGCACGCTTTTCTTGCGGTCCGTTTTCGGGTTCACGCTGCAAGAAATTGTGACGGAATTGTTCTTCACTGTCTTCATAGAGGAAGAGCGTGCGTATCTGGCTCTGGATCGATTTTTCTGAAAAAGCAGTTGTTAGCATGGGGAGGATGTAATCCCCTTCTAAAATAATAGGCGTCTGGCTCTCAATGTGATTGACTATAACCGCTTCCAACGCAGGGGCCATCACCTGTCCAACAGCTATTGTGTGTTTTACGATTTCTTCAGCGGACTGGTTTCCAGCTTCGGGATGGGTCTGCCAATAGTGTAGAACAGGTTGTTCTGCAGAAGTCGTCATGCGTTCGAGAATTACCTGGAAATCATCAATTTCCGTGATACCAATTCCAAAATGATGGGCCAATCGATAACTGACGCTGGTTTTCCCAACGCCAGATGGACCTCCGAGTAAGAGAATTTGCCAGGAACGGTAGGAAATATCATTGTCCAAGCGCGTGATTCCCTTCTTATAGATGAGTATAAGGAAACAGTACCACACTAGGAGCGAGAAAGGCAAGAAGAGGATCGATATGATCCCCTTCTGTGATGGTATATATGGCCGAAGTTTGGCTTGTCTGCTCTCAGGTCTTCTGAGAAGCATTTCCGTTTTTCATGGACTACCGTACATCCTGTCGACTCCCTGTCATAAGGACGCGCGTAACGTGTCGATAAAGAGCAGAGATGGTGTGAACGCCTTTCCTCGGATGCTGTCTTCTGTTCACACGCGCTTTTTATAGGCCCTCATCGCAAAGAAGTAGGCCACCAACAGAATGCCAACGCACCAGGCAAGCGCCACCCATATCTCCTGAGACACTGGCTGTCCATACAGCAACGCACGGATAGTATTCACGATCGCAGTCACGGGCTGGTTTTCAGCAAAGACTCGGACGACCAGTGGCATCGATTTAGTTGGCACAAACGCCGAGCTGATAAAGGGCAGGAAGATGATGGGATAAGAAAAAGCTGATGCGCCATCTATCGTCTTTGCCGTCAGTCCGGGAATCACCGCCACCCAGGTTAAAGCCAGTGTAAACAATGCGAGGATGCCAATGACGGTCAGCCATGACAGGATGCCTGCCGACGAACGAAAGCCCATAATCAATGCGACGAGAATAATGACAACCACCGAAATCGCATTGGATACCAGCGAGGTCAGGACGTGTCCCCACAGCATAGTGGAAGGGGCAATCGGCATTGAGCGAAAGCGCTCAATGATCCCCTTTTGCACATCGGTAAACAAACGGTACGCTGTATAGGATATGCCGCTCGCAATAGCCATCAATAAGATCCCAGGTAATAAGTAATTGACATAATTCGCTGTCCCGGTTTGAATGGCGCCCCCGAACACATATACGAACAGCAACATAAACGCAATAGGCATGAGCGTGACCGTGATGATGGTGTCCATGCTACGGAAGATATGGCGCATGGAACGACCAAGCATCACGCTCATATCGCTGAAAAAGTAGTTCTGTATCCGGGCTCCCGAGTCGTTCCTCTGTCTCGTTTGTATTGTTTCCATTTACTTTTCCTCCTTTTTGCCAATGATGGCAAGAAAGATCTCTTCCAATGTTGGTTGTTTTTCAACATACTCCACCTCAGCAGGTGGAAACAGCTTTTTGAGCTCCATGAGCGTGCCGCTGGCGATAATTTTGCCCTCATGGAGAATGGCAATGTGATCGGCAAGCTGTTCAGCCTCGTCCAGGTACTGTGTAGTCAAGAAGACGGTGATGCCACCATCAGCAAGCTCCTTCACAACTTTCCACACCTCGATGCGTCCCTCGGGGTCAAGCCCGGTGGTCGGCTCGTCAAGGAAAAGGATCGGTGGTGTTCCCACCAGGCTCATGGCGAGGTCAAGCCTGCGGCGCATACCGCCTGAATACGTCGACGCCCTGCGGTTGGCGGCATCGGTTAAACCGAAGCGTGTCAGCAACTCGTCGGCAACCTGGCGCGGATGTTTGAGGTGTCGGAGCCTGGCGATCATGATCAGATTTTCTTGCCCGGTCAAAATCTCATCCACGGCGGCAAATTGCCCGGTCAGGCTGAGTGATTGCCGCACGTGGTCTGGCTTTGACGCAACATCAAATCCGTTGACGATGGCCGTTCCGCTGTCCTGTTTGAGTAGCGTGGTAAGGATTTTGATCAGTGTCGTCTTGCCCGCGCCGTTGGAGCCGAGCAGGGCAAAAATGCTGCCCTGCTCCACGGTGAAATTCACACCTTTTAAGACATCAAGTTTCTTGTATGATTTTTGTAGATTTTCTACCTTAATTGAAACATTTTGCATAATATTTTCCTTATGATAGAACAGTAACCTTCGATACATCAGCTCCCACGCCTTTGAGGGCAGCATACGTTAACTTATCCATCATCGCGCCGTCAAAGTGAATGGATTGTATGGCACGCTTCATAGACCAGATACCCACCGGGCGGAAAGACACATTTTTGAGGGTCGCGCCCTGAAACGAAACATCCTTCAGTGCTGGTAGGTCAAACGTGACGCCGATAAAGATCTGCCCATCAAGTCGCTGTCCGCTCAGGTCGGAGTAGTGGAAATCCACACCGACAAAGGTACAGCTTTCAAAGGTTGTCTTTCGCAGGTCGGTCTTGGTAAAGTTGACATCTGTCAGCTTGACGCCGATAAATTGTGTTCCTTCTAGCCCCGCCGTGCTGAAGTTGGTGCGCACAAGGATGGCTTTACGGAAGTTCGCATCCCTGAGGTCAAGGGCGGAGAAGTCGCAATCGGTCAGATTGGCGCCAGCAAAATTGGCTTCACGCACGTCACTGCCCCGAAACGAGCTCCCATTCAGGTCTGCGCCCGTAAAGTCAGAGCCGCGCAACGCGCTCCCTTTAAAATTGCTTTTATGCGCGGTCACGCCCGCAAAGTCGCTCTGTACCAGATTGCTCGCACTCAAGTTGATGGACACCTGCCGCTCCAGCGCGTGGGAGAGGTTGGCGACCTCCTGGACGGTTTGCTCAATGTCGCCGATACTCTCAATGGTCATGGTCAAGGCGGTTTCATCATCTTTGCCCTCGGCTTTGAGTTCCCGGAAGCGCTCCTGCAAATCGGAGAGCAGATCAGCCTTTAATTCGGTCGCGCTTTTTACCTCATCGTATGGAGCAAAAACGCCGTTGACATAGTTGGTCAATTTCTCATTCATAACAACATATTTCCTTTACAATAAGTTCTCCAGCACGCGCTTCGCGTACTCCCAGTTGCTTTTGTTGTGCTCGTACGTCGCTTTTCCTTTTTCAGTAATCCTGAAATATTTCCGTCTTCCGCCCTGAGATTCATCGCCCCAATACCATTCGATATCACCGTCCGCCTCAAGCCGCCGGACGCTGGAGTACATGGTGGCTTCCTTTAATTCATAGTCACCACCCGAGCGCTCGGCAATCTGCTTGACAATCTCATAGCCGTAGCGGTCAGCTTCCGATAAGAGCCGTAAAATCATCGTATCGGTATGTCCGCGTAGCAGGTCGGAGGTAAGTTTGTTTTCACTCATATCATCACCTCGTATTTTGATTATACGTCATAGTACTGTGATTGTCAAGGTAGTATTTCAATTGCAATACTTTGTTTGATAAACAAGCCATCTGTTCTTTTTTTGACACCCCTGGTGCATTGCTGCTCATGCACAGTGCCCTGGTTGCTGTCACTGATTTTCTCCATGGAGCGGAGCTCTGGTGCTGGTCAAGTGGTGGTAGTACGCTGCTACACTGGCTCAAGGCCGAAGCGGATAATTATTTATCTGTAGGATGTCGCAACCAGACAGGTTGTACAAACGATCAATGCTGAAGTAAGACGCAAAAGTGAATACCTCGCATTTATGCCAGGCGGACGGATACTGATCTCAGTAGATAAGGATGAATGTATTCGCGGGTGGGATATCCAGAGCAGTCAAGAGGTATATTGTATTGAGTTCGCTGATAGTAATTATCGGCATGAAATAACCTGAGCCAGGGAACTGAGAGCGATGTGATCCTCTTTTTCATGATAGAGATAAAAATTGTGTGACTGAAACGTGCTCTAGAGATCTGTTGAGATATGAGAACTCAGATCATGGTGATTATGGAACAGGACCGAGGTTCATCCCCTGTGATTTATCCAGGGGATGAATGGCTCGTTCTCTGTAAGTCCAACGTTATCATTGGTATCGAGAATGGATGTGCAAGCTTTTTCCTAGAAAGTTACTGGTAGTCTGGTAAGGCTGCGCATCGGCGTGTGGTTCCAGGTGAGTTGCTCAGGTTTGACTGCCAGGCGCAGGTGAGGCATACGTTGAAGCAATGTCGTAAACGCGATCTGACCCTCCATGCGTGCTAGCGGTGCGCCAATACAGATATGAATCCCCTTGCCAAAGGCAACGTGTCTGTTTATCTGGCGGGTAATATCCAGCTCGGCTGAATTCGTGAATTTCGCTGGATCACTATTGGCGGCAATCAATGAGACGAGTACCATATCACCCTTGCGGATCACCTCACCATGCATAGGAATATCCTCTTTTGCCCATCGGATAGAGCAAAGGCTTACCGGAGATGTATAGCGTAGCAATTCTTCGAGGGCGGCGGGAATCAGAGAAGGATCCTGTTGGAGCATATGCATCTGTTCGGGATGTTCTAGCAGCGCCAGCGTGCCATTGCTGATCAGATTGAGTGTCGTTTCATGTCCGGCGATAATGAGCAAGAAGATCGTTGAAATGAGCTCTTTATCGCTTAATGTCTCTTCCTGACCATTGTTCTGAACCAGGCCGCTAACCAGATCATCCCCCGGATGCGCGCGCTTCTTTTCAATCAATGTTTTGTTATAGTTGATGAATGCCTCCATCGCGGAAGAACTTGTTTCCCCTTTTGGATTGTCCGCGGAAACCGTCATCAGGCCCTGTGTCCAGATGCGTACCTGCTGGCGATCCTCAGGGGAATCCCTAGCATCTCTGAGATGACTGTAATCGGCAGAGGAAAAGCAAAATCCGAAATCAGATCCATCTCTCCTCGTTCCTGGACGGCGTCCAATAGCTCATCCGTAACCTGCTGTATATGAGGGCGTAAATGCTCGATCATACGAGGCGTGAACACTTTCGAGAACAGGCCACGCAAGCGCGTATGGTCGGGTGGATCTACCGTGAGCATATCTCGTCTCCATGCGATCAACCTGCGGGCAGCGGCATTCTCCGCGTTTGATGCCAGTCCGTCATCGGACAATAGAACCTTTTGTGCATCTTGCGTAAAACGCGTATCTCTCAAAATTGCGACGGCATCATCATAGCCCGTTGTGATCCAGGCACCACCTAAACCTTGCAGGTTAGAAACATACGTGAGTGGTGCTTGTTCGCGCAGGCGTGCATAGAATGCATAAGGATTGCGCTTGGTTTCTTGAGCAAGCAGATCGCTTGTGGTGATATGTTCAGCCATGTTTAGCTTCCTTTCAATTCATAGCTTGCTTTTGCAATGGAACTTGATCGCACACGATGAGGCAGAATGAATCAATAATGATTTTTAATCCTCTACTCTCTCTGACGAGATATTCTCCATCTGCAAGAGCCAGATAAGCGGTTACAAAAGCAAGTGAGGATTGCATTCTTTTTTTAGCAACAAAACTCCACCAGATAATAACATAGCAATATCAAAAGTATAGCACTCCTGATATTACGAAACAATATTTATTTCTAGAAGAAAATATTGATTTGAAATGGTGCTCTAGTGTGCTCTTCCCATTTTCAACTGCATAGCTACGTCAGTGTTTGCTTTCAGGTAGTTGGTAGTATCGAGGCATTGGTATGTAGCAAACTTGACAGATATGACTTATAAAGTTATTATGATATTGTTGTCCTTTATATGTGTGATTTTGCTAATACAAACGTTGTGTAGCGAATGCGCATGCTAGCTCCAATTGTCGATTCGCGTTTATTAAAGAAGATGAAATAGATGGTCACGTACGTATTCCCAGGGCAAGGCTCCCAACATAAAGGGATGGGAGGAACCCTTTTTGATGATTTCAAGGATCTGACGGCGCAAGCAGACGACTTGCTTGGCTATTCTATAAAACGACTCTGTATAGAGAATCCCTATGCCTATTTGAGTCAGACACAATTTACTCAGCCCGCATTATTTGTAATCAATGCATTCAGTTATTTGAAAAAGCTCCAGCAGACCGACAAAAAACCAGACTTCGTCGCCGGCCATAGCGTAGGAGAATATAATGCATTATTCGCGGCTGGGGCATTTGATTTTGAGACGGGGCTCAAACTGGTAGTAAAAAGAGGCGAATTAATGAGCCTTGTTACTGGTGGTGGAATGGCTGCAGTAATAGGGTTGAATGAGATGCAGGTCATACAGGTTTTAGCAGAAAATAACCTGAACGCGATCGATGTCGCCAACTATAATGCCCCTACTCAAATAGTCATCTCTGGATATCGAGAAGATATCGAGAAAGCCAGACCTATTTTTGAAGCCATCAACGCAGTACGAGCATTCAGGATCCTGGACGTCAGTGGCGCTTTCCATTCCAGGTATATGCGCGAAGTGAAACAAGAATTTGAAAGATTTCTACAGGCCTTTAATCTTTATCCCCTGTCTCTTCCAGTGATCTCCAACGTCTATGCACGTCCTTATGAGCAGGGGCGGCTCAAACGGACATTAGCTGAGCAGATTACCAGTTCTGTGAAGTGGACTGAAAGTATACGTTTCCTGATGCAAGAAGGAGAAATGGTGTTTGAAGAAATCGGACCAGGTACTATCCTGACAGGATTAATTCAAAAAATCAAAAGGGAAGCGGTAAAAATCTAAGGTGTGTTGTCCTGGTTTGTTCATCCGCATGTTTTTGTGTGAGCTGGTGAGATGAATAAAGAGAAATGGTGAAAAAGATGGCCAGGCCGATTGTTTTTATGTTTTCAGGGCAGGGTTCTCAATATTATCACATGGGAAAAGAATTATTCAAAAACCATGCTGGATTTCGTCAGCATATGCTGGAATTGGACACGCTTCTTTTTCAGTATACTGGCAGATCAATCGTAAACGAAATATATAATGATCATAAGAGTATTGCTGATACATTTGATACATTATTTTATACTCATCCCGCGATTTTTATCGTAGAATATGCGCTCTGCCGTATTTTATTGGAGATGGGCATCAAACCTGACTACCTCCTGGGTTCAAGCCTGGGAGAATTTACCGCCGCCGCTATCTCTGGCATCATGCCGATAGAAGACATGCTTGAATTCATCGTCAAGCAAGTGGCAATTTTTGAAGCTTATTGTGCTCCTGGTAACATGATCGCTATCCTTCACAATTATGCTTTGTATTATGCTGAAACATCGATCCATGAATATAGTGAATTGACTTCTATTAATTATCCTTCACACTTTGTGGTTTCTGTAGATAAGAAGAAACTAGCTATAATTATCGAATTTCTTAAGGAAAAAAATATTATTTATCAATTATTGCCTGTTTGTTATGGTTTCCATTCCTCTCTCGTCGAGCCTGCGGAAAAAGCATTTAAGCATTTCGTGCAAACAAAATCCTATCAAAGGCCTGCTATTCCATTTGTATCCTGTTTAGCTGGTGAGAAATTAACAGAGGTCTCCAACGATTTTTTCTGGAATATTGTCAGAAAGCCCATTCTTTTCCAGGAAGCAATTCAGTATCTGGAAAAGCAGCATGAATGCATCTACGTAGATTTAGGACCTTCCGGCACGCTCGCCAACTTTTTAAAGCACAGCCATGCTGGAAATTTCACCGGGCGCTGTTATCCCATTATGACACCATTCAAGCAAGAGCTACGGAACGTAAAGACAATAGAAAGCGCACTTCGCTAGCATAAAGTCGAAAAGATGTAAAGGAAGGTAAAATGGATGCTGACATACGTATTCCCCGGTCAAGGCTCCCAGTATAAAAGAATGGGAGGGACTCTTTTTGATGATTTCAAGGAACTGGCAGCGCAAGCAGATGATATCCTTGGCTATTCTATAAAACAGCTTTGCATGGAAGATCCCTCGGCCCATTTAAACCAGACACAATTCACCCAACCCGCGTTATTTGTGGTGAACGCACTCACCTATTTGAAAAGGCTGCGTGATACCGGTAAGAAACCTGATTTTGTGGCGGGCCATAGCCTGGGTGAGTATAACGCGTTATTCGCTGCTGATGCCTTCGATTTTGCGACGGGTCTCAAGCTGGTACGAAAAAGGGGCGAATTGATGAGCCTCGCGACCGGAGGGGGTATGGCTGCGGTTATCGGACTCAATGCGGAGCAAATAGTAGAGGTGCTGACAAAAAATAGCCTGAGTTCGATCGACGTCGCTAACTATAATACGCCATCCCAGATCGTTATCTCCGGACTTAAAGAAGATATAGAAAGAGCCAGGCCCATTTTCGAAGCCATAAGTGACGTAAAGAAGTTTGCCTTCTTGAATGTCAGCGGAGCCTTCCATTCCAGATATATGCGTGCAGCAAAACAAGAGTTCGAAACGTATTTGCAACGCTTCCATTTTTCTCCATTGTCTATTCCTGTCATCTCCAATGTTTATGCCCGACCGTACAGGCAAGAAAGACTCAAGCAGACATTAGTAGAACAGATTACCAGCTCCATCAAGTGGGAGGAAAGTATACGCTTTCTCATGGGAAGAGGAGAAATGGCGTTTGAGGAGATCGGACCGGGTATAGTCTTAACGACATTGATTAAAAAGATTCAAAAAGAGGCTGAGCCACTATTTACTGTGGATGAGCCTGAAAGCCGGGATATACCCTCCTCTCCCAATGATACGGCCTTTTCATATCCAAGCATCTCGGCTACATCTTTAGGTAGCGCCGAATTTAGAGCAGACTACAACCTTACATATGCATATCTTGCCGGTGGGATGTATCGCGGCATTGCATCACAAGAAATGGTGGTGAAACTAGCGAGAGCGGGCATGATGGGTTTCTTTGGCACCGGTGGGCTAAACTTGCAGCAGATTGAAGATGGCATTAGATATATTCATAGTAACATTTTGCCATCCCAGGCTTATGGTGTAAACCTGGTCTATAATCTGAAAAATCCTGACATGGAAAATAGAACGATTGACCTCTTCATACAAACAGGATGTAGAAATCTAGAAGCGGCAGCTTTTTTAAGTGTTACGGCCCCGCTCATAAGATTTCATGCCAGGGGGTTGACCACTGATGCCGGTGGCAATGTTATAAGCAGGCACAAAATCATCGCAAAGGTCTCACGTCCGGAAGTGGCAGAAGCGTTTCTGAGTCCCGCGCCGGAGTATATGTTACAAAGTCTGTTGAAGGAAAACAAAATAACGTTAGCAGAAGCCGACCTATCCCGAAAAATTCCTGTCGCGGATGATATTTGCGTGGAAGCAGACTCAGCCGGGCATACTGATAGTGGCGTTGCATCTACACTGATGCCAGCCATGATACGGTTACGAGATGAAATGATGGAAAAGTACCAGTATGCGAAGAAAGTACGCATTGGATCGGCCGGAGGGATTGGAACGCCGGAGGCGGCGATGGCGGCTTTCATGTTGGGTGCAGATTTTATCCTGACCGGCTCCATCAATCAATGTACGGTAGAAGCAGGAACCAGCGATAAAGTGAAAAATCTGTTGCAGCAAATGAATGTTCAGGACACCGATTATGCTCCTGCTGGAGATACGTTCGAGTCGGGCAGCCGCATTCAGGTGCTAAGGAAAGGCGTATTTTTTCCCGCCCGAGCGAACAAACTCCATGATCTTTATCGGCGCTATAACTCATTGAACGAAATTGATAAATCGACCTTAACTCAAATTCAGGAAAAATATTTTAAACGTAGCATAGAACAGGTGTATGAAGAGGTTAAAGCGTACTATCCAGCACAGGAGATTGAAAAAGCCGAGAAAAATCCGAAGCATAAAATGGCCTTGATCTTTCGCTGGTATTTTGCATATAGTACTCGCCTGGCCTTAAGTGGGAGTGAAGAATCTATCGTAGATTATCAAGTGCATTGTGGTCCGGCATTGGGTGCCTTCAACCAATGGGTAAAAAGTTCAGAGCTGGAAAATTGGCGGAATCGCCATGTCGATGAGATTGGGAAGAAATTAATGATTGAAACAGCAGCGTTGATGAATAACAAAATTCGTTCGTTGTTTCTTTCGAGCACGTAAGAAAGACATTTAGTTACTATGTAGATGCAAATTGATGTATAGCTATGAAAGCTGACTTTAATGAAAGTTACTGCTTTTTATCCCTATAAGTCTTGAAAAACGTTGGAGGATCAATTATAATAATTTGCGTGATGGGGATAAGAAAAATCCGGCATCTGTTGCATAGATATATATCGTTTTTATGCTGAACAAAGGGTATGGTTCTTTTTGGCATGCCAGACAATGTATGTGCTGGAGGATGGGTTACCGTTGATTTTTAGCTTGCTTGATCGTGATCTACAACTCGTTATCCGCGAGAAGAAAATAAAGCTCAGAAGAGAACAATCAGATGAATAAACAAGAAGTTTTTGAAGTTGTTGTTCGCACTACCCGCGAAGTTCTGCCTGATTTAGAAGAGCATAATTTTACCTTTAATGATAGATTAGTCGATCTCGGCGCGGATTCTGTGGATCGTGCCGAAATCATAAGCATGGTACTGGAAAATTTGTCGCTGAGCATCCCCCGGGTAGAGTTAACCTCTGTTAAGAATATTGGAGAATTAACGGAGGCACTCTATGCGAAATTACAATCAGCCTGATGTATTGATTACCGGGTTAGGGGTGACATCGTCTATTGGCCAGGGGAAGGCAAACTTTTCCTCGGCTCTCCTGGCGGGTCAGCATACCTTTGGGGTCATGCAACGTCCAGGCCGACAAAAAGAGACGCGATTTATCGGTGCTGAAATTCCGGTGCTGTCTTATCCAGAGTATCTCTCAAAAAAGCTCCTACGGAAAGCCTCTTTTTCGAGTCATGTAGCCATGGTTACCCTGTATGAAGCCTGGATGGAGGCCGGCCTTGCCGGAGTAGATCCTGAACGTATTGGATTAATCATTGGTGGCTCCAACATCCAGCAGCGGGAGATGTTACGGACCTATGAGACATATGGAGAGCGTGCTCAATTTATCACGCCGGCCTACGGAATTTCTTTTATGGATAGCGACCTGTGTGGATTGTGCACAGAACAATTCGGGATACTAGGTCTCGCTTACACTACAGGTGGTGCTTCCGCGAGTGGGCAGTTAGCTATAATCCAGGCTATTCAAGCAGTGTTATCAGGTCAGGTCGATGTGTGTATTGCGCTGGGTGCTTTGCTGGATATTTCGTATCTGGAGTGCCAGGCATTACGAAGTTTAGGCGCTATGGGAACCGATCGGTATGCTGAAGAACCTGCCAGGGCTTGCCGTCCTTTTGATAAGCACAGAGATGGATTTATTTATGGCGAATCCTGTGCGGCCGTGGTAATAGAGCACGCCGAGACGGCGGCAAGTCGGCAGATCAACCCATATGCAGCAATTACTGGTTGGGCCATAGGCATGGACGGAAATCGCAATCCCAATCCTTCGTTGAACGGAGAAGTTCAAGTAATCCAGAATGTTTTGAAACAAGCCAGGCTCTCTCCGCAAAGTATTGATTATATTAATCCCCATGGGACGGGTTCCATACTTGGAGATGAGATAGAGCTGGAGGCGATTCGTCAGTGTCAGCTTGCTCATACCTATATCAATGCGACCAAATCACTTATCGGCCATGGACTCAGTGCTGCAGGCACGATAGAAATTGCTGCCACATTGCTACAAATGAAAGAAGCGTGCCTTCATCCTACCAGAAATTTAGATGATCCAATCGATGACACTTTCAACTGGGTGAGAGATCAAGCCATTGCGCATCAAATAAAGAATGCATTAAGTCTGAGTATGGGATTTGGTGGCATCAACACCGCCATTTGTTTAAAGAAGCTTTAAACACCTAGTAGTCTGTCAGACATCATTTGATGTGAAAGCGGGGATGCAAGGGGCGGCAGCCCCTTGACTGGGGGATCGGGGGCTGTGCCCCCGGCATCTCCCCCTACCGCCCGCGTAGCGGGCGAACAACCTATCAAACGAAGTTTGACAAAGTACTAGCATGGAGAGAGTTAATAGATGGTTTATCCTGGAATAGAAGCCATAAATGTTTTTGGTGGAACTGCCTACCTGGACGTTATGGAACTGGCGAAGCACCGTAATCTTAATACTGCGCGCTTCGAAAATCTGTTAATGAAAGAAAAAGCTGTCGCATTGCCATATGAAGATCCTATTACCTTTGGAGTCAATGCGGCGAAGCCAATCATTGACTCTTTATCCGAAGCGGAGAAGAATCGCATTGAGCTCTTGATTACTTGTTCGGAGTCTGGAATTGACTTCGGAAAATCAATCAGTACGTATATTCACCATTACCTGGGGCTCAATCGAAACTGTCGTTTATTTGAGATTAAACAAGCCTGTTATTCAGGGACGGCCGGCTTGCAGATGGCCGTGAATTTTATCTTATCCCAGACCTCACCGGGAGCCAGGGCCCTGATCATCGCAACCGATATTTCGCGCTTCCTGATTGCCGAAGGTGGGGATGCCTTAAGTGAAGACTGGTCTTATTCTGAACCGAGTGCGGGTGCAGGTGGGGTTGCTCTACTGGTTGGCGAGCAGCCGCTGGTTTTTCACGTGGACGTTGGAGCGAACGGCTATTACGGATATGAAGTCATGGATACATGCCGACCCGCTCCAGATAGCGAGGCAGGAGATGCCGACCTATCCTTAATGTCATATCTGGACTGTTGTGAGCAAACCTTCCTGGAATATAAAAATCGGGTCCCTGGTGTTCATTATAAGGACACATTCCAGTATCTTGCCTTCCATACTCCTTTTGGTGGGATGGTCAAAGGGGCACATCGTACGATGATGCGCAAGTTACTCAAGGCAAAAAGTGATGAAATAGAAATAGATTTTACGCAGCGTGTGAAGCCTGGTATGACCTATTGCCAGCGCGTTGGCAACATTATGGGAGCGACAGTCTTGCTGTCTCTGGCAAGCACGATTGATCACGGCTATTTTGATACCCCAAAGCGTGTCGGTTGCTTTTCTTATGGGTCGGGCTGCTGCTCCGAATTTTATAGCGGGATTGTGACGGCGCAGGGTCAGGAGCGTCAGCGGAAATTCAGGATAGAACAACATCTAAATGAACGCTATCGACTCTCATTAGGTGAGTATGAAACGTTATTCACAGACAATGGGACAGTACGTTTCGGGACTCGTAACGCCAGACTGGACTTCCAGCTGATTCCTGGAGTATTTGCATCATCCAGTGGGAAACAACGGCTGTATCTGGAAGAAATTTCTGAATTCCATCGCAAATACAGGTGGATTTCATGAATTATCAGACGTTGCAGGTGCGATTTCAGCAGTCTATTTGTTACATACAGTTCAATCGTCCTGAGGCGAACAATACCATCAATGACCTTTTTATTGAAGAATGCCTGCGGGTACTCGCTATATGTGAAGCCCGAGCGACGATTGTTGTGTTGGAAGGTTCGCCAGAAGTATTTTGTCTTGGTGCTGATTTCCAGGGTTTGCGCGAGGACTTGCTGGATGGACAAAAAGCTGCACAACCGCCAGAGCCACTATATGATGCATGGCTTCAACTGGCAACGGGTTCCTACATTACGATTTCACATGTACGGGGAAAAGTGAATGCCGGGGGGATAGGGTTCGTCGCCGCCAGTGATATCGTCATTGCGGATGAAAGCGCGCAGTTCAGCCTGTCTGAAATGTTATTTGGGCTCTTCCCTGCCTGTGTATTGCCTTTTTTAATACGCCGGATCGGCTTCCAGAAGGCCCATTACCTGACCCTTATGACACAACCGATTCTGGTTCAGCAGGCACAGGTATGGGGATTAGTCGATGCCTATGACGCGCAAAGTGACGTGTTACTACGCAAGCACCTGCTACGTCTTCGACGCTTATCCAAGCCAGCTATTACGCGTTATAAGAGCTTTGCAGGTGAATTGTACGAACTGCTTTATCGCTCCAAACCCCTGGCGCTAGCGTCAAACCAGGCAATGTTTGCGGACCCGCACAATCAAAAGGGAATTATACGCTTTGTAGAAACGGGACAATTTCCCTGGGAGTCCGAATAGGAATCCGGCTGATAGAGAGAAACCTGATGAACAAGCAGGAGAAGGTCATGTCACACCCTGTGGTTGAACTGTTTGAGATTGAGCCAGATATTATTCAAGTCAAAATGCAGGATCGTGTTCATAAGAATGCATTCTCCAAAGAATTGACGCGTGGATTGATCCAGTCGTTTGAGCTCATCCAGGCGAGTTCAAGCTACAAAGTAGTAATTCTCACCGGATATGATAGCTATTTCGCTACAGGCGGCACGCAAGAAGGATTATTAAGGATTCAGCAAGGGATAACGAATTTTACCGACGACAACATTTATTCGCTTGCGCTGGATTGTCCTATTCCCGTCATTGCCGCCATGCAGGGACATGGCATCGGCGGGGGCTTCGTTATGGGATTATTCGCTGATCTGGTAGTGTTGAGCCGGGAAAGTGTTTATACAACGAATTTTATGAAATATGGATTCACGCCTGGAATGGGGGCCACCTTTATCGTTCCCCAAAAGTTAGGGCTTAGTTTAGCGCAAGAGTTATTGCTAACTGCCAGTAATTATCGCGGTGCTGAGCTTGAGAAACGGGGCATTCCTTTCGCTGTCCTACCGCGTCAGCAGGTCATGGATCATGCCCTGGAACTGGCCCGTCAGCTGGCAGAGAAGCCCAGAAATTCTTTGATTACATTAAAGGATCACCTGGTTGCTCCGTTGCGAGCGCAAATTTCCCGTGTGGTTGAGCAGGAGATTATCATGCATGAAAAGACTTTTCACCAGGCAGAGGTTAAAGACCGTATTGCTCAATTGTACGGAAATTAGTTGATATTCACCATACGCAGGAAATGATAGATCTTATTCGCATATAGCATGCATACTATTAAAGCACAGTTGTTATGAGCGGGGTTCACGGTTGTTTCTCAATAGTAGGCTATACGGAGGAAGCTTATGAGTGAAGCTTTGAATAATGATAATGCAGAAAAACTTTCTATCAAGCATGGGGGACACTTATTAACAACAGCAGAACAGCCAACCACGCTTCCCGAAGCATTGCATGCAACTGCTATTGTGCATCGTAAGAGCCGGGATATTATTTATTTACAATCTGATGGCTCGGAGTTGCACAGATCATACACCCAGTTGTGGGAAGATGCGCTGAGTCTGATGCGTGGCCTGCGGCGTGCAGGATTACAGCCGCAAGATACTGTCATTCTGCAACTGGCAGACAATGAGCAATTTATTCCCATGTTCTGGGGATGTCAATTAGCCGGATTGGTTCCTACTCCACTGGCGGTTCCCCCGACTTATATACAGCCGAGTAGTGCGACGTATAAAATCCAGGATGCCTGGACACTGCTGGACCATCCGGCCGTGGTCACAAATCATGATATGTTACCTGAATTGCTGGATTGGGCGAAGGCTCAGGGCTTAGAGCAATTTCAGGCTTTTGCAATTGAAGATCTTTTTGAGCATGAGGGTGACAGTGATTGGCATCATGCGCAACCTGAAGATCTGGCACTTCTCCTCTTAACCTCCGGCAGCACCGGTGTACCAAAGGCGGTCATGCTTAAGCATCGCAATATTTTGAGCATGATCACTGGCATGATTCAGATGTACAGTTTTTCAGATCAGGATGTGACATTTAACTGGATGCCATTTGATCATGTCGGAGGCATTGTAATGATGCATTTGCGCGATGCCTATCTGGGGTGCCTGGAGATCAACGTTGCCAATCAGGCGATCTTGCTCGATCCACTCCAATGGTTGGATGGGATTGATCATTATCGCGCAACTGTCACCTGGGCTCCCAATTTCGCCTTTGGGCTGATCACCGACTACACGGACGAGATTGGTAGTCGGCGCTGGGATCTCTCCTCGATGCATTCTATGTTTAATGGTGGTGAAGCGCTGGTGGCGAAAGTGGGGCGTCGGTTTTTAGCGTTGCTAGAGCCTCACGGTCTGCCTGTTGATGCCATACAACCTGCCTGGGGCATGTCTGAAACCTCTTCCGGCGTGATCTTTTCACACAACTTTTCACGTGCGACTATTCGTGATGAGGATGATTTTGTCGAAATCGGAATCCCTATTCCAGGTCTTTCGATACGCATTGTGGATGATGACAATCAGCTCCTTGTCGAAGGCGCAACGGGTCGTTTACAGGTCAATGGTCCCTCTGTTACCAGCGGCTACTATAACCGGCCAGAGCTCAATCAGAGTGTGTTTACTGATGACGGCTGGTTTGAGACCGGTGATCTTGGATTTATGCGACACGGACATCTTACCATTACTGGCCGCACGAAAGATACCATTATCATTAATGGGGTTAACTATTATAGCCATGCAATTGAAGCAGTTGTTGAAGAACTGCCAGAGATAGAGACCTCGTATACTGCTGCCTGCGCTGTGCGTAAAGATAGTGATACCACCGATCAACTCGCGATCTTCTTCGTGGTCGCTTTTCCACATGAGGATCGTCAACTAGCCCAACTTCTCAGAAAGATACGGCAGCGGATCACCCAGACTGTTGGTGTGACGCCTGAATATCTGTTGCTCGTGGAAAAAGAAGATATTCCCAAAACTGGTATTGGTAAGATCCAGCGTGCGCAGTTAAAACAAGCTTTTGAAAAGGGTGAGTTCGCTGGCTTACTCAAAAAACTGGATCATGTCAGTCGTGGTAGTGGGTGGGCTACGCAAGAAAAACAGGTAGCCAACAACGTAGTAAAGCTGACAAAAGCAGACATACAGGGGTATCTGATCGATTTTTTTGTCGAAAATCTGAATATTGCGCGTGATTCAATCGAGCCAGCTACGGATATCCACAGCCTGGGTGTCAATTCCATCATGATGATGAAACTCATGCGTGCATTCGAGAAGGGTCACCGGATCAAGATTACGGCACGAGAGCTCTTCAAATATCCAACCATTCAATTATTAGCGACGTATTTAGCTGAAAAGAGCGAGAAAAGCACTGCCTCGCCCCCTCAAGCGGCGGCTAGCACTGCCAGTACAAAGCGAGAAGAGCACAGAGAAAAACCAGCGTCCCTCAGTCCTCTTTCCGAAGTTCAAAAAGGCTTATGGACGCTGCAGAAAATGTCCCCAGAAATGAGTGGGTATCATTTGCCGTTGTGTCTCCGGTTTTCTTCTCAGTTGGATATCGCCAAAATACAGCAAGCCTTTCATCATGTCCTGGAACAGCATCCGATTCTGACGAGCGTTATTGAAGAAGAAAAGGGCATACCCTACCGGAAAAATCGTTCACCGCGATCGCTGACCTTCTCACTGGAAGATATTTCCGCCCTGGCAGAGCCTGAAATCCTTCCCTATCTTAGAAGTAAAGTCAAAGAGCCATTTATTTTAAAGCAAGGCCCTTTGATGCGCGTCTATATTATGTCCCGGTCTGCAGAGGAACATTTCTTACTCGTAGTGATTCATCACATTATTTTTGACGGCAGTTCTTCCGTGACGTTTATGCGTAGCCTGTTAGAGAGCTACAAACATCTCTTACAAGGAGAGACGCTAGCAGAGCCTCCTCAGGCGACGACATATGATGATTTTGTCGTATGGGAACAGGGCATGCTGGCCAGTGAAGAAGGGGAGCGATATCGTGCTTACTGGCAACAGCAACTGTCGGGACCATTGCCGACGCTCCGGCTACCTGCCGATCGCCCAGAGACTGCCAACCAGATGTTTACAGGACGTGTGTATGCAAGATCCTTCTCCCCTGAACTGACCGAGCGCATCAAAGCTTTTGCCCAGGGACAAGCCAGAAACGTCTCGACTGTTTTATTGGCCAGTTATATGCTGTTGTTGAGCCGCTATTCGGAGCAGGAGGAGATTATTGTCGGTATGCCAGTCATGGTACGACCTGAAGAACGCTTTGACACTTTGATTGGCTATTTCCTTAACATGCTACCGATACGCGGCCGGGTTCTGAGAACAGAATCATTTGTTACTTTTTTGAATACCTTACAGTTGACTCTGCTCGACGGGTTAGATCATGCCCCCTATCCTTTTCCGCGCATGGTTCGAGCGTTGAATATGGCGCATACTCCGAGCGCTGCCCCGCTTTTTCGTGCGGCATTTTTCTATCAAAATTATCTGCAATCCATAAGCTACAAAGAAATGTTCAGCCAGTATAAGCCTCTCTTTTCGGTGGATTTCGTTGAAGGGATTCACCAGGAAGGAGAATATGAATTGGTATTTGAGCTCCTGGATGAAGAAGATGGCATGGGTTTGAACATCAAATATAGTGCTGATTTATTTGATGATGCGACCGTGGCGAGCATGTTTGATCGCTATATGCGTTTAGTTGAAGCGATTATGCAGAATCCTGCTCTGACCTTGAATGAATATTCCTTGATGTCTGAGGATGAAAAAAATACTCTTCTTCATGCCTGGAATGATACACAGGAAGATTATCCTCAGCTGTGTTTTCATGAATTGTTTGAGCAGCAGGTACATAAAACGCCTGATGCTAAGGCCGTTTTCTACGAGCATGACTTCCTTACCTACCGGGATCTGCACGCAAAAAGCCACCTCCTGGCCCTCTATCTGCAAGAGCAAGGCGTGGGCCCAGATAGCCTGGTAGGAATTTGCACTGAGCGTTCTCTGGATATGAGTATCGGGTTAATCGCTATTTTAATGGCGGGCGGGGCATATGTACCTTTAGATCCCGAATATCCTGAGGAACGGCTCTCATATATGTTAGAGGATAGTGACGTTCCTATTATCCTTACGCAATCCCGGCTCAGGAAGAAATTTGATACATTGGCCGTGAAGCGAGCAGAAGTGATTACGCTGGATCAGGACTGGGAGAAAGTTGCATCGGTTGCGCATGGACGACAGGCGCTGAAGCGGGAAGTACAGCTGGACCACCTGGCTTATGTGCTTTATACCTCAGGAAGTACTGGGAAACCCAAAGGGGTAATGATTCCCCATCGAGCGCTCACAAATTTTCTTGTTTCAATGGCTCAAAGACCCGGCTTGTCTGCACAGGATAGACTGCTTGCTGTAACCACATACTGTTTTGATATCGCAGGGCTTGAGCTCTTTTTGCCTTTGATGATGGGTGCGCAATGCTATATATGCGGATCCGACAAAGTAAAGAATGCGGAAAAGCTCAAGCTGGAAATTCAACATATCAAGCCGACGATAATGCAAGCGACCCCGGTCACATGGACCATGCTTTTCCAGGCTGGTTGGAAAAATGAAGAGCGCGTAACGATTCTATGCGGAGGTGAAGCGCTCCCTCCAAAGTTGAAGCAGCATTTTGTACGTACGGATAGCGAAGCATGGAATATGTTTGGCCCCACCGAAACAACCATCTGGTCTATGCTTCAGCGTATCCAGTCCGACGAACTGATAACAATCGGTCAGCCAATTGCCAATACACAGATCTATATCGTGGATTCCTATCTGAATCCTGTCCCCATCGGGGTTCCTGGCGAGCTGTGTATCGCCGGCGTGGGGCTTGCGCGAGGCTATTATCGCCAGCCCGCCCTGACCGCTGAGAAGTTCGTGGAGAATCCCTTCCAGGCAGGCAGCAGGCTCTACAAAACCGGTGACCTGGCTCGCTGGCTTCCCACGGGCCAGATTGAATATCTTGGACGCATCGACACGCAGGTCAAGCTGCGAGGCTTCCGGATTGAACTGGGCGCGATTGACAGTCGGATCGCGGAGCATGCAGGGGTGCAGGAGGTCGTGACCGTGGTCCATCAGCACCAGGAGCAGAAAAAACTGGTGGCCTATTATACCGCGCACGAGCCCGCGCCAGCGGTGGAGGCGCTGCGTGCGCATGTGAAAGCGGTGCTGCCCGACTACATGGTGCCCGCGCATTTCCTGAGACTGGATACGCTGCCGCTTACCCCCAACGGAAAGATTGACCGCAAGGCATTGGAGCAGCGGGCGCTGGCCCTGCCACGACCAGAGGGACGGACGCGCCACGTCTCCCACAGCCAGATTGAAGCGATCCTGCGGGAGATCTGGCGAGAGGTGCTCCAGGTAGAGGAAGTGGGGAGCGATGACGGCTTTTTCGACGTGGGCGGAGATTCATTGCTGGCGGTGGTGGTGGCCGAACGGATCGCGAACGTCCTGGCGTGTCCGTTCGGCGTCACGGACCTGTTTGCGTACCCCACCATTCGCGCCAGCAGTGCCTATCTCGCGCGCCAGCAAGAGCCGGTGTTGCCAGCCATGGACGAGAGCGCGATCACCACGGTGGTCAACGAGTCCCCCGCGACCCGGCGCGCCCTGCCTGACTATTACGATACCAGCGTGGCGGTGATCGGCATCTCCTGCCAGTTTCCCGGGGCGAACAGCTATCGGGAATTCTGGGAGAACCTGTGCGCAGGCAAAGAAAGCCTGACCTTTTTCCGCGCGGAAGAACTGCGCGAGATGGGTGTGCCCGAGGAGTTGATTGCCAATCCCCACTATGTGCCGGTCCAATCCACCATCGCGGGCAAGGACCTCTTCGATCCAGGGTTCTTTCATCTCTCGCCCAAGGATGCCGAGTTGATGGACCCGCAACTGCGGCTCTTATTGCTGCACTCCTGGAAAGCTATCGAGGATGCCGGTTATGTCAGCCGGCAGATTCCCCACACCAGCGTCTACATGTCGGCCAGCAACAATGGGTATCGAGCGCTGTTGCCGGCTGAGACAACCCAATATTTTGATAGCCCCGATGGCTATGTCTCCTGGGTACTGGCCCAGAGCGGGACCATCCCGACCATGATCTCGCATAAGCTCGGGCTTCGAGGGCCGAGCTATTTTGTGCATGCCAACTGTTCCTCGTCGCTGATCGGGCTGCATGCCGCCTACCAGAGCTTGCAAGCAGGTGCGTCCACCTACGCCCTGGTGGGCGCCTCGACCATTCATACCCAGTCCCAGGTCGGCTATGTGCATCAGCCCGGCCTGAATTTTTCCAGCGATGGCCACATCAAGGCCTTTGATGCCGCGGCAGATGGGATGGCTGGCGGTGAGGGCGTGGCGGTGATCGTGCTGAAGAACGCGGTGGCAGCGGTCAACGACGGAGATCACATCTATGCGCTATTGCGCGGCATCGGCGTGAATAACGATGGCGCTGAGAAGGTCGGCTTTTATGCTCCCAGTGTGAAAGGGCAGACAGACGTGATGCAGCAGGTGCTGGCGGCGACCCAGGTTGATCCAGCGACCATCCATTACCTGGAAGCGCATGGCACTGGTACCAAACTGGGGGATCCGATCGAGTTGGCGGCCTTAAAAGCGGTGTATCCGTCCCAGCACAGCGGGCAGCCCACGTGTGGTCTGGGCTCCGTGAAAAGCAACCTGGGACACCTGGATACGGTCGCGGGGCTGGCGGGCAGCATCAAGGTGGTATTAAGTCTCGCACGCAACGAGCTGGTTCCCAGCATCAACTATCGAGAGCCGAATCCGGCGCTGGAGCTGGAACACTCGCCATTTTATGTGGTGACGGAGCGGCAGGCGTGGAAGCAGGGAGCGGAGGTGCAACGCGCGGCCCTGAGCTCCTTTGGACTGGGCGGGACCAACACACATGCGATCTTCGAGCAATATCGGCCCTCAGAGGAGGCGCGGGCAGTGGAGGAAGGAGGACCATATCTGCTCCCATTGTCGGCCAGGAACAGCGGACGCGTGCGGGCCTATGTCCAGGAATTGCTGGCCTTTGTGCAGACAGCGGGATGGGAAGAGGAAGGGACCCTGAGGGATCTGGCCTATACCTTGCAGGTGGGGCGAGAAGCGATGGAGAGCCGGGTGGTGTTTGTGGCGCATGATCAAGAGGAATTGAGCCAGCAACTGGCGGCGTTCATGGCGGGCAAGGAGGAGATTGCCGGGTGTCTGCGTGGGGATCGCCAGCAAGGCAACGACATATCGTGGTTGGAGGAAGACGACGATAGCCAGGCTCTGATTCAGACATGGATGGTGAAAGGTAAGGTGCACAAACTGGCGGAGCTCTGGTGTAAAGGCATGACGATTGATTGGCGACAACTCTATCCGCATGATCTGCCACGACGTATGAGCGCGCCGACCTATCCATTTGCTCAAGAGCGCTACTGGCCACAGACCAGCCAGCGTGAGCAGCAACCGACACCCGGAACGTCTCTGCTGCATCCGTTACTGCATCAAAACACGTCAGACCTCTCAGAGCAGCGTTTCAGCTCGACCTTTTCAGGACAGGAATTCTTTTTATCCGATCATGTTGTGAGAGGAAAGTCGGTCTTACCGGGCGTGGCCTATTTGGAGATGGTTCGCGTGGCCGTGCAACGGGCTACACGGCTTCAAGACGCTGAGGATACCAGCATACGGCTTAACCATGTCGTGTGGGTGCAACCCATTGTCGTAGATAAGCAGCCAGTGCAGATCCATATTGGCCTCTTTCCCGAAGATAAGGGAAAAATCGCCTATGAAATCTATAGTGATGCTGATAATGGTACCGATCCAATTGTGCATGGACAGGGGAGCGCGGAATTAATCTCCAGGGCAGAGGTTCCGGCATGGAATCTTCTTGACCTCCAGGCTCAGTGCAAGCAAAGCGTGCTGTCACCGGCCCGGTTCTATGAAGAGGCAAGAGAGAGAGGCATAGCTTTTGGACCTGCATTTCAATGTATTACCCAGACGTATGCAGGGCAGGGAGAAGTCTTAACCAGGCTCTCATTACCTGCTCCTCTCGCGGCGGCCCAAAGTACCTATGTTTTGCATCCCAGCATGATGGATGCAGCTTTGCAGACAGCAACCATATGTATCATGATGGGATTAACCCAAACAAAGCTGCTCCTCCCCTTTGCGCTTGAAGGACTTGAAATATTTGGCGCGTGTACTTCTGCTATGTGGGCCTATGCCCGGCATAGTCAAGGTAATAAAGTCGGGGATGCGGTCCAGAAAATAGATGTTGACCTGTGCGATGAGGCAGGGGCGGTGTGCGTCCGGATCAAAGGGTTTCTCGACGAGAGTTCTGGACGGCGAGGTGCACCCGGCTGACGCCCTATCCCACGCAGAGCCTCTGCTGCTGGAGCCCGTGTGGCAAGAACAGGCCATCACGTCAGCGACGCCAGATGTGTCCTATGATGAGCATCTGGTGATCCTCTGCGAAACCACCAGCGCAGCGCGTGAACGACTCACCTCCCAGCTGCCGGATGTGCGCGTGCTCACCCTGCATGCTGACAGCGGCAGTGTCGCCGAGCGTTTTCAGCGCTATGCGGGCCAGGTGTTTGAGCAGATCCAGGCGCTTCTGAACCAGAAGCTGCCGGGTCACGTCCTGGTCCAGATTGTGGTCGCCACGCATGGTGACCAGCAACTATTCGCTGGCCTGGTCGGAATGCTCAAAACCGCCCGCATCGAGCATGCCAGACTGATCGGCCAGCTCATCGAGCTCAGCAGCGAAGAAGAGCTGGCGCAACTGTCCCACCTGGTTCAGGCCAATCGCCTGTGTCTGGGGACCGGCACATCCGCTACATCCATGGTCAACGTTCCGTCGCCGTCTGGCGTGAAATTACCCCGGATGGCGGCGCCCGGCATCCATGGAAAGACCGAGGGGTCTATCTGATCACGGGGGGAGCCGGTGCCCTGGGACGGCTGTTTGCCCGAGAGATCGCGCAACACGCGCAGCACGTGAGCCTGATCCTGACGGGACGTTCTGCGCCGGGTGCCGAGACGGAACAACAGCTGGAGGAACTGCGTGGCCTGGGGGCACGGGTGACCTATCGCCAGACGGACGTGAGCGAGCAGGCAGCAGCCCGGCTCCTGGTGCAGGAGATCGAGGCGGAGTACGTACAACTCAACGGCATCATCCACAGCGCGGGCATCATCAAGGACAACTACATCGTCAAGAAAACGCAGGCAGAACTGCAAGAAGTGCTGGCCCCCAAGGTTGTTGGCCTGGAATACCTGGACGAGGCGAGTAAAGAGCTGGAGCTCGACTTCTTCCTGTTCTTCTCATCCGTCTCCGGGAGTCTGGGCAACGCGGGCCAGGCGGATTACGCGATGGCCAATGCCTTTATGGATGCATATGCCGCATACCGCCAGACCCTGACCACGTTCAAGCAGCGGCATGGCAGGACACTTTCCATCAACTGGTCCTTGTGGAAAGAAGGCGGCATGCATATCGACGCGGAAACCGAAAAAATGTTGCTGCAAAATCTAGGGATGGTTCCGCTACAAAAAGAGAATGGCATCAAGGCTCTGTATCAGGCTTTGGCCTCAGACAAGAGTCAGGTACTTGTATTTGACGGTCATGTTGAAAAAATCAAGCAGAAACTTCTACTATCTCCAGTGCCAAAGGAGCCGCAGCGAGACAATGAGAGAAGGCACGAAATCAATGCGAGTACGGAGACAGAGAATCTCTTTAACAAAGTGCTTGAGTCTTTAGTACAGATTGCATCAAATATTTTGAAAGTTAGTGCTCAAGATATTGATATAGATACAGAACTGGGTGAATATGGATTCGATTCGATTTCGTTTACCGTATTTGCCAATCAAATTAACCAGGAACATCGCTTAGAACTGGTTCCTACCATCTTCTTTGAGCATGGAAACCTCAAAAGCTTGATAGAGTTCCTGTTAAAAGATTATCGGTCCCGGTTGCTGGAAAAATTTGCGCAGCCTGCAGACCTGGCGGCTTCTCAAGCTGTGATTGAAGTCGTTCCTGATCAAAAACCAGCTGAGCCGTCTATTGTCACCAGAAAAAGAAGTCGTTTTGCTACCAGGTCGATTGTGCTGCACGAGAAGCACAATGAAAGCGATGTCGAACCTATTGCGATCATCGGGATAAGTGGAAAATTCCCGGGTGCTGACGATATCGATGAATTCTGGAAAAACCTTAGCGCCGGAAAAGATTGCATCACGGAAATTCCCGGTGATCGTTGGGATTGGCAGGAGTATTACGGGGATCCGGCCACCGAGGTTAATAAAACCAACATTAAATGGGGCGGCTTTATCGATGGTGTGGCTGAGTTTGATCCATTATTCTTTGGGATTTCACCACGAGAAGCCCATTTTATCGATCCGCAGCAGCGTCTGTTGATGATGTATGCCTGGAAGGCGATCGAAGATGCTGGTTATTCGGCGCAGGCGCTTTCGGGCACAAAAACGGGCGTCTTCATTGGTACCGGAAATACCGGTTATAAAGACTTGTTTTATCAAGCCAATCTGCCTATCGAAGGGCACGCAACGACTGGCAACATGATTCCTTCCGTCGGTCCCAATAGATTGAGCTACTTCCTGAATATACATGGTCCCAGTGAACCTATCGAAACCGCGTGTTCAAGCTCGCTCGTCGCCATTCATCGTGCCGTTTCAGCAATGGAGAGTGGAAGTTGCGACATGGCGATTGTCGGAGGGGTGAACACCATCCTCACA
Source organism: Dictyobacter vulcani (assembly GCF_008974265.1). Taxonomy (GTDB): domain Bacteria; phylum Chloroflexota; class Ktedonobacteria; order Ktedonobacterales; family Ktedonobacteraceae; genus Dictyobacter; species Dictyobacter vulcani. The sequence continues at coordinate 483,289 of NZ_BKZW01000002.1, forward strand.
CCAGAAGCTCACATTAGTTACAGCAAGGCTGGCATGCTCAGTAAAGACGGACGCTGTAAAACCTTCTCCAGCCATGCAAATGGTTATGTGAGAGGTGAAGGTGTTGGGATGATCATGCTGAAGAAGTTGAAAGATGCTGAACGAGATAGGGATCATATCTATGGCATCATTCGCAGTACGGCAGAAAATCATGGTGGGCGAGCCAATACCCTGACGTCACCTAATCCAAAGGCGCAGGCTGATTTGTTAGTCACGGCATACAAGAAAGCCAACCTTGATCCCAGAACCGTCACCTATATCGAAGCGCACGGAACTGGCACCGAACTGGGTGATCCGATTGAAATCAACGGATTGAAAGCAGCCTTTAAAGAGCTGTATCAATCTACAGCGGATTCAGATGTGAATGATCATCGTTGTGGATTGGGATCAGTGAAAAGCAATATCGGTCACCTGGAACTTGCCGCAGGTATTTCAGGCGTTCTTAAGATCTTATTGCAAATGAAGTATAAGACGCTAGTCAAAAGCCTGCATTCCGACGTTCTTAATCCTTATATTCAGTTGAACGATAGCCCATTCTATATTGTGCAAGAAAACGACGAGTGGAAGACGATCCAGGATGGAAAAGGGCATGCTTTGCCGCGTCGAGCCGGTGTGAGTTCATTCGGAATCGGGGGTGTTAATGCCCACATCGTGATTGAGGAATATATTCCCAGGGAGAATGAGGTCGCGCCAGCGACAAGTTCTCCTCAGCATCCAGTCATCATCGTCCTATCTGCGAAAAACGAGCAGAGGTTGCAAGATCAGGCTGGACAGTTGCTGGTGGCAATCCGTGAGCGGAAATACGCTGATACAGATCTTAGCCGTATTGCTTATACACTTCAGGTTGGGCGTGAAGCCATGGAAGAACGCCTGGCTTTCATTGTTGGAACTATGGCGGAACTGGAAGAGAAGCTACAGAAATTTGTCGCAGGCCAGGACGGCATTGACAATCTCTACCGCGGACAGGTGAGCCGCAATAAAGATGTCCTGGCGGTGTTTGTGGTGGACGAAGATATGGAAAAGATTTTCGATATCTGGATAAGCAAACGGAAATACGCCAGACTGGTGGACCTCTGGGTTAAAGGCCTGCATATCGATTGGACCCGGCTCTACGGTGAGGATCGTCCTCGCCGCATCAGCCTGCCAACCTATCCGTTCGCCCGCGACACGTACTGGCTTCCCGATGCTCCCCGCCTGCGCCGGACCGTCCACCGCGTCCGACGGCCCCGGCTGGCCGCGACGAGGGCGCGGCGTCCCGGGTCACCCGGCTGCTGACGAAACAGTGGGAGCTCTGTCCTGCCGTCCCACGGGAGGGAACGGCGCAGACCCGTACCGTGGCCCTGCTGACCACGACAGAGACGGCGTCGCTGGCTGCTGCGGTCGCGGCGTTGGTGCCGCACGCCGAGCTGGTGGATGTGACGTGCCTGGATCACCCGGACCGCTCCGCGCGTGCTGGTGACTGGACGCGCTTTGATGGTGTGATTGATCTGGTGGGCTGTGGCTACGAGCCGGAGCGCGGCAGCGGCTGGCTGGTGTGGCTGCAGCAGTTGATTGCCCACGGGGAGAAAGGGCGCCTGCTGCTGCTGGGCGTGACCCGAGGCCTGGAACCGTTCGGTTCGACGACCAGCAACCTGACCGGGGCCACCCGGGCGGGGCTCTACCGCATGCTGTCCCATGAATATCATCAGTTGCGGGCCCGGCATATGGATGGGGACGCCAGCCGGCCCGAGGCGGAACTGGCTGCGCAGATCGTCGCGGAGTTCCGCGCCGAGAGCGACGCCCTTGAGGTGTGTTATCGCGCGGGCCAGCGCTACCGTGCCCGCCTGGCCCCGAGCCCCGAGCTGGTTGTGGACCGGCCGAGTGCGCCGGTGGCCTTTCCCGCCGAGCATGTGCTCCTAATCACCGGAGGCACTCGTGGGCTGGGCGCGCTCTGTGCGCAGCACATGGTGCGCCACTATGGCGTGAAGCGGCTGGTGCTCACGGGCCGCGAGCCCTGGCCGGAGCGGGCGCAGTGGAAGCAGGTGGGTCAGCAGGACTCCGAGCTGGCCGCGAAGATCCGCCTGGTGCAGCGCCTGGAAGCAGAGGGCGTGCAGGTCCAGGTGCTGGCGCTGCGCCTGTCGGACGCGACGGCGGTCCAGCAGAGTCTGGACGCCATTCACACGACGTTGGGACCGATTGGGGGCGTGCTCCACTGTGCCGGGCTGATCGATACCGACACCCTGGCCTTTGTGCGCAAAGACCCGGCGCAGCTGCAGGCGGTGCTGGAGCCCAAGGTCGCGGGGCTCACCACGCTCTATCAGCACCTGCGCCGGGAGCCGCTGCGTTTCTGGGTCCTCTTCTCATCGGTCTCCGGGACGATCCCGGTGCTTGCCAGCGGACAAGCGGACTATGCGATGGCCAATGCGTATCTGGACTACTTTGCCGCCGCCCATCAGCAGGACGGACCGCTGGTGAGCATCCAGTGGTCGAACTGGAAAGAGGCGGGCATGGGAGAAGTGACCAATCGAGCCTATCGCGAGACGGGACTGCAGAGTCTCACGAACGCGGAAGGCCTGCGGTTGCTGGACCAGCTGCTGGGTGAGCGTCAGCACGCGGTGGTGTTGCCGGCGGTAGTGGATCTGGCGCAGTGGCAGCCTGAGACCTGGCTGCGCGCGCCCAGCGATGCTGCCCGCGCGCCTCGTCGGGTCGCGCCCGGGGGCGAGAGCCCGGTGGCGGCTCCCCGTGCCGAGGACCTGGTAGCGGCGACACACACCTGGTTACGCATCCTGTTCTCCGCAGAGCTGGGGATTGAGCCGGCCCACTTGGAGCTGGATGAACCGGTGCAGGAATACGGGATGGACTCGATTATCCTGGCGCAGATCGTCCAGCGCATCAACCAGCAGTTGATGGTCACGCTTGATCCGTCGATTCTGTATGAATATCCAAGCATCGCTGGCTTTGCGAGCTGGCTGCTGGCAACGCATGCCGACGCGCTGGCGGCGCTGCTGGCTCCCGCTGCGTCGCCGAGCCCGGTGACGACCCCTGGCGTCAGCACGGGCAACGACGCCGTGGCCCCTCCGGTGGTCGTCGAGCGTCCCGTGCCGCCACCCCCCCAGCCGTCGTGGGGCAGGCAGGGAGGCCTGCGGACCGGCCCGCTATGCCCGCGACAGAAGATATCGCGGTAGTCGGTCTCTCCTGCCGCTTTCCCGGTGCCGAGACGCTGGAGCGCTATTGGGAGTTGCTCGCGAGCGGCCGCAGCGCCATTGGGAGCGTGCCGCCGGAGCGTTGGGGGTATCCACCCCTACTACGCGGGCCTGCTGGAGACCCTGACCACGTTTGATCCCGCCTTTTTCCTGCTCGCGGACGAGGACGTGCAGGCGATGGATCCCCAGGCCTTGCTGGTGTTAGAAGAGTGCCTCAAGCTGTGGTATCACGCCGGCTACCGGCACGAGGAGATCAAAGGCCAGGCGATCGGGATCTATCTGGGCGGTCGGAGCCAGCATCAGCCGGGTGACGCGCGCCTGCGCGAGGCCAGGAATCCCATCGTCGCCGTGGGGCAAAACTACTTAGCGGCGAATCTGTCACACTTCTTCGATGTGCGCGGTCCCAGTGTGGTCGTGGATACCGCCTGTTCCTCGGCCCTGGTGGGCTTGAACATGGCGATCCAGGCCTTGCGCAGTGGCGAGATCGAAGCGGCGGTGGTCGGAGGCGTGAGTGTCTTGCCAACCGAGGCGACCCATCGCCTCTTCCAGCAGCGTGGTCTGCTCTGCAAGACGGATGCCTTCCACCTTTTTGACGAGCGGGCCGATGGGATCGTGCTGGGGGAAGGGGTTGGCATGGTGTTGGTGAAGACGGTGCGGCAGGCCCAGCAGGATGGCGATAGCATCTATGCGGTGATCAAGGCGACGGCCGTCAATAACGATGGACGGACAGCAGGTCCGGCCACGCCGAACCTGCAGGCCCAAAAAGAGGTCATGCAGACCGCGCTGGCGCGCAGTGGCAAACGGGCGGAGGAGATCAGCTATGTGGAAGCCAACGGCTCAGGATCGATGGTGACCGATCTGATCGAGCTCAAGGCGATCCAGGCAGTGTATGGGGGATGTGGGATGCGGTCATTGGGGCTGGGATCCATCAAGCCCAATATCGGCCATCCGCTGTGTGCCGAAGGGATTGCGAGCTTGATCAAAGTGGTGCTGATGTTGCAGCAGCGCCAGCAGGTGCCGTTTTTGTCGGGGGAGCAGGAGATGCGGCATTTCGATCGGGAGGCAGCGCAGATGACGTTCAGCCGCACGCTGACAGACTGGACGGCGGTGCCGGCGGTCGCGGCGATCAATAGCTTTGCGGACGGGGGAACGAATGTGCACGTGATCCTCGAAGGGTGGGAAGAGGAAAGAGAGCGGACCGTGCGCCGGCACCCGCTGCCGCCGCCGACCTTACAGAAACGAGCGCTGACCATCCCGGTCACACCGAAACCAGAGATGCAAGGACCAGCTACAGATAAGGCAAACATCTGGGACACTTATGAAGTGGAGATCTAACGTGAAAAATATAATAAAGCACATCACCTTATCGCGGAAAAACCCGATCATACATAACCATGTGGTATATGCACAAGAAGTGTTGCCTGGATTGTCTTATATTGATATGGTTTATCAGATTTTCAGAGAACATGGTTATGCTTATGCGAATCTTCAATTGCGTAATCTGTCAATATATAGTCCGTTGACCCTGGGGAAGGCGTCTGGCGTAAAACTCACCATCCAGTGCTTAGAGAGCAAAGAAGGACGCTGGCAGATTACCATAGAAGGTCACGAATTACATGATGGCATCCCGACCCCAGATGCGAAGCTGTATGTGAAGGCTGAGATGCATACAAGAGAAACCGTGGTCTTTGAAGAGTCTCTTGCGTTAGATCAACTCCAGCAAGGCGTAAAAGACATAGTTGATCTAAGCGAACTGTACGACCAGCGTCGGCGTCAGGAACTGGTCCATACCGGCCTGATGAAGGCTGAAGGGCAACTCTATGAGACCGAGACTGGTATCGTGATCGATCTCGCGCCGGGTTCGGCTGGTTTGTCGCAGGCGGAGCACTTTATGTTTCATCCGGCACTGATCGACGGGAGTGGTGTCGGGTCCGGCTGGTTAGTCACGGAGTTGCTCAATGCAGAGCAGAAGCTGTATCTCCCGCTATTCTACGAGTCCTTTTGTGCCTCAGCACTGCTGCAAACGCACTGCTTCACGCGTATTCAACGCGCCTCGGTGCGCCTGGAAAAAGAGCTGATCTATCTGACGCTGGAATTTTTTGACGACGCTGGGCCACAAAGTCGCCGAATTGAAGAACTTCGCCAGTAAACTCGTGCGGGGAGCCGAGCTCATTGATCCCACGCGTGCCGCGACGCCGACCATTGCACCTGAGGCGTTGCCAACCGTAGCGCCAGCCATGGACCGCGCGAGCGCGTACGACGAGGTTGAAGATTTTCTGCGGCAGGCGTTAGCGCACCGACTCAACGTGCCGAAAGAGCAGATTGAAACGGATATTGGCTATTATCAAATGGGGCTGGATTCCCGTCGGCTGCTGGAGGTGGTGCAGGCCATTGAGACCCGGATTGGTGTCAGCCTATCGCCCATTCTGTTGTTTGAATACACCACCATTGCGGAACTCGCCACCTTTCTGGCTGAGCACTATGCTGCAGCCTTTTCCCCGACCGCTCTCAGTGGACAGCCACAGGACCAGGCTCCGTCTCGCGCATCCTCAGTGGCGGGAGCGCCAGCCATCCTTGCTGAGACCAGGCACGAGCCGTCCGCGGGTGGTTCCCGGGCCGGTGAGGGAGACGATATCGCCATCATCGGTATGGCTGGTCGTTATCCCCAGGCCGCGACCATTCAGGCATTCTGGCGCAACCTGACCGAAGGCAAAGACTGTATCAGCGAAATTCCCGCCTCCCGCTGGGATTGGCGGCAATTCGAGGGGATCACCTCACCTTCGGGCAAGAACCTGTCGCGTTGGGGCGGCTTTATCGACGATCCCGATTGCTTTGATCCCCAGTTCTTTCGCATCTCGCCGCGAGAAGCGGAAAGCATGGATCCCCAGGAGCGTTTATTCCTGCAAACGTGCTGGGAAACGATCGAAGATGCAGGCTACACCCCCAACTCCCTGGTTGCTCCGGAGGGTCGCCATCAGCGGCATGCGGTGGGCGTCTTTGTCGGGGTGATGCACAAGGATTACACCCTGCTGGGAGCTGACGCTGCCGCACAGGGTCACCTCATACCATTATCATTGAATTATGCGCAGATAGCCAACCGGGTCTCCTATCACTGTAACTTCCATGGACCCAGCATGGCGATCGATACCGTGTGTTCCTCCTCATTAACCGCCGTGCATCTGGCCCTCGAAAGCATTCGTCGTGGTGAGTGTGGTGTTGCGTTAGCCGGAGGCGTCAACCTGTCCCTGCATCCTCACAAATATGTAACCTATGGAATCTGGGACATGCACTCCAGCGACGGCTACTGTCACACCTTTGGGCAGGGAGGCGATGGCTATGTCTCGGCTGAAGGCATCGGCGCCGTGTTGCTCAAGCCGCTGCAGCAGGCGGAACTGGATGGGGACCGGATCTATGCCGTCATCAAAGGCAGCGCGATCAACCATGTTGGCATGGTGAGTGGGATCTCCGTGCCCAGTCCCGTCGCGCAGGCGGATGCTATTGAGCAGTGTCTGACGAAGACCGGGATCCATCCCCGGACCATTAGCTATGTTGAAGCCCACGGGACCGGCACCTCATTGGGGGATCCCATCGAGATCCAGGGGCTCGTCAAAGCGTTTCAGCACAGCACGCAGGAGCAGCAGTTCTGCGCCATCGGGTCCGTCAAATCGAACATCGGGCATGCTGAATCCGCCGCCGGTATCAGTGGTTTGACCAAGGTTGCGCTGCAACTCTACCATCGCACGCTCGTGCCTTCCCTGCACGCCGAGCAACTCAATCCCCATCTGAACCTATCCCAATCGCCATTTTACGTCCAAGGCGTCACCGAAGCCTGGCCGCAACCGGTCCTGCTCGAAGATGGCGTCGAGGTGCGGTATCCACGCCGGGCGGGCTTGAGTTCGCTTGGCGCGACCGGCTCAAACGCCCACCTCATCCTGGAAGAATACAGTTCCCGGGCACGGCCGGCCATGACCGCAGTGCCCATGCCCGTGATTGTGCCGTTGTCTGCCCGCACGACGGAGCGGCTGCAGGTCGCCGTCAAGAACCTGGCAGCCGTGTTGCAGGAGGAGCTGTCAATGGTGGACCTGGCCTATACCTTGCAGGTGGGGCGGGAAGCGATGGAAGAGCGGGTCGTGTTTGTCGTCAACAGCATTGAGGAGTTACAAGCCCGGCTGGCCGCGTTTGAGGCGGAGCAAGAAGACGGGGAAGGATACTGGCGTGGACACGTCAAGAGTAGCAAAAAGGGGAGTGAAGCCAGTCGGGGGAGTAGGGAAGCGCAGGCGGCGGTGCGTGCATGGAGAGAGAAGGGAGACTGCACCCAGCTGGCGCAAGCCTGGGCGCACGGGACGGTGATCGACTGGAATGACCTCTACGGGGACATCCGGCCTCAACGCCTGAGTCTACCCACGTATCCATTCGCGCGCGAACGTTACTGGGTACCAGAGTCGGCCGCTGGCCCCCATATTCAGCGAGCAAAGTCGGTTGTTACCGAGGTTATTCATCCGTTGTTGCATCAGAATGTTTCCGACATCACAGGACTGCGCTTTAGCTCAACCTTTACCGGTCAGGAGTTTTTTCTGACGGACCATATCATCGCGGGCCAGCACGTTTTACCCGGGGTCGCTTCCCTTGAAATGGTGCGCGCTGCGATAGAAAACGCAGTCGTGAAACGGTTGCAGGTAAGCGTTCGACTCAAGAATACTGTCTGGGTCCGTCCTTTCGTCGTCGCAGATCAGAAAGCACAACTGTACATCAGACTTTCCCCCGAAGACAACGGAGAGATCGCGTACGAAATGTATAGCGAGACGGAAGGCAGAGCAGAAGAAGCTATCATCTATGTGCAAGGGAGTGCAGAACTCTGTGCATTGGCAGATGCTGCGACGTTGAATATTCAAGCCTTACAAACATCTTGCCACCAGCATGTTTTTTCACCAGCGCAATGTTATGACGTCTATGAAAAGCTGGGGATAACGTATGGCGTAGCCCATCGAGGCATCGAAAAAGTATACGCAGGAAACGATCAGGTATTGGCTAGATTGTCACTACCGGTTACCATCTCCCATACTCAGGACCACTATGTACTGCATCCGAGCATGCTGGATTCGGCATTACAGGCGTCTATCGGTCTGGAACTGGGTGTGAAAGATTCGATCCTGGCTGAAAGCCAACCCATGTTGCCATTTGCATTACAGGACATAGAAATTTTGGGTCCATGCACGCCCTCGATGTGGGTGTATATACGATATAGCGAAGGTAGCACCCCAGAGGATCAGTTACGGAAATTGGACTTCGACCTATGTGATGAGCAGGGCCACATCTGCGTAAAAATGAGAGGTTTCTCATCCAGAGCTATGGACAGTGGACGAGATCTCACCGGTAGCTCGGCAGTAATCGGCACCCTGTTACTGGAACCGATCTGGAACGAAAAGATTGCTACAAGGATTAGTAAGCAGAACGACGATAGAGCCAGTGAAGTTATCATCTGTGCCCTGGATGAAATAGCAATAGATAAACTAGCAACGACGATGAAATGTCTGACATTACAGTCCACAGGAGCTACGATAGACGAGCGTTTTAGTGGCTATGCAGTGCAGGCATTTGAAGAAATTCAACGTATCTTCCAGACCAGGTCCAGGGGGAATATACTGGTACAGATAGTGGTTCCCTCACAGAAGGAACCGCAGCTTTTAAGCGGGCTCAGTGCCTTGCTGAAGACTGCGCAATTAGAGAACCCGAATCTGATTGGCCAGTTGATTGAAGTGCAACCAGATAGTACAGTTACTGAAATCAGAGACAGGTTGCAAGAGAACAGGCTGTACCCAGAGGATAAGCATATACGCTACTGGGATAACAAACGATATGTTGCTGAGTGGAAAGAATTTGACCTCGTGCCGGCTCAAGCGAGCATGCCATGGAAAGACAACGGCATCTATCTTATTAGCGGCGGTGCAGGCGGCCTCGGGTTGCTATTTGCCAGAGAAATCGCGCATAAAGTCAGGAACGCCATCGTAATCCTCACAGGCCGATCTCCACTGGACACCATCAAGCAAGACCAGCTTCAAAAATTAGCAATGTCAGGTGCGAGGGTGTCTTATCGGCAAACTGATATGACGCAAAAAGAGGCTGTATACGACCTGATCAAAGATATACAGCAGGAGTATGGTGTTCTTAACGGTATTATCCATAGTGCAGGCATCATTAAAGATAATTTTATTCTTAAAAAGAACCGTGCAGAAGTACAGGCAGTGCTGGCCCCCAAAGTAGTGGGATTGGTCAATCTGGATGAAGCCAGCAAGGATATATTGCTCGACTTCTTCCTGCTCTTTTCATCCGGAGCTGGAACGGTAGGTAGCGCAGGGCAGGCGGACTACGCGATGGCCAATGCTTTTATGAATGCCTACAGTGAACAGCGCAATAGCCAGGTACAGTTGAACCAGCGGCATGGTCGAACACTTTCTATCAGCTGGCCTTTGTGGAAAGATGGTGGCATGCATGTCGATGCCGAGACTGAAAAGATGCTGACACGCGATACCGGCATGATACCCATGACATTAGCAAGCGGTATGCGTGCCCTGTATCAAGGATGGTCTTCAGGCAAGACACAAGTGATGGTAGTAGAAGGCATTGTCACACAGATTCGTGCCTTTCTTAGACAGATGACGACTCATCCATCCACACAAAGTGATGGTTGGCGAGCCGCGCAACTGCCGAGTGGTGAAGTGTTACAGAAGCCAGCTGAGAATGAGCTCCAGGAACGAGCCGAAAACTACTTTAAAAACCTGCTTTCCTCCACCATCAAGTTGCCAGCAGAGCGTATAGAAGCTGATGCCCCGATGGAGAACTACGGGATTGATTCGATTATGATTATGCATCTGAATAACCAGTTGGAAAAAGTATTTGGATCATTATCGAAGACCCTGTTTTTTGAGTATCAGGATATCAGGGCCTTAACTGCATATTTCCTTGAAGCGCACTCTGCCAAACTGACAGAAGTGCTCGGCATTCAGGAAGAAGTGGCAGCCACGACCAGAGGAGAAGCAAGCGCAACAACTGCTCATGAAATTGAACCCCTAGAGCTGGTAGCGAATAGCCGCAAACACTTTCGTCCTGGGGCCCTGCCTGCTCAAGTGCTGGAAGTTCCTAAAGAGAGACTGGATGCAGGCATTGCGATTATCGGGGTAGCGGGGCGATATCCCCAGGCAGAGAATATCCTGGAATTCTGGAAAAACTTGCGGGACGGCAAAGACAGCATCATAGAAATTCCAGCAGAGCGCTGGGATCATAGTTTGTATTTCGACGAAGAGAAGAGCAAGCCGGGTAAAACCTATAGCAAATGGGGTGGTTTTATTGCGGATGTAGACAAATTCGATCCGCACTTCTTTCATATTTCGCCACGAGAAGCGAAATTGATGGACCCCCAGGAACGTTTATTTTTGCAATGTGTGTATGAAACGCTAGAGGATGCAGGATATACAAGAGACAATATCACCCTGCAAAAAGGTTTTGACCTGGGAGGTAACGTTGGCGTCTATGTTGGAGTGATGTATGAAGAATATCAGTTGTATGGTGCACAGGAGCAGGCCCTGGGCAGAGCGCTGGCACTGGCTGGAAATCCATCCTCGATCGCCAATCGGGTATCCTACTTCTTTAATTTCCATGGCCCCAGTATGGCTCTGGATACGATGTGTTCCTCTTCCCTGACCGCGATTCACCTGGCATGCCAGAGCCTGCGGAACGGAGAATGTGAGGTGGCGATTGCCGGTGGCGTCAATGTCTCAATCCACCCCAATAAGTACCTGATGCTAGGACAGGGTAATTTTGTATCGAGCAAGGGGCGCTGTGAAAGCTTTGGCCAGGGAGGCGATGGATATGTGCCTGGTGAAGGTGTTGGTGCTCTCTTGTTGAAGCCCCTGTCGAAAGCGATCGAGGCTGGCGACCAGATTTATGGCATCATTAAAGGGACAGCCATCAATCATGGGGGGAAAACAAATGGATACTCCGTGCCTAATCCCAATGCTCAAGCCGACGTAGTCAAGCGAGCGCTAAAAGCAGCGAAGGTGCATCCTAGAGAAGTCAGCTATATAGAAGCCCATGGAACCGGAACCTCGCTGGGCGATCCTATTGAAATAACGGGTTTATCAAAAGCCTTTGCTGAGGATACGCATGATAAGCAATACTGCGCGATTGGATCGGCTAAATCCAATATTGGTCATTGCGAGAGCGCCGCAGGTATCGCTGGAATAACAAAAGTATTGTTGCAACTCAAATATGGCCAATTAGCGCCTTCCCTGCACTCCAGCGTCTTGAATCCGCATATTGATTTTGTGAACACCCCCTTTAAGGTGCAGCAAGAGCGTGGAGAATGGAAACGGCCTCTCGTCGAAATTGACGGGGAAATGAGAGAAAGGCCCCGAATCGCGGGTATTTCTTCCTTTGGGGCTGGTGGAGGAAATGCTCATATTGTGATCGAGGAATACCGATCGAATGCAGAGATTGAGAACGATGTTCGTCAGTTTAGTCCCACGCGTAACGAGCCCGTCCTCATCGTATTATCAGCCAGGAATGCCGAGCAGCTCCAGAAACGAGCGGAACAATTACTGGTAGCGCTCCATGAAGGCAAGTACGTTGAGAAGGATCTGAGTCGCATTGCTTACACGCTCCAGGTCGGGCGCGAAGCCATGGAAGAGCGCCTGGCTTTACTGGTTGAAAGTCTCGCAGGACTTGAAGAGAAGCTGAAAGCATTTATTGCAGGCAAAGAGAGCATCGAAAATCTCTACCGAGGGCAGATCAAGCAGTACAAGGACATACTTGCCGCTTTCCTTGCGGATGAAGATATGGGGCAGACTATCGATGTCTGGATCCGCAAGCGGAAGTATACCAGATTGGCGGATCTGTGGGTCAAAGGCCTGCATATCGACTGGACCCGGCTCTACGGTGAGGCGCGCCCCCGGCGTCTCAGTCTGCCGGCCTACCCGTTTGCCCGCGACGCTATTGGATAGAAACAGGGAGCAACATTGCTACGATCAGCCGAGAAGCTGCCATTGCCATACAATCTCCAGTGATGGAGACAGTGGTCGCTGTGAATGCAGGGGAGAACCAACCAGTAGTATCTCTACCACTGGTTGTGGCGAACGTAAAGGCATTCCCCTCTGTCGTAGATGAACTATCGGTGGTTGCAGAGGTAAAGGAAAAACCCACCAGGATTGCTTTGCGTCCTCTGGACGATGAACAGATCTTTTCGAACGTCTACCTGGAAGAGGCTCAAATGGTACAGATCGCAGCCACCTCAACTGTGCCGCCGGTGCCAGCGTCCGTTTCCCGGGAGGTCCTGCAAGAGGATTTGCGAGCCAGCCTGGCAGAAGTCCTGTATATGGACCAGCACGATGTAGCGGTCGATGAAGCGTTTGTCGATATCGGCATGGACTCGATCACTGGCCTTGAATGGATCAAAACCATTAATAAGCACTATGGTACCTCGATCGCGGTGACGAAAGTCTACGATTATCCAACGATCCAGCACTTTGCCGATTATCTGTCCAGGGAATTGGGCAAACAACGTGCTGAGCATCCGGTGGTGAGTATCAAGATCAAGCCCGCAGGAACAACGAGTTCGCTGGCACCGATGCCAGTCGTGTTGGAAAAGCCAACCAGGATTGCTTTGCGTTCTTTAGATGATGAGTCGGTCCCATCGAGGAAGCACGGAGAAGAAATTCAAGTCTCGTTGACTGCTCATGGAGAAGAGGCTCAAACGGTACAGATCGCAGCCACCTCAACTGTGCCGCCAGTGCCAGCGTCCGTTTCCCGGGAGGTCCTGCAAGAGGATTTGCGAGCCAGCCTGGCAGAAGTCCTGTATATGGACCAGCACGATGTAGCGGTCGATGAAGCGTTTGTCGATATCGGCATGGACTCGATCACCGGCCTTGAATGGATCAAAACCATTAATAAGCACTATGGTACCTCGATCGCGGTGACGAAAGTCTACGATTATCCAACGATCCAGGACTTTGCCGATTATCTGTCCAGAGAATTGGGTAAACAACGTGCTGAGCATCCGGTGGTGAGTGTCGCGATCAAGCCCGCAGGAGCGGTAAAATCTTCCAGGGCAGTGCAACAACTAGCTGTAGAACAACCGATGAAGGCAGAGTCCAGCGCGGCCGCAGACCCCATTTTGCCGGCAGTACAACAATCATCGTCAGCAGAACAAGCAGGGCAGGTAAAACAACCAGTAAGAAAAGAAGAAATTGCTTCTAGCACAGCGATTCCCCAGGGCAGAGATGGCATAGCGATTGTGGGCATGTCCGGGAGGTATCCTGGTGCACCTGACTTAAACCAGTATTGGGATAATCTTGCTCATGCCAGGACCTCTGTGCGTGAAATTCCCAAATCTCGTTGGGATGTAAACCGCTACTATGATCCGAGACTGCACCAGAAAGGGAAAATATATTGTAAGTCAATGGGGGTATTAGAAGATATTGAGCGCTTCGATCCCTTGTTTTTTAATATATCCCCGTCGGAAGCTGAAGTTATGGATCCTCAGCATCGTATCTTCTTACAAGAAGGATACAAGGCATTCGAGGATGCAGGCTATAACTATCGTTCACTCAGTAATAAAAAATGTGGCGTCTACCTGGGTATTATGAATAATGAATATGCCGTTATGCTGCATCAAAATCAGGTGAACACAAGCGCAACTGGTAATAGTTTTTCCATCGCGGCAGCTCGTATCCCCTACTATCTCAACTTAAAAGGGCCTGCCATTGCTATTGATACAGCATGTTCTTCATCTTTAGTCGGAACGCACTTAGCATGCCAGGCCTTGTTAAACCAGGAAATTGATATGGCATTGGTTGGGGGCATAACTTTATACCTGACACCAGATTCATATATGAGCATGTGTACTGCAGGAATGTTATCGCCAGATGGTCAATGTAAAACGTTTGATAACAGCGCCAATGGTTTTGTGCCCGGCGAAGGAGCTGGAGCAGTCATTTTAAAGAGGTTGAAAGATGCAGAGGCCGATGGCGACCACATTTACGGCGTCATTATTGGCTCAGGTATTAACCAGGATGGCAGGACGAATGGGATTACCGCGCCCAGCGTCAATAGTCAAATGGAGTTGGAACGAGAGGTATACGAAAAATACAATATCCAGCCACAAAGTATTGGTTATGTTGAAATGCATGGCACTGGCACCAAGCAAGGAGACCCTGTTGAACTAGAAGCGTTAGCAACCGTATTTAAGAAAAAAACCAGTAAAAAGAATTATTGTGCGATAGGCTCGGTGAAGAGTAACATCGGTCATACATCGGCTGCCGCGGGCATTGCAGGCCTGCAAAAAGTATTATTGTGCATGCAACATGAAAAGCTGGTTCCCACACTGCATTTCAAAACGCCCAACGAACATTTTAATTTTGCTGATTCTCCATTTTATGTGAACACCGAATTCAAGCAATGGGATGCAATCCCGGGAATGCCTCGCCGGGCGTGCCTCAGTTCTTTTGGATATAGTGGGACAAATGCCCATATGGTGCTTGAAGAATATCTGCCTGGCAAGTGTATATCAGGAGAAGCATCAGTTCGAAAAGATGTCGCCCAACCAGTACTATTTGTGCTATCCGCCAGGAAAAAGGAGCAGCTAAAAGCCTATGTCCAGGAAATGAAAAGCTTCATTGAAGCACATCGGGACCTCAATTTGATGGATATGGCCTACACGCTTCAGATCGGCCGCGAAGCGATGGATTACCGTATGGCTTTTGTTGCGGATTCGCGTGAAAAGCTGCTACAGGGATTAGATGATTATGTGAAAGGTAGTTCGGCGGCCGGCATTTTTTCCGCACAGGTTAAAGAGAGCAAAGGCGAGGTCAGAGTCTTTGAAACCGATGATGATGCAAAATCATTGCTCCAGACATGGATTGAAAAAAAGAAAAGCAAAAATATCGCAGAGTTATGGGTGAAAGGCCTGCCTATCGATTGGACCCGGCTCTACGGTGAGGATCGTCCTCGCCGCATCAGCCTGCCAACCTATCCGTTCGCCCGCGACACGTACTGGCTTCCCGATGCTCCCCCGCCTGCGCCGGACCGTCCACCGCGTCCGGCGGCCCACGACGAGGACACGGCGTCCCGGGTCACCCGGCTGCTGACGAAACAGTGGGAGCTCTGTCCCGCTGTCCCACGGGAGGGAACGGCGCAGACCCGTACCGTGGCCCTGCTGACCACGACAGAGACGGCGTCGCTGGCGGCGGCGGTCGCGGCGTTGATGCCGCACGCCGAGCTGGTGGATGTGACGTGCCTGGATCACCCGGACCGCTCCGCGCGAGCTGGTGACTGGACGCGCCTGGATGGTGTGATTGATCTGGTGGGCTGTGGCTACGAGCCGGAGCGCGGCAGCGGCTGGCTGGTGTGGCTGCAACAGCTGATTACGCAGGGGGAGAAAGGACGCCTGCTGCTGCTGGGCGTGACCCGAGGGTTGGAGTCGTTCGGTTCGACAACCAGCAACCTGACCGGGGCCACCCGGGCGGGGCTCTACCGCATGCTGTCCCATGAATATCATCAGCTGCGGGCCCGGCATATGGATGGGGACGCCAGCCGGCCCGAGGCGGAGCTGGCGGCGCAGATCGTCGCGGAGTTCTGTGCCGAGAGCGACGCCCTTGAGGTGTGTTATCGCGCGGGCCAGCGCTATCGGGCCCACCTGGTCCCGAGCCCTGATCTGATCGCGGATCGGCCGAGTGCGCCGGTGGCCTTTCCCGCCGAGCACGTGCTCCTGATTACCGGGGGCACCCGTGGGCTGGGCGCGCTCTGTGCGCAGCATATGGTGCGCCACTATGGCGTGAAGCGGCTGGTGCTCACGGGCCGCGAGCCCTGGCCGGAGCGGGCGCAGTGGAAGCAGGTGGGTCAGCAAGACTCCGCGCTGGCCGCGAAGATCCGCCTGGTGCAGCGCCTGGAAGCAGAGGGCGTGCAGGTCCAGGTGCTGGCGCTGCGCCTGTCGGACGCGACGGCGGTCCAGCAGAGTCTGGACGCCATTCACAGCACCTTGGGACCGATTGGGGCGTGCTCCACTGTGCCGGGCTGATCGATACTGACACCCTGGCCTTTGTGCGCAAAGACCCGGCGCAGCTGCAGGCGGTGCTGGAGCCCAAGGTCGCGGGGCTCACCACGCTCTATCAGCACCTGCGCCGGGAGCCGCTGCGTTTCTGGGTCCTTTTCTCCTCGGTCTCCGGGACGATCCCGGTGCTTGCCAGCGGACAAGCGGACTACGCGATGGCCAATGCGTATCTGGACTACTTTGCCGCCGCCCATCAGCAGGACGGACCGCTGGTGAGCCTCCAGTGGCCGAACTGGAAAGAGGCGGGCATGGGAGAAGTGACCAATCGAGCCTATCGCGAGACGGGACTGCAGAGTCTCACGAACGCGGAAGGCCTGCGGTTGCTGGACCAGCTGCTGGGTGAGCGTCAGCACGCGGTGGTGTTGCCGGCGGTAGTGGATCTGGCGCAGTGGCAGCCTGAGACCTGGCTGCGCGCGCCCAGCGCTCCTGCCCGCGCGCCTCGTCGGGTCGCGCCTGGGGGGGAGACCCCGGTGGCGGCTCCCCGTGCCGAGGACCTGGTGGCGGCGACGCACACCTGGTTACGCACCCTGTTTTCCGCAGAACTGAGGATTGAGCCGGCCCACCTGGAGCTGGATGAACCGGTGCAGGAATATGGGGTGGACTCGATTATCCTGGCGCAGATCGTCCAGCGTATCAACCAGCAGCTGATGGTCACGCTTGATCCGTCGATTCTGTATGAATATCCAAGCATCGCTGGCTTCGCGAGCTGGCTGCTGGCAACGCATGCCGACGCGCTGGCGGCGTTGCTGGCGCCTGCTGCGTCGCCGAGCCCGGTGGCGACCCCTGGCGTCAGCACGGGCAACGACGCCGTCGACCCTCCGGTGGCCGTCGAGCGTCCCGTGCCGCCACCCCCCCCATCCGTCGTGGGGCAGGTCGCGAGGCCTGTGGACCGGCCCGCCATGCCCGTGACAGAAGATATCGCGGTAGTCGGTCTCTCCTGCCGCTTTCCCGGTGCCGAGACGCTGGAGCGCTATTGGGAGTTGCTCGCGAGCGGCCGCAGCGCCATTGGGAGCGTGCCGCCGGAGCGTTGGGGCGTGTCCACCCCCTACTATGCGGGCCTGCTGGAGACCCTGACCACGTTTGATCCCGCCTTTTTCCTGCTCGCGGACGAGGACGTGCAGGCGATGGATCCCCAGGCCTTGCTGGTGTTAGAAGAGTGCCTCAAGTTGTGGTATCACGCCGGCTACCGGCACGAGGAGATCAAAGGCCAGGCGATCGGGATCTATCTGGGCGGCCGGAGCCAGCATCAGCCGGGTGATGCGCGCCTGCGCGAGGCCAGGAATCCCATCGTCGCTGTGGGACAAAACTACTTAGCGGCGAATCTGTCACGCTTTTTCGATGTACGCGGTCCCAGTGTGGTCGTGGATACCGCCTGTTCCTCGGCCCTGGTGGGCTTGAACATGGCGATCCAGGCCTTGCGCAGTGGCGAGATCGAAGCGGCGGTGGTCGGAGGCGTGAGTGTCTTGCCAACCGAGGCGACCCATCGCCTCTTCCAGCAGCGCGGTCTGCTCTGCAAGACGGCTGCCTTCCACCTTTTTGACGAGCGGGCCGATGGGATCGTGCTGGGGGAAGGGGTCGGCATGGTGCTGGTGAAGACGGTGCGGCAGGCCCAGCAGGATGGCGATCGCATCTATGCGGTGATTAAGGCGACGGCCGTCAATAATGATGGACGGACAGCAGGTCCGGCCACGCCGAACCTGCAGGCCCAAAAAGAGGTCATGCAGACCGCGCTGGCGCGCAGTGGCAAACGGGCGGAGGAGATCAGCTATGTGGAAGCCAACGGCTCAGGATCGATGGTGACCGATCTGATCGAGCTCAAGGCGATCCAGGCGGTATATGGGGGATGTGGGATGCGGCCATTGGGGCTGGGATCCATCAAGCCCAATATCGGCCATCCGCTGTGTGCCGAAGGGATTGCGAGCTTGATCAAAGTGGTGCTGATGTTGCAGCAGCGCCAGCAGGTGCCGTTTTTGTCGGGGGGCAGGAGATGCGGCATTTCGATCGGGAGGCAGCGCAGATGACGTTCAGTCGCACGCTGACGAACTGGACGGCGGCGCCGGCGGTGGCGGCGATCAATAGCTTTGCGGACGGGGGAACGAATGTGCACGTGATCCTCGAAGGGTGGGAAGAGGGAAGGGGTCGGACCGTGCGCCGGCACCCGTTACCGCCGCCGACCTTACAGAAACGAGCTCTGGGATGCGGGCAGACCATCCCGGTCACACCGAAACCAGAGACGCAGGAGATTCAACCTATGAATACTGGCAAAAAGATGTTCTGGAAAACATTTGCATAAGCGAGGAGTCATTAGGAAACATGATTACGGAGCAATTAAGCATCTCTTTAAATAATCCCGTTGTATGCAATCATAAAGTCTACGGACAAGATTTATTACCGGGTCTGGCTTATATTGACCTTATCTATCAACTTTTTCGCGAATATGGTTTTGCTCATCATGAACTTGAGCTCAGGAATGTGTCTATATATAATCCCTTAATTGTGAAGCAAGATGATGAGGTTCTGCTCACTATCCAGTGCCTGGAGGTAGAAAAGGATCAATGGCGCATTCGTATCGATGGTCAGGCGCAGCAAAATGGCAAAGGTGAGCAAGACAAAAAACAATATATAACTGCTGAGCTGTATAAAAGACCACTGGTGGTATTCGAAGAAACGCTGGATGTGTCTGCTCTGAAGCAAGTAGCGAAGAACACGATTGCATTAGATACAATGTATGACCAATGCCGGCGTCAGGAACTGCTCCATACCGGCCTGATGAAGGCTGAAGGGCAACTCTATGAGACCGAGGCTGGTATCGTGATCGATCTCGCGCCGGGTTCGGCTGGTCTGTCGCAGGCGGAGCACTTTATGTTCCACCCGGCACTGATCGACGGGAGTGGTGTCGGGTCCGGCTGGTTACTCACGGAGGTGCTCAATGCAGAGCAGAAGCTGTATCTCCCGCTATTCTACGAGGCCTTTTGTGCCTCAGCACTGCTGCAAACGCACTGCTTCACGCGTATTCAACGCGCCTCGGTTCGCCTGGAAAAAGAGCTGATCTACCTGACGCTGGAATTTTTTGACGACGCTGGCCACAAAGTCGCCGAATTGAAGAACTTCGCCAGTAAACTCGTGCGGGGAGCCGAGCTCATTGATCCCACGCGTGCCGCGACGCCGACCGTTGCACCTAAGGCGTTGCCAACCACAGCGCCAGCCCCTGTCGAGAAGCGGCCAGCCGTAGCGCCAGCCATGGACCGCGCGAGCGCGTACGACGAGGTTGAAGATTTTCTGCGCCAGCTGTTAGCGCAACGACTCAACGTGCCGAAAGAGCAGATTGAAACGGATACTGGTTATTATCAAATGGGGCTGGATTCCCGTCGGCTTCTGGAGGTGGTGCAGGCCATTGAAATCCAGATTGGTGTCAGCCTATCGCCCATTCTATTGTTCGAATACACCACCATTGCAGAACTCGCCACCTTTCTGGCGGAGCACTATGCTGCAGCCTTTTTCCCGGCCGCTAGCAGTGGACAGCCGCCGGACCAGGCTCCGTCTCGCACATCCTCAGTGGCGGGAGCGCCAGCCATCCCTGCTGAGGCCAGACACGAGCCGTCCGCAGGTGGTTTCCGTCCAGCGGAGGGAGACGACATCGCCATCATCGGCATGGCTGGTCGTTATCCCCAGGCCGCGACCATCCAGGCGTTCTGGCGCAACCTGACCGAGGGCAAAGACTGTATCAGCGAAATTCCTGCCTCCCGCTGGGATTGGCGGCAATTCGAGGGGATCACCTCACCTTCGGGCAAGAACCTGTCGCGTTGGGGCGGCTTTATCGACGATGCCGATTGCTTTGATCCCCAGTTCTTTCGCATCTCGCCGCGAGAAGCGGAAAGCATGGATCCCCAGGAGCGCTTATTCCTGCAAACGTGCTGGGAAACGATCGAAGATGCAGGCTACACCCCCAACTCGCTGGTTGCTCCGGAGGGCCGTCATCAGCGGCATGCGGTGGGCGTCTTTGTCGGGGTGATGCACAAGGATTACACCCTGCTCGGAGCCGACGCCGTCGCGCAAGGTCACAATGTTCCGTTGGCGCTCAATAATGCGCAGATAGCCAACCGGGTCTCCTATCACTGTAATTTCCATGGACCCAGCATGGCGATCGATACCGTGTGTTCCTCCTCATTAACCGCCGTGCATCTGGCCCTCGAAAGCATTCGTCGTGGTGAGTGTGGTGTGGCGTTAGCCGGAGGCGTCAACCTGTCCCTGCATCCTCACAAATATGTAACCTATGGAGGCTGGGATATGCATTCCAGCGATGGCTACTGTCACACCTTTGGGCAGGGAGGCGATGGCTATGTCTCGGCTGAAGGCATCGGCGCCGTGTTGCTCAAGCCGCTGCGTCAGGCGGAGTTGGATGGGGACCGGATCTATGCCGTCATCAAAGGCAGCGCCATCAACCACGTTGGCACGGTGAGTGGGATCTCCGTGCCCAGTCCCATTGCGCAGGCGGATGTCATAGAGCAGTGTCTGACGAAGACGGGGATCCATCCCCGGACCATTAGCTATGTGGAAGCCCACGGGACCGGCACCTCATTGGGGGATCCCATCGAGATCCAGGGGCTCGTCAAAGCGTTTCAGCACAGCACGCAGGAGCAGCAGTTCTGCGCCATCGGGTCCGTCAAATCGAACATCGGGCATGCGGAATCCGCCGCCGGCATCAGTGGTTTGACCAAGGTGGCCCTGCAACTCTACCATCGTACGCTCGTACCTTCCCTGCACGCCAAGCAACTCAATCCCCATTTAAAGCTATCCCAGTCGCCATTTTACGTCCAGGGCGTCACCGAAGCCTGGCCGCAACCGGCCCTGCTCGAAGATGGCATCGAGGTGCGGTATCCACGCCGGGCGGGTTTGAGCTCCTTTGGCGCATCCGGCTCAAACGCCCACCTCATCCTGGAAGAATACAGTCCTCGGGCACGGCCGGCCATGACCGTGGGGTCCGCGCCGGTGATCGTGCCGTTGTCTGCCCGCACGACGGAGCGACTGCATATCGCCGTCAAGAACCTGGCAGTCGCGTTGCAGGACGAGCTGTCAGTGGTGGACCTGGCCTATACCTTACAGGTGGGGCGGGAAGCGATGGAAGAGCGGGTCGTGTTTGTCGTCAACAGCATTGAGGAGTTGCGCGCCCGGCTGGTCGCGTTTGAGGTGGGGCAGGAAGACAGAGTAGGATGCTGGCGTGGACATGTCAAGAGTGGCAAAAAGGGGAGTGAAGCTGTGCGGCAGGACGAAGAAGCGCAGGCGGCGGTGCGTGCATGGAGAGAAAAGGGAGACTACACCCAGCTGGCGCAAGCCTGGGCGCACGGGACGGTGATCGACTGGAACGAACTCTACGGGGACAGCAGGCCCATGCGTATAAGTGTACCAACGTATCCATTCGCGCGCGAACGTTACTGGATACCGGACACCAGCGCCGGAACAGGCAGCGCGACAATTGGACGTGTACTCCATCCTTTACTGCACCGGAATACCTCTGATTTTATCGAACAGCGTTTTAGCTCAACCTTTACCGGGCAGGAGTTTTTTCTGGCGGACCACGTCATCAAGGAACAGAAGATATTGCCCGGAGTTGCCTATCTAGAAATGGCGCTCACCGCAGTAGAAAAAGCTATTGGAGGCCAGGGCGAAGACCAGCGTGTCAGCAAGCTCAAAGATGTTGTATGGATGCGCCCCATCATCCAGGGGAATCAGCCAGCAGAGATTCATATACGGTTGTATCCAGAGGATAATGGCGAGATTGTCTACGAAATTTATAGTGGCTATAGTGATAAGGACACGCAACTCGTATATAGTCAGGGCCGAGCTGAGTCAGGTTCCCAGCGACACACTTTAACCTTAGATATGCGAGCCCTGCGGGAAGAGTGCAACCTAAATATCCTCACAGGAAATGAGTGCTATGCAGCATTTGAAACAATGGGACTTCATTATGGGCCAGGATTTCAAGGAATTGAGAAGATATATGTAGGGCAGGACCAGCTACTTGCAAAAATATCCTTACCACATGCCGTACAACACACGCACAGCCAATATGTATTACATCCCAGCTTACTGGATTCCGCTTTTCATGCATCCATTGGTTTGATTATAGAGTCTCGTGACGACCAGTCGTTCGATCCTATGTTATCCCAAAGACTGTCTCTACCATTTGCTCTACAAGAGCTTGAAATACTGAGCCCTTGTCCAGCGGAAATCTGGTCTTACGTCAGGTATAGCAACGACAGTAAAGCAGAAAACAAGATCGTAAAATACGATATAGACCTATGTGATGAAACCGGACGGATCTGTGTGCGCATGAAGGGAGCGGCAATAAGAGCAGCGGACGGAGAAATCCAGCCCGATCAGATGACGAAACCGGTTGAAACCGGCAACCGTGCACTTGCGCCGGTCGGACATATTCAAT
The DNA here is from genome assembly GCF_008974265.1 of Dictyobacter vulcani. Lineage (GTDB taxonomy): Bacteria > Chloroflexota > Ktedonobacteria > Ktedonobacterales > Ktedonobacteraceae > Dictyobacter > Dictyobacter vulcani. Next base: position 506,048 of record NZ_BKZW01000002.1, read on the forward strand.
TGCTTCCCTCGTGGGAACCAATATCTGGAGCGCAGGAACAAAACGTTACCTCTGTTAATGAAAGAGTGGTCGTGCTTGGAGGAACAGAGGAGCAGCGCAGGATACTGCAACAGCGCTTTCCAGCCGCATCCATGCTGGAGTTGCAGGCAGAAGACACTATAGAATCAATCGCAAAAAAGCTGCAGGCATACTATCCCATCGAACATATTCTGTGGTTAGCGCCCTATCAGCCAGCGGATTATTTATCATATGATGGCTTGATTACAGAGCAGAACCATGGAGTTATACAAGTTTTTCAAATCATCAAAGCGCTGCTCCATTCAGGCTATGGGAACAAAGATGTAAGCTGGAGCATCATCACTGTTCAGGCCCAACTTGTTGACAAAAATGATGCCATCGAGCCCGTACACGCCAGCTTGCATGGACTTGCCGGCACAATGGCCAAGGAATACACAAACTGGAAAATTCGGCTTATCGATCTGGAGGATGGTTGCAACTGGCCGATTGATCATATGTTTACCTGGCCTGTAAGTCGCCAGGGACATGCCCGGGCGTATCGAAACGGGCAATGGTATCAGCAGCAGTTGGTACCATTCCACCATGATGCCGTAAATCAAAGCTTGTATAAGACGCATGGCGTGTACGTCGTCATTGGTGGGGCAGGGTATATTGGGGAAGTGTGGAGCGAATATATGATGCGCAGCTATCAAGCGCAGATTATATGGATTGGGCGCAGTCAGAAGAACGCAGCCATTCAGGCCAAACTTGACCGACTTGCAACCCTGGGCTTTGCTCCTGAATACATAACTGCGGACGCATCCAATCTGCATGCTTTAGAGGGCGCATATAAAACCATCAAAGAACGGCACGGACACATTCACGGTGTCATCAACTCAGCCATGGTTTTAGCCGAACAAAGCCTGGAGAATATGCATGTAGAGGAATTTAAAGCCGGGCTATCAGCGAAAATTGATGTAAGCGTACGCATCGCACAAGTTTTTCAGCATGAGCCCCTTGACTTTATCATCTTCTTCTCCTCACTTGTTGCGTATATCAAGAATGTCAAACAAAGCCATTATATCGCTGGCTGCGCCTTTGAGGACGCATTTGCCGCTCGATTGGCGAAACTGTGGAAGTGTCCCGTAAAAGTCATGAATTGGGGCTACTGGGGTAATGGCGAAGTTGCGAACGACGAAAATTTTGTGCAACTATTCGACCAGATCGGCCTGGGATTGATTCACCCACAGGAAGGCATGAAAGCATTAGAGGTTCTGCTTGCCGGGCCAGTTAATCAAATGGCATTGATCAATACCACCAGACCGGTTGCAATTGAAAACATGCAGCCAGGTGAACGCATTGAAGTTTATCCTGAAAGCCGCGTATTTGACGTTCCAAATCTGCAATTGCAGATTCCACGAAAAGGTTTTGAGGCGGCGTATGCCAATCACATGCAAAGCATTGCAATGGATACGCTGCTCTGCAAACTGCTTTTCGCCCAGTTGCAGACAGCTGGATTGTTTGCGGAGCAGACATTCACAGCCGCCAGTCTCATCGCCAAGCACAAGTTGCACAGTTTATACACTCGGTGGCTGGAAGAGAGCCTGATGGTGCTGTCACAACACCATTATCTCCAGCAAGAAGGCGAGGTATATCGCGTCACCAATAGCGCTGTCCTCGATCTGAATACATTGTGGCAGGCATGGGAAGAGCAGAAAGCAGCCTCACGGGCCGACAGCAATCTGAAAGCCATGGTGAACCTGGTTGATGCGACCATAAGAGTCCTGCCAGAGATCCTGGCAGGCAAGGTGCTTGCCACCGACATTATGTTTCCTGATTCCTCGATGGAACTGGTAGAAGGAATCTACAAGCAGAACCAGGTTGCTGATTACTTCAACGAAGTGCTTGCAGATACCGTCGTAGCCTACGTCCAGGAGCGGCTAAAGTCAGAGCCCAATGTAGCATTGCGCATCCTGGAGATAGGGGCAGGTACAGGCGGAACGAGCGCAGCAGTCTTCCAGGAATTACAGCCCTATCAGGAATATATACAGGAATATTGTTATACCGACCTTTCCCGAGCCTTTCTGCTGCATGCCGAGCGGGAATATGGTTCCCAGAATCCATATTTAACCTATCACATCTTTAATGTGGAGGCCCCGATTGCCGGTCAGAACATTGATGCTGGTGGCTATGATATCGTCATTGCCGCCAATGTACTGCATGCGACCAAAAACATTCGCCAGACGCTGCGCAACACCAAAGCGGTCCTGAAAAGCAACGGCCTGCTCTTATTAAATGAAATGGCCGGCAAGGGCATGTTTACGCACCTGACCTTTGGTCTTCTGGAAGGCTGGTGGTTGTATGAGGATCCCGAACTGCGCATCGCGGGTTGCCCTGGCTTATATCCTAAAACCTGGCGCAAGGTATTAGAAAATGAAGGCTTCAAGAGGGTTATATTCCCGGCGCAGGAAGCCCACAGCTTAAGTCACCAGATCGTTGTGGCACAAAGTGATGGCATAATTCGGCAAAAACAAGCAGTGCAGCCGCAGCCAACACTACAGGAGCAGAGTGCCACTCCAAAAAGAAGCAACCAACGTTCCGTCCCCAGGAGCCCGATCAAACAATCAGCCCACGTAACGGATGACCTGTTAAAAGAGAAAAGCACAGCATATATCGTAAAACTGGTTGGAGAAACGCTGAAAATCCCGGTAAACAAGATCGACTCTTCCGATCTACTAGAAATTTACGGTATCGATTCGATTGTCGTTGTCCAGCTCACGAATAGTTTACGGAAGGTACTGGATAACGTTAGCAGCACCCTGTTCTTTGAACATCACACCATTGATGCCCTGGTCGACCATTTCATCAAGACCCAGAAGGATGCCTTGATAAAACTCGTAGGTCTGGACAATCGCGGAACGAATGAAGAGCGGTATAGCAACGATGACGTGAATGAGCAAACAACAGGGCCAGCACAGCTCAAGCTACGAAGGCCCGGGCGATATCTCAGACCAGATCGTGCAGCAATGGAGCCATCCAGCGGGGGACGTGACATTGCGATTATCGGCCTTTCTGGTCGCTATGCCCAGTCCAACACCGTCAACGACTTCTGGCAGAACCTGAAGGCCGCCAAAAATTGCATCACAGAAATACCCGCGGATCGCTGGGATTGGCAAGAATATTACAGTGTAGAAAAGGGCAAAAGAGGGTCCATATACACAAAGTGGGGAGGGTTCATAGAGGATTTCGACAAGTTTGATCCGTCATTTTTTCAAATTTCGCCAGTAGAAGCGGAACGCATGGATCCTCAAGAGCGAGTGTTTTTAGAGGCAGCCTACGCGAGTATCGAAGATGCAGGCTATACGCCAGCCACTCTTAGTGCCAGCAGAAAAATCGGCGTATTCGCTGGTGTTATGAACAAGAACTATCAGACCGGCTATGGCTACTGGTCGATTGCCAATAGGATCTCTTATCTATTGAACTTCCAGGGACCAAGTCTGGCCGTAGACACTGCCTGTTCCTCTTCATTGACTGCCATTCATTTAGCACTGGAGAGCCTGTATAGTGGTTCGAGTGAATGTGCAATCGCAGGTGGCGTCAATCTGGTCGTAGACCCCATCCATTATTTGAACCTCTCGACAATGAACATGCTCACTCCAGGGGATAAGTGCAAGTCATTTGGCGATCAAGCCGATGGATTTGTGGATGGAGAAGGTGTGGGCGCCATCGTATTGAAGCCGCTAAATAAGGCAATTGAAGACGGCGATCAGATTTATGGTGTTATCAAGGGCAGTATGGTCAATGCCGGTGGGAAAACCAACGGCTATACTGTACCGAATCCTAACGCCCAGTTCCAACTGATCAGCGAAGCCCTGCAAAGAGCAAATGTGTCCGCACGTACGATTAGTTATCTGGAGGGGCATGGTACCGGTACAGTATTAGGAGATCCCATTGAAATAGCAGGACTCACACGAGCCTTTGAGCAAGATACCCCGGATCGGCAATTCTGCGCCATCGGGTCGGTCAAATCCAATATCGGACATTGCGAAAGTGCCGCTGGCATGGCAGGCTTAACAAAGATATTACTACAATTCAAGCATCGTCAACTGGTGCCCTCGTTACATGCCGAAGTGTTAAATCCCAACATTGATTTCAAGCATACCCCCTTTAGGCTGCAGCGAGCGTTGGCGGAATGGAAACGTCCGATGATAGATGGGCAAGAAATACCGAGGAGGGCTGGCATCAGCAGCTTCGGCGCGGGAGGAGCCAATGCCCATCTTATTGTAGAAGAATATATGCCCGCTACAGGGGTGCAACATCAGGTAAGCCCATCTCAGCCTGTCATCATCATACTCTCTGCAAAGAGCGAGGAGCAGCTTCGGCAGCAGGCAATAAATTTGCTTATAGCCATAAAGGAGCAGCGATACGCTAACGCTGACCTGGTACGTATAGCTTATACGTTGCAGGTAGGGCGTGAAGCCATGGATGAGCGTCTGGGTTTTATTGCAGCGTCCATCAAAGAGATAGAGGAAAAGCTGACGCTGTTTGTGGAAGCCAAAGACTATGTTGATGGTCTTAATCGTGGGCAAGTCAGAGCGCACAAAAATGCGCTATCAGTGTTTACAGCGGATGAAGACATGGATAAGATCATCGAAGCCTGGGCCAGCAAAAGGAAATATGCCAAATTGCTGGACCTCTGGGTGAATGGTCTGATTTTTGATTGGAACAAGTTGTATGGAGATCACAGGCCGCTGCGCATCAGCCTGCCAACCTATCCATTTGCCAGAGAGCGTTACTGGTTACAAGCGTTTGATAGCACCGCCAATAGAAAGGTGCGCGTGCAGGTAGAGGGGGATGCCTCTTCCGTCGTAGGAACAGTTACTCATCAACCAGTCTCGCTGATGCCAGAAGCTTTTGAACTGATGACATTTGAGGAGACATGGCGCGAACAGCCTGTGCAGCAGACCTCTGCAAATCTCATGAAGACATTAGTATGTTTCCTTTCGGATCCAGAAGCGCAAAAAGAGATCAGAAACACCATCGCAACCTTCGCAGAACAGACCAGGATCGTGTTTATTACACAAAGCACAATAGACATGAAAGCATTCCCGGACGTTTATAGCCTTTCACGCCATAACCCGGACGCATATGAAAAAGTCTTGCAAAGCATCCAGCGTGAGCATGGAGAGATAGGCGCAATTCTCTATTTCTGGGCACTTGAGGATCCAGACTGTGTGCGGGATTATGCAAGCATTGTATACATCCTGCAAGCTATCGCAGCGAACAGGCTAAAAGTGAGTCGATTATTGTTAGCAGGTCAGCTCGACCAGAGTCTGGACCGTTGCTACCTGGAATCCTGGATTGGCTTTGAACGCTCACTGGGTCCGGTCCTGCCAGAGACAAAAATAGCGATCGTTTATCAAGAGAGCGATGGATTGAGCCGAAAAGCCTCCATGGAAGATTGGCTGCAAAAGTGCCGGGTGGAATTGCAGGTTCAAACCAATCAGGTCGTCCTGTATCGAGATACGAAACGCTACATCAACTGTATGGCCTCCACCACCCTGGAAGCTGATAAGAACATATTAAGGCCGAAAGGCACCTACCTGATCACAGGCGGGTGCGGCGGTCTCGGCATATTGTTTGCGAAGCACCTGGCCCGGCAGTATGCTGCGAACTTGATCCTAACAGGGCGCTCACCGCTCACTCCAGAAAAGCAAATTCAAATTGAGCAATTAGAACGTTTCGGAAATCAGGTTATCTATCTACAGGCAGACGTATGTGATCCGATCGGCATGGAAGCAGGCCTGAAGCAGGCCAGAGCACGCTTTGGAGTAATTCATGGTGTCATTCATGCCGCTGGCGTAGAAAGCAAGCAAAGCATTTTTGAGAAAGACATGTCAGTGTTCCAAGAAGTTATTGCGGCAAACGTCACTGGAACGCTGATATTGGATACATTGCTTCGCAAGGAGCCGCTTGATTTTATATGCTATTTTTCCTCATCTTCAGCTATTCTGGGAGATTTTGGTTGCTGTGATTACGCGATCGGCAATCGTTTCCAGATGGCATATGCACACTACAGAAACAAGCAGCAGTATCCAGGCACGGCCTTCGTGATTAACTGGCCAGTGTGGAGAGACGGCGGAATGGCGATTGGTGACCATGAGACAACCGAAATGTATCTCAAATCCAGCGGCCAGCGTTTCCTGGAAGCCGAAGAAGGGATTAACCTGTTCGAGCGCATCCTTGGACAAGATCTTACACAGCACCTGGTACTGGTCGGTCAGCGTAGCCGGGTGCAGCGTTTTCCTGGACTGCAGGAAGCTCCGGCCCGGCCAGCGGCACGCCCTTCTGGAAAAGGACGGCAGCTAGAAATGGACGGGTTGAATACGGAACAATGCCTGGAATGGGATCTAAAAGAACATATCAACCGTTTGCTCAAAATCCCAAAGAACAAGTTAGACCTGGACCGAAACTGGACGGATTTTGGCTTTGATTCCATTAATCTGGCAGAATTTGCCACTATGTTAACCAGGCATTATGGTATCGAGATCAACCCATCCTTATTCTTTGGATACTCGACCCTGGAAAAATTGATCCATTACTTTTTAGCCGATCATCAAGACGCCATAGAGGCATTCTATCGAGAAGGTGTTGTCGAATCCGCTTCCTGCTTAAATAATGCTGACATCCCAGCGGAGCCCCAACATCGGGAAGCAGCATCCAGCGCCGCCGAGCTCCACGAGCCCGTTAAACAGACCAGCGTGGTCAGCAGGAGTGTTCATTCCAATCATGCGGAACCGATCGCGATTATAGGCATGAGTGGTCGCTTTCCGCAGGCTGATTCTGTGAGTGAGCTTTGGGACAACCTGAAGAACGGCAAGGATTGCATCACTGAAATCCCCCGGGAACGCTGGGACTGGCGAGAATACTACGGTGACCCTCATCGAGAGGTGGGTAAAGCCAACTCAAAATGGGGAGCATTCTTGAAAGACATTGATTGCTTCGATCCATTGTTTTTTCAGATCTCGCCAAAAGAAGCCGAAACGATGGATCCAAGGCATAGGATATTTCTAGAGGAAGCCTGGCATACATTTGAAGATGCTGGATATATGGGTGAACGCATCAAAGGCAAGTCTTGCGGAGTGTATGTGGGTGTAGAAGAAGGTGAATATGCCTTTTTAGCGAAGGATAGCATGCAGATCAATGGTAGCCAGAATGCGACCTTATCTGCGCGTATCGCATATACGCTGGATTTGAAGGGACCTAACCTGGCCTTAACGGCGGCGTGTTCCTCGGGTCTGGTCGCAATTCATCAAGCATGCCAGGCTTTGCGGAATGATGATTGTGAAATGGCCCTGGTTGGTGGTGTCAGCTTGAACATCTCTAGCATGTCTTACGCAGCACTGAGTAAAGCAGACATGCTATCACCAGATGGGCAATGCCGAGTGTTTGATCAGAGCGCCAATGGTTTAGTGCCCGGTGAAGCGGTAGCGGCCGTGCTATTGAAACCATTATCGAAAGCCATCGCTGATAAAGACCATATCTATGGATGCATCCGAGCGAGTGGCGTGAATTATGATGGGAGAACCAACGGAATTACCGCCCCAAATCCATTCAGTCAGGCGGAACTAATTGAAAGCATTTACCAAAAATACGACATCAATCCGCTGGATATTCAGTATGTAATGGCGCATAGTACAGGATCAAAATTAGGTGATCCTTTAGAGATCCAGGCCCTGACGAGCGTCTTCAAAAAATACACTGATCGCAAGCAGTTTTGTACGATAGGTTCAATCAAGCCATTAATCGGCCATACATTTGCCGCCTCAGGAGTAGTGGGTTTGATCAGTATGCTCATGGCGATGAAAGAGCAGACGATTCCTGCAACACATCATGGCGAGGTAAACAATGCCTATATCAATTTCGAAGAAAGCCCTTTTATCCTGAAGAAAGAGAATCAAGCGTGGTTTGCAAAGCCTGACGTACGGCGGCTAGGAACGGTCAGTTCAACGGGAATCAGCGGCACCAATGCTCATATTGTCGTCGAAGAGTACGTTCCGCCGATGGCAAATGCGAGCCATTCTCACCAGCCACCCAGGCCGCAAATTGTAGTTCTTTCAGCAAAGAGTCAGGATCGGTTGCACGTAGTTGCCCAACGCATGTTGGATTATGCGCAGTCGCACAATGATCTTTCGTTAGCAGATGTCGCCTATACCCTACAAGTTGGACGAGAAGTTATGGAAGCTCGCCTGGCTGTGGTCGTGCGCAACCAGGAACAACTGGTACAAGCCTTGAAGGAGTACCTGGATACAGCACATGAAGGTCAGAGATTAAAAACATCGCTTCCCATCTTTACCGGTGAGCAAGAAGAAGGCTACGCGCCTGGAGGAAACTTGTTTTTTGGAGCCGCAGGTGAAGCAATGCTGCGCGCATTGGCGCAGGAGCAGAACTTCGACAAAATTGCTCAATATTGGGCCGAAGGTGGAAAGATCTCATGGGAACTGCTTCATGAAGGCACCGACGTGTGTAGCATATCGCTGCCCGTCTATCCGTTTGCCAGAGAACATTACTGGATTACGGAAACGATAGAACAACCCCGTGGAGCCGTCGCTTCTTCTCAACAGATAGAAGAGTCACAGACACATCACCATGAAGCAGGCACAGGTTCGCAAGAGAGCATACAAGCATATATCGTGCAATTTTTCTCTCAAGAGCTGGGTCTGTTACCGGAGCAGATAAACCTCAAAAAGAAATATCAAGAATACGGAATGGACTCTATTCTGGGCAGGAAACTTATGCGTCTCGTAGAAGAAACCTTCCATATCAAGATTACAGGACGTGACATGCTGGAGCATCAAACCATTCAATCACTGGTCACCTATTTAGCCAGTAAAGTCAATGCATTCAATCAGAACGAGATGGAAAGGACGACCAGGGTAGAAAAGGCACCCGGTAAAGACATGCCATATAGCGACGGACAAATTATCGCCATGATGGAAAAATTTACGCAGGGGGAATTGGAGTTCGAGGGAGTTCAAAAGATACTAGAAGGACGTAAATAGGATGGATTATACAGAGATTCTCAATGCATATAAATCGGGCCAATTATCAATGGCTGAAGTGGAAGAAAAGCTTCATGAATTGAAGCTGAAATCATCTCAAAGTCCTCTATCCGAAGGGCAAAAGGGCTTATGGATGCTACAAAAGATGTCGCCCACGATGAGCGCGTATAATATTCCTCTCTGTTTTCGTATACGTACACAATTGGATAGAGAGAAATTCCAAAAAGCTCTGCAGTTTGTGGCGAAACAGTTTCCTATTTTGACCAGTATCATCACAGACGACAATGGTATCCCTTACCAGGCAACACCGCAATCTCAACCACTGCTCGTGCGGCAAGAGGATACCTCTGCTATGGATCTTGCTGACGTGCTTCCATATTTACGAGAGAAATCAAAAGAGCCGTTTGTCCTGGAACAGGGTCCTTTAGTACGGGCGCATCTTTTTTTTCGGTCAGCACAAGAATACCTGGTGCTGATCACCATACACCATATTATATTTGACGGCGTTTCCATGATGACGTTCATCGCGACCCTCTTAGGCGCGTATCAGGATCTTATACAGGGCAAGGAGCCAGTCGTCACGCCCTCTTTGGCAAGCTACCATGATTTTGTGGAATGGGAACAAAGCATGCTGAAAAGTGAGGAAGGAGCGCAGCATCTTGCATACTGGAAGCAGCAACTGACAGGAACACTACCCATTCTGGAACTACCTGCTGATCTTCCCCGTACTTCCGTGCCAAATTTCAATGGTGAGGCGTATACCAACCTGCTTCCATCTGACCTCAACGCACAAATAAAAGCATATGCCCGATCCCAGAACGTGAATCTATCCATCACCTATTTAGCTCTTTTTAAAGTTTTGCTGCACCAATATACGCACCAAACAGATATTATCGTTGGCATGCCGACGATGGTGCGGCCCGAAGAGCGCTTCGACTCCATGCTTGGATACTTTGTCAACATGATCGCAGTCAGAAGCCAGAACGTGGGACCGCAACCTTTCTCAGCATTCCTGCAAGATTTGCAGATGAGAGTCGTGGATGACCTGGATCACGCAGTCTACCCGTTTCCATTATTGGTGAAAGAGTTGAACGTAGATCGTACAAGCGCGAATTTCCCCATCTTTCAGGTAGCTTTCTTCTATCAGAATTTCTTCCAGGCGACAGGTTGGCAAGAAATCCAAAATCACTACCGAGCGCTTAACATCGAGTTTATCAATGATATCCGCCAGGAAGGAGAATTCGAGCTTGCTCTAGAGGTGTACGAGCAGGGAAATGCAACTATCTTGAATCTGATATACAACCGCGACGTGTTTCATGCGGCTACCATAGAGCGGATGATGCAGCATTATCTAAAGCTGGCGCAAGAGATTATGCATGATCCATCCTTACCCTTGCAGCAGTACGCTTTACGAGGGAGTGAAGAGCAACAAAACGTGCTTATGAGCTGGAATGCGACCAGGGTAGAGTATGGGAATGACCAATGTATCCACGAAATATTCGCACAAAAAGCCAGAGCAACGCCTGGAGCTATTGCCGTAGTCTTTGAAGGAGAAGAGCTCACCTATCGAGATCTAGATGAGAAAAGCACCCGGCTTGCTCTGTATTTGCAGGAGCAGGGAATCGGTCCTGAACGCCTGGTAGGCATATGTGTAGAACGATCCTTAGAGATGATCATTGGCATACTGGGAATTCTGAAGTCCGGGGAGCATATGTGCCTTTGAATCCCAGCCATCCAGAAGATTTACTGGCCTATGTCCTCAAGGATAGCGACGTTTCAATCATTTTAACCCAGGATAAATTCCTGTCCACCATGCATACGTTGAACAAGGAACAGGGACAAGTCATTGCCCTGGACAAGGATTGGTGGAAGGTTGTCAATGCAGCGAGTGGAAGAAAAACGCTGAAACGCGAAGTCAGGCCAGATCATCTCGCCTATGTGATTTATACCTCTGGTAGCACGGGCAAGCCCAAGGGTGTTATGGTTGAGCATAGAAGCATTATGAATACGCTCTATTTCCTTGAGTCTCAGTATCCCGTTACCAATGAAGATGCATACCTGTTGAAAACGAGCTATGTTTTTGATGTCTCGCTCTCTGAATTATTTGGCTGGTTTATAGGCAATGGACGTCTCGTTATTCTGCCGCCAGATGGGGAGAAATCACCATCGCTTTTTATGGAATATATTGAGAAATATCGTATAACGCATATCAACTTTGTGCCAGCTATGTTGAATGTCTTTTTGAACAGCGCAGCGAATAGTAAGACGTTTCTAGAACATTGCTCAATCAAATATATGATGGTTGCAGGCGAAGCTTTTCCCAAAGAGCTAGTGAAAAAGGCCGTCGCCACATTTAATAAGAGCAGTGTCGAAAATATCTATGGTCCGACTGAAGCCTCCATCTATGCAACCTGGTTTAGCTGTACCAGGAACAGTGTGGTCAGTAACCAGACGCCTATTGGTAGACCAATTGCCAATACGCAGATCTATATCGTGGATTCCTATCTGAATCCTGTCCCCGTCGGGGTTCCTGGCGAGCTGTGTATCGCCGGCGTGGGGCTTGCGCGAGGCTATTATCGCCAGCCAGCCCTGACCGCTGAGAAGTTCGTGGAGAATCCCTTCCAGGCAGGCAGCAGGCTCTACAAAACCGGTGACCTGGCTCGCTGGCTTCCCACAGGCCAGATTGAATATCTTGGACGCAGCGACACGCAGGTCAAGCTGCGAGGCTTCCGGATTGAACTAGGCGCGATTGACAGTCGGATCGCGGAGCATGCAGGGGTGCAGGAGGTCGTGACCGTGGTCCATCAGCACCAGGAGCAGAAAAAACTGGTGGCCTATTATACCGCGCACGAGCCCGTGCCAGCGGTGGAGGCGCTGCGTGCGCATGTGAAAGCGGCGCTGCCCGACTACATGGTGCCCGCGCATTTCCTGAGACTGGACACGCTACCGCTCACCCCCAACGGAAAGATTGACCGCAAGGCATTGGAGCAGCGGGCGCTGACCCTGCCACGACCGGAGGGGCGGACGCACCACGTCTCCCACAGCCAGATTGAAGCGATCCTGCGGGAGATCTGGCGGGAGGTGCTCCAGGTAGAGGAAGTGGGGAGCGATGACGGCTTTTTCGACGTGGGCGGAGATTCATTGCTGGCGGTGGTGGTGGCCGAACGGATCGCGAACGCCCTGGCGTGTCCGTTCGGCGTCACGGACCTGTTTGCGTACCCCACCATTCGCGCCAGCAGTGCCTATCTCGCGCGCCAGCAAGAGCCGGTGTTGCCAGCCATGGACGAGAGCGCGATCACGACGGCAGTCAACGAGTCCCCCGCGACCCGGCGCGCCCTGCCTGACTATTACGATACCAGCGTGGCGGTGATCGGCATCTCCTGCCAGTTTCCCGGGGCCAGCACCTATCGGGAATTCTGGGAGAACCTGTGCGCAGGCAAAGAAAGCCTGACCTTTTTCCGCGCGGAAGAACTGCGCGAGATGGGTGTGCCCGAGGAGTTGATTGCCAATCCCCACTATGTGCCGGTCCAATCCACCATCGCGGGCAAGGACCTCTTCGATCCAGGGTTCTTTCATCTTTCGCCCAAGGATGCCGAGCTGATGGACCCGCAACTGCGGCTCTTATTGCTGCACTCCTGGAAAGCTATCGAGGATGCCGGTTATGTCAGCCGGCAGATTCCCCACACCAGCGTCTACATGTCGGCCAGCACCAATGGGTATCGAGCGCTGTTGCCGGCTGAAACAACCCAGAACGCCGAGAGTCCCGATGGGTATGTTTCCTGGGTTCTGGCCCAGAGCGGGACCATCCCGACCATGATCTCGCATAAGCTCGGGCTTCGAGGGCCGAGCTATTTTGTGCATGCCAACTGTTCCTCGTCGCTGATCGGGCTGCATGCCGCCTACCAGAGCTTGCAAGCAGGTGCGTCCACCTACGCCCTGGTGGGCGCCTCGACCATTCATGCCCAGTCCCAGGTCGGCTATGTGCATCAGCCCGGCCTGAATTTTTCCAGCGATGGCCACATCAAGGCCTTTGATGCCGCGGCAGATGGGATGGCTGGCGGTGAGGGCGTGGCGGTGATCGTGCTGAAGAACGCGGTGGCAGCGGTCAACGACGGAGATCACATCTATGCGCTGTTGCGCGGCATCGGCGTGAACAACGATGGCGCTGAGAAGGTCGGTTTTTATGCCCCCAGTGTGAAAGGGCAGACGGACGTGATGCAGCAGGTGCTGGCGGCGACCCGGGTTGATCCAGCGACCATCCATTACCTGGAAGCGCATGGCACCGGTACCAAACTGGGGGATCCGATCGAGTTGGCGGCCTTAAAAGCGGTGTATCCGTCCCAGCACCGCGGGCAGCCCACGTGTGGTCTGGGCTCAGTGAAAAGCAACCTGGGACACCTGGATACGGTCGCGGGGCTGGCAGGCAGCATCAAGGTGGTATTAAGTCTCGCACGCAACGAGCTGGTCCCCACCATCAACTATCAAGAGCCGAATCCGGCGCTGGAACTGGAGCACTCGCCATTTTATGTGGTGACGGAGCGGCAGGAGTGGAAGCAGGGAGCGGAGGCGCACCGCGCGGCCCTGAGCTCCTTTGGACTGGGCGGGACCAACACGCATGCGATCTTCGAGCAATATCGGCCCTCAGAGGAGGCGCGGGCAGGGGAGGAAGGAGGACCATATCTGCTCCCATTGTCGGCCAGGAACAGCGGACGCGTGCGGGCCTATGTCCAGGAATTGCTGGCCTTCGTGCAGACAGCGGGATGGGAAGAGGAAGGGACCCTGAGGGATCTGGCCTATACCTTGCAGGTGGGGCGAGAAGCGATGGAGAGCCGAGTCGTGTTTCTGGCGCATGATCAAGAGGAATTGAGCCAGCAACTGGCGGCGTTCATGGCGGGGAAGGAGGAGATTGCCGGATGTCTGCGTGGGGAGCGCCAGCAAGGCAACGACGTCTCGTGGTTGGAGGAAGACGACGATAGCCAGGCTCTGACTCAGATATGGATAGCCAGAGGTAAGGTGCACAAACTGGCGGAGCTCTGGTGTAAAGGCATGACGATTGATTGGCGACAGCTCTATCCGCATGGTCTGCCACGACGTATGAGCGCGCCGACCTATCCGTTTGCCCAGGAGCGCTACTGGCCACAGACCAGTCAGCGTGAGCAGCACCCGACACCCGGAACGTCTCCGCTGCATCCATTGCTGCATCAAAACACGTCAGTTTTAGCTGAACAACGATTTAGCTCGACCTTTTCAGGGCAAGAATACTTTATCGCAGAGCATATTATTCAGGGCGTGACCATAGTTCCAGGAGTCGTCACACTTGAGATGGCCCGCGCCGCCGTCGAACAGGCCATTGGAGGTGTCAATGAAGATCAGACAGCGCTGCGACTCAGAAATGTGGTCTGGATACGACCGATTGTTGTCGCAGATCAACCTGTTCGGGTACATGTAGGGCTCTATGAGGAAGATAATGGGCAGATCTCTTACAACATGTATAGTAACGCCGATATGGTGGATGCTGAGCCAGTTGTGTACAACCAGGGCCTCGCAGAAATATATGTATCTGCCGATAAAGTAACGTTGGACCTGGATGCCCTCATCAATGAATGCAATCAGGATGTAATCGAATCCAGGCGTTTCTATGAAGGCATGATTGGAGCTGAATATGGTCCAGGCTATAGAGGAGTTCAGAAAGTTTATCCTGGACAAGGTCAAATGCTGGCAAAGCTCTCTCTGCCGGACTCGGTCGCCGATACGCAGGATCAATATGTTTTGCATCCAAGTTTGATGGATGGGGCGTTGCAGGTAGCGGAATATCTACAAAATATCACCCGGGCGAAGCTGCTCTTCGAACGCGGAAAATCTTTCCAGGTGGCACTGCCTTTTGCGCTGCAAGAGCTTGAAGTCATCAGAAAATGCGTTCCTGACATGTGGGTGTATGTCAAATACAGTGAAGGCAATAAAGTAGAGGATGTAGTCCAGAAAGTAGATATTGACCTGTGCGATGAGGCAGGGGCGGTGTGCGTCCGGATCAAAGGCTTCTCGGCGAGAGTCCTGGACGGTGAGGTGCGCCCCACTGACGCCATATCCCACGCAGATCATCTGCTGCTGGAGCCCGTGTGGCAAGAACAGGCCATCATGTCAGCGACGCCCGATGTGTCCTATGATGAGCATCTGGTGATTCTCTGCGAAGCCACCAGCGCAGCGCGTGAACGGCTCACCTCCCAGCTGCCGGGTGTGCGTGTGCTCACCCTGAATGCTGACAGCGGCAGTGTCGCCGAGCGTTTTCAGCGCTATGCGAGCCAGGTGTTTGAGCAGATCCAGGCGCTTCTGAACCAGAAGCTGCAGGGTCACGTCCTGGTCCAGATTGTGGTCGCCACGCATGGTGACCACAATCTGTTCGCGGGCCTGGTCGGAATGCTCAAAACCGCCCGCATCGAGCATGCCAGACTGATCGGCCAGCTTATCGAGCTCAGCAGCGAGGAAGAGCTGACGCAGCTGCCCCACCTGGTCCAGGCCAATCGCCTGTGTCCGGGGGACCGGCACATCCGCTACATCCATGGCCAACGTTCCGTCGCCGTCTGGCGTGAAATCACCCCTGCTGGCGGCGCACGGCATCCATGGAAAGACCGAGGGGTCTATCTGATCACGGGGGGAGCCGGTGCCCTGGGACTGCTGTTTGCCCGAGAGATCGCGCGACACGCGCAGCACGTGAGCCTGATCCTGACGGGACGTTCTGCGCCGGGTGCCGAGACGGAACAACAGCTGGAGGAACTGCGTGGCCTGGGGGCACAGGTGACTTATCGCCAGACGGACGTGACCGAGCAGGTAGCAGTCCGGCACCTGGTGCAGGAGATCGAGGCGGAGTACGGACAACTCAACGGCATCATCCACAGCGCGGGCATCATCAAGGACAACTACATCGTCAAGAAAACGCAGGCAGAACTGCAAGAAGTGCTGGCCCCCAAGGTTGTCGGCCTGGAATATCTGGATGAGGCGAGTAAAGAGCTGGAGCTCGACTTCTTCCTGTTCTTCTCATCCGTCTCCGGGAGTCTGGGCAACGCGGGCCAGGCGGATTACGCGATGGCCAATGCCTTTATGGACGCATATTCCGCATACCGCCAGGCCCTGACCACGTTCAAGCAGCGGCATGGCAGGACACTTTCCATCAACTGGCCTCTGTGGAAAGAAGGCGGCATGCATATCGACGCGGAAACTGAAAAGACGTTGACCCAAAATATGGGCATTGTGCCTATGAAAACCGAGACGGGCATGCAGGCCCTATACGAGGGATTAGCGTCAGGCAAAAGTCAGGTCATGATCGTTGAAGGCAATGTACAGATAATCAGACAAAAAATGCTGCAAGCCGCGCCTCCTGCACCCGTACAAAGCAAAGTAGCAAGTACAACAGCACCTGCTATCAGCGCAGATATCACTAGCGAAAGCCTGCTCGATAAAGTACGAACCGCCTTAAAACAAGAGATCTCCAGAATCCTCAAAGTAAATATAGGAGATATCGAATATGATGTCGATCTACCCAGCTATGGACTCGACTCCATTTCGATGACTGAATTTACCAATAAGCTCAATCGTATATACAAGCTGGAGCTGACGCCAGCGATATTCTTTGAATATGCCACGCTGCAAAACCTGGCGGCGCACCTGGTAGAGACATATCACGAGGTCTTTGCTGCACGATTTGCCACGCGCACCAGTGTCGAGGCTGTTGCGCCTACCTCGGCCGTCAAAGAAGCTGTGGCGGAGACCATCCTGCACCAGCAGCGACGGCCTGCCCGCTTCGTAAGGACCGCGCCACAGCCAGCACCACAGCCAGCGGCAGGAGCCCCCGAGCCGATAGCCATCATTGGCATGAGCGGGACATTCCCGATGGCCGCGGATGTGGAAGCCTACTGGCAAAATCTTGTCGCGGGGCGAGACTGCATCACCGAGATCCCCAAAGAGCGCTGGGATTGGCAGGAGTATTACGGAGATCCGAGCAAAGAAGCGAATAAGACCAACGTCAAGTGGGGCGGCTTCATCGACGGTGTCGGAGATTTTGATCCGTTGTTCTTCGGGATTTCGCCGCGAGAAGCCGAGCAAATGGAGCCACAGCAGCGTTTGTTGATGACGTATGCCTGGAAAGCGATTGAAGACGCCGGCTATGCAGCCCACAGCCTGTCAGGAACGCAGACCGGCATCTTTATCGGTACGGGCAACACTGGCTACAGTGCACTGCTCTCCAAAGCGAATGCGGCTATAGAAGGCTCCGCCGCCGCCAATATGAGTCCTTCGGTCGGACCGAGTCGGGTGAGTTACTTTTTAAACATTCATGGGCCGAGCGAATCCATCGATACTGCCTGCTCAAGCTCGTTGGTGGCCATCCATCATGCTGTGCGTGCGATCGAGGACGGTACCTGTGACATGGCCATTGTGGGTGGTGTGAATACAATTATCTTACCGGAAATATATATCAGTTTTGACAAAGCTGGAGCACTGAGCAAAGAAGGCCGCTGTAAAACCTTCTCAGATCATGCCGATGGCTTTGCGCATGGCGAAGGTGTGGGCGTTATCATCTTGAAAAAAGTCAGCGCGGCAGAGCAGGCTGGCGATCATATCTATGGCCTCATCCGAGGGACCGCAATGAACCATGGTGGACGCGCCAATTCGCTGACCACACCTAATCCGAAGGCGCAGGCGGAACTGCTGCAAACGGCGTATACGCGTGCCGGGATAGATCCGCGCACGGTAACGTACATTGAAGCCCATGGAACCGGGACCGCGCTTGGCGATCCCGTGGAGATCAATGGACTGAAAGCAGCTTTCAAAGAGCTGTACCGCCGCACAGGAGACGCGCAGATGACCAGCCACCATTGTGGCCTGGGGTCAGTGAAAACCAACATCGGACACCTGTCGCTGGCCGCAGGAGTCGCGGGCGTCATCAAGGTGCTGTTGCAGCTCCAGCACAAAACGCTGGTGAAGAGCCTGCATAGCGAGACCATCAATCCCTACATTCAGCTGCAGGACAGCCCGTTCTACATCGTGCAGGAGCAGCAAGCCTGGGCAGCGCTCACCGATCCACACGGGCGAGCGGTGCCGCGACGTGCCGGAGTCAGCTCGTTTGGCATCGGAGGCGTCAATGCGCATGTCGTCATCGAAGAATACGTGGCCCGCGAGGAGCGACCCTCACCCCTGATCACACCACAGCAGCCAGCGCTCTTCGTGTGGTCAGCCAGAAATGCCGAGCGACTCAAGGAGCAGGCCCAACACATGCTCACGGCGCTTCGAGCTCAGCGCTATCGCGACAGCGATCTGGCCGACATCGCCTACACCCTGCAGGTGGGACGAGACGCGATGGAAGAACGGCTGGGCATCATCGCTGGCTCGCTGGTGGAATTGGAAGAGAAGCTGGCAGGTGTGGTCGCCGGCCAGGAGAGCCTCGAAGAGGTGTACCGAGGCAAGGTCAACAAAGCCACCTTTCAAGGGCTCACCGCCGATGAAGAGATCCAGGAAGCGATCGAGAAATGGATGCAGCGCAAGAAATATGGCAAGCTCCTGGATGTCTGGGTGCGAGGGCTGAATGTGGAATGGAGCAGATGGTATGGGGAGCCGAAGCCCAAACGGATCAGTCTCCCGACCTATCCATTTGCCAGAGAGCGCTACTGGGTTGAGGCCAGCCCCTCCCCAGCGAGCGTTGCGTGTGTGCCGGCGGTGCCGAGCACCAGCCAGGCGACAGGCTCTGCCTCCATCCTGCATCCCCTGGTGCACCAGAACACCTCCAATTTCATGGAGCAACGGTTTAGTTCGACCTTTACCGGCCAGGAATTCTTTCTCGCCGATCACGTCGTAAAAGGCCAACGTATTCTGCCAGGGGTGGCTCACCTGGAAATGGTACGCGAAGCTATTGAGCAAGCCTCTGAGGTTTCAGGCCAGGACCTGACCTGTCTACATCTCAAAAATGTGGTCTGGGTGCGACCGATTGTCGTAGGGAAGCAGTCGTTAGAGGTACACATCGGACTTTATCCTGCAGATAATGGAGAAATTGCCTATGAAGTTTACGGGCACGCAGCAAATGTTGAAGACGAGCGCATAATATACAGTCAGGGGAGTGCCTGGCAGAGCTTCGTCACAAATACTCCAGTCATCGACCTGGCTTTCCTGCAAGCGCAGTGTACTCCAAGCACTTTCTCGGTCAGCCAGGTATACGAAGCATATAGAATCATCGGGTTCGACTATGGTCCAGCGTATCGCGGGATAGAGAAAGTGTATACAGGAGAGGATTTT
Organism: Dictyobacter vulcani; assembly: GCF_008974265.1. Classification (GTDB taxonomy): domain Bacteria; phylum Chloroflexota; class Ktedonobacteria; order Ktedonobacterales; family Ktedonobacteraceae; genus Dictyobacter; species Dictyobacter vulcani. The sequence goes on from NZ_BKZW01000002.1 coordinate 525,385, forward strand.
GTACTGGCAACCCTGGAGTTATCATCCACAGTACTAGATACAATAGCTCAATATGTATTACATCCCGGTCTGATGGATTCCGCTTTGCAGGTATCCAGTCTACTCACCAACGCCGGCGAAGACCGCATGATGCTCCCCTTCGCCATACAAGAGCTTAAAGTATTCAGTACATGTACAGCTCGGATGTGGGTTTACGCCAGATACAGTCCGGACAGCAAAGCCGCAGACAAAATGCGCAAGCGCGATATTACTATCTGTGATGAGCGCGGAAACATATGTATTCGCTTGAAGGGCCTATCATTTAGAGTCGTAGAAGGTGTAGCTGATGTGGATAGGGCCACTAAATCGATCGGAACCCTGATGCTTGAGCCAGTCTGGAAACAGCGCGAGGCCGACAAGGACAGATCAGCCCCTGTATACGTCCAGCATATTGTGATGCTGTGCGAAATAGACGGATTGACGAAAGAGAGCATCGAAACCAGGATGCCCGGTGTCCAATGTCTCATATTGCAGTCCGAGCAAAGGAGCATTGCCGAGCGTTTTCAATGCTATGCGGGACAGGTGTTTGAACAGATCCAGGACATTTTGCGTCAGAAGCCGCAGGGCCACGTACTGATCCAGGTTGTAGTATCCTCACACGGTGAACAACAATTGTTTACCGGGCTGTCCGGCTTGCTCAAAACGGCTACGCTCGAAAACTCAAAACTGATTGGCCAGATGATTGAAATCGAAGCCAACCCACAGATTGAAAGGCTCAGAGAACAATTAGAAGAAAATAAAAGCAGTCTGGAAGACAAACATATTAAGTATCGCAATGGCCAACGATGCATTGTCGATTGGAACGAGATCGAAGTACCAGGCAGCAAGATAAAAATCCCCTGGAAGGATAAAGGCATCTATCTGATCTCAGGGGGAGCAGGAGGCCTGGGGTTCCTGTTTGCCCGCGAAATTGTGCAGCAGGCACAGCATGCAACCATAATTCTCACGGGTCGCTCCGAGTTGAGTCCTGACAAGCAAGTACAGCTTAGAGAACTTCAGCAGCAGTGTGCACATGCCATATATATACAAATGGATGTAGCACAGGAGAGTGCAGTAGCTGATTTGATCACGCACATCCTAAAGGAATATGGAAAACTCAATGGCATTATCCACAGTGCAGGCGTCATTAAAGACAGCTATATCACATATAAAAACGTGCAAGATGTGCAGGATGTACTGGCACCCAAAGTAAAAGGACTGGTCAACCTGGACGAAGCCACCAGGGATCTGGCGTTAGATTTTGTGCTCCTTTTTTCATCTATCGCAGGTGTTATGGGCAGTGCGGGCCAGGCGGATTACGCGATGGCTAATGCCTTTATGGACGCATATGCAACCTATCGGAATGCTCTGATTAGACCCATGTACCGTCATGGTCAAACGCTATCCATCAACTGGCCTCTATGGAAAGAAGGTGGGATGCGTGTCGACGCCGAGACCGAAAAGCTGACTATGCAGCGCACCGGTGTGGTTGCGATGGAGACCGCAACCGGTATTGCATCCATGTATAAAGCCCTGGCTTCTGGCAAAGACGAGATACTGGTGATGGAAGGCGAAATGCAGACAGTGAAACAAAAGATGCTACAGAAGAAGGCATCTATCATTCAGCCAGCCCGGCAAGCAGAAGAGCCACTCACATCGACGGTAGAAATTGATACAGGCAGCCTGTTGGATAAAGTACAGCATGCTTTAAAGCAAGATGTATCCAAAGTACTCAAGATCAGAATCGATGATGTCGATGCCGAGGCAGAGTTCAATCAATATGGATTCGACTCTATCACGTTAACAGAGTTTTCCAATATGTTGAATGAGCAATACAAGCTTGATCTGACACCGACGATATTCTTTGAGTATCCAACGGTTCAGTCTCTCTCTGTGCACCTGGCAGAGACATATCACAAGGTCTTTGCTGCACGATTTGTCACGCGCACCAGTGTCGAGGCTGTTGCGTCTACCCCGGCCGTCAAAGAAGCTATGGCGGAGACCATCCTGCACCAGCAGCGACGGCCTGCCCGCTTCGTAAGGACCGCGCCACAGTCAGCGCCACAGCCAGCGGCGGGAGCCCCCGAGCCGATAGCCATCATCGGCATGAGCGGGACATTCCCGATGGCCGAGGATGTGGAAGCCTACTGGCAAAATCTTGTCGCGGGGCGAGACTGCATCACCGAGATCCCCAAAGAGCGCTGGGATTGGCAGGAGTACTACGGAGATCCGAACAAAGAAGCAAATAAGACCAACGTCAAGTGGGGCGGCTTCATCGACGGTGTCGGAGAGTTTGATCCGTTGTTCTTCGGGATTTCGCCGCGAGAAGCCGAGCAAATGGAGCCACAGCAGCGTTTGTTGATGACGTATGCCTGGAAAGCGATTGAAGACGCCGGCTATGCAGCCCAGAGCCTGTCAGGAACGCAAACCGGCATCTTTATCGGTACGGGCAACACCGGCTACAGCGCACTGCTCTCCAGTGTAGAGATCGAAGGTTCCTCAGCTGCCAATATGAGTCCTTCGGTCGGACCGAACCGCGTGAGTTACTTCTTAAACATTCACGGGCCGAGCGAACCCATCGATACTGCCTGCTCAAGTTCGTTGGTGGCCATCCATCATGCTGTGCGTGCGATCGAGGACGGCACCTGTGACATGACCATTGTCGGTGGTGTGAATACAGTCGTGACCCCACAAGGGCATATTGCCTATGATAAAGCCGGAGCACTGAGCAAAGAAGGCCGCTGTAAAACCTTCTCAGATCATGCCGATGGCTTTGCAGTTAGTGAAGGCGTGGGCATCCTCTTTCTAAAGAAATTGAGTGCGGCAGAGCAGGCTGGCGATCATATCTATGGCCTCATCCGAGGGACCGCCGTGAACCATGGTGGACGCGCCAATTCGCTGACCACACCCAATCCAAAGGCGCAGGCGGAACTGCTCCAAACGGCCTATACGCGTGCCGGGATAGATCCGCGCACCGTGACCTACATTGAAGCCCATGGAACCGGGACCGCGCTCGGTGATCCCGTGGAGATCAATGGACTGAAAGCAGCTTTCAAAGAGCTGTACCGCCGCACCGGAGACGCGCAGATGACCAGCCACCATTGTGGCCTGGGGTCAGTGAAAACCAACATCGGACACCTGTCGCTGGCCGCCGGAGTCGCGGGCGTCATCAAGGTGTTGCTGCAGCTCCAGCACAAAACGCTGGTGAAGAGCCTGCATAGTGACACCATCAATCCCTACATTCAGCTGCAGGACAGCCCGTTCTACATCGTGCAGGAGCAGCAACCCTGGGCAGCGCTCACCGATCCACACGGGCGGGCGCTGCCGCGACGTGCCGGAGTTAGCTCGTTTGGCATCGGAGGCGTCAATGCGCATGTCGTCATCGAAGAGTACGTGGCCCGCGAGGAGCGACCCTCACCCCTGACCACCCCACAGCAGCCAGCTCTCTTCGTGTGGTCAGCCAGAAATGCCGAGCGGCTCAAGGAGCAGGCCCAACACATGCTCACGGCGCTTCGAGCTCAGCGCTATCGCGACAGCGACCTGGCCGACATCGCCTACACCCTGCAGGTGGGACGAGACGCGATGGAAGAACGGCTGGGCATTATCGCTGGCTCGCTGGTGGAATTGGAAGAGAAGCTGGCAGGCGTGGTTGCCGGCCAGGAGAGCCTCGAAGAGGTGTACCGAGGCAAGGTCAACAAAGCCACCTTTCAAGGGCTCACCGCCGATGAAGAGATTCAGGAAGCGATCGAGAAATGGATGCAGCGCAAGAAATATGGCAAGCTCCTGGATGTCTGGGTGCGAGGACTGAATGTGGAATGGAGCAGATGGTATGGGGAGCCGAAGCCCAAACGGATCAGTCTGCCGACCTATCCATTTGCCAGAGAGCGCTACTGGGTTGAAGCAAGCCCCTCCCCAGCGAGCGTTGAGCGTGCACATGCCGTACCGAGCACCAGCCAGGCAGTAGGCACTGGCACTGCCTCCATCCTGCATCCCCTGGTGCACCAGAACATTTCTGATCTGTCAGAGCAACGGTTCCGCTCGATTTTTACCGGCCAGGAATTCTTTCTCGCCGATCATAGAGTGAAAGGAAATCCAGTAATGCCGGGCGTGGCCTACCTTGAAATGGCACGTGTGGCTGTAACGAAGGCGATACGAGGTTTGCAGAATGAGCAGCCTGGAATGCGCATCAAAAACGTCGTCTGGGTTCAACCCATTGTAGCGGATCAGCCCCCTACACAAGTTGATATTCGTCTCGTTCCTCAGGAGAATGGTGAGATCGCTTATGAGGTCTATAGTGAGTCTGGAGAGTCTGGCGGAGTAAACGTAGCACGCATAGTGCACGGTCAGGGCAGCGTCGCGATCGGCACGGTTGAAGAAATTGCGCCGCTCAATCTAAAATCTCTCCTGGCCCAATGTCATCAGCAGACACTCTCCTCCAAGCAGTGCTATGAGATATTCCAATCAATAGGAATTCATTATGGTCCAGGTCATCGAGGAATCCAGAAAGTACATGTGGGGCAGAGGCAGGCATTAGCAGAACTGTCATTGCCGTCATCTGTCTATGAAACGGCTCATCAATTCATTCTTCACCCGAGTATACTGGATGCGGCACTGCAGGCGACAATCGGCGTACAACACAATGCCGATACTGAGCACTTATCATTACCATTTGCCTTGCAAGAGCTTATAGTGTACGGCAAATGCACGTCTCGGATGTGGGCATATGTCAGAATTCGTGACGGTGGTACAACACAGAGCAAAATACAGATGATAGATATAGACTTATGTGATGAGCAAGGCAACATTCGGGTAAGGATCAAAGGGATTTCTTCGCGCATCATGGATGATGGGGCCGGGGCTGGCCGCGCATCCAGGCCAGTTGTTCCACCAAAAGCGCAAGAAGCGCTTGCTGGTGCGCTCATGTTGAATCCTGTCTGGGACGTTGTAGTGGTAGAAAGAGGACAAGTACCGCCATCCCCAGATGAACGGGTCGTAACCATCGGAGTGGATGAGTACGGTATGCGGACCATCCGAAAACAGTATCCAGAGGCGCGCGCATTGAATATTCAACCTCAGGATACTATCGAAGCGATAGCAGAGCAGCTTGCCGCCTGCGGTCCCATCCATCATATTGTCTGGATCGCACCGTCGCATCGTTCCGAATCCTATCGTAGCGAAGAAATTATTGCCGGTCAGAACCAGGGTGTTCTACAGATCTTCAGGTTGATCAAAGCCATGCTCCATTTAGAATATGGAAACAAAGCAGTAAGTTGGAGCATTATGACAGAGCGGACCCAACGTGTGCAGAAAGACGATAAGGTGAATCCAACCCATGCAAGTATTCACGGCATAATTGGTTCCATGGCAAAAGAATACAGCAACTGGAAGGTCAGATTGATCGATCTGGAAGACCGCCATGATTGGCATGTCGCTGATATATTCACCCTGCCAGCAGATTCTCAAGGAGACACCTGGGCCTATCGGAACCGGGAATGGTACCGTCAACGCTTAATTCCTGTTCAGCACCAGCAACCAGCGCAATCCTTGTACCGGCAAGGAGGCGTATATGTCGTAATCGGAGGAGCAGGCGGTATAGGGGAAGCCTGGAGCGCATCCCTGATCAAGTCACACCAGGCGCATGTTGTTTGGATTGGTAGGAGGAAAAAGGATGAACACATTCAGCGCAAGATAGACCGGTTGGCAGCCCTGGGACCGGCCCCCATGTATATAGAGGCTGACGCAACCGACTATTCCGCCATGCAGCAAGCCTATCAAGTAATCAAAACAAGCCATCCGAGAATTCACGGTGTAATTCATTCCGCCATCATCCTGTCGGATCAAAGCCTGGCAAATATGAATGAAGCACGCTTCAAAAAAGTCCTGGCGGCAAAAGTGGATATAAGCCTGCGCATAGCCCAGATTTTTCACAACGAACCGCTGGATTTTGCCTTGTTCTTCTCCTCAATGCAATCTTTTGCCAGAGCCGCAGGACAGAGTAATTATGCATCGGGCTGTACATTCAAAGATGCTTTTGCGCAGCGGCTTGCGCAGGAATGGCCGTGTGCTGTTAAAGTAATGAACTGGAGCTATTGGGGAACGATTGGGATCGTAGCTTCACCAGAGTACCAGCAGCGAATGGTCCAGGCTGGTGTTGGATCTATCGAGCCTCCTGAAGCCATGCAAGCGCTAGAAATACTGCTCGGCGGACCTCTCAATCAACTTGCATTGATGAAAACGACCACGCATTTGCGATCGGAAACGATGAGCCAGAACGAATGGATTGAAGTCTATCCAGAGAATCCTCGTTCGCATATTCAAAAGTTGCGCAACTACAAACTGGGAGATCGCACAAAGATACGGCAGATGAAATAAGGAAGGAACCAACAAATGTCGAACGTGGAACAGCTTCTGTATAAAGTAGTATGGGGTCAATTGCAGTGCATAGGATTTTTCACAGAAAAAAGTGTTGCAGTCGATCTTAAAACGGAATCCAGGTTGCCAGACTTATATAGACGATGGATTGAAGAAACCGCCGCGATCCTGACGCGGAATCATTACTTGAAACAAGAAGGAGAGAGATATATAGCCCTCGATCCTACCAGGCTCGATATGGATACGGTGTGGCAGGCATGGGATGAACAGAAGGCCACATTGTTGGCGGACAGCAACATGAAAGCCATGGTAACCTTAGTCGACGCGACCGTGAGAGCCTTGCCGGATATTCTTTCCGGCAAGGTGCTTGCAACCGATATCATATTTCCTGATTCCTCAATGGAATTAGTCGAAGGTGTTTACAAACAAAACCAGGTCGCGGACTACTTCAATGAAGTACTTGCGGATACCTTAGTCGCGTATATCCAGGAGTGTCTGAAATCAGAGCCCGGTATGGCTTTACGTATTCTTGAAATAGGAGCAGGTACTGGTGGAACAAGCGTCACTGTTTTTCAAAAGCTCAAATCCTATCAGGACTATATTCAAGAATATTGCTATAGCGATGTTTCAAGAGCATTTTTGCTCCATGCTGAAAGAGAGTATGGTCCGTATAATCCTTATTTGACCTATCGCATCTTCAACGTAGAAACACCAATTATAGAGCAAGATATTGCTGCAGGCAGTTATGACGTCGTCATCGCTGCCAACGTGTTACATGCTACCAAAGACATCCGCCAAACACTGCGCAATGCCAAAGCGGTCCTGAAAAATAATGGATTGCTCTTATTAAATGAGATCAATAGCAATAACATCTTCTCTCATCTTACCTTTGGGCTTCTGGAAGGGTGGTGGCGGTATGAGGATCCCGCGCTCCGCATTGCGGGCTGCCCTAGCTTGTATCCAGAAACCTGGCGTAGAGTATTGGAGAATGAAGGCTTTCGAGATGTATCCTTCATGGCAGAAGAGGACCATGACCTGGGCCAGCAAATCATCGTCGCTGAAAGCGATGGCGTGATTCGGCACAGAAAACAGCCAAAAGCTGGAGATATAGCGGTAAAGCCAGTTGCCATCCAGCATGCGCAAGAAGAAATATCCTATAACCATGGTCCGCATGTATTGCAGGAAGAAAAGAGCAGCGCCCACGCTTTGCCCGCGAAGCCGGAAATCTATGTGCCCATATCTGACGATCTCCTGGCCGGCCGGACATTGCAATTCATCAAAGAAACCCTGGCGAAAGCCATTAAACTCTCGCCAGAAAGGATTGAAGCCGATGCATCATTTGAAAAATACGGTATCGATTCTATTCTACAAGTAAATTTTATTCGAGAGTTGGAAAAGGTTACAGGAGATCTTCCCAAAACTATTCTTTTTGAATACAGTAATGCGCAAGAGCTCGTTGAATATCTCATCAAAAACCACACTAAAAAACTACGGGAATGGATTTCGCCACCAAATAATGCAGCCCCCCCAGTGCCAGAAGCATCAGTGTCCGTAACACCGGCTGTCCAGGTTGCCTCGTTCTCCGTGAAACCGGACCGCTTTTTGGCGTCGCAGCAGGTTGAGCGCACAAACCAGGAACAGAATGCACAGATACAGCAGGGCAACGAACGCACTCAAGAAACAGACGATATTGCGATTATCGGTATTAGTGGTCGCTATCCTTTATCAAACACGCTGGAAGAGCTCTGGGAGCATCTAAAAGCTGGCCAGAATTGTATTACAGAAGTTGCTACTGATCGCTGGAAGAATTCGTTCCTCAACCGCTTATCCAAAGACAGGCCGCGAAAAACTGATACAAAATATTATGGTGGATTTTTAGCATCGATCGATCGATTTGATTATCAGTTGTTTGAAGTGAACCGCCAGCAAGTCATGGAAATGGCACCCGAGATTCGGCTATTCTTAGAAGTGGTCTGGGAAACATTTGAAAATGCAGGCTATAGCAAGTTCAGGTTGAACGAGTTGCAAAGCAGGCAGCAAAAAGGTGTCGGAGTATTTGTCGGCAATATGTACAACCAGTATTTTTTGAGCATTCCTTCACTTGAGCAAGCCGTGCTCAGCTCCAATGGAACCGACTGGCATATTGCGAATCGCATCTCTCACTTTTTTAATCTCACTGGCCCGAGTCTTGCGATCAGTTCCGCCTGTTCCAGTTCCTTGACTGCTATTCACCTGGCATGTGAGAGCCTGAAACAGCAGAGTTGCTCGATGGCAATCGCGGGTGGTATCAATCTGGCACTGGATCCATCCAAATATGCAGTATTGCAGCGTGCACACCTCTTAGGGAGCGGCAATGAAAGTAAGAGTTTTGGTATCAGCGATGGATTTATTCCAGGTGAAGGTGTTGGTTCTGTATTATTAAAACCCCTCTCCAGGGCTATTCAAGATCACGATCACATTTATGCCGTGATTAAAAGCAGTTCTGTCAACCATAGTGGAGGGAGACAGATGTATGCCGCCCCGGATCCGAAACAGCAGGCCCAACTAATTACCAACTCGATATGGCAATCTGGTATTGATCCCACGACGATTGGATACGTTGAATCTGCTGCAAATGGTTCAGAGTTGGGAGATTCAATCGAGGTCATTGCTCTGCAGCAAGCGTTTGCGCATTATACAGAAAAGAAGCAATTTTGTGCATTGGGTTCTGTGAAATCCAACCTGGGCCATTTAGAAGCGGCCTCTGGTGTTTCGCAGTTGAGCAAAGTACTCTTACAGATGGAACATGCAACGCTTGTGCCAAGCATCAATGCAAAACCCATAAACCCGAATATCAAATTAGAAAAAACTGCATTTTATCTCCAGCAAGCAACTGAGCCATGGAAGCAGCCGCTCGATTCCCGCACTGGGAAGAACCTGCCTAGAAGGAGTATGATCAATTCCTTTGGCGCGGGCGGATCCTATGCGAATCTAATCATTGAGGAATACATCGCAGATCCTGTTGTCAGTCTGCCCAGTTCTGCATCTTCGCAAGAATCGCTTTTCATTTTTTCAGCCAGAACGCCATGGAGTCTCAGAAAATATCTTGAAAAGATGCGTATATTCCTGCGCAAAAATCCCTTCTTAGATATGGGAGACATTGCTCGAAGCTTGCAAAAACTCAATCATGGTCTGGAACACCGAGTGGCTATTCTGTCATCATCGATAGATGACCTCATAGTTAAACTGGATACCGTGCAAACAGCGAGCACAGGTGTGCAAGAATGCGATATCTACACCTCCTTTGATCACACATCCTCCCATGTCGATGTGACGGATGCATTTACTATCCTGCAATTGCTGGAAAAAAAGAATCTCAGACAGGTGGCTCGGCATTGGGTCGCAGGAGCAAGAATAGATTTTAAACCCCTCTATAAAATTCAGGGAACAGCATGGGTTGATCTACCTCATTATGTGTTCGATCACCAGATGGCCTTTCGTTTTGTTGACGACCATGTATTTGCCGAAGATGAGCATGATGAAGAGCCAGCACCATATCGAAGCGACAAAGTACCAGCTATTGTGACGACTGCTGGGGACAAGAAGCACCGTATCCTCGAAAGGTATGCATACGACGACCCTTATCTCAAGGGCCATCAAATGAATGGTGAGCAGGTACTGATCGGAGCGACGTATGGAAGCCTGGCCGTAAAAGCTTTTTTCCACCTCTTTCCCGATCAACATAGTATATGCATGCGCAATCTCACATATATCGAACCGGTTGCCGTGAATGAAAACCAACAAGTGGAAGTGAAAGTGGAGAGTTTGCAAAAAGGTACCACGACTGCTTTTCAAGTTCTCTATCGTCACACATCCGCAGATGCATGGAAGCCAACCGCAACTGGCCAATACGAAAAAGCGCCTTTTGAAGGCAGATATTGCGATATACAGCATATACAAAGCACCCTACAAGAATTCCAGGATGTGGATCGGATATACAAGCGCGGTAAGGGTCTGGTCGAGTGGGGAGACATATTCAAGCGCATTACATGCGTGTATATAGGACCTGACCAGGTACTTGCCCACATCGACTGTGCGCCAGGCAAGCAAGAAGACACGCACACCTATGAGTTAAACCCACTTATTACCAATACCGCGTATCTCGCCATGATGTATGTGTTGGAGCAAGCACATGTCGAAGGAGGCTTTTTGCCATTTAGCATTAATGAGATCCAGTTCGCAAAGAATAAGACATTTACGAATGGTTGGTTGCACATAAAATTAGTAAAAATTTCAGGTGAAGTTGTAATATTCGACGTGGATGCAATCAATGAAGTGTCTGAAGTAGTGGTCTGCTACACAGGCTATGCATTAAAGAGGAATTACATCGCTAGCAATACCCGCGAAAGCAAAGAAGGCAGCGGCAGTCGTATGCCAGAACTCCAGCACCCCATGCCGCCCTCGTATGCGAATGATACCTCTAGCATGAATGATATTGCTAGAAAAATCATGAAATATTTGTCTGATAAACTGAGCAATACCGTCGCTGATACTGCACAATTATGCGACATCGAAGTGAGCTGGATGGAACTAGGGTTAGATTCTTCTCGCCTGCTTGCAATGACGCATGAAATCGAAGAAGAAACAAAGATCGAATTAAATTCAACCTTACTGTTTGAATATCCGAATATCAAAGAACTGACAGAATTCTTTGCTAGAGAACATGCAGAAATATTTATCCAATTATTGGAACGTGCTCCCGTTGAAAAGAGCAACAGACTTTCTATAGAGCAGATACGTAAAGAGTTTCCTGAGCTTGTGCACCTCAACAGAAAATACCAGGGACAGCCCGTATTCTGGTTTCATGCCGGACAAGGTGGAGTAGAGATATACCAGACGATTGCCCAAAGGAGCCCACGGCCTTTTTACGGAATCCGTGCACGGGGATATATGGACAATCAGGTCCCAATTCGAGGGATCAAAAAAATGGCCACCTATTACATTGATATCATGCGCTCTGTACAGCCGGAAGGTCCCTATGATGTCGGAGGATATTCTTTAGGAGGGATGGTAGCGTATGAAATTACGCGCCAATTGCAACAGGCGGGACAAAAAGTGAACACCATGGTCATGATTGATGTCCCAGGTGGTCCAATATTTAGAGAGCAACGACCTTCTGCTAAATCTTTAATTTTGCAAGCGGTCAATACAATGCTGTCTTCTCTAGTGAAAGATGCGGAGCAATGGGATCAGCACCTCATCAGTGTTGAAGAAATCGATCTCAACTCAGGGGATGAGGCGTTTTTGAAGAAGATGATTAGCCTTGCCAATGCACGGGGCCTGACTAAGACGAAAACACAAATACGTAACCAGATTCAGCAAAATGTCAGGCTGCAAAGAGCTTACGATATTGCAAATTATATAGCTTTACCACTGCCTGACGCAAAAGCTGTGGATTGTTATTATCTTCGGAATAGCAGTGGTGTGTTCCTTGGTGTCTTAGAGCCATACCTTACCATTCCGAATGACAAAATAGCGCTGGATCGTACAGCATACTGGGAAGAATGGGAGCGACTGATGCCCGATTTCCATATCATTGATATAGATGCATCCAACCATATGATGATGTTATCTGAAGCCAGGGCTGTTGAAGCGATAGCAGAGTTCTGCGAAAGCTTCTACGTTGGTCGTGAGATCTATGCATCATCGCTGTGAGTATCCTGTTATCTGTGTAAACAATAATGAGAGGATCCTTTATCACCTTGAACTCTACAAACTTTGGCTTGTAGAGTTCAAGGTGATCTATATGCGTATTATCTGGTCTGGAAACTGCTATTATTTTGAAATATCTTCAATAAAGCTTTCCAACGCATCAAGTTCGGTGATCTGGACGTTGCAGGCTTTGTTGTCCAGACAGATATACTGGCCTACTGATCTGTAATAATCGGGTGAATGAGAGCTCCTGGTTTTGGCGACGGCAGAGAAAAAGGCTGCTTCGCCTGGTTTTTTGCAGAAGGCGCAGACGCCGGTCTTGTTCGTAGATGTATATTGACCTTCGATACCAATCAGCTTGCCAGAAGATTTCTTATCTGATTGAGGCTGACGATAATAAACGAGGTATTTTTTATTGGTTGCTGAGTCGGTCCAGGTAAAATACGTCAAGGGGTGTTTCTCAAGATCAGAAAGATCAGGAATACGCAGCTTTTTAACCTTAGGGAACAGGCGCTTTAACTGAGGTTCAGTAAGTGTAGGAAATTTGATTGTACATTGCAGCAGCTTGCTCATATATACCTGAAGTTCTTCTGCTGTTTGTAATTCGCCCAATCTTTCTACCAGGTGTCTTTGTTCTCCACTGAGTCCAGGACAAGCATCAAGCACTTTGCTTAGTGCGGTATATTTCACTGTTTCCACGACCTGGTTGTCAGAACAGGTTTTTATGGTAGATATGACTAGCTTGGCCTGGCGCACAATATAGTTATACTGGTGATTTTGTAAGAAAAGATCCATCTTATACCTCTTATCCATGAAACCATGAAACTACCGCCAGACTCCTGTGGAGCTCTTGAATGTGGCATGTAACGCATTTTTTAATCTTCGGGTATGAAAATAACATAACTATCAATTTTTGTCAATTCTATCGCAATCTTTCGTTCTCATTCACACACTGCAAAGAGAATTGAGCCGAGGGCCTGTAAACGGTGCCCATGCATACCCGTTCCTCGATAGCTTTTGAAGAGTCAAATCGATAATGATTTGCTTTTAAGGGCTCTATCAACTTCTCCTGGACGGCCACATCTAGAGGAGGGCCCTGATATGCGCATATCAGGGCCAGAAATGATGGAGATTAGTTTCAAGATTATTTTGCTACCTGCAACCTCGATCTCGTGACACTCCGCACGCCCTGAAGAGGCGGCGGCTTCTTGTACTCCTACGTAGTCGGCCCCCTGAGTCGGTGCCTCGTTGAGGCAACTCGTTGAAGACCGTAGTGGGTGAGGAATACACTCAAGCACAGATCCACACATCTGCTCGCTTGAAGGGCGGTGCCATGCCTGTTCACCGTTTCATGCCGTACCCGACGGGTGTGCAGCCAACGTCGGGTGTTTGGCGACCTGGAAAGGGTGAACACCTTTCTCTTTCGAAAACTGATGCATGCATCAGTGGGAGGCTTTTCTTGAACGATTTTGCCTGGCAACACTTCCTAAGGCCGTACAGCCTGTGCTGTCGTGCCTTCGTTGCACCTATGCAGTATAATCCAACCATGCATTCTATGCAACAAGCAAGGGCTAAAGCCCAGGAGTAACCCGCCTATCCGCCTGGGTTTAAACCACAGCGCCTTGCGGCGGGTTACGCTTTTGTCATATCTTATCTTTGCGTTTTTCTGTGCTGCCAGACGATGATGCTGGCACTTACATTTATGCCACTTCTTCTTTTCTTTTTCAGGCAATGTTATTTGTCTATAGCAGATAAGAAAGCCAGTATGTTGCTTGTGAAAACGTCCGAGAGCATAATCGTATAGTGGTTGGTGCCGGGGATTTCCACTACACGGCTTCCTCTGATAATACCCTGTACGCGTTCAGCCTCGTCGGCTGTCAGGATGATACCTCGGTCGGGGGCCAGGGTACCCAATGCGGCGCGCGTGATGAGCGTTGGTGCCTGGATGCGCGGCAAAAGTGCATCCGCATTGATGCTCATGTTGACCGTTATCTCTTCCTCAATGGCTGCTTTGGGAACGCGCGATGTCACGGTACCATCAGCATGAACTTCGGCGTCGTAGCGATAATACGCTTCCCAGAAGGGATTCCACTGATGGATCGGCGTTTGCCGTCGTTCTTCTATATACGCGTCAAGCGAGGGATACACCTGTCCCAGTCGTTGAAGCGAGGCTGCGATGGCTTGTAGCGTATCCGGCGGGACCCGTCCGCCTGCATCCACCAGCACAAGACGACTCAGGCGCTGGGGGTGAACAGCTGCCAGGAAATACCCGATCTGAGCGCCAAGTGAATGGCCGATAAAATGGACCGCAGGCAGGTTCAGCGCATCACAGAGTGAGAGCAGATCATTGACATGATAGGGAATGCCGTAACCATGCGGTGGCTTCTCGCTCAGTCCTCGCCCGCGCAAGTCCGGGGCGATGGCGTACCATCCTTGACTGGCAAGCGCAGGCCCAAGCTGCGTCCATTCCTGGCTACTGGCAGTCAGTCCATGGACAAGCAAGACGGTTCGCTCTGGTCGAGTGAATTCTCCCCATGTCTGATAATGTAAGTTAATACCATTGATTTCCAATTGGTGAGTTGGCATAGATATATTCTCTTTCATTGCTATTTATGTGGTAGCAGAGGCTCGCTTGCCAGCATATATAGCCGCGAGCGAGCCTCTGTGTTACTGGTGATTGTGTCTGTTCAATTACTGAAGCGCATGAAAAAATTGTACATGGCCAGATTTGCGCTCGGACCCGCGGGATCCCCCAGAGTCCTGATCCGCCAGACCAGGCATGCCCCATGCCATTGACTACCCAATACTCCTCAATCTCCTGACCACTGTTATTGTTCCAGGTATAGGTGGTATAGGCATGTCCTCCTGAAACCTGTCCATGTGTGGTGGTCGAGGGATTGGAGTAGCTCGCATTATAGGTTCCCCCGGAGGCATCATGGTCCGTCTCCATCCACTGCTGAATTACCTGGTCGCCATTGACCGGCCAGACGACAGTATCAACTGTACCCTGGATATCGATGGTGGGGACAACCCGAGCATAGCGTCCCATCGTTTGATAGGCCAGATCGCCTTGCAGAACAGGAGGAGGGCCACCAGTAACCGAAGCGCTCAGGGAGAAAGCGGTGACGGCCTGATACTCCACGCCAGAATGTACCCCAATTGCGGTGTATAGATCTGGATAGGCTGCCCCCATATTTACCGCCATTGCTCCGCCCGATGAAATACCTGTGATGTAGACGCGGTGCTTATTGATTGTCCAGCGTGAGGTAGAGTTTTCCACCGTTTGCGTGATGCCAGCAATCTCAGCGGCTTCGTCCAGACCGCGATACTGGTTACTCGGCGAGAAAAAATTCCAGCACAGAGCAGGATTGGCAAAGACTTCCTGTTGAAGATAAGCAACAACAAACTGTTTCTGATCCGCCAGTGTATCCATGCCGGTGTCTGCAGCCATCGTGGATGAATCTACTGTGCACCCAGATAAGACGACGATCAGAGGGACCGATGTTCCTACTTGATAATTGGCCGGAGTATACACATCATAGGTATATAAACCGGCGGAGCCAAAATAACTAAACTGTTGCAATTTCCCGGCGGTGGCAGCGTGGGCGGCCGGGGATCGTTGGAAAAGCAAAAGACAACCTACGAAAACAGCCAGAGTGCACCATCGAGTAAAAAGTTTGAACATCTGTGTTCGCTCCTTCGTTCTGTTTGAACAACATCATGTATAACAGAGTCGCAGTGCTTTCTCATTGACGCACAAGCCAGGAGTGACACTGCGCTGGTAAAGTGGCAAATACGTTGCTTTTTCCATTCCGTGTCTGTTATGGTCGTGCCTGGCGCAGTTCGCTTTTGAGAATCTTGCCCGTGGCGGTCATGGGTAGCGCGGTGCGAAACTCGATCTGGCGCGGGTATTTATAATCGGCCATTGTTTGTTTGGACCAGGCGATCAGTTCAGCCTCTGAGATTGTCGTTGCTGGCTTGAGGATGACAAAAGCCTTGATTTCCTCGCCGTGACGCTCATGCGGTACGCCGATGACAGTTGCTATACTCACTGCCGGATGCGTCATCAAGACTTCTTCGATTTCGCGCGGATACACATTGAAGCCGCCACGAATAATCATATCTTTGACCCGATCTGCAATGTAGAAGTAGCCATCTTCATCGCGTCGCCCAATGTCACCCGTATGGAACCAGCCATTGCGCATGGCATCAGCCGTTGCCTCAGCTCGCTTATAATAGCCTTTCATAATGTTGTGACCCCTGATCACGACCTCGCCCAATTCGTTCACCCCAACTTCCTCGTCGTTCTGATCCACCAGGCGTACTTCGACGCCCCAGACAGGTAGTCCGATTGAGCCGGGTTTGATGGTCCGATCGAGGCGATTAAAGGTAGCGACAGGACTGGTTTCGGAGAGCCCATATCCTTCCAGGATGGTGACCTGAAATTTTTCGTTAAAGGCTCGCATTACCTCCACCGGCATGGCTGCCCCGCCAGAAATCGATATACGCAGGTGGCGCGCAATGTTCTGCAAATCATAGGTGTCGGTCCCGGGATAATTAAGCAGAGCCCAGTACATGGTTGGCACTCCCGCAAAAATGCTAACATGCTCCTCTTCCATCAAGCGCAATGTACCTTCCGGGCTAAAGCGGGGCTGGAGTACCAGGGTAGCCCGATTGTAGATACCCGCGTTCATTTGCACACTCTGCCCAAAAGAGTGAAACAGTGGCAATGCAATCAGATGTACATCGTGGTCTACTTTGGGATACATCGTCTCAGAAAGGCGGGCATTGAGGAGCATATTCATGTGGGTCAGTTCCGCTCCTTTGGGCTTACCTGTGGTGCCGCTGGTGTAGAGAATGACGGCTGTCGCATCCGGGTTTGTCGCAATCGTGTCAAAGGTCGTTGGCAGATCCTGCATGAACTCGGCCAATGTTGTCGCGCCTGCAATAGGAGATGGTGCAGCTACATCATTGGTCATCAAGCAGAAGTGTGTGCAGCTTTCCACCTCCTGGAAAGCGGTAAACCCCATCTGCCCGATTGGAAGATCAGGGCTCCCTTCCTGACAGAAATAAGCCTTTGCCTCGCCGTCAGCGAGATGATAGGCGATTTCACGTGGCTTGAGCAGTACATTCAGAGGAAGAACCACCGCGCCAGCTTTGAGGATGCCATAATAGGCAATAACAAAAAATGGGAGATTCTGGCAACTGAGCGCAACCGTATCCCCCTGACGGATGCCTGCCTGAACCAGTCCATTGGCCACCTGGTTAGCTGCAGCCTGCAAGGCGGCATACGACAATCTGGTTCCTTCGTAAATAATGGCGGCTCGCTCAGGTACTTCGCGTGCACTATCATCAAGCAGGACTGCAAGATTGAGCATACATTCTCTCCTTTGAGTCAAGTAGTAGAGATAGTATACCAGCATAGGTGTTGAGAAAAGCGTTTATCAGACTGGCATTGCAGCCACGCAAGCGTTTTTTTTGTGATCGAGTCGTTATTGCTTTTCCTCTCTCATGCTCTTGCCTTCGTGGCTCTTGATGACTATACTATATCTCTATTACTCCTGGTTGTTGTGTCCAGAAGAGCATCCTGCAGTCGTCAACCGCCGCTCTTCGATGGACCAGTATATTTTGCCAGCGTGTAGGGCAAAGGAGCCATTCATGAGCGACTTGAAGATTGCGTTGCTCGGGACACCGAAGGTAGATCACGTCGGCCATCGATTGGCGTTCCATGATCGAAAAACGCTGGCCCTCCTTGCCTACCTTGCCACGGAACCCGGCGTACATCCCCGTCAGAAGCTCGCTCGCCTGTTGTGGCCGGAGAGAGATGCCGCACATGGAAGAACTGCGTTGCGCGTTGCGCTCCTTCACTTACGTCAGGCACTCGACGAGGGGACGCCACCGGAACATGAAGCGCATTTGCTCATCACCTACGACACACTCGGACTCAATCTGAACGCTGCTATTGAGCTTGACCTGCACAGGTTTGAGGCCGCGTGGGCCTTGATCCAGCACCTTCCTGTGCCAGATGCAATGCAAGGGGAGGCTCGCCGGACCGTGATTGCCCATCTCCAGGAGGCTGTCGGCTTGTATCGTGGCGGTTTTCTGGAAGATTTTGTGCTGCGTGACGCAGCCGATTTCGATCACTGGGTTGGGGTGCAGCGTCAATCCTGGTTCGCACGCATTGAGCAGATTCTTGATTGGCTTTCTCAACTCCAGCATGCAGAAGGACAGATAGAGCAAGCGATTAAAACTGTCGAGCGCTGGCGCACCTGCGATCCACTCAATGAAGCTGTTTATTTACGCCTGATGCAATTACATTTCTCGCTGGGCAACCGTGTTGCAGCCTTGAAAACGTACGAGACCTGCCAGGAAATGTTGCGCACAGAACTCGGCGCCAGACCATCCTCCAAATTGCTGGCCCTGGCCGATATTATCCGGAATACCTCACCAGTATCCCGGGTCAAGAACCATGCCAACGCTCCTGTGCGCTCATCGTCTGTACGCACCTTCCTCGAAATTCCTTTCGTGGGTCGGGGAGCGAATGTAAGCCGACTCATTACCTTATATGAGAAAGCTGTTAGTGGGCAACCACAAATTGTCATGCTGGAAGGTGAAGCAGGAGCAGGGAAATCACGGCTGGCCAGCGTGTTTCTCGACTGGGCAAAGGTGCAAGGCGCGGGCATCCTTGAAGGAAAAGCCTATGAAACCTACCAGCGTCTGGCGTATCAGCCTCTGCTCGATTGTTTTCGCCCTTTTAGCGAGCAGGAGCAGGATCTTCGTCAGCTGCTCAGCGATACCTGGATCGCAGAATTGAGCCGTCTCTTGCCAGAACTGCGCGAGCGGTATCCTGACCTGCCTCCTCCTACTATTGACGAGGCATTTGCCTCCTCTCGTCTGTTAGAAGCGCTTGCGCGGCTGGGACAAGCGGCTGCTGCGCAGCAGCCACTGCTTATCTTTATCGATGATATGCAATGGGCGGATGAAGCCACGTTGGATGCGTGCCATTATCTTTGCAGACGCTGGATGGAACGAGCTATCCCCGCTTTGTTCTTGTTCAATCGACGGACAGGCTCAAAACGGGTGGAATCACGGTTGGTTGAGTGGCTTGCAAGCTTGAAAAGTGTTGCCTCTCTGACACGTGTGGAACTGGGGCCGCTCTCTCCTCAAGACATCCTCCAGATAGTTCATTCATTGTCGGAAGCACATGAAACACAATCAGCTGAACCATACATCTTCTTGCCTGGTGAGCCATCCGAGTCGCATGTCCAGTCACCCACCACAACCAGACTCAGTCCAGAGCAGTTTGGCGCATGGCTGTATGCAGAAACACAGGGACAGCCATTCTACCTGGTAGCTCTGCTTGAGGCATTACTTGAACATGGTGGTCTGGTGCCTCGCTTGCTCAAAGGAAAAGGCTGGATATTCGAGCCACAGGTTGCTTTGCTCCATGCTGGTGCGCCTGGAGGAATCCTGCCTGCGGATGTGCGCGAGGTGCTCCAGAACCGCCTGGCTCAGCTTTCTTCCACTGCCCGAGAATTTCTCGCAGCGGGAGCCGTTCTCGACCATGACTTTACCTTTGGGGATCTTTGTCGCATTGCTCAACTCTCAACGCAAGAAGGGCTTGTTGGCCTGGATGAAGCCCTGAATAGTTTGTTCCTATGTGAGTCTCGTCGGCAGTCAGGTGGCTTGAATGCCATTTGCTATGTATTTGCCCATGACAAGGTTCGTGAATTGGTGTACATCGAGGCGGGCAAGGAACGTCGGCGTGTCTTTCATGCGAGAGCACTTCAATTGCTGGAAGAGACAGGCGCGCCTGCTGCGGAGGTGGCCTATCACGCAGTAGCCAGCGGGGCTACTGATACAGCCTTTCGCTGGAGCCTGGCCGCAGGTGATGAAGCTCTGAATGTGTTTGCCATGCGCGATGCCATCGGACATTATGAGCAAGCTCGCCTGCTGATGGCAGAACACAAGCTACAGATATCGGCTGATGAGCTTGCTCACCTGTTTACGCGCCTTGGCCGGGCCTATGAACATCGCAATGACGCCAGTGCCGCCCATGCTATTTATCAGACGATGCTGGAAACCGCCCTGCAAAGGGCCGATCCAGGCATGGAATGTGCAGCGCTCAATCACCTGGCTGTCCTGGTGAGTGAAGACTTTTCTCAGATGGAAAGCGCTATGGCATTGCTTCAGAAAGCGTTGGTGGTAGCGGAGCGTCATCATGACCGGCGAGGAGTAGCCGAGACGCAATGGAGTCTGGCGCGGGTCAATTACTATATTTTAAACCTGGATGCGAGCCTGACCTATGTGAAACAGGCCTATGCTCTGGCATGTGAACTTGAACAGCAGGATCTGGTCGCGAAAAGTTTCAATATCTTTGCCTATACCACGCGGGCACTGGGGCAGTGGGAAGAAGCGGCAGCGTTTGCTGAAGAAGCACGGCAACGTTTTGCGGCGCAGGGAGATCGGATGATGGAGGCGGATTGCTTGAGCAGGATCGCTGACGCGCAGATCAATTGCGGGCAACCATATGAGGGGCTCGCGGCAGCGCGGCTGGCCTATGCGATTAGCTGTGAAATTGAACATCCCTGGGGGCAGGCAAATTGCGGTTATCAGCTCGTGCGCAATCTTATAGAAATTGGCTCCTATGAAGAAGCGCTCACGATTGCGCTCCAGTGCACCGAAATAGCGCGCACATTGACCTTTAACATTATTCTCTTTGTCAATCTGGTCTCACTCGGATTGGCGTATCAGGCACTTTTGCTTCCAGAGAAAGCCCTTCAGGCGCACCTGGAAGCTCTGGAGATGAGTAAGACCGTACCCTCGGCGCGCTACATTGGCTTGAGCAACTCTCTCCTGTGTGTTGACTATGCCCTGACCGGGGATTGGGAAACAGCCTCCACCTATGCCCGGCAGGCCTTAACTGTCAGAGATCCCAGGGCAGTTGTATGCCCGGAAGTTCCTCGCTGGCCTGAGACGCTAGCTCTGGTGTTTGCTGGCGCCAGTGTACAAGCGGCAGAGGATCTTCAAGCTTTTTACCAGCTTTTTGGCGCAAACAAGCGCTGCTCCATCTCATATGCACGCGCGCGTGCTGTTCTTGCCGAGTCGCAGGGCGAAATAGTATGCGCACAGGCATGGTTGCAGGAAGCCATCGAGGGAGCAAAAAATATCGGCCTGCCTGGAGAACTCTGGCAGGCCGAGGCGGAACTGGCCAGGCTGTACCTGGCCGGCGAAGAACATGAACAGGCAGCCCAAGCGTTTGCCCGCGCCGCAACCGTTGTCAAGGAACTCGCCAGCAAGATCACCAATGATGAATTACGTATGCAGTTTCTCACCTCACCTCTGGTACAGCGCCTCTTTTGCTAATTGTGAAAAAAGTACCTATTGGTAAATTTTGTAAAAGATGGGCGTGGTTAAAGTAAGAAGGAATAATGTATGCACATAGCCAATACAAGGGAATACATTGATGATTAAGCATATTTGCAGGTACTATCATGAATGATTGTCCCTTTTTACATAGATGGCGTTTGCAAACATTGTAGTTGTATAGAAATTATCTCAAGGATGTAACAGTATATGAAAACACTTCGACGTTCAGGACCGTTCGCGTTTATGATGCTGCTAGCCATTTTGCTGTCAGCATGTGGTGGTATGGGTAACCAGGCTCCTACAACGCCCACAACCAACACAAATAATGGTTATAAGACCGCTGCAACACCAACGACTGCTGCTCAGATGGATACCATGCAAGGCATTGCCATTACAATGAATACGACTGGCAATATGGCTGCCTTTATTCACACGGGAACAGCTACGCTTAATGGCAATAAGATGCCCGTACTTCTCACCAATAAAGGCTTTGCCGTCTACACGTACAAGGATGATCCTGCGTTGAAAGCTACCTGTACCGGTGACTGTGCGAAAGACTGGCCTCCCGTGCTGGCGGCAAAGGGAATGATGACGATCTCCAGTTCCATGGCACTGCCCAAACAGTTATCGGTGCATCAGACCGCCAATGGAGCCCAGGTCTTCTATGATGGTCATGCCTTATATACCTATGCAGAGGACAAGCAGCCAGGGCAAGCGATGGGGAATGGTCAGGATATGAAATGGTATCTGGTAGCCGTGCCGACGAATGCTACCGCAAACACACCTGCTGCTACGACAGCCATGATGCAAGGTATCAAGACTACCCCTGATATGGCTGGCAATATGAATGCCTTCATTCACACCGGGAATGCTGCTATTAATGGCAATCAGGTCCATGTGCTTCTGAACAATAAAAACTTCGCCCTGTACTACTACAAGGCTGATCCCGCGTTGCAAGCCACCTGTACCGGTGCCTGTGCGAAAGACTGGCCCCCCGTGCTGGCGCCACAGGGAATGATGACGATCTCCAGTTCCATGGCACTGCCCAAACAGTTATCGGTCCATCAGACCGCCAATGGAGCCCAGGTCTTCTATGATGGTCATGCCTTATACACCTATGCGGAGGACACGCAGCCAGCCAACGCCCAGGGCCGTGGGCAGGATATGCAATGGTACATGGTAGGCTTCCTGCTGTAGAGGGCGCCTCCCGGTAGGATGGCATCTTGTCGCTGCAACCGATGGTTCGCAAAAACAGGATGTCACTATCACCTATGACACCAAAAACACTTGCGAGGCACGGATCTCTGTGAACTGCCTCGCAAACCATCATGATCTTCTGCCAAAAATCTCCAATTTATACAGGTAATCTTGATAAGTAATTGGAAAAGAATGAGAGTGCCTTTTTGTTCCAGTGAAAGATGGGGCATTTGACTCATTCATTCTGCTCTGCAAGACTGTATGCTAAGAGGTGTAGAGTGATAAGCATTCATCAAGTGAGGTTGCAGGTTGATCCATATCGATATCAATCTGTTGCAGCCTGGCTAGCCATTATCATTGTACAGGAGGGTTTACAATGGCTCGAAGTCTTTATCGTTTTTACATCTACGCGGTTGCGACGGCATTATTGATCTTTGCGATGAGCGCCTTTGGTTCCTTGCTCTCGACAGGCCTCGCGTTTACAAGCTTGCGAGGCTCTTATCAGGATATTCCGACGCAGGCGCAGTTTGTGCAGGCCCTGAGCTATGCCTGTGTGGCTTTTCTGATTGCAGGTTTCCTGGGTGGCCTGCATTACTGGCTCCTTCGCCGTGATCTCCGGCAGGAGCCTCAAGCTGCCAATAGCGCGATACGTTCCTTTTTCTTAAATACGACCGAAGGGATAAGCGTGGCCTTTGGGTCCCGCTGCTGGCTACCGCTTTCTCGGGGCTGGCTACAACCTCCTATAATGGTCTGCCCTTTCTCTGTGCGGCTGCTCTCTCATTCTTGCTTCTGGCCTGCCTGGTACATCTTGAGCGTCGACGTACCGGTGAGCCAACGGGACTCGCGCTTGTCTTTCAACGTATTCACATTTTCGGCGTGCAACTTGTTCTGCTGCTTACCGTGGCGGTTTTTTTCATCCTGGTGCCCACGATCAGACATG
The DNA here is from genome assembly GCF_008974265.1 of Dictyobacter vulcani. Classification (GTDB taxonomy): domain Bacteria; phylum Chloroflexota; class Ktedonobacteria; order Ktedonobacterales; family Ktedonobacteraceae; genus Dictyobacter; species Dictyobacter vulcani. The sequence continues at coordinate 548,972 of NZ_BKZW01000002.1, forward strand.
TAATCGATACCGTTTTCTTCCATGGAACTGTCCAGTGTGAGGGAAGTTTTTCCTGCCAACCTGCCAATCCTTTCTGGTTACTGCTCACCCTGTTCTGGGTCGTGGGAAGCTGGATCTTTTATAGCTGGACGGCCCGCCAGGATCGATCCCTGGCAACCCGCTGGATCTTTCATGGCCTGGGCCTGGCGGCTGGTATGGCTTTCCTGCTGCGCGGTTGCTCGCTGGCGATTGTGGCCCTGCTGCATCTGGGATATGGAGACCCTCTTCCGCTGTCTGAGGTCCTGGGCTATCAAGGGAGCTATGATTTCTTCTCACCTCTGCTGCTGGGAATGCTGCTTATTGGCATCTATGCCTGGTCACTGAACTGGAGTGTACGCCAGGGATTGATGCGTTTGGAGGTATTACGCCTGACGATCCTGGCAATCGTGGGAGCCGTCATGGCCGGTGCCTTCTGGTGGGGGCTAGGCAGACTGCTGGACAATACGCTGAAGATACTCTTCTCAAATGGCGGGGTGGGAGTAAATCATCAGGCATGGTTTGAGTCCTGGGCCCTGGTGCTCAGTGGGGTCTGCTATGTCCTGGTAGATTGGTATATACGCAAAGTCTCTAAACGGGATGGTGAGCTGGTTGCGGGACCCTGTCGTGGCTATGTGCTCACCCTGATAGGCGCAGGCGTCCTGACGGGAGCAATTGGCCTGGCAGTTGCCTTGTATACCGGTGTTACCGCGCTGCTCGGCTCGGCCGTGTCGGACTGGCAACTGGCGGCTCAGGGTGGACTGAGTGCCTTTCTGGTTGGCGTGGTCCTGGTGGGCATCTATCTGCCAACGGCGCTACGCCATCACCTTTTCAAGGAGAGTGAGACGCCACAGGAGGAGACGACTGCGACTGTTATACCTGAACAATCTGTGGACCCGGCACTGGCGCTGGGTCATGAGGAGCCACAGGAGACAACGATTGAAGCGATCCTGGATGACTTGCTGGCTGCCAGACTCTCGCGTGATCAAGCTGCTAGCCGCCTCTATGAGCTCATGCATGTGGACGCGTAGCCTCCTCAGCATTGCAAAAGGTATATCCTGGAGCGTTCTCGATGTACTCGGGTGAGGCAAGTCCATCGGGGCCACGCGGCAACTGCCGGATGATAATCATCCAGCAGTTGCCGCCATTACTGGGCCGTAAAGAAGCTAAACAATGCTTGATAGGTTTCCTCAGGAAGTTCTTCCGCAACATTATGGCATTGTGTCGAGGTTGAACGTTCGGGCACAACTCTTTTACAAGGATAGATCGGTTTCTCCTACCAGACATACGGGATGAGCCGGTATTTGACCTGGGTCATATAGGTACTATAGCCTGGCAATTCCCGGAGTAGCGTGCGTTCCTCCAGCACTGATCGCACTATGAGCGCGGGGAGGAAGAGCAGGGTCAGCACCATACCATACCAGGAGCCCAACAGCAGGGGCGTCCCGAGAAACATGAAGAGAGCGCCGGCATACATGGGATGACGCACATAATGATAGAGCCCGGTTGTGATCACTGTCTGCCCTCGTTCCTCCTGCACACGCACCGTTGCCGACAGGTACGAGTTTTCCCGAAAGACCAGGGACATGAGCACGAACGAGATCACCAGCGCAATAGCTCCAACTACCTGGAGCCAGAGTGGCATCTGTGACCAGTGGAAGCGCACTGCGTCGAGCGGCATCAGAACCAGCAAGGCAAAAAGGAACAGATTGAGCAGCACAACAAACACCTTATCCCAGGCTTGTTGATTCGGTGGGGAGACATTTATGCGCTCGGCCAGCAAGCCAGGATTGTACCTGAGCAGCAGTAAGATGCCAATAAAAAGCCAGCCGTAGAGCAGGATCAGGTAGGTCCAACCGGCAAGCCAGGCGATGGTGCCCGCCGCCAGAAATAAGGGAAGAGCCATGAGCACAAAGCCAAACACGAACCACGCGAATGCTTTTAGCGCGAGAGTCATATATCACCTCTATCTCTGCGAAATATCGCTTTCCTTCGACCTCATTAATAAACAGAGAACCGGTTTATGAATACAGATACAGTATAGTTGATGAAACGATTATTTTCAATGGAAAGCTCGATGGCTTCCTTTTTCAGAACCACTTTTGTGGCAAAAAATGGTTCCCTTTGTTACTAATGATTCGATTGGTAGTGTTGTATCACCCGGCGAATATCCTGGTAAATGGCCGCCCAGGCTTCGCTTCGCCTCGGCCAGGATGAGACGGGTTTCGCCCCTCTTGGTATGTGCTGGATGGAGCCGAGAGAATGCCCTGTCAAATCGACAAAGTGCAAGCTAATCGGGATCATGTGCACATCTCCTGCGTTGCGTCTTTGCCATGCCTCACGGAATTCCGCGCCAGAACAATAGCCAGAGGACAGCATACTTGGACTCAGAAAGAGCAGGAAGATCTGTGCTGTTGCCAGCCGTGCATCGATCACCTGTGACCAATCTATTCCTGGCTGGACTTGCCGCTCGGCCCACCCAGAGATAAGTTGGGCCTGCTGAAAATTCACCAGATAATCCTCGAATTCCTGCTTGAATGCCTCGTCCTTCTGAGAATAACTCATAAAGAGGGCCAGCGGTTGTTGCGGTCTCATTACCATCCCTGGTGCTCCTTGCCGTTGGTACTCAATAGATCTCTGCTTATTTGACTATACCAGTATACCTCTGTTCAAGCGCGTTTTCTACCGTGGTCTTCATAAATTCACAAAAATTGAACCTGTGCAAAGAAGCACACTATTCTCTTGCCATTCACAACGGCGTTTTGGCGAAATGATAAATTGGTATGTGTTTAGGATGAAGGTAAGAACCCGGGCCATATTTCGCTTGATCAAAGCTAGAAATATGGCCCGGGTTCTTTTGTGAGGTGGTTTCTCCTTACTTTGTACCAATGGCAAAGACGTGAAGGAGCCCCGGGCTCGTTGTGGTTGGGAGGGTGACACTTTGGATGGTTTTGCCAGCCTGTAGAGTCACACTTGTGGTGAATACATAGGTGTTGATGGTTTGTGCTCCCGAAGGTGTGTTGCGATAGGGCATAGTGGCTACCACACTGTTGCCATAGGGTAGCGATGTGATGCTTGATGATGTCCAATCGGCGAAGCCTAATGTAAAGGTTTGGGTGCTGTTATCGGTATAGGTGATGGTTGCCGTGCCCGAGGTGGCTCCGTTGGTTGCGGCTCCAAGAAATCCAAGCGTAGTAGCGCCGGCGACAGGGCTCACCGTGATTTTTTGTCCGGTTGCTTGATAGTTATTGAAGAAGTTTGATTGTGCATTGGGCCACACAAACCCGATACCGTTGGTTGTGATCGATTGACCGGGTGCCAGACCAACACTTTGTAGCCCCTGGGCCGAATAGGAGTGGGTACCGTTATCAAAGTTCGCAAAGTATGGCGCCGCATCGTCACTGGTTCCTGCATTATTATAGGCTCCTCCTCGTGTTCCTACTGAAAAAACATGCAGTTGTTGGCTGATATTTGGCAGTGTAACACTTGCTATGGTTTTGCCTGGATTCAATGGGGTTTCTGCATAGTAGAGATATGTCGTTGTGTTGTCCGTGCCTGTACTGGCGCTGTTGCGATAGGGCATGGTGGCTACCAGTTTGTTGCCATAGGCGATGGTGCTGTTGGCCCAATCGGTGAAGCCCAGAGTGAATGTTTGCGTAGAATTGTCGGTATAGGTAATCTTTGCTGTTCCAGATGCGTTGCCAATAGTGCTTGATCCGAGAAACGCGAGCGTATTAGCGTTTGCAACCGGTGTGACGGCTATCGTTTGTCCGATCGCTCGGTAATTATCTGCCAGGACGGAGTATCCGGAAGGCCAGCGGAAGTCAACACCATTGAAGAAGACATCATTGCCTTCGGTAATATGCGCGGCTGCCTGTAGCGCTTGCAAAGAATAGCTATGGCCTTGCGTATCAAAATTGGCAAAGGTTGTGGAGGTATCATCAGATGTGCCCACGTTATTGCGGAAGGTATTACCTGCTCTGGTTCCTATTGAGAAGATATGGACTTGTCCGGGTGTTGTTGATTTAGGCAGGGTGACGCTTTGGAGCACTTTGCCGGGTGTGATCTGAAATTCAGTATAGAAGAGATAGGTAGGAATATTTTGTTGTCCATCTGGGCTATTCCGATGATTGAGTAAAGCGAACAAGAAATTGTTGAATGCTGGTTTGGGGGCATTCCCACTCATGGTCCAGTCACCCATACCCAACTGAATGGTTGTGGAGGAATTATCGGTGTAGACTAAGGTGGCGTTGCCCGAACTGTCTCCATTATGCGAAGCACCAATGAAGCCAATGGTATCGGCATTGGCAACAGGTGCCACAGGAATACTTTGACTACGAGCGATATTATTATCAGCTTGTCCAGCGGGAACGTTTGGCCAGATGAAATCCATACCATTGTAGGTCAGGGTATCGCCTGGATTCCAGCCCATGCCGGAGTTAGGATCGGTAAAATCCTGTGATGAATAGCTATTGCCTGCCCCATCAAAGCTGGCACTGGTGGGACTGGCGTCATCACTGATGCCAATATTATTGTAGGGTGAGCGGGTTCCGATCGCAAAAATATGGAGTTGCCCGCTGGTGGGTGCTGTGGGTAAGGTGATACTTTGTACGGTTTTGCCCGATGTGAGTGTTACTTCGGTGGTGAATAGATAGTAGGATCCAGGTCGTGCTCCGCTGGGTGTGTTAATGGACGACAGAGTGGCGACAATGGTATTGCTGTAAGCAGGGGCTCCCGTCCACCAATTGGTGAGACCCAACGGAAAGGCCTGGGTAGAAGTATCGGTGTAGGTGATGGTGGCGGTTCCTGATGTAGAGGTTCCGGTAGCTATGCCCAAAATGCCCAGTGTCGTCGCGTTGGCGACCGGGGTGACGGCAATGGTTTGTCCATTGGCTTGATAGTTGTTGGGTGCACCCACGGGAGTAGATGGCCACAGATAATTGATGCCATTGGAAACGATCTGTTGACCCGGTTTGATATGGGCATTTTGAAGCGCCTGGGCTGAAAAACTGCTACCCCCTCCATCGAGATTGGCGGCCTGCGCATTAGCATCATCGCTGGTGCCAATATTGTTGTAGTCGCCACGTGTGGCAACAGCAAAAATATGCAGCTGGCCGGTGGCAGGGGCCGTTGGTAACGTCACGCTTTGCACTGTTTTCCCTGACTGAAGACTGACCTCTACTGCATAGAGATAGTAGGAGCCGGGGCGTTTTCCGGTTGGAAGGTTGATGGAGGAGAGGGTGGCCGCAATCACATTATTGCTATAGGCGGGTGTGCCCGTCCACCAATTGGTCAAACCGAGGACAAAGATCTGGGTCGAATTGTCGGTATAGGTGATGGTGGCATTGCCTGAAGGAGAACCGCCGGTGCCCGTGCCCAGGATACCGAGTGTGGTGGCATTCGGAACAGGTGTGACCGGAAGGATTTGTCCGTTGGCTTTGTAGTTGTTTGGTGTAGCCGAGGCGGCGGTAGGCCAGGGATAACTGATCCCATCGTTAATAACTGGAGAGCCAGGTTGGATGCCTGCGCTTTGCAGTGCCTGCGCAGAGAGACTATTGCCAGTTCCGTCTAGATCGGCTTTGGCGGGAGCACTGTCATCGCTGGTGCCCGTATTGTTCCATGCCGGTCCGCTGATGCCAACGGCAAAAATATGGATCTGACCGGGAGTGCTGGTGGCTGGTAAGGTCACACTTTGCACGATCTTGCCAGCAGTAATCGCGACGTCGGTATAGAAAATAGAGATCGGTTGTGTTTTTTGGGTGGTACGTTGATTGAAATAGGACATTGTTTCGGCCACAGAGTTGTTGGCCATAATCTGTGCGCCTGTGCTGGTCCAGTCACTCACGTTCAGGGTGATTGACTGGGTTGTGGTGTCAGTGTACGTGATCATGGCGTTTCCAGTAGAATTTCCATCGCTCGATGCTGCCAGAAAGCCAAGTTTGGCGGCATTCGGAATAGCGGGTGTAACGGGAATGACCTGACCACTGACACTGTAGTTATTGGGCTTACCTGCAGGTGCGTTAGGCCAGACAAAGGTGACGTTGTTGTAGGTATAGTTTTGTCCTGGAACCAGCCCGACTCCTTGCATGGCTTGAGCTGAATAGCTGTTATTACCATCAAAGTTGCCTGCAGTAGGATTGTTGTCATCGCTGGTACCGACATTATTGTAGGCTGGCAGGGCAGTAGCTGTTTTTACCTGTGGTGTCACAGGTGTTTTTTTTTGATGATGGGTGACATGTATCTTGCGTTTGAGGGCCTGGCGTAATTGTTCTTGTTTTTGGGGCGGTGTCAGGGCCTGGGCTGCTTGTGCCTGGGCAGTTGGATGCGATCCATAGGTGCCAAAGAGCGCGGAGATTACGAGGCACCACGCGGCCGCAAAGAGCAGGGCTTTGCGTGTCAGATGGCGATGGGCGAGTCGGGATGAATTCCCTCTCTGCATAAAGAACATAGTGTTTGTTTTCCTCTTCCCTAAAAAAATGACATGGGATCATGGTGAAGATGAGCAATAAATGATCATCTTGCATATATTGGCTGTTCTCAGACCGGTGTCATAATAGACATTTTTTATTGCTTCTTGGATAGCCAGATGCATATTCTTCTACGTAGTTTTTTGTTGCCTCCTTATCCCTTGTCTATTTGTAGGTACTAATATACCGCATGCATAAAAATACTGTCAATGATCTCTTTCTCTATTTAGCAGGATAAAAATCAGGAAGAGAGAGATAAAATCTTTCTTTACTGAAGAAACTTCTACACATTTTTATGGTCTATCAGCACAATGAGAGCTCTATATAGTGCGAATAAGTATATCTTTGCTACGTTTTAATCTGTCATTAATGTTAATTTATCTATGCTAATACTTGACAAATAAGGGCTTTTAAAAATATACTTCGCCATGTATCGATAAATGTCTATGTGTCTACGTATCTCTATTTTTATTTTCATTCACTTTTTGCTGCATTTTTGTCTCTGTGAACTGTTGTTTCTTGTCTGAAAATAATGCGGTATATGGGTGATTGGCACGTGGAAGCTTTGATACAGTATTTGAAAGAGGTTGAAGCTTTTATGACTCGAAGTCTCGTGTATGCTTCTGCCAGACGAGCATCTGCTCGTTCACGGAGAAGCGTTGGTTCGTCTCTCTGGAGAGTGATTTTGGCTGCTCTGATTGTGAGCACCTCATTACTCACTGCTGTGGAGAACTTTACTCCCGTCTATGCAGCTACTAATGCAAACCCGAATCCTGCATTGACGGCACCGAATTGGTTGAAATCACCAAAAGCTGTGAAGCCCCCGGATTTAGGAAAATATGTCAGTGGCCATCCTGATCCGGCACCGCAACTTATTTCATCTCCCCATCATGCTCAGCCATCGCTGACGCGGGCCTTGACACCAAAGGCGCAGCATATTTTGTTCAGCGATGGGCATCTTGAGATTGATGTTCCAGCAAATACGGTCAGCGCCCAGCAGGTCCAGGCTGCTGGTGGCCGGATTGACCTGAAAGTTGTGCAGGTGGATGCTGGCAGTGGAAGCTCTCTCAGTGGACATATCATGCTGGGAAGCTATAAGCTCGCGTTATTGGATGCCAAAGGTCATGCGTTGACGACGTTGGTGCTGGCACAGCCACTGACCCTGCGCTATCATCTCCTGGCCAGTCAAGGCTCGCTGTTATGGAAAGATCAGACGGTCTTTGCTCTGTGGCAGAATGATGCAGCAGCCACCACCACGGCAGGAACCTCCCCTCAGGTGAAGGCGCAAGCCAATGCGGCTGGACAGAAGCCAACCTTGCTGAAAGCGAAAAAAGATGCGGCCCCATTAAGTTGGAGCACCGTCACCAATTTATCCGCCGTGGTTCCGGCTGCGCCTCAGACGCCAGTGGTAACCCCATCTGTGACGGCGACGCCATCTGCAACGGTGAAACCGTCCACGAAGGTGACGGTGACCCCACAAGCGACGGTGACTCCGCATGCGAAAACGCCTCCGACTGCGACGGCGCCACCGCAAGCAACTACTACTCCATCACCAACGGCAACGCCAAAAGCGAGTGCTACCGCAACGCCGACTGCGACACCGAAAGTGAGTGCGACTGCATCACCAACGGCATCGCCGACAGCGACAGCAACGCCTCCAGTAAGCAACCCACAGATGGTGGCGGCAGCCGCAAGTAGCACGATTTCCTTTAGCACTCAGGCACCGCAGGCAAGCTGGGGCACCCCACAGAATGTCGATGTCGGCTTAAGCTCTGGTTCATTGGACTATAGTTATCCAATCAGTGTGCCACCTGGGCCTGGTGGGTTTGCTCCCAATTTGAAGTTGGCCTATTCCAGTGGTTCGGTCAGTGAGAGCCACAACGCACAGGGAACGGCTCCCTGGGTGGGCGAAGGCTGGAATTTGAGTCTGGGTTCGATTACCTGGAGCCAGCTCAATGTTACGCCTAACTCGAATAGCACATTGGAAAATGTGTGGACGATCAATGATGCCAATGGTATTGGGGGACAGTTGATCCCGCAGGACTATGGCACCTCGTCGACCAATATCACCAGCACTGTATGGCATTCGGCCCCCGAGAGTCATGCCAAGATTGTGCAGGTCAATTTTAATAATCAACCCTGCTGGCACGTCTGGTTGCCTAATGGCATGATTGAAGAGTTTGGTTGTACGAACGATTCACGTCAGTCTGCGACTGATGCACAGGGTGTCTTTCATCCCTATCGCTGGGATCTGAACCTGCTGGTGGATCGCTTTGGCAATCAGATTCGCGTGCATTATCAACAAGATCAACCGAATCAGGGCAATGTCCGTGATTCAGCTATCTCATTTGTTGAGTATGATGATCCATCGTGCCATAACACTTCCTATGCTGGCAATGCGGTAACCGCAGGCTGTGCTTCCTGGAATCCGTTGATCAAGATTGCGTTGAATGCCACTTATGCGGCGGATCGGATCTTGAATACGAATGGTGGATGTCAAAACTGGAGTGCCTACATTCGGTGTGACGTGCCAGCGGACCTGTCGGGTTCTGGTGGCTTACCAGCCCCGAAAGCCTTTAATGACTATATCCTCAATAATATCCAGATCCAATCTCTGGGACATGTGCTCCATGAATATGACCTGTCCTATGACCAGAAACCTCCGTCCACTATTCAAGATCCACTGAGTGGTCTCAATGAAAGTGTGGCTGGTTACCTGCTGTTACGCCGGATTCAGGAGGCGGGCACGGATAATAATTCCTCTTTGAAAGGTCCGGAGGTCAATATCGGGTATACACCCGAAACGGAGCATTATGAGGCTTCGGATTCCAACCATCATGCGCAACCTTCCACGAACTGTGGTCCGAGCTGGACTCCCACAGATGGTCTAAATGGACCCTGCTGGCTCTGGGCACAGACGTACAATAAGTATTTTATCCAGAATTTTGATAATGGTCGTGGGTGGAACGAGACCATTAACTGGTCCGAAGCCCATGGCAATACGCATGGAACGAATGGAGTGGGTGCTGTCAATAACGCGTTGACCTGTAACCCTCTCATGAACACGAATGTGAAGTGTGCTCAGGCTGATGATCGCAGTTGGAGCCGCATGGTGGTCTATTCGCGCACGGCGGTGACCAATGGTGTCTCCTCAACCTGGCAGTATCAATATTATGTCAATCAGTTGAGTGCCACGTGGTGTGACGAATGTATCTACGGTTATACCTGGGGCAATGTCAATGATGAGGATTATGCCGACTACTATAATCTGCAGTTTACTAGTTTTGACACAGTACAGGTAACCCAGCCGGATGGGTCATCGCAGCAACATTTCTTTTATTCAACCAATGGTGTGGGTAAAGCCACCAGTGCTATTTTGTGTGGCTATCAGTACCCACCTGGCACTGATCATTGTGGCGTGGCACCTTACTGGGCACAAGATCCTGGTCTGGCCGGTCGGGAAAAAGAGACCTTAACCTTTGGCAGCGATGGCAAATTGCTGACGGCGCAGACCTCCCATTACTTTACGATGTGTCCTCCTCCCGGGGTAGGTCATAATACGGGGGCAGGCGGTGGAAACTTTGACGTCGGGACGCAGTATTTCACCAGCCAGTTGGATCGCAACAATCCCGTGGTGGTCTGTGATCCCCAGCTCACGCAGACCGATAGCTATCAGGTGGATGGGGTGACGGACCAGAATGGCTTTACCACCAATAGCAATGTCGTGCATAAAACGACTGCATACACCTATGATGGGGACAATCAAGGTTCCGATCAGACGGCCGGGTATGACTATGGTAACGTCAACCAGGTGGATGTTTCGGCGAATGATGTCAATGGGAATCACTACATCTCCAAGAGCACCTATTATCCCAATGATCACGTGGGTTCTGTCTATCTGACCAATCTGCCAGCTTTGACGACCACGCAGGATGCCTCGGGGACGCAGTATGGCTGTCATGCCAACTTCTATGGGGGCAGTAGCGCGTTTAATACGGCACCATCGTTGCCAGATGTGACGCGGTCCGAAGACCATACGGGCTATAGCGATCCTAGCAATGGCTGTAACGCACCGGGCTCGATGGTGGTGAATCAGACCGTCTATGATGCCTCGGGCACGCCAACGGCAACGCTGGATCCCGACAGTCACAAGGGGTGTAACTCAAATACCTATACCGCCTGTGCCACTTATGATGGTTTTGGCACCCATCTGACCAAGGCCTATAATGCCAAGAATCAGCTGGTGACCGCTGACTATAATAGCACGACAAGCGGCGGCTATGGGCACTGGGTGATGGCCACCAAAGATGCTAATGGCCAGACCACGGCCTATCAGTATGATGTGCTGGGTCGGGTGACGGCGGTCGCCGCTCCTGGCGATAGCATCACCAGTCCAACGGTGAGCTACAGCTACAAAAATACCTGTACGCAGGGAGCGACCAATCCCTGTCTGGAACTGGATACCACGACCCGTCAGGTGAGTGGGGGGACGCAAACCGTTACCACCCAGCAATGGTTTGATGGGCAAGGACGCGTGGTGGAGACCAAAGCACCTGGTCCGAATTTGTGGTCCAAGGTGCCGAAGATTCCATCGACCTTGATCACCTATACCCTCTATGACAACATGGGCCGTGCCACCACGAAGAGCCTGCCCTATGCCATTTCCTCGCTGGCCGGCACGGGCTATATTGCGCCGAATCTGGCGCAGGCACGGACTGTGACCAACTATGATGGCCTGGGACGCCCACAGGGGAGTGCGACCTACCAGGATGCCTCGACGATTGTGTTGTCCAGCAGCGTCGCTTATACCGTCGCGCAGGGACTGCCCAGTTTCAACCAAAGTACCACGTTACCGTTTGAACGGACCACAACGCTGGATGCCTACAATCATCAAGCGGTCAGCTACACCGATGCGATCGGTCGACAGCGCTATACGCAGGCGTTTATCGGTAAGGGCGCGCCCTACACGGTGCTGAGAACGATCCGCTATGATCGCGATGTGGTAGGAAATCTCTATGCGACCTTGACCTACGATGCCGCGTCCGCGCAGCAAGCCTCGCAGAGTGCGAGCTATGATGGCGTCGGGCGCAAAGTGGGGATGACCGATAGTGACTCGGGTTCCAACTGGGTGTTTAGCTATGATCAAAATAGCAATCCCATCAGCCAGACGGACCCACGGAGCAAGAGTGTGTACATCAACTATGATGTGCTCAATCGTCCATTGTGTAAAGGTACCACCTCGGCCGCCGTTAATCCCTGTACGGCGAGTGCCACCTCGACTTTCTTTTATGATAGCTATGACAAAAATAGCAATCCTGGTGTGACCTTCCCCACTACGTGTACGGCTCCCAGTGGTTCCTATGCCTCCGATCCGATCGGGGCCATGACCGCGGAAACCTTCAGTGGCGTCGCCGGTGCCGGCTCGCGTTGTAAGGGCTATGATGAGCGTGGCCGTGTCGATCAGAGCGGCTTGACCGTCAACGGCGATGGGCAGACCATCACCCAGACGATGAATATGAGCTATAACGATGCGGGCCAGCCGACCAGCGTCGTCTATCCCGACGGAGAAACCGTCACCGCCCAGTATGATAGCAATGGCTACTCACGCTCCGCGTTCTTTGGGACGCCAGCGAGTACGGATCCGGTGAACTTCCTGGTCGGCCAGGTCAGCTATACCAATACTGGACAGATAGCAGGACTCGCCTTTGGCGGTTCGGCGGCGAAATCCAGTGTACCTGCGCCAGTCTTCTCGACTACGATGGGTTATGATGGCATTCAGCGCCCTGTGAGCAGTAGTGCGACGAATGCGGGGGCACGTTCTGGAACCAGAACCGCACCTATGATAATGTCGGCAATGTGCTCGGCGTCACCACCACGCTTCCCACCACGACGGGGGGAACGCAGAAAGATGTGCAATCCTTCTGTTATGATAGCGTCAATCGCCTGGTCTGGTCCGGTAATACCGGCGCCCCTAGTGGTGGAGATCATTGCGGCCTGGCCCCGGCAGGCACGACGCTTGCCACCTATCAGCAGTCCTATAGTTATGATGCGCTGGATCGCTTAACGTCGGGTCCATCGGGCACGGAAACCTATGGCTTCGCCCCGGTGCATGGGGCCTTGACGCTGAGTACTGTTCCCGGTCAATATGCCAGCTACGATGCCATGGGCAATATGACCTGTCGCAACGTCGATACCACCACGGCTCACGCCTGTGATGCTTCCCAGACCGGTGCGCAGCTGACCTACGACAACGAAGGTCGGCTGGAAACCTGGACAGCACCCAGTGGCACGACGGCCAGCGATCAGTATCTCTATGACAACAGTGGTCAACGTGTCTTCCAGCACTCCAGTTCCACGCTGGCAGGCAATACCACCAAGACGGACACTATCACCTTTGACGGGGTGACCGATGTCACCACCACCAACGGGGTGACCTCAACCACCAAATACTATAGTGTGGGTGGACAACGCGTGGCCATGAAGAAGGATGGGGTGCTCTCCTATCTGTTACCTGATATGCTAGGCAGCACCAGTATCGCGCTCAAAGCTGATGGCAGCGTGCAGGCCGTGCAGCTGTTTGCTCCCTTCGGTGGTACTCGCTATAGCGATGGCAGTATGACCACGCCCTACAACTATACGGGCCAACGCCTTGATACCACCAGTGGCTTGTTGTACTATAATGCTCGTTACTATGACGCAACCAGTGGCCGTTTTACCAGCGCAGATACGGTCGAAACCAATGGCACCGGACTTGATCCCTACGCTTATGTCAAGGGAAGCCCAGAAACCTTTACGGATCCAACTGGTCATGGACGGTGTGGTCCTGATGGTGATTGTGTCGGAGTTCCTGGTGCTGGAACACCTGGGCAGGGATCTTCTTCTGGCGGCGGTGGTGATTCTGGCAGTAGTGGTGGTAATCCTGGCGGTGGCGGTGGTAATCCTGGCGGTGGTGGTGGCAATCCTGGCAGTGGTGGCGGTAATCCTGGCAGTGGTGGTGGTAATGATGGTGTTAATCATAGTTGTGCTGGGCTTACTGCTGCAGCGTGTAAACATGGTGAAGATCAGCGTACAGAACAAAATACATCTGACAAGGATATGATCAATTTGGTCAAAGTAGGTGCTACCATCATTAACGTCGTTGTAGATTGGATGCAAATGCGTAAAGATATGGATCAGGCGTGGAGTTTTGACAAGATTGTGGAGCTTATTGGAAATGTTATTAGCCTTGCCGGTGATGCTCTCTCAGCAATATCTCAGATTGCCTCTTTATTTAAATGGACTAGTGTGCAATTGTTTGCCGATCGACTTGGAAGTTTTGTGAATAGTGCTGCTGCTCTCTATAAGATGGCTCGAGCTAGTTGGGACTCTGCCTTTGGATTTTGGGCTAGAGCTGGTATTACTGCAGGGTTTTTCGCATTAAAAGCTGGCCTCTATGCGGAAGACCCTTCAAGTTTGGTTGTGCCTGTGGCCCAAGCGGCAGCATCAGCAGCGCATTTTGATGGTGTTTTCGCTGGTAAAGCTATTGGTAGTGCCTTTCAGGCAATATGGCAGCATTACCAGGCGAATATTGATCAACGAAATTTAGAGTCTGTCTCAGATTTCTGCAAATCTTCTTCTTGTTAAGTGTAGTACGTTGCTTGTAAAGATAAGTGCATGATATAGCTGATCTATAGAAATGTGTAAACTTTTCCAAAAATTGGCTATATTAGAAGCACCATCATTAATGAATTGCTTGGCTTGAAGTGTACTATGTACATTTTGAGCCAAGCAAACAAAAATTTGACTGTTTACTCTATGAGTGTAGAGATATAAATAAAGAGCAATTTTTGATTGTCAAATGCAATAAATGGAAAAGATATGGAGCGTATCCCATCATGTCCGATTCAAAAAATGAAAGAACGCTAGTACAAGAGAAGAAATCAGGAGTAAAAGAAAAGCTCTTTTACATTTTTTTCGGTGTCTTTATGATTTTTGGTATTACGTATCAGTTATATATATGGCTTCTAGCTGATCATATAACTGATAATATAGGGGAGAGTTTAGCATATACCGCTCTTGATATCTTTTCTCTATGGGTTTGTGTTCTATTGGCAAAAGATCTTTGGCAACAAAATATCGCTCGAAGAAAGCAACAGAAACCAAGAGATCATCTGGAGCATGTGGACATCGAATCTCCTGATGAGGATCATAGTATGTGAGTTTATGGCTGTTCATTTATGGATCTTTACTGTTTATCTTTTTTAGTGTTCGTTTTGTTGATAATTCTCGACCTTTGGGTATCTACAGGCATAATCCAGGTGATTTGCATTTGCTTGGCTGTAGTTGTAGGTGTTGCATGTGGTATATTTAATGGTTTAGCCAGGGCAAGATTGAGAAAAATATTTGATAACAAGGAGTGAATTCATAGTTCTACTTTCATGAAGAGATGAATCCTGAAGAATGCATCCTTCGTGACCAAGGCGAATGTCAGATGTTCCGGGAAGCATGAATGGTTTCGTATCGATATATACTCGTAACTCATATTGCACCTTGAAAGCGAGCATCATAATAACCTGACATTTCAATCGGACTGTCTTTTTACATTTCTAAGAGTACAGTGTGGAGCTCTTTCATTTTGGCACTGCGCCCAGGTGGTATCACCGAAAGTCGGTCATACATGCCCGGGATGCGGGAAATATGCCGTTTGGATTGATACTGCCGGGCCATTTCTAAACCCCGGATGGCATATTTGACTCCTTCATTGGTCTCACCCGCATAGGTATAGGCCTGCGCTTTGACGATGGCATAGGAACCCATATCACATAGTGGTTGGAAGGGCCGGAGCGTAGCGGTGATGGCATAGATAGCCAGGGTCTTCAGGGGTTGCCAGAGGATGGTATGTCCTTGCGCTTTTTCTTGTAACACTTCAACCAGATCAAATTGATTGGAGAGGGCATCGAGCGTTCTCGGCGTATTCTCGACACTGTTCTGGGCTTCATTGATATTTCTCAGGAAACTTTGCTCGTCTCCATACACTGAATAGGCACGAGCCTGCACTTTCTACCATGTTCCTCGTACCAATGGAGAGCCTGCCCTACGCCATTTCCTCGCTGGCCGGTACGGGCTATATTGCTCCTGACCAGGCGCAGGCACGGACCGTGACCAATTATGATGGCCTGGGACGCCCACTGGGGAGTGCGACCTATCAGGATGCCTCGACGATCGTGCTCTCCAGCAGCGTCGCCTATACCGTGGCGCAGGGGCTGCCCAGTTTTACCCAAAATACCACGTTACCGTTTGAGCGGACCACGACGCTGGATGCCTACCATCATCAAGCGGTCAGCTACACTGATGCGATTGGTCAACAGCGCTATACGCAGGTGTTTACCGGTAATGGCGCACCCTACACGGTGCTAAGAACGATCCGCTATGATCGCGATGTGGTCGGAAATGTCTCTGCGACCTTGACCTACGATGCCACTACCACCCTGCAAGCCTCACAGCATGCGACCTATGATGGCGTGGGTCGCAAGATTGGCATGGATGATAGTGACTCTGGTTCCGGCTGGGTCTTTAGCTATGATCAAAATAGCAATCCTGTCAGCCAGACGGATCCACGGAGCAAGAGTGTGTACATCAACTATGATGTGCTCAATCGTCCATTGTGTCAAGGTACCACCTCGGCCGCCGTTAATCCCTGTACGGCGAGTGCCACCTCGACTTTCTTTTATGATAGCTATGACAAAAATAGCAATCCTGGTGTGACCTTCCCCACTACGTGTACGGCTCCCAGTGGTTCCTATGCCTCCGATCCGATCGGGGCCATGACCGCTGAAACCTTCAGTGGCGTCGCCGGTTCCGGCTCGCGCTGTAAGGGCTATGATGAGCGTGGAAACGTCGATCAGAGCGGCTTGACCGTCAACGGCGATGGACAGACCATCACGCAGACGATGAACATGAGCTACAATGATGCGGGCCAGCCGACCAGCGTGGTTTATCCCGATGGCGAAACCGTCACGGCCCAGTATGATAGCAATGGCTACTCACGCTCCGCGTTCTTTGGGACACCAGCGAGTACGGATCCCGTGAACTTCCTGGTTGGCCAGGTTAGTTATACCAATACTGGACAGGTGGCAGGGCTTGCTTTTGGCGGCTCGGCCGCGAAATCCAGTGTGCCAACGCCAGTGTTCTCGACCACCATGGGCTATGATGGGATTCAGCGTCCCGTGAATAGCAGTGCGACGAATGCGGGGGGCACGTTCTGGAACCAGAACCGCACCTATGATAATGTGGGCAATGTGCTTGGTGTCACCACCACCCTGCCCACCACGACGGGTGGCACGCAGAAAGATGTGCAATCCTTCTGTTATGACAGTCTCAATCGTCTGGTCTGGTCCGGCAATACCGGCGCACCCAGTGGTGGAGATCACTGTGGGTTGGCACCGGCAGGCACGACGCTTGCCACCTATCAGCAAGCCTACACTTATGATGCGCTGGATCGCTTAACGTCAGGTCCATCGGGCACGGAAACCTATGGCTTCGCCCCGGTGCATGGTGCCTTGACGCTGAGTACTGTTCCCGGTCAATATGCCAGCTATGATGTCATGGGCAATATGACCTGTCGCAACGTCGATACCACTACCGCTCACGCCTGCGATGCCTCGCAGATTGGTGCGCAGTTGACCTATGATAACGAAGGTCGTCTGGAAACCTGGACTGCACCCAGTGGCACGACGGCCAGCGATCAGTATCTCTATGACAACAGTGGGCAGCGCGTCTTCCAGCACTCCAGTTCCACGTTGGCAGGCACGACCACGAAGACGGACACCATCACCTTTGATGGGGTGACCGATGTCACTACCACCAATGGGGTCACCTCAACCACTAAATACTACAATGCGGGTGGGCAACGGGTGGCCATGAAGAAGGATGGCGTGCTCTCCTATCTGTTACCAGACATGCTGGGTAGCACCAGTATCGCGCTCAAAACTGATGGTTCCGTGCAGGCCGTACAACTATTCGCTCCCTTTGGTGGCACCCGCTATAGCGATGGCAGCATGACCACGCCCTACAACTATACGGGCCAACGTCTCGATACGAGTAGTGGCTTGTTGTACTATAATGCACGCTATTATGATACAACCAGTGGCCGCTTTACCAGCGCGGATAGCGTTGAAACGAATGGCACTGGTCTGGATGCCTACGCCTATGTGCAAGGGAATCCAGAAACGGCGACTGACCCAACTGGCCATCGAATAGATTGGGGTGGAGGCGAGCAGACCACTATTGACTGGTCTAAAGGAACAGCATCAACCTTTGAGACGCAAAGTGCCGTTGATCCTTCTATAACTCAATGGTGGGGAACCTCTCTCTACTACCCCACTTATGGCCCTATCACCTCGACGTATGCAGGAAGCACCGATGTCTATCATTTTGGAGGAAAACTGTATGATCCCGGTTCGGCAAGTGCAATCGATAGGATCAAGAAAGTAACTGCATCTGCGCTAGGCATCGATAAAATGCAAAAAGGGGATATTGTTGGCGGCATCCTGCATGGCGCTAACAATCTTCTCATGGTTGGTATGATCCTGGGTGGTGGGGAAGAAATAGTGGGTGGTGAAGTAGCCATGGAAGGAGCAGGAGCGCTTACTGGTACTGTTTGGGATTCAATCAAAGCAACACAGCCTGTTTGGGAAGGAACAGTAATACCGAGATCTTTTGAACTAACTACGGAAGCTGGAAAATTTTGGGCTAACGGCAATGGAACTAAACACATGGCAGAATTTGCACTAAAGTACGCACTAAAGAGAGGCCTTACCCCAGAGGAAACAAAGCTTTTAACCCAATTCATGCTTAAAAGTTTCCATTCTGCTGTAGAAGCCGCAGCTGATCAAGGTATTGTATATAATGACATGATAAAGATTGATAATTGGGAACTTGTGTTCTCTGCTCCACGGGAAGATGGATTGTTGCCTGTTATTAAGCATGCAGTATACAAACATTAGTTACGGAAGGACCCGATACTCAAAATGGATGAGAGGAGAATCCATGTTAAAAATTATTGGGATAGCCCCAATTAGTACAGGTGAACTCGTTGTCGATCCCTATGTACCATTATCATTCAGATCGTATGATACTGTACCGTACCTCTGGCGGATAGGAGATTTTCATCGTTCACTCCTTGAGATTAGTATAGAACAATCAACAGGAATCTTATACGACGTAACGTTGACTTTACCTGGAAGTTCCATGTTGGCCAACCTGCCAACTGGATATGAACTTGTGCCAGAGAAAATTGGATTGCCAATTATTGAGATATCTGCCATTACCTGGGAAGGAGAGTATATAGGTATCTGGGATGAAAAGCATGAATTCTCTCTTTTGTTGAAAAACGATGCTGTGTATATTGTGTTCGACTCTTCCTTGAATCCTTCATCATGTATCAGCGTAGATCGTGTCACGTTCTTTGAAGCAGAGAGTGTTTTATGCGGTATTGGATTTTTTTCACTTGCACCAGAGGAAATTGCTCTTCTGAAGAAGTATTTCATAAAAGTATAGCATAAAGACGTTTATTTGAGATATCAGGTACGTTACATATAGAGGAAAAGTATCCTATTCCAACGAAAAGTAACGACTGTCTTAAGTACTTTAAGTACAACGTCTTTACAGCGTATCCATCGTTATGAAATTCATGTCGCATTGGAGAAGATGCTCTTATATCTAAGGCATCTTCTCCAATATAAAAAGAAGTATTTGTCTATGCGTAAGCATTTTTTTACAGGTGACCTCATATGGAAGCCTGATCAAGTAAAGGTATGAATGAATCCAGTGCCCATAAACTATTTCAAAAGTCACATCCCGTCCTCTCAACTTGCAGATTCTGATGCGGTGGAAAAGCTCCATGGCCCTATTTATCTTCCACAGATGTTGGGAGAGAACCGTGTGGATCTCACTGCAACACAACTAGAACGGCTTCCTCTCGTATTTAATTTTATACTAGGGTGTGTTTGCAAATCATAACCAAAGCAGAATAGAGGCAAGCGTGACCATAGCCAGGAAGTTGACCGCCCGCTTCTCATAGCGGGTGGCTACTCGCCGAAACTGCTTGAGACGATTGATCGTGCGTTCAACGCGGTTCCGCTTTTTATATACGGCTCGGTTAAATGGCCCGGTGCGCGTCTCGTCGCTGCGGCGGGGAATCGTGTAATCAATTCCTCGCTTTTTGAGGTACCGCCGGATCTTACGACTACTGTAGGCTTTGTCTCCCAGGACCCGCTTTGGCCGTAGCTTGGGACGGCCTCGTCCTGCTCTCTTGACAGCCCCTTGCTCCATCAGGCATTCGAATTTGGTCGTTTCATGGCGATGTCCTGCCGTAAGCACAACCGTCATCGGTTTCCCTTGACCTTCCACTCGCAAATGCACTTTCGTGCTGAAACCGCCTTGACTCTTGCCTAATGCTTCTTGATTTTGATCCCCCCTTTTGCTCCTGCTGCATGTTGGTGGGCACGAATCACGGTACTATCAACGCTATGCGTTTCCCAATCAATGTGGCCTGCGGCATCGCTTTGTTGCTGCAGGGCTTGCAGGACGTGCTGCCAGATTCCCGCCTTGACCCAGCGATAAAATCGGCTTGCCACGGTTCTCCACGGACCATATCGCTCGGGAAGATCTCTCCAAGGGGCTCCCGTCCGTAAAATCCAAAGAATGCCATTCAGAATCAGACGATGATCATGTGCTGGACGACCCACATGGGGCTTTTGCGGCGGCAGCAAGGGGGCCAGCTTTTCCCATTGCTCATCGCTCAATTCGCCTCTTCTCATACTCCTTTCTATCGGCTATTTGCAAACACGCCCTAGTGCGGCGTGGAGCTCTTTCATTGTGGCACTGCGTCTAGGTGGTGTCACGGAAAGTCGGTCATACATGCCCTGGATGCGGGAAATATGCCGTTTGGATTGATATTGCCGGGCCATTTCTAGACCGCGGATGGCATATTTGACTCCTTTATCGGTCTCACCAGCATAGGTATAGGCTTGCGCTTTGACGATGGTAGAGGAGCCTATATCCCGTAGTGTATCGGTGATAGCAGAGATATCTAGAGCTTTTAAGGGTTGCCAGAGGATGTGCTGGGTCGGGTGACCGCGATCGCCGCGCCTGGCGATGCTATCACCAGTCCAACGGTGAGCTACAGCTACAAAAACACCTGTACGCAGGGAGCGACCAATCCCTGTCTGGAATTGGATACCACGACCCGTCAGGTGAGTGGGGGCACGCAAACCGTCACCACCCAGCAATGGTTTGATGGGCAAGGACGGGTGGTGGAAACCAAAGCACCGGGCCCGAATCTGTGGTCCAAAGTGCCGAAGATTCCGTCGACCCTGATCACCTATACCCTTTATGACACTATGGGTCGTGCCACGACCAAGAGCCTGCCGTATGCGATTTCCGCGCTGGCCGGTACGGGCTATATTGCGCCGAATCTGGCGCAGGCACGGACCGTGACCAACTATGATGGCCTGGGACGCGCACTGGGGAGTGCGACCTATCAGGATGCCTCGACGATCGTGCTGTCCAGCAGCGTCGCCTATACCGTCGCGCAGGGACTGCCCAGTTTCAACCAAAGTACCACGCTCCCGTTTGAGCGGACCACGACGCTGGATGCCTACAATCATCAAGCGGTCAGCTACACCGATGCGATTGGGCGGCAGCGCTACAATCAGGTGTTTAAGGGGAATGGGGCGCCCTACACGGTACTGAGAACGATCCGCTATGATCGCGATGTGGTCGGCAATCTCTACGCGACCTTGACCTATGATGCCAGCACCGCCCAACTAGCTTCACAGCAAGCCACCTATGATGGTGTGGGGCGCAAGATTGGCATGAACGATAGCGACTCGGGTTCCAACTGGGTGTTTAGCTATGATCAAAATAGCAATCCCATCAGCCAGACGGATCCACGCAGCAAGAGTGTGTACATCAACTATGATGTGCTCAACCGTCCGTTGTGTAAAGGCACCACCTCGGCGGCCGTCAATCCCTGTACGGCGAGTGCCACCTCGACCTTTTTCTATGATAGCTATGACAAAACGAGCAATCCTGGTGTGACCTTCCCATCCGCATGTACGGCCCCCAGTGGTTCCTATGCCTCCGATCCGATTGGGGCCATGACCGCTGAAACCTTCAGTGGGGTTGCTGGTGCAGGATCCCGCTGTAAGGGTTATGATGAGCGTGGGCGCATCGATCAGAGTGGCTTGACCGTCAACGGCGATGGGCAGACCATCACCCAGACGATGAACATGAGCTACAATGATGCGGGTCAGCCGACCAGCGTCGTCTATCCTGATGGCGAAACCGTTACGGCGCAGTATGATAGCAATGGCTACTCACGCTCCGCATTCTTTGGGACACCAGCGAGTACGGATCCCGTGAATTTCCTGGTCGGCCAGGTCAGCTATACCAATACTGGACAGGTAGCAGGACTCGCCTTTGGCGGTTCGGCGGCGAAATCCAGTGTACCTGCGCCAGTCTTCTCGACGACCATGGGCTATGATGGCATTCAGCGACCCGTGAGTAGTAGTGCGACGAATGCGGGGGGCACGTTCTGGAACCAGAACCGTACCTATGATAATGTGGGCAATGTGCTCGGTGTCAGCACGACGCTTCCCACCACCACGGGTGGCACGCAGAAAGATGTGCAATCCTTCTGTTATGACAGTCTCAATCGTCTGGTCTGGTCTGGCAATACCGGCGCACCCAGCGGTGGAGATCACTGTGGACTGGCCCCGGCAGGCACGACGCTTGCCACCTATCAGCAGTCCTATAGTTATGATGCGCTGGATCGCCTCACGTCGGGTCCATCCGGCACGGAAACCTATGGCTTCGCCCCGGTGCATGGCGCCTTGACGCTGAGTACCGTTCCCGGTCAATATGCCAGCTATGATGCCATGGGCAATATGACCTGTCGCAATGTCGATACCACCACCGCTCACGCCTGTGATGGCTCTCAGACCGGTGCGCAGCTGACCTATGACAACGAAGGTCGTCTGGAAACCTGGACGGCACCTAGTGGCACGACGGCCAGCGATCAGTATCTCTATGATAACAGTGGGCAGCGCGTCTTCCAGCACTCCAGTTCCACGCTGGCAGGCAATACCACGAAGATGGACACTATCACCTTTGATGGGACTACCGATGTCACCACCACCAATGGGGTTACTTCGACTACCAAATACTATAGTGTGGGTGGACAACGCGTGGCCATGAAGAAAGATGGCGTGCTCTCCTACCTGTTACCCGATATGCTGGGCAGCACCAGTATCGCGCTTAAAGCTGATGGCAGCGTGCAGGCTGTACAGCTGTTTGCTCCCTTTGGTGGCACTCGCTACAGCGATGGCAGCATGACCACACCCTACAACTATACGGGCCAGCGCCTTGATACGACCAGTGGCCTGTTGTACTATGGCGCACGCTATTATGACGCGACCAGTGGCCGTTTTGTGAGCACCGATACCGTTGAGACCAATTCCAATGGACAGGATACCTATGCCTATACCCAAGGAAATCCAGAAACAGCGACTGACCCAACTGGCCATCGAATAGATTGGGGTGGAGGCGAGCAGACCACTATTGACTGGTCCAAGGGGACGACATCGACCTTTGAGACGCAAAGCGCTGTTGATCCTTCTGTCACCCAATGGTGGGGAACCTCTCTCTACTACCCCACTTATGGCCCAATCACCTCGACGTATGCAGGAAGCACCGATGTATATCATTTTGGGAGAAGTGTGTATGATCCGGGCTCGGCAAGTGCCATTGATAGGATCAAGAAAGTAACATCATCCGCTCTAGGCATCGATAAAATGCAAAAAGGGGATATCGTTGGTGGCATTTTACACGGAGCGAACAACCTTCTGATGGTTGGCATGATCCTGGGTGGTGGGGAAGAAATAGTGGGTGGGGAAATGGCCATGGAAGGTGGTGAAGCACTTGTCGGTGAAGGTGGTAAAACACTTCTCAGCGATGCTGAAGACGTGGTCGTTAATAGAAATGGCGACCCATATCCAAATATGATTGATCCAAGGACTAATGAAAGAGTACCTTTTCCTGATGGAGATCTTAAACGTATACCAAGAGAGGATAAGGTTCCGTGGAACCTGAATTTGCGTGGTAAATATATTAAAGAGTGGTATGACAGTGGATATGAGGATCTTCCTGGACCTTGGGGAGATTATGACATTCATCATATCTTGCCAAGAGAATTTGGGGGCACTAATGACTTTGATAATCTCGTACCTTTAGAGAGAGATTTACATCAAAAAATTGTTACACCATGGTGGAATGCATATCCTTGATCGTATCATAATATCATGGCCCTCCATTCTTTTGTGGAAAGTGGAATGTAAGGGTGGTAGCCCTGACGGAATGCGAGCATGGTGGAGGCATGATCAAGCCCTTGCAGCCCTTCTCTCCGTCCTTCCAAGGGAAGGACGGAGAGCCAATATTATCTAAGCAAAGGAACTTAGATGCAATGGAAGTATTTAGAGCTCCAAGAGCATTATGTGATCATTACTTCCATTCTTATGCTTTTTATAAGATTGCTTTGCGAGCACTGCAACCAGTGATCGCTTTAGAACAGGAGATGAATATGGGGAATGTTTATGATACTCTTACAGAGATTAATATGATCAAAGAGAGGTTGAATGAACACTCTTGTATCAGAGTTCTTGATGAAGAAGGGGATAGCTGGGATGCCTATTTTAGTTTTACATTGCCCGCAAAAGAGCCTGAGATTGCAGACTTGGAATCTCGGTGGTATATTCCCCCATCTTATAAGCAATTTTTGTCCGTATCCAATGGTGCAGTTCTTTACAAAGACGTTCAGTATGGTCAATGGGGTTTTTATTTGTATGGAACAAAAGATTTAATTACTAAAAATGAGCAATGGCATAAATTGTATAGTTCTCTGCCAAATGATTATCTCGTTTTTGCTGAATCATTGGGTGATGCTGATTTTCTTATTATTAATACTTGTCATCCGGAAGAAACTAATGAGTGCGTTATTATTGGTAGTGATGTAGGATATGAAGTAAGTACTTGGCCTATAATCGCTCAAAGTTTTGCTGAATGGCTTAGCTATTTAGTAAACTCTCAAGGTGCTAAATACTGGGAAAATTAGTAACTATATCTATAATGGCCCCAGAGGAATTTGGCCTGGCGCCCAACGGCACAACAGTAGGTGCCTATCAGCAAGCCTATACCTATGACGAACTCGATCGTCTCACGTCGGGTCCATCGGGCACGGAAACCTATGGCTTCGCCCCGGTGCATGGTGCCTTGACGCTGAGTACCGTTCCCGGTCAATATGCCAGCTATGATGCCATGGGCAATATGACCTGTCGCAACGTTGATACCACCACGGCTCACGCCTGTGATGCCTCCCAGACCGGTGCGCAGCTGACCTACGACAACGAAGGTCGTCTGGAAACCTGGACGGCACCTAGTGGCACGACGGCCAGCGATCAGTATCTCTATGATAACAGTGGGCAGCGCGTCTTCCAGCACTCCAGTTCCACGCTGGCAGGTAATACCACGAAGACGGACACCATCACCTTTGATGGGGCTACGGATGTCACCACTACCAATGGGGTTACTTCGACTACCAAATACTATAGTGTGGGTGGACAACGCGTGGCCATGAAGAAAGATGGCGTGCTCTCCTACCTGTTACCCGATATGCTGGGCAGCACCAGTATCGCGCTTAAAGCTGATGGCAGCGTGCAGGCTGTACAGCTGTTTGCTCCCTTTGGTGGCACTCGCTACAGCGATGGCAGCATGACCACGCCCTACAACTATACCGGCCAACGCCTCGATAGCACCAGTGGCCTGTTGTACTATGGCGCACGCTATTATGACGCGACCAGTGGCCGCTTTACCAGTGCGGATACGGTCGAAACCAATGGCACCGGTCTGGATGCCTATGCCTATGTCAAGGGGAGCCCCGAGACGTTTACGGATCCAACGGGTCATGGCCCATGTTTGTCTGCAGATGCGTGTGACGTTGGCACACCCAAGTCTGATCCACCATCTAGTGGTGGTGATTCTGGCAGTGGCGGTGGTAATGGGGGTGGTGGTGATCCTGGGGTCGGTGGTAGCGATGATGCCTGCCACAATATGGCCCTGTGTGGAGGAGGTGGTTCTACAGGAGGAGGTGGCTCTACAGGAGGAGGTGGCTCTACAAGAGGAGGTGGTCAGACGACACAAACCTCTGACTCAGATATGAAGGTGTCGCCAGCAAAAATCCTCAAGGCAAAAGGTATAGCTGTTGTAACTAGTGCAACGCTTTTTGCTATTGGCTACTCATTAATGACTCTAGGCCAACTTATAGTCAATTTAGCTTTAGGAGATGGTGAATTGGAGTCTTTCAAAACAAAGTTTATTGACCTTCTAAAATCATTTGGAGTGATAGGGGAAAAACTTGCAGGTGTAGTTACCAATATATCTCCTACACTGGCCATTGTGTTGGGAACGTCTCTCTATTCGATAGGCGTTGAAGGTAGTGCACTAGCGGGTGTGTTCGCTATTTATGCCGCACAACTTACTTCTAGCAAAACTTTCATGGATCAGTTTAACTCTGAAATAGAAAAGACGCAGGATATTATGTCATTTTCAAAACGCACAGCAAGTGACGTTGTTGGTGTACTCTCTGGCATAAACAATGTTTTGAGCTACTTTTCACTATCGACAGTAAATTTTCAGCCTGGAGTTGATGCAGTCAATTCGATAACTGATAACGTGTATCAGCCAATTATCAACCGTGCTAATTCACTGATTGCTAATGCATAAATGTATTAGCTTATTAGTCTTGTTCGCAAAGACTTAGCGGAATACAGGCAAGTGACTTGTAAGTTATTTGCCTGTACTTTTAGTATGGAGTAATGTTAAATTTGCTGTATTCATGTAAGCTGATTATGGCTCAAATAGCGATATGTGAGAGAATGAATTGATGTTTCTACAAGTAAAAAGAAGGCAGCGGTTACTTGCGCAAATACGTGATACCTGGCTGAAAGGTGTCCTAGAGCCTTCTATAGATGAGAACCCGTCTATTTCTTTATCGTTGCTATCTTGGACTGTGGATGATGCACAGACACCACTTCGATGTTTGCCTGTTATAGGTTCACAGTTGATCGATGTCTATGATGCAAGTCGGAATAGTCTTGTGATTATCGGAGATGAAGGTTCGGGAAAAACGACTGTGCTGCTGGAATTGTTGCGGGACTTATGGCAGCGAGCGCAGCAGGATACTCAGATGCCGATTCCCATAATGTTTCATTTGTCATCCTGGGCCAAAAAGTGCGAGCCATTGGAAAAATGGTTAGCTGAAGAATGGAAGGTACTCTACCCTACAGGGGAGTTTAAGGCAGGTGAATTTCTGCTGATACTTGATGGGTTTGACACCATATGTGAGGAACTCCAAGATGTGTGTTTTAATGCTATCAATACCTATCAGGAAATGCATCGAAATATATCGCTCGTGTTTTGTTGTCGTAATACGGATTATGAGCATATCCAATTATCTTTGTCTACACAGCCACATAGCGTTGTCCAGATTCAACCATTAACGGATGAGCAAATTGATGTGTATATATATCATGCGCGTTGCGATCAAGCAGCAATGAAAAGGGCTTTGGAATCTGATCCTAGTCTTTATGCTTTGGTACATCGACCGTTGCCATTAGTGATGCTCTCCCAACTTTATCAAGGGTCAATGGAACCTGATATTAGGGGTGGTGATCAAGCGGAACTGCTTCAGAACCTTGTTGCTATATATGTTCAGAGCCAGTTAGAGCCTCAGAGAAGAGATAAAATGCAAACAAACCTAGATGCGAGTCGCTGGCTTTCTTGGTTAGCTAGCCATCTCTGGCAAGATCAGATTATTGGAATTCATCTAGAACATCTATTGCCGCGTTGGCTACCTTCCACACGATGGTTGGTGTGGTATCGTTTGTTGGTATCACTCATGACATTGTTTGCTGGTTTATTTATGCTTACTGATCTCTTAAAAGGCTGGAATCTCTTTGTGCTCTGTATGTGGCTGTTCATTGTCGTCATTCTTTTTTTTCGACGCCCTCTAATAGGTGTGGATAGTGAAAAGAGTTTCTTACGCCTCAACTGGCTTTGGCTCGTTATCGGGAAAATAGGAGCGCTAACTTTAGTACTACACATATCCAACTCATGGATTTGGATACTGCTTTACTTATTGGCATTGTTTGTACTGGCTTACGTCGTTGATACAATTAATGGGTTCCTTGATAAATATATTCTTCCTGCCTGTGATTGGGTTACGCAGGCTGGGCGACGTGCCACTATTGCTGGTCTCTTCATTGTTATACTTTTGGGTGCATATGAAGTGATAAGCCTTGGTGTTATTGGTGTCTATCAAGGTCTCTATCCAGGAATTTTTGTAGGATTGTGTTTCTGGCTATCAATGGGTGGAGGCTCCTTCCTCGAATACTGGCTTCTCCATTTCTGCTTCTGGCGTTCGGGATGTTTTCCCTGGCGTTATCGAGCTTTTTTGGATGTTCAGGTTAAACGCAAGCTACTGTTCCGTATTGGATATGGTTATCTTTTTCGCCATCAAATGTTTATACGTTACTTTGCGTTATTGCAGGCCAAAGCAGTCGATTAACTTTGGCTGTTAACGATGCAGGTCAGCCAACCAGCGTCGTCTATCCGGATGGCGAAACTGTCACCGCCCAGTATGATAGCAATGGCTACGCACGTTCGGCCTACTTTGGGACGCCAGCGAGTACTGATCCGGTGAATTTCCTGGTGGGCCAGGTGAGTTATACCAATACTGGACAGGTGGCAGGGCTTGCTTTTGGCGGCTCGGCCGCGAAATCCAGTGTGCCAACGCCAGTGTTCTCGACCACCATGGGCTATGATGGGATTCAGCGTCCCGTGAATAGCAGTGCGACGAATGCGGGGGGCACGTTCTGGAACCAGAACCGCACCTATGATAATGTGGGCAATGTGCTTGGTGTCACCACCACCCTGCCCACCACGACGGGTGGCACGCAGAAAGATGTGCAATCCTTCTGTTATGACAGTCTCAATCGTCTGGTCTGGTCCGGCAATACCGGCGCACCCAGTGGTGGAGATCACTGTGGGTTGGCACCGGCAGGCACGACGCTTGCCACCTATCAGCAAGCCTACACTTATGATGCGCTGGATCGCTTAACGTCAGGTCCATCGGGCACGGAAACCTATGGCTTCGCCCCGGTGCATGGTGCCTTGACGCTGAGTACTGTTCCCGGTCAATATGCCAGCTATGATGTCATGGGCAATATGACCTGTCGCAACGTCGATACCACTACCGCTCACGCCTGCGATGCCTCGCAGATTGGTGCGCAGTTGACCTATGATAACGAAGGTCGTCTGGAAACCTGGACTGCACCCAGTGGCACGACGGCCAGCGATCAGTATCTCTATGACAACAGTGGGCAGCGCGTCTTCCAGCACTCCAGTTCCACGTTGGCAGGCACGACCACGAAGACGGACACCATCACCTTTGATGGGGTGACCGATGTCACTACCACCAATGGGGTCACCTCAACCACTAAATACTACAATGCGGGTGGGCAACGGGTGGCCATGAAGAAGGATGGCGTGCTCTCCTATCTGTTACCAGACATGCTGGGTAGCACCAGTATCGCGCTCAAAACTGATGGTTCCGTGCAGGCCGTACAACTATTCGCTCCCTTTGGTGGCACCCGCTATAGCGATGGCAGCATGACCACGCCCTACAACTATACGGGCCAACGTCTCGATACGAGTAGTGGCTTGTTGTACTATAATGCCCGCTATTATGATACAACCAGTGGCCGCTTTACCAGCGCGGATAGCGTTGAAACGAATGGCACTGGTCTTGATGCCTACGCCTATACCCAAGGAAATCCAGAAACAGCGACTGACCCAACTGGCCATCGAATAGATTGGGGTGGAGGCGAGCAGACCACTATTGACTGGTCTAAAGGAACAGCATCAACCTTTGAGACCCAAAGTGCCGTTGATCCTTCTATAACTCAATGGTGGGGAACCTCTCTCTACTACCCCACTTATGGCCCTATCACCTCGGCGTATGTAGGAAGAACCGATGTCTATCATTTTGGAGGAAAACTGTATGATCCCGGTTCGGCAAGTGCAATCGATAGGATCAAGAAAGTAACTGCATCTGCGCTAGGCATCGATAAAATGCAAAAAGGGGATATTGTTGGCGGCATCCTGCATGGCGCTAACAATCTTCTCATGGTTGGTATGATTTTTGGTGGTGGGGAAGGAGTACTGGGTGGTGAAGTAGCCATGGAAGGAGCAGGAGCGCTTACTGGTACTGTTTGGGATTCAATCAAAGCAACACAGCCTGTTTGGGAAGGAACAGTAATACCGAGATCTTTTGAACTAACTACGGAAGCTGGAAAATTTTGGGCTAACGGCAATGGAACTAAAAACATGGCAGAATTTGCACTAAAGTACGCACTAAAGAGAGGCCTTACCCCAGAGGAAACAAAGCTTTTAACCCAATTCATGCTTAAAAGTTTCCATTCTGCTGTAGAAGCCGCAGCTGATCAAGGTATTGTATATAATGACATGATAAAGATTGATAATTGGGAACTTGTGTTCTCTGCTCCACGGGAAGATGGATTGTTGCCTGTTATTAAGCATGCAGTATACAAACATTAGTTACGGAAGGACCCGATACTCAAAATGGATGAGAGGAGAATCCATGTTAAAAATTATTGGGATAGCCCCAATTAGTACAGGTGAACTCGTTGTCGATCCCTATGTACCATTATCATTCAGATCGTATGATACTGTACCGTACCTCTGGCGGATAGGAGATTTTCATCGTTCACTCCTTGAGATTAGTATAGAACAATCAACAGGAATCTTATACGACGTAACGTTGACTTTACCTGGAAGTTCCATGTTGGCCAACCTGCCAACTGGATATGAACTTGTGCCAGAGAAAATTGGATTGCCAATTATTGAGATATCTGCCATTACCTGGGAAGGAGAGTATATAGGTATCTGGGATGAAAAGCATGAATTCTCTCTTTTGTTGAAAAACGATGCTGTGTATATTGTGTTCGACTCTTCCTTGAATCCTTCATCATGTATCAGCGTAGATCGTGTCACGTTCTTTGAAGCAGAGAGTGTTTTATGCGGTATTGGATTTTTTTCACTTGCACCAGAGGAAATTGCTCTTCTGAAGAAGTATTTCATAAAAGTATAGCATAAAGACGTTTATTTGAGATATCAGGTACGTTACATATAGAGGAAAAGTATCCTATTCCAACGAAAAGTAACGACTGTCTTAAGTACTTTAAGTACAACGTCTTTACAGCGTATCCATCGTTATGAAATTCATGTCGCATTGGAGAAGATGCTCTTATATCTAAGGCATCTTCTCCAATATAAAAAGAAGTATTTGTCTATGCGTAAGCATTTTTTTACAGGTGACCTCACATGGAAGCCTGATCAAGTAAAGGTATGAATGAATCCAGTGCCCATAAACTATTTCAAAAGTCACATCCCGTCCTCTCAACTTGCAGATTCTGATGCGGTGGAAAAGCTCCATGGCCCTATTTATCTTCCACAGATGTTGGGAGAGAACCGTGTGGATCTCACTGCAACACAACTAGAACGGCTTCCTCTCGTATTTAATTTTATACTAGTGCGGCGTGGAGCTCTTTCATTGTGGCACTGCGTCTAGGTGGTGTCACGGAAAGTCGGTCATACATGCCCTGGATGCGGGAAATATGCCGTTTGGATTGATATTGCCGGGCCATTTCTAGACCGCGGATGGCATATTTGACTCCTTTATCGGTCTCACCAGCATAGGTATAGGCTTGCGCTTTGACGATGGTAGAGGAGCCTATATCCCGTAGTGTATCGGTGATAGCAGAGATATCTAGAGCTTTTAAGGGTTGCCAGAGGATGTGCTGGGTCGGGTGACCGCGATCGCCGCGCCTGGCGATGCTATCACCAGTCCAACGGTGAGCTACAGCTACAAAAACACCTGTACGCAGGGAGCGACCAATCCCTGTCTGGAACTGGATACCACCACCCGTCAGGTGAGTGGAGGGACGCAAACCGTCACCACCCAGCAATGGTTTGATGGGCAAGGACGGGTGGTGGAAACCAAAGCACCCGGCCCGAATCTGTGGTCCAAGGTGCCGAAGATTCCGTCGACCGTGATCACCTATACCCTTTATGACACCATGGGTCGTGCCACCACGAAGAGCCTGCCCTATGCCATTTCCTCGCTGGCCGGTACGGGCTATATAGCGCCGAATCTGGCGCAGGCACGGACCGTGACCAACTATGATGGATTGGGACGCCCGCTGGGCAGTGTCACCTATCAGGATGCGAACACGATCAAGCTCTCCACCAGCATCGCCTATACCGTGGCACAGGGTCTCCCTAGTTTCACCCAGAATACCACGCTCCCGTTTGAGCGGACCACGACGCTGGATGCCTACAATCATCAAGCGGTCAGCTACACCGATGCGATTGGGCGGCAGCGCTACAATCAGGTGTTTAAGGGGAATGGGGCGCCCTACACGGTGCTAAGAACGATCCGTTATGATCGCGATGTGGTAGGAAATGTCTATGCGACCTTGACCTACGATGCCACTACCACTCTGCAAGCCTCACAGCATGCGACCTATGATGGCGTGGGTCGCAAGATTGGCATGGATGATAGTGACTCTGGTTCCGGCTGGGTCTTTAGCTATGATCAAAATAGCAATCCTGTCAGCCAGACGGATCCACGGAGCAAGAGTGTGTACATCAACTATGATGTGCTCAATCGTCCATTGTGTAAAGGTACCACCTCGGCCGCCGTTAATCCCTGTACGGCGAGTGCCACCTCGACTTTCTTTTATGATAGCTATGACAAAAATAGCAATCCTGGTGTGACCTTCCCCACTACGTGTACGGCTCCCAGTGGTTCCTATGCCTCCGATCCGATCGGGGCCATGACCGCTGAAACCTTCAGTGGCGTCGCCGGTTCCGGCTCGCGCTGTAAGGGCTATGATGAGCGGGGGCGCATCGATCAGAGTGGCTTGACCGTCAACGGCGATGGACAGACCATCACGCAGACGATGAACATGAGCTACAATGATGCGGGTCAGCCGACCAGCGTGGTTTATCCCGATGGGGAAACCGTCACCGCCCAGTATGATAGCAATGGCTACTCACGCTCCGCGTTCTTTGGGACGCCGGCGAGTACGGATCCCGTGAACTTCCTGGTTGGCCAGGTCAGCTATACCAATAGCGGTCAGGTGGCAGGGCTTGCTTTTGGAGGTTCGGCGGCCAAGTCCAGTGTGCCAGCGCCAGTGTTCTCGACTACGATGGGCTATGATGGGATTCAGCGACCCGTGAGTAGTAGTGCGACGAATGCGGGGGGCACGTTCTGGAACCAGAACCGCACCTATGATAATGTGGGCAATGTGCTCGGGGTTACCACCACCCTGCCCACCACCACGGGTGGCACGCAGAAAGATGTACAATCCTTCTGTTATGACAGTCTCAATCGTCTGGTCTGGTCGGGTAATACCGGCGCACCCAGCGGTGAAGATCACTGTGGACTGGCCCCGGCAGGCACGACGCTTGCCACCTATCAGCAAGCCTACACTTATGATGCGCTGGATCGCTTAACGTCGGGTCCATCCGGCACGGAAACCTATGGCTTCGCCCCGGTGCATGGTGCCTTGACGCTGAGTACTGTTCCCGGTCAGTATGCCAGCTATGATGCCATGGGCAATATGACCTGTCGCAACGTTGATACCACCACGGCTCACGCCTGTGATGCCTCCCAGACCGGTGCGCAGCTGACCTACGACAACGAAGGTCGTCTGGAAACCTGGACGGCACCTAGTGGCACCACGGCCAGTGATCAGTATCTCTATGACAATAGTGGGCAGCGCGTCTTCCAGCACTCCAGTTCCACGCTGGCAGGCAACACTTCCAAGACAGATACCATCACCTTTGATGGGGCTACCGATGTCACCACCACCAACGGGGTCACCTCAACCACCAAATACTACAGCGTGGGTGGGCAACGCGTGGCCATGAAGAAAGATGGGGTGCTCTCCTATCTGTTACCTGATATGCTGGGCAGTACCAGTATCGCGCTCAAAGCTGATGGCAGCGTGCAGGCCGTGCAACTGTTTGCCCCCTTTGGTGGCACCCGCTACAGCGATGGCAGCATGACCACGCCCTACAACTATACCGGCCAGCGCCTCGATACACAAACAGGGTTATTGTATTACAACTCACGGTATTATGATGCAGTCAGTGGGCGTTTTACTGTCGCGGATAATGTTGAGACTAATGACAGTGGTCAAGATGCTTATGCTTATGTTCATGGTAGTCCTGAGACATTTACAGACCCTAGTGGGCATTGGCGGGCAAAAAATGATTCTTGTTTTGACTGTGAGGGGGGGTGGCCAGAGCCTAAGCCACAAACAAATTTATCATCATCGATACCTGTATACGCGGTTATCGCGGCTGCTGCCCTGGTTATTCTAGCATGGAATATATTCAACTGGTTTGCGCCATTTGTGTTTCCAACAGGATCTGATAGTAACACGCCTAATAGTAGGAGTAATCATTTAAAAACAATAGATACACCAATTACTGGAAATGCACCTTCTAATGTGATTGGTGTGGCTAATGATGTAGCTAATGCACATAATGCTTTCTTGGATAGGCCACAGACTAAAGAGAGAATTGCTAAGGATGATGCGGCGAATCCGGCGAAATTGACGAAAATTCCTACTATGGGTAAAGGAATAATTATTGGATCAAATGGTCAGATATGGCCATCAGGAGGAATTCAAGGGACCGACCGGAATGGTCATTCAGAGCAGCAATTAGTTGATTGGGCTAGTGGTCAATTAGATAACATAGTTAAAAAAGCTAAAAAAGATAATTCTGCTCTATTACCGTCTTATACTGTTAATATTGTGAGTGACCAAGCACCTTGCCCTGATTGTCAAGACTTCATACCAATTTGGAGTGAAAAATTATCAGAAAAGGTAGATGGAGCGAAAGTCACCACGATCTTTTGGTACCTTAACCCTGCTGGAAAATTGCAACAGTATCAACCTTGATGTTATATTTATTTGAGGTTGAAAGATAAACATGTACAAAGGTAAGTCGAATGTAGAAAGATATCTTTTTGTAAACGGCTTGCCTGTTTGCTGCCTTCGCACAGAGATAATTCCATGATACATAGTAGTAACCTGTTTGAATGAAATGGAAAGGGCAACTGGATGGCTAATTCAGAGCATCTGCAGTTATTTCGTGACCCGCAGCAGTGGAAGGAGTGGCGTTTGCGCTTCCCAGACATCGTGCCAGATTTACGTGCGAGCGATATATCGTCTTTTGATCACATGGATGGCAGAAATGTACAACAGGTCGATTGGTCAGAAGCCGATCTGAGCTATATGGATCTGGCAGAGATGAATTTTGAAAGAGGCATCTTTACCCATGCGTTCCTCAATTCGGCACAACTCTGCAATGCCTCTTTTGCTTTTGCTGATATGCGTCAGGTGGATCTTTCCTTTGCAAGTTGTCGAGGGGTGAATATGTCTTATGCCAACCTGCGGGAAGCATGGTTGGCGAATACAAAGATGGGGTATGCACAGTTGAGTGCGGCTGATCTGCAGAAGACCTACCTCAGGAAAGCTGACGTGCGTTTCGCTGACCTTCGAGGGGCAACGCTTGCAGGAGCGCGAGCATGTGAATTGCTGCTTGTGGGTGCCAATGTTGCTGGCGCTGATCTCACTGGTGCTGACTTGAAAGGGGCTGATATACGAAGAGTGAATATATTGGAAACGCAAAGTGGACATGATCTTACCCAGATACACTTGAGCTACACGAATTTGAACGAGTTGAATTTGCGGGGAGCCGTCATGCGCGAGATGGATTTACAAAAAGTCTATTTCCAACGTACGGATTTACGAGGAGCGGATCTACGAGGCGCCAACTTGACTGCCGCCATTTTTGATCAGACGATGATTGCTGGAGCGCTCCTGGATGGAGCGTTGCTCGATTGGGATACGACAACGCGATCTGATGATCTCTTGACCTTGCATACAATACCACAAAAGAGGGGGTGGCCTACAAATCCACGCCAACGTTGGCGAGACATCCAGAAATGGAATGAAGGAGAAACAGGTTCGTGATTCTTCTCGGTGAGGAACATCGTTGTGTGTGTATGAAGGGAGTACCTATAATGGCTAATCCAGAACATGTTCGGTTGTTTTTTGAGCATAAGCTTTGGGATGAATGGCGTGAATACTATCCACACATTCTGCCGGATTTACGAGCGACTGATTTCTCAGGTGGTGAAACGAGGACGCGAGAATTCCAACGTGTGAATGGCTCGGGGTCCATATTTCATTACATGGATCTTACGCTGGCCAATTTTGATGAGGCTTGTTTAGTGGGTGCTTCCCTTAGCTGTGCGTTCTTAGCTGAATCGTCTTTTGTGGGGGCTGATCTGCGCAATGCTGATTTATTTGATGGCATGTGTAGTTGTGTGAATATGAGTTCTGCCAATTTGCAAGGCGCGTTTCTTGTGGGTGCTATAATGAATGATGCGAAGCTGTGTGCTGCTGATTTACGCAAGGCGACGTTACGCAAAGCTACTCTTGACTATTCGGACCTCCGTGGTGCGAATCTTACAGGGATACACGCAAGTGAATGTAATCTTTATGATGTCAATGTTGCCGGTGCTGATCTGACCGGTGCTGATTTCCGATGGGCCGATTTATCGAAAACAAACATAGTAGAAGCTCGCAATGGTCTTGATTTGATGCATCTCAAACTTCGTGGTGCTTATCTGTGCGAGATCAATCTGCGTGGAGCGCTAATGAGAGAGATGGATTTGAGGAAAGTCGATTTCCAACAAGCTGATTTACGAGGAGCTGATTTACGAGGAGCTAATCTTACGAAGGCTTCCTTCGATCAGACGATGGTAGAAGGCACCTTATTCGATGATGCTCTCGTGGATTGGGATCAAGTGACGCGATCTAATGGTCTATTGACCTCGAAGCATAAATTCTATTCTAAGGATTGGGAGAAGTGGGACAATGATGACGATGAGGAGGAGTGGGAAGAAGCGTAATCATGTCATCCTGAAGGGGTTCTTTGCGCCAGGTGTGGTGAGGATGGAAATTATATTATAAATAAAATAGCAAATTCATTTTTTGTTATAGACAGCCCTTAATAATGCGTGGGGAGCACATTCTGGAACCAGAACCGCACCTACGCCAACGGCGACCGCAACGCCTCCGGTCAGCAACCCACAGATGGTGGCGGCCGCTGCAAGTAGTACGATTTCCTTTAGTACGCAGGCACCGCAGGCCAGCTGGGGCACCCCACAGAATGTCGATGTGGGCTTAAGTTCTGGTGCTCTGGACTATAGTTATCCGATTAGTGTGCCACCCGGACCTGGTGGATTTGCTCCGAATTTGAAACTCTCCTATTCTAGTGGTTCGGTTAGTGAGAGCCACAATGCACAGGGAACCGCCCCCTGGGTGGGTGAAGGCTGGAGTTTGAGTCTGGGTTCAATTACCTGGAGCCAGCTCAATGTCACGCCTGACTCGACGAACAAACGGGAAAATGTGTGGTCGATCAATGATGCCAATGGCATTGGCGGACAGTTAATCCCGCAGGATTATGGGACCACGTCCACCGATATTACCAGTACCGTGTGGCATTCGGCCCCTGAGAGCCATGCCAAGATTGTGCAGGTCAATTTTAATAATCAACCTTGCTGGCACGTCTGGTTGCCCAATGGCATGATTGAAGAGTTTGGCTGCACCAACGAGTCGCGCCAATCGGCGACTGATGCACAGGGTGCCTTTCATCCCTATCGCTGGGATCTGAATCTCCTGGTGGATCGCTTTGGGAACCAGATTCGTGTGCATTATCAACAGGATCGCCCCAATACTGATGTGCGTGATTCGGCGATTTCGTTTATCGAGTATAACGATATCACCTGTCATAACACCTCGTACGCGACAAATGCGGTGACGCTGGGTTGTAGCTCCTGGAATCCGTTGATCAGGATTGCGTTGAATGCCACCTATGCGGCTGATCGGATCTTGAATACCACCGGGGGATGTAACAACTGGAGCGCCTATACTCGTTGTGATGCTCCTGTTGATCTGTCGGCTTCGAATGGCTTGCCATCCCCGAAAGCCTTTAATGACTATGTTCTCAATAATATTCAGGTCCAATCCCTGGGACATGTGCTCCATCAATATGACCTGTCTTATGACCAGAAACCTCCGACGACCATTCTCGATCCACTAAGTGGTCTCAATGAAAGTGCGGCTGGATATCTGTTGTTACGCCGCATTCAGGAAGCGGGCACGGATAATAATCCCTCTTTGAAGGGTCCAGAGATCAATATCGGCTATGAGTCCCATTCCGAGCATTATGAGGCGTCGGATGACCTTCATCATGCACAACCCGCGTCTAATTGTGGGCCGAGTTGGACGCCTCGCTATGGTGATGGTACCTGCTGGCTCTGGGCGCAGACATACAATAAGTACTTCATCAACACCTTTGATAATGGTCGTGGCTGGAACGAGACCATTAACTGGGCCGAAGCCCATGGCAATACCCATGGAACGAATAACGTGGGTGCTGTCAATAATGCGTTGACCTGTAACCCTCTCATGACCACGAATGCGAAGTGTGCCCAGGCTGATGATCGTAGTTGGAGCCGCATGGTGGTCTTTTCACGCACAGCGGTGACCAATGGCGTGTCCTCACTGTGGCAGTATCAATATTATCTCAATCAGTTGACTGGCACGTGGTGTAACGAATGTACCTATGGCTATACCTGGGGTAATGTCAACGACTCGGATTATGCCGACTACTATAATCTGCAGTTTACCAGTTTTGACACGGTGCAGGTGACGCAGCCAGATAACACGTCGCAGCAACATTTCTTTTATTCGACCAATGGGGTAGGTCTTGCCAGTAGTAGCATTACCTGTAGCTA
This sequence comes from Dictyobacter vulcani, assembly GCF_008974265.1. Classification (GTDB taxonomy): domain Bacteria; phylum Chloroflexota; class Ktedonobacteria; order Ktedonobacterales; family Ktedonobacteraceae; genus Dictyobacter; species Dictyobacter vulcani. Next base: position 587,516 of record NZ_BKZW01000002.1, read on the forward strand.
TCAGTATCCCATTGGCACGAATCATTGTGGTCTGGCTCCCTATTGGTCACCGGATCCGGGTCTGGCTGGTCGGGAAAAAGAGACCTTAAACTTTGGCAGCGATGGCAAGCTGCTAACGGCGCAGACCTCCCACTCCTTTACGATGTGTCCTCCTCCCGGGGTGGGTCATAATACCGGAGCTGTGGGTGGAGCCTATGACGTCGGGACGCAGTTTTTTACCAGCCAGCTGGATCGCAACAATCCGGTGGTGGTCTGTGATCCGCAGATGAACCAGACGGATAGCTATCAGGTGGATGGGGTGACGGACCAGAATGGCTTTACCACCAATAGCAATGTTGTGCATAAAACGACGGCGTATACCTATGATGGGGACAATCAAGGTCCCGATCAGACGGCCGGGTATGACTATGGTAACGTTAACCAGGTGGATGTTACCGCCAATGATGTCAATAACGAACACTACATCTCCAAGAGTACCTATTATCCCAATGATCACGTGGGTTCTGTCTATCTGACCAATCTGCCAGCTTTGACGACCACGCAGGATGCCTCGGGGACGCAGTATGGCTGTCATGCCAACTTCTATGGCGGCAGTAGCGCGTTTAATACGGCACCATCGCTGCCAGATGTGACGCGCACCGAAGATCATACGGGCTATAGCGATCCCAGCAATGGCTGTAACGCACCGGGCTCGATGGTAGTGAACCAGACGGTCTATGACGCCTCGGGCATGCCAACGGCGACGCTGGATCCTGATAGTCACAAGGGTTGTAACTCGAATACCTATACCGCCTGTGCCACCTATGATGGTTTTGGCACGCATCTGACCAAGGCCTATAATGCCAAGAATCAGCTGGTGACCGCGACCAATGATAGCACGGCTGCTGGCGGCTATGGTCACTGGGTGCTGGCGACCAAAGATGCCAATGGCCAGACCACAGCCTATCAGTATGATGTGCTGGGTCGGGTGACGGCGGTTGCCGCACCTGGTGATAGCATCACCAGTCCGACGGTGAGCTACAGCTACAAAAACACCTGTACGCAGGGAGCGACCAATCCCTGTCTGGAATTGGACACCACCACCCGTCAGGTGAGTGGAGGGACGCAAACCGTCACCACCCAGCAATGGTTTGATGGACAAGGACGCGTGGTGGAAACCAAAGCACCGGGCCCGAATTTGTGGTCCAAGGTGCCGAAGATTCCGTCGACCGTGATCACCTATACCCTTTATGACAACATGGGTCGTGCCACCACGAAGAGCCTGCCCTATGCCATTTCCTCGCTGGCCGGTACGGGCTATATTGCGCCGAATCTGGCGCAGGCACGGACCGTGACCAACTATGATGGCCTGGGACGCCCACTGGGGAGTGCGACCTATCAGGATGCCTCGACGATCGTGCTGTCCAGCAGCGTCGCCTATACCGTCGCGCAGGGACTGCCCAGTTTCAACCAAAGTACCACGCTCCCGTTTGAGCGGACCACGACGCTGGATGCCTACAATCATCAAGCGGTGAGCTACACCGATGCGATTGGCCGACAGCGTTATACCCAGGTGTTTAAGGGGAATGGTGCACCTTACACGGTGCTGAGAACGATCCGCTATGATCGCGACGTGGTCGGCAATCTTTATGCGACCCTGACCTACGATGCCAGCACCGCCCAGCAAGCCTCGCAGAGTGCGAGCTATGATGGTGTCGGGCGCAAAGTGGGGATGACCGATAGTGACTCGGGTTCCAACTGGGTGTTTAGCTATGATCAAAATAGCAATCCCATCAGCCAGACGGATCCACGGAGCAAGAGCATGTACATCAGCTATGATGTGCTCAACCGTCCGTTGTGTAAAGGTACGACCTCGGCAGCCGTTAATCCCTGTACGAGTAGTGCCACTTCGACCTTTTTCTATGATAGCTATGACAAAAATAGCAATCCTGGTGTGACCTTCCCCACTACGTGTACGGCTCCCAGTGGTTCCTATGCCTCCGATCCGATCGGGGCCATGACCGCTGAAACCTTCAGTGGCGTCGCCGGTGCCGGCTCGCGCTGTAAGGGCTATGATGAGCGGGGGCGCATCGATCAGAGTGGCTTGACCGTCAACGGCGATGGACAGACCATCACGCAGACGATGAACATGAGCTACAATGATGCGGGTCAGCCGACCAGCGTGGTTTATCCCGATGGGGAAACCGTTACCGCCCAGTATGATAGCAATGGCTACTCACGCTCCGCGTTTTTTGGAACGTCAGTGAGTACGGATCCCGTGAACTTCCTGGTCGGACAGGTCAGCTATACCAATAGCGGTCAGGTGGCAGGGCTTGCTTTTGGAGGTTCGGCGGCCAAGTCCAGTATGCCAGCGCCAGTGTTCTCGACTACGATGGGCTATGATGGGATTCAGCGCCCCGTGAGTAGTAGTGCGACGAATGCGGGGGGCACGTTCTGGAACCAGAACCGTACCTATGATAATGTGGGCAATGTGCTCGGGGTCACCACCACCCTGCCCACCACCATGGGTGGCACGCAGAAAGATGTACAATCCTTCTGTTATGACAGTCTCAATCGTCTGGTCTGGTCCGGCAATACCGGCGCACCCAGCGGTGGAGATCACTGTGGACTGGCACCGGCAGGCACGACGCTCTCGACGTATCAGCAGTCCTACAGTTATGATGCGCTGGATCGCCTCACGTCGGGTCCATCGGGCACGGAAACCTATGGCTTCGCCCCGGTGCATGGGGCCTTGACGCTGAGTACTGTTCCCGGTCAATATGCCAGCTACGATGCCATGGGCAATATGACCTGTCGCAACGTCGATACGACCACGGCTCACGCCTGTGATGCCTCGCAGACCGGTGCGCAGCTGACCTACGACAACGAAGGTCGGCTAGAGACCTGGACGGCACCCAGCGGGACCACGGCCAGCGACCAGTATCTCTATGACAATAGTGGTCAGCGCGTTTTCCAGCACTCCAGTTCCACGCTGGCAGGAAACACCACGAAAACAGACACCATTACCTTTGATGGGACTACCGATGTCACCACCACCAACGGTGTTACCTCAACCACCAAATACTACAGTGTGGGTGGACAACGGGTGGCCATGAAAAAGGATGGGGTGCTCTCCTATCTGTTACCCGATATGCTGGGCAGCACCAGTATTGTGCTCAAAGCTGATGGTTCCGTGCAGGCCGTACAACTATTCGCTCCCTTTGGGGCACCCGCTACAGCGATGGCAGCATGACCACGCCCTACAACTATACGGGTCAGCGCCGCGATAGCACCAGTGGCCTGTTGTACTATGGCGCACGCTATTATGACGCGACCAGTGGCCGCTTTACCAGTGCGGATACGGTCGAAACCAATGGCACCGGTCTGGATGCCTATGCCTATGTCAAGGGGAGCCCCGAGACGTTTACGGATCCAACAGGTCATGGTCGGTGTGGTCCTGATGGTGATTGTGTCGGAGTTCCTGGTCCTGGAACACCTGGGCAACCACCAGCACCTGAGCCAACACAGCCTGGTGTCGGCGGTGGCGATGATGCCTGCCATAATATGGCCTTATGTGGTGGCGGAGGCGGCTCTTCGGGAGGAGGGGCATCTACAGGAGGAGATGGGCAGTGTCATAGTGGTTGTAAGGCTGAGACCACAGGGGGGGTGGTGGACACTCATGTGGATCTGGTACTCATGCACAAGGTGATACATGTCTCCCTAACCCTGACAATACACAAGCGAAAAATCAAGCAAGAGCTGATAAGCTGAATCCTATCGTATACGGAGCTTTTGGATTAGTAATTGGAGGAGGTATCGCACTGGTATTACTAGATGTGTATGCAATTATAAAAAATATAAGAGACTTCAATTTACCACCTGTGATAGCAGCAATATTAGATGGGATTAGTGCTTTAGCTGAGGCGACGAATATCCTATCTGGTGCTAATCCAGCCTTTGCTGCTATTGCATCTGCTTTAACAGCAAGCCTACATGGAGCTCTTGCTGTTGCGAATGGGGTGCTCAGCACATACAATGCTTTTATGGCTGGTGCATCGTGGCTTAAGGGGGTTGGGCTGGCTGTGTTGAGGGCAGTAGGTGTAATAGCAGAAGGAATACCTGGTGCATTATTCGAATTAGCAAGCAATTATGCTGCAGCAGCATTGGTTGATGGTGGAAGAGTGGTTGCCCACAGTGTAATGATGGCAGGAAATATGATGCTAGCTAATGTTCAAAGTCAACAAGCTATGGATATAAATGGCTGGTGTACGCAGTATGGTAAAGGAGAGAGCGCTTGTTCGTAGATGAATTATATAGGTAGTCGTGAGAAGGAGTTTGTATTCCTGTTACTTAAAATCTGCCTGTATTGAGATTCTCCATCTTTTGGCTGATGAGATTTAGTTCCATGATGGAGGAGATACTTACTAAAACTAATAGAGCATATTATGCAAAATAGCATAATATGCTCTATACAAATCCAATTCAAGAAACATTCTGAGAGTTTGTTTGATGTGATGAAATTGGCATTTAGACACGCTTGCATCAGGAGGAATACAAATCAATCTGGCTTACATTGAGCGTTTGAATGGAACTATCAGAGAACGTCTGGTATCCTTAACACGCAAATGTTGTCATGCGAATTGACACCTGGAGCCGTTTCAATTGGGTATATATGAGACCACGTGAACAAGCAAGGGGAGCCATCCAAGTACTATCTCATCCTCCTCAAATTGAAGCAAGAGAAAGAAAGGAAGCTGTCTCATGACCTTTGATCAGAACCACCAGATAATGGGGTTCTACCCTCTGGGTTCGCTATATATAGTAAGTAAGCATGCTTACTTAAAGAACCGAATGTATTACCTTTAGTAATGAGGAGAATCTTCATGGAATCAAGTCTGGAAGTCGAATTTCCCAGGAGAATGTATCAACTGGCAGAACAGCATGACGTTGGTCAACCTCTTGTACTCTACAATCTACAGCCAAAATGGAAGCGCTATATTAATCTCATAAATTATTTTTTACTGACGCTTGTAATCTGTACAGCGCTGTTTGTTCTCATTGGATTTGCTATTTTCTTCTATCAATTCATTGAGCATCAGATTGTGAATATTGAATGGGACCTTCAGATGACTCTTTTTGGTGCCTTTATGGGTTTACTTGGGTGTGTTTTCTTTATGTTTATCCGATATATGCTTACTCAACGGGTTCCCATATCTTGCCTTGTTTGTACAGAAGGGCTTTTAATGATTTCCCAAAAAAAGGCGGAGGTAATTATTCAATGGAATGAGGTACGAAGATTTTTGGAAGTGCCAGCGCTTGGGAAGAGAAAACGTTACATATTTTACCGTGTCAATCAAGCTTCAATCACGTTTAGTAATATTTATGAGGATATGGATGACTTAATCGATCACGTGAGACACCATATCCCCACACAATTGTAAATGACCAATTCTGTGTCGTAATTACGTGACAATTTGTACCTTTTGGCGTTCTGTGGCATGGAAAAAAACCAGGAAAGGGTGGTAAAGCACGGAATGTGTGTCTTTACCGCCTTTTTTATCTTCTTTCTGGTCACGAGCGGCTCATAGTGCGGTTGATTTCCTACCCTGCATATGTGTGAATCAAGTCAAAGAACTGAGCATTATGAGGCCTCGGATGCTAATCACCATGCGCAACCTGCCGCGAACTGTGGTCCGAGTTGGATCCCGCGGTATGGTGATGGAACCTGCTGGCTCTGGGCGCAGACCTATAATAAGTACTTCATCAACACCTTTGATAATGGGCGTGGCTGGAACGAGACCATTACCTGGGCCGAAGCCCATGGCAATACCCATGGCACCGATGGCGGGACTGCCAATAATGCCCTGACCTGTAATTCGTCCAATCAAACCCAGACGAATCTGTGTGGACAGGCTGATGATCGCAGTTGGAGCCGCATGGTGGTTTTTTCGCGCACAGCGGTGACCAATGGCGTTTCTTCTCTCTGGCAGTATCAATATTATCTCAACCAGTTGAGTGGTACGTGGTGTAATAACTGTATCTATGGCTATACCTGGGGCAATGTCAATGATGCAGACTATGCCGACTACTATAATCTGCAGTTTACCAGTTTTGACACGGTGCAGGTGACGCAGCCGGATAACACGTCGCAACAACATTTCTTTTATTCGACCAATGGGGTGGGTCTTGCCACCAGTAGCATTACCTGTAGCTATCAGTATCCCGTTGGCACGAATCATTGTTGTCTGGCCCCCTATTGGGCACAAGATCCTGGCCTGGCTGGTCGGGAAAAAGAGACCTTAAACTTTGGCAGCGACGGCAAACTGCTGACGGCGCAGACTTCTCATTACTTTACGATGTGTCCTCCTCCTGGAGTGGGTCATAACACGGGAGCTGCGGGTGGCGCCTATGACGTCGGGACGCAGTTTTTCACCAGCCAGTTGGATCGTAACAATCCGGTGGTGGTGTGTGATCCGCAGATGACGCAGACCGATAGCTATCAGGTAGATGGAGTGACGGACCAGAATGGCTTTACCACCAATAGCAATGTCGTGCATAAGACGACGGCCTATACCTATGATAGTGACAACCAGGGTCCCGATCAGACGGCCGGCTATGACTATGGTAACGTCAATCAGGTGGATGTGACCGCCAATGATGTCAATGGAAATCACTACATTTCCAAGAGTACCTATTATCCCAATGATCATGTGGGCTCTGTTTATCTGACCAATCTGCCTGCCAAGACGACCACCCAAGATGGGGCAGGAACGCAGTATGGCTGTCACGTCAATTTCTATGGGGGCAATAGTAGTTTTACCGTGGCACCATCGTTGCCGGATGTGACGCAGTCCGAAGACCATACGGGCTATAGTGATGCCAATGATGGCTGTCTGGCGCCTGGTTCCTTGATTGTGAATCAGACCGTCTATGACGCCTCGGGTACACCAACGGCGACACTGGATCCCGATAATCATCAAGGCTGTACCAGCGGTTCGAATACCTATACCGCCTGTGCGACCTATGATGGTTTTGGCACGCATCTGACCAGGGCCTACAATGCCAAGAATCAGCTGGTGACTGCTGACTATAATAGCACAGCAGGCGGGGGCTATGGGCACTGGGTGCTGGCGACCAAAGATGCCAATGGCCAGACCACAGCCTATCAGTATGATGTGCTGGGTCGGGTGACTGCGGTTGCCGCTCCTGGTGATAGCATCACCAGTCCGACGGTGAGCTACAGCTACAAAAATACCTGTACGCAGGGAACGACCAGCCCCTGTCTGGAACTGGATACCACGACCCGTCAGGTGAGTGGGGGCACGCAAACCGTCACCACCCAGCAATGGTTTGATGGGCAAGGACGGGTAGTGGAAACCAAAGCACCGGGCCCGAATTTGTGGTCCAAGGTGCCGAAGATTCCGTCGACCCTGATCACCTATACTCTCTATGACAACATGGGCCGTGCCACCACCAAGAGCTTGCCCTATGCCATTTCCTCGCTGGCTGGTACGGGCTATATAGCGCCGAATCTGGCGCAGGCACGGACCGTGACCAATTGATGGCCTGGGACGCCCACTGGGGAGTGCGACCTATCAGGATGCCTCGACGATCGTACTGTCCAGCAGCGTCGCCTATACCGTGGCGCAGGGACTGCCCAGTTTCACCCAGAATACCACGTTACCGTTTGAACGGACCACGACGCTGGATGCCTACCATCATCAAGCGGTCAGCTACACCGATGCGATTGGGCGGCAGCGTTATACCCAGGTGTTTAAGGGGAATGGGGCGCCCTACACGGTACTGAGAACGATCCGCTATGATCGCGATGTGGTGGGCAATCTCTACGCGACCCTGACCTACGATGCTACGTCCACCCTGAAAGCCTCACAAAACGCGACCTATGATGGGGTTGGGCGAAAAGTGGGCATGAATGATGATGACTCGGGTTCGGGTTGGGTATACAACTATGATGCTGATGGCAATCTGCTCAGCCAGAAGGACCCGCGCGGGCAGAGCACCTACATTGGTTATGATGTTCTCAATCGCACACTGTGCAAAGGTACCACATCTACGGCAGTTAATCCATGTAGCAGTAGTGCCTATAACACCTTCTTTTACGATAGTTTTGACAATAATAGTAACTCAAATGTCACATTTCCATCCAATTGTGCCTCTTCGAAAGGTTCATCCACTTTTTATTCCACTGGTCAGTTAGTTGCAGAAACCTTTAGTAATGGTGCAGGTAGCGGATCTCGGTGTCAAGGGTTTGATGAGCGCGGCCAACAAATTATGAGTGGTTTATCTGTCACTGCTGACGGCCAAACAACAGTCCAAACTGTTCATATGTCATATGACAATGCGGGACATTTGATAAGCCTGGTATACCCTGATGGGGAAACGATTACTTCACAGTATGATTATAATGGCTACTTTCGGTCATCTTATTTCGGCGATGCGAGTAGTACGGATCCTGTCGATTTTCTGGTTAGTCAAAGCTCATATACCAACAACAGTGAGCTTTCAAGCTTGATGATAGGAGGGAATGGTTCAAAATCAAGCTCACCTACTCCTGTTTTTACATTATCCTTTGGTTATGATAAAGCTCAACGTGCTACGTCTATAAATGCATCAAAGAATGGGAATGTGTTTTGGAACCAATCATGGGCGTATGATAACATTGGAAACATAAGTAGTTTAAGCACAAAGTTTCCAAAGCTAAATGGAAGCATGCAAACGGATATGCAATCCTTCTGTTATGATGGGTTGAACAGGCTAATGTGGGCTGGCAGTAGTGGCACCCCCGTGGGAGGTGATCATTGTGGTTTAGCTCCATCGAACACAACAATTCCTACATATCAACAAAATTTTGCTTACGATGCTTTAGATCGCTTTGTTCAGGGACCAGCAGGTTCAGTAACCTACGGAAATTTTCCAGCGCATGCTCCCGTGAAATTGGGAAATATCCCTCAAACTTACGCTAGCTATGACTCAGCTGGTAATATGACCTGCCGCAATGTTGATGTTGATGTAAGTCATAGTTGTGATGCATCTCAAACGGGTGCAACGATGACTTATGATAATGAAGAACATTTAGTTACATGGACTGCTCCAAATGGCACTCAAGCCACTGATCAATTTTTATATGATGGTACAGGTAACCGAGTTCTTCAGCGTGTAAGTACTACTGTCGGAACAACAACAAAAGTGGTGAACACGATTACCTTTGGTAATTATACAGTAGTTGTGCTAGATGGAAGTACTACATCAACCACAAAATATTACCAAGCTAATAGTCATACAGTTGCGTTACGCAAAGATGGTACATTGTACTATCTGGTGGCGGATTTTCATAGTAGTATCAGTGTGGCTTTAGATAGTAGTGGAAATACACTGGCTGTGCAATTATTTGCGCCGTGGGAGTATTCGGTATAGCGACGGAGTTATGCCGACATCCTATAATTTTACCGGACAGAGAAAAGATGACCAGACTGGATTAATATACTTTGGTTCGAGGTATTATGATTCAGTGAGTGGAAACTTTACTCATGTTGATACGGTTGAAACGAACAGCAATGGTTCAAATACATACGCTTATGCAGGATGTAACCCTGCAACTGCAACTGATGCTAGTGGTCACTCCCCAGACTTTAATAATAAAATTAATCCCCATGATCCCTATGTTCAGTACATTGGGGCATGGTATATTGCTATTCATCCATTTAGCGATGTTCAGGTAGACAACGTTCAAATTCCAGGTGCTTCTTATGATGGTTTACAGAATATGAAAGCGAGGTATTCAGATTATTATTCAAGGGCTGTTACATCTGGCGTAGGAGCGTATGGTGTACCAGATATAGTTGCAAGTCAGCTATATGCGCCTGAGGGAAAGAGGTCCGTAATGGTACATACCATGTGGGATGCAAAGTCAAGTCCATTCGACCCTGATCGAAGAGGCGAAGACTATCCCCGTCCCGAAACTGTGGAAAAGGGCATAGATCAACTCCAGTTTTATGCAGATAGAGCCAACAATATAAAATTTAGTTTAAACGATGATCACGCTGCACGTTGGAGAATAGGAACCAAAAGTAATGATTTGTCTATGGGGGCAGCGATGTTAGCTTGTGGTGACGAATGTACTATCGGATACGACGACGGTTCTGTTTTTAAGGTAACGATCCCAGCGGATGGGATTATTGCTTACAAAATCATTAATCGCCCTAAAACACCTGCTGAGCATCCAGTCGTGACATACATGAATGATGCATATGGAATGGATGCTTTCTGGATGTGGCTTTCTTACGTAGGAGTCGCTAATGCTCTTTCTGGGGGATCTGATGGCGCAAGTAGTTTTCCGGGTATTGAGCCAGCGCCAGCGCCAGCGCCTGTTTTTGCAGATACAGGTACCGGTGATCTAGTAGCCTCGCCGTTTAGTTGTAGCTTTCAATCGAATACCAAGATTAGAACTGCTACTGGATGGCAATCTATTAGCCAACTGCGCATTGGTAATCAAATCATTTCATATAATCCATGGTCTCATGACCCAGAAGAGCAATCTATTTTAGATATATCTCAACATGTGGATAATGATTTGGTTGATGTGACTGTGTCATTTTTGTCTGGTCCAAAGGTTGGAAGTCGAAAGACGGAAGTAATTCATACGACAACTGAACATCCCTTTCTTACTCAAGAAAAAGGGTTTATAGCGGCTCATAAACTGGTTTCAGGATTACATTTGATGCAAACTGATGGTCAGATGAGTGTAATTTTATCAGTGAAACCCGTAGCTGGCACACAAGTCATGTATAATCTAGAGGTTGCCAATGATCATACATTTGCTGTGGGTACTGGCTCGTGGATTGTTCATAATCGTTGTGCTTGGTAAGTTGTATATATCCGTTTGACACCATTTTATGATGTGTATAGAGCTAGCCCTTATCTACAATGGATAGGAGATAGCTCTATAACTTGTTTTTGTTGAGAATACTATATTTGAACAACAAGGATACTAAAGATATGAAATCAAGCAAACACAACTGATCTATTGTCGATTAAATCCTTGTGAGGCGATTTGTCAGTGGTCGTGTTCAAGCGCATGATAATTAGTATTCTCTTGGAAAGATCTTGTAAGAGATGCTAAAGATGCTATTCAACTTATAAAGGTGATTTTTGTAAATGTTCATATAGGGAGCGATGCTTATCTTAGTATATGAAATATGAAGAAACAGTATCGTATGAGGTGCGACCTTGCAAATGGGCGAATCTAGGTTTTTTTGGAGAATGAAGGTAAAAATATGATGCCAACAGATGATACATCGATAACTTTTCACTCCTTTCTTTCAGCTATCCTGGAGGTAGCTTGGTCACCTGAGGGGACTTCTCTCGCCTGCAGTGCAGTTGGAGGTAAAATTTCCCTTATCGATACGACAACTGGTTTGTTGGTTGTTACATATCGATCTTTTGATGGTCGAGCGGGGGGGCTTTTCTTTTCACCTGATTCTCATCGTGTAGCTCAGCTGGATGAAGACGGTATAGAGATATGGAATGTGTTAACGCATGAACGATTCTATGTGAGTATGAATGAAACGAGAGAAGTTGTTCAAGAATTAACCGAACCGTCTGAAGAAAGCGATCGGAGTTTATATAGCTGGTCCCCAAATGGGAAACAGATTGCGGTTAGGGTTTATGGTTCAAGGGAAGATGTAACAAGTGGACTTGCTCTATCCGTTGGAGATCCAGAGAGACGCGCAGGGCATGAATATTATACCCTCATTCAAATTTGGGAGTCTGAGTCTTTTTGGGAGTCACATACACCACGATTGTATCGGACCCTGGTCTTAATATCTGGATCTGGTATAGGACCTGGCATTTCGTGTACGTCTTGGTCTCCCGATGGTAAGATACTTGCGATTGGACAACGTACACTGGTGCATCTCTGGAAGCCGCAGACAGAACGAGTTGTCGCGACGTATACCTCTGGTATCAAACAAGGGCCCGAGGACTTGCGGGATTTTTTCAACGATATTGCATCTATAGACCGTATATATTGGTCACCAGATGGTTTGTTTCTTGCCTGTGTTGGGCATATAGGGATCGAAATATGGGAGATCTCCACGGGAGAAAAATTCGTCACCTATTACGAACATATTTCGGCTATTGTGGACGTGAAATGGCTCATGGAAAAAGAAACCATTGTTTCTGTTGACCAGGATGATATCCATGTCTGGCATTTTCGAGATGGTCGTGTGTTACAGAAAGTACGCATTCCATATCCAAGAGGAGAGGAAGACAGCGTTCTTTTTACTGCTGCTCTTTCTCCTGATCTTTCAGCTCTTGCCTGTGCAGGGTATAAAGGGAGGGGTCCATTGACTGAAGAAGTAGAAGGCATTTTATGGATCTGGAGACACAATAGAGAATTTATGTAAGTTGTTATCTGGTGCCATTGTCACGGCTACAGCGGTTTATGGTTTTTGGCTCGATTGGGTCGATGGACACTATACTTTAGGAGATGAGCAAGGTAGTTGGAGGAAAATAGATATGAGTCAGTGCTTGGATCCTGAAGGTACCATAGCTGCACAGCAACGTTTGCGTTAGATGGTCTTATGGTTTTTATGAGGTTGTTCGTTCTGTTGATAGAGTTTGGCGATAGGTGTTGTCCTCGCTATTTGGTGAGATTATGGGGTATGTATTACCTTGACATGATGAAAAGACTTTGTTCTCTCTGATTTTGAGGAGTAGTAAACCTGTTTGTCATCTAACTATATTGATATTTCAGAAACAAGAGAGGTGGTAAAGCACGGAAATATGTGTCTTTACCGCCTTCTTTTATCCTCTTTCTTATCGTGTAACCGATTTTTTTGACCTTGCTCCACTTTCATGAAGAGAAGAATTCTGAAGTATGTGTCCTTCCTGATGAAGAAGAACGACAATGGCTTGGGAATCATGAACGGTTTTGTAGCGATATATACTTGTAGATTTTTTTTATATCCCACATTACACCTTTACTTTTCTATGAGTGCGGTGTGGAGTTCTTTCATTTTGGCACTGCGCCCAAGAGGTGTCACCGAAAGTCGGTCATACATGCCCTGGATGCGGGAAATATGCCGTTTGGATTGATACTGCTGGGCCATTTCTAGACCGCGGATGGCATATTTGACTCCTTCATCGGTCTCACCAGCATAGGTATAGGCTTGCGCTTTGACGATGGTACAGGAGCCCATATCACGTAGTGGTCGGAAGGGTCGGAGCGTATCGGTGACGGCATAGATATCCAGGGCCTTCAGGGGTTGCCAGAGAATAGTATGCCCTTGCGCTTTTTCTTGTAATACTTCAACCAGATCAAATTGGTTGGAGAGAGTATCGAGTGTCCTCGGTGTATTCTCGACAATATTTTGGGCTTCATTGATATTTCTCAAGAAGCTCTGCTCGTCTCCATACACCGAATAGGCACGAGCCTGCACTTTATACCATGTTCCTCGTACAAATGGGGAGGCTTTCATGGCCCATGGCTGAGCCATCACAAAACGCCGGAATGAGGTTTCGTAGCGGGACCGCTTGCGGAGGAGGTCGGCTTGGTGCGTCATGGCCAGGGTGATACTATCTGGATCCTGTATTTCTTCACCTCATTCCATCATTTCTTGAAAATGGAGGCTGGCTTGGGGCAGGCGTAAATGATCAAACGCAATTTTCCCGAGCATTTCATGAGCGTATGCCTCTCATTCTTGTGCCGGGCGTACAAACTGACCTCGATATTTCGTCAAGGCATCCTCCAACTGGAGTACGAGCTTTTCAAGATTGGTCACGATATCTGGCGTGCTATTATCCGCATTCTACACGATCCAGGATAATCTGATGGTGGCCTGTGCTGGCGACAATATAGCGTGAGAGAGCGCGTCATCCCCATTGGTTGGCAGTATGGGGGTGGCCTTCATTTTTGGCATATGCCGACCTGCCGCTTTTAATTTCTCTGGGGGAATCCTAAGAATGTCCATCAGGAGTCGCGGGTGTTTGTTTTCCTCTTCCCTAAAAAAATGACCTGGCATCACGGTGAATGTGCGCAAGAAATAATCATCTTGCGTATACTGGCTGTTTCTCTGACCAGGGTCATGATAGGCGTTTTTTATTACTTCATAGATAGCCGGATGCATATTCTTCTAAATAGTCTTTTATTGCCTCCTCTCTCTTTGTTTATTTGCATATACTAATATACCGCATGCATAAAAATACTGTCAACAATATCTTTCTCTATTCATGGAATAAAAATAAGAAATAGCGAGATAAAATCTTTTTTTGTCGAAGAAACGTATCCACGCTTTTTGGATTTTCCAGCACGATGAAGGCTCTATATGACTTTGAATAGCATATATTTTCTCTGTTTTTAAACTGCATTAATATAAAGTATCCATGGTAATACTTGACAAATAAGGACTTTTAAAAATATACTTCGCAATGTATCGATAGTTCTCTATGTGCCTATGTGTCTCTATTTTTATGGTCATTCACTTGTTGCTGCATTTTTGTCGCTGTGACTTTTGTTTCTCGTAGAGAAAATAATGCAGCAGTGTGGGTGATTGGCACGCAGAAGCTTCGATGCAGTATTTGAAAGAGGTTGGAGCTTTTATGACTCGAAGTCTCGTGCATGCTTCTGCCAGACGAGCATCTGCTCGTGCACGGAGAAGCGCTGGTTCGTCTCTCTGGAGAGTGATTTTGACGGCTCTGATTGTGAGCACCTCATTACTCACCGCTGTGGAGAACTTTACTCCTGTTTATGCAGCCACCAATGCAAACCCGAATCCTGCATTGACGGCCCCGAAGTGGTTGAAATCACCACCGGCGGTGAAGCCCCCGGATGTAGGCAAATATGTCAGTGGTCATCCTGATCCGGCACAGCAGCTTATTTCATCTCCCCATCATGCTCAGCCATCGCTGATGCGGGCCTTGACACCGAAGGCGCAGCATATTTTGTTCAGCGATGGGCACCTTGAGATTGATGTTCCAGCAAATACGGTCAGTGCCCAGCAGGTCCAGGCTGCTGGCGGACGGATTGACCTGAAGGTTGTGCAGGTGGATGCTGGCAGTGGAAGCTCTCTCAGTGGACATATCATGCTGGGAAGCTATCAGCTCGCATTATTGGATGCCAAAGGCCACGCGTTGACGACGTTGGTGTTGGCACAGCCACTGACCCTGCACTATCATCTCCTGGCCGGCCAAGGCTCGCTGTTATGGAAAGATCAGACGGTCTTTGCGTTGTGGCAGAATGATGCAGCAGCCACCACGACGGTGGGCACCTCACCTCAGACGAAGGCGCAAGCCAATGCGGGTGGGCAGAAGCCAACCTTGCTGAAAGCGAAAAAAGATGTGGCCCCCTTAAGTTGGAGCACCGTCACCAATTTATCCGCCGTGGCTCCGGCTTCGCCTCAGACGCCGGTGGTAACACCATCTGCGACGGCCACCCCAGCTGCGACGGTGAAACCATCCACGAAGGTGACGGCGACCCCACAAGCGACGGCGACCCCGCACGTGAAAATGCCTCCTACTGCGACGGCGCCACCGCAAGCAACAGCGACCGCATCACCAGTGGCCACGCCCACAGCGACCGCAACGCCTCCCGCCAGCAACCCACAGATGGTGGCGGCAGCCGCAAGTAGCACGATTTCCTTTAGCACGCAGGCCCCGCAGGCAAGTTGGGGTACCCCACAGAATGTCGATGTCGGCTTAAGCTCTGGCTCATTGGACTATAGTTATCCACTCAGTGTGCCATCCGGTCCTGGCGGGTTTGCACCGAATCTGAAACTATCGTATTCCAGTGGATCGGTCAGTGAGAGCCACAATGCACAGGGAACCGCCCCCTGGGTGGGTGAAGGCTGGAATTTGAGTCTGGGTTCGATTACCTGGAGCCAGCTCAATGTCACCCCTGGCCTGGATAACAAACTGGAAAATGTCTGGTCAATTAACGATGCCAATGGGATTGGGGGACAGTTGATCCCGCAGGACTATGGTACCTCATCGACCAGTATCACCAGTACCGTGTGGCATTCGGCTCCTGAGAGTCATGCCAAGATTGTGCAGGTCAATTTTAATAATCAACCCTGCTGGCACGTCTGGTTGCCCAATGGCATGATTGAAGAGTTTGGCTGTACCAACGAATCGCGCCAGTCGGCGACCGATGCACAGGGGAATTTTCATCCCTATCGCTGGGACCTGAATTTGCTGGTGGATCGCTTTGGCAATCAGATTCGCGTGCATTATCAACAGGATCGACCCAATAATGGCGATGTGCGTGATTCGGTGATGTCGTTGATCGAATATAACGATATCAGTTGTCATAACACCTCTTACGCTTCGAATGGGGTGACGCTGGGGTGTAGTTCCTGGAATCCCTTGATGAAGATCGTGCTGAATGCCACCTATGCAGCCGATCGGATCTTGAATACCACCGGGGGGTGTAACAACTGGAGCGCCTACATCCGCTGTGATGTGCCCGCAGACCTGTCGGGTTCGGGTGGCTTGCCAGCTCCGAAAGCCTTTAATGACTATATCCTCAATAATATCCAGGTCCAATCGCTGGGACATGTTCTCCATCAATATGACTTGTCCTATGACCAGAAACCAGGGTTTACGATTCAAGATCCACTGAGTGGACTCAATGAAAGTGTGGCCGGGTATCTGTTGTTACGCCGAATTCAGGAGGCAGGAACAGATGACACGTTCTTGAATGCTCCGGTGGTCAATATCGGCTATACACCCGAAACGGAGCATTATGAGGCCTCTGATGCCAATCATCATGCACAACCCGCCGCGAACTGTGGTCCGAGTTGGACTCCCACAGATGGTCTAAATGGACCCTGCTGGCTCTGGGCGCAGACCTATAATAAGTATTTTATCCAGACCTTTGATAATGGGCGTGGCTGGAACGAGACCATCAATTGGGCCGAAGCTCATGGCAATACCCATGGCACTGACGGTGGCGCTGCCAATAATGCCCTGACCTGTAATTCTTCCAATCAAACCAAGACGAATCTGTGTGGACAGGCTGATGATCGCAGTTGGAGCCGCATGGTGGTCTATTCGCGTACGGCGGTGACCAATGGCGTTTCCTCAACCTGGCAGTACCAATATTATGTCAATCAGTTGAGTGCCACATGGTGTGACAACTGCATCTATGGCTATACCTGGGGCAATGTCAATGATGAGGATTATGCCGATTACTATAATCTGCAATTTACCAGTTTTGACACAGTACAGGTAACCCAACCAGATGGGTCATCGCAGCAGCATTTCTTTTATTCCACCAATGGTGTGGGTAAAGCCACCAGTGCTATTTTGTGTGGCTATCAGTACCCACCTGGTACTGATCATTGTGGCGTGGCACCTTACTGGGCACAAGATCCTGGTCTGGCTGGTCGGGAAAAAGAGACCTTAAACTTTGGTAGCGATGGCAAATTGCTGACGGCGCAGACCTCGCATTACTTTACGATGTGTCCGCCTCCCGGGGTCGGCCATAATACGGGGGCAGGCGGCGGCGCCAATGACGTCGGGACGCAGTATTTCACCAGCCAGTTGGATCGCAACAATCCGGTGGTGGTCTGTGATCCGCAGATGACGCAGACCGATAGCTATCAGGTGGATGGAGTCACGGACCAAAATGGCTTTACCACCAATAGCAATGTTGTGCATAAAACGACCGCGTACACCTATGATGGGGACAACCAAGGTCCTGATCAGACGGCCGGATATGACTATGGTAACGTCAACCAGGTGGATGTTTCGGCCAATGATGTCAATGGGAATCACTACATCTCCAAGAGTACCTATTATCCCAATGATCACGTGGGTTCTGTCTATCTGACCAATCTGCCAGCTCTGACGACCACGCAGGATGCCTCGGGAACGCAGTATGGCTGTCATGCTAATTTCTATGGCGGCAGTAGCGCGTTTAATACGGCGCCATCGTTGCCGGATGTGACGCGTACCGAAGACCACACGGGCTATAGCGATCCCAGCAATGGCTGTAACGCACCGGGCTCGATGGTGGTGAACCAGACGGTCTATGATGCCTCGGGCACACCAACGGCGACGCTGGATCCTGATAGTCACAAGGGTTGTAACTCAAATACCTATACCGCCTGTGCCACCTATGATGGTTTTGGCACGCATCTGACCAGGGCCTACAATGCCAAGAATCAGCTGGTGACTGCTGACTATAATAGCACAGCAGGCGGGGGCTATGGGCACTGGGTGCTGGCGACCAAAGATGCCAATGGCCAGACCACAGCCTATCAGTATGATGTGCTGGGTCGGGTGACGGCGGTTGCCGCTCCTGGTGATAGCATCACCAGTCCGACGGTGAGCTACAGCTACAAAAATACCTGTACGCAGGGAACGACCAGCCCCTGTCTGGAACTGGATACCACGACCCGTCAGGTGAGTGGGGGCACGCAAACCGTCACCACCCAGCAATGGTTTGATGGGCAAGGACGGGTAGTGGAAACCAAAGCACCGGGCCCGAATTTGTGGTCCAAGGTGCCGAAGATTCCGTCGACCCTGATCACCTATACTCTCTATGACAACATGGGCCGTGCCACCACCAAGAGCTTGCCCTATGCCATTTCCTCGCTGGCTGGTACGGGCTATATAGCGCCGAATCTGGCGCAGGCACGGACCGTGACCAACTATGATGGATTGGGACGCCCGCTGGGCAGTGTCACCTATCAGGATGCGAACACGATCAAGCTCTCCACCAGCATCGCCTATACCGTGGCACAGGGTCTCCCTAGTTTCACCCAGAATACCACGTTCCCGTTTGAGCGGACCACGACGCTGGATGCCTACAATCATCAAGCGGTCAGCTACACCGATGCGATTGGGCGGCAGCGCTACAATCAGGTGTTTACCGGTACCGGATCGCCATACACAGTGCTGAGAACGATGCGTTATGATCGCGATGTGGTGGGCAATCTCTACGCGACCTTGACCTACGATGCCAGCACCGCCCAACTAGCTTCACAGCAAGCCACCTATGATGGTGTGGGGCGCAAGATTGGCATGAACGATAGCGACTCGGGTTCCAACTGGGTGTTTAGCTATGATCAAAATAGCAATCCCATCAGCCAGACGGATCCACGCGGCAAGAGTGTGTACATCAGCTATGATGTGCTCAACCGTCCATTGTGTAAAGGCACCACCTCGGCGGCCGTCAATCCCTGTACGGCGAGTGCCACCTCGACCTTTTTCTATGATAGCTATGACAAAAATAGCAATCCTGGGGTGACCTTCCCATCCGCATGTACGGCTCCCAGTGGCTCCTATGCCTCCGATCCGATCGGGGCCATGACCGCTGAAACCTTCAGTGGGGTTGCTGGTGCCGGCTCACGCTGTAAAGGCTATGATGAGCGTGGCCGTGTCGATCAGAGCGGATTAACCGTCAACGGCGATGGGCAGACCATCACTCAGACGATGAACATGAGCTACAATGATGCGGGTCAGCCGACCAGCGTCGTGTATCCCGATGGCGAAACTGTCACTGCCCAGTATGATAGCAATGGCTACTCACGCTCCGCGTTCTTTGGGACGCCAGCGAGTACGGATCCCGTGACGTTCCTGGTTGGCCAGGTCAGTTATACCAACGCTGGTCAGGTAGCAGGGCTTGCCTTTGGAGGTTCGGCCGCGAAGTCCAGTGTGCCAACACCAGTATTCTCGACTACCATGGGCTATGATGGCATTCAGCGACCCGTGAGCAGCAGTGCGTCGAAAGCGGGGAGCACGTTCTGGAATCAGAATCGCACCTATGATAATGTCGGCAATGTGCTCGGTGTCAGCACGACTCTTCCCACCACCACGGGCGGCACGCAGAAAGATGTGCAATCTTTCTGTTATGACAGTGTCAATCGCCTAGTCTGGTCGGGCAATACCGGCGCACCCAGTGGTGAAGATCATTGTGGACTGGCACCGGCAGGCACAACGCTTGCCACCTATCAGCAAGCCTACACTTATGATGCGCTGGATCGCTTAACGTCGGGTCCATCCGGCACGGAAACCTATGGCTTCGCCCCGGTGCATGGTGCCTTGACGCTGAGTACCGTTCCCGGTCAATATGCCAGCTATGATGCCATGGGCAATATGACCTGTCGCAACGTCGATACGACCACCGCTCACGCCTGTGATGCCTCCCAGACCGGTGCGCAGCTGACCTATGACAACGAAGGTCGTCTGGAAACCTGGACGGCACCCAGTGGGACGACGGCCAGCGATCAGTATCTCTATGACAACAGTGGGCAGCGCGTCTTCCAGCACTCCAGTTCCATACTGGCAGGCAACACCACGAAGACGGACACCATCACCTTTGATGGGACTACCGATGTGACCACCACCAACGGGGTCACCTCAACCACCAAGTACTACAGTGTGGGTGGACAACGCGTGGCCATGAAGAAGGATGGGGTGCTCTCCTACCTGTTACCCGATATGCTGGGCAGCACCAGTATCGCCCTCAAAGCTGATGGCAGTGTGCAGGCCGTGCAGCTGTTTGCACCCTTCGGTGGCACCCGCTACAGCGATGGTAGCATGACCACGCCCTACAATTATACGGGCCAGCGCCTTGATACAACCAGTGGCCTGTTGTACTATGGCGCACGCTATTATGACTCGACCAGCGGCCGTTTTACCAGTGCCGATAGTGTCGAAACCAATGGATCTGGTCTTGATCCCTACGCCTATGTCAAGGGAAGCCCAGAGACGTTTACGGATCCAACGGGTCATGGTCCATGTTTTTATGCAGATGCGTGTGACGTTGGCACACCCAAGTCTGATCCACCATCTAGTGGTGGTAGTGGAGGCAGTGGATCAGACGGTGGCGGAGGCGGCGGAGGCGGTGGATCAGACGGTGGCGGAGGCGGCGGAGGCGGTGGATCAGACGGTGGCGGAGGCGGCGGAGGCGGTGGATCAGACGGTGGCGGAGGCGGCGGAGGCGGTGGATCAGACGGTGGCGGAGGCGGCGGAGGCGGCGGAGGTAATGGTGGAGTATGCCCTTGGGGAGCATATAACGCACAATGCCCCGGAAGCACAATTACTACTAGTGGAAATTCTGGTTATCCAGCTGCCCCTGATCCAGCATCAACAAATGGTAAGTGCGATTTAATGTGTTTTGTTAACTTAGGGTTAATAACAACATCAGTTGCTGGTTTAATCGAACCGGGATTGTTTTTACTTGACCCTCTCTTATTTATGGAAGAGAGTGAATTAGAAGCTGAGGATGCAACTGCGTTAGAAAAACCGAATGCTTGTAGTTTTGCAGCTCAAACTGGAGTTGCAACAGAACATGGACAACAGGCTATTGGGACACTGAAACCTGGTGAGAAAGTTTGGGCTTATAATCAGATAACCAAGAAGATGGAACTCGAACCCATCCGTCATGTCTGGATTAATCACGATGACGATTTGGTTGATCTAACTCTGACAACCAAGAATCCCTCTGCAAAAGGAAAAGCGCCTCACCAGAGCAGTGAAACCTTACATACCAATCAGAAGCATCCTTTCTTGACTGTTGAAAAGGGTTTTGTGCCAGTAGGTCAATTAAAGCTTGGCATGCACGTTATTGAAGCTGATGGTAACATTGGTGAGGTAACTGGCTGGAAAAGCGTACCTGGTGTTCAGACAATGTATAACCTTGAGGTTACTCAGGATCACACGTATACTGTTGGTTACCATAGATGGATTGTGCATAATTCTGATTGTGGTGATGCTACATTAGCAAATGGTGTGCAAGTAAAGAACACTGAAGAGGGTTTGGAGCACAGCTTTAAACATGCTGATGAGTGGTATGGACGTGATGTAACCAAGGCAGATAAAAGTAATTGGAATGCTATGGTTTTAAGAGCAAGTAAAAGTAGTCAAGTTGTAGAGTGGGATCTAAGAGGAAAACCTACCTGGGGTGTTTTGTCAAGACAACCAATTTACGGTGAAATGAGGTATTTTTTTGTTCAATATTACCAATCCGATGGTGAATTAGCAACAGCTTTTAGACCAAATACTGATCAGTTAAATGGCATCTTTAAGTTGTTGGGTCACCGTTAGTTATTAGGTAAATAAAGACTTTTATGTCAAGAGAATACGTTTTGTGGTACAGCCACACTAAACGGTGGATGAGCTCAAAATGACTTTACGAGGTCGCCCCCTCGGCCGTTTTGGCTGATTGGGATCAGGCAACGGTCGAAGACGAGGTCTCCCTCGTGGTCGCTTTGACTGATTAGGATCAGGCAACGGTTTGATCCGTTTGCGTCCTCGTTTTTTCGGTTCGTGCCAGGGTTCGGGCACGACCTTGTACGTTAACAACTCAACAATACTCCACAGATGATCGGTTAAACCGCTGGCCATCGCCGGACTGATCTGCTGCTGATTTGTGCTCAACTGTTGATGGGACCAACAGAGATTGTAGGTGACACCCAACAGATACATGCCGTGATGCAAGCTCTCAAGCCGACATGCGGCATGTCGGCATTTCCGGGTTAACTGTGCCAAACGCTCTCGCATGGTGCCATTCAATCGTTCAATGTACGCCGTATTGAGAATCGTGCATCCTGGTGTCGTTTGTAACAACTTCTGTGCTTGATGCGGATCCCCACGTAGCAAACGCCGTTCCACTTCAACCACACGATGCTTGTATTGACGCTTGATCACTTGTCCAATCACCAATCCCGACCACATTTCCAGACAACAGCGTCCTCTTCCAGCTGTGCGCTTGATTTTTGAGCGAAAGGCTCGCTCAATACTGTGTGGATAGGCTGGCCAGCCATCCACGCAGACCAGGATCGCACTGATGTGCTTGGTCCACTGACGAACCTGCTCAAACAACCGATCGGCTAACGGAGTATCGCGAGTTGGCTGCACCACGCCTGCCAACCACAATCTCGTAGGAACCAGCATCGCCAGGGCCATCCAGATGACCTTTTTTCTTCCTTTGACTCGAATTTCATCGGCTTGCACATGACTCAGAGTGAGGTCAGCCTGCTGCATCATTTGTTCATGGACCCGTTGGCAATGTGCTCCAGAGCGATCTCGCCAGTTGGCAATGGTTCTTTCATCTAAACGAAAGGCTTTGACAATCGCTTGCACCGGACAGCCATAGGCAAGCAAAGTTACCACAATGACAATGAGCTCGGTTGGTTTGCGGAGCCCTTCGAACATGGTTCCTGTTCGGGATGTAAACGTTTTTTTGCAGACCTTACAACGATAGCGTTCACGTTGACGATCATGAACCACAATAGTTCCTTGCCCTTTTTGACCCCTTGCGGAACACGTCAAATTAGGGCAAAATTGAGAAGACGTGTTCATTGGCGCTTTCTGTTGTTTTTTCATACAAACAGTGTGCCGTGTAATACGTCATTTTTCAAGTCCCTTTTTCAACGCATCCACCACTTAGTGTAGCTGTACCCGTTTTGTAACTTCGATGTTTTCTCTTGACATAAATTATAATTAATGTAGTTTGTTTGGCTAGCAAATAATACTACTACATTAATTTTTGAAGAGCCATTTGTGGCTATGAAACCTATGTGTGATATGGTAGTTTATCTGATGTAGATTGCCTAATGTAGATTGTGATACATGAGCACACTACCTTACATATTCCCGGGTTGTTTGAGCATAGGAGATCGATCAATGTGGTCACATCCAAAGGTGGCTTTCACCTCAGCGATGGTTCTGCGCCGTTGAGCATATTTTTGCCTGGCTCTCGTGATATTGGTGACAGGCTCGCGATTATGAGAAGTTTCCCTAACAGTGAAGCACTCATCTACATCGCTTCTATTCGTCTCATCTTTGATGCGTTTTGTCTCTTTCTAGGATTCCTTTCCCTTTTTAAGACAAACTTAATATCTTAGGAGATTTTCACATGAAAAATAAGAGCAATGTTGACGTAAAGAAATTTCGAAGTAGAGAAAATTGGTATGGTTCTTTTTATGAACTAGCTTTTTATTTTAATGACGCATTGAAAGAACCTAGCAAGCGATTACAACTTTTACAATGTGTTTGGAATGGTAAATACTTAGAGGGAGTTGTCTCTTCTCTAGAAGACTTAGGAGATACTAATCAAGAAATTACTTTTGTGAAATTAGATGATCACAGTCGTTACTACGGATTAATTAAGGTAGAAGATACCCTTTTAGCTTGTATGACATCGTTTTTTTCTTCAGAAGGTCTGACTATATTTACATTGAACATACCATTAGAAATTATTAGTAAGAAATACAATGTTAAGTATCCTGTAACAGCAAAACAAAACCCCTGGATGAAATATATCGATAGTATATTTATTCTTATTAGTCTTGAGGTCTATCAGCGTGAGAGGTTTGATATAGCGGTGATTGGAGAAGAAGCCTCAGCTGTTACATATAAAAAATATATCAACAACTTAAAAGATGAAAACAATTTGGTAGTTCCTAGTTCTTTGTTTTCAAAGCTAAATATGGCAAAAAGAGGCACAGAAATTTGTGAAGGGTTAATGTGGATAGAGTGAACCCCGGGCACTAGACGAGGGTGTACAATACTTTGTGTAAGTGATCCTACAATAAGGAGTGAATGATGAAGAAGAAGATGGAAGACGGAGGCAAGCATATGAGCATTCGACCTGAATTGATTGACGAATTACTCAAAGAATGTACCGATCCTACCCAATTGTTGGCCGAAGGCGGTTTCCTCAAGCAGCTGACAGGCGCCCTCGTGGAACGGTGTTTGCAAGCGGAGATGGACGTGCACCTGGGCTATCCCAAACATGGGAAACGTGATGAAACGACTGGCAATGTCCGCAATGGCAGCAGCCGCAAGACGCTCAAGGGCTCACAGGGAGAGATTGATATCGTCGTCCCCGCGATCGGCATGCCAGCTTCGAACCACTCTTGATCCCCAAGCACGAAACACGACTGGAAGGCTTTGACGAGAAGATCCTGGCCTTGTATGCTCGTGGCATGACCACACGCGACATTCAAGCGCAGATCCAGGAACTCTATGGGGTTGAGGTCTCACCCACGTTCATTTCCAATGTGACGGAAGCCGTCCTGGACGAGGTTCGTCAATGGCAGCATCGACCATTAGAGACCCTCTATCCCATTATCTATGTGGATTGCCTGGTCGTCAAAGTGCGCGAAAATCAGCGGATCATCAATCGAGCCCTCTACCTGGCTTTGGGCGTGGATATGCACGGACAAAAAGAGTTACTGGGAATGTGGCTGGGTCACAATGAAGGAGCCAAATTCTGGTTGTCAGTCTTCACCGAACTGCAGAACCGGGGACTTAAAGACATTTTCATCGCCTGTGTCGATGGTTTGACCGGCTTACCCGAAGCGATTGAAACACTCTATCCTCACGCACGAGTCCAGCTCTGCATGGTGCATATGGTGCGTAATTCACTCAAATATGTGTCCTACAAACATCGCAAGGAGGTCGCGGCAGACTTGAAATTGATCTACTCAGCTGCCACGGAAAGTGAAGCGCAGGTCTACCTGGATCTCTTTGCCGAGAAATGGGATCGGCAGTACGCAAGCATCAGCAAAATGTGGAGAACCAACTGGAGTCATGTCGTCCCGCTGTTTGCCTTTCCCGAGGACATTCGCAAGGTGATCTACACCACCAATGCGATCGAGTCAGTGAACATGTCGTTACGCAAAGTCACGCGCAATCACCGCATTTTTCCCTCAGATGAGGCCGTCTACAAAGTGGTCTATCTAGCTATGCACAACATTGCCAAGAAGTGGACCATGCCAATCCGTAATTGGATACCTGCATTGAATTGTTTTGCGATTGAATTTGGGGAGAGATTTCCTCACTAAATGAAATGACATACACAAAGTACTTGACAGACTCCACTAGACACTTTTTTATGGAGAGGTGAATTCTGAATCACGTTCCCTTGCCGATCCAGAAGAATGCTAATTGTTATGGACGCTTGAAGTATTTTGTACTGATATGTCCTCGTGAATTTTCTCTATATCTTGCAGTTTACCTTGAAATTGAACACTATAGTAGTTTGGCTTTACAATGAGGTTGGCTTTTACATTTCTATGAGTGCGGTGTGGAGCTCTTTCATTTTGGCACTGCGCCCAAGTGGTGTCACCGAAAGTCGGTCATACATGCCCTGGATGCGCGAAATATGCCTCTTAGACTGATATTGCTGAGCCATTTCTAGACCGCGGATGGCATATTTGACCCCTTCATCGGTCTCACCAGCATAGGTATAGGCTTGCGCTTTGACGATGGTATAGGAGCCCATATCACGGAGTGTTCTGAAGGGCCGGAGTGTATCGGTGATGGCATAGATATCCAGGGCCTTCAGGGGTTGCCAGAGGATGGTATGCCCTTGTGCTTTTTCTTGTAATACTTCCACCAGATCAAATTGGTTGGAGAGAGTATCGAGTGTTCTCGGTGTATTCTCGACAATATTTTGGGCTTCATTGATATTTCTCAGGAAGCTCTGCTCGTCTCCATACACTGAATAGGCACGAGCCTGCACTTTCTACCATGTTCCTCGTACCAATGGAGAGCCTGCCCTATGCCATTTCCTCGCTGGCTGGTACGGGCTATATAGCTCCTGACCAGGCGCAGGCACGGACCGTGACCAACTATGATGGATTGGGACGCCCGTTGGGGAGTGTTACCTATCAGGATGCGAACACGATCAAGCTCTCTACCAGTGTATCCTACACTGTTGCGCAGGGACTTCCCAGTTTCACCCAGAATACCACGCTCCCGTTTGAGCGGACCACGACGCTGGATGCCTACAATCATCAAGCGGTCAGCTACACCGATGCGATTGGGCGGCAGCGCTACAATCAGGTGTTTAAGGGGAATGGTGCGCCCTACACGGTGCTGAGAACGATCCGCTATGATCGAGATGTGGTGGGCAATCTGCTGGCCACCAAAACCTATGATCAGACCGCGGCCGTGCAAGCCTCGCAGAGTGCGACCTATGATGGGGTGGGACGCAAAGTGGGGATGACCGATAGCGACTCGGGTTCCGGCTGGGTGTTTAGCTATGATGCCAATAGCAATCCCATCAGCCAGACGGATCCACGCAGCAAGAGTGTGTACATCAGCTATGATGTGCTCAACCGTCCATTGTGTAAAGGCACCACCTCGGCCGCCGTCAATCCCTGTACGAATAGCGCCACCTCGACCTTTTTCTATGATAGCTATACCAATAACAGCAATCCTGGGGTGGCCTTCCCCACCGCGTGTACGGCCCCCAGTGGCTCCTATGCCTCTGACCCGATCGGGGCGCTGACCGCTGAAACCTTCAGTGGCGTGGCCGGTGCCGGCTCCCGCTGTAAGGGCTATGACGAGCGTGGACGCATCGATCAGAGCGGCTTGACCGTCAACGGCGATGGGCAGACCATCACCCAGACGATGAACATGAGCTACAACGATGCAGGTCAGCCGACCAGCGTGGTCTATCCCGATGGCGAAACCGTCACTGCCCAGTATGATAGCAATGGCTACTCACGCTCCGCGTACTTTGGGACGCCAGCGAGTGTCGATCCTGTCTCATTCCTGGTTGGCCAGGTCAGTTATACCAACGCGGGTCAGGTAGCAGGGCTTGCCTTTGGAGGCTCGGCTGCGAAGTCCAGTGTGCCAACCGCGGTCTTCTCGACTACGATGGGCTATGATGGCATTCAGCGACCCGTGAGCAGCAGTGCGCCGAAAGCGGGGAGCACGTTCTGGAATCAGAATCGCACCTATGATAATGTTGGTAATGTGCTCGGCGTCACCACAACCCTACCCACCACCACGGGTGGCACGCAGAAAGATGTGCAATCCTTCTGTTATGATAGTCTCAATCGCCTGGTCTGGTCGGGTAATACCGGCGCACCCAGCGGTGAAGATCACTGTGGACTGGCCCCGGCAGGCACGACGCTTGCCACCTATCAGCAAGCCTACACTTATGATGCGCTGGATCGCTTAACGTCGGGTCCATCTGGTACGGAAACCTATGGCTTCGCCCCGGTGCATGGTGCCTTGACACTGAGTACTGTTCCTGGTCAATATGCCAGCTATGATGCCATGGGCAATATGACCTGTCGCAACGTCGATACCACCACCGCTCACGCCTGTGATTCATCCCAGACGGGTGCGCAGCTGACCTACGACAACGAAGGTCGTCTGGAAACCTGGACGGCACCCAGCGGGACGACGGCCAGCGATCAGTATCTCTATGACAACAGTGGTCAGCGCGTCTTCCAGCACTCCAGTTCCACGCTGGCAGGTAATACCTCCAAGACCGATACCATCACCTTTGATGGGGCGACCGATGTCACCACCACCAATGGCGCCACCTCCACCACCAAATACTACAGTGCGGGTGGACAACGCGTAGCCATGAAAAAGGATGGGGTGCTCTCCTATCTGTTACCCGATATGCTGGGCAGCACCAGTATTGCACTCAAAGCTGATGCCAGCGTACAGGCTGTGCAGCTGTTTGCGCCCTTCGGTGGCACCCGCTACAGCGATGGCAGCATGACCACGCCCTACAACTATACGGGCCAACGTTTCGACATGACCAGTGGCTTGTTGTACTACAATGCTCGCTATTATGATGCGACCAGTGGCCGCTTTACCAGTGCGGATACTCTAGAAACCAACGGGGCTGGCCTTGATCCTTATGCCTATGTCAAGGGTAATCCACAAACCTATACCGATCCTACTGGTCATAGGCCGTGTTCTAATACCGATGATACCTGTGGTGGTATGGGTGGACCTGAACCGACTCCAACACAGGGTGTAAATCCTGTTGATGATGCTTGCCATAATATGGCTGCATGTGGTGGAGGTTCTACAGGTGGATCATGTACTAGTTTTGGATGTTATGACGGAGGTGGCGGGCTTACTTCAGGTCCTCACGGAGAAGGAGGAGGTCCAACCACAGGAGGAGGAGGTCCAACCACAGGAGGAGGTTCTCCCAAGGGATCAGATAAGCCTCAGTGCGATGCTAAATGTAAAGCTCATGATATTGCTTTGATGACTGATGTACACAAGCAGTGGAGGATATTTAATGGTATTATCTCAGATTCGATAGGATTGCTTACAAATGTTCTGACACTTATTGCTGATTATTATACAGCGAATTGGGCTGGGGTGGCTATTGATGCTATCAGTATTAGTGGATTGATCCTATCGTTGATTATCAATATTACTAAAGCAACTGGTAATTCTCCACCTGCATTTTTGTCAGTGTTAGCTGGAGTGGTAAATATGATTGCTGGAATAGCAAACGCAGCGAAAGGGGTTTTGGGTATATTTCAAGGTTTGAGTGCTCTAGCAAAGCCAGCTATACAAAAGCTTGGAACTATAGCAGCAGAAGATCTTTCAACATATATGTTGAAAAACTCAGCTAAGATCTTCTCTGGCTACTCAAGTGTTTTTGGTGCTGGAAAATCAGGAAGTGCAGCATTTGGAAATTTCTTAGATGCTAGTGATGCCTCATATAATAATTATTCTAATGAGGATGTTCATAACTCTTGCCTGGGTATGCATTTAGCTAGTTGTTAGTGACAACATAAGCATGCGTATTTGGTTTGAATGTTCCTCATAGTCTGATTGTGGGGTTACTGGAATACAAGAGATTGAGTTCAGGGAGCGGATGAATAACTGCTTTCTGAACTCAACTATTAGCATCTTTTTAGAAAGACAATGATACAACATTTTCTTTTGTTTATTCTAGAAATTGGTTAGTATCTTCAGTGTAGTTTCGCTGCAAGATACTAACGCCATGTTAGTATAATGCTGGGCATATGTTTCTAGCGATATTCAGAAGGATTAAACTCTCAGTGCATGGACTTGTGGGTCAAATGGAGCTACACAAACAGCTTAAAACTTCTGACCGCTGCGATAAATTAGAGGAGTGAAACTATGTATAATAGAAAAGCGAGTACTATAACCTTACTTGTTGTCGCAATAATTTGTGCTATCATTGCATATTTTACGCCTTTGCTTTTTGATGGTTTTGTAGAAAAATGGGTGTATGTAAGCCTTATTGTGAGTATTTTAGTTACCATCCCTTTGGTTTTTTTGCTGGATCGTTATTATAAAAAGGAATACGATAAATGGCATAGAAAAGATTAAATAAAGTTTGTATTTGGGAGACTATTCATTGAGTATTGATGTGGACTATCAATGATGCCAATGGGATTGGTGAGCAGTTGATCCCGCAGGACTATGGCGTCTCGTCGATCAGCACTACCAGTAGGGTGGAAGGATATGGGGGGGTAAAGTTGAACATGAACCGTATTTTTTTAGTGGGAAAAAGCTATTCATGCCTGTCGCAGCTATTGGCAAAAGCCCATGATGGTTTGGCAAACCAAGTGTTACACTTGGCCATATTCAACCAAACCTGATCGAAACAGATCAGACTGCTTACCTTGAAAGCAAACATCATAATAACCTGGCATTCCAATGAGATTGTCTGTTTACTTTTCTACAAGTGCGGTGTGGAGTCCTTTCAATTTAGCACTGCGCCCAAGAGGTGTCACGGAAAGTCGGTCATACATGCCCTGGATGCGGGAAATATGCCGTTTGGATTGATACTGCTGGGCCATTTCTAAACCGCTAATGGCATATTTGACGCTTTTATCGGTCTTGCGAACATAGGTATAGGCTTGCGCTTTGACGATGGTAGAGGTGCCCATATCATGTAGTGGTTGGAAGGATTGGAGCGTATCGGCGATGGGCAGACCATCACCCAGACGATGAATTTCACCTATAATGATGCGGGTCAGGGGACCAGTGTGGTCTATCCCGATGGGGAAACCGTCACGGCCCAGTATGATAGCAATGGGTACTCACGTTCCGCCTACTTTGGGACGCCAGCGAGTACGGATCCCGTGAATTTCCTGGTTGGCCAGGTCAGTTATACCAACGCTGGTCAGGTAGCAGGGCTTGCCTTTGGAGGTTCGGCCGCGAAGTCCAGTGTGCCAACGCCAGTCTTCTCGACTACCATGGGCTATGATGGCATTCAGCGCCCCGTGAGTAGCAGCGCATCAAAAGCAGGGAGCACGTTCTGGAACCAGAGCCGCACCTATGATAATGTGGGCAATGTGCTCGGGGTCACCACCACCCTTCCCACCACGACGGGTGGCACACAGAAAGATGTGCAATCCTTCTGTTATGACAGCGTCAATCGCCTGGTCTGGTCCGGCAATACCGGCGCACCTGGCGGCGGAGATCATTGTGGGCTGGCACCGGCAGGTACGACGCTTGCCACCTATCAGCAAGCCTATACCTATGATGCGCTGGATCGCTTAACGTCGGGTCCATCGGGCACGGAAACCTATGGCTCCTCCCCCTCCCCGGTGCATGATGCCTTGACGCTGAGTACCGTTCCCGGTCAGTATGCCAGCTATGATGTCATGGGCAATATGACCTGTCGCAACGTCGATACCACCACCGCTCACGCCTGCGATGCCTCCCAGACCGGTGCGCAGCTGACCTATGACAACGAAGGTCGTATGGAAACCTGGACGGCACCCAGTGGCACAACGGCCAGCGATCAGTATCTCTATGACAACAGTGGTCAGCGTGTCTTCCAGCACTCCAGTTCCACGCTGGCAGGCACTACCTCCAATACCGATACCATCACCTTTGATGGGGCGACCGATGTCACCACCACCAATGGGGTCACCTCCACCACCAAATACTACAGTGCGGGTGGACAGCGGGTATCCATGAAAAAGGATGGGGTGCTCTCCTATCTGTTACCCGATATGCTGGGCAGCACCAGTATCGCGCTCAAAGCGGATGGTAGCGTGCAGGCCGTGCAACTGTTTGCTCCCTTTGGTGGCACTCGCTACAGCGATGGCAGTATGACCACGCCCTACAACTATACGGGCCAACGCCTCGATAGCACCAGTGGTTTGTTGTACTATGGCGCACGCTATTATGACGCAACCAGTGGCCACTTTATCAGCGCAGATACGGTCGAAACCAATGGCACCGGACTTGATCCCTACGCTTATGTCAAGGGAAGCCCAGAAACCTTTACGGATCCAACTGGTCATGGACGGTGTGGTCCTGATGGTGATTGTGTCGGCGTTCCTGGTGCTGGAACACCTGGGCAGGGATCTTCTTCTGGCGGCGGTGGTGATTCTGGCAGTAGTGGTGGTGGTGGTAATCCACCTGCTACTACCGGAAGTTCTGCTGGGAGTGATGGACCTTCGCAAACATCGACGTCAACATCGACGTCAACGTCAACTTCTGCAAATACCTCTAATTGTGATGCCCAGTGTCCTCATGATGCTTGGCATGATAGAGCGACAACGGCGCGAAATAAAAAATTAGATCCTCTTAACAAGCAAGCTGTTTTGGAAATGGTTGGAGGTGCGCTGTTATTTATACTTGGTGATGTTCTTATTTTCATCAACAAGATTAGCAGTAATTTCCAAAAAGGAGAAGCTCTTCTAGATCTTATTGCTACATTTAGTAACACTATAATGCCTTATGTTGGAGTGCTAATACCTTCTCTAAATGGAACTCTTCTCCAACTGTCAAAAGCCATGTTTTACGCGATGGCTGGAGTTCAAGCGGTTGTAGGGGCACTCTCATCTGCCAATTGGTTTGTTCGCAATACGGCAGAAGTTAGCTCTACCATTGCCTTGGCTGCCGCTGGTGGACCTGAAGCACAGATTGTTTCGCTTCTCATGTTAGTTGTGAAACCTATGGTAGGTCATCTTCTAGATTTTGGCGGACATATACTTGAGGGTATGGCTGAGAGAGATTTTAATGAGGAAGCAAGACAACTAAATATGCCTTTGCGTGATTGGTGCAATCAGTACGGAGGCTGTCCAAAATATGTTTAGTGATGCATTGTCTATGTAGTTTTGGTGTGTTGTTTATTCTGGCTCTACTGATAATACGTGGAGCCAGCCATTTGTTAAAGAGGAAAGGGGAGTATGATATGGTACAAGAAAATCAGATGAGTCTTTGGCCAGAAGACGAACAAGCTATTATCGCATCTAACCTTGGGTCTCCTTTTGCGGCCTATAGAATCAGTAGGAGATATATTCAATTATATTCTTGGGGCACCTACATTCTTATTTTTATGGCTGTCATTGCATTCATTCTTTTTTTTCTAATAATTTTTAAAGCATGGTATGAAGCATCTATGAAGGTCAACGAATATGAAGATATATATCTTCGCATATCTTCTGGTGTTACTAATTCAATTGTGACCTTTGTGCCTGCTTCATTATTTGCTTGTTATTTTAGATTGGTATTTATCCCGCAACTCAAGTATAATCATATAGTTTTATGTGAAAGTGGATTAATCTATGCAGAGAAAAAACTGAGAGCAAATAGCGTGCAAGCTATTCATTGGAGAGATATACAAGGAGTTGCTCAGCAGGGTAAGTATGGTAATGTTGTTCTTTCGTATATGCAGGATAGCAACTTCGAAACACTTATTATTTCTGGCGCTTTCGAACAACTTGATGATCTGCTGGAGAATGTCAGCCAAAAAATGTTGGAGTATAAAGAAAGTAATTAAATTCCAGACGTAGTTACTTCAGTCACAATGGTAACTGTTACAGGATCAGGCACCTACCTGTGGCAATGTCATCAACCTAAACACGACGATTCTCACGACAACCCTGATAGTTAAGCACTCTAGTTACAATGACCTGCCGTAACGTGGACACCACCACGGCTCACGCCTGCGATGGCTCCCAGACGGGTGCGCAGCTGACCTACGACAACGAAGGTCGGCTGGAAACCTGGACGGCACCCAGTGGCACGACGGCCAGCGATCAGTATCTCTATGATAACAGTGGTCAGCGCGTCTTCCAGCACTCCAGTTCCACGCTGGCAGGCACCACCTCCAACACCGATACCATTACCTTTGATGGGGTTACTGATGTCACCACCACCAATGGGGTCACCTCGACCACCAAATACTACAGCGTGGGTGGACAACGGGTAGCCATGAAGAAGGATGGCGTGTTATGAATTTAATCACATACACAAAATACTTGATAGAATCGTTCGTGATCACTCATACACTTTTTTCGCTTTCTATAGTTGTTCTATGTTTGACTTTCTTTTTGCCTGCCAGTATACTCATTTCTAATGACGCAGCAGAAAGAGGAACGATAAAAGATGGAAATGTATACCAGTAATAGTATTGGCGATTTTCTCTCTATTGTTCTACCTCTTCTCTTTCGTTTCCTCAGGCATATCTCTGCCCCACTGTGTACGCCTGGTTGTCTCCCTTCTTATTCCTGCCTTCCTCTTGTAACAGTCACGCCAGATTGATAGAGGCCGTATTCCATTCCTACTGAAAAACGCTGCTTGAGCATAGTGCGTAATGCCTGTGTCTGTTTTGCCATATGTGTGTATAACGGAGAGCAGCTTTAGTAGCAATTCTTTACTCCTACATTCCCACACTATTGCTTATCTATAGCCATAGTGTCTTTGCCTATAGAATGGATATACCGTATGTCTATGCGCTTTGCAGGCCTCTGGCGTCAGCGCGATTTTTTGAAGTTCTGGTTGGGGGAGAGCGTCTCCCTCTTTGGCAGTCAGGTTTCGCGACTCGCGCTCCAACTTACTGCTATCTATACGCTGCACGCGAACGCTGCTCAAATCGGATGGTTGGGGCCGCAGAATATGCCCCCCTGTTGCTGTTGAGTCTGTTTGCTGGTGTGTGGGTTGATCGTATGCCACGTCGGCGGTTGTTACTTGCCTCCGATGTGGGACAGGCTGTGCTGATCGGCTCTATCCCGATCCTCTTTTTACAGGGACTGTTGCACATTGAGTATCTCTATGGAGTCGCCTTCCTCGCTGGCTGTTTCGCGGTCATCTTTGGGATTGCCTATCAAGCCTATCTACCTGAACTGGTTTCGACTGAACATCTCGTAGAAGGCAATAGCAAACTGGCGGCCAGTGAGGCCATAGCAGAGGTCGCGGGACCATCCATAGCGGGGATCATCCTGCAGATCCTGTCAGCGCCGCTCGCTCTTTTTGTGGATGCGGCTTCATTTCTCGTTTCTGCCATCTGCCTGACATGGATTGGCAAGCGACCAGATCCTCCGGTCATCCGCCAGCAGCAGTCCTCTCCATCCATCTGGAAACAGATTTTTGAAGGTTTGCAGAGGATTAGCCAGCATCCTCAGCTACGAGCGATTGCTGGCTGCTCCAGCACGCTCAATTTCTGCGAGACGGCCATCCTCACCGTGTATACGCTCTACGTGATCAACGAATTGCACCTTTCGGCTGTGCTGCTCGGCCTCGTGCTTGGCATTGGCAGTATAGGCGGCTTAGCAGGAGCGTTACTGGCCGACCGATGTACTCGCCGCTATGGATTGGGTCCGGTACTGCTCATGTCCATCTTACTCTCAGGTGTGGGGACCGTCCTGGCACCGCTGGCCCACGGTCCCCTGTTTATCACGGTCCCTCTGCTGATAGCCGGACGCTTCATGATAGGGTTCGCCACCAGCATCTATAACATCAACCAGATCAGTCTGCGGCAGATCACAACGCCGCAATCCCTGCAAGGGCGCGTCAATGCCACCATCCGCTTCCTGGCTGGCGGCTCAGTCCCTCTGGGCGCACTCGTTGGAGGAGCATCAGGGATGGTGATCGGAGCGCGGGCGACCATCTTGCTCGGCGCGATTGGTATTACCCTCTCATTTTGCTGGCTTTTCTTCTCACCCGTACGCCACTTACGCAAAAGCCTGCGCTAGCCAGCATATATCTGCTCTGGTGATACCATAGCGACCTTTGTGTGCGATCATCCAGTGCGCTTGTACCCTGAGACAGAATCTACGAGGGTGCCTGCCGGTACGTGGAGAGGTCGCAGCGACGAGCGCTGCCGGTACAACTGGTCTCCGGTATCTCGACCAGGATGCGCTTAACCGAAAAATCTCAGCGATATGCTCATTGTTAGTCGCAATTTTTCCTCTACTGCGGGCCAGGCTTCTTGTAAAACTCTCAAGTATGAAGTTGAGGCTTTTTGCGCTACACGATTCCGTCCTATCACAGGAATCCAGGTATATTGAGCGTGCTATGATCCATGTATGTTCAGACACGCTCTCCTGATGCTCTTTCTACCCTCTATTATTGCATCTGTGTTATACAGTAGAGACGTGATCCAGAAAAAACCTGGCCAGCCTGGATCGGAAATGCATGCATGCAGCCTCCTGAGCAGGAGCAGATTTCTCATTGGATAAATGTTACAGTGAAAATAATGGAGGGTAGACCAATGACACACGCAGCAGGAGCAGATGTGACCCTTGATGACTGGATTGCACATGAGGCGATCCCATGCTCGCTCGCTTCTCGCCCGGATTTTAATGCGGCTGTTGATACGGTAATTGCTTCACTTGACGATGCGGTAGAATTGCTTGGCTTTGGAGAAGCACTCCATGGAGGAGAAGAACTGCTTGTCCTGCGCAACCAACTCTTCCAACGCCTGGTAGAAGCCTATGGCTACAGCGCCATTGCTATTGAGAGCAATTTTCCTCGGGGAATCATCATCAACGAATACGTGCTTGGCCGTGGTCCGGCATCCTATGAGGCGGTGCAGGATACTGGATTTAGCCATGGTTTCGGAAAGTTCGCAGCGAATCGAGAACTTGTCGAGTGGATGAGGCACTACAATGCTGATCCAGCGCACCAGATGAAACTCCATTTCTATGGTTTCGATAGCCCGACCGATGTGCCCAGCACAGATAGTCCCCGCCAGATACTTCACGTTGCGCTTGATTATCTCAACTTAGTTGATGAGGCCCTCGGCCAGGAGTATCAAAATCGCATCGACCCACTGCTAGGACAGGACTCTGCCTGGGAGAATCCGGCTGCCATGCTCGACCCGACGCAAGCGATAGGTCGATCACCGGAGGCAACCGCACTGCGGATCGAGACAGAGGAGCTGATTTCAGAGCTGTGCGTGCGTCGTCCTGAATTGGTCGCGAAGAGCGACGAGAGCCGCTATCTGGAAGCCGTCCACTATGCTGTGATGGCTCGGCAGCTCCTGAACTTTCATGCTAAGCTCGCGCAAACGTCCGAGAAACGCCAGGCCCGCCTGCTCGGCATACGTGCCGCCATGATGGCAGAGAATCTGGCATATATCGTCTCCCGTGAACAGGGGCGAGGCAACGTCCTGGTTTTTGCCCACAATAGCCATCTCAAGCGTGGAAAGGTGCAATGGCAATGGGGGAATGAGGCAGTGATCTGGTGGCCCGTTGGCGCTCATCTTCATGAAATGTTCGGTCGCCGCTATGTTGTCATCGGCTCAGCCGTAGGCGAATCGGCTGCCAATGGGATCGGCCAGCCAGAAGCCGGTATGCTTGAGGCGCGGCTGACATCCGCTCCTGGACCGGCGCGGTTCATTCCCACCCATCAAGGGCAAGGGCTTCCTGTAGAGGAAATTGTAGCACTTCCGCTTCGCTCTGGCAGTCAAAAGAACGGGAGTTATGAACCACTCAGCGCCCAAAGCTTCACCGATTTCGATTGGTTAGCTGTCCTGGATACGACGGCCTACAACGGGTGGGGCCATTTCTAGAAGACTGGAGCGCACGTTCCGAGCAATAACGTCCTCTGATGTGAGCTCATCAAAATATCCCAGTTTGTGGTAGAACCTCTGCAATGCGGACTCAATTTGACCGCTTTTGGTGGTAATCTGTGATAAAAGTAGTGAAAAGGAGCGAAAAATATGAGTGAAACAAGCGAAACTCTGGCGTTCTTTATCCAGGGCTGGCAACACTACCAGGAGCAGCTGTGTAAAGCCCTCGCCCCACTCTCAGCGGAGCAACTTGCGCTGCGTGCTGCGCCCAACCTGCGTTCAATTGGTGAACTGGCGGGCCACATCATCGCCGTGCGGGTAGGGTGGTTCTATTATAACCTGGAAGAGGGCGATGAGAAATTCGCTGCATTTAACACATGGGCCGAACCTGGCAGTCCGCCGCGCTCCGGCAGTGAACTGGTAAGCGGGTTGGAGCAAACCTGGCAGGTCATGCAGGAGGTATTGGAACGTTATACCCTCGCAGATTTGCAATCGACGGTCCAGGATGAGTGGAAAGGCCAGATATACACCCTTACTCGTGGCTGGGTCATCTGGCACGTGATGGAGCATGACCTCCATCACGGCGGCGAGCTTGCCTACTCCCTTGGCATGCACGGTCTCGCCGCTATAGAGGATGGAGGCATGAGGGATCCCGCTGCGCAGCCATCCCTCTAAAGGAAATCACGTTAAACCAGGCGATCTCCTTCGGGGCGAGGTGTGTGGAATGCGAGGCAATCGGCTGCGAGGGCCGAATCTACGGAGGTGAGAAACAGGCCGTTTTTCGTATGAAAAACGGCCTGCATAAGCTTCCAGGTAAGGAAGGTGACAACATACGACATACAGTGAGAAGAAACGACGATCCCAAATACTCTCATTGACACCCTTTAAATATCGTCAAGTCAGTTGTTACCAGATTGGAACCGAAGATTGAAGCTCGTCAGTGTCTATATTGACTGAGCCGCTACCTTGTAACCCATACTGCCAGATTCTTGTATGGCCGCCAATATCCTGGCCGTTACAGAGCAGTCCTGCCGGTGCGAATGCTGGTGCGCTGGATGCTGGTGTTCGGCCGGGTGATGGCTCGCTGGCATACAGAATCGCATTGGCGACTGCCGCATCACTCCCAATGGCTGAACAGAATGCACCATTAAATTGGCTACTACCGGGGTACGGATTCTCATAATATCCAACGGTATAGCCCGCTGCAGCGATCGTATCATTCCAACCCCGAATATAGCCCGAGTCCACACTCGCATTGGACTCGATATCAACCACGAGAATGGTTCCTTTCGGGATACCCAGCGAACTGGCTTTCCCGAGAGCATCATTAGCGCGGGAGACGCCTGTGCTAAAGGTTGTATCTCCGCCAAAGTCCGAGAGAATGGGCAGAATGTGAATGCCCCGGCTATGGATATACGAGGCTTCGGAAGCACCCAGTGGAGTAAATGAACGCGCATCGATGTAGCGCCCGATAAACTGAGGGGTTCCGTAATTGCTCGCGACTGAACTGAGGAACGATGAGTTGACAATGCTCACGGTATCCACACCCCAGAGAACCTGGCCAGGTGGTGGTGGCGGTGGTGGTGGTGGCGAACCAACCGAGCTAACCAGGCTACTCCAGACTTGCTGCCCGGCAATGCCATCTGCACTGAATCCCTGGCTGCTCTCATAGCTCTTGACGGCTGTCGTGGTAGCCGGACCAAAGCTACCATCCACCGTCAGAGCGGCTCCATGCGCATTCAATTGGCGTTGTAGTGCCTTGACCGCTGAACCGCTGCTGCCCTGGCTGGTCGTAATAATTAAGACTGGCCACGTTTGCGCTCCCACAACTCCATCGGCCGAAAGACCATTGGCGGATTGAAAGGTTTTCACGGTTGATGTCGTTTGCGAGCCGAAGCTACCGTCAACGGATAGCGAGTACCCATGAGCCTGGAGCATCAGCTGGATAGAAAATACATTTTCCCCGGAGGCCCCGGCACCGACATCGGGCCAGCTATACGCCTGCGCACCCTTCACCCCAACCATCGCGGCATTCCAGGTTTGCTGTCCGGCGATGCCATCCGCGCCGAGACCATGGCTACTCTGAATGCTCTTGACGGCGGCTGCGGTAGACGGACCAAAGTTGCCATCCACGGCCAGAGAGGCTCCATGTGCGTTCAACTGGCGTTGTAGCGCCTTGACCGCTGCTCCGCTGCTCCCCTGACTGGTCGTAATAAGTAAGATCGGCCACGTCTGCGGTCCCACAACCCCGTCGGCTGGGAGGCCATGGGCGGATTGGAAGGAGACGACGGCACCGGTAGTTTGCGGTCCATCGAAGCCATCGATGGACAACGAGTACCCATGAGCCTGGAGCATTAGTTGGACAGAAAATACATTTTCGCCCCTGCTGCCTGGACCAACCAACGGCCAGGAAGACGCAGTAGCTGCGTGAGAGGGGGCAACGGACGCAAAGAAAGTGGAACCGACTGCTATGCTTAACACGAGAGCGAGAAGCAGTCTTTGAAAGAGGATGTGAAATCCCTTTCTGCTATCCATGCATTGGACTCCTTTTTGTTCCGAATGGAGGCGGATGAGAGTCGGATCGTCGTTTTTCGTTTCTTCTCTGACATCACACCAGCAGAGACTTTCTTTTACATCCCAGAGAGAAAGCCTCTGCTGATATTATAACACGCGTAGATATCTAATGAGTAGGAATGAAACGCGAAGATTGAAATTATGGCCATATTTGTTGATCTACGACACAGACGACGCATGCGCCAGCTTGCCATTTTTCGCACGAAAAGCGACTGAAAGCTGGAGAATAGTACTAATGGCGAGGTCTAACTGACAAAATATGAATACGTGGAAGTCCTGATAAATACGGTGCAGATAGAGCAGGTTTTTGGATTGGGAGTGGATCTGTCTTAAAAGTGTGAGGTGCTGGTGTGCAGCGAGTTATCGACAACCCGCTGCACACCAGCGACATTACTGAACGAGCGAGACCGAGAAATTAAAGGTTGTACCTGAGTTGCGCTGGCATATGTATTGAGGAGACATTGGCTTTGATGCCATGATTGCCATGAGATCTGGCCTGGAGTCGTATGTGTATCTGCTGGAGCATGGACTGATCGTGTGTATCACGACCAGTCCCGTGCGCGGAGATTTGCTGGGGAACGTTTGCCTGTTCAGGCCGTTTGCGCGTGCGCGTCAAAGGTGATGGGCAGGTGCTTAAAGCCAAAGAGGAAACGGCCTTCAAACAGCTGTGACCCGCTACGATCTACGCGCATGTTGGGTAGCTGCTTGAGAATCATTGGCAGCGCGACCGAGGCCTCCATTCGTGATAGTGGCGCTCCAATGCAGAAATGGATGCCATGACCAAATGCGACATGTTTGTTCGGGGTCCGCGTGATATCAAAACGTTCTGGCTCGGTAAACTGTTGCGGATCACGGTTGGCTGAGGACAGCCAGGTAAAGATGGTCGCATCCTGTGGGATAGTTATCCCTGATAGGGTTACCGCTTCCTTTGTGGTCCGTACTAAGCGCCAGACGGGTGAGGCATAGCGCAAGACTTCTTCGATGGCGGACGGCATCAGCTCCGGCTCTTTCTTGAGTTGCGTCAGTGTGTCGGGATGCTCATCGAAGCAGCGGATTGCCTGACTGAGGAGATTGGTGGTAGTAACGTGTCCAGCAAGGAGCAGGAGCGTACAGAAGCTGATGGTGTCCTCCATACTCAAGTGCTGACCATCGACCTCAGCTTGCAGCAGTGCGCTCATCATATCGTCACGTGGCTCACGCTTGCGCTCCTCAAGCATGCGTTCGAAGTAGTCAGACATCTCCTCAAATACGCGCGTGAGGCGTTGCAATTCTGGATTATTCCGTTGTTCTTCAACTGGTCGGAACACCTCGGCATCGTTTAACTGGCGTCTGAGCAGTCCATCAGCCCAGCTTTGAAAGAGTGGCCGATCACTGACGGGCACCCCCAACATCTCAGCGATCACGATCGTTGGGAGCGGATACGCGATATCATCGGCGAAATCCATGCTGCCATTGGCGACCACTTTATCAAGCAGTTCTTGCGTGATCTGGGTGACCCGGCCACGCAGTTTATCAATCGCACGTGGGGTAAAGGCAGAGGTGACCAGATTGCGATATTGCCGATGCTGAGGTGGATCCATCGCAATGATACTTCTTCCAGTGAATGGAGTTTTGTTAGGAGAGCCAGCCGTAGCCATAGCTTCGCGTTGCATCCTACGCTCGGATGAAAAACGCTGGTAATCGGTAATGGCTGTGTTCACATCATCATAGCGAAACACATGCCAGCAGTTACTCTCCTCATCCAGCCAGACAGGTTGTGTTTGACGCATCTGCTCAAACCAGTTGTACATTTTCTGACTATCTTCCACAGTTGAGAGGGTTGGGGCATCATAGAAACCTTTCTTTCTGCATATTTCTACGTTACAGGGCTGAAATGTTCAGATCGAAGATATTGATGGACGCACTACCATAGCTTAAAAAAAGTCACGCTCGATGGAAGTAGCCAGTTCCTCTTGTGATAATTATCGAGCACCTGCTAATACTGTAGCATATATGCATAAAGAGTGCCTTATATGCGTGATATGGCGCTAAGGCAGGTATCAACTGATCCAACTATTTCATCAATGTCGAGACCCTCAAAGCTAGTTTCCTCAAGCTGCCAGTCGATAGAGCATCCTTTTTTTGTGCAAGCGCTCTGCTCACAACTTATTGACAATCTTAATGGTGATAAGAAAGAACAGGTTACAACTGATACGATCTCGCGGGCTGTTGCTGTCCGGGATGGATATTTTAGCGCTCGCTCTCTTTATGAGGTATAGTTATAGCATAGCTACTTGCTTATTTATCGATATTTATCGGTTCTGGGAGGATTTTTTTATGAGTCAATGGACTGTCAGCGAGATCCCTGATTTGCAGGGACGTATTGTGCTGGTAACTGGCGCGAATAGTGGGCTTGACCTGGAGACGGTACGGGCACTGGCCGCGAAGAGAGCTCATGTGATTATGGCCTGCCGCAATCTGGAAAAAGGCCAGCAGGCGCAGGCTACGCTTTTAAAAGAAGTTCCGCAAGCCTCTCTCGAACTGGTATCACTTGATCTGGCCTCATTGGATGCGGTACGCGAATTTGCCAGTGGCTTTTCAGCCAATCATGCTCGCCTCAATTTATTATTTAATAATGCCGGTGTCATGGCCATTCCACGTCACGAAACCCGGGATGGTTTTGAAATGCAGTTCGGCACCAATCATCTGGCCCATTTTGCCCTCACTGGCCTGCTATTGCCTATCCTGCTCGCCACCTCACAGAGCCGTAT
This sequence comes from Dictyobacter vulcani, assembly GCF_008974265.1. GTDB lineage: Bacteria > Chloroflexota > Ktedonobacteria > Ktedonobacterales > Ktedonobacteraceae > Dictyobacter > Dictyobacter vulcani. The sequence continues at coordinate 630,350 of NZ_BKZW01000002.1, forward strand.
TATTAGCACAACCAGTGCCGCCCGTGCGATGGGAAAAATCCGCTTTGACGATTTGAATCGCACACGTGCATATGGCCGATGGGAAGCGTATGGACAGAGCAAGCTTTCTAATCTCCTCTTTGCTTTTGAATTACAGCAACGCCTGGCTGCTGCCGATGCCACAACCATCAGTGTCGCGGCCCACCCTGGCTATGCTGTCACCAACTTACAGACAACCAGTGCCACTACTTCAGGCGCCTCAGTTGAACAGTTCCTCTACAAAACTATCGGCCCGGCTTTGGGGCAAAGTGCGCATATGGGAGCATTACCTCAACTCTATGCAGGGCTCTCGACAGATATCCATGGTGGCGAACTGGTTGGCCCGGGTAGCTTTGGTGGCCTGCGTGGTTATCCAAAAATCGACACCAAAGCTCAAAAAGAATATGACAAAGCCACCGCACGCCACCTCTGGGAAGAATCCGTCAAACTTACCGGCGTAGATTACTCGGCTCTACGCTCTCCTCTCCCCTCCTGACCAGTCTGCTTCGCCCGGAAGCCCCTGGACGGGAGGTGCAGGAGGGCCGTCCAGGGTATCCATATCGGCACGCTAAATTGTATGGTGTAAGCTGACAGTGGCTTTGCCTCTACATTGGCTGTAGGAAATTGTCCCTTTGTAGGAATACTAAAAGGAGCTATTAATCTATTATGAGTTTCTCGGATACCTTACTTACAGAAGATCTGGCGACACTACGCCAGAAATTGTTATACCATCCATTATGGATCGAAATTGAGCAGGGAACACTGCCTATCGAACGCCTGCGCCTGTTCGCTTTGCAGGATGCGCTGGTTGTCATGCACATGTATCGCCTGGACGCGCTCGCGATTGCCGGTGAGAAGGATATCGATGCCCAGGTGTTGTTGATCAAGAAGTTGCTGCCCAAGGTCGGTGGACATGAGAGCTTGATCCGTTTTGGTGAAGCAGTCGGCCTGCAACGCTCGGACTTTGAGCAGATTGAACCTCTGGCCGGTTGCATGGCATTGACGAATTATTTCTATTGGATGCTCGCCTATGGGACACCCGGTGAGCGGTTGGCCGCCGTCAGTGCCAGCGAAGATGTCTTTATCCAGATTTGCCTGCGTATCGCACCGGCGCTGATCAAGCACTATGGCCTGACTGAAGAGCAGATCGAATTTTTCTGGGGACATAAAGATTTAGCGGAAAAAGTTGCCCCTATCGATCAACAATTGCTGCAACGCTCTAGCGATCCCACGGAACGCCTCAAAATTATGCGTGCGATCCGTCTCAGCCACGAATATGAGCTCATGTTTTACGACACCATACTCAGTGCGCCGCTCGCCTGAACTGCCAGCCCGGTCCTGGCCTATGACGTTCCGCGTCTGATGCACCCACTTGCCATGTTTGAACTCTCCAGGTCATAAATATCTGAGCACCACCGACCCCCAAAACCAAAAACATCATGCAGATGATGAGCAAATGATGTGTAGATAGTGTGGGAAAAGAGCAACATACAATTCATACTCACAATATACAATTTTTATGTTTCCTATATATAAAAGGAAGAAAATCATGAGCCTTAGATCTGTACGCCAATCTCTTTTCTGTATGCTACTTATGCTTATTGCTGTCCTTGTAACTGCATGTCAATATCAGACAACAACGAGCGCTGTGAAATTGGGAACAACCACCACGAGCGAGGTAAAATTGGCAACAACAACCCCGCTGAGAACATCAATAAACTGCCCGGGACAGGAACGTGGACGCGCAGCAGTCATGCCTGCACTCACCCGTCCACAGCATCAGAGCGTAGCCTATCTCTGGCAGGACAAGACAAAAACCATATTGAGCACATACGATAAGCAAACAGGCAGTAAGAAGAATCTCCTTACATTTTCCGAAAACGCTAGTGTGGCAGCGAATGTCTCGCCCGATGGTCACTGGATTATTGTGACCCAATTAACAAGAGGTGTAGGCAATGCAATCAAGCTCGTCCGTATAGATGGAGCGTATGCGCAAACACTCTACTGCTCAGCCAGTGATAATCTTCTGAGCAGCGTGCTGCTCTCCCCCAACCAGCATTCCCTGGTTTTCAGCGAGAGTAGTAATCCAATACTTGCAAATCCACAGTTTACATTGAAGCGACTGGACATGGCCACTGGAAAAATCCAGACGCTGCTTTCATCGCTGCAACCGGGTTATCCAGGCATACAAACGCTGCCACAAGCGTTGGGGGGCACTGCCACGCAAGCCAGTAGTCAGCAGTCGCAGGCTAACATTCACGCCTACAGCCAGTTGTTTATGCCACAGCCTGGACCGCCTCCTGTGCTGGGGTATCTTGCCCTTAAATGGGCGAGCAATAGCAGCCTCTACTTGCAGAGCACATCCCTGGTTCTATCCGGTGGTGGCATACCGCCCCATGATCTTTATCAGTTACTGGATATCAACAAGCCAGTCGAGCAGCAGAGCAGCAATCTAAAATCGCTCACAGCACCTTTAAAACAAACCAACTGTGATAGTTATGATATAACCGCTGACAATACGCAACTCATTTGTAGTGGAGGCCCACTCTATGGCGATCCAAGGCGACCAGCGGTCAGGGTAGAAGCAGTTAGCGGTCAATCGTTGCATACTGTATTCACTGCCTCACCTGACGACCAGGTGTTTGCACGCGCAGCACGGGACCACACGATTCTGTTTACCGTCAACAACGTTAAGACAAATGTGGCACAGTTCTATCAGATCAATACCGATGGCAGCGCGCTAAAACTGCTTGCTAGTGCAAAGGCATCAGAATACACTTTTGAGAGTTATACGAAATCAGGCGACAATAGCTACTTGCCCTGGACCAATGTTTCTCGCGACGGCAAATATTACGCGCTTATCAGTACGACAAACTACATAAATTCGCTGGTTATTGGTAAGATGAATGGAGGATCATCCAACCCCAACAAGATCGCGACCAACCTACAATTGCGCATCGTTGGCTGGACCGCTGCATAGCTATCCACAATGACCACCGTCTTTTTACATACTTGTGGCGCGAGGCTCCTGCCCCGCGCCACATCTTTTATTTACCGAGGCTACCTCAGTCGGCTAACTTCACGCACGTGGCTTTGATGACGCCGCGTTTCGTCTTCTCTCCTTCGGCCAGGATTGTCTGGCCCTCCTGTAGTGCCAGGAGCGTTGCAGGCGATACGTGTTCTCCGGCCTGATTGAGCACCTGTGTGCGCTTGTTTACGCGCACCGCGAGAACCTGGACCTCGTCGGTATCCTGTTTTTTGAACTTACCGGCGACAATGATGGTCGGTTGTTTTCCTTGAGGGGCAATGCTTCCAATAACTTCTATGTTATAGGCGGGATTCTGCTGAGCCGGATTTTTTTCCTCGCTCTGCGGCTGCGTTGGCTGTGGCGCCTTCGCTGGTTGTTGTTTCGCGAGCGGGAGTTGTTCCTGGGGTGAGGTGTCTTCTTTCTGCGCTGTTTTCTCAAACAGTGGACCCGCATAGGTGCGTGGAACGGCAACGTGTAGCGCCTTTGGTCTGGCATCGAAGTGATAATCGACCAGCAGTTGTTCTGGATCGTTGCTTTGCTGCAAGGTACTCTGCTCTGCCTTTGGGAGGAGATCTTCAGGTTTGACCGCGCTCCCATCCACCTGGATATCGATAGAGGCGGGGATGCGCAGCGAAAAATGTGTGCCGTGGAAGTAGGTCGTAATCTTTCTATCTGGCTGGTGCTGTGTGAGTAATGAAACGGCCTGTCCGATCGTCTTTAGCGGGCCGTTGGCGGTAATCAACGTGACATAGAGCAATCCATCATCGGCGCGTGAACCCGGTTCTATGTTGATCGCTCCCGCGAAGAGAGGCACCTTGCTTACATATGCTTCCCAGACATCTCCACGCCAGCGATCGATGACATGGCCATTGTCGTCTGTTTGCTGAAGCTCGACGGGAAACGGGCGCTGGCTGGGAAGTTCTTTGGCTGCGGCGAGGTCGAAGGCCAGCGGACCAACCCGATATTTTAGCGGTTTGGACATATGTGCCATCATCGATGCATCCAGGCCGATGCCAACGTTGAGCAAGAAATAGTGCCTGGTGTTGGTTGATTCTTTTGACTTTTTCGATTTTTTTCCCTTGGAGGCTGGTTGCCGGGCATTTCTGGCATCATTGATAGAGGTCAGACCGGTTGCCTCGAGATGGCCGAGATCAAGGCTGCGTGGTTCGCTATCGACAAGGGCCAGGGCGGCTTTCACGGGATCTTCTGGCATCTCTATTGCCTTTGCCCATACGTTGAAGGTACCCCCTGGTATATCTGCGATAACACCTTTCCCCTGGGCATACATGGTGCCATTGAGAAGAGCATTCAAGGTTCCATCGCCGCCGTAGCCGATCACGAGATCATATTTCTCTTTGGCTGCCTTCTGTGCCAGTTGCAGCGTCTCGCCCCCATATTCCTTCAGGGCGACCTCGGTTTTCCAGCCCGCCGCAGCCAGAACGGTTACTATCTCAGGGACGTGCACCAGGTGCTCCCCTGATCTAAGATCAACGATGATACAAGCGTTTTTGTTTCCCATGTGTCTCTTTCCCCTCATACAAAGAAATAAGTGATCATTGAGACGGACACGAGCTAGAAACGTGCTCAGTTTCAAATAGGCCAGATCTGGTTGCGCAACCGAGAAAATACAGGCCTCGTTCACCCGCGCTGGCCAGCGCGGGTGAACGAGACTTGCTATTTAGCAAGTGATGGATTTGTATAACTCAGCTTTGATCAGACACCATCGCTTCCTGTGTGGGTTAAGGCATCGGGCGTTGCGCTACCTCTTTCTGCCAGGTAGGATTGGCCTTGATCGCGGGCGCACTTTGATGGGAGTAACGCTTTGTGTCTGCTCGTACACGTATGTTGTACGATTGCCAGTCATCAAGATGACCAATAAGCAGATGATGCGTGCGGCCCCTGACTTCGCAGAGCGTGATCAAGTTTTTCGGGTCAAGTTCGAGTTCCGGGTAGAGGTGGAAAGGTTTGATATGGTGAACCTGTAATCCTTTTCCCCGGTGACCACAGACCACACAGGCTGGCTCGTGGCTGAGATGCTCATGAGCTACTCTGGGCCACTGAGGACTGCGCGCTCTGCCATACTGATTAGCCACTCTGGCACCAGCGTCTTTTTGCCAGGATGGAATGCGTCCATTGACCTTCGGAATGACGTTCTTGTTGACCAGAGGAGGTTTCCGTGCGGGAGCCTGCCGCCCGGGTCTGGGTGCGCTATATCCTCGTTGACGCCGGGGACGTGGTCTGAGATGAATAATGGCAAGTATAAATACGAGCAACACAACGATTACAAGCACCGCTGCGAAAAGTGGATTATCTACCGTAATATAAATATTCATATTTCTTTTTCTCCGCTATGGAGTAATCTGCTTGAGATTCTCTCAAAACTGCCTTATCAGTTTGTTTATATTCTTCGATAAAGCTCAATGTCTGGTAGGATGCACATGCTAATCCTCCGCGTTGATCATCTTCAACACTTCACTTTCAAACAGGTTGCACCCAAAACCCCGGGTTCACAAAAAAGAGAGGTTCCCGCTGTGGCAGGACCCAAAAAACCGTCCAACCCACAGAAAGGCAACTCTCCTGTCTATTCCAGTATCGCTCATTGTCGCCATTGATGCAACTATGGATTTTTCAACCATCGAAGATCTGGTGCAAGCCGCTGGTTATTACAGTATTGTCTTCTCACGACATCAACCATGAAGGTTCATTACAACTATCTCCCCACCTTGAGAGCGTTTTTGGTAGGAACGCTCGAAACCTTCTCTGATTAGCGGCACTTGCCAGCTGGCGAGACCATCTGAGACAGCTGGGTGTTTGGGCTTGTAACCAATACACCTCCCGGCTCTGGATAGGTATGGTCAGCTGGAAGCCTTCCTTGCCATGTGAACGTGAAGTTTGAGAGACGCTGACCAGGCAGAATAGTTAACTTTTCCATTGTTTGGGAACGCCCATTATTGATGGTATAGGAGAACACAATCGTTCCCCCGCTTGGGCCTGAGACAACATGAAAGGTAGCATTGTAGATGACTTGAATGTAAGAGCCGCATGTCCATAGTGAGGTGGTGTTTGGGGTGACAGACATATCAATGCCTGTTACCTTGAAGGTTGAAGCGTTTGTCGCGACTACTTTGGCTGAAGATGTTGAGTGAGAGTGAGAGGGGGAAGTCGTTGCTGCATTGGCTACACGGTTACCGATGACACTCCCAAAGACTACTAGTCCTGCTACGAGAAAACAGCCTATGATGACGAATGTTTGCCTTGTCCTGTTGTTGCTCCACATTGAGACACCTCTTTTCAGATCCACTCGTAGAGGAGAGTTAGCTGTGTTTGGCCTTCTCGTTTGATATCGTTACACAACATGAGCTGCGACATCAAAAACACTCCTAATCTAGTAATGCTTGCAACTGTTGTTTCGTTCCTGGTAAATAGTATGAATGTGCGATAGTTTTTCAGTTCAATGGTGGGAATTTTGAGCAGGCTTCAGGCTAGTAGTCTGTCAGACACCATGTGATGGGGAGGCGGGGATGCAAGCGAGCATGCCGGGGGCATGATCAAGCGGCGAGCCCCTTGACTGGGGGATCGGGGGCTGTTTTGGTTTCCCAGGTTAAATTCTTGACAGAAACCGGTTTCCGAGTTACAGTTATTTTAAGGGTAGATGTCCTATTCTGTTATCTGATATGTTTTTCCTGATCAAAGGAGAAAGGAAGCATATCAGTGCGCAATCTGCTGTCAAATGGTTGATAAGAGTCCTTTAATACTTCTAAGCGGAAGAAGGAGTGTTCCAATTTTATGGAAAACAAGGATGTTCATGCAATGAAGCAGCAAACTGGACGCCCTCGTCGCAGGGCCGGTATCCTCACAATCAGTGCCTGTCTGCTGGTGCTCTGTACGAGCCTGGCGCTGGTCTTCCTGGAAAGCGCGCATGAGGTGTATGCGGACACGAGCAATTTTAGTCAGGGCAGCAGTAGTATCAGTTCCAATCAGGCGCTTTTCTGGTTCCAACCCACTGGCTGGTCAGCCGGGTACGTTATTCTCCATTATATGCAGCCGGGTAACGCCCAGCAAAACGTCAACATGACCAATAATAGTAGTACGGCACGCTGGGAATATACGGCTGGCTCCATGAGTGCGGGTCAGGTGATTACCTACTCATTTACCTATCAGCAGAATGGGGCACAATACGATACCGGTACCTACACCTTGACGTTCGGTACAAGTGGTGGCGGTGTCACCCCGACACCTACCGTTGGCTCAACGCCAACCCCGATCCCCACCGTCGGTGGCGGAGGTGGGGCCGGAACATTTCCGCTTATCTTGCAGAATATGACGCATGGAGCATGGGCCAACAACCAGATTTATGTCATGATTCTGAGTCAGACTTCTCCGGGTCAGTGGTTCTACCTCAAGGCTGATGGTACGCAGGCGCATATTAATCATCTGGACGCCAATGCCCCCAACCATCTGACTAAAAATGGCGTGAATTATGCAAATATGGCCTTTACACTGGATCAGGCAAGTACGGTGACGCTACCGACACTTCTGCTGAGTGCGCGCATGTATCTCTCGATTGGCTCACCGCTGTATATTCCGATTGCCACGGATGATAGTGGCTGGGGAGGACCAAACATTACCAATTCCAGTGATCCAAACACGGATGTCTACTTTGATTGGTACGAACTCACCTATCAATATGGTGTTACGCCCTTTGGAGGAAATACCACCCAGGTGGACCAGTTTGGTTTCCCATTCACAGCACGCGTCCAACAAACATCCAGCGGTTTCGATCAGACCAATGGTATTACACTGAGCCGGTCGCAGGTCTTCTCCCAGTATGCCTCAGCCGTATCCCCGGCCTTTCAAGGCCTGGCGAATACCTATCGCATCCTCGCCCCGCATTGGTCCCCGACCTTTGCATCCGGTGGTAGCCAGGCGAACTATATGCAGGCCTACATTGACCAGACCTGGAATTACTATAGCAGCAATCAGTTTACGCTGACACGTCCGGGCGAAACGTTCAGCGGCAAGGTGATCAATGGTCAGTTGCAGTTCACGCACAACGGAGTTGGATCATTTGTCCTCAACAAGCCGACGACCGCCGACGTCCTGGCCTGCTCTGGTACCCTGGCATCCCCGGGCATGACCACCGAGGAACTGGCACTGGGGGCTGAATTCTGTGCTGCCTTTAACCGTGGGGTCGCGCAAAATGTCGCCGACTGGTCGAATCCAGCTGCATATTATACTGGTTCGATCAAAAACGACTACGCGATGTTCTGGCATCAAGTCAGTCTGAACAATAAAGCCTATGGCTTTCCGTATGATGATGTGGATAGCCAGAGTCCAGTCGCGATCCTGCCCAACGCCAACCCGCCGAGCAGCCTGACGATTGGCATTGGCTGGTAACACTCACTATTGTCGCTGAAGAAGGAAAATGTAACGATCATTATGGTCGTAGATTTTTCCTCTTCACATGACGATGTTTATGCTTTTCCATTGATCAAGCGAAGAAGTATGTTTACTGCGGTGCAATGTCAGATGCGATATTTGCATGGTTGTTAGAGAAGAATTGCTTGAAATACTATCTCTTGACATTGTTCTAGCTGTATGGTATAGCTACCAGATATATATCTGGGAGTTGCAAATGGCGAAAGAAAATAAGAGTAAGTATGCGGTGATGGGGGTACTGAGTCTCTATCCTGGCTCTGGCTATGACATTAAGAAGTTCATGGAATGCAGTACGAGTAATTTCTGGAGTGAGAGCTATGGGCAGATTTATCCTATTCTGAAGCAATTAGTGGAAGAGGGTCTGGCCGTTCGCCATGCTGAAAAGCAAGAGGGGAAGCCTGAGAAGTATATTTATACTCTGACCGAGCAAGGAAAAGAAGGATTGCGAGACTGGCTCTTAGAGTCGGTCGCGGTTGCGGGAGAGCGCAATGAGTTGCTGCTCAAGCTTTTCTTTGGTGACCATATTTCGTTTGAGAAGAACAAAGAGCATGTGCGAGCATTTCAGGAGCTTCAGTCGCATCTGCTTGAAAAATACGAAGAGATTGAGCGTGTATTGTTGGCTGAAGCTCAACATGATGTGAGCTACTCTTATCAGATCATGACGGTGCGCTATGGCATTCATCGCTGTCACGCCTTGCTGACGTGGTGTGATGAAACGTTGGGAACCTTGCACCATCTGGAGAAACGTGAGAGTGCATCATCACAAGAATTTCAATCAGAGTAGGACCTCGACTCTTGCACAAAACATGCCTGTTCCAAAAATTCGGGGATGGCTGATCAATGGTTGAAACCTGGAAACTCTGGTCAGCATTAAATGCTGGCCAGAATCTCCAGAATCGTTCGTTCTTCATGTTCAGAATTTGCCAGGGGACTGAGGGCTGTCATCACCTCGTCCACACCGGCGGCGTGCATGGCATAGAGGCGTTGCCGGATCGTATCCTCGTCTCCATACAGGAAAAGCTCATGAATGAGCTCATCAGTGAGCTCGCCATCGGCAGCAAGTGGGTAGCCAGCCTCCTGAAACAATTTTTTATAGGTTGGAAAGGACTTGTAGACGGAAAAGGCGGCGTGCGCAACCTGGCGCACTACGCCAAAATCTGTGGTCAGGACAATGGGTGCGCTTACTATCAACGGCGGTCTGGAGCGATTGGCCAGGCGTGCGCCTTCTTCCAGGGCTGGCAGGGCGATAGAGCGGACATATGAAAGGGGTGACCAGATAAGCATGGCACCATCTGAGATCTCCCCGGCCAGACGAAGCATATTCTGGCGCAAGGTGGCCATCATGATTGGGAAGCGTGGAGGTGGCGTCATCATGGGTGAAAAGTCAGCATGAACGCGATAATAGTCGCCCTCAAAATCGATATGCCCCTCCCAGAGTAAGCCACGCAACACGGTTATATATTCACGCATATGGGCCAGCGGCTTCTCGAATTTTATGCCATATTGACCCTCAATTGCCGGTTGATGGCTTGCGCCAACCCCCAGGCGAAAGCGTTGCGGTGCAAGTTCGGCCATAACCATCGCTTCATTGGCACGGGTCAAGGGATGACAGGGATACGTGATAGAGATGCCAGTACCAAGCCCTATACTACTGGTCTGGGCCGCCGCTGCGGTGGCAATGCTCATGCCATCCGGCCCGACCGGCCAGGAGGGGACCCAGGCCATTGGAATGCCTGCCTGCTCAGCTCGTTTGATTGACGCAAGCACCTTCTGGGTTGTAGGAGGAAAGATCGCAACACCAACGGGAAATGTTGTCGCCATTTGTGGTAAATGCCTTTCTTTTTTGTTACGCGCCATCCATTAGCAATAATAGTATATGACGTAAAAAGAAAAAAACGAATACTTAATCAGGAAAACTTGTGCGCATGCTTTTCCTCAAATTCCTCTACCGTTAGCCCATAATAGAGAACGTCAAAATAGTGACCTCTGGTAAAAATAGCCCTGCGAATGCGTCCCTCCCATTGGAAACCGAGGTGTTCATGCAGACCTACCGAATCGTCGTTGAAGCTGGCGATCTGAATAGAGACCTTCTGATAGCGTAATTCTTGAAAGAAATAGCGTAGCAGGAGCAAAATGGCCTCGCTGGCATACCCTTTGCGTCGATGCTCTTTCGCGATGACAAGCCCATACTGGAAATGACCCGCACGTGGATTGCAATTATGTGAGCCAATCCGGCCAATCACCTGGCCTTCGTTGTTCTCGATAAGCAAGGCCCAATTATCGCCCTCTTGCTTCCTCACGGCTGTTTCTTGCGTCCAGTGTTTCAGCGATTCTTGCGAACGCGGAAAAGAAAGAGAACCATCTCTTCTTTCTGCCTCACTATCCTGCTCCCAGATCCAGTAGCGTTCCCAGTCACCGGGCTCATTGCTACGCAATCGTACTACTTTTCCCTGCCATATTGACGAAGATGTATCTAATTCCATTACAAGTCTTCCTTTCCTTGTTAAGCATGCGAGCGATGATACCATATGAGGGGTGGGATAGCAAGGGACTCTGCCCGAAACCCTCCCTTCCCTCGGAGATGGTCATTGAAGCATGATATATGCGTGTCCTGGTATAGAAAAGAGCGCAGTAGTATAGCCGTGAGGTAGTTCAGACCACCACGGCTTGCGGTGGATTATGCTTTATCATCGAGAAAGGTCTTCAATGCAGTGAGGTCCGCGGTCGCAAAGGCGCGTTCCCTGGTCGCTGGACTCATCTCGTAGTAACCGAGTATATTATTGACCATCATCTTCATCGCAATATGCTCTTCAGGCATGAGCGATAGTATGATATACTCGTCGCGTTGATCCATCTTGCTCACGATTCTTCCATGGAGTGCCTGCAGAGCGCGGAGTGCGGCATTGCGCTCTGCGGATGGCTCAATGTTTTCCCAGGCAAAACGACGATACCCCTGGATATAGTAAATCAAGCGTTGCGCTTGCTTATTGGTGATATTGAGGTCGTGTGGGAGCGATGAACTGTTCATGCGTCTGGCGCTCTTCTGCCATAGGCAGCGTGGAAAACATAGGAAGCGTGAAGCGTCTCCCATTCCCTGGCTACGCTCTGTACCCAGGTATCAAATTGCTCTGGACTCATATTTGCCTGAGTACAATAGGCACCTTTGAGTGCGTTGAAGGCACTCAACACATTTGTCTTGAGCATCGACCCGACATGGCCTCCCCAGGTTCCTAACGGGGCAGGAATGTGGTTGATCTCAACATCCTGTAACCCGGCCCTGGTGAGCAACTGGCCGAGCTGAGACACCATTCCCATATCAAACCCGCGCTCTTTGCTCCGATCCCCCATCCACGCAAGGAGCCGCGCCGTTTCTGGTCCGGCATTCTTGATCGTGACACCAATTTCCAGAACCTCGATCCATCCACCGGGACGCGTCACGCGGATGAGTTCATCGATGACCGTGGACCAGTTGGCTGTGGGGATAGCTGCGACAAGCAACCGTTGATGGACAAACTCAAACTGTTTCTCCGGGAAAGGGAGTCCCTTCAGGACATCACCAATCATGAAGGTGTACGCTGCTGTGGATGTGTATTGAAAAGACGAGGATGATACATCCAGGCCAATAATGTGTGCCTCGGGAAAGAGACGGTTCATCTCAATCGGCCAGATGCCAGTACCCGTACCAACATCCAGGATTGTGGTTGTCTCGGGTTTGATCGGTGCGAGATAGTGATTGCCCATGGCCGCATAGAGTGCCCGGTGTTGAAAATTCAGACGCGTATCTTCTTCCGCATCCTTGGGTAAGAAATATGGTGTATCGATCAAGCGAGCACGATCATCGACAGAGACTGAACTCGCTGGTTGCTGCGCTGGTTCCTGCTCTAGCTGGAGAGTATTGCGGCGGCGGAAAAAAGGCCACTGAATACGATTCATGACAATATTCCTTTCATGAAGAGACGACATTCCTGTGATGCAGGCTTTCAAGTGATGAAAGTAAAATAGGATTCTGCATCTATAGGACTATTTGTGATGATAGAGATACTATAGATATCATACATGTATATACTACGATGTGGAATCTGTTATGTAACGTGCCATAAGGCCATGAACAGCGAAAAAATTATAAAAGTGGCAAATAACTTGAGAGGAATGCGGCTTTCCTTTATAATATAATTCATTCCTGTCAAATAGACAGGCAACGTAGTATTTAATAGCATCTCTTTTATCAAACCGATCAGTATCGCGCTTGTTTATTTATCTGATCACGATCGTTGCATCCGCTGTCATATTCGGAAAGAGTACAACCCCTCGTGTACTTGCCGGATCAATGTGCACAATAGTGGGGAACGTTGCTCCACTGGTTGTCACTGCATTCGGCACGATTGCTTCTATTGTTCCTCTAAACTGGCGATTCCCATATGCTTTGAGCTTAAATTGGACTGGCTGTCCAATTCGGATTTTGATAATATCGACTTCGCTGACATTGAGCAAGATGCGATCAACCCGGCTAAGATCGACCAATTGAATGAATGGCAAGACTGGGGCACCACTGGGTGCACCAAATACATTATTAACTGGAGCAGCAGGCTGCCCTCCAATCGTGCCATTAATGGCGGTTACAACTCCATCCTGCGGCGCTATGAGTGTCGCCTCCGCCAGATTCGTTTGGGCCACATGGAGCTGCGCTAGCGCCTCTGCCAGCAATCCCTCATCTTCTGCGACATCTCTGGTGGTCTCTCCGCGCAGAGGATTGTCAATTGCCGGGGCAATTTCAAGCCGAGTAACATTGACGCGGCCCCGGGTAGCTGTTACCGCCACTCTGGCATTTGCATACGCCTGTTGCAGGGCTGCCTTATCTTTTTCGACCAGCGCCTTAGCCGCCACGACCAGTGCATGGGCATCAGCCACTACTTGTTGATACTGTGCTTGAGCCGCATTCAGACAAATCCTCAGGCGTTGTAGTTGCGTCTGTGAGCTATCAGTACTCTTCCCCGTATCACTCGGCAAATTGGAGAGTGCAGCATCTGTCATTATGGGGGTCGGAGTAATATGAGTGGGAGTAATAGGGGTCGGAGTAATATGAGTGGGGGGAGCAGGACTTGCCGGGGGTGTAGCTGTGCCGCCATGAGGATCAGTGTTTTTGGGATCAGTTTGCTCTGTGGGGGTCGCTGTATCAATGGGGAAATTCACCATACAGTTCACAATACTCAACTTGAGCTGTGCGTGACCATTCTTAATTTGTTTGTCCGTCTGGTTTTCAATCGCGCTAATAGGATCTCATCACTTGTCAGTACCGTTTGCGGCAGCAATATTTCCTGTTGTATTGTGGCATCATGATTGCAAGGATCTCATCACTTGTCAGTACCGTTTGCTCGCAGCAATATTTACCTTTGCCTGTTGTATTGTGCATCATGATTGCAAGGCCTCATTAAATTCTGCTCAGCAACACGCACATTCTCGTCAATCCATTTTAATGCTAGCCTATGGTAAAAGAGTGATGCCTTTAATTTATGTCGCGCCGCATTGACGCTCACCTGAGCAGCAACTACCTCACTCTTTAAGGTCGTGTATCGAGCGAGCCAGCACCTGCTCGTACACTTTCTGCCAACCTGACATCAATCTCAGTAATTTACCATGCACCCGAAAAACCAGATTATAAACGGGACTTGCAGCAAACCAGATGCCTGTACGGTTTTCGCAACTGGTTTATGCATGGCCAGTGGATTCTGATAAGACACGGCCAACAATGGGTGAAAGAGGATACCACCAATGATACTTATGAGGACCACCATCAGGAGTCCCGCCAGGAGCCAGTGGGGACGCTTTATCGCTAATAATGCGACACTTTCCTGGATGTGTTCTTCATCGCTGGCACTTGCCCGAGCACGTATGTGTTTGGGTAAGAAGAAAGGCATGAAACGCTCCTCTTATGAAAAACCATCATTAGCTGTACTCATATGTGTTTTTCGCTGTTTAAAATCAGTATAGGGAAACGCTAAAATGACCAGAGGGAATGAAAAAGATGATATGTGATATATGCTGGAATCAAAGACCCGGTCCAAAAAGTGCTGCCGGAAACCTTCTCGCGTGGTAAGCCAGATATGATAAAAAGATGCCAGAAGCAGCAAGGGATTTGACACATCCCGAGTATGGCCACATATTCTGGGTATGTGTGCTCACCCCTGGCGAGGAAATGTTTGCAACGAAAGTCCGGCAACTTTTGACCGAAGCACATGAGCTGGCTGTAAGCAAGTACAAAAGGAAGGCAGCTCGCCAGTAAGCATCGCCACCATGTAGCAGCTGTGGCCAGTCGGCGTAAGCGAAAGCCGCCTCTCGTACCGGCAGCCTTAAAGGCCAATATTTTTCGTTGAAGCGCTTTTGTGGCCATAAAAATAGTACGTGGAGAGGGCGCCACACGCGGAGGCCGGCATGCGGCGTGATGGTGGAGCGAGGGGCTCAACGAGCAGCGCATGCCTGTGGCGCCTACACCGAGACGGATCCTGTTTCGTGATCCTCTCTGCACCGGTACGGGGAGGATCACGAAACAGGATCCGTGTAGGCGCCACAGCACTGCGAAGTCGTTCTTGTACGCTGGCTTGCGCAAACGTCGCAGTGCGGCCTCCGCGTGTGGCGCCCTCTCCACGTACACCTGGCTTGCTGGTCACGTCGAACCATCTCTCCACGTCTCGCTAACCGAAAAGTATTAGCCTTAAAGGCTGCCGGTACGGGTCGCAGCGACGAAGGCAGCCGCTACGGCTTGTACGTAAAGATTTTTCGCAGCATTCTGCCCAGTGTAAGCAGGGCCAGGACGCCGGTGAGAAAGTAGATGCTGCCCTGAATATTGAGCAGCAGCACGGGTCCGAGGCGATCACCAAGCAGACCAGCCAGGATGATACCAGCAAATAACATCAGCGCGCTCACGGCCTGGATCGCGCCAAAGACGCGTCCGCGCAGGCGATCTTCAACAAGTGTCTGGAAGAGCGTTTGTTTGCTTACCTGCATTCCGGCACCTGGAACGCCGACCAGAACAAAGAGCAGTCCGACCAGCAACACGCCTCCCTTCACAAACACTGGTAGATCGATAATCAATAGATCAATGAGGCCAAAGAAGCAGGTACACACGCCTGGCAAACGCACCGGAGTGACACGTTTGCCAAACTGCCCTATCACCAGGCTACCCAGCAGGCTGCCAATTGCCTGGACCCCGAGCAATATTCCGTAGACTGCTGATCCTCCGTTCAACACCAGTTTCACAAAGACCACCAGCATAATGCCAAAGATTCCCTCGCCCAGGCATTGCGCTGCCAGCATTACAAACAGTACACAGTATCCAGAGTGAGCTTTTATCGTGTATGATCAGCAGGGGTAGCAGGCCAAGAGCCATCAGCAGGTTGCCGATGGTAAATCAATGGGGTCAGGTTCTTTTCTTCTCAAGAGTATAGCATTTTCTTGTTAGCGAAAGGTTGCTACATATAGCTTATCGCATCCCTGCGCGAAAACCTGACACGTTTTTTTGAGAAATTTTTTGAAACCTGGAAGAGTGGGATAATTTCCTCGTGCGTGGGTATATCGAGACTGCCCTGGCTGGTAGAACCTGTAATTTTTAACTGCGTATGCAAAGTACCCAGGCAGTGAGTGGTTGGGTGACACCTGATGCATTCGCCGCAATAACGTGCCATCCTGTAGGATTATTAGTTGCGGGAAATGGGCCGGTCGTGGTAATAAATCCCCCCGCGATTCCACCTGGTCCAATAGCACCACCACCACCAGTAGCGATCCTGCCTGCAGGACATGTAGCAGCTAAATCCTGAGCGGCATTGTTAGGAATCATTGCGGTTGCAGTTTGTACAACGATAAGAGGGGCCTGTGGAGCGTTAGTTGGTGGAAAGTTAGTCTGTGTAGAGTTAGTCGGTGGGAAGTTAGTCGGTGGAAAATGACGCGGTGGGCGCCTAGCAGCATGTGTAAATGCAGTCCCGGACGTTATTATGGCAGTACTACACACAAGTACCGCGAAAAACCGGAAAAGGGTGCGTAACATAGCTGTCTCCTATTCATAAAATACATGATGCGTTATTTTTCGATGCAATGAAACTATTATTCATCACTTTTTTTAGTATAAGGATGCTCTTCAAAATATATTTGTAGATACTTAGAAAACCTTCTGGAGGACAAAAAGATCATCCTGCAAGCATCTGATGAGGTGCCAGATAGAGGAGCATCATATAGTCCTGGCCGGCAAGCTGTTTTGCATGTTTTCTTTTGTAAAAATAACACTGTTTAAAAAAAACGATGTATAATTATATATGCTTATATAGGGATGTTTTACATATCTAGATGGATCGTTTTAACAAAACATTCTTATACGTGAAAGCAGTTGTATTTTTATTGTACATGAGGGTTTATATGAAGTACACGGGTAGACTATTATTAGTGACTCCCTACCTGCATCAATGTCGCTCCGTGGTACGGCATTCACCCGGGTAATTCCATTCAAATTTTTTGAATGAAAGAGGAAAAATGAGTAAATTTGAACAAAGACTCTCTCCCTCTGATACCCCAACTCCACCTATGCCAGGTGTTGTACCATCAGGGGCAAAAGAGTCAACAGGTGTATCGCGCCGTAAAATGTTAAAAGGTGCGGCCGTGGTGGGTGGTTCGGTGGTAGCAGTAAGCGCGATTACCCTGGCCAGTAATGGCACCATCAATGCTGCGGTCGGGAACACGACTCAAACTTTTGTGGCATCACCGGGGAAGTTACGGGAATACTGGATCCAGGCCGATTCATTTAACCACAACCTGGTACCAACTGGACACGATGGATTAATGGGTATGCACTTCGACCCCCACGAGTGTTCTTATTGGGCGATTGGTTACCGTGCATACACGCCTGGCTGGGGAAAACCTTTAGCTGGCAACAACGATATCGGGGCCAATACAGGCATTCCCGGTCCTATTTTGCGTGGTAGCGTGGGCGATACCATTCGCGTGCATTTTCGCAATAATGATACGCACTATAACTATGCCCATAGTATGCATCCCCATGGGGTGTTCTACACGCCTGACAATGATGGTGGCTGGTTCGCGGCTGATCCACGACCGGGGGCGGCAATCAAGGTACATCAGTCCTATACCTATGAGTGGCAGGTCCATGAGAACTCTATGGGTACCTGGGTATATCATGATCATTCTTTGCCGGTGGGGAAAGATATGACAATGGAACGAGGGGCCGAGCTCGGACTCTTTGGTTTTATCGTGCTCACTGATACCTCGACGCCTAAGGTTGATCGTGAGTTCTTCACATTCCTGCATGACCTGTATCAGGCCGATGTACCCACGCTCTCGCAGGACTATGACTGCTTTAATGGAGCCTCCTATCCAGGCAATACGCCAACCTATAGCGCGCGTGTAGGTGAAAAGATCCGCTGGCATGTGGGGGCACTGGGCAAAGAATTCCATGTCTTCCATGTCCATGGTCACCGTTGGGCCTCCGGTAATCAGGCGGGCAACCGTTTCACCGACACCATTCTGCTGGGACCCTCGACTGCTACATCCTTCGATTTCGTCGAAGATAATCCGGGTAAGTGGCTCTATCATTGCCACGTCACCGATCACATGATGGGTGGCATGGCTGGTATCTACAACGTAACGCGATAATATGATGTTGCCGATGGAGCAAACTCTACCTCGTAGTCTTTGCTCCATTGGTAGCCAGCTATATTTACCTCATTGCCAATATTTTTGGCATGGCTCATATCCATGTGCCACCAGTTACCTCCATTGGTGCTATCTTTGAACCTTGCCTCAACGCTGTTTTCAATCCCAACAGTTGAAAATAACTTTGCTGATCGTCTACTGATTGAGAATATTTGCGGCATCTGTAAAAATCTGGTGTTGTGAGTGAGCCTGCATCTCAGCACCGATGAGTAAGTGTCCATTGCGATAGGCGGAGAAGACCATACACCAGTCAGTTGATGTTGCATTTGAACCTGTTTTGATCCCATTAGCCCCCGGCACATCTTGTAGAAAAGAAGCAAGTAGTGCCCATTGTGCTATCAAAGAAGGTGAACAGGGGATCCGAGATCGCAGTTAGAAGCAGGTGAGCCAGACAAGAGAACACATTCCACTGGAACAGATAAATGCCTTCCGCTGGCGTATTGCTAAAAGCTACTATGCTGAAGTCACCTGCTCCATGTTGGAATGTGTCGTTGAGGAATGGAGAGCAGCATGTCATCGATGCCCAAGGATGCAAAAGCTATGTACGCAACTGCAAACAGCAACAATCTGGAATGAACAAGAAGCGTGTCTGGAAGTGAAGATCAACAGCATACCAGACACAGTGTAGCAAAAATCAACCGCAAAGTTTGTAGCTCGATCATCTTTGCTTTTCTTGCTCCTTTGAGGTGATGGGACGTTTTATCGGCAAAAAATGATTTCATCAACATCATCCCGGCAATCACGTTCCTATTCTCCATGAGAAGATTATTCTTCTTTCCCGATGGGGTTTAACGAAACGTATTCGCGCTTGCCGCTGCAACCAGTTGGCGTTCGCTCGTACGTGGAGAGGTTGCAGTGGCAAGCGCCGCCGGTACTACATCTTTTCGCCCGCTCTGTTCAAGAAGATGAGCAAGATTGAAGAAGTTTTTTGAGGATGCGCATGATATGCTCTTTCAAGAGATACCGCTGCAGTCACATATATACAGTTTTGACTTGCGGCTTGAGAAATCACGCACATACCATAGGAGACAATGCATCATGAGAAAACTCATCGTCCTATCTTTTATCACCATTGATGGCATTATGCAGGCTCCCGGTGGTCCTGAGGAAGACACGACTGGTGGTTTCACATCTGGTGGGTGGACCGTTCCATATTTTGATGATGTGCTTGGTAAGATTATGGAAGAGCAAATGAGCCAGCCCTTTGATCTCTTATTAGGCAGAAAAACATTTGAGATATTTGCATCCTATTGGCCACATCATGAGGAAGAAGGAGCTGGCATCAACAACGCTACCAAGTATGTTGCTTCAAATACGCTTACCACCCACGACTGGAAGAAGTCAGTCTTTTTAAAGGGTAATATTGTGGATGAAATTAAGCAGCTCAAACAACAGGATGGTCCTGACTTACAAGTACACGGAAGTGGCAATCTTATTCAGACGTTATTGGAGCATGATCTGATCGATGAATTCTGGCTCAAAATATTTCCTGTAACTCTCGGTATAGGAAAACGTCTGTTTGATACAGGAACTCTTCCTGCTTCCTATACCCTGATTGAATCTCAAACATCCCCGCGTGGAGTGATTATCGCGACATTCAAACGTGCGGGAGAAGTCAAAACGGGATCGTTTGCCTGATTTTTCACGATGAAAGCAAAAAACACCTGTGAAGCTTGCGCAAGCCCGCGCCCAGACGCATTTATTCACTTTGTGTGTCATTCTCATCAGAACTCACTGCATGAATGCGCGGGCTTGCGCAAGTTTATGTGTGTAGAAAGGTCGAGAGCAGGCGTATGAACGTACGATTGCTGGCGGCTTCTGCTCCGGTGAGATATGCCTCAAAGGTGGCTTGCTGTAGCCCTGTGCTTATGGTGGGATAGGGGTGAATGGTATTGAAGATAGCTTTGATGGTTAGGTGATGCTGCATGGCCAGGGCTATTTCCCCCAACAGTTCACCTGCACCTGCTCCGACCAGATGTGCGCCTACGATCTGCTCTTTTTTTCCAGCCAGGACTAATTTGATAAAACCTGCCGTTGCATCCGCCGTTTGGGCGCGATCGATCTGAGACCAGGGGAATTTGATGATACGTACGTGCTTATATTGTCGCTCTGCTTCGGTGGGTAAGAGCCCGACTCGGGCCACTTCTGGCTCGGTAAAGGTGCCCCATGGTACGACACGGTAATCCACTTTCTTCTTTGCGAATGGAACCAGAGCATTACGCACGGCTATCCCGGCGTGATATGAGGCAACATGGGTAAAGAGGTAGCCTCCAATCACATCTCCGAGGGCAAAGATGTTTGGGGCTGATGTTTGCAGATGCTCATTGACTTGAATCCCTTTCTGACTATACTGAACTCCTGCTGCTTCCAGATTCAGGTGTGCTATATTGGGCTGACGACCCAGGGCCAGGAGCAGCTCATCAGCCTCGAATTGCATCATCTGCTCCCCTTGCTGAGCCATGATCACTTTCTTCGCACCCTTGCGGTAGGCTCTAACTACGCGTGCGTTCGTGATGATATCAATGCCTTCAGACTTGAGGATGCCTGCAATCGTCTCTGAAACTTCAGGATCTTCGCGTGGTAGCAGACGTTCTGGTCCCTGAATAATGGTGATCCTGGTGCCCAACCGACCAAGTGCCTGTGCCAGTTCTATGCCAACAGGACCCCCTCCCGCGATCACAAGTGATTCTGGCAGGGCTGTCAAGTCAAATACATCCTCATTTGTCAAATAGCCTGTCGCTTGCAGTCCTTCTATCGGTGGTATTGCGGGGTGTGATCCGGTAGCGACCAATATGCTACGACTGCTTATTTCCTCATCATTCAAAAGCAGTGTTGTCGATGATGTGAATGAGACGTGTCCAAATGCCACGGTTGTGCCTTCGGTGTAGGTCTTTTCCGCATCGCTCACACGTTGAATCACACCCTGGATAGAAGCGCTGATCTTTGCCATATCAACACTCTGGCATGTCGCGATCGATCCAAATTGTGCTGCTTGCCTGGTTTGTTGTACTATGTGTGCCACATGGATCAGGCTCTTGCTCGGTACACAACCGTACCGCAAACAATCTCCCCCAGCCGTTCCTTGTCGATCAGTAAAACGTTGGCACCGAGAGACTGCGCAAGATGGGCGGCAGTGAGGCCAGCTGAGCCCCCGCCAATGATAGTCAAGTCGTAGTGGGTTCGCTGCATAATCTCCTCCTGATATGTGTTTTATCTTTTTGCTGTTTGGTGAAAGGCTGCAATAACTGGATCGGTATGGTACTCAGCGCGACGAATTTCTGCTTTCTGTAGATTGTCAGCACTATTGATCAGGGCAATATGCGTAAAGGCTTGCGGATAATTCCCTAGAGCCATGCCGTTTTGAGCGTCGATCTCCTCAGAGAAAAGACCCAGACGGCTGGCATACGTGAGTAGACGCTCGAAAAGCGAACGAGCCTCATCAACACAGCCCTGCATCGCCAGATTGTCGATCAGCCAGAAGGTACAGGTGGTAAATGTTCCCTCTCCACCTGGCAGGCCATCCTCGGAAAGGTACCGATAGACAAAGCCATGCTTGTCTGTCAACTTTTCCATGATGCGATCAACGGTTGAGAGCATGCGTGGATCGTCCGGTGCAATAAAGCCAACCAGTGGCAACAAGAGATTTGCGGCATCGAGCGTCGTGTCGCTGTATGACTGCGTGAAAGCACCGACTCTTGTATTGTAACCCCGCGTCAGGATATCTGCCCGGATCTGGTCGCGTATAGTTATCCACCGGGGAAGATCAGCCTCCAGGTTGAGCTGTTCGGCAGCGCGAATTCCGCGATCCAGAGCAACCCAGCACATCACTTTCGAATAGACAAAATGCCGTGGACCACCGCGCACCTCCCAGATGCCATTATCTGGTTCCTGCCAGTGGGTACAGACGTGGTCAACAAGCGAGCGCATCATCGCCCATAGTGGACCTTCCAACGTTTCGCCGTAGCGCTCAAAGGCACCCTGACGACGATAGAGATGGATACAGTCTAGCACCTCACCAAACACATCCATTTGTCGCTGCTGGACCGCGCCATTCCCAATACGCACAGGGCTGGAGCCAGCATAGCCGCTCAGATGAGGCAGTTGCTGCTCGGTCAGCTCACGTTCGCCACGGATACCGTACATGATCTGCAAATCCTCGCCATCGGCACATGAGAGACGACACAACCAGTGGACAAATGCGTGAGCCTCTTCTGTAAAGCCCAGGATGTTGAATGCATAGAGCGTAAAGGTGGCATCACGTAACCAGGTAAACCGATAGTCCCAGTTGCGCCCACCGCCTACATTCTCCGGTAGCGATGTCGTCGGTGCCGCCACAATCGCTCCTGTGGGAGCATAGGTCATCAACTTGAGAGCAAGCGCACTGCGCTCTACCCAGTACGCATATGGTCCCATATAGGTGCATCTGGCGCAACTGGCAAGCCACGTGCGCCAGCAGTGCAGGGTATGTGCTAGCTCCGCCTCAAAGTTGCGTCTGGGCAGTTCTTGCTCCAGGAGCCGACGAGCAGCCTGGGCGGTACGCCCTATTCCAATCACAAAGCACAAGCGCTCGCCCTCACTCAAGAGAAACTGTGCCTGAATGGTTGGGTGCCACTCTTCTGGCTCTTGTACGACCTCCATCGCAAATGATGGCAGCAGATGAGCACCAACAATCGCCAGGGCCACATGTTGCTGCCCGCTGGAAATGAGTGCTCCCAGATGATTGGGCACAAGGGACACCTCACCGGGTGCAGCGGCATAATCTGGGGTCACCTTGAGCTTCATGGTGCACGCTATTTCACCATGCGTGCATTCAACAATACGCACCAGACTATGGCAGGAACCATCCTTCTCCGCACAGGTATTATTATCCATGCCTCTATATGGCCAGGCGCTCAATGTTTCTACCGGCATAAAATCGGTGAGCACCACTTCACCAGCAATACTGGCGAAGCGGGTTTGCAGAACATTACTCCTGTGCAGATAGTGCTGTGATCCAACAAGCGAGCTATCTGTCGGCGCAAGCTGGAAGAAGCCACCGCGCTCTGCATCGAGCAAGCGACAAAAGATGGCCGGGCTATCGAAATCCGGGAAGCATCCCCAGTCTACAGACCCTTCCGGTGATACCAGAACCACCGAATGACAATCGCCGATGACGCCATACGAATTGATCAGCGGATACTTGTGGTGAAGTTCGTTCGCTTTGGCCATGATGCACCACTTCCTTCTGGGACGATGGCAAGCCCGGGTGGGGCAAGCCTCGTCCCTACGCGTCTCTTCAACTAGAACTGGAATAGGACAAACTTACCTTTTGAGCAGCAGTTCTACCTACAACAAGTATCAGGAATGCTCCAACCAGAATCAGTGCAGCCGCCGGAGCGGCCCCTCCAACAGAGAAAAGCGGTGCGTGGCCTGAAAGGAAGGAGCGTTCGCCGTAGATGAAGATCACTATCGCCATCACGTAAAGGAGTTTACTTATCATTCGGTAGCCGACGCGATTGTATCTGTGCGAAACTGCTATCTTGTAGGCTCCACGTATCACCAGGAGCATGAGTACAGCCGCTATCCAGAAGATCAGCCCGGCCGCATTCCCTTTTGGCCCCACCTGATAGCCATTGACACCCAGCGTCAAGTTGGCGTAGCTCCCGTACAACATGATCGCTAAACCAAGGACGAGGAGGGTCTCTGTGAGAAGCAGACCTGGGAATCTTGCCAGGCCCTGCCAGGTCTCTAAACGTGCTTTGACGGTTTCACGACCCATGAGAAGAAACATACCGGGGACGGTAATCCCTAAAAAGCTGATCCAATTCCACTGCGGCGGCTTGAGTGCTGGTCCCGCTAGTTGTCCCAACGCAATCGCCATCAGGATGGTTCCGACAATCAGGATGACGCCATCACGGAGCATGAGTGGAAATGTGATGTGCCCTGCTGGGCGAGCAGGCCTGGAAAACCCCGATAAGGCCAGCCCACCGGCACCAAAGAACAGGCCCACCAGGACCGTGATGAACTGCGCGAGAGCGATTGCTTGGGAAGCGTAGCCCAGGTGAAACGCTGTCATAGCGAAACCAAAGTAGAAAAACGCATTTGCCAGAGCGCCGTCCCCAGGAAGTATCCCGATACCATGAGGCGCAGGCTTTTTATTCAAAACCACACGCCATAGCATGAGAGCAGCGTGGAGCATACCAAAGCTGAAAACAATCTCGGCCACCTTGAAAAGTATGCCCAGGCTGTCAACAACAGAACCCCCTTTGAAGATGACGCTTGCAGGTGTCAAGAGGGCCAGGGCCAGCATGACGATGCCGATAATGGTGAACGCAGACGCGCTTACAAGGCTATATCCCTTTACAAGACTATTCATTGGGGGCGCAACAGATGCATGTTCTGTCGTCTCAATTGCGAGTGCCTTATTCATCAAAATTCTCCTTCTTCTCATTGGACAGATCGTGTCCATCGTATCGTCGGGAGATGCTGTGAAACGTCATGGTTCTGTGGTCTGGTTGTCCAGGCACATCTCCCTGGGTGTTTTTCCTTTCACCTACCCAGACTGTTTTTTGAAAAAAATATTCCCTCTGTAATCGCAAAAAATAAAAGCACTGCATTATAAGTATAAAAATATGGTAATCTTATTCCTGTAATGAATACATAAAAAAGTGTAGAGCATGCAGACTCATCTACAAAAGATCATCGGACCAGATGGAAATGAAAAGGCCAGGAATCTTCTCTACCTGGATAGGGGGGAATAAAATCACGATCCTATCAGTCTTTTCTAGTGGAGGATAAAAGGAAAGGAAGTGCAAGAGCGCGATCAACGCTTGCGTTTTGAACAAATCGTCCTGCCGCATCTGGATGCAGCATACAATCTGGCTCGCTGGCTGACACATAATGACCAGGATGCGCAAGATATCGTGCAAGAAGCATACTTGCGAGCCTTTCGATTTTTTCACGGCTTTCGTGGCGGCGATAGTCGCGCCTGGTTGCTGACCATTGTACGTAATACCTGTTACAGTTGGCTGCAACAGCACCAAACCGATCCATTAACAGTACCTTTTCAGGAAGAACTTCATGATATAGGAGCTGAGACCCTGAATCCAGAAGTGTTGCATGTGCATTGTATCGATCAGCAGAGGCTTAGAGAGGCCCTGGAAATGTTGCCTGTAGAGTTTCGTGAAGTAATCATTTTACGAGAAATAGAAGAATTATCATATAAGGAGATTAGCATCATTGCTCATGTGCCCCTGGGGACCGTGATGTCTCGTCTGGCACGTGGACGTAAATGGCTTCAGCGCTATCTTGCTGCTCACATGAATGAAGAGGAATGATATGAATTGTACACAGGCGCAGCGTCTTCTCCACGCATATCTGGATGCAGAATTGGATCTGGCTGACACCTTAGAGGTTGAGCAGCACCTCCAGACATGTACTGCTTGTTTAGCAGCCTACAATAATTATCAGGAGCTCCAAACGGCCATAAAAACAAGTTCTCTTTACTTTCAGACTCCTGAGAAGTTGCAGAAGCGCATCAGGTCCTCGGTGCTCAAAGCCAATAAAACCTCATTTATTTCTCACGTGACGTCCTGGCGTATGCTGAGTGTTGCGGCTATGCTGATCTTTGCCTCCCTTCTTTCGCTCTGGGGGGTTACTCATTTCTGGCCCACATCTTCTGGTGACACTCGCATAGAACAGGAGGTGCTCGCCAGTCATGTGCGCTCACTGATGGCAAATCATCTGGTAGATGTCCCATCGTCTGACCAGCATACCGTCAAACCATGGTTTAATGGAAAACTTGATTTCTCACCTCCAGTAGTCGATCTGGCAGCCCAGGGATTTCCCTTGATTGGTGGGCGCCTGGATTATCTGAATAACCAGCCGGTAGCAGCCCTCGTCTACAAGCATCGACAACATCGTATTAATCTCTTCATCTGGCCGTCAACACAAAACATAGGGGGTGAAACGGAAACAAACACCCCCCAGGGTTATCACCTCATTCACTGGACAAAATCAGGGCTGACCTTCTGGGCGGTCTCGGATCTGAACATGAATGAGTTGCAGCAATTTGTCCAACTGGTGCAAGATTCGACATAACTTACATGGTTTTACTAAGAAATATGAAAGAGCAGACGATGATAGAACAGAACGGTTTGCAGCAAGCAAAAATTAGTGTTGATCCTCAATTATTAGATGAACCGGAAATGGCTCATGATATTTTGCTTGTGAGGAAGCGGTTACCTGTGAATGACTGCTGGCTCATATGTTGAACCCTTACATATTAAGCTGTTGGAACCGCAAATGCGCCGCCGGCCGCTTTGCGCATCGCCTCCATCCCTTCGCTCATAGTAAAGAGCCGGGTCACCTCGTTTACCTTCATTATGCCCGAGGCCTTAACGGCCAGGTTTACTGCGGACGCCGTAATATCATCGGGTACCTCGATGAGTGCTACGCCGTCGTATGCTCCCAGAGCGTAATACAGACTGAGCAGTCTGCCGCCCAGCCTCTGCACTAGCTCCTGGCTGGGAATGCTGCGGTCCTGTGGCTTCTGAATCATTGTTGCCCAGGCCTCAGATGTGTACGTAAATTGCACCATATACGTTGACGTTGCCATGAGAGATGTTTCCTTTCTATTATCAGTATCGTTTATCTGGATGTTCAAGCAAATCTGTAATAAGGGGGGAATGACTATTCACACCTTCAGTATAATGTGCGTATACAAAGCTGATTGCCTCCTTGCTCTTTATTGGCAATCCTGTCCACATTCCATCCTCTTAACATTTCCACATGGATATGATTTCGCACTGGCCAGTCAGGACCTGGAAAGAATGAAATGAGAAAATTTGCAGAATACTACAATCATTCTCGACAATCATTCTATCGCCTGGTGCTCCAAGGCATCTATAATGATCACCAGATAGAGAACATGACGTTTTGCTTTTGTAAATATAGTGGAGGAATTGAGAAAATGGATATCAAAAGAAGTGGCTCGCAGCCTTCCGGTAAAGGACCGGCTGAATATTTTACCGGCACAGTACGCATTGATCCCCAGTTCGAGGCACCCGCTCCGGCACGCGTGGTCGGTGCCAGTGTCACCTTCGAGCCTGGTGCTCGGACAGCATGGCATACCCATCCACTGGGCCAGACCCTGATCGTAACGGCTGGCTATGGCCGTGCTCAACGCTGGGATGGTCCAATCGAGGAGATTCGACCGGGTGACGTGATCTGGTTCTCGCCGGGTGAGAAGCATTGGCACGGTGCCGCAGCAACCACGGCCATGACGCATATTGCCATTCAGGAAAAGCTTGATGGCAAGACCGTTGACTGGATGGAAAAGGTCAGTGACGAACAATATCAGGCCTGATCGTGAAGAACAATTGTTGTGACTTTGAATGCAAAGGCAGGAGATAAGATACATGCAGAAGCGCAAACTTGGAAACAGTAACCTGGAAGTTTCGGAACTCGGCCTTGGCTGTATGGGCATGAGCACATCATATGGCCCTGCGGACGAGAAGGAGTCTATTGCCACTATTCGCCGCGCCATTGAGCTTGGATGCACCTTTCTTGATACCGCCGAGGTTTACGGCCCCTTCACTAATGAAGAATTGCTGGGTCGGGCGCTCAAGGGGCGGCGCGACCAGGTAATCCTCGCCACGAAGTTCGGCTTCCGCATCGAAAACGGCAAGCAGGCAGGCACCGGCCGCGATAGTCGTCCAGAGCACATCCGCAGCGTGGTCGAGGAATCCCTGCGGCGTCTGCAGACCGACCATATCGATCTGCTCTATCAGCACCGCGTTGATCCTGCTGTGCCGATGGAGGATGTGGCAGGCACAGTGGGCGAGCTGGTAAAAGAGGGCAAAGTACGCTTCTTCGGCCTCTCCGAGGCAGGTGTCGCCAATATTCGGCGTGCCCACGCCGTCCATCCCGTCACGGCACTGCAGAGCGAATATTCACTGTGGGAGCGGAATCTGGAGGCGGACGTCATTCCAGCGCTTCGTGAGCTTGGCATTGGATTGGTGCCATTCTCACCACTTGGCCGTGGCTTCCTGACCGGTGCAGTCAAACGAGCAGAGGAATATCCCGAGGGTGACTTCCGACGCGGCGACCCACGCTACCAGGGCGAGAACTTCGACGCCAACGTACGTGCTGCAGAGGCGGTGCGTGAGATAGCTCGCTCAATCGGCGTCCAGCCGGGACAGGTTGCGCTTGCCTGGTTGCTGCACAAAGGACCAGACATCGTGCCGATTCCGGGCACGAAGCGTGTTAAATACCTGGAGGAGAACATTGCCGCCACTACGGTCTCGCTCGACGCGGCCCAGATGAGCGCGCTCGACAACGCGCTCGCGCCAGAAAAGATCTCCGGCCCACGCTATAACCCGACCGTCATGTCTATGATCGACCGCTAGGCGATAGCATAGGCATGCGCCAGGAGCAGGGAGGCCGCCACCCGTATGGCTTCGGCGGCCCCAACTGGCCTCCTCTTTTTTCACTATGAATGCATTCTCATCTCTTTTTTATGCCGTCAAATGCACAATGGACTATAATTTTCATTTGGAAACAAATTGCCGTCATCGGTATATGTAAAAACATCCATAAAGTTAAAAACAATGGTATACTAAAAAAAGCAGTTATCAGTCATTACGTGTGTACTGATATGGTTAGCCGCCGTACCTGCTGGAACATGAGTCCTGGCAGGATGATAGAGGTAAGGAGAACATGCGATGCGTGTGATTGCTTCAACGCACAAATGTATTGCCAGTGGATCATGTGTAATGACCTGCGCGCAGGTGTTTGGACAACGAGATGAAGATGGGGTGGTGCAGGTTTTAGATGAGCATCCTTCCCTGAATCTGCTGAAGAGTGTTAAACAGGCGGTTGATTTGTGTCCATCGCTGGCTTTGTCGCTGGAAGATGAGCAGGATGTTGATCATCTCACGGTTGTGGAAGATAGAAGCGGTGAATAGTGGTGGCGCATACCGGGCTGTAAGCATGTTTCTACGAACGTTTGCTGTGTTTTGTTGATGCTGCAAAACTTTCTATTCACTAGAAGGAGTCCGTTTTTATGACACAACAGTCTACCCACGAGAGCACCCCACAGGAAGAACTTCCCAGTTATCCTTTTTCCTTTGCCGAGCATAGCCTGGAGTGCCCGGTCGAGTATGAGCGTCTGCGTGCGCAATGTCCTGTCTCCCATGTGAAGATGCCATACGGGGGGAATGCTGTATTGTTGACGCGGCACGCGGATGTGGCCAAAGCCTTTACGGATCCTGCGTGTGGGATCATTCAAGCGGCGGATGGGGATGTTCCTCGGGTCGAAGCCGGGATGGTCATTGGCTCCGGGGATGGAGATTCCACACTGTTTAGCGCCTCTGATGCCCGGCATAATCAAATTCGTCGCCTGGTGACGCAGGCCTTTACGGTGAAGTTTGCCAACGAATTAGCGCCCGGTGTGGTGGATGTCACCAATAAACTGATTGATGCCATGGAGCGTTCCGGACCACCGGCCGACCTGTTCGAGAACTATGCGATTCAGACGCCGATGGCCGTGATCTGCGATATGCTGGGTGTACCCGCAAAAGACGAGCAACAGTTTCGTCAGTGGGCGAAGACGATTATCTCGACTACTATTGCGCCCGAGGAACTGCAAGCGCAGCGGATGCAGATGGTCCAGTATATGTTGCCACTGATTGAGCAAGAGCGTCAGCAGCCACGCAATACGATACTCAGTATGCTGGTCAAGGCGTCTGAAAGAGGCGATGAGGTATTGAGCGTTCCAGAGGTGCTTTCTTTTGCCATTGGTCTGGTGGTGGCGGGTTTTGAGACGGTGAGCACAACGTTTACCAACTCGGCCTTTATTTTGCTCCAGCGTCCCGACCTGCTTGAACAGTTGAAGGAACGGCTCGATGATCCGCCGCGTCTGGCGTCCGCCATCGAGGAAATCTTGCGCGTGACGCCAATCGGTCTCAGTCGACCCGGATTACGGGGATTACGCGGGGAACGGTTGATTTTCCTGGTATGTCGGTCGAGAAAGGAGAAGTGCTGCTGCTCGATTTCCTTGCCGCGAACCGGGATGAGTCAGTATTTCCGCATGCGAACGAGATAGATTTTGATCGCGAGGCAAACCCGATGATCAGTTTTGGACGTGGTATCCATGCCTGCCTGGGTCAGCAGATTGCGCGTATGGAGTTACGCGTGTTGTGGAGCACGCTCCTCAAGCGTTTACCAGGAGTGCGTCTGGCCGTGTCGCCATCCGAAGTCCCCTGGCGACCACGTGATACTGCAACCTTTGGTCCGGCTCACCTCCCCGTAACCTGGTAGAAACTGCGCTTTTCGATAGCTGCATACAAGCTGGTCCTGGCCTTTGCTGCTGGTTGGGATCACCTTGTATGCAAATGTATAGAGTATAGGCTTGATTTCCATCCCCAGTGCCGTTGCCATGAGGATCTGATTGATGTGGTATACTGTGATTTGCCCCGGATGTTGGCCTGATCGGACAGGATATAGGTCAGCGAAGAGGACAACATCAATCGCAAAACCACACCTTACTTTACCTGTGCATGTGAACACCGCATGGAGGGACTCACTTATGAGTAGTTCACCGCTCAAAACCTCAACGCAGCCAAATCGCTGGCTGATTGCCATCGCCGCTTTTGTCTTACAGCTTGCTCTCGGCTCGGTCTACGCCTGGAGCGTCTTTTCCAAACCTATCGCGGCCCTGTTTCATGGTATCTCGGTCAAGCAAGTAACAAACGCGCAGCTTGCACCGATTAGTTTAACTTTTTCTATCACGTTGCTGGCCCTGGGTGTGACGGCCGCCTTTGGAGGCTATCTCCAACTTCGCTATGGTCCCAGAGTCATTGCGACCGTGGGTGGCATTCTCTATGGTCTGGGCATTGTTCTGGCAGGACTAACCCTACCCACCCATAACGTGTATTTATTGTATCTTACGTATGGAATTATCGGTGGCATCGGCATCGGACTCGGATATATTGTGCCGCTGGCAATGCTGCTGCGCTGGTTCCCCGATCGGCGTGGTTTTATCACCGGTCTGGCCGTCGCGGGTTTTGGTCTGGGCGCGCTCCTGATCGCACAAGCTGTCCCACCACTGCTGGTTCCTACCTCAATCGGCGTTGGATCTACATTTATCTATCTTGGCATTATCTATCTCATCGTTGTGGTGGGCGCGGCCCAGTTCTTTCGCCGGGCACCTGAGGGGTATGCACCTGCTGGTTGGACCCCTTCTACAACGACTCAGGCAGTACGGACCAGGCGCGATTATACCCTGGATGAGGCGTTACGTGACCCACGCTGGTATGTGCTCTGGCTCATTCTGGCGCTCAACGTCACTGCTGGCGCAGCCTTAATTGCCGTCGCCTCGCCACTGGCTCAAAAATTTACCGCAGTAGATGCTATCGCTGCGGCAGTCTTTGTCAGTACTATCTCCGTCTTCAACGGACTGGGACGCCTGCTCTGGGCCTGGCTCTCCGATGCCATTGGCCGTCCATTTACCTTCCTGGCCATTTTTATCGTTCAGATTCTTGCCTTCCTGTTGCTGGCTCAGATCGGGGCTGGTGGCTTCGCGCTCTTGCTGATCCCGGGTGCGCTGATTGGGCTCTGCTATGGTGGTGGCTTTGGAACCATGCCAGCTTTTGCCGCTGACTTCTTCGGTGCCAAAAACTCGGGCACCATCTACGGAGCCATGTTGACTGCCTGGAGCGCAGGCGGCATTGTTGGTCCTATCCTGATATCCAATATGGACTACCATACTGCTATCTATGTTATCGTGGTCATCCTGGCTTTATCCTGTGCCCTACCCTTGATTGCCCGTTTCCTTAACCAACGCCAGCGTAACGACACCATTGAAGTCGTTGCAGGCGATAAATCCTAACTCACACGCATCGTGTATACCTGTGGTTTGCTATTGATTTTTGTCTTCTTTGCTGACGTGTCGTACGTCGAGTGAGCGCCACACGCAAGGCCGCGCTGCTGAGTTTATTCAGGCCAACGTGAGAGCACGACTCGCAGTGCTGTGGCGCCTACACTCGTCGTGTTTTGTGCTGCCAGACAACATGGAGAACCAATCCTCATCGACCATGTATAATGAGCCATGCTTCGTGTAGGCACCACAGTACTGCATACTTTTCTATACTTTTGCCTGAAATCAGGCTGCAGACTGGCCTCGCGTGTGGCGCTCACTGAAAAGGCAGGTATCTCTTGCGCCGAAGATGTGCAATAATGCTATGCTAGAAATAACCGAACAGTCTGGTGAGATACAGGTTTCTGATATTCATCCACATATTTGGAGCCTCTACAACAGTGGGTCAGGCGCAGGGAACGTATGTGTAACCAGATAGTTGCGGTAACGAAAAAAGGTAAGGTTTATGTCGACAACACAACAACTTCTTGCGCGATTAGATGCAATCGGGACAGAATTAAAGGACACAGGTGATGCGCTGGCACTGCTTGGACTGGGGTCAGTGGGCGTCGAGACGGAGCGACTGGATGAATATTCTGATCTGGATTTCTTCGTAATTACCAGGCCGGGATTTAAAGCTCGCTACATCGATAATCTTGACTGGCTGGCTGCTCTTTGTCCGCTGGCTTATGTGTTTCGGAATACCGTGGACGGCTACAAAGTCCTGTTTGAGGATGGGATTTTTTGTGAATTTGCTGTGTTCGAGCCAGACGAACTCCAACATATTCCTTTTGCACGAGGACGCCTGATCTGGCAAGATGCAGCATTTGATGAGCAGTTGTCGGTTCCTCAACCGGTACAACCACGTGCCGTTGCTATTGAAGGAACCGCTGAATGGCACCTGGGAGAGGCGTTGACCAACCTGTATATCGGGCTTGGCCGCGTACATCGAGGGGAGATACTGACTGGCACGCGCTTCATTCAGAGTTATGCCGTCGATCATCTTCTTGCGTTAACCAAAACGCTTGAAACCGCGCAGGGCCAGTTTGAAGATCCATATAACATAGAGCGGAGATATGAAATACGCTATCCCCAGGTAGCACCGTATCTCTCAACGTTTATTCAAGGCTATGAACACAATGTTGAATCGGCCCTGGCGATACTGGATTTTCTCACACACCATTTCGAGGTACCCCCGGCAATGAGTAGCACCATTCAAGCACTTTGCCAGCGTCATTGATTGCCTCCCTGGCCTATTGTCTGCAATGTTTGCTTGGAGTTCAGCATGGATCTTTAATTTTCTGTTGGACTCTGTTCCATTTCTTCTTCTTTGGTTTCCTGTTCATCTTTTCCTTTATTATAGCAAAATGTGGCAGGATTTGTCCGCATTCTGGCTTGATCTTCCCTGGCGTGCGCTAGAAACATGAGGCATACTAGAGGCATGAAAAAGTTGTCTATTGAAGCAATGCCGACCCAAAAACGCTCAGTGGTCTTCCTGGTTTTACCACATGTTCAGTTACTCGACCTTGCGGGTCCAGTCCAGGTGTTTGATACCGCAGCTCGCTTGTTTGCAGCACCTTATACGCTGATCTTTTGCGCGGCGTCCGAGGAGATTCGCTCAGCGCAGCAACTCTCGCTTGCACACCTGCAAAGACTGCCAGAAATTGATGGAAGTTCTCTTATTCTGGTGCCAGGGACAGGCATCTCACCCGCTAAGAGCCGTGGCTTGCTTGATGAGGAGACCAGAGTCTGGCTCCAGGAAAGCTATCGAGCGGGCGCACATATTGCGTCCATTTGCTCGGGGACTGCCGTCCTGGGCGAGGCAGGCTTGCTTCATAGGCGACGGTGTACGACCCACTGGGAATTTACCTCAGAACTGCAGTCCTGTTATCCGACGTCCCAGGTGCTTGATAGTGTGTTGTATGTGCATGATCATGGCATTATCACCAGCGCAGGTGTGGCCTCTGGCATTGATATGGCACTCTGGTTACTTGAGCAGGACTGTGGCCCGCGTATTGCTGCAGAGGTTGGCCGCCAACTGGTGGTCTATTTCCGGCGCAGCGGTCTGCATCAGCAGGTGAGTGTCTATCTCCAGTATCGCTCTCATCTGGATCACTGTATCCACACCGTCCAGGACTGGTTAGCCGAGAATGTCAGCGAACCTGCCTCTCTGGCTGATCTGGCCAGGGTAGGTCAGACCAGTGAGCGTTCACTTGCCCGCGCTTTCAAAGCAGCGACCGGAATTACGCCACATCAGTATCAGCTGCTCCTGCGCCTGGAGCTGGCTGCAAATCTGGTACATGATACGGCGCTCTCGCTGGAAGCCATTGCGGTGAAAAGCGGATTTGGCGATACGCGGCAATTGCGTCGGGTCTGGCACAAACACTATGGAACGCCTCCATCGTCTGGTCGGCGCTCCATAGATCCTGCATCCGCGGGCTGAGCATCTGTACCTCTAAAAGTGTGTCCAATGAATACTCTGAAGGAAAAAATAGTTATGTCCACTATCCCACAAAATGCTGCCCTCGTCCTGATTGACGTTCAGAATGTCTGGGATCATCCCAAATGGGGCCGCCGTAACAATCCAGAGGCTGAGACAAATATTGCCCGGCTATTACATGCCTGGAGAGAGACAAAGCGCCCCCTTTTTTATTTTCAACATCTGGAAACAGGACCAAATACGCTTTTCAAAGCTGGCACAGTCGCCGCCGAGATCAGAGATATCGTTCGTCCCCTTGAAGGTGAAACCATCCTGCAAAAAAAAGTGCACAGCGCCTTTATGGGAACTGATTTTGAAGAACGTTTGCGCAATGCTGGCATCACCACGCTCTTTATTACTGGATTTATGACCAATGGCTGTGTGGAGACCACTGCACGGATGGCGGGCGACCTGGACTTTCAAACCTTTGTCGTCTCCGATGGTACGGCAACCTTCGACCGCAGCGGGCCCGATGGAATACTGCATCCGGCCGAAGAGGTCCATACAATGAGCCTGCTCAATTTGCATCAAACCTTTGCAACGATCGTCACTACGGCTGAAGTGTTACGCGACCTTGCTTGAAAACTGCTGACATCTCCTCAGTGCACAGCCGCGTTGAGGAGATGCTTGCTCGTATGCTCTACCTATGAAAGATCATAGCCACTTTCTATCATCCTCATCTGCCTTTCTGTATGCAGTTTTTGGAGAGATAGATACCATCAGGGATTTCTGCGGCGTGTATACTGTGAGCCGCTCATATCCAATCGCAAGGCTTTTCCAGCAAGGACATCTGTAAAACGCAGGTGTTCTTGATCCGTCTTGAAACTACCATCTTCCTGTGGCTGTAACTCATCCTCAAGACCTTCAGGACTCACCAGATACAGTTTCCCTTTGCGCAGTATGATACGCAGGTGACCAGACCAGACCTCGTGATAGCAATAATGGCCGACATATGCATGCCATTCTTTGGGCACATCAAATGTCCGAGGTCCCTGGTAAGCAGCTGTCACATACCAATCCCCTCCATGAAAAAATTCGGTGGCTTGGTCATCAACATAAGCAAACTCACCCATGAAGAGAGAAAAATCGGGATGTGGGATGAGAAATCGGTCTCCCCATTCCTCTTTTTGCAGCACAAGCTTTTCCCCGTGATAGTGCAATATGAGATGCTCTTCTTCTGCGGTAAAGAGCAGAGAACGTTTCGTATCTCCGACATGGGTAAAGATTCCAGCATACGTGCTGGCTTCTGGTGTTTCCTCATAATTGACCGAGGGTACAACTGGCAGATCCTCACCCGCGCTCGCAGCGCGTAAAAGCTGGGATATATAAGTGGAAATGGAGGCAGGCCAGGTGGTACCTGAGATGAGAACAACCAGGCCAAGTCCTGTTTCTAGATCACCTTGTATCGTGGTATTGAAGCCCATTCCGCCTCCCCCGTGTCCAACGATGGTATGTCCACCGCGTGAAGAGGTAGAGAGTCCAAGACCATAATGCCCAAACATCCCCTGCGTAATAGGCTGAATCATCTGCTCAAACGTTTGCTCCTTGATGAGGCCATGTCCGCGATTGAGATACAGACGTATATAGGCCGCCATATCGGCCGCCGTCGAAACAATACTCCCGGCAGGACTTTCATATTCAAACCAGGAAGCAGGCACTAATGGATAGCTACGTTGATGTGGTCGATCATCGTAAAAGGATTGATAGCCCAGCGCGGCCGTTTTCCGGGTCTCATAGGTAACCGCGGGGAAAGAAGACGTCATGCCAAGCGGAGTAAAGATCTGTTCCTGGATGATCTGCGCGAAGGGAGTGTGATAGATCGTTTCAAGCAGTGCACCCAAAATTTCGTAGCCAGTATCTGAATAGTGCCAGACCGGACCCCCTGGTTCCCCGGCTACGTTTGTCTCACGTAGATACCAGGCAGCATACAGTGAACCAAGCGTCCAACCAGGACCAGTGACAATATTGGCCGTATGGCTCAGGAGATGATATGCCGTAATAGCTCTGGAGCCACTCTGTTTGGCCTCACACCAGGGAAGATAGTCAGTAATCGGAGCATGAATATCGATCATTCCGCGCTCATATAACTGCATCACAGCGAGCGCCGTAAACGATTTCGTGATTGAGAGAATCGGAAAAAACGTCTCAGGTGTCACCGGTTGTTGTGCTATAATGTCAGCATAGCCGGCCGTGCCCACCGCTAGCAATTGATCCTTGTCAGTAAGTGCATAGGCTAATCCGCCAATGCCACCCAACTGCATCACACGTTGCACATGTTGTTCAATACGCCCGAGAACAGTCGTCAGAGTTTTCAAGAGGAGCATCCTTACTTTTTTAATAACCTCTTCAGAGTATACCAGATTGATGAAGTATGTATTCGCGTTCCTGCTGGTGTTCGTTCAGAAGAGGAACTTATTGCCCTCGTGAATGAACACCTGAGCCTGGTTGAGTATCCAGATAAATTACGCTGCCATAAAGTCAGATCTCCTGCGTTTACAGAGAGAAAGTAGTTAGTGCTCATGAAGCGTACTTCACGGCATGAAAGGATTCTCTATGTCAACAAATCCTCCTTATTCCTACGATGAATTGATACAAAGGCGGGCAAAGCAGGCATCGGTTCTTTTGACACCTGATATCTACGATTGGTATGGACATATGCAGGCGTCTCATGATCTGGTCTATGATGCTGCACGTGCTTCATGGCTTGTGTTTCGCTATGAGGATGTGATGCATGTCCTGCGAGATACTACCACCTTCTCCTCGCAGCGCGCCATCAATCCCGATGGTAGCGTTGATTCGATTGTCAGTGGCGGCATCCTTGGGATGGATCCACCACGCCATCGACAGCTTCGTTCTTTGATTTCTGTGGCGTTTACCCCACGTGCCATCGCACAATTGGAGCCGCGTATTCGCGCAATCGTTGATGATCTGCTGGATCGTGTGCAGGATCAAGGGGAGATGGATGTTGTTAACGACCTGGCCTTTCCGCTCCCAATTATTGTGATTGCGGAACTGCTTGGGATTCCTGACAGCGAGCGCGAGCAGTTCCGTCAATGGTCAAGCGATTTTGTCGGACCAGATTTTGCCTTGCGTCTGGTGGCTGCCAGAGAGATTGCTGCATATTTTCACACGATGGTGGAGCAGCGCCGTCGAGCGCCGCGTGAGGATCTGATTTCCGCGTTAATCGGTGCCGAAATCGATGGTGAACGTATACCAGTTCCGGATATCCTGGGAACCTGCTTGCTCCTGTTGATTGCAGGCCATGATACCACGACCGGATTGATCGGCAATGCCGTTGTGTGCCTGGATGAGCATGCAGAGGCGAAGCAGGAATTGCTGGCATCTCCCGAACTGTTGCCATCCGCGATCGAAGAAGTATTACGCTATCGGGCAATCGTCCATACCATGCCACGTGTCGTGGCTATGGATACCGTTTTATGTGGGCAAGAGATCAAGGCCGGGAATCTGCTCCTGCCACTGTTTGCGTCCGCTAACCTGGATAACACACAGTTTCCTGACGCCAACACCTTCAATATCCGCCGTGATCCCAATCGTCATCTGGGATTTGGCTATGGCATCCATTTTTGCCTGGGCGCACCACTTGCTCGTCTGGAAGCGCGCATCGCCCTCTCCACCTTGCTTGAGCGTTTCCCACATTTCCAGCGCAAAAGTGAGGCCCCGCTTGAACTCAGGCCCAGCTCGTTCATCTATGGGCTCAAACACCTCCCAATTACCTTTGTTTGACGAGGCGTAAAAGTGAGTGTCCCACAATGATTGTGATTTACTGGACAAATGTAATCCATCAAAGGTTAAGGCTCTGATTGATGGATTACTGATTGATATTTTTATTGGGCGATATTCTACCTGGTAAAAGAGAAGTTGAGTGTTTTGGAAGAGGGAGCAAAGCATGACTCGAGAGGAATATCCAGACCACTATGTCTTTGACTATACTATTAGCCTCCAACGAGAGAAGTATCTTACCAATCAGCTTATCGCCTTTAACCAGACCCACAGCACTGCGCTTCCGATTGAGCAGATTGAGCCTTTACCGCTCCAGATTACCATTCTTGATTCAGCGGGTAAGGTGGCTGGTGGACTCGTTGGAAGAACACATAGCATTCCGGGGTGGTTTGAGATCAGTATTATCTGGATTGATGACTCTCTGCGTCAGCATGGCCTGGGCCGACGGTTGATGATGGAAGCGGAGCGCGCAGCGCGCCAGCGTGGTTGCGACTATGTCCGCGTGGCTACCTCAGACTTTCAAGCGCCAGGATTTTATCAACGCCTGGGATATACTCTCTATGGAACACTCGAAAACTGTCCACCCGGCGAAACCGTTTTTTACCTGTGGAAAAAGCTTGAATAGCGAGAGGTTTATGATGGCCCGTAGACAACCCATACCGTTGATACGAGATACTCTTCCTCAAGAAATGGTTCCTTTGGCAGCTTGAACGCTGGCGAGCGCAACAGGTCGAATATATGCTCTGTACGTTACTGCAAATGCCAGGGGCGCGCAAGGACGTAAATGTCACGGCACTTGCCTGGATAGTCAGTGTGTTGTTGTGGCGACTGGCAGAGGCTCCCCTTCAAGAGCCTGATACCATTGTCGCCTCTATTACCTCTATGATCCATCGTACATTATTTCTGGATGGGACTATGTAGTTATTTTTGTGCTTTCTGATAAGACCGAGCACCTGGATAGAGAATACATTCTATCCAGGTGCTCTTATAAAGCGCTATGTGTTAGTTTGCGTGTTTATCTAGTGAGAATAGAGGGTTCTCCAGACGCCTTTGTGCCATGAGCACGCACCGGATCGACCGCCAGAAAGACTATACATACTATCTCTGCACTCTACCACATAACCTTTTCCTTTCCAGAAGTTGGAGATACAGTGGAAATAGCTACAGAAGCGAGAGGCGGGATGAGTAATCAGGCGGCCCCTTGTGAAATTATAGCCCCAGGGATTATTGTTGACTCCCGTATATGCTATTTGTGCAGAAGTGTGAACTATTGTTGCTGTCGCAGGAGCAGCATGGGCGGAAGATTGATTACTGATAGCAACGACGCTCAGACAAAGACAAAGGGCAAGCATCAGAATAAGAGAATAAATCTTGTTCATATATATTTCCTTTTCATAACATATAAATACATACAATAGTTTGCATGCACTTTCATAAACGTTTTATAGATGATTTTTTTACGGTTCATTTTTGACTTTCTTGCAGCCATAATTGATATTGTCACAGTCTGCTCTGGTCGAAGAACATGGATGAGCGTAGAAATAATTCAACGCATGTTATTTTATCCTTTTTGATCTTGCATGATAAAATAGTTGCTAGATTATTCTTGTATTGTGGTTTATATTGTATAGTGGTGCCTTGCGCTGAACAGGAAGAATCTGATTGCTTGCTATCTCTCTCTCTAATAGCCCGTTTTGCTATATTTTTTGCTATTTCTCTGATTTTTATTCTAAAATATATACGAGTAGATATATTGATTTGAGATAAAGGCGGAGGAAGCGTGATGAAGGATCATCTGGAGTATGTTGGACGGGTTGTCGGAGACTATCGTTTGCTGCGCTGGTTAGGTGGTGGCGGTTTTGGCAATGTCTATCTGGCTGAAGATATGCGCTCGAGTGTGCAGGTCGCTGTGAAAGTATTGCAGATTCACCTGACGAAGCAAGAGGACTGGCGTAGCTTCATTAATGAAGCTCGCACGATGCGTCTGCGCCATCCACATATCGTTCCTTTGCTGGACTTTGGACTTGATCGCCATGATACCCCATTCCTGGTAATGGAATATGCACCCCAGGGCACCTTGCGCGACCGACATCCTATCGGTACACGCGTACCGCTCGCTATCGCGATCAAATATGCCAGCCAGATGGCGTCCGCTTTGCAATATGCCCATGAAGCTCATCTGGTGCATCGCGATGTCAAGCCGGAGAATATGCTGGTCCGTTCTGACGGAACTATACTCCTCAGTGACTTTGGTATTGCAACGACAGTTCATACCACGCATTCACGTACCAATAAAGGGATGCTTGGGACGGTCCCGTATGTGTCTCCGGAGCAGGCGTCAGGCAAACCCCGAGCGGCCAGCGATCAATATTCATTGGCTATCGTGCTTTATGAATGGATATCGGGGAGAGTGCCATTTGAG
Organism: Dictyobacter vulcani; assembly: GCF_008974265.1. GTDB lineage: Bacteria > Chloroflexota > Ktedonobacteria > Ktedonobacterales > Ktedonobacteraceae > Dictyobacter > Dictyobacter vulcani. The sequence continues at coordinate 671,088 of NZ_BKZW01000002.1, forward strand.
GGTGCAGCGCTCGATGTGGCGATACAACATGCCACACAGCTACCACCATCGCTTATCGCCCAGGTACCAGACATCTCTTCAGAGGTGGAAGATGTATTGTTCAAAGCGCTGGCAAAAGATTATAAAGATCGTTTCCCTTCGACACAAGCATTTCTTGTCACACTGCAGCGTGCTCACACTTCGGCACCATTTCGCTCTTCTGCTGTTATCAGAGCCGCGAAGCCAACCTTCAAGGATGTTGCTCCACCGCCAGTGAAGGTTCAGCCGTCTATGAATGTAGCGCTGACCGCGCCACGACCAGTCCTTCAGCCCGAGAAAACGCAATCTGAAACAGCTCAAGTAAGTTGTTCTTCTTTAGATACGCGCTCTCAGAAGCTGTCTGCGATACCCTCTCCAGCAAATAGTGCTTTTCTCTCCGCTGTTCGCAAGTATAGCTTTTCAAAAACATGGAGAGTGCTGCTGGTTTTGCTCTGCGGGTTAGTCATTGTGGGGGGAAGTTATACGTATGTGACTGTGAAAAATATACAAAGGAAAGCGGTAGCGAAAGAAGCCAGCAATGCCTATTCCTCGGCCGTCGCGCAACACGGGACCATGTTCGGGTTTGATGCTGCCCATACTCATACGAACTCCTATGAACGTATTCTAGATAGTGACAACGTTTCCCAACTTCAGCAAGTATGGAGAGCCAATGTTTCCATGCAGCATTCAGATTACTCGCCTGCCGTAGCCAGAGGCGTACTCTATATTGGTTCACTGGACGGTAATCTTTATGCGTTAGATGCTATTTCGGGAAAAGAAATATGGGTGGCCTCTGTTAATGCAGGCCTTGCTTCCTCGCCTGCCATCGTCAATGGTACCGTCTATGTTGGCTCATTAGATGGCAACCTTTATGCCTTTGATGCCAGCACAGGTAAAAAGGACTGGATCGCCCCGAGCGGTGGTATTATTTATTCCTCGCCAACAGTCGCCAATGGGATCGTCTATGTCGGCTCCTGGGACAATAAGCTCTATGCCTTTGATGCCATCACCGGGGAACAGAAATGGGTTGCTCCGACCGCTGCTCATACTGAAGCCTCGCCAGCGGTAGCTGATGGTGTGGTCTATCTTGGCTCACTGGATAATAAGCTTTATGCCTTTGATGCCATCACTGGTAAGCAGAAATGGACAGCCACGACCGGTGGTGATATTGACTCTTCTCCGGCGATTGCGAATGGGATCGTCTATGTTGGCTCCTGGGACAATAAGCTCTACGCCTTTGATGCCATGACCGGCGAGCAGAAATGGGCGGCCTCTACTGGCAGTATTATTTATTCCTCGCCCGCGATCGATAATGGTGTCGTCTATATTGGCTCATCGGATTACAAACTCTACGCCTTTGATGCTCGCACGGGCAAACAGAAGTGGGCGGTCGCTACCAATGGTGGCATTGATTCTTCCCCCCTGGTTGCCAATGGCGTGGTCTATACTGGCTCATTGGATCACAAACTCTATGCCTTCGACGCCATAACAGGTGATCAAAAATGGACGGCTACAACTGGCGACAGTATAAATTCCTCGCCAATCGTAGCCAACGGCATGGTCTATGTCGGCTCCAGGGATGATAAACTCTATGCCTTCTCTCTGCCTGAGTAGGTGCAGGCAAACCAGCAATAGAGTTAAAAGTGTTGGAAAAGCTGTCAGCTACCTCAGCAGGTAACATGGAACAAGCTAATCGTGGGGCCTACGGCCTCATTCCAGGTATGGATGGCTTCAGGCGTCGGGAGAAGATCCACCTGACACTGTTTGTGTTGGAAGTAATCCGTGGCTTCCTCCGAAAGTCGGACATTTCCAGCCTGCCCGCTCCCAATGATCAGCCGTTTTACCGCCGGTTCATAAATGTGTTTGGCCTCGGCGAGTGAAAGAATGTGGGAGGTACCATAGATCGCTTTCGATAACTTTTTCTTCCGCTTTTCAATCTGGCCATCCAACCTGATTATCACATCATGGTCGAAGGTGATGCCTGCAATAGTGATAGAGCCAAAGCTCGTCTGATCAATGTTAGGCTTCATCTTTTATTCACCAATCTTTTGCTCACATACGTTAATACTCCTATGACGCGAGCCTCTAACGATTGAAGTCTTGAGCCTGCCGGGCTCATACTCATTGCATAATTCTATCACACATGATGGATGTTCCTTGACAAATAAGTTCCATATCGCATACTAACCATTGAGATAGAAATGTAGACGACTTATCTCAAGAGGAAGATTATGTTAAATGAACTTAGCCAGAATCAGATTGATCAGGTCTTATACTCTGAAGCATTCGGGCGTATTGGGTGTTATACAGAAGGTAGAACATACGTCATTCCAATTAACTACGTCTATGATGGCATATACATTTATGCTCATTCCATCAATGGTATGGAGCTAGATACCATGCGTATAAACCCCGAAGTCTGCTTCGAGGTGGATCAGATAACTGACACATCCCATTGGCGAAGTGTGATTACCTGGGGCACATTTGAAGATCTTGAAGGGGAGGCCGCAACACGGGCGACATATTTGTTGATACAACGGGATATGACAATGATCGCAAGTGGACAATCAATTCAGGAATTGACGTCAACACACGCCCTTGATATTGACGAGCTGCTGCAAAATATCTCAGTGTACCGGATTCACCTCACTGAAAAAACCGGGCGCTTCGAAGAGCCGAAATGAGCTCATATCATGTGTGAGGCTGCCTTTTCTCCTCATTATTTGCAGGTTGGCTCAAAGAATGATATGTGCCACCCTTTTTGCACTCGGGACCTTCTACTGCTTCACCCATGTGATGAAAGCACTGTTAAGCTTTTATGGATTTATTTTTATGAGCAAGAAGCCTGAAACCACTGCTGATTTTAAAATCTCGAAGCTTTACGTCTGTATAGATTGTGATCATAAAACATCTTCTGTGTATTGAGAAGGCTATATATACTCTTGCGGTTGCTATGTATACGCTTGCACGCGTTGCTGGCTCGGACGTGGACCGTGCGCAGCCGCCATGGCCAATACGTTTCGGTGAAGCGCATTTGTGACCATAAAAAACATGGTGGAGAAAAGCAGCGAATCATACGTGAAGAGGGCGCCACGCCATACCGTTGAGGTTATCTTCTTCAACGAAACGTATTGGGCCGCCAGGGCTGCCGGTACGCGGGATAACGTGCTCATGTGACCATTAAATATATTGAGAATATATTTGCTGAGCTCTTGACAAGGTGTTTAGCAATATGTTATTAATTGTATAGCTAATAGCTATATAGACATTGCTACATTCATTGTACATCTGTTTTGACAGTACTGGTTGACCATAAAAGTGATTTAAAACAGCTTGAAAAGAAGAGGGTATGCTTTATCATGGATGACACAGCAATACAGGGACAGGACCAGCCGGCGCGAGCCGATGGGACGGCTCAGCAGAGGCAGGATCGTGTGGTGATGGATGTGCGCGGCATTACTAAAAGTTTGCCACTTGGTCGCACGGAGATCACGATCTTGAAGGGAATCAGTTTTCAGATCATGGCTGGCGAGTTTATCTCGATCGTGGGACCATCCGGCTCTGGTAAGAGTACATTGCTGGGTATTATCGCGGGCCTGGATAATCCTACTACGGGCCAGGTGCTGATCGATGGTGTGGATATCACGCGTATGGGTGAAGGAAAACTGGCCCAGGTGCGTAATAATAAGATTGGCATGGTCTTCCAGGCTTTCAACTTGATTCCGACCCTGACGGCACAGGAGAATGTGGAAGTACCGCTCTATGTGGGCAAGCATAAGGTTTCGCCTTCGGTACGCGCCAAAGAGCTGTTGAATCTGGTCGGTCTCTCGCACCGTCTGGGGCATCGTCCCAATCAGCTATCGGGCGGTGAGCAGCAGCGCGTCGCTATTGCTCGCGCTCTAGCTACGGATCCAGCATTGGTCATCGCTGATGAGCCAACGGGCAACCTGGATGCGAAAAATGGCGAGAACGTCCTGAAGCTGATCTCGGATCTGCGCGATCAGACTGGCAAGACCTTTATTATCGCGACCCATGATCCAAATATCGCTTCGCATGCTGACCGCTCTATTCGTATTCTGGATGGAGAGATCGCCTCTATCGATTATCGTGGCGAGAGGAGCATGCAATGAGGGCCTCGATATACCTCAACTACACCACACGCTCACTCTGGCGGGGAGGGCAACGCACGATCCTGGCTCTCTTTTGTATCGCCGTTGGCGTGATGTCGATTGTGGCGCTGCAACTGGTGGGACAGATGATTGCCAATTCCTACACCAGCAATATACGCGAGGTCAGCGGCGGTGATATTACCGCTACCTCCTATACCTCAGGCGTCCACCAGAAGGACCTGACGTTTTTCGATACGCTCACATCGCAGGGTAAGATCAGCACCTATACGGCGACGATGAGTGGATCTGGAAGTTTTGGTACAGCCGCGATGTCGCTGAATAGCTTTCAGATTACGGTCGTTGATCCGGTACGCTATCCGCTGGTAGGAACGCTGTCCTTTAATAGCACACCTTCCGGAGCCACGCTACCTGGACTGCTCACTGCGCACCAGGTGGTGATGGATCAGCAGCTGGCTGATCAGTCTGGCAAAAAAGTGGGGGATAGCTTTGATATTACCGTTGGCGGTTCCAGCACCCATACGGCCCATCTCAAGCTGGCTGGTATCGTTGCCAACCGGGGACCGCTGCAGGCCCGGCACTCGCTGATGTTGATGTCGCTCCAGGACTACAAGGACCTGTTCAAACCAAAGCAGTTGATCTACTCGACGGTCTATGTGACGGTGCCGGATCAGGCGCATATCAACGCGGCCAGTAGCGCCATCCAGGATAAGTTTCCTTTGCTGAATACCACTACGACCACTGATGTGCTTAAACAGCAGCAGAGCCTGGTTGACCTGATCAAGAAATTCCTGGCGATTGCTGGTTTGCTGGCCCTGTTAATTGGTGGAATTGGTATTATCAATACCATGCAGGTGTTGCTCTCAAGGCGCAGGGTTGAGATTGCCATGCTCAAAACGACTGGCTACCGGCGTTTCGATCTCTATATGCTCTTTGGACTGGAGTCCGGTCTGCTGGGTCTGCTGGGAGGTGTGATCGGTGTGCTGGCCGCTTGTGGCACCAGTTATCTGGTGCTGCAAGTTCTGCAGAACGTGATGGGAACCTCCATTCCCTTCCAACTTGATCCCATGATTATTGGTGGTGGCGTCTTGATCGGCCTGTGTACGGCCCTGATCTTTGGACTGATGCCAATTGTGCAGGCGGCCAACATCCGGCCCCTCAACGTCATTCGCGAGATCCAGAGTGGTAACCGTGCGGCCAGTATCGCGCTCTCCATCGGACTGATCGCCTTGCTTTCCGTACTCTTCTGTGTCATGGCGGCCATTATTCTCAACAGCACGCTGTGGGCGATCAGCTCGGTCTATGGCACCTTTGTGTTCCTGGTCATATTGAGCCTGCTCTTCTCAGTTGTGGTACTGGTGATCGAACGTATGCCGGTGCCCGAACGTTTCAGTGTTAAATACTCCCTGCTGGTTGGTATTCCTTTGTTGATCGCGATTGGGCTGACATTTTTGCTGCCCGCCTTTGGCGGTATTCTGGCCTTTATCGCGCTCATGGGGATCCTGGTCGTACTCTTCCCACGTTCCTGGAAGGCCAGCGTCAAGATGGCGTTGCGCAACATCGGGCGTACGCGTGGACGAACCACAACGACGCTATTGGCCCTGTTTGTCGGCGTCTTTACAATTGGTCTGATTGTAACCCTGGGCCAGAATCTGCGTGATCAGGTTGATAAGCAACTGGCGAAGACCGTCAATTTTAATGTTGCGGCGATTGCTGAGAACAAGGAGATACAGACCCTGAGCACGCAAAGCTCCTCGATTCCAGGCTTACAACATCTAGAGCAGCGCTCATATACATCTGTCGCCCCGATCAGCGTCAATGGTCAGCCTCTGTCGCAACTCTTTCAGAGCAGCCGGCAGCAAACAAAGTCGAATTCCGGTTTCTCCGGTGGTGCTATTGCAGCGGTCTATCTGGGTAGTCTGGAAGGCTATGATCTCGCGCATAACCAGGTGCCCGACCAGCAGACGATTCTGCTCAGCCCGGGTGGACGTTATCTGCAGGCCAGCGATGCAGGAACAGATAATGTGATGGTCAGCTCATTCCTGACCAGCGTTCCGGCGCTCAAAGATCAACTCAAGGTTGGTAGCACAATTACCCTGGCCAGCGCGGATGGTAGTAAGACGCGTACCGTTCACATTGTTGGTTTTTATACCTCCTTTGGTGGATCCGTGGGCGAAATTTTAAGTTCGCGTGAGACCGTTACCGCTCTGAGTCCAGCTAAAACCAGCATCTCAACATTCTACCTCAAGGTCGATCCTAATCAGGTTGGCAAGGCGCTCAATAGAATCAGTGTACTGGCGCCTCATGCTGGCGTTGAGAATCTGGCTGATATCGGCGGCTTCGTTGATCAATATATCAACAACACCATCCTGATGTTGATTGCTCTGGCCTCACTTTCACTACTGGCGGGCGTGATCATCATCGCTAACGCCGTGGCCCTGGCGATGCTGGAACGCAGACGTGAACTGGGCATCCTCAAATCTGTTGGATACACGAGCCGCAGTATTCTGGGTGAGGTGCTGGTTGAGAACGGCGTCGTGGGTGGCACTGGAGCGCTGCTGGCGATGCTGCTGGTCACCCTGGTAACCAGTCTGCTGGGCAAGTACCTTTTCCAGAGCAACTTTGGTGTTAGCTGGTACGTTGCCATTGGTCTGATCCTCGGTGTCGCCGCCCTGGCCATCCTGACGGCCCTGCTGGTTGCCTGGAATGCCGTGCGTGTGCGACCACTCGAAGTCCTGCGTTACGAATGAGTATCCGCCAACGCGGAGCTACAAGGGACATGTCGCGCATAAGCGCATTGACATGTCACGTGAAGAGAGGTCTGGGGCCATGGTTCCGGACCTCTCTTGAATCAAAAAATACACATACATATGAGGAAGTAGTTATGAACAAGCGCTATCGTCCAGTTTTGCAACTTTCGCTGTTTAATCATCCGCCCGACGTATGTGTGGATTCAGTGTGGCCGAGAGGGCAATAAGTGCAAGGCCGCCTGCGATGATGAGGACGACTGGTGTTGTACCAAAGTTTTGGAGGAGAAGCCCGGTTAGCGCCATACTGATAGGGTTACTGCTAAAGACAATTAACCTGTACACACTATTGATGCGACCCTGCAAGGCATCAGGGATCAATGCCATACGTTGGCTCCGCTGTAGAACATCAAAGATAGGGAAAAGGAAAAAGATCAAGGCGAGAATAGTTCCAACCATAAGTAGATTGGGAGCCAGGATTAGTAATGGCATCAGCAGAGCCTGTGTCCACAGGGCGCTGATGCCAATCACAAAAAAGCTCAGATGGCGGTGAAGCAGTGGCGCCGCTAGAGAGCCAAGGACACCGGCGATGCCTGAGAAGAAGAACAGAAGACCAAGTTCTACTGCCGAGGCATGCAGGTGTTGTCCCAGCACTATACTGATCAAGGTGATGCCCCTGTCATCAGATTGATACCACAAAGGAGGAGCGCCAGTGAGCGAACGAGCCGCTGTTCCCACAACCATTTCAGACCCTCTTTGACTTCTATCCTCAAAGCACGTGTGGTCTTTGTACGCTCTTGTTGGAATGGAGTGCGAATGAAGAGCAGCGAGAGGACAGAGCAGAGATACGAGACGGCATCCGCGAGAAAAGGAAAGAGCTGATTACTACTATAGAGGAGACCACCCAGTGGCGCTCCGAGCATCATCGCGATGTTATATGTCGCGATATTTTGCGCGCTGGCGGCAGGTAACTGCTCCTTCGAGACGACCTGCGGCAGGCTCGCGACTTCAGCGAGATCGAAGAAGACGAAGAGGGTTCCTTCAAGAAGGGAGACCAGATAGAGTTGGATAATGGTCAGATGGCCGAAGAATAGAGCCAGCGGGATGCTTGCCATACTCAGAAAACGTCCAAGATCACAGATGATCATTACCTGCTTGCGATTCCAGCGATCCACGAGTGCGCCTGCTGGCAGACTGAAGGCCAGATAAGGAATAGTACGTAGCGCAGCAGCGATTCCAGCTTGTGCGGGTGAATGTGTGAGTGCGAGGATCAACAGGGGAAAGGCCAGTTGCGACACCTGTGAACCAGTTACTGAGGCTACCTGACCACTCCAGAGCAGCAGGTAGTCCCGATGACGCCATAGCGGAAGAGGCTTGCTAACCTCTGTTGCCTCTTCTTTGATCACAACCTGATTTTGCTTATCTATCACGAAAAAAATCCTTTTTGTGGTGTGGTGAAATTGCATAAAAAGATGCAAGGCATGTAATTCCTATGAGAAAAGAACAATAGCGTGGATCGGTGCATCTGAAATCAGGTCAGTTATGAGTATTGATAGCAATTTGCCTGAAGGGAGCGTGATGGGGTAAATACGCACGTATGACGTAGCGCTTTGCTAGTATGCCCGACCAGGAAAGGATGCACCATTTTTTGTAGATGAAACTTGCTGCATAATAATGCTCTCCTTTCTGTTTGATAAACAACGTTTGCCTGCTGCATTATAACATACCAGCACGTTGATTAGATAGTGTGGCTTGAAGATTGGCAATTCCACAGCATCTATAGTGGATTTCTCATTGCGATCAGGTGATTTTTGTTTATCGTGCACATGTATTGCTGGAATATTTTTTACTCCTGCCGTGGTTTTCTTTTATATCAGGCAAACCTGTATCATGTAATGGTCAACCGGAGGTCTCGCTCTTATGGTGTCTATTCCGCGCCTGGATGCGCACATGCTGAAATTTTCGCAATCATGTGTCCTTGTCTTAGCTGCGCTCAGCTTTCTTTTTAATCTACCCATACTGGTTCTTATTACTGGTCTGGCCCTGGCCCTTAGTGCTGCTGTACCTGCGGCCAGTCCATTCAAGTTTATCTATCGACAGATCGTGGTCCGTGCAGGCTTGCTCAAGCCTCGCATTGTTGAAGATGATCCTGCGCCGCATCGTTTTGCTCAGGGAATTGGCGCGACCTTTCTACTGGTTGCCAGTATCGTGCTATTTTTCACTCCTGCGACGATTGTTGGCTGGATTCTGACGGTGATTGTCTTTTTATTGGCCGCGATCAATGTTTTTGTTGGTTTCTGCGCAGGCTGTTTTGTCTATTACTATCTTGGACGCTGGGGATTAATGCCGCGTGTGCGTTATGATGGTGGCTTTCGTTGGAGGGGAATCTGAGATATGTCTGATTTTACACTGCGGCTGATTATATTATTAGTGATCTGTCTTCTGGGAAGCGTTGCCATCTGGATTGGGCGTACGATTGTTGCTCGCTGCCGCCTGCAAGCCCTGGCGGCAGCGCCATTTACCGCTTCCTCATCTTCTGAGGCTGAAAGCACGCAGCAGATACGTATCCTGGCCTTTAGTAGCGAAGATTGTCGGCAGTGCCATACCTTACAGCAACCTGCTCTGGAACGCTTACTCAATCAATATGGTGAACAGGTGGCGGTAGTGAATGTTGATGCTGTGACGCAACATGATCTCACGGAACGCTACAAAGTTCTGACCGTACCCACCACCGTTGTGCTGGATCCTGCTGGGAATGTCCATGCCGTCAATTATGGTTTTGCGAATACACAACGCTTACAAGAGCAAGTCAATGCCGTTTTAAGCCTCGCCGTTTCTTGAGGTTTATATACCTGTTTCTTTTCTGGAATATGTTGAGGAAGGGACGAGAAGATGGTATCGTTCCTTCCTCAATGTTATCTAAAACCTCAATTTTTTTATTTTGCGATGCCGCGGCGCATTGAGAGTACGCCTAAACCTAACGCTGCTAGCGCACAGAGTCCTAAGATCAGCATGTCGCGGCCAAAGAGATCGGATGAGCTATAGAAAATAGCCTGCTCCAGTGCGTGAATGCCGTAGGTCAATGGGATGAAGGCGGCGATATTTTGGAGCCAGAGTGGCTCAAAGGCCAGCACACCTATCCCACCTGCGAGGAAGAACAGGTAGATGGCCACGTTAATCGAGATGGCGATGACCGGTTGTGATTTGTGCAGGGCTGCTCCCAGCGCGACTCCCAATCCTGTACTAAATAGTACGAGCACTGCCAGGATGAGAAGGCTGGTAAACCAGTACATGCCGATCGGACGCGTCCAATCCAGGGCCGCTCCTATCAGGAGTACCAGCACGCCGAGCAGGAATGTGGTCACAAAACTGGCGAGTACCTTGCCAACAATAATGGTGGTACGCGAGAGCGGGGAGAGAAGCATCTCTTTAATCGTGTTTGTCTCCCACTCGCGTGCGGTGGCGATGCTGGCGGTGACCAGTCCAGACAGGGTGAGCAGGAGAATAACGGTCGGGAGTACCGCATACTGAAATAACTGGACATCACGTGTACGCAGGTCCTGCTCCTGGACCGTGACCTTGATCGGACTCGTATTTCCCTGGGCCTGATAAAACTGAGTAATGGCATCCGGTACCGAACGGCGAATGTCGTTGGTAAAGTCGAGATTCAGGTTATTGACACGGACATCGATGGGCGCGGGATTGTGGGCCTCAATGCGTCGGGTGAAGTCACCTGGAATGGTGATCACGGCGATAACCTGGATATTTTTGTACAATGTCGTGGCCTGCGCTGGCGTGGCATCTGTGATGCGAAAGACATCGGCTGAATGAAAAATCTGCTGCATCTGCTGCCCCTTCGCACCAGAATCCAGCGTTACCAGCGCGACGGGACTACGTCCAACGGCAACCGCACCCAGTGCCTGGATGAGCAGGAAGGCGAGGGGAGGAACCACTGTTGCCGCGATATTGCGTCGATTGCTGAGCCAGACCAGGATATCCTTTTTGATAATCGCCCAGACTGCACGCAAGAATACTGTTTTCATATATACATTCCTTTCGTTGCTGCATATTGTCTGTAGCGGATTAATTTGCAACGGTACTGCGATGCAGTACAAATGCTGATAGTATGATCAGTCCAATGGCGAAGCCGAACAGAATGAGTGTGTTTGCCAGCAAACCATAGGTATTCAGGATAAAGCCATGGAAGGCATACTGCTGGAGCACAATGGCATAGTAGACAGGTGTGAGTTGTGCGATTACCTGTAAGATTGGTACGTTAAACGAAATTGGCCCGAAGGCCCCACTCACAAAGAACAGGGGAAGCGCGATGCCTATGGCCAGTCCTGTAAATGCCTGTCGCTGTTTTAAGAACGTGCCTAGCAAGGTTCCGAGCGCGATGAAGATTGCCAGCGTGAGTAATGTAAAACCGATCATGGCACCCCAATGTAAGGGATGGACGCCGATGATAAAGATGAGTACGGCCAGCACCACTACGACAGATATCAGACTGAGAACCAGTGCTCCGAGCATCTTGCCCGTGACAATGGCCCAGCGACTGGCAGGAGAGAGCAACAGTTCTTTCATCGTGGCATTTTCCCATTCACGCGCCGCCGAGGTACCAGATTGCAGCAGACCACCTACGACCAGAGCGATCACCAGAATCGAGACCGTCAGATAGGGAATATAGTCGGTATCTTGCGTGTACTGATCGATTTCGTGGGGCGCAATGGTCACCACATCAGGAAAAGCCTTCGCATAGAATGATGTGATGGCGAGTGGAACCGCGCGGCGAATGTCGTTGGTGAAGTCCATATTGAGATTGTTGATATCTACCCCTACCTTGACTGGCTGATTGTGCTGAATGCGCGTCTCGAAGTCGGCAGGAATGGTCACAACCGCAACGATGCGACCTGTTTGCAGGAGATTCCGGGCTTCACTGCTCGTGGCTTTTTGTAGAATAAAGGAGTGCGCACCCGCCATCGCATGATAAAACTGTTGGGCATACGGACCAGTATCATTCATGACTACTGCCGTGGGTGCCTGGCCACCTGATATCACAAATAAGCTGAACAGAATCAGGAAATTGACGGGCAGAAATACACCGAGAATAATAAAAATGCGATCGGTGAGAGAAACTTGAATATCTTTCTTCATACAGGCCCAGATGACCCGCAGGTGATAGCCAGGGCGTGACATGCTGTTTACCTCTTCTAATCGCGCAACGCGGTTCCTGTGAGACGCAAGAAAATCTCGTCAAGGTCTGGTTCACGTATGGTGATAGCGCGTATCTCGCTCTCCTGGGACACGATGTTGATAATTTGTGGCACAATATTGCCGGTTCCCTGAGTCGTAATGGTGAGATGGGTGTTTTCTTGCTTGACTTCTTTGATACCTTCCAATGCCTGGATCTTTGCTACTTCACTGATTGCATCGGCAGTTTCGAGCTCAACCACGCTGCCACCATAGCTTTGCTTGAGGTGCTGCGGGGTGTCAACGGCAATGAGTTTGCCGTGGTCAATAATCGCCAGTCGATCACACAGTGCCTGAGCCTCTTCCAGATAATTCGTCGTAATCAAGACCGTTTTGCCCTGACTGCGGAGTTGCAGAATGTAATCCCAGATGGCGCGCCGTGCCTGAACATCGATACCTAAGGTCGGCTCATCGAGATAGATTAATTTAGGATCGTGAAGCAGGGCACGCCCTAAGGCCAGGCGCCGCTTCATACCACCAGAAAAAGTACCGACCCGCGAGTTTTTGCGGTCCGTGAGTTGGACAATTTCGAGCATAGCATTGATGCGCTGTTTTTTCTCACGAGGAGGAATGCCGAAAAGGTCGGCATGAAAATCCATATTTGCCCAGGCCGACAATTCTTCATATAATGCGGTCTCCTGTGGAACCGCCCCCAGAATCTGACGAACCTCGCGGGCACTGTGGCGCACATCATAGCCATGCACCCTGACTGAGCCACTGGTCGGAACCGTCAGGCCACTGATCATATTGATGGTTGTCGTTTTACCGGATCCATTGGGTCCGAGCAAGCCAAAAATCTCACCCTGCTGTACCGTCAATGTCAGGTGATCAACGGCCTGGAACTTGCCAAAGGTCTTGCAGAGATCCTGTATTTCAATGGCGGGAACCTTATCGCTGGCATTTCCCAGCGGTCCCGGCACGGCTTCATCAGAGTGTGCTACCTTCATACGCGTTCTTCCTTCTCTTCGTGGTCATTATGGTCTTCAAGCATGAGAAAAGCTACCTTACTTATCCGGATGCTGTCTGGTTCATGGCCCTGGCAGGCCGGACGACGAATACACAACGGTACTTGTTTGTAGCGTACCTGGTTTTGCTCCTGTTTGCAAGGTTTTATGTATCTGCTCGCAGTGTTTTTTACTAGAAGAAGGGCTTACTGGTACTATTCAAGCATAAAAATGCAATATTGATATGTATTGTTGCGTTTATCTATAGAGGTAAATCTATTTGAGATTGACCCGGACCCTGATACACATATGCTTGAAGCTTCAGGCTTTACTTTTTCTCGAAAGAGGGAAAACACATGCGACATCAGTTTTTATTGATGCTTATGCTCGTCGGGTTACTGTTGATTACTGTGGCATGCGCGGACGCACCTCCAGCACGTGTAATGGCTAGCCAGATGCCTGCGGTGAAGCGCACTGCGCGCAAGGCAACACCAACGTTGCCAGCCATACATGTAACCCCGGCCCCCGTCGCCAGAGTACCGGCAGGGTTGGTAAATACGCTCTTTTATCATGGCACCGAGAACCGTAAAGAGGTTGCTCTAAGCTTTGATGATGGGCCAGATATCACCTATACCCCACAGATCCTATCAATTCTGAGCCAATTCAACCTGCGTGCCACCTTCTTCAATATCGGACAACACGTCTTAGCCTATCCCCAGATTACCAGAGCGGTCTATGCGGCGGGACATACCATTGGCAACCATAGCTGGAACCATCCACTGCTGACCGCCCTTCGACCACTGCAAGTGTTGTGGGAAATGCAATATACTAACCAGGTTATTCAGCAAACCATCGGCATCAAACCAACCTTGATGCGACCGCCATATGGTGCCATTGATAGAATGGTACACATCCAGATTGAAAACGCCGGACTCTTGCCCATCCTGTGGAATGTTGACAGCGAGGATTGGAAGCGCCAGGGAGTTACTACTATTGTACAAACAACCTTACGGGAAACCCAAAATGGCTCGATTATTTTGATGCACGATGGTGGCGGAGACCGCTCCCAGACCGTGGCGGCCCTGCCACGAATTATTCAAGCACTGGAACAGCGTGGCTATACCATCGTACCCATGCAACAACTCCTGGACCATCATGCTGATGCACCGAGCAATCCAGCCGCAACCCCAACAGTACAACGAACTACCAGATTAACAGGCGATTGAAAAGGAAGGAAGCTACTATGTCAATAGATCTGTCAGCAGCCTTCTTTGATCTGCAACTCCGCTTTGCTGATGCCATGGTGCGGGTAAGTGATCTCAGTTTTGATGAGGTCGTGCTCAACTTCACCAATCTGTATTTGCAGTTTATTGGGCGATCCTTTGACCCGACGCATCCAGTCTGGCAAGCCTATCTCGCAGGTCTCAAGCAGGCACCAGAGAGAGCGACGTGGACCTATGACTTTTATCAGCGCCGGAGGGATTCCCATGCGCCATCCCCTTATGGCTGCTTTCATTATAGTTATCTGCCCGAAGAGCATACGATCCGTTATCACTTTGTAAACGTAGATACATCTGGTGCCGGACCACTTAGCAAGGAACGGATGCCGGTGCGGCAGCAGGAGCTCAAAATGATGTTCGCCGAGATCAAGCAACAGTACGGTGATGCGCCCACCGTACGAGGCAATTCCTGGCTCTACAATATAGACGCCTACAGACGCTTGTTTCCAGCCCGCTATACCCGTAATATGAAAGTTGTAAAGGATGAATTCCAGTACATGTCTCTCTGGGGACAATTCCTGCGGCATGATGGCCGTGTGCATGGGGAGCGCGTGGATGATTTTCTTTCTTGCCTGCAAAAAGCTGATACGCTTGAAGGACTCGTGAACTGCTTTCCCTATCACGTGCTTTCCCCGAAGGGCCCATTACCATGTTTTACACATTCTATGAAATTTCATAGTTGCAGTAAGCAGTAGGGTGAACAGAACACGAGTTTGTCGCCTTCTATTTTCTGCTCGCCATCCCCGCGAAAACGCTCTCGGGGAATTGTTTCCATTGTCGTAGTGGAAGGGAGAAATATCATGTCCGAGAATGACTATGTGCTTGAGCCAATTGGTTTTCTTCAATCTTCTCTTAAAGAGCCTGGAGACGCTCCCAGGCAGGGCTATGAAGGGGCACCGGATGCCTGGCTTGAGGTGAACGAGACGGTTGCAGAGGGTCTTGATACTATTGCGGTAGGTGATGACATCATCCTGATTACGTGGTTGCACAAAGCTCAGCGTGATCTCTTGAAGGTCCATCCCCGCAATGACGAGACGATACCGCTGACCGGAGTCTTTGCCACCCGTTCTCCGCATCGACCAAATCCACTTGGTCTGCATCGGGTGACCGTTCTTGCCATCGACGGAAAAAGATTACACGTGGGACCGATTGAAGCGATTGATGGCACGCCAGTTGTCGATATCAAGCCAGTGCTGCCCCAATCCACAGACGCATAATGTGTGTATATACCATGGAAGGACTGTTTTATGGGTGATAGGCAAGCGCAACTTGCGGCCGTTCTCGCGACGTTACAACTTCCCGTGAATGTGCAGGTGAGAGCCTGGACGGATGCAGATATGCCAGCGATTCAGGAACTCTCTGATCGACATGGCTGGCCTACCAATCATGAGCCGGAAGAGGTGCGCACGTCATGGCGCAATGCCTGGCCTGCTCTGGTGGCGACCAGGGACGACATTGTCATTGGCTATGTGCGCGGATTGACCGATGAGGTGACCACTCTACACATCACGGATCTACTGGTTGATCCCAACCAGCGTGGCCAGGGTATCGGCCGCTTGCTGCTCGAAGTCTGTTATCTACTGTATCCACGTACCATTATTAATCTGATCGCTGAACCAGAGGCCATTCCTTTCTACAAGGCCATTGGCTATCGCGATGGCAGCGTAAGTTTTATCTACCACAAAGGTTTCCGGTAAAGTGATCAAAGTAAATGCGATCAGATAAGCAAAGTAAAGAGGAAACTAAAATGGCGCGTTCCGCAGATTTTGTATGTATAGACTGCAAAGTAAAGTTATGGATAGGTGTCGCGATTCCTCGTGATACTATTAAGCACTTTAGCTTTTTTGGAGATGAGAAACGCAACTGGCAGGATCCTGAGCTGAATCGTGTGATCTGGTGTGGAGGAAGACAATGTTGTTGAAATTGGTGTTGATAATCTAGAATGTGATATCAGCTTTGAAGAGTATCTTAAGGGCTGGGATGGATAAACTATAGGTAGATTGCAAATCAGGAGTGTATTAGCGGTATGATGAAATTATCTGTGATGAGAGATTTTTTGGAGCAAGTAGCACTAAATCCTGACAGTACACTTATCGATGGTCTCTTAAATCAATGGGGCTATGATAAGGGAACTGTAAGCTTTATTCGGGCCAGCAACAATTTTATTTTCAAATTTTCTCAAGCAGGAAAACACTATATCCTCAGATTAACTGATACTGAAAAAGTATCACAACGTGACATAGAATCAGAGTTGGCTTTTCTCAGATATCTACACGCTAACAATGTTTGTGTCAATATCCCGTTAAAAACTCTGGCAGGGCAGGAGATAGAAGTCTGTCATACTCCTGTTGGTTCTTTTTATGCTGTGGTTTTTAATTATTTTGAAGGCAGAATCTATGATATTGATGAACTGGACGAAACACAATTTGAAGTATGGGGAGAAGCTCTGGGTGGTTTGCACCACGCTTCTGCTAGCTGTTCCAGTATACAGAGAGCCTCCAGTTTTGATCATCTGAGTAAAAGCAAGGAACTGCTGAGTGTTCAAGAACAGGCTGCTCATAAAGAGCTTGTAAGGCTGACCCATTGGCTTGAAGCATTACCAAAAACTGATGCTAACTATGGATTGATCCATTTCGATTTTGAATTGGATAATTTGATATGGAATGGTGACAGGATACAGATTATTGATTTCGATGGTAGCATTGCTAGCTGGTATGTTGCAGATATTGCGTTCGCATTGAGGGATTTGTTTAATGATGATATCGACCTGTCAAACAAACACTTTCTTGCCTTTATTAAAGGATATAGAAAAAAGATGGATGTCAGTCAGCAGGATTTGAGTCAGATACCGATGTTTTTCAGGTTACATAATCTTGAGACTTTTATCACACTTCAAATGGCAATGGATATTGAGGAAGGTAACTCACAGAAAAATCCTCAGTGGATCATGGATCTCCTGCATAAGTTAGAAAGAAAAGCAGAGCAATATAGAGAATCATTTGCATGATGTTTTTTTACTTCATTCATTGAATTTTATAGACAGATTCAATGAATGAAGTAAAAGGAACCAACTCTCCTGCTGAATATCTGAACAAAAACTGAATAATTATTGCATGAAAATTCATCTTTGAAAGCATTGACGGGCCAGGATGTAAAGATGTATAAAGGTACTCATAGGGATTTGTATAGATAGTTCATGGATAGGGATATTTTTCATGAACGTAATCCTGTCAGTGCTGCCATTGGTTCAATGCTGGAACCACACCAACGCCGACGCCTGTGATAACGCCGACACCAACACCTACGCAGGGCTCTTTTGTGCCGGTAGTTACTCCCACCTCATTGAACCTTACGGGAAGCCATACTGGGAACGCGACCTGGTTCTCCTCGCTGGGTAGTCCTTATGGCGGATGTGGTTTACCCCAGGCTAATCTGGACTCACAGAATTTTGTCGCCATGAATGTGCAGACTACGCCGAACGATTACAACACATATCTCACACGTCCGATCGGATCGCAAAATGCCAGTAAGATTGGTATGTTTAGCAATGGACTGAATTGTGGACGCTGGGTGCGCGTAACCATCAGCGACTTCTGTACTGGTATCAATGATGGTGCCCAGAATATGCCTTTCTGTCGCAATGGCAACTGGATACCAGATAAGTATAATGGTGCTACCCTCGATATGCTGGTGGCTGATAGCTGTCAGGATGGTAATGCATGGTGCCGTGATGATCCCAATCACCTGGACCTGGCGCAGAACTCGCTGAATCAGTTTGTCCTTAACGGTCAACCTGTTGGTGACATGTATCCTAATTCCTGGAAGAATCGGCACATTAACTGGCAATTCATCCCTGCGCCCAATTACAGCGGCGATATCCAGATTGGATTTTTGCAGGGAGCCGGCCCATACTGGTCTGCTATCGCTGTCAACCATCTGGCTAATGGCATCCATGGTGTGGAATATTACCAGAACGGATCCTGGGTCAATGCACCCATGGATAGCGATCTGGGCCAGGATTATATCATCCAGCCAACCACCTCAGGTGGAAAGGATTATCAACTCAAAGTGTTTGACGCAAACAACCAGCCCATCAACAATGGCCGCATCTATAACTTCTCGTATCCCAGTAGCTGTGGTTCATCGTGTTCTGCCGCTCTGGTGAACGTTCCTTACACCACACAACCGTAGCACCAGAATAACCGGATTGATATGCCAGAGCACCACTTCAACTGAGGTGGTGCTTTGCATTAGCATGTTGGGGGATTGTGGTGAGAGATGCCGAAGAATGTAGATTGGGATAAGCGAGAGATGTTTTTGTTCTTTAACCCTTATGTTACAATAGGGGATATATGGATATCCAATTCTGCACAAAAGGATTTGTATTCGATGCTCTCACCACAAAAAAGTAATTCGTCATTGGCTGTCAGTAAGGCTGACCAGACCATGAAGGGTGAGGGCATATCTGCTAAAGCTACTGCCCGCCGTGGCTTACTCCTCTTCTTCATTCTCTTATGTATTTTTATGACCCTCGCTATCTGGTTTACTCTGGCCACGCAAAGTGTGGTGAGTAGTTTCTTCTTGATGTGGTCTCCTGGCTGTGCAGCGCTGTTGACGCGCTTGATGTTGCACGAAGGATGGCGCGATGTCTCTTTTCGCTTTGGGGGGCGGCGCACCTGGATAGCGATCATGGTTGCGGGCATAACGCCACTCGCAGTCGCGTTAGTGGCCTATGGCCTGGCCTGGTCGACTGGACTGGCACAGATTATTCCTTTTAAGCCGTCAGAGAGCCTGGGCTTTGCCATTACGTTGTTTGGCAACCATACGGCGTGGCCGCTTACCGTGCTCCTGATCGCTATCTTTTTCGCGGTGGAGTTGATCAACGCCACGGGAGAAGAGCTTGGATGGCGTGGCTACATGCTGACTCGCCTGATTGATGCCGGCGTACCGCAGCCAATCCTGGTCAGCGGACTCATCTGGTCCTTCTGGCACTGGCCACTCATCTTTCTGACCGCCCCTGTCCTCGGCTGGCCCGTGGTCTTCTCCGCCTGTCTCTTCCTGGTCACCATCACCTGCCTGGGTTGTCTGGAAGCAAGGTTGCGCCTGCAAACCGGCAGCATCTGGCCCTGCATCGTCTTGCATGCCGCCTGGAACAGCTTTATCGTAGAAATCTTTAACTCGCTAAACCGCGACGGAGACGGCTCCCATTGGACCGGTGAGTCCGGTATCCTGGTCGCCGCCCTGATGATTATACTGGCCTGGCTCTTTCTCAGAGGAAACTGGAAGAGCCGGCGCTATGTAGCATAATCTCTCCCTGGTACCTTCCTCAGCGATGCAATGCTTGTTCGCCGGGGAAGGTGAAGGAGCGTGCGCAGCCATGAAGGCTGCCGTTACGGGGCGCTGATTTCGTGATCCTGAAAGAAGGCGTGCCAGGGACCGCAGCCGATGATGAAGGGTTGCATGAGAGCTCGTTCGGCCTGGATAGTGTGGTTTAAATCGTGGGCGGCCCATGTGTGAAGTAGCTGTGCCAGGGTGACTGTGCCAAACTTCGGATGTTGTACGGTCCGTGTCAGGTCGGTATCCTTTACCTGGGTGAGGAGAGAGAGGTTTTCCTGGCGGTGACGTGTGAATTCAACTGTGATTTGCTCAGGAGTCAGTGCATCAGCGTTTGTGTGCTGCTGGTGTGGATCGAAATCGCCTAAATCCTGTCCTGTCAGGAAAGCGTGGAAGCGGACTGGAAAGAGTACACATTCCGCGTCCAGTAAATGCTGTAAGCAATTGAGCGCTGACCATTCTCCTGCTGCCGGTGGACGGCTGAGTAAATCAATGGAAAAAGCGCTGACCAGTTGCTGCCAGCGTTTGGGAGTAGTGGAGAGGACAGCGTGTACATGTTCCAACGAGGTATTCAATGAAGGCCTCCTTTTGTCTTTTCTATAGACCAGAGCATACGGAAACGGTTACATTTCAGAAAATAGCTTACTCCTGCTCACTTCAATCATACTATATTATATACAAAGGCTTTTCCGCCATGTTTTATGCTGTGCGTGTAGATAGCTAAAGCGGGCATTGCTTCCATCAGAATGGAAGTAATGCCCGCTTTATAGCCAAAATCATCATATCATGGTTCATTGCGTTCAGACGATTACGGCCCGGTCAGTGCGCAACCGCTGATGTTGTTATCCCACTCCTGCTGGAGCAGATAGGGATCGCCGTTGTAGTTGACATTGGAACCATCAGCATTTGTGGCACCAAAGTTCCAGGCGCACTTGTCACCAATCTCCTGACCACTGCTGTCGGTCCAGGCATTGAGTAACGGATCGGTAGCAGCCTCCATCTGTTCATGAGAGGTCACATTGATGGTCTCATCGGCAGCCTGGTCACCGTTTGGTCCTTGCCCACCATTACAACTGAAGCTGGCTGCATAAGGCATAGCGGCGTAGATGGTGTTCGAACCAAAGTAACTGTGATAGGCACAGAAGGCATTCGAGGCACACTGTGACTGTGAACTATCGAAGCAAAGATCCTGACCGGCTTCGGTGAAGACAAAAAAGATATTATCGATGCTGGAACTCCAACCATTGGCGCTCTGCGCCTGACTGACCTCATTCTGGATATCGCTATCCAGCAACGGGCTTTCAGGATACGGACTGTTGTCAGTCCAGGAACCCGCGAACTGGGTGTTGCTGGGTACATTACCCGATGAGTCAGTATACTGGGTGTTGATGTTGTACAACCCTGTCCCACCGACATCACCGAAATAGCGCTGGATCAGTCCGTGGTAGGTGGAAGAGACGTTGCCGGTGGGCTCCCAGAAAATAGCGTAGACATTGGTAGTTCCCCCCATGACGGGACCCCCACCATAGTTCAGATCGTTGCTTCCGGCAAGTTGGCTCGCTCCCTTGTGCTGACTGCCGTGTTTAAAGAAATGCACCCTGTGATGTTTTGTCAGTTGGGATGTGCTTGAAGTTGTTGCTGCAGATGCGCTCAGTGGCGCGGCGGCCAGGAATGCTAATAGAAGCATTGGCAATACGAGGATCGGAAGAACTCGTTTCTTCATACAAAAACTCCTTTGTGTGACTGAACGAAGGGTTCCAACGGTTCTTTGAGCGGATTATCTCTCAATATTCTCTTTCCGTTGTTGAGGAGAGTATAGTCCACGAAGCTTGTAACTTACTTATTCCGTGCTTCATTTCGCATAACTGATAGAAGGAGTGCTTCGATATCCCGGGCTAGCATATATAAATAGCCTTGTAGCTTGACTTGATCGTGCTGAGAGCAGGGAAGCGGTAGTAAGTGTTTATTACATAAGATATTTAATTTTGTTATATAAGCTATAGCATTTTATAGAAGAAAACATAAAAAATGTAAATAACTACCTGGCCAAGAATGGTAAAGTTGTGGGCGAAGTTCAAATACATTCTGAGGTCGCAAGTGGAAAAATGGCACCGTTGCCTCAGCCTGGTTAAACAATGGCGCTTTGTATGTTTATGAGCATATGACGGAGGAGCAAGGGAGGAGTGCGTCCGCTATTTTCCTGGATTGAGAGGAGTGGTGGAGGAAAAGAGAAGAGTAGTATTTCTGGATAGGATATATCCCTGCAGAGCTTCTAAACTGCTATAATACGGGAGAAACGCTTTAGAGCGAAATATATCTTTCTGAGGGAGAAGGCCATGGATGATGGAAGAAGTGGGGGACATGAGTGGAGTGAGCCACGCTCTCCAATAGCTCGTATCTGGTTATGTGGTGCCTTTGTGGTCGAATGGATTGATCCTGGGACGGGTCAGGCCTGTTCGACGCTTGAGATGTCTGGTGCTGGAAGAGATTATACATCCGCGCTCTCGTTGCTCAAGCTCTTGCTGTCTCAGCCGCAGCGACGAGCCCATCGAGACTGGATTATGGAACAGTTCTGGCCCGCGAGTGGACGACATACCGCTGCTCATCGATTAGAAAATATTTTTTCGGTGTTGCGCAAGTTGATGTGTCATCCGCTGACTGGTGAATGTTTGTTGCGTTCTTTTCGGGCGGGCAAAGAGAATGGCATGATGTATCAACTAGAAGCTTCTCCACTGGTGTGGCTGGATGTCGATGCACAGGTGTGGAATGTGGAGCAGGCTGCTCGTATGGAACGCTTTGGAGATGACGCGCAGCCATTCTGGGAACGTGCCTACGAACTTGGCAAACGTGGTCCTTTTCTGAGTGATGAGCGCTATGTTGATTGGGCTACACAGCGACGAAACGAGGTCGAGGGGTATTATCGTCAGACGATCCATGCCCTGGCGAGCCTTTACCTTGCCCGCTATGGTTCAGCAGGGGCTTCTGAAGCGCTCCTGCTGCTGCGCACATACTGGCAGCAATATCCAAAGGATGAAGATGCGCTACGCTTATTAATGGACGTGCTCAGTGCGCAAGAACGCTACCAGGAAGCGCTAGAGTATTATGATCACCTTTGCCAACTCTTACAAGAGGAACAGACGCAGCCAGATGAACGCACAAAAGATAGTGCAGAATATTGCAAGGCCAAACAGATCCAGCGCAGTCGCCCAGGCGCGCTGTGGCTCACTCCGAGAGACCGTGAGCCAGAATGCACATTACTAGAAGGACCGTCTCAGAATATGGATAACACACGTCGAGAAACGATTGCGGGGTTAATTGGACTCGTAGGCATGAGTGCTCTTTCCACTCAAAGGAAAGAAGTCCTGACCCAGGCACATGCTGCATCCCTTAAGCAAGAGGATTTAGCATATTTTCATGAGCTTATCGAAGGTGGATGGGAACTTTGTAACGTTGGTGAATGGCAGGTGGCAGAACATGTACTCGATAGTTTCTTGAGTGATGCGATCAGACGTGCTCCTAAACAGCGTGATTTTGCATACCTGGCTACTAAAGGACTTGTCCTGAAAAGTATTCTACAGGCTCATCAGCTGAATATCACGGTGATGCCCGCTCTCTGCAGGCAAGCAGTTCTGTATGCCAGGCAGACCAGAGACCACACGGCATTAGGGATGGCATTGAATGGATTGGCGGTGGCCTTTAAATATAATCATGATTATAAAGCATCTCTGAACACCTACCAGGAAGCCCTGTCTTTTTGTGACGAGCAGGCGTCCCCGCTGATACGATCCCGGATCTATGCCGGTGCAGCCGCGGCTTTTGCCCGTATAGGAAAGGGACAGGAGGCGGATCGCTGTATCAATCAGGCTTATGAGTGTTTTCCGAATGATCCAATGCAGGAGGCCTATCCTTTATCTGCAGATCATGGAAGATACATGCTCTCCTACTATCATGGATTGATGTATCTCGCACTTCAGCAGCCAGCGAAAGCATATCCTGTGTTTGAGCAATATCAATATGTGCGGTCCTCATCTGTCGTTCCTGGCAGGAATCGGCTGGAAATTCTCAATCAACAGGGAAAAGCGGCCGTCCTTTCCAACCATCTTGATGAGTATGTGGTATGTTTGCAGCAGGGCATCGAAGGAGCACAACAGTTAGGAAGCAAAAAACGGCTTGACGAAGTCGTGGAAATTTACCAGAAAGAGGTCCCTGGTGCATGGAAGCAACATCAGAAAATCAAACAGATTACCGAACAGCATCCCTTTCTGCTCGTAGGGGCAAAGTGAGTTCAAAGCGCATCTTGTTTATCGGTCTGGGCGACCTTGGTTCTCATATCCTGGATGTGCTTGTGCGTACACCTGGACAGCATACGTTTCTGGTGGGAGGAAGGCATCCCGGCTATCTGCAGCAAAGAGCGAATCTCTCGCTCTTTGCTGCTGTACAATTGGGATATATGCCAGATGTGACCTGTGTGAGGCTTGACCTGGAGCAGGTAGAGCAGACCGCGGCAACGATTGCAGCTTTTCAACCCGATGTCATTGTGTGTGCTGCAACCCTGCAGAAAAAAGATGCGTTCCGTGATCTCCCACTCTCTCTTGCTGAACGCTTACTATCAGCCCAACTGGGTCCTCGACTCCCCTGGCATCTTGCGTTGACCTATAAACTGATGCAAGCAGTGAAACTGTCCGGGCAGAAGGTACAGGTGCTCAATGCCATTTATCCCGATGTCGTCAATCCCATTCTAGCCAGGGCCGGTCTGGCACCGACAACAGGAATTGGTGATCTGGCGAACAATGTGCCAGCCCTCCGGCACGCCGCGGCAACCATCTGCAATGTATCACGGGACCGGGTAGACGTGCGCCTGATTATGGCACGCTATGTCAGTTATTGGATGTCACGTATCCCCCTGAAAAATGTCCCGTTTTCATTCTCCGTTTTCATCGACGGTATTGATCAAACCTCCACCATTGATCCGGAAAGAGTGTTCCAATGCCTGTCATCAACACTCAAACGGATGGGTGGGAGCATTGGAAATATTATGACCGCAGCCTCAGCCGGCGTTGTGTTTGATGGCATCATCAATGACACTGGTACCATCACGCATGCACCTGGTCCTGGTGGCTTGCCGGGTGGCTATCCAGTTCGTGTGGATGCGCAAGGCGTCACTGTTGTTCTCCCGGAGAAGATCTCACTGCAATCCGCCATCCACATCAACGAAGCCGGACTTGCCCTTGATGGTATTGAACGTATTGAAGCGGATGGAACAGCTGTGTTCACAGAGCAGGCAATGTCCATTTTTCGTGAGATTCTGGGATATGACTGTCGACGGATGCCACTCGGTGAGGTCGATGATTGGGCCAAAGAGCTACAAAGCAGATATCAGATGTTGCTGGATAATTATCAATCATAAGACAGGGTTGGTTTCTTTCACTCAATATTCACATGGTAGGAGTTACTCAGGAGCATACAGGGCAAATTATATGTGTGTGATGGAGTCTGGTAGGAGTTCTATTTGTTATGCTCAAGATAGAAGTGAGTTATTTGTAATGCGCCTGATATTGTGTGTAGCCCTGAGTGTAGAGAGGAAACAAGATGAGTGCATTTCCCGCTTCTGGAAGTGAAGTAGCAAGGATACTTGATCAAATTAAAGTCGAATATGAAGCTGCCCAGAGTGGCTTGTATGGTCTGTCTTCTGGGACTTCACAGCATGCTTTTATTACGGCCAAAATGGAGCATATGAGCCTGCTTCATTCAGAACTTCAATCACTGGTTGGAGATTCCGCCACTGCTTTAGTCGTCGAGCAATTGAATGCATCTCCGTAACAGTGTTGATTTCAGACTGCTTGTTCCTTGAGCTGGATATACGCTAACGCCTGTTGCATATTTTGTTCGTGAGGATTCGTGGTATCTAACACGAATCTCTCTTCTTTCCATGGGGCATATTCTTTACGGCGGTTTTCGACGTCTTCCCAGGTCACTTCAGGAATGCCATGCATATTTCTGACGCGGGCTTCGAGCCTTTCCCGATGAAGCTCTCTGTCTATCACACACTCAATAATAATCAGTGGCACAGTCTGTTTACGAGCCAGATTATTCCACATATCCCTGGCTTCTTGCACTGGATTGACGGCGTCAATAATGACAGACAGGCCGCACTTGAGTTGTTCACTGGCAAGAGCTTCAGCCACTTCATAGGCGGCTAAGCCCGTTTCAAAGCTTCTCTTGATACCGCTCAGGAGGATCGCTGATTCAATTGGATCAACTGAAAGTACTGGGATGGATAGATTTTTTGCGAGACCTTCTGCAACAGTACTTTTACCCGAACCTGGTAAGCCAGAAACAATAATTAACTTTGGTGTATTCATTTGTCTATTATATCATGCTCAATCTATATTGTCGACATTAAAGTATTTATGGTTTATTTTCGTTCTCGATGACGAATATCCCTGAGCTGTTGTTCGATACATTTTTTGTGTGCCTCGGCTAATTGATAGCTTGAACTCCCGGGATTCAGTTCTCTGAGCGCTTTTTCTGCTTGAGCTAAAGCCATCAGCAATTGTAACAATTCCCTGGATTGAGGAGCCACGCGGCTCTCGGGCCAGTGTTCGGTGTATCTCCATCGTCCCAGACCGACCATCATAAATTCGTCCAGGATATCCGGGTTGTTTGCCTGAACGCCAAAACAGCGCAAGGCCTGATTGATGGCTCCGAAATCGTACATCGTTGTGGCCAGAATAACCTTGCCTTCTTGCCAGACAATGGCCTGCTGGCTACCGATACCACCCAGGAAACCAGCCTCTACATAGGCCACATAGTCCTGTTTGGAGAGCTGTTGTGCGAGCTCGACAATGCATGTACTAATGCTGATTGCTCCTATGTGCTCATAACGACGAGGTGATCCTGCGTCGTGGCGGTCACCCAGTTCATTCCAGAAGGCAATCGTGAGCGGTATCATCTGTAAATTATGCCTGAGCGGAATCACGCAAGCGTTAGAATATTCAAGGGGGACAGATGCAAGGTTCTCTCTTCCAATCAAAGCCGTCAATTCGTAACCCATAACTCCTCCACTCTGTTGATTTATACTCTTTATAACTATAAGTGATCCTTTTAGCTGTATATGTAAGTATGCTGCTTAGTGTGTATCTTGAATGATGCTAAGGATGTGATTGCTGAGGGAACCACGATGGGAATTGGGGTGGATCCATTGGTGTTTTTGTTCGTCATACTGAAGCTGTTTCTTCAGAGTGTATGCGAGTTTTTGCTTCTGGATGTCGTTCAGGTGATGGGCGTTGTCGCGCATAAAGGTGAGTGCCTGATTTTGTTCAAATGCAGATTTTGGATCGTCTATCATGGGTTGAAGTTCTTCGAAAAAAGGTGGCCGGACGGTTGTTCTGATAATGGAGAGCCCAAGGATGCGTTGTCCTCCATTCTCGGAACGAAGGTAGTTACTGACTTCATTATCTTTGAAGTCAGCAAAAGGTGCCAGTGTGCGCATACGACCAAAAATGGAGCGAAATTGGAGTGTGCGTTCGTCCCCTGAAGGCATTTCTTCACGAATAGTATTGTATTCCTGGACTAAACTGATAAGTTCCTGCCGTGCTTCTTGAGGTGAGAAGCGTGAACTATAGGTTTCCTGGGCCTCATTTTTAATGTATGTGAGTTCTGCCTTGTTGGTGCTCGAAGAATCTTCTCCGGCGGTTTCTGCATCATCAATGATGAGACCTAATGTATCAGAGTTAAGCGTTTTCAGAAACTCTCCGATACCAGGACTGGAAAGTTCTCCCGCTGGAGTTTTGAGTCCTCCACCTAAGAGGGTAAAGATTCTGAGAAGCGCGGGTAACCAGAGTAATGCAAAAAAGAGGGCCGTGGTACTGGTGATCTGGAACGTCACAGCCAATACTCTGGACGTATTATTCCAGGTGATATTGAACATACTGGCTATGATAACCAGGACAGTGATAACGCACCAGATAACGGGCAGGCGTAAGGCGGTTCTTAGTAGTTCATCGAGTTGCTGCTTATCTATCTTTTGACTTGTAGGTGTTTCTTCCATACATTTCCTCAGTAATATTTTTCTCGTCTTTAATTGAAACGTTTGAATGTATGAAAAGTAGCATATGAAATTGCTATATTTAACGTATTTCTTGTGTGATTTTTGATTGGGGATTAGGGCATGGTTCACATCCATGTGAGCTTTCTATGAACCACGCCTAACTTCCCATACAGAAACTATGATTGCTACTGGCGGGAACGATGAAGCTGTTTATATCTGGGGTGTGCGTTAGTTATTGAACCGCCTGTACCCAACTCGAACAGGCGGTTCTTTGCCTGTAGGCTAATTCTTACGCAGCGTTAGCACTGCTGGCAGGCGGTTGAGCATCATCAGGCCAATTGGCATCAATATAATAGAGCAGACCAGACCATAGCCAACACAAGCCCAGAAGTAACCTGCCCACCAGCCAATCGCACAAAAGTAAAGTACGCGAACGAGAAAATTGGTTTGATTATTGGTATTGACATAAGCGTAACCCGCCGCAAGCCGCTGTGGTTTGAACCCAGGCGGATAGGCGGGTTTCTCGTGGGCTTTAGCCCTCGCTTGTTGCAATATCGTCTTTTCTCCTGTATACTGCAACAATGGAAAAGACGAGTACATTGCAGTATCAGCGTGACGAGCACCGCGTCCATCTTATTGTGTATCATCTCATCTGGTGTCCTCGTCGTCGCAAAGCCATTCTTACGGGTCCCATCAAAGAACGGTGTCAACAGATACTCGAAGAGAAATGTCTGGAAAAAGGGTGGAGTATTCTCACCCTGGCGATTCAACCTGACCATATTCATCTTTTTATCCGCGTCTGGCCTTCTGAAAGTGCCGCTGATGTGGTGAAAGAACTTAAGGGCATCACGTCCTTTCATTTACGAAGGGAGTTCGCCCCTATCATGAAGAAAATGCCTTCGACCTGGACCCGTTCCTATTTTGCCAGCACGGCTGGTGCAGTGAGTGCTGAGACCATTCAACACTATATCAATGCGCAAAAAGGAATCTAGCGGGGAGGAAGGGAGGGAGTCATCGCATGGCAAAGGCAACGAAAACCATCACACAAGCAATGCAGTATCCATCCCGGTATGCTGCCTGGTTTACGACCACCCAGGCATTGTTCAACACAGTGGCTTCCTTCTACTTTGAGGTCATCACAGCTCACGAGCAGGTGCTGTTGCTTTCCTCACACAAAGCCTTGCATGCCCTTGAGACATTGACCCATGCGACGGAAGAAACCCCGATCCGGTGATGCCGCTCGGTGCCATTGCTCCTCAGGTTCCTGCCCTCTTTCGCCGTGCCGCTATTCACGCAGCTCTTGGCTCCGCCCACGCCTTTGAGACGAGCTTGCAGAAGTGGCGTGCGCGCAAAGAGAAAGCGGCCCTCAAAAAGAAGCGTTTCACCGAGCACCCACCGGTTCCCCCGCGGACCTGGAATCGGTCGCCGACGTTCTACAAGGGCCAGTGGAAAGGGCGAACTGCGTCCTCCATTCTTCTCAAGCTCTGGACAGGGGCGAGGTGGATCTGGGTCAACGTTCGGCTCTTGAGCCGTGACCTGCCCGATGGCTATGAGCCGGGGAGTCCGTCGCTGGTTCGCCATGGCTCACATTGGCGGTTGCATACCCCGGTCGAAAAGACCTTCACCAGTCCGGGGAAGGTGGCTGTGCAACTGGCTCATGCCCAGACACGCATCTGTGCCATTGATCTCAATCTCGACCATCATCTGGCGGTCTGTACCATCCAAACAGCCGACGGCTCGACCGTTGCCACCACCTTTCTCAGTGGCGGCAAACGCGTAAATGGCCGTAGGAAATGGCTGCTTGGTCGTATCGCCCGCAACCGTCGTAAGACGGGTATCCTGGCCGAAAACGAACCCGATAATGTGGCATTATGGGAGAAAATCCGTCATGTGGATGAGCAGGTGGCACACCTGATCAGTGCGCGCATTGTGCACTTTGCTCGTCAGCATCAGGCGAGTGTGCTGGTATTTGAACACCTGGGCAACCTGAAACCCCAAAAAGGCCGCTACAGTCGCCGAGGGAACAGCAAACGAGCCTTCTGGATGAAGGGGCGTATATTCACCAATGCCAAATATAAAGCGTGGAACGAGGGCATGATCACGAGTCGGGTGAACCCGCGCAACACGAGCCGCGAATGCGCCCGTTGTCATGGCCTGATTGTACGTTACCATGCCAAGCAGGGGCCCGAGCCAGCAGGCTACACACCTGGGGCACCGTTGGCCTGGTGTCCTGCGTGTGGCATGAAGGGTCATGCCGATCGCAATGCGAGCCTGGTCATTGGTCAGCGCTTGCGTACACGTGCTCACCATCAGGAAAAGCCTCGCGCTCCTCTCCTGGGTCCAGGAGAGAGGGATGAGAAATCATCAGGTGTTGTCCGTTCCCAAGACGCCAACAGCAAAGGTGGCCCATCGCGCCGCCGAGCACGGAGGCACGGAACGGGCAAGGGGCATGGCACCGCCCATGAGGATCACGCCAGGATGGTGGCGCCCTCAGCTATTCCTCGCCCATTACCTCTGTTCAGTGAGTCATAGCAACGCTATCTATCTCGAACAGTGGCGTACGCAGGAGTGGAAGAAGCCGCCGCCCCTTCAGGGCGTGCGGAGTGTCACATTAATATTAATTGAATTTTGCATAACACCAGGAGCACCCATACCTGGTTGTACCATGGTTGTCGAAACATTGATATTCGTGCTCGTTCCGGACGATGAACGCAAGGTCATCACCTGTGGTAAGCGATTCAACATAACCAGGCCAAGGGGAAGCAAGACCACTGAGAGCACACAGAAATAGCCGACATTGAGCCATGCAAAGCCCAACCACCAGCCAATAAAACAAAAGTACAAGGCACGTATAAAAAAGCCGTGCTGTTTCCCATTATTAATCGTGACATTCACATTTTGAGCCATCCTTGGAGGCTGCTGGAACATAGGTTGAGGTGCATACGGTTGGGGATAAGGTTGCTGAGGCATCATGTGCTGTTGGGGATAAGGTTGCTGAGGCATCATGTGCTGTTGAGGTATCATTGGTAGCTGCGCATAAGGTTGCTGAGACATCATTTGCTGTTGAGGATAAGGTTGTTCTGGAATATACGATCCCTGTTCCTGTGATGGATGGGGCGGATAGATTGCTTGAGGTTGATAGGGGTGATTATAATTTTGATTATAAGGCTGATCAGGTGATTGCTGCATTACGGTACGTCCCTTTCCTTCCATAAACCACACACATATTTTTATGCTCTTCAAGAATAAAGCATAGGAATGTACAAATGCAATAGCCAATTAATCATGTTTGTGTAACATAGCATCATTAATGGACATATAAAAGGATATAGAAATGTTACATGATGTATCAAGGTGCTTCATCATAAGCAAAAAAATCATATAATATATGGAATTGAATCAGGGGAAGATTGACGCAACAGTTATCGGCATGGTGGTCCATGGTGGATACGATCGCGAAATTCTTCTAAGGGCCAGCCAAGCCCTTCTTCAACCCACCACGTGGCTCCTGCCTCTTGAAATGGCGTCACAATATCGATTCCCTGTTGGCGGTCAGAGGGTGTCTCACCGCTCATGATGACTTCAAACGGAGTATTTAGTGAGCGATGAGCATGTACATATGCAAGGCAGGCGCGAAAATCCTCTGGTGAGAGCCACTGCTTTTGCTCAACATTGATAGATTTGAGACTGACGCCATCCCATTGGGCAGCACGCCGGAATGGCGCACGACGGGGCCAGCCACCAGCCACCCAAAGAGGAATGCGGGGCGATTGTACCGGTTTGGGTTGCAAGCTTACCTGATGCAAGTGGTAATGCTCACCAGTAAAGGAAAACTGATCCTCGGTCCACAATCCTGCAAGAATGGCTAATCCTTCATCCAGTTGGCTGGCTCGAACTGCCGGATTTCTCTCCTCACCAAAGGCGGCGAACGTTTCGTCAGAGTCACCTAACCCTACGGTACAGATGACCCGACCTCCAGAAAGTTGATCCAGGTTAGCGAGTCGTTGAGCCACGAGATAGGGACGATGACGGGCCAGTGGAGACACAAGTAAGCCAATCTTGATGTGTGATGTTTGAAGAGCAATCGCGGTCAGAGCAATCCAGGGATCAATGACAGAAGAGTTTTTTGATAGCACATCCCAGATAAAGAACCCATCCCATCCAGCGGCCTCAGCTTCCAGCGCAAGTTGTGCCAGGACACGAGCATCTGCATAGGCTTCTGTCGTGGGAACATCCAGTCCAAATCGCATGTTCTTCTCCATAATGTAGATATTTAGTGTAAAATAAAGTCTGGCTTGTCGTAATATACCACCGTATTCCTGTCATCTCCTGTCATATTGAATGCTTATGACGCAATTTTACAAAGATTATCTGTATCGCTTACTCGCCATAAGACCATTGGCAGCCGGACCCACGGTGATCACTTTATCTGGTGTAAAGAGCATCCAGCTATCCATCGCTTTGGCAGAGGCGCTGAAAAGGTGGAGTATGATGTCGCCATCAAAGGAGATAACAGCATCCAGTGCAGGTGTCATCAGATCAAAAGATTGAATAGTGTGTGTCCTTTTATAAATGCTTCATGCAAGATCTGCTTTGAATACTCGCTTCCAGTCTACCATTGATCAGCTTGCTCGTCGAGAGGCATAAAAATCTGATTACAGCAATACTTCTTATAGTTTTTTATGTGAATGGTTACCGTTGTACTTGTGAAGAAGGTTGCTTGAAACTGGCGCGTTTTTGAGCTATAGTTCGCTGTATCATAAACCGGCAGTTGGTATTGAATAGAGGAGGAATTCTAATGGTACGCACGGTCAACGAGCAAGAATATGCGGAGAGGCGTAATGCGATCCTGGATGTGACGCAACAGTTGGTGGATACTAAAGGGTATGAGCAGATGGCGATCCAGGATATTCTGGATACGCTTCAGATTTCCAAAGGCGCTTTCTACCACTATTTTAATTCTAAAGCGGATCTGCTCTTTGCGCTGGTCGAACGCTGGGGAGATCGAATTGAACAGATTGTGCTCCCCATTGTCCAGGATCCCAATCTTTCAGCGCTGGACAAATTCGCGCGTTACTTTAGTCAGGTCAACCAGTTCAAACTCGAGCATAAGCAGATGGCGTTTGCTCTCATGCGTGTCTGGTATGCTGATGAGAATGCTATTGTCCGCCACAAAATTTACATGATCCAGGTTAAGCGCCTTGTTCCCTTGCTTACACAGATCATCAGCCAGGGTGTCGAAGAAGGCATCTTCAAAACTCCTTATCCTGAGCAGGCTGCCAGAATGATGATCACGTTGATGAATGATCTTGGGTATGCCTTTGCCGCGTTCCACTTTGAGGAAGGTATGATCTCTGAATCACCCCAGATTGCTCGGATTGCTGCGGCAACCGTGGATGGGCTGGAGCGGGTACTGGGAGCGCAATCTGGCTGCTTACAGGAAAGCTGGCGTGAAGCGCTCTCGCAATGGTAGGTTCTATTCACATAAATATTTTGAAAAAGAGGAAAGGGCCATCAAACTCCATTCATATGAACGCTGTTTGATGGCCCTTGATTTAT
This sequence comes from Dictyobacter vulcani, assembly GCF_008974265.1. Classification (GTDB taxonomy): domain Bacteria; phylum Chloroflexota; class Ktedonobacteria; order Ktedonobacterales; family Ktedonobacteraceae; genus Dictyobacter; species Dictyobacter vulcani. The sequence goes on from NZ_BKZW01000002.1 coordinate 704,397, forward strand.
CGATTACCAGATAAGGTTACGGGTAGCTGACCACGGTCACCGGGGTATCCGGATTGGCGATGGTTGCCGAGCCGCCGGTGTTGTTGATGACATGCTGGGTACCACCTGATCCGCTGGTGGACAGGAAGATCGTGAGCAGATCGTGGAAGCTTGAAGCTGGCAAGGTCTCAGGCGCTTCAAACGCGTGTGCGGCATAGATATCCACACCCTGGTTAAAGAAGTTATAGCTGCCCATGCCATAACCACTGAAGCTGGTTACATGGTTGCCAACTTTGAAGGCAGCCCAACCATCGACACCAGGAGCTTCCATCCAGGCGGCCTGAGTGGGTGGATCGTAAGGCATCTCGTTTTGGAAGAAAATGTTGGTGCCGGCATTTCCATTCCAGATCACCTCATACTTCTGGTAATGCTCGACGAAAAGACCATAGGCAGTCACGTTGTTACCATTGACGATAACACCGGTATCAGCAGTATTGCTGGTCCAGCCCACGCCGTTACCATGGTCCGCGCGCCATGCCCAGATATCATCCAGGATGACGTTGTTGCTATTAACGATCAGACTGTTCGTAGCACTGCCAGCCTGTGCTCCGCCGATCCGGAAGAACACATCCGAGAGAGTTGTTGGATCAGAGGCAATCTGGTCACCGCTCTCATGATCATCCCGCTCATGCTCGTGATCGCTTCCGACTTGCAACAGTACTCGAGAGTTTTTCGCACCTGCGTCAATGATCATTCCCGAGAGGATAACACCCTTAGCGCTCTCAACGGTCATGGCTGTATTACCCTTGTCAGGGATCAAAGTTGGGAAACCGAGGCCAAGTACCACGCTATCTGGACGTGTGACTTTGATGCTTTGCTTCAGGTGATAGACACCTGGCGTCAGAATGAGGCTGCGACCGGACTCCAAAGCATCATTGATCCTCTCTACCGAGTCGGTTGGACTGGCAATAAAGAACTTGTTGATTGAGATGGAGGTTCCGGGTGTTGCGCCGTTGGACCAGGTTGTGCCTGATGAATTGTGCTGTACTGAAGGCACAAACACATTGTAGTGCTTATTGGCATCCATATACATATATGGAGCCTCGCGAGTCACCGGACTGGTCGCGACGGTGGTGTAGGGTCCACCACAGGATGATTGCGCAGGAAAACACTGAGCAGGTGCATTCACAACACCTGAAAACACCTGGTTCCAGACGCCGTTAGTCCAGCCATCGAGATTGCTGTTCCTGACCATCCACTGCTGCTGCGAGCCATTGATGACGGTGCCGCCTTCAAACGCTGAATCAGAGATGAAGCCGCCACTGGCATACGATGGGCCAGAACAGTAGTCCATCAGGGTGGTGTTTCCATTGATGTGGACGCGACGCATCGGGGCCGCCTGTGATACAGCCCAGAATTCACCAGCATAGCAGCCAGCATTCGGGGTGGTCACGTTGATGCTCAGGTTCGACAACGAGCGCCAGAAGTTGTCGAGCGCGATACAGTTGTTGGAACCGAAACACTGGTTACGGACATCGACTGACCCGTTGATAACGACATCATTCGGAGAGAGACCGAGGCCCGCCACCGAGGTATAGTAGCCGACCTGAAAATTGAGGGGAGTAGTACTGGATCCGTAGGTACCAGGTTCGAACAGGAGCGCATAGCGCTGCGTGCCAAACTGGTTGGAGATTTGTTGGTTGGCGATTGAGTCGACCGTTGCCTGAATCTGGCTCAGCGGCATGCTAGGATTAAATATGTAGACGTTTGAGCCAAAGTTTGGTTGGCTTGGTGACACTGTCGACGCAGCCTGGGCGGTACCAACGCCACTGGTAGTCATCACGCATGCAAAGGCCACGAGGGCACATGCGGCGAGAATTGAATGACGACGCAATCGTGCGCCGCCGGTCTGGACGCGCTGTGACTTCCATGCATCTGGCTGCCAGTGCCAGCGGGAAAGGAATGTGCGTAAGCTCATCTCCTCATCTCCTCGTTTGTAGTGTGCCGCATCTATGCGGCTCCCATATCTGGTCATCCGATCGTGTTACCATGCCGGACGCATGCGCCTACCTCATCGTAGCACTATCCGGATGTGCACTCTGAATCCCGTAAAAATACATCGGAATTCTTCGATCAAAAAAGGTTTTTTGAACTATTTGTTCTACATAACTCATAGTGTAACATGAGAAACCGGTTTATTCAATAAGCGTCTGTACGAAGAGAAATAGTAATAGGACTATGATTGGATTGGCTGGGGCCATGGCACATGAGGATATCCTAATTGCAAGGTACAAAATGGGTTAATTGGATTTGGATCTGTGTTCGAGACTACCACAAACATGCCCCATTGAATGCCCATTGAGGCACCTTGCCAATCATCCGAAAAAGCCTGATGTGAAAATACTTTTGCCAGGGTATCACTTTGATAAACAGAACCCCCAACATTCTCCGGGTTTATTTCTTCGCCTGTACTGTTTCGCTGATAGGGGCCCAAACCTTGAGCATCTTGAGGGAAAAATTTATGGCAGATGGACTGTATATCTGGCCTCTCTGCGGTTGAAGAACTGGTCATCAGAATGGTAATGGCAGCGATCCGTTGTTCGCGTATTTTTATCTGGTATTGGATAGTGGAATTAGCATGGCTTGTATCATTAAACACATATACCCCATAGTTTTGTTCATGAACATTACTAGCAAAGTCCGCCAGGCCGATAGATTGTTCAAAATCAGCAAGTGTACTCCCTAATGGAATTGGTTGTGTTTGCAGGTGTTGTTGATAGATATTCCAACCTAACCAACTTCCCCCAAATAATAAGATCGATAAAACAATCATCGTAATATATAAATAATGTTTGGGTTTCACACATCTATCCTTTCCTGGATACATCATGATCAATATATCTTATTTTGAGTACGATTATACTTAAATCGCTTCATTATGCCAACTATGCATTTTTAGTACTACTAAGGCGAGCAATTTTTATGCCTGGCGTATGCTTTTCTTCGCACATCTTTCGGACAGGCTCAAAGATGCAATTTGACAGGGAAAAGCTGCTTCTGTATACTTTATTATAATGTTGATTCTCTTGAGTAAGGAATGAGATTGCTTGAATATGAAGCATAGCAGCAAGGGCCCAAAGGCAATTTAGCAAACACCACTGTTTTTGGGCTGCTTCTCTGGTAACACCATGAATAGCTGACCGCTTACTCTGCTCTACTACATTGTCAAACTTCGTGTGATGAGTTGTGCGCCCGCTACGCGGGCGGGATGGGGGAGATGCCGGGGGCACAGCCCCCGAGCCCCCAGTCAAGGGGCTCGCTGCTTGATCATGCCCCCGGCATGCTCGCTTGCATCCCCGCCTCCCCATCACATGATGTCTGACAGAGTACTACTTACAGCAGAGCGTATCTCTGCGTTTGTTCATTGTGACAAACGTGCTGAAACCCTTTTGACAGTGTGTATTGCTGTCAGAGGGTTCTTTTTTTGCTGTGGATTTCATTTTCCCTGGTGGAACTCCTTCTGACAGCATGCATACATGTATTTGATGTAGTGTATGAAGGAGTTAAAATTTTGAGTACCATCAGACATCTACGTTTGACACGAGCCCTGCAATCGAGAGCCTTTGCGATGCTGTGGTTGGGGCAGACCATCTCTGCGCTGGGGAATGCTGTTTTTCTGCTGGCGATTGGTTGGCAGACGTTGCAGTTAACCCACTCGGCCATGGCTACTGCCATTGTCGAGACGGCTGGTATGTTGCCTGGAGTTGTCCTGCTCCTCCTGGGTGGTGTGGCGGCAGATCGTTTACCGCGTCGCCTGATCATGTTTCTCTCAGATATGGGGCGTGGGCTGGCTGTGCTGTTCGTCGCCTTCCTGACCTGGACGCACAATTTGCAGTACTGGCACCTGGTTGTACTGGTAGGTTTCTTTGGCATCACCAGCTCTTTTTTTGGTCCCGCCTATGCCTCTATCAGTCCACAATTAGTAGAGAAGGAAGCCCTGACTTCCGCGAATGCATTACGCGGACTGAGTCGCCAGGTGAGTGGATTATTCGGGCCGTTATTGAGCGTGAGTATGATTGCCTTCGGTGGCTTCGCCAGTGTCTATGCATTTGACAGTTTTACTTTTCTTATCTCGGCTGCCTGTCTGTATCTGATGCAACTACCACTTGCTGATCCGCATGCGATCGATAAGCGGACATCGAAGATGAGTCTACGGTTTATACGAGAGCATGCGCCGGGCGCGATCATTGCTGACGTGCGTGAAGGCTTGCAGTATATGTTGCAGGTGCGCTGGTTGTGGATCTCTATCGTCGTTTTTAATGTCGCGAGTATGGGGATAGCCGCGCCTGTGATTGTGGCTTTACCCAAATTGATGGCGAATCATTATCATGCAGATATCTGACTGCTGGGAGCGTATGTGACTGCCCAGGCAATTGGTTCGATGCTTGCTATGCTCTTGATCGGCCAGGCTACGCATATACGTCATCGAGGTATGCTGGTCTATCTAACCTCTATCTTGAGTAGTATGGGTGTAGTGGGATTGGGGATTTTCAGTGTTCCTCTGGCTGCTATTCTCATCGGTGTATTCATGGGCTTCTCTGGTGGGCTCGCTGATACCTGGTGGCCGGTGCTGCTCCAGGAGTATGTTCCGGCGGATAAACTGGGACGTGTCAGTAGCATTGATCAGATCGGTGAAGCATTGCTCTGGCCGTTAAGTTTTGTGCTGGTGGGTAAACTCTCGGATACGCTTGGTCCCGCCTGGATATTCATTGTGGCCGGCCTCTTTAGCGCGTTTTTGCGTATCTGGGCTTTAAGCGTAAAGGATATTCGCGACCTCGATTAACCACGTAACCTCACGCTTTATCAGCGCTGGCAGTCGTCAATGCAAAGGTCATGCCAGCGCATCCATTGACAGGTCAGGTTTGATAGATTATACTTGAAAAGTAAACATGTTTACTTTTATGTGCTGAAACGAGGAAGCAGAAGAGAGTCATCATGAGTGAAGAATTAGATAGTAAGAGGACGCCGAAAGGAGAGCAAACACGTCAGCGTATTCTACAGTGTGCTTTGGGTTTGTTTAGTTCCAGAGGATATGAAGAAACGACGATGCGTGAGATTGCGGCTGAGGCTGGATATTCGCCGGGACTGACCTACAAGTACTTTGCCAGCAAAGAAGAATTGGTGCTGGAACTTTATCAAACGCTCTGTAAGGACCTGGATGCGTTTAGTCGTGGCTTACCTTCTGGTCCGCTGGCTGAACGCTTTCATCTCAATGTCGCCACAGGTCTGGAGATGATGGCTCCCTATCGTGAAGCCCTCAGTGCGCTGTTTCGGACGGCGCTCAATCCTCGTTCGCGTGTCGGTGTATTTAGTAAGGAGACGGCTGATATTCGTCTGCATGCCAGAGAAACCTATCTGCGTGTCGTGCGAGGTGCTAAAGATGCTCCAAAGGAATCTCAGAGCGAGGATCTCGCTACTATACTCTATGGTGTTCATCTGGCCATGGTGCTCTTCTGGCTTATCGATGAGAGCCCTCAAACGTGGCGTGCCGGACTATTGCTCGCTTTTCTGCGCGATATGCTGAAACTGCTGCAACCAATTCTCTGGCTTCCGCCCGTCGCACAGGCGCTGAGTAAACTGGCAGCCATCCTGGGTCCATTACTTGGGGATGAGAGAAAGACAGCACTTTCTCAAAAACCAGATCAAGATGATAAGCCCATGTAGTGTGTTCTATAAAGAGAAAAAAAGAATGAGTGATTCCTTCACTATTCCAATTGTGGAATAGCTAATTTTCTGCTGGACTGCAAGATGAGTAAAAGTAGAAAAAAACTAGCCAGACGTGAAGGAAACCATTAGATTGCATTGGAGGATCCATCGCTATGCTCATTCCCCGTTCAGTTCATGCTCACCTGGTTGAGCGCTTCATCTTTAATTTTCGGATGCGACCCGAAGTACTCAAATCACATCTGCCCGTTTGTTCTTTGCAGCCTCAAGTTATTCAGGGGTGGAGTGTCGTCTCATTTTGTCTCTTGAAGCTTGACCATGTAATGCTCTCACCACTACCAGCATGGCCTGGCTTAAAAACCATCTCCTGTGCGTACCGTTGTGGGGTTATTGATACTTCTGGCGCAGTACCAGAGCCAGCCGTCTATGTCCTTGAGCGATATACAGATTGTATGTTGATCTCTCATCTCGATCCGTGGATCTTTTTAGATTCTATGCCCCAGGTTCGCTCAACGCTCAGACTGGAAGGCGCTGCCAGGACCATGCACGTCTATCACCGAGAGCTTGGACCTGTGTTTGCGGCGTCCGTTGAGCCATCCGTGAATCCTCAGAAACTGGATTCCCAGGTCTTTGATTCGCTCGCCGCTTTTACGCATTTTATGCAGCAAGGCGTGATAAGCTATACTCCCGCGACCTCGGAAAACAGGTTGTCTCGGGTTGATCTACAGAAAAAAGATACCCACTATGAAGTACTAAATGCTACTGTATTGCATAATTCCCTGAATGCTTGCTGGCCCGAAGCCGGACTGATTTTTGACAGTGCCATCCGGGCAACAGGAGGAGTGTACAAGTGGACATACCGAGGTCTGGTTGAAAGAGGTTGCAGCCATGTCTGGGCAGGAGAAAAATGATCATGAAAACAAGCGAAATGTTTACAGCCGAGGAGTTACTTATACGGCGTATCTGGTTGCTGATCGTCGGACTCGTGGGATTACTGCTTGCGACCCCAGTGACACTGCTGATTCCCTTTCATGGATGGTTTGAAATTTTTCTACTGAGTTTATTCTTATTAGGAAGTCCCACCAGCGCACTTTTATCCTGGTGGTTGATTGTGCATAGGACAAAGGATCTTGATGTCGTTCATGGCTTAAAGGCAGGTCTGCTAGCCAGTTTGATCGGCTTTGTTATAGTAATTGTTGGACTGACTCTGATCTTACCAGTGCTTATTATAGTTGTATTCTTCTACGCGTTGGCTATCTGCATTTTTGTAGTTGCTCCTGTTGGATTAGCGCTCGGGGCTACTTTCGTTGCATTGGAGAAATGGTCATTGGCTCGTCTTGAGCGGAAGAAGGTGGGCACTACTGACTGATAAGGGTGATATCGGTCGGGACGTGATTTGCGTTGCCTGGTTCGACGCGGAGAGGTTGCAGTGGCGAGCGCCAATACGTTTCGCTTAAGCCCAGGGACGGTTTGATCCTTAGAGGAGATGAACGAAAGTAGGTTCGACCCTTTGGGTCGATTGGTTCCCTGCATACTATCCTTGCTTGACCATAAGCAAGCTATGACATGTGAGGCAATGCATTCGTGTGGGGGGAGACAATCGACCCAAAGGGTCGAACCTACCATTTGTATCTCTCTTGATCATTTTTGCATGCGTTGCTTCATGATCATGCCACCATTGTAGCCATTCCATCCATAACCGAAATGTATTGGCGGCAAGTGCTGCCGGTACAGTTGGTCATACGCGAACAGGTTGCAGAGACGAGCGCTGCCGGTACGATGGGATTTTACCTTGACAGGACTTATTTTACTCCTTATAATAAGGGTAAGATTATCCCGTCAGGGTATTTGATTATCCTCTATTTGTCTCATTACTTATGATGATTGTAAGGCAAGATCTCTTTTTATCAGCTGTAAAGTGGTAACCGGTTTCACGTGTATTTCACTTCGGATCAGGATGAGGAGTAAGAAAACTTGCTGACTACTACTCTTACCTCGCGTGATGTCAGACGCATCAATCGTTCCACTGTTTTGCAGGCTATCTATCGCGCTGGTGCGATTAGCCGTTTGCAGTTGAGTCAATGTTGCGGTTTAAGTGTGGCTACAATTACGAATGTGGTGGCGGAACTTCTGGCCGAAGGTATTCTACTGGAGGCGGGGCTTGAAGCTTCGGATGGTGGTAGACCACGCAGGCTGCTAGAACTCAATCGCGAGTATGGCTACTTCTTTGGTGTGGAGATTGGTGAGACGGATATTGCGGTTGAGCTTTTTGATCTTACTCTCCAGAATATACAAACCGCTCACTATAGTTTGCATGGTGAAGAGAATCATCCTATGAAGGCCGTGCAATGCGTTATTGAAGGCGTTACTACTCTGCTTGCCGCTCTCAATATTCCCCGTGAAAAAATCTTAGGTATGGGACTGGGCGTACTGGGTCTGGTCGATCATACTGACAATGATGCCGTGCTGGCACCATCCTGGCAATGGCAACGGGTACCGCTCAAGGAACTGATCAACCAATCTCTGCACATACCATTGTATCTGGATAATGGGGCCAAAACCATGGCCTTAGTCGAATTGCATATGAGGAAGACAAGCGCGACAAATGAAACAATGATCGTGGCTAATCTGGGGACTGGCGTTGGTGCAGGTATCGTCTACGAGGGTAAACTGTATTGCGGTAAAACCAATAGCGCTGGTGAGTGGGGACATACAGTGATGGCTCTGGATGGTGCCCTCTGCCGCTGTGGACGTCGAGGTTGTCTTGAAGCATATGTTGGTGCTCCCGCTATTATTACGCGCTTCCGTCAACGAGTATCTGATCGATCGGAAGCTTGTGATGAGGACGAGACACATGCCCTGATAGCTATCCTCGAAGCAGCGCAGCACAATGATGAAGTCGCTATCCAGGTCCTGCAGGAGACTGCCCATTATCTTGGAGCAGGTCTGGCAAACCTGGTCAACCTGTTCAATCCACAATCCATCATGCTTGGTGGCTGGGTTGGTACTTTACTTGGCCCATATCTTTTGCCAGAGGTGCGGAGATTCGTTGAGCGGTATGCCCTCAAACTACCATTTGATGCCACGCAAATACTTGTCAGCCAATCAGGGAAGGATGCTGGCAGCATTGGTGCGGCTCTACTCGCTCGCGAAAACTTCTTACAGAAAATATGGCGAGAAAGCCCCGTCCATTCATGGCGGGGATGAATCGCCACATCGGCTGACGATAGGGAACACACGGTGTAAGAACTTGCGTTCCTCCTTTCTTTCTGCTAGAATAGCACCGTGTAGATTGAAAACACGTAGAGGGAGCGAGCAGCGTGAAGCAGACGAAGAAACAGCAGGAACCTCGAAAGCCGCGAAAAGGGCCAGCAACGCCGACCTTTCTGCTTGAACTGCCATTGATGGTCGATGCCGGGCAAGCCGTCCGCTTGCGTGCCCACCTGGAAGCCGCCCGTCAGCTCTACAATGCCATCCTCTCCGAGGGCCAAAAACGTCTGCGACGTCTGCGGACAGACCCTGCGTGGCAGCACGCTCGTGTCCTGCCTCCTTCCCATACGAGCGAGCGAGCCGCCGCCTTTGCGGCGTTGCGCAAGGCACATGGTTTCACGGAGGCTGGTCTGCATGAGGCGGTCAAAGGGCTGCGCGTGGGCTGGATTGCCGAGCACATCGAGGCCGTGCTGGCTCAAACGCTGGCCACCCGCGCCTACCGCGCCCTCAACCGTGTCTGCCTGGGTCAGGCCAGGCGGGTGCGCTTCAAGAGCCGGGGACGTGGTTTCTCCAGCATCGAGAACAAGCGCAATGATACCGGCCTGCGCTTTGTCCTGCAGCCGCCCGAGGAGGGCAATGGCGGGCTGCTGCTCTGGAACGGGGACCAGGTGCCTGCTCGCATCGATTGGCAGGATGCGGTGGTGGCGCATGGGCTCAGGCACCGCATCAAGTACGCCCGCCTCGTCCAACGTGCCGCCAGTAGCCCCCGAGCAGCCGGAGCCGATGCGTACGGGAACCGCTATGTGGTCCAACTGGCCCTGGAGGGGACGCCGCTCCACAAGCCAAAGCACGCCATAGGGCAGGGCATCGTGGGAGGAGACCTGGGACCCTCGACCCTGGCGCTGGTTCCGCAGCAGGGAGAGGCAAGCGTGCAGGTCTTCTGTGCCGAACTGGTCCCCGATGGCCGTGGCCTCCGTCGTCTGCAGCGGCAGATGGAGCGGCAACGGCGTGCGGGCAATCCCGAGCACTATGACGAGCAGGGACGCATCAAGAAGCAAGGCAGCAGGAAACGGCAATGGAAGCAAAGTCACCGGTACCAGGCCACGCGTCGGCGCAAAGCAACGAGAGAACGGAAGCTAGCGGCCCACCGCAAGAGCCTGCACGGGTGCCTGGTGCACCAGGTGTGCGCGCAGGGCAGCACCATCATCATCGAAAAAATCTCGTACAAAGCGTGGCAACGTCAGTATGGTAAGAGCGTGGGACTGCGAGCCCCGGGGATGTTTGTGGATCAGCTGAGACGCACCGTTGCAAGCACGGGCGGCATCCTTGTTGAGGTTCCCACACGCAGCACCGCGCTGAGCCAATGGTGCCACGGCTGCGGTCGTAAGGTCAAGAAGCCCCTCTCGCAGCGCTGGCATCACTGTGCCTGCGGGGTGGGACCGGTCCAACGCGACCTGTATTCGGCCTTTCTGGCCGCCTATCTCGATCCAGCAGATCCCACTCCCTCGTGTGCCCACTACCAACCGTATTGGGAGGGTGCGGAAGCGCGCCTACGGGCAGCACACGAGCGTCTCATTCAACGTGCGAAAGAGGGGCAGGATCTGCCCCGAAGCTTGGGCATCACCCGAGCCAGAGCGCGTCTGCCCGAAAGTCCAGAGGAACCCCTACAAGAGTCAGCCCTGTCTGCCGCAGCAACAGGGCTGAAAGCGTGGGACGAACCTCTGGAACCCCCACCGCTTTAGCGCGGGAGCTTCAGTTCAGGTATACGTACAACTACTACGCGCCATATACCTGTGTCACTGGCACCTTTGTAAGGCAACAGGCACAGCTTTCTGTGTGTTTTTTGTAGACTCTGCTGTCTGCATACCCTTATAACAGGTTGTCCAGTTATCTATAGGATGGCTATTCATGATAGCCATGGACCATCTTTTATTCCATATTTGTGTACGGCCGACATTCGTTTCAAGGAGGATTCTATGTATTGGTCGACCCCTGTTCGCGCGAGATCTTTGCGCGCACTCAACATCGCAGTAATTTGTACGGTCCTGTTGTATAGCATTGTCGCTCTCTTCTTTAGTTCCCCTCAGGTACATGCGGCTGGCGAGACCGTCAATGTCTGGCTGACGAGCGGTGATCTGAGCACCCATCTGGCTCCCCAGGCCAACCTTACCTTTGCTAATGGCAATGGTAGCGGCAACGTGATTAACGTCAATGAGAACCAGACCTATCAGCAGATGGATGGTTTTGGGGCTTCTCTGACTGACTCCAGTGCATGGTTGGTGTATAACAAAATGAGTAGTAGCCAGCGCTCGACCTTGATGAACAATCTTTTTAATTCCAGTAGTGGTATTGGTCTGAATTTCCTGCGACAGCCAATTGGTGCTTCAGATCTAACCCGACCAGCCCCGGCCGTTGGTGAGTATTCCTATGATGATATGCCCGCCGGACAGACTGATCCCTCGCTGGCTAATTTTTCGATCAGTCATGATAACGCCTACATTATTCCTGTACTCAAGCAGGCATTACAGATTAATCCCTCCATTAAGATTATGGGTACGCCCTGGAGTCCCCCTGGTTGGATGAAATCGAGTGGTTCTATGGAAGGTGGTACCCTGAACGCCAGCGCCTATAGTGCTTATGCCAACTACTTTGTGAAGTATGTGCAAGCTTATCAAGCACAGGGCTTGCCTATCTATGCCATCACACCGCAGAATGAGCCGCTATATGTACCTAATGGCTACCCTGGTATGTCTTTTCCGGCGGATCAGCAGACCAACTTTATCAAAAACAATCTGGGGCCTGCTTTTGCCCAGAATGGCATTACGACCAAAATTCTGGGTTATGACCACAACTGGGATCAGACAGGCTATCCCACAACGATCCTGAGTGACTCGACGGCTAATTCTTATACTGCCGGGACGGCCTGGCATTGCTATGGTGGTAGTGTTGATGCCCAGACAACGGTCCATAACTCATACCCCAACAAAGATACCTGGGAAACTGAATGTTCAGGAGGAGCGTGGGAAAACAGCAACGGCTTCCCCAATACCATGTCCCTTCTTATCGGTGTCGTCCGCAACTGGGGAAAATCGGTTGTTCGCTGGGGCATGGTGCTTGATCCTAATGGTCAGCCTAATCTCGGGACCGGTGCAGCCTGTTCTACCTGCCGTGGTGTGGTGAGCGTGGATCAAAACAACGGTAACGTCACCTATAACGGAGACTATTATGGTCTGGGTCAGGCCAGCAAGTTTGTTACTCCAGGTGCATACCATATCGACTCCAGCGCTGGCAGCAATGGTATTCAGGATGTCGCATTTAAGAATCCTGATGGTACGAAAGTGCTTGTCGCCTACAATTCCGGGTCCAGCAGCCAGAGCTTTAGCGTGCAATGGGGTGGAGAATCTTTTGCCTATACGCTGCCAGCAGGAGCGGCCGCAACCTTTAAATGGAGTGGCACCCAATCTGGTGGTGGTTCTGGCGCACCTGTTGGCAAGACTATCTGGCTGCGAGCCACCAATAATAATAACTATGTGAGTACCAGAATCGACCAGACCAACTCTCCTCTGAACGCCAGTGCGACACAGGTCCAGGCCTGGGAAGAGTTTGATGTGATTGACGCTGGTAATGGACAGATCGCCTTACTTGCGCATGCGAATAACGATTACGTCAGTGCGCGTACGGATCAGAGTAATACTCCCCTGGATGCAATGGTGAATCAGCTACAAGGCTGGGAGAAATTCACCTGGCTTCCTCAAAGCGATGGCACGGTCGCGCTCCAGTCGCAGGCCAATGGCAATTATGTCAGTGCGCGCACCGACCAGAGTAATACCCCGCTCGATGCCAATGTAACCCAGATCCAGGGCTGGGAGAAATTTACCTGGGGACAGGTGTAGTATGTTCCAATAAGGCGCCAACAACCAATAAGGCGCCAACAACCAATAAGGCGCCAACAACCAATAAGGCGAAAACAACTAACCGAAAAAGCTGACCCGATGTATCTATACAATACATCGGGTCGGTTTGTATTTATGGTGAGCGATATCAGATGCGCCCCGTGCCGTGGTTTAGCTGTGTGGATGGTGGACGTCACCTGTGTAAGGATGATGCTGTACATCATTCGTCGGTTGGTGATGCTGAACGTGATCAGGGTGAGGATGCTGAACGTGACCGGCTTGCGGATAATATGCATCATTCGTCTGTGGATAACCAGGCTGTTGATAAGGCTCATTGTTTGTCTGAGGACGGTACATATTATCAGGCTGCGATTGCTGCAAGTTACTTGCCTGTGGCGAATATATATTACCGCCCTGATGAGCAGAGAAATGTTTCACGCTCATGCTTGCTCCCACGAGAGAGACAAGGATACCAATCCCGTAGAGCCAGAAGCCGGTGGAATAAAAAGAAGCAGTTGAACCGAATATACTTTGCTCCTGGGATTGGGATATGTAAGTAAAGAGTATGATCAAGAGCGTAATGGCACTGATTGGAATGACAAGCAACAAACACAATCTGGCTTTAAGGGGAGCAAGAATAGCACCGGCGGCCAGGGCCAGAATAAGGAAACCCACCAGAGCCTCTAGCCATAATGCCGGTTTAGCAGAAGAAGATCCAAGGAGTCCGCCTGCAACTTGTGGCGCAGTATAAGTCCCTAAAAAGCCAAGCGAGATATATGGGACAGCAAAAAAAGCTAGAAGAGCAACGGCAGCACCAATGATAACAGTAATGATTTCAACACGTGCTGTTTTTAAGTTCATGGGTGTTTTTCGATCCTTCCATGATAATAAATCTCTAACAGGAACGATATTTGTTTATACAGTATATATTATCATGTCGGGCTGAATACTTCTATAGTATCTCTAATAAGTTAAGTAAGAATAATGTTCTTTGACTTATTAGAGATGCACATTTCGCTCATGTTTTTGGTTCGGCTCGGTACATGACATAGCCATCTAGATCATGTCGTACGAAATATGGCCCTATTTTATGGTTTGTTGCCTTTGCCAGCGCTTCTATGGTGGGGAGACAGTTATAGACATCTCTGGTGGTCAGGCTAAGGTCTTTTGCGCACATCAGAGGAGGTCTTTTGGATGTATCTACCGCTTTTTGATAGCTCTTGATACGATTATGTCTGTTACTTAGTTTATCGTCAATGACGGCACAGATAATTGGATGTTGCGTATTCATGGTGGCAACGATCAGGTTATAACATGTCCAGTAATCTGTATAGAGATAGGACACATGGAGCGCGGTCAATTGTTCAATCAGGTGTTGCCGACGACTACTGGCTGCCCGGGCTCCAGGAACTTCCGTAAAAGCTATGTATGTGCCAGCAATCAAGCTTATGGTGATAGCTGCAAGGATGATACGGCTCCCATACAATCGTGTCCTGGCCCAGGAGAGTTCAGGGCGCAGGCGTCGGGCGGCATACCATAGAGGGGCCAGAATAACTGGTGTAATCGCGACCAGACTGACAATATAGCGTGCGTGATAGCCTGGCTGATTGATTGGACCCGAACTGTTGATATACACGATAATTGCCAGTAGTGCGGCACCAGACATGCACAGTCTTGTGATGAAAATCACGCGTAGTTTATGCTGTTCGCTCACCGTGCTTTCCGTTTTATTCCTGCCAAGTTGTTTGAGTGCCAGGATCGTAATGGTTATGGAGGTAATCATCAAGAGCAGGTAGCCGATACTCCAACTGGATTGGATGATGCCACAACTCAAAGAGCGACGCGTATTATCGCCCATAAAAGGATACTCGATGACCGGACAAAAAGGAGAACTGGTGGCGGTCGGCAGACTTACCTGAAATGTTTCAACAATCTTATGCCAGAGACTTAATTGCTCAGGGGGCGCATTCATTGGTGTACTTGCAGCCATCCCAAACAAAATACCCAGTGGATTTTTTCCCTCAGGAATATTGGTTGTCGCCGCATAGATAATGGTTGGCAATAGACCAATGGCACCTCCCAGCAAACCTGCAAACCATCCACCCCAGATCAAAATATCCCGCCAGCAGTTGATCAGTAACAGCAGGGTTGCCATCGCATAAAGAGGGAGTCCGACCATATCACTCCAGAGGCCAAGCCCCACCACAATCCCAAAACAGGCATATCCCAGCATGCGCAACAGTTTACTGCGCACGCTGGCCTGACGATCATATGAGAGTGAGAGCAGCATTGCAATGAGAAACGCGAGCGAACCAAACAATAATGTCTCCGTGGAACCGCCAGTAGCCAGTGTCTGACGACTCAGATAAGGGATGGAACCGATACTCATCATGGCGAGTGTGAACAATGCCATTCCCTTTGAATAGATAATGCTGGTGAGCCGATACATCACAAAAAAGAAAAGTCCGATCAGTACAATTACCCCGAGTCTCAATGCCACAATAGATGGACCGCCAGTGAGATGATAAAAAAGAGCACCCAGATAGCCTTCCAGGATACCCATATAATGTTGACCATAAAACATCAGGGGAAATTTTCCATGGTACGCAATATCATCGGCAATAATAGCCATGATGCCTTCATCGCTATTGGTCGGAGGCCATTGTAATAGCACAAGGACCGTACGTATACCTACCGCAAATGCGATCAACACGGCTGCCATCAGGCCATAGGATTTGAATTCTCTCTGTTTAACAGCACCACCTGGCAATTGTGCCTCCCCTGATCCATATCTCTATGAACACAACTAAAAATATTTATTCATCATTATTATACGTAGCATGAATCTCAAACAGCCAAAAAACAAGCTATGCTAAATAGACGCACAATCCCTGAATTATCTTTCCCCACTTTTTTATAGCTCTGAACCTGCGGACTAATTGGAGGTCTTAGCTGCGTTATATAGAAGGATATTAGTTTAGAGAATTGGCTTGTACGTTGTATAAGATATCAGTGAAAACCATCATGAATGCCGCTTACTTGCGGCTCTTGCAAGCACCGCTGCTCAGCACCTGTATGCTGATCCTTTATGTGTAACGGTGGCAGCTTATCAGACGCTTTTGCTTACACGATTGAATGGCATATCAATAAGCCTATTCTGCCAGGTGCTATATCAGATGTAGGGTTTTTGATCAAGCCAGCAAACACATTGAGTTGTTGCTAACGAGTACACAAAATAAACCCCGATCGACAATGATCACAAAAGACATAATCGGTGGGCTGGAGCCTTATTTCCAGCAAAGGATGGTAGCCAATGAAACTTTTCCATACATGCCAGAATGAAAAAGCATCAGATGAAGTATATGAAGGTAAAAATGAAGATTACCAGGCGAATCTGGAAGCGGATATTATGCACATTCATCGACACCGTGGTAATGTCGATATTCGTCAGTTGCATCCTGAAATGACCGAGCAGGAGGCAGTTGATTATCTCTCCAACTTGATTAACAACCATATGCGCCGCGATTAGGTGGTATCCCTGGCGGACAATCACAACGCCTGGCGGATTTTGACCTGAAAGGAAAATCAACCGGGCATTGTCGCATGCGATTGAATAGTAATCGTGAATACCGCTGTATTGTTAGAGGATAAAGTGGTGCATTGTAGTTGAGATCACCTGCGTCTTATACCAATCTTGTATTTCACTTTGTAAGACATTGCATGAAGAATTTTATATAAATTTTATGTGTTTTGGGATGGACAGGGTATACAAAATGTGCTAAGCTGAGAATGATTTCAACTTCCATTTATAGAATATTGCTATCTGATAACTTTGTAAAAAAACATAAGTACCTATAAAATGTTGCGTGTAGAAGAAATGGAAGCGCCGCAATGAAGATGCATAGTCTGGCACAAGAAGAGATTTTTGAAACTCTCCCTTTTATAAACACAGCTCATACGCTGGTTCCACAACGTGCTTCTGTAACCACTGAGAAGAAGCAACCAGACTTGCATGAGGTACTTTTTCAGCTTGTTAATACGATTACCTTACCCCTACGTTTGCCAGAAATGCTCCATCTTTTAACAGAAATGGTTGTGCAGTCATTACATGTCGATCTCTGTCTGATTATGCTCCAGGGGCAAGCCAATGACATGCTGCGGCCATGTGCAAGCCATCCTGATATCCTTAATAGTGATACTCAGTTACAAAATCTCCACATTAGTCCTGCATTGTGGGAACATCTGCGTACATTTACATTGCAAGGACAACTACCAATGCTGACGACAAAGGAAATATCCCTGCTAAATCCTTTGCACGAAAATGCATATCAGACCTTTATCAGTATTCCTTTATGCGTAGGGAATGAATGCCTGGGTTTACTGAATTGTTACGCTCAAAGAGAACTCTATTACGATCGCGATGAGCAGCTTCTTCTGAATACTATTGCCAACCAGACCGCCTTAGCAATCAAACATCGGCGCTATGTTGAAGAAGATATGATTAGCCAGAATAACCTGATCAGCTCATTTGTAGAAGATCTGCTAGCTGGTAAGGCCGAAGCAGAAACCATCCTGCAAAGGCATGCCTATATCTTAGGATTTGATCTGGCGAAATCCCATGTGGTGGCATTAGTTGAATTGTCAGAGGCCACAGAAGCGCTTGACGATAGCAACGCGGCAACCGCCCATCGACAGGACAGAGCGCTACGCCATGCTACTGCGCTCACACGCATCAAGCAGAGTCTACAAACCCTCTATCCAGGTGTCTTAATAGATGAGCGGGAGACCGGGCTTGTCTGTTTGTTACCATGTGATAGTGATCTTACTATCGAGTATTTAGATAAGCAGTTGGAGCCATTGCTTAAAAATAGTCGACAAGAAAGCCATGTTTCTATCTCAATAGGTATTGGCACATGTTGTCAGGCAATCCATGATTATCCCCGTAGCTATGCTGAAGCCAGCGAAGCTTTACAGATCGGCTCCTGTTTCAAGACCGACCTTCATTGCACCCACTTTACCGAACTAGGTGCCTATCGCTATCTCTATCCATTTACCCAGACGCATACCCTGAGTGACCAGTATCAAGAGTGTATACTCGCCTTAGCCAGACACGATCTGCGCAAAAAAACAAATCTGCTAGACACACTAGAGATCTATCTGGAATGTGGCGGAAATATTGCTAAAACCGCCTGTACTTTAGATGTGCACCGTAATACGCTACTCCAACGTATTGGTCGGATTCAGAAGCTTTGTCCATTGGATATAGACCACATGCCATCCAGGCTACCGCTCCTGATGGCACTAAAAGTCTATCGCCTGCGCGCCCATCAACTACACAGCGACGAAATCACTGAGACGAATAGTTCCCATCTAATGGATCACGGTTAAACCTCTGGATGTTTATGCCGGGGCAATTGCATCAAGATATAGCCAGTCTCTAGAATTGAAGAAATCTCAATACCAAAGGAGCGAGTCTTCAAGCGTGCCCTGGAGAGGACATTGCGGACCGGACGCATCTCTTGATCCCACACACCAGCTTCCTGGGCCTCCTGTAAGCGTTTGCGGCTCCGGGCAACAGCGGTATCATTTACACGACCACTATTGAAACTCGCCAGCAAGACTTCGTAAGGACAATAATAGGGATATGCATCGAGAAGAGGGAGGAGTACACAAATTTCACTCGTGGTAAACTGCTGTTCCATGAGCATATGTGGACGATCATCCTTACAAACAAGATGCGAAAGCGTACCAAGTGTGGTATTAAGGGCAAGGGTATGGCCTGAAGGTAGTAAGCCTTGCAAAGAAAAATGTAAGACTTCCTCACTGTTTTCCTGCAAAAAACTAACAGGTGTTTTCACCTTCCGCAGGGAAACTTTTTGCATAGTGGCGCTCCTTGTCTGGTTAACGCAATAGCTGTGGATGGATTAAAATACACGCTAAGAGAACCTTATTTTCCTTTTGCCATCGTCTGGCATTGGAACGATCACAAGCGTTACTAAAAAATAAGCTTACCGCATATTGAACGTGACCTGATAAGGATTTTCTCCTAAAAAATCTGGCATTTGTAGATCCACAAAATACTTTATATGATAAACATACACGGAATATATATAAAAATCAATGCTTTATCAGAGATGTTTTGCTGGAGCCACTCAAGAGTAAGAAAGGCTCAAAGATAGGAATAATTTGTTTTTCTTTTAATGGCTTTTTTACTTGGTCGTTTCAACACGCCGCCAGATATCTTGATGAGAGCGATGCTTTAAATGGAGCTCTACCCAGACACAGAGCCAGAGATGAATACGAGCCATAAACAGGCACCAGGTCCACCATTGTTCATGGCTGGATTGAGCATAGGCCAGGGATGAGCGAAAACCATTCACTGCCTCACGTTTTAACGAACGCATCTGTTCGGGTGGACGCACATAGTTTTTATCCCCGGGAGAGAGTGGCTGAGGAGTCTGCGCCGCCCCGGCGCTGCTACGCACTTTTTGTAATAACCAGTCCCGATACGTGGTTGGATAGCGTACCGCCACGCGCGCCCCGGGGGCATAGGCGATGGTATAACCCTGTTGCCAGATCAATTGTGAAATGTAGGCATCATCCGCCAGACTCTCCACTGGAAGCGGCTTCAGGAGCGTGCTGAGGGTCGCATATAAATAGCCTGAACAATCAAGGTAGCGCTGTTGCTGTGCGTAGCGTGAACGAATATAATGGGCACCTGCATCGGTAAGCAAATGTGACCAATAATCCAGCATTGAAGTGCGTGTGTTGGCTGAAACAGGGCGGCCCGTAACCGCGCCGCACAGAGGATTGGCAAAGGGGGTCAGCAGTTCTGCAATCGTCTCCTCCTGAACCACAACATCACCATCGGTAAAGACACAGATACGCCCTTTGATTTGCGTCAAGGCCAGATTGAGTGCCGCAGGTTTTCCTTCGCCCCGGTCAACCAGATGCTGTACCTGAGGGTAGCATTCAGTAAAAATGCGTACAACCCTGGCCGTTTCTTGATCCGGACATACCACCAGAATCTCATATTCCTCGGGCCAATCCTGTTCTATTAATGCTTTAATAGCAACCCCAACAGTCCTTGGTTCTTTGTAAGCGGTGATGATACAACTAATCATGATTCCCCCAGACGATGTGGCATAGCTAGAACAGAGATAGGCGAATAACTAAATACGCGCTTTACTCTACTTGAGTCTTTTGACACGGTCAAGGCAATAGGACTTCCTTCCGCTCACGCATCTTTTTAGGACGTTGGTCATATCTATGCTTGAAATGTATTTACGTAGAATCACTCTGTGTGTTACGATAAGCATATTCTATATCAGTGTTTTTCAAGCTTTTCGAGTTATATAAGCGGATTGACTCTAGTGTATTCCTGTATTTTTACTAAGGGGGGGGAATTACAACAATGAACATTGGAGTTCTGGATGATAACCCTGCCATTCTTGCCTTTTTATCAACTACGTTAAAGCTGGATGGGCATACCGTTACTACGCATAGCAGTGGCTTAGCTATACTAGAAGCTATCTTTCCACCTACCGCATCTCCTCAACAGGCACAGCCCTATGATCTGGTCGTCTTAGATCTCCTCCTTCCAGGCACAATGACAGGAGCTGACGTTTTTTTCGCGATCCGGAAAGAATTCGCGTCCTGGCAACTACCTGTCATTATCATTACCGCAGTCAGCGGACCCACCCTGGAGCAGTTTCGCTATATCCTGCCCGATGACGTGCCCCTGCTACGCAAGCCGTTTGCACCACGTGCACTGCGGCATTTAATTAGCGAGCTTACCACTAAATAAACTGGCAGAACTTCGTCGATATCACAAACGTGGCACATACATTACTGATGAGATATACACTTATAGTTCAGGACAGGAAGCGATTGAACCAGTTAAGCGTTCTCTGCATATAATCGAGCGTATGTTTTCTTTCCGTGAGCCCATGTCCTTCACGAGGGTACGTAATCAGTTCTACTGGTATGCCCTGTTCCAGCAAGGCGCGATAGAAAGCCCAGGCTTGATTGACCGGGACACAGAGATCTTTTTCCCCATGGACAATCAGGGTTGGCGTGGTGGCCTGGCTGGCATAGGTAAGCGGTGAATGATCGCGATAGATCGCGATATCGGTAAGTGGGTTGGCTGGCTCGTTGACTGTACCCAGAAAGCGCATGTCCCAATCCTGGATATTGGTCTGGGCATGAAAACTATGGAAGTCACTGATACCGGCCCCCATAATCGCCGCTTTGAAACGGTTCGTTTGCGTTACCGCCCAGGCCGTCATAAAGCCACCATAGCTCCAACCCATGATACCAACGCGCTCACCATCGACCAGTTTGCGTTCAACCAGATAGTCAACCCCTTTGAGGACATCCTGTAAATCCTTGCCACCCATATCTCCAATGACGGCATCCGCAAAGGCGACACCACGGCCTATACTACCGCGAATATTAGGACATAAAACCGCATATCCGGCCGCAGCCAGAGTCTGAGTGCGATAGAAGTCCCAATCATCCTGCCAGGCTCCCGAGGGACCGCCATGAACGTTAACAATCAGCGGAGGTGGAGAAGCAGTCGCTGATTTTTTCGGCCAGGTAATCAGAGCCTCAATATTCCAGCCATCAACACTTTCATAGCGGATACGCTCAGTGGAGGCCAGGGACAGCGTTTCTTCTGCCAGGGGATTGAGGTGGGTACAGCGGTGCCAGGTAATTGTTGCAGGCTGATTGTCCTGGTTGGTGAGCTCTCCTAACCAGACATCATAAGGATGCTGCTCAGAGTGTGTGACAGCAATCTGGCTTAGATCGGAAGTTGCGGAAAAATGTGCCCAGCCGCGATCACCCAGTAGGAAGTTATCGGAGAGCGTTGTCATATTTCCCGTTGGCTCATCCAGCAACGCAATACGTGTGCTGAGGCCATGCCAGCCAGCACATAAGATCTGTTGATTATCAGGACTCCACTGCAGCCAGGAAGGGCTCCACTCAATCCTGGGTGTTACATTGCGGGTTTGTCCATCCGTCAGTGAGTGTATATAGATATCGCTACCGCCGCGATCGGGATCGCTCCACTCACCTGAAACATACGCCAGTCGTGTTCCATCTGGCGCCCAGGCAAGCGCGAACGCCTGACGCGTAAGTTGACTGATCTGATGAATCGCCCCCCATGAGCCGCCACCAATCCAATCTGACCACGATACCAATCTGTTTCCTCCGGACCGGTCGTATAATAGACCGCAAAGCGGCTACTATCGGGCGACCAGGTATAATGCCAGACCGTCAGTCCATTGGGAGTAACGGGTTCAGCAATATCATAATCCCGTCGCACTGTCCAGAGACGTGTATGGCGTCCTATGCCATAATATTGAACCTGTGGATCCTGGAGTGGAGGTTCACCTTCTACAGAGCAAAACGCAATTCGCTTGCCATCTGGTGACCATGAGACATTGCTAATACCATTTGGTAAAGTACAGATTAGATGTTCATCGCCAGTTTGTACGTCTTTCACAAAGAGTTGAAAATGACTACCGCCCTTTTCTCCCTCAAGCTTGGATGCGAAGGCAATCGTGTGACCATCTGGCGACCAGGCCGCGACACCATCCTGTCGTATGCCTCTGGTGAATGGTTCCGGTTCATTACTGCTGGCATCCGTAATCCACAGACGCTTACGATATTTCTCCTCACCAGGTAGCCATTCACCAACCTGAAACGCAATTTTTTTGCCATCAGGAGATATCCTGGCATTAGAGGCTGTGCGCACACTAAAAACTGTCTCAGGTGTAATGGCCTGTGTTTGAAGTGATGTATGCATACCAGATTGAGCGTGATTGCGGGAAAATATACTCAAGTTTCTACTCTTTTCTAGCCCTCGGATAATTCAACTTACGCCGGCCAGGGCTTGTGAAACTACGCAAAAAGGGTTACCAGATATAGCAGGCCTTTCCATAGATAGTGTCCATATCCTCTAGTATATCTTTTTCTGGCGCGCATTGTGGATTTTTAGTGGCAGTTGTGAAAATATTTTATAGTTTTTTGATCTTTCCCTGACAAATTCCACATAACTATACCCTATACTAGAGTTAATACTGCAGAGGAATTTGATAATACCAATAAGGGTAGATTACAGATTGGTGAATAGCTGTATGATACTCTGCTCTCTGCCAGAGTATGGCATCCGTATAGCAGAACCTGCATGAATTTTTCCTTATTGGTATATTGTATTCTCTTGTTCTGTAAACCTGACTCTCTGCCATCCCTGCAGTATTCCTCTTTTCTCCTCGCATTTCTACCTTGCTAAGTGCATTCTTTCTACGCTATAATGGTACGCAACTTATAGTGTATGATTTTTGAGAATTGGAAGATGATGCTCAGTACACAAACCACGGATGTGCTTATTATTGGTGGTGGGGTCATTGGCTGCTCCTGTGCTTATTTTTTAAGTAAAGCAGGCATGAATGTGACGATCCTGGAGCAAGGTGAGTTGGGTGGACAGGCCTCAGGAGCTGCGGCAGGATTGCTGGCTCCGCTTGGTCCTATTCCCGCGCCGGGAACATTCGCTGATCTCATCCTCGCTAGCTTTCGTCAATTTCCAGCATTTGTAGCAGAGCTTGAAGCGAGCAGTGGGATCGATGTGGGCTATGAGCGGACGGGCGCTTTACGTGTGGTACGGAGCGGTAAACGCCTCACTCGCCTCAAACAACGTTTTGAGCTATGGCAATCGTTGGGAGTACGTGTGGAGTGGATGGAGGGTACCGAGGCTTTAAAACGAGAGCCTCTCCTGGCTTCTGATGTATGTGGAGCAGTATATTCGCCTGAAGAGTCGCAGGTCAACGCAGTACAACTTGTACGAGCGCTGGCATTATCTGCTCAGCAAGCAGGTGCGCATATTTATCCACATGCTGCCGTGAATGAGATTATGTATAGCGGGACAAACGTCACGGGTGTACGGACAACAGCGGGAGATCTCTATGCCTGTAAGCAACTCATTGTTACTGCTGGTGCCTGGTCTGCCAGGTTACTCCATCCCCTCAATGATATTCTGCTCCCTCTGCGTCCTATCGTTGGTCAAATGCTGGCCTTATCCCAGCCGGAACCAGCGTTACAGCATATTATCTTTGGCGACACAAAGTATCTGCTTCCAAGAAAGAGGGAAGTGTTGGTAGGTGCCACTAAAGAAGATAACGGTTTTGCGATCCAGGTCACTCCGCAAGGTATTGATAAGCTCCATACCACAGCCCTGCGCCTTATGCCATCGCTATCCTCTCAATCTATCATTCGCAGCTGGGCTGGCGTACGTCCGGGCACACCGGATAAACGCCCGATTATCGGACCAATCCCGGGTTGGGAAAATCTGCTCGTGGCAACTGGACATAATAGTTCGGGCATTATCTTAAGTCCCATAACTGGCCAGGGCATTACAGAGTATGTGACCACCGGCCATCTGCCTGATGTTCTGCAAACATTTGGGTACGAGCGCTTTAATACGCCTGAGTTTCTTTCGCCATCGACACCGCGCCCTCAATTACTCATGCCAGACCTTCAGTTGATTCGCCTCGACCACGCGCCCGCCCTGCTTGCGTTCGAGCTGGAGAATCGAGCCTACTTTGCGGCGTCGGTTCCCGATCGTGGGGATGAGTTTTTCGCCGAGTTCGACACGCGGTATGCGCAATTGCTTAAGTATCAGGCTGCCGGAACGGATTTCCTCCATGTACTGGTGGCCGAGCGCGGCGAGGTGGTGGGACGGGTGAACTTGATCGAAGTGGCAGACGGGTCGGCAGAGCTAGGGTACCGGATCGCGCAGAAGGCCGCCGGGCAGGGACTGGCCACAGCGGCGGTGCGCAAGGTGTGTGAGCTAGCCGCTACAGAGTACGGACTCACCAGGCTGCGCGCGAGGGTCAAGCGGGACAATCCGGCCTCGCGCAAGGTGCTTGAACACAACGGATTTGTCGCCGTCGGTGAGCTAACGCTCAACGGCAAGCCAGCCATGTCCTACATCTGCGAACTCCGGTGACGCTCGGAGGCGAGCTCTGAACCTACGATGACGTACTTTTGGGTTGGTGGTGGAAAATGCTTGACAGGATCGTGAGGCTATGGCATAATCATCGAGCTGCAGAAAGACGACAATCACCAGGCTCGACGAGCCGGGGTGCTCCTGTCCCTTCGCATCCGTTGTGCCACGCTAAGGTGGCTCTCCCCGAGATCGCTGATCTCCTGCGTCTTCCCAATGAAGTATTGAGAAAAGGAAGGCTGTGCCCTTTTTCGCAGGATAGTGCATGTCTTCTGACTCTGACGAGTCAGAAACACGAGATTTCGGCGGACCTGAAAAAGTGGTCCGGAAAACGCTTGACAAAACACAACAGATCTGCGATACTACAGCTACACGAGACAAGCAAACGAAAAAGACACAGACGCTTGTTGAATGACGAAACACACGTTTCGTCTGGTACCTTGACAACTGAAGAGTGGAAAGCAGAACAGTAACTGGAACAACATGAATCGTTTCTAGTTTCCTGTCAATTCGATCCCGGACTCTTAGGGGTTCGGTGATCACAACAATAATCTGCGAACAATGACAGCCAATGTTGTAAGACTTGGCCTTGATCGCAATTCACATGCAATTGACATATACTTGTTTGAGTATATGTTTGTATAAACGCAACAATTGGATGGCGAGTTTGATCCTGGCTCAGGATAAACGCTGGCGGCGTGCCTAACACATGCAAGTCGAACGCTCTGCGCAAGCAGGGAGTGGCGGACGGGTGAGTAACACGTGGGCAATCTACCATCAGGTGAGGAATACCGGCGAGAAATCGCCGACAATACCGCATAGGCTCGCAAGAGCAAAGCTCGCAAGGGCGCCTGAGGATGAGCCTGCGCTCGATTAGTTAGTTGGTGAGGTAATGGCTTACCAAGACGACGATCGATAGCTGGTCTGAGAGGACGATCAGCCACACTGGGATTGAGAACGGCCCAGACTCCTACGGGGGGCAGCAGTGAGGAATTTTCGTCAATGGGGGCAACCCTGAACGAGCAACGCCGCGTGCAGGATGAAGGTTTTCGGATCGTAAACTGCTTTTCTCTGGGACGAGAACGGACGGTACCAGAGGAATCAGCCCCGGCTAACTACGTGCCAGCAGCCGCGGTAATACGTAGGGGGCAAGCGTTGTCCGGATTTATTGGGCGTAAAGCGCACGCAGGCGGTCAGATCAGTCTGGAGTGACAGTCGTTGGCTCAACCAACGAAGTACTTCGGATACTGTCTGACTTGAGGGCTTCAGAGGGACACGGAATTCCGGGTGGAGTGGTGAAATGCGTAGATATCCGGAGGAACACCGATGGCGAAGGCAGTGTCCTGGGAAGCATCTGACGCTCAGGTGCGAAAGCTAGGGGAGCGAACAGGATTAGATACCCTGGTAGTCCTAGCCGTAAACGATGACCACTAGACGTTGGGGGTATCGACCCCCTCAGTGTCGCAGTTAACACAAGAAGTGGTCCGCCTGGGGAGTACGGTCGCAAGATTAAAACTCAAAGGAATTGACGGGGACCCGCACAAGCAGCGGAGCGTGTGGTTTAATTCGATGCAACGCGAAGAACCTTACCAAGGCTTGACATGGATTTGCACCAGCCGTAACTGGCTGTCCCTTCGGGGCGGATCCACAGGTGCTGCATGGCTGTCGTCAGCTCGTGTCGTGAGATGTTGGGTTAAGTCCCGCAACGAGCGCAACCCCTGTCGTTAGTTGAATTTCTCTAGCGAAACTGCCATTTTAAAATGGAGGAAGGCGGGGATGACGTCAAGTCAGCACGGCCCTTACGCTTTGGGCGACACACACGCTACAATGGTCAGGACAAAGAGTCGCGAACCCGCGAGGGGGAGCCAATCTCGTCAAACCTGGCCTCAGTTCAGATTGGAGGCTGCAACCCGCCTCCATGAAGTTGGAGTTGCTAGTAACCGTAGGTCAGCACACTACGGTGAATACGTTCCCGGGTCTTGTACACACCGCCCGTCACACCACGAAAGTTGGCAACACTTGAAGCCGCTGGGCTAACTCGCAAGAGAGGCAAGCGTCGAGGGTGGGGTCAGTGATTGGGGTGAAGTCGTAACAAGGTAGCCGTACCGGAAGGTGCGGCTGGATCACCTCCTTTCTAGGGAGCTTGGATATCCGTCAGGAGATTTTCTGACACATATGATATCCCACTTCCAGGTCGAACAGGACAAGAATGTATTTGTGCCAGCCGTTGGACTGGTTTCCACTCTCCAGATGTTGGGGTGAACAGACACACGCTCCGGTGTGTGGCCTGCCAGCATCGCACCTTGACAACTGAATACTGTTTATCTTCAATTTTGCTGAGCGATTTATGTCAGCCAGAGTTGAAGCAGAGGATCGCAATTTTTTGCGAAAAAAATCAAGAGATCAAGCATTCACAGACACACATGATGAAGAATCAGAGAACAAGCTACACAGAGTACGAGGTGGATGCCTTGGCGCTAAAGACCGAAGAAGGACGCGGAGACCGGCGAAACGTTCGGGGGAGCTGCATGCAAGCGATGAACCCCGAGATTCCGAATGAGGCAACTCCTCCAGAGTGATGTCTGGAGACCGCCTGCTGAACACATAGGCAGTGACGGGGGCAGCGGGTGAACTGAAACATCTCAGTAACTCGACGAAAAGAAATCAACCGAGATTCCCGTAGTAGTGGCGAGCGAACCGGGAGGAGCCCAAACCGATGATCTTTCGAGATGATCGGGGTTGTAGGACCGACAACAAACAATGACGAACTACTTGAATGCGTTGGAAAGCGCAACCAGAGCGGGTGACAGTCCCGTAGAGGACGGTTTGTTAACGTGGGTCGGTATCCTGAGTACCACGAGGCACGTGAAACCTTGTGGGAAGCTGGGGGACCACCCTCCAAGGCTACACATCTTTAGCGACCGATAGCGAACAAGTACCGTGAGGGAAAGGTGAAAAGCACCCCGAGAGGGGGATGAAAGAGACCCTGAAACCACGTACTCACCAGCAGTCAGAGGCCACTGTTCCGTTGCGGAACTAAGGGCTGATGGCGTGCCTTTTGTAGAATGATCCGGCGAGTGCATCGTCGTAGCCTGGTTAACCAGTGGTAAAGCTGGGGAGCCCCAGGGCAACCGAGTCTGAACAAGGCGAGCGGTTGCGGCGATGCGACCCGAAACCGTGTGAGCTATCCATGAGCAGAGTGAAGCGGATGTGACAGTCCGTCGAGGCTCGAACCCACCAGTGTTGCAAAACTGGGGGATGACTTGTGGATAGGGGAGAAATTCCAATCGAACACGGAGATAGCTGGTTCTCCCCGAAATGTATTGAGGTACAGCTGTATGAAACACTATCCTGGAGGTAGAGCACTGAATGAGCTAGGGGCCACGTGCTGGTTACCAAACTCAACCAAACTCCGAATGCCAGGACAGCATGCATGCAAGTGAGACGGCGGGGGCTAAGCTTCGTCGTCAAAAGGGAAACAGCCCAGACCATCGGCTAAGGTCTCCAAATTGATGCTTAGTGTAAAAGGGAGTCAGTACGCCCAAACAGCCAGGATGTTGGCTTAGAAGCAGCCATCATTTAAAGAGTGCGTAATAGCTCACTGGTCGAGTGTAGTGGCACCGACAACGTACCGAGGCTCAAGCATCATACCGAAGCCATGGAATCCTGTTTTTACAGGATTGGTAGGGGAGCGTTCTCAAGCAGAGAAGCCAGACCGTGAGGACTGGTGGAGCGAAGAGAAGTGAGAATGCCGGAATGAGTAGCGTCATGTCTGTGATAACCAGACACACCGAATGCCTGAGGGTTCCTGGGCACCGTCAATCGTCCCAGGGTGAGTCGGGTCCTAAGCCGAGGACGTTATAGTCGTAGGCGATGGCAAGCAGGTTGGACATTCCTGCACCGGAGACATTTGTTATGAGCAATGGGGGGACGCGGTAAGGAAGGTGAGCCCATCGATTGGACAGGATGGGTCTGTACGGCGAAGTGCGAAACCGAGGAAAATCCCGGTTTCCTGTGCATGACACGTGCAGCGAGCGGACGTCAGTTCGCGGAAGTCATTGGCCCCTAC
Organism: Dictyobacter vulcani; assembly: GCF_008974265.1. Classification (GTDB taxonomy): domain Bacteria; phylum Chloroflexota; class Ktedonobacteria; order Ktedonobacterales; family Ktedonobacteraceae; genus Dictyobacter; species Dictyobacter vulcani. The sequence continues at coordinate 733,279 of NZ_BKZW01000002.1, forward strand.
GCCGCCGAGAAAAGCCTCTCGCCAGAATGCTTCTCCGCCCGTACCGCAAACCGACACTGGTAGGCAGGGGGAAATCTCCCCAGGTGATCGAGCGACCCTCTGTTAAGGAACTCGGCAAATTAACCCCGTACCTTCGGAAGAAGGGGTGCCCTAGTAGCGAGGCTCTTCGGAGCGGCGTGAGGGGGTTGCAAGAAATTGGCTCAACCGACTGTTTACCAAAAACACAGGTCTCTGCGAACGCGAAAGCGGAAGTATAGGGGCTGACTCCTGCCCAGTGCCGGAAGGTTACGAGGAGCGGTGATCGTAGCTGCGAATCTAAGCCCCGGTGAACGGCGGCCGTAACTATAACGGTCCTAAGGTAGCGAAATTCCTTGTCGGGTAAGTTCCGACCCGCACGAAAGGAGTAACGAGTTGAGCGCTGTCTCGACAGAGGACTCGGCGAAATTGAAGTACCCGTGAAGATACGGGTTACCCACGACAGGACAAAAAGACCCCGTGGAGCTTTACTACACCTTGACCTGGAAACGAGTTGAAGCGTGCGTAGCATAGGTGGGAGTCGGAGAACCTATCCCTGTGGGGGTAGGGGAGACAACAGTGAAATACCACTCTCGTTGCGGTTTGTTTCTCATACGTCACCGTGAGCCGGGACGTAGACAAGATCAGGCGGGTAGTTTGACTGGGGCGGTCGCCTCCCAAAGAGTAACGGAGGCGCCCAAAGGTTCCCTCAGGGTGGATGGACATCACCCGTAAGAGTGCAAAGGCAGAAGGGAGCTTGACTGCAAGACGGACAGGTCGAGCAGGGACGAAAGTCGGGCTTAGTGATCCCACATTCCCGAGTGGAAGGAGTGTGGCTCAACGGATAAAAGCTACCCCGGGGATAACAGGCTTATCTTGCCCAAGAGTTCATATCGACGGCAAGGTTTGGCACCTCGATGTCGGCTCGTCGCATCCTGGGGCTGGAGTAGGTCCCAAGGGTTGGGCTGTTCGCCCATGAAAGCGGCACGCGAGCTGGGTTCAGAACGTCGCGAGACAGTTCGGTCTCTATCCGTCGTGGGCGTAGGAAAATTGAGGGGCGTCATCTCCAGTACGAGAGGACCGAGATGGCTCGACCGCTGGTGTGCCAGTTGGCCTGCCCGGGCCAGAGCTGGATAGCTATGTCGAGAAAGGATAAGCGCTGAAGGCATCTAAGCGCGAAGCCGCACCCAAGACGAGTTTTCCCATCACTTCGTGTGATCAAGATCCCAGGAAGACGACCTGGTAAATAGACGACACGTGGACACCTGGTAACAGGCGCAGCGAAGTCGCCCTAATGATCGTACGGCTTGTTTCACATCAGTATCTTCATCGTGGACACTCGCGTGAGTGCACTCGGCTTCAGCTCATCGGCTGGCAGAGGCGCTCGGCAAAATTGAGGATATACGTTATTGCAGTTGTTGAAAAACATTATGAGGCTTTCCCTTTGCGGGGAAGGTCTTTTTTGTTTGTGCGCTTCTCGACTTATTTACCGGAACCACTGCGCGTAATACCCTGGCGATAGCGCTGTTGTAACACTTTTGATTTTATTTGACCCCTTGGAATACAGCCCGGACAATTAAAGAAGGATTTACCATGGGCGAAAGGCATATAGCGCCAGCCAATGATTTGTGACAATGCCCGTACCTTTACGATCTCTTTTTTGGTAATTGTTCTGGATATAATAATTTCATACCCCTGCGCATCATCGATATTTCGAATAATTTCGATTGCTTTGCCCAGCGGCACCTGTTGATGCTGCTGATTATAATGACCCACTGACACAATTTCCTCGGCACTCACACGAAAATAGACTGCCATATAGGTGCGTTGTCCCCGACGCTTGAGTTCACGTAGCCATTGGTGCGAAATATAATGATTCTGTAGCATTGGCATACTATACACTCCACATGAACTTTTAATACCTCCTCGTAAGATTGGCTTAACATTTTTTTCGGCGGTCAGGTGAACAAGCATTGGCATTGAAATCACTCCTGATCAGCCGCCCACCTGGGGGCGAGCGGTAGTTACATTTTTAATGTTTATGACTATGATCATGCTCATGGCTATGAGGATGTCCCACATAGGGTGCATGAGCGTCAATGATATTGCGGCGCTCCCTGGCTGGTACTGTAAGATGTTGTTCAAGCCAGGCAATAACAGCTTCCAATCCTACCTCATCTTTAAGATTGGTGAAGACAAATGGGCGCTCACCACGTTTGATTCGTGCATCGTGCTCCATTACTTCTAACGAAGCACCGACATAAGGTGCCAGATCAATTTTATTGATGATCAGTAGATCTGAGCGCATGATGCCCGGACCGCCCTTACGAGGAATCTTGTCGCCGCCTGAAACATCAATGACATAGATCGCGACATCAACAAGCTCTGGACTAAAAGCGGCGGCCAGATTATCACCGCCGCTTTCGACAAAGATTAACTCCAATCCAGGCAAACTCTCCTCCAGGTCAGCGATCGCTTCGAGATTCATGGAAGCATCTTCACGAATCGCCGCATGAGGACAACCACCGGTTTCCACGCCGCGCACACGTTCCTGTGGGAGCGTGCCCTGACGGAGCAGGAACTCTGCATCCTCTTTCGTATAGATATCATTAGTAACGACCGCCAGATTATAGCGCGGCCATAGTTTTTTGCTCAAGCGATCTACCAGCGCTGTCTTGCCACATCCGACTGGACCAGCAATACCAACGCGGAAAGCGCGTGTAAAGCCTGTATCTGTCATATAGTTTTTCCCTTTTTGAAACGTTATCTTGAAACGCTATCTATTAGAATAAGAAATAGCGTTGTGCCATTGGTAGAACTTCGGCAGGTTCACACGTCAGCAGTTCACCATCGGCACGTACTTCGTAGGTTTCTGGATCAACTTCTATCCCGGGGGTAGCAGTATTATGGATCATATTTTCTTTTCCTATAGATCGGCAATTTTCTACTGCCACCACCTGTTTACGCAATCCAATCTGTTCAGGCAACTGAGCTTCCAGAGCTGCCTTAGATACAAATGTTAAACTGGTAGCCGCTGTAGCGCCACCGAAAGAACCAAACATCGGCCGGTAGAGTACTGGTTGCGGCGTTGGAATGGAAGCATTTGCATCGCCCATCGCGCTCCACGAGATGAATCCGCCCTTCACAATCATTTCTGGCTTGACTCCAAAGAGTGCAGGTTTCCAGAGTACAATGTCTGCTAGTTTTCCCGCTTCGATGGAACCAACATGTTGACCAATTCCATGAGTGATAGCAGGATTAATCGTATACTTGGCAATATAACGCTTGACTCGGAAATTATCATTGCGACTAGAATCCGGCTTCAATGGTCCGCGTTGGACTTTCATTTTATGTGCAGTTTGCCAGGTGCGTGTAACCACTTCACCTACACGCCCCATCGCCTGTGAGTCGCTAGAGAGCATACTGAAGACACCCAGATCGTGCAAGATGTCTTCAGCAGCAATTGTCTCAGGCCGAATACGACTTTCGGCAAAAGCTACATCCTCTGGAACCTGGGGATTAAGGTGGTGACAAACCATTAACATGTCTAAGTGTTCGGCAATGGTATTAATTGTAAAAGGCCGTGTAGGATTTGTAGATGAAGGGAGAATATTTGGGTATGAAGCAATACGGATAATGTCTGGCGCATGGCCACCACCTGCACCTTCGGTATGGTAGGTGTGGATCGTGCGGTTGCCAATCGCGGCAATGGTATCCTCTACAAACCCTGCCTCATTGATGGTATCTGTGTGGATCGCGACCTGCACATCATATTTGTCCGCCACTTGCAAACACATATCGATCGCCGCTGGTGTGGTTCCCCAGTCCTCATGGAGTTTGAGACCGCAGGCGCCCGCACGCAACTGTTCTTCCAGCGGCTCCTTCGTTGAGGTATTGCCCTTACCCAGCAAGCCAAAATTAACGGGCCAGTGCTCTACAGCCTGTAACATACGTGCGAGGTTCCAGGCGCCTGGTGTACAGGTCGTCGCATTCGTTCCCGTAGCAGGTCCGGTGCCCCCTCCAAGCATCGTCGTGATGCCGTTGGACATAGCCTCATAGATCTGCTGGGGTGAAATAAAGTGAATGTGCGAATCGACCCCACCAGCTGTGACAATCATGTTCTCGCCAGCGATTACCTCGGTGCCCGAACCAACGACGAGATCGGGATCAACGCCGTCCATGGTATCAGGATTGCCTGCCTTGCCCACTTTGACGATACGTCCATCGCGAATGCCGATATCACCTTTAACGATACCCCAGTGATCGATAATGATGGCGTTCGTGATCACCAGATCCAGCGTGCCATGAGCGCTTTCCCGGGTGGCGCGGCTGCTCTGGCCCATGCCATCGCGAATCACTTTACCGCCGCCAAAGGTGATCTCATCGCCATAAACGGTATAATCCTTCTCAATCTCAATCATGAGCTCAGTATCAGCCAGCCGTACACGGTCACCTGTAGTCGGACCATAGAGATCCGCGTACATCTGGCGAGGGATGCGTAAACTCATACGTGTTGCCCTCTCGTCACTATCTGTAGACAAAGGATGTCTCTGTTGTCATGCTCATCTTGTGTCGTAGAAACCTCTCTCTAGTATACCGTGAAAACGGAATGCCTGGTATCTGGCAGGAGGCAGCACATGGTTGTTTTATACATATGTAAGCATCTCTCTCAATTAGGATTTCTTCTCTTCAGGGGACCCTTTGGGGGAAATTTAAATAGCCCCGAGCTCCATCTATGTACCTTGACAAAAACACAAGCAGGCAATTATAATGAAAACACTGCTTCTGGGAACGGTCCCGGGAACGGGGCCGGAACATCTAACCATCTATAGCGAGGAGGGGCATTGATGCCCAGGAAGCTCACGATACGAGACATCGCGGAACTGGCCGGCGTCTCAAAGTCTACTGTTTCACGAGTCTTGAACGCGAAACAGGATGTTGATCCAGCAACGCGTGCGCACATCCTGAAAGTGATTGAAGAGCATACCTTCGTGCTCGATATGGCGGCTTCGAGGCTGGCAGGAGGGCGCAGTCGGCTGATTGGATCGCTCATTCCGTCACTGGCATGGCCTTTAATGCCAGAGATCATGCGCGGTATATCTGAAGTGGTTGCCCAATCTCCATACGAACTTATCCTCTATAGTATTACCCATGAACAGGTCCACAATGACAGGGAGCAACGTGATGTTATCTCACGTATCCTGCATTCGAATCTGGCTTCGGGTGTACTCGCTGTTTTCCCAGGCCCTTCAATACCCTATCTGACCAAACTCTATGAGGAAGGCTTTCCAGTGGTTATCATCGATGACCGCTCCGAGCCGACCAGCGTACCCTGGGTCAGCGCGGATAATCGGGTAGGAGCACATGCAGCCACAAAGTACCTGTTACAACTGAGTCATTGCCGTATTGCGCACATTCAAGGGCCAGCTGACTATAAAGCCTCGCAGGAACGCTATCTTGGGTATTGCGATGCTTTACAAGAAGTTGGTCTGGTACCAGATCCTGATCTGGTACGTCAGGGTGGTTTCACACCTACAGATGGGCGTTCAGCGGCCAACCATTTTATGACCATGCCTGATCGTCCAACTGCCATCTTTGCCAGTAACGATCATGTTGCCTATGACGTATTGGTCGCTGCCGATGAGCATGGTATCTGCGTACCTGAACAACTCTCAGTCGTAGGTTTCGATGATATTGCACCATCGTCTTATTCACGGCCACCGTTGACAACGGTACGACAACCATTCTATGAAATGGGAAAACAAGCCACTGAAACGTTACTCGCTCTGTTAGAAAAGTCCTCTACACAGAAGAGAGTTCAGACCGCAGATTCACTCTATGCGTCGGAAATCCATCACAAAATGTCGCTCCAAAACCAGATTAATAACCCTGTCCGGGTAAGACTGGCTACTAATCTGGTAGAGCGCTCGTCATGCAGTCCTTATAAAAACTACATGTAATGTGACACTCCGCACGCCCTGAAGGGCGGCGGCTTCTTGTACTCCTACGTAGTCGGCCCCCTGAGTCGGTGCCTCGTTGAGGCAACTCGTTGAAGACCGTAGTGGGTGAGGAATACACTCAAGCACAGATCCACACATCTGCTCGCTTGAAGGGCGGTGCCATGCCTGTTCACCGTTTCATGCCGTACCCGACGGGTGTGCAGCCAACGTCGGGTGTTTGGCGACCTGGAAAGGGTGAACACCTTTCTCTTTCGAAAACTGATGCATGCATCAGTGGGAGGCTTTTCTTGAACGATTTTGCCTGGCAACACTTCCTAAGGCCGTACAGCCTGTGCTGTCGTGCCTTCGTTGCACCTATGCAGTATAATCCAACAATGCATTATATGCAACAAGCAAGGGCTAAAGCCCAGGAGAAACCCGCCTATCCGCCTGACGCAGGGTATTGCGGTGACTGGCTTAAAGGGTTGATATAGAGACGAAAAAAGATCTCATACAAATTAATGGATATGTTAGATATAGAAATGTATTTGAGGATTAAAGATGGAAAAAGATTTACCACAAAACATAGATGCGCGTGAAGATTGGGAAACACGTATTGGGCAGCGTAACGATGATGATGCCCAGATTATAGAGCCCCAAATACAGGAACCGCAAACATTACCCGCACCATCGGGACTAGTCGCTGAATCGGGTGCGGGCCAGGTGACGCTACGCTGGCAGCCGGTAGCGGGGGCAGTTGGTTATCTGGTGCATCGTGCGGATGGACCAGAGGGGCCATTCACGCCGATTGATCATGGTGGACGTGATGTGCTGGTAACTCCTGGTCCCAGCTATGCGGATACCACTGGCAAACCAGGCACAACCTACTGGTATGCTATCACGGCTCTCCCCGATCCTAAATATGCTTCCAGCGCATTGACATCACCAGTTGAGGGAACCCTTCTCGACACAACGGCTAAACCAGTTCAGGTAACCGTGAAGACCCAGACCAGCGCAGGTACCCTTAACCGCGTCTGGCATATGATGGGTTCTGAGCATTTATCACAACTCTTTTATGGAGAAGGCTCTGGTGGCAGTAACATTGGCGAAGAGTTCGCACAAGCATTACAAAACACACGTGATGAACTGGGCGCTACCCATATTCGTGCACACGCTATCTTGCATGATGAGAACCATGTCTATACCGAAGTCAATGGTGAGGCTCACTATGATTTCTCGACTGTGGATCGCATCTATGATCGTCTGCTTGAGTTAAAATTACGTCCAATTGTCGAGCTGTCATTCATGCCGCACGACCTTGCGCGTGATCCTGAGACATCGGTTTTTATGTATCGCGCTCTGAACTCGCCGCCTAAAGACTGGGACCGCTGGGCTGAGCTCTGCCAGCGCCTCGCCGCGCATCTCGTCGAGCGCTATGGGCTGGAAGAGGTTTTACAATGGGGCTTTGAGGTCTGGAACGAGCCGAACCTGCAAGTCTTCTGGACTGGTACCCAGGAAGAATATTTTCAGCTCTATGACATAACTGCCCGAGCGATTAAAGCGGTTGATAAGCGCCTGCTCGTTGGTGGTCCCGCGACGGCCGCCGCAGAGTGGATTGCGGACTTCTTGCAGTATGTTCGCGAGCATAATTCACCCCTCGATTTTATCGCCACACATACGTATGGTAACCTGCCACTGGATTTCACGCAGGCCCTGTCTACCTATGGTTTCCCTGAAGTCAAAATCTGGTGGACTGAATGGGGTGTCACACCAACCCACTTCTATCCAGTGAACGATACGGTCTTCTCCGCCACCTTTACCTTGCATGGCATGAAGAGCGTGCAGGGACGCGTGGATGCTCTGGCTTATTGGGTACTAAGTGACCACTTTGAAGAACTGGGTCGAGCGCCACGCCTGCTCCATGGCGGCTTTGGTCTACAAACCATTGGCAACCTGCGCAAACCACGGTACTGGGCTCTGGCACTGGCTGAAAGTCTGGGCTCGAACCTGGTGCAGCTTGAACTGCGCGGTGATGGTGCCGGATCCCTGCTCGACGGCTGGGCTGCACGCAAGGAAGATGGTACTATCGATCTGCTCGTCTGGAATGGCACGCTAGATCAATCCAAACTGGATGGCAGCGCCCTTCTTAATCGTCAGCTCGACATCCATCTTGAGCAACTGCCACAGCAGCACTACACGGTTAGTATCGCACGCGTTGATGGCACGCATTCAAATATCGCCCAATACTGGCAGGGTGAACAGGACTGGCCAACTGCTGATCAATGGAGCATGTTACGCAATGCCGACAAGCTGCATGAGACCATACAACCCGTTCTGGTAACAGAAGAAGGCAATGCGTCCCTCACGCTAGATCTTCCTATGCCTGGCATCGTCCGCGTCAGACTGGTACCACAAAAATAGGTAGATTGACATCCTGGTAGAGGTTCCCTGATGCAGTATATATAAAAAAATACAAAAGCCTTCTAACGTCTCAACTGCTTCTTGATTTTTCATGAGCTATGAATACTCTCACTGGATAAAGAGTAGTTGTTAGAGAGATTACTAATTTTATAGCGGTATAGTTTTGATGCTATATCGCTATTTACTTTTTTTTCTCAATAGCGTATACTCATCAGGTAACCGTCGTTATCCTCTAGTAATAGAAAGGAGCACTCCAATGGATCAGAGAATTATTACATGTGGGGCAGTCTTTCTTAATAGCATCACTCTGCCTCATTTATAGAACCTCACCACACGCTTATACAGAGAAAATGTTTTCATAAAACACCACCTCTATGCTACTTTATGCCTCTGTGGGTGCAGGTTCTCCTCATTCTCCTTTTGTGAGAATAGATGCTTTATATGTTCATAACAGATAGCTATCTGTATACTGTGCTGGAGATTTTTTGTGAAAACATTACAGAAAGAAACTGGTTTCCTCGGTAACGAGGGAGAGCGTTTATATTACGAAGTGGCCGGACATGGCCATCCTCTGCTTTTGATTCATGCTGGCATCGCTGACAGCCGGATGTGGGACGCGCAATTTGCTGCTTTTGCTCAGCAGTATCGGGTGATTAGCTATGATTTGCGCGGTTATGGCAGGACAGAAGTGCCCGCGGGCCAGATCTCTTATCCTGCTGATGCAGCTAACTTGTTGCGACATCTGGGTGTTGATAAGGCCTATGTGCTGGGTATTTCGTTTGGTGGCCAGGTGGCACTGGATTTTACGCTGACCTATCCAGAAATGGTGTCTGCGCTGGTTCTGGGTGCTCCCAGTGTCAGTGGTCATCAACCTTCGGAAGCGGTGCAGCAATTTGGGGCTGAAGAGAATGCTTATCTTGGACGTGGTGATCTGGCAGGAGCAACCGAGCTCAACTTGCGGATGTGGGTTGATGGTCCATACCGCACGCCTGAACAGGTTTCTCCTGAGGTCAGAGAACTCGTCGGTCAGATGCAATTGCATGCCTTCACTATTGAGGTTCCAGAGGGGGCTGAAATAGCTCCTCTGACGCCACCCGCACTTCACAGGCTTGATGAGATTCACGTTCCCACTCTGTTGCTGGTTGGCGACTTAGATCTGCCTGATCGGCTGACGCTGGTCGATCAACTGACCGCCGCTATTGCAGGAGCACAACAGGTAATCATTCCACAGGTTGCTCATATGCTCAGTCTGGAGAAACCGACTGAATTTAATCAACTCGTGCTCGATTTTCTACGTCAGCACTAATTGATAACCTCCTGAAAAGAGTATTCATCACTCTTTTCAGGAGGTTTGTTTCGGTGAAGGTGGAGCATGTTGCGTTGTTCAGGACTTATTGTTTTTTGCGTCTAGTTTGCCATTGACGTGTCCTCGATGGCCATGCACGATGCGATCACCGCCCAGGGCGACCAGGGACACTTCTTTTTCTTCTCCTGGTTCAAAACGCACTGCGGTTCCGGCGGCAATATTTAAGCGCATGCCATAAGCTTGCTGCCGCTCAAAATCCAGTGCTTTGTTGACTTCAAAAAAGTGATAGTGGCTGCCTACTTGAACCGGGCGATCGCCCAGATTGCGTACGAGTAGGGTGGTGGTTGCTCGACCAGCATTGAGTTCGATATCGCCTGCTGCGTCGTCAAGCAGGTATTCGCCTGGTTTCATGGCTTTCCTCCTGCGTTTTGCTAATGAATTGGATCATGGATGGTGACGAGCTTGGTACCATCGGGGAACGTCGCTTCAACCTGGACCTCTGGAATCATTTCAGCAATACCATCCATGACGTCTTCACGCTTCAGGATGGTTGTCCCGAAGGTCATAACTTCGGCCACGCTTTTGCCATCGCGGGCCGCTTCCATAATCTCTGCACTGATAATGGCGATTGCTTCTGGATAGTTCAACTTTAACCCTCTGGCCTGTCGCTTGCGGGCCAGTTCGGCGGCGACAAAAATCAGCAATTTCTCTTGTTCACGCTGTGTAAGTAACACTACTCTCTGCTCCTTTTCTTATCCTGCACTCCTAGTAAATCTTTCGTGGTAGGATGGTGTCCCGCCCGTAGAGCGCTTGCGTGGCCATGCGCCAGAAGGCGAACAGGTCTGCTGTAATGGTGGTTCCGCGTTTACTCAGTCCGCGGATCACTATTCCATGTGCTGTGAGTGTGCTGACGCCCCAGCGAGTTTCGTCAGGACGCGTTAGTTGTTGGGCGAGAATGCTCAGCTCATGTTCGAGCTGTAACCAGCGCTGAGCATCCAGGCCGACCTTGCAAATATAGCAGCTACAAAAATAGGCATAAGGCCCGAGTCTGGCCAGGGAAGAAAAATCGTGTTGCCGTGGCTCCAGTTTGATCTGTTCGATGGCGATGGGACGGTTAGCGGCCGAGATACGACTGCTGATGTGCAACAGATCATAGTCAAATAGTTCACCGCGGGCAGTCCGACCCGGAGCCACGGTTTCCCACCAGAAGAGTCCTGCCCCTGGTGCTAACTTGATGAGCGTTTGTTGCTGATAGCTGGAACCAGCAAAAGGAATCAGTGGATCGGGAACGTACTCCAGGAGTCCGTTTTCGGCGATCTGGATCTGTGTTTTCTGTCGGGCCGGAGGGACATCTGGCTGGCTGCGATAGAGGCGGGTGGCGCTGGTCGTGGTGAGTTGGGCATAAGCGCCAGTACCAATCTCTACTTTTAGTTCTAGCTGATCCCCACCCAGCACACCCCCAGAGATATTGTGGAGATGGACCAGTGCGCCACCCGCAGGCAGTGGAAACGCGCGAACCACTTTGAGCGGTGGACTCTGCTCAAGTACCTGTAGCCGGGTGGGATTACAGGTAAAGTTGAGATGTAATTTCCCCTGGACAGATTTTTTTGTCATGAGCGTTGTTTGAATTTTGCTGCACTCAACTTTCTAGCTGCAGAGAACACGAGAGTAATACTACTAATCAAATTGTATCAGTGGCTTACATAGAGCTATAGCACGGCTTGCTATAGTTGCATGTCTGTTGAGCGTTGGCTGAAATCTGCAGGCGCGGCATAGCGTTTGCACACGTATTTATAGTGGCAGGTCATTCTGATCCGGGGGCTCGGCAGTGAGCAGTGTTTGTGCCTCTATCTTATTTAACTGATAAAGAGGCGGGTGGTAACCAATGGATGGCGCATACTTCCTATATCCATGAGCGGCGTAAAAATAGTGAGCTCCTCAAGGTCTGCGGACATGCTTTTATGGGCGACCTCGATCAATATAGGTTTTAAGCGCCATAAGATACTGCTGGCTTGACTTTGCCCCAGGGGGAGAAGGCGTTGGCAGGCTGAGACGAAGCCGGTCAGAGTTTGCTGTAGATAGGCCAGGACAGTGGTGGTTTCATCAAGATCTGAAGTTGCTCCCACCAGACCAAAGGCCGTACTATAATGAACATCTACCTGTTGGGCTCTGGCTGCTTGCAGGGCCTGGCGTAAGAGTGAATTCTCTTCCAGTGACAGTAGCAGTTGTAAGAAACGCCGTCCTAAGGTCGCACTGGCAACCCTGCTTTCACGGGCAGTTTTAAATGCGCTCAACTGCATGTTGAGCATACACCATTGGTGCTCTACCTGTTCAGGATCAGGTAGGTGCGCCAGTCGATGACTGAGTCGACAAAAACAGCTTTCTAACTGACCGGTTTCCAACAAAAAGTGTTGAAAAAAAGCTTCCAGCTGATCAACACGTAAATTATCTTCAACAGTTAAGGTTTCCAGGCCAAATGAATGGGCAGTTGAACCGATAGGTAGCGCACTATCAGCCAGTTGTAACAACTTTAGAAATGCTAACGTGTCAATATGCCTACTCCTTCATTGAAGTGGTGATGAATTCTTTTGTTTTATACTGAAATCTTACAGACGATTGAACCGTGAGTAGTGTACCTCAGAGCAGCAAAAAAAACAATTTATCAGCGTAAATTATTTATAAGATCTGATATTCTTCTACCTGGTAGTTGAGATCGATGAATTACAGTTACCTCAGCCTCCAGACAAAAAAATAGCGAGGAAAAAGTTGCATATGGCGTTGAATATATTAGCCTGCCATTGTTGTGTTGTGGTGACTTCGCGAGCCGCGAGTGAGCGGCGTTCACGATTGCTTTTTTATAACATGCAATAATAATAGAAGGAGCATAAGATATGGCATCTACCCGAGAGCGTATTCTTCAAACCACTTGTAGCCTGCTTGAAGCACAGGGTTATCATGCCACAGGTTTAAATCAGATTCTGATTAAAAGTTGCACTCCCAAAGGTTCGCTGTATTACTATTTTCCGAATGGGAAGGAAGAACTGGCATCAGAAGCTATTCGCACTACTTCTCGGACGGTTGCGGAGCACATTGAATGCCAGCTGGCCGTGAGTCCTGATCCTGTGGAGGCTATCAGGCTCTTTATCCAGCATATTGCTCAGTATATTGAGTTATCTGGTTTTCAAGCTGGTGGCCCGCTGATGATGGTGGCATTAGAGACGGTGAATTCGAGCGAGCCATTGAATGCGGTCTGTCGGGAAGCCTATCAATTATTGCAGGCAGCTTTTGCCCGCAAGTTGATTTCCAGTGGCTATTCTCTTGAAAAAGCTACCAGCCTGGCCGAGTTTACGGTGGCTTCGATTGAAGGTGGGACGATTTTAAGTCGTATCCAGCATTCAAGCGCGCCTCTACATCGTATCTCCGAAGAATTAGGCGTGCTTCTACGTGCAGCAACCGAGTAAGCCAAAATTCTCCTTAGCCATTGGGCTTGAGGATAATTTTGATACCATTCTCTTCTTTGTGTTTAAAGATGTCATACACATGGGAAGCTTCAAGATAACAGTGATGCTATCAAGGCATCATCGTGATCTTGAAGAGATATTGGACAGGATAGCAATCGTGGTTTAGACTTTTAGTAGTAAATTTGGTGCAAAGGATTGGATGAAAACTATGAAGGATCAGGCTCGTGCTAAAGCACGTCAGCTTGCGCAAGATTTTTTGCAGCGGGATGATAGAACAGGGTGGTTTGAGTTGCTGTATGCTGATGCTGAGGAAAACGAGGAGCATATACCCTGGGGGGATATGATGAGTAATCCTGGCCTGGTTGACTGGCTGGAACAAAAAAATATGCAGGGCAATGGTCGGCGAGCACTGGTGGTTGGATGTGGGCTTGGAGATGATGCTGAGGAGTTGTCACGCCGGGGTTTTTCTGTACTAGCGTTTGATATTGCTCCTTCTGCCGTTGCCTGGTGTAAGCAGCGCTTTCCAACTTCGTCAGTTGAGTATGTGGTCGCGGATGTCTTGCAAACGCCTGTGGAGTGGCAGCATAGTTTTGATTTCATTTTTGAAGCCTATACATTGCAGGTTTTACCGCCCGGCCTGCGCGCTAAAGCCATGGCAAATATTGCCAATTTACTGGGTGCGGACGGCACACTCCTTGTTATTTGCCGTGGCCGTGCTCCCGAGGATCATCCTGGACTGATGCCGTGGCCGCTGACCAGGGATGAGCTGAATACATTTTTAGCGACGGGATTGCACCAGATCCAATTTGAAGATTATCAGGATCAAGAGCAGCCACCAACCCGTCGATTCCGCATTCAGTATACACGTCATTCAGACCAACATACTGAAGCGCCTTTGTAATCAACAGACGCTAGCAAAAAAAATGATATCTCTTGCATCCCGGTTTTGACAATCCTGTTTTCCCGGAAGAGGCCTTGCAAGAGATATCACTCTATTTAATACCCTATTTTTCGCGAATCCTCAACTTTTGGTTGAGGTACTAAATAGCGTAGTTATGCGCCCTGGAAGAAATCCGCATTGATTTTGATCCATTGCTTCCACTCAGCAGGTACCGCAGACTCTTCAAAAATTGCGGTTACCGGACAGGCTGGCTCGCATGCACCGCAGTCGATGCATTCATCCGGATTTATGTAGAGCTGCTCATGCTCATCATAACCCGCTTCGCCAGGTCCGGGATGGATGCAGTCAACTGGACAAACATCCACGCATGAAGCATCTTTCGTGCCGATACAAGGCTGGGTGATTACGTAGGCCATAGTCAAAAATCCTTTCAAGATTAACAATTAGGGAACAATGAACCCTTCCCCATATTATTGTACAATTCATGGCTGGTGTAAATGTTATTGGCGGTTTTTTTTAGCAACCTCCATTTTGTCTACTATTTAAAGTATAAGTCTTGCGACTGGTTGTTTTCCATGTTTAATAAACCTACTTTTTTTGTAGTGTAATAGGATGCTTTGCCGCCCGTATTTGTGGCGCCAGACTGAATACTGTTGCAACCAGCATGAGCCCTAACCACCCGATAATGATGGCTGGTCTGACCCCATACTTTTCCAGTAATAATCCCATCAAGAGTTGTCCGATTGGATTGCTAGCTGCTGTATACATGCGACAGGCGCTGATGACGCGTCCACGTAATTCGTCTGGAATGATGGCCAGCCGGTAGCTAAAATAGGCGACATCTTCAAATGGATCCACGAAGTTCAGGCTGGCTTCTATCAAGCCTAAAAAGAAAGGATTGCCAGCCAGCAGATAGCAGGGCCAGATTATGGCAAAGAGACAGCGTACCAGGATCATTAACTGCCCCACTTTGAGGAATTTTTGTCCCAATGGCGCTAACAGCGAGCCTGTAATCGCGCCTATCCCGCCAATCACAAAAATGGTACTGATCATTGTATCTGAGACATGCTGTTGTTTGGCCAGTACAATAACAATCAAGGCACTACTAGGATTGACCATCGCTGACAGCATATTCATAGTATTGGCGATACGTAACACTGGCTGTCGCCACGTCCACAGCAATCCTTCCTGTATCTCGCGCAGCAGATGGCGCCGTGCTTTGGTGCGCTGTGCCTGAAATGGTGTGCGAATCGCACATAGCGTGCCAATAGAAATGAAGTAAGAAAGCGCATCAGCAATAAAAGGCAAGACGGGTCTCAGCGCAAACAGTGGTCCAGCAATGGCTGGACCCAGCAAGATCGTGGTGCCTTCGACTACTTCTTGTTGCGCCATTGCCGCTGATAGCTGCTCCTCGGACGCTACCTGACTTAAACTGGATGCCTGTGCCATCCCGAAAAAGGTCAGCAGGGTACCTTCAATAAAGGCGGTAATATAGAGTTGCCAGATTGTCAGGCTATGGAAATACAAAGCGATAGGAATGCTGATCAAGCTACAGGCGCGACCAATGTCGCAGAAAATCATCACATATTTGCGGTTATAACGATCCACCCAGGCACCTGCCAGCAGGGAAAAAAGCAGGCGGGGTAATGCGCGCAAGGTACCCGCGGTGGCCGCCGCCAGTGGTGAGTGTGTCATATAAAGCACAAGTAACGGAAAGGCCAGCTGAGAAACACCCCCTCCAATTTCTGAGATCGTTTGGCCGCTCCAGAGCAAGAGATAATCCCTGTTCCTCCAGAGCGAACGAGGCTTTTGCGCTGGCGGGCGTGTTGCTTCAGTTCTGGTTGCAGACATATCTTTGTCCCTTTCATGTCCCGGTCAGCAAGCATACTTACTGAAGGGAAAGGCTTGTCTGGGACATATGAAAAGCGTTGCGCCTGCTGCTACCGCATTGCATATAGCACTATTCCTGGCTGAAAACAGCCTTATGAATAAGAGCTATCGCCATGGTGGAATCTCTGTGAACCGGTTGCATAAAAAGATTGCGCGATCACAATCATATGCCCGGCTACAAGCGGCATTACTATAAAGAAGTGAAGTTGTTGGTGGAAAAGGCAGGGGAGTATGACTATAAAGCCTGAGCAGGCCTTATAGTAGCGCAATAGGAATCTCGCACCTCCCCTGACGGCCACGTAAACCAGGTGCCGGGCTTACGTGGCGGAGGTGCTTGTTGCGCGATTCCTATTGCGATGGATGAGCCATCCCAGAGTATGCATACTCTGGTTCAGGGAGTAGATAAAAGAGTTGCTCATCTGCACATAATACCAGATAGCAATGAGATAAGTCAATCTAATACTTGCTAATGTTTTTATTTTTATTTTTTATATTCTCTTCCCTAAAGATTTTTTACAGCATCTGCATCAATTTTATTAGAGTGTGTCTGAGGTTCACACTGATTGGATGCGTCGCGCCTGGGCGCACGCGGGCACTAAAGTGCCCATGCTTCTTTTCTGTGGTGGTGGAAAATGATGCGCATTGCGCATCATTTTCCACCACCACAGAACCAATGTGTTCGCGCCGCAGGCGCGAAAGCGCAACGGGACTGATCCTGGAACTCATAGTGATCAGGCACACTCTTAGTGGTAAATATTTAACAAGAAAAAATAGCAGGATAATTTAGCGATGTATTATAGGCTTTATTTTATGGTTCTGCTTACGTCTATATGTGATGTATACATTGTCTCTGCTGTTTGAGCATGCTAGACTAGATCTGGCAAGAATCTGTGACAAGGTATGAGGAGTAATATATGGCACTTGTAGTAGATGCTATTAATAAATCATTTGGGCAATTTCAGGCTGTGAAGAATTTGTCCATGGAAGTCAAAGAAGGCTCGCTGTTTGGCTTACTTGGTTCAAATGGTGCGGGTAAGACGACCACAATGCGTATGATCCTGGATATCTTTCGTCCTGATAGTGGACACATCAGTTGGAATGGCAAAGATGTGCGCGAGATCCCCCGGCGCGAACTGGGCTATCTTCCCGAGGAACGTGGTCTTTATTCCAAGATGGTCGTTGAGGAGCAGTTACTTTTCCTGGCCCAACTCAATGGCCTGTCCAAACATGATGCAAAAATCGAATTAGATGAATGGCTTGACCGTTTTCAAATAAACGCGAATCGTAAAAAAAAGATCGAGGATCTGTCAAAAGGTAATCAGCAAAAAGTGCAATTCCTGGCCACCATCCTGCATAATCCTTCTATTCTTATTATGGATGAGCCTTTTAGCGGACTGGATCCTGTGAATGCGATTGTCTTGAAAGATGCTTTTCTGGAGATGCACCGCAGAGGGAAGACGATTATTTTTTCGACCCACCAATTGGATCAGGTTGAAGAGATGTGTGAAGATATTGTGATTATTAATAAAGGCGAAGCCATCGTAAAGGGTAGCGTGCGTGATGTCCGCAGGCAGCATGGACGTAATGTGGTGCGCCTGAAACTAGAAAATGATTCCGAGGTGCTCTGGCTGGATACACTGGATGGCGTCCAGGTTACGAAGAGACGCCAGGATTATATCGAGATGCAGATGCGCTCAGATCTCAATCCTAATGTGATTATTGCGGAAGCTTTACGTCACAATGGCATTATTAATCGTTTTGAGCTAGCCGAGCCTTCACTTACGGACATCTTTATCGAGACTGTGGGAAAAATTGCTCTACCGGATGCTCCTGCTACTGTTTCCTGATCAGGTAAAAAAGAGGATTTATGTCAAACAAGACTGAGTTAAAACCTACGACAGAGGTTGCATCATCTCATCACAATGCTGAAGCTGTCAGATCCAGTGGCGATACGCGCAGTAATACGATTCGCAATATCGGTCTTATTTTGCGCCGCGAGTATAAAAATCGTGTTTTTCAGCGCAGCTATATTATTACGACCATTTTATTTGTTGTGTTTGCCTTATTGGGATCCTGTGTGCCAACCGTGATCCAGTTTTTCGCTGCCCGTTCAAACTCTCAATCCCATGTCACACTGGTGAATAATGCCGGAACGGTTGCAGGCCTGAATGATGAGGCTTTAACAACATACTTTAGCCAGCGTCTCAATGGAAACAGCAATCAAAGCACGGCGTCTGGACAGTCCAATACAAAGTCTCACTTTGTTCTTAACACAAGTACTGTGGATCAAGTAAAGCCGTTGCAAAAAAATATTACTGATGGCAAGCTTGAAGTGCTGCTGGTTTTGGATCGTGCTGCTGGCAACGATGTGCATTTTACGTACTACACGGCTGCCGCAAGCCTCGCTGACACTGATCTGACCCAGATCCAAACGGTGGCTGGACAGTTGAGCGTACTGGACAAATCTTCTCATCTTGGTCTTACTGCGGCCCAGACCCAGCATCTGCTAACGCCTCCGGACTTTAAGGTGGTGTATACGCAACCGGGTAAAGGTGGCGACTCTGCGTTGACGCTGGCTGGTGGTTACTTCCTGGGTGTGATTGGTACGGTCTTGATCTTTATGTCTGTGTATCTCTATGGCATGTGGGTTGCCAGTGGGGTGGCCGATGAAAAGGGTAGCCGGGTGATGGAGATCCTGGTCAATGCGGCGACGCCTTTTCAGTTGCTGTGGGGAAAAATTATCGGTATCGGGGCGGCGGGTCTGACGCAGATGCTCTGTCTGATCGTTACCGGTCTGGTTGGTTTGTGGCTGCAAAAGCCATTGAGTATGGCCTTAAACACGAATAGTTCAGGTTTCGATTTCAGTTATATCAATACTTCGACCAACCTGCTGATTCTCTTATTAATTTACTTCATTTTAGGCTTTTTACTCTACTCAACCCTGTTTGCTGCCCTGGGTGCCCTGGTCAAACGCCAGGATGAGGTACAGAATGCCGTTGGACCCCTGACCGCTGTCTGTATGGTTGGCTATATGGCTAGCTTTATTGGCGGCTCGCTTGGTGCGGGTGCAACCTGGTTTAAAGTGATGTCATTTGTGCCTTTCTGGACACCGATGATGATGTTGATGCGTGTTGCCACTGGAAGCGTTAGCGGACTGGAAATCGGAGTAAGTATCGTTATTCTGATCGTCTCCATTTTGATCTGTAGCTGGATTTCGTCCCGCATCTACCGAATGGGCATTTTGATGTATGGACAAAAACCTGGACTTGGCCAACTGGTGAAAATCTTACGTCAATAAGTAACCACGTAACATTTTCCTGCTCACCTGTCTGGTGGCGATTGCTGAATAATCGCCACCAGACAGGTTTTTTTAACTGACTTTATGTATATTTTCAGCCTTCTCGTGTCCGCTAGCTTCAAGTTCACTGTATGTCTCGAAGCCGCACTTGGAACAGCGGTAAGGCCGCCTATCCAGGGGACCACTTAGAAGTAGATAGAGACAGTACACCAACACCATAAAGCCAATTGTATAGATAGTAACCTGTTCCACGATCAACTCCTTATGCATGTTGCAATATTGATGGATCCGGGCAATGGATGCGCTGTATTTTTATTGTATGCCGGGCTAAAAATAAGCTTTCTCTACTCTTTTATTACCAGTATTAAGCGTTATTTTGAGCTATAGTTCCAAAAATGGAATTTAAATATTTGTGATGATAATTATTTTCTTATGTCGTATAATGGATAAAATAAGATAGTATAGTGCGCAAACAAGGAGTGCTTTATGATAAATCGTCAACCTACCTCGGCCTTGCCTGTTCGAACATTAGGGAAATCAGGCTTAGAAGTTGCAAATCTCTGTATTGGTTGTGCACCACTGGGAGATATGCCCGATACATTTGCCTACTCTGTTCCAGAAGAGCGCGCCTTGGAGACTATCCGCGCGGTTTTTAGTAGTCCAATTACTTTTATTGATACGGCGGCTTCTTATGGAGATGGTGAGAGCGAACGTCGCATTGGGATGGTGCTCAAAGAATTAGGTGGTGTGCCGGCTGGTTATACGCTGGCTACAAAAGCGGATCGGGATTTAAAGACCAATGAGTTTAGCGGTGATCAGATGCGCCGCAGTGTTGAGCGCAGCCTGAAGTTGTTGGGGTTAAGCAAGCTTCCGCTGCTCTATTTGCATGATCCTGAGCATATTACCTTTGAGGAAGCCATGGCACCCCGTGGACCAGTAGAGGTGCTGCTGCGTTGTCAGGAAGAGGGTCTGATTGAACATCTGGGTGTCGCTGGCGGCCCGATTGATCTGATGACACGCTTTGTCGAGACCGATATGTTTGAGGTAGCCATTTCACATAATCGCTATACCCTGCTCAATATTGAGGCAGATCCTTTCTGGGATGTTTGTCAGCGCCATGGAGTCGGGACTGTTAATGCGGCTCCTTATGGCAGTGGTATCCTGGCTAAAGGCCCACGCTCCTATCCCCGTTATCAATATGCGGACGCCTCCAAAATATATCTGTACAATGCCTTTCAATTCGAAACGCTCGCCTGGCGCTATGGTGTTCCTCTGGCTGCTATCGCCCTACAATTCTCGTTACGGGACCCACGTATTCACTCCACCATCGTCGGCATGTCGCGACCAGAGCGGCTAGAGGAAACCCTTAAACTGGCCTCCACCGAAATACCCGCTGAAGTATGGACCGAGATCGACGCCATCCGCCGCGGACAATAGCGACCTTGCCTGTTTTATCTCCCCAGCAGAGCAGACAGGGATACAGCGGGGTGCAGGGGTGGCAACCCCTGACTGGGGTTTGGGGCTGTGCCCCAATTCCTCCTTCCCCTACCCCGCCGCCCCAGGAAGCAAAGACGCATATCCCTCATCCAGGCTCACTGCTGGATGAGGGATACATGGTATAATGCTAGAGATATTTACGTCTTTTGCTCTAGAAAGAAAAAATAGCATGACCTCCACATCATCCAGCTATCCAACCCTGATTGGCCATATGGATACCCTGCTGCGTTTTTATGAAATGAAGCAAGGACAGCAGCCAGGCGTCGCAATCCCTGCTGAAGAGCTTGAATTTGTGCAGACTTTTTTCTCAGGTAGCGCTGAAGGAGATATTGATTATCCGCGGGCGCAAGAAGGAGGAATGCTTGGAGCATTCTTCGCGGTCTACGTGCCGACGCCAAAAAATGTTGACTGTTGCACCACGCGGACCGTGACCGATACAACTGATGAGCGCTGGTTCGAGCGCTATATCCGACCCGCGATCGAGTTTGAATATGCGCAACAGGTAGCCATGCAGGTCATCTCTTCTCTATTTCGTCTGGAAGCAGGTTCGCAGGGCCGATTGAAGATTGTCCGCACTGTTGCTGATCTTGAAGCCTGTCAACATCAGGACACCATGGCCGCCATCCTGCATATTGAAGGGGCCGAGATGATCGACGCGCAACTCAATATGCTCGATGTTCTCTATCAGGCAGGCCTGCGCTCCCTCGGTCCTGTCTGGAGTCGCCCCAATATTTTCGGCTCGGGTGTACCACTGGTGGTGGGCCATGGACCTGATACAGGACCTGGCTTGACCGATGCTGGTAAGGCGCTGGTCAAGGCCTGTAACCGCCTGGGCATCATGCTAGACTTATCGCATTTAAACGAACAAGGCTTCTGGGATGTCACCCGGCTTTCCAATGCTCCTCTGGTTGCTACCCATTCAAATGCGTACGCTATCTGCCCTTCGGCGCGTAATCTGACAGACAGGCAATTAGCGGCAATCAAGGAATCAGATGGCCTGGTCGGCCTGAATTTCAATGTTTATGATATTCGTCCTGATGGAAAAGGGAATGTCGAGACGCCTCTGGAGGATTTGATCAGGCATATCGATTATCTGGTAGAGCACCTGGGTATCGAGCGTGTGGCGATTGGTACCGACTATGATGGTGCCACCATGCCGCAAGAGCTCAGTGATATAACCGGATTGCCCCGCTTGTATGCAGCCCTGGCTGCCCGTGGTTATGATCAGCAATCCTTACGCTTCATTGCTATCGAAAACTGGTTGCGAGTCTTGCGCAAAACCTGGCACTAAAACAGGCAATCCAGGAGTGATCAGGGTTTGGTGGGATGCTCTTCTCCTGATCACTCTTTGAATAGATTACCTATCGATAGTCTATCAACCTTGTTCTCTCCAGGTTGGATAAAAGCTCTAATATTTTATCTGGACCTTTTCCCATCAAGTTGATCAGTTCATGGGTTGAGCGTTGACCGTCGACCAACATATATAAACGTCGATGTTCTCGTGTCAATCCTACCTGTTCCATATAAGCAAGGACGTTGCCATTGGTTTGTGTGCGATAGGGGATCTGCAAAATCGATGGAGAGCTCGCGTTAGGTGAGAGCATATTCGCTCTGGGTATAGGCGTATTGCCTCTGGGTATAGGCGTATTGCCTGGAGGTGGAAAATTGCCTGTGTCAGCAGGATAGGTCGGATATGAAGGCGAACTCGGACGACTGGTCCTGGGAGTTGGTAACTGCGGTCCAGTCCCCTGTGTTTGTGGGTTATCTCCCACGATGAATGAGAAGCGGCAGGTAGTCCAGGAGGATAACCAACGTAGAGCATTTGATCCAGTCTGAGCGCTCGCTTGCGCCTCTGTAACCTGCCCATTCACAAAGACAATCAGGCCTTCCTCAAACGCTCTACCTTCCCCACGCTCTACCGATAGAACCCCACTCCTGTGCCCCATTTTGATAAGCTCGATAATATCGGAGAGATTATTTGTTGCTGTCTCACGCTGTTGGGCCATAGCTGCACCACTCTACTCGTCAATGAGTTTTTTTATTTTTAGTACGCGACATAGAAATTGCCGAAATTTTGTACCCATCATTGCTGTGCGCACCGAATGAAAGGCTGCGAAAATAATAGCAGAATTATTATACCTATATTCTCATCTTTTTACAATACATTTATATAGAATGTTTTTTTGTTACACTTGCCCTCATAGTATTTTTTTAATGCCAATATAATGGCTTGCCTTTTGCCTTTGGTTGGCGGATTAATATTAAGCAATAACACATAATAAAATACTCTGGTATATAATGTGCTATGTGCAAAGGATAGGTGTTTATGAACTATTTGTTTTATATGTATGTATATTTAGTCGTCGTGTTTATCAATAAAGCACACAGATTATATTCCACTCGTATCGTATCGTGGCTGCGGCCCTCGTCCATGGACGTGAACTGGCCGCAGCCACGAGGCCCAATATTTTTCGTTTAACGAGTTTTGTGGCGGCGAAAGACGTTGTGGAGAAAAGCAGCGAATCGTACGTGGAGAGGGCGCCACACGCGGAGGCCGGCATGCGGCGTTCTCGTGGAGCGAGGGACTCAAAGAGCATCGCATGCCTGTGGCGCCTACACCGAGACGGATCCTGTTTCGTGATCCTCTTCGAGAAGGTACGGGGAGGATCCACGCGCTCACCCACCACGTTGCTGTGCGAGCAGGCCACGGCCACGGCACACACGATCCCTGTAGGCGCCACAGCACTGCGCGTCGTGCTTGCACGCTGGCCTGCGCAAACGCAGCAGTGCGGCCTCCGCGTGTGGCGCCCTCTCGACGTACACAGTGCTTGCTGGTCACGTCGAACCATCTCTCAACGTAGCGCTAAACGAAAAGTATTAGCCACGAGGCCTGCCGCTACGGTGTGTTGCTTATTTCATTCCCAATAACTGCATCTCATGCTTGAGTGTCTGGGTCAATCCTTCTTTGAGGGGGCGTGGCTCGTAGCCAAGTTCGCGTCTGGCTCTGGCATTGCTACCAATGTAGGTTGTTCCAGCATTGACACGTAGATATTCGGCGCTGTATTCATCGGGTACAGAAACGATCTTTGCGACGGCACCCATGACCACGGCGAGAGCTTTCATGACCCCGGCCGGAACAATCATTCGGGGCGTAGGAACGCCGGTGATTTCTTTGGCGACCTGCATAGCTTCGACCAGCGAGTGGGTTGGTCCGGCGATAATATAGCTCTCGCCAACTTTCCCTTTTTCCATGGCGAGAATATGGCCACGGGCGATATCTTCAACATGTGCCCAGGAAAAAGTTGTTCCACCTGGCAGCATGGGTAGCTTGCGTTGTAGGTACTGGATAAAGGTTGTGCGCACGCTACTGGTATCTTCTGGACCATAGATGACGCCGGGCATCACGATGACCAGTGGTAATCCGGCGGCAATCATCGGATCAGCAACTTCGTAGTGCGCTACCCACTTGGTACGGTCGTACTCGCTCAGGTGTTTGCCGGTAAAATGGTAGTTTTCGTCGACCTCTTTGCCATTGGTATCTGAATTAACGGCCAGCGTGCTGGTGTAGACACCCTTTGGGATACCGAGCTCCTTCATCAGCTCCAGGACATTGCGCGTACCCTGGATGTTGATTTTCTCGCCACCACTCTTGTCCTTGACGCCAACTTTATACCAGCCGGCGATATGAAAAACACCATCCGTATTGCGCATAGGTTCGCGCATACTTTCTTTATCGGTGACATCGCCTTGAAAAAAAATGGTGACCCCCAGCTTCACCAGGTCCTGGGCTCTGGCTGGATTGCGTACCACTGCAACGACCTGATGCCCACCCTCTATCAGCTGGCGTGCAATGTGACTGCCCACAAAACCGGTTGCTCCGGTGATAAAGTATCTCATATGTTTTCTCCTTGCGTGAAATGTTTTTTTATAAAAATCTATATGATTACAACTAATGCCCATACTTTACGGCTGAGACGGAAGCTGCGCGCTCTTTTCCAGTCCGTATAGTAATGCTTGCATGGCTATGGATAATTCGGTGACAAAATGGATCTCAAATAGATGCAGCTCGGGTTGCTGGAAAGCCTGTTGGACAACGGGAGCCGTATCGGAGAGATGCCAGAAACCAATGACCAGAGCATCACACTGCAATAGTGCGTGTGCTCCTTGTCCTGACTTCAGAAAAGGTAGGCATCGCTCGAGCAAGTGACCTGTCTGTTCAAAATGCTCTTTAAGTAGATACTTGAAACGTATTGCCTCATCCAGATGAATGTTACGTTCTAAAATTGTGTGCAGGATGGCGAGAAGGCGCGTCAGGCCTGGACGTGACGCGAGTTGCTCGCATAGTAATGTGGTGATTTTTAGAATATCACCTGTACCTTCCAGCGCAAGTAAGCCAGCGTCAATCGAGGCAAACCAGGATCCAAGTTGCTGTTCTAACAACGCCAGGAAGAGCGCTTCTTTCGTCTTGAAATAGAGAAAAATGGTGCCCTTTGCCAATCCAGCAGCTTCG
This sequence comes from Dictyobacter vulcani, assembly GCF_008974265.1. Lineage (GTDB taxonomy): Bacteria > Chloroflexota > Ktedonobacteria > Ktedonobacterales > Ktedonobacteraceae > Dictyobacter > Dictyobacter vulcani. The sequence continues at coordinate 758,517 of NZ_BKZW01000002.1, forward strand.
GCTACGCCGGCAATGGTTACCGTTTCATAGGATGTGGTCTGAAACAATTGCCAGACAGTCGTAAGAATATCTTGCCTGCGCTCTTCTTTCTGCTGATCATGCACCGCACGCTTTCCTATGTTCTGCTTTTTCATCCCTCGTACTTTCATCAATCAAAATCTATGACTTTTATGCTTAATGACCATGGGTCAATTATAAAATGACCATGGGTCATTTGTCAAGGGTTGTGATGAGATCTTTTCAATTTTTGAAATCAGGAGGAGGAAAGAAGGAAGAGAAGTGATTTGACCGGGTAAGTTACTCGGTCAAATCACTTCTCTTAGAAAGAGAGGGAATTACCCCAACTGCATATTTAGTGGCGCATGCTCATGCGTGAAGAGGCAGCCGCCGCTACGGTTTTTTCTTGTTGATTGAGCCCAGGCGTTGCGCTGTGCGTGTCAGGCGTACGGGACTGGCTTTTTTCTGTTTGCTTTCTTGTCCAATCTGTTGCTCGATTGCTTGAGCGAGACCGCTAATGGTGGGATCTTCAAAAAGCGCCCGCAGTGGGAGCTCAACTTTCAGGGCTTCGGTGATACGGATCATGAGTTGGGTTCCTAGCAAGGAATGTCCACCGAGCTGAAAGAAGTTCCAATTGGTACTTACCTGTTCCAGTCCGAGAAGTTGGGCCCACAGTTTTACCAGTACTTCTTCGACCTGGTTGACGGGTAAAACAATTTCGGGTTGGTCATCCTGTTCGATTTCAGGAGCAGGCAGGGCGCGGCGATCAATTTTGCCATTAGGCGTGAGTGGCCAGGCATCCAGGATCACAAAGGCTGAGGGTATCATGTAGGCTGGCAGGTCTTTTTGGAGATAGCTTCTGATCTCAGCTGTACTCAGGGTGGCTGTCGTTCGTAGATAGGCAACAATGCGCTGGTCGTTGCTTTGATCTTCGCGGACAGTCACAATGGCCTGTTTAATCTCGGAATGACGTTCTAAGCAGGCTTCGATCTCGCCCAACTCGATCCGATGGCCTCTGACCTTTACCTGAAAATCTGAGCGTCCCAGATACTCTAACACCTGGTCGTTGCTATAGCGCACGATATCGCCAGTCTTATAGATACGCGCTCCTGGTTGCTTACTAAAGGGATCCGGGCGGAAGGTGGTGGCGGTGAGGTCTGGACGATTGAGATAGCCATGCGCGAGCCCTTCACCTCCAATATAGAGTTCTCCCGGTATGCCAGCAGGCACGAGTTGTAATTGCTTGTCCAGGATATAGATTTGTACGTTGTCCATGGGCTGGCCTAACGAGATATGGCGTGCATCTTTCTTGACGTGATAGAGCGTTGCCCATACGGTTGCCTCAGTTGGACCATACACGTTCCATAGCGCTTTTCCACGTGCAGTAAGTTTTTGGGCTAAATCCAGGGGCAGCGCTTCGCCACCACACAGTAAGGTTGCGTTCGGTTTGCCTTGCCAGCCAGACGAGATGAGCATCTGCCAGGTTGAGGCGGTGGCCTGGATAAGCGTAATGTTATTTTGCTTGAGCACTTTGATCAGTAAGCGTCCATCTGTGGCTTCCTGGCGTCCAACCAGTTCAATACACGCGCCTGAGATGAGTGGCAGGAAAAGTTCCAGTGCGGAGATATCAAAAGAGAGACTACTGATCGCCAGGACTGAATCCTGTTCCGTGATCTGGAATGTAGCCTGCATGTAGTGGAGAAAATTGTTCAAGGCTGCATGTGGAACAGATACACCTTTGGGGTTGCCTGTTGAGCCGGAGGTATAGATGAGATAGGCGGGCTGTTCAGCGGCGATGCTGGTATTGAGATTAGCACTGGACTCCTGTTCGATTGCTGTCTGCTCGGTATCCAGACGTAGGTGGTGTGTTTCCTTCAATTGCAAACGTTCCAGTATACTCTGCTGGGTAATTAACAGCGCGATGTTTGAGTCCTGGATGATAAACTCCAGGCGGTGCACCGGATAGTCTGGATCGAGCGGAACATAGGCTCCTCCTATTTTGAGGATGGCGAGTATACTGACCAGCATCTCAGCCGAACGTTCGACGCAGATACCAACAAATGCTCCTGCCCCGATCCCCTCACGCTGTAGTCGGTGCGCAACCTGATTGGCCCGTTGATTTAGTTCCTGATAGGTGATGCGTTTCTCGCCATGATGAATAGCCAGCGATTGAGGGACGCGTTCAGCCTGCTCCTCAAAGCGTTGATGCATATGTTTTTCACGTGGATACGCGACGGTTGGAGCGGTAAAGGTAGCGATCAACTGTTGCTGCTCTTCGAGACTCAATAGTGCCAGGCGTGAGATTGGCACCTGATCATCGGAGACAATACTCTCAAGCAGGGTCTGTAGTTGCTGGGCCATGCGCTGGATGGTGCTTTCGTCAAACAGATCGGTGTTGTATTCCAGAGACGCTTGCAAGTTATCATTCTCCTGCCAGCAGGTCAGGGTCAGATCAAACTTGGCTGTGTCTGACGGCAGTTTTACTACTGTCAGTGTAAGATCTGCTAGCTTGAAAGCATCAGATGGCGTGTTTTGCAGAATAAACATGACCTGAAACAGAGGATTATAGCTCAGATTGCGTTCGGGCTGCAGCTCTTCGACCAGACGCTCAAGAGGAATTTCCTGATTACTATAAGCGTCCAGTGTGCTTTGCCGTACGCGGGCAAGTAACTCCTGAAAGGTTGGATCGCCTGACAGGTCGCCACGGAGCGCCAGTGTATTCGTGAAGAGACCAATAATTCCTTCCAGATCCATGCGTGTTCGACCAGCAATCGGGGTACCTATTACCATATCATCTTGCCCGCTATAGCGGAATAACAAGACCTGAAAGGCGGCCATGAGTGTCATGTAGAGGGTGGTACGATTGCGATGACCCAACGCCTCGATCTTTTTTGTTAACTCACGTGGCAGCGAGAACCGGTAGCTGTTTCCATGAAAGGTCTGGCTGGCCGGACGTAGACGATCTGTCGGTAATTGCAGGAGCGCAGGGGAGCCGGCCAGTGTTTCCTTCCAATAGCTTAACTGTTCGTCAAGCTCACCACTGGCTAGCCATTCTCGTTGCCAGACGGCATAGTCTGCATATTGGATGGTCAATTCGGGCAGATTATCCGGTTGGCCTGTGACTATAGCATTATAATACGCACTTAATTCCTGGAATATGATTGGCAGTGACCAGCCATCGGCGATACTATGATGAATGGCCAGGAAAAAAACTGCGCTGGTCGGCTGGAATTGGAGGAGCGTGGCGTGAAAGAGTGGCCCCTGATCAAGCTTAAACTTTCTGTTGCTGATTTTCTTGATCCAGCGTTGCATTTCTGCATCGCGTTGCTCTGCGGCGATAGATTGTCGATCTATCTGCTCGATTGGGACAGCTAGTTCAGCGGCAATCGATTGCATCAATTGTCCATCCTGCATGACCAGCGAGGTACGTAAGGTTTCATGACGCTGCACCAATGCATTCAGACTTTGATTGAGTGCTGAAATATCTAAAGGACCCTTTAATTTGAGCGTTACCAGCAGATTATAGGCCGTGTTTTCCGGTTCCAGTTGATTCAGTAACCAGAGCCGTTCCTGACCAAAGGATGCCGGGAAAAGATAGGTCTGTTCCTCATTGTCTGACTGTTCTAGTTGCTCATCTTCCATTGCCATATCCTGTTCTAATGTAGCCTTCGGATCATTTTGTGCATTCAACATGGTTCTATCCTTGCCAAATAGTAGAGAACTTTTTATATTTAAAGATGTGAAAAATTATGACTTGACATCTTTCTTACGACTCTGGGCGACACGAGCTAAAGGTTTTAATACCCGGAATTGCTGAAGTGATCTTTTTTTGCTGTGCCTGTTCAATGGCACGAGCCAGGCCAGCGAGGGTGGGTGTTTCAAACAGCGTGCGCAGAGTCACCGTGACCTGGAAGTTTCTTTGTACTCTTGCTAGCAGCCGGGTTGCCAGGATCGAATGGCCGCCAAGCTCGAAAAAATTTGCGTCTCGATCGATCTGTGGAATATGCAGAATCTCTAACCAGAGTGGGGCGAGCTCTTTTTCAAGGGCCGTTTGTGGCTCCTGTTCAGGTGCTGCGTCTGGCCGGTCGGGTACCGGTAGGGCATGCAGATCAATTTTCGCATTTGGCGTACGTGGCAGGCGTGCGAGCAGTACAAATGCTGAGGGAACCATATAGGTGGGTAGGTGTTGAGCCAGGAATGCACGTAGTTCTGCGTGAGAAATATATCCATCTTCAACGCCTGTACCCAGATAGGCAACGAGTTGTTTATGGTCAGGTGTATCTTCGCGTAGCAGGACTTTGACCTCAGTGATTGCAGGAAATTGTAGTAGTGTGGCCTCGATTTCTCCTGGCTCAATTCTGAAGCCTCGTAACTTGATTTGCTCATCCCGGCGACCAGCAAATTCTACATTCCCGTCAGGAAGATAGCGACCGAGATCACCACTGCGATAACTGCGACCACTATTTGTGCCTGTGACAATATCCTGCTGGAAGCGTTGTTCTGTCAGCTCTGGCTGATCAAGATAGCCTGCGGCAAGGTGGGGACTCTGAAAGACGATTTCGCTCAATTCACCGATACCCGCCAGTTGATTGACTCGATTCAGCAGTAGGAGCTGGACATCGGGTATGCCTTTTCCCAGTGGTATCACTTCTTTCCCTGAGACGGTCAGTGGATCTGCCTGGTCTGACTGAACGGCCGGGATAGTGAAATATCCCAGGGACCGCTGTGTCTCCGTTGAGCCATAGAAATTTACCACTGTAGCGGCCGGTGCAAAGGCGCGCAGTTGTGCAACGTGGCGTTTGCTGAGCACGTCCCCGACAAAGAAGGTATAGCGTACTACCGCTGGTTCTTCAGTGTGTCCGGTTTCCTGTTCGCTGTCAGCCGTCGGGACCAGTAGTTGTAATGTTGATGGCGTCAGACTGGTAATGGTGATGTGTTGCGTTTTCATCCAGTTTGCCAACCAACCTGGTTCGCCAACGCGCTCCGGAGCGGCGATATATAAAGTTGCGCCTGTTCCCAGGGCGGTAAAAATTTCTCGTTGCAAGGGATCATGTGCCACACCCGAGAGCATACTATGGTGATCATCTTGACTGAGCCCAAAGTGTTGTTGTTGCCAGGGAAGAAAATGTGAGAGTGGTCCATGGCGTTGCATGACTCCCTTGGGTTGACCGGTTGATCCCGAGGTGAAGGTAATAAAAGCGATATCATCGGCGGTAATTGCTGTTGTGGATTGCCAACCGAGCGACTCTTCGGCCGCCAGCCAGTCTTGATCCAGTTGCGGTGATAGACGCTGCTGCTGCACTCCTGCTGGCAAGGTCAGGAGATTTTCCTCCTCATCGTCACGCTCGGTAATGGAGATTGCATAGCGTATATGCGCAAGTTGTGCATAGAGCGCCAGGCGTTCGGCAGGATAGGCAGGATCCAGCAGGAGTACTGTTGCGCCGGCTTTTAAGATACCCAACAGCGCGCAGACAAGGGCTGCGCTACGTGTGCCCATCAGTCCAACCACGTCTCCCTGGACAATTTTTTGTCGCTGTAAATAATAACCCAGGCGATTGCTATATGTTTCCAGTTCCTGGTAGCTTACCTGCTGCGTTTCATCCACGAGCGCGAGCTGTACAGGATGGGATTGGGCGTGGCGCGAGATCAACTGATATATTGGACCTTCCCAGTGTGATGAGAGTGGCGTGGCTGGATCTGGCAATAGGGAGCGTGCATGCTCGGTCACGAGTGAGTAGGAGTAGATATTCTCATCACGCTGCATGACTTGCCAGGCGAGTCGCTCATATTGCCGCAAGAACTCTTGCATGCGCTCGCGCTCAAACAGATCCATATTATAAACAAGATCGAGCTGGATGGTATCAGTTGTATCATTGACGAACAGCGTCAGGTCAAATTTTGAACCTATATCCTGCGGCCAGGCTGTACTTACCTTCAGGCCTGACCAGGAGTTTTCCTGGGTTGGCAGGTTGGTCATATTAAATAAGACTTGAAACAGTGGTGAATAGCTCAGACTCCGCTGGGGATTCAGCTCTTCGAGTAGCCGATCAAAGGATATATCCTGATGGGTATATGCGCCCAGGAGGGTTTCGCGTACCTGTTGCAGAAACTCGCTGAATGTGGGTTGCCGGGAGAGATCAGCGCGGATCACCAGGGTATTCACAAAAAATCCAATCAAGGACTCTAGCTCGGCCCGGTTACGATTCGCGATGGGGGTGCCGATGGCCAGCTTTTCCTGTCCCGCATAACGTGCAAGGATGATCTGGAACAAGGCCAGCAATGTCATAAATAACGTGACGCCTTCTTGCTGGCTACGCTGACGCAGTTGTTGCGAGAGCTCTCTGGATAGATGAGTGTGAATGTTTGCGCCTCGATAGCTCTGGATCGCTGGTCGTGGTCGATCGGTTGGTAGTTCGAGCAAGGTCGGAATATCGTGTAACGTGCGTTTCCAATACGCGAGTTGGTCCTGGCCAGCTTGTTCTGCCAGCCATTTACGTTGCCAGACGGCATAATCAGCATATTGAAGCGGCAATTGCGGTAAGGATACGGCGGTTCCTGCCATGTGGGCTGTATAAAATTGAGCGAGCTCGGTCATAAAAATATTGAGTGACCAGCCATCAAAAACAATATGGTGGACATTGAGCAGGAGTACAAACTCTTGTTGGGAGACACAGAGGAGGGTGCAGCGGATCAATGGACCCTGGCTCAGGTCAAAAGAATAATTGGCCTCTGCATTCGCCAGATGCTGGCTAATGTGCATGCGTTCAGCTTCTGGTAGATGGCGTAGATCAACTAATGGTAGCGTCAGGTGCAGGTTGGGTATAATGACCTGCACAGGTTCGTCGCGTATTACTCTAAATGTTGTACGGAGATCTTCATGTCGCGAGACGATGAATTGTAGACCTTCGCGCAATGTCGCTAAGTGTAATGCCCCCTGGAAAGAAATACTGGCGACAATATTATAGCTGGGATTCCCCGGTTCCAGTTGATCCAGTAACCAGAGTCTTTGTTGAGCAAAAGAAAGGGGGAACGTATGAATGTGTTTCCCTTTTTCTTTCAGTTGCCGGGTCAATAAAGCGCGTTTTTCCGGTGAGAGTCCTGCCAGTCGTTGAGAAAGATCTGTCATCGATTATTCCAACCTTCTCTCCATCCTGGTAGCCCGGAAAGATAAACCATCTGCATACAGTGAAGATAGCATGAAACGGGCTTCATAGATAAAAATAACCTTTCGTCATGTATTTTCCTGGCATCATTGCCCAGGAAAAACTGAATATCAAGTGACACTATGCGTAGAGGAACGAAACGATTTGTAAGAGGAGTGATCGCTTTCATCTGCAAGGCATAGTGTTTCCTTGTATTATATACATAAAATGAAAATAATGTACTCCTTTTCTGAAGAGGATATCGGCTTTGTTTGAAAGGTGTATATATAAGTATAGCAGTGATATATATAAAACGCAAGTATAGTTATAGACTTTATAGATCGTGAAAAATTTATCTACTGCTTATGATCTAAATAATAACTTTTTAAGATAAATGATTACAGTTTGTTATTGCTGATTTTTTACCATAATTGTAAGGTTATAGTCAAGATAGATATATGTTACAATGTGATTTCGTTGTTAAATTTGCAAAAAATGTAAATAACTTACTTTCAAAGAAGGAGAAATATTACAATACATGGATCAGCAACACTCTTCTGATATACTTGTCTCCAATGAAGCTGTAACAAGGGCAGGTAGTAGTTGCGGGAAAAATTCTACCAATGACACTGGTGATCCCTTATCATTATCTCCATATCTTGTGCCACTGGCTGACAATCAATGGGCCTTCTGGCGTTGGTCCTGTTTGCGCGGAGCGGGTTTTCCTGTTTCCCAGGTGTTGCAACTGGCGGACCTTGATTGTGTGGCTGGCATCGAGTTGTTTTTTCAGTGTGAGGAGGAACTTGATCAGATCGAGCAAACTCTCCAGGCCCAGTATGACGACCTCAGAAAAGAGGCGGACCGCGAGCAGCGCAACTATTTGTATGCCTGCTGGAATTTGCTGAGTAAGTATCGGTTTGAGCAGATCGCGCAAGAGCAATTGCCTGTAACCTTTCGAGCGCTGATCCAGCGTTATCAGGCGAGCTATGAACGTCTGATAGCACAATGGACGCAGGTGCAGCAGCTTTTCGAGGCTGCTCTGGCACGTAGTCTTGCTGCTCTCAGTCAGGCTGCTCGTGATCCACGCTTGCGAGAAGCGGTGCTGTGGCAAAATGCTGATGCTGTTGTTAATAGCTTTGAGCCTTTTCTGCGGAATTATCCGGCCAAACCTTTTAATAATCGCCAGCGTAAAAATGCTTATTTAATTACCAAATATCTCACGCGTTACTGTACCAAAAACGATTCGATCGGTTTCTTTGGTCCCGTTGGCTGGGCGCAGTGGCAGGCAGATGCTTCAACTCCTATCAGTGTCGAGCCTGGACCACAACTCCTGTCTCAACGCAATGTATTTTTTGAAACCTGGGGCATCGATATGCTGGGTGAGCTACTGGCACGTGATCCTGCATTGCGTCCCTGGGCCAGACCACGGCCAATGCCTGCTCTTTGTCTGGATGGAAACAACTTGTTGTTGCCCTTTGGCAGCCCGGTGACTTTATCTCCACTTGAAGCGACCGTTTTTGCGGCCTGTAACGGTCAGCGGAGCGCGCGTGAGATTGTACAGCAGGTCGTAGAGGCGGATAGTCAGGTTACCCCGGACGCTATTTATACGATCTTAGAAACTTTCCATAACCAGCAACGTCTTTGCTGGTCTTTTGAAGTATCGATGGAAGGTCGTTATCCTGAACAGGCATTGCGCCATCTGCTCCAGGATGTTCAACCGGTAGAACTCCGGCAACGAGCTTGTGAGAGCCTGGACCTCTTAGAGCAGAAGCGTGCGGCAGTGAGTGCTGCTGCGGGCAATCAAGAACTGCTCGCTGTGGCACTGGCTGACCTCAATCAAGCTTTTTCTGCCTGCACGCAGCAGTCCGCGACTCGTCTGGCTGGTGAAATGTATGCGGCTCGCACGCTTGCCTATGAGGATTGTCAGCGGGATATTCAGGTGACGCTAGGACCATCGCTACAGCACGAGCTTGAGCAGCCGCTCCTGTTATTGGTCAAAAGTGCGCGCTGGTTCACCGCAGAGGCGGCCAGAAGATATGCCCATGCGTATTTCGCCATCTACCGTGATCTGGTGCAGAAGACTGGTTCCGCGCGGGTCAATTTCGTGGCGTTCTGGTCATGGATGCAGCCTTTGATGGATGCAAGCTCTCCTCAAGCTCCAATTCATGAAGTTATCCTGGAATTTCAGCAACGCTGGGCGCATATTTTGCAACTTCCAGATGGACAGAGCCATGTGAATTATAGCTGTGCTGAATTACGATCGCGTGTCGAACAGGCTTTTGCCGCTTCCGCTCCTGGTTGGCGAGGCGCTTGCTATCATAGTCCAGATATTTTGATTTCGGCCAGTGATCCGGCCGCGATTGCCAATGGAGAATATTCGCTGGTGCTGGGCGAATTTCATCAGGCGATCAATACGATGGATGGGAGCGCCCTGGTTGGACAACATCCTGATCCGGATGCGCTGATCCAGGCGTTTTGTCATGATCTCCCAGATCCATTGATTATACCGCTGGCTCCCAGACATTTTATGCGTGGCAATCGTACCCAACAGGTCTTCATGTCGGAGAAAGACTGGCGTTTTGTGTATGGAACTGATACTGCTGGCTATGATCCACAAAAAACGCTGCTCTATGGCAATCTTGTACTGGAGGAGCAGGCGGGAGAGTTAGTGGTGAGTACGCGGGATGGGCAGCAGCAGTTTCCCCTTTTGCATGTGCTGGAAGGTTTTCTCTCGCCACTGGTGTGTGATCACTGGCAACTATTGCCGGTGGCACAGCATACACCGCGAATTTCGTTTGATCGCCTGGTGATTTGCCGCGAAGCATGGCGTTTCTTGCCAGAAGAACTCCCATTTCTTTCCAGTCAAAATCTGCTTGAGGAATATACAGAGCTAAGAAGATGGATCAGGGAGAATTCCCTGCCACGCTTCCTGTTTGTGCGTATTTCAGGAGAGCGTAAACCATTTTATGTGGATACGGCCAGTCCGATCAGTGTTCAGATCCTGATTAAGGCTCTGCGTCAGGTTCAGACAGGGTACAAGCAGGAGCACCCGGTCGTGTTTTCTGAGATGCTTCCAGATCCTGAGCATGCATGGCTTATGGATGCGCAGAACAATCACTATACATCAGAGTTGCGCGTAGTGATTGTCGATCGGGCTGGCAGGACACCGACCGACAATCTATAGCGCTCGCTTTGCTGAAACGCTACCTGTCGGAAGATTACTCCTCTATCTCGGAGTCTTCTTCCGATAGGAATTGTTCTAGCTCCTCTGGTGAGAGACCTTCTAAGAGCGCGAGGAGGTCTTGCGTGTCGTCGGTTTCACGTGGCTGGATAGGAATCTCCGCCACCTGTGGGGCTATGTCTGTCTGCTCTTGCTGCATCTTTTGTTCTATCTCCCGAGCAAGCTCTGCCAGCGTTGCATACTCAAAGAGTACGCGTATCGGAATATCAACCTGGAAGGTGGTACGGATGCGGGAAACCATCTGCATCAGCAGGAGCGAATGGCCACCGGAGGCAAAGAAATTAGCCTGTGCGCTGACATGCTGGATATGCAAAAGCTCTTGCCAGATGATGGCCAGTTGCTGTTCGATGACTGTTTCTGGTTCTCTTTCAGTTTGCTCGGACTGCCCCCATTCTGGTAGTGGTAGTTGTGTACGATCAATTTTGCCATTTTTGTTGGCGACAAACGCAGGTACCAGAATCAGCAGTGGTAGCATATAGTCAGGTAAACGGGCCTGCATCCATTCATGTACTGTCTGGGTTGAAAGGCTATTTTGTGTCTGAGGCACAATATAGGCAACCAGACGTATGTTGCCACCAGGATCCTTATGTGTGATTACCAGCGACTTTTGGACGCCTGGATGTTGCTGGAGCACGGCCTCAATTTCTTGTAGCTCAATGCGGAAACCACGGATTTTTACCTGTTCATCGGTTCGCCCGACAAAATCTAGCTCCCCATGTTCAAGCCAGCGGACCAGATCGCCTGATTTATATAATCTGGCTCCAGGTTTCTGGCTGAAAGGATGTGGTAAGAAACTGGCGGCAGTAATGTCCGCACGCTGCACATACCCTCGCGCCAGGCCCGCGCCGCCCAGGTATAACTCACCTACACAACCTGGTGGTACTGGCTGCATGTTGTTATCCAGTACATACACAGTTGTATTTGTGATAGGTGGGCCGATAGGGATATTCCGGGCTGGATCGCTGAGGGTTTCTATGTGATACACGGTTGAAAAGGTCGCGTTTTCGGTTGGCCCATACACATTGATCAGGTGCTCCGGTTTATGCTCAAACATACTCTGGATTGCATGTGGATCTGCGCGCTCACCACCGAAGAGGACGACACGCATATGTTCATAGATGTCTGGATGGAGATATGCCAGTTGATTAAAGAACATTGTGGTTGCGAGCATGATAGTTGCTCTATGCTCAGAGAGACGCTGATAGAAATTTTTGGGTACCAGCATAAGCTCACGGGGCATGACGACCAGTTTGGCTCCGTTCAGCAAAGCTCCCCAGATTTCAAAGGTGGCAGCATCAAATGAAACGTTGGAGAGATGGAGCATGACATCCGCTGTCTTGATTTGAATATAGTCTGTCTCTCTCACCAGTCGAATAATGCCCTGGTGGGTAACTGCTACACCTTTCGGTTGGCCTGTGGAACCAGAGGTGTACAGCACATAGGCAAGATTCTGGCCGCAGGTTTCACGCTGCGGATTTGTGCTTGCATACTGAAGCAGATTACTTTCATCCCGATCAAGGCAATGGACTGGCCCGCTCCACTCAGCGACCTTCTCCAGGAATTGTTGCTGGACCAATAGTAGTTGAATGCTGGCATCTTTGAGTAGAAAATTCAGGCGCGCTGGTGGGAGTTTCGGATCGATTGGCACGTAGACTTCTCCTGCTTTGAGCACCGCCAGAATTCCAATAATCAGGTTGAGCGAACGTTCAGCACACAGGCCAACACAGATTTCTGGTCCGATGCCCTGTGCCTGGAGATAATGGGCGAGCTGATTGGCCCGTTGATTTAATGCAGCATAGCTCAGGACTTCGTCTGTCTCACTGACGATGGCCAGTGCATCTGGATCCCGTGTTACCTGCTCTTCAAAGAGCGCCGCTACCTCTGTCGGGCCTGGGATAGAGCGCTGTTGTGTTTCATTCAACTGATACAGCAGCTTGTCTTCTTCCTGTGGCGAGAGCAATGCCAGCCGTGCTAGCGGGCGCTGAGGATGCTCCACCATCTGCTCAAGGATAGTCTCCAGCGTACGGGCGAATTGTTTAATGCTATGGGGAGCAAACAGGTCGGTGGCATATTCAAAAGTCGCTTGCAGACTGCTTGATGTATCTTCCCAGGTCAGACTCAGATCAAACTTGGAGGTTGCGGTATGGCTGGGAAGTTTTCCTACGAGCAGATCCCCGAGTTGTACCTGTACCGGTTCCTGCTCGATGACGCAGGTGGCCTGGATGATGGGTTGATAGCTTGAATTGCGTTCCGGTTGAAGTGCTTCGACGATACGATCAAATGGCACATCTTGATGGGCATAGGCATCCAGTGCGACCTGCTGAACGTGTTGAAGTAACTCACTGCACGATAGCGAGCCTGAGACCTTGTAGCGCAAAGGCAATGTATTTACGAAGAAGCCAACGATCTCTTCTAATTCGATCTGTGTGCGACCTGCAACTGGCAAGCCAAGCACCAGGTCCGTTTGTCCTGTATAGCGTGATAAGAGAATCAGGTAGGCACTGACCAATGTCACAAATAATGTCACGCCCTGTTGCTGACTGGTTGCGCGCAGGCGTGCCGAAAGCTCGGCTGACAGACCGAACTGATAGGCATCGCCACGATAGCTTAGCAGTGCAGGCCGAGGATAATCGGTCGGTAGTTCAAGCAGGTTGGGGGCCCCATCCAGATGCTGTTTCCAATATTGAAGTTGTTGCTGGAACTGCTCATGCTGTAACCATTGTCTTTGCCAGACGGCGTAATCAGCATACTGAAATGTACGTTCAGGCAATGTCGGGGCTGTGCCCTGTGAATAAGCATTATAGAAAGCATGGAGATCATCGAGCAAGACACCCATTGACCAGCCATCGGTCGCCATATGATGGATGGTGAATAGGAAGATATGTGCTTGATCCTGTATTTTGAGCAGTGTGCAGCGTAACAGTGGTCCGTTGCTCAGATCAAATGGAGCTTCGGCGTCCTGCCTGCGTAAGCGTTGTTGTTCTCTCTGCCGTACCACTGGCGGTAGCGAACTTACATCTACCAGTGGAAATTGTTCTTCTGCCGAGTCGTTAATATGTTGCCAGGAGACACGTGGCTGCCCATCGGTGATGTGTAGCGTTGTGCGCAGGGCTTCGTGGCGCTGTACCAGGTCCTTCAGGCTGCGTTGCAACGCCCGGACCTGAAGGTCACCCTGTATCTGAAAGTGTAGCGCGACATTATAGAGCGCACTGTTAGTATCCAGTTGATAAAGGAACCAGAGCCGCTCTTGTGCCAGGGAGAGAGGAAAATCTGTTTGCTCCGGTTGGTGGGCGACGATTTTGTGCTCGGTGGCTAATGATGCCTGTGGGGATCCAGATTGTGAAGCTGTAATGACCTCAGCTATCTCTGCAATGGTTGGCATACTGAAGAGTACACGTAGTGGAACGTTTACGTTGAACGCTTTATTGGTGCGGGCGATCAGCCGCGTTGCCAGTAATGAATGGCCGCCCAGGGCAAAAAAGTTATCGTAAATGCCCACGTGTTCCAATTGCAGAACATCCATCCAGATGTGCGCCAGCGTTTCCTCCGTGGGAGTTCGGGGTCCCGTTAATTGTGATGGACTGGAGAGCCCATAGTCGGGATGTGGTAAGCGCTTCCGATCGATCTTACCATTTGGTGTCAGTGGTAATGCTGGCAAGAATAGATAGCTGGCTGGTAGCATATAGGCAGGCAGGCGTTCTTGCAAATAGCTCTGTAACTGGTTTTCGCTCAGGGTTGTATCGGACACAGGAACCAGATACGCCACCAATCGTTGGATAGCAGGTTGCTCTGCCTGGAGGAGCACGACACATTCCGCAACATCAGGATGATGCTGTAAGAGCGCCTCAATCTCACCAATCTCAATGCGGAAGCCGCGAATCTTAACCTGTTGATCGCGACGACCAATGAACTCGAGCGAGTGATCAGTCCGATAGCGCACCAGATCGCCGGTCCTGTACAATCGACTTCCCTCACTGCTACCAAAAGGATCCGGGATAAAGCGCTCGGCTGTCATTGCGGGCTGATTGATGTAGCCATACCCGACACTTGCGCCACCGATACACAACTCCCCGATGGCTCCCTGCGGCGTGAGTTGCAGAAATTCATCCAGGATATAGAGTTGGACTCCGCTGATTGGATACCCAATGTCGGGAAGTTGTCCAGCGGTAGTTGTGCTCACCTGACCAGAGGTGGCGACGATTGTGCATTCAGTAGGACCATAGTTGTTGATGACCTGAAAAGGAAGTCCTGCTGTCGAGAAGGAATGTAGTACGTCACCACCAACCAATAACAGGCGCAACGCGCACGTTTTCGGCCACTCAAGGATGAGGAGTTGTTCGGCCAGCGGGGTTGGCGCAAAGCAGATGGTGATCTGTTGCTGGATCAAGAATTGTTGGAGCTTGAGCGCATCCATACGAACATCGTCCGCAACCAGAAAGATCCGCGATCCCATTAATACATAGGGCCATAATTCCCAGACGCTGGCATCAAAGCCGAGTCCTGCCAGATGGGTGCTGCGCTCATGCGAGGAGAGCGCAAACGCCTGCTGGTGCCACTGGACCATATTGTGGAGATTGCGATGGGTAATCCCCACACCCTTGGGCCGTCCGGTCGAACCTGATGTATAAATACTATAAGCTAATTGTTCTGGCGAAGACGGGACTGCAATCCTGTGCGTGGGATATGTGCTGAGTATTTCCTGGCTGTGTTCCAGGCACAGCAACTGCGCTTCTGCCTGGATATGGACAAGATGATTCACCAATGTCTGTTGCGTAATCACCAATGCGCAGTGTGCATCCTGGATGATAAAGGCCACGCGTTCGGGTGGTGTTGAAGGATCAAGTGGGACATACACGCCGCCGACTTTCAGGATTGCCAGCATGGCGACCACCATCCATGGCGTACGTTCCAGACAGATGGCTACACTCGTTCCTGTGGTTACATTCAGGCTGTGGAGATAATGTGCCAGTTGATTGGCCTGTTGCTCTAATTGTTGATAGGTTATATCTGTATCGGCTTGCGTGAGCGCGATATTTGTCGGCACCCGTTGCGCCTGACGTTCAAAGTATTCATGGATACACAGTATCGTTGATGCCGGGGTAGCAGGTGGATTATATGTAGAGATAAGATCATACTGTTCTTTGCGGCTCAACAAGGATAGCTGATGGATATTGCGGTCCGGAGTAGCCACGCAGGCTTCTAGCAGAGTGTGAAAATTGCTGGCCCAACGCGCCATGGTCTCGGCCTCAAAAAGATCTGTATTGTACTCAAAATAGCCTGCTAGCTGTGCATCTTCCTCCCAGAGATACAGGGTCAGGTCGAATTTTGCCATGCCTGTATCAAAGTGCACCTGCTCAATATCGCGTTGCGTACTGCTATTTTCGCTAAAGAGCACATTTTCCCAGGCAAAGGAGGTCTGGAATAATGAATGATAGCTCAGACTGCGTTCAGGCTGCACTATTTCGACGACCCGCTCAAAAGGTGCTTCTTGATGGGTATATGCTAGCTGCATCGTCTTTTTGGTGCGTTGCAACACTTCTTTGAATGATGGTTGGCCGCCCAGGTGAATCCGAATTGCCAGGGTGTTGGCAAAAAAACCGATTAATTGTTCGACACTGCTATGGTTGCGGCCCGCGACCGGCGTACCCAGCACAATATCATCCTGACCACTATAGCGGGCCAGTAAGACCTGAAAGGCCGCCAGGAGCGTCATATACAGTGTTACATTTTCCTGACGGCTTACCTGCTGGAGTTGTGTGCGCAGGAGCGATGGCAGCTTGAAGAAGTGTTGGGCTCCTCGATAGCTTAGCACTGGTGGTCGGGGATGATCATAGGGGAGTTCCAGTAAAGCTGGCGCGTCAGCTAACTCCTGTTGCCAGTAGGCCAGATGCGACTCCAGGTAGGCCTCATTAAGATAACCACGTTCCCAGAGCGCGAAATCTTTATATTGCAAGGTCAGTGCAGGTAGGACTGGTGTCTGACCTGCCAGGAGCGCTTCATAGGTATTCAACAGTTCGTGGATAAAGATAGCCATTGACCAGCCATCAGCCACAATGTGATGGATGGCAAGTGCCAGCACAAAGTCGTCATTGGCTTGCTGAAAGAGTACGGCTCGCAGGAGTGGGGGCTGCGTGAGCTGGAATGGTAACTGGATCAATTCCAGGCAGCATTGTTGAAAGGCCTTTTCAGGATCCTTTAGATGACGTATATCAATCAGGGGAAGCGGCAGATTGAGCATGGGTGCGATGACTTGCCGTGGCTGACCATTCAGTGCCTGAAAGGAGGTGCGTAATATTTCATGGCGTTCTATGATGGCCTGGAAACTCTGATAGAACAATGGGAGATTGAGTATGCGCCGCAAGCGTACCGCCAGGGGTATGGTGTAAAAATCACTTCCCTCCGCCAACTGATCCAAAAACCAGAGCCGTTCCTGGGCGAAGGATAAGGGGAGATGGGTCTGATCTCCCACAGGAAGCGCGACAATCTCGGTCGTCTGCGACGCAACAGGTGTCTGGTCGATCCTTGCCGCCAGCGTGGCGATGGTGGGATATTCAAAAAGTGTCTGTAAGGGAAGATCAATCTGAAACGCTTCACGGATCCTGGTCAGGACGCGAATGGTCAGCAGCGAGTGTCCACCAATGGCAAAGAAATCATCATTGATACCGATTGGTTGTGTCTGCAGTACATCACTCCAGATTGTTGCTACCCGTTCCTGAACCTGTGTCTGGGGCGCGACATACGGGTTTGTGCTACGAAGATCAGCACTGGAAGGCACTGGTAAAGCCGCACGATCAATTTTGCCATTATGGTTTAAGGGTAAATGCTCCAGGTGTATAAACGTTGCTGGCAGCATATACTCTGGCAAGCGTTGCTGTAGATAGTGACGTAGCGCGATCGTGCTTAACGATTCACCAGGTGCTGCGACCACATAGGCTGCCAGTTGTTGCTCGTCGCGTTGATTGCGAAAGACTTTGACCACGCCCTGCTGGACCGCTGGATGACTCTGGAGGTGCGCTTCAATTTCTCCAGGTTCGATCCGGTGACCACGAATCTTCACCTGGTCATCGCTACGCCCGATGTATTCAAGCTCACCATTTGCATAGCGGCGCACAATATCTCCGGTGCGATAGATGCGGCGACCCGGTTGGTCACTAAAAGGATCTGGCAGGAAGCGTTCCGCGGTCAGGTCTGGACGGTTCTTGTAGCCCCAGGCCAGGCATTCTCCACCAATATACAGTTCTCCCTGTACACCCGTCGGCACCTGTTGTTGCTGTTGATCGAGCAGATACACATAGGTATTAGTGATAGGATCTCCCAGTGGAATAAACGTGCGCTGCTCGCCAGGCTGGATAAGCGAAGAGGTCATACTGATCGCGGCCTCAGTGGGACCATACAATTGCTGGACCGCTATCGGCAGTATGCGCGCGAAGCGTTGGAGTAACTGGGCACTGACGGCTTCACCACCGCTCATCACGCAGCGCAGGCTTGTGCACTGAGCCAGTGTTGGTTCCTGGACAAGAAGAGAGAGGAGCGAAGGTACCACATGGATGACTGTGATCTGTTCACTTTGTAGTGCAGCGATGAATTGGCGAGGATCAAGTACACGTTCAACCGGAAAAATAACAGTGCTTGCACCCACCAGCCAGGGGGCGCATATTTCCCATACCGCAATATCAAAGCTCCAACTGGCTACCTGTGCTAAACGATCACCGGCCTGCAAGTCACAATCCTCAATACCCCACCAGAGCCGATTGAGGATGGCTCGATGCGATATCATAACACCTTTAGGCATGCCAGTTGAACCGGAGGTATAAAAAATATAGGCCACATCATCCGCTATCAGCGTGGAGACTGGCCGTGTGATGGGTTGTTGCTGAATCTGCTCCCATTGCTGATCCAGGCAAAGGACCTGTAATCCTGTTGACGTCACCGTCTCTTCGAGTGCAGCCACAGTCACAATCAATTGTATATTTGCCTGTGTGGCGAGCCATGCCAGACGTTCCCGGGGAAGCCGCGAGTCTAACGGAACATAGATACAGCCAGCTTTCAAGATACCGAGCAGTCCGAGGGAGGCAATCAGGGAGGGGGGGACACAGAGTCCCACCGGTTGTCGAGGAGTTTGGCCAAGCGCATGGAGCATATGTGCAATTTGATTGGCCTGCTGATCCATATCTCTATAGTTCAGTGTACCTTCAGGAGCTACTAACGCCAGGCCGTCTGGGGTTCGATCAACCTGAGCTTCAATCATTTGAGCCAATGTATGCTGATTCGGAGAGTTATGATATCGTCCCCATCTTGACTGGAATATATGAGTCTGTGCCTCTTCTTCGAGCATGTTTATTCCATCCTCTATAACTCAGGTGTCATATTTCAGTGTGGAAAGATCGTGGAAAGCATAGGAAGCAAACATTCATGCAGGACAGGATTTTTCAGGGAAAATACAGACATCTTACCTCTTATATAGTTAAATAGTATTGTGCTTTTCTATCTAAGTGGTGAGCTGATAAATATTTTTACATGCGTGCACACATGAAGATTGCAGCATTACTTACAATCAGATCTATGCTAATAAATTGTGGCATCCAACTATATTCTGTAAGTAAATATACTGCTGCTCGCACTCCTACGCTAAGAGTATAGCAGTGAGTATTATGAATTGCAATAGCGGCATAATGCCTCTAGCTATCATCATTAATAAAAGAAGTTACTTGCTAAATCAAATCTCTGGTGCTATATTAATAGCCACGTACGTTACTTGTTATAACTACGTATTTAAGGCATAGCTAATTATTTTACCTCTTTAAATGATGCAATTTTTATTTGTGTCTGATAAAGAGGCGTCTATCATTTACCCTTGTGTTTACTCTATAGTCACTTCAAACTAAGCTGTTTGCCTGTAAAGGAACGTAAGCAAATGGGGTACACTGTCGTGACGCTTGCCGAGCGTCCTGAATTGGAAGCGGATTTGCCGCGTCTTCACAGCGCGAACTGGCCAGAGTTTGTGATGGAAGATGCGATAGCTCTACAATACTGGGGATCGTTATTCTCAACATTTCCAGAATTCCAATATTTCCTCTGCGACGAAGAGGATGAAGTATGTGCAGCCGGCCATGCTATTCCATTGGCCTGGGATGGAACGACTACTGGACTATTAGCTGGTTGGGATGAGGCGTTAGAATATGGTGTGTTGCACCGTGAGCAGGCGCCGAACGCGCTCTGTGGTTTATCCATCGTGGTGGATCCAGAGATTAAAAGCCAGGGACTCAGCACACGCATGGTGCAGGCTATGAAAGATATTGCGCTCCAACATGCTTTGCATACTTTAATTATTCCTCTACGCCCTGCTCAAAAACATCAATATCCTTTAATTCCCATGGAAGATTATATCCAATGGACCCGTGCCGATGGCGCGCCCTTTGATGGTTGGTTACGTACCCACCTGCGTCAGGGGGCACGCATATTGTCTGTTGTACCACGATCAATGGTGACCCGTGGTTCTGTCTCGCAATGGGAAACCTGGACAGGACAGACTTTTCCTGGAAGTGGTCTCTATGTGGTCGAAGGGGCGCTATCCCCTATTGCCATCGATCGTGTCCAGGATCAAGGGCTCTATGAAGAGCCAAACGTGTGGATTAGCTACACGTTCTAACTGTTATCATGTCTCACCTCCTAAATATTTGCAGCCCATTAAAGAAAGGACTCTAATGAGCGTAACTGTTGCAGTTGACTCACCGAAGAAGCCCCCTACGTTGCCTCAGCGCCTGCTTATCAATAGAAATTATGCTTTTATGTGGGTTGGTATGGCGACTTCGCGTCTGGGTAACGTTGTTTTTGATATCGCTTTGCTGCTCTGGGTCGCGACGACCCTGGCGCGTAATGCTCCCTGGGCCGCCTTTGCGGTTGGTGCCTTAACCTTTATCCCACAGGTCGTGGCTTTACTGATGGGAACCGTTGCCGGTGTCTTTGTTGATCGCTGGGATAAACGTCGCACCCTCCTCTGGATGGACGGGATTCGTATTTTTATTGTCCTGGCGCTGGTCTTCGCGTCTGGTATTTTTCCCTTACCCTTTCCATCTGGGAGTGATGCTGCCACCTTTTTTCAATTAGGCTGTGCCTTCCTGATCCTGGTGTTCCTGAGTTGCTGTGATCCTTTTGTCAATCCCGCCCTCCTGATTCTTTTGTATGATATTGTGGCTGAAACAGAGCTCCCACGGGCGTTTGGACGCGGCCAGGTGCTGAATAACCTGGGTGTTATCGTTGGACCCCCGCTGGCTGCGGGCATCTTTTTCACCCTGGGTATCCAGTGGTGTATCCTGATCAATGCCGTTTCCTTCCTTATTTCATTCATTTGTTTCTATATGATTCGACCAGAAAAAAGCGAGCAGGAGCAAAAAGAGGAGAAGGCTCAAGAGAAGACCAAAGAAAAGTCGGCTGGCTTTTTGCGCGAGATGATTGATGGACTCCGCTTTGTTGGAGGCAACGGCGTTTTGATCGCTGTTGGTGTTTCGCTCTCATTCATCGCTCTGGGTGCCGGTGGCCTGAATGCGCTTAACCTCTTTTTTGCCACCAATAACTTGCATGTCGTACCGAATATCTACGTGTATATCGATGTACTCTATGGCGTAGGCGCGATCCTTGGAGCGCTCTTTGTTGGTCCCTGGATCCAAAAGCGGCTGGGCATTTTGCGTGGCTTCTGGCTTCCTGGTATTGTCACCGGTACCCTGTTGCTGATCTATTCACGCCTGGATAATGTCTATGCGGCCTTTGTGGTCCTCTTCTTTGTCGGTATGTCGCAGGCCACCTTTTATATTTCCTTTGGACCCTTACTACTGAAAGTGACGCCGCGCAAATTGATCGGTCGTGCCAACGCCGTCATCGGACAGTTATCAACCTTCTCAGGCATGATCTCGATTGGTTTAGCTTCTCTGCTGGTCACGGCACCTCTGCATAACAAACACCTTGAGGTGCTCGGAACCACCTTTGGACCAATCGACACCATCTTCCTGATTGTCGGTCTCCTGGCGCTCACCAGCGGCCTTCAGGCCATGGTCACGCTTAATGATTATAAGCTGGTTGAACAGAAATCCGCCGAGCCTGTCGCTACGGAAGCTACCGAGACAAAGATAGAAGAGCCGATTGCCCTGAATGTAGAGCAAGAGGCCGAGGAGCTAGCCGCGTTAGCTATTGTCGAGGAAGAGAAAGCCACGGAAAAGCCCGCGACTGAGCAAACAGAAGAAGCCAATCAACCGCTGGTAGAGCATATCGGAGGGACCGGCTGGTTTAGTTCTGGTCGTAAGCAAGCCCTTGTCTGTGTCCTTGGCCTGCTGGTCTGTCTCCTCTTCCTGGTGCCAGTAGCCATCTGGGCACCAAGCTCAACTGCTGCCTCGGTCACCATCACCGGTGGTCAGCCAGCGAATGGACAGCCAATCAGCAACATGAAATGTGCTCCCGACGTAGCAACGAAGCAGCAAATACGTACCCATCTGACCCTCTATGTGGATGGTAAGCTAGCGGCTATACCGCGTGGTATCGGCATCGTCTCACCCAGCCAACCAGGCGTATCCGCCCTCGCCAGCAATGGAAAGCTCTACTGCTTATATCCGTTGCACGTCTTTGAAGATGACAACATCATCCATGCCGACCTGCCAGACACCCGAACCTATACGCTTGGCCAGTTCTTTAGTGTCTGGGGCCAACCCTTAAGCCAGACCCAGGTCACCAGCTACCATGCAGACACCAATCGTCCGATAAGCTTCGTCATCTTTGATGGCAACGGCCAGAAAAGCACCTATACTGGTGACCCTGCAACCATACCCTTAAAAGAACACCAAACCATTGTCATCCTATACAACAGCCCTGACATTCACCCAACCGCCTTCACCGACTGGAACGGACTCTAAACCAGGCAATCGAGTGCAAACCTCGAACCCACGGGGTACGTATCGCGAGGTCCGGGGCCAATCGAGTGCAAACCTCGAGCCCACGGGTACGTATCGCGAGGCCCGGGGCCAATCGAGTGCAAACCTCGAACCCACGGGGCGCGACCCTGTGCATTGTCGTAAGGCCGGGCGGGATTGTTAAGGGCAGCCGCCCTTAACCTGGGGTCCGGGGCTGCGCCCCGGTTCTCCCCCCTCCCTCCCCGCCGCCGGCGGCGGCGGGGAGGGAGCAACCATTAACTATAGCGTATTAGAGATATTCATAACCAAAAGCGCAGGCTAGGAGACACCGGGATGATCGCTGAATCAATCGATGACATCTACGAACTTTCACCAATGCAACGAGGCATGCTTTTTCATACCCTTTACACTCCTCATTCTGGCGTCTATATAGAACAAGCCATCTATCACTTGCAGGGAGCTTTACAGCCGGATCTGCTGCGACAGGCGTGGCAGTCTATCCAACAACGCCATCCAGTATTGCGTACACTATTTATCTGGGAAGGTATCGATGAACCGGTACAGGTGGTACAACAAATAGCCGAACTGCCCTGGCAAGAATTAGACTGGCGTGGCTATTCAACCTCCGTCCAACAGAGTAGCCTGGATGAATTGCTGGCGAACGACCGCCAGCGTGGCTTCGATATGAAGCAGGCTCCTTTGCTGCGTATTTCGCTATTACGGCTTGCACATCAGGAATATTATTTGCTATTTACCTATCATCATCTACTACTGGATGGCTGGTCGCTGGCCGAGACATTGCGCGAAGTGCTGATCACATATGAGGCGTATGTGCAGGGGAAAGAGCCCGCCTTGCAGATCACGCGGCGACCATATCATGATTATTTGCTCTGGTTGCAAGAGCAGGATCAGAGTGCCGCCGAGCAGTTCTGGCGTACGTATCTGGCTGGCTTTGTGGCGCCAACTCCACTTGTACTGCAATCAGCAGCGGAGACGGCTGATACGACGAGTGTCGCTCCCCAATTGCTTGATCAGGACGCTGCAGCGAATGCTGAACAGACTTCGGCGCATGCACGCTTGCATCTCAGCGGTGGCCGCTCGGTAACCTTACAGGGTCTGGCGCTCTCGATGGAGAAAACAGAGGCGTTACGGCAATTCGCCAGACAACACCGCCTGACCATCAATACGCTGGTACAAGGTGCCTGGTCGCTGCTCCTGAGCCGCTATAGCGGACAGGATGATATTCTCTTTGGCGCGACGGTCAATGGTCGGCCATTAAGTCTTCCCGGCGCGGAGGATATGATTGGTCTCTTTATCAATACCTTGCCTGTACGTGTCCCCATACCAGCACAGGAATCGCTCCTGACCTGGCTGACCCAACTTCAGATGCAGCAGGCCGACATGCGCCAGTATGATTATAGCCCGCTGGTGCAGATTCAAGGCTGGAGCGATGTGCCGCGTGAGTTGCCGCTGTTCGAAAGTCTGATGGTGTTTGAGAATTATCCCCTTAATAGCGCCGAGGAGCCGGGAACCGTGAGCACGCTTGAAGTGCGTGCAGTACAGATGTTGGAACAAACGAATTATCCACTGGTCCTGGCGGTGGGAGCCTGGCGACGGCTCGAATTACATCTGGGATATGCAACGACACAGTTCGCGGGATCCGCGATTGCTCGCATGCTTGAACATCTGGCTATGTTGTTAGATGAATTTCTGGCGCATCCTGAGCAGCGGCTCCTGAACTATTCTTTGCTTACGGAGCGCGAAAAACAGTCTATCCTGACGACCTGGAATCAGACGGCTGAACCCTATCCGTCTTATCACAACTGGACCGAGCTGTTTGCGCAGCAGGTGCAACGTACACCCGAGTCGTCTGCGCTTTGTTATGGATCTGAAGTCTACAGTTATCAGGACCTGGAGCAGCGGGCGAATCAGCTTGCGCATTATCTCCAGCAGCAAGGAGCTGGACCCGAGGTACGGATTGCCGTTTGTCTGGAACGTTCTCCCGATCTCTGTGTAAGCCTGTTAAGTTGTCTGAAGGCAGGCGCAGCCTATTTTCCCATCGATCCCCATTATCCACCTGAGCGCATTGAATTTCTGCTGGCAGATGCTGGTGTAGCAATTGTGCTCACCAGAAGCGACTTTCAAGCTGCCTGTAGCTATCCAGCCGCCAGAACGATAGTGCTTGATAAGGAGCAGGCAGTCATTGCGGAGCAGTCAATAGAGTCTCCGGCAACCTCAATCTATCCAGACAATGCCGCTTATCTTATCTATACCTCTGGTTCTACCGGTACCCCCAAGGGCGTCATCGGTACCCATCGCGCCCTGGTCAACCATAGCCAGGCTACTATTCAGCGTTATCAACTGGATTCCAATGATCGTGTGTTGCAGTTTGCTTCGTTGAACTTTGATGTCTTTCTGGAAGAATGCTTGCCCACCTGGTCAATAGGTGCGGCCGTGGTCATGTGGCCCGAGGCTTATCCAGCAGCACCGTCTGACTTTAATCGCTATCTTGAGCAAGAACGACTGACTATCATTAATATTCCTTCGTCCTACTGGCACGCATGGGTGGCGGAAATGATGCACGCGCAGGCGCATCCGTCACAGATGCTGAAAGCGGTGATTATTGGAAGCGAGCGAGCATTGCCAGCTCAGCTACAGAACTGGTATCGCTGTGCCACCGAGAAGGTCGCTCTGTATAATGCCTATGGATTGACCGAGACCACGATTACCGCTCTGACCTATCAGGCCCATGCAGAAGAGGCTGTAGGACAACTGGTTCCGGTTGGACAGGCGATCGGGAACGTACAGGCGTATATTCTGGATCCACAATTGCAGCTGGTGGCGATTGGCTTGCCGGGCGAACTGTATATTGGTGGTCTGGCTCTGGCGCGTGGTTATTTCCAGCGTCCCGAGCTGACTGCCGAACGTTTTGTCCCGCATCCTTTCAGCCAGCAGGAGGGCGCACGACTCTATCGGACTGGTGATCTGGCGCGCTATCTGCCGAGCGGGGCGATCGAAGTGATGGGACGCCTGGATACGCAGATTAAGATCCGTGGCTTCCGCATTGAGCCGGGCGAAATCGAGTCAGTTCTCGCGCAGGATCCGGCGGTACAGGAATGCGTGGTGGTTGTGCGTGAAGATGTTCCTGGTGAGTCGCGGCTGGTAGCCTATGTGGTGGCCAGAACCCAGATCCAGGCGCTGGCGGCCAGACTCCAATTGCGCATCCAGGAAAAGCTGCCACCCTATATGCTTCCCACTATCTGTATCCTGTCTGACCAGTTGCCCCGGACCAGTACCGGCAAAATAGATCCGCGTCAGTTGCCAGCGCCCGAGCAGCAGGGGACCACCAATAAAAAGAATTATGCCGCGCCCGAGACGCCACTTGAAGAGATACTGGCCAGTATCTGGGCCTCTGTTTTACAGGTAGAGAGTGTCGGACGGACCGAGCATTTTTTTCGGTTGGGTGGACATTCGTTGCAGGCTACTCAGGTTGTGGCGCGGCTACGCGATATCCTGCAGCTTGAGTTACCAGTGCGCGCGATTTATGATAAACCGACTATCGCTAAGCTTGCCACGCATATCGAAGCGCTACGCAAGCCAGAAAAGGGCCTGTCGATTCCAGCTATCACGCGTATGGAACGCCATGGACAGGTTCCCTTGTCGTTTGCGCAGGAGCGCTTCTGGTTTCTGAATCAATGGCAGCCAGATAATCCTTTCTATAATATTTCGCTGGCCCTGCAACTACATGGACTGCTTGACCAGCAGGCCCTGGAGCGCGCCTGGAAGTTGATGGTTGCGCGTCACGAGCCGTTGCGCACGACCATTCTCTCCCAGGATGGCGTGGCAAGCCAGCATATCAGCGCTGAGGATCCGAGTGCTCTGACGACAGTGGATCTGACTGGCAGGCCAGCCTCTGAGCGTGCTCAGGTGGTTCGCAGTTTGATCCAGCAAGAGGCGCAGCGACCCTTTCAATTGGATCAGGAGTTAGTCAGGCTGATCCTGTTTCAGCTTGATCCCAATGAACATGTGTTACTGCTAATCTTTCATCATATCATTGTCGATGGCTGGTCAATTGATCTCTTGCTGAACGAACTTCAGACGTTCTATCGTCAGCAGCAAGTGGAACCGGCGGCGACCGAGCCAGAACCATTGCCTTTGCAATATGCTGATTATGCGCTCTGGCAGCGTACCTGGTTGCAGGGAGAGATCCTGGAGACCCAGTTGAGCTACTGGCAGGAGCAATTAGCTGGCGCGCCTCCGACCCTGGATCTGCCGACCGATCGGCCGCGTCCAGCGGTCCAGACTTTTCGCGGTGCGATCTATCCTTTCAGCTTGAATCCAGCCGTCAGCCAGGGGCTGCAGGCGGTCAATCGTGAAGAAGGCGTGACCAATTTTATGGCCTTGCTGGCTGGCTTCTATCTGGTCTTTGTGCGTTACGCCGGTCAGTATGATCTGGTGGTAGGTACTCCGACCGCCGGTAGAACGCAGCGCGAGACCGAGCAGATGGTCGGACTCTTCCTGAATACCTTGCCTTTGCGTATTCATGGTGATGCGACCTTAACCTGGCGCGAATTGCTGGGCGTGGTGCGGGACGTGGCTTTAGATGCCTATACCCATCAAGATCTGCCTTTTGAGAAACTCGTTGAGGCGTTGCAGCCCGAACGCAGCCAGAGCCATTCACCGCTCTTCCAGGTACTCTTTGTCTTCCAGAATACGCCGCACAAAGAACTGTCCTGGCCAGGTTTGCAGGCTGAATTAATTGAGATTGGCAGTCGCACAGCCAAGCAAGATCTGACAATTGAGCTGCGCGAAACGGCTGAAGGTATACGCGGCGTGGTGGAATACAACATTGATCTGTTTGATGAAAACACGATCATACGCATGATCACGCATTTTCAGACCTTGTTGGGCAACGCCATCGAAGAACCTGATCTCCCGATTGGCGATCTGCCATTGCTGACGGCTGGCGAGCGTCAGCAGATGCTTGGTGAATGGAATGCGACCGCCCATGATTCCCTGCCTGATCTCTGCCTGCATACGTTGTTTGAGCAACAGGTCCAGCGCACCCCCACGGCTGTCGCTGTCCTGACCGAAGCGGGACAGCTGACCTATCAGGAACTTGATGAGCGGGCCAATCAACTGGCGCATTATCTGCGCTCACGTGGCGTCAGGCCAGAGCAGCGAGTTGGAGTATGCCTGGAACGCAAGCCGGAATTGATTATGAGTCTGCTGGCGATCCTGAAAGCTGGCGCGGCGTATGTACCATTTGATGTGCGCCTGCCACAGGAGCGCATCCGCTTCTGTCTTGAGGATGCTGATATCCAGTTAATGCTCACCCACACCGCGCTTGTACAGCAACTCGAATTATCCGAGGAGCAGGCTGTATGTCTGGATGCGTTGCAGGAACAGATTGCACAGCAGCCCAGGAGTGCCGTCCAGAGCAATGTCAGCGTGGCGAATCTGGCGTACCTGATCTATACTTCGGGCTCTACCGGAACCCCCAAAGCGGTGGCTATTACCCATCAAAGTCCGGCGGTGCTGGTCAAATGGGCGCAGAGCGTATTCGCGCCCGAGGATCTGGCGGGTGTGCTGGCGGCCACTTCAATCACCTTTGATCTCTCTATCTTCGAGATCTTTGTGCCCTTGAGTAGTGGTGGCACGGTCATCCTTGCCAATGATGCCTTGCATCTACCAACTCTGAAAACGGTGCAGCAGGTTACCCTGATCAATACTGTTCCCTCTGCGGCGGTCGAATTAGCGAATTTGCAGGCCATCCCGGAGACGGTGCGCGTGATAAATCTGGCCGGTGAACCACTGACCCTGCCGCTGGTGCAACAACTGTATCAGCAGACCATGGTCCAGCGTGTCTTCAATCTGTATGGACCTTCAGAGGATACAACCTACTCAACCTTTGGTCTTCAGACGCGTGACATCAGTGCTGCGCCGACGATTGGCCGGCCGCTGGCGCATACGCAGGTCTATCTGCTCGATGCCGCCTATCAACCTGTACCGGTCGGTGTGATTGGTGAAGTCTATCTGGGTGGCGCTGGACTGGCCCGTGGCTATCTGCATCGGCCGGAGCTTACCGCCGAGCGTTTTATTCCAGATCTCTTTAGCACTGAGCCGGGGATGCGCCTGTATCGAACTGGCGATCTGGCGCGCTATCGTCCGAATGGTGAGATTGAGTTTATTGGCCGTAATGATAATCAGGTCAAGATCCGTGGGTATCGTATTGAGTTGGGCGAGATTGAGCAGGCGCTACTCCAGCATCCAGATATTCAGCAATGCGTCGTGGTGGTCCGCGAGGATGCCGCCGGCGAGAAGTATCTGGTGGCCTATAGTGAGCTGAAAGCTGCTGTATCTTCCTCGGTTAGTAGTGAGTTTGAGCTACGACACTTTTTACGCGCACGCCTGCCCGAATATATGTTGCCCACTCGTTTTGAGGTGCTGGATGCCCTGCCGTTAAACGCCAATGGTAAAGTTGATCGGCGTGCGCTCCCAGAGCCGACGGAACGTGTAAGCAGTTTATTTGAGACGGCCATTATTACCGATGCCGCGCTATCTCAGGTAGAGGAATTGATCCAGAGCATCTGGTCGCAGTTGCTGCAGCGTGAGTCGATTGGCTTGCACGATAACTTTTTTGAACTTGGTGGCCACTCCTTATTGGCCATCCGCATTATCTCACGCATCCGGGAGCTGTTTCAGCTGGATGTGAAATTGCGGCTCCTGTTTGAAGCTCCGACTATTGCTGAACTTGCGCGCCATATTGAAGAATTGTTGCAGGTGAGCAGCCTGGAAACCAGCAGTGTGCCTGCGCTTCGTCCGCAGGAACGTCCCGCAGTCATTCCACTCTCGTTTGCGCAAGAAGCGGCTCTGGTTCTTGAGTCAGCTGGAGCCTGAAAGTCCGGCGTATACGTTACCATTTGCGCTGAAATTATCCGGTCACCTGCAAGTGGATCACCTGGAAAAATGCTTGAATGCGCTGATCCAGCGCCATGAAAGCTTACGTACAGCACTACTGATGCAGGATGATCGCTTGCAGCAAGTGATTATTCCCGAGCTTTCCATCAGCCTGCCAGACATACAGGTGATCGCCGCTACTGCCGAGGCGCAATCGCAAGAAATCCAGACTCTGGTGATGGAAGAAGCGATGACACCCTTCGATTTCGCGCAGCCATCATTGCTGCGACTCAAATTGCTGAAGGTCACCGCTGATGAACATATCCTCCTGCTCTCACTGCATCACTGTATCGCGGATGCCTGGTCAATTGGTATCCTGGTGAACGAGCTCAGCCTGCTCTATACTGCTTCGCTCTTACATGAAGAGGCACAATTGCCAGACCTGCCCATCCAGTACGCGGACTATGCGCTCTGGCAGCGGGAATGGTTGCAGGGTGCTGTGCTGGAGCAACAGCTGGGCTACTGGCGTACAGCCTTACGGGGAGCCCCCGAGGTGTTAGCGCTGCCACTTGATTATACGCGTCCCGCTGTTCAGATGCAGGAAGGTAAAGGCCATTCTCTGCATATTTCCCAGCACCTGACAGAGCAACTACACGCTTTGAGTCTGCAGGAAGGTGTGACCCTGTTTATGACCTTGCTGGCAGCTTTCCAGGTGCTGCTGCTACGCTACACGGGTCAGGATGATCTGGTCATTGGCACGCCGGTAGCGGGCAGGACGCAGAGTGAAACTGAAGGCTTGATTGGTTGTTTTATTAATACGCTGCCCCTGCGCACGCAGTTGTCCGGCAATCCTACATTCCAGGAACTGTTGGTGCGGGTCCGCGAAAGCTGTCTGGAAGCCTTCCGCCATCAGGAGTTGCCGTTTGAGCGCATCGTGGATGCCGTCCAGCCCGAACGCAGCTTGAGCCACCATCCATTGTTCCAGGTTATGTTCATCTTGCAGAACGCGCCGCAAGGTGATCTGAATCTGCCCGGCCTGGAATTAGAATCCTTGCCGATCAATAATCCGACCACTAAATTTGATATCACCCTGGCCTTGACGGAATTGCCAGAAGGTATCAGTGTCTTGTTTGAATATAATATTCATCTCTTTGATGCATCGACTATCATCGATCTTGCGCACCATTTTATGTCTCTGCTGGAAGAGATCGTGCGGGCTCCTGAGAAACAGTTGTTGAGCTATGAGTTGATGACGAGTGAGGAGCGGCAACGTTTCCTGACCATCACCAGTGGACCACTCGTCCCAGACTACCGTACCCGGACCGTGCTGCACATGATTGCCGAGCAAGCCACGCGTACTCCTCAGGTGGTGGCGATTGTAGCGGGTGAGCAACAGTTGACCTATGCCGAGCTGGATGCGCAATCCAATCAACTGGCCCGACTGCTGCGTCAACATGGCATCCACACCGAGACACGGGTCGGTATCTGTCTGGAACGCTCATTAGTGCTGCCGCTGGCCCTATTGAGTGTGCTCAAGGCCGGAGGAGTCTACGTTCCTCTGGATCCTAAGAGTCCACTTGAGCGGCTGGCCTTCCAACTGCGGAATGCGCAGATAGAGCTACTACTTACCCAGAGTCAGTTATTACAAACGCTGGATGCACTACCGTGCGCGTCGCTGTGCCTGGATCAGTTAGAGCAATCCTGGCAGCCCCTGCCTGCTGATCCTTTAGAAGAGACGGTCGTGCCTGAGCAACTGGCATATATCATCTATACTTCAGGCTCGACTGGTGAGCCAAAGGGCGTGATGGTGACCCATGAAGGCTTGAGCAACTATCTGGCCTGGGCCGTAGCTACCTATCCCATGCATGAAGGAAAAGGTGCGCCAGTCCACTCTGCGATCAATTTTGATCTGACGGTGACCAGCTTATTTGCTCCCTTGCTGACCGGCCAGGCCGTGGTGCTGTTGCCGGAGAAGCAGGCCGAGGAGCAGAGTCTTGAGGTATTACAGGCTGCCTTCTCCTCTGGACAGGAGTGGAGCTTTATCAAGTTGACCCCGGCCCATCTGGCTGGCTTGAGCCATCTGCTCGTCGAGGAACAGGTTGTGCAAGCCAGTAAGGCTTTGATTATTGGTGGTGAAGCGTTGGGCATGGAGCAGGTTAAATTCTGGCAAAAAGCCGCTCCTGAACTGCGCCTCTTCAATGAGTATGGTCCAACCGAAACGGTGGTTGGCTGTTGTGTGTATGAGCTTCAGTCGCAGGATACCCACACTGGCGCTATTCCCATCGGTCGCCCCATTGCTAATACACAGCTCTATATCCTGGATACGCAGATGAATCTGGTGCCGGCTGGTGGTATCGGTGAACTCTATATTGGTGGCGCGGGTGTGGCCCGTGGCTATCAGGGCAGAGCTGACCTGACGGCCGAGCGTTTTGTGCCTGATCCATTCAGTCAGATTCCAGGTAGCCGCCTGTATAAAACCGGGGATCTGGCGCACATGTTGCCCGGCGGCGATCTGGTCTATCGCGGCCGCAATGACCAGCAGATAAAGATCCATGGTTTCAGAATTGAGCCGGAGGAAATCGCGGTTGTGCTGTTGCGTCATTCGGCTATCCGTGATGCTTTGATCATGGCGCGTGCGAACCAGGCTGGCATGCCACAACTGGTCGCATATCTGCTCGCTGAGCCGGATCAGGCGGTGACCCGTGAGGAGATCCAGCGCTATCTACAGAAAGCTCTGCCTGCCTATCTGGTCCCCTCTGTTTATATATTCCTGGATGCCTTCCCGCTGGCGGCTACCGGTAAAGTGGACCGGCAGGCCTTGCCTGATCCAGAGTTCACGTTACCGGACGCAACCTATGAGGCTCCTTTGACCCCTATCGAAGAGACGCTGGCGACGATCTGGATGCACGTCCTGCATGTTGAACGCGTTGGACGGCACGATAACTTTTTCGCTTTAGGTGGTCAATCGCTGCTGGCGACCCAGATTATCTTCCACGTGCGCCGTGATCTACAGACTGAAATGCCTCTGCGTACCCTGTTTGCCGCACCGACTATTGCCAGTTTTGCGGAAGCGATTATTCAGCAGGAACTGGCTGAAGCTGAAAATGAGGACCTGCTGCAGATCCTGGCCCAACTCGGCGAGTTGCCGCATGAGAACTGATCGTTACCTGCTTATTTTCACTGTTCAAGGATAAAGGAAGGATACAACGTGAGTATTGATCCACGCAAGAAGCAACTCGCAGACCTGACTCCGCAGCAGCGTGCGCTTCTTTTTCAGCGTTTGAAAGAAAAACAACAACAGGAACAAAAAGGAGCGCGGGAAACGATTCCTCTGCGTGCGCCTGGCGAAAAGACGTTTCCACTTTCCTTTGCTCAGCAGCGGCTCTGGTTTTTAGATCTTTTTGAACCCGGGAGCCCACTCTATAATATTCCGCTGGCTCTGTGGCTGGATGGTCAATTTTCACTTGCCAGTTTGCAAAAAGCGCTGAATGCCCTTGTCATGCGCCATGAAACGCTGCGTACGATCTTTCTCTCACGTGAGGGCGAACCACGGCAAGTCGTGGCGGCCCAGAGTACCGTGCCGCTGACAGTGATTGATTTCGCATCTTTCTCAGGAAGAGAGCGAGACAAAGAAGTATACACCCTCATCAAGCAGGAGGCCCATCTGGCCTTCAATCTGACGATTGGTCCACTGCTGCGTGTGCGCCTGTTGCGCCTGAGCGAGCAGGAAGCGATCCTGCTGTTAACCACGCACCACATTATCTCTGATGGCTGGTCTGGCAGTATTCTCCAGCGTGAATTTTTTCAGTTCCTCAATGCTTTCCACAACCAGACAACCCCAGACCTACCAGCGTTGCCCATACAGTACATCGATTTCGCCCTCTGGCAACGGGAATGGTTACAGTCTACGCGGCTGGATACCCTGCTGAACTACTGGCAGAAGCAGCTAAGCGACCTACCGGTGTTACAATTGCCTTTTGATCGTGCGCGTGGGGTAGAGCAGACCTTTGCTGGCACCGCCCTTTCCGCGATGCTCTCTGAACAGAGTGTGGCAGCGCTTCAAGCCCTGGCCCAGCAAGAAGGCGCGACGCTTTTCATGGTCTTGCTGGCCGCCTTCTATGTCTTGCTTTTTGCCTATACCAGGCAAGAGAGCATCCCGATAGGCTCGTTAATTGCTAACCGCACGCGTGAAGAGACCGAGAATCTGATTGGCTTTTTTGTGAATACGCTGGTCTTACGGGGCGATGTGAGCGGTGAACCGACGTTCCGCGAGCTTGTCAGGCGGGTGCGCGAAATGTGCTTCGATGCGTATGCCCACCAGGATCTACCGTTCGAGAAACTGGTCGAGGTCCTGCATCCAGAACGGAACCTGAGTCATTCACCACTCTTTCAGGTTTTATTTACCTTACAAAATACCGGGGGGACGACGTTAGCGAAGACAGACCTGCAAGTGCATGCGCTGGAAACCGGGACCACGACCTCCAAGTTTGATCTGGCTCTCTTTATTTCTGAGCAAGCCCAGGGACTGAGAGCAGAGTTTGAATATAATACCGATCTCTTCGATGCAGCAACTGTGCAGAGTATGCTGGACCATTTTCAATCCCTGCTTGACAGTATCGCGGCCAATCCTGAGCTCTCGGTGAAAACGCTGCAATTGCTGACGGCAAAAGAACGTCAGCAGATCCTGGCCTGGAATCGTACGCAGCAGGATTATCCAGCAACTGCCACACTGCATCTGCTTTTCGAGGAGCGCGTGGTCCGAACTCCGACCGCGGTCGCCGTATGTTTCGAGGATCAGCGTTTAACTTATCAGCAACTGGATACGCGTGCCAATCAACTGGCACACTACTTACATAAGCAGCCAGGTATCCAGGCTGAAAGCTGCGTGGGCCTATGTGTCGAGCGTTCGCTGGATATGGTGATTGGACTGCTGGCGATCCTGAAAGCGGGCTGTGCCTATATTCCGCTTGATCCCAATTATCCCCAGGCGCGCATCGCCTATGTGCTTGAACATGCCCAGATCTCTGTTTTGTTGACACAGGAACCCCTGCTTGCACGCTTGCCAGCGTTTGCGGGTACTGCGTTGTGTGTGGATCAACTGGCGGCCAGCATTGAGGCCGAACCGGCGACGGCTCTGAATCTGCCGGTGCTGGCGGATAGTCTGGCCTATGTCATCTATACCTCTGGCTCGACCGGACTTCCCAAAGGTGTGCAGATTGTGCATCAGAATGTGGTGAACTTTTTGCATGCGATGCGCCAGCAGCCGGGACTCACGGACCAGGATGTACTGCTGGCGGTGACCAGTCTCTCATTTGATATTGCGGGCCTGGAAATGTTTCTGCCTTTGACGACAGGTGCGCGCCTGGTGATTGCCAGCCAGAGCGCCACGCGTGATGCCGAGGAACTGATGGCGCTGCTGAGCCGGGAAACGGTGACGGTGATGCAGGCCACGCCCTCGACCTGGCGTTTATTGATTGATAGTGGCTGGCAGGGTGATGCTGGACTAAAGATACTTTGTGGTGGTGAGGCCTTGCCACAGGATCTGGCGAGTCAGCTCCTTGAGCGTTGCCAGAGTCTGTGGAACATGTATGGTCCAACTGAAACAACGATCTGGTCCGCGCTGCAGCCGGTTGAAGCTGTCCATGGAGCAATTCCGATCGGGCAGCCAATTGCCAATACCCAGATATATATCCTCAACGAGCAACTGGAGCTGGTTCCCCTGGATATGCCTGGTGAAC
Source organism: Dictyobacter vulcani (assembly GCF_008974265.1). GTDB lineage: Bacteria > Chloroflexota > Ktedonobacteria > Ktedonobacterales > Ktedonobacteraceae > Dictyobacter > Dictyobacter vulcani. Next base: position 793,432 of record NZ_BKZW01000002.1, read on the forward strand.
TGTATATTGGTGGTGATGGATTGAGTCGGGGCTATCTTGGTAAACCAGAGCTGACCGCCGAGCGTTTTTTGCCGGATGCCTTGAGTTCTGAGCCAGGACGACGCATCTACCGGACTGGAGATGTGGCGCGTTATCAGCGCGATGGAACACTGGTGTTCCTGGGACGTGTCGATCAGCAGGTCAAGGTGCGCGGGTATCGCATCGAGTTGCATGAAATTGAAGCGGTGCTGGCGCAACATCCTGGCGTCAAAGAAAATGTTGTGATTGTTCGTGAGGATATACCCGGTGAGAGCCAGTTAGTAGCTTACATGGTGGCGCAAGAAGATTATCAGGGGGAGAATGTCGGCGGTGGCTGGCAGGCGGAACAGGTTTCGCAGTGGCAGGAGGTCTGGGATAGTACCTATCATGAAGATGAGAGCAATTTTGATCCTGATTTGAATCTCAGTGGCTGGAAGAGCAGCTATACGCAGGAAGCTATTCCTGTGGCTGAGATGCAGGCCTGGGTCACTGCTACTGTGCGGCGCATCCTGGCTTTGAATCCTCAGCGTGTACTGGAGATCGGCTGTGGAACAGGTTTGTTGCTCTATCGGGTTGCTCCTCATTGTGACTACTACTGTGGTGTCGATTTTTCTCCGAGTGCGCTGGCCAGCATTCAGCGCCAGCTGGATAAATGGGGCTGGTCGCAGGTCAAATTGCTCCAGCGTGCGGCCGATCAACTGATGGATCTGGAAACGGGCTCATTTGATACCATTATCCTGAACTCGGTGGCCCAGTATTTTCCAGGGGCCGCGTACTTTGTGCAGGTCCTGGAAGAGCTGACACGACTGGTCTCAACTGATGGACGCATCTTCCTGGGTGATCTGCGCAGCCTGCCCTTATTAGAAACATTCCAGACCGCCATCCAGCTCTATCAAGCCGATGAGAGCATGACACGCAGCGAATTACAGCGCCTGATTACCACGCATCTGGAGCAGGAAGAGGAACTCCTGTTTGATCCTACTATCTTCAGTTTGTTACAGCGCGCTCTTCCAGGTATCAGCTCGATCGAGATTCACTTGAAACGTGGTGAGGCTGTGAATGAAATTACGCAGTTCCGTTACGATGTGATTATCCAGATGGGCGAGCCGCAAGCCGATACCGTACCCATACAGTATATTAACTGGCCAGAGCGTAATCTTATGCCTGAAGAACTGCCAGCTTATCTGGCCGAGACAGATATTCCAGCGCTGGCTCTGCTGGATGTGCCCAATACGCGCTTACAGCAGGCCGTTCAGTCTGTCGCTCGTTTGCACACTGGGGATGATGCTGCGACGGTACAGGATGTGCGGACGGAGCTCCTGGCTCCGCTTGCTCCAGAGCACACATCTATTGATCCTGAACGCTTCTGGATTTTAGCGGATACACATCCTTACCAGGTAGACCTGACCTGGGCGCAGTCTGGCAGGCTGGATGCCTACGATGTGTTGATCCAGAAAAAACAGTTGGGAACAGCGCTGGCATGGCCCAGACCAGTCCAACGGTCAGGGCACGAAACGATGAACTGGCAGGCTTATACAAATAATCCTTTGCAAAAGTCCAGATCGCGCAAGCTTATTCCAGAGGTACGCAGCCATCTGAAAGGACACCTGCCTGATTATATGCTGCCGGCCGCGTATGTCTTGCTGCCAGCGCTGCCCCTGACCCCGAATGGCAAGATTGATCGCCGAGCTTTACCGGTTCCCGGCCAGGATCGCCCGGAACTGACTGCCAGCTATACAGCTCCCCGGACGGTGGTAGAGCAGGAACTGGCGCTGATCTGGCAACAGGTGCTTGGTCTTGAGCGTGTTGGTATCCATGATAATTTCTTTGAACTTGGCGGTAACTCGTTGCTGATTATTCGTATCGTTGCCAGAGCCAATAAAGCGCATTTACCCATGACCGCCAAACAGGTCTTCAAGCATCAGACTATTGCCGAACTGGCGGCTACCGTCGGTTCGACGCAGATTATCGCGGAGCAAGGAGCCGTAACTGGTCCGACTCTGGCCGCGCCCGGACAACGCTATGTGCTGGATCCAGCCGTCTATCATCCCGAATATTATACGCTGGCCTATGCGATCTCTACTGAGAAACCGATGCAGGCGGACTATGTTCAAGAGGTGGTGCGCACGCTCTATGCCTATCATGATGCGCTACGCCTGCGCCGCTCATTCACCGATGTGCGCTTCGCCTTAGAGAGCATGGAAAGTACAGGGAATACACCATTCTGGCATATAGACCTTGCAGGTCTGTCCGAAGAAGAAGTCCAGACGCAGCAGCGTGCCCACTTGCAGGAGCAGCAATTGTCCTTTGATCTGGAGCATGGACCGCTCTTCAAAGTATTGCACTTTGATCGCGGGGACCAACAGGAAAGTATGGTCCTGTTGCTGGCCCATTACCTTGTCGCTGATATTGAGTCCTGGCAGGTGTTGATTGGTGATTTTCTGGCTGGCTATCAACTGGCCTCGCAGGACCAACCGATTCAATATCCACCTAAGCCGACCTCTTTTCAGCAATGGACGCAGCGTTTACAGACCTATGCTCAGAGCGAGGAGGCGGAGAAAGAATATCCGTACTGGCTGGCTGCCCAGAGTCGCCAGGTGGCTCGTCTGCCCCGTGACTATCCAGCCGGAGAGAATACGATAGCTTCTTCGCGGATCCTGGAGGTTCAGCTTTCAGCCGCCGAGACCGCTATCCTGTTGCACGAAGTTGTCCCGACCTATACCGCGCAGATGGACGCTATTTTGATGACGGCTCTGGCCTGGGCCTGCCAACAATGGACGGATCAGGATGCGATTATGGTTCGTCTGTTCAGCCATGGCCGGGAAGCCTTTTTTGATGATATGGATGTCTCACGGACAGTTGGAGCTTTCGGCACGGATTTTCCGGTGGCAATCAGTCTGACAGGCACAGCGACGATAGAGACGGTGTTGCAACATGTTAAAACACAGTTGCAGTCGATCCCCAGACACGGCGTGGGCTATGGTATTTTACGCACCTATGGGCAGAGTCCAGATGCAGAGGTTCTGCGGAATTTACCTGGACCTGAAATAGTGGTGAATTATATCGGCAGCAACTTTTCCGATCCATCCCAACCCACCTTTCAGGTGCAGGGTCCCTTATCCGGACACTACCGGGATAGCCAGTCTGATCGCACGTATACCTTCCAGGTTACTGGCCGGGTTACCGCGGATCAGTTGATTATGCAATGGGACTATAGTGAAAACCTGCATGCCCGTGAGACTGTGGAGCGGGTTGCTCAGGCGACCATGGATGTCTTGGCGTTTCTGATCGCGTCGTGTGAGCGCTACCATAAAAAGAAATAGTGTGGGCATGCCTGATAACGCTATTTCGGGCCAGCTAAAGTATGGAGCTTAAAGAAGTTCCAGATGACCTGTTCTGTGGGCAGATTGCCAATCTTTGCCGGGACCGTATGTCCCTCGCCTTCCATGCGATAGTGCATGATGGTTGCATTCTGATGGCAATCAGTCCAGCGGAATCCGGTGGCGTTCTTATCCTGGAAAAATTGTTCCGGCCCTTTGGTACAACCATTGCGTTTGGCCCACTCGCCAAGCCAGTCCTGTACCGCTGGTAATGGCCATTGGGGATTGACTTTGGCCGAGATGCCATTATATGGCACGATCGGATCAGCGCTCCCATGGATTTCCAGCATCGGGACCGCCCTTTGTGGATGGCAGCCCGCCTGCAAGGGATAATAATTACCGGAGATAGGGGCGACCGCGGCGATGCGGGTGGAGAGCTGGCAGGCAACAAAGCCGCTCATGCCACCTCCATTGGAAAAGCCGGTAGCATAGATACGCTGTGTGTCGACACAGAAATCTTTAGTGAGCTTGTCCAGCATATCGTTCATAAATACTGTTTCGTCGATATTGTAATCCAGGGGGCCGATGCTGGCCCACATTGGCATCTGACCATCATCTGGTAAACCCTGTGGATAGACCGCGATGAACTGTTCTTTATCGGCCAATTGCGAGAAGCCGGTGTCCTGTTCGGCTTCCTGTGCCGTGCCGCCATGGCCGTGAAAGATGATCACCATCGGGACAGCTGTTTTGGCGCTATATTGTGCTGGCACATGGACCAGATAGGTGCGTGTATGTTGTCCACGTGAGGCGGCTGGATGGGCTGCTACGGCCTGATTCTCGGTTGTCCCAGCCTTGATCGGTGAAGGTTTTGCGCAGGTGTTTTTGTTGGATTGAGAAGCAGGTGTCGCTGTCATATTTGCTGTATCCTGTGAATTATTGTTTGTTGAAGGTTGCGTAACCTGTGTGGTACCTCCCGTGCAAGCCGTTGCCAGCAGACAACACAGACAAAGCGCGGCAACGAGCCAGGAGGATTGGTTTTTTTGCATCCAAAGCATAAAAATCCTTTTCTTGTATACATCATTGCAATAAAACATCTTTGTGTATCCAGAGCTTCTAAAGCTTATTGATATTATAGCATGGAACTTTACAGAAATAATATCCTGAACTATAAAGATATATATTTTTAAGATATAGCACTTTCTAAAAATTTTGCTTACTATCATATTTGAAATATAATTAACACATAGCTAGAATTATCTATGTTGATATCATAAATGGATACTCGGTTGTAAAATTTTTTAGCGCTAAAAAGTAAAAATATTGTTAGCTGCTAAATATCGTGCTATTCTTAGCATGAAAAGTATTTTCGGGTCAGGTGTATGTATTTCATGCTATGTGCAGCTTATGTTTCTGGATTCTCGTGCCAGGAGAGCTCTAAGCCTTTGTCGAGTTGGCTAGTACATTGTCAAATTTCGTTTGGTGGGTTGTGCGCCCGCTACGCGAGCGGATGGGGGGAGATGTCGGGGGCACGGCCCCCGATCCCCCATTCAAGGGATTTTCCGTCCCTTGCATTCCCGCCTCGCCATCAAATGATATCTGACAGACTTATTAATCCACACGCAGGCACTGAGAAAAAAGCTTGTATATAATGTTGTCTAGCAGCAGAGTAAAGGGTATGTGTACGCATGCAAGGTCAAATAGAGGATAAACCAACAGAGATGGTCGAGGATGCTGAGCAATATTTTTTTCCGCCCTCCTTTATGCAGGAAAGTCTCTGGGTTCTGAATCAGGTTGATGAAGCTAAATCAACCTATCATATATTAGGTGGATTCATTCTGCGTGGACCTGTAGATATGCAGGCCCTGCACCAGACGCTGGCGTTGATTGTTGAGCGCCATGAAATCTTGCGTACTTCATTCGTAGTTGCCGATGATCAACTTATGCAGGCAATTGCACTTGAGCTGTCGATCCCGTTGCCGTTGATTGATATCTCTAGACTGAGCGAGCAAGCACAACAACAAGAAATACAGCAGTTGCAACAGGATTTATCACAGGAAATACTGGAACTTGATCAGGCTCCCTTGTTTAAAATGATTGTGCTTAACATACGTGATGACGAGCATCTCTTCCTTTTTGTGATCCACCATATTATTATTGATGGTGTCTCTTATCAGGTTTTCTATGATGAATTTATGGAGATTTATGCTGCTCTGCGCTCGGGCCGAGAGCCAGTGCTTCCAACGTTAACGTTGCAATATGCTGACTATGCCGTCTGGCAGCGCGAAATGCTCCAGGGTGAGGATGCGCAATCCTTGCTCGATTACTGGCAACAACAACTGGCCGCTATGCCAGCCTTATTAGAGTTACCAACCGACTATCCCCGGCCTGCTGTCCAGACGCATAAAGGAGCAGAGCAAACCTTCCAGGTGTCTGATGAATTGCTTGGGCGCCTACAAGAACTTGCGCGCATAACAGGTACGACCCTGTTCATGGTACTCCTGAGTGGCTTTGCTGTTCTGCTCAACTATTACAGTGGGCAGGACGATATTGTGATTGGGACCCCGGCTTCGCTGCGTACCCGCAGCGAATTTGAAGCCTTAATTGGACCCTTTCTAACGACCTTGCTCTTACGGGCGGATCTCGCGCAAGATCCAACTTTTCATGATCTGCTCATGCGGATGCGCACCGTCTGTATTGAGGCCTATAGTCATCAGGATATGCCATTTGAATACCTGATAGAGGCTTTAAAACCTGAAAGAAGCACGAGTTATAATCCCCTTTTCCAGGTCTTTTTCGCCTTTAACAATTTTATTCATACTTCCCCATCTACCGGACATTCTACTCATAAATATACAGATATTGGGTCTCAGACGGCTCGTTTTGATCTTTCCTGTGATTTTGTGTTGTTTGCTCAGAAACTCAGCTATATCCTGGAATATAATACCAGCCTCTTTAGCAACGAAACTATTCTGCGCATCGGCCAGCATTTCCTGAACTTACTCACATGCATTGCGACTGATCATGAGCAGCGACTCTCACAGCTTGTACTCCTCAGTGAGCAGGAACGTAGCACGCTGATGGTAGATTTCAATTCAACGTATGCGGTTTATGATCAGAATATCTGCTTGCATGAACTGTTTGAAGCTCAGGTAGCTCGTGTCCCACATGTCAAAGCGCTAAGTTGCGATGGTCGATCCCTTACCTATGCCGAGCTTGATGAGCGTGCGAACCGCGTGGCGGCATACTTACGCCGCCAGGACATCAAGCCGGAAGCGTTGATTGGCGTCTGTCTGGCGCGTTCAGAAGCGTTTGTGATTAGTATCCTGGGTATCCTGAAAGCCGGAGCTGCGTATATTCCGCTTGATCCAGAGTATCCTGCTGAACGGCTTGGTTTTATCATTCAGGATGCACACGTGCAGGCACTATTGACCGGTGCTGATGAGCAGCAGGTTTTGCCGACTTTTGCAGGACCAGTCTTTCTGCTGGCAGATGTGCTGGCTGGACTTGATTATGATCCAATGGCAGCCCGCCAACGTGTCTCTGCCGATAATCTGGCCTATGTGCTGTATACTTCTGGTTCCACGGGCCGTCCAAAGGGGATTCAGATCAGCCATCGGGCTGTGAGCAACTTTATCATGTCTATGCAGAGGCAACCTGGCTATACCGAGCAGGATATCTTGCTTGCCGTGACCAGTTTTTCTTTTGATATTTCGGGACTCGAACTATTCCTGCCGTTGCTGACAGGTGGGCGGTTGGAATTGGCTACCCGTGAAGTGATACTGGATAGCCAGTTACTGTGGCAACTACTTCAGCAGAGCGGCGCGACCGTCATGCAGGCCACCCCGGTTACCTGGCGCATGTTGCTCTTGAATGAAGAGGTACAGCTTTCCGGCTTAAAGGTGCTGTGTGGAGGAGAAGCTCTCTCGCTTGATCTGGCTCAGTCTCTTCTGGCTCGCGGTGCCGATCTCTGGAATATGTATGGACCAACCGAAACCACCATCTGGTCCCTGCTCCAACATGTGCAACTCCCACTTGACGACCGTGCGGTTGTCTCTATCGGTGCGCCGATCGCCAATACGCAGATCTATATCCTGGATGCCCATGATCACATGTTGCCAGTAGGAATTTCAGGTGAACTCGTGATCGGAGGGGATGGCCTGGCGCGTGGCTACTTCCAACGTCCAGATCTGACCTCCGAACGTTTTATCCCGGATCCCTTTAGTCAGCGGCCCGGTGCGCGCCTCTATCGGACCGGTGATCGTGCCCGCTGGCTCAATAACGGTACTATCGAGTTTCTTGGACGCCTGGATACCCAGATCAAATTGCGTGGCTTCCGGATCGAGTTAGGTGAGATCGAAGCCCTTCTGGATCAGCATGCCGCCATACGTTCCAGCATTGTCCTTTTACGGGAGAACAAACAAGGCCAGCCACAACTGGTTGCATATGTGATACCACACCAGGAGCCGCCTCGTGTAGAAGAACTCAGAGTGTATCTACAGACCTCTTTACCTGACTACATGGTTCCAACAATATTTACATTCATCGATACATTTCCCTTAACCCCGAATGGTAAAATAGATCGCAAGCAACTTCCGCTTCCTGAAGATGTAGTCAATACGCAGCGCGAGATCGTAGCGCCAACCACTGACTTCGAGAAAGCCCTGGCTGCCATCTGGTCCGATGTATTAGGACAGGAGCAGATCGGCATCCAGGATAATTTCTTTACCCTTGGCGGTGATTCGATCCAGGTCGTGCAGGTCTGTACCCGTGCCAGGCAGGTACAGATGCCCTTAATGCCCGGACAACTCTTCCGCTATCAAACCATTGCCGCGCTCGCGCAAGTGCTTGATCAGCCGCAGCCGCAGCCCCAACCCGTTGAGACTTCCCAGCCAACGCAGCCCGAGCAAAAAAACAAGTCAACCGACCATTCATCAACATCCCTGACACCAAACAAACTCAATAAAATCATGGCCCAGATCCAAAAAGGCAAGAAAAAGAAGTAGCGGCAGCCTTCACGGCTGCGACCTGTTGGCGTACCGACAAGCAACCGCCACGCAACGGCATGCGCTTGCCGCTGCCCCCGTTGCACGTACGGACAAGCCACGTCATCACCCACGTGACCGGGGCCATCGCCATGATGTGCGGCGTGTGCCGATCGGACGTCGAGAAGGGGCAGCGGCAAGCGCATGCCGTTGCGAACAGGGAGTTGTTTATACGCAGAACAGATCGCAGCCGTGAAGGCTGCCGCTACATCAGTTTATTTAATTGTAGGTGTGAGCGCGGTTTGAACGTGTTGGAGCAGGTTGGGATAGTCAAGGCTTTGTGGTGTGGTGGTATCGATTTCGATGAGCTGTCCATCTAGAGGGAGCGGCGTGAGTTTTCCCTTTAAGAGGCGCTCTTTATTTTCTTCGATCCATGCCTGATCGCTGTGCCCGGAATGGCGCTCTATTGATTGCATGCGTGCCATGAAGCGTTCCAGCAAGACTGTTCCGTCTGCCTGGCAGAGAATCTGGAATGGTTCAAAGTTGTGCTGTTGTTGCAGTTGGCGAAACTCGGCGCCACGCAGGTCGGGGCGACCAAAGAAGCCTTCAACCACCAGTGGCTTGCCGACCGCCAATAAAGAGCCAGCAATAGAGTAGAGAAGTTTAAATGAGATGAGACCCAGTAAAGGTGGCTCGCCATTACTTGTACATTCAAGCGCATCATGGAGGAATTCATATAAGCCATCTCGAGCGAAAACGGGCAGTTGTAGGTCGGTGGCAAGTCGTCTGGCCAGCGTTGTCTTGCCTGAACCAGGTAAACCATTCACAATAATCAGTAGCGGTTTTTCCATAATGAACCGTTTCACCTTCCTATTGAATGCTTTTCACGATCAGAACTATATTATTGCATACCTACTCAATGTCCATCCTACCTGGATGCTATATGTTGCGTAGTTGTGCTGGCAGAATCACTCCAGTCATAGCCACTGGTATTTCCGCTTAGTGGGATCTTGTTCACCTGGTGTGTATCCAGCAAGCGCTCAAACGCGGCTGTTAACGCGGCAACGGGAATTTTCAGATCTTTGGCCAGTCGCGTAGGATTGGCATAGACAGCCTGGGGAAGATAGGCCTGCAAGAATTGATCGAGGGCGGCCTCAAATGATAGTGTTTCGGCTATGGCCACCAGGTCAGGATACCGGGTGCTTATCAATGTATGATGCATCGTATCGCCATCCGCGAGAAAGACTTTGGCTAACAGCAGATGGGTTTCCAGTTCTTCAACCCCTTTCAAATAAGCTGAACGGGCACCAGAGCCGCGTGGAAATCCTGCCTGCTCGCGTAATTCCGGGGTTGCCAGCGCTCCAGATGAGGCTTCCAAAGTTTGATAGATACGGTGGGCATCGGTAGAAAGATGTCCAGACTGATAAAGCTCTTCCGCTGATTGCTGCGTACCACAGAGCCGCAGGACTGCTGGCAGTAGTGACCAGCGGATCCACGTAGGGCGTTTGCGAATGAGGGTAGTATAGAATGCAGTGGATTGTCGGCCTAGCGTCCACCGCCAGGTATACACTTCTCCGCTGGGCGTCTTCCAGCCAGAATCCGTTTTCGCATCCGGATCTCCCACATAGGCTGAATAAAGATTCGGGAACTCCGGGGAAGCAGGATAAAGGGTCGCGATCCCCACACGCTCGATAAAGGCAGGCGCTTCATTCACACCATCCAGATGCGTCTCTGGAGTCTGTCCCCAACGCTGTAGCCGCTGCTGTACTAATAATGCATCAAACATAGTGTAATCCCCCTTTTTAGATAGAAATGTTATAGATGAACTGAACGATCCAGTTTATTACCCCCAGTATAAAGCAGGAATAGTGACAACACTATGTCACTATTCCTGTTCAATTCATGACGTTTTTTTCTTCAAGCGTGATAAACATTCAGCCAATGAGATTATTTCCTTATAAATCTTTATCTGTATGGATAATAAGAAAATGTTGGTCCAGTTGCTCTGGGGTTAATCGTGACTATTTGCTATATATATGAGCTCAAATAAGTAGAACATATATGCTGAATTGTAGTATTTACTGCTGTAAAGATGATATTCAGCAGCATTCAATTCTCGATACAGTCGTAAGTATCGTACTTTTATCGTATCTAGTTATTATTCTTTATGGATTTATATACATTATTATCCATTATTAGCCTTGAATAAATCATTAAATTTACGTTATTCTCTATATTGTAAATCCAATAATTTGAATCTGTTGCAGGATGTATTTGAAATAATACAGCATGCCTATATCATAAAAAGAATAGGTGTGAAGAATCGTATTCATGAGAATCAGGTAACGGTGGTAAACATGTTTTTAGGGACAGTTGCACCATATTTGCTAGCTTTTTGCAGAGTTGTAGTTGGTCTTGTATTTGCGTTCTCTGCCATTAGTAAAGTCCGGCAGATTCGATCTTTCATTCCGTTATAGCGACCAACACCCATGGGTCTTACGGCATATCAACTTATTTATTCCAGCTGGAAAATGTTTGGCCCTGGTAGGACTCAATGGCGCTGGCAAGACAACGCTTGTGAAATTGTTGACGCGCTTATACAATCCAACAGAAGGGCAGATTTTATGGGATGGCATTGATATAAGCGAGTTTGATCCACGTGAGCTTCGGCAACATATGGGAACTATTTTTCAGGACTTCGCTCACTACGATCTTACTGTCTACCAAAATATTGGGCTTGGGAACGTTGCTCATATTGAACATCCTGATAGTATTCAACAAGCTGCTATTCAAGCAGGTATCCATGAACATATCACAAAGTTACCTCATAGCTACCAAACCTTTCTCGGACGATGGTTAGCCGATGATGCTGTTGGGGTTGACTTATCCGGGGGCGAATGGCAAAAGATTGCCCTGGCTCGTATGTTTATGCGTAAGGTTGATATGCTGATACTGGATGAACCTACTGCAGCTCTCGATGCCCAGGCTGAATACGATTTGTACCACCAGTTCCATACATTCATTCAAGGACGTACAAGCCTCCTGATTACCCATCGTTTTAGCACTGTCTCTATGGCAGATAAAATTGCTGTACTCGAAGAGGGCCAGATTATAGCTTGTGGAAGCCATCAAGAACTGCTGGCCCAGGGTGGTACTTATGCAACACTGTATAGGATGCAGGCCGCTAATTATCTCAAGAATGAACATGGTTCTCTTGAAACATGCTGAAAGGATTAAGCAATGTGGCGTTTTGCCTTATATCGTTCCTGGCGTCAGCCGCTAAAAAGTCTGTTTGCTATCAGTGGCTTTCTGCTGGCTTCGTGTGCGCTCGTTCTCTTGAGCGCAACGACGCAAACAGCGGCTGTGCAAGCAAACCAGAGTATTGATCAGAACTGGCGACCCGCCTACGACCTGGTGGTGCTTCCGCCCGGAACCAAGCTTCCTACCAATCAGCCAATTCCTCCGGACTACATGGAGCGTTTTGCCGGGGGGATCTCGTTTGCCCAGTATGAAACTATCAAACGGATCAGTGGTATTGATGTTGCGGCTCCTGTTGCCTATGTTGGTTATATGTCTCTGCCCCAACCCAATATCTATTTTGGTCAGCAAGATCCTCGACCCGGGTACTATCAACTGGATTGGACAACGACTGCATCCAATGGACAACACACTATTGTCGAGGCTCAGCAGCATCAGGTCATCTTTCTGGGACCAGAACTGTGTGAAGCAGAGCAAAAAGTGGTGGATCAATTACGCCAGAGTGGTGTGATTGGCATGGCGTGTCTTCATGCGGGTGATGTTGTTTATTTCTATCCACCACAAACAGGACATTATTTGCTGGCGGCGATAGATCCGGATGCTGAAGATCGTTTGATGCACCTGGGCAAAAGCATTACCCAGGGTCGTATGTTTACTGCACAGGATACATTACAGGATGACCAACGGCTCAAACAATGGAAAAATTATAGTCGTGACGGAACCTATTTACCAACCCAGGCGATCCCGTTGCTCGTGCATGAGCAACTTCCAGGTCAGATTCAGATCCAGGCTCATTTTACCTATCTTGCCTCGGATGATCTTTCCTTCCAGCAGGTGCTTAAGCATGGTGGGGCTCACTATCTACAACAGCAGCCCCACCAGAAAACGGAGTATGTAGGCCTGGTTCCCGCCATCTACAATAACCCACAGAATCTGGCTGGCGCTAGCATGCGATGGGATGGTCAGCACTGGCAAACAGCACTTGCTGACCCAAAGAACCCCTATCAGATGGGTCAACTCATGGTCAATTTTTCTCAACCACTCGCACCCGGCAATCTCTCTTATCAACCTACAACAGGTCCCAATGGTCAAGCAGCCTATTCGCTGGTTCCGACTGGCACGTTGGGACCAGAAGCCACCTTTCGCAAACTGCAACCACTCAAGACCACACATACCCAGATGACAGATATTCTGTATTCATACAATGTTGTAGGGGCTTTTAGCGATAGCGCGGTGACGCCGCAGTTCAGTAACCCCCTCAACTGGTTGCCGGAAAACACCTATACCGTTGCTCCGACGACTGTGCGCTATGATGCACATGGTCGCCCGGTTGCTCCAACCAAACTTATTCCCACCACCAATAGCCTGGGCAGCCTTATCCAACCTCCACTCGCCTTAACCACGCTGGATGCTGCCCGACAGCTGCGTCCGGGCAATACCATCAGCGCGATACGGATTCGTGTGGCTGGAGTTGAGAATGCATCGGACGCCAGCTGGCAACGTGTGCAACAGGTGGCAACGCAGATCCAACAACGCACGCACTGACCGATTCTGGTCACGCTGGGTTCCTCACCAAAGCCGACGCTAGTCTCGATTCCAGGCATCAAGCAAGGTCAATTTGGTGCTACTCAGGATATTGCTCCTGTGGGTTGGGTTGAGGAACGTTGGATCACCACCGGGGCTTCACTGCGCTATCTGCATCAATCACGGCAAACACAAACCCTACTTCTCTGGTCCGTCCTGGTGGTCTCACTCGGATACCTGCTAGTGACGCTCAGCTCTCTGGCCTCCTCTCAAAAACGCGATTTTGCCATTTTGAGCGCAGTTGGGTGGCGTCCCTGGCATCCTTCACTCATGTTCATCCAACAAGTATTCGTCTATGCCCTGGTGGGAGGATTTGTAGGTATTGGCTCTGCATTGCTTATTGTGCGCATGATTGGAGCCTTTCCGGATTGGCCAATTGTTTTTTTGACGTTGCCTGGCATACTTCTGCTCGCCCTGCTTTGTACCCTCGCGCCGTTGTGGATGATCTGGCGTCTCCAGCCAGCGAATTTGCTAAAAGGGGGCATGACTCTCTCTCGCTCTCTACCCTCGTCGCGTCGCGTCTGGCTTGCACGTCATCTCTTGTTCATATCGGAGGACACACTGTTCACGCTGCGCACTGTATTGCGCTCATGGGGTCGCACCAGCATCGCCCTGGGGAGCCTTTTTCTTTCGGCATGTTTACTTATTCTTATGATTGATGCTATTCTGGTCTTCCAGCAGAGTTTGCAAGGTACCTTATTAGGTACGTATTTGCTTGCTCAAACAGCTGTCCCTCTGCTGGCAGGGGTGATTTTTGCCATCCTTTTTACCTTTTTAAATGTGACCGACCTTTTCTTGCTCCAAATGAGGGAACGATGGCAAGAAATCGGGTTGCTACAAGCCATCGGGTGGCGGCCCTGGCTCGTACAACGCCGGTTTATCCGAGAAGGACTCCTGCTGGCGTGTATGGGAACCATTCCAGGTGTGCTGTTTGCTCGCTGGATACTGATGCAGCAACACGAGACGCAACACGTGCTGCCTCTTTCCTGGCTATGAGCTGGAGCTGTGCTTATCCTGATGGTTGTGGTTGGCCTGGCCACCATCCCCGCGATGCGAGCCACCAGCCGCATGCACTTAAGCGAACTACTAAAAGCAGAATGATCCTGCTCCTACCGTAACACGAGTAGCAAGAGCACATGTCTGCTCGTGTGCGGAAGGAGATTCAAAAATGAGCACATGAAAGGGAATTTATTGGTGCATAAGCAGCAAAATAGTGTGAGCGAAGCAGCGCAGCAGAGGGCTTTCCTTCAAGTGACGAACCTGAGAAAAGCGTATGCGCTCCCCCATGGAAAGATTGATATACTGGATGATATCAATCTCCAGGTACAGCAAGGCGAATTCATTACGATCCTTGGACCATCAGGATCTGGTAAAACGACTTTGTTGGCGTTATTAGGAGCGCTAGACACGCCCGATGGCGGAGAGATCTGGTTGGATACCACACCTGTTCATCAATTGAAAGCCGTGGCAGCAGCCGATTTCAGAAGGCGGCAGATAGGATTTGTCTTTCAGATGTTTTACCTGCTCCCGAACCTGACTGCGCTAGAGAATGTAATGTCTCCTTTGCTACCCTATCGCCGCGAAATTGATTTTAATCTTCGCGAGCGGGCCAATAACTTACTAGAGAGGGTTGGATTAGGACATCGCACCGGGCATACACCTGGACGGCTTTCTGGCGGGGAGCAGCAGCGCGTAGCAATTGCGCGGGCGTTGATCAATCAACCTCGGGTAATCCTTGCTGATGAACCAACTGGCAACCTGGACCCAACCACCGGAGAAGCGGTGCTTGATATCCTACGCGAATTACAACAAACAGGCAAACAAACCTTGATTATGGTTACCCATAATCCCCAGCTGGCGTCAGGCTCTGATCAACAGATTCACCTGGGCAAACAATAATTCAGGGATTTTTTGCTGTTTGGCAGTGTATCAAAAATAATTGATTTGGAACTTTACTTGATCAGGCCGCCCGCCGCAAGGTTGGGGGGCCTTTCTTAGCATTGTCATAAGTTCTTCTTTCTGACCAATTTTCAAAAAGCCTGGATAAACTCTTGACCTGGAGCACTCCAGGTATTGCATAATGCTGCTATGGCAAATGAGATTGATGCAAAAAAATCTGCTTACTTTACGCTTCAGGAAGTGGTTCAAAGGAGTGGCTTGTATTACTGGTGGCAGCCGAGGGCTTGGGAGGTCCATGGCGCTGAGTATCGCCGCTAACGGACAGGATGTGATTCTGACCTACAATAGCAAAAAAGCAGAGGCCGCAGAGGTGGTGGCGTTGATCGAGAAGCAAGGCCGTAAAGCCGTCGCTTTGCAACTCGATGCATCTGATACGAAGTCTTTCGCCGCTTTTGCAGAAACGGTCAAGCAGACACTCAAACAAACGTGGAACAGGGATAACTTTGACTTCCTGGTCAATAATGCAGGCTTTGGTATTTACGCACCATTTACCGAGACGACCGAAGAGCAATTTGATCAACTGGTCAACGTTCATCTCAAAGGGGTCTTCTTCCTGACGCAGACACTGCTTCCCTTGATGGCTGATGGCGGACGTATCATCAACGTGTCATCAGGACTTGCCCGTTTCTCGCTGCCAGGCTATATGGCCTATGGTGCGATGAAAGGTGCCGTCGAAGTACTGACTCGCTATATGGCCGTCGAACTGGGTTCGCGCCGCATTTCCGTCAATGCGGTCGCTCCCGGTGCCATCGCCACGGACTTTGGTGGTGGTGTGGTGCGTGATAACAAAGCCATCAACCAGCAAACAGTCTCACAGACGGCCCTGGGTCGCGTTGGCGAGGCCGATGATATTGGTGGAGTCGTCGCATCTTTACTTTCTGATGAGACCCGTTGGATCAATGGACAGAGGATCGAAGTTTCCGGCGGTATTCACCTTTAGCCGTAGCATATAAGCAATAGAAAAGAGAGATTCTTGTATCAATAGATACCAAGAATCTCTCTTTTCTATGCCTGCTATATTGCGGTCCAGCCAACAATTTGTGTTAGCATGCTGTCTGAGATTGCAGTGGTTGTGGGTGATCCTCCAGCCATATTGCCAATAACGAGTGAATTTGCGTTGTTTGTACTCTCAATAATCGCATACTGCTGACCGTCGTGAGACACATTTTTCCATGGTAAGTAACTATTGTATCCAGTGCCTCCGTAACTATCAAAGGAATATTTTACATTTTTTGCGCTCGCGAGCAGTTTTAGCGCTGTGCCATTTGTATTGATGCGATAGAGTTGTGCAACCTGAGTCTGAACATTGTTGACGGTGAACAGGAGCGACTGGTCCTGGGGTGCGCGGGCAAGTACCTGACTGTTGAATGGCGCAGTGTAGATAGTATGTAATACCCCTCCACTAACCGGTGCTACCTTGACGGAAGTCCCTGTGCCGGACAGTTTTGTTGTATTGGTATCTGAGTAACATGTAGCCTTGCTACAGGCGTTGGCTGATAATCACAGGCGGTTACCAGTAGAGACGTAAGGATCAGTAAAAAGCTGAAAAAAGATACCTGCCCAACTTTAGCGTGCATAATTTCTTCCTTTTTAGTTACCTGTTTGGGCATCCGTCCAGGTGTTTCTGCTAGACCTTCAGGTACGTCCATTTAACGGATTATCACAGGTAACATGGAGCAGCAGTGACACTCATAAGGAAACATAAATGTATATGCCTTGAGTATGAACTATCCAGTGCGCTATTTCTACACCATCTACGCATCATTTGCTCATCATCTACTGGCCGTCTGCGGTGGCGAGTTGGGAGTTTTCTATTACTGACATTGACCATGACAATAGATTTATGCTATTCTCTACATTGCATTATAATAATTTTAATACTATTACAAGTGATGTTTCTTATAAAATTTATTGTAAAAGGGAAGCTAGATGAAGGATCATCTGGAGCATGTCGGACAGGTTATAGGTGACTATCGTCTGTTGCGCTGGCTAGGTGGTGGTGGCTTTGGCAATGTCTATCTGGCCGAGGATATGCGTGATGGCCAGCGTCACCAGGCCCTTTGATTATAACCTTGCAAGAAAGCGGGCAGGCATGTCAGTTCTATCCTATGAACTTCTGGGCAATTTCTTGTTGACCGGTGAGATAGCGCAGGATATGCCGGCCTTTTTACAGCGTCACAATCATGCCATGACTGCTCATCATTGTCAGCAAGTAGCGGCTGAATGTCGGCAGGTTGCTGCATCCACTGGCGTGAGTCTTGTCCAGGCTGAGATAGCGGGCTGGCTCCATGATGTGAGCGCGATCTTTCCCGCGTCCGAACGAGCACAGATTGCTCATGCGCTTGGACTGGAGGTACTGGCCGAAGAAGAACGCTGTCCGATGATTGTTCACCAGAAACTTTCTCGTCTCATGGCTCAGGAGATCTTTGGTGTCACTGACCTCTTGATCCTGGACGCCATTGGCTGTCACACGACGCTGCGTGCGCAAGCTACTCTACTCGATAAAGTTCTCTTCGTGGCTGACAAACTGGCCTGGGATCAGCCTGGTATTCCTCCCTATGACCGGGAATTGCGGGCAGCATTGGCGCAGTCGCTGGACGCTGCCACCAGTTTTTTTGTCAGATATCTCTGGGATCGCCGTGAGGCTTTACTGGTAATT
The DNA here is from genome assembly GCF_008974265.1 of Dictyobacter vulcani. Lineage (GTDB taxonomy): Bacteria > Chloroflexota > Ktedonobacteria > Ktedonobacterales > Ktedonobacteraceae > Dictyobacter > Dictyobacter vulcani. The sequence continues at coordinate 811,212 of NZ_BKZW01000002.1, forward strand.
CATCCCTGGCTGCGCGCTGCCGCACTTGAAAGAGGCTACTGAGCAATTAACCAGTCTTTAGATATGCTTCAAGTTTTTTCAGTGCGATGATCCGCATCGATGTTGCTCGTGCTTCATCCGCGTCCATCTCAGCCCACGTCTGGTCATATCCGGTGGGAATAAAAACGGAATCCCAGCCAAAGCCATTCTTTCCTCGTGGACTGAGCGCAATAGAGCCTTCTCTTGTTCCAGTAAAGATTCGGAAGAATTGACCATCATACAGACCAAATTGGACCGTAGCCAGAGCCGATCGGTCCATGGCTTCGTCGAGGAGTTCACACAGACCATCGGTACCTAACTCTGTGAAAAACCATTTAATGAAAGGACCAGGTAATTTTCCCAGGGCCAGGAATTGCAGTGAGGCATCCTCTACGAGTACTGGTGATTGAACATGCGTATATGCTTCTCTGGCTTTATACTCTATGATGGCCTCTAAATCCAGCGATTGGATCTCGATGAGATCAAGGTTTTTATAGCGCACTGGAAAATCTAAGAAATGACCGAGCTGCTCCGCTTTTCCAGGATTACTGGTAACAAATGTTAAAGATTCAAGCATAGGTGTCCTTTGTGGTGAATTTCTTTGCTGTTTCAGGCTTTGTTAGACGGTATCGCGTTCGTTGTAACGGTCTCTTTTTGGGGAACGAGCGTAGATAAGTGCTCGGATGACATGCCAGAAGCCCGGCAGAGTTCAACAATCAGGCGCGTCTGACGCAGGATTTCCTCATCCTGGGCGGACATATGCGCCATGATCTGCTCAATATCGTGATAGGTGTTCATTGTTGTTTTATATTGCTCTTCTGCCTGTATCTCTTGTTTCCTGCCTAACAATCCCTGTCCAACCATAATGACGATCATCAATGGGAGTTGTGGTACTGAGGCGAGGCAGAGCAGTAAAGGCCAGGGGAGGGGATCGAAATGGGCGATGGTCGCATTGGCCAATATCCAGAGAATAATCCAGGCGGCAATGAGCCAGAAGGTAGGCATGGCTGAGAATAATTTTGTCATTCTCACGGCGACCCGCTGGTTAAAGTTGGCGGCGGCTTTTTCAGCTTCGAAGATCACATTGGCATTTTGTATCCGATGCGGATGTGGCTCATGTTTAAACAGAGCATTTGACGGATGCTGTGGTGCGAGTGCAGTTTTTTCTTCTGACATTGTATTTCTCCACGTGCATTCACTGATGGGATTGTTGAAAACGATTACACTATACGCTCATTCCCACCTTTTGGCTAGCGTGTGTCGGATTCTCATGCTTTCCATGGTCTTTCTTCTCCTGAACGTTCGTGCCTACTGCGCTTAAATCCTCCAATGGTATCCAGGCTCCCATGATTGGGAGCCAATGGTCATACTGAAAAAACAGTACATATCCTCCAAAGAAATACTCTTTGCTTTCATTGTACCGGGTGGGTGATTGGGGTATATTGGATCTGTCTTATCAGGTGCCAGCAATGTATGTGTAGCTGGACAAGTATTCCATTGCCTGTGAACGGAAAAATCGATTATCGATCTTTGCCGCAACCCGAAAAATCGCGTGATATGCTCAAACACCGACTGATCCTGCCGTGCGATCCACTGGAGAGCCAGCTGATCAGAATCTGAGAAGAAGTCATGGATGTGGGTATTATGGATAACTTCTTTGAACTGGGAGGTCACTCACTCCTGGCTGTCCGACTGATGAACCGCATACAGGATCTGGCATTGACACTCCTCTTCCAGAAACCCATCATTGAACAACTGACCAACATGCTTCGCCAGCAATCCATGCCAGCTCGTTACTCCTCTCGGACGAGAATACGGCCCAATGGTACTAAACGTCCACTATTCTGTGTGCATCAGGCTGGAGGCTATGTCTTCTGTGGTATACCCCTGTGTTGCCGGGTGACAATCTGGGTATTGGTCGCATGACCGCGGGTACAAACCTTAGTTGCGAATGTAAAGGTGATTCTCAATGAAGAGAATTCAAACGCGTAACTCAAATATTGGTGATTAATTGATTGTTTTTTCGTTGATTTGGCGTCTGAATAAATAGGGGGTAACAACATGGCAAATATTATCATAAAAACGAACCATCCATATATGTTAGCGAGTAGGACATATCGAGCAGAGAATACCGTTGTTGAGATTGGAAATGTTCAGATAGGCGGTAACAAAGTCGTAGTGATGGCCGGCCCATGCTCAGTTGAGTCATCACAACAAATTCTCAATATCGCCGAAGAAGTGAAAAAGGCCCGCGCTACTGTCTTGCGTGGGGTGTTTTTAAGCCGCGTAGCTCGCCATATAGTTTCCGTGGTTTGGGTGAGGATGGTTTGAAGTTGCTGGCGGCAGCCCGTGAAATGACTGGTTTGCCCATTGTGACCGAAATAATGAGCATTGACCAGTTACCAATTATGGCGGCCTATGCAGATATACTGCAAATCGGTGCACGTAATATGCAAAATTTCTCTTTACTGACAGCGGTTAGTAGCTTGCAAAAACCAATTCTTTTGAAAAGAGGTATGGGGAATAAAATCGATGAATTGTTGATGGCCGCAGAATATATTCTTGATGGAGGAAATCAGAATGTGATTTTGTGTGAACGTGGAATCAGAACATTTGAGACGGCTGCGCGCAATACATTTGATCTGAATGCCATTCCCATTTTAAAAGATCTTACCCATTTACCCGTGATTGCTGATCCCAGCCATGCGATCGGTAACGCAAAGTACGTACCAGCTATCGCTCGGAGCGCGATTGCAGCCGGTAGTGATGGATTGCTGGTGGAAGTACACGATGATCCGCAGCATGCCTTGTCTGATGGTGACCAATCAATTACGCCTGCCGTATTCACAGAATTGATGCAACACATCACTGCGATCGCTCTTTGTTTAGGCAGATATGTATAGCATGTTTGTTTCAGCATGCATGCATAGAGAAACATGATCTTTCCTCATGGGGATTATGCTTCAGCATTCTATAAACGTATGAGTCATGAATAAAGATATAGATAGTAATCACTATCTATATGTAAGTGACTAATATATTTGCTGTAATTGTTGTGGATGATGTATCCTATAGCTATAATGTGTATGATTCAATAATAAAGTTTGACATGATATATCTTTTGTGATTATAATAAAAATAGTTATTTAATCTACGTGTATGAGCTTATTGTATTAAGAGATGCACACATGGTTTATAGCTAAAAATTTTTAACATTTTGTTAAAAAACGCATATTTTTGTATTTAATGCGCTCAGGAACAAATAGCACTATTTTTCGATACTCATCAAGCTCATGTCGGTCAGATGACAGGATCAGAGCGAACCTGACCGGGTAGTGAATGATATGTGCAATCTATATTGATTATTTTGCACATATATGGGCTATTGTTCCTATTTGTAGATATTTCATCTGGAAGATGGGAGAACATTACCGACAGAGATCCAATTATTTTTTTCTATCCATACTGCGTAAGAGTGGTTGAACGGTCATTCGGTGAACTGTACTGCTGTACTGGTTTATGTGTGGATAGACACCAGAAACGGTTACTGTACAAACGTTGTCTGGTTGTTATGATTAACGAACTCCAGCCAGCCCGTGTACAAATTTTGCCAGGGGAGGGCTTTTATGAAAGATTCAGGTTTATTGCTTGCTGAAGAGAATGGTACCCGTGTGCTACTGCGAAAAGTATCACGATGTGGTCATATTTGCTATCATGGACAACTTTATTTTGTCACAAAAGCTCTTGCAGGGCAGCACCTGCAAATTCATGTGACTTCTCAACAGCTTGTTATCAAAGCTGAAATTCCGGTTTACAAGGCATATCCATTGAGAAAGTGAATGAGATCTGATCGCTAGAAGCTTCCTTGAGACATGATTATCCATTTAGCTATGTGACTGCTCATTACACGAAGCGTTGTATCAATGGAGATTATTCGTACAGGACCATCAGGAAAACTCTGTAGAATATCATGGAAGATGAAGATCCAAGTTGTATGGCGTCGTTGCATAGTACATCTTACGTACTTCATCGTACATTGCGCCTTTTAGGAGGATTTGTATGGCCGTCAAGAGAAACAGTCAACCTGATATGCATCAGTCGCCTTTTTCCTCGCGATTTAATTCCGATCCTATTTATTTTTCGCAGGAGACAGTTCAATGGAGTTTTGTGCGATCCTTGCTGCACCTGTTCTGGATTGGTCAAAATTTATGCAAGCAACAGGGTGATGTCGTAGAGAGTTTATGTCGTGAAGTAGCCGATATCACGCAGCAAAAAGCGCAACTCGTATTGAAGCATCGAGATAACCTCGAGGCTACGCAAGAGATAGAGCCGTTTGTTGATCGAGCGCTCATCAGTTTTTCAGTGCAATTTTGTGAAGTAAATTACGGCATATTGTACATTGCGCCAGATGACGAACGGTCTACTATCCCTGCGATGCCCTTTGTGGCGGCCCAATTATTGGCGCAAGTATGTAGCTGGCTGTTATATACCTTTGAGCAGGCTCTTTTTTTGCAGGGCCAGTGCCAGCGTCTTGATAGCCAGGTCGGTGGTTCGCTGACGAAAAGGGAGCGAGAAGTATTAACGCTCATGTGCCGTGGTTATACGCAACACTGTATTGCTGAAAAGCTCAGCATCTCGCCGACGACCGTTGGAAAACATCGGCAGCATATTTATGAGCAGTTGGGAGTACATTGTGAGCGTGACGCCTTATTTGCAGCCTATCAATCTGGTCTCTTTTCGATACTGGATTTCATCGGCACCGAGGCACCGACTCCTCAAATGTGTCATAAATGATATTTTCCCTATTTTTGTCGTAATTTTAATGTTGGAAGTTATGTCAGTAACTATCCTTAGTTACATTTACTCGTTACAGTGAAAGGGGACAGTGATGAATACAGACGATAGAGAAGACACAACCATGTACAAAGTCGTGGTGAACCATGAAGAACAATATTCTATTTTTCCAATGTATCTGGAGAATCCACTGGGTTGGAGAGACGCAGGTAAAAGTGGTCCTAAGCCCGAATGTCTGGCCTTTGTGAAGGAAGTCTGGACGGATATGCGTCCTCTGAGTTTACGCAAGAAGATGGAAGAGTCCGCTGCCCAAAAGTAAGATAAGGTAGCGAAAGAAAGAATAGCTATAAAAGGAAGAGGAAAAATGACGACTCAAGAAGAGCGCAAGGCAGTCTTGCAATGGCAAAATGTCGGTGACTATCAGGATATTATTTTTGAAAAAGCTGACGGGATCGCAAAGGTCACCATTAATCGGCCCGAGGTGCGTAATGCCTTCCGACCACAAACGGTCGATGAACTGATAAAAGCCTTCACCATCTGTCGGGATGATGCCGAGGTAGGAGTCGTGATTCTCACAGGCATGGGCGATAAAGCCTTTTGTTCTGGTGGTGATCAGCGTATTCGTGGTGAAGGTGGTTATGTTGGTAGCGACGGCGTTCCCCGGCTCAATGTCCTTGAATTGCAGAAATTGATCAAATATATTCCCAAGCCAGTAATTGCCATGGTTGCGGGCTATGCTATTGGTGGTGGTCATGTGTTGCATTTGATTTGTGATCTGACGATTGCGGCAGAGAATGCACGCTTCGGGCAAACCGGGCCGCGTGTGGGAAGCTTTGACGCTGGCTGGGGAGCGACCTACCTGGCACGCGTGGTGGGCCACAAAAAAGCTCGTGAAATCTGGTATCTCTGCCGTCAATACGACGCGCAGGAGGCACTGGATATGGGACTGGTCAATACGGTGGTACCTCTGGAGCTCTTAGAGGAAGAAACCGTTCGGTGGTGTCAGGAAATACTTGAAAAGAGTCCGATCGCTCTCCGCTTCCTGAAAGCCGCCTTCAATGCAGATACTGATGGTCTGGCAGGCATTCAAGCGCTGGCAGGCGATGCTACGATGCTTTATTACATGACTGAAGAAGGCAAAGAAGGAAAAAATGCCTTCTTAGAGAAACGGAAACCAGACTTCTCCAAATTCCCGCGCCTTCCCTAAGGGAAAGTCATACCAACCAGATTCCCCGTATTTCATATGTAAAGTGTGGCTGAAGCTCACATCTCAAGATTAGAAGCTTCAGCCACACTTGGGCACTAAAGCGCCCATGCTTCTTCTATCCTGCCACGTTCACAGTTGATGAGTGGCTTGCCACCAGCCTGTTTGCCCCCACGCTCATCGGAGGTGTGTTGCTTGCCGCACTCGGGCGCTAAAGCACCCTACTTCTTTTATTATGTGGTATCAAAAAATGTGCTTTGCGCATTTTTTGATACCACATAATAAAACCTTTGTCCGCACCGCAGGTGCGAAAAATCATGTAGAGAAATGATGGAGTATACGAGAATCAAACACTATACAAACACTATATAAGAACGGCATTGATGGTTAACGTTGAAGAATGTCATGAAATTGGATAGCAACAGTATCTTGCTATGTTACAATGAGGATCATATCTGGCTAGTTCCACAAAGGAGTGTTTTGTGTCACATCAGATTCGTTGGACTATTCAAAAAATCGCACAGCGCTTGAATTTAATTGAGCCGCTTGTCTATCGTCGCCGTCAGACTATTCCATCTTTCCGCTTTTTGCCTCTGATCGGTCCACGGGAGCAGCCACCAGTCGGGGTTGATGTGGATGATAGCGCCTGGACCGTGATCGAGCCCTATGACTACTGGGGCGAGTGGCGCCAGAATTTTGTTCTACGGAGTAGCTTCCAGATTCCTGATGAGTGGGAAAAAGGACTTCCTTTCGCGCTTTCGTTGCCTATCGGTACGACGGGCGATTTTAGCCATCCTGAGGCTTTAGCCTATATTGATGGTGTTTCCTATGCGGCCTGTGACCGTCATCACCATGAGTTTGCTTTGCGCGCGGACTGGCAGGATGCTCAGGTGCATACGCTGGCTTTGCATGGCTGGACTGCCGCCCATGGCGAACATGGCGCGCAGTTGTTGATGAAGCCCTGTGAGGTGGTGCAGATCGATCAACCGACCCGTGATTTTATCGCTACTGCCCGGGTGGCTCTTGGTGCGGCCGAGTCACTCGCCGAAGCGGTTCCCGCGCGTGGTAAATTACTCTATGCTCTTGATCGTGCCTTTATTTTGCTGGATACTCGTGAGCCGTTTGGCGAGGACTTCTATGCCAGTGTGGCCGAGGCTCATTCCGTCTTGAAGGAAGGTATCGCTCAGGCTGGCGCTCCATTGGATGTTGAAGTTGTAGCGACCGGCCATGCACATATTGATGTGGCCTGGCTCTGGACGCTGGGCCAGACACGGCGCAAAGCCTCGCGTACCTTCCATACCGTCGACCGCCTGATGGAGCAGTTCCCTGATTATCACTTTACCCAGAGCCAGCCGCAACTCTATGAGTTTATGCGCCAGGATCATCCTGATCTCTTTGAGGCGATCAAACAGCGTGTGGCCGAGGGGCGTTGGGAACTCACTGGCGGCATGTGGGTTGAGGCCGATTGTAATCTGAGTGGACCCGAGTCGCTGGCGCGTCAGTTCCTGTTGGGACGTTCCTTTTTTGCCGAGCACTTTGGCAAGGATATTGAGACGCCTGTTCTCTGGCTGCCGGATGTCTTTGGCTATGCCTGGGCTTTACCGCAATTGATCAAGCAGGCTGGCCTGGAGTATTTCTTCACTATTAAGATCGGTTGGAGCCAGTATAATCGCCTGCCGTTCGATAGCTTCTGGTGGCAGGGAATTGATGGAACACGTGTGCTGACCCACTTCAGTCCCACGCCCGAGAAGGGCAGCGCCTATGCCAGTACCTATAATGCCATGGCCACCCCGGATGATATTCTTGGCACCTGGACCAATTTCCGGCAGAAAGATCTGGGCCATGACAATGTGGTGCCACCGGTCCTGACCGCCTTTGGCTTTGGCGATGGTGGTGGTGGTCCGACCCGCGAGATGCTGGAAAACCTGCGCGAGATGAAGGAATTTCCGGCCTTCCCGCGCACGCGTCAGGGCGACGTGGGTTCCTTCTTCCGTCAGCTTGAGGAGACATCTGGTTCCCAACTTCCAACCTGGAATGGTGAACTCTATCTGGAATACCACCGTGGTACCTATACCACACAGAGTCGCAACAAGCGTTGGAACCGCAAGAGCGAGTTCTTGCTCCACGATGCTGAGTTCCTGGCCGCCCAGGCAAGCCTGCTGAATAATGACTATCGCTATCCCGACAAAGAGATCACGCAGGCGTGGCAGCTCATTTGTCTGAACCAGTTCCACGATATCATTCCTGGCAGCAGTATCCATGATGTCTATGTAGAATCGGAGCAGCAATATGCTGAGATTGCTAAACTGGGAAACAGTGTTCGTGAGGGGGCGTTGCAGGCGATTGCCAGACAGGTTGCGGGTGATGTCCTGATCGCCAATCCGATCTCCTTTGAGCGTAACGACCTGGCTTTCTGGCCTGAGTCACTGCCTGCTGGACGGCACCTGCAGAACAGTCATACCGGGAGCCCGTGTATGTACAGAGCACAAACAGCGGCACCTGGATCGATGCCGGGGCACTGCATCAATTGAGCATTACTGGCTTGCAGATCGTCGAGGGTGAGCAGAAGCAGCCGAGCACCGAGCTGATCGTTACCCCGGAGCTCCTGGAGAACACCTCTACCCGCATCGAGCTCAATAGTGCCGGCGATATCGTGCGTATCTATGACAAAGTACGCGAGCGTGAAGTCCTGCCAGAGGGAGCCATCGCCAACCAGTTCCAGGCCTTCGAGGATCGTCCGATGAACTGGGATGCCTGGGATGTCGATATCTTCTATGATGACAAACAGTGGCTGGCTGATCCTGCCACTTCCATCCGCGTGGTTGAAAGTGGTCCCTTGCGTGCAACTATTGAAGTCCAGCGTCAGATCTTGCATAGCAAGTATACCCAGCTGATCTCATTAAACTATAATAGTCCGCAGTTAGATATTACGACTGATATCGACTGGCGCGAACGCCACATTCTGCTCAAAGTCGCCTTCCCGGTTGATATCTTGAGTCCCGTGGCGACCTATGAAATCCAGTGGGGGAATGTGCAACGTCCAACCCACCGCAACACCTCGTGGGATTGGGCCAGATTTGAAACGTGCGCGCAAAAATTCGTGGATTTGAGCGAAGGTGACTATGGCGTCAGTGTACTCAACGACTGTAAATATGGCCATGACATCAAGGAGAATGTGATCCGTATCAGCCTCTTGCGCAGTCCAACCATGCCGGATCCTGAGGCGGACCAGGGGGCACAGCGTTTTACTTATAGTCTTTTACCGCACGCTGGTAATTGGGGTGAGGAGACCATTCGCGCTGCCTATGCGCTCAATGATCCTTTGATTGTCTATACTCCAGAGCAGAAAGCAGACACAGCTGCAGAACAGCAGTTGCCGGCTTTTGTGCGTGTGGACAAGCCGAATGTGATCATTGAAACGATCAAGCGTGCTGAAGATGGCAATGGGATTATCGTGCGTCTGTACGAGAGCCAGCGCCGTCGCGGGCGGGTGACGCTGACCACGGGCTTCAATCTGGCCGAAGTCTGGCATACTAATCTGCTTGAAGAAAATGGCGAACAGGTACAGTGCCAGGGTAATGAGCTCACCTTCTCGATCAAGCCCTACGAGATTGTTACCCTGCGATTGGTGCAGGCATAAATCTCGTCTGACCTTGTTCACGCGAAACGCTACGACGGCGCTCCTCCCAGTTTATAGGAGGAGTGCCGTCGTAGCGTTTCACCCTCTACTCAAAATCTTTCTTTGCTCAAAGAAGGATCAATCTGCAATTATTGCACGACGATCGTCATCTCTAATTCCGGATGTTCTTTGCTTTTGATTGTCCATGTGCCAGTTCTTGTGAACTGGAAGGAGGTCTGACCTTTCGCACCGACCTTTCCACCATCGGGTGGGCCCCCGGCAGGCGTGGTCACAAAAGTAAACGTTTGATCGGTGGAATTACTGATTGTAACCGTATCATTCATAACGATAGTCAGATTATGCTGATTCACAAAATTGGTTTGATCAAAGGTATAGGTGCCAGCAGATGCTGGTTTAATTGTGATGGTATAGGTTTTTCCCTGATAAGTGATAGAGCTCGAACTGCAGGCAACCAGTACAATGCTTAAAAGGATGCCAACTATGAGCGTCAGTCCCGGGAAGAGGATCTTTGTATTCTCTGGTGGTGTATGTAGATTCATCAGTGTTTTACCCCTTTTCATTTTTTACACTTCTTGCTTAAGTATATAGTATGATATATCTGTTAAGTTTGTCAAAATTTGTGATATATCATTGTGGTTATTTCATTTTTTTCTCTCTCTGATGCTTGATGATCTTTTGCATTTTGGATAGTGTTTGTTTCCCGAGCGTCCAACCAGCCACACTCTATGAGTTATCCCGAACTTTTGAAAAAGTTCCCAAAACTGGGGGGTGCAGGGTCCTCCCTGCCGGGGTGCGGGGTGTCCCCGCCATTCTTTCTTCCTCTCGCGCCGCCTGCGGCGGCGCGTAAAAAGAGAAAAAGAGGTTTGGCGGGGACACCCCGCACCCCGGCAGGAGGGCTGGCCGCCCTCCTGCACCTCCCGCATTGGGAGCGCGGGACCCATTTTTCGGATTTTTCAAAAATCCGGGATGACTCACAATACCTTTAAAACCTTTGAAGCGCCAGAGTTAAGAAAACAAATCATGCATAAAACGTATTTCATGGAAAACAAGCACTATCTTATATAAGAGATTAGTAAGCAGGAACAAAAATCTGCTTGTGTATTTCCTGATCTAACAAATTCCAGAGGCGTCGATGCATGTGTACATTGCTTGAGCGTTCTGTTCGTACCTGTACAATGTGCAGTCCACCGTTATGGATGCTCTGGAGTACATCAGCTCGAAACAGTTCCCAGCTATCTACGCTATGAAACTGCCCACCATACAGTTGACTTGCATGCTGAAAGTCCAGTCCAATCGGCACCCCAAAGAGTTGTTCAAAGTGTTCCGGATACTGAGCCTGTGGTAGGAATGAGAAAATGCCGCCACCATCATTATTGATGAGCACGATGGTCAGGTTTAAATGATGTAATGAGGCGGCCAGCAAACCATTGAGATCATGATACAATGACAGGTCACCAATCACCAGAACCGTTGGTTTTCCTGCTGCTACTGCACTTGCGCCCAGAGCACTGGAGACCAGGCCATCAATGCCATTGGCCCCCGATTGGCAAGAATATGTATGTCCCGATCCCGGCACCAGAAAAAAGTATCCATATCTCGAATGGGCATACTATTGCCGACAAAGAGCGTGGTAGCCTCAGGGAGCAGGGAGGATAACTCCGTGAAGACACGTCCCTCGAAGGGTTCTGTGAAATCCGCTATCGCGGTCTCTAGCGTCTTTTGCGTGCATTGATCCAGCCGTTGCCAGAGCGTGGGCCAGGCTGTCTCTGAGGATGTCTGATTGACGTTCAGGCTTTCCAGACAGGATTGTAGTTGTTGGCAGAAAGCTGTTGGGTCGGTGTGGATAAGTTCGGAGACCAGTTGCGTTGGCTCTTCCCAGCCCATTTGCCCATCAATAACTATCTGTGGACAGGCAGCATAGTGTTGCAGATACAGTAACACTGGCTTGGATACAGGCATCGCCCCAATACGTAGAATGAAATCTGGTTCGGTGGCATGGACTACCTGTGGGAAGCGCAGGAATGCATCATAGCTGGAAAGAATCCACTCATTTTTGCTACCGCGCAATTGAGATAAAGGATCTGCCAGAATAGGAAAATTGAGCCTTTGGGCCAGCGCAAGTAGCGGACCAATCAGCGTAGACTGGTTCTGTGGACCAACAATAATCAGACCACGTCTGGCCTGACACATCATCTGCAGTAATTGTAGTATTCTGGCAGGAGATGGGAGGCCGGGCAATGGATCACTGATGGCGACATATGGTTGATTATTGGCTCGTCCCTGCCATGCCTGTGCGTTGCGCGCTTCAGGAGCGGGAAAGGCGTGCTCTGTAGAGGGTTGTGGTACCAATGGTTCACGGAATGGCATATTGAGATGAACAGGACCAGCAGGAACCGCCTGCGCCATCCCTACAGCCCTCTGTGCGATCGTACGTACATACCGGAGCATAGCGTCAGTTGCTTCTGGAAGCGCAAGTTCGCTGAACCATTTGACAAAGCTCCCATAGAGGCGGTTCTGGTCAATGGCCTGTGGGGCACCGCAATCACGTAACTCGGGTGGCCGATCCGCGGTGATAACCAGCAGTGGAATGTGCGAGAGCCTGGCCTCGACAATGGCGGGAAGAAAATTGGCGGCCGCTGTACCTGACGTACAGATGAGCGCGACAGGCTGCTGCAGTTTTTTGGCTATGCCTAGCGCGAAGAAGGCGGCTGAACGCTCATCTACATGCATCCAACTATGGATAGTGGTGACAGATGCAAATGCAATTGCCAGTGGTGTCGAGCGTGAACCGGGACAAATCACCACATTATGGACATTCGCACGTTGCAGTTCATCGACAAAGGCTTGCACATACGCATAGGTGGCATTAACTGGATTTTTCACTACCGGTGATACATCATGTATTTCCATCAATGTGTTATTTTTGCTTAGACTGCGTTGCATAACTTCCAATTTTAAGCAGGACTCTTTATATTCAGCCTGTGGATCAGAGTCAGCGACAATGCCACAACCCGCAAAAAGGGTCGCTTCACGCTTCTGCACAAGTGCGGAACGTAGCGCCACCACAAATTCCCCATTGCCCTGAGCATCGATCCAGCCGATCGGGCCTGCGTACCAGCCACGATCTAATTGTTCTTGATCTCGGATAACCTGCAGTGCTGGTTGGTGCGGTAGACCGCCGACAGCGGGCGTGGGATGGAGACTGGCAACAATATCCAGTACATGATGATCAGGGAGGAGTTCGCCAGTGATAGGTGTGATTAGATGTTGGACATTCTTGAGTTTAAGGAGATGTGGCTCCTCAGAAATCCAAATATTCCGGCAGAGCTTATTGAGGACCTGTTTGAGGCTGGCAACGACGATATGGTGTTCACCCTGATTTTTTCTACTCTCCAGCAGTTCATGCCCGATGTTGAAATCTTCCTCTTCATTGGCCCCCGTGGCGCTGAACCTGCCAGCGCCATGGTCTGAAACCTACCACCCTGAATACTGACCAGTTGCTCTGGTGTGGCACCGACAAAGCAACGTTCGCCTCTTTGCAGGGCAAAGATAGAAGCGTTTGCATAATTCTGCTTTAACTGTGTGAGAACATTGCTGACATCGATCGTGCCATTTTTTACTGTCGCATTGACTGCTCGTGCAAGAACCACCTTTTCATAGACGCCATGCTGTATCTGTCGCGTTGTACGGGCGATCAGCGCCTTCCAATCATCTGCTGGGCGTACATTCTGAAAGGTCAGTTGCGTAGATGTCGTGTCCTCAATGTGTCTATTCTCGACAGGTTCCTGTTCCAACAACACATAGAGCTGCTGCAAACGCCTGGTCATCGTTTTCGCACAGCGTTTCACATCATCTTCAGGTTTAATAATGGCATTGATGCTGCAAATCGCATGATGGACATCTTGCCGGAGAAGAAGTTGTGGCAAGATGAGCAAGCCATCCGGGAAACCCTCCCAGAGGGACGTATGTGGCGTATGGGTATCAAAGGAAAACCCGCCAAAGAGGAGAGGGGAGGAGAGCTCATCGTTGGGCTCATCAGGAGGCGTCACCATGATTGCATGTTCTTGCAACCGCCGCCAGATGACATGTGCGGAAGTGAAGCGTTCCTCGCCCTGCGTTTGAATACTCTCTGTTATACCACTGCCAACGATCGCTGTATGTTTGGCTGGTTGTTCCCAGAAGAAATATTCTTCAGTCCTATAGTGCTGAAGAGTACGCAAGATATGAATAGCATCAAATGGTTTGACGCGTTGAGAGAAACTTACCAGAATGCCTCGGCCAAGTTGTGACGCCTTTTTCGAAGCTTCAGAGACAGCCTCCAACAAAGATTTTTCGATAGAGAGAATGGAGAGATCGCTTGCCTGTGTGTTGATCGTGACCATGTTTATGCGGCTCCTTTGGGTCGTGAACGCATATATTGAAAGAAGGCACTAAAACCAGGCTTTTGTCCATACATCAAAATACCTATGCGATAGATTCGCGCGGCCCCCCAGGTACAGACGAAAATAGCAACAATCATCACAACGGTGCTAATCGTGATTTCCCACCAGGGGAGCGGTGTCACTCCTTCGCGGGCCAGCATCATCATAGGCGTAAAGAATGGGATGTATGAAACAGGAATGACCCAATCCGCGCTTGGATTTAGTGATGCATAGAAACTGATCAGGTAGCCTGCCATCACCAGAAACGTTAAGGGACCTGTTGAATTCGCTACCTCTTCCTGGCGGCTCACCAGAGCGCCAGCGGCGGCATAAAGTGCAGCATAGAGTAAGAATCCAAGCACAAAGTAGAGCACGAGCAGCCCCAGCATTCCCAGTGACACTGACGTAATGTCCAGATTGAAGCTGCTATTATGACTACCCAGTAAGGCATTTTTGAGCGGATTCTGGGCCAGGACTGCCGCACCTCCAATGAGGGTGACGATACCAAGCTGAGTGATACCAACCAGGCCTACACCGACGATTTTTCCCAGTAGAAGCTGGAATGGCGTGGTGGCATTCACCAGGATTTCCATAATGCGGGAACCCTTTTCCTCCGCCACTCCTGTCGCGATCATCGTACTGTATTGTTGAATAAACATGAGCAGCAGCACAATCGCCAGTAACGCGATGATGGCGGCAGCCGCATTTTCCTCATTGGTACGTCCGCTTTGCTCATTAATTGAACTTTTCGCTGTAAATTGCGGGGGAGTAAGCACCGAACCGGTCTGGGTTTGGGAGAGACCGAGGCCAGCTAGCTTATCCTGTATATTGAGTTGTGTTGTAAGGGCCTGTACTTGAGCTAGATTATTATTTTGTGCCAGTGATTCATTGGTATAGAAGTCAAAGGTGAGATCTTTCGTTGCTGTACGCGCTATCGTCAGTACAATAGCAATTTTTTTATCACGTACCTGTTGCTGGCTGGCTGCACTATCGCCTGCCGTGAGTAGTTTGACCGCGAACGGAGGCGTTTTTCTGTCCGATGTACTGGCAGTTGTGTTATAAGAAGCATTCAAATGAGTATCAACATACTTGAGCAACGCTTGATCATCTAAGTTTGAGATGGTGCCTGCCGTATTGATAATAGCTATCTGGGTTTGTGACCTGGAATTGAGGGCACTGAGTATGGTTGGAAAGGTAGCTCCAATCACGACAATAAGTGTCAAAATCAATGTGATGATCTTAAAACTGCGCTGCTGAACACGTGTGATATATTCGCGTTCGATAATCAATGGCCAGTTACTATATTGTGTGGTTGCTTCCATCGATTCAGTATTTTCACTGTCCGGCATGGTTGGTTCAGCAATTTCTGTAATGTTCGTGGGTGACATATACTCTTTACACTCCTTTAGCCATCTGCACCTGCTAGGTAATGGACGTTTTTTCGCTCACCAACGAGCATATTTCATCCCAGTGGATGAGCGTAGAAGCTGTCTTTTGTATTTGTGTCTGGTCATCTGGATGCCAGGACGTATTAGCTAACAGGGACAGGAGTATCTGGCATGGCAATATCGGAGACCTGTGCTACAAAGATATCATTCAACGAGGGTTCAACCAGTTCAAAACGCGTAACATGTCCTCCCTTGTTGAGCGCCGCCTGGAGAATATCATCTGGATTGACATGTGTTTGTATGCGTAACTCGATATAATCTTGCCGCCGATGCACGTCACTGATACCAGGCATCGCATCCAGCCAATCGGTCTGCGTATCATCCGCAACGGTGAGACGCACCAGTTGCCGTCCACTCTGACGCTTGATATCTTTCACATTGCCCTGGATCACAATCTGACCTTTATTCATGATGACAATGTTCTCACAAAGCTCTTCAACCTGATGCATCTGGTGTGTTGAAAATATAATCGTTTTGTGGCGTCGATGCATCTCGAGAAACGCATCCTTCAGCATCAACATATTGACAGGATCCAGGCCGCTGAATGGTTCGTCCATAATCAGAATATCTGGATTATGCAAAATCGTCGCAATAAATTGAATTTTTTGTTGATTGCCTTTTGATAAGGTGCTAACAACTTTTTTGCGATACGATGTAATCTGGAAGCGTTCCAGCCATTCATCTAACTCGGTCTGGATCTGTTTGCGGGGCAGGCCATACATGCGAGCAAGAAAGAGCAACTGATCTTCCACGGTCATTTTGGGATAGAGTCCACGTTCCTCAGGGAGATAGCCCCAGTAGCGGCGTGGGACGGCCCGGACACTACGACCATTCCAGGTGATCGTACCATTATCTGGACGTGTAATATCCAGAATCATGCGCATCGTCGTTGTTTTGCCGGCACCATTGGGTCCGAGGAAACCAAAGATGCTGCCCTGCTGAACATCCATCGAGAGATTACGTATGATGGGTATGTTGGAGTAAGATTTATTAACATTGCTGACTTTAAGACCCAATGCGACCTCCTCTTTTCTGATATAAATACGGTACTCGACTAAGATGATTGAGGATAGGGGTCAGATCTTGCGCGATATGCTGTAGGAGTGCATCGCGTTGAGTATGTAAGTAGAAATGATCACCCTCAAACATGGTTCGTTTAAATAGCCTGCGCGTCTGTTGTTTCCAGCCCTGCAACTGTTCCTGACTGATATCTGGATCCTGTAAGCCTCCAAAGGCAGATATCGGGCATTGCAGAGGTGGCTCGTCCTGATAGGAATAGGTTTCGCACACACTGAAATCCGCACGTACAATCGGCTCCATGAGGTGCATTAGCTCAGTATTTTCCAGTACCGATGAAGGTGTTCCATTCAGTCTATGTAGCTCTTCTCTAAACTTCAAGCTGGGAAGATCGTGTATGGGGGATCTGGATCAGGAAGTTGGGGGGCTCGATGGGCTGATACAAAGAGATGGAGTGGGAGTTCCGCTTGCTCTCTGCGTAATTGTCGGGTGAGCTCAAAGCTAACCAGTGCACCCATGCTATGTCCGAAAAAGACAAATGGTATATCAAGATACGGGCGAATCGCGCTGGCCAGACTCGTTATCAATGGCGTCATATGTGTGAACAACGGATCCATCAAGCGATTTTCTCGGCCGGGAAGTTGTACTGCACATATCTCTATCTCGGCAGGAAATTTACCCTGCCAGACACGATAGTTTGACGCGGCCCCTCCTGCATAGGAAAAGCAAAATAGCCGTAGCCGGGCCTGGTGGTTGGGTTGAGTCATAATTATCCACGGATTATGTGCTGTAGAGGTCATATCTTTTATCCTCTGGCTTTTTTCATATGCCCTTTTTCGATCGACAGTCACGCTGAAAAGAGCGCGTGCATTATCGTCAGCTCATGCAATCTGTATTTTCCAGCTAGAGCTCAGTCAAAGTTGATGAGAAAGGCAGGGGTGCAGGGGATGCAATCCCCTGACTGGGTTCCAGGGCTGTGCCCTGGTCTTCCCTCCCCTCTCCCGCCCGCTACGCGGGCGAACCTTTCCCATGGAGCCTGACAGAGTACTAGAAAAATACGTCAACTTTTCATAGTGCAAAACGAGCTATCCATACGTTAGTCACATAGCTAAAGTGATAAGAATACAAAAAATAGCTGCGAAATGATGCGAATTCATGTGATCGCTAACCCATCGCTAAAATGAAATATCTATCAGTATGATTGTACTTTGACGAAAACAGATAAAAGTTCTCAATTCTGGGGCGAGGAACCTGATTCAATGAATTTTTGATGAATCATCCTAAATTGCCAGTATAGAGCGTCAATCTTTATAGCAGGTAAATGCGATAATAAAAATGTTCACTTATTGTGAAGGAGGACTTTTATGAAGGGTTCAAGTCTCTGTTTTGCCGAAGAAAATGGCACACGTGTTTTGCTACGAAAAGTATCACGATGTGGCCATATTTGTTATCATGGGCAACTCTATTTTGTTACCAAGGCTCTTGCAGGTCAGCATCTTCAGATTCAGGTCTCTTCTCAACAGCTGGTTGTGAAAGCTGTGATACCTGTATACAAAGCATACGAATTGAGAAAATAATTTTCTGTGATATGTATGCAGAGAATATGCCCTTGTGCATCTGAAGCAAAACGTTGTGCCCAGAGAGATGATCTCATAAGCTTTTTCGGAGGATTTGTATGGCCGTCAAGAGAAACCGTCAACCTGATATGCACCCGTCGTCCTTCTCCTCACGCTTTCACACCGATTCTATGTATTTTCCGCAGGAGACAGTGCAATGGAGTTTTGTACGCTCTCTTCTGCATCTGCTATGGATCGGCCAAAACCTATGTAAGCAACAGGTTGGAGTGGCAGAGTGTTTATGCCGGGAAGTAACAGATATTACGCAGGGAAAAGCTCGGCTTGTCTTGAAGAGTCGAGAGAACACGGAGAACATGCAAAAAATAAATCCTTTTATCGAGCGCTCGCTGATTAGTTTTTCGGTTCAATTTTGTGAGGTGAGCTACGGAACCTTATGTATTGCTCCTGATGATGAACGGTCAACTATTCCTGCCATGCCCTTTGTGGCTGCCCAATTATTAGCACAGGTATGTAGCTGGCTTTTATATACCTTTGAGCAGGCTATATTTTTGCAGGGACAGTGTCAGCGCCTCGATAGTCAGTTATGTGGTTCGCTAACAAAAAGGGAGCGTGAAGTGTTGACACTTATGTGCCTTGGTTATACGCAACACTGTATTGCTGAAAAGCTCAGTATCTCGCCAACCACCGTTGGAAAACATCGCCAGCATATTTACGAGCAGCTCGGCGTTCACTGTGAGCGGGACGCCTTGTTTGCGGCCTATCAGTCTGGCATCTTTTCTATTCTGGATTTCATTGAGACAGAGACGATGTGTCAGAAGTGATGCGCATGCACTACTAAGGCAGGTGTACACGCTCAATTTTTAGGGATGGACTTATTGACATATATTTTGAACGGCCCGATGTTTTCAGCCTCCTCTGTGGATGATACTGAAGACATGCGACATTATTGTTCCATTTCGTTATTCCTGCGCCTTCTCTGATCAGCTCCAGGTAGTCAAAAAGGGATGTATTTTATTGCTGATCAATGGATAGTACAGGTCGTACGCCTGAAAAACATTCTGTAGCAGCAGGCGTACGACTCCTGGCTAATGATCATCTATCTTGCGAGAGTCTGGCAGCATCCTCTAATCCTGAGAGGCGTGAACTTTAGTCACGCTCTTGAGAAGAGCAAAAAAAACGCCCCATCTACTGACAAATGAGGCTATAGAACCGGATAGACTACTAAAAAAAGAGTAGAAAAAATACGTGCTGGTACGTACAAAAAGTTCCTTGTACCAGGGTATAATCTGATTATGCTATGACAAGTGTTATGAAAGCGCTGTATTGCATGTTTTCATAGCGTGAAACGGTTTGACCCGATAACTCACAGTTCATCCAGACGCTGCCAGAGTCCACAAAGATGTCCAGGGAGCCCTTACACCGCAGCAATTCCAAACGTTGATACCCACAAGGTGGACAATGCAACGTTCTCTCGCCGGAGCCTATCTGCAAGTAGCCCAATCCCGCTAGCCCGGACTGATTTAAGGAAGCAAGGAAAGGTGATAAAGATAGATGAAATTGAATATAGATAGTGCAAGTTCCAGTGTTGAATTTGCCATAAAAAATCTGTTTGTCTCGACCGTAAAAGGACATTTCGCGGATGTGAGTGGCCTGCTGGATTTAGATCATGGGCAGCCAGAGAAATCAAGTATACATGCAGAGATTCGCACTGCAAGCGTTGATACCCATGATAAGAAACGCAATGCGCATTTAAGAAACGCAGACTTCTTCGATGTTGATACATATCCCATTGCGGTTTTTGACAGCAAACACATCAAGCAAATCAACGAGCAAGCCTACCAGGTCACTGGGGACTTAACGTTGCATGGAATCACGAAAGAAGTAGCTTTAGATGTAAAAAAATTGTCTGCTCAGAATGGCAACAGTAAACAGACATTTGAAGCCAATACGGTGCTTGATCGCAATGAATTTGGGATCAAGTGGGGTTCGATTATGATCGGACGAGATGCAAACCTCAAAATCATCATCAACGCTATCCCGCAATAAGGGTCTGCCGACGAAACACCTGCAAGTTTTACCTGGATAACCATGGTAAAACTTTATTTCTATTTGCAGAAGAAGGCATTAGAGCACAATAGTACGCATGGTTCTAATTAAAGAGGAATAAGCAATGAGTCTGAAAAATCTGTCATCCGAGCAGAAGCGAGCGATGTTATCCCAACTCTTGAAAAAGAAAGCGAGTGAAAAGAAGAAAACTTTTCCGTTGTCATTCGCCCAGCAGCGGCTCTGGTTTTTAGATCAATTGGAACCTGGCAATGCCTTCTATAATGTTCCGGCAGTCTTGAGCATGGTCGGTTCAGTAGATAGAGAGGCGCTGGAAAAGAGCTTGAACGCCATTGTTGAGCGCCATGAAGTGTTGCGGTCAATTATTACCATGGTGGATGATCAACCGATTCAACGTATTGAAGACAGTGTGCATGTTCCCTTACCGCTGATTGATTTAGGTGACCAGCCTTATGAGCAGCGCAAGGCGGCGGCTATACGTCAGGCACATGAAGAAGTGTTGCGGCCTTTTGATCTCTCCAGTGGACAACTGCTTCGTGCCAAACTCTTAAAACTGCAGGAGCAAGAACATGTGCTCCTGCTCACGATGCATCATATTGTCTCTGATGGCTGGTCAATGGACGTGTTCCTCCGTGAATTGACGGTCCTGTATCAGGCGTTTGTGCAGGGCGAACCATCGCCCTTGCCTGAATTACCTGTTCAGTACGTCGACTTTGCGGTCTGGCAACGTGATGACCAACGCAAGGAAGATCAGAAGAAAGACCTCGACTATTGGCGGCAGCAACTGGCCGACCTTCCGGACCTGGAACTGCCAACGGATCATGTTCGTCCCGCCGTGCAAAGTTATCGTGGAGCAACTCAACGTTTTACTATTTCCAGGGAGATAACAGAGCAGCTTAAAGCATTGAGCCAGCAAGAAGGCGTCTCCATGTTTATGACGCTGCTGACTGTGTTTAACATCCTGCTTTATCGCTATACCGGGCAAAAAGATATTGGTATTGGCTCAGCCATTGCCAATCGTAATCGCAAAGAGCTTGAAGACCTGATTGGTTTTTTTGTGAATACGCTTGTGCTACGAACAAAGCTAGAGGGCGATCCAGCGTTTCGGCAACTGTTGCAAGATGTACGTGAAACGGTTCTGGCCGCCTATGCTCATCCGGATTTACCCTTTGAGAAGCTCGTAGAAGAGATCCAACCGGAGCGCAGCCTGAGCCGCCAACCCCTGTTTCAAGTGATGTTTATTTTTCACAACTTTCCTCCACCGAGCCTCAAACTGCCCGACCTGACCTTAGATCCGATTAATATCGAAACCGGCACAGCCAAATTTGATCTTCAACTCGCCATCATTGATGTCGAAGATGGACTGAGTTGCTGGTTAGAATACAGCACTGACCTTTTTGAGCCCGCTATGATTCAACAGATGCAAGATCATCTGGTGAATCTATTGACTGCGGTCGTGCGTAATCCAGAGCAATCTATCAATCAGTTGCCCCTGCTCTCTCAGACAGAAAGTGAACAACTCGCTCGGGCAACTGCTCTTCCTGTCCAGCCTGCTGACCAACCGGAAGACTTTTTTCAGCAGTTCATCCAACATTGTACTGACCAGCCATCCGCACCTGCGCTTGTCTCATCTGCGGGGCAACTCAGTGCCGAGCAACTTTTGCAGCATACAAATCAGGTCACCCATTACTTGCACGGACAGGGCATCACGGCTGGCATGCCTGTCGCTCTGGCTATGCCACGGTCGATGGACCGGGTGGTGGCTCAGTTAGCGTTGCTACAACTTGGTGCGACATGTCTGGTACTGCCCCCAGATGCGCCAGAGGCATATATCAGCAGACAGTTGGCCGCCGGGAACGCACAGTATATTCTGACCTATCCAGGCGCCAGCACTCATTTTTCCACCGCCGCCATCCCAATGCTGGTGATAGATTTGAGTAACGCACAGATTACCGCCCGGGCTACTACCTCCTGGCAAGAGGAGACTCATCCTGGTGATTGTGTTGCGCTCCTGCCTTCGGCCGGGAGTCTGGTCGCGCTTGAGCGAAGCACCCTCAACCGTCAGGTGCATTGGCTGCAGCAGCAATTCCCACTGACTGCTACCGACACGGTGTTACATACAGCTTTACCAGAAGCCGAGCATGATTTGTGGACCCTCTGCTGGTCATTAGCACATGGTGCGTCGGTCGTCATACCAACCGACGCAGAGTTGCACTCCCCGGAACAACTTCAACAGATACTGCCAGTCCAGCACGTAAGTATTGTTGTGGGCACCCCTACGATTTTAGCGACACTCAGCACCCACTCGCTCTTAGAGCCTCAAGTGGTACGCTTCTTGCTCTCAAGTGGTGGCATTCTCCCACCGCCCGTCATCCAGACCTGCCTGGAGCAGTTTCCGAGCAGACTCTACTCCCTCTATAATCTTCCTGCTACCGGTACCTTTTTCTGTGCCCGCATGGATGCTGCAGGGGGTCCCGAACATATGCAAGGATCCGCAACTCATGCTGCATTATATTTACTGGATGAATATCAACACATGGTACCGGCAGGCGTGTATGCGGACCTCTATGTACAATCCAGTGGGAATGGTCAAGAACACTTACAGCGAACAGGATATCGTGGACGTTACCGCCATCAGTCTGGCTATACCTTGCTGGCACAACCTGAGCGTATCCTTCAGCGAGAAGGTCAGGCGATCGCCTTAGATGAAGTACAAGCGGCTTTGCTTGCTCATCCTGCCATTGACGACGCTATTGTACTGCCTCGTGAGCGCCGTGACCAGCGTTATGAGTTGTGCGCTTATCTTGTGCCCACGGGTCCTTTCATCGAGAAGCGCATTCAAGATGACCTGGCCCAAAGTCTAACCGCCAACATGCTTCCAGATCATTTGATCCCTTTGATGGCATTCCCACTGACAAAAGCTGGCAAGATTGATCACGCACGCTTACTGAACCTGGACTCCACTGATCCTCTTGTTCTGACCGACTGGCAGGAGCGCATCACGGCCTTAGATATCGTTGAACGGGCCGCAATAGTGCCACAGGAATACGCGGAGCCGCTACCAGTCCAGCATCTCTCAGACCTGATTCATGGATGGAAAGCCACGATGCACAATGAGCAATTGCTCTCGTTGGATGTCTCATCTGCGGCTGAAGTAAAGGAAGATGAGGATGAACATGAGGTTATTGCCCAGGCCTGGAGTGATGGCGGTCCACTGATCATATCTGAATTTGCCCCCAAAACGCTCACTGAAGCCCTCTTCCGTACCGCTACCTTTTTCAAGGATAAAGGTATTACATATATTCAGCCTGATGGCTCGATCCTTTTTCAATCCTATGGTGTGCTCTTAGAGGAGGCCAGATGTATCCTGACTGGTCTGCACAAACTTGGCTTCAAACAGGGCGACACCGCAATCCTGCAAAGTGATAATTTGCGCTATCACTTCTCAACCTTCTGGGCCTGTGTGCTGGCTGGTATTACCCCGGTGACAGTGGCGGTTGCCCAGACCTATGCTGAAAAAAATAGTGTCGTCAACAAACTCTATAATATCTGGGAACTGCTCGACCATCCACCAATTATCTCTAACGAACATCTGGTAACTCCACTGAAAGGCTTGAAGCAGTTCTGGCCAATGGAGGGACTAGAGGTGCTTGCCGTTGAGTCCTTACTCAAGAACGAGCCCAGTGATGATATCTATCAATGTCAGCCTGAAGACCGCGTATTCTTTCAATTAACTTCAGGTAGTACCGGTGTCCCCAAGTGTATTCAGGAAACGCATCGTGGTATCATTGCCCATATTCACGGCTCGCAACAATTCAATGCCTATAGTTCAGAAGATATCACTCTGAACTGGTTGCCAATGGATCACGTTGTGCCGATCCTGACCTGTCACCTTAAAGATATCTACCTGGGTATTTCGCAGATCGAAGTAAAGACAGACATCATTCTGATGGATCCCTTACGCTGGCTCGATTTGCTTGAAGAATATAAGGTGACATTGACCTGGGCACCAAACTTTGGCTTTAAACTTGTTAGCGACTGGCTCACCAAAAATGTCCAGGATCGAAGCTGGGATCTTTCTTCACTCCGCTATTGTATGAATGCTGGTGAGCAAGTCACGCTACCAGTTGTCAGCGACTTTTTACGCTTAACAGCCCCTTTTGGTCTGCGTCCTCAGGTGATGCAGCCGTCCTTTGGTATGGCCGAGGCCTGCACCTGTATGACCTATCAAAATGACTTTACAGTGGAGACAGGCACCTATCGCTTTGAAAAGAGCTCACTCTCCAGGCGTTTGAAGTTTGCTCAGCGTGAAGACGCCAGGGCGGTAAACTTTATTGATCTGGGTCCTCCTGTCCCGGGAGTTGAGATTCGTATCACGAACGAACATAACCAGCTGGTACCAGAAGGTGTTATTGGCCGCTTCCAGATCAAAGGAGCCGTTATTACCCCGGGTATTACAAGAATCCTGCCGCTAATGCGGAAGCTTTTGTCGGTGATGGTTGGTTTAATAGTGGCGACCTTGGTTTCATTTTAAACGGACGTTTGACCCTGACCGGACGTGAAAAAGAAGTCATCATCATTAATGGAGCCAACTACTACTGCTATGAGATTGAAGATGTCGTCAATACTATTCCGGGGGTTGAACCAACCTTTGCTGGAGCTAGCTCGATTGAAGACTCAACCACAGGGACTGGCGGGCTCGCCGTCTTCTTTACTCCCATCTCCCAGGATCTGGCAGATATTGTACCGCTACTGAGCACGATCCGGTCTGAGGTTGTCACAAATATTGGTATTAATCCAGCCTATATCATTCCCCTTGCCCGATCCGCCTTTGCCAAGACCACCAGTGGAAAAATCCAGCGTACACAAATGAAGAAATCACTGCTGGCCGGCGAATATGATCATATTTTAAAGCAGCTAGATCTTCACCTCAGGAATCAGAACACACTGCCAGATTGGTTTTTCTACAAGCGCTGGCAGCCGCGTCAGATTGAATATCAGGTGCCTGTCCAGACAGGTGGAACTACCATTATTTTCATGGATACAACTGGATTGGGGGCCCAACTGGCAAACGCTCTGCGGCAGCAGGACCAGGAAGTCGTTTGTGTTGAAGCCGCTACAAGCTATCGCCGTCTGGCTCCTGACCATTACAGCCTTGACGTGCAAACGCGGCAGCACTACCACGACCTCTTTAGCGAGCTCCAGAGCACAGGTAAGGCCGTGAGGTGTATGGTCCACCTCTGGAATTATGGTTTTGTTCCGGATGTGATTGAAAGTAGCGCACAACTGGAGGCCGCGCACCACGCCAGCCTGTATAGCCTGTTGCTCTTGACGCAAGCCTTTACTGAAATTTATGGGAAGCAGCCAGCAGGACTTTCTGTTGTCGCGAGCCAGAGTCAATATGTCCAGGCCGATGATGAACTGGCCTTTATACGCGGGACGGTTGCGGGTTTCCTGAAGACGGTCGCCCAGGAAATGCCGTGGTTGCATTGCCAGCATCTCGATCTACCTGCATTCCAACATGCGCAAAATGTGCGCCATCTCATCCAGGAATTGAGTGTCGCGCAGGGAGATAGTGAAGTCGCGTACCGCGATGGTAGGCGGCTGGTGCCGCGTTTAGCCATGCTGGATTGGGCCCATGAGCCGAACCAGCCATTGCCATTTGTACAGGGTGGGTGTTATATCCTGAGCGGTGGATTGGGTGGCGCTGGCATCGAAATTGCGCGCTATCTGTTACAGAACTATCAGGCGCGTATCCTCCTGCTGGGCCGTTCAGTCCTGCCAGAGAGAAGCCTCTGGACTACTCATATCGCCCTCAATGATGAATATGCACAGCGCCTGAAGGCTCTGCGTATGTTGGAACAACTCGAGGGTGAGATCTCGTATGTGACGCTGGACATTGGACATCAAGCGGACCTTAATGCGGCTGTAGCGCAAGCTGAGCAGCGTTGGCAGCAGGCAGTTGATGGCATTTTCCACCTGGCAGGTGTCTATAAGGAGAATTTGCTTGAAGCGGAGAGTGCTACTACACTGGCTGAGGAAATTCGTGCCAAGGTTTCGGGTGCCTGGAGCCTGCATCGCCTGGTCCTGCAACGCCCACATTGTCTCTTTGTTTCATTCTCCTCGGTGAATGGTTTCTTCGGGGGCGTCAGTGTCGGAGCCTATGCCGCCGCCAATAGTTTCCTGGATAGTTTTGTTCACTATCAACGCAGTCAGGGCGTCAATAGCTATTGTTTTGCCTGGAGCACCTGGGATGAGACTGGTATGAGTGCAGGCTCACAGATCAAAGAACTCTCGCAGGCCCGTGGCTACTATGCCTTGAAACCGCGTCAGGCCCTGGAAGCCCTACAAGTAGGGCTGACCCATACGCAGCCGTACGTTTTGATCGGCCTGGATGCGACCAACCAGAATATTCGGCGCTATAGCCAGCGTGAAGGCACCATCGCTTTACAGCAAGCCAGCGTTTTTGTACAACTGCAAACAGGGCAAAAATTTCAGGAGCAGTTGATCCCGGCGAATTATCACCTCGTACAACTGCAGGAGCTACCGGTCACCCCTGCCGGAGAGATTGATCTGGCGCGCCTGATGCAGATCGATGGAAGCGTGGTTACAGAACGGGTAGCGGCTCGTACTGAAATGGAAGTGCAGCTCACAAAGATCTGGCAAGCGGTCTTAGGTGTGGCTGACATTAGCATTCATGATAATTTCTTTGCGCTCGGTGGTGATTCTATCCTGAGCCTCCAGATTGTCTCACGCGCCAACCAGGCCGGACTCGCTATTACGCCACGCATGCTTTTCCAGTATCAGACCATCGCGCATTTAGCCGCTGCTATGCAGCAATCCGCTCCAGGAACACAGATCAACGCCCAGCAGGAGCCCGTCACTGGTCTGATTCCACTCACACCTATTCAACACTGGTTTTTTGAGCAGCAATTTGCAGAAGCGCAGCACTGGAATCAATCCTTCTTGCTTAAAGCGCAACGTCCTCTTGATCCGGCCTTACTCAAACAGGCGTTGGCCCAGCTTCTCATTCAGCATGATGCACTGCGTATGCGTTTTATGCAAGAAGAAGGTAGCTGGCAGCAGTTCAATCAGGAGCCAGCCGAGCTCTTCCATTTCCGCAGCATTGATCTGGCCCACCTTGACGTAACAGCACAAGCAACTGCCATCGAGCAAGAGGCCGCACAGGAGCAAGCAAGCTTAGATCTGGTGAAAGGACCACTGGTGCGGGCCACCTATTTTGATCCTGGTCAGCAGCAGCCAGCCCGTTTCCTGCTGGTTATCCATCATCTGATCGTGGATGGGCTTTCCTGGCGTATCCTCTTAGAAGACTTACAGACAGTATATGAGCAATTGGAGAAGCAGCAGCCAATCGTGCTGCCTGCGAAAACGACCTCCTTCCAGTACTGGTCACGAGAACTCTACAAATATGCTCAGAGTGACGTATGTCGAGCAGAGCTGTCGTACTGGTTGCAGCAGTTGCACGTGCCACAGGTCGCACTTCCTGTTGATTATCGCTCTGGTGCGAATAATGTTGGTTCCACCAGGACCATTACTCTTTCATTAACTGAAGCCGAGACACGCGCCCTTTTAACTGATGTTCCGGCCATCTATCATACGCAGATGGATGATATCCTGCTTACCGCGCTGGCGCAAGCAATGAGAGAATGGACTGGTGAGAACCATCTGCTCGTAAATCTGGAAGGCCATGGTCGAGAGGATATCATTGATAGTGCTGATATTTCGCGGACCATTGGTTGGTTTACCAGCCTCTACCCAGTGCAACTGGACCTGAAGAATGTATCGCGTCCTGGTCCGATGCTCAAGCAGATCAAAGAGCAGCTCCGCAGTATTCCCCAGCACGGTATTGGTTATGGACTGTTGCGTTACCTGACTGAGGATAGTCAGATCGCCGCACAGCTGCGCCAGCTTCCTCAGCCTGAAGTCAGCTTTAATTATCTTGGTCAGTTTGATCAAGCCTTTTCCCAGACCGCCCTCTTTGGTCCAGCGCCTGAATCAGGTGGTGCCCTGACCAGTCCAGCGGGCCAGCGTCCACATTTGCTGGACATCTTTGGCCTCATCGGTGCCGGTCAGCTGCATATGAGCTGGACCTATAGCCAGCATATTCATCAGGCTTCCACGATCGAGCGTTTCGCCTCTGCCTATATGCAGGCGTTACGGAGCTTGATTGCGCATTGCCAGCAAGCCAGACCTGATAGTTATACCCTCTCTGACTTCCCATTGGCCAGGCTGAGCGAGGAGCAACTTGATAGCTTGACCGAGCGCAACCCAGGCATCGAGTCTCTATATCCGCTCTCACCTTTACAACAAGGTCTCTTGTTCCACACGCTCTATGAATCTCATACTGGCGATTATGTGAACCAGATTTATTGTACGCTTCAAGGCTCTTTCGACAAAACAGCCTTCGTGCAAGCCTGGCAAATTGTCGTCAACCATCATCCGGCATTACGTACAGCATTAATCTGGGAAGACCTGGCCGATGCCCATCAGATTGTCTATCGAAATATCCAGGTTCAGTTCAACGAGTATGATTGGCGTTACCGCTCGGGGAGGAGCAAGAGGAGCAATTTGAACGCCATCTCCATGAAGACAGTATCCAGGGTTTTGATCTGACGCAGGCACCACTGATGCGCTTCTATTTATTCAGATTACAGGATAATGTCTATCGTTTCCTCTGGAGTCATCATCATATTATTCTGGATGGTTGGAGTGTGCCGATCATCTTCCGTGATGTCTTTGCAAGTTATGAGTCACTCTACCATCAGCAACCGGTCCAGATAGTGCCGGCGCGTCCCTATCAAGAATATATCCAGTGGTTGCAGCAGCAGGATCCACACAAGGCAGAAATCTTCTGGCGTCGTACCCTCAATGCATTTACGCAACCAGTTGTACCTGGCCTTGAGCGTCCAGCAGATCCGCAGCCACAACAAGGTGAAGTGGTGCTGCAGCTCTCAGAAGAACTCACACAAGAGCTCCAGCATGTGGCGCGTCAGTTGCAAGTGACCCTGAACACCATTGTGCAAGGCATGTGGGGTGTGCTTTTGAGCCGTTACAGTGGTCAGGATGATATTGTCTTTGGCATCACTGTCGCGGGACGTCCGGCAACCGTACCTGGTATTGAAGCGATTGTGGGCATGTTTATCAATACCATTCCACTGCGTATGCGTTTGCAAAGCGATCTATCGGTCCACAACTGGCTCAAGAGCTTGCAAGATCAGCAGAGCGACCTGTTGCAGTACGAGCATAGCTCGCTGGCACAGATCCAAAACTGGAGCGATATTCCGCGTGGAACAGCACTGTTCAATAGCATCTTTGTCTTTGAAAACTATCCATTTAGTCGTGAGGAACTGGCATCATCGACGGGCCTGAGCGTCAACTCGGTGCGTTCACACGAGCAAACGCACTATCCATTGTCCATCATCGTTATTCCTGAACACGCCCTGACCTTAAAGATCATTTATAACCAGGACACCTATACCCAGGCCCAGATGGAACAGGTGCTTGCTCACATGCAAGTGGCCCTGACCAATGTCATTCATGATCCTGAGCAGCGCCTGGATCAGTTATCGCTCTTAACGACGCATGAGCAGGATCTCATGCAAACCTGGAACGCGACCGAGGTTGCCTATCCAGCACACCTGCCTCTCTATCAGTTCTTTGCAGAGCAGGCGCAGCGAACACCGGACGTGTGTGCGGTGATCTCTGGCAGTGAAGAGATCAGTTATGCGCAACTCGACCAGCGCACGAACGTGCTGGCTGCATATCTCCAGGAGCGCGGTATTGGTCCTGATGTGCTGGTTGGTCTCTGTATGGAGCGTTCGCTAGAGATGATCATTGCCATTCTGGGCATCCTTAAAGCCGGCGGAGCCTATGTGCCACTGGATCCGGATTATCCACAAGAGCGCCTGACCTTTATCCTGCGAGATGCGCAGGTGGCATTACTACTGACACAAGAAAGCTGTCAGCAGCCATTTGTGGAGAGTGGCGTTGAGATCCTGTGCCTGGATACCGTCTGGCCGACATTGACACAGCAGCGTGTGCTGCGTGAGGTTACGCTTCATGAGGATAATCTGGCCTATGTGATCTACACGTCGGGTTCAACTGGCCGACCCAAAGGTGTTTGTATCACACATCGTAGCGCCGCCGCCTTTGTGCAGTGGGCCCGACAACGTTTCACACCTGAACAGTTAGCAGGCGTTCTGGCATCAACCTCTATCTGTTTTGACCTCTCGATTTTTGAAATTTTTGTACCCTTGAGTTGTGGTGGATCCGTGATTCTGGCGCAAAACGCCCTGCATCTGCCAGAACTGCCCGCCGCCCATCACGTTACGTTAATCAACACCGTTCCCTCTGCCATTGCTGCCCTCTACCGTTCAGATGGTATTCCAGCCTCTGTCAGGTGTATTAACCTGGCTGGCGAACCACTGCAACATAGTCTGGTGCAGCAGCTTTATACGCTGGAGCACATCGAGCAGATTTATAACCTCTATGGTCCAACCGAAGACACCACCTATTCAACCTGGGCATTGATTGAGAGAGGGCAGACCGGGGCGGTGCCCATTGGTCGTCCGATCGCGAATACACAGGCCTATCTGCTTGATCAGCATCTGCGTCCGGTACCGTTAGGCGTTCCTGGTGAGCTCTATCTGGGTGGGGCAGGACTGGCCCAGGGCTATTTCCAACGTCCCGATCTCACTGCTGAACGTTTCATGCCGAATCCGTTTGGCGCCGCTGGCACGCATCTCTACCGTACCGGTGACCTGGCGCGCTATACCGAGGCTGGAATGATCGAGTACCTGGGACGTATTGACCAGCAGATCAAGTTGCGTGGTTTCCGGATTGAGTTAGGTGAAATCGAGCATGTATTGATGCAGCATAGTGCGGTCCAGGAGGCTGTGGTGATCATGCACCAGAGCGCATCTGAGACACAGCAACTGGTTGCGTATGTTGTGCTCGCGGAAAAGCTCTCTCCTGACGAACTGCGGGAACATGTCCAGCAACGCGTGCCCGAATATATGGTACCAACCTTGCTGATCTTCCTGGATGCCCTACCACTCACACCAAACGGGAAGCTTGATCGTCAGGCTTTACACGTACCTGAGCACCATCGGGATGGCCGCCTTATTGCGGCCGAGCCCGTATCGCCAATGGAAAAGCGCCTGTTGGAAATATGGCAGCGGGTATTAGGTGAGCAGGATATACGGCTCCATGATAACTTCTTTGCGCTGGGTGGAGACTCCATCGTAAGTATTCACATTGTTACGCAAGCGAAACGCGTTGGCATACAGTTTACACCAAAGCAACTCTTTAGTTTCCCAACTATAGCAGAGCTGGCAAAAGTGATCGTCGAGCAAAACCTGAGTACGGTGATTGAGACTGAGCAAGGCCTGGTTTCTGGTCCAGTTGCCTTAACGCCAATTCAGCACTGGTTCTTCGATCTGCAGTTGCAGCAGCAGCAACACTGGAATCAAGCTATTCTGCTGACCGTTCAGCAGCCACTGGACACACTCCTCTTGAAACAGGCAGTGTCATCCTTGCTTAAGCAGCATGATGTTTTACGTATGACCTTTCAGCAGACCGAGCATGGTTGGTTGCAAACCAGTTCAGACACTGTATCAACGGCAGTTTTTACCGTCGTAGATTATTCCAGGATGGATAAAGGGGAGCAGCAAGCCAGACTTGACGCCATCATTGGGGAAGTACAAAGCGGCCTGGATCTATTGACTGGCCCGCTTCTACGCATTGTCTATATCGATTCAGGCGCAGAGCAGACAGCCCGTCTACTCCTGGTGGCACACCATCTGGTCGTAGACGCATTCTCATGGAGTATTTTGCTGGAAGATCTTCAGCAAGCCTATCAACAACTTGCTGCCGGTCAGACGGTCGCGTTATCCAGCAAAACAACCTCCTTCCAATCCTGGGCAGCCAGACTGGGGGCTTATAGTCAGAGCGAACAGGTACGACAAGAGCTATCCTACTGGTTAGAGATGCTGGCCTCTCATGATGCGCTTTCAACGCAGGATACATTACCGACAGATCTTGTGGCTGGTCCAGATAGTGTTGAGTATGCCAGAACAGTGACCATTGTACTGAGTGCGGAAGAGACACAGGCGCTCTTATCTGCGGTTCCCTCTGCATACCATACCCACATTGATGATGTCTTACTCACAGCACTCGCACAGGCGTTGACGGATTGGACAGGAGCATCATCTATCCTGATTAACCGCGAAGGTCATGGTCGGGAAGAACTCTTTGCTGACGTTGATCTCTCACGGACCGTGGGCTGGTTTACCAGCTTGATGCCAGTGCGTTTGCAGATACCTGAAACCGGCGATGTGATCGCGATCCTCAAAGCTGTGAAAGAACAACTACACCAGATGCCGCAGCACGGCATTGGCTACGGGCTGTTACGCTATCTATGCCAGGATTCAAGTGTGCGTGAGCGGTTACAAGCATTACCCGTTCCAGAAATGGTCTTTAACTACCTTGGTCAACTGGACCAGACCCTGCCTGGCGGCTCATTGTTTGCTCCGGCACCAGAAACACCAGGCTCCATGCTGAGTCCACAGGGACAGCGCCCACATCTGTTAGAGCTCAATAGCTATATTGCCGACAAGCGCCTGCACATGAGCTGGACCTATAGCCAGAAGCGCCACTTTGAAAGCACTATTGAGGCCCTGGGGACGGCCATGCTCCAGGCATTACAGAGCATTATTCAGCATTGTCAATTGCCGGATTCAGGTGGCTATACGCCCTCCGATTTTGCGCTGGTGCATATTACGCAGGAGCAGATTGATACCCAGTTGAGCCAGTATGGTGAGATCGATGCCGCTTATCCACTCTCACCATTACAGCAAGGTATGCTTTTCCACACCATGTTTGCCCCTGAAGATGGCAATTATGTCACGCAGATTGGCTCGACATTACAGGGAGCGCTGAACATCGAGGCATTTATCCAGGCCTGGCAACAGGTATTCCAGCGGCATCCAGTTTTGCGTACCGCCTTTATCTGGTTTGGACTCGACGATCCGATACAAATTGTGCAAGCGCATGTTCAGGTTCCATGTGTGCAGCTCGATTGGAGTGATCTCTCTGAATATGAGCAGCAAGAGCGCCTGACGAGCCAGCTCGAAGAAGATCGCTTACAGAACTTTGACCTTACCCGGGCACCATTGATGCGTTTATACCTGGTCAAGCTCAGTGAGGACCGTTACCAGTTTTTATGGAGCCATCATCATCTGCTGCTGGACGGCTGGAGTATCCCTATCGTCTTGAAAGATGTTTTCATGACCTATGAGGCGCTGTGTCAGGGACAGACATTGAAAGCAGCGCAACCGGTTCAGTCCTATCAACAGTATATTCGCTGGCTACAGACGCAAAAACTGGCAAGCGCTGAAAATTTCTGGCGGCAAGCATTGCAGGGTATTTATGAGCCAACACCATTGCAGATTGGTGGACCCGTCAGCAAGAGTAGCGGCAGCAGTCATCGCTATGCGGAACACGAGCTGCAATTTTCGCGTGACCTGACACACAATATGCAAAGCCTGGTTCGTCAGGAGCGTATCACCTTGAATACCCTCCTGCAGGGCGTCTGGGCATTGGCGTTGAGTCGTTATAGCGGGCAGGACGCGATTATCTTTGGCAACGTTGTTTCTGGCCGCGCAGCCGATGTCAAAGATATCGAAGAGATGGTCGGACTCTTCATCAACACCCTTCCGGTACCGGTACGACTGAAGCCCGCACAAGATATCCGTTCCTGGTTGCTGGCTTTACAGCAGCAGCAAACTGAGATGCGGCAGTATGAATATAGTCCACTGGCACACGTTCAGAACTGGAGTGAATTTTCGAACTCGACCCCCATGTTTGAGAGCTTATTCGCCTTTGAGAACTATCCGTTGAGCGATGCTGCACGTGAGACCGAAGCCAGCCTTGCGGTGCGGGATGTGTATTCAGTTGAACAAACAAACTATCCATTAAATATTGTTGTACTGCCCGGTGAGCAGTTGACGCTTAAAGTGATCTACGAACAGAATCGCTTTGAGGCGGCAGCGATCACCCGACTACTGGCACATTTGGAACTGTTATGTGCGGGAATCGTTGCTGATCCGACCCAAAAGATTGCCAGTGTCTCTATGCTCACCAGTGAGGAACAACAGCTCATCCTCAATGAATGGACGGACACGAAGCGTCCTTACGCGGTTCATACATGTGTGTATCAGTTGTTTGAAGAGCAAGCACATAATCACGGCAGGTCCCTGGCACTTGCCACGAATACGCAAGAAATCAGTTATGCGGAACTCAATCAGCGCACAAATCAGCTGGCGCATTATCTGGTTGCCGCAGGTGTAGGACCGGATAGCCTGGTTGGCATCTGTATGGAACGCTCTATCGAGATGATTATTGCGATGGTAGCTGTGCATAAAGCCGGCGGTGCCTATGTGCCGCTGGACCCTGCCTATCCGACTGAACGTCTGGCCTATATGCTTGAAGATTCACAGGTGGAGATCTTGCTGACCCAGCAGCAATTTGCGAGCATCCTGCCGGAATGCCAGATACCGTATCTTTTCCTCAATCGTGAGTGGGAGCGCCTGGCCGCCTATCCAACCGAGAATCTTGACCGCGAGCTTGATAGTCAGAATCTGGCATATATGATCTATACCTCCGGGTCAACCGGATTGCCCAAAGGGGTCCAGATTACGCATGCTGGATTACTCAATCTTGTTTTCTGGCACGTGCAGACCTATGCGCTGTCCGCGCAAGATCGCGCAACCCAACTGGCTGGCGTGGCCTTTGATGCCAGTGTCTGGGAAATCTGGCCCTATCTCGCGGCAGGAGCAAGCCTGCATATACCGGATGAGAAGACGCGTCTCTCACCGCAGGAGTTGCGTGATTGGATGTTGAAAAAGGCCATCACCATCAGTTTCTTACCGACCCCGCTGGCCGAACGCATCCTGACGCTTCCGTGGCCCCAGGAATGTGCGTTACGAGCCATGTTGACAGGTGGCGATAAACTGCATAGCGCGCCTGAAGCCGCTTTGCCATTCCGCCTGATCAATCATTATGGTCCGACAGAATCGACCGTGGTAGCGACTGCCGGTGACGTAGGAACTGGTTTCATTGAGCGAGCGCCAGCAATTGGTAAGGCGATCAGTAACACCCGGATATATATCTTAAACAGTCATTTACAGCCCGTTCCACTTGGAACTCCTGGGGAGCTCTACATCGGTGGAGTAAGCCTGGCTCGTGGCTACTGGCAGCAGCCAGACCTGACGGCCGAGCGCTTCATTGCCGATCCATTTAGTCAGGAGGAAGGTGCACGGCTCTACCGCACTGGTGACCTGGTCAATTATCTTCCCAATGGCTCGATTGACTTTTTGAGTCGTCTGGATGATCAGGTAAAGGTACTGGGATATCGGATCGAGCTGGGCGAGATCGAAAGTGTCTTGAGCCTGCATGCCACGATCCATGAATGTGTCGTCATCGCTCATGAGGAAGCCGGTGTGAAGTATCTGGTTGCCTATGTGGTCGCCGCGCCGCAGCAACAACTGATCATTGAGAATCTGCGTCATTATCTTGAAGCACGTTTGCTGAATTATATGGTTCCGTCTACCTTTATTGAGTTAGAAGCGTTGCCATTGACGGCAAATGGCAAAGTTGATCGTCGAGCGCTCCAGGCTTTGGCGTCCACGGCTGAGCAGAAAGAGCGTACACTGGTCAAACCGCGTACAGATGTAGAGGCGAAACTGGCAGCGTTATGGCAACAAGTTCTCGGTGTAGAAGTGCCCGGTATTCACGATAACTTCTTTGCACTCGGTGGAGATTCGATTGTCAGCATTCAGATTGTGGCCCGTGCCAGCCAGATTGGCCTGCAGATTACGCCGAAGATGCTCTTCCAGCATCCAACCATTGCTGAATTAGCCATGGTCGTGATAAGCACAACCCATGAAACCATCATTGAAGCTGACCAGGGTATTGTGACGGGCGAGGTGCCATTGACGCCGATTCAACACTGGTTCTTTGAGCAACAGCAGCCTGAGTCCTGGCACTGGAATCAGGCATTGCTATTAGAAGTCTCTCCGGACACGGATACGCAGTTGCTGAAAGAGGTTGCCGCGTGTATCTTGCAGCAACATGATGCTCTGCGTTTACGCTATGCACAGACTGAGCATGGGTGGCAACAATACCTGGCGCCGGACGACGCACCTGTCCCATTTTTTGTCGTTGATCTTTCAACCAGCGCAACCGAAGAACAGCCAGCCGCCATTGAACGCGTCGCGAATGAAGTCCAGGCCAGCCTGGATTTGCAGCGCGGACCAATCGTGCGTTTTGTCTATCTTGATCTTGGTACCAACGTACCTGCTCGCCTGCTTATTGTCGTACACCATCTCGCCATTGATGGCGTCTCCTGGCGTATTCTCTTAGAAGATGTGCGCAACATCTATGATCGGTTGAGCAAGCGGTTAGCGGTACAGTTGCCCGAGAAGACAACTTCAGTACAGCAGTGGGCCCAGAAACTGGTCACCTACGCGCAAAGTGCAGCGTTACGCGCCGAACTGGCCTACTGGACGAAACTGGAGCATCTCTCTAATAGCGCGCTCCCGGTTGATTATGAGCGCACAGAGAATAGCGTGGCTTCCGCCCGGCATGTGGAAGTGGCCCTGTCTGTCGACGAAACACGTGCTCTGTTACATGAGGTGCCGCAATCCTATCGCACACACATAAATGATGTCCTGCTCACTGCTCTTGCTCAGACGATTTCCGGCTGGACACAACAAAGCACGCTGCTGTTGGATCTGGAAGGTCATGGCCGTGAAGAGATTGTCGAGCATACCGATCTTTCAAGGACCATTGGTTGGTTTACCAGCATGTATCCCGTACAACTTGAACTTACAGCCAATGAGCAACCCGGTGCGGCAGTGAAACATATTAAAGAGCAATTGCGCGGCATTCCTCACAATGGTATTGGTTATGGGCTCCTGCGGTACCTGTGCGCGGATGAAGAAGTGCGCGTGCGCATGCGCCATGTGCCTGAAGCTGATCTTAGCTTTAACTACCTTGGTCAGTTTGATCAATCGCGTGCGAGCGAGACACACTTTGCGCTTGCGCATGAAGCCAGTGGGCAGCCACTGAGTCCTGCCGGCAAGCGTCAGCATTTGATTGATATTGTTAGTAGTATTCGCGGTGGGCAGTTACAAATCGACTGGTCCTATAGCATGAACATTCATGCCGAAGAGACAATCAGGCAACTGGCGCAGAACTATGTACAGGCACTCAGAGACTTGATCGCCCATTGTCAGTTACCGGAGGTGGGTGGCTATACATCATCTGACTTCCCATTGACGAAGCTAACCCAGGAACAGATTGATACGTTGCTGGGGACAGATCGCCAGGTTGAGGCCGTCTATCCATTATCCCCCTTACAGCAAGGTCTGCTCTTCCACACTCTCTATGTTCCCGATGGTGGCGACTATGTTGTGCAGGCTCGCTATACCTTCAAAGGTACGATCCAGGTCAAGAACTTTATGCGTGCCTGGCAACAAGCCATCCAGCATCACCCGGTCCTACGCACTCATTTTCTGTGGGAAGGGCTCGACCAGCCTTTACAGGTCGTGCGTCAGCATGCGGAGATGCCACTGCTACAACACGATTGGCGTCACCTCTCAACTGAGCAGCGGCAAAAGAAGCTGAGCGAATACATGCAAGCGGACCGTCGCCAGGGCTTTGACCTGAGCAGGAGTCCTTTGATGCGTGTGGCACTCCTGCAAACGCACAACGACCAATACGAATGTATCTGGTCACATCACCACCTGTTACTGGATGGCTGGAGTTTGCCATTAGTTCTCAAAGATGTCTTTGATAGTTATGAAGCATTCCAGCAAGGCAGAGAGATCCAGTTACAGCGGTCACGTGCATACCAGGATTATATTGCCTGGGTGAGTGCGCAACCACTACAGCAGGCAGAAAGCTTCTGGAAGCACCTTCTGGCTGACTTTATTGAACCCACACACTTGAGCTTTTCGCACCGTGTAAGCCCGACAAATGAAGAAAAGAACGCCAGCTATGCTGTGCAGACATTGGAACTCTCAACGGATGTCACGCAGGCGTTACAACGGTTGGTACGCGAGCAAGGTCTGACGCTGAACACCCTGGTCCAGGGAGCCTGGGTCATGCTCCTGAGCCATTTCAGCGGTCAGCAAGATGTGGTCTTTGGCTCGGTTGTCTCGGGTCGCCCATCCGAGATAGCCTCGGTAGAATCCATGGTTGGCCTCTTCATTAATACTCTTCCTGTACGTGTACGAATCAGGCCAGAGCAAACATTGCTGAACTGGCTGCAAGCCATCCAGGCGCAAGTAACGGAGATGCGCCAATATGAATATACGCCACTTGTGCATATCCAGGGATGGAGTGAGATCGAGCGGGGCATGAACCTTTTTGAGAGTCTCTTCATTTTTGAGAACTATCCCTTGGAAACCAGTGAGCAGCAACAGAGTACCGATTTGCAGATACTTGATGTCCAGGCATACGAGCAGACGAATTATCCTTTAACCGTCTTTGTCTTACCAGGTGAAAGCCTCAAATTCAAGCTTGTGTTTGAGCAGCAGCAATTTGCAGTAGAGCAGGTACAGCATCTACTCCAGCATCTGCAGCAGGTGTTGGAACAGATGCTGGCCAGACCTGACCAACACCTGGGCCAGCTACCTCTGCTGTCAGCGTCCGAGCAGCAACACATTGTGCGGGAATGGAACACCACCCGGGCTCCATATGCAGTGTCATGTATTCATCAGCTGATTGAGGCACAAGTTGAGCGTACACCGACTGCACAAGCCATCCTTTTTGAGGAGCAGGCATTAACCTATCGAGAGTTGAATGAGCGTGCCAACCAGTTTGCGCATCATCTTCAGTCACTTGGTGTGGGACCTGACATACGTGTGGGCCTGTATCTGGAACGCTCACTGGAGATGATGGTTGCAGTCCTTGGTGTGTTGAAGGTTGGCGGGGCCTATGTGCCGCTAGACCTGGCCTATCCTCAAGAGCGTATTGCCTACATGATGGTGGATAGTGGCATGAAAGTAATCGTCACGCAAGAGCATTTGCGTACAGTGTTGCCGACATCCACGATCCACATGTGTTGTCTTGATACTGAATGGGAGACCATCGCACAGAACCCTGTCACTTTGATAGACACGGTGCTGGATCCGCAGAATGCAGCCTATGCCATTTATACCTCTGGTTCAACGGGTCAACCAAAGGGTGTGCTGGTCCCTCATCAGACGGTTGCCAACTTTGCCGCAGCCATGCTTCAGCAACCTGGTATAAGCGACCAGGATGTTTGTCTGGCGATGACGACCTTATCCTTTGACATCTCTGTACTAGAGTTGCTCGTGCCGCTGATGGTAGGCGCAAAAGTTATTGTGACTGCTCAGGGGGCGG
This sequence comes from Dictyobacter vulcani, assembly GCF_008974265.1. GTDB lineage: Bacteria > Chloroflexota > Ktedonobacteria > Ktedonobacterales > Ktedonobacteraceae > Dictyobacter > Dictyobacter vulcani. Next base: position 850,847 of record NZ_BKZW01000002.1, read on the forward strand.
CCGTGGATGGTGACTATATCGCTGAAATCCTTGAGACTGCGCATGTCACGCTGATGCAAGCGACGCCAGCTACCTGGCGTGTCTTGCAGAATAGCAACTGGACAGGCAAAAAGGATGTGAAACTCCTCAGCGGTGGTGAAGGCTTACCACAAGACCTGGCCAATTTCTTATTGGAGCGTAGTGCGGAGCTATGGAACATGTATGGTCCAACCGAGACCACTATCTGGTCCAGTATCTGCAAGGTAGAGAAGGCAGCCAACAATGCACTTGTGTCGATTGGACGCCCGATTAGTAATACACAGCTCTATGTGCTGGATAGTGCCCTTCGGCCTGTGCCGATTGGCGTTGCCGGTGAATTGTATATTGCCGGTGATGGTGTTGTTGATGGTTACATTGATCGTCCTGAACTAACGGCTGAACGCTTTATCGCCAATCCCTTTGGCGAGCAGGGCACACGTATGTATCGTACTGGTGATGTGGCCAGCTATCAGCCGAATGGCTCGCTGCTCTTTCTGGGTCGTAGCGATTATCAGGTGAAAGTGCGTGGCCGACGTATTGAACTGGGTGAGATTGAGAGCGCCCTGAAGCGCTATCCAATGATACGCGAGAGTGTCGTCATTGTGCGCGAGGATCTACCCGGGAACCAGCGACTCGTGGCCTATATCGTGTGTGATGGTGCTCACCCAACCCTGGATGCGTTACGTCAGCACCTGGTCAGCTCGCTACCCGAGTATATGCTTCCGGCTAGCTTTATGTTTATGGATGCCCTGCCCCTGACTGCCAATGGAAAATTAAATCGTCGTGCCTTGCCTATTCCTGATGTCAGTCGCCCTGAGTTAGGTGAAGCCTTTGTCGCTCCTCGTAATGCATTGGAGAAAGTTTTGGTTCAGCAGTGGAGCGAGATCCTGCAAGTTGAGCATATCGGCATCCATGACAACTTCTTTGCCCTGGGTGGTCACTCATTGCTGGCAACCCAGTTAACCTCACGGCTCTCAAAAATATTCCAGATGAAACTGCCCCTGCGCAGTATCTTTGAAGCCGCCACGATTGCTGAGATGGCAACGGTGCTTGTTAAACACGAGAAAGTACCGGGTCAGGTCATGCGCGTGGCTGAATTCCGCCAGAAGATTGCGAGTATGTCACCTGAAGAAGTGCGAGCCGCTTTGCAATCTCAAGGCCGGAAAAGAAAATAATATTGGCGCCTTGCTACTGAAAAAACAGTAGATATTCTGCCCGGAAATACTATCTGCTTTCATTGTACCTGTTAGCTAACTGAGTTATATTCATCAGAGCAATAGAGTATGAGCGCTACGGCAAGATAGCATCCGGGTAGCTATTGTTTACTGCTTTCTATTTTTCATGCATTACATCGGAGATACAGCTGCGGAAAAACGAGGTATCATTTTGTTAAAACGATTGTTAAAGCAGGCCTTAGAAAACTACTCTGAGCACACAGCTCTAATTTATAATGAGACGCGTGTAAGTTATCAAGAATTATACGCGCAGATACATGGTTTCAGTCATGGTTTACGCTCCCTTGGCGTAGAGGCTGGTAGCCGTGTTGTGCTGGTTCTTCCTAACATGCCTGAGTTTGTGATTAGCTATTATGCTGCGGCAAACTTGCAGGCGATATTTGTGCCGCTTAGCCCATCGTTGCAAGATGATGAGTTGAATTTTTACCTTGAAGACAGCCAACCGCAGATTATTATTACCGATCTACGCCATGCTGAAACGTGCCAGCGCGTGATCGCGCACCTGGGTCGCGACATCAAATTGGTGGTGGTCGATGGCGTGTATGAGAGTAGTCTAACCTTTCAGGAACTCATCCAGGAGAATGCCCCTGAATGGGAGACCACGGATGATGTCTTCGCAGGCGACATGGTCTACCATTACTCCTCAGGTTCGACTGGTAGACCGAAGCGTGTTGGTCGCACCCAGAAAAACCTGGTGCTTGACGCCGACAACATGGCTGAAATCCTGCAGGTGCAGAGCTCTGATGTCATACTTTGTACCGTGCCGCTTTTCCACTCTTACGGACAATTGCTCTTTGTCTTAACCCCTATATGTGCCGGTGCGACGCTGGTTTTATTGGAGCAGGTCTACCAGGATGGTATGATCGTCGATGTTCCGATTGTTGCGCGCGTTGAGCGTATTCTGGAGTTGATCAAAAAAGAGCATGTCACGCTTTTCCCGGCGGTTCCCTATGTATTTGGTGCTCTTGCCGAAACCCCTCTTGAAACAGCTACTGATCTGACCAGTGTGCGAGCCTGTTTTTCGGCTGGCAGTTTCCTGGCGCGTGAAGTTTTCGATCGTTTTCTGGCGCGTTTTCAACTCCCCATTCGTCAGACCTATGGTACGACCGAGGGTGGTTTGATTGCTGCGAATGTCGAGCCCGGTCCCACGATTCGTTATGATTCACTGGGCACAACTCCGGCGAATGTAGAAGTCAAGATTCTCAATGAAGATCTCAGTGAAGTCGCGCCTGGTGAGATCGGTGAGGTGGTTGTTCGCAGCCCAACCTTGACCAGCGGTTATGCAAATATGCCAGCCTTAAACCGCGAAGCTTTCCAGGATGGCTATTATTTTACCGGCGACCTGGGACGTAAAGATGAGGATGGCAATCTGTATTTAACGGGCCGCAAGAAACTCTTGATCGAGACAGGGGGCTATAAAGTTGATCCCCTGGAAGTTGAGGATGTGCTGGCGGCTCATCCAAAGGTAGCGGAAGTCGCAATTGTTGGTCTGGATGGACAGCACGAAGAAAAGACTATCGCGGCCTTTATCATTCCGCGTGAGGCATGCAGCGCTGATGAGCTGATTGCCTATGCGCAGGAACATGTCGCGCACTATAAAGTGCCACGTGAGATCTTCTTTCGTGAATCTCTCCCTAAGAGTTCCCTCGGCAAAATTATGCGTGGTGAACTCACACAATCAATAAGCCGAGAGAGGCGTGCAGCCGAACTACAAGCTGAAGCGCAGCAACTGCCGCTCCGTCAGGCGATCACCAGCGCGAATGCCAGTGAGCGACAACGCCTGATGGAAGATTTTCTCTGCCAGCAGATGGCACAACTCCTGCATATACCAGCCACTGAGATCAATACCACCGAGCACATGACCGTACTCGGTATTGATTCAATTATGGTTGTGGAGTTACGCCACCGGTTGGAAATGGCCTTTGGGTTAAATGTCTCGCTGGTAAAGTTGCTACAAGGCTTTACCATTAAGCAGATCGCGGCCCTCTTAATTGAGCAATTGGCGGCTAACGATGCCTCGCCGCTGGACCTGGTTGCGTATACAAAACAACGCGCTGGTGAGTATGCTCTCTCCTATGGGCAGCAAGCATTATGGTATATGTATCAACTGGCCCCTGAGAGTTCTGCCTATAATACGTTTTTTGCGATGCGCATTACCTCAGAGGTAGACATTGCTATCCTGCGCAACTCTTTCCAGCGCATTGTTGATCGACATGCTTCTTTGCGCACACTCTATACAACTCGTGATGGCAAGCCTGTGCAGGTCGTTTTAGCATCCATTCCGGTGAACCTGTCAATACAGGAAGCGGCTGGATTAGATATCGCGGATCTTAATAATCTACTCGTCAACTTATCGCACCAACCCTTTGATCTGGCCCACGAGTCCGCATTACGGGTCAACCTGTTAACAGACACCGTCCAGGGCAATATTTTGTTGCTAACGGCCCATCATATAGCGACCGATTTCTGGTCCATGGTCGTGTTGATGGACGAGTTCCGCGTGCTGTACAAAGCCGCACTGGCTGGTGAGGAAGCAGACTTACCACCGCTGGCATTGCAGTATACCGATTATGCGGCCTGGGAAGCGCAACTCCTGGAGAGTCCTGCTGGTCAGCGTTCCCAGGCATACTGGCAGAAACTCTTATCAGACGAACTGCCAGTCCTGAATTTACCGATAGATCGCCCGCGTCCACTCTTTCCGGCCTACCGGGGCACACGGCGCTTCTTTGATTTAGGTGCAGAGTTGACGCAGCGGGTGCGCCAGTTATCACGCGCTGAAGGTGTTACCCTCTACACCACTATGCTGTCGGCGTTCTACCTCCTGTTGCAGCGTTATACCGGTCAGGATGATTTGCTGGTCGGCTCACCGATGACGAATCGCAGCAAAGCCGAATTGCAGAATATGGTCGGTTATCTGGTGAACCCGGCCGTCCTGCGCGCGAAAATAAGCGGCAACCCACGCTTTAGTGATTTCTTGCAGCAGACCTCAGCTACCGTTCTTGAAGCGCTAAGTAATCAAGAATACTCATTCATGCAACTCGTAGAGCGCATCCAGCCAGATCGAGATGCCAGCCGCTCACCCATTTTTGATGTGATGTTTGTGCTTGATCGCCCACATCGCCTGGAAATGCAGCAAATGCCGGAAGTTGCTATCGGCAAGCCAGGATCCAGTCTTGACCTGGGTGGCCTCAGTGTAGAATCCTTTCCGCTCCAACAGCAGGCAGCGCAATTTGATATCACCTTGCTGGTCATCGATGCAGAAAAATCGATTTCTTTAATCTGGGAATACAATACGGATTTATTTGACGAAGCCACCATCATGCGGATGGTCAACCATTTCCAGTTACTGCTGACCAGCATTGTTGAGCATCCTGAGCAGCGTTTCTCACAACTCCCGGCTATGCTACCTGATGAGCAAGAGAAGATCTTAACTCACTGGTATACCACCAGAACCAGTTATCCTGCCCAGACTATTCATGAACTCTTTGAAGAGCAGGTGGCCAAAACTCCGCTGGCTCCGGCTGTGAGTATGGGTAAACTCAGCCTGACCTATCATGAACTGAATCAACGCGCCAACCACCTGGCCCGATACTTGCGAGCAGCAGGCGTGGATGCTGATTCGCTGGTGGCTATTTGCCTTGAGCGTTCTTTTGATCTGATCATCAGTATCCTGGCCATCTTGAAGGCTGGCGGGGCCTATGTGCCGCTGGATGCCTCCTATCCCAAAGAGCGCTTGAGCTTTATGTTACAGGATACGCGGCTTTCTCTTTTGCTGACCCAGCAACGCATAGCTGAAAGTTTGCCCACGCACGACATACAGATGGTGTGTATAGATACTGAATGGGTCTATACCCCACAGGGAGACGTGGTGCTGGCTGGTCCCGCTAACCATACGGTGCAGGATAACCTGGCGTATGTGATGTATACCTCGGGCTCGACCGGAACCCCCAAGGGCGTCAGTGTCAGTCATAAGAACGTGGTGCGACTGGTGAAAGAGACGACCTTTGCGCAGATGGATGAGCACGATACCTTCTTGCAACTGGCTCCGGTCTCCTTTGACGCCTCAACCCTGGAAATCTGGGGGAGCCTGCTCAACGGTGGCCACCTGGTCCTCTTTCCCACCGCACGTCCTTCCCTGGAGGAACTGGGACGGGTCCTGCGCGAGCAGCAGATTAGCGTCCTGTGGCTGACCGCTGGCCTCTTCCATCAAATGGTCGAGCAACAACTGGATGCGCTGGGAGGTGTACGACAATTGCTGGCCGGCGGTGATGCTCTGGATCCCGGCCATGTCCAGCGTGTCCTGAGCACCTGTCCAGACGCCACCCTGATCAACGGCTATGGTCCGACCGAGAATACCACCTTTACCTGCTGCTATCCCATGCATGCCGGACAGGAACTGAACAGCTCGGTGCCGATCGGCTTCCCGATTGCCAATACCAGTGTCTATCTGCTGGACCAGCGTATGCAGCCGGTGCCGGTGGGTGTTCCTGGTGAGCTATATACCGGCGGGGATGGACTGGCACGTGGCTATGCCAACCGCCCTGGCCTAACGGCCGAGCGCTTTGTGCCTGACCCCTTCAGTCAGGAGCCAGGAGCTCGCCTCTATCGCACCGGTGACCTGGCCCGCTATCGTGCCGATGGCGCGCTGGAGTTCTTAGGCCGTGTGGATACACAGGTCAAAGTACGCGGCTATCGCATTGAACTGGGCGAGATCGAGAGTGTGTTGCGTCAGTATGCCGGCGTACGCGAGGCGGTGGTGCAGGCGCGGGAAGATGTGCCGGGTGATAAGCGGCTGGTGGCCTATGTGGTGGCTGATCCAGAGCAGCAAGTCAGCGCGCAGGAGAGTGCGCAGCAGCAACAAGAATATATCGAGAGCTGGCACACGCTCTACGAACAGACCTATGAGCAGGATGATCCGCAGGCTAACGATACAATGTTTAACATTGTTGGCTGGAATAGTAGCTATACCGGCGCTCCCATTGCCGCCGAGGAGATGCGCGAACAGGTCGATCAGACCGTCGAGCGTATCCTGGCCCTCAAGCCCCGGCGGGTGCTGGAGATTGGTTGTGGTACCGGCCTGCTGCTCTTCCGCATCGCCCCACAGACCGAATACTATCTGGGCACCGACTTTTCCGAGACGGTCCTGGCTGGAGTGCAGGTGGAGATTGAGCAGCAAGGTCTCACCCAGGTCAAACTCTTGCAGCGGCTGGGCCATGATTTTCGTGGCATCTCCGAGCAACGCTTTGACTGTGTGGTCATTAACTCGACCGCCCAGTACTTCCCCGGTATGAACTACCTGGTCGAGGTTCTGGAGCAAGCGGTACGTGTGGTCGAGCCTGGTGGCACGATTATCCTGGGTGACCTGCGTAACGCGGCCCTCTTGCATGCCTACCATAGTTCAGTGCAATTGTTCCAGGCGTCCGAGCAACTGAGTAGCCAGCAGGCGCGCCAGCGCATCGAGCGACAGCAACGCAAAGAGGAAGAGCTGCTGATTGATCCTGCCTTCTTCGTGGCCTTTGCGCAACAGGTGCCCGCGATCGGTGTGGTAAGAAACCAGCTGCGACGTGGACAGGCGCAGAATGAATTGACGCGCTTTCGCTATGATGTCTGGTTGCGCATTGGTGAGCGTGAAGAGACGCTGGTTGCCGAGCAGTGGAACTGGGAAGAGGAGCAGTTAAGCCTGGCGCAGGTACGAGCGCGGTTGGAGCAGGGCGAGCCCGAACTGGTCGAGATCACACGCGTGCCCAATGCGCGTATCCAGGACGAGGTGGTGAGTATCGCTCTGTTACAGGAAGAGGCTGGACCCGCCACGGTGGGTGAGCTACGAGCGCGGGTGGCCGAGCGTCGGGTGGCTGGTGTCGATCCCGAAGCGCTCTGGTGTTTAGGGGAAGAGCTGGGCTACGCGGTCGAGGTCAGTTGGTCGGTTGACGCATCGGGGGCCGACGGCTACTGTCAGGTCCGCTTGCAGCGTCATGTGGGTCGCTATGTTGCGCTTGGGCAGGAGCCAGTGGCGCAACGTGCGCAACGTGAGGAGCCAAACTGGTCGCGTTACGGCAATAATCCTTTACTGAGTAAAATGGTGCGCAGTCTGGTGCCGCAGTTACGCCGTTATATGGAACAGTTGTTGCCGGAGTATATGTTACCGTCCGCGTATATGGTGCTGGAGGAACTGCCACTGACCGTCAATGGGAAACTGGACCGCAAAGCCCTGCCAGCGCCTGATCATCAGCGTCCAGAGCTCCTGGGAGCCTTTGTCCCGCCTCGCACCCCGGTCGAAGAAGTACTCTGTAGCGTCTGGGCTGAGATCGTTGGTGTGGATCAAGTGGGTATCTTTGACAACTTTTTCGAGATTGGCGGGCATTCGTTGCTGGCGACACAGGTCGTCTCGCGGATTCGCACGCTCTTCGAGGTCGAAGTGCCGCTGTATGCCTTCTTTGAAAGCCCAACCATTGCCGGAGTCGCAGAACGCATCGAGCGTGAGCGTCGTGGTGGACAGAATCGGGATGAGATTCCGCTGGAGCGCGTCGAGCGTGACGGAGCCCTTCCCGTTTCCTTTGCGCAGGAGCGGCTCTGGTTCTTAGACCAGCTGGCACCGGGAAATCCTTTCTACAATCTGCCCCTGGTCATGAAATTGCAGGGGCAGCTGGATCCAACCATATTAGCCCGGAGCTTACAGAAGATCGTCAGGCGACACGAGGCGCTGCGCACAAATTTTACCATCGTTAATGGGCAACCTGTGCAGATCATCACGCCTGTGCGCGAGTTAGTCCTGGAGACGATGGACCTGCACATGCTACCAGTCGAAGAACGCAGCAGTGCAATCCAGACACAGGCCTTTGAAGAGATGCAACATCCTTTTAATCTGACCTCGGACCTCTTGATACGCGCCAAACTATTGCGGCTCGCCAGAGAAGAACACGTCCTGCTGCTGATTATCCACCATATTGTCTCTGATGGCTGGTCTACCGGTATCATTATTCGCGAGCTAGCGGCTCTCTACGATGCCTATAGCAGTGGTCGTCCTTCACCCCTGCCTGAGCTACCAATCCAATACGTCGATTTCTCACAGTGGCAGCGCCAATGGTTACAGGGTGAAACCTTAGAGAAACAATTTGATTACTGGCATCAGCAACTTATTGATCTGCCCGTGCTGCAATTGCCAACTGATTATCTGCGTCCGGCGCAACAAAGCTATCGGGGTATTCACTATCCTTTCCGCTTTTCGCGCTCGGTAACAGAGAAACTCAAGGCGCTCAGCCAGCGCGAAGGCGTCACGCTCTTCATGACCTTGCTGGCCGCGTTCCAGATCTTGCTCTATCGCTATACCGGGCAAGAAGATATTGGTATCGGTTCAGGTATCGCCAATCGTAATCGGCGTGAGATCGAAGATTTGATTGGTTTCTTTGTCAACACTCTGGTCCTGCGCACCGACCTCTCTGGCAATCCGAGTGTGCGTGAAGTCATCCAGCGAGTGCGCAAGATTACCCTTGGCGCCTACGCCCACCAGGATCTGCCCTTTGAAAAGGTCGTGGGTGAGTTACAGCCTGAACGTGATCTGAGTCGTCAGCCACTATTCCAGATCCTCTTTGTCTTCCAGAACTTTCCGATGCCCGCATTGGAATTAGCCGACCTTAGCCTGAGCTCAGTGATGATTGAGAGCGGTACCGCGAAATTTGACCTGACCCTGTCTTTAGAGGATACCGCACAGGGCATTCAAGGCTGGTTCGAGTATGCAACGGACCTGTTTAGCGAAACCACCATCGAGCGCATGTATCAGCATTTGCAGCTCTTATTAGAAGATATAGTCGAGCATCCCGACCGAACTATTGAGGAATTGTCGATTATGTCAGATTCTGAGCGTACGCTGGTGCTAGAAAAATGGCATACCATCTGGACTGGCTTTCCACATCTCACCATACAAGAGCTTTTTGAGCGGCAAGTGGAACAGACTCCGCACGCGACTGCCCTCATTTTTAACCAGGAGCGTATGACCTACCAGGAACTGAATGCGCGCGCGAACCAGTTTGCGCACCATTTACGCCAGCTTGGCGTCGTGCCAGAAGTGCATGTGGGATTATGTGTAGAGCGATCGTTTGAGATGGTGATCAGTATCTTAGGTATTCTCAAGGCCGGTGGTGTGTATGTTCCGCTTGACTGGAGCTATCCGAAAGATCGTCTGAGTTTTATGCTCCAGGATGCACAAGTAGCAGTCCTGGTGACGCAAGAACGTTTACTGGCAGACTTACCGGTAGATACAGACAACGTTGCGCTGGTGCGTATCGAGAGTGACCGAGCCAGCATCGCGCAACAGAGTGAAGAGAACCTTGCCCATACTGCGCGTACCGACAATCTGGCGTATGTGATGTATACCTCGGGCTCGACTGGAACCCCCAAGGGCGTCAGTGTCAGTCATAAGAACGTGGTGCGACTGGTGAAAGAGACGACCTTTGCACAGATGGATGAGCGTGATACCTTCTTGCAACTGGCTCCGGTCTCCTTTGACGCCTCAACCCTGGAAATCTGGGGGAGCCTGCTCAACGGTGCCCGCCTGGTTCTCTTTCCCACCGCACGTCCTTCCCTGGAAGAACTGGGACGCGTACTGCGTGAGCAGCAGATCAGCGTCCTGTGGCTGACGGCTGGCCTCTTCCATCAAATGGTCGAGCAACAACTGGATGCGCTGGGAGGTGTGCGACAACTGCTGGCCGGTGGTGATGCCCTTGATCCCGGCCATGTCCAGCGTGTCCTGAGCCACTGTCCAGATACCACACTGATCAATGGCTATGGTCCGACCGAGAATACCACCTTTACCTGTTGCTATCCCATGCATGCCGGACAGGAACTGAACAGCTCGGTGCCGATCGGTTTCCCGATTGCCAATACCAGTGTCTATCTGCTGGACCAGCGTATGCAGCCGGTGCCGGTGGGTGTTCCTGGTGAGCTGTATACCGGCGGGGATGGACTGGCACGTGGCTATGCCAACCGCCCTGGCTTGACGGCCGAGCGCTTTGTGCCCAATCCCTTCAGTCAGGAAGCGGGAGCACGCCTCTATCGCACCGGCGACCTGGCCCGCTACCGCGCCGATGGTGCGCTGGAGTTCTTAGGCCGTGTGGATACCCAGGTCAAAGTACGCGGCTATCGGATTGAACTGGGCGAGATCGAGAGCGTGTTGCGTCAGTATGCCGGCGTCCGCGAGGTGGTGGTGCAGGCGCGGGAAGATGTGCCGGGCGATAAGCGGCTGGTGGCCTATGTGGTGGCTGATCCAGAGCAGCAAGTCAGCGCGCAGGAGAGTGCGCAGCAGCAGCAGGAATACATCGAGAGCTGGCACACGCTCTACGAACAGACCTATGAGCAGGATGATCCGCAGGCCAACGATACAATGTTTAACATTGTTGGCTGGAATAGTAGCTATACCGGCGCTCCCATTGCCGCCGAGGAGATGCGCGAACAGGTCGATCAGACCGTCGAGCGCATCCTGGCCCTCAAGCCCCGGCGGGTGCTGGAGATTGGTTGTGGTACTGGCCTGCTACTCTTCCGTATCGCTCCACAGACCGAGTACTATCTGGGCACCGACTTTTCCGAGACGGTCCTGGCTGGAGTGCAGGTGGAGATTGAGCAGCAAGGTCTCACCCAGGTCAAACTCTTGCAGCGGCTGGGTCATGATTTCCGTGGCATCTCCGAGCAACGCTTTGACTGTGTGGTCATTAACTCGACCGCCCAGTACTTCCCCGGTATGAACTACCTGGTCGAGGTTCTGGAGCAAGCGGTACGCGTGGTCGAGCCTGGTGGCACGATTATCCTGGGTGACCTGCGTAACGCGGCCCTCTTGCATGCCTACCATAGTTCAGTGCAATTGTTCCAGGCGTCCGAGCAACTGAGTAGCCAGCAGGCGCGCCAGCGCATCGAGCGGCAGCAACGGAAAGAGGAAGAGCTGCTGATTGATCCCGCCTTCTTCGTGGCCTTTGCACAGCAGGAGCCAGCGATCGGCGTGGTGAGAAACCAGTTGCGACGTGGACAGGCGCAGAACGAGTTGACGCGCTTCCGTTATGATGTCTGGTTGCGCATTGGCGAGCGCGAAGAGACGCTGCTCGCCGAGCAGTGGAACTGGGAAGAGGAGCAGTTGAGCCTGGAGCAGGTGCGAGCGCGGTTGGAGCAGGGAGAGCCCGAACTGGTTGAGATCACACGCGTGCCCAATGCGCGTATCCAGGACGAGGTGGTGAGCATTGCTCTGTTACAGGAAGAGGCTGGACCCGCCACGGTGGATGAGCTACGAGCGCGGGTGGCCGAGCGTCGGGTGGCCGGTGTCGATCCCGAAGCACTCTGGCGTTTAGGGGAAGAGCTGGGCTACGCAGTCGAGGTCAGTTGGTCGGTTGACGCATCGGGTGCCGATGGCTACTGTCAGGTCCGCTTGCAGCACCATGCGGGCCGCTATGTTGCGCTCGATCCAGTGCCGGAGCAACTGGATGGACACACACGACCGAACTGGCTGCGCTACGGCAATAATCCTGTGCAGAGTAAACTGGTGCGCAGTCTGGTGCCGCAGTTACGCCGTTATATGGAACAGCTGTTGCCGGAGTATATGTTACCGTCCGCGTATATGGTGCTGGAGGAATTGCCACTCACCGTCAATGGGAAACTGGACCGCAAAGCCCTGCCAGCGCCTGATCACCTGCGACCAGAGCTGCTGGGAGCCTTTGTCCCGCCTCGTACCCCGGTTGAAGAAGTACTCTGTAGCGTCTGGGCTGAGATCATCGGTGTGGATCAAGTAGGTATCTTCGACAACTTTTTCGAGATTGGCGGACATTCGTTGCTGGCGACACAGGTCGTCTCGCGGATTCGCACGCTTTTCGAGGTCGAAGTACCGCTGTACGCCTTCTTTGAAAGCCCAACCATTGCCGGCGTCGCCGAACGCATCGAGCGCGAGCGCCGTGGTGGGCAGAACCGGGACGAGATTCCTCTGGAGCGCGTCGAGCGCGACGGAGCCCTGCCCGTTTCCTTTGCGCAGGAGCGGCTCTGGTTCTTAGACCAGCTGGCACCGGGAAATCCTTTCTACAATCTGCCCCTGGTCATGAAATTGCAAGGGCAACTGGATCAAAGCGCCTTAACGCAGAGTTTACAGGAGATCGTCAAGCGTCACGAAGCATTGCGTACGACCTTCAGGATCATCAATGACCAACTCGTCCAGGTCATTGACCCGGATCTCCAGCTCACCATAGAAAGCCTTGATTTGCGCGACTTGCCGGTTGAGGCGCGCCAGCAAGAGGCTGATCGTTTGATCTTACAGGGTGTACAGCATCAATTTGATCTGGCCCATGGTCCGCTTGTCTGGGCTAACCTGCTCCGGGTCAGTAAAACAGAATATATACTCATCTTTATCCTCCATCACGTCGTTTCAGATGGTTGGTCCACCGGCATCATTATCCGCGAGCTAGCGGTGCTCTATGATGCCTATAGCAGTGGTCGACCTTCGCCCCTGCCTGAGCTAGCAATTCAATATGCGGACTTCTCACAATGGCAGCGCCGCTGGTTGAGTGGTGAAGTCTTTGACAAGCAGCTTGAATACTGGCGCCAGCAGTTGGCTGGATTGCCGGTGCTCCAATTGCCAACCGATCGACCACGACCGGTGTTACAAAGCTTTAGCGGCTCCATGTATCCAGTGGTCTTACCGCGAAAACTGAGCGAGGCCCTCAAAACTGTCAGCCAGCGCGAAGGCGTCACGCTCTTCATGACCCTGCTGGCCGCCTTCCAGATCTTGCTCTATCGCTATACCGGGCAAGAAGATATCGGCATCGGTTCAGGTATCGCCAATCGTAATCGGCGTGAGATCGAAGATTTGATCGGCTTCTTCGTCAACACCCTGGTCCTGCGCACCGACCTCTCCGGCAATCCAAGTGTGCGTGAAGTCATCCATCGGGTGCGTAAGATTACCCTTGGCGCCTACGCCCACCAGGATCTGCCATTTGAGAAGATCGTTGAAAAATTACAGCCCGAACGTGATCTGAGCCGTCAACCATTATTCCAGGTGATGTTTATCTTCCAGAACTTTCCGATGCCCGCCCTGGAACTTTCCGACATCAGCCTCAGCCCGATGTTGATGGAGAACGGCACCGCGAAATTCGACCTGACCCTTTCGTTAGAGGATACCGCACAAGGTTTGAATGGTTGGTTTGAGTATAATACCGACCTCTTCGATCGTGCGACGATTGAGCGCATGTATCAGCACTGGATCTTGTTACTTGAGCACATAGCTTTGAATGTAGAGGAACAGATTGCCAATGTTCCTCTGCTGCCAGCGGCAGAACGGCATGAACTGCTCGTCCAATGGAACGCAACGCAGGCCGATTATCCACAGCTTTGTGCTCACGAACTCTTTGAGCAACAGGTCGAGCGAACGCCCGATCTGCCAGCAGTGGTGTTCGGCCCTGAGCAATTAAGCTATCGCCAGCTTAACCAGCGTGCGAATCGGTTGGCGCGCCGTTTATGCGCCCAGGGGGTTGGACCTGATAGCCTGGTTGGCCTCTGTGTCGAGCGCTCACCAGAGATGATCATTGGCTTACTGGGTATCCTCAAAGCCGGAGCCGCGTATGTCCCATTGGATCAGAGCTATCCACAGGAACGTCTGGCCTTTATGTTGCAGGATGCCAGGGTCACTGTCTTACTGACCCAAACCAGCCTGTTAGACGCTCTGCCGGTGAGCGATAACGTACTGGTAATGTGTCTGGATACGATCAGGGAATCCCTGGCCCAGGAGGACAGTGAAGGGAATCTGGCCCATAGAGCCGAGCCTGATAACCTGGCGTATGTGATTTACACCTCAGGATCGACCGGCCAGCCAAAGGGCGTCGCTATGGCGCATCGGCCATTAGTGAACCTGCTCAACTGGCAAAGCCAGACATCATCCCTGGGTGTAGGATCACGAGCGTTGCAATTTACATCATTGAGCTTTGATGTGGCCTTCCAGGAGATCTTCTCCACCTTAAATGGCGGTGGCACATTATACCTGGTGACCGAGCAGCAGAGACGCAATGTGTTGCAACTGGCCCAACTGATCCGTGAACACAACATCGAACGCCTGTTTTTACCGTTTGTGGCCCTGGAGCAACTGGCAGAAGTTTTTGCCGCAGATATGCAGGGAGCAGCATTACATCTCAAGGAAATCAATACCGCCGGTGAGCAATTACGGGTCACCCCGAGCCTGACAACATTCTTTGAGCACATGCCCAACTGTGTCCTGCAAAACCAGTATGGTCCTGCAGAGTGTCATGTGGTCACGGCCTATACCCTATCTGAGACGCCAGAACAGTGGATGGCATTACCACCAATCGGGACACCAATCGCCAATGCGCATATGTACATTCTGGAGCGTAGCCTGCAAGCCGCCCCTATCGGTGTCGTTGGCGAGCTCTATATTGGTGGTTTAAGCGTGGCCCGTGGGTACTTAGAGCGTCCTGATATGACGGCGGACAAGTTCATACCGGATCCATACAGCACCGAACCGGGCGCACGTATGTATCGGACAGGAGATCTGGCCCGCTACCTGGCCGATGGAAACATCGAGTTCCTGGGACGTGCGGATACACAGGTAAAAATACGTGGCTTCCGCATTGAAGTTGGCGAAGTTGAAAACACGCTTTCACAGCATCCAGAGGTGAGTGCCTGCGCAGTCGTGGTCAAGGAGAGTGCGGCTGGCGACAAACGCCTGGTCGCATATATTGTAAGCAATAACCAGACACCAGAGATAGCGACCCTGCGGACATTTTTACAGCAAAAGCTACCAGATTATATGGTCCCGACGCTGTTCGTTTTCCTTGAGCAACTGCCGCTCACACCAAGTGGCAAAATCGACCGTCGCCTGTTACCGGCACCAGAGCAACTGCACAGCAACTCAGGAGAGGCCGAGGCGATGCCATCAACAGAGATTGAGCGCATCATTGCCGCGATCTGGAAAGATCTGTTGCAAGTAACGAACGTCGGCTTACACGATAACTTCTTTGATCTTGGTGGTCACTCACTCTTAGTGGCTCGCGTCTTCAATCGCCTGCAAGAGGCACTGAAGCGCGAGATCACCATGATAGACCTGTTCAAGTATCCAACCGTAAGCTCCCTGGCCCACTATCTCAGTCCAGAAGCCTATGTGGAGGCGGCGCATAAGCCACTGCCCGATACCGCCGATCGCGTCCGACAGCGTGCAGATACCAGCAACGAGGCCATCGCCATTATTGGTATGGCAGGCCGTTTCCCCGGTGCCAGAGATATCGATGAATTCTGGGAAAACCTGCGCGCAGGCAAAGAGACCATCACCCATTTTTCACGCGAGGAACTATTAGCAGCAGGCATCCCGGCAGAAATGCTCGATAATCCCAATTACGTCAAAGCAGGATCGATCCTGGATGACATTGAGATGTTTGATGCCCAGTTCTTTGGCTACAATCCGCGTGAAGCAGAAGTGATTGATCCACAGCAGCGCCTCTTCCTCGAAACTGCCTGGCAGTCATTAGAGCATGCAGGCTATGATCCTCAGTCCTACCAGGGATCGATTGGTGTCTATGCTGGCATGAGCCAGAACAGCTATATGCTGTCGAATATCTACACTAACGCCGACTATCGCGAGAACCTGGACGACTTCCAGGTGCTGATTAGCAACGATAAAGACTTCTTAACCACGCGCGTGGCCTATAAGCTCAATCTGCGCGGACCAAGTTTCAGCGTGCAGACAGCCTGTTCGACCTCACTGGTCGCTGTACATCTGGCCTGTGAGAGCCTGCTAAATAACAACGCCGATATCGTCCTGGCTGGTGGTGTCGCGGTACGTGTGCCACAGAAGACCGGCTACATGTATCAGCAAGGCGGTATCCTCTCACCGGATGGGCACTGCCGCACATTTGATACAGACGCCCAGGGAACCGTAGGCGGCAACGGTGTCGGGGTCGTCGTCTTGAAACGTCTCTCCAGGCCTTAGCCGACGGGGATACTATTCACGCCGTCATTCGTGGATCGGCCATCAATAACGATGGCTCATTAAAAATCGGCTATACCGCACCGAGCATTCAGGGTCAGGCCGAAGTGATTAACACAGCCTTGAAAAACGCCGGCTTGAGCGCAGAGGAAATAAGCTATGTAGAAGCCCATGGCACCGCAACCCCGCTGGGCGATCCGATTGAGATAACCGCCTTGACGCAGGTCTATAGCACCTATACCGACAAGAAAAATTATTGCGCCATCGGCTCTGTTAAATCCAATCTTGGCCATCTCGATGCAGCGGCCGGAGTCGCTGGCTTGATCAAAACTGTCCAGGCTCTGAAGCATAGAGAACTGCCACCAACGCTACATTTTGTCGCAGCAAACGCAAAGATCGATTTTGCGCAGAGCCCATTCCATGTCAATACACAGCTAACTCCCTGGGAAACGCAGAGTGGCTTGCGCCGTGCTGGTGTCAGCTCGTTTGGTATCGGCGGTACCAACGCCCATGTCATTGTTGAGGAAGCGCCAGTGGTCACAGCTGCAGTCACCGAGACGGTTGAACCTTCCTTGCAAGCGCTGATCCTCTCAGCCCGGACCGCAAGCGCCCTGGAGACAGCGACAGAAAATATGAGTACCTATCTGCAACAACATGCAGAATTAAGCCTGGCCGACGTCGCCTATACTCTGCAGGTAGGACGACGAGCCTTTAAAAATCGCCGGGTGATTATCTGTCAGGACTTGCCAGATGCCCTGGAAGTTTTGCGCACGAGAGATGCCGCACGCATCTTCAACATGGAAGCAGGCGTAAGCAATCGTCCGGTAGCCTTTATGTTCCCGGGCCAGGGGACCCAGTATATAAACATGGCGGCGGAACTCTATCAACATGAGCCAGTATTCCGAGCACAGCTTGACGAGTGTGCCGAAATACTCAAGCCATTGCTCGACTTAGACCTGCGCTCTATCCTGTATCCGCAGGAGCAGCAGGAGCAAGAGGCGACGACGCAATTAGCGCAGACACGCTTCACACAGCCGGCCCTGTTTGTCATCGAATATGCCCTGGCGCAGTTATGGATAGCGCGGGGCGTGCAGCCCACGGCAATGATCGGGCATAGTATTGGTGAATATGTCGCGGCATGTCTGGCTGGTGTCTTCTCGCTGCAGGATGCATTAGCCCTGGTCGCCACTCGTGGACGCTTGATGCAACTGCTACCAGCGGGCGCTATGTTAGCGGTATCGCTGGCAGAGCTTGAACTACGTCCATTGCTGGGTGCATCGCTCTCGCTAGCCGCGATCAATGCACCGGAACAATGTGTGGTTTCTGGTACGAAAGCAGATATCGAGCAACTCATAGAACAACTCAACGCCAGAGGCATTGATAACCGCCGCCTGCACACCTCACACGCCTTCCATTCACAGATGATGGATCCGATTCTCGGTGTGTTTGGTTCAGAAGTAGCGCGCATCCAACTGCATGCGCCTCAAATACGCTACATCTCGAACCTGAGTGGAACCTGGATCAGCGCCGCACAGGCCACCGATCCTGGTTACTGGGTCCAGCACCTGCGGCAAGCGGTCCGCTTTGCGGATGGCATACAGGCATTATTGCAAGAAGCCGACCTGGGCTTCCTGGAAGTTGGTCCTGGTCAGACCTTAAGTCGGCTATTGAAGCAGCAAGCAGTCACACCGCCGGCTCGACCAGTCATTGCCACACTGCGTGCCGCCAACGAGTCGCAGTCGGATCGTCAGATGTTACTGCAAGCCTCTAGCCGCCTGTGGTTGAGTGGAGTTTCCATTGATTGGTCCGCCACCCATCATACAAACCAGTTTTCGCGCATACCATTGCCCACCTATCCATTTGAGCGTCAGCGTTTCTGGATCGAGGCAGGAGCAAACTCGCTACTGCACTTCAATCCTATCCAGCGTCCAGTCGAGAGCCGCAAAGGACTTGATGACTGGTACTATGTACTGCTCTGGAAGCAGACCGTGCTGCCAACAGTACCAGCAGCCACTGTCTTAAGCGGACAAAAATCTAACTGGTTACTCTTTGTTGATACCTTTGGCGTTGGAACGGGCCTGGTTGCTCGTCTGAAGCAGGTTGAGCAGGAAGTCGTCAGCGTGACGTTTGGCACTGACTTCACCCAGATCAGCGCCTATGAATATGTCATCAACCCACAACGCAGCGAAGATTTCGACGCATTACTGACAGCCCTGTGGACCCACAATCTTCTGCCTGACCAGATAATTCATACGGGCCTGATCACCGTGGATGAGCAGACCTTGCCGCTGGAAAAAAGGCTAGAGAGCAGCCTGGATACAGGACTCTACAGCTTATTATTCCTGGCCCAGGCTCTGGAGCGACAGAACACCACGAAGCCGCTGCGTTTGTATGTCGTCACCAATAACGTGTGTAGCGTGAGTGGAACCGAAGAACTGGCACCCGAAAAAGTGACCGTGTTAGGTCCCTGTAAAGTCATGCCGCTGGAATACGCTTTTATCACCTGCCAGCATATTGACCTGGTGCTCACCGAAACATGGAAACATCAAAGAAAGAACGCGCTGGAACTGCTCTTTAACGAAATCGTGCAGCCGATCCAGGAGAAGAACACAAGTATCGCCTATCGAGGCGCACGGCGTTGGATCCAAAGCTTTGAGGCAGCAGACCTCAAAGCATATAGAGAGAGCTCACCATTACGTCCTGACGGCGTCTACTTGATTACCGGAGGTATGGGCGGTATTGGTTTAAGTCTGGCCGAATATCTGGCGCAAGAAGTGCAGGCGCGCCTGATCCTGGTTGGGCGCAGCACCTTCCCCGCCCGTCAGGAATGGGCCGGCTGGCTCAGCGAGCACGAAGAGCATGATGCCACCAGCCAGAAGATCCATACCTTGCAGTCGATTGAAGCAGCAGGCGGGCAGGTACAGATCTACCAGGCAGATATTACCGATCAACAGCAAATGCAAGCTGTGATCGAGCAAGCCACAGCCCACTTTGGAACCATCAATGGCGTGCTGCATGCCGCTGGTGTTCCTGCCGGTGGATTAATGCAACTCAAGACGCGGGAAGCCGTTGAAGAGATTCTGGCCCCGAAAGTGAAAGGCGCCCTGGTCCTCAATGAGCTCTTTAAAGCAGGGGACCTCGACTTCCTGGCACTCTTCTCCTCGCTAACCGCTATTCTGGGAAGCCTGGGTCAGGTCGACTACTGTGCCGCCAATGCATTCATGGATGCACTGGCCTACCACAACAATAAATATACAGCGATAAAAACCATCGCCCTGAACTGGGATGTCTGGCAAGAAGTCGGTATGGCCGTCAACAGCGCAAAGGCAGCCATCGTCGACGAACGCGCTGAAGAGCGACTGAGCCAGGGCATTCGACCGACGGAAGGATACCAGGCGCTACGCCAGGCTCTCTGTACAGGATTTGAGCAGATCTTAATCTCCACGCGCGAGATTGCAGCGCAGTTTGAGCGTGTGCAAGCGTATACAGCTGACAACCTGCTCACGCAGGAGTCAGCCAGTACAGGCCTCTCGCTCCACCTGCGACCAGATCTGGTCACAAGCTATGTCGCGCCGCAGACAGAAAGCGAACAAAAATTAGCGGCAATCTGGCAAAACCTGTTAGGTATTGACGCGATCGGAATACATGACAACTTCTTCGACCTGGGAGGACATTCACTGCTCGCGACAAAAGTGATGTCACGGGTAAGAGAAACCTTCAACGTCGAATTGACAGTACGCGCCTTATTTGGAGCCTCTACCATCGCCGAACTGGCGCAAACCATTGTACAAAGCCAGAGTGAAGCATTGGAGCCAGCGGTCTCAGCTATTCGCAAAGTTGAGCGTGTGCAAGAGAATGAATATGACCACATGTTAACCGATATGGACCAGCTTTCAGACGCAGAAATTGAAGCCATGCTCAACATGGTCCTGACCGAAGATGACGCAAGCGAGTGAGCATGAATCGCGCAGCATGCCATGTTCCAGACACCCTATTAGTCTGTCAGACACCATTTGATGGGAAGGCGGGATGCTAGCGAGCATGCCGGGGGCATGATCAAGCGGCCAGCCCCTTGACTGGGGATCGGGGGCTGTGCCCCCGGCATCTCCCCCATACCGCCCGCGTAGCGGGCGAAAAACCCATCAAACGAAGTTTGACAAAGTAATATATATGTCGAGCACTATAAAGAGAGATGAGTACTGTTGACTATGAAGCGAGACGAGATAGCTTTTTCAGATGATCAAGAGGAACTGTTACAACTCTTGCTTGAGCAAGAGGAGCTTCTCTTTCCTGAGGAATCAACCATTGTCCCCAGGAAGGAAAGCGAAAATGTAGCTCTTTCTTTTGCTCAACAGAGACTATGGTTTCTTGATCAACTTGAGCCAGGCAACGCCTCCTACAATATTGCTAGCGCCTTAAAACTAGTTGGAGTTCTTCACGTAGAGGCATTAAAGCAAAGCATTCAAGAAATCGCCAATCGTCACGAGCTTTTGCGCACTCACTTTCATGTATTCAATGGAGAAGTCACCCATAGTATTGAGCCCGCGTGGCAGGCGCCAGTCAATGAGCAGGACCTGCAACATCTAGCGGCCGCTGAGAAGGAGGCTGAGGCGCTACGCCTGGTAACGCTCGAAGCGCAGCAGCCGTTCAACTTGCTCACCGGACCCCTGCTACGCGTGACTTTACTGAAATTGAGCTCGGAAGAGCATATATTGGTGCTCGTGCTCCACCATATTATCGCTGATGGCTGGTCGCTTGGTGTTTTCACACACGAGTTAACCCAACTCTATGCGGCGTTTGTCGAGAACAAGCCAGCGCCACTGCCGGAACTGCCGGTACAATATTTAGACTATGTGCTCTGGCAACGTGAGCAACTTCAGGGAGAGCATCTGGATAGCTTGCTGGCCTATTGGCATGAGCAGTTGAAAGGTTCGCCTGGCAGTATCGACCTGCCGACTGACCATCCGCGTCCACCCGTTCAGACCTTCAATGGTGATGCAGAGAAATTTGCTTTCTCAGCCGAATTGACGCACCGTATCAAGCAGTTTTGTCAGCAAGAAGACGCAACGCTCTTTATGGTCCTGCTGGCAGCTTTCCAGGCATTGCTGTTCCGCTATAGTGCCCAGGACGACATCGCAGTTGGAACGCCAATTGCTAACCGTGAGCTACCCGAGATTGAAGGTTTAATCGGGCTCTTTATCAATACGCTGGTGATGCGCACAGATTTAGCGGGCGATCCCAGTTTTAGTCTACTGGTCAAACGTGTGCGTGAAGTTGCCTTGAATGCCTACGCTGCGCAGGATTTACCATTTGAGCAGATCGTAGACAACCTGCAGGCAGAGCGTGATCCTAGTCGCACCCCGATCTTTCAAGTCATGTTCGTCTTACAAAACATGCCCATGCCCAGGATGGATCTGGCCAATCTCACGCTCTATCCCCTACAGCTTGAGAATAAAAGCGCCAAATTTGATCTGACGTTAGTGATGATAGAATCCGAACAGGGATTGAGCGGTGTCCTGGAGTATAATACTGATTTATATGAGCAGGCAACTATCCAGCGTATGCTCACGCATTTTCAGTTGTTACTGGAAAATATGCTGGCCCGGCCGCATGAGCCAATTGCAGCGCTAGCGATGACGACCCGGGCTGAGCAGGACCTGTTACTGACGCAATGGAATGCGACCTGGACCCCCTATCCCGGCAAGCTACTATTCATGAGCTTTTTGCGGAACAGGTAACGCGGGACCCGCAGGCGACGGCGCTGGTTTTTGACGCTCAAAGCTTAAGCTACGCCGAATTAAACCGTCGCGCTAACCAGGTTGCGCACTATCTACGCAGCCTTGGGGTAGGTCCTGACACACTGGTGGCCCTATGTATCGAGCGCTCGCTAGAGATGGTGGTGAGCTTACTGGGTATCCTCAAAGCCGGCGGAGCCTACGTGCCCCTTGATCCTACATATCCTAAAGACCGGCTGGCCTTTATGCTGCAGGACGCCGATGTAGCAGTCCTGCTGACATTGCGGCCTTTTGTCCAGGAGCTACCAGCATATAGTGGGCAGCTACTCTGCCTTGACGAACTGACAGAGACGCTGGCAACGCAAAGTGAGCAGAATCCAGACAATCTAACGGCAGCCGGAAACCTGGCATACGTCATGTATACATCCGGTTCGACTGGTATCCCCAAAGGCACGAGTGTACCCCATCGTGCCGTTGTGCGACTGGTCAAAGAAACAAACTTTGCCGAATTTAGCGACCAGGACATCTTTCTACAATTCGCACCAATCTCCTTTGACGCCTCAACGCTGGAACTATGGGGCAGCTTGTTAAATGGAGCGCAGCTGGTCATCTTTCCACCCTATATCCCATCCCTGGAAGAACTGGGCCAGGTCTTACAGCAGCACCAGGTCAGCATACTCTGGTTGACCGCCGGCCTGTTTCACCAGATGGTTGAGCATCAGCTAACAGCTCTTCAGAGTGTACGCCAGTTGTTAGCAGGCGGTGATGTGCTGGCAGTGCAGCAGGTACGCAAGTTATTGGAGCAAGGTTGGCAAACCTGCTTGATCAATGGCTATGGACCAACCGAGAACACGACCTTTACCTGCTGCTATCGCATGCATACGGTTGAGCAAGTACAGGGAACCGTGCCGATAGGCGTACCGATTAACAATAGTAGTGTCTATATCCTCGATGCCTATTTGCAACCAGTGCCGATAGGTGTCGCCGGCACCCTCTATACCGGTGGCGCCGGCCTGGCGCGTGGCTATCTCAAGCGTCCAGAGCTGACGGCAGAATATTTTATCCCCCATCCGTTCAGTGATCAGCCTGGTGAGCGGCTCTATAATACAGGTGACCTGGTCCGCTATTTGCCAGACGGGAACATTGAATTCATTGGGCGCCGTGATCAACAGGTAAAAGTGCGTGGTTTCCGTATCGAACTGAGCGAAATAGAAAACGTCCTCCTACAACATCCTGCTATTCAGGACGCGACTGTGGTCCTGAATGAAGAACAAAGCAGTAAACGGCTGGTGGCTTATCTGGTAGCCAGCGCTGACGAGCAGGTCGCTGCCAGTGCCTTACGCCAATTTTTGCAAGAGCGACTACCGGATTACATGCTCCCAGCAGCATTTGTCTACCTGGCAGCATTGCCGTTAACGCCAAACGGCAAAGTTGATCGCCGAGCGCTGCCATCACCAGACTACACCCAATCTGAGCAAGAGTATATCGCGCCGCGCACACCGACAGAGCGTATTTTATCTGACATCTGGTGTCAGGTATTAGGCCTGGAAAAAGTCAGCGTGCATGATAATTTCTTTGCTCTGGGTGGTGACTCGATTTTAAGCCTGCAAATCATTGCCCGAGCCAATCAAGCCGGTTTGCGGCTCGCGCCACGGCAACTCTTCCAGTATCCTACCGTTGCTGGCTTAGCCGCGATTGTCGAGATTAGCGACACAGGAACTGGCCTGGACGTGGAGCAGCGCACCATACTTGGCGACGTTGTCTTAACCCCGGTGCAACGCTGGTTCTTTGACCAGAAGATTATGTCTCCTCACCATTGGAACCAGGCCCTGCTGCTAAGTACCACGCAGGCGTTAAAGCCTGAAATTTTGCAAGCCGCAGTGGATGCGCTCTGCGTACATCACGATGCTCTGCGTCTCCGTTTTGTCTATGAAAAAGCAGGCTGGCGTCAATATAACGCTGATAGCGAGGAGAGCACCACGATTACAGTGGTTCATCTTGCGCATATGCCGGTTGCTGAACGTACAGCCGCGATTGAAGAGTTAGCGCAGGAAGCTCAGGCCTCGCTGGATTTGACCGCAGGGCCATTGTTGCGTGTGCTGTATTTTGATCAGGGTGAAGATGAGGAAGGCCGATTACTGCTCATCCTGCATCACCTGATCGTTGACGGCGTTTCCTGGCGTATCTTGCTTACCGACCTGAATACCCTCTACGAGCAGTTGTCTCAGGGGCGGGATATACAATTGCCATTGAAGACCACCTCTTTTCAAGAGTGGGCGCAGCGCCTGGCGGCCTATGCGCAAACCGCTGAATTACAGGCCGAGGTGCCTTTCTGGCTGGCTCAGCTAGAGCAAAATAATGCAAAAATGCCGCTGGATTATGCGGGTGGAGAGAATAGCGTTATTTCCAGCCATACGCATACCGTTACACTGGATGCCGAGGCTACCACCGCGCTGCTCCACGACGTGCCATCGGCATACCGTACACAGATCAATGATGTCCTCCTGGCGGCGCTGGCACAGGTACTAACAGCATGGTGTGGAACTGACTCAATCTTGCTTGATCTTGAAGGCCATGGCCGTGAAGATATTCTGGCAGGAGTAGACCTCTCGCGGACCGTGGGCTGGTTTACCAGCATTTATCCAGTCGCATTAAGCGTGAATGGGCAGTGGGGAGCGGAGCACTTACTGAAGAGTATTAAAGAGCAGTTGCGGCAGGTACCGCAGCGCGGCATTGGTTATGGCCTGTTACGCTATCTGTGTGAAGACGAGACGGTGGCCGAACAGATGCGTAGCGTGCCAACCCCCGAAATTAGCTTCAATTACCTGGGTCAGTTTGACAGCGCAGCCAGAGAGAGTGGCCTGTTTGGACCAGCCTCAGAAGCCAGTGGCAACCCGCATCATCCGCTTGGAGCACGCGCGCACCTGCTAGGAATCAACGGCAGCATTGCAGGTGGACAGCTACAGATGAGTTGGTCCTATAGTGAAAATTTCCACGCCAGTGAAACAGTCATTGCGCTGGCCAATAATTACATCAAGGTGTTAAGCGAACTGATCAACCATTGTCGTCGAGCCGATAGTGGTGGCTACACACCCTCAGACTTTGCACTGGCCCACCTGACCCAGAGCCAGATTGATCATATGCTGGGCAGCGATCGACGCGTAGAAAACATCTATCCCCTTGTCCCGATGCAGCAAGGCCTGCTCTTCCAATCAATCTATGCAGGCGGGCAGGGCGATTATATTGTGCAGATCGGCTATAGCTTTAAAGGTCAGCTAGACATAGCAGCCTTACTGCAGTCCTGGCAGCATGTCGTCAATCAACATCCAATCCTGCGTACAGCGTTTCTATGGGATGGACTGGATGAACCTGTGCAGATGGTGCGTCAGCAGATAAGCTTACCAGTCACGCAGCTTGATTGGCATAACCTTTCCAGCGCGGAGCAGCAAGAGCGCTTAAAGACCCTGCTACAAGAGGATCGATTGCAAGGCTTTGATCCCTCACAAGCCCCGTTGATGCGCTTTACAGTCATTCAACTGGCTGAGGACCGCTATGAATTTTTCTGGACACATCACCATATTCTGCTGGATGGCTGGAGCCTACCACTGATCCTGAAGCAAGTCTTTGACAGTTACAGAGCCCTGAGCCAGAAGCGTACGCCACAACTGGAGCGGGTGCGAGCATACGAGGATTATATTTCGTGGTGGCTGCGCCAGGATATGCAGCAAGCCGAGGCTTTCTGGCGGCAGTTGTTGCACGGCTTTAGTACGCCAACCCTGCTTGGATCTGCTCTGGTCAAAAAAGAGCAGGCCGAGCAGAGCCAGCAAGCCGAGCAACAAGTAGCGCTCTCAGAAGAGATGACGCACACGCTGCAACAAGTGGCACGCCAGCACGAATTGACGCTGAACACACTGGTACAAGGCGCCTGGGCGATCCTGTTGAGTCGCTATACCGGGCAAGATGACATTGTCTTCGGCACCACCGTCTCCGGTCGACCGGCAGAAATCATCGGCATCGAAGCGATGATTGGTCTGTTCATCAACACCTTACCCGTGCGCATACAGGTGTCACCCGAAAAGACACTGTTTTCCTGGCTACAGAGTCTACAGGAACTACAGAGTAAGATGCGCCAGTATGAGTATAGCTCACTGGCAAAGATCCAAAACTGGAGTGAGCTTGCCGGTGGTACCGCGCTTTTCGACACCTTATTCGTCTTTGAGAACTATCCACTGAGCGCCAGTGAGCAGAGCTCAGAGCAGCAAGAATTGAGCATCGAAGCGGTGCAGTCCAAAGAGCAGACCGAGTATCCACTCACACTCTACGCCCTACCCGGTCAAGCATTGACCTTCGACGCCCACTACGATCCAGCGATCTTTGATGCCGCGTCCATTAACCGCCTGCTCAAGCACTTTGTCACATTGCTGACAGGCATCGCCAATAACATTGAGCAAACCATCGTGTCGCTCCCCATGCTGTCAGCACTTGAGCTTCAACAGTCTATGGAGTCAGGGCCGGTTAGCCAGAACAGTGCGTTATGTATCCACGACCTTTTCGCGGCACAGGCGCAGCGCACACCACTGGCGACGGCCTTAATTGTGGGGACCGAGCGCGTAAGCTATGAGCAGCTTAATCGTCGAGCCAATCAAGTCGCGCAGTATCTATGCAAGCAAGGCGTTGGACCCGATGTATTGGTCGGCGTGTGTATGGAGCGCTCAGTTGACATGATCGTGGGTATACTGGGTATCCTCAAAGCCGGCGGAGCCTATGTTCCGCTTGATCCAAACTATCCGCAGGAGCGCCTGACCTTCTCGCTGCAGGATACTCAGGCACCGATACTGTTGACGCAGGCCGCGCTGACGCAGCGTCTACCAGCCTATGGCGGACACATCATCTGTCTGGATACGGATTGGCCGACGATTGAGCAGGAACGCATTGAGGCACCCACGACCACGGTGAGCGCAGAGCACCTGGCCTATGTGATCTATACCTCGGGCTCGACAGGAGTTCCCAAAGGCGTCGCGATCGCGCATCGCAGTACCCTCGGCTTACTGTACTGGGCACGTGACCAATACACAGCCACGGACCTGGCCGGGGTCTTAGCGGCGACCTCGATCTGTTTTGACTTATCGATCTATGAAATATTTGTGCCCCTAAGCTGGGGCGGAACGGTGATTGTCGCGGATAACGCCCTGCAATTGCCGCAGCTGGCAGCCGCGCAGGAAGTCACCCTGATCAATACCGTGCCCTCGGCTATGAATGAGCTGGTGCGGGTCGGACAGGTGCCGAGCTCAGTGCGTGTCGTCAACCTGGCCGGTGAGCCACTGCCACGGCGACTGGTGCAGCAACTCTACGCATTAGAGCACATTCAGCATGTCTATAACCTGTATGGTCCGACCGAAGACACCACCTATTCAACGGGCATCAGGTTAGCGTCAGCCGAGGGTGCGATTGTACCGATTGGCTATCCACTCCCCAACAAGCAAGCGTATGTACTGGATCAGCATCTGCGGCTGGTCCCGTTGGGCGTGGCCGGTGAATTATATCTGGCAGGTCCAGGATTGGCCCGTGGCTATTTGCAGCGTGGAGACCTGGTCGCGGAACGCTTTATTGCGCATCCTTTTAGCACCGAGCCAGGGGCACGCCTCTACAAGACCGGAGACCTGGTACGCTACCAGGAAGATGGTGTCCTGGAGTACATAGGGCGCATCGATCATCAGGTCAAAGTGCGCGGTTTCCGGATCGAACTGGGTGAAGTCGAACACAAACTATTGAGCCATCCAGCGCTGCAAGAGACCGTTGTGGTCGTACGTGAGGATACGCCAGGCATCAAGCAACTGGTAGCCTATATCGTAGCGGCACACAAAGACCTGACGGCGGCCGAGCTACGCAGCTATCTGCAGGAGCACCTGCCAGAGCATATGATCCCGGTCGTCTTTGTGTTCATGGCAGCCTTGCCGCTCACGCCAAATGGGAAAGTTGACCGTAAGGCACTACCTGCGCCCAATACCGTGTTAGCAGAGCGTAAAGATGTAGCGAGCGGACCACGTACAGAGACCGAACGCTTACTCACAGCAATCTGGGAGCAAGTGTTAGGTGTTCAGCCGATAGGACTGCACGATAACTTTTTCACCCTTGGCGGCGACTCTATTCTCAGTTTACAGATCGTTTCACGGGCCAGGCAGGCAGGTATGCAGCTTTCACCACGGCATATCTTCCAACATCCAACGCTGGCCGAGCAAGCAAGTGTCGTAGCGATTGACACCACATCCACAGTGATCGATGCGGAACAAGAAATGGTCAGCGGCCAGGTGCCGTTAACCCCCATCCAGCACTGGTTCTTCGAGCAAGAAATTGCTGAGAACCATCATTGGAACCAGGCCGTACTGCTGAGTGTAGCAGAGAACCTGAGTCCGAGCGTGCTTGAAAACACGGTCGCACAGCTCTTGCAGCATCATGACGCTTTACGCATGCGCTTTACACTTGAAGAGACAGGTTGGCATCAAGACAATGCGGCCTGGGATAGCAGCGTGCCATTTGCTTTTATTGATCTGGCGGCCAACACGGAAGATGAGCAGCGGGCGGCAATTGAGAAGCAGGCACGTGAGGTACAGGCCAGCCTTAAGCTCGCGACTGGACCCCTGCTACGGGTCGTCTATTTTGATCTGGGTGCCGGTAAAGCTGGACGTTTGCTGATCGTCATTCATCATCTGGTCGTCGACGGAGTTTCCTGGCGCATCTTACTGGCAGACCTGCAGGCCAGCTATCAACAATTGTTTGCCGGCCAGGTGGCCAGCCTGTCTGCTAAAACAACCTCATTTCAGCATTGGTCATACCTGCTACAGGAATACGCCCAATCAGAAGAGCCGCGCGCAGAGATCGCCTACTGGCAGAGCCTGGCCGACAAACCACAGGCGCAGATGCCAGTTGACGATCTAGCGGGCGAGAACACAGTAGCCTCGGCCAGACTGGTTACCCTGGCACTGAGCGCAGAAGAGACACAGGCGTTACTCCACGTAGTTCCACAGGCCTATCGTACCCAGATCAACGACCTCCTATTGGCGGCCGTCCTACTTGGCTATGCTAGTTGGAGCGGTCAGAATACACTGCTGATAAACCTGGAAGGGCATGGACGTGAAGACCTGTTTGCTGATGTTGACCTATCGCGCAGCGTTGGTTGGTTTACCACGCTCTTCCCACTCTTTTTACAGCTAGAGCAGCCGAGCAGACTGGATGAGATGCTGAAAGCCGTGAAAGAACAACTGCGGCAGGTGCCACAGCATGGTATTGGCTATGGACTCTTGCGCTATCTGCACCTGGATCCAGAGGTTGTTGAGAGTATGCGTGCTCTGCCTACCGCCCAGATCAGCTTCAACTACCTGGGACAATTTGACCAGGACAGCAATGAGAGCACCTTCTTTGCTCCGGCCTCTGAAGCGAGTGGCGCGGTCATAAGTGCGCAGGCAAAGCGAGCACACCTGCTAGATATTAATGGCAGCGTGAGTGGTGGCCAGCTACAAATGACCTGGACCTATAGCCAGAATGTGCATAAAGTCGAGAGCATGCAGGCATTGGCGGAAAACGTCATGCAGGCACTGAGAGACCTGATCGCCCATTGTCAATTACCAGAGGTTGGTGGCTACACGCCATCTGACTTCCCATTGGCGCCCCTCTCGCAAGAGCAGCTTGATACACTGCTTGGGACAGATCGCCTGGTCGAGAGCCTCTATCCACTCTCACCATTACAAAAAGGACTGCTTTTTCATACGCTGTACGCTCCTGATAGTGGTGACTACATCGTGCAAAGCGAGTTTACCTTCAAAGGCCACTGTGATGTAGCCGCGCTGGAACAGGCCTGGCAACTGGTCGTCAACCATCATCCCATCTTACGCACAGCCTTCTTAATGGACAACGTGGCCGAGCCATTACAAGTCGTGCGTCGCCAGGTCAGGGTGCCATTTGTCGAGCTTGATTGGTGTGATGTCGCGCCAGGCGAACAAGAGGAGCGGCTCAGCGCCTATCTGCAGACTGATCGTAGCACAGGCTTTGTACTCTCGCAGGCTCCCCTGCTCCGTCTGGCCTTGATCCGTTTCAGCGACGACAGCTACAAATTCATCTGGAGCTATCATCACATCCTGTTGGATGGCTGGAGCTTACCGATCGTGCTCAAAGACGTATTTGAGAGCTATGAAGCCCTCTGTCAGAAGAACGCACCGCGTCTGGCCTCCATCCGTCCATATGAAGAGTACATAAAGTGGTGGTTGCAACAAGATATGCAGCAGGCCGAGACCTGCTGGCGCAAGACATTACAGGGCTTCAGCACACCGACACAACTGGGCATTGATCGGGTGGCCGTCTCAGAGCAGCCACGGATGTATCGTGAGCGAGCCAGAGAGGTTGGCGCAGAAACCGTCCACCTGCTCAACACGCTGGCTCGCCAACATCAACTCACGCTCAATACCCTCATTCAAGGAGCCTGGGCCCTGGTCTTAAGCCAGTATAGCGGTCAGGACGATATCGTCTTTGGCGCCACCGTTTCCGGACGCCCGGCGGATGTCCAGAATATCGAGACGATGGTCGGCCTGTTTATCAATACCTTACCAGTACGTATGCAGATCGCCCCGGATGTTTCGTTGTTGAACTGGATGCAGGCCATTCAGGAACAGCAGAGCGAACTGCGCCAGTATGAGTATACTCCTCTGGCTCAGGTGCAGGCGTGGAGCGATATTCCACAAGGGACCGCGCTGTTTGACAGTTTGCTGGTCTTTGAGAATTATCCGATTGATGCCAGTACCCGGAGTACTGAGAGTAGCCTGCAACTGGCAGGGCTCAAATCACATGAGCAGACCAACTATCCACTGACGTTGCTGGCCCAACCAGGACAAACCCTATCACTGCGGATCCTCTTTGATCAAAGCCGCTTCGAGGCCAGCGCCATCGAACACCTGCTCCAGCATTTGCATACGCTGTTAGAGCAGATGGTAACGAAGGTAAACATGCCCCTGGCGCGTATGAGTATGTTGCATGAGGCCGAGCAACACGAACTCATCGTGAACTGGAATGATACACAACGTGATTATCCAGCTGAGAGCAGCATACAGCAATTGTTTGAGGCACAAGTAAAGCAGCAACCCGCCCGGACCGCCCTGGTTTTTGAGCAGCAGCGTCTGAGCTATGCAGAATTGAATAGTCGAGCCAATCAGGTTGCCCACTATCTCAAAAAGCTTGGTGTCGGGCCAGAAACACTGGTGGGCCTGTGCATGGAGCGCTGCGTTGAAATGATCGTGGGCATGCTGGGTATCCTCAAAGCCGGTGGAGCCTACATCCCACTTGATCCGAACTATCCTCAGGAGCGCTTACTGTTCTCCTTAGAGGATACGCAGGCGCCGGTGGTACTCACGCAGGCCCACCTGATCGAGCCTATGCAGGAGCATCCAGCCACCTTTGTCTGCCTGGATACCGACTGGTCGCAGATCGCGCAAGAAAGCCCGCACAATCTGCCGGTGAGCGCCTGTGCCGATAATCTGGCCTATGTGATCTATACTTCAGGCTCGACCGGCAAACCCAAAGGCGTGGGTATCGCGCATCGCAGTGCCCTGACATTGTTGCACTGGGCCCATGAGCACTTTGATCAGCAGGCGCTGGCAGGTGTGCTGGCCTCAACCTCCATTTGCTTTGACCTCTCAGTGTTTGAGATCTTTGTGCCGCTCAGTTGGGGGGCAGCGTGATCCTGGCCGCCAACGCGCTGCAATTGTCAGAGCTTGACGCCAGAGAAGAAGTGACCCTGATCAATACCGTGCCTTCTGCGATAGCCGAACTGGTGCGTAGCAATGGCTTACCCGCCTCGATCCAGATCGTGAATCTGGCCGGTGAGCCACTGCAACGGCACCTTGTCCAGCAGATCTACCAGCAGGAAACGGTCAAGCAGGTACGCAATCTGTATGGTCCGACCGAAGATACCACCTACTCGACCTGGACTACGGTCGCGCAAGATGATCCCACCGTCGTCACCATTGGGCGGCCAGTCGCCAATACCCAGGTCTATCTCTTGAATCGCTATCTGCAACCAGTCCCACAGGGGATCGCCGGAGAACTATATCTGAGTGGGAGCGGACTGGCGCGTGGCTACTTGCAGCGGCCAGAGCTGACCGCCGAGCGCTTTGTGGCCGATCCTTTCAGTAGCGAGCCTGGTGCGCGTATGTATCGCACCGGTGACCTGGCCCGCTACCGTCCGGATCGCAGCATCGAATACCTTGGGCGTATTGACCAGCAGGTCAAGGTTCGTGGCTTCCGCATTGAACTCGGTGAGATTGAAAGTGTCTTGCAGCAACACGCCGCCATCCAACATGCCGTGGTTATGGTGCACGAAGCAGAAAGCCTGAAAAGACTGCTGGTCTATCTCGTCGTAGCGCCAGGACATGAGCTACCCGATGTGCAAGTCCTGCGTGAATATATGCTCACACACGTGCCTGAATATATGGTGCCAGCACTCTTTGTGACCATTGACGCACTGCCATTAACACCAAACGGAAAAATTGACCGCAAGGCATTGCCAACGCCAGAGCAGCAGATGCTGCGGAGCCATAAGAGCTTTGTCGAGCCACAGACAGCGCTTGAGCATACATTGGCCGCGATCTGGAGGCAGGTATTGCGCGTGGAACAGGTGAGTATCCACGACAACTTCTTTGCCCTGGGTGGCGACTCGATTGTGAGTTTGCAAATCGTGGCCCGTGCCAAACAGGCCGGTCTGCATGTAACGCCAAAACAACTCTTCCAATATCCAACTATTGCCGGGTTGGCAATGGTCGTACGTGCTGAAACCGCAGCACCACTGGTTGATGCAGATGCAGACGCCCTGGTTGGTCCAGTCATGTTGTTACCGATCCAGCACTGGTTCTTTGAACAACAGCTAGAGCGGCCAGAGCACTGGAATCAAGCTGTACTGTTAAACGTTAAGCGCACGTTAGAACCAGCGCTGCTCAAAGAGGCCATTGCTCATTTGTTCTCCCACCACGCGACCCTGCGTCTACGTTTCATTCAAGAAGCTGTGGGCTGGCAACAGCAAGTGGCTGAACTGGACGAGAGCCAGCTTTTGACGGTGGTTGACTGTTCAACGACGGCAGTCACTGAACTGAGCACTACTATCGAGCGTACCGCAGCCGAAGTGCAGGCGAGCCTGGATCTCAGTAATGGTCCACTGGTACGGATGGTATATTTTGACCCGGGTCAGGAACAGCCAGCGCGTTTATTGATCGTCATTCACCACCTCGTCATTGACGGAGTCTCCTGGCGCATCCTGTTGGAGCAACTACAGCTCATCTGTGAGCAGTTGATGACAGGCGTACCCGTAAGCTTGCCAGCTAAAACAACTGCATACCAGACCTGGACAAAGTTATTGAGCGAGTATGCGCGACGCCCGCAAGTGCTGGAACAAGCAGCATACTGGCTTGCCGAGGAGCGTCAGGGACTCAAAGCCTTGCCGCGTGATAAAGCAACAGGAGAAAATACCGTTGCCTCCACGCGGAATATAGAGGTGAGCTTAAGCCGTGAAGAAACGCAGTCCTTACTCTACGCAGTCCCGCAAGCGTATCACACCCAGATCAACGATGTCCTGTTGACAGCGCTGGCACAGACACTGGCTGCCTGGAGCCATGAAAGCGCGGTCCTGATCAACCTTGAAGGTCATGGTCGTGAAGATATTCTGGAGGGCGTCGATCTTTCAGCAACCGTTGGCTGGTTCACCAGTATGTACCCGGTACTCCTGCAGGTTGCAGATGCTGAGCGACCAGATACCCTGCTCAAAAGCGTGAAAGAACAACTGTTTAAGCTTCCACAGCGTGGCATCGGCTATGGTCTCTTGCGCTACCTGAGTGATGACGTATCCCTGATGACACAGATGCAAGCCTTGCCGCACGCAGAGATCAGCTTCAACTACCTGGGACAATTTGAGCAGCCCCGGCTAGAAGACGCCCTGTTCTGGCCTGCATCCGAGTCCAGCGGACCTAATTCCAGTGCACTCAATAGCCGGCAGCATCTCTTAGATATCAATGGTGGCATCACCAACGGACAACTAAACTTGAGTTGGACCTATAGCCAGAACATCCATGAAGACGCAACCATCCAACGGCTGGCCCAGGAATTTATTCAGCAGCTACGGACGCTCATTGCCTACTGTACCTCGGATGAGGCTGGTGGCTATACACCTTCAGACTTTCCGCTGGCCCACCTGACACAGGAGCAGATTGACCGTGTGCTGGTTGATCAGCAGCAGATTGCCGCCGTCTATCCACTGACACCTTTGCAGCAAGGCATGCTTTTCCATGCACTCTACGCACCCAATAGTGGTGACTATATTGTACAGATTGGCTACCGCTTCAAAGGCAACCTGAATGTAGCAGCCTTCACCGCCGCCTGGCAACAGATCATCAAGCGCCATGACATTCTGAGGACAGTGTTAGTCTGGGATGGCCTGGACGAGCCTATGCAGGTGGTCCATAAACAAGTTGCCTTGCCATTCACCTTGCTCGATTGGCGGGATACGCCTGCGGTCGTCCAGCAAGCGCAACTCGCCGCCTTGCAGGCATCTGATCGCGCGCAAGGCTTTGATCTTGCGCACGGGCCGCTGATGCGCCTGACGCTGATACGCTGTGAGGATGACTGCTATGAATTTTTATGGAGCCACCATCACACATTATTAGATGGCTGGAGCCTGCCACTCGTGCTCAAAGAAGTTTTTGACTGCTACGAAGCATATATACATCAGCAGGACATACAGCTACCAGCCTTACGTCCCTATCAGGATTACATCCAGTGGTTGCAACAGCAAGACACGGGAAAGGTAGAGGCCTACTGGCGTCAAGCGCTGCAGGGGTTCAGTACGCCAACACAGTTAAGTATTGATGCTGGCAGCAACGCGGCCACGAACCACTATGCGGACCAGATCCATGAAGTAGCGCCAGAAATGACCCGGGCTCTCCAGGATCTGGCCAGACAACAGCAACTGACCCTGAATAATCTTTTGCAAGGAGCCTGGGCACTCCTACTCGCCAGCTATAGCCGACAGCAAGATGTTGTTTTCGGCATCACAGCCTCTGGTCGCTCTGCAGACGTAGCAGGAATTGAGTCCATGGTGGGACTCTTCATTAATACCTTACCCGCGCGTTTCAAGATCGAGCCAGAACAGGACGTTGCCACATGGCTACGCACCCAGCGCGACCAGCAAACCGAACTCCTGCAATATGAATATAGTCCGCTGTCCCAGGTACAGAATTGGAGCGAGTTACCTCGTGGGACAGCCCTGTTTGAGCACCTGTTCGTCTTTGAGAACTATCCCATTACTGGCAGTGGCAATAGCGGAGAGGCCAGCCTGGAAATACAAGCCGCTACCTCGCGTGAGCAGACCACGTATCCACTGACATTGATTGCCTATCCAGGTCAGCGTCTCGCCTTGAAAGTACTGTATGATCAAGGGCGTTTTAGCGCCCATGCAATAGCGCACATGCTCAAGCACCTGCAGGTCTTGTTAGAGAACATCGTAGCCGCTCCGCAGCGTAAAATCGCGGAGTTAGCATACTCAGGAGAGGCCAGCCTGGAAATCAGCTAGGCTGGCTACGGGGTGTTTGGTGTTGCGTTGAGAGACCGGTATCCACTAATTGATGCTTATCGGCGGGTGCAGCGTTCGCCTTGAAGAGGCTACTGTATGAGGGTCAGAGGGGTTTTATGCGGGCCCATGGGAGTGCAATAGGGCGCAATATTGCTGGGAAGTCGACCCTGGGGTCCCCTTTTTTGTTGAGAGGGAAAGTGCTGTATGCCTTGCTCCGCAGCGTAAAATCGCGGAGTTAGCGAAGTATTTCTTTTTGGCCGGGACGTTAGTCAGCAGTCTTGTGGCTGCATTGGAACTGTCATCGGATAGGGATCGCCTCTATGGCGGAGGAAGATTCCTTGTTTATCGTCGACGCGGCTTTTGATATGCTTGGCAAGTGGGTTTGTCAGCGACGTCGAATAGGCGGCCATCGTCGCGCGGGTCTCTGGGACAGTGGATGTGCCGTCCTATGAGTGAATTAAATCGTGAGCCATCGAGGGCTTGCTGCGTACGTTTGCGAACACTGTGTGACGTCGGGGGTGCCAGAAGTGAACTTGGTTGGACCTGTTTGTCGAACGTCCTCACCGGTTGGGATGATCAGGGCATGCCTGGCGGCGAATTCGGTGGAAAGCGGTGGGGGGGCTTGGCTGTATATGCCTCGGGGGCTTTTGAGGTTGAAGGCTAGATTCCAACTGGGATCGCTCGATACAGCGTAGAACGTGATCGGAGGATTGGTCGGCGGTCGTTTTGCTGGTGGAATTTAAGCAGAGTTCATTTGGGTCGGCAATTGCCGCGCAATAGCGTCTGGCGGTGGTCAATGCTGGTTTGATTATCGATGCGGAATTTTGGGATGCGGTTTGTTAGCAAGGGCATACAGTGGTAGTGTGGTATGACATGCTGTTAGAACCTTGGCCATCCGTGATTGGTTTACTCTGATCCACGGTCGTCCAATGGGGTGTAAGTGACCTCAAGTCTGGTAAGGGTATGGTTTTTTATCTGCCGCTGGTCCGTGTCGACGGTACACAGACTTTGTGGCAGATCCGGCCGCCCGATGACGTATTCCTGCCATTCTGGCCCCGGTATTCGGTCTTTGAGTGCTTTTCAACCTTTGATATATATGTGTGCAGCCTGCTCAATGGGGTGGAGCGGCGCCTGAGTCCGTTTTCGAGTCACTCGACGCCAGCCTTGGAGAAGATATCGCCGATGGTGGTCGGTTTTGTTGCGGTGAGCTAAGGCAGAGTAAGGTATTCTGTGGGTCTGGGCTGAGCATGGTTTGTTTTCACACAGGTTGTCTTTTTTGCTGTGGGATTGGTCGATTTGCTGTCAACTCGGCATGGTCGCTGGTATCAGGTACCGTTTCATTTGGCTGCTTCTGGTGTGAGTGCTCTGGCGGGTTTCCTGATGTTGGTGAATGGTACTACGGAGAAATTGTGTACTATTAGCAGTATGCCCGGATGATTACGCTATGGTCCCCATCCGAAATATACTTACTCACCTGTTGTTATTACTGTACATGCAATTGGCTCGGGCTGTGGCAAGTAGGGTGTAACGTGTGGTGTCTTGGGATTCTGGATCTGCCCGGAATCGCGCGAACGCTGAGCGACTTGCCGGTATCTCCGTGGCGATGAGCCACTGCGACCGTGTTACCCGTAGCTTTGGGGCTATGGGTAGAGAATCGTAGTTCCAGCTGTGATTGGACTGGCCGGGTTGGTTATCTCCGAGAGGGCACGCTGGAACTCGCTCGAGCCGCTTCGTGCCGCAGTTCCAGTTGATCCAGTGCCTGGAGCGACGCTCTATCGTACCGGTGCACATGGCTTCCGCTTATCGACTCTGGGATTGGTCTGATTGATGTTTTGTCGAGTCGTCATGTTATTTCCAGGTGTAAATTGAGGGCTGGTTACCGTATTCGTTAGGATCTGAGCGGAGGGATGTCATGTCTCGGCCAGTATGCTCGAGGGCATCGCACCGTGTGTGGTGACAGTGGCGGGGCGGCATGGACTTGTTGGGGCACGACAAGATACGGGCTTTGATCGTGTGCTTCCGTTTGTCAGCGATACGGGACAACTGATGGCATCGCGAGGTCCGCCAGCATATAGCACATACGCGGCAACCGCACGTACCGGACTATATGCTGCCCGGTGTTTGTTTCCGCTGGGAGCATAGGGGTTCTTGTTGCGACTTGGATAGTATGTGGCTTTGTATGAATTGCAATTGCGTTTAAGATGAGGGCGCTAAGGCACTGCCCTGGCTGCCCCGAGTGTGCTAGCTAACGCGCAACAGAGGATAGCTATAGGTTCCCTCGGGAGATGAGTGAATTGAAGCCCAACTGCGAGCGATCTGGTCACACGGTATTTGTGTGGAATTGCATGGTTTGGTGATTATTTGGGCTGGGACTAACTTTCTTTATGCTACGGCGGCGACTCGATTTAAGCATCCAGATCGTCTCGCGGGCCAGACGGCGGATTGCACTAGGTCACACTGTTGCGCGGGGTCGGCTCTTTCCCAGGTCGAGCTGTTGTCGCTGAATATGCAGCTGTGGTTGTACTTACAGAACAGCGAAAGTGCATTTGCTCGGTATAATGCATTGCTGAGTAGGGCATCGGTGGCGAGCGGAGTAGTTCCGGTCTTTGACACATGGTGATGCGTGATAGCTTGGCTGGTGTTTTGCGAGAAGCGCGGCTCAAGGGAGCTGATTACTTTTGAAAGCCATTTTTCGTTTTGCTCAATTGGACTGTGTATTGTCGGCTGTGTATTTCGGATTGCTTGTAGGTTCTGCATCACGACAATTTGCAGCACCATGCTTCAAGACACGAGTTTATTTGCGTCCTGGGCTTTCGGTCGACGGTTTGAACAACATGGCACATCGCCGATGTTGCAGTCCGTGGTTCCGATCTGATGAGTGTGGCGCACGTAGGCGATATTGATTGTGCCGCACCTGATGCGGACGAGCAGCGCGAGACCATCGAGAGGACGCGCAAGAGTATCAGCAGGGGCTGAACCTGCCAGCATGGTCATTGTGGGTTGTCGAGCCGTCTAATTTTCGATGTGGGTGTCCATGATAAAGCGCGGACGCTCTTGCTGATGAGTGGGATCACCTCTGGCGTCGAGGCGGGTATTTGGCGCGCGGCTATTCCGCTCACAGCTGATCGGAGGAGCTAGCTATCGGCCGATTATGGGCGACAGCACAGCATAGTGTCAGTACTTACCCGAGAAAGAAACCTCATTCAGGGGTCAGGTCACGGGCGTTCTGATGGCATGCGACGCTACCGAGGTTGGGTGTGCGAACAGGAAGCAGACAGTACGGTGGGGGTCTGTTCAAGTGAAGCGGTCGTCGGAGGTTAGCCTCTTAGCCAATAACTCCAGGGATACGGTGGGCGCAAATAGCGTCGGGGCGACCGTCGCAGGGTTTCTTTGTTAGTTATTACTAAAGGTCTGAAGGGACGACTGGCGACGGTTAATGTGGCAGAGGAATTTTTACAGGGATGTGCCGACAGGGCCTATGGGGACACGAAATTAAATGATTTTGCTCGCGCGCTGGTCCAGAGCTTGGCCGACTGGTCAGGTGAGCGAACATCGCTGATCAAACTCGAAGGTCACGGTCGCGAAGAAATGAGCGAGCAGATTGACCTGTCACGGACCGTAGGTTGGTTTACCAGTCTGTATCCAGTGCTGCTCCAACTTGATGAGGGTGCAGCATTAGATGGAGTACTCAAGGCTGTGAAAGAGCAGTTGCGAGCGATCCCTGACAAAGGTATGGGGCTATGGACTGCTGCGCTATCTCTGTAAAGACGAGCAGATGGCACAGCAACTGCGAGCCATGCCGCAGCCCAGATTAGCTTCAACTACCTGGGACGCTTCGACCAGATCCTGGCAGAGGACACCTTATTCAGTCAGGCCTCTGAGGCGAGCGCTCACCGGTCAGTCCACAAAGCAAGCGCGCCCATTTAATTGACGTCAATGGCAGTATCAGCAACGGGCAACTGCATCTGATATGGACCTATAGCAGAATCATTACCGCGAGGAAACGCTGCAAGCCCTGGGTGAGAACTTTATCCAGACGCTACGGAACCTGATCATCCATTGTCAGGCACCAGACAGCAGAGGCTATACGCCATCAGATTTTCCATTAGCGCGGCTAACGCAAGAGCAATTGGATCACCTGTTTGGGTCGGGACCACGCATCGAGGATGTCTATCCTCTTTCTCCCATGCAGGAAGGCCTGCTATTCCAGACGCTCTATGCACCCGAAAAGGCGACTACATTGTACAGAGCGGCTATCGATTCACCGGTGAATTTAATCCGATCGTCTTTATGCAAGCCTGGCAGCAAACAGTCAACCACCATCCTATTTTGCGCACAGGCCTGGTCTGGGAAGATGTAGAAGAGCCCTTGCAGATTGTCTATCGGCAGGTCGATATTCCCTGTGAGCACCTGGACTGGCGTGGCTGTTCAGTGGAAGAGCAACAGACAAAGCTACGGGCCTATTTACAGCAGGACCGTATGCAAGGTTTTGACCTATCACAGATACCATTGATGCGCTTTGCCATTATCCGCATGTCCGATGACAGCTATGAATTTTTATGGACCTATCACCATATATTGTTAGATGGTTGGAGCCTGCCGATCCTCCTCAAGGACGTGTTTATCTGTTACGATGCCCTGAGTCGAAAAACGGCGGTCCAACTGGAGCACATCGGCCATTCCAGGACTACATTCGCTGGTTAGCCCGGCAGGATAAAGCGCAGGCAGAAACATTCTGGCGCGACCTGCTCAAGGATTTTACTGCGCCAACCACCTTCGCCGTTGATCAGCAAACGGTAGGCGATGTCAGCGGCGAACGTAAATATGCCGAAAACTCGCTGACACTATCAAGCGCATTCACCGAGCAGTTGCAGCACTTTACACGCAGCCAGCAATTGACCATGAATACCCTGATTCAAGGAGCCTGGTCACTGCTGCTGAGCCATTATAGTGGTCAGCCAGACGTGATCTTTGGCAACATCGTCTCCGGTCGTCCGGCAGACGTGCAAGGGATAGAGTCAATGGTCGGACTCTTTATTAACACCCTGCCCGTACGCATCCATGTAGCAGCGCACGAGCGTGTGCAGGATTGGCTACAGGCTTTACAGTCCCAGCAGAGCGAAATTCGCCAGTATGAATATAGTTCGCTGGCTCAGGTACAAAGTTGGAGCGAGGTGCCCACTGGTCAATCGCTTTTTGAAAGCCTGTTTGTCTTTGAAAACTATCCAGTGTCACTGGATGTGAAGGACACAGACGACATGCCACCGCTCGCGGTGCATGCGACACGTTCCGTAGAGCAGACCAACTATCCACTCACCATTGCCGCGCTACCCGGACAACAATTAAGCCTGAAATTACTCTACGACTGCTCACGCTTCGATGAGGAAACGATTGTGCGTATGCTGGGACACCTGCAAACACTGCTGGAAAGTTTCCTGCAGGATCCTGAGCAGCCAGTTGCCAGCGTGGCCATGCTGACAGCACAAGAATATCAGCAGATAGTCTATGAGTGGAATACAACGGCGACCGAATATCCAGATCAGGCCAACATTCCCGGCCTATTTGAGGAACAGGTTGCCCGTACACCAGAAGCAACCGCGATCATCTATGCTGACGAGCGTATCAGCTATGCGGAACTGAATCGTCGAGCCAATCAGATCGCGCACTATCTGCAGCAGCAA
The DNA here is from genome assembly GCF_008974265.1 of Dictyobacter vulcani. Lineage (GTDB taxonomy): Bacteria > Chloroflexota > Ktedonobacteria > Ktedonobacterales > Ktedonobacteraceae > Dictyobacter > Dictyobacter vulcani. Next base: position 892,069 of record NZ_BKZW01000002.1, read on the forward strand.
GGCGTGCAACCAGACACGCTGGTGGCGCTCTGCCTGGAGCGCTCAGTCGCAATGCTGGTAGCGATTCTAGGCATCCTGAAAGCCGGGGCCGCTTATCTGCCACTGGATCCCACCTATCCAAAGGAGCGCCTGGCCCTCATCCTGGAGAATTCGCAGGCCCAGATTTTACTGGCTCAGGCGGCCTTGAGTGAGAGCCTACCGGCATTTTCCGGACACTGCTCTACCTTGAAAATGAGACCGAGACCATTGCAAAGCAGTCGCCCGAGAATCCGTCGCGTCGCGTCCGCAGCGATAACCTGCTCTATGTGATGTACACATCCGGTTCAACCGGTGTACCCAAAGGAGTCGCCATTACCCATCAAGCGGTCGCCCGTCTGGTACGTAACAGCAATTATATCCAGTTTGAGCCGGAAGACCGGATCGTCCAGGCGGCTAATGTGGCCTTTGATGCCTCAACCTTTGAGATCTGGGGAGCCTGGCTCAACGGTGCCAGCGTGGTGATGATGATGAAAGAAGACGTCCTGTCCCTGCAGCGCTTCGCCCGGGTCTTGCAGGAACAGAAGATCACGACCCTGTTTTTGACGACCGCCTTATTCAACCAGATCACCCGTGAGATTCCAGATGCGTTTCGCTCATTGCGGCACCTGCTCTTTGGTGGAGAAGCCGTCGATGTGCGCCGGGTACGTGAGGTCCTCAAACATGGAGCGCCTGAGCGATTACTGCATGTCTATGGTCCCACGGAAAGTACCACCTATGCCACCTGGCACCTGGTGAAGGAGATCGAAGAAGACGCCACGAATCTACCAATCGGCCAGGCGCTGTCCAACACCACGCTTTATGCGCTGGACGCATATCACCAACCGAGCCCGATTGGCGTGCCAGGTGAATTATACATCGGCGGTGATGGTCTGGCGCGCGGCTATCTGCATCATCTAGATTTAACCGCCGAGCGTTTTGTGCCACATCCTTTCACTAGCAAAGCAGGGGAAAGGCTCTATAAGACCGGTGACGTCGTTAAACGCAATGCGGATGGCTCGATCCTCTTTATTGGTCGTGTGGACCACCAGGTCAAGGTACGTGGTCACCGCATTGAACTGGGAGAAATTGAGAACAAGTTAGAGCAGCATCCACAAATCTCCGATGCGTTGGTGCTGGTGCACGAAGACAAGTCAGGCGATAAACGCCTGGCCGCCTATATAGAAGCAGCCGACGCGGCAGGTTTGAATAACCAGACATTGCGTGAATATCTGCAAGCAGGCCTCCCGGATTATATGATCCGACGATCTTTATCCAACTGGCCGCCTTCCCGGTGACGCCAAATGGCAAGATCGATCGCAAAGCCCTGCCTGCGGTCGAAGAGGCCAATCTGGTGCTTGGAACCACATATGTTGCGCCCGAGACCGATACTGAGCAAAAAGTAGCGGAGATCTGGAAGCAGGTATTAGGAACTGAACAGGTCAGCATCCATGACAATTTCTTTGCGCTGGGTGGGCATTCGCTCCTGGCGACGCAGGTAGTTTCGCAACTGCGTGTGATCTTTCAGATCGAACTGCCGCTACGCAAATTTTTTGAAACACCAACAATCCATGAACTGGCGAAATATCTAGAGGAGCAATCCCAGATGGCGCCAACGTCATCTCAGGCACCGGCAATGAAACGAGTCTCGCGAGACAAGCATCGCGTCAAAGGCAAAAACATCACGAAAGGGAACTAACCCTTCCCAACGTCAATGATAGAAGGAAATGTGCTATGTCGACATATTCTACTGATCAAATGGACTCTATGGAAGAAGAGGTCTATGCATTTGCTGCCTCATTCGCGCAGCAACGCCTCTGGGTTTTTGGATCAGTTGGAACCGGGCAAACCATTTTATACTATTCCAACGGCTGTACGTTTTCGTGGGCCTCTGCATATTGCTGCGTTGGAAGCGGGCTTGAATGAGATCGTGCAGCGTCACGAGACGTTGCGCACAACATTCGCCATGCTGGACGGCGAACTCATGCAGATGGTAACGGACGCCAGCCAGGCAGAGCACTTTGTCCTGAAACGCGTTGATTTGCGGGCTTGCATACCGGCCGAACTGGATGCAACCATCAGGCAGTATGCGGAGTCAGAGGCATTGCAGCCATTTGACCTGGCACGGGGTCCATTGGTTACGTGGCACCTTGCTGGATCTCGGTGAAAATGATCATGTCTTGCTGTTAACCATGCACCATATTATTTAGATGGCTGGTCGATGGCGTGCTGGTAAAGAACTTGCATCCTCTATCAGAGGGGCGTGCGCGAATTATCGGGCTTTCTGCACGATCAACCATCTCCATTACCCGAGTTGACCTTTCAATATGCCGACTACGCGCTCTGGCAACGTGAGTGGCTACAGGGTGAGGAGCTAGAGCGGCAGTTGAGCTATTGGAAGCAGCAACTGCAAGGGGCACCTGAGACCGTGGCATTATTTACGGACCACCCGCGTACGCCTGTACAGACATTCAATGGTGCATATCAAGTCCGTGTTTTACCAGCAGCATTATGCAGGCAGCTAAAAGAGTTGACCCGGCAGGAAGATAGCACCTTATTTATGACCCTGCTGGCAGCCTTTAAGATCTTGATTGCGCGCTATAGTGGTCAAGATGACATTGTGCTGGGTACCCCCATCGCCAACCGTAATCGCGCCGAGATCGAGCAGATTATCGGTTTTTTCGTCAACACGCTGGTCTTGCGCACCGACCTCTCGGGTAATCCTCGTTCCGCCAGGTCCTGCAGCGCGTGCGTGATGTTTCCCTGGGAGCCTATACACACCAGGACCTGCCATTTGAGCAGATTGTGGAAGCGCTGCAAATAAGCCGAGATCTCAGCCGCTCGCCCCTATTCCAGATCATGTTTGCTTTACAAAACACACCAACAGCGGCCGTTGAATTTCCAGAGCTGAGTGTGCAGCCTATCGCGGTTGACAGTAAGAGTGCCAAGTTTGATTTGACGTTGCAGGTCGTTGATGCGGACGAGAGTACCGCGATCTCGCTTGAGTATAATACAGACCTTTATGAATCACAGACGATCACACGGATGCTCGAACATTTCCAGACCCTCCTCGAAAGCATCGTGCTGGCGCCAGAGCAACCCATAGCTACGCTGAACATAATGACGCCAGCGGAGCGGAAACACCTGCTGACACTCTCAAGTCCCGCGACCAATGCCTATCCGAGTGGGGTCTATGTGCATCAACTCTTCGAGCAATGGGCCGCGAGCCAGCCAAGCTTAGAGGCAGTCGTGTATAAGGATGTGCGCTGGTCGTATGGAGAAGTAAACAGTCGCGCAAACCGACTGGCCACTATCTGCGTCAGCTACAAGTGGGACCGGATACGCTGGTCGGCGTCTGTGTTGAGCGCTCAGCGGAGATTCTCGTGGCCCTCCTGGCTATATTGAAGGCAGGCGGAGCCTATGTGCCATTGGATCCGGACTATCCAACTGATCGACTGGCCTATATGCTCGCAGATGCCCGGGTCACCACGCTATTAACGCAGAGCAGCCTGCTTGAACGCCTACCCGCAGCAAAGACCTCCCATTTCTGTCTGGATAGCGACTGGTCCAGGCTTGAGGCATATGCCGACGACAATCTGGAGCTAGAGATCCAGGCAGAGAATCTGGCCTACATGATCTATACCTCCGGCTCAACTGGCAGGCCAAAAGGTGTACAGATCTCGCATGCCAATCTGCTAAATCTGGTGTACTGGCACCGACGAACATACAACGTGCAGCCAGAGGATCGCGCCACCCAACTGGCAGGCATCGCCTTCGACGCCTGCGTCTGGGAAATCTGGCCCTACCTGACCGCCGGCGCCAGCCTGTATCTTCCCGATGCCAGTACGCGCCTGGATCCAGAGCAGTTGCGTGACTGGCTTGTCAATGAACACATTACCTTGAGTTTTATGCCGACCCCCATGGCCGAAGGCGTATTAACCTTAGCATGGCCCGAGACGACCGCCTTACGAGCCTTATTGACCGGTGGCGATAAACTGCACTACTATCCAAGCGACAAATTGCCATTTCGCTTAATTAACCATTATGGTCCGACCGAATTCACAGTCGTTACAAGTGCCGGTGACGTGCCAGTGGGGGCGCAGGAAGAGCGAGCACCCTCGATCGGCAAGCCCATCGCCAATACCCAGATCTATGTGCTTGACAAGCATCTGCAACTTGTGCCCCAGGGAGTACCTGGAGAACTCTTTGTGGGCGGAGCCAGTCTGGCGCGTGGCTATTTGCAGCGTGCGGATCTGACAGCAGAGCTTTTTGTCACCCACCCTTTTAGTACCGAGCCAGGAGCACGGCTTTACCGTACCGGTGACCTGGTACGCTATTTGCCTGATGGGTCGCTAGAATTTCTGGGCCGTATCGATGCTCAAGTCAAGATTCGTGGTTATCGGATTGAGCCAGGAGAGATAGAAGCAATATTGTTGCAACACCAGGCGATACGTGACTGTAGCGTCATTTTACATGAAGATAAAGTTGGCAATCGACGACTGGTGGCCTATCTCGTCGCGCAAGAAAACGCGAGCCTCGACCGGGAAGACATTCGAGCTTATCTGCAAGAGCAGGTTCCTGATTATATGGTGCCAGCTGTAATGGTCATTCTTGAAGCATTACCATTAACCCGAATGGCAAAGTTGATCGGCGCGCACTACCGGAGCCAGAGCTGCAGCACCTGGTGAGCAACGCTACCTATAGCGCCCCGCGGACACCATTTGAGCAGCAACTATCCGAGATCTGGTCGCAGGTGTTAGGCCTGCCCCAGGTCGGCATCCATGAGAATTTTTTCGCGCTGGGCGGCGATTCTATTCTTAGTATTCAGATTGTGGCACGTGCCAATCAGACAGGCTTGAATCTCACCCCCAAAATGCTGTTTCAGCACCAGACGATTGCCGACCTGGCACGCGTGATGGCCAAAGAGGAAGCTGAGAGCGCGATTGAAGCGGAGCAAGGCATTATATCCGGACCAGTCGTATTGACTCCCATCGGACACTGGTTTATTGAGCAGCAACAGCCGCAACCCAATCATTGGAATCAAGCCATCCTGGTCAGTGTACGCCAGCGTTTAGAGCAGACCCTGCTAGAGCAGGTCGTGAAGCAGATGTTGGAGCACCACGATGCCTTACGCTTACGCCTACTCCAAACAGAAGCTAATAGCTGGCAACTGACACAGGCGCTGCCCGATGAAGAGGTACCATTAACTGTATTGGATCTGTCAGAGATGCCCATGGCTGAACAGCAAACAGTCTTTGAAGAGGCCGTCAATACAGTACAAACACAGCTAGATATTGTTAACGGACCCCTCCTGCGTATCGTGTACTTTGATCTGGGGCACAGCAGGCTGGCCGTTTGCTGATTGTGGTCCATCACCTGGCGATTGATGGTGTTTCCTGGCGTATCCTATTGGAAGATATGCAGACAGCCTATGCGCAACTGGCGGCTGATAAAGCGCTGGCGCTACCACGCAAAACAACGTCTTTCCAGCAGTGGACCGCGAAACTCCAGGCCTATGCCCAGCAGCCAGAGGTACAGAACGAAGTAGCATACTGGTTGAAGCAATCTCAAGCACATATCCAGCCACTACCGATCGATCAAAACAATGGAGAAAACAGCATTGCGTCGGCGCACACCGTAACGGTTTCACTGAGTGTAGAAGAGACCCAGGCATTACTGCACGCTGTGCCGCCGGTTTACCATACACAGATGAACGACGTCTTATTGACGGCTCTGGTGCAGACCATCACGCAATGGACAGGGCAGGACGCCGTTTTGCTGCATATGGAAGGCCACGGCCGCGAAGAACTGTTTGATGGCGTCGATATCTCGCGAACCGTTGGTTGGTTTACCAGCATGTATCCGACCTTGCTTGAAGCCACGACGCCCTCTCAACCTGGTCCCCTGCTTAAAGCAATTAAAGAGCAGTTGCGAGCCTTACCCTATCACGGTATCCACTATGGATTGTTACGCTACTTGAGTAATGATGAGCAGGTAAGAGAGCAATTGCGAGCCTTACCACAGGCCGAACTCAGCTTTAACTACCTGGGTCAATTTGACCAGATGCTCGCCACTGAAGGACTGTTTGGACCCGCTGGAGAATCAACGGGCCTGCCAATGAGTCCACAGAGTAAGCGTGCGCACCTGTTAGATATAACCTGCAGTATTAGTGGTGGTCAACTAAGCATCAGCTTGATGTATAGTCGCAACTTTCACCGTGTCCAGACCATCAATATGCTGGTGCAGGATTTTGCGCGCAACCTGCGTGAATTGATCGCACACTGCGCCACTGAGGATGCGGGCGGCTATACGCCTTCAGACTTTTCGCTGGCAACGTTAACGCAAGAACAAATCGACCAGTTAGCAGGCAACAATCGTGAGATCGAGGCTATCTATCCACTCTCATCACTGCAGCAAGGTCTCCTGTTCCATACGCTCTACTCACCAGGTGATGGTGACTATGTGGTGCAGATTGGAGCAACCCTGCAAGGCACATTGCACTGCGCAGCCTTCAAAGCAGCCTGGCAGCAAGTCATGGATCACCACAGCATATTACGAACCGCATTCGAACTGAATATAGTAGAAGAACCGCAGCAAATTGTCTATCGTCATCGTCAAGCGCCATTCTTCGAGCATGACTGGCGTCATCTAATGGTAGATGAGCAGCAAGCACGTCTGGCTACATACTGGCAAGAAGATCGAATGCAAGGCTTTGACATAGACGTAGCGCCATTGATGCGCTTTGCGCTGATCCGACTGGCCGATGACAGTTATGAATTTATCTGGAGCCATCACCATGTCCTGTTAGATGGATGGAGCATGCCAACGCTGCTACGCGACGTATTCATGGCCTATGAGGCGCTCTGCCAGCACAAGAAGTTACAACTGGCCTATGTACGCCCGTACCAGGACTACATTCAGTGGCTGTCCCAGCAAGATATGGGGCAGGCCGAGCGTTTCTGGCGGCAGATGCTAGAGGGCTTTACTGATCCTACGCAACTACGCATCAAGCGTGCGCCGGCTATAGATGAAGCACCGCACTACGATGAAGAATTGCTTCTGTGTTCAGAAGAGTTAACACAGCAATTACAGCAATTTGCCAGGCAACAGCAACTCACCATCAATACACTGGTCCAGGGAGCCTGGTCGCTTGTGCTTAGCCATTATAGTGGTCGGCCTGATATTGTCTTTGGCACCACCGTCTCTGGTCGCCCTGCTGACTTAGCCGGTGTTGAAGCCATGATTGGCCTGTTTATTAATACACTCCCTATGCGTGTCCAGATCCGGCCTGGTCAGAGTATCCTGTCCTGGTTGCATAGTTTACAGGCACAGCAGCTTGAGATGCGGCAGTATGAATATAGTCCACTGGCACAGGTGCAGAATTGGAGCGCTATACCCCGTGGCAGTGCACTGTTCGAGACCCTCTTCGTCTTTGAGAATTATCCAGTCACGACACAGAATGTCCAGGTGCAAGAAAAGAGCGAATTAGAACTACTCTCATTCCAGGCCCAGGAACAAACCAACTACCCGCTTACGCTGGTGGCTCATGCAGCCCAACAGCTATCATTAAAATTTATTTACGATAGCCATCGCGTTGCTTCAGAAGACATCAAAAGCTTTCTGTGGCATATGCAGATGCTGTTGCATGCTTTCATCCATACACCAGAGCAGCAGGTTGCAACAGTATCATTGTTGACGCCAGGCGAGCAACAGCAATTACAGCAATGGAATATGACTGGCACTGATTATGCATGTGATGCCAATATTCTCGATCTTTTTGAAGCTCATGTGCAGCATGCGCCCGAAGCGACCGCGGTAATCTATGGTGAGCAGCGCCTCAGCTATGCGAGTTGAACTGCCGTGCCAACCAACTGGCTCATTATCTCCGTAGCCTGGATGTAGGGCCGGAAGATCTGGTGGGACTCTATTTTGAGCGTTCCATTGAAATGATAATAAGTATGCTGGGTATTCTTAAAGCAGGGGGGGCTATGTACCGTTGGATCCTGCCTATCCGACTGAGCGCATCGCCTTTATGCTAGAAGATGCGCAAATGAAGACTGTGCTGACCCGGCAGCAATTTGCGAGCAGCCTGCCTGAAAGTGCCGAACCGTACTTTTTGCTTGATCGTGAATGGGAGCGGCTGGCGGCCTATCCAACCGCGAATCTTGACCGAGCGATTGATCGTCAGCATCTGGCGTATATGATCTATACATCGGGATCGACCGGTTTTCCCAAAGGCGTCCAGATCACGCATGCCGGATTACTCAATCTAGTGTTCTGGCACCTGCAGGCCTATGAAATCTCTTCGCACGATCGTGCGACCCAACTGGCGGGTGTGGCCTTTGATGCCAGTGTGTGGGAGATCTGGCCGTATCTCGCAGCAGGAGCCAGCCTGCATATACCCGATGAGCAGACGCGTCTCTCGCCGCCTGAGTTGCGTGATTGGATGGTGCAACAGGAGATCAGTATCAGTTTCTTACCGACCCCGCTGGCTGAACGGATCATAGCGCTGCCCTGGCCACAGGAGTGCGCGTTGCGTGCCCTGTTGACCGGAGGTGATAAGTTGCATAGCGCACCTGAAGCAGCATTACCTTTCCGCCTGATCAATCACTATGGTCCGACGGAATCGACCGTGGTGGCCACGGCCGGAGACGTTCCTGCTGGTTTTTCCGAGCGAGCACCATCCATTGGCAAGGCGATCAGCAATACCCAGGTGTATATTTTAAATCGTCATTTACTGCCAGTACCGGTGGGAACTCCTGGTGAACTCTACATCGGTGGTTTAAGTCTGGCTCGTGGTTACTGGCAGCAGCCTGCCATGACCGCTGAGCGCTTCATTGCCGATCCCTTCAGTCAGGAAGCAGGCGCACGACTCTACAGAACCGGAGACCTGGTCACGTATCTTCCCGATGGCTCGATTGAGTTCTTGAGTCGCCTGGATGATCAGGTCAAGGTGCTGGGGTATCGGATCGAACTGGGCGAGATCGAAAGCGTCTTGAGCCAGCATGCCACGATCCAGGCATGTACCGTCATCGCTCGTGAAGAAGCCGGCGTTACGCACCTGGTCGCTTACGTGGTTACCGCGCCGCAGCAAGGACTGCACATTGAAGATCTGCGCCAGTATCTTGCAGCGCGTCTGCTGAATTATATGGTTCCGTCCACCTTTATTGAGCTAGAAACCCTGCCTTTGACGGCGAATGGAAAAGTTGACCGTCGAGCGCTGCAAGCGCTAGACCACAGCGCTGAGCAGAAAGAGCGTACGCTGATCAAACCGCGTACGGAGGTAGAGGCGAAACTGGTTGAATTATGGCAACGAGTCATGGGTGTTGAAGCGTTGAGTATTCACGATAACTTCTTTGCGCTCGGTGGAGATTCGATTGTCAGTATTCAGATTGTCGCCCGCGCCAAACAGGTTGGCCTGCAGATTACGCCGAAGATGCTCTTCCAGCATCCAACCATTGCTGAATTAGCCATGGTCGTGATGAGCACGACAGCCGAAACAATCATCGAGTCCGAACAAGGCATTGTCACTGGTGAATTGCCATTGACGCCAATACAACACTGGTTCTTTGCGCAACAACTGCCGCAGGCGCAGCATTATAATCAGGCGCTGATCCTGAGTACGCGTGAACGGCTTGATCCTGAACTGTTAGAGCAGACAGTCAGCCATATTGTGCAGCATCATGACGCGTTACGCATGCGCTATAGCGAGCAAGCCACTGGCTGGCAGCAGGTAAATAGCGCTGGCGAAACGCATGAAATCGTTGTGATAAAAGATATCGCCGCCCTCTCGCCAGACGAGCAAAAAGTAGCCATTGGAGCAACCGCGAATGAAGCCCAGATGAGCCTGAATTTACAGGATGGTCCATTGCTACGCATTGTCTACTTTACGTTAAGGTCAGAGCAGCGGGATCGCATCCTGATTATTATCCATCATCTCGTAATCGATGGTGTCTCCTGGCGTATCTTCCTGGAAGATTTTGCCAATGTTTACGAGAAGCTACGTAACCAGCACGCGGTGGTGCTACCCGCCAAGACAACCTCGTTCCGACAGTGGGCGCAGAAACTGGTCGAATATGCTCAGACGCCAGACGCTAAGCAAGAGCTAGCCTACTGGCTAAGCGCAGCGCAGCAAGACATATTGCCATTACCTGTCGATTATGCACAGGCAGAAAATACGGTTGCCTCAGTGCAAACGATCAGTGTTTCCCTGAGTACTGAAGAGACCCAGGCCTTATTGCAGCAAGTACCACAGGCGTATCATACACAGATTAACGATATTCTCCTGACCACGCTGCTGGCCACGCTAACACAATGGACCGGGCAAAGCAAGCTTCTGATCGATCTGGAAGGACATGGGCGTGAAGATATCCTGGAGCACACCGACATCTCGCGTACCATTGGTTGGTTTACCAGCATCTATCCGCTCTTACTGGATGCGCAGGGAAAAACAGAACTGATCGAGATGCTGAAAGTAGTCAAAGAGCAACTACGCGTGTTACCTCAGCACGGTATTGGCTTTGGGCTCTTGCGTTACTTATGCCAGGATCAACAGATAAGCGAGCAGTTGCAAGCATTACCGCAGGCTGAGATCAGCTTCAACTACCTGGGCCAGTTTGACCAGGAATTCTCCGAGGAAGCACTATTGGCTCCCGCCTATGAAGATAGTGGTATGCCAGTCAGTCCGCAGGGAAGCAGGGTGCACCAACTGGATATCAGTGGGAGCGTGGGTGGTGGACAACTACACCTGAACTGGACATACAGCACCAACATCCATCGTCCAGAAACCATTACGACCCTGGCGCATAACTACCTGCAGATCCTCCAGAACCTGATTGCATGCTGTATAGAAGAGCATGCAGGTGGCTTTACACCATCAGATTTGCCACTGGCAAAGCTGAGCCAGGAACAGATTGATCGTGTATTAGGCTCAGAGCGGGCAATCGAGACCGTCTATCCATTATCGCCCTTACAGCAAGGTCTGCTCTTCCACTCGCTTTATACGCTGGAAGAAGGAGACTATCTTGTCCAGACGAACTTCACATTTCGTGGTGACCTGCAGATAGAGGCCTTCCAGCGAGCCTGGCAGCAAGTCATTGAGCGCTACGCCATCCTGCGCACAGCCTTTGTCTGGGATGGGCTGGACCAACCCCAACAGATCGTGCATACGCAGATCGAACTACCCTTTGTCATGCATGACTGGCGTGGCTACAGTCCAGCTGAGCAGCAGCAACGTCTCACGGAACTCCGGCAACAGGATCGGAGACAAGGCTTTATCTTATCGCAAGCGCCATTGTTGCGTTTAACCCTCATGCGCATAACCGATACGGACTATGAGTTCCTGTGGAGCCATCATCATATGCTGCTCGATGGCTGGAGCATGCCAATCCTGCTCAAGGACGTCTTTATCTGCTATGAAGCATTTACGCAGCAGCAGCTGCCGCAGCTAGAACGGGTCTATCCTTATCAAAACTATATTGCCTGGCTGGTACAACAGGATTTGCAGCAGGCGGAAACCTTCTGGCGTCAGCAACTGAAAGGTTTTGAGACACCGCTTGTTTTAGGGGTAGAACGTAGAAAACAAGCACAGGCCCCGATTATCAAGAATGTAAACAAAGCGTTCCAGCCGAACTCACCGCCGCTCTACAAGAGTTGGCGCGTACCCGCCAGTTGACATTAAACACACTCATGCAAGGAGCCTGGTCGCTGCTATTAAGCCATTATAGCGCCCAGGATGATATCGTCTTTGGCGTCACCCTTTCCGGTCGCTCCGCGGACGTGCAGGGCGTAGAGTCAATGGTCGGCCTGTTTATCAACACCCTGCCAGTACGTATTCAGATTCGTCCTGAGATGGCGTTTGAAGACTGGCTGCAGGAAATCCAGGAGCAGCAGAGCGAGCTACGCCAGTACGAATATACCCCACTGGTGCAGGTACAGGGATGGAGCGAACTGGCGCATGGAGTCGCACTTTTTGACACGCTCTTTGTCTTTGAGAATTATCCCATCAGTGGTAGCGCTATGCAAAACGTGCAAGCGAGCCTGCAACTAGAGGCCGTGAACTCGCAAGAGCAGACCCATTATCCACTGACCCTCTATATTATTCCCGGTGAGCGCATGACCCTCAAGCTCCTGTATGATGGCCAGCGTTTTGATAGCGTGGTGATAGAGCAGATGTTGCAGCATCTACAAAACCTGCTGAAAGGGCTGGCCGAGCAACCATCCCAGGCTGTTGGTAGCTTGCCCCTGTTAGGGGACAGCGAGCAGCGGAAACTGCTGGTTGAGTGGAACAACACACAAGCCCCGTATCCAGCCGACCTGTGCCTGCACCAACTCTTTGAGCAACAGGTTGAGCGCACGCCAGAAGCGCTTGCCGTCATTTTCGAACAGGACAAATTGACCTACCGGGCTCTAGACCAGAAGGCGAACCAGCTCGCTTGCTATCTACGCTCACTTGGTGTGGGACCAGAGGTACCCGTTGGTGTAAGCGTGGAGCCATGCAGCGAGTTATTGATCGGCATCCTGGCGATCCTCAAAGCTGGCGGTGTTTATGTGCCATTAGATCCAGCCTATCCAGCGGCGCGGCTGGCCTATATGCTGAATGATAGCGCGCTTGACATTATCTTAACCCAAAAACATCTGACGGCCCATTTGCCGGTACAGCCCAGGCATGTAGTCGAGCTAGATAGCATCTGGGAGCAGATTGCACAGTTGCCGGATGGTCGCATACAGAGTGGCGTCACACCAGATAACCTGGCATATATCATCTATACATCGGGTTCAACCGGCAAGCCAAAGGGTGTACTTGCGAATCATCGCGCCTCGGTCAACCGCTTCAACTGGATGTGGCAAGCATATCCATTCACGGCTCAGGAGCAGTGTTGTCAGAAGACCGCCCTGAATTTTGTCGACTCAATCTGGGAGCTACTTGGACCGGTATTGCAAGGAGTGCCATTAACCATATTCTCCAAAGATGTCCGGCAAGATCCTGTGCTGATGGTGAGTGCACTCGCGGCCAGCGAATGTACACGTATCGTGCTCGTGCCATCTTTGCTGCGTGCCATCTTAACAAGCGTCCCGGACGTGCAAAAGCGGTTGCCAAAACTCAAATTATGGGTATGCAGTGGCGAAATCCTCTCGTTAGAGCTCGCACAGCTCTTTAAAGAGCGTTGCCCGCAAGGTCGCTTACTGAACCTCTATGGTTCATCCGAAGTAACCGCCGATGTCACGTACTACGCTACAGACCATCTATCCCAGGATATGCTCGCGGTTCCCATCGGAGTGCCAATTGCCAATATGCATGTATACATACTGGACCACCATCAGCGGCTGGCCCCGATGGGTGTTCCAGGAGAGCTTTGTGTTGGAGGTATAGGCCTGGCACGTGGATACCTGAACCAACCAGACATGACCGCCGCAGCATTTATACCCGATCCCTTTGCTGGAATACCAGGAGCGCGCCTCTATCGGACTGGTGACCTGGCCCGCTACTTAGCGGATGGTACACTTGAATACCTGGGACGCGTTGATCAGCAAATCAAAATACGCGGTTTTCGGATTGAGCCAGGCGAGATTGAAAACGCTCTGCGTCAGCATACAGCCGTCCAGGACAGCCTGGTCCTGGCGCAAGCAGATCAATCCGGAGAAGCCAGCTTAGTTGCCTATATCGTAACCGCGGACCAGGACGAGCAACTCTTTAGCCAGTTGCGTGAAAGCCTGCAACAACAATTGCCAGCCTATATGCTCCCGGCAGCCTTTGTACGACTCGCTGCATGGCCATTGCTTCCTGGCGGCAAAGTGAATCGCCACGCGCTAACTGTACTGGATACCGAGCAGGCTTACATTACCAGCACCTATCTGGCTCCGCGCACCCCGATGGAGGAACTTCTGGTAGAGATCTGGGCAGATGTGCTCAGAAGAGAGCGCGAGCAGATCGGCGTACAGGACAACTTCTTTGAGATTGGCGGACATTCACTCCTGGCCACCCAGGTCATCTCACGTATACGTATGACCTTCCAGGTGGATTTACCCGTTCGCAGTATGTTTGAGGCACCAAGTGTTGAAACTATGATCGTTGCCATTGCGCGTGAGCAGGTCGAGCACACAGATGATGACGAACTGGCGCGCCTGCTCGCAGAGCTAGATGAAGAGGATGAAGAAGAGGATGAATAAATAATGCAGAGAAAAACAGTGATAGATCGAGATAAGCCAGCACAGACAACATAGTTTGAGCAATAGTAGTGGACCCATGGCACGCTATTAAAAAGCAATCGTGAACGCCGCTCACTCGCGGCTAGTGAAGTCGCCACAACGCAAGCATGGAAACCTGATCTCTTCTACCGAAGCGATCCAGCCTGTCAGGCGACTTCACTCACACGATTGAATGGCACTACATTTAATTGACATCCTGGATGCAAAGGAATAGAAGGAGATACAAGTGAGTAGTCTGGACAAACGTATTTCAGAGCTTTCTCCCAAAAAACTTGCGCGCTTAATGCAAAAGTTGAATAAGACGCAGGAGAAAGAGGTAGTGAGACCCCCCATTCGTGCACAGGAGCGTTCAGATGCAAGCCTCCCTCTGTCCTTTGCACAACAACGCCTGTGGTTTCTGAATGAGCTTGAGCCTGAAAATACAATTTATAACCTGCCAGCCGCTGTACATTTGCAAGGAAAGCTGCATGTAGAAGCATTGGAGCAAAGCCTGCAAGAAATTGTGCGTCGCCATGAATCCCTGCGCACCACCTTTGCGAGCTTGCAGGGACAGGCCACGCAAGTGATTGCACCCACGTCCTCAGTTGTCTTACCAATAGAGGACATACAACACCTGGCCACGGAAGCACAAGCAGAACGAACCTATCAAGTTATAGTGCAAGAACAGCAACGCGCCTTTGATCTGGAGCATGGACCATTAATTCGAGCCCTATTAATTCGTCAGGGTCCGGAAGACCATATCCTGGTACTAACCATCCACCACATTGTCTCTGATGGCTGGTCAATGGGAGTTTTGACCCGTGAACTGGCTGAACTGTATACAGCCTACTCGGCCGGAAAGCCCAGCCCCTTAAAAGACCTGGTTTTACAATATGCCGACTACGCCCTCTGGCAGCGCCAATGGTTGCAAGGCGAGGTACTTGAGCAGCACATGGCTTACTGGAAGCGTCAACTGGGACAGAATCTGTTGCCGCTTGAACTACCCACCGATCATCCGCGTCCTGCAACACAATCCTATCATGGCCTACACCAGCCAATCGAGATTCCAGCCGCGCTCATCGAGAAATTAAAAATCGTCGGGCAACAACAAGGCGCAACCTTATTTATGACCTTATTGAGCGCCTTCAAAATTTTGCTCTATCGCTATAGCCAGCAAGAAGATATCGTGATAGGAACCCCGATCGCGAACCGTACGCAGGCAGAAATTGAAGACCTGATAGGTTTCTTTGTGAATACGCTGGTCTTACGTACCGACCTGGGAGGGAATCCATCCTTCCGTGAGCTCGTAAAGCGGGTGCGTGAAGTAACCCTGGAAGCCTACACGCATCAAGACATACCATTTGAACACATCGTTGAAATGCTGCAACCAGAGCGTGATTTGAGCCGTTCCCCACTGTTCCAGGTCATGTTTGTGTTGCAGAACACACCGGGACAAGACTTCACCCTGGGCGACCTCAAGCTAGCACCCATGATCGTCGAGAACGATAGCACCAAATTTGATTTGATGCTGCAACTGGTCGAAACCGAGCAGGGTGTATTTGGTAATTTCGAATACAGCACAGACCTGTTTGACGTTGCCACTATAGAGCGCATGGTGGGACACTTTCAACAACTCTTAGAGAGCATCGCGGCCAACCCGGATCAATCTATTGCCACGCTGGCATTGATAACGCCACCAGAGCGGCAGCAACTTCTTGGCTGGAACACGATCCAGACAGAGTATGCGCCGGATCTCTGCCTGCATCAGCGCTTTGAGCAGCAAGTTGTTGCGCATGGAGATGCTGAGGCCATCCTCTTTGAGGAGCAGCGTCTAACCTATACAGAACTGAACCAACGCGCGAACCAGGTCGCACACTATTTACGGCAGCAAGGAATT
Source organism: Dictyobacter vulcani (assembly GCF_008974265.1). GTDB lineage: Bacteria > Chloroflexota > Ktedonobacteria > Ktedonobacterales > Ktedonobacteraceae > Dictyobacter > Dictyobacter vulcani. The sequence goes on from NZ_BKZW01000002.1 coordinate 908,168, forward strand.
GGTGCAGAGACGCTGGTAGGTTTAAGCGTCGAACGCTCACCCGAAATGCTCATCGGCATCCTGGGTATTTTAAAGGCCGGCGGCGCATACGTACCGCTAGACCCGGCGATCCCGGAGGATCGTCTGACATTTATCTTAGCCGATGCCCAGGTCGCGGTCATCCTGACCCAGCAGCATATCCAGGCACGCTTCGCCCAATTTGAAGGAGAGATCATCTGCCTGGATGAGCAAGAGCGCTTTACGCCATCCAGTACAGAGAATCCACCTACGGAAATAAAGCCAGAGAGCCTGGCCTATGTCATTTATACCTCGGGCTCCACAGGTAAACCCAAGGGTGTCTTAGTCACCCATAACAATATCATGCGCCTGTTTAAAGCCACGCAGCACTGGTACAATTTTACCGCTGATGATGTCTGGACCCTATTCCATTCCTATGCCTTTGACTTCTCCGTATGGGAAATCTGGGGTCCATTACTCTATGGCGGTAAGCTGGTTGTTGTCCCCTACTGGATGAGCCGTTCGCCACAAGACCTGCATGCTGAAATGCTCCGTACTGGTGTAACCATCCTTAACCAGACTCCATCAGCCTTCCGTCTGCTACAGCAAACCATCTTAGCCAGTGACCGGCAAGAAAAGCTCGCCTTGCGCCTGATCTTTTTCGGTGGAGAAGCGCTAGAGTTTCAGAGCCTGGGACCCTGGTTTGAGCGCTTTGGCGATCAGCAGCCCCAACTGGTGAACATGTATGGCATCACTGAAACATCCGTGCATACAACATACCGTCCTGTAATTCGGCAAGACCTGAAAGCTGGCCTGATCAGCAATATTGGTTGTGCCTTTCCCGATCTTTGTTTGCTTGTGCTTGACCAGTATAAGCAGCCTGTACCGATCGGAGTTATAGGTGAACTCTATGTGGGAGGAGCAGGCGTAGCGCGTGGTTATCTGCGCCGGGATGAACTGACCGCCGAACGTTTTATGGCGGATCCATTGAATATGCAGCCTGAGATCATGTTCTATAGATCCGGAGACCTGGTACGTTACCAGCAGAATGGGGATCTGGAATACATCGGCCGTATTGATACACAGGTGAAAATTCGTGGTCATCGTATTGAATTAGGCGAGATTGAGAGCATCCTGATAAAACATGTATCAATCCAGGATTGTGTGGTAGTCGCCAGAGAAATTGGAGCAGAGCAGCAACGGCTGGTTGCGTATATCGTCGTTAGCCACGAAGACCTTGAAAATGCCACATTGCAGGAATACCTCCAGAGTTACCTGCCAGAGTATATGGTACCGGCGCTATTTGTGCGCATGGACAGTCTGCCCCTCACTGCCAATGGCAAAGTTGACCGGCGCGCACTGCCGGCGCCCGATAAAAATACCCTGGTTGATGCACGTCGCTATGTAGAGCCACGCACACCTGTAGAAAAAATCATCGCCAGCATCTGGGAGCAGGTATTAGGTGTAGAGCGTGTCGGTTTGAATGATAACTTTTTTGCCCTGGGTGGTGATTCAATTCTCAGCATCCAGATCGTGGCGCTGATTAATCAAAACAGCTTACATGTCACGGCCAAACAACTCTTTCAGTACCAGACGGTTGCAACGCTGGCAGCAGTGGCGCAGGTCGTCGAGGCCGGAACCGTGCGTGAAGCCGAGCAAGGCCGGTGGTTGGTCGCGTACCCCTCACACCGATCCAACAGCGCTTTTTTGAGCATATGCCAGTGCAACCGCATCATTGGAACCAGGCAATATTCCTGCGTGTGCAACAGGCGCTCGACACCGATCTATTAAGGAAAACTATCAGCGCCCTCTTACAGCATCACGATGCGCTACGGCTGCGTTTTGAGTATGTTGAGAGCACCTGGCAGCAACGCGACGCCGCATTTGAAGACGACGTTCCACTGACAATCGTTGACCTGGCTAGCGTAGCAGAAGACAAGCAGGCAGCAGCGATAGAGAGCGCAGCCAATCAACTCCAGGCCAGTTTGCATATCTCGGATGGACCCTTGCTGCGCGTGGCCTATTTTGAGTTAGGAGCAGCCGGCCAACGCCTGCTGATCATACTCCATCACCTGGCCGTCGATGGCATCTCCTGGCGTATCCTGTTGGAAGACCTGCAGAGCGTATATACACAGCTACAACATGCCCAGAGCTACCTGCTTCCGCCCAAGACCACCTCATTCCAGGAATGGTCCAGAAAATTGAGCCTGGCTGCGCAGGCTGCGACCTTTCGACAGGAGTTGGACTACTGGACAGCGCTGGCCGCCCATAGCGTAGTTGGAATGCCGCGAGATTACAGTGAAGGCGTCAATACAGTTGCCTCGATCAGAATGGTGGCCATCTCGTTAAGTCCTGAAGAGACCAGTGCCCTCTTACATGAAGTGCCCCAGGCCTATCGCACGCAGATCAACGATATACTCTTAACCGCGTTAGCCCAGGGCTATGCAGCCTGGACAGGACAGCACAGCCTCTGGGTAGATATGGAAGGGCATGGGCGTGAAGATATTCTCGAAGGTGTCGACCTCTCACGGACCGTAGGCTGGTTTACCACGCTCTATCCCGTCTTTATAGAGGATAGAGAGCATAACGAACCAGGAACATTGCTCAAGCAGATCAAAGAGCGTTTGCGTACCATTCCACACAACGGCATTGGCTACGGCCTGCTGCGTTACCTGAGCGAAGATGCATCTGTCACGGATCGCATCCGAAAAATATCGCCAGCGGAGATCAGCTTCAACTATCTGGGACAGTTTGATCAGGTATTGGGAACGGACGCCTTGTTTCAATTTGCGCAAGAAGCCAGCGGCATACCACGCAATCCTGACGCGAACCGTGAACATGTGCTGGAGGTAAGTGGCAACATCAGTGGTGGACAACTTCATCTGAGTTGGATGTATAGCGCGAATCTGCATAAAGACGAGACGATTACAAACTTTGCTGAATATTGTGTCGAGGCATTACGTGCCTTGATTGCCCACTGTCGTGAGGAACAGCATGGTGGTTACACACCCTCTGACTTCCCATTAGCGCAATTAACGCAGGAACAAATCGATACATTTTTGCCGGCGGATCAACCGATCGAAGCCATCTATCCACTATCTCCTCTACAGGAAGGCATGCTTTTCCATACACTCTATCAACCTGATGGAGGAGATTATATTACTCAACTGGCGTGTACTTTTGAGGGAAAATTAGCAATCGACGTATTTATCCGCGCCTGGCGGCAAGTGATGGAGCAGCATGCCATCTTACGTACAGCGCTCCTCTGGGAAGGATTCGACCAGCCTTTACAGGTAGTACGCAAGCAGGTGGACGTACCCTTTGTGGCGCTGGATTGGCGTGAGTTCACTGAGCAAGAGCAGCAAGAGAAATTAGCCAGCTATCAGCAAGAAGATCGAGCCAGCGGCTTTGATCTTGAGCAGGCGCCCCTGGCCCGTTTGACGCTCGTGCGTATGGCCGATGAAACCTTTGTGTTTCTGTGGAGTCACCACCATATCCTGCTAGATGGCTGGAGTATCCCCCTGGTCCTACGCGATGTCTTTGTTTGCTATGAGGCCCTGCATAAGGGTCATGACATCCAACTGCCGCATATCCGACCGTATCAGGATTATATCGCCTGGCTAGAAGAACAAGATCTGGGTAAGGCGCAAGCGTTCTGGCAAGACTTGCTACAGGACTTCACCGTACCCACGCCGCTGATTGGAGAGCAAGCCTCGGATCTGGCAGATGATACAGACATGCTTACCTATGACGAGCAGGTGATGAAATTATCTGCCACCGAAACCAGGATTCTACAGCAAGAGGCGCGTCAGCACCAATTGACCCTGAACACGTTGATTCAAGGAGCCTGGGCTCTGCTATTGAGTCGCTACAGTGGTCAGGATGATGTGGTCTTCGGAGCCACTCTTTCCGGTCGTTCTGCCAGCGTCGCGGGTATTGAGTCGATGGTCGGCCTGTTTATTAATACCCTACCTGTGCGGGTGCGTATCCCTGGCGAGATCAGCGTACAGAACTGGTTGCAACAACTGCAAGAGCAGCAGAGTGAAGCGCGCCAGTATGAATATAGCCCGTTGGCCCAGGTCCAAAGTTGGAGCGAGATAGCGCGTGGTACATCCCTGTTTGAAAGCCTGCTGGTCTTTGAGAATTATCCAGTCAGCACCAGTGGTACGCAAGGAGAAGAGATGAGCTTGCGCGTGCAAGCCATCAAATCTGTTGAGCAGGCGAATTATCCACTGTCCTTCATTGCCATTCCGGGACAAGAGCTCACACTCAAACTCATGTATCTACGTGGCCGTTTCGGGAACGCAGTCATCGCACGCATGCTGCAGCATCTACACATAGTGCTGCAAAGCTTTGCGACCTCGCTGCAACAGCCCGTGGCCAGCGTTTCAGTGCTTACAGCATCTGAGAAAATCCAGCTTATCGAGGGCTGGAATGCCACAGACACTGCATATCCACGCACGGCTGTGCTGCCAATCCTGTTTGAAGAGCAGGTCAGCAGGACACCAGAGGCCGAGGCCATTATTTGTGGTGAGCAGCGCATCAGCTATGCAGAACTGAATCGCCAGGCTAATCGGCTTGCGCACTACTTGCGGTCCCTGGGAGTAGGACCGGAGATCCGGGTTGGTCTGTGTCTGGAACGTTCAGTAGAGATGCTTGTTGCCCTGCTGGGTATCATCAAAGCTGGCGGCGCCTACGTACCCCTTGATCCAGGCTATCCACAAGAGCGCCTGAGCCTGATGATCGAAGATGCGCAGATCACCATCCTGCTGACGCACTCAGCCCTGCTCGAAAAGCTACCGCCCAGTTCGGTCCAGACAATGCTGCTTGATCAAGAAACAAAAGCGTTGCACGCACAATCGAGCGAGAATCCAGAGCATACCGTCCTGGCGGATAACCTTTTATACGTGATGTATACATCGGGCTCAACCGGCAAGCCCAAAGGCGTCTGTATCACACACCAACCAGTCGTGCGGCTGGTACGCAACAGCAACTATATCCAATTTGAGCCAGAAGATCGGATTGTCCAGGCGGCCAATGTGGCCTTTGACGCCTCTACCTTTGAGCTCTGGGGTGCCTGGCTCAATGGAGCCTGCCTGGTCATGGTGATGAAGGAAGATATTCTGTCGCTGCCACGGTTCGCGCAAGTATTGCAGGAGCAGCGCATCAACACGCTCTTCCTGACCACTGCCCTCTTTAACCAGCTGGCCCGTGAGATCCCGGATGTCTTCCGCTCATTAAAGCACCTGCTCTTTGGTGGAGAAGCCGTCGATGTGCGCTGGGTGCATCAGGTACTGGCAAAAGGAGCCCCTGAGCGCCTGCTGCATGTCTATGGTCCAACCGAAAGTACCACTTATGCATCCTGGCACGAGATCCAGTCATTGGCAGCCGACGCCACGACCATTGCAATCGGACAGCCGTTATCCAATACCACGCTCTATGTCCTCGATGCACATATGCAGCCAGTTCCTGTAGGCGTAGCGGGTGAATTATACATTGGTGGAGATGGATTGGCACGCGGATATCTGCAGCAGCCAGAGCTTACCGCGGAACGCTTTGTGCCCCATCCATTGAGTACTCAACCCGGTGCCCGTCTCTATAAGACTGGTGACATGGTAAAGCGTGACGAGCAAGGCGAGATCATCTTTGTGGGGCGCGCAGACCAGCAGGTCAAGATTCGTGGCCATCGGATTGAACTGGGCGAAATCGAATACCAGTTAGAGCAGCATCCCCAGATTACGGAAGCCTTGATCCTGGTACGGGAAGGAGCCCAGGGCGACAAGCGGCTGGTGGCCTATGTAGAGGCGCCAGGGGCATCCACCTTAGATGGAACCAGCTTACGTGCCTACTTGCAGGAAACCTTACCTGATTATATGCTGCCTGCGATGTTTGTCTGTCTGGATGCTTTTCCCATCACCCCGAATGGCAAGATTGACCGCCGCGCCCTCCCGGATCCTGATGAGAGCCATGTCAGCCGTGGCAGCGATTATGTGGCTCCGCAGACCAGCGTACAGGAGACCCTGGCAGAGATCTGGTGTCAGGTATTGGGCATTGAAAGGATCGGCATCCACGACAATTTCTTTATGCTTGGTGGTGACTCGATCCTGAGTATCCAGATTGTTTCCCGTGCCAATCGCGCCGGCATACAGGTCAGTCCCAAATTATTATTCCAGTACCAGACAATTGCCGCCCTGAGCGCGGTGGTCGCTGATGCTGCGCTACAGACGGACATTGTGGCTGAGCAAGGAATCATCAGCGGTGATGTGATCTTGACCCCGATTCAGCGCTGGTTCTTTGAGCAAGCTGTGCCGCAGGCGCAGCACTACAATCAGGCGATGCTGCTCCAGGTGCGAAGAGCACTGGATGTTGAGCTGCTGAAGCAAACATTTGATTTGATCTTGAGTCATCACGACGCTTTACGGATGCGTTATCAGCAGACGCAAGGTGAGTGGCGGCAATTCAATCTTGCTCAGGAAGACCAGGCCATCTGTCAGGTTGTGGATCTTGCGTACCTGCCAGCCGAAGAACGCAAGCAACGCATTGAAGCGGTAGCAGAAGAAGCACAGCGCAGCCTGAAGCTGCAAGACGGTCCATTACTACGGGTCGTCTACTTCAATCCGGGGCAGGATGAGGACGCTCGGCTGCTTATAGTTGTGCATCACCTGGTGATTGATGGTATTTCCTGGCGTATCTTGCTCGAAGATATCACGACCGCATATACGCAGTTGAGCTCAGGCAGCGTCGCTCAATTACCTGCCAAGACCACATCATTCCAACATTGGGCCATGCGTCTGCATGAATATGCACAGAGTGAGAGCGCACGTAGTGATTACAACTACTGGTTAGCCCTGCAAGACATGGAAGTCAGCGATCTCTGTGATCATCATACAGGAGAGAACACTGTTGCATCGACGCACTATGTGACGGTCTCCCTGAGTATTGAAGAGACACGAGCATTACTGCAAGACGTGCCCCAGGCCTATCGCACCCAGATCAATGACGTGTTACTGACCGCGTTTGTGCAAGCCATGGCCGACTGGACAGGAAATTCCGCGCTGCTCATTGACATGGAGGGACATGGGCGCGAAGACATCATCGATGGGATCGACCTTTCGCGCACGATTGGCTGGTTCACCAGTATGTATCCAGTCTATCTGGAATTGCCTGCTGCAACAAATGATCCCGGTCAGGCGTTGAAAGCGATCAAAGAGCAACTGCGTCGTATTCCGCATAATGGCATTGGCTATGGCCTGATTCGCTATCTGACCACAGCGATCGAGCAGCGTCCACTGCCCGAGGCTCAGATCAGTTTCAACTACCTGGGCCAGTTTGACCAGTCATTTGCGCAGGAAGGCCTCTTCGCGGTCGCCCCAGAATTCGCGGGTACGACCGCCAGTGAGCAGGGGAAACGTCAGCATGTGCTGGATGTCAGTTGTAGTATTGGTGGTGAGCGGCTGCATTTTAACTGGGCCTATAGTGAGCATTTGCATCGTTCTGAGAGCATTGAGCGGGTCGCGCTCAGCGTCATTGCGAAACTGCAAGCCCTCATCGCGCACTGCCAGCGTCCGGAGGCAGGTGGCTATACACCATCTGATTTCCCACTGGCGAGTCTGACGCAAGCGCAACTGGATGCTCTATTGCCAGACAAGCGCCCGATAGAATCTATCTATCCACTCTCACCGTTGCAGCAAGGCTTACTTTTCCAGACGCTATATACGCCTGAGAGCGGCGACTACGTTGTCCAATCCAGTCTGACCTTCCGTGGTAACTTTAATGTGGATGCCTTCCTGCAGGCCTGGCGGCAAGTCGTGGACCAGCATGCCATATTGCGCACCAGTTTTGTCTGGGAAGGACTCGAAGAAGCACAGCAAATTGTGCACCAGCACGTTGACCTACCCGTTGAGCAGCAAGATTGGCGTGCGCTGACGAGCGAGCAACAACAACAAAAGCGCACTACATACTGGCAGGAAGACCGGGCACTCGGTTTTGATTTAACGCATGCCCCCTTACTACGCCTCAGCATATTGCGGCTAGAAGACGACTGTTACGAATTCTTCTGGAGCCATCACCATCTCTTATTAGATGGCTGGAGCCTCCCAATTGTCCTGAACGATGTCTTTGCCTGTTATACAGCGCTAGCGCAAGGTGAGACAGTGCAGTTGGAGCGTAGCCGCCCATATCAGGACTATATCGGCTGGCTGCAAAAGCAGAATATGGCAGAGGCAGAGACGCACTGGCGTCAGAATCTGGCAGATTTTACTACACCCACCGCACTGAACATCGTACCAGTGTGGATGCCAGAGCCAGGCTATGGAGAACATGTCTTTCATCTTTCAAGTGAGACGACGCTCGCCCTGCAAACGCTTGCACGTGAGCAGCATATGACACTCAATACCATCGTCCAGGGTGTATGGGCCCTGTTATTAAGCCAGTATAGCCGGCAGGACGATGTGATCTTTGGCACAACTGTTTCTGGTCGTCCGACTGAACTGGCTGATATTGAGCGCATGGTTGGTCTCTTCATCAATACCCTCCCGGTGCGTGTACGTCTCCAGGCGCAACAAGATGTCCTTTCCTGGTTACAGGAGCTGCATCAACAGCAGAATGATTTGCGTCACTATCAATATAGCTCATTAGCCCAGATTCAGGGTTGGAGTGAAGTACCACGAGGTGTCGCGCTCTTTGAAACCTTACTGGTCTTTGAAAACTATCCCATCAATACCAGTGAGCAAGCAACTTCAGCCGCGATTGAGCTGATAGATGGAAAAGCGCGTGAGCAAACGAATTATCCGCTGACGATCTATGCAATTCCGGGTGAGCGTCTGACGTTCAATCTGCTCTTTGCACATGCGCGCTTTGATCGCGCCGCCATTGAACGCCTGGTCCACCATTTGCAAAACCTGTTTCAGCATATCGTTGAGCAGCCAACGCAACAGGTAGGTGCTATCTCACTGCTCTCAGCTGCCGACTATCAGCAGTTGGTAACGTCCTGGCACGATGAGTCATTTGTCTATCCCCAGGACGTGTGTATGCAGCAGCTCTTCGAGCAGCAAGCGCTAAAAACTCCAGGCGCAACTGCGCTGGTGGTCGGTGAAGAGCGCCTGACCTATGCGGAACTGGATAGACGAGCCAACCAGCTCGCCAGCTATCTGCAGCAGCAAGGCGTCGGACCTGACGTGCTGGTCGGCGTGTGTATGGAGCGCTCGGTCGAACTGATCGTAGCCCTGCTGGGTGTACTCAAAGCCGGCGGAGCCTATGTGCCGTTGGATCCTGCCTATCCCAAAGAACGCCTGGCCTTCTCGCTGGAAGACACACAGGCACCTTTCCTGCTCACGCAAGAGCGCCTGTTAGCGAGCTTACCGGAGCAGCGTGCCCGGATCATCTGCCTGGACCGTGATTGGCAGGAGATCGCGCAAGAACGTCCAGAGCCTGTGCAGACAGAGACCACCCAGCAGGATCTGGCCTATGTGATCTACACTTCTGGCTCGACCGGCAAACCCAAAGGCGTGGCGATTGAGCACCGCAGTGTGATCGCGCTGTTAACCTGGGCCCGGAAAAGCTTTACAGCGGAAGAGCTGCAGGGTGTGTTAGCCGCTACCTCGGTCTGCTTTGACCTCTCGATCTTTGAGATCTTCGTGCCCCTGAGCTGTGGTGGCAGCGTCATCCTGGCCGAAAACGCCCTGCAATTGCCACAGTTGCCAGCCGCGCAGGAAGTGACCCTGGTCAATACCGTGCCATCCGCGATGAACGAACTGGTACGAGCCGGCCAACTGCCCGCTAGTGTCCGTACCGTCAATCTGGCGGGAGAGCCATTGCAACGTGCGTTGATCGATCAACTCTATCAGTTGCCGCAGATCCAGCAGGTCTACAATCTGTATGGACCGACCGAAGACACCACCTATTCGATCTGGGCGCGTATGGAAGAGCAGCAGTCCAGAGCAGTCCCGATTGGTCGTCCGCTGCCAGGAACGCAGGCCTATATATTGGACCAGCACCAGCAGCCAGTGCCGGTCGGCGTGGCCGGAGAGCTCTATCTGGGTGGAGCCGGTTTAGCGCGAGGCTACCTCAATCGAGCCGAACTCACGGCCGAGCGCTTCATCAAGGATCCTTTTAGCCAGCAGCCAGCGGCCCGACTCTACCGTACCGGCGACCTGGTACGCTCTCAACCCGACGGCAACCTCATCTATCTAAATCGGCTGGATGAGCAGGTCAAGCTGCGTGGCTTCCGCATCGAACTGGGAGAAGTCGAAAGTGTATTGCGACGCTATCCCGGTTTACACGATGTCGTAGTGATCGTGCGTGAAGACCAGCCCGGCGTAAAACGGCTGGTCGCCTATATGGTCATGGAAAATACAGAGGTGCTGGTACCCGATATGGTGCGCAGCTTTATGCTCGAACATGTTCCTGAGTACATGGTACCAACGGTCTTTGTGGTCTTAGAGCAACTCCCGTTAACGCCAAATGGGAAGATTGATCGTAAAGCCTTGCCTGCCCCTGAAATCCAGGGATCAGACTATGCGGCCCCGGAAGGCGCAACGGAGCGTCTATTGGTCGAGATCTGGCAGCAAGTTCTGGGAGTGAAGCAGGTTGGTATTCATGATAACTTCTTTACCCTGGGCGGTGACTCAATTTTAAGCCTGCAGATTGTTTCGCGCTTGCATCAGGTTGGTTTACATCTGACACCTAAACAACTCTTCCAGTCACCAACCATTGCGGAACTGGCCACACTGATCGCCACTACCGACCTGACCGCAAGCAGTGCTGAGCAGGGTCTCGTCACCGGTGAGACACCGCTCACCCCGATCCAACACTGGTTTTTTGCCCAGCAGCAACCAGAAGCCCATTACTGGAACCAGGCGGTCCTGGTGAGTGTTGATGAGCGATTGGATCTAGAGGCACTGACGCAAACTGTTAAGCACCTGCTGCAGCACCATGACGCGCTGAGATTCCGCTACACGCTACACGAGGGTGAGTGGCAGCAGAGCAACGCAGCCCCAGACGACACCGTGCCGCTGGAGATTTATGAGCTTGCGCACCAGACGGCCGAAGAGCGACACATCACAATAGAGCAGAAAGCCCTGGTCGCCCAGGCCAGTCTGGATCTGCAAAACGGCCCACTGATGCGTGTCGTCTATTTTGACGCAGGAGAAGATATCGCGGGCCGACTACTGATTATTATTCACCATTTAGCCGTCGACGGTGTGTCCTGGCGGATCTTATTAGAAGATCTGGTCACCCTGTACATGCAACTCAGTCAGCAGCAAACGGTGCAGTTACCAGCCAAGACGACCTCATTCCAGCAATGGGCGCAACAACTGGTACAGTATGCGCAGCAGCCAGAAGTCAAAGCCCAACTGGATTATTGGTTGGCCGCGGACCTGAATACTGTCAGCGCACTGCCCGTCGACTACAGGAGAGGCGAGAACACCGTGGCATCCACGCAAAGTGTGGTCGTCTCCTTGAGTCGTGAAGAGACCCAGATCTTGCTGCGCGAGGTCCCGCAGGCCTATCGCACCCAGATCAACGATGTATTACTGACCGCGTTAGCCCAGGGACTGGCTCAATGGACGGGACAGCGTAAGGTCTTGATTGATCTTGAAGGTCATGGCCGTGAAGATATTCTGGCGGGTATCGATCTCTCGCGGACCGTCGGGTGGTTTACCAGCCTCTATCCATTGCTGCTTGACCGGGGAGAGCAGACGGACGACGGCCAGATGCTCAAAAGTATTAAAGAGCAATTACGTGCCGTGCCACAGAATGGGCTGAGTTACGGACTGTTACGCTACCTGCTAGAAGATAGCCAGATTCGTGAACGTCTGGCGGCTCAGCCGAAAGCCGAGATTATCTTCAATTATCTGGGTCAGTTTGACCAGGCCATGTCCCAATCGGGCTTGATTGGTCCGGCCTCCGAGTCAAGTGGATCAGCAATCAGCCTGCAGGGACAGCGACACTATCTGTTTGAGATCAACAGTAGCATTAGTAGTGGACAACTGAACCTTGCCTGGGCTTACAGCGCTAACCTGCATCAGCACGAGACCGTTCAAGGGCTAGCCAATGCTGTGTTAGCAGCACTGCGGCGTTTGATCGAGCATTGCCAACAGCCGGAAGCAGGCGGCTATACACCATCTGATTTCCCATTAGCCCACCTGACCCAGACGCAGATAGAGCGTGTCCTGGATCAAGACAGGTCAGTCGAAGCTGTATATCCACTATCCCCAATGCAGCAAGGCCTACTCTTCCATACGCTCTATGCGCCTGAAGCCGGTGATTACATCATTCAGTTCCGCAGTACATTTAAGGGTCACCTGGACGTTGAAGCCTTCTCACAGGCCTGGCAACATGTCGTCAGCCACCATACAATCCTGCGTACCTCCTTCCAGTGGGAGGAACTGAGTGATCCAGTGCAGATCGTCCATCAACATCTGCAGGTGCCATTTGTCTTGCTCGATTGGCAGCACTATGACGCTGAAGAGCAACAAAAGCATCTGGCCACTTACCTGAGCTCTGACCGTGAGCAAGGATTTGAGCTTTCCAGAGCGCCATTGATGCGACTCACGCTCCTGCGTCTATCCGACGACAGCTATGAATTCATCTGGAGTCACCATCATATTCTTTTGGATGGTTGGAGTTTACCAATCGTCCTTAATGACGTCTTTATATGTTATGAGGCATTAAGGCTCGGCAAGCCACTGCAGTTAGCAGCGATTCGTCCCTATCAAGACTATATTGCCTGGTTACAGCAACAAGACCTTGAGCAAGCCGAGCGTTTCTGGAAGCATACACTGGCAGGCTTTAGCGTGCCGACGCCATTAACCGTTGATCGTCCACTACAGAATAGTGAGCAGGGATATGAGGAACATGTGCTGAGTATACCGGAGACCATGACACAGTCACTGCAGCAACTGGCGCGCCAGCATCAGCTCACCCTGAACACCATAGCACAAGGGGCCTGGGCCTTTGTGTTGATCCGATATAGTGGTCAAAGTGATATCGTCTTTGGAGCAGTTGTCTCGGGTCGTCCGGCCGAAGTGAGCAGTATTGAAGCCATGGTCGGCCTGTTTATCAATACCCTGCCAGTGCGCGTCAATATCGCAGAAGACGAGAGCGTGATCGACTGGCTGCAGGAGCTACAACGCCAGCAAAGCGAAATGCGCCAGTATGAATATAGTCCACTGGTCCAGGTTCAGAACTGGAGCGAGATCCCGCGTGGTAGCGCCCTGTTTGAGAGCCTGTTTATCTTCGAAAATTACCCTATCAGTAGTAGTGTAGAGGGAGGAGAAGAGAGCCTACAAATACTCAAAGTTGATTCCCAGGAGCAAACAAATTATCCGCTCACCCTGGTGGTATTGCCTGGAGCCCAACTTTCCGTACGTATCCAGTATGATCGCCAGCGCTTCGATGCCAGAACTATCCAGCGTCTGGCAGGGCACATCCAGACCGTGTTAGAAAGCTTTGTCAGACAAAGTGAGCAACAACTGGCGCACCTGTCGATGCTTACCACGGCCGAACAGCAGCATCTGACCGCTGCCTGGAACGCCATCGAAATGATCAGTGCTCCTCAGTACTGCCTCCATCAACTCTTTGAGCAACAGGTAGCGCAGCAACCGACAGCCACTGCGGTACGCTATGAAAATCAGAGCTTGACCTATGAACAACTGAATAACCGCGCCAACCAGTTAGCGCACTACCTGCGCTCCCTGGGTATAGGGCCTGATATCTTAGTGGGTCTGGCCCTTGAGCGTTCACTGGAGATGGTCATTGGCATTCTAGGCATCCTCAAAGCAGGTGGAGCCTACGTGCCAATTGATCCGATGTATCCAAAAGAACGCCTGGCATTCCTGCTCGAAGATGCTAGCGTGCCGGTATTAGTGACACAGCAAAACTTACTGGAGCGCTTACCAGCATATGCCGGTCACGTGGTCTGCTTTGATACGGATCAGCAGCTATTGGAGCAGCAGGTTCAGACTAATCCGGACTGGGAAGCCAGCCTACAGCAATTAGCCTATGTCATTTATACCTCGGGCTCGACCGGCAAACCCAAAGGCGTGCTGGTTGAGCATAAGCATGTGGCCCGCCTGTTTTCCGCGACTCAGCCCTGGTATAACTTTGGCCCCGACGACGTCTGGACCTTATTCCACTCCTACGCCTTCGACTTCTCCGTGTGGGAATTATGGGGCTCGCTACTGTATGGCGGCACGCTGGTTGTTGTTCCTTACTGGATGAGCCGCTCGCCACAAGATTTTTATACGCTCCTGCAAAAAGAAAAGGTGACGGTCCTGAACCAGACTCCCTCAGCCTTCCGCCAATTGCAGCAGGTGGCCCTGACCACCGCGCACGAGCAGTCCTTAACTGAACTGCGTTACGTGATCTTTGGTGGTGAGGCCCTGGAACTGCAGAGTTTGCATCCCTGGTTTGAGCGCTTTGGGGATCAGCAGCCGCAACTGGTGAATATGTATGGTATCACCGAGACCACGGTGCATGTCACCTATCGACCAATCACGATGGTCGATGTAGAGGCTGGAACCGGCAGTGTAATTGGGCGTGCGATCCCTGATCTGAGTGTGTATGTACTCGACCAGCGGCAGCGGCCCGTCCCGATTGGCGTGGCTGGCGAGCTCTACGTGGGAGGTGCCGGTGTTGCCCGTGGCTATCTCAACCGACCAGCCCTGACCGACGAGCGTTTCATCCGCGACCCCTTCAGTCAGCAGCCAGCAGCCCGGCTCTATCGCACCGGTGACCTGGCCCGCTACCACGAGAATGGGGACCTGGAATATATGGGGCGCATCGACGAACAGGTCAAGATCCGTGGGTTCCGTATCGAGTTAGGAGAGATAGAAGGGCAGATTACGCAACATCCCGACATCCAGGAATGTATTGTTATCGCCCGTGAAGACACTCCGGGCAACAAGCGCCTGGTGGCCTATGTCGTACTCCAGCCGGAGGTTTCCACCACCGGTAGCGATATTCGTGCCTATTTGCAAGAGCGCTTGCCCGAATATATGGTCCCGGTCGCTTTCATCCTGCTTGAGAAGTTGCCATTGAACGCCAACGGTAAAATTGACCGCCGCGCCCTCCCGGCACCCGATCAATCCCACCTGGCCCTGGATCGAGCAGAGAGGATCAGCCCTCAGAACGAAAAAGAGCGCGTCCTGGCCCAAATCTGGCAGCACGTATTGGGTGTTGAGCAGATCGGTATCCATGATGACTTCTTCGCATTGGGAGGTGACTCCATTTTGAGTATCCAGATTGTGGCCCGTTCCCAGCAAGCAGGTCTAAAATTAACACCGAAACTCTTATTCCAGCATCCAACGCTGGCAGACCTTGCCGCCCATGTAGAAACGGCGCCGCAGATAGAGCGCGAGCAAGGCATCGTCAGTGGGGATGTGCAGATTACGCCGATCCAACGCTGGTTCTTCGAGCAGCAGCAGCCCGATCCCCATTATTGGAATCAGGCAGTGCTCCTGAGCGTGCGTACAGCTTTGCAGGTAGAGTTGCTAGAGCACGTTGCCCGGGCAGTACTTCAACAACATGATGCCTTACGCCTGCGCTATACCCGGCAGCCAGATGGTAGCTGGCAAGCATTTAATCAGGTTGACGAGCCTGCGCAGGTGTTTGCCTATCATGATCTTTCAGCGCTTGCGCCAGCTGACCAGCCACTAGCCGTTGAAGCCAGCGCCTTAGCGGTCCAGGCCAGTCTGAACATCGAGACCGGACCGATCATACGCATGGTGTACTTTAAACTGGGCGAAGACGTACCAGGCAGACTGCTCGTGGTCATTCACCATCTCGCGGTCGATGGCGTCTCCTGGCGTATTCTCTTAGAAGATGTGCAGACCGCCTATGAGCACCTGAGTCAGAACAAAGAAATCGTGTTTCCGGCCAAGACGACCTCATTCCGTCAATGGTCACAACAACTGTATGACCACGCACAAAGTACAGCTATGCGCCACGAATTACAGTACTGGCTGGCACAGGGGCGTCAACAGCTCGCCGCGCTACCAGTTGATCAGCGCACAGGATCTAATAGCATACGTTCCTCACGCACCTATGCGATCTCATTGACCCATGAAGAGACCCATCAGCTCCTGCATGAAGTGCCGCAGCGCTACCATACCCAGATCAATGACGTACTCCTGACCGCACTGGCCCATGCCCTGACAAAGTGGACAGGGCAGTCTGCGGTACGCGTACATCTAGAAGGACACGGAAGAGAAGAAATTATCGAAGGATTGGATCTATCACGAACCGTCGGCTGGTTTACCAGCCTGTATCCAGTTATTTTAGCGGTCGCTGATGCTCAGCAACCAGTAGAAACGCTAAAAAGTATGAAGGAATATCTGCGTGGTATCCCACAACGAGGTATTGGTTATGGTTTATTACGCTACCTTTGTACTGACAGCACAACTATTGAGCAACTGAAAAGCTTACCGGAGGCTGAAGTGAGCTTTAACTATCTGGGCCAGTTTGACCAGACAGTCTCCCAGGAAACACTTTTCGGACCCGCTCATGAGTCAAGTGGCTTACCAGTGAGTATAGATAATCAGCGCCAGCACCTCCTCGATATCAACGGCAGTATCGTTGGTGGCCAACTGCAATTAGCCTGGAGCTATAGCAGTAATTTCCATCTTGATGGGACCATTGCCACTGTCGCGCAAGATTATCTGCACACATTGCGCCAGATAATCGCACAAATTCACAACAAAGAAACCATTGAATTTACCCCTTCTGATTTCCCTGAAGCCGAATTAAATCAGAAGGAACTTGATAAAATTGTGACCAAACTGCGTAGAAAAAAGGGTAAGTAACGTGCAAACATCATCAATTCAAGATATATTTCCGCTTTCATCGATGCAGCAAGGCATGTTGTTCCATAGCCTTTATACCCCTGGTCAGGGAATGTATGTGGAGCAAATGAGTTTTGTGTTGCGCGGCAACCTCAATCGAAATGCGTTAGAGCAAGCTTTTCAACAGATCCTTGATCGTCATGCTGCGCTCCGTACCTCATTTATGTGGGATGACGTGGAGAAACCACTTCAGGTGGTCTATAATCATGTGCCCTTGAACATGATGCAGTATGATTGGCGTGCCTATGCACCAGCGCAACAGCAAGAGCAGTTGGAAGCATATTTGCAAGCAGACCGTGTGCTGGGTTTTGATCTTTCCGAGGCACCCCTGATGCGATTGGCCTGTCTGCACCTGGAAGATAACACCTATCAGATCGTGTGGAGCTACCACCATATTTTAATGGATGGTTGGAGCATGCCGATCGTGCTGGGCGATCTCTTCCTCTTCTACGAGGCCGCCTGTCGCAATGAAGCTGTGAGCTTAAAGCCACTGCGCCCATACCGTGAGTATATATCCTGGGTGAAACAGCAGGATATGGAAAAAGCAGAAGCCTTCTGGCGTCAGATGTTGCGTGGCTTTGAAGCGCCTGTATCCGTGGGAGTAGAGCGGCCAGCCAGAGAAGCCGAAAAAGCCGGGCAGCAAGAGCAGGTTGTGCGGCTCACGGCTGAAACAACGCAGCGTCTCCAACAACTGGCTCGTCAGCATAAGCTGACCTTAAATTCAATTATGCAGAGTGCCTGGGCGCTGCTCCTGAGCCATTATAGCGGACAAGACGACATCGTCTTTGGCATCACGGTCTCCGGCCGGCCTGCTGAAGTCGCCGGTGTTGAAACGATGGTTGGACTTTTCATCAACTCGCTGCCGCTCCGCATCCAGATTGAGCCACAGATGCCAGTGTTAGACTGGCTAAAAAGCGTCCAGAACTTGCAGACCGAGGTGCGCCAATACGAGTATAGTCCTCTGGCCCAGATACAGGGTTGGAGCGACGTGGCGCGTGGCACGTCCCTCTTTGAGAGTTTACTGGTCTTTGAGAACTATCCGATTGCCAGCAGTACTTCGAGTCAGGCCAGCGAGGCCAGCCTGGAAGTTCAATCCGTCAACATGGTTGAGCAAACCAACTATCCACTGACTATTTTTGCCTTTCCTGGCCATCAGGTAATGCTCAAACTTGTGTATGATAGTGCCCACTTTGCGCCAGACACCATCGAGCGCATGCTGACGCATCTACAGCACATCCTGGAAAATATTGCCAGCAACGTTGAGCAACCCCTGGCAGCCGTCTCACTGCTCTCTACTGCGGAGCGGCAGCTTGTCCTGGAACAGTGGAACGCTACTCCTGCTGAGGGACCACTGGATATCTGCGTGCATGACCTGCTGGCAGCGCAGGTTACTCGCACGCCAACCGCGACCGCTCTGATTGCAGGCGAAGAGCGGCTCAGCTATGCGGAGTTGGATAGACGGGCCAACCAGCTTGCTCACTATTTGCAGCAGCAAGGCGTCGGACCCGATGTGCTGGTTGGCGTGTGTATGGAACGCTCGGTGGAACTGATCGTGGGCCTGCTGGGTGTACTCAAAGCCGGGGAGCCTATGTGCCGCTGGACCCTGCCTATCCTAAAGAACGGCTGGCCTTCTCGCTGGAAGACACGCAGGCACCTTTCCTGCTCACCCAGGAGCGTCTGGTGGCGAGCTTGCCGGAGCAGCGTGCCCGGATCATCTGCCTGGACCGTGACTGGCAGGAGATCGCGCAACAACGTTCGGAGCCGGTGCAGACCGCGACCACCCAGCAGGATCTGGCCTATGTGATCTACACCTCGGGCTCGACCGGCAAACCCAAAGGCGTGGCGATTGAGCATCGCAGCGTTGTGGCTTTCCTCTCCTGGGCCCAGCAGAGCTTTACGCTTGCTGAGTTACAGGGTGTGTTAGCCGCCACCTCAGTCTGCTTTGACCTCTCGATCTTTGAGATCTTCGTGCCGCTGAGCTGTGGTGGTAGCGTGATCCTGGCCGAAAACGCCCTGCAATTGCCGCAGCTGGCAGCCGCTCAGGAAGTGACCCTGATCAACACCGTGCCATCCGCGATGAACGAACTGGTACGAGCCGGACAGGTTCCCAGCAGTGTACGCACCGTCAATCTAGCCGGAGAGCCATTGCAACGCTCACTGATCGAGCAACTCTACCAGTTGCCGCAGATCCAGCGAGTCAACAATCTGTATGGACCGACCGAAGACACCACCTATTCAATCTGGGCGCACATGGAAGCGCAGCAGAGCGGAGCGGTCCCGATTGGTCGTCCGCTGCCAGGAACGCAGGCCTATGTGCTGGACCAGCACCAGCAGCCAGTGCCAGTCGGCGTGGCTGGCGAACTCTATCTGGGTGGAGCCGGATTAGCGCGAGGCTACCTCAATCGAGCCGAACTCACAGCCGAGCGCTTCATCAAGGATCCCTTCAGCCAGCAGCCAGCGGCCCGGCTCTACCGTACCGGAGACCTGGTACGCTCTCAAGCTGACGGCAACCTCATCTATCTGAATCGACTGGACCAGCAAGTCAAAATCCGTGGCTTCCGCATCGAACTGGGTGAAGTCGAAAGCGTACTGCAGAGCTATCCAGGCCTGAAAGAGGCCGTGCTGCTGGCTCGTGAAGACCAACCAGGCGTGAAGCGCTTAGTCGCTTACATCGTAGCGGATAACGCCAGCATAAAATCGGCCGAGCTGCGTCGCTTTATGCAAGCGCACCTGCCAGAATATATGGTGCCAGCAGTCTTTGTGACGTTAGAGAAACTGCCCTTAACCCCAAATGGCAAGGTCGACCGGAAAGCATTACCTGCTCCTGATGAAGTCACGCTGGACTATGATCAGGCGTATACTGCCCCCCAGAATGCAACGGAAGAAGCGCTGGTTGAGATCTGGCAGGAAACATTAGGCAATGCACAGATCGGCATCCATGACAACTTCTTTTCCCTGGGCGGTGACTCTATCCTGAGCTTGAAAATAATTTCCCAGGCCAATCAAGCAGGACTCTATTTGACGCCGCGCCAGCTCTTCCAACATCCAACCATTGCCGAGCTTGCGACCGTTGTTGGTACCATTGAGGCAGTGAAGGCCGAGCAAGGTATGGTTATCGGCCGTGTCTTGCAGACGCCCATTCAGCAGTGGTTCTTTGAGCAAGAACTGAGCCATCCAGAACACTGGAATCAGGCAGTGATGCTGAGTGTACGCGACCAGCTGCAAAGCTCAGTCCTGGTAGATGCCGTTGAGCGTTTGCTGCTCCACCATGACTCACTCCGACTGCGTTTTGTGAAAGACGAAGAAGGCTACTGGTCACAGAAGAGTGTGCCTGTCGGGGGTAGTCCACCGGTTGAAATAATAGATGTGTCATCCCTCACGCCTGATGAGCAGCAGAGGAAGCTGGCGTCAACATTACAAGAAGCCCATAGCAGCCTCAATCTGACTACTGGCCCCTTGTTACGCGTGGTGTATTTTAACCCGGGTGCCAACCAACCAGGACGGTTATTGTTTGTTATTCACCATCTCGCGGTCGACGGCGTCTCCTGGCGTATCTTATTAGAAGACTTACAGACCGCCTATGAGCAGTTGCTGGCAAACAAGGCTGTGCAGCTACCCGCCAAAACACTCTCCTTCCAGCAATGGGCACACAGCCTGAACGACTACGCGCAGACCCGTGAAGTGCGCGAACAGGTTGCCTATTGGGCTGATGAGGCGCATCAACAGGAATATGCACTGCCCGTAGACAATGAAGGTCCTAACACCGTCGCATCCGCGCGCAGTGTGGTAGTAGCGCTGAATGCAGACGAGACACAGGCATTATTACATGAAGTGCCAGCCGTGTATCGCACCCAGATGAACGACATCTTACTGACCGCGCTCGCTATCGCGCTGGCCAGATGGAGTGGTAACAAAGCACATCTCATTAACATAGAGGGCCATGGTCGCGAAGACATCCTCGAAGGTGTCGACCTCTCACGAACTGTTGGTTGGTTTACCAGTCTGTATCCAATACTGCTGGATCTGGGAACCGCACATGACGTGGGTGAAATGATCAAGACCATCAAGGAACAACTGCGGGCCATTCCCCAGCGTGGTATTGGCTATGGTTTGCTGCGCTACCTCTGTGATGATGAAGAGATTGCAGACCAGATGCAATCATTACCCACAGGAGAGATCCTCTTCAATTATCTGGGACAATTTGATCAAGCTTTGAGTGGGGATGCCCTCTTTACCGTTGCCGCCGAATCCAGCGGCCCTCCGGTCCATCAGGATGATAAACGTCAACACCTGCTTGATATCAATGGAAGTGTCAGTGGAAGTCAGTTGATCTTCAACTGGACATACAGCCAGAACCTTCACGCCGATGCGACGATTACCGCCGTGGCACAGGATTTCATGCAGGCCCTGCGTGATATTCTCCAGCATTGTAAAGCCAGCGGCGCTGGTGGTTATACACCGGCAGATTTCCCATTAGCACATCTGACGCAGCAACAGATCACGGCATTTCTAGATCCTATGCGTGACCTGGAAACAGTCTACCCGCTATCACCCTTGCAGCAAGGCCTGCTTTTCCACGCGCTCTACACTCCGACCGGCGCGGAATATGTCACCCAGATCGGCTGTACCTTTCAGGGAGCCATGCAGGTTGAGTCTTTTATGCAAGCCTGGCAGCAGGTAGTGAATCGCTATGCCATTCTGCGCACCTCTTTTATCTGGGAAGGGCTGGATCAGCCACAGCAAATCGTCCATCAAAACACTCAGATTCCCTTTGTATTGAAAGACTGGCGTACGATCCCGCAATCCGAGCAACAGGAACGGCTTGAGGTCTATCTGCAAGCGGACCGCCAGCAGGGCTTTAACCTGCAAGAAGCCCCTTTGATGCGACTCTCGTTAATCCAACTTGCCGAGCAGACCTATGAATTCGTGTGGACGCATCATCACATCTTGCTGGACGGCTGGAGCTTGCCAGTCATCCTCAAAGATGTTTTCATCTATTATGAAGGCTTGCGACATGGCATAAAACCACAACTGGCGCATGTACGTCCCTACCAGGACTACATTCAATGGTTTGTAAAGCAGGACCTGAGTAAAGCCGAGTCATTCTGGCGTGAAACGCTGAGTGGTTTTGAGTCACCGACCCCGCTAGGAATTGAGCGCGTGCAGAGCCTGCCAGATGCGCAAACGCCAGCCGAGAAGTCAGAAATACAACTGCAACTCTCTGTTGAGACCACACAGGCGCTCCAACGCTTCTCGCGTCAGCAGCAGGTTACCCTCAATACCCTGATCCAGGGAGCCTGGTCATTATTGCTCAGCCACTATAGCGGTCAGAACGACATCGTCTTTGGTACCACACTTTCAGGCCGTCCAACGGAAGTCGTTGGCATCGAGTCGATGGTTGGACTCTTCATCAACACGCTACCAGTGCGCATCAAGCTCTCTCCCGCTGAGCCAGTATCCGCCTGGTTAAAAGCCATTCAAGAGCAGCAAAGTATCCTGCGCCAATATGAATATAGTCCATTGGCCCAGGTCCAGGGTTGGAGTGACGTTCCCAGGGGAGTTTCGCTCTTTGAGAGTCTCCTGGTCTTTGAAAATTATCCGATCAGTAGTGAGAGCGTAGAAACTGATAGCGAAGCCCATGTGCAGATCGTCGGGTCACGTTCCGTCGAGCAATCAAATTATCCACTCAGCATTATCGTGCTGCCTGGTCAGCAACTGGCGCTACGTTTCATTTTTGATACAAGCCTGTTTGAAGCAGCCGCTATGCAGCGTTTGCTTGAACACATGCGTCATGTGTTAGTGTCTATGAGTCAGGCACATGACCAGCCACTGTCCGCCCTTACCCTGTTGAGCAGCGCTGAGCGTCAGACCCAGGTCGTAGAGTGGAATCAGACCGCAACCGAGCAGGAGCACGACAGTACTATCTGTACCCAGTTTGCTGCCTGGGTCAGTGCTGATCCCAACGCGTCAGCCGTTATGTACGCCGGACAGAGCATGAGCTATGCAGAACTCAACGCACGTGCCAATCAGCTCGCGCACTACTTACAGCAGCAGGGAGTGCAGCCTGATACACTGGTTGGTTTAAGCGTTGAGCGCTCGATTGACATGCTGGTAGGCATCCTGGGAATTTTGAAGGCTGGTGGCGCCTATGTGCCACTCGACCCGAAATATCCGCAGGAACGCCTGGCATATATGTTAGCTGATTCGCAGGTCTCACTCTTATTAACCCAGGAGCGCCTGGTCGCAAGCCTGCCAGCGTATCAGGGCAGAATGATCGTGCTTGATCGCGAGTGGGAAACAATTGCGCGTGAGAGCGAAGCCGATCCTGAAAACGACCTTGATGCCAATAACCTGGCCTACGTCATCTATACATCCGGGTCTACAGGTAGGCCGAAGGGAGTGCTGGTCAGCCATCGTAACCTTGTGCACTCGACGCAGGCACGCATGACCTATTATCCCGAGCCGGTGACAGCCTTCCTGTTGCTCTCGCCATTTGCCTTTGACAGTTCCGTGGCCGGAATCTTCTGGACGCTCTGTCAGGGAGGGATGCTCGTTATTCCACAGGAAGGAGCACAGCAAGATCCTGCACAATTGCTTGCATGGATCGAGCAGTACCACATCTCGCACCTGCTCAGTCTGCCCTCCCTCTATAGCCTGTTGCTGGAGCAAGCGCAGAGCGACCAGATTGGCTCATTGCGTACAGTGATCGTCGCCGGTGAAGCCTGTCCAGGAGCGCTCCCCCGGCGTCATCAGCAGATGTTACCACAGACCCTCTTCTACAACGAGTATGGTCCAACCGAAGGGACCGTCTGGTCAACCGTGTTCCAAGCCAATGGACAGGCGACGCGGAAGCAGGTACCGATTGGGCGTCCAATACCGAACATGCAGAGCTACATCCTGGATCAATATCTGCAACCTGTGCCTGTTGGGGTCGTGGGAGAAATATATATAGGCGGCGTCGGCATTACGCGTGGGTATTTGAACCGTGCGGACCTTACGGCCGAGCGCTTCATTGTCGATCCATTCAGTACAGAGCCTGGTGCGCGCCTCTACCGTACCGGCGACCTGGCTCAGTATTTAGCGGACGGAAACATCGAGTTTCTCAGTCGTATTGACCATCAGGTCAAGGTACGTGGTTATCGGATTGAACTGGGCGAAATCGAGCATGCGCTTCTCCAGCATGCAGCGATCCATGAGTGCGTGGTCATCGCGCAGGATGGACCTTCGGGCTCGAAGCGCCTGGTTGCCTATCTGGTACCAATGGAGCAGGCAGCAGCGCCAGACCCTGAGGAACTGCGCCAATTCTTAGCCGAGCGCCTCCCTGAATATATGGTGCCCGCATTCTTTATTGAGTTAGAGCGCTTGCCACTTACCCCGAATGGAAAACTGGATCGTCAGGCACTGCCGCGGCCAGAGCAAGAGCGTCTGGGAAGCGTTGCGCTGGTAGGGGCTCGTAATGAACTGGAAGCAGTGCTCACAGGTATCTGGCGACAGGTCCTGGGAATCAAAGAAATAAGTATTCACGATAACTTCTTCTCGCTGGGCGGTGACTCGATCCTGAGTATCCAGATCGTCTCGCGAGCTGCCATCGCGGGTTTACGACTGACACCGCGTCAGATTTTCGAGCATCCGACCATTGCGGAACTGGGATTAGTTGTGGATAGTACATCCCAGGTGATGGCCACACAGGACATAGTAACTGGCCCTGTGCCCTTGACCCCTATTCAGCGCTGGTTCTTTGAGCAGCAACTACCCGAGCAGCAGCATTGGAACCAGGCCCTTTTATTCTCAGTACAATCCCAACTCGATCCACAATTACTCAAAGAAGCCGTGGGTGTATTGCTCAAGCAGCATGATGCGCTGCGTTTACGCTATAGCCAGGAAAATGGCGTCTGGCAGCAGACCAATGTCGCACTGGATAACGCCATCCCTTTCTCCGTCGCCGACTATAGCATGCTTTCCGAGGATGAGCAGAAGCAAGCCATTGAAAGCGCCTGTGCCCAGGCCCAGGCCAGCCTGAACCTGCAAGAGGGTCCGTTGTTGCGGGTCATCTACTTTGATCGTGGCGAGACCAAAGAAGCCCGCCTATTATTTGTCATTCACCACCTGGCAATTGATGGTGTCTCCTGGCGTATCCTGCTGGAAGATCTCCAGGCAGCCTGTGAACAACTGGTGAAACAGCAAGAAGTGCAGTTACCAGCCAAGACAACCTCATTCCAGCAGTGGGCCGGGCGTTTACAAGAATATGCACAGGGAACAGAGATACAGCAAGAGCTTGCATACTGGTTGTCGCTGGAGCAAGCGCCGATCCAGAAATTGCCCGTTGACTTTAGCACTGGTGAGAATACAGTCGCCTCTGCGCGGACAGTGGTCGTCTCTCTGACAGCAGAAGAAACGCACGCGCTACTCTATACGGCCCCGAAGGCCTATCGCACGCAGATCAATGATCTCTTGCTGGCGGCCCTCTCCCTGGGAATTTCCAGTTGGGTAGGCTCACAGAAGTTCTTGATCGAACTGGAAGGGCATGGTCGTGAAGATATCTGGGATGACATAGACATCTCACGGACCGTGGGCTGGTTTACCAGTGTCTATCCATTATTGCTTAAGTCCGAGTCAGCGGACGATCCCGGTGCAACCATTAAAGCCATAAAAGAGCATCTGAGAGCGTTGCCACAGCATGGATTTAGCTATGGTCTGCTGCGCTATCTGTGTCAGGCACCAGATGTGGCTGAGCGCTTGCGTGCGCTCCCAGAAGCCGAAATCGGGTTCAATTACCTGGGTCAGTTCGATCAGACCATGGCCGAGGCCGCCCTTTTTGCGGCTGCGCCAGAGTTTAGCGGCCAGCCTGTAAGTGGGGCTGGTAAACGACAGCACCTCTTAGACATTAACGGCAGTATCGGCGCAGGTCAGTTGCAGCTTAGCTGGACCTTTAGTGCGAATCGGCACACAGACGAGACCGTCCTGCAACTGGCGCATAGCGTGAATGATGCCTTGCGCACACTGATCGCCCACTGTGTCTCCATCGAGAGTAGTATATCCACGCCATCCGATTTCCCATTGGTCACGTTGACACAAGAGCAGATCGATGCCGTACAGAGCCAAAAGAATCAGCTCCAGGATATCTATCCGCTCTCCCCATTGCAACAAGGTCTCTTATTCCATAATCTGTATGCGCCAGAAGGCGGAGATTATGTCATTCAAATTGTCTGTGACTTTAAAGGCGACCTGCAGGTTGACGCATTTCAGCAGGCATGGCAACAGATCATGGATCGGCATGATATCTTGAGAACCGCCATGTTGTGGGTGGGAGTCGATGAGCCAGCGCAGGTTGTCTATGAGCATATTGATGTACCATTCATGCTGCATGACTGGCGTCATCTCTCCCAGGAAGAACAGAGAACGAGTTGGGAGACATTTGAGCAAGAGGATCGTGTCCAGGGTTTTGACCTGGCCAGCGTCCCCCTGATGCGTCTGATCCTTATCCGCCTGGCAGATGACACCTATCGATTTTTATGGAGCCATCACCACATCCTGCTGGACGGTTGGAGCATGCCAATCGTGCTGCGTGAAGTCTTTGTGATCTACGAGGCATTGAGCCATAAGCAGAATGTACAACTGGAGCACATTCGTCCCTATCAAGACTATATTCGCTGGTTAAATCGCCAAAACCTGGAGCTGGCAGAAGTTTTCTGGCGCCGGGAGTTACAAGGTTTTACTGAAACCACGCCACTTGGTATTGAGCGTACTGCCAGCACAGCCCATGCGGGAGTACCTGAATATAGCGAACGAGATTTCTACTTCAGTCTTGAAAGCACCCGGGCTATTCAGCAACTGGCTCGTCAGCATCAGCTCACGCTGAACACCATCATGCAGGGAGCCTGGGGTCTGCTGCTCAGCCACTATAGTGGACAGTCGGATGTAGTTTTCGGTGCCGTGGTCTCCGGGCGACCTGCGGAAGTACAGGGCATCGAATCCATGGTAGGACTCTTCATTAATACCTTGCCCGTGCGCGTGAACATTCCTGAGCAGCAAGCGGTCCTCGCCTGGTTACAGGAATTACAACAAGCCCAGATAGAATTGCGCCAGTACGAATACAGTCCACTGGCCCAGGTGCAGGGCTGGAGTGACGTGCCGCGTGGCATGCAACTCTTCGAGAGTATCCTGGTCTTTGAAAATTATCCTATTAGCGGTGAAAATACCCAGGCGACCGAAGCGAGCTTACAGGTAGAGTCGATGCAGACCCGTGAGCAGACCAGTTATCCATTAACCCTCATCGCTTTTCCTGGCCAGCAACTTGCCCTGAGAATGCAATATGATCATGAGCGTTTCGAGGCCAGCGCTATTGAGCGCTTATTCAGCCACTTGCAAACGTTGCTTGAGCATATTGTCGCCCGGCCTGAGCAGGCAGTATCAACACTGCCCTACCTGCCAGCCGCAGAACGCCAGCAATTGCTCACAGAGTGGAACCATGTTGAGCAGGTCTATCCACAGCAGGCCACGCTGCAACACACCTTTGAGCAACAGGTGGCACAGACACCAGGCGCAACGGCCGTCAAATATGAGCAGGAGTCGCTGACCTATGCTGAATTGAATGCCCGGGCGAATCAAGTTGCGCATTATCTACGTTCGCTGGGTCTGCATACCGGTGATCTGGTTGGCCTGGCCGTAGAACGGTCACTCTCTATGGTCGTGGGTCTACTGGGTATTCTCAAGGCCGGTGGGGCTTACGTACCCCTTGATCCAACCTATCCAAAAGAGCGCCTGGCCTTTATGCTTGAGGATGCTGGCATTGCTGTACTACTCACGCAAAGGCATCTTTTGGAGCAGTTGCCTGCATATACCGGTCCAACGGCCTTCCTTGATAGCGATAACGCACAGCTCAGCCAGCAAAGCCGCGAAAACATCGTGGATGTCACGCAGACGAGCGAGAATCTGGCCTACATCATCTACACCTCAGGCTCGACCGGCAAACCCAAAGGTGTGATGGTCAATCACGGCCATGTGTTACGCCTCTTTGCCTCAACGCAGGACTGGTATCACTTTACCGAGAACGACGTGTGGACATGGTTCCATTCCTATGCCTTTGACTTTTCTGTCTGGGAAATGTGGGGAGCCTTGCTGTATGGCGGCACATTAGTTGTGGTACCATTCTGGATGAGTCGCTCGCCGCAGGATTTCTATGAACTGCTCCTGAACGAGCGTGTCACTGTCCTGAATCAGACCCCCTCGGCCTTCCGTCAATTGCAGCAAGTCGCATTGAAGTCTGAGCAGCCAGCAGACAATGCCCTGCGCTATGTGATCTTCGGTGGAGAGGCGCTGGAACTGCAGAGTATACGCCCCTGGTTTGAGCGCTTTGGCGATCAGCAACCGCAACTGGTGAACATGTATGGTATCACCGAAACGACCGTGCATGTCACCTATCGTCCGCTGAGCTGGGAAGATATCGAGCGTAACCGTGGCAGCGTGATTGGTCGAGCGCTCCCAGATCTGAGCCTCTACGTGCTGGATACCCACCTGCAGCCGGTACCAATCGGAGTGACTGGCGAGCTTTACGTTGGCGGAGCAGGCGTGGCTCGTGGTTATCTGCAGCGTCCAGAACTTACCGCAGAACGCTTTATTCGGGATCCATTCAGCACAGCCGCAGATGCACGTCTCTATCGTACCGGTGACCTGGCCCGCTACCAGGCTAATGGCGACCTGGAATACCTGGGTCGTAGTGACGAGCAAGTCAAGATCCGTGGTTTCCGCATTGAACTGGGAGAAATCGAAGCTGTGCTCAACCGCGTGGCAGGAGTCTTTGAATGCCAGGTCATCGTACGTGAAGATATCCCAGGAAGTAAACGTCTGGTTGCCTATATTGTAGCGGAGCCACAGGTTATGCTGGCCCAGCAAGATGTACGCAGTGGATTACTGGAGCACCTGCCAGAATATATGGTGCCGAGCGCCTATGTCTTCTTAGAGAGCATGCCATTGACCTCAAACGGCAAAATTAATCGTCGAGCGCTACCTGCTCCGGACCAGCAAACACAGGGAGACGCGCCAGATTTTGTCATGGCCCGTTCACAGGTCGAAGAGAGCCTGGTTGAGATCTGGCAACACGTTCTGGGTGTGAAGAAGATCAGCATCCATGATAACTTTTTTGCCCTGGGTGGTGACTCAATTCTGAGCATTCAAATTGTCGCGCGCGCAACCCAGAAAGGCTACCACGTCACGCCGAAATTGCTCTTTGAGCATCCAACCATCGCGGAACTGGCAGCCGTTGTGGAGAGCGTGCATGAAAGTACTGCGGAGCAGGGAATAGTCACAGGTGAACTCCCATTAACACCAATTCAACACTGGTTCTTTGCGCAAGAGCAACCAGAGCTGCAGCATTGGAATCAGGCCGTGCTCCTCAATGTGCAGCAGCAACTTGATCCTGATCTGTTGCGACAAACCATTCGACACCTGCTGGCCCACCATGATGCGCTACGCCTCAGTTTTATGTCCGAGCAGGATGGCTGGCGACAAACCAACGAGGACCTTCCAACGGACGTACCGCTTGACATCGTTATGCTGACAGAAACCGAGCAGGCAGGGATCCAGGCATTCATTGACCAGAAAGCCAATCAAGCGCAGGCCAGCTTGCAGCTTGAGCACGGACCCCTGTTGCGTATCGTCTATTTCGATGCAGGTGCCGAGCTGCCTGGACGTCTATTATTCGTCATTCACCATCTCGCGGTTGACGGCGTCTCCTGGCGTATCTTGCTGGAAGACCTGGAAAGTATTTACAACCAGCTACAGAGAGGCAGGAACGCGCAGACAGTACAACTGCCAGCCAAAACGACATCTTACCTGGATTGGGCTCGCAGGTTGCAGGCATATGCGCAGACCGCTGAAGCGCAAAAAGAATACTCCTGCTGGCTGGCACACCATGAACATGCGCCAGTAGCTATACCAGTAGACCATGAGAATGGGAGCAATAGCGTTGCCTCAGCGCGCACAATTGTCGTCTCACTCTCCGAGGCCGAGACACAAGCCCTGCTGCATGAAGTCCCTCAGGTCTATCATACCCAAATCAACGATACCCTCCTGACCGCACTGGCGCAGGCCCTGAGTGCATGGACCGGCCAGCAAACTGTCCTGGTCAATATGGAAGGTCATGGCCGAGAAGAAATTTTCGTGGATAGCGATCTCTCACGCACCGTTGGTTGGTTTACCAGCATCTATCCCGTGTTCCTACACGTAGCGCAAACAGCTTCACCAGGAGACGCAGTAAAAGCAATCAAAGAGCAGTTGCGTCAGATACCACAGCGCGGCATTGGGTATGGCATATTGCGCTATCTGACTACAGACAAGCAGATCAGTGAGAGCATGAGGGCCTTACCAGAAGCTGAAATCAGCTTTAACTACCTGGGCCAATTTGACCAGGTTCTCGGCCAGGAATCACTCTTTAGCCCGGCTGTGGAGTCCAGTGGTGCGCCTGTAAGCTCCCTGGGACATCGTGCGCATCTCCTCGACATTAACTGTAGTATCGGTGGTGGTCAACTCCATATTACCTGGACATTCAGCCAGAACCTCCACCAGGATGAAACCATTATGGCCCTGGCCAAAAATTTCATCCACTGCTTGAGCACCTTGATTGTCCACTGTCAGTCAGCGGACGCCGGTGGCTATACACCATCCGATTTCCCACTGGCAAAGCTCACACAAAAGCAGTTAGATGGTGTCTTAAGCCATAACCGTGGCATCGAAGCCATCTATCCACTTTCACCCTTACAGCAAGGACTCCTGTTCCATTCTCTCTATGCGCCCGGAGATGGTGATTACATTGTGCAGATCGGGTATACATTCAGAGAAAACATCAACGTCGAGTCCTTCAAACAGGCCTGGCGAGAGACTATGCAGCGCCATGCGATCCTGCGTACCGCGATGCTGTGGGAAAATGTCGATAAGCCGCAACAGATTGTGCAGGAGCGCGTGGAATTGCCATTTATGCTCTATGACTGGCGTGAGTATCCCACGCTTGAACAGGAGGCCCGGATTACCGCCTTCCTGAGTGAAGACCGGGCGCGTGGTTTTGATCTTGCCGAGGCCCCATTAATGCGCCTGACGCTGATCCGTCTGGCCGATGATGTATACGAATTCCTCTGGAGCCACCACCACGTTCTGCTCGATGGTTGGAGCGTCCCCATTATCTTGAATGATGTATTCATTCATTATGAAGTGGCCTGTCGAGGGTTAGAGCTCCAACTGGAGCGTGTACGTCCCTATCAGGATTATATTCGCTGGTTTACCCAACAGGACGAGCAGCAGGCAGAAATGTTCTGGCGTCAACAGATGGCAGGATTTACCGAGCCAACCGACCTGCGTCTAGAAAATGGGAGCCAGACCCAGGAACACGATTACCAGGAGCTGGCGTTACAACTCGCCCCGGAAATCTCGCAGAAGTTGCAGCACATGACGCGGCAACAGCAACTCACCTTAAATACCGTGGTCCAGGGAGCATGGGCCATTGTCATGAGCCATTATAGTGGTCAATCCGACGTCCTGTTTGGTGCGGTGGTCTCTGGACGTCCGGCCGAAGTTGCAGGGATTGAGTCAATGGCTGGCCTCTTCATCAATACCTTGCCGGTGCGTATTCGTCTGGAACAAGAGCAGGATATCATCTCCTGGCTGCATACCCTGCACAGACAGCAAGTAGAGATGCTGCAATTCGAGTATAGCCCACTGGCACAAATTCAAGGTTGGAGCGAGATACCGCGTGGCACAACCCTGTTTGACAGTCTGTTTGTGTTTGAGAATTACCCGATTGCCAGCAGTAGCGCGGAAGCTGGCGAAGCCAGCCTGCAGGTTACCGGCAGTCGTTCATTAGAGCAAACAAACTATCCATTGACCGTCATTGTGATGCCTGGCAAACAAATGACCCTCAAGCTATTGTTTGACCGGAAGCGTTTTGCCACGGAGCGTTTACAGCGTTTGCTTGGACACTTGCAGCAACTTCTGGTCGACTTCGTGGAGACACCGGCTAAGAAGGTAGCTGACCTTTATCCTCTCACCCCTGCCGAAGAGCAACTGGTGACGCGTCGCTGGAATGAGACACAGAGAGAGTATCCACGTCAGGCCAGTGTGATAGAGCTTTTTGAGCAGCAAGTCAAGAGCACCCCGGAGGCTCCGGCCCTCATTTGTGAGCAAAAAACAGTCTCATATGCAGAACTGAATTATCGCGCTAACCAGCTCGCAACCTACTTGCGCACTCAGGGGATCGGACCGGAAGTACTCGTTGGATTGTGTCTGGAGCGTTCTGTCGACCTGTTAGTTGGTATTCTAGGAATTCTCAAAGCGGGTGGAGCCTATCTCCCACTGGATCCATCCTATCCGACTGAGCGCCTCAACTTCATGATACATGATGGGCAATGTCCACTCATTATCACGCAGACAAGCTTGAGAGAGCAGTTACCAATGAGTGAAACGGCCATCCTCTGCCTGGATCAACTGCAGACAGAACTTGGACAGTTGCCTGGACACAACCTGGAGCAGGCCATCTCGTCACAAAATCTGGCCTATGTGATGTATACCTCGGGCTCAACCGGACGTCCAAAAGGTGTCGGCGTGACCCATCGCAGCATCGTGCGCCTGGTACGTAATAATACCTTTGCGCAGATGCAGTCCGACGACATATTCCTGCAACTGGCACCGATCTCCTTTGATGCCTCGACGTTAGAGATCTGGGGAGCATTGCTCAATGGTGCTCGTCTCGTACTGTATCCACCACAGACCCCAACTCTGGAAGACCTGGCGGCAGTCCTCAAAGAGCAGCAGATAAGTATCTTGTGGTTGACCGCTGGCCTCTTCCACCAGATGGCCGAGAGCCAGCTAGAGGCACTCAGTGGGGTGAAGCAGTTACTGGCCGGTGGTGATGTCCTGGCCTCAGGTCAGGTCAAAAAAGTGCTAACGCAGGGTGCAGGCAATACCTTAATCAATGGCTATGGACCCACCGAGAACACCACCTTTACTTGCTGCTATCCTATGAATGATACCGAGCAGATCGAACTATCCGTGCCCATTGGTCGTCCCATCGCCAACACCACTGTCTATCTGCTGGATGCCTATCAGCGTCCAGCCGCAGTAGGTGTGGTTGGTGAGCTGTATACTGGTGGAGACGGCCTGGCGCGTGGATATTTTAACCAGCCAGAGTTAACCGCTGAACGTTTCATTCCAGACATCTTTAGCACCGAACCTGGTGGCCGTTTGTACAGAACAGGCGACCTGGCGCGTTATCGCGAGGATGGCTCGATCGAGTT
This sequence comes from Dictyobacter vulcani, assembly GCF_008974265.1. Taxonomy (GTDB): domain Bacteria; phylum Chloroflexota; class Ktedonobacteria; order Ktedonobacterales; family Ktedonobacteraceae; genus Dictyobacter; species Dictyobacter vulcani. The sequence goes on from NZ_BKZW01000002.1 coordinate 941,289, forward strand.
TGTGGGACGCGCTGACCAGCAGGTGAAAGTACGTGGTTTCCGGATTGAGTTAGGGGAGATTGAAAGCGTCCTCAATCAACATCCACAGATCAAGGCCAGCGTAGTTGTGACGCGAGACGAACTGGGTACCAGGCGTCTGATCGCATATATTGTCCCGAGCAGCGGAACAGAGCTTTTGAGCAAAGACTTGCGTGCCTACCTCCAGGAGCGTGTACCAGACTATATGCTGCCGGCGCTCTTTGTGCAGATGCAGGAACTTCCGCTGGGGGCGAATGGAAAGGTAGATAGACGTGCCTTACCTGCGCCAGACGCAGCTCAGCACACGAATGCAGAAACATATGTGGCAGCGCACAGCCAGAGTGAGCGTCACCTGGTCGAAATTTGGGAGCAAGTGCTCGGGGTGGAACGTGTAGGTATCAATGATAATTTCTTTATGCTCGGTGGTGACTCGATCCTGAGTATCCAGATCGTTTCCAGAGCCAGGCAGGCAGGTATCCAGATAACACCGAAGCTGCTCTTCCAGCATCCAACGATTGCAGCGCTGGCGCGGGTGGGTACGGAGGTCAGCGCCCGAATTGCCATAGAGGCTGAGCAAGGCATCGTCAGCGGTGATGTCGCATTAACACCCATCCAGCACTGGTTTTTTGAACAGCAGCAGCCTGATCCACAACACTGGAACATGGCCGTGCTCCTGAAAGTGCATGAGCAGCTGGATCCTCAACTGCTCCGAGATGTATGCAAGTATCTGCTCATGCAGCACGACGCCCTGCGCATGCGTTATACACGCACCGCCGATGGCTGGCAGCAATATAACGCACCGTTTAGCGACACAGGCGACGTGCCAGTCGCTATCCATGATCTTAGCCAGCTGGAAGTGGCTAAACAGCAGCAGCAGATTGAGCAGATAGCGACTGAGACACAAAGCCAGCTGAATCTAGAAACCGGACCACTGATGCGCATGGCGTACTTCGACCTGGGTACGAAAGCACCAGGCCGTCTCCTCATCGTGGTTCATCACCTGGTCTTTGATGGCGTTTCCTGGCGTATCTTCCTGGAAGATGTGCAACACGCCTATGAGCAGCGGAGCAAAGGCCAGCAGATACAACTGCTGGCCAAAACCAGCTCATTCCAGCAGTGGTCAAACAACATCCAGGCATATGCACAATCAACCGAGCTGGCCAGAGCGGCCGAGTACTGGTTGCATACAGCCTATCTTAAAGCCGCGGCCTTACCGGTTGATCACAACACTGGCCTGAACACCATGGCCTCAGCCAGCAACATTGTCCTGTCATTGAGCGTTGAAGAGACCCGGGCACTCCTGCATGAAGTTCCTCTGGCCTATCATACCCAGATCAACGACATCCTCCTGACCGCGCTGGCGCAAGGACTGGCACAATGGACGGGCAAACGTACGTTCCTGGTGAACCTTGAAGGACATGGCCGTGAAGATATTCTGGACTCCATGGATCTCTCGCGCACCATTGGCTGGTTTACCAGCATCTATCCGCTGATCCTGGAAGTTGAAGCCAACAAGCAGCCAGCTGATACCTTGAAGAAGATCAAAGAGCAGCTGCGAACCATCCCCTTGAATGGACTGGCCTATGGACTGTTGCGGTATATGAGCCACGATGAAGAGTTGAGCGCGCGCTTGAGCGCTCTCTCTGAGGCGCAGATCAGCTTCAACTACCTGGGTCAATTTGATCAAGGAACCTCTGCTGAGAAAACCCTCTTCTCACCGGCTGCGGAGGCAAGTGGTTTAACGACCAGCGTCAACGCCTTACGCCAGCATCTGCTGGATGTCAACGGAAGTATTAGCAATGGCCAACTCATTTTAAATTGGACCTATAGCCAGAATTACCATCAAGCTGAGACTATCGCTACCCTGGCAAAGAGTGTCTTGCAAGCATTGCGCGACCTGATTGCCCATTGTAGCTCGCCAGAAGCTGGTGGCTACACACCATCAGACTTCCCACTGGCAACCCTGACACAGGAGCAAATCGATCACATTCCTGCTCAGAAGCGCATGCTTGAAGCTATCTATCCGCTTTCACCCTTGCAGCAAGGACTGCTTTTCCACAATCTATATACGCCTGGCAACGGTGATTACATTATCCAGATCGGCTACACCTTCAACGGTGATTTAAACCTGGCAGCCTTCAAGCAGGCCTGGCAGCGAACTATTGAGCGGCACGCAATTATGCGTACAGCCTTTATCTGGGAGGATTTAGACGAGGCACAACAGATTGTATACCGCACCTGTGACCTCCCATTTGAAGTGCAAGACTGGCGTGAGCTATCCGTGCAGGAGCAGCAGGAGCGGCTCAAGACCTACTGGCAGGAAGATCGCACGCGTGGATTTGAACTGTCGCAAGTACCACTCATGCGTTTTGCGCTCCTGCATATCGCGGATGACACGTACGAATTTGTCTGGAGCTACCATCATATTCTGTTGGATGGTTGGAGTATGCCAATTGTGTTGAGTGATGTCTTCGTCTACTACGAGGCGCTGTCACGCGGACAAAATATCCAATTGGCCCATATCCGTCCATATCAGAACTATATCGAGTGGTTGCAGCAACAAGACTTACAGGAGGCAGAGCGCTTCTGGCGCAGCAACCTGCAAGGATTTGAAGCTCCGACACCATTAAGTGGAGACCAGAGCATTACCAGTCTTTCAGAGCAAGAAGATGGCTATGGAGAGCATATCGTTGTCCTGCCACCCGAGCTGAATCAAGCCTTGCAACAACTGACCCGTCACCATCAACTGACCCTCAACACTATTGTTCAGGGAGCCTGGGCATTACTGCTCAGTCACTATAGTGGTCAGGACGATGTCCTCTTTGGAGCCACGGTTTCCGGGCGGCCAACGGATGTTGAGGGGATTGAGTCAATGGTCGGTCTCTTCATCAATACCCTGCCAGTGCGTATCCAACTTGAGTATAGCGAGACCTTACTCACCTGGCTCCACACTGTCCAGACGCAGCAGATGGAAATGCGTCAGTATGAATACAGTCCTCTGGCTCAAGTGCTGGGATGGAGTGAGGTCCCGCGTGGAGTTAACCTGTTTGAAAGCCTGCTGGTCTTTGAAAACTATCCAGTGACAACAGCGGACGCCCAGGAAGGTGAAGCCAGCTTGCAGATATTGGGGACCCATTCGCAAGAGCAAACCAACTATCCCTTAACGCTGTATGCGATTCCGGGGCAACAATTTATCTTCAAGTTGCTCTATGATCGAACGCGCTTTAGCGCAGCCACTGTCCAACGTATGCTCGAACACCTGGTAAACCTGCTTGGCTATGTCGTGGCGGATCCGGAAGCGCAACTGGTAAGCCTGCCGCTGGTAACAGACGCCGAATACCACCAGATTGTCACTGAATGGAACGCGACCGAGAGCACTTATGAACAGTTGTGTGTGCATCAGTTGTTTGAAGCCAGAGTCAAACAAAAAGCGCAGGATATTGCAGTGACCTGTGAAGCCGAAAGCCTGACCTATGCAGAATTGAACAGGCGTGCCAATCAACTGGCCCGGCATTTACAATCCCTGGGTATTGGTCCGGATATACGAGTCGGGCTGTATATAGAGCGCTCACTAGAAATGATGGTTGGATTGCTCGGTATCCTGAAAGCAGGCGGAGCTTATGTGCCCATTGATCCAACCTATCCAGCCGAGCGCGTTACCTATATGCTGCAGGACGCCCAACTAGACGTATTGCTCACGCAGGAACACTTACTCACGAGCCTGCCAGATACGGATGCACAGGTCATCTGCCTGGATCGCGATTGGAGTATGCTCGCACGGGCAAGCGTGGAGGATCTGCAGAGCAACGTAACACCTGAGAACCTCATGTATATGATCTACACCTCTGGTTCAACTGGCCAACCAAAGGGAGTCATGATTGAGCATCGGAACGTTGCGAATTTCTTCACAGGCATGGACAAAGCGCTTGGTGTGCCTGAGTCAGGTGTCTGGTTGGCCGTCACCAGTATCTCATTCGACATTTCAGTACTAGAACTTTTCTGGACCTTAACACGCGGCTTCCAGGTCGTCATTCAAACGCAACATGACGTGAATCCGGAGTTGATCAGGAAGAGAAAATATGCGCAAAAGCACATTGATTTCGGCCTGTTCTACTTCGCCAATAGCGACGAAAGCGTCCTGGGAGAGGATAAATATCGGCTCCTCCTTGAAGGTGCGAAATTCGCCGATCAGCATGGCTTCTCAGCCGTCTGGACGCCGGAGCGCCATTTCCACTCCTTTGGAGGACTCTATCCCAACCCGGCGGTAACCAGTGCAGCCATTGCAGCGATCACAAAACATATCAGTATTCGTTCAGGTAGTGTCGTTTTGCCATTGCACCATCCAGTGCGGGTCGCCGAAGAGTGGGCCGTCGTTGACAACATTTCCAGAGGGCGCGTTGGTCTTTCCTTTGCCTCTGGTTGGCACGCCAACGACTTCATTCTGGCCCCTGAAAACTATAAAGACCGTAAAGATTTTATGGTGCGAGAAATTGAAACCATTCGCAAGCTCTGGCGTGGAGAAACGGTTTCTTATATCAATCCGGTTGGCAAAGAGACCGCCATAAAGATCTATCCAAGCCCGATCCAGGCAGAGTTACCAATCTGGATGACGGCCGCAGGGAATCCAGAGACGTTCCGTCAGGCGGGTGCGATGGGCATGAATCTCTTGACGCACCTGCTTGGTCAAAGTGTCGAAGAACTCCAGATGAAGATAGGAATTTATCGTCAGGCCTGGCGTGAGGGAGGGTATCCAGGTAAGGGTAAAGTATCGCTCATGGTGCATACCTTTGTTGACGATAACGAAGCGAAAGTGCGTGAAATGGTGCATAAGCCATTTATCAGCTATCTGGCTGGTTCGCTCAGCTTAATTCGTGACCTGGGTAAGACCATTGGTTATGACATGGAAGCCCAGGATTTCACCAAAGAAGATATGGACACACTGCTGGAGCATGCCTTCAATCGATATTTCCATACCAGTGCGCTGTTCGGAACAGTTGAAAACTGTGTCGCAGCGGTTGAGCGCTTTAAAGCGATCGACATCGACGAACTGGCCTGTTTAATTGACTTTGGTGTGGACGTTGACGCAGTCCTCCAGAGCCTGGACAAACTGCACCTGGTCCTGGAGGCAAGTAATAAAGAGCAGGAAGAGAGCAGTGCTGATTATACGATACCGGCGCAGATCAAGCGTTACGGTGTGACGCATATGCAAGGGACGCCATCGCTGGTCAACATGCTTATGCTTGATCCTGAGTCTGCTGAAGCACTGGGAACATTACAGAAGTTACTGCTCGGAGGTGAGGCGTTACCACAGGTCTTTGCAGATCAATTGCATAGTATGCTCCCAGCGAAGATGCATAATATGTATGGCCCAACCGAAACCACCATCTGGTCATCGGTCCAGGCATTGCAGCCGGGCCAGAAAGTGAGCCTGGGCCAGCCAATTGCCAACACGCAGATCTATATTGTGGATAAACACATGCATCTCTTGCCAGCAGGTATTCCAGGCGAGCTATGTATTGGTGGTGAAGGCGTTGTACGTGGCTACCTGCATCGAGCGGACCTGACCATCGACAAATTTATGCCCGATCCATTCAGCACAATCGCGGGTGCGCGCCTCTATCGCACCGGTGACCTGGCCCGTTATCTGCCAGATGGCTCAATTGAATTCCTGGGTCGCCTGGACCACCAGGTAAAGGTGCGTGGCCATCGTATCGAACTGGGCGAGATCGAAGCAGTCCTGGCTCAGCACGCCTCAATACAGAATCCAGTCGTTATTGTCCGTGAGGATGTGCCAGGTGACAAACGTATTGTGGCCTACTTCACCTCCAGTGCCAGACCGGTAACGCCAGGTGAAGAGTTGCGGCAATTTGTGAGTGAGCGGGTGCCAGAATACATGGTGCCATCAGTGTTTGTCGTGCTGGAAACTCTGCCACTGACGCCAAATGGTAAGATTAATCGCAATGCATTGCCTGCTCCTGATCAAGCCAGTTTCACCGTAGCCAGTGCCTATGTTGCGCCACGTACAGAGACCGAGCAGATTCTCGCCGCGATCTGGTCACAAGTGTTGGGCGTCGAGAAAGTTGGTATTCACGACAACTTCCTGATGCTCGGAGGTCATTCACTGCTGGCAACCCAGTTGATTTCACGGTTGCGTAAGGCATTGCAGGTAGAGCTACCACTGCATGTCCTGTTTGAATCCCCTACGATTAAGATGCTGGCAGAACGTATTGCTCAGGCGCAACTGGATAGCGAAGGATTGGCGATCCCGCCATTGTTGCCAGTGGCGCGTGATGGTGTCCTGCCACTTTCATTTGCGCAACAGCGTTTATGGTTCTTAGAGCAGTTAGAGCCTGGGACAGCGCTCTACAATACGCCAGCCGCGTATCTCTTGAAGGGGGCACTGCATAAAGATGCCTTAGAACAAAGCTTGTGCGAGATCGTGGCTCGTCACGAAGCGTTACGCACCACCTTTGATAGCATCGACGGCGAGCCGATCCAGGTAATTGTGCCTGTTTCAGAGGCGGTGATCAGCCTACCACTGCAAGACCTGTCGCATTTGCGGGAAGAGGAACGTGAGACGAAGGTAAAAAACCTTGCCCATGAGGAGGCCCAGCAGCCATTTGACTTGAAAACTGGTCCGTTGTTACGCACAAAATTGGTGCGTTTGAGTGAGGACGAGCATGTATTATTGATCACCATCCATCACGTGATTTCCGATGCCTGGTCCCTGGGTATCTTCACAAGCGAGTTGACGCACCTGTATGCCGCCTTCTCCAAAGGTGATCCAGGGCCGCTACCAGCGGTCCCACTGCAATATGCGGACTTCTCTGTATGGCAGCGAGGCTGGCTCCAGGGAGACATGCTAGAGAAGCAATTGTCCTTCTGGAAAGAACATCTGCAGGGAGCGCCTGGAATAATTGAACTGCCAACAGATCATCCACGGCCAGCGGTACAAACGTTCCGTGGGGCCAAGCAGGCGATGCTACTGCCTGTTACCATCACTGAAGGATTGCAAGTCTTGAGTCGGCGCGAAGGTGTAACCATGTTTATGACCTTGCTCGCCGCTTTCAATGTTCTGCTGTATCGCTATAGCGGGCAGGATAACATCGTGATTGGCTCACCAATCGCCAATCGCACGCGTACCGAGACCGAAAACATCTTTGGTTTCTTCCTGAACACCCTGGTACTACGCACTGACCTATCAGGAACACCAACGTTCCGGGACCTGTTACAGCGCGTGCGCTCCTTCGCATTAAAAGCCTATGCGCATCAAGATCTGCCATTTGAATACCTGGTGGAAGCATTGCAGCCAGTCCGTGACATGAGTCGTTCGCCACTCTTCCAGGTCGTATTTGTGCTACAAAACGCGCCCAACGTTGACATCGAGTTAACGGATCTGAGCCTGCGGCCACTGATCCTGGAGAGTGAAACAGCGAAATTCGACCTGACACTTTCCATGATGGAAACAGAGCAGGGCCTGTACGGGACCCTGGAATATAGCACCGATCTGTTTGAAGCCGAGACGATTGGGCGTATGCTTGAACATTTCCAGGTATTGTTAGAAGGCATCGCCACTGACGCAGAGCGCAGCATTGAGTCCTTGCCGCTTATGTCATCAGACGAGCAGAACCGGCTGGTGCATGAATGGAATGCGCCTCAGCAGCAGCCCGAACACGCTATGACGACGTTACAGCAGATGTTTGAGGAACAGGTGGTTCTGTCTGGCGAAAAGGTAGCGTTAACCTCTGGCGAGACCCAGATGACCTATCAGGAATTAAACGCTCGCGCCAATCAAGTGGCGTCCTATCTGCGTACATGCGGTGTGCAACCTGGTCTGTTTGTGGGGATCTGCGTCGACCGATCCTTCGATATGATTGCAGGTATCCTGGGCATAGTAAAAGCCGGTGGGGCCTACGTCCCGCTCGATCCCAACTATCCAATCGAGCGCCTGGCCTTTATGCTCGAAGATGCGCAGGTATCCGTGTTATTGACGCAGCAGCATCTGCTGGGACAACTGCCCGAGTATGCGGGACGTATTATCTGTCTTGATACAGAGGTGGCGCTAGATCGTGAACCGACCGACAATCTCAGCATCGAGATGTCCGATCACAACCTGGCCTACATCATTTACACCTCTGGCTCAACCGGCACCCCCAAAGGTGTCAGCATCGCGCATCATAGTGCCACAGCATTTGTCCAGTGGGCCAAACACCACTTCTCATCAGAGCAGTTAGCTGGCGTCCTGGCATCGACATCCATGTGTTTTGACCTCTCAATTTTTGAGATCTTTGTGCCCTTGAGTTGTGGTGGAAAGGTCATTCTGGCGCAAAATGCCCTGCACCTGCTTGAATTGCCCGCAGCCAATCAAGTGACATTAATTAACACCGTTCCTTCTGCCATTGTCGCCCTCTATCGTTCAGGAGGTATTCCAGACTCAGTCAGGTGCATTAACCTGGCTGGTGAAGCCCTGCAGGATAGTGTGGTGCAGCAACTTTACACCCTGGAGCACATCGAGCAGATCTACAACCTCTATGGTCCAACCGAAGACACCACCTATTCAACCTGGGCCTTGATTGAACGAGGGCACGTGGGATCTGTGCCTATTGGTCGTCCGGTTGCTAATACGCAGGCCTATCTGCTTGATCAGCACCTTCATCCAGTTCCTGTCGGCGTGCCGGGTGAACTGTATCTGGGAGGTGAAGGTCTGGCGCAGGGATATCTACGGCGTCCAGAGCTCACTGCTGACCGTTTTATTCCACATCCATTTGGCAAGCCTGGTGCGCGGCTCTATCGCACAGGAGATCTGGCCCGCTACCTGGCGACTGGTACGATTGAGTATCTGGGACGTATAGACCAGCAGGTGAAACTCCGAGGTTTCCGTATTGAGCCTGGTGAAATAGCGAATAGACTGATGCAACATCCGCAGGTGCGCGACTGCGTGGTGATCGTCCGTCAGGATCATCAAGATCTGCAACAGTTAGTTGCCTACGTGGTTTCAGTGACACAGGAAAAACCAACCAATAGTGAGTTACGTGCCTATTTGCAGTCACGCTTGCCAGAGTATATGGTACCCGCAATTTTTGTGGACCTTGAAGAGATACCATTGACGGTGAATGGTAAAGTGGACCGCCGTGCCTTGCCGAGCGCTGATCACACCCGGACGGATCAGGAGAAGCAGTTTGCCATGCCACGTGATGCCATTGAAAGTCGTCTGGTCCATATCTGGGAAGACATTCTGGATGTTGCAGGTATCGGGATTACTGATAATTTCTTCATGCTGGGTGGTCACTCACTGCTGGCAGTGCGCGTAATGAACCGTATCCAGCAGGAGTTTGAACAAGATCTGGCCCTGGCTCTGCTTTTCCAAAAGCCCACGATTGGTCAATTAGCTGATGTCTTGCGTCAGCAGGACACAACAATGAACACATCGTCATTAGTAAGCATTCAGCCAGTTGGTACAAAGCGGCCGTTGTTCCTGGTGCATCCAGCAGGTGGTAACGTCTTCAGCTACCTGCCGTTAGCGCATCAACTGGGACAGGATCAGCCGGTGTACGGCCTGCAAGCAGTTGGTTTGTATAGCGAACAAACGCCCCATACGACCATTGAAGAGATGGCTGCCCACTATATTGAAGAGATGCGAGCCCTGCAGCCGGAGGGACCATATCAGATTGGTGGCTGGTCACTGGGTGGTGTCATTGCCTTTGAAATGGCGCAGCAACTGCGACAACTGGACCAGGAGGTTTCCTTGCTGGCCCTGATTGATAGTGGTGCGCCAGACAGCAATGATGAGCCACTGGACATTGATCGGGAAGTGCTAGAACTGGTTGATTGGATTGTGCGCGAAGCTGGCAGCGTCCTGGATATTCATGACGATACATTACGAAGTTTGATGCCGGAGGAACGTTTAAGCTATGTGCTGGAGCAGGTCCGGCTCACAGATAGGAGCAGATTATCTACCTCGTTGAGCGAGGTGGCATTACCCCAGACGGAACGGCTGTTGCGTATTCAGAGAAGTAACAATCAGGCCCTGGCTGGTTATATCCCACAAAAGTATCCTGGCAAAGTCACATTTTTCCGGGCCAGTGAAATGTTGGGTGATGCTGAACCCAGCGCGGCTTATAAGTACGCGCCAGCACGCTGGCAGCGCCTGGCAGATGACTTTGTATTGCAAATGGTCTCTGGTAATCACCAGAGCATCATGACTGAGCCACTGGTTCAGTTGCTGGCGGAGCAGCTTAAAGCGGATATGGATGATGTAAAACGGATGTAAATTTCCTATGCCGACAGATGGTGCCAGCGCTCACTGAGTGCTTGTATCATCTGTCGGATTGACACATAGGCAAGAGAAGAGAGTATTATATGTTTCAATTTTTTGGCCATCTTTTTGATCTACTGTTGACTATTCCTTGTTTGAATGTACTGATCTTCATCTATCGTGGGGTTGGTGATATAGGATTTGCGCTCCTGCTCTTTGCTATTCTCATACAACTGATCTTTTTTCCTATAACACTGTACGGTATGCGTTCGCAGAAGGATATGGAAGTGACCATGAAAAGCCTGCAGCCGCAACTGGAGGCTTTGAAAGTAAAGTATGGTGACGACAAACAGAAATTACGTATGGAAGGTCAAAAGCTTTATCGAAGCTATAAAATTAATCCAGCCGGTGGATGCCTGTCACTGATTATACCGTTGTTATTTCTCGGCGCGCTCTGGTTTGTTTTTACGAACCATCTGTACAATGATGTCTTTCATGTACAGCCTGGAGTATTAAACCATCTGCTTTATCCTTTTAATCCCAAATTTGTGACTGCGATCAATACACAACCGAACTGGCTGGGTGGCTATCATCTTGATCTGACGCGACCTGAGCCAGGCCCAATCAGCATTTTTGCCATCGTGGCAGGGATACTGGCTTTCATCCAGACCAAAATAACCTTACCCGGCGCGGACCTCCAGGCCATCATAGATAATCCAGACAACACATTGTTCGAGAGCAATCCGAAACAAATGACCGCTATTACGCCATTTTTGATTATGGTCTTGAGCGCCGCTTCATTCTGGGTACTACCTGTTGGTATGACTTTTTACTGGATTGTGACAAGTCTGATTGTGATTGGTGTGCAACTGTACGTAAATCACCGTTATACGCCCGCACTCCTACGTAGTGAGAAGCCGGTTACTATGAAGGAACGGCAGGTAACGGCAGGTAATCGGTTGATAAGCATACGACTGTTCACCGCGTTAGATATGGCCTGGAATCCCAAGCTTATTCTCATTGAGTTTCTGGCGACCATCGTGTTCTGTGCTGGCTTAAGCGGTTTCATTTTCTTCCATGATCCTGGCCATGCGCTCTTCACGATTGTGCTCAGTTGCTTTTTTGTCTGTGTGGCGATTAACTATGTGCCCTTGTTTATGTATGCAGTCAGTATTATGAGACGGGGAAGTTTGAAGAAAGAGATTGTGTGGATAAAGAAACATGGTGATGTTAAAAGAGCCATGTTGCCAGTACAATTGTTATTATTTGTTCCACTTTCAGTTTTTTTGATTTCTGTCTATCAGGAATTACATAAAAAAGCACAGACATCCTGAGATAGTGTCTGAAGCTACCTTCTCGATAGATCCTCCAGAGAGGGGGGGAGCGAATGATGGTTACTGTGCCAGATTTATTCAAACGCTGATGGACAATGGCACCATTACGGCTGGATGATCATCATTGTTGCATTAGCGTATGCTTAAGCACATTCGGTCAGAAGTACAATGCTTCTGACCGAATGTGTCCTTCTACAACAGGCAGGAGAGAATTCAGGGTACGAGCACAATCTTGCCATGGGTATGGCGCTGCTCCAACTCGCGATACGCCTCTTGTACATCAGCGAGAGGATAGGTGCGGGCAATCGGAATTTCCAGCTCTCCCTGGTCGATAAGTTGGGCGAGCTCAGCCAGTACTGCCGCACTCGCGGCCTCATTATTTCCCTCGGCTTTTACGCCATGCTTTTCCACTGCCGCAAAGTTGATAATCGTATCAATACGTTCAGGACGGACGCCTAGCTTGAGGGCAAGTTCGACGTAATCGGCACCATAGGTATCGATGAACGCGTCGAGATGATTGTCGGCGGCTGCGCGAAGACGCTCCTCGACACCCTCACCGTAGGCGACCGGAATAATATGGTGCTCGCTCAGCCACTGATGATGCGTTGGACTGGCCAGGCCGATCACTTTTGCTCCTACTCTTCTTGCCAGTTGAACCACGATTGAGCCCACTCCGCCCGCAGCCCCTGAGACAGCGACGGTATCCTCCTGTTTCAATGCGATAGCGCGAATTGCCGCGTAGGCGGTTGTTCCGGCGACAAATAATGAGCCGGCCTCCTCCCAGGAGACATTGCGCGGACGGCGGGTAAGGTCGCTGGCCTCGACAACAACAAACTCTGCCTGACTGGCTCTGTTGTGCGTGAAACCGATGACCTCATCCCCAACCACAAAACCTTCCACGTCCTCACCGATAGCGGCTATGACACCTGCCAGGTCACTGCCCTGTCCGGATGGAAAGGTGGAGGGCCAGCGATCGGCAAACACGCCCTTACGGATAGATGCTTCACCAGGATTAATGCCTGCTGCTTTGACATTGACAAGCACTTGTCCTGGACCCGGCGCAGGCCGCTCTACATCAACGACCTGTAATACGTCAATCTCGCCATACTGATCAAATCTGACAGCTCTGGTCATTTTTCAACTCCTTATTCTCTTCTCTCATTGGACGCTTCTCGTGTTTTCGTATGGATGGGTAAATAAGATATCTCCCAAAGCAACTATAGCTAAAAAACTAATATTATGTAAGAAGGAACCAAAAAGTGATATAGTTACCATCTGGTAACCATGCATGTGCTATTTAATAGTAACTGTCAGATCAACTCCCCAAACTCAACTCTTCAAAATTGCTCATCCTCCCCTCAGTTCAACTACATACAACCTGCTATGTTCAAGAAGATTTCACAAAAGTGCTTCTCATACGTGACAAATGAGCTCAAGAAACACTGAAACTATGAGCATAAACTCCTTTTTTTGATGCGTTTTTATAATGAATATAGGTACCAGAGATGAAAATAAGAATAGATACGAGAGATATTAAAAAAGCGGTTGGTAAAACATAAAGCTATAGGCGCAAATAGCAGGTGCAGCAATCGTTGATAGGTCTCTCAAAGCGGAAGGAATGGTACCGATAAAGTATAGTCTTTGCCCAAAGCAAAGCGAAAGGACATGTATATGCATAATGAGATTAAAAATGTAAAAGACTCTTTATCCACAGAGGAACTCTCTCAGCTTTCTGAAGCCTCGACTGAAACGCTTGAGATAGCTGATAGCGATTTGAAACATGTCAATGGCGCTGCTGGCAAGTCTGACGGTCCCCATTGGGGCTATGGATATGGGTACGGGTACGGGTATGGCTATGGCGGCGGCTGGAGTGGTGGCAACAGCGGCTGGGGCTATGGCGGCGGCTGGAGTGGCGACCACAGTCACCATCGTCTCCACGGCGGCGGTGTTGACTAATATTCTTGAGCTAGATTAACAAACTTTTAATCGTCAGGTGTTATAAAGCGTTAAAAAAAGTTCTTAAGGGGCTATAAAAATCCCCTTAAGAACATATGAAACCAGCCATCCTTTCGCATACTTCTAAAATATTTAGTGCAATACCCTTAACAAACATGTATTTTTCGGCAGCTTTTCTATGCATCTCTGATGCTGTTCCATCCCTTACAGAACATACGCCGCCCTGGTACTTTGATAATGCGCATGGTATAGTTACCAGATGGAGACTAAGCAGCAAACATCCCCTGATATTTTCCAGGCGAATTGCCTATCGCGGCAGGTGTTACAATTGATTGCCGACCAGTGGACGCCCCTGGTCATCTATGCCTTAGAAGATGGCACGATGCGTTTCAGCCACTTGCTCAAGCGGATCGATGGCATCTCGAAAAAAATGCTAACACAGACATTACGAGCGATGGAACGCAATGGCCTGGTCCAGCGCGTCGTGTATCCTGTCGTGCCTCCCGTTGTAGAGTATTCTCTTACGCCATTGGGGCAGACGCTGTTAGAGCCAGTGAAAGTTTTACAGATCTGGGCATACGATCATTTGCAAGAGGTCGCGCATGCCCAGACGACATATGATCAACGCGATCAAAGGCCGCTCCAGGCAGAAACAGCTTCCCTGGTCCAGCAGCGCTAGCTACGAAAATTTTACTAGTCGCGAGAAATGGCTTGCCGGTGGAACTGTTGAGCGCACAGTTGTAATACGGCGTGCAAGCAGAATGGGTAATGTTCTGTGGGTTGTGATGATGGAGTGGAAATTACCGGGTAGTCAGTAATTTCCACTCCATAAAAGTTGGCCTTAAAAAGTTGTGCAGCGCGTTATCTGATTAGTGGAGTGTTGTGGTGTAGCCAGTAACGTTCGTGACTTTCCCCATGTTGACCGAACATAATGGTCCGACGTTAGCGACATATTTCGGTGATAATGTGAACTGTGTATAAATGAATTCGACATACTCAGCAGTACCATCATTGCCGTACCACATCAGATCATAGCTGCCCTGGGGAATACCCTGGAAGGCAAAGTTCCCGTTAGCCTGAATATCTGTCTTGTAAGGAGCATTGCCCCAGGCATTGAACAATTCACCCTGTGGCATATTGCCATGTAATCCCTGCACCAGCCCCATCTGTGAAAAAGCGTGTGAGGGTTCAGTATTGACGAATTGACCACTGACATTCTGTGGAACATTCAGCTCTTGCTGTGCCTTTTGGCCTTCGGGCGTATCCTTATAATCTTTAGCCAGCTGTTTATAATACGTAACCGAATCTGTACAGGAGCTAGCGCGCGTGGTCTGGCCCTGACCCAGAATAGCTTTGGACAGATCCCCATGGATCTGTTTGGCTTTCGCTGGATATGGATAGGTATTCACAATTTTATTGAACGAGTCTACGGCATCGCTATAATTTTTATTGTGCAGCTGATCCTCACCTTGTCCCAGGAGTGCCTTCGACATATTTGTACGCGTGTCAGCGGCCTCTTTGGCGTCCGGAAATGAGTTGAGGATGGTGTTGAAGCTGGTAATTGCGTCGCTATATTTCTTATCCTGCAATTGACCGCTACCTATCTGGTAATAGGAAGTTGCATCCAGGGGTTGCGCACGCTTTTTGCAGCCGCTATCACAGTACGGTAAATTCAGGGTTGGATCCAGAATATTGGTCGCCTCGTTGTATTTTTTTGCCTGGATACTTTGTTGCGCCATCGTAATACGCGTGTCGATGCTTGCGGTCTGGGCACGCGTTATCTGTGCCTGTAATTCTGGATCTGGTTGATCGTGATTGCTGTCGCTACTTGTATTACTGGTGGAAGTGCCAAAGTGGTCGATAACATAGGTGAACTTCGTCAGGGCATCATTGTAATGAAGGCTCTTCTGGAGGGCCACACCCCATGAGGTTTGCGTGCGTGCCAGGTTAACACTAGTTGGTTCATGCTCGCCCGCGAACGTATATTCATTCATGGCCTGTTGCCATTTTTGTTGGGCCTCCAATGATTGTCCCTGCCATTCGTGAATCGTGCCCTGTGCGGCCCTGGCCCAGCCTGAGAAAATTACCAGGACCAGCAAGAAAACCGTCGAGACGATGCGGCGTATGTTACTGGCCGGCACGATATTGCGCAGGTATGCACGCACCAGCCAGCCGCCAGCAATGAGTGCAGCAATAATCAAGGCAGCAACAGAAGCCAGAGAAGCTCCTTCAGCCCAATCGCTACCCAGCAAATACAATCCGATCAGTACTGCAATGGTCAGGACAATGCCACCGATATACATCCAGAGAGGCAATGCCGCCGCCTGCTTCTTAGGTGGCCTGACTTTTGGTGTGTAGGCAGGCCTGGATTGCGCATTGAGTGGCGGATAGGAAGGCGTGGATTGATAACTGGGTGGAGGCGGATAGCCGGCCCCGGATTGGTAATTAGGCGGAGGCGGATAGCCGGCCCCGGATTGGTAATTGGGTGGAGGAGGATAGCCGGCCCCGGATTGGTAATTGGGTGGAGGAGGATAGCCGGCCCCGGATTGGTAATTGGGTGGAGGAGGATAAGCAGGACCGGATTGATAGTTGCCACCAGTGGTACTGGCTTGCTGGGGATAAGCAGGACCTGATTGATAGGTTGGTGTGTCGCTTATATGAGCTGGATAAACGGGTGGTATTGGCGCATTTGAAATAGTTGGCTCACTGGCTATGGATGGTTGAACACCTTCCGCAGCGTTACTCGTGATGGCAGTCTCCTGTACAGGCGCATTTGTAGCAGGAGACTCTGATTTTTGTGTGGCTTCTTCGTCTAATGATTTTGATGTGGGCTCTATTTTTTGTGTTGCCTGTTCATCAGACGATTTCGATGTGGGATCTACTTTCACCGTTTTGTCATTATCAATGGTATTTGATGGTTTCACCGCCTTCATTGCCGGTTGGGTGTGATCATCTTCCTCTGCATCAGAAGATTGAGCGAAGTGTTCATCATAAGATGAGTCCATGTTTATGCGGAACCTCCATGTATTGCATAATTGCGTCACATTGATTTCATCTACTATCCGCTATTTATGAAAGCCAAAAGAGTCAATTTCTTTGGATTTCATACTTTTTTTTGCGAACTACAGGTGTGTAGATGAAATCCAAATTTATAGAGATAATAATCTTTATTTTAAGGCATTGAACGCAAATTGTAAACATTATGTCGATAGAATATAGGACTTCCCAATTCTAGAAAAGAGATGAAAATAAATAAGTTTTACCTGGAGTATAAAATGACTTGATATCTTATGATACATAGGAAACACCTGTATGAACTATATCGCTAGTAGTCTGTCAGACATCATGTGATGGGGAGGTGGGGATGCTAGCGAGCATGCCGGGGGCATGCTCAAGCGGCGAGCCCCTTGACTGGGGGATCGGGGGCTGTGCCCCCGGCATCTCCCCCATCCCGCCCGCGTAGCGGGCGCACAACTCATCAAACGAAGTTTGACAAAGTGCTAGCAGGATGATCTAAAATATTTGGATATATTGATTTTTATTGTTGTCTGCCATTGAACTTCATGCTCTTTTTTGCTATGTAATTTATTTTTACACTCAAAGTATTTTTGAATTCGTGCCGTTATACGTATTATATATATGATATGAAGTCGTATGTATGGGCATGTAAAAATGTTGTGGCATTTAGCAGAGGGAGGCGCACCATGTCAGGTGACTATCATAATCTACGCAAGGAATCCAGATATAAAAAACTGGTAGGTGTGGCGCTACTTCTCTTACTCTTCTTTGTCGGCAGCTTGCTTGTAGAATTGAGTGTTGGCAACACTATCATCTGGTGGCAGGTATTCTTAATCCTGTTGTCTGCTAGCAGCGGTGTCTACTATCTGTATAGTGGGATACAGTCATTGAGATCGCTTCAGACTACTATGGATGAAAAAATCTGGCATCGCAATCTGGATATAGTAAATGGTCTGATCTGGTTGAATCTGGCTGCCGCGCTGGCGGTTGCCTGGTTTTTAATCCCGCTGGTATCCACGACAGTCCTGGCACTACTGATGGCAACTTTTTTTCTCGGCGCATTTTTGTCCCTGGGCCGAGGTATCCAACTGATTGCTCCCCTATCCCCCCGGACTTTTAACGCACAGGTTTGTTTTGTCAATGCAGGAAGAACTATGCTTCTCCTGCATTTTTTATTTTGTGTTCACATACTCGTTGATAATAGATGTACCCGCCAGAACGCTAAAATGTTTTTCAGGTGTCGATTAAAGAGGATTTATATGCGACCTGAACAAGAGAAGAAGCCACCTACACCATTCTTATCAAGTAATACTCGCTTCACGAATACTCTTTTTACTCTGCTCATTGTTTGTGCTATGGGTATCTGGATGATCAATACCTATGCTGGAGCAGGCAAAACCCTATGGCATCCATTGCTGGGTGCTGTCTTTACCTTGTTTGCCATCGTCTACTTTTTTAGAGGATCGCAGCAACTCAGGACCGAGCAAGAGCGTAGTAGCCTGTACGCCTGGTTGACGAATCGCTATCTGCTGCTCAGTTGTTGCTGGCTCTGCCTGTCCTTCAATGCCTGGCTGCTATGGATTTTTACGCCATCGCTGCCGCTGGCCATTATCCATCTGCTGCTCTCAATGGGCGCTATCGCTTTCCTCCTGGGCAGCATCCTTTTTACCACCAGAAGATCACCCGGCTGATCTGCCTCTGTGGGGCTAGTGCAACATGAGCGGAGGCGTATCGGCCACGCTGGGATCAGTTGCTGAGTTTTTTCTGGTATTGATCTTGCGACCCTGTAATGGTCTGTCTTCGAGGAAGAAGACGAGCACCAGACTGACCAGCATGAAGGCCAGGCTCAGAATAAAGGTATTATAGATACCCTGGGCCAGGCCCATTTTGACGGCATGTAGCAACTGGTCGTATGCTGTCAGTCCGCCTGGTCCCAGCATGGCGAATTGTTTGAAGACCGTCTGCTGCATCTCATGTGACAGGAGAATGTTGGGATTATCAAAGAGGTTGATGATCTTTGCGGGCAGTAGCTGTCGTGTTTGTGCTGGTATCGATTGATGGAAGGTTGGGAGATAACTGGCGGCCATCACGGATCCCATAGCTGCCAGCGCGATCGTACCACCAATCTGGCGAAAGAAGGTCAGCGCCGAGGTTGCCTGTCCAATCTTATCTGGTAGGGCATTCTGCACAATCATCGTGTAAAACGACATCCCGAAGCCGGTACCAAAGCCCATCACAATCATAGCCATCCAGAGATCATTGGCATGCGAGTTGACATTCAGCCGCAGCAACATCGCTGCTCCCAGAACACTGATAAACATGCCTACAATCGCAATGGCTTTATATTTTCCCACCCGCGACACGATCTGTCCCGAGATGACGCTGCTGGCAACCAGGGTTAAGGTCATTGGTGAGAGCAAGAGACCACTGTCAGTTGCTGAGATTCCGAGAATACCCTGCGCAAACAAGGGTAGAAAAAAGACACTTCCCAGCAGTGCCATATTGGCTGCCATGGTAATCAGGACGCTGATAACAAAGATGCGATTGCGAAAGAGACTGGGATCAATAATGGGCTGCTGTTGTTGACGTTCTTTATGGGCTTCAACCAGGATAAAAATGGTCAGGATAGTGCAGGAGCATGCCAGCAGTCCCATAATCTGTGGCGATAACCATGCATATGTGCTTCCAGCCCAGGTAAATCCGAGCAGGAGGGCTATCGTGCCCGCAATGAGTAAGCCAGCACCCAGATAGTCGATTGAGACCGTGGCCACACGCTTTGTTAAGGAGGGCATCAGGAAGATCAAGACCAGCAGGGCCACGAGTCCAACTGGCAGGTTGATATAAAAGACCCAGCGCCAGTTGGCGTTTTCAGTAATCCAGCCGCCGACCGCTGGCCCAATCACCGAGGAGAGCCCAAATACCGCACCGGTCACCCCCTGCCATTTTCCGCGTTCACGTGGCGTAAAGAGATCGCCAACTACCGCGATGGCAATGGGCAGCAGCGCCGCCGCACCCAGTCCTTGAAAGGCGCGAAAGCCGATCAGAGCATTCATGGATGATGACATACCGCAGAGCGCTGAACCACTCAGAAAGAGGAGAATCCCGATCAGGAAAATGGCCTTTCTGCCATAGAGATCTGATAGTTTGCCATAGATAGGTACCATCACGGTGGAGGTTAAGAGGTAAGCTGTCGTGACCCAGGTATAGCGGTCGAAGCCTTTTAACTCGGACACAATATGGGGCATCGCCGTCGAGACAATCGTCTGATCCAATGATGCTAATAACATCACCAGCAGGACCCCGACCATCGTCAATAGCGTTTCACGTTTACTGTAGAGAGGCATATCTATGCCCGATTGTTGTAGTGAATGTATCTTATGCATAAGCCTTCTCGCATGAAACAATAATGTATCTCAATAAGCGAGCGCCGCAGGCGCGAGGCTGCAGGTTAAATTGATCTATAATCTTAAATTTATGGCTACTAAAAACAATCGGCCATGCCAGGCAAATGTGTTGCCTTGTCTTCTCAGAGTAGACATGATACCCTTGAGCTGAAATTGTGTATTGTTACTTTATATTCTGGAAACGAGGCCATCGCTTTATGAGCTATTCTCTTTCCTCTTTTAGTTCACCCTATTTTCAACTTGAGCAGGTCGCAGAGGGGATCTATGCTGCGATTGTGAAGGGAGGATCTGGTGCCTGGGCAATGCCGGCATTGTGGATTTAGGCGAGCAGACGTTGATTTTTGATACGTTTAACACACCGCAGGCCGCCCTCAGTCTGCGTAGCGCTGCTGAACAGTTGACTGGTCGTAAGGTTACCTATGTGATTAATAGCCATCATCATAGTGACCATATCTGGGGCAATCAGGTCTTTGAAGATGCCACCATCTTCGCCACCGATAGCACCTTTGATTTGATGCGTACCAAAGGTGTGGCTCGTTTGGAACGCATGCGTTCACAACCAATGCCACTGGAAAAACTGGAAGAAGCCCTGGAACAGGAACAAGATCCTGTCCAGCGGAAGGACCTGGAACTCTATGTGGATGAAATGCGTCAGGTCAATATGGCGCTCCCCAATCTGACGCTGCGCTTGCCCGACGTTACGTTTGAGCGCCGCCTGGCCTTTGCAGGATCCAAACGGACTGCCGTGCTATTGACCTTTGGTGGTGCGCACAGCCCCAGTGATGCGTTTCTCTATTTTCCTGAAGAAGCGCTGGCCTTTATGAGCGATATCGTACAGATCGGCTTTCATCCATCTATGGGAGATGGTAATCCCGATGAATGGTTACGTATCCTGGCCAAAGTAGAAGCCCTGCAACTATCCACGATTGTCCCTGGACATGGCGTGATAGGAACTGGTGAGGCTGTTGGTATAATGGGTCAATATATCCAGTTGCTACAGCAGATGGCCTATGCCGCGCCCTCCCTGGATGAACTGCTGGCGATAGATGCGCCCGCTTTCTGTGCCTCCTGGCAGGCCAGTCCAGTATTTAAAGAAAACCTGCACTTCCTCTACAACCGCATACATAATCTTTAATCTTTATTTTGAACAACCGTAGCGGCAGGCTTAGGACCTGCCGTTACGTTGGGATTATTGGATGGCATAGGGGACGGTGGCTTTGTTTTCGCTTCGCACGACATGGCCGGTCTGCGTCAGGATCTGGATGGCCCGATTCAAGTTTTCTTCTTTGACCAGCACATGGCCGGTATCAAAGGTGGTAGCGGTAAAGACACTCAGGTGGGCTTCAGCCAGTGGGGCCAGCACTGAGGCCAGGATACCACTGGTATCATGGCTGAAGGGTCCTTCGATGCGCAGGCAGCGCCAGCCCTTCGTATAAATAGCTTCCTCTGGCATATTTTCCTGTGGACAAATAATGGACAGTTCTTCATCGGTTTTGGTGATGGCGACAAAGTTTCCGTTCAGAACGTCGTTGCCAATATAGGCGGTTGGCTCTAAGCGGCAGATGGCCAGCATGTCTGGCTGAAGTGCAAGTACCAGTCGTCTGTGTGTTGTCATAGCCTTGTTCCTCTTCTTCTTCTTCTCATGTAACCATTTCTTCGGCTTTGTACCTCAACACTGAAGCTTATTTTTTTGTCACTCCATTTAGTGTGTCACATTCTTTGAGTTTTCTCAAATATGGAATAGATAGAGTGGAGGAAATGTTTAAATGAGTATAGATGGGAAAAAATAGAGTTTTCAGCTATACATTGCGCTGATCGCAAGTGCCGTCGAAGCCACGGCCGAGCGGACATGGGGAGGGTCGAGCACGGTGGCATCCGCACCCAATCCCAGGGCATAAGAGATGGCGTCATCCACGGATTCCACATTCACCTGGACAATGGCACTGCCATCCTGTTCCTCTTTCATGATCGTGACATCGCCATGCAAAGGACTATAGCGGGCGACTGCGCTCACATGGAGTTTCAGGACGATGGGGGGCTTGAGCTGTTCAAGCTGTTTGCGGGCCTCGCGCCAATACGCACGTAAATCAAAATTGGGGCGGGGCACGATGGTCTCTTCCTGGACATATACTTGCTCAATATCACTGACACGCAAGGTATGAAAAGATTGGCAATCCTGGCAGAATGCCACCAGGTACCAGCGGCCCGTACGCGCATGACGCCGACTGAGTCCTTTAAAGACCAGTCCATAGGGTTCGATACGTCGCCAGAGCATGCCTGTTTCGGGCAGCAACTGGCAACTCGTGCCTGGATAGAGGACATCCAGCTGATAAGAACCCAGCACGGCAGCACGGATGGTTTCCAGATGAGTCGGCTGCCTGGTCGTATTACACCAGGCTGAAGTATCCACCAGGATATGTTCACGAGCCGCCATCACATCCAGCCGGTATTCTTCAGGTAGTACCGCCTCAAGTTTTACCAGGGCACGATGCAGGTCGCTATCTCCGGCAAACAAATTATAGTTGCCAGAGATATCGGCACTCAGAATCAGCGAAATAGCTTCTTCACGCGTAAAAATAGCTGACTCTAAATGATAATCATCCGGCAAATAGTAGCCTCCACCGGGCCCATAGTCCATGGAAACAGGAACATGTGCCAGTGAAAGGGTAATGATGTCCCGATAAATGGTTCGTTGTGAGACTCCCAGTATGTCGGAGAGGCGTTTTGCCGTCATTTTTCCCCTGACCTGTAGCAGGAGAGTAATTGCTACAAGTCTTTCAGTCTTTTGCATATCTTTTATTATGAGCTACTCATCTATAAAAAACAAGAGGAAACGATGATAAATCTTCACATTTTAGTTGTCAGTGAACTATTTCGCACCTGCGAATGAGATGGTGGAGGGAAGCGGGGTGCAGGGGGCGGCGAGCCCTCTGACGGGGGGAACGGGGCTGTGCCCCCGAAATCTTCTCTTTCATCTGCGCCGCCACAGGGGGCAAAGATGGCTCTAGCCACACGACGGGATAAAGATATAAGTACGGGATAATTCCCCGAAAAAAATAAAATTTCTGTGAACAAGCCAAAAACTCAATTGCAGAAATTTCCAAAAAAGAAGTGGAATGACTGACAAGCGTATGTCAGCCATTTCCTTTTAGACTTAACATAGATGATACTAAACCTGTCACATCCGTCGATGTATGTGACTATCGTCGAGTACCTCTACTTGTACGAAAAGTTTTATATATCAGGATAATAATGACAGCGCGATAGGTCATCTTTGCTTTATGGGCATGGCCAGAAATGCCCCGACGTGCGCTGGGTATGTGAACGGGCTCTTTGGTTAAAGCACGTCAAGAAAGGAATAATCTGGATATGCAGGTAACACAGGTCAATCAGCAATCTTCTTCTTCCCCGAATGTATCTCAATGGAAAGAAAATTGGCGCATCTATATGCGCATTATCAAGTTGCTGCGGCCCCATTGGACTCAGGCGGTTGGAACAGTGCTGTGCATTGCTCTGGCGACTGGTTTCTCATTGATGGTGCCATGGCTCTTGCAATGGGTCGTGGATGTTGGTATTCGTTCTGGCCGCTGGCAGGATCTGCTATGGATCGCACTGGCAATTCTCGGTACGAGTGCGTTGCGTGGTCTTTTCTCGTATGGGCAGGGGTATCTTTCGCAGGCGATTTCGTCCCTGGTGGCTTACGATCTACGCAATATGCTTTATGATCATGTACAGAATCTTAGTTTCTCTTTTCATGATGACTCTGAGACTGGTCAATTAATGTCGCGTATGACGGCTGATATCGAAGCTGTGCGTAACTTTTATCCAATGGGCCTGATGCGCGCTGTGGTGGCGATCGCAACTTTTGTCTCGGTGACTGTTCTATTATTGCGACTTGATGTATATTTAGCTCTTATTACGTTAGTTTCTGTTCCTATTATGTTATTGCTCTCCGTACAGGTTGTCAAGCGCTTGCGCCCTTTATGGCTATCAGTCCAGAATGGTGTGGGTGATCTGAGTACGATCATGCAGGAGAGTCTGAGTGGCGTGCGGGTGGTGAAGTCCTTTGCCCGTGAGGAATATGAAATCGAGAAGTATGGCAAGAAGAACCAGGAGTTGCGCGAACTCAATATGAGCGCGATGCGCCTGTCGGCCTGGAACCAGCCTTTGCTGGTCCTCTCGCTGAACGTGGTGACTGTGCTGGTCTTGTGGGTTGGTGGTATCGCAGTGATCAATCGAACCCTGAGTCTGGGAACCCTGGTGGCCGTAACGAACTATATTCTGTTGCTGGGCGCGCCTGTCCGTACCTTTGGTTTTATGATCAACTGGTGGGTGCGTGGTTTGTCGGGTGGCACGCGCATTTTTAGTGTGCTGGATACGCCTTCTGAGATTACCAGTGCGCCCGGGGCTAAAGTTCTGGAAAAAGTGGCTGGCCATGTGCGCTATGAGCATGTGTCCTTTGCCTATGGCAACGGTGTAGAAGTGTTGCATGACATTAGCATCGATGCTGAACCAGGACAGACTATCGCTATTCTGGGTCCGACCGGCAGTGGTAAAAGTTCCTTCTTGCATCTGCTGCCGCGTTTCTATGACACCAAAGATGGACGTGTGCTGGTAGATGGCTCAGATATTCGTGATGTCACGCTGCCCTCGCTGCGTCGTAATATTGGTCTGGTCTTGCAAGATGTGTTCCTCTTTAATGCCACGATCCGTGAAAATATCGCGTATGGTGTGATCGGCGCTACGGAAGAGCAGATTGTGGATGCGGCTAAAGCGGCCCGCATCCACGATTTTATTCTGGCCTTGCCCGATGGCTATGATACCTGGGTGGGTGAGCGTGGTGTCACTCTTTCTGGTGGACAGAAGCAGCGTGTGGCTATCGCGCGTACCTTATTATTAGATCCAGGTATTCTGGTGCTGGATGATTCCACTTCCAGTGTCGATATGGAGACCGAGTATCTGATTCAGCAGGCGCTGGAGGAAGTGATGCGCGGACGTACAACCTTTGTGGTGGCTTCGCGCTTACGGACGATTAAAAACGCCGATCAGATTCTGGTGCTGGAGCGTGGCAGAATCGTTGAGCGCGGTACGCATGCGACGTTATTGAAGGGTAATGGACCCTATGCTCGCCTCTATGACCTGCAACTACGTGAGCAGGAGGAGTTTGAGGCCCAGATGCTTGAGACGCAGCCTGATCAGATGCAGACGGAGGTGTTGCAGTGAGTAAGTTACTAAAGTCAGGTGAGCAAGCAACCTCTTATGCTTCCTATAAACGCTCCCATACCTGGATTGAGAATAGTCTGGCGCATTCCGATGAGGAAGAAGGATCAGGCTTTGACTGGAAGCTTGTCCGCATGTTTTTTCCATACATCGGACAATATAAGACACCGGCCATCTGGAGTATGGTCTTGATGGTCGTCTATACCCTGCTTAACCTGTTGAATCCCTGGTTGATCGGGTTAGCCATCGACAATTTCATTACCCGCAGTGACCTGGTAGGACTGGGCGTGCTCAGCATCATCTTCCTGGTGGTGAATATCGCGATGTGGCAGGCGCAATACTGGCAGGTCTGGACGATGTCCTGGGCTGGTCAGCAGATCTTGTATGTGTTGAGCGCTGATATGTTTACACACTTGCAGCGTCTCTCATTGAGCTTCTATGACCATACCCAGATCGGTCGTGTTATGTCGCGTCTGCAAAGTGACATTGATGTGCTGGAGGCAATGCTGAGTTCAGGACTGCTCTCGATGATCGGTTCGGTGATCTCGCTGATCGGCATTATTATTCTGATGCTGATCATGAATCCAGGACTGGCGTTGTTGACCTTTGTTGTGTTGCCAATTATGTTTGTCATCGCAGCTTTCTGGCAGAAGCATGCGCAAAACTCTTTCCGACGCACGCGTGCCTCGATCTCGCTGGTAAACTCGACCTTGCAGGAGAATATCTCCGGCATGCGTGTGATCCAGAGTCTGGTGCGTGAGGATCGTAACCGGGCTGAGTTTGATGACCTGAACGCCTATAACCGGGATACCAATGTGGAATCCAGCAAGATCGCGGCCCTGGTGCTGCCGCTGGTTGAGGTTGTGGCGGCCCTGGCCATCTGTCTGACGGTCGTCTATGGTGGTATTCTGGTCTCGCAGGGACACCTGCTGGTTGGTACCCTGGTGGCCTTTGTACTCTACATCAACCGCTTCTTTGATCCTATCCGGGATCTGAGTCAGCAATATACCCAGTTGCAGCGTGCTGGTGTGGCGGCCGAGCGTATCTTCCAGATTTTGAATATGAAGGTTGAGATTCAGGATGATCCTCAGGCGATCGAACTGCCAAAGATTAAAGGCGATGTCGAGTTCCGCGATGTGGTCTTTGGCTATAATCCTGAGCGTCCGGTCTTGCGCGGTTTAAACTGGCAGGTGAAATCCGGCCAGACAGTGGCAATTGTGGGACCAACCGGAGCCGGTAAAAGTACGATCATTAGCTTGTTAACGCGCTTCTATGATATTCAGAGCGGCGCGATCACGATCGATGGCTATGACCTGCGCCAGGTCACGCAGAAATCCTTGCGCCGCCAGGTTGGTGTGGTGCCGCAGGAACCATTTCTGTTTACCGGCTCGATCGCGGATAATATTCGTTATGGTCGGCTTGATGCCACAGATGAAGAGGTCATGCGGGCAGCCGAGATCGTTGGCGCGCACGACTTGATCATTCAACTGCCCGATGGTTACCAGACGCCGATCCGTGAACGCGGCCGTAACCTGAGTATGGGCAGCGCCAACTGATCTCGTTCGCGCGTGCGCTGCTGGCCGATCCACACATCCTGATCCTGGATGAGGCCACGGCCAATATTGACACCTTTACCGAGGCTATCGTGCAGCAGGGCTTGAAAAAGCTCTTACACGGGCGGACCGCGTTCGTGATTGCGCACCGTCTCTCAACGATTAAGGACGCGGATTGTATCGTAGTACTGCAAGCCGGTCAGATTGTTGAGCAGGGGACGCATAGCGAACTCCTGCAGAGCGAAGGCGAGTACGCAGCGCTGTACGCGATGGGTTTCCGCCATACTGCTGGTGCCGCTGTATAAGTAGATTGTATTGATGGCGCTGGCTAGCTAACTGCTCATTGCGTAAATAAATGACCCTGTATGCCTGACATGCGGGGTCATTTATTTGTGCAAAAATACCCATTATCGTGCTGGAATTCCGCGACTTTTCCGCGCAAGTAGCGACGTTTGCCGCGAGTTTTATGGCTGGCTTTGTGTATGATGTCTCTGTGTTCTGTGTGGGAGCAACATACATAGATTCTCTTGTGAGCGTAAGACGTGCTCTCTATGATCTAAAACTGGTAGCAGTAAATCTTGACGCGGATGGTTGGGATGCATGTGTGCATATGCTCTCTGGTTTTCCCCGATGCTTCACAGACACGACGCATACTTACATATCAAGGAGTAATCATTTATGCGCTCAGGCAAAAAAATCACAACGATGCTGCTGCCTACTCTCCTTTGTTTGTTTGGTGTGCTGCTATCCGCCTGTGGCGGTGGCGCTGTACCAGGTGGTGCAGGTAGCACAAACACAACAAAGGCTGACGCTAGCCAGCAGGTGTATCGTTGGGCATTTCGCCTACCCGATATCGCTTCGTTCGACCCGGGTATCTCTACCGATAATACCTCAATCCAGGCGATCAATATGGCTTTCACGGGCCTGGTGCAATTAGACGAGCAGCTTAATATTAAGCCGCAGTTGGCCGAATCCTATGATGTCTCAGATAAGGGGTTAACCTATACTTTCCACCTGCGACCAAATCTGAAATTTAGCGATGGCAAAAAGCTGGATGCCAATGACGTTGCCTATACGATTGATCGCGCTCTTTCCCCTGAGATCAACGATCAGTCGGGTGTTGCTCTGACCTATTTAGGATTGATTAAGGATGCTCCTGAGCGCACCACAGGCAAAGTGAAATCAGTGATTGGCACGGGCGTGATCGTGAAAGATCCCAATACCGTGGTGATTAAACTGACCAAAGCTACTGCCTATTTCCTTGGCGCTTTGACCTATCCAACAAGCTATGTTGTTGAGAAAAGTGTTGTTGAGAAGTACGGCAACAAATGGACCGATCATCTGGCTGATAATGGTGGTCAGGGTGGTGATGGCCCATTCAAAGTCAAAGAATATAACCACACCACTGGTATCAAGTTTGTTCCTAACGACAACTACTATGGCAAGAAACCACAACTGAAAGAAGTTGATTACCTGCCATATAAAGATCGCCAGACCAGCTATAATTCTTATCTGGCCGATCAGGTTGATATCACTGACATTCCATTGCCACAGGTTCGCCAGGCGAAAAGCCGTCCTGACTTCAATCAGAACGATTCCCTGACCATCTTCTATATTGGTATGAACTACAAGGTCAAACCTCTGGACAATATCAATATTCGGCAGGCGATGGCGCTGGCACTGGACCGCGATACGATTGTGAAGGCCGCCTGGCAGGGTGCATATACACCAAACTGTCATATCATTCCTAAAGGCCAGTACGGTTACAATCCTGATCTGAAGTGCCCTGGTGGCTCAGATACCCATGGTGACAAGAAGAAAGCTGTTGAGCTGTTTGAAAAAGGTCTGCAAGAAGCGGGTCTGACACGTCAGACATTCCCGCAGATTACGCTGACCTATGCCAATCAGTCACCTGAGGCAGCTAATGAGGCCGCGACCGAAGTGCAGATGTGGAAGAGCGTGTTAGGTATCACGATTAACACAACTTCGATCAGTCAGAATACCATGTATACTCAGCAGGCTCAGACACAAGGTAAAGATGGTCCTTTACAGATGTGGTTAGCTGGTTGGGGCGCTGACTTCCCAGATCCTGAGGACTGGATCTCGCTGCAGTTTGGTGCGGGTGCGCCGAACAACGCTTATAACTATGGTGATAACAATAGTTCTAGCGTTGCCAATCAGAAAGACCTGCAAAAGCAGATGCTGGCCGCTGACGTCATGTCTGATAAAGCTGCCCGCTTGAAAACCTACAACAAAATTGAGCAGCAGTTGGTTGACGATGTTGCCTGGTTGCCAATCTATCAGCGCCCGGACATCCGTCTGGTCAAGCCATATGTCATTGGCCTGAAATTCTCTGCTGCATCGTTTATTCCTCCTGATAGCTGGGCAAATGTTTATATTGCACAGCACTAAACACTGGTTGCCTTACTAAAGAGGTCATCCTCTCAGGCTTGTCAGTAAAAGCAGGGATAGTGATACTTTTCTTGTATCACTATCCCTGCTTGACAAGCGAGAGTCGAGGAGTTTTGTATGATTCAATTTATATTGAAAAGATTAATAGGTCTGCTTTTTGTGGTAATAGGAGTAACCTTTATTACTTTTACCATGGGTTATTTTGCTCCTGATGACCCGATTAAACAATTATTGGGACAACATTATACTCAGGAAGCTTATTTACAATTAAAGCATGCCTATCATCTGGATCTACCTTTCTTTCAGCAATACTATAACTTTTTAACCGGGCTTTTCCGTCTGGATTTTGGTCTTTCTTTCCAATCGAAGGGACGCGCAGTCTGGGATATCCTGAAAGATGGTGTACCAGTCTCGGTTGAACTGGGTCTCTGGGCTCTGGTCGTACAGTTGGCCCTGGGTATTCCTCTGGGTATCTATTCCGCCATCAAGGCCCGCACCTGGATTGATACCACCAATATGCTGGTCATGCTGATTATCTATGCCCTGCCATCCTTTGTACTGGCGACGTTTGCCCAGATTGCTCTGGTGAGCCTGGACACATCCATCCCAGGACTCAACTGGCCAGTCTCCAACTGGGGTACGCCCTGGCATTATACCTGGACGGACATTCAGTATAAGTTAGTGCCGATCCTTATTTATGGTGCCGCAGGTTTTGCCTATTATGCGCGCCTGGCTCGTACGAGCATGCTTGAGGTACTCAGTCAGGACTACATCCGGACTGCACGCGCCAAAGGCTTGTTTGAGAAGGCGATTACCTTCCGTCATGCGTTCCGCAACGCTTTGATCCCGCTGGTTACCGTGATCAGTGTTTCGCTGGGTTTCCTGGTTTCTGGTGCTTTCTTCATTGAGCATGTCTTCAATATTCCTGGTATTGCTGAGACAACCCTGACTTCAGTTGGCGCAAGTGATTACCCGGTTATCCAGGCAACCACTGTTGTGCTCGCGATTGCAGTTGTGTTTGGCAATTTACTTTCTGACATTTTGTATACCGTCGTTGATCCACGCATTAAGTCAGAATAGGAGGATATGTAGATGAAGGATCGTACAGATCGGGGATTACGACCGACTCGCTTCAGGACTGAAGATGCATCGAGTAATAATCCCATTGCTCAACCAGGGGTTATGGCTCCTGACAATGCTGCGAAGCCACTTGAGCCTGAGATGGCACCTATCGCTGCTGCTACGGATGGAGACCCTAAAGGGCCACGCCAGCAGCACTTGACCCCGTTTCAGGAATCTTTTAAGCGCTTCCGCCGCGATAAAAAGGCTATGATTAGCCTGGGTGTGATCATCTTCCTGGTGCTTCTGGCCATCGTGGGTCCACCAATCTATCAGCATATCGGTGGCTCATACAACAGCACGACCAATGGCGTGATTGGACCTGACCAGTACCATAGCTTCGGTCATGCCGAGGTTGATCGCCTGACTGAAGGCCCTTCGGCCCAGTATTGGCTTGGAACTGATGGCCTGGGTCGCGATATCCTGGCTCGCCTGATGCAGGGTGTCTTGATTTCGATCGCGGTAGCGGTCCTGGTTGAGATTGTGGATATTGTGCTGGGTATCATCGTTGGCGTGCTGGCTGGCTACTACGGTGGCTGGATTGATTTCCTGCTGGCCCGCTTTACCGATATCATGTTCGCTTTCCCGGGCCTGCTCTTCTTGATCCTGATTTCGGGTATCATGGGACCATGGGCCGACAAGAATTTGAACCATATTCCGATAATTGGCGCGAATGGTAACGCGCGTTTGCTCCTGGTTTCGCTGGCCCTGGCCTTTACTATCTGGCCATTGATGGCCCGTTATGTACGTGGTCAGACCTTGCAGTTGAAGCAGCAGCAATATGTTGAGGCTGCTAAGACGCTGGGTAGCTCAGACTTCCAGATCATTTTGCGCCACATCATTCCTAACCTGTTCAGTATTGTGGTGATTGCCTCAACCCTGAACATCTCAAATACGATCATTTCCGAGGCTGGTATCAGTTTCCTGGGTCTGGGTGTACAACCTCCTGGTTCCAGTATTGGTTTGATGGTATCTGAAGGTTCACAGTACATTCGCACCAATCTCTGGGTTGCGATTGTTCCCTGTACTATGCTGGCCATCATCGTGCTCGCCTTCTCCTTCCTTGGTGACGGTGTGCGCGACTCCTTTGATCCCCGCGCCAAAGACTGATCAAACATAAAAAAAAGGGGGCTTACCCATCAGGTAAGCCTCCTTTTTTTACTGCTCTCTTCCTTTTTGAGGGTGAAGTGTGGTAAAGTAGATAGGGATAGATGGAACTATGGTTGGCTGATGATTGTGCTGAAGATCTCTTCTCGCAATGTCTGGTGGCGGGGATCGGGTGGAGGGTACCTCCTTTTTCAACTACACCTGAAAATGACAAAGTATGCCTTATTGGGCTTTCTGTATATATATCCTATATATATACTCGCAAAAGTATTTATGCGCGTGGAAACCAGGAATTGCAGTGAAAACATCGATGGATGCTATTCAGTTTGGTAAATGGATGAGTGAGCGGCGGCGCAAGCGTGGCTGGTCCAGTCAGCGTGCGCTGGTGGAGGTGGTACAGCAGGATCCCCTTTTTAAGGATACCCATATCTCAGAGGATTTTTTGGCTCGTCTGGAGGCTGGTCGGCTGGCATATCCTTTCCGGCGCAATGTACGGCAGCAGCTCTTTGTGCTGGCCTGGTTTCTGTGTACGACCCCACGTGAAGTCCAAACCTATTTGCATACGGCCTCATTGCGCGAATTGAGTCCTGAAGAAAACGTGCTGGTGCAACGCCTCTATGCCCATGTTTCTGGCGCGGCGGCTCCGAAGATCGAACTATTGCCGGTACGTCCCCAGCATCTGGTCGGGCGCGAAGCGTTGATTCAACAAATGCTGGACCAACTAGGCTCAATGCCTGCTGGTCTCTATGCCCTGACGGGTATGCCTGGTGTGGGGAAGAGTGCCCTTGCTGCCGAGCTTGTCCATCGTCTTGCCGCAGATAGTCAGCGCCGACTCTTTCAGAACGGTATTATCACTCTTTCCTGTAAGGGACGTCAGGGGACTGCTGGCTTGCTGACGGTCCTGAATGAGTTGATGACAATTCTGTCTTCTCCAGAGGAAAACGGATCGCGATCACGGTCGCAGGCGGCTGTTTTTTCTGATAGAGGAGTGCATGATGATAAGGCATTGATTTCGCTTTTTCAGCAGATGGATAGTAATCTGGCCTACATGGTTGATCGCCTGCGTATGCTTTTGCTCGATAAAAATATGCTCTTCCTGCTGGATGATGTGGACCCACAATTCCCATTGCGCGAAGCCCTGGACGCCTTGCTCGCCAGTACACCTGATAAAGTACAGGTGGGACAACGAATTGTGCTTACTACCAGTCGGTATATTCCAGCACCAGCTCTTGTCTCTTTACATCAACATGTGCAGCCATTATTACATGCTGATGCCTGTATGTTGCTTGAGCTCCTTATTTCTTCCGATACTCATAATTTTGTGGTTCTGTCAGAAGAAGACCGGCAAGAAGCGCTGGGAAAAATTTGTACGGCTCTGGGTTATCTACCGCTGGCAATTGAGCTGGCGGCAAATGCGCTTGCTGTGCGCGGTATCCCTTTAAAGTTGCTGGCTGCGAATATTTGTATTGATCCATTGCATCGGCTCCTTGATGACGCCGGCATCCTGGCAACTCTTTTTGAGCAGGCCTTTAGCAATGTCCAGCAGGAGCAGCGGGAGCGCTTTGCGCTGCTATCACTACTGGGTCCACAGGTTTTTAGCCTGGAGTGTGCAGCTGCTCTTTCAACAACCAGCTGGCGTGAAGAGAAAAATGAGCAGATGGATCCCCTGTCACTCTTCGCTTCTGCGTATGCTACCAGTAGAAGCACTGATACTTCTGAGGGATACATGGTGTCCACTACTCGTCCGCTGGAGCAGCAGAGCGTTGATAGCACCTATGTTGCCTTTGAGACCCTGACTAATACAGCATTAGAGCTGGGCTATTTTGTTAACAGCTCCTTGTTAGAGCGTACCTCTGATACCACGACCGGTGATAATCCACAGTATCTGTTACATCCGTTACTGTATGCCTACGCGCACGTTTATCTGCAGCGTTTAGAGCGGAAAAGGATTGAGCTGGCCTGGTATAATACTCAGGCCTATGCCGAAGCCTATCTGGAACGCTACCAGGGCAATATTGTGATGCTTGAGCGGGAGTGCGGTGTCTTGCTTGAGGTCTTTGCGCGCGCCTGCCAGGAACAGCGGCATGAGCGCGTCATGCATTGGGCGGCCAAATTAGCGATTATTACTGCGCGTATGCATGATGCGGGTATTGCTATCCGGCTCTTGCAAGCGGGAATTCAAGCCAGCAGTCAATTAGAGAATCAATATCAGCAAGCATTCCTCTCTATCCATCTGGGTCACCTCTATTGTAGCCAGGGGAGAATTGATAAGGCGCGATTGTGCTGGGAAGAATGCCTGCAGATTGCGCAAGCCCTGGGTCATCCCGCCTATTTGTGGCGTCCCTATCTCTTTCTGGCCCATCTGGAATACATTCAAGGCAATCTTGCTGCGGCGCGTGCGCATGTGGATACGTTTCTGTTGCGCACACGTGA
Organism: Dictyobacter vulcani; assembly: GCF_008974265.1. Classification (GTDB taxonomy): domain Bacteria; phylum Chloroflexota; class Ktedonobacteria; order Ktedonobacterales; family Ktedonobacteraceae; genus Dictyobacter; species Dictyobacter vulcani. The sequence continues at coordinate 975,118 of NZ_BKZW01000002.1, forward strand.
GAGTGGGGATCTGCGCAGCCTGGCGCTCGCTTATTTTAAGCGCGGCTTATATGGACGTGAGCTGGGCGAGTTAGAGACAGCCTATAACGATGTCTATGCGGCATTAAGTTTGCTTGGTATGTTAAAGAATGATCCCTCTTTTGCTGATCAATTGCTGGAGGCGGAAGCACAGGCCGAACTGGCTCGCATTTCAGGTGATTATGCCAGTTCCCAGGAATGCACCACGCAGGCCTGGAACCTTGGCTTACAGGTGAGCGACGCCTATACGCGGGCAATACTCTTATTTGTCCAGGCCAGATTTGCCTTGCACAGTGGTCATCCCCAGGAAGCTGCAGGACTGGCCAGCCATATTTTGAAGCAGGCGCCAACCGCGATGCACCTGCACAAACAGGTCACGAACCTCACGTAGCGGTTTATCGGGATTGTCAACCTGAGCAGAGTATGGTATATAAAGAAGAAAAACAAGAGCTTGAAAAGAATAGGCGTGGGCATCTACCTCTCCCTTACCTAAAAAGTAACGCGCACTAGACGACTCGTGTCAGCTTTTCTGTGTGAACGGAGCAAGAGTCTTGCAATTATTGTCTACCCTGCCTTTTTCCTTGCGTGATGCACCTTTACGTATACGCATCAGTATTTTTCTTACCAGTTGCCTTGCTGTATTTGTCTTGATGGGTTTTTTTCCTCTATTTTTTCTCAGATGTAGAGATTATTACCAGTTGTGCGATTCCGGTTGCTATTGCTTCCTGGCTCTTTCGCCCCAGAATTGCTGGCCTCTGTACACTTGCTGTCCTGATCGTGTCCGCGTGTTTACTCAGCTGGCATCTACAGACCATATTCTGGCCTTTTCGCCTGTGGGAGGGCTTTCTTTTCGGAGTGCTGGTAATCGCCATTGAACTGGGTTGCTTTACGTTGTTCCAGCGTTTCCTGGATCTTTCAGCAACCGCTAGAAGCCAGACCATGCGGGCCGAGCAGCAGTTGAATCTCGCCTATGAGCATCAGCAGCATCTGGAAGTATTGCGCGATCAGTTTTTGATGAGTGTCAGCCATGAATTGCGCACTCCTTTGACTGAAGTAAAGGGCTATATTAATCTGTTGCTCGAATATGGCAATAAAATTGATGCCGAGACGCAAGCCGCCTTTATGCAGAGTGCCTCATATGGTTGTGATGAGCTTGAATTGATTATCAGTAATGTATTGGATAGCTCGCGGGTAGGACAAGAGATCAAGCCGTTGCGTATGCAGGAACTGTCACTGGCGACGACTATTTCTGAAATTTGCGAGCATATTTATTTGCAGGATCACTTGTTGCAGCTGGAGCTTCCAGCTGATCTACTGGTGTTAGCTGATCGGCAGCAGTTGCGCCAGATTTTACGTAATCTGATCTCAAATGCATGCAAATATTCACCTGTACAAACGCTGATCCAGATCGGTGCGCGGGTGGAGGATGGGCAGGAGCCGATGGTGTGTATCAGCCTGCAGGATGCTGGACCGGGGATCGCTGCTGAGGATATACCGCACCTTTTTCAAAAATTTTCGCGTTTGCAACGTGATATGATTGGACCTGTACGCGGCACTGGTCTTGGTCTGTATATTAGTAAACAGTTTGTTGAGGGCATGGGTGGGCGTATCTGGGTTGAGAGTGAGGGTATTGCTGGCAAAGGGAGTCGTTTTTGTTTTACGTTGCGGCGCAGCCTGCCTGCTACTTTGATGGAGCATGATAGAGAATGAAGCAAACTCATTTTGATATGGTCGCGTTGATTGCGGCCCCACCTGAGGATGTCTATGCGGTGCTGGCGGATTATCGTCATGGACATCCTCATATTCTACCTAAAAAATATATCAGTCAATTCCAGGTTGAATCAGGTGGCCAGGGGGCCGGGACCGTGTTACGTTATCGGGTGCGGATCCTGGGTTTTGAGCGTGCCAGACAGGCTCTGGTGGCCGAGCCTGAACCCGGTCGTTTGCTGGTTGAGCACGAGACACCATCCTCGCTGGTGACCACCTATGCCGTTACGCCGGCCAATAATGGTCTCCAGGCCCATGTCCAGATCGCCGCCCACTGGGAGCCCGCTCGTACGCTGTTGGGCAAGCTAGAGCAGGCTTTTTATCCCTCGCTGTTGCGGCAAATGTTCACCTATGAGTTGGAGACCCTGGCAAAAGTGGTAGGGAAGAAAAAATCGGTGGCCGGCAGTCGCTAGTGCTATGCCTACGAGCGCACATAACTCCAACTGACCATCTCACCATCGCGCCAGGCATGACCCCATGAAACGGGCGTGGATCATCATCAAAGACCATTGGTAAAAATTGATGATCGCTGGGCCAGACTGGTAGTGTCGGAATAGCGCTCCGCTCTACCCATTCCAGGGTGCCCTCTTCATTCCCGCTATGGGCCTCACCATGCCAGCGGTCAATAATAAAGATGAAGCCAAACCAATCCTCGCCATGTTTGCCAAAGCCTGGCCAGAAGATGGTACCGCGTAACGTCATATGATCTACCAGCAGGCCGGACTCTTCTTGGATCTCGCGCTGCATACAACTCGCGATATCCTCAGTGGGTATCAGTTTGCCACCCAGGCCATTATATTTGCCATAGTGTATATCATCCGGCCGCTTGTTGCGGTGGATCATTAAAATCTGTGAGCCATCGGGCGATAAGATATATCCCAGTGTTGCTATCGTCGCTGCCATCCTCTACGTGAACTCCTTTTCTTTCATTCTTATAGTTTTTTTGAGCTTTTTTCTGCTCCAAATCTGACACTTTTTCTCTTCTCCATCAGAGTGTTCTGGCTTGCTGCATAAGAAACATAGGTATTGGATGAGGTCCTATACCCATCATTAGACATCATAGCACACCCATACTTTTCGTATTGGTCCGGCAAAATATCTATAAAGTAGAGGGAAAGTAAAAAAATAAAGAAAAAAGCTTCAAAATGTGTTAAAATAATCCAAATTGATCCTTGATTCGGTTGATGCAGAATTTCTCTCTCATTCTGTATATGCTAGATAGTATTCTCCAAGAAAGAGGGCCCTTAAATGACCGTTTCTGTCAAAGCCTCTTATACATCTGGCGCTACTCAATCAGCGCTGGCTTTTGTCCAGTATAGTGTGCCACACGAGGGACATACTGATTTTAATGATGACCGTATTATTGGATCGACGTCGCGGCCTGGCTGCGGTCTTTGATGGCGTAGGATCTGGTCCCGGTCAACTTGCTTCACAACTTGCTGCACGTGTGATGCGACGCATCTGGAAGCAGCAGCATGCTGAATCTAGTATTATTATTGCTTCGGAGCAACTCACGTTAGCAGATACCTTGCTGCATATGTTTAATGAAGCGCATCGGGTGATTCGCCTGGAAGGAGAGCGACGAGCACGCCGACTGGAATTATATAACGATTATCCTGCTACTACTGCGGCGCTGACACTGTTCTGTTATGATGATACTACCCATGTCTATCACATGTTTTATGCGCATGTAGGTGATAGCCGCATCTATCGCTGGCGGCCTGGCGAGCCTTTACAGCGGCTGACGGAGGATGATGGATATCTCTCATTAAAAATCGCAGATGGATCAGTCACGCCTGAAGACGCTTTACGTATAGATCAGGCTTTCTCTCGTAGTGAATTAACGAGATTAGAAAAAAGTTACTTTGATAATCGTAATGGTATTACGCAGGCGCTGGGACACGAAAAATCCCTGATCGTCCATATTGGTGATATTGATATTCTACCTGGCGACCGTATTCTCATCTGTTCTGATGGCATTCATGATAATTTGACAGATGCAGCCCTGGCTGTGCTGCTTGAGAAAGAGAAGCGCACAACCATAGCAAAGAAAATTGTACAGCAGGCAATTGAGTGTTCACATCAACCAACGAGTGAAAATATGCGGGCAAAAAGTGATGATATGAGTGCAATCGTGGTTACCTGCCATTCCTCTTTTTAAGGATACGCAATATACTTATAGATGTTTATAGACATCGACTATTTGATTGATGTCTATATTTTATTTTTGAGGTATACTTTGCCTGTGCCTCAATTTCTGTCCTGTTATTGACGCTACAACTGCAATGGTGCCTGCTGAGTGGCCTTGAGCTTTGCAATGTAGTACGTGTGGGAGTCAAGCTTTTGAAAAATTCGAGCTACAATAGTCAGATTCGTCAGTTGCGCATCCTGGCTGAAGCCGCACTGACGCAATACGATATTGGAAGCGCTCGCCTGACTCTGGTCTCTCATGGAGACCACGCAGTTTTTCGGGTTACCTCTTATACAAAGGCTGGCCTGATTACCCCTGAAAGTACGCCACAGACTGATAATGGACGTTTTGCTCTACATTTATGGTGGCTGGATGGCTTTGCGCGTTCATTATGGCTCTCTGAACTCCAATGGCTGCAGGCTTTACGACGAGAGACAGAGTTGTTAGTGCCCGAGCCAGTGCTGAATCGTGCAGGCGCTTGGATGCAGACTGTTCAGGTTGAGGATATTGAGCAGGAATGTATCTGTATCCTTTTGCGCTGGGTGCCGGGCCGCAGTATTGATTCTGGCCTGACGCCGACATTATTTGAGCGTGTCGGCACGTTTATGGCTCGCTTGCATCAATGCGCCAGAACGTTTGTGCCACCGAGCGATTTTGTCCGGCCACGCTGGGACTGGCAGCAAGTATTGGGTGAGCAAACGGTGCTCGATCCAGATTTTGCCTCGACCCATTGTGATGGATTGATTGGTGATCGTGAATACCAGATACTTTCAGATGTAGCTGAACTTTCTCGTGATGAGCTAAAGTCTATTCCCACTACTGCTGACTATTATGGATTAATTCATGGAAATTTGCAGCAGAATAACTATTTTTTCTATAAAGGGCATGTTTCCGCTATTGATTTTCACAACTGTAACTGGAATTATTATCTTTTTGATATCGCGATTACACTGAGTGGCATTGCTGGTCGGTCCGATGAAGAACAATTGCGTAAGGCATTTTTTCGCGGATATGGAAGTGTACGCAAATTACCGGAACAGTATGAAAAATGGTGGCGCATCTTTGCTGCCCTGCGTTTAATCGAGCATATCAACATCCTTTTTCTCTCCAATGATCCTGGCAGGCGTGCCAGCGCACCGGACTATCTGGCCTCTTCGCTTGCCTGGTTGAATGAGTATATTGAACTTCCCGCCAGGGAGAGTATCGCGCTCCCAAAAAACTGATGGGCACACATATGCAACCTGAAGGATTATCAATATTGCTGGCTCAATTGCAGCATGAGCAGAGCGCTGTTCGTGTGTCAGCTATCAAGCAACTGGCGCAGCCAGGAAACATCCCTGCCATTGCTCCTTTAGCCACGCTATTAGATGATCCAGAGGATGCAGTGAGGCTCCAGGTGATCCTGGCGCTGCGCCAGATTGGTGGTCCCCACGTTTTTGACGTCCTGGTTGCGGCCCTCCAGAACGAGCGGCCACAGGTACGCCGTGCCGCCATTGTCACCCTGGGCAAGTTAGCTGATCCGCGCAGCCTGACGCCACTCCTTCAGGCCTTACAGGATCCTGATGAACGCGTGCGCAATTCCGCTCTTCTCACCCTTGGCGAACTCGGCGATCCACGTGCCCTGCCAGCCCTCGAACGCCTGCAGTCCCATAATGAGCAAGAACCTGCTCAACTCAAACAAGAATACCTGAACCATGCTATCAAAAATATTCACAAACGCAATCAACTTTAAAATTTCAATAGAGGCAAAACATGTAGGTTCGGCTCTTGCGGCCGATTGGGTTCCCCTTATCTCTCCCCCATCGCGATTACCCGGGTTAGAGCCGATCCAACATGAGCGATGCCACGAATGGCTTGATCATAGCAAAGCAAGGATATCGTAAATGGAGCCAATCGGCCGCAAGAGCCGAACCTACTATTTTGTGCCTGCGGCCTGTGCCATCGATGTTGCGATGTCTGTGTGGAGTTCATCCAGTCCTATAATTGTGGTTGGAAGTTTGATGCGGGCACCGGTGACGAGTAATAGCTGATTTTTCCTGGCGTCTATTTGTATAATTTCATGCCAGAGGACGGGCAGCGATGCGTGTGGCGTTAGTATCAGGATACCATTGGTGTAGAGCTCCACGCTTTTACCGATCGCGCTTACTGCGCGTATGATGTAGGCGATGGCCGCGATGACACAGAGGACCATGATAATGAAGATGGCGGTGCCCTCGACTCCTAAACCGAAGTGTAGCAGGGAAAAGAGGGCAATTGAGCCTACAATGACGATCAGGCCACTTACCACGGACTGACGGACGCTAAGCGCTGGGAATTCGCGCACAGGCGTGCCCAGTTCCTCCTGCCTCTGAGAACTGTCTGCCTGGAGATCTCCGGACTGTTCAGGAGCAACTAATTTCCGGGTCCGTGAAGCTCTATTGGCACCATAATACACGGTATATATTCCCTGATCACTCCGGCACCCGAGCGACGCGCCTAGCCACGCCCCAAACAGACTGATGGAGATAACTGCCAGCAGGTCGATGGCACTGTTCTGCAGGAATGATGGTATGTATGAGCTGAATGAAGACGGTGGCACATCGACTAAGCCAACCCCTAAGCCGACGGCCAGCGAAATAATTGTGTAGCAGAGCGCGGTCCAGCACATCACAATGATAGACGGAACTATACGCCTTGTAAGCCGGGCGACCAATAGTCCGGCGCTAAAGGTTATCAGTAAATTTACCAGCGCATCCAGGGCCACAAAACCATAGGGTTGCGGCAATACAAAGTTTATGCCTGGAAAAACTAAGAAAATAAGCTCATAGATTACTACAATAGCACATGTGATCAAAGACGCAGTAAGAATTATTCTTCGCGCCGACCTCTTTCTGGTCCCGGGCGGATAATCCGACATAAATATTCTCCTTCTCGTGAAATATATAGTAGCACTATAACGTATCTTTTTGCATGTATGTAAGAATCAATTTTTGAATATCTTCATTACTATCATAGAGGCATTCCTCCATCATCCAGATAGGGAATATATCTTGTTCAATTAATAAGTGAATGGCTTTTTTCCGACAATAAGCGCACGGAACGCGTTCATATATTTCGGTCAATGCTTTCAAATTATTTATCGTTGGATGATTTGTAAAGATATCAATAGTACGGATAGCTGCACTGTGTAACTCTTCTTCTGGTGCGTGTCTGATAATTTCCTCAATGAACTGGTAATCTTCTGGATAATAGTTGTTTCCTAGCAAATAGAGTGCATCGGAATCTCCAGGTGAAGCTTCAGTTAATTGATAAGCCAGCGTGCGAATATCAGGATGTTGTAAATGTGCCAGTGCTTGTATGGCGAGATTGACAATCGTTTTGTCGGTACTTTGAGCTAATTGAAGTATTTTTTCATGTCCCAAAGGAAAGCGTCTCATTCTGAAAATGCTAAGATGTCCAGGAATCATTTTAGGATCTTTTTCAGCTAAAAATGCCTGGGCGGCAATAACTAATTCCTCACTTGAAGTTTTCTTACCCCATAGCGACAGCGTAATATTTGGCACTGCAAGCTTTTGTTTTATTTCCTCTGGCAGATAGGTGGTGGTGGCAGTTCACCGGCCTTGATTGCCTGCAAATAGGCCAGGCCACTCAGGTCTTTGCCTTTTTGTAAGGCGATGGTTGGATCTTCCCAGCTAAAGGTACGAGAACGTAATGAATCTTGCTGATCCATGAATTATAGGACTCCTTTTAGTAAATGCTCATTGGTAAAGATGATCGGGCTGCCATCGTCAGAAATTCTTGTTCTAGTTCTTGCCAGAGTTGTTGCTCCGCTTCAGGACGGGTCATGGGCGGTTGTTGATGAGCGGTCTTGATCAGCAACCTGGTGACCCGGCTACTGAATAGATCGAGTATGGGTGCTTGCAGGTCACAGGATGGCATAATGCCCAGGGCGATCTGTTCGAAGTTGTAGAAGTCCGTAGCATCAAAGCCCAGCATGAAAAGATCCAGATAGCTATTAACCAGATTCATGTGTGTATCTGTGAAGTAGTGGGGATGCGCGCTGATAATTGTCAGACAACCTGCAATCTGGTTGGCGCGAATAAGTGGGCATGCGACAATACTTTCCGCTTTCACATCATAATGAGTAGGATAAAAGCGTTTTTTTTGTGTATGCTCATGAATATGAATAGGACGCCTGAATTGAACGACGTGGCCACACAGTGATTCCAGCCCGAAAAAAAGCATATTATTTTCCATCCTATGCCAGGGTGGACTGCCACGACCATCGATGATACGTAAACTACGCACCTTTTGTTCACTCGATCGTGGCGGGGTACAGTGATTGGCGAAGATCACCATCCCTCTCTGTTCAGGGTTGAGGTGCGTCAGCATTTGTTGTAGCACCATTCCACGGATGGCCGTGCTGCGTATGCCTGCTGGCTGTTGATTGTACGCTCCCAACACCCTGGCATAGAATACCGGCGGTATATGTTGCGGCATCTCTTCTTTGACCGCAATGTCGGTGCGGAATTCAGGAAACTCTTCCGCTATGAGTGCAATAAGCTCTTCGCGTTGAGTAGGTAGCGCTTCCAGGAGCGCGTATAAGTGCTTGGGCCGTGGATTAGAAGTTCCACTAGCCCAGCGGGTGAGGCTAATTGGATTGACTCCCAGCAGGTTCGCAATGCGCTGCCGCTCACCCGTATCTGCAATGAGCATTTCTAAGAATGTCCGCCATCTTGGCGGTTCGTGTGTATTACTCAAGTACTACTCGTCTAACTATTACTAGCGAATTCGTAATGACTAGATAGCTATCTTACGCCAAAAAAGTGGCTCACGTCAACAACTGGTGGTACAATTTATAGTTACACTTTTTTTAAATAAATCAATTCAGCCAACTTTTCTTTGGGTCCTGTACCTGTTTTTCCTGTATACATTCCTTACCAGATCTTCTCATTTGTTGGTCTTTAGCTTATGTTACAATGTGTTGTAAGTGGACTATGGTTTACCTTGAGTGCTAGTACATTGTCAAACTTCGGGTGATGGGTTGTGTGTCCGCTACGCGGGCGGGATGGGGGGAGATGCCGGGGCACAGCCCCCGATCCCCCAGTCAAGGGGCTTGCCGCTTGATCATGCCCCGGCATGCTCGCTTGCATCCCCCCTCCCCAGCACATGATGTCTGATAGACTGCTAGTAATGTATGAAAGAATAATTATGAGTTACGAATCACAACTTTCGTCTCTTTTTACGATTAAGGGTCAGACTGCTGTCGTGACTGGTGGTAGTGGTGGACTCGGTAGTGCGATGGCTTCTGCACTGGCACAGGCAGGCGTGAATGTGGTTGTTGTCAGTCGGCATGTGGAGTCAGCGCAGCGCGTTGTGCAGGATATTCAGGCACAGGGTGGTAATGCCCTGGCGCTGGCCTGCGATGTCGTGGATCGGGCGGCGCTGGAGCAGGCGTTGGAACACGTCACCCGGACCTTCGGACCAGTGGATATTCTGGTTAATGGGGCCGGTGGCAATCAGCCAGCCGCGACCACCTCGCCCGAGTTGTCCTTTTTTCAGCTGGATAATGAGGCCATTGACCGTGTGTTTGATCTCAATTTTTCAGGGACCGTCAAGTGTTGTCAGGTCTTTGGCCGTGGCATGGCCGAACGCAAGCAAGGCTGCATTATCAATATCGCTTCCATGAATTCTCTGCGCCCCCTGACGCGTATTCCAGCCTATAGCGCGGCCAAGGCCGCCGTGACGAACTTTACCCAATGGCTGGCCGTGCATATGGCCCAGGAATATAGTCCAGCGATTCGTGTCAATGCGATTGCACCGGGTTTCTTTTTGACGGATCAGAATCGCTTTTTATTAACCGATCAGCAGACCGGCGAGTATACTCCACGTGGACAAACCATCCTGGCCCATACTCCTATGCAGCGTATGGGTAATGCAGAGGATCTGGTTGGAACATTACTGTGGTTGGCCAGTCCGGCTGCTCAATTTGTGACGGGCATTGTCGTGCCTGTGGATGGTGGATTTTCCGCTTTTAGTGGTGTGTAGTTATGGACAGCAGCTTTCCCGTATCAGGAAATAGTGCAGTTGCATGCCTATTCTTTTATCAATGTATACGGGAAAGCTTTTGACGGAACTATAATACTTTACGGAAGAGCACCCTGGTGCCCCCACGGCCATCATAGTTTGTCGTGACCGCCATACCATTGGCCTGTGCGTCACCAGGTTCAACGGTGAATCCCATGTTCTTGTGAAAGGCGATCGAGCGCTCATTTTGAGGCGTTGTAACACTATGCACTTCAGTGCAGCCCCACTCGCGCATTTGTGTAAAGAAACGGAGATAGAGAAGGCGGCCAATACCGTTTTTACGAAAGCGTGGATCGACTCCTACAAAATGGATGTATGCCTGATTTGGATATGTTTGAGAGCGAAATCCTACCAGGAAGCCAATGCGCTTTCCATTATCTTCAACCACAAAACTACTTTTCTGAAAATGCATAAAAAAGAGTTTTGGTAGCATACTTGCCATTGGACGGTTATCCCACCATGCATCAACTACTTGAATAATAGGAGTATAATCATCTGATTCGATCTGACGGATAATATAGCCCATGTATTACTTTTCCTCCTTGCTAATCTGTGCATATCCATTATACACCTTTTTTGGATATGTATCTTGTACTGCGTTATGAATATCGTATAAGTACAGGACTAATTGCATTGTGTGAAGGAAAAAAATTTATATGAGGAAGAGCCCGATTTCATGTGTTCGGGCTCTTGTGATGTTGACCAGCATTATTTATGCATGAGTTGTTTTTCTACCGTTTGGAGCCAGCTAATATGCTGTGGTAGGGCAATTTCAGGCTCCTCAATCTCTGGATGCCAGCGCTTTTCCCATTCTACGGAGACATAGCCATCATAGCCATGTTCGTAGAGGCTCTGGAGCTGTGCCTGGACCGGTACTTCGCCTTCGCCGATGAGCACCAGTTTCCAGCCGGATTTTTCAGTCTGGTCACGGCGCGCATCTTTGACATGTACATGGGCAACGCGTGATCCAAGTACCTGCCCATACTTCCTCGCGTCCTCACATCCATGCGATACGGATGATGCTATCCCATAAGGGCGATAGCTGGAGATTTTACCTGGCGACAAGCACCTGCTTGCGAACGCGTCGCGGTTGCGGGAAGAGATAGAAATGAACCGCCGGACTCGGTTTTTTGCATATCTCAGGGCGATGATGTGTCTTACTTAGGTCTTGATGTAATTACCAGCCTGCATGCATATCAGCCGCAAGGAAGGGATGACTGCTACTCCACATGATGCTGATTATAGCTCGTTCGAATGCTACGCACCCTGGCCTAATCAGACGGAGCGCTGCGCATAGCTAAGACCGGAACGCGCACTGCTTTAATTTAGCGCTGCGCATAACTAGGGATCGATGATTATCCTTCGCGTGCGGGACACAATTGAAATCCCAGGTTAAGCAAGGGCTCTCGAACATTCGGGCATCCGTCTCTAGCGGACGATCTCGTGTGAGAGAGATAGGTGCATCGGAGGATGGTATTCACAGCGCGGCAGCGAATTACGATGAATCTGGCGGGAAGGCATGCAAAAGTGAATCAACGATACTGGGGTTGCCTGCTTGGCTGGATGCATTGGACAGGGATCTAACAATATTATTGTGTGTGAATACTGATCAACCAGGCTAGTGGACGAGTCACTATAGAGCGTTTACATAAGCTATTACCTTAAGAACAGAACTCGCTTGTTGTTGTGCGACATACTGTCGATCCGATTAGTGATGAATCTGTGGCTCCAGGATATCGATGGACATACTCCAGGTTGCTAGCACTGACGGTATTTATTAAGGGTACACTGCCTTTATATCTTTGTTCTAACAAATAGAAATGATTAAGTGACTGGTAGCTGAGTAGGTTTACTAGGCATGAAGCATATAATATTCGGCTCAGTCTATTATTATGTCATCATTCAGTCGAAAAATGATATGTATGGTTTTCTATTGCATCTTAGGGTACTCTATCCTGGACACTGACTACTTCTTTCGGTTAGCAACCTATGCTAACGGATCGTTGGGGTGGTTCCCGCCGAGGCAGGCTGGTAAGGTATTCTGATGATAGATAGCTTGCGGAATTACAACGAGCAGTATTATATCTACGTAGTATATGAGCACGGTGTGTAATTGCGATCAAGCTGAGCAGAATTGAGATGAGATCATTTGACTATGTGCAAGAGGACGCTATGGGCTTTCCTTGGAATTGGCTTATTAAACTTGAGAGCAAGATCTATTGAAGTTAGATCGCAATTTTGAGGAGTGAGTGATGAATGCAGCATGAAAGTGAGTGTTCGTCTCAAAACGTATGATCTCTATTGTTTTGTACACTTGAAGGAAATGGTGTGATCAATATGAGGTAGTAGGAAGCAATTTCGATAGCACGGAGAGAACTGAAAAGGTCTTCTTCGGTCTGGCGATGCAAAGCTCTGTACATCTTAGAAATTTTCGTGTGCTTGTTTTGACGCAGGACTACCAAGAGTCTGGCATCGGCCGGAAGCAGGGCGTCAGATTTTAGTCTCAATTTTCCTATGAGTTTTATTGCTATGTAACTATTACATCAAGGTGGGTATAATTAAGTAGATGTTGGTTATTGGTATGATATGTGATATCTGATTACGGTTGAAGATGCCCGGTCGAGGGGACGGCACGTTGAATTGATGCGCGAGATCCTCTATACATCAAAAGTTCGGATAGTGAATGCGGTGGCATAGATATAATGATATATTGAGTTCTAAAAACCATTGGATATCTCTCCTTATGTGCTTAATTGTTGCTGGTTTGCTTCTTTTAGCGTAAATTATCACAAGAATGCTATGTATTATAATAATGGAGTATACTTTTATTTAGCGGGCGTTATATTTTGCGCAACTTGCCGGGGGTAGAGGCGCCTAGAGAGAGGAGTATAGTATACTGTCATGTAGGTAGATGTAAATGTATGTGTCATATTCAAAATAGTAGATTAATTTAAGGGTAATAAATGGTTTCCGTGCATTGCCGACGTCATTGGGGGCTCAGGAGGATTTTATAGTAACGATGTTTTTAGTGCCAACGTTGAGCAGCTCATCCTGAAATGCTGAAGGTCATCTTTAATCATCTCAAACAACGATTTGGCTTGGGCTCGTCGAGACATTGTACCAGACGATTGAGGGTCAATTGGCGACACTTATTCGGTAATTGTAGGTCATGGCAGACATACGCCCTAGAGGATTTACGTTCGTGACGGGTTATCAGCTAGATAGCTGCGAGTTTGATCGCGTACGACACATCAGGTTATATAGCGTGGTACGCCCTGGGGTTCGAAGTGAACATGATCACCAACACTTGAAGTGGGTAATAGCGTTCTGGTTAGTTATTCAGCGTTATGGCTTAAGAGAGCATTAGAGAATTCAATGGACGCAAATTGGCGCTCGGGGCAAGGAAAAGTTATACTTTGATGGACGGGTGTTAGCGAGCGTCTACTATAATGAAACTTTGAGCAAATCAGACTATAGGTCAAAAGGCGGCATTCTAAATTGGTAGGAGTGACAGGTATGTGGTGTCGCTATTATAAACGTTCACAAAGAACGGCAGGAGGGTGCGGGACGGACATTAACCCTGTCAGCTTAAAAGGTTGCGTGAAGATCTGGCTTAGTTACCGCCGACGACAGTCGCGATGATTGAGAATTTTTACGGCTCGCGTAATTCAGCTGTATAAGGAAAAAAAAGCAGGCGATCTGGTTATTGGGAGGCATGGATCTCTGCGTCAGTATAGCCTTTGTGCAGCACCAGGACATGGTACATATCGTATTGCAGTGAAGCATGAGGATACCAGCAGGGAGTTGCACCAGCCTGGTACAGTCTCGTCATCCTTACATGAGCATGTACAGATTGGTGATACTTTGCTTATTAGCGCACCCGCTGGCATGTTTACCCTGGATACCACACGGACCAATCCTGTAGCTTTTATTGCTGGTGGTATTGGCCTCACTCCGCTTCTCAGTATGTTGCAAACCGTGGTGAAGCAACAACCTGAGCGAAGCGCCCAACTCGTCTATGCCGTCCGTGATCATCATTTCCATGCCTTTGCTGAAGAGCTACAACAACTCGCAGCGCAGAATCCGGCTATATCCCATACCATCTTCTATGAAAATGGAACTGAGGAAGATATTGAGCAAAAACATTGCGATTATGTGGGACGTATCACCGAAGCGTGGCTGCAGCAGCATATTCCCGCAGATGCTGAAGTCTATGTATGTGGTCCGCGTCCCTTCATGCAGGCTATGATCTCTATCTTACTTCGGAAAGGCATCACCATGGAAAATATTCATTATGAAGTCTTTGGGCCTGCCCTGGCTTTTTCTGTCGATTAACCCGAGGAGTGTCTGTTGTAGCTTTGTACTTACAGAGGCGATGGTTGGCGTAGTAACCATCGCCTCTGTAAACTGGTGTGTGCATTGTGAGGCTCAAAAACCAGACAGTGTGCGAACATGATACACTGGTTCTCATTGGTTGTACTCTGCTACAAAGGATGGATCGTAATGGATAAAAAAGTAGAAATTCTACAGAAGCGTATTGTTTATGATGATTTCTTTAAGATCGAAGAGGCGCACCTGCGCTTTCGCCGTTTTGATGGTCAGATGAGTGCTTCTGTGCGCCGACTGGTCTTTGAGCGTGGCGATGCCGTGGCTGCTTTGCTGGTAAATACCGATACACAAAAGGTCTTGATGACCAATCAGTTTCGTTATCCTACCCTGGAAAAAGGGCCAGGTTGGTTGCATGAAGTTGTCGCTGGCATGATCGATGAAAATGAAAAGCCCGAGGATGCAGTCAGGCGTGAAATCCAGGAAGAGGTTGGCTATCAGGTCCACGCCTTAACGCCGATCGCCACCTTTTATGTGTCTCCTGGTGGAAGCTCGGAACGCATCTATCTCTTCTACGCTGAAGTCAATGACGCGGACCGTGTCTCCGATGGTGGCGGGCTGGCCAGTGAACACGAAGATATCGAACTGATCCAGGTCTCCTTTGAAGAACTCTGGGATGTCCTCAAAAAGGGCGAGATCCGCGACGCCAAAACCCTCATCGCAGTCCAGTGGCTGCAACAACGATCCCAACATTAAATCTGGATGCTTGTCGCAGCTCCGAGTCACAACCGACCTCGGCTCGGAGCTTATCCTCTGCCATTTTCATTGATGAGCTGCGCAGCAATAGTACTTTCTTACCTATCTGGCATGTTATATGATACTCTTTTGTGAGTAGCAATATATAATACCAGTAAAGCTTCTACACTATAAAAATAGCCTGTATATGCCTCTGCTTTTCTTTGTTTTGATATGTATAGTAACCCTGTGCCAGTTTACGATTATATGCTTATGGGTTGGATGTGGTTTGGAGTGTCTATCAACGCTATTTGTTGCTTTATTTATTGTAGAAAAGGGCATGAATTTGAGCACTCTCACCTATGAACTGGTGCTGACAACACCGATTTCTCTCTCTACTTCTACAGCTAAGACGCACTATAATCTGGTATCCCTGCAAACGGTTGGTTACCAGTTGCAGGCTACTCCAGTTGCTCAACATAAGCACACAGGCGCGCTCATACATGTGCCTATCGATGTCGTTACTACCGATACGACGGCTCAGGTGAGTCCGACCGGTAGTGCCTTCAATCCGACGCTCTTTGTATCAGGTTTGTTTTTGCTGGCAGTCTCGGTTGTGATGTTCTGGTATCTGTTGAAGCGTTTCCAGTTGAACAAGCCAGATATCCAGAATATGGTTCCCTGATGGCGTGGTGAATGTCCATATATAAAGAAAAGCTCCTTCAATTCGCAGTATTGAAGGAGCTTTAATCTTATCGGCTAATGATGAATTTATGCCATCAAGGTCTGGTCACGATCAGGACCGACGCCGACGCTATGGATACGTACGTTGACCAGTTCGGCCAGGCGGTGCAGGTATTTGCGGGCGTTGAGTGGAAGATCCTCCAGCGTTTTTGCTTTCTCGGTGGATTGTTGCCAGCCGGGGAGTACTTCATAGATGGGTTCGCATTGCTCGTGGATGACTGGATCGGGCAGGTGCTCGATGACTTCGCCTTTGTAGCGGTAGCCGGTGCAGACAGGGATCTCGGCCAGGGTATCCAGGACATCCAGTTTGGTGATATTGAGGTCGGTGCAGCCGTTGATCTCAGTGACATAGCGGGTGACGACGGCATCGAACCAGCCGATGCGGCGTGGACGACCGGTCGTAGCGCCAAATTCTCCACCCAGGGTGCGCAGATGGTTACCCATCTCATCGTGCAGTTCCGTTGGCATTGGACCTGTGCCGACCTGGGTGCTGTACGCTTTGGCGACGCCGATAACCTGATTGATGTAGCGAGGTGGAATGCCTGCGCCTGCGGACGCTCCGGCTGCGGTCGGTGATGAACTGGTGACAAAAGGATATGAACCCCAGTCGATATCTTTCATGGCGCTCAACTGACCTTCGAGCAGGACCGTCTGGTTTTCTTGCAGGGCCTTGCGTACAATCGGCATGGTATCGACAATTCGTGGCTGTAACTGCTTGCCCCATTCCAGGGCGTCGGCGATCAGTTTCTCGATATCAAAGGGCTGCTGGCCATAGACATGCGTCAGGATTGCGTTATGTTTTTTGGCGACTGCGGTTAACTTGACGCGTAAGATGTCTTCGTGCAAAAGATCATGGAAACGGATGCCAATGCGGCCAACTTTATCGGTGTAGGCTGGACCAATACCGCGTCCGGTGGTCTCTACCCGATACGCGCCACGGGCCTCATCTTCGACCTTGTCGAGGAGTTTATGATAAGGCATTACTACATGGGCGCGATCAGAGATATATAAATGATCGACCGAGACGCCCTGTCTGGCAATACCAGCCATCTCATCAATCAAATCCTGAGGATCAATCACGGTGCCGGTTCCCATGACGCAGATACAATTGGGATTAAAGATACCACAGGGTACCAGGTGGAGCTTGAATTCACCATAGCTATTGACCACTGTGTGTCCTGCATTACCACCGCCCTGGAAGCGCATGCAGAGATCGGCCTCCTTGCTTAAAAGATCGACAAGTTTGCCTTTACCCTCATCCCCCCACTGTGTGCCTACAACTACGGTTACTGTTCCAGCCATAACGGCTACTCCTCTCCTAATTGCAATGCTTTTTGCATCGATGTATATAGATTCGATGGCAGGCTGATTGGTTGTGATCCCATAGTTGTGATCGCGACCAGTTGCTCAGCGTCTTCGGTGGGCAGTAAGCCACGGCGCAAATTCACCAGATGCGGACCAAAGGCGGCCTCAAGTTCCGGTGAAAGGTGTTCGTAGATCGCAGCCAGATACGCCTCGTCCCGAATAAACTTTTCTACCACACGTACCATTGTTCGATTCTGGGTGATTACGCCCGTCGCAGGTGCATCCAGGGACGCGACCAGGGCCTCTTCAAAGTCGATCGCCAGCGCAATCACATGGCCGCCCACGACTTTTTCGGGTCCCTCGTGCTGATAGATCCTGGCATAATCAGCACTGGCTTCACCAAAGAGATTTAAAATGACGGTGCAACCGCGCTCACGTGCCGCCCGTAACACATCGGCGAAGCGTTCAAGATCTTCGGCCCACAGGCTGGCTGCGATACGATGTTGCGCCATGGTAATCAACTCACGCAAACGTGCCTCAATGCGTTGATAGTCATTGAGTTCCCAGAAGTGTCCTACCCCGTCAGGACGCTCAAGCGCAGCAAGTTGCTGCTCTACATCCTGACAGCGCTGTATTGTCTCCTCCTGAATGCGCCGTAGCAAGCGAGCAGGAGGGACAGGAGCATAGCGCACCGGATCGGCGCTCACAGCAGTAACACGTTCCTTGGTAGTCATAGTTTCAAGCGCCTGATACGTGTTGGCCCGTGGCAGGCCCGTGCCCTTGCTGATCTCATAGCCCGTAGAGTGCGGATGCTGGAGCATGAAGATATAAATTTGTGCTTCCGCTCCGGTAAATCCCAGATGTTTCAGCTCCTCAATGGTCGCGATACTCACGCGCCTGGCCTCCTTTCTCGATTCTACGATAGTAGTAGTATTTGCTACTACCAATAATAACTATAAGGATCAGGCTGTCATTTGTCAAGGGTAGGCAGTCTATAGTACGTGACCTTCTGGCTTGATTTTGGGTAGAAAGCATGTTAGGCTGATGACGTTATTAGCAGAAAAGGAAGCGTTTATGTCTGAAGAACAAGTCATACAGGAAACTTCTACATTATGTACGCGTGAGAGTCTGGCAGCGGATCTGCGCCGACTGGGATTAAAAGCGGGCATGACCGTGCTTGTGCATACCTCATTACGTTCTCTGGGCTGGGTCTGTGGAAGTCCAGTTGCCGTGGTTGAAGCTTTGATGGATGTCGTAACCGCGTCCGGTACGCTGGTCATGCCAACGCAGACCGGCAATTATTCAGATCCAGCGAACTGGCAGCATCCGCCCGTTCCGCAACCCTGGTGGGATGTAATTTATGAAGCCATGCCAGCCTTCCGTCCTGAAGTCACACCATCACATAAGATGGGTGCCGTAGTTGAAGCTTTCCGGACGCATCCGGGTGTTGTGCGTAGCAATCATCCACAGGTCTCTTTTGCGGCGTGGGGGAAGCATGCAGAACAAATCATTGCCAACCATGCACTCGAAAATGGACTTGGCGAGCAGTCGCCGCTGGCGCGTATGTATGATCTTGACGGCTATGCGCTCCTCCTGGGTGTCGGGTATGACAGCAATACCACCTTTCACCTGGCCGAGTATCGTGCCCCCGGGGCCCAAGAAGTACAGTTAGGGGCACCAATCATCGAAAATGGCACGCGTATCTGGAAACGCTTCAAGGACATCGAGCTTGACGCTGACATTTTTCCCGCCATTGGAGAAGAATTTGAGCACACCGGTCAGGTCTTGATCAATAAAGTTGGACAGGCCGATGCGCGCCTCTTACCACAACGGGCTGGCGTTGATTTCGCCACCGAATGGTTGCGCCGCCACCGACTTTAAAACGAATCGTAACTGCTCAGGACCCAGCTTCCCAAGCAATGGGAAGCGGGGAACCTTGAAAGACAGCAGCAAGGGCGTCGAGCATGGAATGCCCTTGCTTACGCATGGTGCTCAAATAACTGCGAATGGTACAGAAGGCAGTGGCACCCGCATCGCTGCGAAAGGTCCGGAAATCTTTTGCTGCACCTTGATCATGCGTAAGTCGCGCTCCGCTAGATTGTTGGTAAAGGGCACGGTCAAGTCATCCACAAAAGCGAGCACTTGATCGGCGCGGTGGAGGAAGGCATCAAGGAGATTTTTGCCAGGATCTTGTTTGGGACGACCCCGTTTGCGGGCGGCGGTGGGCTCCGGTGGCGGGTGCGCCTCATCCCAGGCACGATAGCCACGCCCAATCACCTCAAAATACGCAGCCAACCAGCGTGTGCGGATCGCTGGATCAAGGGTCTTTTGACCACAGGCGCGCGCCTGCTTGGTCGCCTCACTTAGTTCAAGCAAGACAATGTACATCTCTTGCGCCCATGGTTGTTTTTCTTCTTCTGCAACAAACAAGCAATCACGCAACAGATGGGCTCCACACAGGCTATGCTCACAGCGATACTGATCATAGCTTTTCCAGCGATCGTGCACGAGCCGACCCGTGTAAAGAGGCAGCAGTCCCATCTCATTCATGGCCTCATGCCCTCGCTTGCGATGCCAGTGGTAGATCGTAAGAGCACGTGTGCTCACAACGTGAAACCAATGCAAGATCCCCTCAATACGACCACCCGTCTCGTCCACATGGGCCAGTCGGCTCTGCAGCACGAGTCGTTCAAGGGCTTGCTGCGTCAAGGACAAGTTCTTGGCTGCCTCACGCACCCAATTGACGATGCTCCCTTCACTCACGGTGCCTAAATGCAGATCAGCAAAGAGTTCGGTGATCCTTTCGAGAGGCAAGAGCTGGAATTGGGAAAGATAGACGGCCAACCCTCGCACATTGGGACCATACTGGGCTGCTGCATCCACTCCTGGGGGAAAGTTCCCGCAGGATCGCCCACCACATCTGGGACAGATCTGCTCGATCTGCTGATGTTCCCTCACCTGCAAACGCAGGGGTGGCAACTCATGCACTTGACGACGTTCCTTCAGCACCCCTACTGTCTGCGATAAGGGGTGCTGACAGTGCTGGCAGTCTCTGGCTCGGTGCTCAATCACCTCATCTGGCGTTTCCACCTGAGCCAATTGATGACCGCTGTGACCCTTTTGCCCTCCACTCTTTTTCTGGCTTTTCTCTCGCCGTTTTTGCTGGCGCTTGTACCCATCGCTGGAAGGAGGTTTACTACTATTGCGGCTGTCTTTGGCCAACCGTTTTTCCAGTTCCAGATTGCGCAGACGCTCTTTGAGCAACTGCCCTCGCAGTTCCTCGATGTGCTGATCTTGCTGTTTCACCTTCTCTTGCAGTTCGCTGTATGCGATTTTCAACTCGCGAAATGCGCTTTGTAGCTCCCTAACGTCTTCTTCTCTCATGTTCACATTTTATCAGCTTTTCCCTTTGTGGAAAAGGGGTTCTGAGTAGTTACAACGAATCATTACTTCAAATGACCAATAAAAGCGAAAACGTAGGTTCGACCCTTGAGGTCGATTATTAACCTTGCTCCACGCAACCATCCCTCCAGAGGAGATCACGTAAAGCAAGGCGATCTCCTTCGGGGCGAGGATATCATGATGTAACCAATTGGCCGCAAGAGCCAAACCTACGACGGTTTTTATCGGCCAATATCCTTGCGTACAAAGCGTGCGGACGCCAGGATCAGTGCTACGATGGCTACGGCGAGCACACCGAGGGTATTCCAGAGCGGCAGTCCGTGCAGTAGTGGTGTACCATAGTAATAGAGCGCGGAGAGCCGTAGCGTACTATCCGACATGTTTAGCTCTGGCCCGACAAAGCTGATAAAAAACCAGATGACGAGTAAGAAACTTAAGATGCCAGTGTCCAGCGCGGTACTCAACCAGCCAGAGAACAGGTAGCCGAACGCCGCCATGAGCAGTCCCAGTGGAATAATCGAAAGCGTGGCGGCCGCCAGATTGCCAACGTCAAGTTTGAGTCCGGTGGCTGTCGAAGCCAGCACGGTGGCTGCTAGCGTGAGCAGACTCATAATTACTACGGCGGTGGTGAGCGCGCCAAAGCGTGCCAGCAAGACGGTCAGGCGTGATTGTGGTGTGGCCAGCACCAGTTCCTGCAGTCCATCTTCTTCATCTGCGGACCAGCGACTGGCCTGCGTCACGGCAAAGGCCATCATGAGCAAGGGCAACAGGATGAAGAGGGCGCTGAGAATGGTTGCGTTGGTGTTAATATCGCCGCCGCCAACTTTTGTCAGAAAGCCTTTGAGCAAGGGTGAACTGGTGTAAAGGGTGGCCATCTTCTCCTCAGTTTGTTGGACCACCACTACCATCCAGGCGGCAAATCCAGCGATACCCAGTGTCCACCAGCAGGCGGGCGCAATGATCATGCCCAGACTACGGGTATAGATTGAGCGCAGTGACCAGGCATTGACTGGTAGGGCATATGCTGGCTGGCTGGCTCGTTCAGGGGGGCGTAGCCAGCGCGGTATGGCGACGGTCCCGCCGATATCACGCCGTTCGAATAAGACGAGCGCGACCCCGCTTAGTAGAATGTTCAGGGCCAGTAACACGAGGAGTGCGCCAGGATGGACGCCATATTTAGGGATGATGGCTTTGCTGAGATTGTAGTAATAGATGGGCGAAAGGCGACTGAACCAATCGGTATCGGGAATGATCCGATGGACCATGTCTATGATGATGAAGACCAGCAATAAGCCGCCGGTCAGGCCAGCCGCCGTACTGCGTTCCTGGGTGAACTGAGAGATCAGCAAGGCGAGAGAGCCGAAGACGCCGCAGACGAGTACTATGTTCAGTCCAAAGAGCAGGGAATCGCCCAGACCAAAGTCGGCATTGACATGATTGCCGCCAGCAAATGTCAGGAGTCCAATGATCAGGCCCATGCCAGCGAGTGCCGTCCAGACAGCGGCCAGTTTCTCCAATGCGACGCGTCGGCGTCCACGGGGCAGGGATAGCAAGACATCCAGGGTGCCACGTTCCTCTTCACCACGGAGCAGACGGCTACACGCCAGGAGTGGCCAGAGGGCCACAATTAAGATGGTAAAGCCATATTTAAAGGTGGCGTATCCTCCGGGCGTATCTACCGCAACCGGCTCGGCAAGCCAGGCGAAGGAACTGGATAGGCTGACGAGGGAGGCGCGTGCCTGTGGAGTTTCTACCAGCGCGGGATAGGCCGACAACACAGCATACAGGAGCAGACCCATACCCAGGCCCCAACCCAGAATGGCGATGCGGGCCTCGCGCAGGGTTTTGAGATAGACGCTAGTGAACCACATGAGAAGCCTCCTTGACAGGCTGGCCGTCGTTTTCATAATAGTGCATGAAGATATCTTCCAGGCTGGGTTCGTGACTGTTCAAGGAAACAACGGAATACTGAGCAGCTGCTTTGACGACCGCATCGGCTGGACCTTGCACTGATAGGTGCAACGTGTGTCCATCGGCCAGTGTATCCACTTTCTCCACTCCTGTCAGTCCCTTGAAGGCTTCGCTGGATACCGGCTCGGCAAAGATAATCGTGATCTCGTGGCGTTTGATATCCTTGAGGTCCTCGATCAGCCCCACGCGGACGATCTGGCCTTCGCGGATGATCGCGACGCGATTGCAGGTTTGCTCCACTTCAGTCAGGATATGGGAAGAGAGAAAGACCGTGCAGCCAGCGTTACGCACCTCTTCAAGCATGCGGTCAAATTCCTGCTGATGCAATGGATCCAGTCCGCTGGTTGGCTCATCCAGGATCAACAGGCGTGGACGATGCATAAAAGCTTGAATGATACCGAGCTTGCGTTTGTTGCCACTGGAATACTGACGCGATTTGCGACTGGGATCAAAGTTTAGACGGGCGATCAATTGTTTGAGATAGGCTTGATCGACGCCGCCGCGCAGATGTCCAAAATACTCCAGGATCTGTCCACCAGTCAATCTGGGATCCAATGCGAGCTCGCCCGGTAGGTAGCCAACCAGCCGCTTGATCTCTACGGATTGCTGCCAGACATCCAGTCCGGCAATGCTTGCCGTACCCGAGTTGGCACGTAGCAGCGCCATAAGCAGACGAATCGTTGTTGATTTACCCGCACCATTGGGACCGAGAAAGCCAAAGACCTCGCCCTCTGCCACCTGAAACGATACATCGTTAATGCCGCGCTTGTTGCCGTAGCGCTTGGTCAGGCTGTTTACTTCGATCATCTCCGTCATATCATTTTCCTCTGGGGTCTTAAAACCTCTTTTTATAAATAATAAGTTCACTATTCAAGACAAAACGTGAATGCGTGGGAAAGCAATGCATGGATAAGGCGTGCTCTCGTTTCCCACCATTTTTATAAACAGAGTATCGGTTTATTTATAAAAATAGTATAGGTTATGGA
Organism: Dictyobacter vulcani; assembly: GCF_008974265.1. GTDB lineage: Bacteria > Chloroflexota > Ktedonobacteria > Ktedonobacterales > Ktedonobacteraceae > Dictyobacter > Dictyobacter vulcani. Next base: position 998,629 of record NZ_BKZW01000002.1, read on the forward strand.
TACGTTTTTGTCAATGGAAAGCCATGCAGCAGATGTATTTTTTATAAAAAGAGAGTGTCCCTTTTGACATTTGGCAAAAAGGGACACTCTCTTGCTATAGAGCCAGTGTCTGCACAGATCAAGCATGCTGAGTTGCTTGATAGCGTTGCACGACCTCGTCGATGCCGCCGGCCATGTAGAACATATCCTCGGGAATACTATCGTGCTGACCGGCCAGAATTTCTCTGACACCCCGCAAGGTCTCGGTTAGTGGTACATAGCGTCCTTCGAGTCCGGTGAAGACCTGGGCCGTGCTGAATGGTTGCGTCAGGAAACGCTGCATCTTGCGCGCCCGGGTGACGATAAGTTTGTCCTCATCGGATAGCTCTTCGATGCCCATGATGCTGATGATGTCCTGCAGTTCGCGATAGCGCTGGAGCAACTGCTGGACGCCACGAGTTATCTTGTAATGTTCTTCGCCGATAATATTCGGATCCATGATGCGACTGGTCGATGTCAGCGGATCCATGGCGGGATAGAGTCCCTGCTCAAATATTGTGCGTTCCAGGGCAACCGTGGCATCCAGATGGGCAAAGGTAGTAACTGGTGCAGGATCAGTATAGTCGTCGGCCGGGACAAAGACGGCCTGCAGGGAGGTGATAGAACCATTACTGGTACTGGTAATCCGCTCCTGCAACTCACCCATTTCCTCGGCCAGATTAGGCTGATAGCCGACCGCTGATGGCATCCGTCCGAGTAAGGCTGAAACTTCGGCCCCGGCCTGTGAGAAGCGGAAAATGTTGTCGATAAAAATCAGGACATCTTTGTGCTCTTCATCGCGGAAGTATTCGGCCATCGTCAAGCCGGTCAGGGCGACCCGTAGTCGTGATCCAGGAGGTTCATTCATCTGCCCAAAGACCATCGAGACGCGATCAATTACGCCACGCTCAATCATCTCATGATATAGATCATTGCCCTCACGTGTGCGCTCACCGACGCCGACAAACACACTATTGCCATTGTGCTGACGAGCAATATTATTAATCAGTTCCTGGATGATAATAGTTTTGCCGACGCCCGCCCCACCAAACGCACCAATTTTGCCACCTTTCACAAACGGACTGATCAGATCAATAATCTTGATCCCGGTCTCCAGCATCTCAGCCTGTACCGTCTGATCTTCTAGTGCTGGAGCCTGGCGATGGATTGGCCAGAGGGGGGCATCGGGAATGGCTTCTTTATTATCGATCACCTGACCGAGCACATTGAAGATGCGGCCCTGTGTCAGTGGACCAACCGGTACCGAGATAGGGTGGCCGCGATTGATCACTTCCGCCCCGCGCTGCAGGCCATCGGTGGCACCCAGCGCGATACAGCGCACCCAGTTATTACCCATATGCTGTTCCACCTCAAAGGCCAGCGCCTGCTCCAGATCAGGCTCATTCATACGTAGCTCATCATATATCCTCGGAAGTTGGTCCGCTGGAAACTCTACATCAACCACAGCGCCTAAGATCTGGACAATTTTTCCTGTAGCTAACGAAGTCGTTGTCATATTATGCCTCCTCCGGGCTTTTTTTACTTTTTTTCTTCTGCCCCTACTGTACAAAAGAAAAGGAGGCGGGACCTGACTCATATTACGTAGATTTGTAATTAACTCTTTTTCCGTTTCACAAAATGGGGTAGGCAATTTAACGTACCGGCAGCGACCAGCGCTAATACGTTTCACTTAAGGATTGAATGGCTGAAATGATAGCATGGCGGTGAAGGAACACCTTCTCAAAGGATCAATAGAGGTAAAACGTGTAGGTTCGACCCTTTGGGTCGATTCGGTTGCCTCCACGATACCCTCACCTCCGCAGGATCACGCAAGTGAAAAAGCGGTGAAGCAAGGCGTGAAGAGGCTTGCTCATGGTCAAGCAAGGATATCATGCAGGCACGAATCGACCCAAAGGGTCGAACCTACCTGTTCGCTTTTCTTGATCCTTTGAAGTCACTGGGCCTCTGATCGGCTTAGATGCTTTCGTCAATCTCGTCCAGAAAAAGGCTTACGTGAAACGTATTAGCGCTGGTCGCTGCGATCAGTGCACGTCCAAGCAGGCAACACGAAGAGAAGAAGGGGTCCTCGCCCCCAGGGACAATACTTTTCGGTTAAGCATTTTGTGACCATAAAAAATATTGTGGAGAAAAGCAGCGAATCATACGTGGAGAGGGCGCCACACGCGGAGGCCGGCATGCGGCGTTCTTGTGGAGCGAGGTGCTCAAAGAGCATCGCATGCCTGTGGCGCCTACACCGAGACGGATCGTGTTTCGTGATCCTCTTGGAGAAGGATCCACGCGATCTCCCACCACGTTGCTGCGCGAGCAGGCCACGGCCACAGCACCCACGATCCCTGTAGGCGCCACAGCACTGCGCGTCGTTCGAGCATGCTGGCCTGCGCAAATGCAGCAGTGCGGCCTCCGCGTGTGGCGCCCTCTCCACGTACACCTTGCTTGCTGGTCACGTCGAACCATCTCTCAACGTAGCGCTAAACGAAAAGTATTGGCCCCCAGGGACATGCCCACATTGTACCGACAGGCCGCAGCGAGCAGCGCTGCCGGTACAATGTGGGTGATATAGACAAAATTTCCGGCTATAACATATACTTATAGGTAAAATTAACTAGAAAGGCCAGAAACGTTTATGTCGTTAAGGAAAGTTAAGAGTAGCGATATTCCGGAAATTGTCGATTTAGCCGAGCGGCGTCGGTTGCAGTATCAGGAGTACCAGCCCATATTCTGGCGTAAGGCAGATGATTCACGCGAGAAACACATTCCGTTTTTGACCAGTTTGTTGACACGTGAGGATGTGATCTTTCTGGTGCATGAGAGCGCAGGCCAGATTGATGGCTTTATCATTGCTGATTTTGTGCCAGCGCCACCTGTCTATAATCCTGGTGGACCAACCTGTCGGGTAGACGACTACTGTACTGCTTCCGCCAATCTATGGGAGACGGTGGGGCAGGAGTTGCTGGACGAAGTTATCAGGCTGGCTAAAGCGCGTGGGGCAGCCCAGAATGTGGTCGTCTGCGGTCATCTGGATGAGCCCAAGCGTGCTATGTTGCGCCAGCATGGCTACACCATTGCTTCCGAATGGTATGTGCGTGAGCTCTAGTTTCGTTGTGGAGAAATTTCTATGTGTGCGCTGGATGGTCCGGTTAGACGAGGTGATTTTCTAGTGCGAAGCGGGTGGCGGCGCTGCGTGAGGAGACGCCTAATTTGGCATAGATGGAACGCAGGTGGGTGTTGACGGTACGTGGACTCAGTACCAGTCTGTGGGCGATATTTACATCGGTCAGGCCATCGGCTACCAGACGTAACACGTCGACTTCACGTGCTGTCAAGCCGGCTGGATAACTCCCGGCTGTTTTCTCCGGCTGGCTCTGTGGCTGCTTCTTTAAGGGAGGTTGGCAATCATGCCCAGGGTCTGGGGGAGACTCATATTGTGTCCAACGCTCCAGTTTTCAGCGAAGGCTGTCTCGCCAATGTTTTTCTTATAGCTTTCTATGCGTTTTTGATAGGTGGCCTGATAGACCTGTTCTACCGGGGCGGATACATTCTCACGTAGGTTGGCGGCCGTACCTAGAAATTGTACGGCTCGCTCAGGGAGATCCAGTCGCCCGCAGAGCAGGGAGAAGCCTTCGAGGGCGATGGCCATGCCGAGGGCATCGTTGAGTTGTGAGGCCAGTTGAATGGCTTTGCGCATCTCTACACCGGTCTGCTCATAGTCCTGCTCGGCCAGCGCGATACAGCCCAGCCCATAAAAGAGCGAGACTTTAGCGAGCTGATGACCCATGGTAGACATCAGGCTAAGGCTTTGGGTGTAGTATGCTTTGGCCTCGGCATATTTTTCACGCAGGCGGGCCAGGTCGCCGAGATAGCAGAGGGCGAGGGCTATGCCTGCCTGATAGCTGATTTCGCGTGCCAGCCTTAAACTTTCCTTTATAGATCTCAGCGCCTGTTCGGTTTCGCCACGACTCAGTGCGACGCGACCGAGCCCCAGCAGTGCGTTAGCTCGTTCACGTTTGCTACCCAGACTGGTGGCCAGTTCCATGCCCTCCATTAAGGCTTTGTGGGCTGATGCATAGTCGGCTTGCAGGTATAGCGTATGGCCAATGTTATTCAGGCATAGCACCTCACCCCAGCGGTCCTCGATCTGTTGATAGCGGAGCAGAGCTTTCTGGTAGAGGAAGTGGGCAGTAACAAATTTACTGCGCTGCTGCATGGTATGGCCTATATTGACCATGACATCAGCCTGGCTGCGTACATCGCCAGCCTGGCGTAGCAGGTGCAGGCTCAATTTATAGCGTACCTGGGCGGCGACAAAATCACATTGTTGATTGGCAATATTTCCACAGATACTATAGAGGATGCCGCGACACCAGCGATCCTGCGAACCCTGGAGAGTCTCCAGGCTACCTTCGGCCAGTGCACGTGCGGTTTCATAGTGTCCCTGATGCGATGCCAGCAGTGCCAGTGCTCCCTGGGAGAGGGCCTGCGTTCGTTTATCATGGGTTTGATCAGCCATCTGGTTACTGGTTTCAAGGCGGGAGCGGGCCAGATCTAGATTGCCGTGTAAGTGCGCCATAGTCCCGGCGCTGTAATAGACGCGCGCCAGTAACTGGCCGGGCTGACTATCCTGTGAAATCGCGATGATTTCTTCGAGCCAGTTATGGCCATCGCTTAAGGAGCTACGTAACTGTAAGAAACGGCCCAGGCTACTGGCGAGGCGTTGTCCTGTGTGTATCTCACGTTGCTTGATAACCCAGCGCATCGCAATCCAGAGATTCGCGGCTTCCAGGTCGAGGCGCGCCAGCCAGTGTTGCTGCTCACTGCTATATAAATGTGTTTCGCTCTGTTCCGCGATCCCGGTAAAGTACAGTGCATGGCGTCTCTGGGCGGCCAGAAGCTCACCATGCTCCGTCAGGCATTCCAGGGAATATTCACGAATCGTCTCTAAGAGCAGGAAGCGTGTCTCGGCCCCAGTATCATCCACCACGCGTACCAGACTTTTATCTACCAGGGAAGAGAGCAGACTAAATGCCTCGTCCTGACTGGCAGTATCGATCAGGCCGATAGCGGTTGCTGCGTCCAGGTTCCAGCTGCCGGTGAGAATACCAAGCTGGCGGAAAAACTGTTTTTCTGGCTTGCTGAGCAGATTATAGCTCCAGTCCAATGTATTGCGCAGCGTTTGTTGGCGTGACGGCAGGTTGCGTGCTCCACCAACCAGGGTCCGCAAGCGGGATTGCAAGCGCTCCAGTAATTCCTGGGGCGTCAGGAGTCTACTGCGAGCTGCTGCTAGCTCAATCGCTAGAGGTAAGCCATCTAACTGCGTGCAGATAGTGCTGACGGCCTCAATATTCTCCATATGTAGTGAAAAGCCTGGCTTGACGGCCCGGGCTCGCTCTACAAAGAGTTTGATGGCATCCGATGGTGCGTCCAGAAATACTGTTGAGGATTGAAGTGGATCAGGCAGGGTGAGTGGTTGAACTTCGAGTATCTGTTCGCCATAGATATGCAGTGCTTCGCGGCTGGTTACCAGGATACGTAGTTCAGGCGCTACCACCAGTATTTCTGCAATGGCGATATTCGCAGCCAGCACGTGCTCAAAATTATCCAGGATAAGCAGCATGTGTTTGTCCTGGAGGAAATCCTGCAAGCGTTCTTCCAGGGAGTAAGGTCCAGTTTCTTCGATACCTAGCATTTGAGCCAGCATGGGGAGAACAAATGTGTGTTCGCTTAAAGGTGCCAGCTGTACAAAGACTATCTCTTCGCGAAAAGCCTGGCGTAGTTGATATGCTACTTCGAGGGCCAGCCGGGTTTTGCCAACCCCACCCGGTCCCGTCAGCGTTAACAGACGCACGTGTTTATGGAGCAGGAAATCCGTGGCCGCCGCGATTTCTTGCGTGCGTCCAATCGTGCGGTTCAGCTGTGCAGGCAGTCGTTGTCGTATTTTCAGGGATAGCTTATCATTTTGCCCCATCGCATCATCCTTGCAAGTGTTGATTGTGCTGTGTCGTAACAACACTCTTATGAGCTCTTTTCTTTCTATTTTAACAGAAAGTTTGCTAAATGCCCAAAAAGAAAAACCACCCGGAATAGCTTAATGGGTGGTCTTGTGGATTGATGGATGTGGGAAATTCTGCATAATCTATATATGTAGTAGCCTGGCCTGTTTTTCTGCTATTGCTGCAAATTTGTTATGGTGATTAGAGCACTGCACACAATAGGAACGTAAAACCGAGCTGTGGGCGCGCTTCAATGTGCAGGCGTGGTGGCTACAAATCGTTTTGCCACAATCTATACAAGATTGGGTATTCCACCATTTTAGTTGTGTGTTACAAAGAGCGCATGCCTGGGCATTTCGTACTTGCTTCATCGCCCTTATCTCCTTCGAATACTCTTGATATGCAATCAGATAGCAGCTCTAGAAAATATGCAGTTGCCATCCATAGCGATACATTCACCTTGAATATTAGGGTCTGCTAATATCCGACTGGCCTGATAAGATATTAGCATATACTAATGTCTTTCGTCAAGGTAATTTGTAGGAAAAATCAGGCAAATTTAGCAAATTGCATTATAAACTCTTATTAAAGCGTAAGTGTTGAACTCCATTTCTTGTCTCCAGGCCAGCGGGACTAAAGTTGCAGCGACTGACGACGCCGATCGATCTGGCGTTGTCGGGAGCGATTCTGGCATAGAGATGACGGAAACCAGCTTCTCTGGCGATGTTACAGAGTGCCAGTACAGTGTTGGTCATGATCCCTGTACTCTTTTCGCTGCACCAGTAACCTATCTCAGCGCCCTCAAGTTGATCGGTTTTGATATCGATCGTCGCCACTATCTTCCCCTCTGGGCTCAGAACGGCAAAGACGAACCAGGCATTGTTGCGCCATCCTTCGCGTGCCCAGGACAGAAAATATTCGGCCCGATCCCGATCATAGGGCTTGCCCTGTAAGCGCTCTCGGAAGATCCTGTCATAGAGAAAAGGCTCATTGCAGGCAGCCACGAGATCCTGCTTAGTAGTATCGGTGCTGGGAAAGCTGGCATCAGCGGAGCGCAGCTGGTAGTGCTGATTATCTGGATAGCGGAGTACTGTCTGTTGTATTGGTGGATTAAAATGGGGAGAATTTTGACTATTCATTGTACTGATAAAGCCCCTCTTTCTTCTAACACTGAATTATATGTATCTAACGCAATATGAAATTTTTATGTGATAGAATTTGTAGTATACATCTTCTTATTATATATTTATCTATTGTACTTTTCAAAGCCAAAAATAATTGTTGCCGGAGACATCCGCTCTAAGATGTTTTCCGGCAATCAATGCTCCAGTTTAAACTGGATGATTTAGCGGCGACGACGATCACTGGTGTCGCAGTCACAGTAAGTGAATGTATTCAGGCAAGAAGGGCAATAATATTGCAAATTACCTCGGTCATCAGTCTCTGGTATCACCTCTTCAAGGTCCGTAACTAGAATGCCTTCTTCCTGATCGTAGGGACATGTCTGGTATTTAATGCGCTCTAGATTCATGACTTACTCCCTTTGAGTTGGTTGCCTCGCCACAATATAGATTTTTCCATATGCGCTTCCGCGAGGTGATATTTTTATAACCACATCAGCGATAAGAATCCCTCCATCGCTATTACTGGTGAATGTATAGTGCTTTTTTGTAATCCTCAATTTTTGGCAGCAAGATATCCAGTAAGTACTATTTTGCTTACCAAATTTCGTACCTCTGCTTCTAACCTACGTATATGCAGTGCTGGTTTGGGGTATTAGTGATGCCCATCTTCACCATTTAGCACTACTATCGTATTTTCTTTATAAAATCTTAATGTGAAAAAGCCGAAAAACGGGTTTCGCGCTCCCAAAACCGGGGGTGCAGGGTCCTCCCTGCCGGGGTGCGGGGTGTCCCCGCACCCCGGCAGGGAGGACCCTGCACCCCCGGTTTTGGGAACTTTTTCAAAAGTTCGGGATGACTCATAGAGTGTGTCTGGTACTACTATCCCATCCCGATGGATATGAGCCTCAAATAGAACAGCAGGCACATGACTTTTGTCTGTGCCTGCTGTTCTATTTGAGCTAAAATTCCATATTTGTATTTCTATAACGTCATGATAGCAATCAGTTTATGCTATTTTATCCCTCTCTATAGCCCATAAGTATAGAATGAACGCATTTGCCAATGCTATTGACGTTTATCTGGCTATAAGGAAGAATATGTATAAGGATTCTGGATCATTGTTACGCGAAAGCTGAGAAGCTATCGTCACTATATATATATTTTGCGAAAGGAGTAGAAGGCATGCTTAGAAACTACGCATTGCCTCAACAATTAAAGAAACTATCTCCTAAAATTCCATGGCGTTTATGTACACTGAGCTTTTTGCTCTGTTCATTAATAATCATGACCAGCATTGCTGTGCCAGGCGAGCGCCTGTTAATTGTCTTGCTCTTCATTGTGGTAGCCAGTCTGGCCTGGATTTTTCCGATCAACTTGTTTTATTTATGTATCAGTGGCGTAACACTGACCCTGCTTTTATCTTTATGCTGGATTGGAAATTTCATCTGGCCTTCATCATTATTGCTGCATACTTTATTTGACGGTGAAATTTTACTGGCGGAAGCTTTTGTGGTCAGTTGTATGCGTACCGCTATGCAGGTTGCCGTGGGGGCGCGACACCAGAAAGAACTGGCTGAACAACAGATGATCCTTGCCTATGAGCGCGAACAGCATCTCAATGAGCTGAAGGACCAGTTTTTGCTGAATGTCAGCCATGAGTTGCGGACACCCCTGACAGAAGTAAAGGGGTATCTTGATTTGCTACGTGAAAATCATGCCCGACTGGATTCAGAATCCAGACAGGAATTTCTCTCCCATGCGGCCCATGGTTGTGATGAGCTTGAGGCCCTGGTTGATAATGTGCTTGAGGCTACGCAATTAGATATGATCAGTGCTTCTTATGAGCTATCTTCTGTTTCATTACTGGATATCGTTCAGGAAACATTGGCGCAGATACCACTTGGGGGTCATGAGATTATTATCGACATTCCTCAAGATCTGGCCGCCCTGGCCCATCGGCAGCAGCTAAAACGCATATTATATAATTTACTATCAAATGCTATTAAATACTCCCCCATACATACACCTGTAACTGTGAGTGCTACCTTAATGTCTGGTCAACTGACTGCCTGTCCCGATATCTGCTTCCGTGTACAAGATATGGGACCAGGTGTGTCGGCGGTGGATATGCCGATGCTATTTCAGAAAGTGATGCGGCTCAAGCGCGATTTAACTGGTTCGGTACGAGGGACTGGCCTGGGGCTATTTATTAGTAAGCAACTGGTTGAAGCTATGGGGGTCGCATCTGGGTTGAAAGTACGGGGATTGCGGGCCAGGGAAGTTGCTTTTGCTTTACCCTCTCGGGGGCACCGATTGCCTTATTGCCAGTTGCACTGAAATAGGATTCCTGCCAATCAGCTATGTGTTTGCAGGCAAACAAAAGCCAGCTACCTGTACAAGAGGTAGCTGGCTTCCACATATTGCATAGTATCATTGAGATAGAAGATGTGCTCCTACTCGACACCATTATTTTTCATTTTCAGGAATAATTGAAGCTATGTAAAATGTAAACTAATAGCCCCACTTCCAGCCTTTCAGCGTATCCTCAGCAACTGTTCTCCAGCCACGAGCTGCGGCTTCGGATTTGAGACCAGCCTGTTCGGCTAAATCAGCATCACTGATATTTGGATTTTTCTTTAGAATCTGAATGATTTTGTCTGTGGTTTTGTGCGTTGTTGATGTTGTTTTCTGCTCGGATGTGTTCACTACCAAACCTCCCTTACAATATGTAAAAGCTTAAGAATAACGACGCTTTACCGGAAATACTAACGATACCACGCACGCTTCCTTTTGTTTGACTCTGCTGGTTCCTTGAGTTGTTTATCTGAAAACGCCGATACATTTTGTGTAGTGCATGTATTTTTTTCGTGGTAACACTATTGTACAACTTTTGGTGATTTGTAGCCACTATTTTCTGGCTTTTGCACACCAGATTGAGAATCTCCCGGCAACATCCCAGTTAGAATGTTGTTCTTCGTGTTTAGCACCTCTTTTCTGACAAAGAGAATGACTGATTTTGACCTTTTTAACGCGAGTAAAAGCTCACTAGCACATCTGTACTTTTGGATAAATTGATTAAGCGACCTGGTTTATGTTAATCCTTGGAGCAGATCTGGTAACTCTGCCAGGTTGTTAATCTGAATTGTCTTATTGTCGGTTGCTTTGCTGGCTCCGACCAGCACAGTACGTGCTCCAAGCGAGCTGGCCCAGGAGATGGCACCCGGATTATCATCAACAATCAACGCATCGCCGGGCGCTATCTGTAGTTGAGCAAAAATCTGTGCATAATAGTCAGGACCTGTTTTGAAAGTGTTAAGCAAATCTGGACCATAGAGCTGACCAAAACAGTGACGTACCTGCATGGCTCCCAGATAATGTGTCAGATGGACTGAGGATTCACCAGAGGCCGTATGCAGAACGTAATCCTCGGCATGTAGCTGCTTGATAGCCTCGCATACACCAGGAAATGCCGAATGCACATGAGGGATGATGTATTCCTCAGCTTCTCGGGCCAGTTGAATACATTCCTGTACAGATGGTAGAGGAACCTGTACCAGTTGTGCCATACCCTGTAACCAGTCCAGCCAGTACGTCTGCTCAAAATGGGTATAATCTGCCGCTGCCTCTAACCGTTGCAGCCAGCTTGCCAGATCCATGAAATGTTGGACAACCGTGCGATTCGCCTCTGCCCAGGCCTCAATCGTCCCGCCGAGCCTGGGAGCGAAAAACTCACCAACCAGGGGTGGCCATTGGTCACGACGTAACCGATTATCGTTCATAACCCCACCATCATCCAACAAAATTATTGGCTGTACAGTCATTTTTATGCTCTCCTTGCATGCTCACGTTATATCAACTTTATTGGTGCTACTGTAAAGAAATTCCCGTTAAATTGCAATGATTGTGAGAGTGTGGCTGAAAATTACTGCCCTGGGGCATTTTGTCGATAGGCTTTCGCGCCTGCGGCGCTCAAAAATTTTATGCTGTGGTGGAACTTATTGCGCGTCGCGCAATAAGTTCCACCACAGCATAAAAGAAGTATGGGCACTTTAGTGCCCGAGTGGGGCTGATTGCGATGCTCCCGATTAGCATGAAGCTCCGGTGGAGGCTGGCGCGTTGTTCGCAGAGACAAGCGCCAATACTTTTCGGTGAAGCGCTTTTGTGACCATAAAAACCATGGTGGAGAAAAGCAGCGAATCATCCGTGGAGAGGGCGCCACACGCGGAGGCCGACATGCGGCGTGATCATGGAGCGAGGGGCTCAAAGAGCATCGCATGCCTGTGGCGCCTACACCGAGACGGATCCTGTTTCGTGATCCTCTTCGAGAAGGTACGGGGAGGATCCACGCGCTCACCCCCACGTTGCTGTGCGAGCAGGCGACGGCACACACGATCCCTGTAGGCGCCACAGCACTGCGAGTCGTGCTTGCACGCTGGCCTGCGCAAACGCAGCAGGGCGGCCTCCGCGTGTGGCGCCCTCTCCACGTACACGACGGCACGCCATATCGTTGAGGTTCTCTCCTTCACCGAAACGTATTGGAGACAAGCGCTGCCAGTATGCTGGGTTGGGAATAATGGGGGAGATGGGTAATTCAGTTACCTTTGCAGAAGGTAGATCGTCCAAAACAGCGGGTGAAGAAATATTATAGTTCACCTGGCTTGTTTTGAAGCTATGCCCTATAAATTATCCATGTGTCATAGGACCGGAATGAACCGGTAGAGAAGTGGGGAAGCATCAATGTATAGACATAAAAAAAGTTATATGGTTCGCCAAGTTATGAGATCAATGTAGTTCTTTGAGCAATGTGGTGCTTGGTGTGCCCTTTTTTGTGAAAAGAAGGAATCATCATGAACCTGTTTGGATTTTGGAAACGTCAGTCTTTTGGAGCACCTGTAGAAGTTATTCAGGCCGCCTGTGATTTTTATGGTACTTCACCAGAACGTACGCCAGTTGTGAAGGCTGAAAAGCTGAAAGCGCTGTCGAACAATGTCTGGGTTGTTAAGCTTAACGAGAATGCCAGTGCTGTGGTTGCTTATACTCCGAAAGAGAAGGAGCATACTATTACGGCCGCCTGGTATGGCGAGTGAGCATGTAAAGTGCTTTTGTGTAAAGCGACTTCTACCTGGTCGTCGGATTGTTCCGATGGGCCAGGTTTTTTGTTGCCTTTTTTCTGGTACCATTGGCTGTTTTTCCGCATGTGGTTGGACGACTTGTATTGTATTAGCAGGAACGAAAAAAAAGGTTTCTTTATAGGATGTGAGTGCTGGTAAGGGGATGAGACTTATGCGCCATCGAAAAGATATATACATTTCTATGCCTGTAATTGGCTTGCTCTTATTTTTCCTGTTGGGGTGTGGTGGACCATTCCTGGCTGCTTCTGGTGATTCCAGCGATAAAAAAGTTACGGTGACGCTGTGGTATTGGAATCGTGCGCTGGATGATGTCTTGATTGCGCGGGTGCAACAGCAATTTCCTGCGATCCGTTTCCGTCCCTTAAAGATCGGTGGCGCTATGAAGCTGCGTACGTCGCTGCAGAGCTACGATATGCTGGCAGGCACGCGAATATTCCAGATATTGTGGCCATCAATGCAAATATTGCACGTATTTTCCTGATGCCGATCAATTTGTTGATGTACGCACCCTGGCCGATCCAGCTTTGAAGCAGAGCTATCTGGATTGGAAATGGCGGCAGGCCATGGCTCCAGATGGACGCGTGCTGGCGCTACCGATGGATACTGGTCCTACTGCGCTGTTCTATCGCGCGGACCTCTTTAAGCAAGCCGGCCTGCCCTCGGATCCTGGAGCTGTTTCGGCTCATTTAAAGACGTGGGAGGATTATTTGCGGGCGGGCCAGCAGATGAAGCAGGCGACCGGCGGCAGGGTCTTTATGTTTGATAACATCACTACAGTCTTTAATCAGATGCTGGCCCAGCAGAATCTGCACTATTTTAGTCCCACCAATCAATATACTGGCAATCAGCGCCAGGTGAAGCAAGCCTGGGATTATGCGGCCAGGGTTCATCAGCAGGGCCTGAGTGCCAGGACCACGTCATACTCGACTGATTGGAGCGCGGCGATCAGTAATAATAGCATTGCTCGTTTGTGGGAGCCGTCTGGATGAAGCATCGCTTGAAGGATGCAGGTCCCAGAACCGCAGGCAAATGGCGTATCGCCTATGCTCCGGGCGGGCCTGGCAATGCTGGTGGCTCTTTCCTGGCAGTGACCAGTGCTTCCCGGCATCCACATGAGGCCTTTGCCGTGGCTCGCTGGCTGATGTCCGCGCAGAATCAAGTTACCGCCTATCAAGATACGGGCCTGTATCCTTCCGCGCTGGCCAGCCTGGCCAGTCCAGAACTTTTACAACCAGAGCCTTTTTTTGGCGGCCAGGTTACCACAAAAATCTTCAGTCAGGTGGCAAGGCAGATTAAGGCCAGCGCCAATAATCCTGATAATGACGTGGTACAAAGTGTCCTGCAACGTGAATTGACGCTGATCGAGTTGCAGGATGCGGATCCCAGGGGGCCTGGAAGCAGGCGCAGGAACAGATTCAGCGTGAACTTTCGCATTAGGTGTGGGTAGAAGGGAGCTATGGCTATGAGCGTTATCGATAGCAGTCCAGCACCAGTAGCAACGCCATCCCCGGCACCGGTATCGGCTCGTCCACCGCTACGGCGAAGCAATACGTTCTGGCGTGTGCTTCCTCTCTACCTTTCGGTGGCTCCTTTCTATCTGTTGTTTGCGATCTTTGGCCTGTTTCCGCTCTGTTTTTCGCTCTATCTGGCCTTCCATAAATGGGATGGGATCGGGGCGATGAAGTATGTGGGCTGGAATCAGTTTGCCTATCTGCTGACGGATACATACTTCTGGCAGGCGATTGTCAATACACTGGAGATCTGGCTGCTGGCGACATTGCCAATGATCGGCATATCGGTGGTGCTGGCTTTTTTGCTGGCCTCACCGTTGGTTCAGCGGAAAGGTTTTTATCGCGTGGCCTTTTTCTTGCCACATATTACCTCTGTAGTCGCCATCGCGCTCGTGTTTGGCTCGCTGTTCAGCAATCAGTTTGGCCTCTTAAACGCTCTTCTGACCTCCCTGGGACTATCACGCATTGCCTGGTTGAGTCAGCCGTGGAGTATGAAGATCGCGATTGCGACGATGATTCTCTGGCGCTCGATTGGTTATCATGCCTTGATCTTTATGGCGGGCATCCAGAGTATTCCTGTATCCCTCAATGAGGCGGCCCGCATCGATGGCGCAAAGTCAACGCAGATCTTTTTCCACATCACCTTACCCCTGCTACGTCCGATTATGTTGTTCACCATTGTCACTTCCACTATTAGTGGGATGCAGGTCTTCACCGAGCCACAGGTCCTGCTTGGCAATGATGGCGGACCGGGCCGGGCCGGGATGACGATTGTCCTGTACCTGTATCAGCAGGCGTTTGGCAGTTATCACTTTGGCTATGGCGCGGCCATTGGCTGGGGATTGTTTGTGGTGATTGTCCTCTTCTCTCTCCTTAACTGGTTGCTAGTGCAACGTCCTGGCAGGCGTGCGTAGAAGGGATGTGCGGTTATGGCTGGATTTCAGATGAAGCAGCAGTACCATCGACCATTCAACATGCAGTGTAAAGGCTTCTTGTTACATCTCATCTTATTGGGTGTGACCGCCGCTGCGTTCTTTCCATTTTACTGGTTGGTTGTCATGGCGACGAACGAGACCAGCGACATTTTTAGCTATCCACCTAAACTTACTTTTGGCGTCCACCTGCTGGAGAATATGAATAATGTTTTTAAGAACATCCAATTCTTTGCCGCCTTTGCCAATACCCTGTTTATTGCCAGCGTCGAGACCACATTGATCCTCTTCTTTTGTTCGCTGGCAGGCTTTACCTTCGCTAAATTTACCTTTCCCGGGCGCAATACCCTGTTCGTGATGCTGCTGGTGACCATGATGATACCATCCCAGTTGTCGGCGGTGCCATCCTTTGTCTTGATGGCCTGGCTGGGCTGGGTGGGCAGCTTTAAGGCCCTGATTATTCCAGGTATGGTGACTGCATTTGGAGTATTCTGGCTGCGCCAGTATGCGGAATCCGCGGTGCCTGGAGAGTTAGTGGATGCTGGCCGGATCGATGGCTGTGGCCATCTGCGCCTCTACTGGCATGTTGCTCTGCCAATCATGCGTCCGGCGCTGGCCTTTCTGGGTATCTTCAGCTTTATCCACGCCTGGAACGATTATATGTGGCCATTGATCATCCTGAATGATCCTGCCAAATATACCTTGCAGGTAGCTCTTTCGCAGCTCGATAATGTCTATGGCTCTGATTACGGTATGCTCATGGCAGGCACGCTCATGGCCACCGTTCCGCTGATTATCATCTTCCTGCTTGGTAGCCGTCATTTCATCGCCAATATTGCCGCAGGTGCCATTAAAGAGTAATATAGACGCACAAATCAAAAGCATGGAGGAGAATCTTGCACATGGATGTGAAATTGCATGTGAGGCTAGCATGTGATAGTGATGTTGAGTATATTGTCTCGTTGATTGATCGGGTTCAGGCACAACTTACGGCTGCTGGCAGTTTACAGATAATCGGACCTCTATCCCAGGCGCTGGTAGCTGAATATGTGGCTCAAGAGGCCGCCTTTGTACTGGAGGGAACGCAAGGATTACTGGGAAGTGTCTTTGTGCGGCCCGTCACGCCAGAGAAGTTACCGCATTTGATCACCTGGCAACTGACAGACAGTGAACTCCATCCCTGGTTTTTACAGAAACTGGCGCTTGAACCAGAGCAGCAGGGCCGTGGCCTGGGCTTCTCATTCCTGGCCGGGGTACGCACTCTGATTGCGCAACGAGATCCGCAGGCCCACATTGTCCTGGATTGTTGGGCGGGCAATGATAAGTTGCGCACATTCTATGCCCGTGCAGGCTTTACATTGCACGGAGAATTTCCTGAAAAAGATTATCAGGTGGCTGTTTTTATCCAGCCTGTTTCCTGATAAGAGCTGTGTTTTGCTAGTTTAGATCTTCTAAAATGAAGTATGCCATGGCTATGTCTAACAATGTATTTTTATTTCATTGTGGAACATTTGATCTAATGGTACTTTTGTGATTACATTTGAGAATGCATGTGAGCTATGCGTCTTTATAGGTAGAGCAGGTAGGAAATGGTGTATCGCTTGCAAGCAGAAACTTTTTTAGCGTGTAAGCACAGAAAGAGGCTAGAAGATGCACACACAACCAGCAACACAACATCAATGTAGGCATAATCATGGCATTGGCATGCTATTAGTTGATATTGACAATGGTAAGCCGCAATTAGATAGTCGTGGGAACTGGCAATATTATTGCCTGCAAGAGCACCACCTCTTCACAGTTCGCCCCAATGAAGTCGAAGCAGCACCAGCAGAAGATGCACAAAAAGTCATCAGCCTGGTATAATCATCGAGCTTTCTCTTGAGCTGGATTGATTCATTCAAGATCGCGTATGAAGCTATGGAGCACTTTGACTCTATGGTTATCTTTTAATGCGCTCATATCCACTATTTAGCCTCAAGAACAACGCTGCATACTCGCTACTATAAGCTCCTACAGGGTGAGGGAAAAAATATTTTTCCCTTACATATCACCATGTCCTCACGGCTGCCGATATGACGAGTAAAACTGGTTTGCCACTCTACACTTTTGATGAAAAGCAGAGTTAAATAAAAGTAGACAGTTGGAAGTTTGCTATGTTACAAAAAGATAGAAGTATCTGGTTTCTGCGCCTGGAAACGCTGGCTATAATTGGTGTTTTGTTCTTCTTTCTATTCACTAATTATTTGCAAAACAGGTTGGATCTTTCAGGTAAAGGCGGCGTTGTTTATTTATTTATCGCTGCGGGTTTGGTCGTGATTTCTGTTAATCATGAGCACTACTGGAAGCGTCTTTCACAGCAGCGGCTAGCTGCGGCTGTGCAGAGTGAACAGTATCTGGCGGACGAGCAGCCGGAGCCTGATATTAGCGTATTAGCCGTACCCATCAAAATTTCTATGCGACCGCGCAAGCGGCTATGGCTTTTGTGGAGTGTGGCTGGTGGTATACTCGGTGTGTTGCTAGTAGGATCGATGACTTTTTTTATTCGCCGTGGTCAGATGGATAGTATCAACAGTGGTTTAGAGTTGATTGAAGCACTCGTCGTTGTTGTACTTTTCGGCATTGTGATCAATTCCACGCATGATTTTTGTCCCACCATCCAGTTGAATGCTGAGGGTATAACTGCCCACTCTTTGTTACGTCATACATTTTTAGCCTGGTCAGATGTACGTTTGTTTGCGAAATACTATACACCTGTTAGTGCATTATCTATGCAGCGTCTGCAGGTCTATGAGTTATCTGGTGAGCAAGCCTTTATACATTGGTCCTGGAGTATGTTCTCCAGCTCCTGGTGGTATGTGCAGGTGAATGGGCAGCCTATGGATAGAGGTACGTATCTGGATTTTGTGCAAAACTTTAGCCAGGTAGTGCGGGGGTATACCAATCTGCCTCTTTGTGAATTAACTGTCTCATCAAAGCAGAAACCGTAAGAAAGGTTGCGCAGGATAAGGAGGCGCTTGATGATCAAACGCCTCCTTATCCTGCTGCTTTATCTGCTATTTTTCTGCTCTGTGTTGATGCGGGTGGAAGAACCATCCGTATCGAGTAGTTCACGGATTTTTGTGACCAGTACATCCAGATCAAAGGGCTTTTGGAGGAATGCACTTCTGGTCTCTAACAGCTCGCGCCGCTTCAAATCCATTTCCTGATAGCCACTGACAATCAGGACTTTGATGTCTGGACGTTGTTTGCGCACGTATTCCTGGAATTGTCTGCCTTTCATTTTTGGCATCATAATGTCTGCGATCACAAGCGAGATCGAAGAAGCATGTTCTTCAAAGACAGTTACGCCTTCCTCGCCATCGCTCGCTGTTATGACGTTATAGCCATAATCTTGCAGGCCTTCACAGACCACCAGTTGGATATCAGGATCATCCTCGACGAGGAGCAGGGTTTCACCACCGCTCTCGACCTCTGTACTGACAACTGGCTGCAGTTTCTCAGTCGGCTCTATAACGGGTTCAACCGCCGGGAAATAGAGTGAGAAGGTACTGCCCAGACCGGGTTGGCTTTGTACGCTGATGATGCCCTGGTGTTGTTTCACAATGCCATAAACCACGGCCAATCCCAGGCCTGTTCCCTGTCCCACTTCTTTTGTGGTGAAGAATGGCTCAAACAGACGCGCCTGGACACTTTCATCCATCCCGATGCCCGTATCTTTGACCTGCAATAGCACATAAGAACCAGGTACCATGTAGGGATGAATGGGCTGGAAACCCGGAGTAATCTCAACCTGTTGTGTGACCAGGGTCAGATTTCCTCCCATGGCCATGGCATCGCGGGCATTCAGACAGAGATTGACCAGTACCTGTTCCAACTGCGTGGCATCTGCATAGATTGCCTTCAGGCCTGGATCAGCTTGAAAATCAAGCTGGATGCTCGTTCCTAGCAGCGCATGCAAGAAATCGAGATGGGCTGTGATCTGCTCATTTATGTTGAGATATTGCGGTTCCAGTGGCGTGCCGCGTGCAAAGGCTAGCAGTTGTCGGATCATGCGTGTTCCCTGCTCTGCGCGGTGATGAATATGCTCGAAATATTCGTGAAATAATGGTGCTTTCTGTTGTGTTCCTCTCATACCGAGATCAGAAAAGCCGACAATCGCCGCGAGTAGATTGTTGAAATCATGGGCAATACCACTGACGAGCAGCCCCAGGCTTTCCATCTTTTGTGCTTGCATGATTTGATTCTGTAAATCGCGTCGATCTTTCTCTAATTGGACTCGTTCCAGACACTCTTTGATGGCCAGGGGTAAGCGATACAGATGTGCTTTAAGCACGTAATCGTTGAGCCCCTGTTTCATTGCTTCCGCGGCGACCTCTTCGTTACCAGTATCAGTAACCATAATAATTGGTATTGAAGTAGAACGTTGGCGCACAGCCTTAAGTATATCGATACCGGTGCTCCATTTGAGCTGGTAATCGGTAAACACGATCTGATAGTCGAGTGTTTGGATTGCCTCCTCAAATGCAACCTGATGGATGACCTCTATATAGGTAACATCTGAGAAAATCTTCTTGATCGCTCTTTTAATCAATTCTCGATCTTGTGGATTATCATCAATAAGCAAAAAACGCATGCTCACTCCCCTCCGTGTAGTTCTAGCCAGAAAGTGCTGCCTTTTTCAGGAGTGGAAGTGACGCCAATACGTCCCCCCATTAACTCTACGGCCTTGCGTACTGTGGCCAACCCCAGTCCCACCCCTTCATAGACCTCTATACCATGCAATTGCATGAATGGTTGAAATAGCCGTAGCTGGTCCTCTGAAGAGATGCCAATACCGTTATCTGTGACCTCCAGGCGACACATCTGCTCAGCGGTGGTTGCTCGAATTTCGATAATGGGCCGCCTATCAGGTGGCATGAATTTGAGGGCATTGGATAACAGGTTGGTCACTGTCAGGGTGAGAAGTATTGTGCTTCCTTGTACATCTGGCAGGTTTTCACCGACAATAACCTGAGCATGGCGCTGCCTGATTTCCAGTTGCAACTGCTGCAAACAGGTATGGACGATAGACTCCAGGGAGACCAATTGCATCTGACGGTTACTGCGCTCTACACGCGCAAAAGCCACCAGCCCACTAATGATCTCTTCCATTTGTGCGGAGGCGGATAATATTTGTTCCAGGTCCTGCTGCCCCTGTTCTCCTATTTGAGAGGTTTCATCTTCCTGCAGGAGTTGGGTAAAGCCTTTGATTGCGCGCAACGGTGCGCGCAAATCGTGGGTCATAGCGTGAAAAAAGGACTCCAGATCTTCGTTGCGCAATTTGAGATCCTGGGAAAGCTGTCGCGTACGCAACAGCATTTCCACACGAGCCTGGAGTTCTAATTTCTCGATTGGTATCCTGATTAACTCATCGACGGTTTTCCAGAGATGGCGTGTAAGCAATTCTGCTTCACGATTGGACGTGATAAGCATCACTGGTAAAAACGCAGGATCCTCCACGGTCTTACGCAGGCGGACATCCTTCCAAAGGCGATCCAGGGCTGGTCCATCGATCAGGCAGAGATCAAAAGGAGTCATAGGCACCGTACCTTGCTCTGCGATGATGACATTATAACGCTGCTCCAGCCATCCGGAGAGCAAGGTACGATTTGTTTTATGGTCAAGGAGAAGCAGAATATGGCTCATGTAATGTTAGCCCTCCAGAATGCTCTGGACTACTCCTATTAATTCCTTAACCACAAGCGGCTTGAACATGACGCCTTTGGCACCATGAGAAAGACTGGCTTGTTGGACGGCCGCACTCTGATTGGGCGAAAAAATCAGAAAAGGAATCTTGACTGCACGCAAGTGCTCGCAGCGCGTCCAGATCGCTGAGTCGAAGCCAGCAATATCGATCAGGCTGCCTGAAATTTTTTGTGGTTGCTTCAGGGCTTGATCAAATTCTTCATAGTTGCTCGCCGTAAGCGTCGCATAGCCCTCTTTTGCAAGGAACTCTGCCAGTAGTTGGAGATTGCGTGGCAACCGATTAACAATCAATAAGGTCTGTGGTGAGGTTCCCACAACTACTCCTCCTTGTTTGAATCTTTGATGAACGAAATTCTACCAGTCAGAATACCCTGCAGATTCGTTAATGGGCGACCCACCTTAATCCCATAGCGGGTCATTTCAATTTCGCGTAAGGTGCGTTCAAAATTTGATAGGCGTTTCTTCAGCACACCAATGACCTTACGAATTTCGCCTTTGAGTTCCAGATAGCGCAAAAAGACGATATTATCTGCAAGATAGCTGATCGCGAGATCGCTGACATGGAACTCGCCAGCAATGGATTGTACTTCGTTGACCAGGATGACTGCTGTGCCCATGTTTTGCAGGTATTTGCATAGCGCGTGTAGCTGGGTCGAGACATTGTCCCCACGCAACGAGACGCTATAGCCAGCGATACTATCGATCATGACAATAGCGGCCTGATTTTTTTCCACTTCGGTACGCACCATGAGCGCAAACTCGTCGGGGGTAAAGTGGAGCGGTTCAATCTGCACGACCGAGAGTGTCCCGCGCTCTACCATCGAGCGAACTGGAATATTGACCGATTCACAGCGCTGCATTAACGTCTCTTGCATTTCCTCGAAGGTATAGACAACTGAGCGTTCGCCGCGTCCGGCTGCTTCCTTCATGAACTGTAAGCCCAGCGTGGTTTTGCCGACGCCCGTTGGACCCGTAAAGATGGTAATGGTGCCGCGCTCTAAGCCACCATGGAGCAATTCATCCATTTCTGGTACACCTGAAGCAATGGTTTCCCTGGTGACCTTGCGGTTATGTTGCTCTGGTAAGAGGCGTGGAAAGACGAGCATACCTGTATCCGTCAGGCGGATCGCATGGTCGCCACTACGAAAATCGGACCCACGAAACTTGGTAACACTGATGGTACGGCCTTCTGGCTTGAAATGCAGATGGATGACGCCATCGCTCATGAATTGCAAATCATCATCAGGAACAGCGATTGTGCCTTCGGAGGTAAAGAGAACAGTGGAGTCCTGCTCGACCAGGAAGCGCAAGAAGGAGAGAACCTGTTTGCGGAATTGGAAGGGGTCACTGGCCAGGTAACGGAACTGGGTCATTGCATCCAGAAAAACGCGCTGGGGTTTAATCTTCCCAATCTGATCGAGGATCTGTTGGGTTACTGGTTCGCGCTCGACTTCAGCTGGAGAAAAAATGTCATAGGTTTGCATTTCGGTAAAAAACGCGGCATTAGGTGAGAGATCCAGAAAATGCACCTGATCCATATCAAAGCCAAGGGCTTCCGCATTGGCCCGTAGTTCTGTTTCAGGCTCTCCCATAGTGATAAAAACGCAGCGCTCACCTTTCTCGATGCCCTCGGTGAGGAAGTGCAGTCCCAGGGTTGTTTTACCGCAGCCAGGACCACCACGTAACAGATAAGCACGCTTTTCGATCAGTCCACCATAGAGAATTTCATCAAGGCCCTCGATCCCAGTCGAGACACGCGGCGCGCGAACATGGGTTTCCTCAGTAGTGAGTAAGTTGCGTTGACTCTGGGCGGATTTTCTTCCCTCAACGGAAAGAGCTGTTTTACTGTTAGTCACACCCGATTCTCCTTTATTCCTGGAAATATAGTAGTGGCTGGGGCCACTCTTTACTCTGGATTCTGTGATTCTGCTGATTTTATCTGTTTCTGAGTGATAGCAGGAACGGCAGTTTGTTCCTGATTATAGACATAGCCAGTACCGACAAGAACCATTAACACTTGCTGGATAGCTTCGAGTAATGTGGGAGCAGTTCCTTGATGTTCAAGACATTCCCACTGATAGGTAGATCCATTTGGAGTAATCTGTACCATCTGGGGCAGTTGCGCGAAGAGGGCGATCAACTCCTGCTCCATCTGAGCAGCATCAACTACAGCCTGCACGACAAGTCCACTATTGGTCGCGAAAGGATAACGCTGGCGAAACTGGGCCAGGGATGTATAAAAGACCTGGCGTCGATCCGGAGGAATCGAGACACTCAGGACAGGTTTATATTCGCCATCTGGCACTATGCATCCTCCTTTTTGTTCATGAAGAGAAGTATATCTTTTCTAGAAGAATTTCTCAAGTTGTGAAAAAGCGCAAATTAGGAAAATATGAATACCAGACGAGGAGCGCACAACACGAATATATCCAGAAAAACTGTTATGGTTTCCAGAGCAGCCTGAGAACTACCATTGGCGCACTTCTGTTTGTAATGGACACAAGTTGTTTGTTTGCTCTATCTGATTTATGCTGACAAAAAAAACTCAACATTAGAGTTCATGTAATGGTCGACTCGGTGCGCGTTTGAGAGGAAACATTTCACGGTTTTTCTGCCGTACAAGTAAAACCGGACATGGAGCATGATCAAGGACAAAACGAGCGACATGCCCAACCGATTTAGGTCCGGGCGCTGAACTGGCATGACGAGGATTGCGTGGACAGATTAGTAACAGATCGGCATCCCATTCGGCGGCTGTATTGACAATCTCTCGTTCCGGCCGACCTGTTTTTTGCAGGAGTTCTGCCCCCGCAAAAACCTGTTTACCCTCAAACAGGATATCCTGTGCCACCGCGATTTCTGCCGCCTCTATCCTGGTTTCCCGGGCCGGCGCATGTCGTAGTGGTCGTAAAAGTTGATCACGTTTGCGCGCCATCTCATCGCGGGGTCCATTATCAACCACATAGATCAGGCCTACCGTCAGATCATTAGCCTGGACAAATGGAGTCATAGCAGATTGAATTTGTTGAAGATTATCTCCATCCAGACAACAAAGTACACGCATATGTATCCTCCTTTTAGTCATATCTCGATTTCAGCGAATTGGCGTTTGTTGCTGCGACCCGTACTGGTAGCGCTTGCTGCTGCGATCTCTCGACGTACTCACACGCAACCGCAACAGGGCAATGTTTATTTGTACATGTACCAGAGCTTAAGTGAAACGTATGACCATAAAGGCGTACCGTTACAGTAAAAGCCAGATGGCCAGGGCACCTACGATTAACATGATCGGGGTAGTGATAATACCGATTTTAAAATAATCCCAGCCCGAGACATCCAGGTCACGCTGACGCAAAATAAGCAGCCAGAGCACGGTAGCCAGTGAGCCGACCGTCGTCAAATTGGGTCCCAGATCACAGCCAAAGATGGTTGCGGCGATAAATCCATGTTGGACCGTCACTGGCGTGTGCTGGATGCTTTGCAGCGAGGATGTCAGGACCACGGCCATGGGTACATTATTAATCAGGTTCGTGCCCAGGGCTGAACCCAGGGTACCTACGATCACCGCGCCAAATGGTGTGCCGCCCGATAGATGGAGCAGCAGCGCGCCAAACTGAGTCGTGAGTCCTGTGCTTTCCAGGGACTGCACGACGATAAACATGCCCGCGATAAAGCCAAAGATGCTCCAGGATAGTTGTTTACCCAATGCCGGAACCGTAATTTGTTTCCAGGCCAGCGCCCCGAGCAGTAAAATCAATGCGCCACCCAGCGCGACCAGCGACAAAGGAAACTGACTGGCCGCCGCCATGATATAGGCGATACAGATAACGATCAGCGCGCCACAGACATAGCGGAAATAGGCTTTATGTGTGATCGATTCTTCTGCCGATGGTAGCCGTTTGAGCTCAAACTGACCACTTAATTGTTTGCGATATAGCAAAAAGAAGATCCCAATATTGACCCCAATTACCAGGAGTGA
This sequence comes from Dictyobacter vulcani, assembly GCF_008974265.1. Taxonomy (GTDB): domain Bacteria; phylum Chloroflexota; class Ktedonobacteria; order Ktedonobacterales; family Ktedonobacteraceae; genus Dictyobacter; species Dictyobacter vulcani. The sequence continues at coordinate 1,023,078 of NZ_BKZW01000002.1, forward strand.
AGGCAGAAAGAGCAGGCGCAGAAATGTCCAGAGGTCCAGTGGAAAGCGTGAGCTCACGATAATATTGATCGGATTACTCACCGGTAATAAGAATGAAGCCGTGTCAGCGATAAACGTGCAGGCAAAGAGGAAAGGCAAAATAGGGAGCCGCAGTCTGGTCACCAGGGTATAGACGATAGGTGTCAGGATCAGGGCCGTGGCGTCATTGGAAAGAAACATGGAGATCAGGGTACCCAGCAAAAACGTATTCAAAAAGAGCCGTCGGGGACTATGACCGGAATACCTGGCGGCCTGAAATGCCAGCCAGTCAAATAATCCCGCTACCTCGGCCAGCGCAGAGATACTCATCATGCCCAGAAAAAAGAAAAAGGTATTCCAGTCATTGAGTAATGTTACCAATGCCTTTTGTGGCGTAATCAGTCCCAGGATCAGGAGCAGTGCCGCTCCAGCCAGGGCAATCTGTGCCTCATTGGTTTTCCATGGACGAAACATAATCCCTAGTAAGGTCACAACCGTAATACCGGCAATCAAGAGCGTCCTGATCTGATCCGGTATGTGAAAGAAAAGCGCCATCCTGGTTTTTCCTTATCATCATCGTTTATATAGTCAGCTTGTTCTTATTACTTACACGTGCGCTCTGATAAAATGGATGGAAGCCAGACGGCATAAGGCACTTCATGAACAAAAAGTGAATAAATGTGTCTGTATGGCTGAATAATAAACAAATATGCTGCCTGTTGTTCACTTCAACAAGGCAGCATATTTGTTCTATATATATTCTTCTCGTATTGAATAGAATTTTTTGCTGGTGCTTTAGACCTTTGGGTGGGTATGATAGCAGATGCCTTTCTCCCCGGGTTTGCCATAGAATTCAGGATGATGGTACATGCCTTATTTTCCAGCCAGGCGGGCGACCACTGGCGCGAGCTTTTCCATGTGTGGTTCCGTAATCTCAATGCAAGAAATGCCAAAGAGCTCACGTCTCTTTTGCAATTCGTTAACGATTTGATCGGTAGTTCCAACGAGTACCTGCATGCAATCAAGCGTTTGTTGCGCGGTCAGGCCGATGCGACTGCCGATCTGCTTAGCGGCAGGTCCAGGATGGTCTGTCGCGGCAGCTATAAAGATGGTTGTGCTGAACTCCAACTGCGAGAAACGCTCTCCGGCTGCCTGGCGTATCCATGCCAGTTTTTCTTTATTGGCATCGGGTAAGGCCGATGTCCAGTCCAGCCCTCGGGTAGTATTGCGCGCCACCAGGCCGACGATGTCTGCCTCACGTGCGGCAATTGAGAGTACCCGTTTGCCGCCGCCTCCAATGTATATGGGGAGGTGCGGTGTTTGCACTGCCTTGATCGTTGTTTTAGCGCCGTTGATGTGGTAGTACTTCCCGGAAAACGTCACCTCTTCCTGGTGAAAATACATTTTGATAATCTGAAGCGCTTCTTCAAAACGCGAGATGCGTATCCCGATCGGATCAAGAGGAATGCCAGCCTGCTGATATTCCTCAGCAAGGTATCCACACCCGAGTCCAAGTTGAAAGCGCCCCTCTGAAAAGAGGTCGAGGTTCGCAGCCTGGCGTGCCAGCAGAAGAGGATGGCGAAAATCATTGCAAAAAACATGGCTTCCGATACGTAAAGAGGTCGCATCTGCAATAGCCATCAAGCTCACTGTGGGATCGACATCAAAGTTCAAATGATCGGGCACCAGTAGCGTTGTATACCCCCAATCTTCAGCGCTTCGGGCCTTGGCAAGCCATTCTTGCCGAGATTGAGCCTTTTCAGCTACGACACTAAAGCGAAATGGACGGATTGTGGCCATAAATAAATATTTCCTTCTACAAAAAATACACAAAAAGACGATTTACTGAACTGATTTCATCGCTCATATGAAGCCCTGAAAAAACAATCTCATACTATTTATAAAATACAGGTGAATAGCCATATATGGTTATTTGATAGGATTCCTTGACAGAAAGAGCCGGACTTTTTTACTATATTGATAGCGGATTAAGGAAAGATAACGATGGTTCAACTCTTTCAACTGCGATATCTTATTTGTGTGTTTTTACATTCATTATCAACTTGTTTCAAACATTCTCTTGTTCACATGATCGCGTTAAGGAATTGCCCTTTTCTATATATGGCCAGCCATTGTATGCCCCGTTAGAGAGAGTTGCAGTGGCGCATATGAGTATTTGGGAGTATCAGAACACTGAATTCATTGTTATCTCTGTAATGGAACAGAGCTAGTATGGCACATCTATTCCTTTCATTCCTTTCTTTTTTTATTTTTCTTTCCATTTATCGGGATAAAGGAGCAACGAGGATGGCACATCAAGACCATCTTTATATTCTCAAAAAGGGAACAACCTACTGGAACCAATGGAGGCAGGCGAACCCGCATATCAAGCCTGATTTGAGTCAGGCAGATCTGCGTGGAGCAGATCTTAAACAGATTAATTTCAGCCAGGTGAACCTACGCTTTGCCAATCTTATATCTGCAACCCTCAACAATGCTATCTTGAAGGGCGCGAATCTCAGCCTTGCCTCACTACATTCTGCCAGTTTACAAATGGCGGACCTCAGTGGGGCAGACCTTTCAGCTGCCGATCTAAGAGAGACTGATTTGAGGCAGGCCAATCTCAGTTTTGCCAATTTAACAGCGGCCGACCTCACCCGCGCTGATATACGGGATGCAAATGTAACGAATGCAAATTTCGATGGCACAATCCTTGAAAACGTCAGGAGGCACAAAGGGCTACGGAACTTCTTTCGGCGTGATGATTAAATATCCTGGAGGCGCTCTGCCGATCAGTGTACGGTTGAAAGCCCGGTCTTTTGTGCCTTTATCTCCTGATACTCTAGTTCTGTAATGTATAAGAAATTTTTCATAATGGGCGCGCACATGCGCGCCCATCACGGGTATTAAGACTCCCCCCGTTCTCTCGTGTTTTTTGTCTGACTGAAGGTCAACCCTTGTGTTGTAACTGGAGCGTTGTTTTTTTCTGGCCCCGCACTGTTTGGGATGCTCATAAGCTCTAAAATAAGTGGATCCAGGTACGTCCCTGTGCGATTAAACTTTACTGGTTGGCCAGCTCTGGCCCTTCGAAGGGTTTCTACCAGGCGCGCTGTTTCGGCTTGTACGCGCTGAAGTTCAACTTCTGCCTGGTTTGAACTTTGAAGACGGGCGAGTAATGTATTAAGTGAATAGCCAATCCTCCAGAGTACGTTTTCTTTTGTTAAAGGTGCGCGTGCAGCAAAGTTGCCATTGGAAACCTCTACATGGGTCTGTAAAATTAATTGAATGCCCTGGTCTAACTGCTGCTTCAGTGTGATTTCTTGTTGTTGTCTTTCGACTTCACGGCGCTCTAATTCTGCCACAACTTCTGCGCGGTCCGCTCGTTTGATTGCTTGATTGGCGTTAGTAACCCACAGGTAGGTTACCACTGCGACAATAGCTGCCAGTGTAATCGGGCGCAGAAAAAGGTCATAGCGATTGGCTGCAAAAACAGCATTGAATTCAGCCGTATGTGGCAGATACAGGATGGAGAGCAAAATAAAAGCAATGTTAAAGAAAAATACCACAAAAACCGATCGCGGAGGCAACAACGTGACTGCCACGAACTCTGCCTGTACAAGCAGGTCAAATTGTGGGAGTACATAGGTCGTCAGTCCACCCCCTCCAAGGGCTGGCCCCAGAATAGAGAGAATGAGACCAACTTCAATTCCTACGATAACCAGGATTCCCGCGATCGTGATTTTTCCAAGTTTGTTGAAAATAAGAGCCACAATGTCGATAGCTACCGGGATGAGCAAAATAAAGACCAATGACTTATTTTGTCCAAAAATAGCGGTTGGTTCGGCGGCAAGAACCAGAAGAATAATAATCAGCAAGGTTGCACTGGTCAGTCGACCTCGGCGCGAGAGATCCCGTTGCTGGAGTGTTGCAGTTGCGGAAGCGGGAAGAGGAGCCGTAAGTCGGTACCACCAACGCAAAGGGCTTGTGTCTTTTTCCGGTTCCTGATTAATCACAGAAACAGTTGACTGATTACCCATGTTGCTTTGACTTCTCGAAGGAAACTGTTCCTTACGAGGGCCTGAGAAGTCTTTATTCACAAGAAATATCCTCCTTACCAGGGATACTGTTGAGATTATGGAAACTCATTAACGATAATTATAAGCACATAGCTAAGATGATAGCAATGTTTATGAATTGATATTCATCTACCTACTCATGATGTAAGTATATAGTGTATGTGCTATTAACCTGTATAGACGTTCTACACTGCTGTGTAGGGTCAGTGTTATACGTAGTTACCATAAGGCAATTACGGCTATCATCGGGAACGCCTCCTATTTGAGCGTTCGTGTGTTCAAATAGTGCGTAAGTGAATGCCCATGGCAGGATCAGCTTTCTGATGGCAATCTCCACTATGAGCAGAGGTTCTTTTGGGATGAAGATCCACACAAAGAAGGCAACGAGGGCGAGTGTTTGACTGGCAAATAAGGTTTTTTGCCTATTTACCCAATTGCTTATTCCTTAAGCTGCCAACTTTACTATCGCCTCTTTGGTAGAAAAGATAGCCTCTGATGGATCACAAGTCAATCAATTACTTGTTTATAAGTACTATTGATTATATATGTTTATCTCCTTCATCGCAACATTCATGATCTCTCTGCACTAACTGGTTGCTAAAATCGAAGTGGTTTTTCCATATGATCTTTCTGTATTCTCATTTTTTCCGATTTCAAGATTATCACCTATCCCTTTACAGATTTTTGGCATATTTACCGTGTAAACTTGACATATTTCGTGTAAACCTGATACCTTGTATAATATACGTTCTGGAGAAGACAGGCGAATGCGTTTATGGAATTCAGCATGATTTTTTGAACGCATTGAACTGCTTGTTTTCATGTGTGCATTTTTCCTGGGGGAATTGCACGTATCTCGTATTTTAGCATTGACGATTGATGCATTATTTATTTTTCTTAAGGAATCGTAGATGAACTCTTCTGTACCTGGTCAGGGTGAGCAAAAGCTTCTGCCTCAAGTAATCCTTGATATGAATTATGCTTTTGCTCGTACCGCGATATTAGTTGCATCGGTACGCCTGAACCTTTTTACGTATCTTGCCGACAATGCGCTCTCTCCTGACGAACTCGCGACCCTTACTGCTACGCGGCGCGAAGCGATGGAACGGCTCTTGAAGGGCTTAGAAGCGCTCGGGCTTGTGAAAAGTGAAGGCAGCACCTATCGATTGACTCCCATTGCTGATGTATTTCTCGTAGAAGGGAAGACCTCCTATCTTGGTGGAGATACTCTGGCCATGGTCGATTATGTGCCGGCATGGTTCGAACTTGACCAGACCATGCGCACTTCTGTCCCCTATCGCGATCTCGGTGAGGCTACGACGGCAGAGGCCTTTTTTGCCCCACGTGTCGTCGATCTCTTTCCACTGGTTTTTCCAATTGCTCGCCGTACGGCCGCCGAACTTCCGCTGGGGAGGTTGCACGACACAGCGTTACATGTGCTAGACGTCGGAGCGGGGAGCGCACCCTGGAGCGCTGGTTTCGCTCAGCAGTATCCCGCTGCCCGTGTAACCGCCCTCGATCTCCCTACCGTTGTGAAACAGGGGCAGAAACACATTGCGACGCAAGGCCTGGAAGATCGATATACGTGGATTGAGGCAGATATGGAAACATTCGCGTATCCCCCTCTCTCGTATGATCTCATTCTTTGTGGCCATGTTTGCCGTTTCATCAGTGACGAACGCACGAAGGTTCTGTTCGCGAAACTAGTGCAGAGCTTGCGTCCTGGGGGAACGCTACTAATCTCGGACGTCTTTTATGCAGATGATCGTACCAGTCCGCCTCCAGCGATTACATTGGATCTTTCTATGCTCGTCAATACTCAGCAGGGGCGTATACGGACCGCAGAAGAGATCATCCACTGGTTGACTGAAGCAGGCTTGCAAGATGCACGGCGCTTTCACGTTGCGGGGCCGTTCCCGGTGGTAGTTGCACAGAGAGAGGAGATGTAATGCGTCGAGTTGTTATTTCGGGCCTGGGAGTTGTTTCCCCGGTAGGGATCGGGAAAGAGGCATTCTGGCAGAATTTGCTGAATGGGGTCTCTGGGGCTGTCGCCCTTGAACGTGTGACCTGTTCCCCTCTCTTCGGGCATCATCAGTTTGGCGCACAAGTAGCTTGTGAAGTGTCAGATTTTGAGCCCGAGCGCCACCATGTACCTGCAGCCTATCATACTGCAGATCGCTTTATCCAATTCGCCTTTGAGGGGGCGCATCAGGCATTCCTGGATGCTCAGCTTGATCAGGCCGTATTGGATCACACGCGCGTTGGTGTGACGCTGGCAACCGCCATCTGTGGTACACAGACCCTTGATCTCGAGTTTACCAAAGTGACGAACGATGTCGACGATACCTATGCTACCGATAATGTCTCGCCATTTCTCTATGCTGGGGCGATGGGAAATTCCGCCGCGCTCGCGCTAGGTGCCCACTATGGGTTTCAAGGAGAGTGCGCGACGCTGTCAACAGGGTGTATCGGTGGACTCGACGCGATTGCCTATGCCTATGAGAGCATTGCCTATGGAGATCATGATGTAATGTTCGCCGGGGCTTCTGAAGCCCCGATTACCCCGATTACTATCGCAGCATTTGATATCATTAATTGCCTCTCTCACCACCCGGAGCCGGAAACCGCATCTCGCCCGTTCAGCGTTGATCGAGATGGTTTTGTGCTCTCCGAAGGGTGCGGTATTGTCGTCCTTGAGGAGTTAGAGCACGCCCTGGCGCGCCAGGCACCGATATATGCAGAAATCACGGGATGTGATGTTGTCGAGCATGCGATGCACATGACCGATATGTCGCCGCAGGGGCGCGACCTTGCACGAGCTATTAGCGGTGCACTGCGTCAGGCCCATCTGGAGCCTACTGATATCGACTTTGTCAATGCACACGGAACTTCTACGCCGCAAAATGATCATTTTGAGACGCTAGCGTTGAAAACATCGCTAGGCCCGCAAGCCTTCGCCGTCCCTGTGAACTCGACGAAATCGATGGTGGGCCATGCGTTAGCAGCGGCTAGCGCGGTCGAGGTTGTGGCCTGCGCGCTGAGTCTGCAGGCGCAGCAGATCCATCCCACAATCAATCTGATCAATCCAGATCCTCGGTGTGATCTGGATTATGTTTCCAATCACGCCCGGCCTCACAGCATGACGCATATGCTGACCACGGCAAGCGGCTTTTCTGGTCTCCATGCGGCTATGGTTATCGAAACCTGCCCGACGAAGGATGCATAATGGCAAGAATCGTTATTACTGGTATGGGAGTGATCTCGCCCTTTGGGATTGGTTCCGAGGTTCTGTGGGAAAAGTTGATGGGAGGAGAAAGCGGATTGAAGCCGCTGAAGACCTTTGATACATCACATCTACGCTGCCGGGTTGGAGGACAATTTCTCGATTTTCGATCTGATGCCTATCTCAAATCCCGTGTAACACGGAAGATCGATCGTTTCTCGACCTTTGGGTTGATTAGCGCCCAGCTGGCTCTACAGAATGCAGGCCTGCTGGACGCCGGGAATAAGCCCATCTGGAGTGGGCAGGAGCAGGAAAGCCATCGCATCGGCATTACGGTTGGGAACAACCTGGGTGGATGGGAGTTTGCTGAGCGAGAATTGCGCCACCTGTGGCGTTCGGGTCCACGTGAGGTCAATCCGCATATGGCGATGGCCTGGTTTCCTGCCGCTGTGCAGGGGAATCTCTCTATTTATTTTGGTATCAAAGGTATCGGGCGTACATTCCTCAGTGATCGAGCGAGCGGGGCCCTGGCGCTCATCCACGCTGCTGAGTGCCTCCAGCGTGGGCGAGCTGATATTATGATCGCTGGAGGAACTGAGGCGCCATTTTCTGCCTATGCTGCGCTTTGCTATGAAACCTCCGGGTTGATGTCAACGCAGTCGGAAACACTGTCGACCAGGGCGTATCGACCGTTTGATCGGGAACATAATGGATTGGTCGCGGGTGAAGGATCAGCCTTCTTTGTGCTCGAACGCGCAGATGATGCGCAGAAGCGCGGAGCCCCTGTGCTTGCCGAGATTGCCGGTTGGGCTTCAACCAATGATGGATATGATGCTGTGAAACCTGCCCCGATGGCGAGCGTTATGCGGCAGCAATGACAGGCGCTCTGCAGAAGGCCAACGTACAGGCCGAAGCGTTGGACTGCCTTTTCGCGGCAGGTTCGGCGGTCCCTGACGAAGATGTCTCGGAGACGCGTGCAATTCACCTGGCGCTGGGCGAGGCGGCTATGCAGGTCCCAATCGCGATTCCTAAGGCAGCCTTTGGTAACCTATTTGGCGCAGCTTTTCCCGTAGATATGGCGGTTGCACTGCTCGCGATGCAACAGGGGATGATCCCCTCGACCCCGCATCTCGATCAGCTAGCCCCAGGTTGTGACCTTGATTATGTGTGTCAGCCTCGCCCCACCGATTCGTTTGACCACTGCCTGCTCAACGCACGCGGTATCGGTGGAGCGAATGCCTCCATGGTCCTGCAAAAGTGGGTCTAGCGTGAGCGGGGCAGGCACTATTTCGGTGAGTTTTACCTGGCTATTTGTCTGGTAGGTGATCAGTTGTTTGTAAAGGAGATACCTCATATGGTGAATGATGCTCTTCAAGAAACTATTTATCCTCGCGTGGTAGCGATTCTTCGCTGTCAGGTAGACGAAGACGATGAGATCAGATCAGATACGGATCTGTTGACAGACCTTGGCATTGATTCAATTGGGCAGGTCGAAATATGCCTTGCTCTGGAAAAAGAGTTTGGCCTGCGATTTTCTATTGCCGAACTACGGGTATGTACGACGGTAGATGAGGTTGTTCAGCTGGTCGTACATACGATAGCAGGAAAAGAGGCCGCAAGCAAATGAGTGTGTGGCCTGAACAAAAGACGCATGAAATAGCCGATGGTATCTTTGCCGTTATCCACGGCGATGGTCAGATGGGTGTTTCCAATGCGTCTTTTATCATTGAGCGGGGCAGTGCCCTGGTGGTCGATACGATGACCTTTCCAGAAATGGCCATGCAGATGGCCCAGGAGATTGTCCACAGGGGCGCCTCTGTGGAGAGCGTGATAAACACCCACCACCATGTAGACCACGTAGGAGGGAACATAGTTTTCTCCCATGCCCGTATCCTGGCGCATCCACGCTCAATTCAGGCGGGGCAACAGCTGGGCCTGCCGGTCTCCATCTACGATCATTTGATGCCGCGCTTTAAGGGACGCTTCGCGGAACTGGAACTGGTGCAGCCAGTGCCTCTGCCAGAGCATCAGGCCGTACCACGGGGCGGCCAGATTCTTACCTTTTCGCCAGCGCATACAGCGACTGATCTTGCTGTCTGGTTCCCGGAATCGCGTGTCCTGCTTACAGGAGACATTGGTTTCAAGGGCGTTATTCCACTTGCCCTCAATGGCCTGGTTTCGGGCTGGATCGAGGCCTTGAATGCACTCATTGCCCTTGAACCAGTTGTGGTCGTACCTGGCCATGGTGCTCTCGGTACATGTGACGATCTGATCGTCCTGCGTGATTATTTTCTGTCCGTTGAGCGGTTGGGACGTGAGGCAGTACGCTCTGGTCAATCTTTGCGCGATGCGCTGGCCGCTTTTGATCCCGGTCCCCTGACAGGATGGCTTGAGTCTGAACGCCATGCCATTAATCTGGAGCGGGCCATGAAAGAAGCGCGAGGTGAGATTAATCGCACGAACCTTGCGGCTGCGCTGCTCAGTCGTCCGCTTGGCTGATCTTGTAATATGCCGGTTACTTACTCTCATGGTGGGAATACAGCTGGCATGGACTATGCAGTTGTTTCCTATGGTTTTTGATGAAATATTTTTTTTATAGATTGGAGAAAGATGATGCCTCAAGCACAAGCATCTATTGTCATTGCCCGCGACCCAGATCGAATTTTTGCTATAACCAACGATATTGCACGTTGGCCAGAACTCTTTAAGGAATACCGTGGGGCCAGGGTGCTCTCTTTTGAACGTGATGGTCGTTTTGCCAGGATCGAGTTTGAGCTGACGAATGAAGAGGGTGAAACCTGGCAGTCGTGGCGCATTTTGGATTATGCAAAGCGAGAAGCCATCGCCCAGCGTGGCAATCCCAAGTTTCCTTTTTTCTACATGCATCTGACCTGGACCTATCAGCCGGTTGATGGAGGCGTTCTCATGACCTGGATTCAGGATTTTGAGATGGATCCAAAGGCGCCAGTGAGCAATGAACAGGTGCTCAAGCGAATGACCAACCATATGCAGAGCAATCAGGAACATTTCAAAGCGATTCTTGAAGCGATGCCCGAAACGGCCTTGTAAGCTTTTAGTTGTAAAGAAAAAGAGCTGATTCCTGACCAGGCAAAAACAGGCAAGTTTCCCAATTCCAGCAAAGGAAAAGCAAACGATGAGTGACGAAAAAGATACTGTTCGTGGAACGACGATTCTCGAAAATCAGCCGATCTGTACTATGATCAATACGCTGACGGTCAAGCCTGAAAACCAGCAGGCCCTGATGGATTACCTGAAGGCAATGACAGAAGAAGCTGTGGTAACAGCCCCTGGTTTCATCAGCGCTAACTTCCATGTAAGTAAAGATGGGACACGCATCATTAACTATGCACAATGGCGCAGCCTTGAGGATCTCCAGGCAATGCTGGCGAAGAACCCACATCATGTGAAGCGCTGTAATGAACTCTCCGAGAACATTGAATTTCGCGCGGACCTCGTGGTGGCGTATTGCGCGCACCCGAATGAAGCTCGGGTTCAGGAAAGGGTGTAGTCCCTGTCTTGCAGGTGTCCCGGCTATTCTAGGGTAGCAAAAACCTGTGGAGTACATTGATATTTGAATGAAACCGTCTATGGACAGCAATGGTTCGTAGGCGGTTTCGCCATGTATCTTGCGTACCTTGAGCGTGTCACTAGTACTCTGTCAGATATCATGTGATGGGGAGGCGGGGATGCAAGCGAGCATGCCGGGGGCATGATCAAGCGGCGAGCCCCTTGACTGGGGGATCGGGGGCTGTGTCCCCGACATCTCCTCCCTCCCGCCCGCGTAGCGGGCGCACAACTCATCAAATGAAGTTTGACAAAGTATTAGCTATTTTGTGGGAAGAGTTGTGTGAGCTCTTCCCTTGAGGAGAATATATGGTTAGTACTGAGAAGGGAAAGGCCGCGAAACCTTCCCCATTACGCGTGCCTCCACGTGCCAAACTTACAGGCGAACAATTCGCGGGAAACTGGAGGCCCAGGAAAGTCTCTCAACCGGTGTACAGCATCCTCTTCATCCCTGATATTTCCATCCCTTTACCTGACGGCACTATTTTGAAAGGAGACCTCTACCGACCTGATGCAGATGAGGCTTTTCCTGTCCTGCTGGCCTGGTCAGGTTACACGAAAGAATTGCAGAATACCGGTCTTCCTCTCCCCATCAACGAAGTGGGCCAGGTCAGCTATGTTGTATCTCGAGGCTATTGCCACCTGACGGTGAATGCGCGGGGCACTGGAAAATCGAGTGGTCAGCACATGATGCATTTTTCTCCCCAGGAGCAGAAAGACGTGGCGGATACCATTGAGTGGGCGGCGACGCAATCCTGGTCCAATGGGAATGTGGGTATGATTGGCATGTCCTATTTTGCCGCCATCCAGTACCTGGCGGCGGCCCAGCAACCGCCGCACCTCAAGGCGATTTTTCCCTATCTAGGATTTACTGACCTGTATCGCCATTTTGCCTATCATGGTGGGGCATTTCATTCGGGCTTCTTTGCCCCATACTATACATTTGTGGGATCTACGCAAAAAGTTTCCGTTCCCCCTGTACTCCGCCACCTTGGGAGCTATCTTCTCAACCGAAATTGGATCCAAAAGAAAATTACAGGCTTTTTTTTTAAGAACGAAGAAAAGATGCCGCAGCAGATGCATCCAGATGGTGAATGGATGCGTGATTTCGCGCAACTTGCATTTGATGAGCTGTACGATGGACCATTTTACCGGGAAAAGTCAGCCTGGCCGGTGCTGGATCGCATTCAGGTTCCTGTGTGCATTGGGACCAATTGGGCGAATCCCGGGATCCATGCACGGGGGGCGTTTCAGGCCTGGCACGGTATCGATGCTCCCAAAAAGCTGTTTATCGGGCCTCCTGATCCCAGATGGCCATGGTCGAACTATCATGGTGAATTGCTGGCCTGGTATGATTACTATCTCAAAGGCATAGATACGGGAATCGACGAACAGCCCGCTGTACGCTACTGGCTGCAAGGGGCCGATTGCTGGAAAAGCGCCTCCGATTGGCCAATCCCAGAAACAACTACGCAACGGTTCTACTTACACACACGTGCAGAACGCAGTGAGGATCTCCATGTGTTGCAACGGGAGCTTCCCACACAACCGACATCGCTCCAATTTGCTGCTATTCCACGAGGCATGAATTATCCGAAAGAATTAGAGAAGTATACCGCCCAGCATGTGACCTACCTTAGCGACCCATTCGTTGCGGACACAGAGATCACTGGTCCGATAAAGCTCCAGTTGACTCTCTCTTCTACGGCGCTTGATACACATGTGATTGCGCGCTTGAGTGATGTCTCCCCTGAAGGTAGTGTGCGCTTGCTTTCCTTTGGTTGGCTGCAAGCATCCCACCGTAAGATTGACGAACAACTCTCACGGCTGGATGAAGTTATACATGAGCACCAATACCCAGAGCCGTTGAAGCCGGGGAGTCCCGTTAGCCTTTGTTTCAGCCTGACGCCTACAGCTAACCTTTTCAAGACGAATCATCGTCTGAGACTCGAGATTGGGAGTCGACCCGACCTCCTGAAAGCGACAGTGTTTGACAACTTTATCTACTTCCCATATGAAGCACCTCCATATCTGGCGAGAAACACCATTTTTCATGGTGAAGCATCGGCCTCGTATCTTGAAATCGCAGTTCGGGATATGCAGGAGCACGCTTCTCTCTAGCTTGTGCTGTGCGACTCCAAAAGTCCGCATCAACAAAGATCTGCAATAGGAAATGATTTGTCTTGAGATGCGATCTCTTACGGTACTGGCTGGTGCCGTAAGAGATCGCATCTGTCGTGCTTTTCTTTGTGGCGCTATTCTGATACAGAACTGACCACCAGTTTTCTGGGTTTTTATGCCGATTTTCTGTTGTTGACATACCTCTGGGTTTCCTCCTGGGCGGCGGTCTTGCTGATTGATTTCTTTATTTTGTGTCGTGGCACCTGTGTTGTGGATTACCTGACGAGGGGGCGTGGTGGCCTCTACTGGTATCATAGTGGCTTTTTCTGACGTGCTGTAATTGCATGGTTGCATGGTTGTAATGCACCTGTGAACGCAGTCTGAGCGTGGAAAGCTTCCATAATAGGTGTTGTGTATTGTATAAATAAAGAAGACAGATACAAGGAGCCTGATATGTTAGATGAGCAAAATAGCGATAGCGGTACTCCTCGGGCATTGACGATAGCGGGATCGGATTCGAGTGGTGGTGCGGGTATACAGGCTGATTTAAAGACGTTTGCCGCTCTAGGAGTCTATGGGACGTCAGCGATTACGGCGATCACGGCGCAAAGTACCCTTGGCGTCCGTAGTGCTTACGACCTGCCTGTTGAACAAATTGTAGCGCAGATTGATGCGATCATGGAGGATATCGGCACGGACGCAGCGAAAACAGGAATGTTGTCAAGCTCGGAAATAATAGAGGCTGTAGCTGAACGCGCCAGGTACTGGCAACTGCGCCTGGTGGTGGATCCTGTCATGGTTGCCAAAGGAGGTGCAAGCTTACTACGAACTGAGGCGGTCAAGACCCTTTCTTCAATCCTGCTCCCATTGGCGGAAGTAGTGACGCCTAACCTACTCGAGGCAGAAGTGTTGACGGGCAGGTCGCTCCACACCGAGGATGCTATGCGGGAAGCGGCCCGGGCGATTCATGCGCTGGGTCCACGCTATGTGATTATTAAAGGTGGGCATCGTCCCCAGGCACCGATTGATATTTTTTATAATGGCCAGGATTTTGTCGATTTACGTGCTGAACGTATCCAGACACCGAATACTCACGGCACCGGTTGTACATTTTCCGCGGCGATTGCCGCCTTTCTGGCGCGCGGCTGGTCAATGGATGAAGCCGTGGTGCGGGCCAAGCGCTATATTACCGGCGCGATTGAGCACGCGGCGGCCCTCAATATTGGCCATGGCTATGGTCCAGTCGATCATTTCTGGTTGTTCGATCAATCCACGCAAAATGCTGCCGCCAGTGTCGAGACGACGTAGAGCGTGCCTGGTTGCTATACAGCTGATATGTATTTCTGATTATCTGATCTGCAAAAGGGTAAGCGCGTAGTCGAAAAACGCGCTTACCCTTTTGCAGATCAGATAACATATTACTTATAAAGATCATTGGTGCTTGCGAAGCCAATTGTGTGGCTGAAGAGATCATTAAAAGCTGTGTTGGTGTCTCTGGCATCCTTATGATTGAAAATAGTGTCCGTGTCAATGCTGAGCGCCTGGCAGCCCGTGATCTTTAATTCCATTGTCTTGATTTTTGTATCATGGTCCAAAAATGTCAGTTTATATGCCATGCCATAGTCCGCAGGACAATGACGGAGTGCGGATGAGGCTTCAGGTAGTGCCAGGGCTGCCTGATACAGTTTTTGGACCGCAGCGGCATTGGTGATGCGCTTGTTGATAACAGCCAGTTCTGGCCTGAGTGGATTGTGTGGACGTGTAACCTTTAATATTGTTGGCGTCGGTGGTGGGGTAGCGTGCGCCACAAATACGAAAGCTCCAATTGTGAGCAAGACTATCAGGACTATCAGGTAGAGTATCCGGACTCCTCCGATTTTTTTGACCATGATTTTTCTCCTCTATTATGTTTGCATGCCAGATGAAAGTGACACTCCGCACGCCCTGAAAGGGCGGCGGCTTCTTCCACGCCTGCGTACGCCACTGTTCGAGATAGATAGCGTTGCTACAACTCACTGAACAGAGGTAATGGGCGAGGAATAGCGGAGGGCGCCACCATCCTGGCGTGATCCTCATGGGCGGTGCCATGCCCCTTGCCCGTTCCGTGCCTCCGTGCTCGGCGGCGCGATGGGCCACCTTTGCTGTTGGCGTCTTGGGAACGGACAACACCTGATGATTTCTCATCCCTCTCTCCTGGACCCAGGAGAGGAGCGCGAGGCTTTTCCTGATGATGAACCCGTGTACGCAAGCGCTGACCAATGACCAGGCTGGCATTTCGATCGGCATGACCCTTCATGCCACACGCAGGACACCAGGCCAACGGTGCCCCAGGTGTGTAGCCTTCTGGCTCGGGCCCCTGCTTGGCATGGTAACGTACAATCAGGCCATGACAACGGGCGCATTCGCGGCTCGTGTTGCGCGGGTTCACCCGACTCGTGATCATGCCCTCGTTCCACGCTTTATATTTGGCATTGGTGAATATACGCCCCTTCATCCAGAAGGCTCGTTTGCTGTTCCCTCGGCGACTGTAGCGTCCTTTTTGCGGCTTCAGCTTGCCCAGATGTTCAAATACCAGCACACTCGCCTGATGCTGACGAGCAAAGTGGACAATGCGCGCACTGATCAGGTGTGCCACCTGCTCATCCACATGACGGATTTTCTCCCATAATGCCAGATTATCGGGTTCGTTTTCGGCCAGGATACCCGTCTTACGACGGTTGCGGGCGATACGACCAAGCAGCCACTTCCTACGGCCATTTACGCGTTTGCCGCCACTGAGAAAGGTGGTGGCAACGGTCGAGCCGTCGGCTGTTTGGATGGTACAGACCGCCAGATGATGGTCGAGATTGAGATCAATGGCACAGATGCGTGTCTGGGCATGAGCCAGTTGCACAGCCACCTTCCCCGGACTGGTGAAGGTCTTTTCGACCGGGGTATGCAACCGCCAATGTGAGCCATGGCGAACCAGCGACGGACTCCCCGGCTCATAGCCATCGGGAAGGTCACGGCTCAAGAGCCGAACGTTGACCCAAATCCAACTCGCCCCTGTCCAGAGCTTGAGAAGAATGGAGGACGCAGTTCGCCCTTTCCACTGGCCCTTGTAGAACGTCGGCGACCGATTCCAGGTCCGCGGGGGAACCGGTGGGTGCTCGGTGAAACGCTTCTTTTTGAGGGCCGCTTTCTCTTTGCGCGCACGCCACTTCTGCAAGCTCGTCTCAAAGGCGTGGGCGGAGCCAAGAGCTGCGTGAATAGCGGCACGGCGAAAGAGGGCAGGAACCTGAGGAGCAATGGCATCGAGCGGCATCACCGGATCGGGGTTCTCTTCCGTCGCATGGGTCAATGTCTCAAGGGCATGCAAGGCTTTGTGTGAGGAAAGCAACAGCACCTGCTCGTGAGCTGTGATGACCTCAAAGTAGAAGGAAGCCACTGTGTTGAACAATGCCTGTGTGGTCGTAAACCAGGCAGCATACCGGGATGGATACTGCATTGCTTGTGTGATGGTTTTCGTTGCCTTTGCCATGCGATGACTCCCTCCCTTCCTCCCCACTAGATTCCTTTTTGCGCATTGATATAGTGTTGAATGGTCTCAGCACTCACTGCATCAGCCGTGCTGGCAAAATAGGAACGGGTCCAGGTCGAAGGCATTTTCTTCATGATAGGGGCGAACTCCCTTCGTAAATGAAAGGACGTGATGCCCTTAAGTTCTTTCACCACATCAGCGGCACTTTCAGAAGGCCAGACGCGGATAAAAAGATGAATATGGTCAGGTTGAATCGCCAGGGTGAGAATACTCCAACCTTTTTCCAGACATTTCTCTTCGAGTATCTGTTGACACCGTTCTTTGATGGGACCCGTAAGAATGGCTTTGCGACGACGAGGACACCAGATGAGATGATACACAATAAGATGGACGCGGTGCTCGTCACGCTGATACTGCAATGTACTCGTCTTTTCCATTGTTGCAGTATACAGGAGAAAAGACGATATTGCAACAAGCGAGGGCTAAAGCCCACGAGAAACCCGCCTATCCGCTTGGGTTCAAACCACAGCGGCTTGCGGCGGGTTACGCTTATGTCATATACCACAGCAATCTACAGCTCTGTGATATCTCAAAACGATCTTTATGATTATTAGTGTGTAGCAAATGATAAAAATTATATTATATATAATAGCATGTAAATAGATAAAAATATAGAGAAAAAAAGCCGTAATTTTCATGTTGACTGCCTGATAAGCTTAGAAAGTTCTAAGGTTCGGCTAAGCTGTTCCTAATCTCTTAAATTTATGCTTAGACTGGCTTATGGTAGAGCTTATAGAGCTCAAAAACGCTTGTGTTATCTCAGCAAAGGCACTATGATAATGGAGACAAAAGAAAGTGAGGTTGATGAAATGCAAGTTCGGGAAACCACAAAAACAAATATACAGAATACAGAATTATCAGATGGTACATTGGTAAAACAGACATTGGCAGGCGATCAGAGGTCGTTTGAAGTCCTGGTACGCCGTTATAATACTCCTATCTTTAATTTTGTTTGCCATCTACTCAGTGATTATGATCTCGCCTGTGATATATCTCAACAAGTTTTCACTCAGCTCTATATTTCTATGCCTACTCTACGAACTGGTGAGCCTTTGAAGGCCTGGTTGTTCCAGGTTGCTCGTAACCGCTGTCTGGATGAATTGCGCCGCAAACGAGCGATCCATTTCTCTGAATTAGAATCTTCCCATGATGAAGAAGATCTTTCACCCCTGGCAATTATCCCTGATGGTAGTCCGCTGCCAGACGAAATGGCTGAGCGTAGCGACCTGAAGGAGAAATTGCGTGAGGCCATCGACGCCTTGCCTCCGAAATTCCGCATGGTAGTACTTTTACGTTACACTTCTCAGCTAAGCTTTGCCGAAATTGGTAAAACATTGAGTATGCCTGAAGCTACTGCGAAAACCTACTTCCAGCGCGCTCGCCCCTTGTTGCGTACAGCTATGGCCCAACACTGGCAGCCACGCGTTGCCCGCTCTGCATCTTAAAAATTTTCAATTTTTTAATAATTCTAATCTAAAGCTTGGAAATCTGAAACTTCCCTCTTATGTGCATCGTGTTAAAACCAGATGATTAATACGATGAATGTAAGAGGGATTTGATTATGAACGAAGTATCATTAGATTTCTTAAATAATAATGTAACGTTGGATGAATATGCGTTGGATGAATTGTGCACAGACCTGTTACAGGTAGAACCACCAGCCAATATGGTCTCACATATTATGGTGGCTGTCTCTACACTTCCCCAACCCAAGCCGCTATCCAGGTGGAAAGATTTCGACTTCTTTGTCGCAGACGATACATACGATCAACTTTCTTAGAAACACAGGTAAAACACACCTGTGTTTTTCTTTGTCCATTTTTAGCCTCTATTCATTATCCTTTAGCCTATCTGCACTCCTCATTTGACAAACTTTCCTCAGATCTGTATTCTAAGCAAAATGCACAAAAAGGATATACTGTCTTGCTTATATAAGGTAGTTTTTCTCCTCAATTCTATACTGGCTCGTTAGTGCCAACTTCCTTACTTTCTACCCGAGCCTGTTTCAGGCTTTTTTTTGAGTTTGTAACTATTCAGGTGTACCAGCACCTTGTGAAACGCCGGGAAACGTGTACAGTAGCAACGAAGAAAGGGAAGAATTACGAGGCAAGTCATAAGAAAGCGTCAGCACACTCCTCCAGCAAGCAACCCAGGTCTGAGCAACTATTGCGCACCACGTTTGGGTCAGTGCACATCTGATGGAAGAACCCTGGCTTAACTGCGGCCTCTTCACGTTCGAGCACTTTCCTGGCAACAAAAAAGCTCCCGTACGCAACCGTACAGAAGATGTTGAGCACGGAAAAGCATAAATAGTGTGCAGATGATGAGACGATGGTGTGTAGATGGTGTGTCAATAGAGCACTTTACAGTCCATACTCAAGATAACACTTTTATGTTTATCGAGGCTGAACAAACGCTACAGATACTGACAGCTCCACTTATATAGGCAATATAGGTTGGAGGTTCTGTACATTATAGATGCAGTATGCTATACATTCCTCCTCGAATATCTACCAGGAAAGAGAAACTTGGAGCTACATCTGAAGCATTCTCCTCTTTAAAGCATACATAAAAACCTGGCTGGATAGCATTCAGGGTGCATTTTATATGGAACGGAAAATATTATGAGCAATAAATGCACATAGATTTTTCCTATAATCATAAAAATAGCAGAAAAAGGATAGAAAAATGAAGGCGCAAATCATTACTGATCGCCAACAATGGAATGATTTTGTGGAGACATCTGAATTATGCAATCTGACCCAGACCTATGAGTGGGGCGAGTTGATGAGCAGGGGACGTGAGGCTGCTTTGCATATTGGAGTACTAAATGATGATGGTTCGTTATGCGCGATTATGCTGCTGCTTATCTCTAAGCTACCTGTGCTGCACATTCCTTATTTTTATGCCCCTCGTGGTCCGCTTGTGGATGATCCTGCTTCGCCTGCGATGGCTATTTTGTTAGATTATGTGCAGGCCGAGGCGCATAAGCGCGGTGCCTGTATGTTGAAGATTGAGCCGGGTGTGGCGGATGGTGATCAGACCTGGTTGCAGGCTTTGCGGAATTATGGTTTTCGTACTATTCCCTATGCCCACCATCTACGCCATGAATGGGTTACTAATATTCGTGATGATGAGCAAGTGTTGCTGTCCAGAATGCATAAGAAGACACGCCAGTATATTCGTACATCTGCACGTACGGGGGTAGCTATTCGTGAGAGCCATGCTCAATCCGATATCGATGCCTTCTATCGTATGTATTGTGAGACCGGTGCGCGTAGCGAGTTTCTGGTTTTGCCCAGGGAATACTATGAGAATTTCTTGCGCCTCTATCGAGAGTATGCTGTCCTGCTGGTTGCTGAGTATGAGAATCGGGTGATTGCTGCCGCAATCGTCGCGCGTCTGGGACGTTGGAGCTGGAATATGTATGAGGCTGCCTCTGATGAATCCCGGGAAATGCGCGTGAACTATCTTCTACAATGGCAACGTATTTTGTGGGCGAAAGCGCATGGTTGCTGGTATTTTAATTCGCGCGGTATCCCTGATGTCCTGAAAGAGGGCAATGAACTCTACGGCGTGTATAATTTTAAGCGTGGTTTTGGTGGTTATGCTATTCGTGCCCTGGAAACGCAGGATCTGGTCTATCGGCCGGTCATCTATCACATCTATCGCACCTTGTTAGATGGTAAGTATTGGTTCAAGCAGAGACTGATTGCCAGAAAGAAAGCCAAGGAGCAAAAAAAAGCTGAGGCGAAACGTGCAGCCAGACAGGCTTCTCTTTCAGGCGCTGATAAGAAAAATCAACCGCACCTTCCTGAAACACCACGTCCAGAGGTAGTATCCACAGCCGAGCCATCACATGCTCTGAAAACGTCTGCGGCGACCAAAAGATCCAGACAGGCATCAACATTAAGGAATGCAGAAGTGGCGGTCATGGAAAATACTTCTGATCAACCTGTGGATGCATAGTTGCCAGAAGTGTAAATTGAATAATTTTTAGCAATACAATATAAAAAGAGTGTTTGCAGGACATTTTTCGACAAAAACATCCTGCAGACACTCTTTTTGGGATTTTAGCTAAGCGAAGTTGTCTCTAACTCTATTAGCATCTATCGATATTATTGTTGGGTTTCAACCTTTAGCGGCAAACCCACTCGCGCCAGCTGTAGCCGTCGCGCACAAAAATTTCATGTGCCGCGATGATGTTGGCTCTGGCATTATATGGAGACATCCCGGCCTGTGATGTGGTGTTCCATGTGCTCGGATAGAGAATCTGGAATATACCAGCGGCGTGACTTCCACCGATCGATATTGTATTTGTCGCATTGGGATTCAATCCCGACTCACATACGGCTATTTGCTTGGCACTGCCAGCATATGGTCCGAATATTTCGTCAATCATGCCACTGACATCGCTACTATTTGCTGCGGCAGGAGCGGCAGGTGCTGTTTGTGGCACTGGCGTTGGTGTCGGAGCCACAGGCGCAGGAGCAACTGGAGCCGGAGCCACAGGAGCAGGAGCTGCGGGAGCTGGTGCCACAGGAGCTGGTGTCGGAACAACTTTCTTATGCGGAGCCGGCGTTACTTCCTTGTGTTGTACTGGCGTGATAACCGTCTGGATATTGCCGGTAGCATTGGCTACTTTTGTCGCAGGCAGACAAAGCGTTTGACCCACAAAGATCAAATTCGGATTGGCCAGACCATTGGTTGTGGCCACATTCTGCCAGTTGGCACTATGGTTATCGGCGATCTGACTTAAGGTATCTCCAGATTGGACTGTATATGGATTGGAGCAATTGGCAGCGGCGTGCGCCATGTTTGGGGCGACCACACCAAGTCCCAGACTTGCACTGAGAACTGTCAGGGCTCCAAAGATTGAGACCACATGTTGTTTCCTGGATGCCTTACCAGTATTCTCTTTAATAAAATCCTTAATGTATTGATGTACTTGCAATGTTTCCTCACTTTGAATAGACAACTTCTGGTTCCCGTTGACACGGGAGGTTCCTCATCTACACGGACACGGTGGTATCCATGTAGCCTGTTGTTCAGGTCATCGTAGGAACATGTTCAGGATAGCATGAAACACATTGATATAGATAGGAACCTGGATGAATTTAGCCCTAATTACCTATGTATGGTGATGAAGGTTAAGATTAAGCGAGGGAGGCGTGTGTGGTGAAGTGGGTGGGAGGGGGCGATTGCTGCACATTTGACTCCCACCACACAGATAAGTAAGGGGTCCGGTGATTAGCTAAGTTTTGCTTGTACGCTGGCTGGCAGGGGGCCCAGGTTTAATTCCTGGCAGAGCCAGGTAGCGCGATCGATGCGTGCCTGAGCATTAAGTTCATGGCTACTATCATACCAGCGAAGCTGTTTTGGCTTACTGGCAGTTTCAAAAAACAGCTGTGCCTGTTCTTCTGTGACAAATTCATCTTGATGCGCAAATTGAAACAGGAGACTGGCCGGGGCTGTATTGCCAATATAATAAATGGCATCCAGTGGCTCGATAAGATCGAGATAGCGTTCCCATCCGGCGGGTGGCGTCTTCTTCCGTTGTTCAGCAATCATAGGATGCGTGCTCACACGATAGACCTGGCTGGTGGCGGCGTAGCCAGCCATCAACACATAGGTTTTGATCCGCTTTTCAATACCGGCAACAATTCCCCCATTCGTAGCGCCATAACTATGGCCAACGAAACCAATACGCTGGCTATCGAGGCCTGGCTGTGCCATAAGCACATCAACACCACGACGTACATCGGCCACTATTTGCAAGCCGAGATCGCGGGCCGCTGTTTTGGACGCGATGGGAGCTCTTAATTTTGCAGGTCGTAGAAATGGAGCATCGATACAGAGTGACAGTATCCCGATTTCCGCCAGTGTGATTGCCTCTTCCAGAAACTCGGTGCGATCCCCTTGTCCCCAGTGTACAAAGATGAGGCCCGCAAATGGTCCATCTCCGAAAGGAACAAGCAGGTAGGCAGGAACATAGCCACCTTGTGGGCTTGTATACAGAATATCTTTTACGGTGACATTCCCCCGGCGACGCTGTGAAACGAGCTGGATATCTGGTGTTGATTCGTTATCATACACGAAGAAGGTAGGATCAAGCATGAACATTATCTCCGATCATCCAGGGCGCGCTAAAAAAACAATCGTGATCGCTGCTCAATAGCTAAGCGAGTTAAATTCCTTCTTTTCTTTATATTACACCATGGAGTATAAAAGGGCAAAAGACGATTTTCTGCTCGCTTCATAGAAAAAAGTAAATTTTTGTGTTATCCTCTAGAACACATTATGTTTACCTGTTAACAAAAAGTAATTTCATTCGATAAGTTAATGTTGCTCTGGCTAACATTGCCTGACTGCTGATGGGAGCATGAAGATACTGTCCTACGACTGCGGCTGCTCTCCTTCGATTTCTGCGAGTGCTTCATACAGCCAGCGGATGTATGTTTTCTCAAATTCAATACCAAAGCGAACGAGCAGGCGCATGTAAGGATCTTCTTCGTCTTCAACTGCATAAGGATTTGGGCGTTTGTTGGTAGACGGCAGGGATCCTCGTGCGGGTAGCGCTTGAGCATTCTGGCGATGCGCCAGCAGACTCATCTCATGCGTGGCTATGCTGGCGCGCAGGTTCTGAGCCAGATCACCGGGCGAAGCAAAGGCACCAAAGAGTACTTTGAGCAGCAGTTCATCGCGCAGTTGAAATACTTCCGCTGGCTGTGCCTGCCATTTATTTAAGGCCACCCGGCCCTGCTCTGTAATCGAATAGATCTTACGATCCGGACGCGACTCCTGCTCTTCGCGCTCCATCTCTACCCAACCCAGCTCCTTCATACGGCGCAACTCTTTATAAATCTGGCTCTGAGCTGCTGCCCACATCGCGGAAAGCATATGATCAAAGAGCCGCTTGATATCATAACCGGACAATGGACCCCAAAATGCCAGCAAGCCCAGAATTGTATAGGTGACCGGATAGGCCTCTTGTCGCTCCATAACTCTATCTCTTCCTGTTCCACAACCTCAAACTAGTACTCTGTCAGACATCATGTGATGGGGAGGCGGGGATGCAAGCGAGCATGCCGGGGGCATGATCAAGCGGCAAGCCCCTTGACTGGGGGATCGGGGGCTGTGCCCCCGGCATCTCCCCCCATCCCGCCCGCGTAGCGGGCGCACAACCCATCACACGAATTTTGGCAATATACTAGCGTCCATGAACGCTATGCATACAATATTTTAGTATGTACCATCCTCAAATATTATATAACTTTTCGTCATAGAAACCCTTGTCATAGTGAATATTTCTCGGCTATAATATGAAGTGTCATATGACACTAAGTCATATGACTAAGAGATATAGAATATATGGCAGTAAGGAGGCCATGATGAAATTTGCAAAGATTGTATTTCTCATCGCAGGAATCTATGGTCTGGTGATTGTCGCGCCACTGTTCTTCATGGAGGCGTATACCAGCGCCACCCAGCCGCCGGCTATTACGCATCCGGAATATTACTATGGCTTTGCCGGTGTGACACTCGCATGGCAGGTACTTTTCTTAGTGCTGTCACGTGATCCATTGCGCTATCGACCAATGATGCTGGTCGCTGTCTTAGAAAAGGTATCAGGTCTGGTGTTGATCCTGCTCGTGTTTCTGCATCGTTCGCCACCGACCATGCTGATCGGAATCGTGGATGTGCTCTTAGGCATCCTGTTCCTGATTTCCTATATCAGAACAGCGCCCGCTCGAATTTTGCAGTCGGCAGGCATAGCAAGTTAGTCATTTTTTAGTGATGCCATCGCTCTCAGCAGGGTCAAAAACTAAACTGAGGTGTGCTATACTGAGGTTGTAATAGAGTGTTTCAACCTTATTGATCAGAGCATACTTATACAGTATTTCCCCATACTTCCCGAGAGCGAGGCTGCAGGCATGTCAACCCATATTGTTGTGATTAATGATGACGAATCGATCCTGGACTTATTTCGCATGATTCTTGAAGGTGAGGGGTACAAAGTCTCTACTTCGGTTGAAGCTATGGAAAATGTCGAGGATGTTGAGCGACTCAAGCCAGATGTCGTCATTCTGGATCTTAAACTTGGCCAGCAGGAAGAGGGATGGGTGATGATGCAGAAGTTGCGCATGTATCCACCTACCAGATTTATTCCTCTCATTCTGTGTACCGCCGCCCTCAACGAGGTTCGCCAGCAAGAAGACACCTTACAGGATAAAGGTATCCCGGTCGTTTACAAGCCTTTTGATATCGATGAAATTCTCAAAGCCGTGAGCAGCGTTTTACCTGGTCCCGACAAAAAGAAGACCGCCGAGAAAAAATAAAAATTTATCTATCGATATCTGATACACAAAAGCGCGCATATCTACAAGACAGATATGCGCGCTTTTGTGTATCAGATAGTGTTTTAATACTCATTTTCTTGTCGAGGTGTTTTTTCCTGGACGCACTCGGGTGCTTTAGCGCCCGAGTGTGGCTGCGAATTGTGCAATGTTTGCAGCCAGGCAAGTAAAAGCCAGATGGCTATAACATGGACAAGTGGCGGATTGTTGTATAGAATTATTAAATTAGTAGCAAATCGATAACACTCTCTTAATATAGCAATATAAAACGACCATATATATATGCGGAGAAAAAATCCAGACTCAATTTTGAAGGAGTTATGATGTTAAGCATGCCTGCCCTGATTTCGCGGATCGATGATCTTCCACCTGCGCAAGTGTATCTTGTGGCTGGTCCGGCCGCGTCAGGCAAAACGACCTTTTCTTCCCAACTGGCCAGCCATCTCCACGCTGCGGTTCTGTCTATGGACCATTATTTTGTGGATGAGGAGCATATCACGGTCGAGCATGATGAAAAGTATGGCGCGGCTCCACAATGGGAAAGTCCGGATGCCTATGATATTCAGGCGCTCGGGCAAAATATTCGGGAATTATTGCAGGATGGCGAGACATTGATTCCTCAATATAGCTTTGTTCTCAATCGTCGGGTTGGTTATCAACCTATGCATTTGCGTCCTGAGCAACCACTGGTGATCGAAGGCCTGTATACCATTCGGTGCGAGCAGTTTTTCCGCGATTATGTTCATTCGCTCGTGAAGGTGTTTGTGGTGGCTGACCTGGATATTCGGCGTGCTCGTGCCCGGGTGCGTGATGTTGAGGAGCGTGGGAAGGCTCTGGAGGTTTTTGAATTGCGCCGCTATTTTGTGGAACTTGGTGAGCAGCGCTGGGGTATGATGCAAGAGCGCGACGCCGATTGTGTGCTGGAGATCCACAACGATTTTTCTTATGATATCTTCTTTGGCCGCGCCTGATCCTATCCTTAAAGCCTGCTAGTATTTTTGTGGCCGTTACAGATGCGTTACCAG
Organism: Dictyobacter vulcani; assembly: GCF_008974265.1. Taxonomy (GTDB): domain Bacteria; phylum Chloroflexota; class Ktedonobacteria; order Ktedonobacterales; family Ktedonobacteraceae; genus Dictyobacter; species Dictyobacter vulcani. Next base: position 1,049,063 of record NZ_BKZW01000002.1, read on the forward strand.
ACTTTTTGCGCAACGCAATCTGTCACGGCCACATGTGTGTTAGATAATGCTCCTGATACAATAGTGCTTGAGTATTATTTTTTTTAGCCTCAAACATCGTCTTCTAATAATAGCTACTCCTTCTTACATAAAATCTTCTCCCTTAGATAAAATTAGAAAGACGGTTTATGAGTATTGACACCCGTAAACGCATCCGCATTTTTCAGGCTTTGCATGAGCGTTCCTTTTTTTTGTTCTGGTTGGGTCAGACGATCTCTGCCATGGGTAATGATGCGTTCGCGATTGCGTTAGCGTGGGAAGTGCTGGTGATTACCGGTTCTGCTGAAATGATGGCATTGGTCCGCATCACTGAGGAACTGCCTCGGATTGTTTTTCTTCTATTGGGTGGTGTGGCTGCGGATAGATTACCAAAGAGGCGGGTTATCCTGCTGGCCGATTGTGGGCGAGCAATACTGGTTATCCTGATCACTGTACTGGCCTACTTTCATCAATTGCAAATCTGGCAAATCTTGCTGACCGGACTGATTTTTGGCTCTGTCCGTGGTTTCTTTGGACCGGCATATCGAGCGTTTTTGCCCCAATTAGTGACTTCAAAAGAATTATTGCCGTCCGTTAATGCCATGAATGGACTGAGCAAGCAGGGGAGCCAGTTGATTGGACCAACTTTGGGTGGGGCTTTATTTGGCGCTTTTGGGGCGGTCAGCGCTTTTTTCTTTGATGCCCTGACCTTTCTATTTTCGGTTGGCTGTATGTTGGGCGTTAAGCCGCCGGTGCGACCGACTGAGCGTGCTAAACTGGAAAATTCAACTGGAGCCAGTAGCGGATTATTTAAGCATGTCGGTCGCGATATTGGCGAAGGCTTGCGTTACGTTGCCAGTGTCCCCTGGATCTGGTTGTCGATTTTGTTAGTCAGTTTAGCGGGTGCTGGCCTGGCCGGACTGGATCAGATTGCCCTGCCTAAATTGCTCAAGGAAAATACACAGCATATGAATGGGATCCTGGTCTTTGGTGGCGTCGGCTCCGCGCTGGCATTGGGTGCGTTGCTGGCTACTGTCTTGATTGGGCAGCTTCAATTTCGGCATCGTGGTATTGTCGCGTATAGCGGATTAATCCTGACCGGTCTGGCCTGCTTTCTCTTTATTATGCCTGCAAGGGCGCTGGTTGCTGTTGGATTGTTTCTGTTGGCTGGTATAGGTATTGGCTTTGGTGATGGTTTATTCGAGATTATGTGGGACATGCAGCTACAATCTCACGTACCTGAAGATAAGCTAGGCCGTGTCTATAGCATCTATTTATTGGGAGCCTATGCGCTGGTTCCGGTTGGTTTATGGCAGGCAGGTTTTATCAGTGATCACTTCGGGGCCGTATGGGCTTTTCTTGGTGGTGGCATCTTGAGCATTACGCTGGCGCTGATTGGTTTATCTCTACGCGTTGTGCGCCAGGCATGAATGCCACAGTGGCAGCGATGATCCGTTTGCGTCCAAAACGCACAAGGGGATGTCGTGTGTGGCGTTGCTTGCTCGGACGCCGACTGGCTGCAGGTTCAAGACCTGCCGTTACGCTGGGGTTCTGCCGTTGTACGCCGAGTGGCCCGGACGCAACCAGGGTGTTGGCTCGTACGTCGAGCGGTGGCAGCGACCAGCGCCAATATTTTTCGTTGAAGCGCTTTTGTGGCCATAAAAATAGGTGGAGAAAAGCAGCGGATCGTCCGTGGAGAGGGCGCCACACGCGGAGGCCGGCATGCGGCGTGATGGTGGAGCGAGAGGCTCAAAGAGCATCGCATGCCTGTGGCGCCTACACCGAGACGGATCCTGTTTCGTGATCCTCTCCGAGAAGGTACGGGGAGGATCCACGCGCTCTCCCACCACGTTTCTGTGCGAGCAGGCGACGGCACACACGATCCCTGTAGGCGCCACAGCACTGCGCGTCGTTCTTGCACGCTGGCCTGCGCAAACGCAGCAGTGCGGCCTCCGCGTGTGGCGCCCTCTCCACGTACACATGGCTTGCTGGTCACGTCGAACCCTCTCTCAACGTCTCGCTAACCGAAAAATATTGGCGACCAGCGCTGCCGGTACGCTGGGGCTCTTCCGTCAGGCGTGTTGGCGTGGCTGCTACTTGCTTATCGGATGCAAGTAGCAGCAAGGGGCGTGGGGGGTTAGCGATGGAGTGTCGGGCGTTCGCCTGCTGGTAGTTCTTTGAAGTCGGGGCGGATTCCAGGGCTCGTTCGGCTCCGGCCGGATTATAGGTGACGAGCAGGCGCAGGGGCTCCCAGCCTGTGTTCAACGTTGAGTGATACATACCAATAGGAACATAGATGGTGTCGCCGGGCTTAATATCGAAGGGGTCATCGTCGTCGATCATCTGCTCTCCTGTCCCAGAGAGAACATAGAGGATTTCCTCGGATTCGATATGGTTGTGGCGCTCGTGCCGTTTGCCGGGCAGGAGAATGACTTCTCCGAAGGTGAGTCCTGTGCCCAGGGTATATTCGGGCTTGACCAGCCATTTGATGATGCCCCAATCAAAGGTCTGGGTTGGGACTCTATTAGGATTAATGGGTTGTGTCATACTTTTTGTCTCCTTACAGGATGCTTTGCAGTGGTGTCCGCAGCTATGCTCATCGCGGTCCAGCGTTTTATGCAGTCGTATGCTGGTTACTGGCAGGTTGTTTGATTTGAGTCTGCACGTATTCATCCAGTCGGCTGGCCATGGCGCGTGCAAAGCGAGGATCATTCAGATCCATTTCGAGTTCGTGGAACTCGATGTCTTTGTTCAGATGATCCTTGAGATTTGAGATCAAGGCCTGGTCCGCTGTGGGATCATAAAATGGTGCTCCTTCGACATCGAGCAGCGAGAAGCCGTGTAACGGAATAAAGACCACGATTGGCCCTTGTGCTTGATTGAGTTTGCGCGCCATCAGGCGTCCTAGCTCGGCATTTTCTTCCTCGGTGGTACGCATCAGGGTAAGCGCTTCATTGTGGTTGTAGAGTTTGCGCCGACGAAATTTATCGGGCACGGTATTCATTGGACCAAAGTTGACCATGTCGAGTGCGCCCAGTGAAACGATCTGAGGAATGCCTTTCGCGCCAGCCGCTTCCAGACGTTGGGGGCCGGCACTCATAATTCCGCCGAGCAATTCATCGGCCAGTTCGGTGGGGGTAATATCCAGAATGCCAGCCAGAAAACCATCCTTGACCAGCGTCTCCATGGATTGTCCGCCGGTTCCGTTGGCGTGGAAGACCAGTACCTCATAACCATGCTCTTCCAGATATGTGCGAGCCTCGTTGACGCAGGGAGCGGTTACGCTGAACATCGTGATGCCGATCAAGGGTTTGCCACTGGAGCGGGCTTTGAAGGTTGCATAGGCTGTAGCCATGCCAGCGATGCCGGCGGCCGCATTGGTCAAAATATGCTCCGAGATCCGGTTGATGCCAGCCATATCTACTACTGAATGCATCATCGTAATGTCAACCGCCCCAACGAAAGGTCGGGTATCGCCGGCTACCATTGTGGCGACCACCAGTTTGGGGAGGCCGATGGGGAGCGCACGCATGACCTGCGTTACCAGCGTCGAACTACCGAAACCTCCCAGTCCAAATATGCCCTGCACGCGTCCATGTTGGAAAAGATCCAATACGACTCTGGTTGCACCGCGCGCCATGGCCTCGATGGCCGTATTGCGATCGCCCGTGGCCACAAGTTGCGCCAGATCAACGTTAGCAGCCTGCGCCACTTGCTCATGGGGGATGTCTGGTTTTATCTGGGGTTGACCTTTAATGCCAACATCAATTAGAATGACATCACATCCTGCCTGTTGGATGCATTGACGTAAGTAATCATATTCCATTCCCTTGGTATCCAATGTACCAAGCAATATAACAGTTGCCATGATCGTCATCCTTTACCTTCACTAAGAAAACACCACATTGTGTCTGGAATACTAAGCACTGTCATTTCATAGTATAACTGATCGCGCACGGCAGATGAACTGGAGTGATGCTGTTTGCTTAGCGATACCCTATCTCTATTGCCGTTGCGTCTCTCATGAATAGAAATCAGTCTGGCGGCTACGAATAGGTTGATGGCAGGAAAACTCTGTAAGTCTCCTTTGCCATTGACGTGTAGATAGTATAGAATGAGAAAAAACACCATCGCGAGAAAGAGAAATGAGCTTCTAATGAATGTAAGCGCTCAGGCTCCTATCCTTTTAGTGGAGGATAGTCAGGAAGATATGGAATTAATTCAATGGGCACTCAAAAAATTGTCCATCTCTGTTCCTGTGGTGTATTGTACTGATGGTGGTGATGCATTAGACTATTTGTATCAACGTAAGGCGTATAGTGATCCTGAACTTTCACCGCGCCCAGCGTTAGTGCTCCTTGATCTGCATCTGGTGGCTGTCGATGGGATTGAGGTACTGCAAGAAATCAAGCATAATCAAGATCTGCGCATGATACCAGTGATTATCTGGAGCTCTTCATCTGATCCCCAGAATATTGAGGTTAGCTTTCGGCAGGGCGCGAGTAGCTATATCTTGAAGCCGATGAGCATCAAACGATTGTTGAGTGTGATTGAGATGCTCAATCAGTATTGGTTTGGTTTTGCGGTCTTACCCGAAGTCTGATCGTCCCTGACAAATAGTAGTCAAATGTGCTATACTCCTATACAGGAATATAGAAAGAATCACGTATCCACAAATTTAGCGCTGGTATGCTATTATTTGTGTGTCTTTTTATCCCTGGAAGCATCCTCTTTTCATTGGCGAAAACTTCTGCTGCTTCTTCCATCAATGCTTCGATGACGCTCACACTGAAGCGTGACTTCATGCTATAAAAAAACAATCGTGAACGCCGCTCATTCGCGGCTAGTGAAGCCGCTACAACACAACTATGGCAAGCTGATCAATATAGTGGAAACGTGACAGCCAGTCAGGCGACTTCACTCACACGATTGAACGGCATGCCTTAAAAGGCCAATTCAACCTGAAATTTCTCATTTGCGGCGGAGGTTTTGCGGATTAATGCATCCTATTTTTACATCTTCTAAAAGTTTTCTCAAACATATTTATACAAATCTTTCCCTGGATCGACCAACCTTCATCAATGGCGTGCGCATAACAGCTATTACGCTCATTCCTGTTCTGCTGGGCATGGTGTTTCATGCCTATAACCTGGGGGTGATGTGTTTCCTGGGTGGTCTTTATGTCGTTCTGGCCGATGTCGGGGGAACCTATCGTTCACGTGCCTTTGCGATGGGCTCGGCCACGTTAGGTGTGGCCCTGGCAGCATTTGTCGCGACCCTGGCAGGTGGGACAATCTGGCTAGCGGTTCCATTGATGTTTCTGGTGGCCTTCTGCATGAGTATGCTAGGCGTCTTTGGCAATACCGGTTCCAAAGTTGGCTTTGTCGTGATCGGTATTCTTATCCTTATCCTGGGACAACCCGGCGATTTTATACAGGCGGTCGAACGTTTTTTTGCCCTTCTCACTGGTGGTCTGTGGGCAATGTTGTTAACACTTTATCTCTGGCCGCTTCAGCCACTGCAACCAGTGCGTGAGGTGCTGGCAGATTATTATCGAGCCTTGAGCACTTTTCTGGTGCGATCTACGGGTCGACCAGATGCAGATACTCTGGAGCATGGTGCTGGTATGACTCATTGGAATCAGGCCGTCAAGCAGGAGCGCGCACGCGTCCTGGCAGTACATGACCAGGCCCATGCCAGTATGGTCTCCTATCGTTCCGCACGCCAGGGATCAACTCCAATTGGACAGCGCTTCCTGTTATTAACCCTGACCGCTGACCGCCTGTTTGATGCCTCGATTGCTCTGGCTGAAGGTATTGAAATAGCATATACTCAGACGCAGGTAACGCATATTCAAGTGTTGCTTAATGAGTGTGTCCAACATGTTTCTGAGGTGCTCGCTTCGCTAGCCTCTACCATCCAGTCTGGTAACGACCTGGAGCCAGCGTTTTTTCAGCAGGAATTAGCTAATCTGGAAGAGCGTGAGGCTGCGTTGCGTGAGACGCTACCGCGCCTGATCGATGATTATAAGACGCTGGTCAGTGTGCGGAATGTAACGCGTTTGTTGCGTACGATGATTGAAGAAGTACGCATCGCTGGTGGGCACTTGCAGGAATCCAATGCGAACACGCCTGGCATGCCCGTTGAAGCACGCCAGCACTATAGGCCCGGAGCATGGCTTAAAGGTATCCAGGCCTATATTTCAAGCCACTGGAGCATCCTAAAGGACAACCTGACTACCCGCTCCCTTGTCTACCGCCATTCTTTCCGCCTGGCCGTATCAGCGCCCTGGCCGTCACGATCTATATGTCCGCTGGCATCCGCTATGGATACTGGATCCCGCTGACCATTCTTTTTATTTCTGAAGCCAGACTTTGGCGGCCTGCGTAAACGAGCCAACCAGCGTGTCTTTGGTACGGTGATGGGGGCGTGTTAGGAATAGTGATTGCGGGTGTGGTTCATAAACGAATTTGCCTTGCTATTCTTGCTGGTCTTTATTGCTTTTATGCTTCTCTCTCCTGAATGGTGATTACGGTTTCTTTGTGGCATTCTTAACCCTGTTTGTGGTCTTGCTGTTTGATGTGCCTCTGCCTGGTAACTGGCTGGTGGCCTGGATCAGGATCTTCAATACAGTATTGGTGTGGCGTCATCTCGGTGGGCTGCTGGATACCTGATCTTTCCGCAATGGGAACGTGAGCGCTTGCCGGTGCAGTTGGCTAAAACTATTGCCGCTAACCGTCAGTACTTTCAGCGTGTGCTGTCGGCTTATCTGGGTGAGCCCGGTGATATGAAAGATTGCCGAGGCCAGTCGAAGGCCCATTTAGAGAATGCGAATGCGGGCGGTTGCTTTTCAGCGCAATGCTGGCTGAACCAAAGAAAAAACAGGGTGACGTTGAACGTTTTATGCACTGGTAACTTATAACCAACACTTAGCGATCGGATTACCACCCTGGCGACCTACCTGCGCTCCCTTAGTGGCAAGCATCGCCTGCCCGGCCTGGATAGTTTTACCGAGCAGACCGATGTCGCTTTACGCACCATCGAGGACGCGGTTCTCTCGGGAACCCACTTGAGTCAGATAGATGGTCTGGATGAAAGTTTGAAGGTCGTGCAGAGTTCCTTGCAGACCCTGATTAACTTGCGCATGAGTGAACTAGCGGCCCAGCAGATCGATACACCAAACCGCGAAGCCATTCGTGATTTTGTGCTGGTTGGTTCCCAACTCGATCGGCTCGCACACGACATCTCTGGCATGTCTCGCGTGTAGGTTTGGTGGCTCGCCCCATGATTGCGTGGAGTGAGACAATCGTGGGCGAGCCACGAATCTACAGGTTTTTTAATGCCAGATGGTTGGTAGCAGTTCCTTGAGGATGAGGGCATTTTCTACATCAGCGGTTAGCTCCTCAAACCAGGCCCGTTCTGTCTGCGTTTTTGGCTGTGATTCTGGTATACGTCTCGCCAATTTCGAACGTGTCAATGTCGTCCCAGTCCAGGTTCTCTTCTTTATCCGAGTTAGCCAGTACATGGCTGACACCATCCTGATGGACAACCAGATCACCAAACTCAAGCTCTTCGCCAAGCCGATAAAGTTCCAGCATGCCGGGACGGCGATAGTCAGTATAGGTTCGCTCGATGGCATCGCATAGCTCTGCGCGCTGCTGTACTTTTGGTTCCAGGAGCAGTACGACATCTTTATCGGTGATAAAGGTCAGATTATCATGCCGTACATGGTGAGGATGTTTGGGATCCAGCGTGCCGCGTAGCAGGCTAGAGATATCATCCAGCGCAATGCGTGGCTCTGCTGACGACCTTGTAGAAAGACAAAGCCATCCTCAAAAATATGGACCTGCTCACGATGGCGATAGTTATACTCCGTAGATTGCGCCACCCCTGTAAAAAGCAGCCAAACAATACAAGCACATCTACGACAGCAATGCCACCAATTGAGCGTAACGTGGGGGGATCCGCGAGCGTTGTGCTGAGGGCAATCTTACGAATTGCATCCACCAGAAAGAAGAGACCGATCGCGCTGACCAAAAAACCAGACAATGGCATTAATCAATAGCCTTCATCCATTACTGGTGGATTGCGTATTACGATGACTGTAATTTACCTAATTTCAATCTATTCGCCAGATCCCGTATTTCGGCATCATAAGGCGAAGATGACTGGCTACCAATATCCTGAGTATCTTGCTGAAACTTCACGTTACCTCTGGCCTCCGTTTGTATGCTTTGCCATATTATAGCATTATACAGATTGCTTTGAGCTACCCATAAAGTAGACAGCATGCAAGCCTTGAACCTGCATGCTGTCTACTTTCTTAGCTGAGATCACATGTTCTGAGTGTAATTAGTGGAAAGCTTATTTACCCATAAGGGCTAGCAAGCCGTCTGCCAATGTGCCACGATGAGAGACGTAATGATGATAGCCATTGAATTCGGCATAATGCACCTCATTGCCTTTGAGGGTCAGTACATCGCGAAAATGGCGGTTGCAGCCAACCATATAGATCCAGCCCATGTCTTCCTTCAGACCAACCTCCAGGTAGAAACGTAGGAGTAAAGGCGGACTGGCGATAAACTGTTGGATCAGCCATTCTTGTTGGATATCCTCCTCCGGCTCCTTGTCCCACCAGAATGATCCAGATTGTGAAAGGACGTTGCCAAAGACATGCGAGGCGCGTAAGCCTGCAAAAGCCGCTGCCAGTCCACCAAAACTGCATCCACCAACGATGGTGTGTGCAGGATCACTGGTGACATTGTAGTGCTCATGCAGCCATGGCATAAGCTCCTGAGTGAGAAAATCCACAAAAGGTTGATGGCAGGTCAACTCACGGTTACGGGCCTCCTGATCTGGACTATCAATCAGCACAGTAACCAGAGGTGGAATTTTATCTTCACAGCGCAGATTATCCAGAATAGTTGGAGTCGGAATGAGATCAAGGTAGGCCCAGCCATCGAACAAAACCAGGAGGCGATAGGGTTCAGCACTCCTGGTGTAGTCAGCGGGTGTATAGACCCAGACGCGACGTTCATTATCCAGGATCGTGCTCCTCAAAGCGATGACACACAAGTTGGCCCTTTGGACTATCCGCATGTGGTACGATCGAGGGCTGTGCCGGAGCATGTGGGAGTTCAAAAATGGAGAACACCACCTCCTGCGAGTCAGGGATCTCCTCATCCTTATGCCCAACAAACGGGTTTTAGATTGAGTGGATCCGGGATGAAGCGTGTGCCAAAGCCATCAGTTGTATTGGAGCCGTCCAGAGGATCATTTACTGAGTAGGTGTAGACACCACGCAAATCCATTTGGACCCGGTAGGTTCTATACCAGAGATCAGTCTCTAACAGACGCAGCATCTGATTATGCTCAGGACGATCCATACCGGCCGGACCACCCCAGATCACGACATTTTTTGTCTCCATCTGATTACGCCAGAGAAATGTCAATAATGCATGGGTGCTACTGCCTTCAATCGCTTCGATCAAAGGTGAGCCGTGTTCTGTAACCTCTTGCCAGAACGTCTCCAGCGCGGTGGTATCCCCGATTTTCAGTGAAGTATATAAAGAGGCAATGCGTGGACTTTCAATTGTTTGTGCGGCTAGCATGCCAAAAAACCTTTCTTAGAAGAGCAGGCAAAAGCTGTTCCTCTCAACTGCAATCAAAGTTGTGTTATAAATGCTGATTGGGAAGCGACATGCCGGTAACATGAACTGAAAAAGTATCTGTGCCGCATTGCTATGATGGGAAACAACTTTCAAGCAGGAGGTTGCACAAACGAGGAAAATTGGAGCCTGGAAAGTACCAACCTGAATTGAGAAGCTGCTAACACCTTGCCATTGTTGTGTCGGGTATACGAATATACCTGTTGCTCTACGGCAACAGTATTACTCTTCACTCACTTTTACTGGCATGGGTTAGCGCTGATCAGGCATATGTCTCTCCTCATCGAAAAATTCTTATTGATCGTTGTAGTATACCCGGGATCGAAGCGGAAATCAAGCCTGTCTATTGGCGGCAGGGCTGCTTGCTCGTACGCCAACAGATTGCAGCGACCAGCGCTGCCGGTACGACGAGTTGCTTGGTCGGACGCCCACAGGTTGCAGCGGCGAGCGCTGCCGCTACGACATATGATGAAGGGGCAGGAAAGTGTTTTCCTACCCCTTTGTTGGTTTGTGTTGGGTTGGAGCTAGTGCTGGAAGAATGCTAGCTGGATCAGGAAGAGTAGGCCGAAGATGTAGATCAGGGGATGCACTTCACGCCATTTGCCGCGAACTACTTTCAGCAGAGGATAGAAAATGAAGCCCAGGGCCAGGCCGGTGGCGATACTTGAGGTTAAGGGCATTGCTAAGATGACCAGGAATGCCGGGAAGGCCTCATCATTATCCCAGATGATATGACGGACATTGCTGATCATCAACGAGCCGACAATAATCAGGGCTGGACCTGTAATGGCCTCGACTCCTGAGATGGCGCTGATGATCGGTGTGAAGAAGGCGGCGATGGCGAAAAGGATCGCGACTACCAGGGCCGTGAGACCGGTGCGACCGCCAGCCGAAATACCAGCGGCTGATTCCAGGTATGCCGAGGTTGGGCTGGTGCCAAAGATTGAGCCGATCAAGGTTGCGGCTGAGTCCGCGAATAGTGCACGCTCAGCGCGTGGCAGTTTCTCACCTTCCATCAATCCAGCCTGTTTGCCCAGACCCAGGATGGTGCCTGTGGTGTCGAACAATGTCACCAGCAAGAATGAAAAAACTGCACCATATAAGCCATAGTGGATGATGTCGCTAACCGCTGTAATTGGATTGTAGGCGACCAGTCCGGCTGGAAGGTTCGGCAGGGAGACGATGCCTTTGGTGAAATGGATCTGACCGGTGAAATAGGCGATGATACCGGTGACCAGCATGCCGATGAAGAGTGCGCCTCGTATATTCAGGACCATAAAGATCAAGGTTACGACCAGGCCGATGATGGCCAGAATCACTGGAAGAGTATGCAGGTCACCCAGGGTTACAATGGTGCTGGGATCAGCCTTGACCAGTCCTGTTAAGCGCAGGCCGATAAAGGCGATGAACAGTCCGATACCCGCGCCGATTGCATGCTTCAAGTTATCGGGGATAATCTCAATCAGTTTTGAGCGCAGGGGAGTGAGGGATAAGATAACAAACAGAATGGCTGAGATAAAGACGGCTGAGAAGGCGACATGGTAGTCCATGCCTTTGTGCGTCAGGGCCAGCGAGTATGTGAAATATGCATTTAAGCCCATGCCTGGTGCGATTGCGATTGGGTAGTTGGCAAAGAATGCCATCAGCAAGGTACCGGCCAGGGTCGCAATGATTGTTGCGGTAAATGCCTGTTCAAATGGAACACCACCCTGCGAAAGAACCAATGGATTTACGACCATCACATAGGCCATCGTCAGGAAGGTTGTGACGCCTGCAATAATTTCTGTTCGGATTACAGGTTGAGTGCCTTTTACGTTGAACATGTAGATTCCCTTGTGCATGAGTAAGTTGGCGCTATAGCGTTGTACAGAACCGTGCGTTATTCTGCGCCGGAGACTGGTGATGCAGGGTTAGCCGTCTTTGCCGCCACATAACTTCATCTTCAGCCATTGAAGAGGTGAATATTATTGCTGTCTCGAACGAAGGAACGATAATTGGTTGCTTTGAAAAATGGTACTAGAGATCATCTCTCGGTCTACGCTGCGAACATGCTCATTGCTGGACTATTCTTTAGTAATAGACCCAGCAAGCGGATGTTCGGCAGATGCGTGTGACAAGCAGGAGGTGCTCTAGAAAAAACTTTTGTGAGGAATGAGGATGTGTCAATTCCACCGAGTATTTTTTCATTTGTAACGCTAAAGCCTGACTGGTTCATAAATGATAGGACGATAAAGATATCAAATCACCACAGTATGGTATCTTGAATTTGACCTATCTGTCAAGAATAGAGTTGTTTTATATTCTATAAATTTACAGTAATAGTGTTTTGGTGTGTTGTAGATCTCGTTAAAATGCTGCCGCCTGCGGCGGCAGGGAGGGGAGAGAGGGAGAACCGGGGCGCAGCCCCGGACCCCAGGTTAAGGGCCGCGGCCCTTAACAATCCCGCTAGTGTGGTGTAAGATGAGGCGATCGAGGCGCAGCCCCGGACCCCAGGTTGAGGGCTGCGGCCCTTAACAATCCCGCTAGTGTGTGGTGTAAGATGAGGCGATCGGGGCGCAGGCCCGGATCCCAGGTTGAGGGCTGCGGCCCTTAACAATCCCGCTAGTGTGGTGTAAGATGAGGCGATCGAGGCGCAGCCCCGGACCCAGGTTGAGGGCTGCGGCCCTTAACAATCCCGCTAGTGTGTGGTGTAAGATGAGGCGATCGGGGCGCAGGTCCGGATCCCAGGTTGAGGGCTGCGGCCCTTAACAATCCCGCTGGTGTTCCAGACCATGGTTGACTATAGTCTGGATTCTTTTATTTGAATATTTTGCATGTTTTTTATGCATAGAATGATGTAGGATAGTATTGAGGTTGTGATTTTTGTGAGCGTTGTCTGGGGGGTGGTTGGTTAAATATTATGGTGCGAGAAAAAAGACGTCCGTTGTTCCGCGAGCATGCTTTACAACAGTATATGCAGAGGCGCGAAAATGATATTCTGCCGCAGTTTGTTTCTCCACCGGTTTTTCTGTTTGCCTGGTTGTTATTTGCTTTGGTGATTGGGAGTGGGGTGGTGGCCTGGTTGGAACGGGTGCCGATATATGTGGATGGTCCAGGTGTGGTGGTGGCAAATGAATATAGTATTCGTGTCAGTCAGAGTACAGTGAATGCGCTGGTATTTGTTCCGGTGCGATCAAGTGATGCGGTACGCGTTGGTGTGTATTCTCTGATACGCTTTGGCTCGTCGGGCCCGTATTTCAGGAGCACGATTATTCGTTTAGAGCCGATGGTGCTGAGTCCCAGGGCGATTCAACTGCGGTATGGGCTGGCTTGTAGCGCGGGTCAGGAGATCCATGAGCCTTCGGTGGCTGTGCATATGCAGGTACCCCTGCCAGCTGGCGCGCATATCTACGATGGTATGCCGTTACAGGCACGCATTCGCATTGGTAGCCAGCGGGTGCTGGGATTGATACCTGTTTTGTCTGGCTGGATTGGAGGCTCCTAGATGCAACGTATGACGCCACCCGATGATGCTTCTCAGGAGTCCCCAGAGCAGTCTGAGGCCAGTAGTAGCGAGCCGCCAGTTAGAACAACTCCCGCTCATGGTGCACGGCCCGTAATTGCTTTTTTTTTAGTGGGCTTACAAAACTTGTGGCTGCGCCTGCCTTTTATAGACAACAAAAAGGTACCTGTGATTCTACAGATGAGCGCAGTCGAGTGTGGCGCCGCCTGTCTGGCGATGATCTTACATTATTATGGTCGTAAGACTGGTGTTGCCGAGATCCGCAATCACTATAATATTGGTCGGGATGGCCTGTCGGCGCGTAGTATTGTGCAGGCGGCTCGTGATTATGGCTTGCGGGTCCGGGCTATCTCGATGCAGCGTAATGACTTTCGCTTTGTGAGTCTACCAGCGATCGTGCATTGGGAATTTAACCATTTTATCGTGGTTGAACATTGGACTCCACAATATGTTGATGTGCTTGATCCTGCTGTGGGCCGTAAGCGTTTAACTGGTGAGCAGTTTAACGATGGCTTTACAGGTATAGTCATGTTAATGGAGCCAGGGAACAACTTTTCACGTGTTGCTGAGCCACGCACTTTGACACTGAAAAGTTATGCACGCCAGTATATCCGGCGTGCCCCCATGATTTTTGTCCAGATGATCATGGCCTCAATCCTGTTGCAATTGTTCGGGCTGGCCGTGCCGCTATTGACCAAAGTTATTGTGGATCAGGTGTTGCCCTTGCATCTGAACAGCGTTATGCCCATTCTCGCCATTGGCATGGTAGTCCTGATCGTAGGCGAAGGCTTGATCCTGTTATTGCGTTCTTTGCTGGGTATTTATCTACAGAATCGCATCGATACCAGGATGTTACCTGACTTCTTTGAACATCTGCTGCACCTGCCCCTGCGCTTCTTTCAGCAACGCTCAAGCGGAGATATCCTTACTCGCATCTCCAGCAATACTGCGGTACGCCAGATGCTCAGCACGCAACTGATCTCCAGCCTGCTCGATGGTGGCCTGGTCATCTTCTATATGTTTATCCTCTTCTGGCAATCCTGGACTTTTGGTCTGCTGGTACTGGTAATCGGTTTTTTTCAGATTGTACTGATGCTGGCCTCCAACAAAACTAACCATATCCTTTCCAAGCAAGAGCTAGAGGCGAGTGGTAAAGCTCAGGGCTATGTGACTGAACTGCTGACCAGTATCGAGACGGTAAAATCAGCTGGCTATGAGCTGCAGGCGTTCCAGCAATGGGCCAATTATTTTTACAATCAGTTGAATATTTCAAATCGACGCAACACCTTCATGTCGATTATTAATACCGGCATGAGCGTCCTGGATATTATTGCTCCATTGTTCTTGCTCTGGTTGGGCGCGTTACAGGTCTTAAATGGCACGATGGAGTTAGGGACCATGCTGGCACTCAACGCGCTGGCAGCCACCTTTCTGGCGCCCTTGACGTCGCTGGTGAATAGCGCCATCCAGCTACAGGTAGTCCAATCGCATATTGATCGCATTGGTGATGTCTATCAGGCAGAGATTGAGCAGGACATTCATACGGTCCAGCCGCCACCGCAACTCACCGGTCTGGTCGAGCTGGATCATGTCAGTTTTCAATATAATCCACAACTGCCCAATGTTTTAACGGACCTCTCGCTGGTAATCGAGCCAGGACAAAAGGTTGCGATCGTTGGTCGCACCGGATCTGGCAAGAGCACGCTTGGAAAATTGTTGCTTGGATTGTATGAGCCGACTGGTGGTGAAATTTTGTATGATGGCATTTCACTGCAAAAGCTGAATTATCAGGCGGTTCGTGAACAACTCGGCGTGGTTATTCAGGAGGCTGGTATCTTCAATGGCACCATTCGCCAGAATATCGCCTTTGCGCATCCAGATGTAGACATGGAACAGATTATTCAGGCCGCTAAATCAGCCTGCCTCCACGAGGATATCGCCGCTATGCCGATGCGCTACGAGACCTATGTGGCCGAGGGCGGCAATGCCCTCTCAGGTGGACAGCGCCAGCGACTGGCCCTGGCGCGAGCACTCGTGCATCATCCCTGCCTCTTGCTGCTTGACGAAGCCACCAGTTCGCTGGATGTCGTTACCGAACGCCGCGTCGAGGAAAATCTCGCTGAACTCTCCTGCACCCAGATCATCATTGCCCACCGCCTCAGTACCGTGCGGAACGCCGATATTATCCTTGTTCTCGATAAAGGCAAGATTGTCGAAAGCGGCAGCCACAGCGAACTGCTAGCCTGTGACGGCTACTATGCCCGCCTGATCTACAACCAGGTCGAACAAAACCAGAGCAACTAAGAAATGGTGCTCTGGTTTGATTTGTGCGGCATCATTGCGCCTAAAATGTAAGATATATTTGCAAATGTCTTAAGCTTCTTATGTCTTAAGTTCTTAAGTTATGGTATGATGTGAACTCAAATGCGACCGAGGTAGGGTCGAACCTACATTTCGTACTTTTATAGAAAATAGAAAGATATATGCAAATGGCTATTTATTTTTATAGTGCGCGGGCAGAGCCTTATGGTTGCTTTTCCAATTTCTCTAAGCATGGTTTTAAAGTGGGTGGTGTCTGGTGGCCAACCAGCGAGCATTACTTTCAGGGGCAAAAGTTTGCTGGTACTGAACATGAGGAGGCGGTGCGTCGGGCATATACGCCTAAGATGGCTGCTGAGATTGGCCGCGATCGCCGCCGTCCTTTACGTTCAGATTGGGAAGCGGTCAAGGATGAGATCATGTTTCAGGGGGTGCTCCATAAATTTGAGACGCATGCGGAACTGCGTGAACTGCTGCTGGCAACTGGTGAAGAAGAGATTCTTGAGGATGCCCCCCACGATTATTACTGGGGGATTGGTCGCGATGGCAGCGGTAAAAATCAACTCGGTATCACTTTGATGCAGGTTCGTTCAATGTTACGCCAGCAAAAATAAGTCTCTAACCTATAAAAAAGGAGAGGCAGATCGTAGTGATCTGCTTCTCCTTTTTTTGTGTTCAGGCGCTTGAATGCCTAGAGCGCGGGAGCGGGCTCTTCAACTTTCGGTATCTCATTGATTGTTTCCGTGGGCGTAGAGCCCGAGCGGCGACGAATACTTTCGACGAATACATACAGGGTTGGCACCAGCAGCAGCGTCAGGATGGTGGAGGTGGTCAGACCACCAATCACGACGATGGCCAGCGGCCGTGAGATGAAACCACCTGAACCACCAAAGCCCAATGCCATTGGCAGCAAGGCCAGGATGGTGGCGATGGCCGTCATCAGAATCGGACGCAAGCGATGGCGTCCGCCTTCGACGACCGCTTCTTGCGCGTTCATACCTTGCATACGATATTGTCGCACCAGGTCAAGCAGTACGATGGCGTTGGTGACGACGATACCGACCAACATCAAGAAGCCAATCAGGGCCGCGGCTCCCAATGGTGTTTTGGTGAGCAGTAGCAGGACAAACGAGCCGGTGGCGGCAAATGGAATAGAGATCAGCAGGATCAATGGCTGTAGCAGGCTGCGGAAGGTGGCAACCATGATACAGTAGACCAGCAGGATCGCGACGGCCATTGCCAGCAGCAGGTTTCTGAAGGTATCCGACTGCTGTGAGGTAACACCACCCAACGAGTAGGTAGCTCCATCTGGCAGACTGAGTTTCGAGAGACGCTGTTGTACTGTGCTACTGACGGCACCAACGTTGGTATCCGTGATTGTTGCATTGATAGTCGCGGTCCGGTTACCATCAATATGCGTAATCTTGGTTGGACCATCAACACTCTGGACCGTGGCCATGTCGCCAACTTTGGCGCTTCCCAGCAGGGTTGGAATACTCAGCTCACGAATCTTATCCACGGTGGTCACAGGCGTACCAACGTAGATGTTGACATCGCGCTGTGTGCCGTCCATGGTGACCTTGGTCACCGCGGCTGTACCGCTATAGATCGAGCGCAGATTCTGAGCGACCTGGGCTGCGGTCATTCCATATTTCGCGGCTTTTTGTGGATCGACATTCACTTCAATCTGTGGTACCGCGTTGGCCAGATTACTGGAAACATCGGTCAGACCAGAGATCTTGGAGACCTCATCTTTTACCTGCTGAGCGGCATCGTTGAGGGTCTTATCATCAGATGCTTTGACATCCACTTCCAGGTTTGAGCCGTTGAAGCCACCGCCACCGGAAGAAAGTGTCAGGGTCGCCACGTCTTTCAAGTCAGCCATGCGACTGCGCAACGCTTTTTCAAAGGCCGCCTGATCAGCATTGTCATCTGTAACCAGTGAGAAGGTAGCCGAATTGGTACCGCCACCGCCAGTAAAGCTGGCAAAAAGACCACCTGAGCCTACAATGGCCTGTGTCGTTTTCAGGTGAGGCAGATCTTTAAATGATTGCTCAACCTGTTTTGCGGCCGCATCAGTTTTATCCAGACTGGTAGCGGGGGGGAGGGTCATGGAGACCGAATAGGTATTTTGTCCCGATGAACCGAACAGATTTGTTTGCAGACGACTGACCAATCCGAATGTGATCACCAGGATGACCAGCGCTATCACCAGTGTGACCGTACGTTTCCAGGCGCGTCCAGTAACCCAGCGTACCAGGACGGTATAGCCGCGTTCCAGGAACGATACTTTCTCGGCTTTGATTTCCTTGCCCGGCTTTGGCGCCTTCAGGAACCAGGAGGCCAGCACTGGAATAATCGTCAGGGCGACAAACAACGAGGCAAGCAGGGCAATCGTCACGGCGACCGAGAACGAGCGGAACAACTCACCCACAATACCACCGGTAAAGGCGATAGGTAAGAAGACAGCAACCGTTGTCAGTGTGGAAGCGGTAACCGCGCCAGAGACCTCGCGTACCGCCAGCGGAATGGCCTTGTTTTTGCTTTCACCCTGTTGCATGTGCCGATAAATATTTTCCAGCACCACAATCGAGTCGTCCACCACACGTCCAATGGCGATAGTCAAACCGCCCAGGGTCAGGATGTTCAGGGTATAGTTACCGACATAGATTCCGATCAATGCGATGACGATTGACAGCGGAATAGAGATAGCGGTAACCAGCGTTGAACGGATCGAGAGTAAGAAGACCAGGATAACGATAATAGCGAAAGCCGCGCCAATCAAACCCTCACGGGTCAGATCCTGAATGGATTTCGTGATCGAAGGAGCCTGGTCCGAAATCACCGAGATCGTAGCATTGTGTCCCAGTTTATTTTTCAGATCCGGTAATTGATCGTGTACCGCATTAGAAATCGAAACAGTATTGCCGTTTGGAGTCTTGACGATGGAAAGTCCAAGGCTGGGCTTACCATTGGTGCGTGTCAATGAGGTTGAAGGAGCCAGCACCTGTTCAACCGTGGCAACATCTTTCAGTTTGACTGGAGTAGGAGCCGCAGTTGGTATACTCGCACCGGCACCTGCACCAGGATAACTACCTGCGCCAGAACCAGTTGCACTGGCACCAGGATAGCTACCAGCACCACCAGCACCAGTTGCACCGGCGCCGCCCGCGCCAGGATAGCTACCAGCGCCACCAGCACCACCAGCGCCCGCGCCAGGAATACTGCCAGCGCCCGCAGCACTTTTTGAGCCCACGATCAAGTTCTTGAGATCATCCAGCGATTTTAATGTATTGCCGACTTTGATTGGAACAGTTTTGCCATCGGTGGTAACATCACCAGCGGGTATGGTCAGGTTATTGGCGATCAGAGCCTGTTGGACCTGAGTGGCGCTGATGCCGCTGCTTTTCAATTTGGCAGGATCAAGGGTGATATTGACGATCTCGTCGCGTACACCTGTTATATTGACGGTGCCAACTCCATCAATGCGCTCCAGGCTCGGCACGATGTCTTGCTTTAACTGGGTACCCAGCGTCTGAGCATCAGCATCTGAGGCGACGGCCAGTTGAATGATTGGCAGGTCACCAATACTGAATGATTGGACCTGTGGGGTGACACTGCTCGGTAGGCTCGACTGAGCCTGCGAGATACGCTGTGACAGGGTCTGGCGCGCTTTATCCAGATCAGTGCCATAGTCAAATGAGACGGAAATGATTGAGGTGCCTTCATTTGAAGATGAGCTCAGGGTCTGGACTCCCGAGATACCTTGAAAGTTTTGCTCAAGTGGATTAGTAACGTCATGTTCCACAATCGAGGGTGAGGCACCCTGATAGATGGTAACAACTGATACTGTCGGAAACGAGATTGAGGGAAATAGCTCTTGCTTGATAGAGGGGATCGTTAAGCCACCAAAGACTAAAATAGCAATGGTGATCAGGGCCACAATACTTTTATTTGCAAGGCTAATCCTCGATAAAAAGGACATACCACGTGCTCCTTCCGGACGATTTAAAAATTAGAAAATTCTTGAAATAGTTCAACTTATTAAACGTTTATTAAGCTACTATTATAAAGATGGGGTTGAGTGGTTAACAGGGCAATATGCAACAAAAATCAACTCTATTACACTGACCTGCGAACGATTCCATCTAATAAACAACTTACTATTGTTTCAGCGGTCATGCTGACAGTTTCGGTGGCGTTGGCTTCTTGTTCGGGCTGGAAGTGGCGCTTGAACTGGGTACCGACCATGATACCTTCGAACATCGCCATATACGTTGATGCCGGCACTTCAGCCCTTAACTCACCAGTATCGATACCTTGTTGAAAGATATCCTGGAGATATTCTCGATGTTTGCGATTCTTGCGAAACAACTCTCCCTTATGTGGTTTATCACGGCAAAACTCTTCCACATCTCGCATCAGCGCAAAGAAGTTGCTAAACCTGCGTGATAAAAAGGACTCGGCCACACTGATCAGCTTGGCACGGGTGCCATCAACCTGCGCCACAGCCTCTTTGGTCTGTTGTGCCCAGTTCTCCATTGACTGCTGAACCATGGTCATAAACAGTTCTTGTTTGCCATGTGGAAAGTAATAATAGAGCGCTGCGGCGGTAACCTGTACCTCATCGGCGATATCCTTCATGGATACGCCCTTGAAGCCCCTGGTAAGGAAGAGTCGCTCAGCGACAGCCAGAATACGGCGCTGGGTTTCTGGATCTCGCTCGGCCTGGCGCTTATCTATATTGGCGCTTTCCTGATCAAAAATCATGACGTTTATTTACCAGTGATGAATTTTACTTAATGAACATTAAATAAGTACAGTCCAACTATACCTTTTCCGCGGAAAAAATGTCAAGGGTTTTGCTTACGAGTACCAGTTTTTTCTCACTCTTCAAGAAGAGAACAAGAGGGCTCTGAAATGGCCATCCTGCATGTTGCAAATGTACGCTAAAAATGGCAAACTAAAGCAAACACAAACCAGATATACTGAAGTTTAGATGAAAAAGTAGCGGAATATTTTTTCGCATATTTGATTAACATACCAATAATGCGTCTATCAAAGAAATAGTAACAAGTGTCCATGAACACCTGTTTGTGTTTATGAATACCTTTAGATTTTTGCTACAACTATCCATTCAAGGAGGAAATAGTTGTTTATGGATAACTGGATATTCTTGCTCGGCGGCTTTATCGCTTTGATTCTCGTGATTCTGGTCAGTAATGCCATTTATGGTCTTTTTGGCGAAGGCAAAAGGAAAAATCAGAGCCGTCATCGTAAACGTGGTCATAATTATCGGGACACGCAGAGAGAACATAGCCAGACGAGAGACTACACGCGGGGACGTGAGAGAGACCGCTATGAAGCGCGTGAACGTGACTATCGGCGTGCCAGCGCCCAGACACGCCGCTAAGCTTACGAGTTGGCGTGGAATTGATTAGTAATCGAAATAGAAAATCTGGCAGCTATTATATTAGCATGTGGCCGGGACTCAGGGGGCGATCAGCCCTCTGAGATGACTCCCGAGGCATCCTCTTCTTTTTTTACCTATCCATTGGATCTCCATGGCAACCAGGCCAGAAAAGTACTTTCATCCTATCTTATAATTCCAAATCCCTCTTTTACTTGAGTTGGCCATCGGCGTCCCGTATAATAGGCGAAACGAAATACGTTGTATTCTCGTGTATTGGTATTCCAAACGTGTAGCAAGCATCTTGCTATTCATTCTGATCGAAAATGTAAAAAGCGTTAAATAGATCTCTATGGGTGATCTGTTATACTGATCTTAGTGGTAGATAAAGCATTTCCCTTGGTCGCAAACCTGGTAAGAAATTGAAATACGATTATAGTAAGAGGCAGGTATATAGCAGTGGGATTGCTATCGATAAATACACTCAATAGTTTTTTTCGGCATACATGGGCGCTAGGTGTCGGCATGCTTGGGATCGCCTGTATGTTTGCGATTGGATTATATGCTGCACGCAAGTTACTACGCCATCGTCAGGAGATGCGTTATTACCGCAGCCTCTTTGAGTCACTCCTACATTTTCAATACACTCCAATGAGCGAGCAGCAGCCATGAATCCTTTTACAGCATCCTGTCGGTATTGTAAACGTCTTACGGCACAATGTTGTCCGGTATGCAGGATTTCCTGTTGTCTAGCCTGTGGGACTAACCTGTGTCCCATTTGTGTGCGGGTAAAACTATTACAAATTGAGCGTGCTTTAACTGCTCGTCTGGTACCCTGGCAATATGTCGAGGTGGCTATGTTGCCCATTCGGCGTCGTTATGCTATGCGCCATGAGCATGTGGATGCCGAGAACAGCGATCAGCCAGGTTGTCTGCCAGTATAAATTTACTTCCATGAAGTCCTCATCAAAGCGTATCCATATCAGCGGTAAGCAGACTGGCAGTCATTGACATAGCATAGTGATGAACCTCGAAGCCAAATTTTTGCCAGAAACACAGGCCCACTGCATTATTTTTTAACACATCCAGGTGGATTTCTTGCGCACCCTGGTGCCGTAATTCCTGGAATACTGCCATGGCTAATTGATGTGCATAGCCCTGTTTGCGAAATTCAGGGATAATGTAAAAATCTTGAATCATACCTGAAGTTTTCAAGGTGAATGGATGGGATGAGGTATAGAAACTGGCAAAGCCTATGATCTGCTCCTGGACGAGCGCTAACCAGAAATAATGTGAGCCTGCTTGCGACCTTTGCACGACATTCGTAATCCAGAGATTAACTACTTCCCGTATAGTCTCTTTATCATCCAATTCTAGATTATATGCATAGCCTAATTGTTGCACGCTAGCTAAATCTGCTGGCCTGACTGGTCGTATTTCAAGCATAATGTGGTCTCCCCATGTATGAAAACGCTGGATAGCCTGCATTTTTAAATATAAGAGGACGCGTCCATATCCTCTTACAGGTCATGGACGCGTCCCTCTGGTGCTCTCTTCGCGAATACTTAGCCCCAGCGGCTACGCAGCCGTGGCAGGATCTGCTTGGAGTACAGTTGCAGGAAGCGGGACTGATCGTCGCCTGGATAATGGAAGATCAGGTGGGTGAAACCGAGTTCGATGTAATGACGAATCTGCTCGACATGTTCCTCTGGATCAGAGGAGACGAGCCAGCGGCGATGCGCCTGATCGGCAACCCCTTCGGCCTTGCGCTCCATTTCACGGGCATCATGGATGTTTACTTTGTCCTCAGCGGGCAGTGCAAGGGCCGCCCAGATGCGTGTATCGGCCAGAGCATGTTCGCGGTCAGTGTCAAATGCGACTTTGATCTCGATGGTGCGCTCGACATCGTCTGGATCTTTATTGGCCGCTTTGGCGCCCTCGGCTACTGCTGGCAGCAGTTTATCACGATACAGCTCATCACCTTTACCAGAGGTGCAGATAAAGCCATCACCGGCGCGACCAGCAAACTTGGCCGCAACAGGTCCGCCAGCACCGATATAGATAGGCACAGGTTGTTTTGGCTTATCATAAATGGTCGCGTTTTTGGTCTTATAATATTGACCATCAAAGTTGACCAGATCTTCAGTCCAGAGTTGTTTGATCAGGGCCACTGATTCGCGCAAGCGTGCCAGGCGCTCTTTAGGCTCCGGGAAATCCGCAGCGGTCACAGCGACCTCGTTCAATGATTCACCAGAACCAATACCGAGGATTACGCGATTGGGATAGAGGACTCCCAGGGTGCCGAAGGCCTGGGCGATAATGGCTGGCTGATAGCGGAACGTAGGTGTCAGAACACTGGTACCCAGCTCGACGCGCTTTGTGCGCTCGCCGACTGCTCCCAACCAGACCAGAGCCTGGGGGGCATGACCATTGGTGTGTCGCCATGGCTGGAAATGATCGCTGATCCAGACACTATCAAAGCCAGCATTTTCAGCCTCAACCGAATAGTCCAACAATGCGCGTGGACCAAACTGTTCCGCTGATGCTTTATATCCAAGTTTTAAGGGATGCTTTCCCATACTATAAATTCCTCTCTACTCTATGCATACTACTGAGGAAACTTTTGTGTCAAAAACTCTTCCACTCGGACTACGAAGGAATAGCTACATCGCGTTTCAAAACTCTTTGTTCTTGAAGCATACCACCTGGAGAAAAATGTCTCAAATTTAGCGTCCTGCTAATTTCAGGGCAAAGATGAGACCCATAAAATCTAGCAACTAGATTACGAGAGAAGTAGCTCTGGATTTATAGTAAAAAAATCTTGAAATTCTCATCGTATCATTTCATTTTTTATATGTATTTTGTAAACGATTTGAACATTTTTTGGTGTTTTTGAATGTTTATTATACTGTAATTATAATGGTATTTTACTCCCTTGCAGGCCGGTTAGATTGGCCTCTGTGGCTCTGTAAGGATAGGTTGAAGTATCTTGTGAACGTAGCAAAAGGAGAAAGAAGGTATTATTTAATGGATGATCGTGTAATTGATAGTTATGTCGAAGATGATTTGGATTCTGTTGAAGATGCACCGGTTGCCGAACGCTTACCTGTATCGAAGCGGCATGGCATCTCACGCAAAGCGATCAGTGCTGTAGTTGCAGAACTTATTGGATGTTTCTTATTTATTTTTATTGGAGCCGGTTCAATTATCGCAAATACCTGGTCGCAAGGCGCTGTAGGGCTGATTGGCATTGCGGCCGCGCATGGATTGGCACTCGGCGTTTTGATTACCATTTTTGGAGTAACCTCTGGTGGCCATTTTAATCCTGCCGTCACAATATCGCTGCTGGTTGCCAGGCGGATTACATTTGTGCTGGCTATCTTCTATGTGCTGGCACAATTGGCTGGCGCCATCCTTGGAGCTTTAATGCTACGGCTCGTGTTTCCTGAACACGTCTGGAAAGCAGCTCTGCTGGGAACTCCGGGTCTTTCAAGTGGAATATCAGTGGGGGCCGGTATCGCGATTGAGGCTCTCTTAGCCTTTTTCTTAATGCTCACTATTTATGGAACGGCCATAGATAGCCGCGCCCCTAAGCTTGGTGGACTGGCCATTGGGCTGGCCCTACTGGCAGATATCCTGGGTGGAGGAGTGCTAACTGGAGGTGCTGTGAATCCTGCCCGCTCCTTTGGTCCCGCCCTGGTCAGTAACATCTGGACGAATCAGTTCATCTATTGGATTGGTCCAATCGTTGGAGCAGTCCTGGCCACCTGTCTCTATGAATACTTGATTTTGCCCCGCTCTGAAGAGGACGCCGACTTCCTTGAGCCAACGGATGATTATGATGATGATGATGATGATGAGAGTGTTGTCCCACAAGAAGTCAAAGAGCGCAACTTTGCTGCCGAATAGACCATAAATCCATTCTTTGTCTCAACGTGATCACGTTGCCCGTAGGTTCGACGCTTGCCGTCGATTGGCTCCTCAATGTGATCACGTTGACGGTAGGTTCGACGCTTGTCGTCGATTGGCTCCTCAACGTGATCACGTTGACGGTAGGTTCGACGCTTGTCGTCGATTATTAATGCAGCAGCAGCAACATGGCGATTAACAGCGAATAGACAGCGATCGTTTCTGCAAAGACCAGTCCGAGCAGGAAATTGGGGCGAATGGCGTTAGCGGCTTCGGGATTACGTCCCAGGGCTTCATAAGCTTTGCCATTGGAGAGTCCCATCGCCAGACCCGCACCGATCGCTCCCAGGCCAATCGCCAGACCAACTGCAAGTGTTTGAAAGTTTAACATAGTGGTTTCCTCCATCTTTCTTTACGAGTCTTTTTCCTCGTTTTGTGTTTTGCGTTTCCTCTATCTATATTCTACTCATGAATAGTTAAAAATCCCATCATCCATCTGGCTGATTTGCCATCCTCCAAACGGACTATGCCTGTTATCATACTTTATTCTATGTTTCCTGCTATATGGCTATCATTCATTTGTCGGATGGTTTTATGCGACTGTTTTTTGTTATAATACTTGTAGAATAATAAAGGATAAAAAGAAGAAAGATCATTTGAGGAAGAGCGATGGAATGTAGCAAGCAAAAAAAGATCCACCTGCTCATTGCGAACAATTCACAGGTTGTGCATGCTGGTGTAAGCAGTATGCTGGCGGGAAATCCAGAGATTGAACTGGTTGCCTTCGCGAACAGTATCCCAGAAACCTTACGCCTGGTTGGTGAGTGCCAGCCAGATGTGTTGTTGATCGATCCGCATATGCCGGGGCAGGACGGATTGCGGGCGATTGAACTAATTCGTGGCGAGTGGCCGCAGGTTGCGATTCTTGTTTTGACTATTCATGAGCCTGGGAGCATCTGAAGCGAATTTTACAGGCCGGAGTGCTGGCTTATCTGACACTTCAGACTGAACGTGCCGTCCTTATTCATGCGATCCATGCGGCGGCCCATGGCTACACGCTGCTCTCGCCTAGTGCCATTGTCCATTTACTGGCCCCCACCAGTCTGCCGCTGAACGAGATACGTCTTCAGGAAGAGACAGCCTCTACTGTGGTGCACGAAGCCGCGGTCTTAACTCAACGGGAGCTAGAAGTACTACATTGTGTGGCCTGTGGCGAGCGCAACAAAGAGATCGCTATCCATCTAGGGATTAGCGAGCCGACCGTGAAATCCCATCTGGCCAGTATCTACTACAAACTGGATGTCGATTCTCGTGCCTCAGCGGTAGCAGTGGCACTGGAACAGGGTTTGCTTTCGCTGCAGAAAAATCCTGCTTAGGTATATGGCTGTGCCTACTTTGCTGGTTCCTCTTGTTGAGAAGGGACTTTTGTAGTATAAGGAGTAAAGAGATTTTATTTTGTTTTAGCCAGATCCTTTTGAAAGAGATATGCATCGTGCAAGATCATCCAAACAGCCAGTTACCTGAAATAGAGCAAGAAGAACTTAGACCAGAGGATGAAGGGGAGGTCGCTGAGGTCTTTCCTACGCGCAAATTAAAACCGCTTACCATGCTCCTCTGGGTGCTTATCGTGCTGGTGGTGATTGGCTTTGCCATCTTTGGCGTCACCACCTTACAACATCATGCGCCTACGCCACCAGACAACACGCAAGGCGCTATCGAACATGCCATTGTTCTGGCTTCCTTGTTGTTTATGCACTAATATTCTATTTTTTACCATAAAAGGCTCGCCTGGCACAATTATGACTGCCAGACGAGCCTTTTATGCGTTTTTCCTATCAGACATGGGATTACACCACCAGGACAACTTTCTCGTGGTGAAGCGAGCATGTCGATAAGGGAACCAATCGGCCGCGAGTGCCGAACTTACCTATATTGGCTATATTTTATGATAGATGATGCAATCTGCGTTTAGTCCTATTTGTGCAGCCATAACGTCTCCTACTAGCATTCTGCTTTTAGTTCAGGACCTTAATACATACTGGATGCTCAATATCAATAACTTCTCCAGTCTCACTCAATTTTCCTGTCTGCTGATCCAGGGCAAACGTCACGAGGTTATTACCATCCTGATTAGCGACCAGCAGGAACTTACCGTCAGGTGTCAGGGTAAAGTTGCGTGGTGTTTTTCCCTGTGTGGAAACATGTTGTAGAGGTGTCAGGAGACCCGTAGAGGAATCCAGAGCAAAGACTGCGATACTATCATGACCGCGATTCGAGCCATACAGGAATTTTCCTGATGGATGGATCAAGATCTCGGCGGCCGTACTCTCGCCCTGATAGCCTTCTGGTAGCGCACTGACGGTTTGAATCTCATTGAGTGTCTGTATTTCTGGCTCATAGCTGAATGCAGTAATTGTTGAGCTCAGTTCGTTAATCACATAAGCATAATTACGCTCAGGATGGAAGACAAAATGTCTGGGACCGGATCCAGCTTTGACGGTGGTTTCTCCCTGGAGTACCAGTTTCTCGGCCTCTAGATCGATTTTATAACTGATAATCTTGTCCTGTCCCAGGTCTGGTACAAAAATGTACTTGCCATCTGGGGCAAGATTGGCCGAATGAGGATGGGCCGCCTCCTGCCTGTCTGGATTGATGCTGTGGCCCTGATGCTGAACATTATAGGTCATTTTTTTGATGCGACCATCTTCATCCAGGGGATAGAGACAGATATTGCCACCTGAATAATTGACCACCACCAGATGGGTGCGCGTGCCATCAAAGGTAAGGTGACAGGGAGCCGTGCCCTCGGTAGATTGCTGATTGAGCAAGGTCAGATCTTTGTTCTGTGGATCAATCGCAAAAGCCGCCACCGCGCCCGGACCCTCCGTAGACTCACTTACCGCATACAGATACTTCTGATTTGGAGTAACGATCAAAAAGGAAGGATTCCCAATGCCAGAGGTGCTACTGATCGGCTTGAGTTTGCCTGTTGTGCGATCAAGTGTATACACATAAATACCTTGATCATCCTTGTCCGCGTAAGAACCGATATACACATACGTAGTATTAGTCGTACTCATCGTAAACTAGTTTCCTCTCCGGTAAAAATACGTCAATAAAAAGTATCTTTTGCGGTCGCCGTGTGAATGAAGAATTGATCGTGTTCGTGTTGCGCTCCAATAAAGTAATCCTTCATGTTTATATTACCATTATGGCATGAAATGCAGGGTGAGCATAACTCAATTTTTCCTTGACGCCTTAAAAAATGAATGCTACTTTATAAACATAAAAATAGCTATATAGGCATTTTGTCATAGTAATGTGCTTGTATTTCTTGTAGAAAGAGGCGCACCAATGGCATTGACAGGCATTGAGCAGAGCGTACTGGCAGCATTGGATGAGCAAGGATTGATCCAGAGTCTTCGTGCTTTTCTGCGTATTCCCAGTATTACGGGCCAGGAAATTGAGGCACAGCGCTGGTTGGGACAGCGGATGCAGGAAATAGATTTAGCCGTAGATCTCTGGACGATAGATGTTCCAGCCCTTCAACAACATCCTGCGTTTCCTGGAATGGAGGTTGAGCGTAGCCAGCAGGAGGCTCTGGGACTGGTTGGGACATGGCAAGGTCGTGGGGAACCTGGTAAGCGCCTGATTTTTAATGGACATCTGGATGTTGTGCCGGTGGGTGATCGCACTCAGTGGTCACATGATCCCTGGGGGGCTGAGTTGGATGATGAGATTATTTATGGACGCGGCGCCTGTGATATGAAGGGTGGTTTGATGGCTGCCTTATATGCCATCAAAGCGATAAAAGATGCCGGTGTTTCACTGCCTGGCTCGCTGGCAATCCAGAGTGTTATTGGTGAGGAGGATGGGGGACTCGGCACCTTTGCCACCCTGTTGCGTGGACATACCGGCGATGCCGCGATTGTGTGTGAGCCGACCAATCTTAAACTGGTGCCAGCCCATGCTGGAGCCCTGACGTTTCTGGTCCACGTCACTGGTAAATCCGCCCACGCCTGCGCACGCCTGGAAGGAGTCAGTGCGATAGAGAAATATGTAGCCATTCATCGTGCGTTGCTCCAACTTGAGCATGAGCGCAATAGTAACGTGACACATCCACTGCTTGGTAAATTAAAACTCCCATATCCATTAAGCATTGGTCGTGTCCAGGCTGGCAACTGGTCATCCTCGGTGCCTGACGAATTAATTTTTGAGGGACGCATCGGTGTAGCCATGGGAGAGCGTTGCCAGGTTGTACGTGAGCAGTTTGAGCAGACCCTGAACAATTTATGTCAGGCCGACGACTGGCTGAAAGATCATCCGCTCGAAATTGTCTGGACTGGTGGACAGTTTGAAAGCGGCGAAATTCCGTTGGACCATCCTCTGGTCCAATGCAGTGGCAAATGTCTCCAGGACCTGACGGGGCAGTTTCCTGCTATTGAAGGATTGACGGCTGGCACCGATTTACGTCAGCTAGTCAACTTTAGCAACATTCCCGCGCTCCTCCTGGGACCTGGCGATGTCCGGGTGGCGCATATGCCTGATGAATCCGTGCGTGTGTCAGATGTTTTGCAGGCGGCCCGCGCGTATATCCTGATAGCCATGCGCTATTTACAGCAGTAAAAAAAAGTGATCAACCGGGCGGAAAAAGAGATTTCGTTTGATATTCTTTGCTGCCAGTCATACAATGAGATGCATGCTGTGTCGATTCAGAGGCCACTGGCGCAACTTGCCGTTTCTTTGTTGAAGCTGCTAGCATACAAATATTCTACTATTTACAAAGGAGTAAAGCTGTGATTGATTTTAGTCTTTCTCCATCACTTATGGACCTGAAGGAGCGTACAGCCGCGTTTGTGCGTGAGTATGTTATTCCTGAGGAGCGTTATCTGGATGAGCATACTGGTTTTCCTGCTGAGAAGTTAAAAGAGCTACGGCGTCAGGCCCGGGCGGCTGGTTTGTTTGCCCCACATGTCGAGGAAGAATGGGGTGGTATGGGCCTGAATATGCGCGAGATGAGCATTGTCTTTGAAGAGGCAGGCCATAGTCTGTTGGGGCCGCTGGCCCTGAACTGCTCTGCTCCTGATGAAGGCAATATGCATCTACTGGAGATGGTCGCGACGCAGGCGCAGAAAGAGCGCTATCTGCGCCCGCTGGTCGAAGGTGAGATCCGTTCCTGCTTTGCGATGACCGAGCCTCCTCCCGGCGCTGGCACTGATCCATCACTCCTGCGTACCTCTGCGGTTCGCCGTGGTTCTGACTGGGTGATCAATGGCGATAAATGGTATATCACGGGTGCCGAAGGGGCAGGCTTTGCGATTTGTATGGCCAGGACAGAGGATGGTCAGGGACAGGATAGTCGTCAGCCGCGCGCCAGTATGTTTTTAGTTGACATGGATAATCCAGGTTTCCAGATCGTCCGGAAGATTCCTTCACTGGATGCTGATTTCGCGGGTGGTCATTGCGAAATTGCGATCCGTGATTGTGTGGTCCCGGAGGAGGCTGTTCTTGGTGCTGTTGGTGAAGGCTTTAAATATGCCCAGGTGCGCCTGGCACCGGCTCGCCTGACCCATTGTATGCGCTGGTTGGGCGTTGCACAGCGTTCTCTTGATATCGCGGCCCAGTATGCCAATACGCGCGAGAGCTTTGGCCAGTCCCTGGGCAAGCATCAGATGGTCGCCGAGATGATTGCAGATTCCGCCACCGAGATCCACGCGGCCCGCCTGATGATCTGGCACGCTGCCTGGGTACTGGATACTGGCGGCAACGCTAAATATGAGACCTCGATGACCAAAACCTATGTGGCAGAGACCGTCAATCGCGTCGTGGATCGCGCGCTACAGATTTGTGGCTCGCACGGTATTTCTATGGATCTGCCGCTGGCCACATTTTATCGCAGTGTGCGGGCCTTCCGTATTTATGATGGTCCCTCTGAAATCCACCGCACAGTGATTGCGCGTCAGGTGTTGAAATCTGCTGCTCAGGTTGCGCAGACCGAAGGCTTTGTGCCCGAAGGTGCGGCCACCAGGCCTGAAACAACTGAAGCGGCGCGGCGTGGGGAGGGCCTGTAAGATGAGTAACGATATGGAACGTCGCCTGGTGGATAGTGTCGCGCTGCAAGCATATCTGGCTCAGCATCTCCCCGCGGTTGATAAAGATACCGCATTGCAGATTGAGCGTATTCGGGGTGGACACTCCAATGAGACCTTTTTTATCACTTCTGGCTCTGAGCAGTTTGTCCTGCGCCGTCCGCCATATGGACCCCTGCTACCAACCGCCCATGACGTGGGACGTGAGTACCGCATCTTGAAGGCGCTGACTGACACTTCTGTTCCAGTGCCGAGTCCTCTGCTGTATTGTGAGGACATCCAGGTCATCGGAGCCCCATTTTACTTGATGGAACGTATCCCCGGCCTTGCGATTCGTGATACCCTGCCGTCAGCTTTTGAGCAGGATATTCAGGCCCGCACGGGTATCGGTGAAGCCTTGATCGATGCCCTGGTAGAACTGCATAAGGTTGATTGGCAGCAAGCAGGCTTAGAGGGATTTGGCAAGCCCCAGGGATACCTGGCGCGCCAGTTGCGACGTTGGACCGGACAATTGGAGGCCTCACGCAGCCGGCCCATTCCGGATTTAGATGCGGTAACTGTCTGGTTGCAGGAACATCTACCGGAGAGCCAGGTGTCTACGATTGTGCATGGCGATTACCGCCTGGACAACGCTTTGCTGGCTCCGGAACCGCCTGCGCGGGTGCTGGCGATTGTCGATTGGGAAATGTCTACCTTAGGGGATCCGCTGGCCGACCTGGGCTATCTGCTCTCCTTCTGGCGCGAAGCCGACGATCCCCCATTTTCCCTGGACGCATCCTGGCAGATCACCGGTCTGCCTGGCTTCTCTAGCCGTGCGGACCTGGTCCAGCGCTACATCGAACGCACCGGGCGTAAAGTAGAGCACCTGGACTTCTATATCGCACTCGCCATCTGGAAGCTAGCTGTCCTGCTCGAAGGTAGTTATAAGCGCTACCTCGCCGGAACCACCGATGACCCCTTCTTTCCCGTCCTGGAAAAAGGTGTCCCTGCCCTTGCCAAACGAGCCCTATCAGTCTGCCACGGCGAAATGAAATTTCTACCTTGAATACTTCAGAGAGATGCATTATATGTATGCTATGCATCTCTCTTTTTGCTTTATTCACACAATGTCTGTCTTTGATTTGTTATGCTAGTTAACATAAAGAGCAATTAAGTATGTATGAAAAAATGCTTGAGCGGATTTTTCAATCGACTGATTGGCCTCCAGATGAAACAATCCTGCAGTTGTTTCGTCAGAAGCCAAATGAAACTGTACCGTTATTGCTAAGAGCTATTGAAGAGAGTGATAAAGTTGATGGCGCAACCGCTATCGATATGCTTGGAATGATTGGTTATCCCGAGAATCAAGCAGCTATCCCTACTATGGTTGGTTTTTTTTGTGCTGATATTAATGACCCTCGCTATCTGAGCACGTGCGATGCCTTATTTCAAATGGAGCCGGATGTGACAGTACCTCATATCATTCGAGCACTTTTAGACAAAGGTGCACCATATCACATTGTGAGGAATATAAATGAAACCAGCTGGGCTGAAGATGTTGCGGGTATTTGTTGGACAATATCTGCTCGGACTGATGTGGTAGATCAAGCATACGCACTCCGATGTTGTCCTGCTGTCAATGCTCTTCTTCTTCAAGCTGATCCTGCCAGGGCTACTGATTTCTTTCTTTCTGCATTGCTCTCTGTGATTGAGCGAGCAGGGGAGACAGTTGATTATGTCATACCATCTTTGATTGAGCTTATCAAACGAGATCCAGAAAATAAGATAAAGAAACGAGCCCGGCAGATCCTTACCACGTTTAAGCCTGAAACTTTAGGAGATTATACACTCCTTATCAATCAGGACAAGTCGGAAAGAACGAACATATGAGCAGATTTCCCAGCGCTGCCGGTACGCCGGTGGGCTGCTGCAATACAATATGGGATCAGGCGTAGAAGTTGCGGATCCAGCGATGGCGTTTGAGTTTTTTGACCTGGTCGGCTGGTAGCCCTTTGCCGTCTCCTATGGTGGTGTTGCGTTCGACGTTGCGTACGGAGCGCATGCCTGGGATGATGGTTGAGACTGCTGGCTGGCTCAGGATGTAGCGCAAAGCTACCTCGGGCAGCTGGTCTGTGGATATGCCGAGGTCTGCGGTTAGCTTGCGTACATGGTTATAGACATCGGTTTTACGTGTGCCATGGAAGTAGTGATCGCGGAAATCGTTGGGATCAAAGGTGCTATCCGGCGTGATTTTGCCAGTCAGGCCGCCTTCATCAAGTGGCACGCGCACGATGACGCCGATATTATGTTTCTGGCAGGCTGGCAGCAGCTTGTCCTCAGGACTTTGATCAAAGACGTTATAAATGACCTGCACTGTATCGACTAAACCTGTTTCAATGAGGCGGAGTGCATTATCAGGTTGATGATCATTGATCGAAATGCCAAAGAAGCGAATCTTGCCCTGTTCTTTTAATTGTTGAATGGCTTCCTGCCAGTCTCCCTGACCTACCCAATCGTCATTCCAGACATGGAATTGCAGGATATCCAGTGTATCTGTGCCCAGGTTGTGCAGGCTTTTCTCGGCGCACTCAATGACATGTGCCTTTGGAAACGTCTCTGACGCGGCTACGTCGGGACGCGCGGGCCACTGTCCATTTTTAGGGGGGACCTTGGTTGAGACATAGATACGATGGTCAGCATTCTTGCGCACAATCTGGCCAACCAGTTCTTCACTATGTCCATCACCATAGCCAGTGCTGTATCGATAAAATTCAAGCCCAGATCGATGGCCTTCTGAAGAGCTTTGAGAGATTCTTCATCATTTGCCCCGACCCATCCGGTCTGGCCGATTCCCCAGGCACCATAGCCGATCTCTGAGACCTGAAGCCCTGTCCTACCTAGTGTTCTATAATGCATAATTCTCTACCTGCTTTCATTCACTCTAGATACATTACCTGATGCCCATTCTACAAATTGCTTAGTGCTGGAAGCAAGCACAGCCATACATCCATATTGACTCTCTATGATGCATTTATTGATCTCTTCCAGGAAGATGAACAAAGTATAAAGAGAGATCGCTATCAAGTATTGTATCCATCGTGATCGTCTCTCCCGTATTGATGAAAGAAGGCAGAGCGAAGGGGGATTTTATGGCTCAGGTTGAATTTGGCTGGTCTATGCCAGCAGGCAATGGCGCGATAGATCGGGAAGCGTATCGGAGGGCAATTACGAAAGGTCTGGAGATTATTCCGGGCGCTTTTGATTCTGCCTGGTTGTCTGATCATTTGCAGTCTGGCAGTGATGATGTGTTAGAAAGCTGGACCGCTTTGACATACCTGGCGGCCAGACATCCCGAACTAAAGTTTGGACATATTGTCCTCTGTCAACTTTTCCGTAATCCGG
This sequence comes from Dictyobacter vulcani, assembly GCF_008974265.1. GTDB lineage: Bacteria > Chloroflexota > Ktedonobacteria > Ktedonobacterales > Ktedonobacteraceae > Dictyobacter > Dictyobacter vulcani. Next base: position 1,083,359 of record NZ_BKZW01000002.1, read on the forward strand.
CTCTGCTGGCCAAAATGGCGGCCACCTTTCAATATATGAGCCGGGGACAGTTGATCCTGGGCATGGGGGCTGGCTGGAATGAGGCAGAATGTCAGGCGTATAATATTGATTTTCCGCCAGCCGGGGCACGTGTTGAGGAGCTGGAAGAGGCGTTGGTGATCATCAAGACGCTCTGGCAGCAGGATGATGTAACCTTTCTTGGTAAACACCATCAAGTAAAGCACGCCTACTGTCGACCCAGGCCCACGCCGGTTCCTCCTGTGATGGTGGCCGGTTCGCGGCCCAAAATGTTACAGCTTACAGCTCGCTATGCCGATTGGTGGAATGTGATGGGCGCGGATCTAGATGCGGTCAAACAGCATATCACCAATTGCGAGCGGGCCTGTGCTGAAGTTGGCCGTAATCCGGCCACCCTACGCCGCACGCTGCATGCGACCTGCCTGTGTGCTCCCAGGGAATCTATTGTGCATGAGTTGACTGCTAGCAGCAAAGCTGGTGCCGTTCACGAATTTATTGGCACGCCTAAACAAGTAATTGATCAGATGCGTCCATTTATTGATATCGGAATCGACTACTTTATACTTTATTGTGAAGGCTTCCCCAATTTAATTACCCTGGAAACACTGGCCAACGATGTGATTCCACACCTGAGTCATTGATAAATATTCTCATCGAGACCAGTGGCTTATATACACACGCATTCAAGCTTCTTTTTCTGATCTGATTTCGGTGCCAGTTAAAGGTGAGGCTGGATCATTATATGTATAGATTGCGATGGCGAATTCGTATAATGCCTGACTGCACTGAGCATAAATAGCCTGGGTCGCTTCTGTCTCTGTCGAAGGAAAAAAGTCGCGCTCCTGAATTTTGGGGAGCCAGGTGGTTAAGCGCTGTAGTGCTCGCTCGCTGGCTTCTAAATCCGCGAACAGCCAGGACTGAGCCAGGATATGTTGTTCAATCTGCATGAGGAAGCCCTGGCATTGTTGCCGGAAAATGTGATACTCCTGGCGCACCTGTGCTTGAAATTGCTCGATGAGCTGTTGGGTCGTATCTCTATTTCCGGCACGCGAAATGAAAAAGTAGGCGTGCCCCCATGGTGCTCGATATCGTGAATTATACTCACAATAAATTGTTCAAATTCCACTGTATAGGGAAGCATCCATAGATTATGTTGTGTTTGTAGCGCTCCTTTGCCGGATAAGCGGCGGATCAGCGACATACGTAGTTTATTGGCGGCCAGTGGTATTTGTACTATAAATACCAGCCACTCTTCTTGTTGACGTTCCATATTGACTTTCTAGTTTAACGGATGGGCCATCTGGATTTGAGCTGAATGCCAGCGCGGCGATAGACTATTTGTGCGTGTTTATTCGCCTGCGCCATGACCTCTTCTTCCTTCATCGTGACCAATTCTCCTTGTCGCACGACAATCTTGCCATCCACGAGCACGGTATCCACTTCACCACCCGTGGCTGCATAGACCAGGGTTGAAACTGGATTCGGTGAGGGCGTGGTGTGCAGGCGTTGAAAGTCGATCAGGACCAGATCGGCCTTTTTTCCAGCTTCTAATGAGCCAATCTCGTGTTCAAGGCCCAATGCTCTGGCGCCATTGATGGTGGCCATCTCCAGCACTGTTTCTGCGGGTACGATCTGTGGATCCAGACTGACGGCTTTGTGGATAATGGCGGCAAGTTTCATTTCCCTGATCATATCATAATCATTGTTGCTGGGACCACCATCGCAGCCGAGGGCCACATTCACTCCTTGAGCGAGCAGTTGCGGAACTTTACAGACGCCGGATGCCAGTTTGCTGTTTGAGGATGGGTTATGAGACACATGTGTTCCAGTCTCAACCAGTTTCGCGATATCATTATCGTTAAGCCAGACCATATGCACCATCACTGACCGTGGCCCGAGCAGTCCGACGCTATCAGCATAGAGAACGGGCGAGAGGCCAAATTTTTCCTGCATAAACACCTTGTCGGCCTCGACTTCGGCCAGATGCATGGTGATGCCCATATTTCTCTGCCGGGCCAGTTCACTCATCTCGCGGTATAATTCCGAACTCACTCCGCCTGGAGTACGTGGTCCAAACCAGACATGGATGCGGTCATTGGCTGCGCCTTCCCACTTACTATGCATGTCCAGTACACCCAGCAGACTGGTTTCACGACTTTCAATCATGCCGGGATGCATAGAATTTTCCTGGGTGGCATATGTTCCTATATCCATGACAATGCCAGCCAGGCAGGCTCGAATACCACTCTCCTGGACCGCGCGTGCGATGCCATCGAAGCCGTAGCGGTGAGCCAGCATGGATTCCAGAAAAGTCGTCGTGCCTGATTTCAGCATCTCACCGATGCACAGACGAGCACTGACATATCCATCATCTTCAGTATAGTTGCCCTGCAATACCCAGACCCGATCGCATAGCCAGTGGATCAATTCCATATCGTCTGCGCACCCACGGATCAAAGCCTGCGCCAGATGCACATGGGTATCAATTAAACCTGGAATAATGAGCTTACCGGTGGCATCGAGTTGTTCTTCTGTTGGATAGCGCGTCGCCAGGACAGCAGTTTTATCTATCTCAACAATGCGATTGTCCCTGATTGCGATGGCGCCATCCTCAATGATCTCGCGCCGGGCGTTCATAGTCAGAATTGTGGCATGTGTGATAAGCATTGTTTACTCCTGTTTAAGCCTGCTAGAAAGACAGTATTCTTAGCCACGCTAAGGCCAGGTGTGTCTGATGAGGGGGACCTGTTCAACATCTACATCTACCCTACCTCCTGGATGTGAAGAGATTGTTACATCTATTCTAACATATGATGATGTTAAAATGCCAGATATGAAAAAATAAATATGTGTATCTTATACACTTGACGGACCTATATTGTCTGGATATACTATACACATTGCTAAATGATTGCAATAAATTAGAAAACATTTTGCATTTTCTACTATAACTCTTCATTGTTCAAATCGCTTATCATCGTGCCGGGCTGCTTTTACCGCTGTCTGGGTCTGTCCCTGCTCATTACAACCTTGTGGTTGTTGCTACCGTCGAAGCCTGCTACACATTTCGTATAAAGGATATTCATGACGACGGGACACAGCTTTACGTTATCAGCAATGAATGCCCTGGATCAGTCTGGCTTTGTTCAGGCCCTGGGCCCGGTGTTTGAAGGGCCTCCCTGGATTGTAGCTGAGGCCTGGTCTGCACGTCCATTTACTTCAGTTGATCAGCTGCATGCCTCCTTGTGTGCTGTCATGTATGCGGCATCTGAGGAGCAGCAAGTCAGCCTGCTTCGATCTCATCCCGACCTGGTTGGACGCGCAGCACTGGCAGGAACCCTCTCACCGTCCTCTACCAGCGAGCAAGCTGCAGCCGGTCTCGACCATCTTACCCCCACGGAAATTGAGCTTTTTACCCGCTTAAACCAGACCTACCGCACGCGTTTTGGTTTTCCATTCGTGATTTGTGCGCGCGAGAATAAAAAGGAAAGTATCCTGACTGGTTTTGAGCAACGCCTGCAAAATTCGCGCAGCCAGGAGATTACCCTTGCTCTGGGTGAGGTGGCGAAAATAGTTGCCTTGCGTCTGCATGATCTGCTGGATGTATAAACTTGCTGCATATTCTGTATGGGCCAGTAACTGGCCTGTGCTGATTAGATAAAAGGTAGAACACTTATGAACGCTGAGTTTTCTTTCTCTACCAGTTACGGGAAACTGCGCATTCCTGTGTACCGTGTCTACGCTTCTCCCCTCCGAGGCGTAACGCCTATTTCTGAGTCCCAGTTTGTACGCCGCGAGAATATTTTGTTTGCCTATGAAGTCGACGTTGAGGTGCTCGGAGAGAATTTTTTGCCTGCTTACACGCATGGGGATAATACGAACGTGGTAGCAACCGATAGTATGAAGAATTTTGTGCTGCGGCAGGCTTTGGCGTTTGAAGGTTCGACCCTGGAAGAGTTCTTGCATGTTCTGGGACAGCGCTTCCTTTCCACGTATGCGCAAATGGAGCGCATCCGCCTGAGCGCGCGCGAACTTGCATTTGCGCAGGTAGCCGTACCCGAACAAGGAGTCGGTATTTTTGTCGAGAGCCATCTGCTCTTTCGCCGCTCCCATAGTGATTATGCGGTTGCGATGCTGTCCTTTGAGCGCGACCAGGATGGCGCTGTGGTGGTGGCCGACCATCGTTGTGGGCATGTTGGCATGGAACTTTTTAAGGTCACAGGCAGCTCCTTCTCACATTTTGTGCGCGATCAATACACAACCTTGCCGGAACGTATAGACCGCCCGTTATTTGTTTTTCTGGATGCCTATTGGAAGTATCAGGATAGCGCCACCCTCCTGGATCCTGAACATACTCAGTATGTGCCAGCCGAGCAGGTCTGCGATCTGTTGCAGGTGGTCTTTCATGAGTTTGTCAGTGAATCGATCCAGCACCTGGTTCATGAGATGGGGAATCGCCTGCTCGCACGTTTTCCGCAACTGGCGGAGGTTTCCTTTGAGGCGCAGAATCGTACCCGTGATCAGATTGCGGCCTCAACAAACGATGAGCGGGTGAAGGTTTATAGTGATCCTTTCTCTGCCTATGGCGTGATCAGACTGACAATCAGCCGGCAAGGCTAGATAGGAAGGGGAAGGGATCATGGCTGGCCGTCTGACAACACATGTATTGGATACCATGCGAGGCTGTCCTGCTGCAGATATTCCTATTCAGTTATGGCGACTGGATACCGAAGGTAGCGGACGTACCCTGCTAAAAGTTACGCGTACCAATAGTGATGGACGTACGCCAGAAGCATTACTGGAAGGACATCAACTGCTAGTGGGACGCTATGAATTACTTTTCGTAGTTGGACCATATTTTATTGCTCAAGGGATTCCCGCACTTGATCCATTATTTCTGGATGAAGTGCCGATTCGTTTTGGCATTGCTGACTCCATGGCCCACTATCATATTCCACTTCTGATCTCTCCCTGGGCATATAGCACCTATCGAGGGAGTTAGTCATGACAACACTTGATGGGCTGGCACGCGCTGTCATGGAGCGCTGTGATACGCTGGCGTGCTATAGCGAAGATACAGACTGTCTGACCCGGCGCTTTGCGAGCTTGCCTATGCGTCAGGTTAATCAAGTTGTGGCGGATTGGATGAGCGCAGCAGGCATGACCGTCACGCATGATTGTGTGGGTAACCTGATCGGTCGCTATGAGGGCGAAAAAGGCGCTGCCAGGACGATGGTTTTTGGCTCGCATCTGGATACCGTGCGGGCGGCGGGCAAATACGATGGTATCCTCGGCGTGCTGGTGCCGCTGGCCTGCATTGAACATTTACATGAGCAGGGGCGCCGCCTGCCCTTCGCCATCGAACTGATCGGTTTTGCGGACGAAGAGGGCTTGCGCTACCACACGGCCTATCTGGGGAGCCGGGCGGTTACCGGCACCTTTGATCCCGCGGTCTTGCAGTTTACCGACGATACTGGCATCTCAATGTCGGAAGCGCTTCGTCTTTTCGGCGGCCAGCCTGATCCAGTATTACTGCAAACCCCACGCTGGCAACGTGATGAACTGCTTGGCTATTGTGAAGTACATATCGAGCAAGGACCAGTACTGGAGGCACAGAATCTTCCTGTCGGTGTGGTCTCTGCTATTTCTGGACAGCGCCGCTATATGGTGAATTTTCTTGGTGAGGCCGGTCACGCCGGGACAGTGCCCATGCCGATGCGCCATGATGCCTTGTGTGCGGTAGCTGAATATATTCTATCTGTAGAGGATTTCGCCCGTGAGACGACCGGTTTAGTGGCAACTATTGGCAAGCTTCAGGTGCATCCAGGCGCCAGTAATGTGATTCCTGGTCAAGTATTGGTGAGTCTGGATGCGCGGCACCAGGAGGATGCAGTTTTGGAGCAAGCCTGTACCGCCCTCTACGATAAAGCGATACGTATCAGTCAGGATCGAGGCGTTGCAGTCGATTGGCAACTGATTCAGGAAGATTCAACGATCTTTTGTGCACCCTGGCTCTCTACACTTCTGGCTCAATCAATTGAAGATGAACAACTTGCGGCCTATTCATTAGCCAGCGGAGCCGGTCATGATGCGGTGGCATTAAGTACTTTGACCGATATTTCGATGCTTTTTGTGCGTTGTAAAGGTGGGATCAGTCATCACGCAGACGAATCTATCAGGTTGGACGACGTGGAGGTTGCTATTCGCGTCATCAATCGTTTCCTGGATCATTTATGTAGTATGGGAAGGTGAGGATCATGAAGATGTACGATCTTGTTATCCGTGGCGGCACAGTAGTGACCGCGAGTGGTACCGAGCAAGCGGATCTGGCGATTGTTGATGATCAGATTGTGGCGATTGCGCCTGAGGTAAGTGGGAGTGCGAAGGCTGTGATTGATGCACATCTATTGCATTTATTGCCAGGTGTGATTGATGCGCATGTCCATTTCAATGAGCCGGGCCGTACCGCCTGGGAAGGTTTTGTCTCGGGCTCACGCGCTCTGGCTGCCGGCGGCACGACAACCTTTTTTGATATGCCCTTAAATGCTCATCCCCCGACACTTGATGCCGCCAGCTTTGCGGCTAAATTAGCGGCAGCCAGGGCGTCCTCATATGTTGATTTTGGCCTGTGGGGTGGCCTGGTTCCTGGTAATCTGCAGCAATTGGATGAACTGGCAGCGTGTGGTGTGGTTGGTTTTAAAGCCTTTATGAGTAATAGCGGCATTGATGATTTCCAGGCTGTGGATGATGCCACGCTTTATTGGGGTATGGAGCGAGCGGCCAACCTGGGCAAGATTGTGGCAGTGCATGCGGAGAATGATCAGTTGACGAGCTCAATGGCGCAACAGGCACAGGCGGCGGGCAGGACGGAGGTGCGAGATTATCTGGCATCCCGACCGGTGGTGGCCGAGTTAGAAGCGATCGAACGAGCAATCTTGTTTGCTCAGGAGACTGGCTGTGCTTTACATATTGTTCATGTCAGTAGCGGACGTGGCGTCAGGCTGGTGGCCGGCGCGCGCGCGCGTGGTGTGGATGTAAGTTGTGAGACCTGTCCTCACTACCTGGTGCTGACCGAGGAAGACATGGAAGATCTGGGTGCCCTGGCCAAATGCGCGCCGCCGCTGCGCTCACAGACCGAGCTGGAAGCGCTCTGGCAGCATCTTTTTGCGGGTACGCTTCCGATGGTGGCTTCAGACCATTCGCCAGCGCCGCCACATATGAAGACAAGTGCCGATTTCTTTCAAATATGGGGTGGTATCTCTGGTTGCCAGTCTTTGTTAGCGTTGTTGTTGACCGAAGGCTATCATCAACGGCACCTATCCCTCCAGACCATCGTCTCAGCCACTTCTGCATATGTTGCGCGGCGTTTTCAGCTTCCTGCTCGTAAAGGACGGTTGGAAGTTGGTGCGGATGCCGATCTGTCACTGGTGGCATTAACCGAGCCCTATCAATTACAGGAAAGCGACCTGTTTTATCAGCATCCTTATAGCCCGTATCTTGGTTTTGAACTGCGCGGCAAAATTGTGCGCACCCTGGTGCGTGGCCGCACGGTTTTCCTGGATGGAGAAATTGTGGGTATGCCTGCAGGTCAATTTTTGCCTTCTTTTCCGCTCACGCCGAGCGGTCAGGTATCTTAGTAAGTAGAGGGGAATGAACGGTGTAATGTTTAGTGTAGAAAGCCGATAGTCTATGTGGCAAACGTATTTCCAGCCGACAACTCTGGATCAAGCCTTACAGTTGCTGAATCAGCATGGCGAGCGTGCGCGTATTATTGCGGGTGGAACGGATGTGCTGGTGGAGCTTCCGCGCGGGGTGAAGCCAACCACGACTTTGATCGATATTAGTAAAGTGGCGGAGCTTAAGTATATCCGTGAGGAGAATGATGAGATAGTCCTTGGGGCGTTGACTACCCATAATGATGTGTTGCTTTCCGAGCTGTGTCGGCAGTATGCCACGCCGCTTGTCCAGGCCTGCTGGGAAGTTGGAGCTCCCCCTATTCGCACCCGGGCAACGATTGCTGGCAATCTGGTTACCGCTTCGCCTGCCAACGATACCATTGCGCCTTTGCTGGCCCTGAACGCCCACTTAGTCCTGGCGCGTTGGCATGAAGGGGGGTATGGAGAACGGATCATACCGCTGCAAGACTTTTATAGCGGACTGAGGAGTACCCTGCTCCAACCCGACGAGCTCATCCGTGAGATTCGAATTCCATCTTTAAGCTCTCAGCAGCGCAGTTTATTCGTAAAATTAGGTCTGCGGCGTGCTCAGGCAATCTCGGTGATTAATATTGCGCTGGTACTTACGTTTGATGAGGATTTTATTCGTGAGGCCAGGATCACGCTGGGTTGCGTCGCCCCTACCGTTGTCCATGCCAGCACGGTCGAAAAATTTTTACAGGGGAAACGGCTGGAGCCTGAAGTCTGTCTGGAAGCCGGTCTGCTGGCTACTCACGATGTGCGCCCCATCCGAGACGTTCGCTCGTCTGCCCAATATCGCCTGGCTATGCTTGCCACATTATTAACCCATAGCCTGGAGCGGCTGGTTAATCCTGAAGCAATGGATCTCTATGAACAACCACCAGTCTCTTTGGAGACCGCCTGGACCCAGGATACGACTACCTGCGCGCCATTTCAGGACTGTATTGAGACCACGATCAATGCACGACCCTATCAGCTATGTCAGGCGCAGCAGAAAACCCTGTTGAATATGTTACGTGAGGATGCTGGTTTGACAGGAACCAAAGAGGGCTGTGCTGAAGGTGAATGTGGAGCCTGTACCGTCTGGCTCAACGGGCAGGCCGTGATGTCTTGTCTGGTGCCAGCCGTCCAGGCCCATGGTGCCACGGTCACTACCATTGAGGGACTGGCCCATGATGACCAGTTGCATCCACTGCAGCAGGCATTTATTGATTGCGCAGCCGTCCAGTGTGGATTTTGTATTCCTGGCATGTTGATGTCGGGGGCGAAATTATTGGATGAATATCCAGCTCCCTCGCTTGACCAGATCCGCACGGCGCTGAGTGGAAACATCTGCCGCTGTACCGGTTACCAGAAGATCTGGGAGGCTGTCCAGAGCGTTGGCGCAAGCCAGGGGAGGCACATATGAGTGATTTGATCGGGGCATCGCTACCCCGTCCTGATGCGCTGAATAAAGTGACAGGAGCAGCCTGTTATCCTGCTGATCTGGTGCGTCCGGGCATGCTACATGTACAGGTCGTCTTTGCCCATCGGCCTCACGCGCGGATCCTCTCAATGAATACCGTGGCAGCTTTACAATATCCAGGCGTAGTAGCTGTCCTGACGGCTAAGGATGTGCCCTACAACGCCTTTGGCTTGATTGATGCTGATCAGCCTGTACTCTGTCAGGATGTTGTGCGCTTTGAAGGGGATAAAGTGGCACTGGTGGTAGCTGAGACAAAAGATGCTGCCCGTATAGCTGCGACACTGGTGGTGGTGGAATATGAGGATCTGCCCCTGGTAACGGACCCTCAGGCCGCCCTGGCCAGTGGGGCTCCTCTGGTCCATGAGCAGCGTGGCACCAATCTGCTCTGCCATTTTCCATTGCGCAAAGGCGATATCGCGCAGGCCTTCGCTGAGGCTGACGCTGTAGTAGAAGATACTTTTACTACGACCTGGCAGGAACATGCTTTCCTGCAGCCAGAAGCAGGTATAGCCTTTGTGGATGAGCAAGGACGGTTGGTGTTGGAGACCGCTGGACAATGGTTGCATGAGGATCGTCGCCAGCTTGCTCAGATGCTACAGGTGCCAGAGTCGCAGGTGGTGATGCGTTACGCCGCGATCGGCGGAGCCTTTGGAGGCCGTGAGGATCTGTCTATGCAGCACGTACTGGCACTGGCCGCCTGGAAATTACAGCGTCCGGTTGCGCTGGTCTGGAGCCGCGAAGAATCGATGATCGGCCATCACAAGCGCCATCCAGTCATCATCCAGTGCCGTTGGGCAGGCAAGCGGGATGGCACGATTACTGCGGTAGAGGCGAGCATGGTCGCGGATGGTGGGGCGTATGCTTCCACCAGTGTAGAGGTGATCAAAGATGTCGCGCTGTTCGCCACCGGTTGTTATGAAATAGCTAATCTGGCTATTGATGGCTATGCTGTCTATACCAATAATATTCCAAGTGGCGCTTTCCGTGGTTTTGGTGCTCCGCAGGCTCATTTTGCCTGTGAGCAGATGGTCGAGCGACTGGCCCGAGCGCTCGACCTTGATCCAGATACTGTGCGTCTGCAGAATATTTATCGCGAAGGTAGCCTGGAACCCACTCAGCAACCCCTACCAGCCGGCGTCAGCGCGTTGCCGGTACTGGAGCGTTGTCTGCAAGAGGCGCGTACTCGCTGGCAGTATGGCGAATCCACGCAGCAGACAGCCGGTCATTTAAAGCAAGGCATCGGTATCGCCTGTGGCATCAAAAATGTCGGCTACTCGTTTGGTTTTCCTGAGCAGGCCACCGCTACCGTCGAGGTGTATGGACAGGCAGATCTAGAGCGGGCGGTGGTGCGCATTGGAGCTGCCGATGTCGGCCAGGGAAGCCATCTTATCCTGCGCCAGATTGCAGCCGAAACGTTGAAATTGCCGCTGGATAAAGTGACGATGATCTGTACAGATAGTAGTGAGGCTCCCAATGCAGGTAGCGCTTCGGCCTCGCGCATGACCTTTATGGGTGGGCGAGCCGTCAACGACGCCGCTCAAAAGGCGCGAGAAAATTGGAGCTATACCGACGACTATCAGGCCCAGGCCACCGTCCAGTATCGCGCTCCAGGCACGACTGTTGTTGATCCTGTAACTTATAGTGGAATCCCGAATTATTGTTATGGTTATGCCGCTCAGGCTGTAAAAGTTGAAGTCAACACCCTCACCGGACAGGTCCAGGTGCTGGGAATTATCAGCGTACATGATGTAGGGAAGGCCATTAACCTCCAGCAGGTCACCGGACAGATTGAGGGTTGTCTGGCGCAGGCTCTGGGCTATAGTTTGCTGGAGAATTTCCTGATCGAAAAAGGGCGTGTGCTCACACCATATTTCAGTACCTATTTATTGCCAACCGTGCTGGATATGCCTGAGGAAATCATCCCGATTGTGCTTGAACTGGCCGATCCACACGGACCCTATGGTGCCCGTGGCGTCGCAGAAATGGCCCTCGTACCCTTTGCGCCAGCCGTTGCCAGTGCTATCCATCATGCCACCGGCATCAATCTCAATCAACTTCCCATGACACCTGAACGCGTCTTGACAGCCCTGCATCAGCAAACAGAAAACTCACAACATTAAAGCTATATCCAGAGGCCAGTACAATGCCCACAACGATAGTAGGAATAAAAATGGTAGGAGATAAATAATAATGCAAAAGATTAGAATAGTCGCAGGCTCCTTTGAATTTATTGCCCGCTTAGAAGAAAAGCTTGCCCCCAACACCTGTGCCGCTTTCAGCAAGCTACTCCCCTTTAAAAACAAAATCATCCAGGCACGCTGGAGCGGCGAATCCGACTGGATCCCACTGGGAGACCTGGATATCGGCCTGAAATTTGAAAACCATACCAGCCATCCCGCTCCAGGACAGATCCTGCTCTATCCCGGCGGCTACAGCGAAACGGAAATCCTTTTCCCTTATGGGAATACCTGCTTTGCCAGCAAAATGGGACAACTCGCAGGCAACCACTTTCTGACCATCATCGAAGGGAACGAGCACCTGCCTGAACTAGGTCGGCAGGTATTATGGGAAGGTGCCCAGGATATCATTTTTGAACACGAAAAAATGCTATCCATGCCCGATTCATTACCCGACGAAGCCTATAGTTGAACTTACTGTAGCTTGCTGGCGATTGCATCTGCAAAACGTTCTACTGCATGAGGGGCGAATTCCAACCATAATCCTGGCTCTACCAGTTCTAATTCCATCAGGTAAAGTCGATTATTTTCATCACGGATGATGTCAATGCGCGCATAGAGTGGTGCTACTGGTAGTTGAGCAAGGATGTTTTGAGCGAAGCGATATTCATCTTCTTGCGCAATGACGAGCGCCTCTTGCAGTATTGATGCATCTTGCTTTGCTGCAAGGGCGGGTTGGCGCCTGACGGCGTGCGTGATTTCACCATCAATGCAAATCAGTGAGCGTTCGCCTGGACTAATGACAGTCGGGAAAAATGGCTGGATAAGCATATCATGGGTGGCGAGCATACGTTCAAGCAGTTGTTGACCCTGTGCCAGTGTCTCTTCCTTCACATGGAGTGTTTCAAAGGCGCTGGCTGATACAGCCGGTTTAATGACGACTTCTGACCAATTCTGTTCTTGCATTAATGTGGCTAGATTAATCGTCGTTCCCTGTGTCTGCAACTGCGTGGGGATAATCGAAATACCCTGATGTTCCAGATCCAGTAGATAGCCTTTGTGCGTATTCCAGGAGAGTAGCTTGAGCGGATTCCATAGTGGATGCAATTGCGAGACACGTTCAGCCCAGTCCAGGAAGGCGTTTCGCTGGTGATGATAATCCCATGGGGAGCGGAGCACGCTCATAACAGGCTGTGACCAGTCCACAGCAGGATCATTCCAGATAAGTGGGCGCGCAGTAATACCTCGTGTAGCTAAGGCTGGCAGTAATAGTGCATCATCCGAACTCAATTGTGGAAACGAGGAACAGGTGATCATCGCGATATCCATGTAGAAAATATCCCCTTTATAGCATCATTGATATGTGGATCTAGAAGATGAAATTTGTCTCTTTATGCTGGATTTAATCTAACATTTTTAATCATAGAGAGTCAAGAACAGGTTAAATAAGGACAGTTACTATCTATGGGTGGCCTGCTCTATTTTGAGGAAATGGCCACCCATATGGTTGTACTGATTTTGCCTTGCGATACCCATATACACTTAAATATGGATAAAAAGATACTAATGAAGATAATGTGTAATTTAGTCGGCTGTAAGCGTGTGTTCATCAGTCAGTGCGGTAGTATCTTCCTGCTTTGTCGCTTGTGCTGGATTTCCTGACAGCTTGAACAGTTTGTTTAAGTATAACTTGAGTTTAGCTAGATCTTCTGGCTGACCACGGTAGGCAATGTGTCCATCGGGCCGGATGAGGAACAGGCTCGGGGTGTCTGCTTCGTAGCTCCGGTGTAAACTCAGGTTTGCCGTGGGTACGGAGTGCAGGTGAATGGGGACTGCATATGCGCTGAGCAGGGAGCGTAGCTTTTCTTCGAGTCCTTGAAGGTCTGTAAGCGTGCTATCAGGCTTGCTGCCAGCGAAGATGAACAGATGATGATCCTGGTTCTTGAGCATTGTAAAGATGCTTTTTCCAGCGTCTGGTCCGGTCTCAAAGAATCCATAGGGAGCACGGTCGCCAGCCCTGAGTTTTTTCTTGTTTGAGCTTGCATCAGTGACGGCCGGGCTTTTGGGATAGCTGGTCCAGAGCTGGGAAAGGATCCAGAAAGCGCGTTGCTTGAGTAACGGCAGGAGTGATATGAGGCGGAAGAATTGAGGTAGCAGAATAAGTTTGAACTGTCGTACGATCACGTTGGATGTGGTCATGATTTGAAAAGCCCAATCCGAGCCTTGAAGGATGGCGCGGGCAAACGGCATACGCTCGGCCTCGTAGGAATCGAGGAGCGTCTCGTTGGCCTGGCCTTTAATGACGAGTGCCAGCTTCCAGGCGAGATTGTAGGCGTCCCCGATGCCGGTATTCATTCCCTGGCCGCCAGCTGGACTGTGGATATGAGCGGCATCACCAACAAGGAAGACGCGTCCGACACGGAACCTTTCAGCCATCCGTTGATGCGTGTGATACACCGAGATCCAGCGATCCTTTAAGATAGTAACATGCAGACCACTTTTTGTGTCGAGTATTTGTCTCACATCATCGAGGGTCAGAGTATCCCTATCTGCCTCTGCCGGGGTGAGTGATCCGAACAGGCGGAAGCGCCTTTTTTGGGGCATTGGAAAGAATAAGAAGAATTCCTGGTGTGTCAGGTTCATGGCTCCTTGATGTGCTTCCTGTTTCCACTCTATATCTAAATCCGCCACGAACAATGTTTGTGTGTAACTCTGGCCTGCGAATCCCAACGACAAGGCATGTCTTACAGGACTGTGAGCACCGTCTGCGCCGATGATCCACTGTGCCTCAATGGTTTCCTCACTGCCATCGGCTGTACGGACATGTGCTTGTGCTCCGTCCTGTGTCTGTTCCAGGCTTAGCAGTTCGGTGTCCCACTCAACCTGGCATCCTACTTCTGTAAGGCTCTGTAGCAACAGATGCTCTGTCTGATCCTGTCCATAGATCAGGGCGAAAGGATAGGGCGTGCGTTTGTCTCCAGTACTATCTTGAAAAGAGAATTTTCCGGCGCGTTTGCCCTGCGTGAGAAATTGTAGACCTCCCAACTGCTCGCCTGTCTCGATAGCCTTATCGGCCAGGCCAAGCTTGTCCAGTAGTTCCAGGGTTTTCGCATGGACCACAATTGCCCGGGACTCCCTCGCAAGCTCGCTTTTCTTATCCATAATCCTGACGCTCACCCCGTTACGAGTCAGCAAATTTGCTATCGTCAGACCTGTCGGCCCCGCGCCAATCACGAGTACATCTGTGGTTATAGTCATCATGCAGGATTCCTTTCTGACTGATGTTTTACTAGAATCGCCTTCATAAACAGATGAATTATCTCTTCAATCTTCTCAATGGCGGGTGGTTGTGGCTGACTCTGGGGGCGAAGCAGGCCATCAAGCAGCGCATAACTGAGAAGAGGGCCAATGAACAGACGCGTCATGATTTCTGTATTGCCTGGCTGGATTGCTACCCCATTCGTGCGGGCCCGTTCAAGCATAAAAGAAACTTCTGTGGCAGCGCGCTCAGGAATAGTTGAGCGCAGTGTCTCAGTTAGCTGAGGAAAGCGGTGGGAATCGGCGATAATCGCGCGCATGAGCGCCAGATCTTCCGGCTGCATCATAGTTGTAATTATCTTTTGTGCCAGTGTGAGCAAAGCCGCGTGTAGCTCTTCTTGATTATGTGGCTTTAGCCCCCGCACAAAATTGATTACCTGTGTCTGTGGATTCTCTACCGTGAGCCTGCGCACAACATGGATAAAGAGCTCTTCTTTGCTGGGATAATAGGAGTATAACGTGCGCTTGGAGATGCCGGCTTCTCGAGCAAGGGCATCTGTGCTTGTTGCCGCGAATCCCTCACGCAAGAATACACGTTTCGCTCCCTCAAGTATCTGCTCTCGTTTGGCCTGCGCTCTTGCTCCATCATCCTCTAATATTATTTCCATACCTCACCTGTAAGTAAACTAAACCGTACCGTACCTATTAAGAGAATAGCATCGCCTACGGGATATTGTCAAGCTATGAAAAAGCAATCGTGAACGCCACTCTATCGCAGCTAGTGAAGTTGCCACAACGCAAGCATGGAAACCTGATCTCTTCTACCGAAGTGACCCGGCCTGTCAGGCGACTTCACTCACACGATTGAACGGCATGAGGATAGATGTTAGCTCTGCGTTTTGATGATTTGAAGTCCTTGCCGGGCGTATGGTGCGAGGGTTTGTTCGTCGAGGCAGTCGTCGGTGATGAGGTAGGTGAGGGCTTTGATGGGACCGACGATGTAGGGGGCGGCAGTACCAATCTTGCTGGCTTCGGTGGCGGCGACAATTTCGGCGGCTTGCTCAAGCATCGTGCGCTTGATGTAGGCTTCTTCTATCTCTGGCAGGCTGATGCCAATTTCTGGATGCAGGCTGCAGATACCCAGGAAGCAGAGGTCGGCGCGGATCTGGCGCAGGGCTTCGACAACGGATACTCCGATAGTGCTCTGAGCGTCTTTTTTGAGTTTGCCACCCAAGACCTGGACTTCGATATGTGGGTGGGTAGCCAGGGTGGCAGCGACCGGGATACTGTTGGTGATGATCGTCGCGTGTAGCATCTCGGGAAGCTGTCTGGCGATTTCATGGACAGTGGTTCCACTATCCATAATCACAACCTGTCCGTCGTGGATCAAGCTGGCTGCTGCTCGGGCGATAGCTATTTTGCTGCTATTTTCTGCCTGTTCACGCTGCTCATAAGGGACAGACAGTGCACGGGGAAGGGCGCCCATAGGTGCGAACGTAAGCAGTACTTGAACAATTGAATCAACGAAAAAGACCTCAAGCCGATGCCAGATAGAGCGTCTGGGCTAGTTGCGTGACCACTTCAGATTCCTGATGCACACGGTTTTGCGGATGATACCGCACGACCGGCTGCATCTGGGAGAGTGACGCTTGGATGTGCGACCAGGTCCAGGTACCCAGGATCATCGTGTGCAGGCTTTGAGCAAAGACGGCACACAGCGCCCAGGTACTCATCGGCCCCGCCACGCGCCCTCTCGCTTGCTCATGCAACTCGCGGCGTGCCTGGCTCACCTGCCGCTCCAAGAGGATCCAGCCGACCAGCATGGCTGCAAGTACCGCTTGATTACTTTGCAAATCATCACTGCGTAAGCGGTGTAAACGCACCAATTGCTTGATGCGCTTGAAGAGCAGTTCGATCTGCCAACGCGCCCGATAGAGCAACAGGATTTGCTCGGCTGACCAATGATCCGCTGACAGCGAGGTAAGTACCACCAACCAATCGGCGATCTGAATCGTCAATGCCTGGTTGGTGCGCCCATTCTTGCGGGCCTTCTCCTTTCGCTTGCTGTGCGCTCGCTTGGCTGCTTCTGGACTCAGATGAACGGCCACTAGACGCATCGGCTGCTGACGGCCACGCACCTGGAACACGACGTTGGCTTCTCCCTTGCCCGTTGGCTCCACGTGGGTCAACCAGCCAGAGAGATCAAACGGCGTCTGAGCATCGGCCTCAAGTAAGGGCATCGAGGACCAATGCAATCGGGTCACGACCTCAACGCCCTCATCGAGTTGATCGAGGATTGCTTGTCGACGACAGTAGGCACAATCCCCGACCACGATGTCTCCGCGTTGTCCATGAAAGTGCTTGAGCCCTTCGCCCACATGGTGATCCGTCAGCACGACCTGGTCGAGCCGTTTGCTCAGCAGTTCATAACTGCAGTGCAATCGGCGACTTTCGCCCGAGCGCTTCCAGGTGCGCAGATGGGTAGCATCCACCAGACGGATGCATCCGGTGAAGCCCGCAGGCAGATCCAGAGCCTTTTCTGGCTCGCTCGATCCCACCAGGGTTTGTACGATCGAGAGCAACCAATCTGAGGACTGATGCGTCCGTTTGGCCCACGAGCGGTCTCCATTGGTGCTCAGTCTCGTGCTCACAGCCCAGGCAGCGAGCTCGCGGAACGAGCGGAAGCAAAAGACGTAGGCAAAGATGCCACGCAGCAAATCGGTTGGGCAACGCAACCCATTGGAGCGTGTAAAGGCTTGATGGGTAAAGGCTTGTTCATTGACATCTGGTGGTAAGAGCGCAAGGATTTCTTGCCATCCAGCATCATTGATCTGGCCCAGGGCTTGCTCTGTGAGACATTTTTGCGTATGATGAGGTCGGCTTGACATGGTGTTTCTCCTTCGTCACGTTTTGGTTTTTTGTAACGATACCAGAGAAAGACCGTGTTTGGCCTCTTTTTTCGTTGTTCAAGTACTATTGTGCTTACGTTCGCACCTATGGGGAAGGGCGCCCCCGTGCACGCGCTGTAAGATGCCTGCTTCTGCTAGCTCATTGAGATCACGGCGCACCGTGTCCTCCGATACTTTGAGCTGGACAACCAGATCCGTGGCCAGGATCTTTCCTTCCTGGTGTAAGCGCTCGACAATGTGGCGTTGCCGCTCTTCTTTTAGCATCTCTTCTCTCCATCCAGCAGAAAGGTGCAGGCTTGCATCTTTTTATGCGTTTTTGTGCCGATAAATGTGCCGTAATAGCGCAATTTTATGCGGGTTGAGCGTTGCTGTCAAGTAGCTTTGCATAAGGCTACCAGCCAGCGGCGATCCCTTCGGCGCGTGGATCTGAGCCTCCGTGCATAACTCCATTTGTAGAATCAAAGATGATGCCCTGCGCATAGCCCATCGTACCGAGCCAGGGCTGTCCTGTCTGGATGTTATGACCTATTTGACGCAATGCCTGGATGGTTGCATCCGGGAAGCGCTCTTCGACCAGTAGGACTTCCTCGTTTCCTCCATAGGGTGCGCCATGAATCCAGCGCGGCATTTCGATGGCTTGCTGGATGTTTAAGCCGAAGTGGGCAGTGGCGCTATAGAACTGCAAATGGGTCTGGGGCTGTCCATCGCCGCCCATGGTACCAAAGACCATAGCCGGCTTGCCATCCCGCAGTGCCAGGGATGGGATCAAGGTATGCAGGGTACGCTTATTGGGAGCCAGGGCATTGGCGGCCTGTGGATCAAGGGAGAAGTAGGCGCCACGATTTTGCAGCACAATGCCGGTACCATCAACGACCAGGCCGCTCCCAAAGCCCATGTAGTTGCTTTGAATCAGCGAGACCACATTGCCTTCGCGATCAGCTGTACAGAGATAGATGGTGTCTCCGGTGAAGCTACCAGCCAAGGGGACCGCGCTGGTGTGCTGCAGATCGATCAGGCTTGAGCGTTGCTTGAGATAAGCAGGATCAATCAGTTTTTCTGGCTGGATGCGCATATGCAGCGGATCTGTCAGGTAGGCGGCACGGTCGGCAAAGGCCAGTTTCTTGGCTTCAACGGCTGGGTGAATGGTCTGCGGAGATAGTGGATCACTACCCAGCGAGAGCTGATCAAGGATGCCGAGCATTTGCAGGGCCGTGACCCTTGTGTATTGGGTGGCATTTCGTATATCCGTAACCCCGCAAAGGGCACACTCAGCGGCGTGACCCACTCCGCATGCTGGGCTGCCAGATCCTGAGAAGTGATCAGGCCTCCTTCACGAGCAAAGAATGCGGAGATTTCTTCAGCGATGCTCCCACGATAAAAGCTGGCCGGTCCTTCTTTAGCGATTGTTCTCAGTGTCCGGGCAAGAGTAGGAAAGTGCATAATCGCGCCAATTTCAGGAATAGTCTTGTCTGGTAGAAAATGTCGATGCCAGGATGGATGGATTTCGGCGCGCGCATTGGTAGCTGTCAGGGCGCTGTGTAAGCCTGGTCCAATCGCGAAGCCTTCTTTGGCATAGGATATTGCAGGATCCAGGATCTGTTCCAGTCCGAGTCGACCAAAGCGCTGGCTGGCGGCGTCCCAGCCGCTGACACAGCCTGGTACTGTCACGGTATGCACACCATGGGTCGGCATCGTTTCGTGACCCAGTTCGCGATAGCGCTCAATGCTGGCGGTTCCTGCCGCTCTGCCGCTCCCATTTAAGCCATAAATCTTTCCACTCCCCGCTTCATAAATCATCATAAATATATCGCCGCCCAGCCCGCAGACGAAGGGATACACGACCTGAATGACGGCATTGGCGGCGATGGCAGCATCAATAGCATTGCCGCCTGCCTTGAGTATATCCAGGCCTGCCTCGGCCGCCAGATAGTGTGGAGCTGCAACCATACCCCGGCGCGCCAGCGTCACTGGCCGATGTTGTGGAAATGAAGCTGTAGAATATGACATATCAGGAACCTCCTTTTTCCTTTGAACGTGATGTAGCTTTCGCACCGATGTTAACGTATACGTATACGTACGCGTGAACATCCTGGATCGCAGTGAGATTTAGACTGTTCCGTGCCAGATACGTTTAAGCTCATCGCTGGTGGTGAGCAGTTCCGGCAATGTACCCATCGCTGTGATTTTGCCAGCCTGTAGCACGATAATCGTATCCGCCAGTTGTAGGACCGCTTTACGGTGTGAAACAACCAGGCAACTACGCTGGCGTTGTTGTAATAGTTGTTGCCAGAGTCGACTCTCGGTTTCAACATCCAACGCGCTGGAGATATCATCGAAGACCAGCAACTCACTCTCCCGAATCAGCATCCGCGCTGCCGCAGTTCGCTGGACCTGACCTCCCGATAATTTTACTCCTCTAGTACCAATTATAGTCTGAAGTCCATCCTCTAGTTTATCCACATCGTCTGCCAGCACTGCCAGTTGTATGGCCTGTTGCATTTCTGCAGGTGCTTTATGGAGTCCCAGGAGAATATTTTCTTCCAGTGTATCACTGAAAAGATGGGGCACCTGGGGTGTATAGGCGCTGTGAGGTGGTATAAAAAAGTGAGCTGGATCTTCGATAAGCCTGTCGTTCCAGTACAGGTTGCCTGCATCTCTAGGCAATAATCCCAATATTGTTTGCAGCAGGGTTGTTTTACCCGCCGCGATACGGCCGGTAATCACTGTCAGCGTGCCGCGCTGCAGTTGGAAGCTGATATTTTCGATGCCGCGACCAGTATCAGGATAGCGATAGGTGAGATTGGCAACCTTGAGGAGTGCCAGCCTGTCTACAGTGGTTTTTACTGCCGTATGAAGTGCGGGCACAGGCTTTTTTAGATAGAGTGGATCATTTTGCAGCAAAATCTCTTGCGATTCTCCCTGGAGCAGGTCTACCAGACGTTGATGTGAGACTTTGGTCTGGGTGTATTGGGCAATCAGGTTGGCGGCAGAGATGATAAATTTGGTGATGGTGCTGAGGTAAGCGATAAAGATAGCCAGATCGCCAGGACTGAGATGGCGGTAGAGCGCTGCCAGTACCAGGATTAAGCCTGTGCCAAGCCCCACAGTATTGCCGAAGATTGATTGTAAGGCGCTGAAGAACACGGTATCGCGCAGGATCTGGCGCTGGCGTATCTGGCTGAGTCGATGAAAGTGTTTGACGGCATAGTCCTCAGCTCCGGCGACCTGGATGGCCTGGACGGAACTGAATATTTCTCCAATGGCACCCGTCAATAAGCCCGTCGCTTCCCGGCTGGCTGCTCGCAGTCGCTGTTGACGTTGCCGCATCGCCTGTGCCAGTCCTACAACACAAAGTAATGGCAGGAAGACACAGACAGTAATCAAGACGTCAATATGCAGTAGAATGATGGCTGCAGGAATGATAAATACGATGAAACCAAACATATTAGTGATTTCTCCGAATACCTAATAAGCTCAGGTAACGTTTGAGCGATTTGTGCATCGACTCCTCCTTGTGAAGGTGATATGCGACAAAAATCTAATGAGTGCACATAACGTGCTGAGCTATTTTATATGAAGTGCGCCAATAAAACACCGCCCAAATGAACGATGCGCAACTATTGACAATTGTAGTACAATAATATTGATAGAGAAGCTGTGTCTTTTTCTTTGTTTGTGATTGCATTTCCATTATTTGTGGAAATACCCCGTGCTGTGACACTACTGCTGCTTGCTCTCCGTGTATAAAGATAGCTGTGTAGAGGATGTGGATGTGCTGAAAACTGTCCGAAACCGTGTATTTCAGTCTGACTTAGCTGATTCTATTTTGAGATATCCGACGCTAATAACGAAAAATATGGAGTGCATATTTCGAGTTGTCCTTTAGTGTAAAGGAGTCAAAATGGCTGTGCAGCAGTATGAGTATGCCTCGCTCTATGTCTCACATAATCGACCATATGTTGATCTTCGTGTTACCACCAACCATGGCTATTCGCGGATGGCTCGTTTTCTGGTTGATACCGCCGGGATGGCGCTGATATTTACTGAAGCACTCGTGCAAGACTTAGACCTGCCCTTACAGGACGCGCCTTTCCTTTTTTCAGGCACCCATGTCTTTCATTGTTTCTCTCCACCCACACTCTCTATTGGGCCTTATAACCTGGATCTAGCGTCTGCGACGGCGCTGATGGCGGTTAATACCTGCTCGCTTTTTTCAGGAGAGGAGGTGGATGGAATTTTGCCCTGCGGTCTGTTATCTGACTATTGTGTGCTTTTGGATTATCCTGCCGGGGTCTTTGCTCTGGCCCCGACCTGCTCCTCCGCTCGCTCTGGTGAGCCTGTGCCGATCTCTATTCATCCCCATAGTCAATTTTTGCGCGTCCAGGCGACTATTGCTGGTGATCAGTATGGATTATTACTGGATACTGGCGCATCGTGCACTATGATCTCGGAGGCGGTGATGCAAAACTGGGAGCAGCAGTTTACCGCCTGGCCACGCGCGCAAGCTGCGGTTGGTAGCGCTAATATGGGCGTTCCAGGGGAAGAATATGCGACGATGATGCGCATTCCACGGGCCACTCTCGGCTCCTTGCTCTTGCGGGAAATCACTGTCGTTTCGCGTCCTGACGGCATCTTTGAGGCTCGTAGCTCCAGCTTTATGACGGCTCCAATTGTGGGTGCTCTGGCTGGCAATGTGTTGAAACAATTTCGTATCGAGATCGATTATCGTCATGAGATGTCGTACTGGGAATGGTGTGGCAATTCCTATCCCTATGATATGGATATGGTGGGACTGACATTATCGTTGAATCTTGATCACACATATTATGTAACGGCTGTCTCAGACTGTAACTATGCCAGTGTCAGGCAATCGGTGCAAGTTGGAGATCGCTTGCTGCAGATTGATGGTCTGGTTGTGACTGGCCTGCCCTTACCAACGGTTGTCACTGCTTTACAGGGGAGCCCGGGACAGCATTATACTCTGTTACTGGAGCGAGAAGGTGAATTGCGCAGTGTATCTGTTGCCACTGCGCGTATAGTGTAAGCTGAGTGGGGGGTGATTGCTCGTCAAGCATATGTGCATTGCTGGTAGCAACAAGCTGCCTGACGATGGACTCTTCTTGCTCTACTTTGAGAACTTGCCTGCTGTTAGTATAATAGAGGAACATTATTATTTGCTAGACGACTATGTCTATCGGTGTTCTTCTCATAGAAGAGAGTATCTATGTTTACTGACAATGCGGTTGGAACAAAACAGGGAATTTCCATCTCCCGAATGCGTATTGGCTGGATGCGCATTGGAGCAGGGATTACTGATTTTATCATTCTTTCATGTTTACAGATCTGGATCAGCAGTATTTTTGGTGTTATTAATCCATCCGGCGATGAACATTTAATTGATTGGAATGGTTTTTCATTTTCGTTGTCTGGCCTGGCCACGCTGAGTTCTCTCTGGTTGTTTGTTATCGTTTTTCTCTATTTTTTCACCCAGGAAGCACTTGTTGGGACTACTCCAGGAAAGTTATTTTTTGGTCTTTACGTGGCAAGTTCTGATGGAGGACGCGTAACTGTTACTGCGGCACTGCTTCGTAATATAGTACGCTTTGTCGATAGCTTACCGATTCTATATATCGTTGGCCTGATTTCTAGTTTGCTGTCACCGACATTTCAACGTCTGGGTGACCGTGTGGCACATACAACTGTTGTTCCCATCAAGGCGGCCAGGGCAGCGGACCAGATACAGCGCACAATCTTCAGGCGCTATGCCTGCTTATGTCTGGGCGTGCTCGTCCTGGTTGGCGTCTGTTTGAATTATTCCTATTATCATCGGCCACCGTTAATCGTACAAAGCTGGGCCAACACCAACAACTCCTACACCTTCCATTCCGCAAATACTGTTCCCTCATGTGGCAACGTCACGCAAAGTTCAGGAGATTTTGTGCTCAATCGTCATATTCAGCTCCTGGGTATCCAGGCTCCTGAATGGCACAACGATACAGTGGTGTACCCTATCGAATATGCCGATCAAGTTCGCTGTTCCGCTACTGTAACTTTACATTGGAATGGTTTCTTGATTGGTTGGTCTGTCTCTCATGTCGAGATTAAGCGTTAATTCATTATCGATCAGTACGTGAGAGCGATTGTTTGCGCCTCGACGTGTATACTTTTGTATAGACGTCGAATTTTTTGTATTGACTTTTGATACAGCTATGTCTAAAATGATACTAAACTGTTCCTTAGAAAGGCATAGGATGATGGAGCGAGACGCTATTCAGGATATTGCGATCAAAACGCTGATTACCAACAATGGGGCATCGATGCATGATATTGCCGTGGCCGCTGGCATCGGCCGTACTACTTTGCATCGTTATTTTGCCAGCCGCGATGATATGTTGCGGGCTTTACTACTGAGTGCCTTTCAAGATATAGAGCAGGCTATGACGGAATGCCAGATTGAAACTGGCACCGCCCTTGAGGCACTGGAACGAATTATTACAGTGTTGATGCCGATTGGACATCGTTTTACTTTCCTGCTCGGTGCCTGGCCATTTGCTGAAGACAACAAAGAATTGAAGTCCCGTGAATTACGTTTGTTGTACCAACTTGAAGGCCTGGTTCAGCGTGGGCAGAAGGAAAAAAGCCTGCGCACCGATCTACCAGTCCGCTGGATTATTGATACCATGACGGCTCTCCTGTTTATGGCCTGGCAGCGTATTTCTGATGGCTATATCGCGCCCCGTGATGCCTCAAAATTAATTATGACCACCCTGTTGACCGGCGTTGGTACACATTAGTCGTGCAATTCGCGCAGCAATATGGTACAGTCATAATTGAAGATCAACGTATGAACAGGAAAGCGCAGTATTTTTTATGCAGCGGCAAGAGATTGAGAAATATCTGCAAGAATTAGGCGACGAATTGGAAGCGCGTGGCTTCCAATCTCCTGTGCGGGTCATGATAGTGGGTGGGGTGGCCATGTTGTTGCTGGCCGCAAATCGTGAGTCCACCGAGGATGTCGATGTGGTTCTGATGGATATTGAGGGAGATACTTCTACGAATCCAACGCCTGAGACCAAGGCTTTTAAGTCGGCAGTCAATGCGGTGGCAAAGAAACATCAGATGAAGCGTACCTGGATTAATGATGACGTGGCCTATTTTATTCGCGATATGGCTCCCAATCCCGAAGCAACTCTCTGGCATGAATATAAAAAACTGCATGTGTACCTGCCTTCTAAAGAATATATTCTGGCCTTGAAGTTGATGGTCTATCGACCAAAAGATATGCTCGATATTGAGGCACTCCTGAAACAACTGCATGTTGAGACGCGCGAACAAGCCCAGGAAATTGCTGATCGTTTTATTCCCGATGTCTCCTGGCAGGAACATTATCAATTTCAGGATACTTTGGATGAACTTTTTTAAGCTGTTGGGCCTACTATGATCCAGTGGATAAGATCTGTAGCGATAGTGTTTTCTGATGCTGCCCACTGCAAATTTTTGTTTCTCGTGTTACAATAGTTGTAGACGATAACACAGGAACAAGGTGGCCAATGAAGACATATATCGAATTGCAGACAATCTCCGTGTCCTATCAAGAAATCTGTTCTGGGGCTGAACCATGGCTTCCCCTGGGTAATTTCATGAACGATTTCTTCGGAAATTTTACCGATCGACGTGTTGAACTATTGCGCGATCCTATTCAAGAGCCGCTGAATCCAACGGAAGAGCAACACCGTTGGGCTGTCTTTTGTGCTGCCTCTGTCGAGTATCTCTGCCAGAAGTATGATCTGCCAGTGCCTACCTGGACCTCTGATCCCGCTTATGCGCCATTACCTGAGCCCTGGTATCATTCTAAAATGGCTCATAAACCTGCCGTGCAGCAACGTCTGCTGCGCGAAACTCCTGAAGCCTTTGCGAAGCGCAATATCTATTGCGGCGGTCGTGTGTTTGCCAATAAATATGAGCTGGCGGAAGAGTTACGTCAACGGCAATCAGCGTAAAATCAAGTATGTTGTCCATGTGGCATTCGCTCCACGGTTGCTTATGATCATATTCGCTGACAGGATCTATGGAAGAAGAGTAGATCCTGTTTTTTATGCTGTTTGCTTGCCTACTGCCTCAGTCATTTTTTATGTGCTCACACAATCGAACACATGAGATAGGATTTTAGTCATGTTTTAAGTTCGCAGGATTGAATTTATCCGACAGCGGGTTATGATTTTCTTATGAATATTGATATTCTTGACGTGTTTAAATTGGCTGATGTATCAAGAGAGGATGGGGTGGGGAATGGGAAAGCAGTCACGTAGTACGATACATTTAAACACACCTGCCAACGAGCGCACCTTTGAGTCGTTGCTACAAACAGATCAAGCCATCACACTGAAACTGTTAGGATCCTGGCGTGCTATACTTCTTATAGTTTTTGTGGCTCTTTTTTATCTTGCCTGTTTTTTTCTGACTCATTTTGTACATCTCCCCTTCACTTTTGAAAAGGCGCATCACTCATCACTGGTTGCCTCCAGTTTTTATATTACCCCTCTTGGTACCACGCAGATTTATTCGGGTGCACATTTTATCTATCTGGCCAATGCCTGGTTAGCAGGGCATCTCTATGTAGCTTCTCCTCCTCCGGGTATGTCAGGAGATTACACCTTCTGGCATGGTCATTGGTATGTGGCCTTTCCGCCATTGCCTGCACTGTTTTTTCTGCCGCTGGTTGCAATCTTCCATTTCAGCCATCAATTTGCGCTTTCGGTGAGTGTCGAGCTCTTTTTTTCGCTGCTAAATGTTGGTTTGATGTTTCTGTTGTTATATCGCATGGTTGAAAAGGGAGTGGTACAGCTGTCTTTCTCCAGTCTGGCCTGGCTCTTCATCTTTTTTGCCTGTGGTACAGAACTGTTCTATGTATCTATGCAGGCCACGGTATGGTTCCTGGCCCATGTGATCGCGACCACTTTCTTGCTGCTTCACGTCCTTGAGTTGATTGGCAAGCGTCGCGCCTGGCTGGCTGCGGTGTGGCTTGGTCTCGCAGCTTTATCTCGTAGCACCGTCCTGCTGGTCTTTCCCTGTTATCTGCTCCTGGTCTTCCTATCAGAGCCAAAGAAATCCTGGCAGCTGTTGAAGCCGTATGTAGTCTTTTGTGGCATCCTGGGCATCTTTGTTGGCGGGATGCTGCTCTACAATCTGGCGCGCTTTGGTTCCTTGCTGGACTTTGGCTACCAGAGCATGAATGTTAGTCCTCGTGTGGCTCCTGGTCTGGCTGAATATGGACAGTTTAATCTGCATTTCCTGCCAACCAATTTTTTCTATATGCTGATCCAGCCACCGCAAATCCTGACGATGTTACCGTATATCCGCTTTGATCCAACTGGTACGGGTATCTTCTGGACCATGCCTGCACTTTATCCTCTTTTCCGTACTTTCTTTGTGCGCTCGCACTCCTATCTCACATGGAGCCTGCTGGCTGGCTGTCTTTTACCCATAGGTGCTCACCTGCTCTACTTTAATACTGGCTGGTATCAGTTTGGCTATCGTTTTTTCCTGGATGTCCTTCCTCTGGCTTTTTTGCTCGCGGTCCTGGGCTTCCATCAGCGCTTACAATGGTATGAAAAGGCCGTGATTATACTTTCAATTGGCCTTAATATCTGGGGATGGTTTGAGTACATCTATTTTTCACCATGACAAAAGCGTAACCCGCCGCAAGCCGCTGTGGTTTAAACCCAGGCGGATAGGCGGGTTTCTCCTGGGCTTTAGCCCTTGCTTGTTGCATAGAATGCATTGTTGGATTATACTGCATAGGTGCAACGAAGGCACGACAGCACAGGCTGTACGGCCTTAGGAAGTGTTGCCAGGCAAAATCGTTCAAGAAAAGCCTCCCACTGATGCATGCATCAGTTTTCGAAAGAGAAAGATGTTCACCCTTTCCAGGTCGCCAAACACCCGACGTTGGCTGCACACCCGTCGGGTACGGCATGAAACGGTGAACAGGCATGGCACCGCCCTTCAAGCGAGCAGATGTGTGGATCTGTGCTTGAGTGTATTCCTCACCCACTACGGTCTTCAACGAGTTGCCTCAACGAGGCACCGACTCAGGGGGCCGACTACGTAGGAGTACAAGAAGCCGCCGCCCCTTCAGGGCGTGCGGAGTGTCACGAGTTTATAGATGCATCAACCATCCTGGCTTTTACACTAGAGTAGCATGAGCAGGCGTTTAATCTCGGCGTATGTTTGCTGCCATGCTTCGGAGTCAGGATCAATCACCACAAAGTGATCGCCTGCGGGGATCTCGATCAGGGTAATGCTATCACCCGCTATCTGTGCTTTCTGCTGATAGGATTGGCTGATGATGAGAGGGACAGTATCGTCATTTGTGCCATGAACCAGCACCTGTGGTACATCTAGTGGTAAGAGAGCTGCGGGTGAGGCCAGGAGATAGCGCTGAGGTTTATCGGCGAAGCTCGCTCCCAGCAATGCCTGGACTGCATCTTTCCCAAGATGGAGGCGGGCGGCCTGTTCCAGATCTACGACACCAGCCTGGCTAATGGCTCCTGTTAGCGGTAAGGGATCGCTGGAGGTGCTTAGCTCGCTGTCCTGTGGTAGATGCTGTCGTGCTGCTAACCAGAGCGCCAGATGACCTCCTGCTGAATGTCCCACAGTTATCACACGTTGTACGTCCAGTTGATATTGAGGAGCCAGTGTTCGCAGATAGTCAGTGGCTCGGGCGACATCTAACAATGTTCCAGGCCATGCGCCACCGGGATTACCTACGCGGCGATACTCAATATTCCAGACCGCAATTTGCTGTGCTACCAGGTGTTGCGCCAGACCGTGCATCAACGTCAGATCATATGCGTCACGCCAGAAACCGCCATGGATCAGTATGACCACTGGATGTGGTCCTGCTCCTGTCGGAACATAGAGTTCTCCATATTGAAACGTATCGTCTCCATAAGACAATGTATGGAAAGAGTCCTGCTTGTTAGCTGAAGACATAGGTGTTTTTCGTCCTTCGCAAATATAGTATCTGTATCATATCAGAAATATCTCTGTTATAGCCTGGAATTGAAGTAGTTCTATGTGTTCTGAGACATTAACCTGCTTAAAATAAGGAGCCGATAACTCGTTTCACTACAAACGAGCTATCGACTCCCTGACACGTGCTACTGGCTCTTTACTATGGTAGCGAGAATTTCTCCTGGGAGAGATAGGGATGGATCGCCATAATGACAGGATCTGCGGCGAAATGGCGTTGCAACTGGTTGTTGCGCAGAGCGTTGTCCAGTGCGGCAAAGATCATGGCTTGATCCAGAACTAGATAGCGGTGTCCGACCTGTCCGGTGGTGGGATTAACGCTATCATAGAAGCCATAAGGCCCATAGATGTCTTTGTAACGTGTGCGTAGTTGCTGGATGTTGGCAAAGGCTGCCTGTGGCGTGACGGTCAGTGCCAGGAATGAAGCGTGTGGTGTGACTGCCGTTTCGCTGTAAGGGCAGCAATTTTTGTTGGAGGCCAGATTATGTGCGCCATAGGCGTCATAGTTGCCTGTGTCATCGGGAGTGCTGGCTGGTGAGAGGCCCCAGACTGGATATTTGAGTGTCTGTGTCGCATAGGCGGCCTGGGCCTGTGCATAGAGCCGATCATTCAGACCAAAGCTTTGTTTTCCCCACGCCGTTTCGGGAATGACCAGATTATTCATCAAGCCCTCAAACATGCTACCACCCCAGCTTGGCACAAAGTTGATGCCATTGCTGCTGTAGTGGCCTTCAAAGACAGTGAAGGGCTTGCCAGATTGCGGGTCGGTATAGGTGGCATTATAGCCCTGAGGCGTCTGTCCCTGCCAGGTAAAATCCGCGGGGAGAGTACGCCAGGTACGCCACCAGACATCGCCGGGCATACGATGGGTACCAATGCCAATGTAGGCTGCGATACGCGTTTCCGCGTTGAGTACCCCATAATGGAAAGTGGCCGGACCCTGATCCGCGTTGTAGCCGCCATACATTTGTCCGGCGGTATTACTTTGACTTTGGTCACCGTTGTCATAAAAGATGCCAAAGTCCATGGCATTCAGCAAGGCCGTTGCGCGCGGTGCCAGCAGCGGAATGCCTGGCGAATGGCAATCAAGCCACTGGCATACCAGCCACTATCTACGGTAGAGATGAACGCTCCCGTTGCTGGTTGCCCTTCCTGATCGGTGCCTCCCGGACCCGAGATGCGGTGTCCATTGGTGGTGTCGTACCAGCTAAAGAGAAATCCATGCCATTTGCTGAGCTTCTCAACCTGGCTTAAAAGATCATTGGTCCGTTTCAATGCATCACTATGCCTGATCAAACCGAGATCTTCGGCGGAAACAATACTCCAGAAGGCGACGCCGATATTGGTTTGAGGTATAAGCGCCTCTGGCCGGGGCGCCATTCAGGCCAATATTATCCATCGGTAGATGTGTGTGCGGATCGGCATCGGCATCAAAGAATTTCCAGGTCTGGCGAGCAATGGCATACAATGTCTGTTTCTGACTGGATGTCAGCTCATCCTTTGAACCGTGACGATTGTTGTCCGTACTGGTGCCTGCTGATGCGGAAAGAGGGGCTATGACAGTACTCAGACAAAAAATACTGCAAAAAAAGAAGCCCACAAGCAAACGTTTTAGCTTCAATGCTATACTCCTCTGGCTATGAGGCTCATCCTGTCAAAAGTCAATGTATTGCTATATATCTACTCAAAATCAAAAGATAGATGTTGACAGGATTGAACGCGTTGCTAGTAATAGTGTGTAACTGGAATTAAAAATAGGTGTAAATAGAGTTACAGAAATTATATGGAAAGATAGCTCTATAAGTCAAGCTCATCAAGTATTATCAACTTTTTTTCGTTCATATTTTTCTACATGTTGTTTTTTTAAGTGCTGATATTCCTCATCATTTCTGGCCAGTAGATACACCCCATAGAAAATACGTGCCGATTCAGCTTTCTCGTTATCTTCTGACCAGGGCAGAAGTTGTTTTCGAGCCTCGTTCATGGCTGCCTGAGTGTCTTCTTTCTGGGGATTGGCTTGATATTTGCGACCACTTTGATGATTGGCGTAGCGGCGTGAGCGTGTATAGCCATCTGCAAAAATTTTCTCGCCATATCCATCCCCACAAAATCACCTTGCTGTTTATAGCTCAGAAATAACTCATAGATCTTATCCGCTGATTTTTGTGCTTCTACAGGAGTTTTGAAGCGCCAGTAGGGCAGAATCTCAGATTTGTATGGCTCAACAGCAAGACACCCTGCTCGCCTCTACAACCTGATACAGCTCAGGATGGGCGCGAAAATCTATCTGCTTGAAATCCTGGGTATAATCAAAACTTTTACTGGATGCTCGCATCTATCCTTCCTCCAAACTGGCTATCGACTCAATCCTATGATCTATTTTGACTAGTACATTGTCAAACTTCGTGTGATGAGTTGTGCGCCCGCTACGCGGGCGGCAGGGGGGAGATGCCGGGGCACAGCCCCCGATCCCCCAGTCAAGGGGCTCGGCGCTTGATCATGCCCCCGGCATGCTCGCTTGCATCCCCGCCTCCCAGCACATGATGTCTGGCAGAGTACTAGATCTATCTGTATAGTGTACGTGAGATCTTTTACGACAGATCCTGATTGCAGAGTTTTCGATCCAGCAAAATTATTTGCTGTGGAAGAATTGCGAAATTCGCCTCTAAAAGGCCTTGATTTTTCGAAAAATATTGGGTATACTTTATAGGTAAGTTTGAGGAGCCCCAAAAAAGGCTCCTCTTTTTTTGTGTCTAAAATTGTGAAAATGAGTAGCAAGCCTGGTGGTTGCTGTTAATGTGCCAGCGGAATGCTCTGCTTGAAGCGGAAGAGATTTTTGGGATCATAGGTAGCTTTGACCTGTTGGAGTCGGGCCAGATTGCTTCCATAGTAGGCCTGTTGCCAGTTGGATAATGTTGGATCAATGTAGTTTTGATAGGCTGCTCCCGAGGCATATGGCCGCATGGCTTGCCAGGTAGTATTGAGCCAGCTCCGGTTCTGACTGATAATGGCATCAGATGAGCCGATGTCCCAGTTGGCGTTATATTGGATCGAGAAGAGCATATTGCGATGCACAAATGCTGTGGTATCTGGTGCGACGCGGTTGATGGCTCCGCCGTATGTGTCGATGCCGATGCCACCGGTATTTGGGAGGGATGATTTCTGGCGCTGGGCAATGGCATTGACCAGCTTATCAATGGCCTGGCGAGGCATGGTTTTGTTAAAGTAGTCTGATTTGGCGGCCGAGGCATTACGTTGTATCTTTCCCTGGGGACTCTGGCCGGGTAGTCGGCATTCGTTCAGGCTTTTATCTGAGCAGCCAGCCTCATAGAGCATAGTATCCAGCAGACCGGCGCTGGAGGCATAGCGGACCGTGGGCGCAATGCCCAGTTTATTGATGAGATTTTGTAGTTGCTGATTGAGTTGATCAGTCCCACCAACATACACACCATTGATGCGTACAATCGGATCACCATTTTTGTCGGTGGTGTTGAGTAGCAGGCAGTTGGACCATAGCTCATCGGGTCCCTGTGGTCCCCAGTTTTGCCAGGCATCAACTACTGCTGCTGCATCGTTCCATGCCCAACCCAACGTAAAGATTGAGAGTGTGTTCACGGGATGGGTCTGGAACGTGAAAGATGTCACGACCCCGAAATTGCCGCCGCCGCCGCCACGCAAGGCCCAGTAGAGTCCAGTGTTCTGGTTGGCATCGCAGGTAACCAGGCGTCCATCCGCCAGCACAACCTGGGCGGAAAGCAGATTATCACAGGTCAGACCAAACTTACGTCCAAGCACGCCAACTCCACCTCCCATGGTCAGCCCTGCCACTCCCACAGTCGGACATGAGCCAGCAGGAATGACACGACCATTGTCGGCCAGACGCGCATACACATCGATAAGTTTCGCCCCACTCCCAATTGTTGTCTGTCCACTCTTCAGATCCAACGTGATAGTATTCATGCGCGAAACGTCCAGGAGGAGTCCTGTGGTGGTTGAATAGCCAGCATACGAGTGACCACCGGAGCGTACCGTCACTGGCAGATTGAAGCGACTGACAAACGCCAGGCAGGTCTGTACATCTTTGGGGGAAGCACAATACGCGACGCCTGCAGGCTTGATGCCATCAAATTGGGGATCAAAGAGTTGATGGGCGGTGGCGTACTGAACATTGTTTGGGCGGATCAAGCTGCCCTTGATGTTTTTAGCCAGAGTTGACCAATCGGCCTCTGTAAGCACAGGTGCTTTAGTTGGTGCTGGTGGTAGTGTGGCTTTAGCCGTGGGTGATGTTTGTCCTGGTGTCGCGCTGGCTGATGGTTGACAGGCACCCAATAAAATAGGCATACTTCCCACCGCGCACAGTGCCAGGAATTCTCTGCGATTTACCTGCATACGTTCCAGGTTTGCCGACGGCTGTATCTCTTTCTCGTCCATGTTACTATCCTTTTTTATTGCTTACACAGTTGGTGTATTTCTTTCATTTATGACGCGCGTGCTATAGTCAGATACTTTTATTACGACTGATTAACTATAGCCGCCACATTTTCATTTTTTATTAGCCACATGCAGTATTATAGGTATGAGAATGTATTTATCATAATCGATTTTTGGTGACAATACTATGAAACGCTTCACATCAGTGCGTGCTGAAAAACTATGTAGGGAAAGGTTGCAACTACATTGTGCAGGTAAGATGAGGAGAGTTGTATTGTGCTATGCTTAGCATAACTCTCAATTTTGGGCGAATGAGAACCTGGAGGAACAGCATTTATAGAGAATTCAGGCTGGTACAACAGGGAAATTTTGTATTTGAGAAGCAATCAGGTAGGGGATGTTATGAGTGATCAGTATTCACAGGAACAATTGGCTGCTTTGCGTGCTAATGAGACGCGCTGTGTTCGTGTTCTGGCTGCTTGCCGCCGTTTTGCAGTTAATGTCAGTGGTGCTGCTGGCAACTATGCGACCTTTGCCCAGAACGAAGAGGTTTTGCTGGAATCCTTTCATGAGGTTGAATTGGCGCATGCCAGTCCTGATGGCCGCTATGAGCAGCTTTTTGCTGAGCGTTGTCAGCGGGCCGGTTTAACGACTGCCGATGTCTCGATGCTACAAACACGCTGGCAGCGCCTTCAGCAGTTGCTGGATGGCGACGAGGAAGATTCCGAGTAATCTGCAGGCCTTTAGGTGACTCAGGACTGCGCCTGGTAAATTGTTTTCCATAGTATTTGTTTGCTTGCTTTTGTCTACGTTAGCAATCGTCTGGCCGTACAAGAGATGAAGACAGGTAGCATAGATAACCATGTCTTTTTTGTCGATAATAGCAATAGCATGAATAAACAAATCTGCTGTGTTTCAGATTGGACACAGTTCTTTTTTTGGGAAAGTGGTGAATGTGTATGAAAGCAATGATTATTACTGGATTTGGTGGTCCTGAAGTTTTCCAGCCACAGGAATTGCCTGAACCTACTCCTCAAGCGGATGAAGTATTAGTAAAGGTCTATGCCAGCTCGATTAATCCAGTGGACTATAAAATTCGTCAGGCAGGTTCGTGGGCAGGCGTGCAGCCTCCTGCGGTCATTGGCTATGATGTCTCGGGCGTCGTTGAGGCGGTCGGTGCGATGGTGAAGGATTTCAAGGTAGGGGATGAGGTCTATTATACACCGGATATTCCTGGACGCGGTGGGAGCTATGCGGAGTATCATGTGGCCCGCGAAGCGATTGTCGCCCATAAGCCGAAGAATTTGTCGCATATAGAGGCGGCCAGTATTCCTCTGGCGGGTGGAACGGCCTGGGATGCTTTGATTACCAGGGCTCAGTTGAAACCTGGTGAGACAGTCTTGATCCATGGTGGTACTGGTGGCGTGGGTTCACTGGCTGTTCAGATCGCTCATGCGGCTGGTGCCTATGTCTTTACCACCTGTAGCGGTAAGAATGCTGAGCTGGCAAAGAAACTGGGTGCGGACCGCGTTATCGATTATAAGACTGAGAACTATGCGGATATCATCTTAAAAGAGACCAATGGTAAGGGTGTGGATGTTGTTTTTGATACCGTGGGTGGTGAGACGATCACGAATAGTATTGCAGCCACTAAAATGTATGGCCGTATGGTTAGTGTGGTGGATATCGCCGGGAATACGTATCCAGCCTTCCTGAAAAACATTACGCTGCATTACCTCTTCCTGCAGCGTGAGCGCTATAAACTGGATTATCTGCGCAACCTTCTTGAGAGTGGCAAGATCAAACCCCTGGTCGCTAAAGTTATGCCATTGGCAGAAGTGGCTCAGGCTCAGAAAGAACTTGAGCAGGGTGGAGTAACTGGTAAGATTGTTCTCCAGGTTGTTTAAGACTAAAAATTTGCAATAAAATGACGGGCTCGTCCGGGCCCGTCATTTTGTTTGCTTGCTTAAAAGCTATTTCGGCCTCGCTCGCGATCATTTACTGCTTCTCGTAGTGAGCG
The DNA here is from genome assembly GCF_008974265.1 of Dictyobacter vulcani. GTDB lineage: Bacteria > Chloroflexota > Ktedonobacteria > Ktedonobacterales > Ktedonobacteraceae > Dictyobacter > Dictyobacter vulcani. Next base: position 1,118,368 of record NZ_BKZW01000002.1, read on the forward strand.
GAGGGAGTAGCGCTGATCACCAACCATGATGAAAACCCCACGACCATCCTGTATATCTGCAATCTGACGATGTAACTCTGCATTTTCCGCCTGGAGCGTCTCCATCGTCTGTTTCTGCCGAAAGATTTCTTGTGCGAGCTGATCAAACGAATTCATGGATTTTTATTTCCTTTCTTGAATGTACTTCTCTACTTCAAAACGTAGCAAACTCTCCGTCCATAACATAGTGGTACCATTACGATCTACAAAATTACCTTATCGAATTATAGCTACCTTATTTATACAACATTGCCATATCTGTAAGCGTATTATATGATAGGCGCTACGCATTATATTCTGAGCTAAAGGAATGATTTGCATGAGTGAGAAGCCATCGACTCCCACTACGAAAAATCTGGCTAGTTCTGATCCTATTGATGCTCAGCCTGAAACCAATGAAGCCGCCTCGGACACATATCCAGGTGATGGTTGGAGCTTGAATATCCTCTGGGCATTGACTATTGGTATTTTTATCTTTTCTTTTTTTACTTCAGCTTATCAGTATACATGGAGTTCAGTGGCCGCCTTCCTGGCGATCGAAGGTTTTAAACGTGTATGGGACGGCATATTCAAATACACTGATCGATTGCTGTATCAACTGTTCAGTCAGGTTCCTGATTTTGTGCAAAAAATATGGCACTGGCTTACACGTGTCTATATTCTATCTACACCATTTGTGATTATCACTCTGGTTTTTATGCTGTTAACTCCTAAAGAATTCAGTTCATTTTTCTCTTACCTTTATCCAAATCAACTCTGTATTGAACATCAAATTGCAGTATTAAATTCTGTGTGCCCTGATGGCGTCGGGACCTCGCAGATGCAGGTAGGCAATGAGCAGGTCACGGTTGGCATTATCGACGAGAATCAAAATGCTCCTTTCGATCAATCTAATGGCAATGCCTCTGAGAAACAGCTGGAAACGATGATCTTTCAGGAAAATAAGAAGGCTATGGCCAGTAAGCCATATGTGACTTTGATGGTGGCAACCATGCTCAGTCGCACCCTGGATGATAATGAACTTTCGATTTCAGTAGGTTTAAAGGATTTGAGTGGGGCCTATCTCGCGCAAAAGGACTATAATGCGAAACATAAGTTGAAGGTACGCCTGGTTATTGCCAATATTGGGACGCGTCTGGCGATTGATCAGACGGTTGCACTGGTTATGAAACAGATTGTCCTTTATGCCAGGAAGGAGCCTTCGTTCCGTGGCATGATAGGTTTGCCTTTTAGCGGGTCTACCCAACGGGCTCTGAGACAACTGGCCGATTTGCATCAGTCGGATATTCCTGTTGTTTCTCCTTCAGCGACCAGTGATCTGCTCTCGGATATGCCTAATTTCTATCGTGTGGTGTCCTCTGATAAGGTACAGAGTAAATTTATGGCGCAGTTTTTTGCGAAGCATATGGTGCCCGCGTATCGATTGCAGATGCATTTAAAACCGAGCGATCCTCTGAATATTGCGGTATTTAGCGATAGTACTGATCCATATAGTACCAGTCTTAATCGTGATTTTCTTGAGCAGGCTCAGGGTCAGATTCCTAATTTACATCCGATTCTAGAGCAATATATAGTCGGACGCATCGATACAATTAATCAGAGTGTACAGGATGCCCTGACTCAGGGTGCACGTATGATTTACTTTTCTGGTTATCAGGATGATCTTCTGCCACTTGAAAGTGTGTTGCAGGAGTTGAAAAGTAGAATGGGGATCAAACAGACGATACCGATTATGGGTGGAGATGGCTTATATGAGATGAATAGTTTCCAGCATAATGATTATGAGTCGGTATTCGCGACTGTTTATGCTTCTCCCATTGATCCTAATAGTGCATTCAAGAAGGAATTCGACCAGACCTTTGGTGAAACTGCGGATGTGCTCCCCAATCAGCCATACGTCTTGCTGGCTCCGCATGCGATCCTATCATATGATGCCACTAATGCGTTTCTACATGCACTCGATAAAAGCATGTCAATTAACGGCAATGGCGAGTTGCCATCTGTAAGTGATTTTAATAGCGCGCTCCAGAATGTTACGTTTGAAGGAGTAAGTGGTCTGCTCTCTTTTGAAGGTGGTAATACCACATCCTTACAGCGCAGTGATCCTTTAAATAAAGGGGTGTATGTGATGTGTGTGGATATAAATCACCATGTCCATACAGCCGCCAGCTATGGTCCTGATCAGTCGGAGCAGTATCTTTTGAAAGATAGCCTGAAATGTTTGCCTTAATCAATTATATAGGGAGGATATATATGTAGTAGCAGTGTAAATATCATTCCTATGGAGGCGATTATGGACAATTATAAGCAACGCAGATTACAGCCAATCGCATTTCAGGCTGTTCAGTTTCGTGATACATTCTGGCAGCCACGTATCGAGTTGGTGCGTGAGCAGACAATTCCATTTGAATATCTTCAGTGTAAAGAGACAGGGCGTATCGACGCGCTGCGTTTGGACTGGGAGCCAGGTCAGGAGCCGACTCCGCACATTTTCTGGGAATCTGATCTCGCGAAGTGGCTGGAGGCCGCCAGTTATAGTCTTGCCACCCATCCTGATGCTGATCTGGATGCGTTGCTGGATCAAGTGATCGCCTTACTGGCGGCTGCCCAGCAGCCCGATGGCTATTTGAATGTGTATTTCACCGTTGTTGAGCCTGGGCGGCGCTGGACAGATCTGCGTGATGCCCATGAGTTGTATTGTGCGGGCCATTTGATTGAGGCGGGGGTTGCGCATTTTGAGGTGACTGGCAAGCGGACTTTGTTAGCGGTTGTACAGCGTTATGCGGATTATATCGCGACGGTCTTTGGTCCCGAGCCAGGACAGAAGCGTGGCTACTGCGGCCATGAGGAGATCGAACTGGCGTTGGTCCGCCTGTATCGTACTACCGGTGATCAGAAATACCTGCGCTTGAGCCAGTATTTTATTGATGAACGTGGTCAGCCGCCCTTGTATTTTGAGCAGGAGGCGACTGAACGCGGTACGCCAGGCTTCTTCGGTGAAACGCTGCCGGAGCGTGCCGAGCAGCTAGCGATGTTCAGACAATACAACCAGTCGCATCAACCGGTGCGAGAACAGCGTGAAGTTGTAGGGCATGCGGTACGGGCAATGTATCTGTATTGCGCCATGGCCGATCTCGCGCTTGAACTGCATGATCCCTCGCTGGTGCAGGCCTGTGAGCGCCTCTGGCAACACCTGACGACAAAGCGCATGTATCTGACCGGCGGCATTGGCCCCTCAAGCGCCAATGAAGGCTTTACGACAGATTACGATTTGCCCAACGAAACGGCTTATGCCGAGACCTGCGCGGCGGTGGGACTGGTCTTCTGGGCGCACCGCATGCTGCATCTGGATTGTGATGGTCGCTACGCCGATGTACTGGAACAAACCCTGTATAATGGTGTGCTCAGCGGCATCTCGCTGGATGGTAAGAAGTTTTTCTATGTTAATCCCCTGGCCAGTACAGGTCAGACGCATCGCCAGGAATGGTTTGGCTGTGCCTGTTGTCCTCCAAACATTGCCCGGCTGCTGAGCTCGCTAGGACAATATATGTACTCGCAGGGAGATGCCGAGGTCGCTGTCCATCTCTATGCTACCAGCGAGGCTCGTTTGCAAGTTGGTGCGCATACTCTGATGATGCGCCAGCAGACGCAATATCCCTGGGACGGTGCGATCCGTCTGGATCTTGAGCTGGCCAGTCCCGCCCGATTTGCCTTGAAGCTGCGTATTCCAGGTTGGTGTACCAGACCAGTGCTGCGCGTGAATGGTGTGGTCGTTGAGGTGGCTTCCTGTCTGGAGAAAGGCTATGCGCGCATCGAGCGTACCTGGCAGAATGGTGATAGTGTTGAATTGCATTTACCAATGCCGGTAACACGCATCTATGCTCATCCCGCTGTAGTAGCAGACACAGGTTGCGTAGCCCTCCAACGTGGACCCCTCGTGTACTGCGTAGAGTCGGCGGATAATCCTGTTCCACTGAATCAGTTACAACTACCCGTTGACCAGCCTTTACATCCTGAATTCAAACCAGACATCCTGAACGGTGTAGTTATGCTGCAAGGATCAGCCTGTGTGCCAGATCTCACGGACTGGAATGATTGTCTCTATCGTACCCGGAAACTAAGGATGCAAGAGACCCGGCTGACCGCCATCCCCTACTTTGCCTGGGATAATCGCCAGCCAGGCGCTATGCGTGTCTGGATCCGTGAATTATCGATCTGATGCCTCAGACAGAGAGAGTATTTTTGGGCTCTCCGGCCATTAGGGGGAAAGCGGGGTGCAGGGGCGGCAGCCCCTGACGGAGCGCGAGGTGTCCTCGCAACCCTCTCCCTCCCCTCTTCCCCCGAAGGACGGAGAGAGTATTTTTGTGAATAGGATGAAGGTATTTATGGATAATCTACCATAAAGCCGAAATCAAGGTGTAGCATTGACAGTTATCTTTATATCCATCAACTGCTGTAATTTCGCTAGCGTATCCGTTTCGGGTAGCGGTGTATAGATCATAACCTTGAGTTCGGGGGCGGTAGGTACCTGTAAGGTTGTATGCTCAAACATCAGGCGTCCTACCAGCGGATGTTCCATGTCTTTTTGTGCATCGTCTCTCCCGCGTACATCGTGACGGGGCCACCATGCGCGAAACTCAGGACTGACTCGTTGTAAGTCGGCTATCAAGCGTTTGAACCATTCTTCATCAGCGTAACGTGCACTATCAGCACGGAATTCTGCGAGCACTTTCTGCGCTACCTGTTCCCATTTAGGGTTGTGTATATAATGGCTCATGGGATCAGCGAAAATACGCCAGACAGCATTATATTCATATGGTGGTACCGACGGCGACCGCAAAAAGATATGCTCAGCAGTGGTGTTCCAGGCCAGATAATTCCAACGACGACCAATGATGTAAGCCGGAATAGGATTAAGCGCGTCAATTACACGGCGTAACGCAGGGCTTATCTGTTCATGAGATGGGTGTGTATCGATGAGGGGTTGCTGATCGGCAAGCAAGAAAAGATGTTGCCGCTCGGCGGGTGTAAGTTGTAATGCATCAGCAATATTATGGAGTACCGCGCTGGAAGGGTGAATATCGCGTCCTTGCTCCAACAGGGTATACCAGGAAACGCCCACATTTGCGAGCTGCGCTACCTCTTCGCGCCGCAATCCTGGCGTGCGCCGTCGCCCACCACGTATCACCCCAACCTGTTCTGGCGAAATGCGCATACGTCGCGTGCGTAGAAAATCCGCGAGATCTTGTCTGCGTTGGTCGTCGCTCACCGTTCTCTTTGCTCCTTATCCTGCTAGTCTCAATCATATGATAAAGAGACTCTGGTCATACTATAACTGTCATGTCATACTTCTGAGTGTATCACACACCGCGATGTTCGTAGTTTCAATGAGAGAAAGAGGAATTTTTCGATGGTATTGCATTCAACGCATGAACATAGTAACCTGCCAGCCGCAGCCGCAGGAACGTTCACCATGGCTGAGGATCTGACAGTCACGCGTATAGGGTACGGTGCGATGCAGTTGGCTGGCCCGCACGTGTTTGGCCCACCAGCCGACCGCGACGCTGCCGTGGCCGTATTGCGCGAGGCGCTGGCGCTGGGGATCACGCACATCGACACCAGCGACTTCTACGGCCCATACGTGACCAACCAGATCATCAAAGAAGCGCTGCACCCCTATCCCGACTCGTTGCACATCGTGACCAAGGTGGGAGCATTACGAGACTCCAGGGGCGGCTGGCCCCAGGCACTCGCCCCTGAGCAGTTGCGTCAGGCCGTACGCGACAATCTCGAACACCTCGGACTAGACGTACTCGATGTCGTCAATCTGCGCGTCGGCGGGGTAGAAAGCCCCACGCCTGGCTCGATTGCCGAACCATTTACGGTGCTCGCGCAACTGCAGCAAGAAGGCCTGATCAAGCACCTCGGTATCAGTAATGTGAACGCTGAGCAGATCGCCGAGGTACAGTCCATCGCGCCGATTGTGTGCGTGCAGAACTTCTACAACCTCGCTCATCGGGCTGATGATGAGCTGATCGACGCCCTTGCCGCACAGGGCATCGCCTACGTGCCCTTCTTCCCACTCGGTGGCTTCTCCCCTCTTCAGTCCGACAAACTGAGAGCAGTCGCCACTCGTAGGAATGCCACACCGATGACCGTCGCGCTGGCGTGGCTGCTACAGCGCTCACCGAACATTTTGCTGATCCCAGGGACCTCATCCATCGCGCACCTTCGCGACAATGTCACCGGTGCTGCTCTGACTCTTTCTGAGGACGATCTGGCCGAACTGAACAGCGTTGCCTGATACGTACCGGCAGCAGTCATGAAGGCTAATACTTTTCACTTAAGGACTCTGTTGGCCAATGGTATTACGGGTAGAAATTCAGCCCGCCATGTTCGATTCTGTGTCATGTGGGTCTTTTGTCTGTTTGTGGAGCACCAAAAAGTGGCTTTTTGGTGCCCGTTTTGCCATTGGCCAACAGAGTCCTTAAGCGCTTTTGTGACCATAAAAATATGGTGGAGAAAAGCAGCGGATCGTACGTGGAGAGGGCGCCACACGCGGAGGCCGGCATGCGGCGTGATCGTGGAGCGAGGGGCTCAACGAGCATCGCATGCCTGTGGCGCCTACACCGAGACGGATTATGGTTCGCGATCCTCTCCGAGAAGGTACGGGGAGGATCCACGCGCTCTCCCACCACGTTGTTGCGCGAGCAGGCCATGGCACACACGATCCCTGTAGGCGCCACAGCACTGCGCGTCGTTCGAGCACGCTGGCCTGCGCAAACGCAGCAGTGCGGCCTCCGCGTGTGGCGCCCTCTCCACGTACACATGGCTTGCTGGTCACGTCGAACCATCTCTCAACGTATCGCTAAGTGAAAAGTATTGGTCATGAAGGCCGCCGCTACTACTCGTGAATGTTGACTGCGGTGCCGATGGGGCCCAACCATACAGCCATTCGGCCTGGGCGGTACTCATGACGACGCAGCCATGGGTTCCGGTCATGTCGCCATATACTGGATCGGTATGGGGTACGTTAGTACCAGGACCATAGGTGCTTCTCCACCAGGCGTCATGGAGGAAGAAGCCACCTTCTTTGAACTCCAGGGCGTAGTTGATGTGGGTTGGCTCATAGTAGTAGGGTGAGCCAACCGGCCATGGTGAGTAGAAGGTGGTTGGACTCTGTTTGCTAAAGACATGATAGACACCAACAGGCGTGGGCAGATCGGGTTGTCCACTGGTGATGGCGAAACTGTTGTCCATTTTGCCGTTGTTGCAGAATGTGGCCCACTGCGCACTCAAGTTGACATCAACTACCTGTCCCTGTGTCCCAGCACAATTAGCATTGCTACCTGCAGGCGCAGGTGCTGGTGCTGGCTTCTCTGAGGTCACCAGACCACTATAGATGTACTCTGGCGCGCTATTTCGATCGGAGATGCGATACCAGACAGGACTGGTAGAGATTGCTTCACCATTGATTGATCCATAAATAGTCACTTCCGCGCCTGTATCCAGGGTTGAAACGATATCTCCACTGGTATAAGGCGTACTGCGCACGTTGGATGGTTTAGTTGCATATTTGGTTGACGGCGCATTATCCCAGTTGACTAATGGGACAGCTGGCGCTGGCGTCGGTGTTGGCTCGACAACCTTTGTCGGTGTCGGTGTCGGTTTGACAACCTTTGTCGGTGTTGGGATTGCTGCCTGCGGGATCTCTTTATTTTTAGGCGTTGCGGTAGCTTTTTGTCCATCAACATAAGGCGATGAGATGGGCGTAGTATTTGCGGTCTGGTTATGCGTATTCGAGGTAGCCAGGGCCGCAAAAGGATTGAAGATTACGAACATTACTGTTCCAACTAAGACCATCACGACTATTAGAGTTATAGAGATAGTTTTTAAATAGTTTTTCATAATTGCACCCCGCTTTTTGATAACTGTTTATTATTGCTCAGTAATAGTATAGCTGAATTTATGAATGAATTAAATGGCCTACTTCACAATTCTTCCGTAATCTACGCAACAACACTGGATACTCTTGCGCTGAATGCGTTGCGTCTCATGTTTGACTTGTGGTATATCTATTCAGGTCAAGTTTGAGTAGCGTGTTATGGGATGATAAGCTTATGGGTGAGCAGTGATAAATGATGCATGGAGGTGTACTGTCTGATGAATGTTGATTACATGGATAACCTCGAACAGTTATTATTACTTGATGAAGAGATGATGCAGCGACGCTATGAAATTTTTCGTCAGGTGCAGAATAATCAGCGTGTATTCTGGAGCGAAAAATTGCAGCGCTGGATCTTTACTGGTTACACTGATACGCGAGAAGCCTTGCGAGATGCACGTTTATCCTCAGAGCAGCTCCCGGCTGTCCTGAAGAAGTTGCCTGCAGAGATACGCGATACGTTGGATACTGATAATCCATTGCTCAGACAGGCTAATAAAATCATGATGTCCCGTGACGATCCCGATCATGCACGTCTGCGCTTGCTGGCCAATAAAGCTTTTACGCCGCGGATGATTGAACACCAGCGCCCCTTACTGCAGCGCCTGACGCAGGAGCTACTTGACCAGATGGAGCAGCAGAAACAGCCTGATTTTATTCGTGATGTTGCTATTCCTTTGCCAATTATGGTGATTGCGGTCATGATTGGTATTCCTTATGAATCGCTGGGCCAGATCAAGCAGTGGAGCGATGCCGGTGCCGACTTCTTAGGCAAACCAACGGACACAATTGAAGTATTCTTCCGCATGGCCGGGGCGGCACTGGAATTTAATGAGTATATCCAGCCCCATCTGGCTGAGAGACGGCGACAACCTAAAGATGATTTATTGAGTGCGTTTATCGCTGCTGAGTCGCAAGGAGATAAATTATCTGAGGATGAATTGATTGCGAATATTTATTTATTGCTCGCCGCAGGCAATGAAACAACGACGGACCTATTAGGGAATGGCTTATATAGTTTACTCAAGCATCCCGAGCAGCTAGCCCTCTTGCGGCAGCGACCCGAACTGTCCGATGCCGCAGTAGAAGAGATCCTGCGTTTTGAGAGTCCCTCACAAATTACCGGCCGCCATACCAAAAGCGACATTGAGATAGCCGGGCAGCATATTCCTGGCGACCAAAGTATCATGCTCCTATTGGGCATGGCGAATCGTGATCCCAACTGTTTAAGGATCCTGATCGCTTTGATATCACACGCAAAGATAACAAACATATCGCCTTTGGTCTTGGTCCACATTATTGTCTGGGTGCGCCGCTGGCCAGATTAGAGGCTCAGGTTGTGTTACCACTGGTGATCGAACGCTTTCCCGCGTTACGCATGCTGCAAGAGCGGCCCGCCTGGCGCAAAAATCCTACATTTCTAGGACTTGAAAGCTTGCCACTCGTATTCGCATAAATAATCAGAAAGATAATGGTTCCACAACATGGATGTTTCAAAAATACTGACGGCCTGGCCCATAAATGGTCCGTGCTCACTGACCCCTCTTACTGGCGGCACAAATAATCATGTCTGGCGTGTTGATACAGCTGATAGACAGGCTTATACCTTGCGCGTGGCACCCGATGCCACACATATCCCAGAATGCGTTATGAGGCATCGGTTTTGCAGGCACTCGCGCTGAAAGATCTGCCATTTCAATTACCTGTACCTATTCCAGCCCTCAATGGGAACATCCTTGTTCCTCTTGTGGAAGGGGATCAGGATAGCCGATGGCCACGCTGGCCCCGTTTTTGCCGGGAAGAACCTCCGAGCGTAGCACACCTGAACGTGCGGCGGATGCCGGTGCAGCCCTGGCCTTACTGGATCAAGCGCTTGCCTCTGTTTCTGGCTATAGCCTACCAAAGGATATTCGCACGCTGCTCCCTTTTGGTGACCTGGCCGGACGGAATCTTCTGGTGCCAGATCTGGCTGTAGCGCTTGGACAGCTGCCTGTGGATCAGGAAGCGATTCGTCAGTTACAGATTACACTCACGCAACATATGGCCCAGGTTGATGCTTTATATGCTACCTTACCTCAACAATTGCTGCATCGAGATTTTGATACAAGTAATCTTTTAATCGATGAGCATGGTGTTACCGCTGTTTTGGATTTTGAGTTTGCCGCTCCCGATATCCGTGTCCTGGATCTAAGCGTGGCCTTGAGCTGGTGGCCGGTGAGCCGGATGGGAACAGGAACCGAATGGGAGATTATTGATTCATTGGGGCGGGCCTATGTTTCTGAGTTTCCTTTAACTGAAGCAGAACTGGTGGCGATCCCAGCCATGATGCGTATACGCCAGTTTGCCTCTCTCCAACACCGCATTGGTCGCTATCTGTCCGGTCTCGAACAAGACAACGCCATTCAGAACGCCATCAAAAGCGCCCAATGGCGTTTCACCTGGCTCACCGCCAACCAGGACACACTGATCGAGCATGCCCTGAAATGGCTGTGACGCGTCTCATATTATACCAGGACAACAAGGAAATATGATGAATTATATTAAAGAGATGTAAAAGCGGTATTTTTGGCCCTTGTGGCCGATTGGTTTCCTTCACGCGAACCTCGCCGCACCACGATCATGCGACGCCATGTCACCACAACCAGGGCGAAAGAGATGTGAAGCGAGGCTTGAAGCGGCTTGACCATGGTCAAGGGAAGGATTGCATGGGGGAGCCAATCGGGTGCAAGCCCCGAACCTACATTTCCGATTTTCTTGATCATTTCATGTAATTAAACCTCTTATCGGCATTGGTAATTTCGCCAACAGGATCCAGGGGCCGATCTACAGTGATAGTTTTTTATTCGTCGAAGACATAGAAGCGTTCCCGGTATTCCTGCAGCAGTTGCTCGGCAGGCAGGGGTTTCATGTGCATCGCACCTGGGGCAAGGATGTTCAAGGAGAGGATGCGGCTGTTGATTTCTTTGAGTAGTTTGTTGTATTGTTTCTCATAGGCATGGACTTCACGCAGATAGGCTTTGATGCGGCGCTGATATCTTGCCCTGGCCAGGGTTTGCACATAGCTGAGGCGGTGCTGTAAATATTCAAGGTGTTTTTCGATCAGGGTTGTCTTTCTGCGTATTTCTTTTTGTAGCGAGATTTCCAGTGGTTCCGCGCCAATTGATTTGAGGATATTGCTGGCCAGTGCATCGAAGCCGTTTGTTTCTAGCGCTTCTGGCTGAAATGGCTTGCCAGCTCCCGCCAGATTGTCGAATTGGCCCGCGTTCTGAGCTTTCTGGATCAGGTAGTCCGCGATGCCATGGAAACGGATAGCTGCATTCTTTTGCTCTTCTTCATCATCCCGTGTACGCTGCGCGCTGGCACGCTCGTTCCGTGGCAACTTGCGCCAATCTACAAAATCCATCCTCAGCTCCTTCTCTAGTTGTGTTTTTTCCTCTTTACTGAGCTGTATACTTATTTCTGTTGTGTATTAACTCTATTTCTTTTATACTATAGAATATACAAAAATAAGGATAGTATTGCAAACGAAAGTGAGCATTCAGAAATGGACTTCCGTACTTTCGACTTACCAGCCGCCCCGCAGATTCCAGGTCTGGTTTTTCGACTCTTCCGTGGCGAGGCCGATTATCCCGCCATTGACCATATTCAGCAGGCGGTGAAGCAGGTAGACGGTGATATCTGGATGAAGACACGCGCTGATTTTAGTGCCCGGGATTGTGCTACTACCAATCCATTTGAAGATTGTTTATTTGTGGAAATTAATGGTGAGGTTATTGGCTATAGCTGGATCGATTGGTGGACGGAATCGAATGGTATTCAACTGTATCTTCTACTGGGATGGATCTTGCCGGAATGGCGGCGTAAAGGGATTGGGCGGACACTCTTACACTGGCAGGAGCAACGTGCGCGCCAGATTGCTGCTACTCAAGCTCCTTCCGAGTGCAGGATGTTTGGTGCGAATGTGGATGAGACCCAACCGGCGGCATTGGCGTTTTTTTTAGGTGAGGACTATCGTCTGGCTTTTACAGTGGTTGATTTGCAGCGCCTGCTGTCTGAACCGCTTCAACTGGCGCCATTGCCCGCTGGTGTCGAGTTGCGACCTGTCACCCCTGAACAGTATCCTGCGATCTATGAGCTTAATGAGGCGACCTTTCGCGAGTCGAATAATGGTTATACAGAGCAATCCTATGAAGAATTTTTGCAGGATGTGATCAAGCCTACAACCGATACCTCGCTCTGGTGTATTGCCTGGGAGGGTGAGCAGGTGGTGGGTCTGGTGATTAATGAGATTGTGGATGGCAGTGGTAAGACGCCCTGGGTGGCGGTGCGCAAGGATTGGCGGCGGCGCGGCCTTGGGCGGGCGTTGATGACCCATAGCCTGCAGCGTTTTCAAGAACGTGAGATCCAGCTAGCCAGCTTAACGACGATCCTCGAAAGTATTAGTAATGCGGTTGGCCTTTATGAGAGGGTCGGCTATCGCATCGTCAAGCGTATGCCTCGCTATCGCAAACCAATGTAACCATGATTGTCATTGTGAGTGATTCATCAAAAGCACATTGGCTGGGGAAAGAGTAAAGTTATGTCCATCCACTATACTTTTCCAGATGGTCTACAAATACGGCATGCAACCATGGCTGATCTTCATGCTGTCACCGAGCTTATTATTGCCTGCGATATCGTGGATTTTGGGAAGCCAGACTATTCTGAAGATGAATTAAGGCAAAACTGGCAGCGAGCGAACTTCCAGCTTGCTACAGATGCCTTTGTCCTTCATTCTGCTGCTGGTGAAATTATCGGATACACAGATATTTGTCCCTCAAGAGGGGGAATTTATATTAACGCATTGACACGTGTCCATCCTGATTATCGCCAGCTCAATCTCGATGAAGCTCTTTTTGAGATGGCAGAGGCATATGCCTGCCAGCGTGTTACTAGTGCTCAAGTAGATGCCACGCTCTCACCTCTTGCCTGGACTATCAGTACGGATGTAAAACGCTTGAGCTTGCTTGAGCAGCGGGGGTATCGGTCTGTCAACACAGAATGGCGCATGGAAATTGATTTTCACGAGCCTCCGCTTGCTCCTACGTGGCCTGAAGGCATCGCTGTTCGCCAGTTCGTGGTTGGACAGGATGAACAGAGCGTTCATCAATTGATACAGGAAGCTTTTCAAGACCTGCGGGATTATGAGTATGAATCATTTGATGATTGGCAAGGCTGGGCATTCAAGCACGGTAACTTCCAGCCCGCGCTCATTCCAATTATTACCAGTGGCGCCGAGATGATCGGGGTGGCCTGGTGTTATGGTTTTTCAGATGGTGGAGCGTGGATTTATCAGCTGGCCATAGCTCAGCCCTGGAGAAAGCAGGGACTGGGCTTACAGCTATTACGTCAGTCTTTTTACATGCTCTACCAGCATGGAATACGCAATGTCGGTCTGACCGTCGATCTCCAAAATGTCACAGGAGCGGCGCGTCTTTACGAACGAGCAGGCATGCATCTTGCTGAACGACATGATACATGCGAAAAGCAGTTAGATTGTAAAAAGAAGTAATTCATCAGAAAAAGTTTTAACGAGACTTTATCTGATGCAAAGGATTTGAGGCTGTCGGCGTAGACCTCGGCGGCTTCGGGGGTGCTGCGCCAGATCTGGAGATATTGGCGGCTCTGGCAGTTCCAGATTCGCAGAAGGTAAGAAAGAGGGCCACACCAGAACAACTTTCCTGGTTCGGCCCTCTCTTTTCTGTTATGGAGGTTTTATGGCAGGGCAGTGAGTCTCTTTTTGGCTTCTTCAACGGTCATGGGAATGTTGTAAATCAGTGAGCCTGGTTGTTGTCTGTGCCCACCTTCTCTTAAGAAGCCGGTGTCTACTGCTGCGAAGCCGATATCTTCAATCAGGCGGGCAACTACTTGTTTGGCCTGGCTGTCATCTCCAGCCATAAAGATAACCAGTTGTTTGCTGGGATCTGTACTACTGCCACTTTTGAGCGTCTCAAAATGCATGGTGTTAAAGGCTTTGACCAGTCGTGCGCCAGGTATCAATTTCAGGATCTCTTCGCTGGAGGTACTATGGCCCAGATCTTCGATTTCGAAGCGACCGGCTTGATCTACTATATAAGGATTTGTTGCATCTATGACGATTTTATTTTCAAACAGAATGTCGTGCGGTAATTTGGTACGCTGGCTCCAGGGTAGAGCAAGGAGAACGACCTCACCGAACCTGACAGCCTCTGGTACGCTGGCAGCGCTGGCATTAGGACCAAGTTGGGAAACCAGCTCAAACAAGGACTCGGGTCCTTTTGAATTACTTATAGCGACCTTGTGACCAGCTTTAGTGAATAATATTGCCGCATTGGTTCCAATATTACCTGCCCCGATAATACCAATATCCATCGACTGCATGCTCCTTTTTGTAGTAAAGACCGACTTTTAAATTTCTCTGATATATACCTCTCACGGCTGGATCGTTCTCTTCGTTACTTATCAATCGGCATTGTCCCGTTTGTGTGGCTTGCTTGCCTGGCCTTTACCAATATCTCTTTTAGCTTAGCATGCGATACCATCGAAGAATGATTATTTATCAGCATGAACAACCTCTCTCATACATAATGGAAGGTGATTTTTCCGCTCCCATGACTTACGATATCACAAAAGAGGCTATCATAGTATGATTCCGGCTGATCATTGGCTCGCTGCTTTATTCCTCGATAGGCTGGCTGAGAGTTTCTCCCCATTTGTAGTCTGTGGCTTGCTTAAATGCTTCGCGCTGACTTTTGAGTATATGTGCAGTGACAATACCACCAGTACTGGAAACGGTCAGGGTCGCGTCCCTTTTTGTCTTATGGGGCTGATGGATCAGGCGACCCCAGATGGGAGTATCTGCCTGGAAACGGGCCATGGCAGCGTATGAGAATTTGCTTTCTTCCCAGCCTGCGGTCCCTTCTTTGGCGCGTCGTTGGAAGGCTGGTCTCTCTAGCCGCTGTGGAAAATGACACCAGTCGTTGACTAGAGGACATGGCTGGTCGTGGGCGCAAGGCGCGACCGTTCGGGCGTCCAGCGTGAGCAGGTATTCGCGCATTGCTTTGACAATCGGGAAGGCGGCTGATGTTCCTGGCTCTACAATCAAAATCATCCCTGAGCACTGTTGCCAGGCCAGGGTAACGATCTCTTTACGTAGCGCCGTTGGCAATTCGTTCAACACATGGCCAAAAACAATCAAATCATATTTTTCGGTCAGCGCAGGTAGCTTGCCGCCAATAGTCGCTCGTTGCCAGTTTGTTTGCTTGAGGGCTGGATGCGTACTTTGTTGGACTAGCTGGCGTCCAAGCTGAATAAAGGCCGGTTCCCGTTCCCATGCGGTCATTTTCTGTAGTGAGGGCCATTGCTCGCAGGCCGCCCAGAGCGCGGTTCCAGGACCACTGCCAATGTCCAGCAGCGATTTCGGTTGCCAGTCAAGCACGCGTTCTTTGACAGCGGCCATCGCGCCACTTAACTGGGCATAAGCGGCAGGAAAAATAATGGCTGCATATCCTAAAACATCTCCGGCACCGCGTGCTAAGGATTGTTCATCGCCTGTGCGCAGCGTGCGATAGCGCTCACTTACCGCCCGGGCGGTACTCTTCCACTTCGAGGCGGGCACATCTTTTAAAGCCGCTTCAATGGCGACCTCTAATTGATCGGGCAAGGATAGCATGCCGTGATTCTCCTGTCATTGCATGAGTATTTTGTCTGGACCTTGCTACTCTACCAGATCAGCCGTACGTTGCGCAACTTTTGCGGATTGCTATGCCATCAAGTGCTTGCTCGCTATGCAAAGAGAGAGATGCTCAATCTTGCTAAAGACCAGGACATCTCTCTGTACTCCATCCAACAAAACGTGAATAGTCGTTCAGTTGTGGGTATGGATTACTTTATCTATTCTTTTTCGCGCCAAAAAAGCGGAAAGTTTTGATCAGGCTCTGCTGATGTGCTACTCATTTCATATAGATCAGACGACGACCATGGGATGGGAGGTAGCAGGTGAGTTCTGGATGATTGGCGCGGATATAATCGACGAAGAAGCCGGGACGGCCGGTGTTGCCGGAGAACATTTCGTAGTGGGTGGGTATCACAGCTTTGATGCTAGCTGCGGCTGCCAGATCGGCGGCTTCGCGCTCATCCATGTTACCGACCAGTTGCTCTTGTTCGCGGAAATGGCTGCGACCGTTAATTGGTAGTAAGGCGAGATCAATCTTGAGGGCTTGCAGTCGTTCTACCAGCCCATCGAATACCAGTGTGTCGCCTGGATGATAGATGCGTACACCAGCCATTTCAATGACATACCCGAGATAGCGATATTGACCATTGCTGATGTCCTGACCAAAGCTATACGTGACGGGCGGAAAGCTGAGTCCGTGTAGAGCAGGTATAGGAAAGATTTTGATTGCTCCATTGGTAACTTCTTCATCTGGCTGTACTCCTTGCACTTGCTCAGGTCGGACGCCAGCTTTAAGTATTTGATCGATGATTGGAGCCGGGGCAATGAAGCGTGGTTGTGATGGATGATTGGCCAGGATCTCTAGTGTGGGTATGTCCAGGTGGTCGATGTGTTCATGCGTATAGAGTACCAGGTTGATTGGTGGACACTGCCCGGCTGTGAAGGGAGGTGGGACGAGACGGCCTGCCATGGGTTGCAAGAATGGATCAATCAAGATGGTGTTCGAGCTAGTTTTTAGCGCGAAGCTGGCTTGCCCTAACCACCAGAGCGCTACTGCTTCCGCTGGAAGTTGTACACTCTCTTGAATTTGTCTGGCGGTATCAATAGATGGTGTTACGACCATGTATCCTATCCTTTTCTACACTCTAGTATTCTGTCAGACATCATGTGATGGGGAGGTGGGGATGCAAGCGAGCATGCCGGGGGCATGATCAAGCGGCGAGCCCCTTGACGGGGGGATCGGGGGTTGTGCCCCGACATCTCCCCCGCCCGCCCGCGTAGCGGGCGCACAACTCATCATACGAAGTTTGACAATGTACTAGTTATACAAAATGGGAAGAGTCAATGTAATTATAAACGCTATCTGCTAAAATGCCAGCTAGTGTGCAACTGAGTAGTATCTTGTAGGGAGGATAGCAGGAAAGCAAATTTGCAGCAAAAAAAAATCTTCAGGATAGTTCTTGCTGCAAATTTGCTCAGGAGAGGCAATAAGAGAAAAATATTGGACTTCTATGCTGCGTAGGTGGGAGGATTGTGTGGATGCTTTATAGGCAGCGTTGGCATTGGGGTGGGGATGCGGTTTATTCGTGCTGGAATAAAGACATTCCCATCCGCGCTACAGTCTCTGATATAGAGGCCATAACGTCCCTCATATAGACTGCTGCAGGTATAATATGTTACATGATCGTTATGTGTTGGAATAGTATATTGTGTGACGACCTCTGAAATCTGGCAGCGACCACCGTGGCGCACAACACTAAACTGACGTTTGGTTCCTGTATCGATGCTGGCCTGCGTATAGGTGAGGGATGCTGGCTGGCACAGGCGATAGGCTTGCGCCAGGCACTGTTCCGAATGATTGGCATTGACCTCCGATGGCATCTGACCGCCCATACGCACGGTGACTGTTCCGCAAGTTGAGGGGGCGCTGGCAGCTGCGACTGGCTTTGCACCGATAATGGAGGCCCATGATAAGACCCCCGCTGTACCTATACAAAAAATTGTCAGGCAGATGGCAAGCATAATACGAGCTGGATTCATTTTTCTGTTACTTTTCATGCACTGTAACCCTTTCGATTCATCTGTATTTCTAAAGCATCACAAGAAGTGCTTATGTATTTATTATACCGGTAAGGCAATATATAAATAAGCATATTTTTTTATCGATATCGGATAGTCACAATCATGTTTGTACGCAAAAACAAAAGCGCCTGTTTTCAGGCGCTTTTGATGCGATGAGGTATACTGTTGTGAACGTGTTTAGCGTGCGCGGGCGATGATGCCGTTATGGGCTTTGATC
This sequence comes from Dictyobacter vulcani, assembly GCF_008974265.1. GTDB lineage: Bacteria > Chloroflexota > Ktedonobacteria > Ktedonobacterales > Ktedonobacteraceae > Dictyobacter > Dictyobacter vulcani. The sequence goes on from NZ_BKZW01000002.1 coordinate 1,136,344, forward strand.
CGTCCATGTCGCAGGATCTCGAAGCCATTTTCGTACGCATAAAGTCCAAGATGTTTGACGTCCATCAATTCTCGATACGCGAAGTTCATAATATCAGCGAATAGTGTATAGAAGATTTTGGATTGTAGCTGTGCACGTGGAGTTGTCATGATGGCATAGCCACCGGGTTTGAGGAAGCGGCGATGCATGTCCAGTGCCAGTGGTTTGTATTCATCGGGAAAGTGCTCGATGAGTCCAATGCTGACGACGACGTCGAATTCTTTGCCATATTTCAGATCACGAATATCCACGACTTCGAAGTCGATATTCATTTCGTCGCGATACCAGACGCGAGGAGCGCCAGTGGCAGGATCTTCGCCGAGGAACGGATAGGCTTCTGGAAATTCGCCAAAGCGGTTGGTGCGGCAGTAGTCGTCATAGTCGACCAGGACGGCGTGTCCACCGGGATACATGGCCATCAACTGCATGGCTTCATAGCCATCGGCTGCTCCCAGGAAAAGGACTTCAGGTTTTTTGACGTCCAGACCTTCAAAGAGGGCGCGCTTCCCACGTGGATCCCAGACGGCATCCTCGACACGATGAATCTTATTCCAGACGGTTGCCTGGACAATATCTTCTACCGCTTCAAGTGCCTCATGCATTTTTAACGTCCCCAGGCTTTTCCCCAGTGTTCCAAAGGCTTCCTGACGCGTGGCCAGGGCATCCGCATCGAAAAGATTCTGGAATGAGCGGTTAAACATCTCCCACGAGGTTTGCGGGGGGAGTTGCTGATCGTGTTCTTTCTCCCAGCGCAACTTTTCTTTTGACCAGCGCTCTACACGGTAGGGGCGGCCAATTTTGTCCCAGGATACATCTTTCCAGTTGGAGATAGGATTCGCCTGATAGAAAACATCTTTACTATGCGTTGGTCTGAGGTCCATACGGTAAGTTGGGAGTAATCTGGTTGTCCCAATATCCTGTTCCGTATATGGATGGGATGCCTGCGATTTCTGATAAACGTCCATTGTCTGGTCCCTTCAAAAACGGCCTTGTAGTCTGACCCTCCGATGGGCGACATTGCCGGTCATGCGTACAATAAGAGCCAAAGATCCATCAATTTCTGTCTTTCATACCTCTGCGCTACCACTTTACTCACCCTAAAAATAATCTGGATAGCAGTAAATACTCTTGATTTGAAGTATGCTTGACCCTCAATCTATTGTCAAGTGCCACCCTTAGCAGGAGTGCAAGTCAGCGGTGTGCAATGATACAATACATCTACCTGTTTTTCTTTTTGATTAGCCAGAAATGATAATTATGCTATGGTTGCCAGCTTGTATTATGTGTATATAGTGCGCTGTAATGATACTACTCTCTATACGGGCTACACGACTAATGTTGAGCGTCGGGTGGCGCTGCATAACGCCGGGAAGGGCGCCCGCTATACACGGGCACGGCTGCCTGTGGTATTGATGGTAAGCTGGCAGTTTGCTACCAAAGGAGAGGCTCTGCGTACCGAATATGCTCTGAAACGCCTTCCACGTGCTCAAAAACTGCGTCTGCTGGAAAATCCCACACTGCTTGCTCAGTTGGTTACTGTGACAGATCAGGATGGGGATGCGCGTAATATTATGTAATATTATAAGGAACTCAACGTAGCGGCCGCCTGATGGCTGCTACCAGTGACATATCCGAGCAAGCAACGCCAACCACGTTACGGCTGGTGTCCATCAGTTTCTGCTCACCCCCTTTTTTGCGTATCCGGTCAATTGGTGGGTACAATAGTAGCGAGTGGGGTTTGTGTTTATTATTACCCATCTGGAGATAGAAAGGTTGGCTGTATGCAGCTTCCATCTTTTGTAGCTGATTTTACGTTGCCGCCAATGGTCTGGCATGAGCAGATGCTCGAGTGGTGCAGTACGATGCGGGCAACCGAGCCTGTGAGCTATGACGAGCGGAATGGCCAGTGGCGCATTTTTCGCTATGCCGATCATCTGCGTGTGCAGAATGACTATGCTACTTTCTCTTCGGCCCCGGGTGCGCAGGAAAATCAGGAGTCGGGGCGTAGCATCCTTGCTATGGATCCCCCGCGCCATCGGCAATTACGCTCCCTGGTTACGTCGGCTTTTTCTGCCCGCACGATTGCCGGGTTGGCACCACGGATTGAGCAACTGGCTGTAGAACTGGTCACGTCGCATCTGGCGCGTGGTGAGCTGGATGTGGTCACGGATCTGGCGGTACCATTGCCGATTCTGGTGATTGCTGATATGCTGGGTTTTCCTCGTCATAACTGGGCGGCCGTCAAAAAGTGGTCCGATTCGCTGGTGGCGAATTTCTCTGAGGATGAGGCTGAACAGGATGCAAGCACATCTGATCTGGCGATTAGCATGTTTGAAACGATTGCTCGTACGATCGATGCGCGTCGGCGCTCACCCCGGGAAGATATTTTGAGTCTGTTACTGGCGGCTGAGGTAGATGGTAAACATTTAAGTGATGATGATCTCTATATTTTTATTGTGACGCTGCTGGTGGCGGGCAATATTACCACCACTCAGTTAATCGGGAATGCTTTTCTCTGTTTTGAGCGTTATCCCGAAGCCTGGCAGCAACTGCGGCAGGATCCCACGCTGGTTCCGAGCGCGCTTGAAGAGGTCCTGCGTTATCTACCACCCAATCGTGGCACAGGTGGCGACCGTGTGATTATTGGTGGCCGTATCGCAACCAGTGATGTGCTGCTGGGAGATCAGCAGATCCATAAAGGTGATATTGTGCAGGTTACGACAATCTCCGCTAATTTTGATGAGGAGCAATTTCCTGATCCTTTGAAGTTTGATATTCAACGCACACCCAATCGACATCTCTCTTTTGGACATGGCATTCATTTTTGTCTGGGGGCGCCACTGGCCCGTCTGGAGGCAAAGATTGCCATCGAAACCATGTTGCGGTTGATACCTGAATGGCGGCCAGGAGATCAAACGGCTGTGCAGCAAATCAGGAATCACGTTGTCTTTGGGACGAAAAGTTTTCCAATTCAGTTTGAGCGTCGACTACGATAGTTTTTTTATCTAGATAAGGTGTATCCATTGGCTTTTAGCTTTCTTCAACATCTGGAATGTCCTCGTTGTCATGCGATCTACAATGCAGATGAGCAGGCACATTTATGCTCGTGTGGCTCACCGCTACTGGTGCGCTATGATCTGGCGGCCGTCAAGCAATACTTGAATAAAGAGATGCTGCAAAGTCGGCCAGCAGATCTCTGGCGCTATCATGAGCTGTTACCGGTGCGCGCTCCTGAATATGTGGTATCCCTGGGAGAAGGGATGACGCCGTTACTCCCTCTGCGTCGGCTTGGTCAGGCGTTGCAGTTAGAGCAATTGTATGTCAAAGACGAGGGGTTATTCCGACAGGATCCTTCAAGGCGCGTGGCGCGGCTGTTGGTGTTTCGCGGGCCAAAGAACTGGGTGTCAAAGTGCTGGTAATGCCCACCAATGGCAATGGCGGTGGTGCCTGGGCTACCTATGCGGCCCGAGCCGGCCTGGAAGCTTTTGTCGTCATGCCCGAGGGCGCACCAGTGATTACGCGTAACGAGTGCGCGATTAGCGGTGCGCATCTGTACCTGGTCAATGGTTTAATCAGCGATGCGGGCGCGATCGTGGGCCGGGCGGTGAAGTCCCATGGCTGGTATGACGCCTCGACCTTGAAAGAGCCCTATCGCATTGAAGGGAAAAAGACGATGGGCTACGAGATTGCCGAGCAGTTTCAGTGGGAGGTGCCGGATGTGATTATTTATCCAACCGGCGGTGGTGTTGGGATCATCGGCATCTATAAGGCGCTGCTGGAACTCCAACAGCTTGGCTGGATTGGTAAGCGCCTGCCGCGCCTGGTGGCGGTGCAGGCCAGCGGCTGCGCTCCGATTGTAAAGGCCTGGCAGGAAGGGAAAACCGTTTCCGAACACTGGAAGGATTCCCGTACCATCGCTTTTGGGATTAATGTGCCTAAAGCGCTTGGTGATTTCCTGGTACTGGAGGCTGTGCGCAATACTGATGGCTGTGCACTGGCTGTAGACGATGCTGAGCTGTTGCAGGCCCAGACCGAACTTGCCAGTCAGGAAGGACTCTTTGTTTGTCCTGAGGGTGCGGCCACGCTGGTAGCTGCCCGTCAACTGCGTGCGAGTGGCTGGATCAAGTCCAATGAGCGGGTGGTATTGTTGAATACTGGTAGCGGTATCAAATATCCCGACACCGTCCAGGTCTCAGTTCCCCTCCTGCAACCCCAGGACGAACTGCCCGCATAACCAAAATCAACCGTCGCAGTGGCAGCGCTCGTGGCTGCCCCTTCTCCACGTATAAATAAGCCGCCTGTCTACTTGTACGTGGAGCGGGGGCAGCGATGTTTGCTCAGGCTTGAGTGGTCAGGAAATGCTCTACTTCTGTTCGGGTGGGCGGGTCTGCTCCTTCGCGCTGGCAATTGAGCGCGGCAGAGGCGGCGGCGAAGCGTAGCATGCTGTTTACTTTGTCATCGCTGATGCTCGCCAGCTCGGCATGCGTCAGGATCTGCTGGTCGGCCAGATAGGTGAGCAGGCCGGCGCAGAAGGTATCGCCCGCTCCGATCGTATCTACAATATCAACATGGAAGCCTGGAATATGGATGGGTTTGCTACTACCTTTGTGAAGGGCGATGGCTCCTTTATCTCCACGCGTGATCACTACCAGGGCCGGACCCTGCTGAGCGAACTGGCGTAGTGCGTCCGTGACGGATTCACCGGGCCTTAACCACTCCAGGTCGGCGTCGCTGAGCTTTAAGAGATCGGTCTGTGCGATCATATCATGTAGCAGCGTACGATACCTGGACTCATCTTTGACCAGGTGCGGGCGCAGGTTCGGATCAAGTGAGAGCAGGGCCTTTCCTTTCAGTCCTTGAAACGTGCGTTTAATTGTCTCTGGTGTTGTGCCTCGTAGCAGGCTGATGGAGCCCGTGTGTAATATTTTGGTCTCAGTAAATAAGCTGGCGGGAATATCCTGCATCGTCATCAGCGTGTCGGCTGTGCCATCACCATAGAAATCAAATGAGGCCTGTCCTGCCTCCATAGCCACAAAGGCCAGTGTGCTATGGCCTTCGACCGTGCTCAGGAAACGGGTATCAATACCGTTTTGCTCTATATACTTATGCAAAGTGCGGCCAAAATAATCCTTTGCGATCTTACAGGCAAAGGCAGTGGGCTGGCCCAGGCGGGACACGCCAACGGCAACATTCAGGATTGAGCCCGCTGGATACATACGAAACTCATTGCTCTGGCCCCCATTTTTGCCGGGCAGAAAATCGATCAAGCATTCTCCCATGCACGTAATCAGTGTTCTCATCGAAATATCCTTCTAGCGTTAGTGTCATTGCTCTGAATGAAATGAAGAATGTGGCTTCCAGTGCCCATTCTTGTCGAGCAGCTATTTTCTTCTCCTACTATAACATTGCGATCACCTGAAATGATACTTGCCAGCAGTTCGTTACTTCCTGCTTGCTTTCAGATTGCAATTACACATAGATTGTGGTCTCAATTCTTTATACTATTTCGTCACGCATGCGCTCTAATAGTGTCTGCAGATTATAAGGAATCCCATGCCGCATCTCCCATCTGGCCTCTAGTTTTGGGATGATCAGTGATGCATAGAGGGTGGCAAGATAGAGGGGCGCCAGTTTTTGGGCCAGCTCAAAGATTGCAATTAATTGCTCTCTGGGAGCATAGTCTTCCCAGGGTTGCAGATATACATCCCGTAAACGCTGTCTGATTGATGTCTCCCCAGCCCATTGCGCTTCAAGGCCCAGTAGAAAGGGATAGAAACTGAAAAAAGGATGGGTAATACAGCTATCTGTCCAATCGAAGAATAGTGGACCCGTTGCTGTGAGTGCGATATTGCCGGTGTGGAAATCGCCATGCTCAAGAGAGCAGGGAACAGGCCCGTCGGCCAGTTGCAGGCACATTGAACGGAGATGTGGTACCAGTGCGTGCAGGCGGATGACATCTTTTTCGGCTAGACCAGGAAAGGCATTCATCATGAGCGAAGGAGTATCTTCGAGCATATCCTCAAGCTGCTCTGCAAGGGCTTCAGGAGGTAGATAAGGGCAACCGAGCTCGTGTAGACGTTGGTTCTGCTCAACCTGCTCAACCTGAAGTACTGCATAGCGCCGCAGTGCTTCTTCAAGCTCGCCGATGTTCTCACTCTGACTCAGCAACGTGCCACCAAAATCTTGCATCAACATCCAGCGTTGTTCTCTATCAACTGCCATCAGTACTGGCATAGATGATGGATATCCAGGTGCTAAAGTGGCTAAAATCGCCAATTCATGGGCAAAGAATGTCGGTAATGCTTTAAAGTAAATTATTCCTGTTGTTGTTGAAATACGCAATAGATATCCGCGCTCACCTACTCTGAGTTGCTCTGGTGCGGCCACCACGCGAGATCCCCGGTGTTCCAGTTGTTTCTCAATCCAGCTGATGACGCTGGCAAACCAATCAGGATTGTACCAGGGGATAGGTTGTGGGCTGGCAGAAGATGTGTTCAGGTTAGCCAGCCATTGTTCAATATTTGAGTGTTGTTCAGTCGGTACTGTGATGGTATGGAAAAGTTCTCTGGCAGCAATCCAGCGGATTGATTTTGCGATCATACCAGCAGAGGTATGCAGTTGCATGATATAGACTCTGGAAAAGCATCTGTTTTCTCGATTGTAGGTGTCAGAGAGACAACGCATGGTGGTTAGTTCTCCACCTATCTGGTGACTCATGGCTTGATTGACGGTAGTGACATCCGCCCAGTGTACATACTCTGTCGCCTGCCATGCTACGTGCGGAAGCGTGAGGTGTCCCTGCTCTCCGACTAAGAGAATGTGCTTTTCGGTGGGATGTATGATGATGCCTGTCGCATGATAAGAAAAATGGGATGTAGAAGCCATAATATATTCATCTCCATCTGCAAAAATATCTTTCAGAGTATACCATACTCATCTGCTAGAGATGGAATAACTGTGTAGATTAATATGAATAAAAAGAAGGAGAGCTATTTACATATAGCTCCCCTTCTTGCTTTTGACTAATGTAAGGTGAACACAATCACCTTATTTGGTTGAGATGTCGAAGATGTGTATTTGACCGTTGGTGGGCAAGGTGACACTCTTGATGGTTTTGCCACTCTGGAGTGCTACGTCGGTATAATACACGGATGTTTTAATAGTCTGGTTGCCATGTGGTGTACGCCGGTAGGTGGCGGCGGCGGCAACGCGATTATTATATGCAACCGTTGGTGCACACCAGTCGGTTAAACCGAGCGTGAATGTTTGTTGGCTTCCATCGGTATAGGTAATAGTGGCGGTGCCAGAGGCTGCTCCACCGGTTGAAGCACCCAGGAAGGCTAACGTTTTGGCCTGCGCGACAGGCGTGACTGGCACGACTTGTCCACTTGCCTGATAGTTGTCGGCATTCCCATCTGCGGCGCTTCTCCAGTTGAAGTTAACGCCATTGATTGTAACTGAACCCTTTGGCAGTCCTGCAGCACTGAGGGCGTCGTAGGAATACCCATTGTGTTGCCCATCAAAATTCTGTATCTGCTGAAGATCTTCGTCTATAGTGCCACCGATGTTATTGAATGGGCCCACTCGATAGCTAAAATCGAAGATGTGCATTTGACCGCCAGTTGTCTTTGGGAGCGTGATTGACTGCAGAGTTTTGGTCGGATCGATTGCAGCTTCAGCATAATAGATGTTATTTTTGATGCTTTGTTGTCCGAAAGGAGTATTGCGATATGGTAAAGTGAAGATTGGAAGGTTGCCAAACTGTGCTGTGCTGGCGCACCAATCGGTGAAACTCAGAGTATAAGGACTGCTTGTACCATCTGTGTAATAAACAGTTCCAGTACCTGTAGAATTACCATTGATGGCGGATCCCATAAACGTGATATGTGTGGCATTAGTCACATGATAGCCTTGATATGATATTGGCTGGCCATCAGCTATCCAGTTATTGCCATAGTGGTTAGTACTGGACATAAATGTGAAAATTGAGCCATGGAACGAAAAAGCGTTCGCGGTGCCCGTTATCGCACTCAGGTGTATACCTGTTTTTCTGAGCAACGTTTCTGAATAGCTGTGGTTGGTACCATCAATGTTTCCGAAGAGAGATGTGCCATCGTCGGTACTACCTATATTCATACTGATTGTATCTAAGAAGCCTATGGAGAAGATGTGTAACTTTCCCTGGTTAGTAGAGCCTGGCAGGGTGACACTTTGTACGATTTTTCCTGCCTGGATTTTAATATTCGTTTTGAAGATGAAGACAGGAATGTTCTGCGGTCCCCGGGGGTATTACGATAACCAAATGTGCCTACAGGTTGGTTTGAGAATGAGGGTGCCTGGGTGCCACCATTCAATGTCCAGTCACTCAACCCTAAGGTAAATGTTTGCTGTGTGCCATCGGTATAGTTCACCGTGCCCGTTCCATAAGATGGACCGTTGGAGGCGGCACCGGCGAAGCTTATTGATCCAAAGGCCTTCCCCTGTGGGTTGAGGGGAATGGTCTGTCCGGCGGCTACGTAATTATTAGGTGCTCCACCGATAACATCGGGAGCAATTAATTCGCTGGTATAGGGATATGTGCCCATGGGTTGCCCGGGTCCCCAGAAGAGGCTATCGCTTGTATAGCTATTGCCTGAACCATCAAATTGGCCAACCTGTGGGTAGGCATCATCGGTTGAGCCAACGTTATTATACAGGTCTGCGCTATGTGATGTAGTTGTACTCCAGGCGAAGAGGTGCAATTGAGCACTGCCGGTCAACAGGGGCATGGTCAGGCTGATCGCCTTCTTATTGGGCTGTAAAGACACTTTCGTGAAGAAAAGAAATGTCTTGACGTTTTGTTTTCCTTGACGATTGTTGCGATAGAGCTGAGCGGAAACAATTTTATTACCATAGGACGGTGTCTGTGTGCCACCCCGAGTGTCCAGTCGCTAAAACCAAGCTGGAAAACTTGTGTCGTGCCATCATCATATTTGATGGTGGCGTTGCCTGTGACAGCTCCGTTGGTTGCAGAACCAATCAGTCCCAGGGATACATCATTTGTGGTGGCATTAGTGATTGGAAGAACCTGCCCATTTGAAATGCAGTCGGTATAAAGTGGATAGTACCAGTCAAATTGCACGCCATCTTCCACAAACGAAGATGGGATTGATGTTTGTTGTAATGCCGTCTTTGAGTAGCTACGTCCACCGCCATCAATATTGCCCGCTGCCGTGTTACCGTCATCTGTTGCAGCTTGATCCCTGCAAGATTGGGCAATGTCTGTCTGCGGCTTTACTGTCTGTTGACTGACAGGTACTGTCTGTTGATGTGCAGCCATCTGAGTCTGCAATAGTTGTTGCTGGCGTGCGATGTTGGACGCTATAGTGGCCGTATTATTTTGCGCGGAAGTTGGATGGGGTGCAAACGTAAATGCGGCACCAACGAGGAGGAGCGCCACGGCCAGGATAACAATGCCAATCCAGAGGCGTTGCCAGAAGAACTTCTTTGTCTTCGGTTCATTCCCTTGATGAATTTGACTCATTCCTTTGAAAACTCTTTCTATGCTTCTTCATAAAGAATACATATATAAGCCAGATAAAATAGGATAGATCATGATAAGCACAGCTACTATAAGCTCTGCAAAGAAATCTGTCAATTATTTGTTGGAAGTACTACAACAGTACTATGGATTGATTCTGGATATTATGTGGTGAGATGTTGAATGATGCCTGTTAGTTCTTGTTGGGCACGTTCCAGGTCTCCAGCGAAGATAATACCCATGGGTTGTTTGGTCATGCGACAAATGATGCGGGTGCCGCTGGCCTTTAATTGTTCATCTTTTTCAGCAATGCCTTGTCGGAGGATAGCAGGTGGAATGTGGGTGGGAAAATAGTATCTGTCGATGGTCTGGATACGATTCTGGATCGTGTCGCGCATGGCTTGTATACTGGCTGTTTGCCGATTCGCTCCAATCACACTCAAAATAGCATCTGTATAATTAGTCCAGCGCGAATTGCATTCGGCGATATAGAGGACTGGCTGCTGGCCGCGTCGTCGCTGTAATGCCTCTTCCAATGGACCAGGCAGCATGATGTCGATATTGGCTACGCCACGGATGCTCTGGAAATCGATCTCAAGGTGGCGGGCTGTTTGTTTGAGTAATTGTTCAAAACAGGCAATGGTCTGCTCTTCATACGTTTCTTGCATCTGCGCGATGTTGGCATTTTTAGGAATATAGTTGCTGGTACCAATGCAGGCCTTGCTGCCTGCAGCCTGCAACTGTCCATTCCAGCGCAGGCTCTCAACCTGTCCCGCGCTAATTACGGCCGACATGCCAGGAGAATCGATCAAATCCAGATAGCGGCTCATCACGATCCTGGTTTCCTTCTCGCTATCCATAGTTTCCAACAGTATTTGTTGTGCCGCTTCCAGTGCTTCTGGCCAGCTGGTGTAGGTCCGGGTAAGGGTTGGTTCACCATTGGGGATCAGGATGATGTGCTTCTGAGTCGCATAGAGCAGGCAACAGCCATAATTCCCATCTGATTCGGCGGCCCGCAGCATGATACCTGGCGGATAGTCCGGGAGGCCTGCTTCACTGATGATCTCTTCGATAGTTTTGAGGAATTGCAGGGCGTCCTGTGATAGGTTCTCGATGTGGGCTATGCGATAATCTGGTGCCTGGAAGTTTGACAGGTCACAGTTATCCAGCCAGTTATAAAAATCAGCTTTGTTTTTCAGGAGATGGACCATGGCGGCTGGCAGTCCCCAGGCTCTGGCAGCCAGCTCGTTGTGAATAAAGCTTTGTGACTCAGGCGTGTTGATATAGGGAACGACCAGGGTGCTATTGTCGGCGTACTCCTGCTGTTCCTGCCGCAATTCACTGGCTGTGATGGCCCGGATGTCTTTGCCCAGGAGCGCACTGAGATAAGCAATCTGGCTGTTAATATCTTCATTATGGGTCGTGACCAGAATGCGTAAATTTTCCACATTTAGTGGAAGGTGCCCACAGCGTTCCCCATAGTGGGCCTCCACCTTGCGAATCGTGGCAGGATGCGAGGCGCGCAACAAACCACTGCCAATGTTGTGGAAGCCAACCCCGATCCTGGCAGGTGGGTCTAACGCAAAGACTGAAGTATCGAGTATATTCATTGTGTTGCCGCCCCCATTAGTGATAACTCTGTTTGTAGATACGTTAGCGCATACCTCCATGATACATCAGGAACATAACACTATCATGCGACTTTGAATGATCAGTAAATGGTTGAGGATTCAATGGGCGCTGTAGTAGGCTGTGATGGTTTGCATGTACATGGCAAGGAAGCGCTCCTGATCGACATCCATTGAAGCGAGGACATTTGGCTGCTTTGCGTCGATAAGGGTTGTATCCAGGCTTTCTGGCTGCTCAAAATAGGCGATGGTATGGCCCTGGGTATGCAGACCGTTTAGCTCGATGTCCACATAGGCTTTTTTCCAGCTAATCAAATCAGGCTGGATGGCGGCAGCCAGACAGAGAGGATCGTGCATGGCAAGCCCGCTGATTCCACGTTGTTTACCAAAATCGTTGATGTAAGCGGTGGCCATGCTCTGAATACAGTTCGTGACAGGATGGTTGCTGGCCGCGAGGGTCGCAAATTGCGTGCGATCCATCCGGGTTTGATTGGTGACATCGAGTGAGACAAGGCGGATTGGCCAACCGGCATGCATCACGATCTGGGCGGCATGTGGATCGGCATAGATATTGAATTCGGCGTTTGGCGTGACATTACCAGGCACACGCAAGGCTCCACCCATAATCACGACCTCGCGTACCATTTGTGCAATTTGTGGCTCACAACGCACCGCCAGTGCAAGATTGGTGAGTGGACCAAGCGCGATCAACGTAATCTCTCCCGGCGCTTGTAAAATCTTCTGGATAATGGTTGTGACGGCCTGGTTGTGGAGCGGCTCCTGCTGTGGCTCCGGCAACTGGAGTCCACCGAGGCCATTTCCCCCATGCACATGGCCTGCAAACACTGGTTGACGTAACAGCGGGCGATTACTCCCACTGGCGACGGTAAGATCAGTCTTGCCCGCAAGCTCAAGTAAGGCCAGCGCATTGCGCGTAGTCATGGTAATGGGGACATTTCCACTGACCGTGGTAATCCCCTCAATCTGTACTTCAGGTGAAGCTACGGCTAGAAATAGTGCCAGTGCATCATCAATGCCTGGATCAGTATCAATCAATAAGCGATGCATATGGGCTTTCCTTTCCTGGATCTGAATGTATAGTTGAAATACCCCTTTCAGCTGTACCAGCGAGGTAAATTGTACTATAACATACCTATGTGAGGGCTGCTTGCTCGGACGTGGGCGGGTCGCAGCCATGAAGGCTAATACATTTCACTTAGCGAGACGTGGAGAGATGGTTCGACGTGACGAGCAAGCAAGGTGTACGTGGCGCCCTCTCCACGTATGATTCGCTGCTTTTCTCCACCATGTTTTTTAGGGTCACAAAAGCGCTTCACCGAAACGTATTGGTCATGAAGGCTGCCGCTACGTGGGGATTTCTTTTTGGAGTGCTTGCAGGGCGGTCTGGGCAAACAAGAGGTTATGGGTTTGGGCAACGCTTATGGCCTCTTCGATGACGGTGAGGGCTTTATCGGGCTGTTCCTGGGCGAGGTGGAGATAGCTAATGTTGAGTAGGGCAAAGGCATAGGGTTGTGGTAAATCCATTTCCTGGGCCAGCAGGGCGGCTTTTTGATAGTAGAGGGCGGCCTGGTCCAGGTCCGCTAGTTTTTGCACGAGATTGCCAACACTTAGATAACTGAATGGTAGATCGATGCGCAGATTCAAGGCTTCACGCATGGTCATGCCCAGCATCAGCGAGCTTTTGGCCGCTTCCAGATCTCCCTTGGACTGTGCATAAGCTCCCAGATGGAGTAAGATTTCTGCCATCTGGATCTGGTGATTATGCTGTTCGGCCAGCGCCAGTGCTTTTACAAAATATGGATGGGCCTGGTCATCCTGGCCCATATTCTGGTAGACACGCCCGATATTAAAAAGAGTCTCGCAGATCCCGTGGTCATCCTGCAACTGCTGGCGTTGCTCCAGAGCATTCTCAAAATACATTAAAGGCGTGGCGAAATCTGCTGCCTGTTCACTGGTATTTAAGGCCTGATAATACAGGGCCTGACCGGTCCAATCGATGACGCTGGCCAGTAATTTTTGATCACCAGTGGATTCGGCAATTGCCCGCGCCTGTAAAAGTGTCGCCAGGGCAGGGCCAGCCTCCTGGCCTCGATAAATAATGCTCCTGGTTTGCAGGATGCCGGAATGTAGGAGGACATTTCCTTTTGCATCAGGCGAGACTTCTTGATCTTCTGCTAGTTGAATACCTGTATCCAGCAGTTGTTGCGCCTGCTTGAGGTTGCCCAACAAATAATATGAGGTCGCGATATCACAGAGGTTTTGTAGTAGAAAGGTGTATTGTTCTGTGATTGTGGCCAGAGATTGTTTTTGATTAGACATAAGAAGAGCTCCTAATCGTCTAAATTTGAAAAAGGATCCTGGCCATCGAGGTCTCCAAATTGATGCTGTGGCCCATATTCATCATCTTTGTCCAGCCCAAAGGGTTCCTGACGACTTGTATCTTTTACATCCGCACGGAAGGTCTCGCGCTCATCCGCATCGGTATCCTGTACGTAGTTGTGTGAGCCATATGTTTCTTGCTGGCCCTGGATATGTTTTTTGGGCTGTGCGGCACGGGTCTGTTCATCTTCTTGATCAGCCATACTATCCTCCTCTATATGCAGCTTATTGGATGCTCTTTTATGCTCACCAGATTGCTATGGTGATAGAGATAGTACGGACCAGACGGCACAAAAGTGTCTGTATTCGTGAACACGAACATATGTGTCGCACATTGATTGCGTTGTTTTTTGCTTTTAGCAGTTATGTATCCTGGCCAGCTTTAATGTTTAGCCAGGTAGGTATGGACTTCGATGTTGGCGAGGCCCGCGATTTGATTGCAGAGCCGGGCGATGCCTGGCTCTTTGCTCTGGCTCGCAGGATCCGTCCATCCCTGGCTAGAAATGCTAAAATCTCCTAACTGGTCGAGCTGATTGCGTTGCGTATGGGCTGCCACGAGCTGACCTTTGTTCATTTTACTGAGTTGGATGGCCAGGGTATGCATACTGGTGAGCAGGGTATTAAACTTGCTGAGATGGCTGTTGATGTCGTTGGCCAGTTTGATTTGCTGCTCAGTTGCGCCCGGTGCGTTGACGATACCTGTCAGGTGCAGTCCGACATGTTTGACATGACCATTGATGCCATTGAGTTGTGCGCATTGCAACAGGCCTACTTTCGTCTCAGTGATAATCGTCGCCTCCGGAGCCGCAGGCAGGTGACCACTGCTCTGGACTTCATTGGCGGCGCACGGACCATCCAGATAATACAGCATATTCGTCAATTTCTGGCGTATCACAATGGGATCCTGCTGATTCTTAATGTCGGTGGTCTGCTTCTGGATCTGTTCTACATCGTGTTGCAGCCAGAAGTCGATCCCGTTATGCAGTCCGCGCACATCCAGGGTCTGGTCGCTGGCTAACAGGTGACGTAGATGATCTAACTGACTGAACTTTTCAGGATCATTAGGATTAGGCTGGCGAGGCAGGCTGCCAGCGTAGCGCCATTGTTTGGTGTCGAGGATCGGATTAATCGCATGCTGGTTGGCTGGCGCTTCGATGAGCACAAAATCGCTCATTGCCGCCAGGAGATTCTGATGAGCTGGATCGGTGTAGGTTAATGTAGCTGCTCCGTGCTGCACGTTTACGGTTCCCAGCTGCAAAGGATCATTTTCAGATTGTTGATTATAGAGCCATGCTGTATAACTGTTGCCGGCGGCCGGGGGCGCGATGTTGTTGAGCTGTAGCTTGATACCATCATTGATGGTAGGATGATTGAGATCCAGGGCATTACCGGTATTATAAAAAGTGACCTGTCCGACCACCGTATCTTTGGGACTGGCGGCCCCGGATGGGAAGAGCGTAAGGAGCTTGTTGAGTACTGTCGCGCCCAGGACGATCAGAATTAAGGCGGCGATAAAAAAAGGCCAGAGGTTTTTCCAGATACGGTTAGTTTTCGCGGCTGGAACGGGGAGGAGTGTTGTTTGAGCTTCAATTGCGGCTGGCTCGATAGATGGTGGAGTCAGTTCCAGTTCTTTGCTGGCATGTGGGCGGATGCGCTCGGGAACAGGCACGTGGAAGGCCTGGGCGAGGGCGATGGTCATCGAGGTAGCCTTGTTAAAGCGCTGTGCTGGATCCTTGGCCATGGCATGCTGGATGACCTCATCGACTTCGGGTGAAAGCGCGGGATTGATCAGACTGGGCCGTGGTGGCTCATCCATAAGGTGCTGGCGCATAATCGCGTAGGAGTTGTCGCCACGGAACGGTGGTGTTCCAGTACAGACCTCATAGAGGATCACGCCCAGCGAATACAGATCGCTCTTATGGCTCACTTCCTTACCCTGTACTTGCTCTGGCGAAATATAAAGCGGGGTGCCCATCAAGGCTCCCACTTCCGTTTGCCCCTGGGCTCCCATGATCTTGACCAGGCCAAAATCACTTAAAATTGGTTCGCCCATGCTATTATATTCAGTATTGGTGCTATCCAGTAAAATATTGGAGGGTTTGACATCGCGATGTATAATGCCTCTTTTATGTGCATAATCCAGAGCCAGGCTGATCGAAGCAAAGAGTTCGATGATCTCCTGCGGGGTAGGAAACTGACTGGCGCGTGAAGTCCCCTGAATATATTTGCTCAGGGTTGGTCCCTCGATATACTTCATCACCAGGAATGGCTCGCGGCCCTCTTCTGTGGCATCCGGGATATGCAGGTCATAGACATTGACGATATTGGGATGATCGAGTTGCGCGACCGCCTGCCCTTCGGTAATGAAACGTGCGGTCGTGGCTGGTGACATATATTTAAGATCGGCGTGGAGAATTTTAATGGCTACGAAGCGGCGCAGATCTGGATTGAGCGCCTTCCAGACCTGTGCCATACCTCCTGTGCCAATTGGCTCCAGCATCTCATATTTTCCAAAATACCCTGGATTTTTGTTCATGAACCTCTTCCTTGATTGGCAAAGAGAAAAAGAAATTGTGGCTTTGATGTAGCGGTTAACATATGCTATAGAGTTATATTACATGCTTACTGCTTCAATGTCAAAATATGCATCTCATAGCGTAGTGTGTGAATTCTTGATACTATATGTACGTTGATGTTCATCCTTTTTTGTAACTGCCTATTGAGCTATTTGTATTTATCGTGTGAGTGGACAGTATTGAAGAATTTGTATGAGGAATAAGATGAAGCAAGTGTCTTCTCATGAACCTATGGTTTGTCGTGTTGGCTGCGGTGCCTGCTGTATCGCGCCATCGATTTCAAGTCCACTACCTGGTATGCCCGATGGCAAACCAGCAGGCGTCCGCTGTGTTAATTTAACCAGGGATAACCGTTGCCAGCTGTTTGGAAAACCTGAACGGCCCGCTGTCTGTACCTCTTTCCAGGCCGACCGGGAAGTCTGTGGGCAAAGTGCCCACGAAGCCCATCAGCTCATCACCCTCCTGGAACGCTCCACCACCCCGTAGCTTCATGGCTTGCCCACGATTGCTGTGCGTTCCAGGAGTTACTCGCTAAAATCCAGTTCTACCTGATCAACAAAACACCAGCCCCAATCCTCGCCCTTTTCAAAGGATGCCATGATTGGATGGTTAGTGCTATGAAAATGTTTGGTGGCATGCTTGTTTGGTGACGAGTCGCAGCAACCAACGTGTCCGCAGGTCAGGCAGATACGTAGATGGACCCAGCGGCTGCCGCTTTTCAAGCATTCTTCACAACCTGGTGCGCTGGGGGTAACTTCTTGAATTTGATCAAGATGGGTACATTCCTGTGCCATCATTCCCTCTCCAATCGCTGAGCGCTCATGAAGGTGAGCGCAACTATGTGTATTACGTGGTCAACGCTATTAACTATAACATGCATGAGCAGGCCAGCACTAATTAGCTTAAGGTTTCGGACGTGAACTGGGCGCAGTCAAGAGGACTGCCGCTATGGCGGCGGGTATGGAGATATTGCAAGATGGCGTCTACTGCGGCATGGACGCCGCCTGTCTCTGCGATGGTGCGTTGCATCTGGCGCGTGCGCATGCGGATCTCTGGCTGGTGCGCGATAGTGTTCACGGCTTCCCGTAAACTTTCTGCGGTCACATTTTCTGGCTCTAGTTCCATTCCCAGTCCAAGTTCGACCACTCTTCTGGCTGTTAGCTCATGTTCTTGTATGCGCGGGATAATAATCAAAGGGACCCCATAGGAGAGGGCTTCCATGGTACTATTCATGCCGCCATGGCTGATAAAGATGCTGGTTCGGGATAGTATATCCAGTTGTGGTACGTAGGGCCGGATGATGAAGTTTTCGGGTATGGGCTCTAGTTCGGCCGGTGTCACATGTGTTCCGATGGACATCACAACCTGCCAGGGGGTATTCGCGAAGGCCTTGAGACATGTCTGATAGAAATCTGGTTGCTGATTAAACGAGGTGCCGAGCGAGATGTAGAGGATAGGATGATTGCCCAGTCGCTCTAGCGCAAAGCCACTATTGTCATGACGTGGGAGGATGCAAGGTCCGACAAATTTGAACCGATTATCAAAGGTATTCCCTGCATATTGAAAGGCACGTGGCATGGTAACAAGGGTAAGAGGCTCTGCATGTGAAAAGATATCAGTAAAATCAAAAGTGGGAATATGATATTCCCGACATAATGAGTGCAGCTGTCGATTCAGACTGTCCTGGCGTTGTTTCACTCGTTCTGCTTCCAGGGGATTAACCGCTGGCAGGAGTGGTGAGAACAGATGGAAATACTGGTTGGTCGCATAGCTGGACCGCACACTGATCGCGGGAACGT
The DNA here is from genome assembly GCF_008974265.1 of Dictyobacter vulcani. Lineage (GTDB taxonomy): Bacteria > Chloroflexota > Ktedonobacteria > Ktedonobacterales > Ktedonobacteraceae > Dictyobacter > Dictyobacter vulcani. Next base: position 1,154,306 of record NZ_BKZW01000002.1, read on the forward strand.
GTAAAATTTGTGCTAACATGCGCCCCCAGAGGGCTGATTGGCCATAAATGATGCCATCCGGGCGCCATCCTTGTAGATCATTGAGTATTTGTGGCAGTATGGCTCGACTCTCATGGAGCATACTTTCACTGAGCATGAGGAAGCGCTCGGTGCTGCTCTTTGAGCTCATCGCAGTGATTATAGCGCTAAAATCCAGATTGGAGGTATAGCTTCTGAATAGCGCTCCAGTGGCTTCAATTGGCCGCTGAAATTCTCGGGTCAAATAATAGGTGACATACTCGCCACGTGTGATGAGTCCCTGGACGATTGCCAGTGTCGGGTTGACATTTCCCGACTGTGGAATGTTAAAACACAGATATGTTGACATCGAAAGGACTCCTTCCGTCTGGTCAGCTCACTTGTGATTTTTGTTAAGTTGTCATACAAGGAGTATATCAACACATCATGTGTCCGCTCTTCACTGCTTGTTTCCTCTATCTTAGAGAAATAGCACATTATCTGAGTGCTGTCAATGTAACTGACTCAACTATATCTTTTTCAAGCTACATCTTTGCCTGGATGCCACGCCTGCTTTTCTCTATCTAGAAGAGCATGAAATTTGCACAAAAAAAGCAGGAAGCCAGGTAAACTTCCTGCCTGATAGACGTGTGCTGTTATTTTTGATTTACGGGCGTCCTTGGAGCTTCGCTCGCAACTGTCGGGGCGGGTTTGCGGCGCTGGCCAATGCCGACGCCAACTCCCAGGCCGACGAGCAGAGCGATCAAGCCTGTGACGATGGGAATCCAGTTCGCAGGGGCGTTGTCGGTGGCCTGCGCTGCCGGGGTTGGGGCAGGTTTGGGGACAGCCGTGGGCTGGGCCTGGGTTGTTGTACTGCTGCTGGTGCCTGTACCCACGGTAAAGACAAAAGCACCCTGGTCAGGATCATTATCAGCGGCTGAAGTTGTCGTCCAGCGCACAATATAGACGCCATTCTTTTCTGGTTGAATATCGACTGACATCTTCTCAGGATTATTCAGATCGACTTTGGCGTCGCCCTGGCTGATCAGTTCTCCGCTGGGTCCGTAGACCAGTAGATTGCTGTTGGCCGCTCCTGGCTTCATATTTTCTGCGGTGGTCACGGTGATTTTCTTTGGTGACACTTTGAGTGTGGAATTTGCTGCAGGATCTGATGAAACCACTTTCGCATGCATTGGTGCTGCCAATGCTGTCCCGATCAAGGTAAAAAATAATCCAATGCTTACCACTGATATGCACATCAGCCGTAGTTGTGAGGAGTGTAAACGCATAATTGCTTTGTAGACCTTCCTTTTTATGAGTAAAATGGATTGAAACAGCATCGTTAGAACTGCTCCGTTCAGCCATAAGTTATCTAATATGAGCATAAAACTTCTGGTATGATCTGTCCATAGGGAATTTTCCCTAAGCCATACCCTAAGAGTTCCTCTCTCTTTATACTATACCAAAGGAACAATGCTATTTTTTCACGAAGGAACTTAAAATATATCTATCAATTTTAGGAGTAATATTTTCTATGAAACGTATAAATGGTACCTGTTTTCGTAGCTTTTTTTGTCTTGTTCTGCTGCTGCTCCTCTCGGCCTGTGGTAGCACTTCTCAGCAGCAGGTGCATATGAATGAGACTAATTTTGTCCAGAAATCGATTACGATCCATAAGGGCGAAAGCGTGACGCTGATAAATGATAGCTCAGCAATTCATGTGATTGCCAATGGTAGCTGGCGGGATGGGATGCAACTTCCCAATACTGAGAAGGGCGCTCCCCAGGTCAATGTGGATGTTAATGGTAATGTCAGCCAGGATATTGGCCCATTCAACACTGTCGGTACCTTTCATCTGTATTGCACGATCCATCCTGATATGAATCTGACGGTCATTGTTCAATAAACAAAAAAAGTCAGCCGTGACCTCTATCGGCCTCGACTGACTTTCCCTTGTGGCTTCCTAATATAGAGAGGAGAAGAGCGCATGTGCTTCAATCGTGGTTTGGCTTCACTCATACGCTTGAGTGGCGTTCACGATTGTTGTGCATAGCATGCTATGTGTGGTTGCGGGTAAACGGTGTCCACGCTGAAAACAGAAAAGCTGCTAATAGAAGAGATTGTTTTTAAGCTGGCGCTTCCTTTCGCCAATTATTAATGGTAGAAGTGTAAAAGCATATATGGTAAGGCATTTGTTTAAGACTATAGCGCCATTGATTCTCTACTAGCAATGGCTCTAGTACTTTGTCAAACTTTGTGTGATGAGTTGTGCGCCCGCTACGCGGGCGGGAGGGGGTATTCCGGGGCACAGCCCCCGATCCCCCAGTCAAGGGGCTCGCCGCTTGATCATGCCCCCGGCATGCTCGCTTGCATCCCCGCCGCCCCATCACATGATGTCTGACAGACTACTAGTACTTTGTCAAACTTTGTGTGATGAGTTGTGCGCCCGCTATGCGGGCGGGCGGGGGAGGTGTCGGGGGCACAAGCCCCCGATCCCCCAGTCAAGGGGCTCGCCGCTTGATCATGCCCCCGGCATGCTCGCTTGCATCCCCGCCGCCCCATCACATGATGTCTGACAGACTACTAGCAGGAATGTAAGAGTATAGAAGAGCTTGTGTGACTTCTGCTTTACTATCTCTTACACTACTATACATCGCCATAAGTGTTGTGGAAGTTTAGCTGATTTTATAGGAAATGTTATCATTGGCTGGCTGCATTGAATAAAAAGTATCTACCGATCCTCTCCATTTAATACGGGTAGACAAATGGCGCTCTCTTTTATAGAGGAGGATAATAACAGAATAGAGGAAAAGTTACTACAGGAGTTTTTTCCTGGCAAGAAACGCTTTTCCTGTTTGGAACGTGTTGATGGAGTGGGTAGAAGCAGGCGCCAGATTCGTATGGACCACTTTACGAACGCATTAGCCGCTCGCTCGCGGCGTTCACGATGACTTTTTGCATGGTTTACACACCAGGAAGGATAAGTAGCTTTATGGCATTTGAACTTCCAGCACTTCCGTATGATTATCGTCAGTTCCGTGAGCGCTGAGCGGCTGTACACATTGCTTCTCCCTCAATCGTGTTTGCTACAGCACCGGATTGAGGTTTGAATCCCATCAAAGTAGAAATACTATCTCTCCTGTCATGCATGGGTGAAAATAGAAAGGACTGGTTGGTATGCAGAATAGTGAATCAGAGCAGCCTGAGATAAATGATGAGCAGGTTGATACCCGATGGAGGAGATTGAGCTGGATACAGTTGGAGAGCAGCTGGCGGTTGAGCAGAAAAAGTCGGCTGAATATCTGGACCTCTTGCAGCGGACACAGGCCGATTTTATTAACTTTAAACGTCGAGCACGACAAGAACAGACTGAGACGCGCAGCAGTGCACAGGCTGCTTTGCTTGAACAGTTGTTGCCTGTCTTAGATGATCTGGGACGTGTGTTGACCTCAGCTCCTCCTGAACTGTCTGATCACCCCTGGGCCCAGGGGGTAACATTATCCGCCCGCCAGTTAAGCAATACACTTGAACAATTGGGATTGCAAACGCTCGGTGTGCCTGGTGAGTCGTTTGATCCTTATAAGCATGAAGCCATGATGCAGATGGCAAGCAATGACTTCCCGCCGGGACAATTGCCCAGGTAGTGCGGCCAGGCTATGTCATGGGAGAGCGTGTAGTACGTCCGGCCCAGGTCATCGTATCTACTGGTCCAGAGCAGGTAGAAGAGTCCTGATCGTGTCCTGTGTCGATGTGTATAATGAGGCATAAGATCTATCATTCGCTGAGAAATATTCTAGCGCGTTGCTTGTATGGTGGTGATCATTTGTAGAACTGCGCCACGCATGTGGCTGCAGTTTCTCTGTGTGTGCGAAGGGAGCAAGATGTTATGGCAAAAGTGCTTGGTATAGATCTAGGAACAACCAACTCGGCCGCGGCGGTGATTGAGGGCGGCGAACCCACGATGCTTGAAAATAGCGAAGGATCTCGTTTGACTCCTTCGGTAGTCGCTATCACCAAGAGTGGCGAGCGTCTGGTTGGTCAGGTGGCTAAACGCCAGGCGGTGACGAATCCTGAAAATACCGTTTTCTCGGTAAAGCGTTTGATGGGTCGTAAATTTGATGATCCAGAGGTTCAGCGCTCACTGAAAGAGATGCCATATAAGATTACGCGGGCCTCGAACGGTGATGTGCGGATCATGCTGGCGGGTCGGGAATATAGTCCGCCTGAAATCTCGGCTATGATTCTACAGAAGCTGCGCACGGATGCAGAGAATAAGCTGGGTGAGAAGATTACTCAGGCCGTGATTACTGTTCCTGCCTACTTCAATGATACCCAGCGTCAGGCGACGAAAGATGCTGGCACGATTGCTGGACTTGAGGTGCTCCGTATTATCAATGAGCCGACTGCCGCTTCACTGGCGTATGGGCTGGATAAGAAGAAGGATGAAACGATCGCGGTCTATGATCTGGGTGGGGGGACCTTCGATATCTCTATCCTGCAACTGGGCGAAGGTGTCTTTGAGGTCAAGTCGACCAATGGTGATACCCATCTGGGCGGCGATGATTTTGACCAGCATATCATCAACTGGCTGGCCGATGAATTCAAGCGTGAGCAGGGGATCGATCTCCGCAATGATCGCATGGCTTTGCAACGTTTGAAAGAGGCGGCCGAGCGAGCCAAGATCGAGCTTTCTACTGTTCAGCAGACTGAGATTAATCTGCCTTTTATTACCGCCGATAGCAGTGGTCCCAAGCACCTCGTAATTACTTTGACACGTCCAAAGTTAGAGCAACTGGTCGGTGATCTGATTGAGCGTACCCGTGAGCCAGTGATGAAGGCATTGCAAGACGCAGGTGTTGAGGCCAACAAGATCGATGAAGTTGTGCTGGTGGGTGGACAGACGCGTATGCCAGCTGTGATAGAGCTGGTCAAGAAAATCTTCGGTAAGGATCCACATAAGGGTGTCAATCCAGATGAAGTTGTAGCAATTGGTGCCGCTATCCAGGCCGGTGTGTTGCAGGGGATGTCAAAGATGTCCTGCTCCTGGATGTCACGCCGTTGTCGCTGGGTGTTGAGACGCTTGGTGGGATGATGACGCCTTTGATCGAGCGCAATACGACAATTCCGGCCCGCAAGAGCGAGATGTTCAGTACGGCTGAAGACAGTCAGCCAGCCGTAGATATCCATGTCCTGCAGGGTGAGCGTAAGTTCGCCCGTGATAATAAGAGTCTGGGTCATTTCCGGCTGGAAGGGATTGCGCCCGCTCCACGTGGGTTACCGCAGATTGAAGTGATCTTTGATATCGACGCCAATGGTATTCTCAATGTCACGGCCCGTGATAAGGCGACGGGCAAAGAGCAAAAGATTACGATTACGGCCTCCAGTGGCCTCTCGAAAGGTGATGTCGAGCGCATGGTGCGTGAGGCACAGGAGCATGCGCAGGAAGATCAGCAGCGCAAAGAAGAGATTGAGCAGCGTAACCGCGCGGATACCGTGGCATATCAGGCCGAGCGAACGTTGCGCGATGTGGGCGATAAACTCTCTCCTGACTTGCGTAGCGAGATCGAGAACAAGGTGAAAAGTGTGCGCGACGCGCTTGCCAGCAATGATCAGGGGCGTATCGTGATGAATACCCAGGATCTAGAATTGACGTTACAGCGCGTTGGCCAGGAAGTTTATAGCCAGCCGGGCGCAACCAGCGCCGCTCCTGGACCCGATGGATCAACTCCTTCCGGCACATCATCCACCTCGGAGGGTGATTCCGGGACCATTGAAGGTGAGTTCCGTGAGGTGTAGGCAGAAAGTGATTATGTGATGGCCGTAGATTATAAGGATTATTACAAGATCTTAGGGGTTAGCAAGGATGCTGACCAGAAGGAGATCCAACGCGCCTTCCGCCGGCTGGCTCGCCAGCATCATCCGGATGTTAATCCGGGCAATAAAGATGCTGAAAACAAGTTCAAGGAGATCAATGAGGCGAACGAGGTTCTCTCGGATCCTGAGAAGCGTAAGAAGTATAATGAGATGAGCGATTACTATCAGCGCTATGGTGCCTGGCCTGGTGCCGGTCAACCTGCGGGCGCGGGGGCTGGTGGACGCGGAGCAGGCGGTTTTGCTGGTGGTAATTATCACTATCAGACCATGAGTGAGGAAGATCTGGGGGATTTGTTTGGGGGTGCCTCACCATTTTCAGATTTCTTTGAAACGTATTTTCATTCCGCCTCTTCAGGTCCTGGTACGCGGAGTACTCATGCGCGGGGGCCCCGCATCGCGCGCCTCGCAGTATGGCTGGACAGGATATTGAGGCTGATGTGGAGGTTTCTTTGCGTGAGGCCTATCAGGGGAGCCAGCGCGTGCTTGAACTGGCTGAGCCAGATGGAAGTACGCGTCGCCTTGAGGTGAAGATTCCTGCCGGCGTGGATGAGGGAGCTCGTATCCGTATCTCGGGACAAGGTATGGCAGGCAATCCACGCGGCAATCTCTATCTGCGCGTCCACCTGCTTGCTGATCCTCAGTTTACCCGTGACGGCACCACCCTGCGTACAACGGTCCACGCTCCCCTGACCACCGTCATGCTCGGTGGTGAGGTACCTGTCCCTTTGCCGGATGGTCGCCGCTTGATGCTACGTGTGCCCGCCGGAACCAACGATGGGCGCTCTCTGCGCCTGCGCGGCCAGGGAATGCCACAAACAGGCCATCCCGACACACGCGGCGATCTCTATGCCGAGATCCATGTAGATCTGCCGACGCACCTTACAGAAGAACAGCGCCGCCTGTTTGAAGCCTTTGCCCAATCGCTTGGTTCGACTGTTTAAATAGTAGAAGGGAGAGCAGCCCGATGTCTGAACCATCTTCAACCCGCATCACCAGGATTATCTTGCGAAGCCAGCAAGAATCCTATACATATAGCGAACAGGAGATCCTGGAATACAGTCATATGGAACAACCATTTGTGCTGCACTTATTTGAAGCTGGCCTGATTGGTCGTCATGATAGTGCAAGTCAGGAGCATCATTATAGTGAAAATGATCTGCTCCTGTTACGCCGTGCCCAACGACTACAGCGCGACCTGGATATCAATCCCGAAGGCATTGAAGTCATCCTGCGCCTGCTGGCCCACATCGAAGACCTGCAACGTACCCTCTCCCATTACACCGATGCGTAAAGCCAGTTTGCAACTCCACTCTACAGATAACGTTGTGCGGCTGTAGCTGCACGCCGCACATACTTTACACATTCCAATTTAGTTCCACATGCGCCAAAGGGCGAATGAAATGATCCTGTGCTTTTTGGCGTATAGCTATATATTTTCATGTATTTCTGCTAAAATGAGAAACTAAAATAAAATTGTTATTATATATTTATAAAGGAGTACCACGTGGCTGATTTTACTGACCAGCAGTTTGGCAACTATCGTTTGCTCCATTCGCTTGGAGTTGGAGGCGCAGGGGAGGTCTATCTAGGGGAACATGTGCGCCTGGGAGAGAAGGCGGCACTAAAGATTTTGTATATGCGTCTGGCGGCTGAGGATCATAATCTTTTCTTGCAGGAGGCCAGGACTGTAGCGGATCTGCGCCACCCGCATATTGTGCGTGTCCTGGATTTTGATATTCAGCGTGGCCAGCCATTTCTGGTGTTGGATTATATACCGCAGGGGTCGCTGGCACAACGATATCCAAGGGATAGCCAGGTGCGCTTGCCGTTGGCGCAGGTCGCAAACTATGTGACTCAGGTCGCCAGTGCCCTGCAATATGCTCATGATCGTCACATCATTCATCGTGATATCAAACCTGCTAATATATTAATTGGTGAACAGGATCAATTGTTGGTAAGCGATTTTAGTCTTGCTACGATTGCCCATGGTAGCGCCTCGACGCAGGAGCAGACCTCTCTGGGGACATTGGCCTATATGGCGCCTGAACAGCTTCAGGGTCTGCCTGGTCCCGCTAGCGATCAGTATTCTCTGGCCGTGACTGCATATCTATGGTTGACTGGTGGCTTGCCTTTTCAAGGCTCTCTGACTGAAATTATTGCCCAGCATCTATCGGCTCCGGTGCCCTTACTGCGCCCGCAGGTGCCTGAATTATCGGACGAGGCAGAGCGTGTGTTAATGACGGCGCTGGCGAAAAATCCTGCTGAGCGTTTTGATAGTGTGCAGGCGTTTGCCGCTGCTTTTGCGCAGGCGTGTCAGCTGGAACAAAAGCAGGCTCCCGCCTCCCAACCTGACATTATTGCTACACCTGCTCCAGGGCAGGCTCCCAATGCTAGCCAGAATAATCCTGTTCCGCAGGCTACTATGCAGAATAATCCTATGTCCGTACCATTGGCGCCATTGACTGCTGTACCGCAGGGACCAGCTCAAACAACTGGCAGGGGCCTGGTTACTCCCCTGTCTGCTCTTGGTAGCACACTGATCTGTGCTATTTTATTACTCGTGGGCCATGCTCTGATGGGTTATGTGACAACGGAGATATATTTTGTGTTCAATGTCTTCTATTGTCTCGTGCTTGGCTGGAGTGTTGCCAGAAGGGCGGCGAAATTCAGAATTTTCTTATTGCTCTGCTTGCTTGGTAATCTTTTCCTGTTTGCTGCTAATTTTTACGCCATAAAAGCTAATGGATATTGGTATACAAATAATGCTGATTATCTGTATAGAACACCATTCATCATGATTTGCATCGCGATAATCGCAGGTAGCCTCAGCTATCTGGCGATTTTGAAATATGTTGACTCCCTTCAACTGCAAAGAGTAGGGGTCACAGATAAGGTCAGTAAACTGGCCACCCAACAACAAATGGGGCGCTTTATTAACAGTTTTGGCACCAGCAAAAGGTTGAAAATAGAGACTTCTGGTATTAGTGTTAGCCTATTTATTGGTCTGGGTCTGCTACTAGTTGTGTTTTTGTCGCGTTTTTTGATCAACTATCTATTTATTCTGCTGGTGCTGGCATGTATATATATATTCAGGGATATGCTTAGCAAGCGACCAACAGAAAAAATCTATCTTTATGCTGATGGGTTAATAATTCCAACTACGGGAGGCCTGCTGGCGGTGCACTGGCATGAAATCTCTCATCTAGCGTTTCCGAATATCCTGATCAGTCGTACGGGAACGCAGATCACGTTGCCTGAGGTCACTGAAGACTTCCAGCAATTACATACCACTATCCAGCAGCATGTGATGCGTCCGCAGGTGCCGTCCCAGCCTTAGTATTCGTGCAATACGATTATAGTTTGGACTAAATAAATTTAAGCTGTGTAGAAATACATTTAATATGTTACAATATTAAATGTATTTCTATGGATGAATGGAAGGTAAGATTTATTATCCTGGGATTTTTTACCTACCCTTGTTTGTATGCTGCTGGCCTGGATTACTGTGGCATATCTTAATATAGAGGGTCGCCAGCTGATGAGAAGAGCCAGCAATTAATTCAAGCGACCACGCTAATAAATAATCCAGATGGACCATGACAGTTTGCCGTTGAGCAAACTGTCATGCTGTGGTTAGATGATAAATTATCCTATATATGGGGAAGGCGTTCACCTCTCACTTTTGACCAATCACACAATGAATACGCCATTTTTCGTGATAGCCATCGGGCTGTTGGAGTTCTTTTATGCGTTCTAGCACTTCGGGTCGGAATTGTTTGAGCATCTCGGCTGGCATGTTTTCCAGTGGATAGCGCTCACCATGGGTCCATTTGGCTTTCCACCACTCTTCTTCATCGGCGTAGATAAATTCGGCCTCTTCTATTGTACTGTGGATATCGCTGAAGCCTGCTTGTTTTAGCAAGTCTGTGAATGCAGCCACATCCAGAAGCGGCTGTGCGCCGGTGGCGAGCGGAGGGAGGGGAAGTTGATACTGCTCATAATATGTCCCGATCAGTTCATTGTACCAGCGCCATCTGGCATCTCCACTAGCTGGTAATGTAACTGTGAGGGTTCCCTGTGGCTTTAATACTCTACAGAAGCCGTTGAGTGTTTGCTGGAGCTGAGGGAAAAAGAAGATGGCAAAGTTGCAGAGAACATGATCGAAACTGTTATCAGCAAACGTCAACTGCTCAGCATCCATCAGCTGCATTGAGACATTTAGTAAGCCACGTTGCTCAATCAGCGTTTGAGTCTCCTGAACCATGGCCGGCGCTATATCGATGCCGACCACCTCTCCTGTGGATCCTACTTTGTCTGCGGCTGCAAACAGATTTGCACCCCTTCCAGCCGCTACATCCAGTACTCTTGAACCTGGCAAAATAGCAGTTCGCTCAACGATGCGTTGGCCAAATGTTGTAAAGACGGTTGGTCCAATCTGATCGTACGTAGTGGCGATCCGACTATAAAATGCCGCTACCCTTGCCTTGGGATCATTTTCGTCTGCATTCATTTCGGTGACTTTCCTCGCGCAACGCTTGAAGTTTTCATGGCTGCACAATAAGTAGAACATGGCTGGTTGCGTTCAATGAGTAGGAACCTGTTCAGTATACGTTCTAGCCTGGAAAACGGTTTTGCTTGTGTCTCAGGAAAAAGAATCTGTGGCTGCTCTAAATGGATAGGTAGAAGCATTTATGTGTGAAATAATTGCATCCAGGTTGGTTTCGAAAGGGATTATCGTGGTAGAATCCCTTTCGATCAGCTTTTTTTAGAGGACTGTGTGCTCTAATCTGTCAAATTCGGCCTGGAATTCAGTTAACAGTGCTTGCTTGTGCTCGGGAGGCAGGAAGCTATGGCGAATGCCGTTTAATAGCAGTTCGTTGATGCTGGTCAGATCAAGCTGGAAGGCACTATGGAGCAGGCCGATCTCGTTATTCAGCGTGGTATTGAAGAGGGGAGGATCGTCGGTGTTGATGGTCAGTGGAATACCGGCCGCCAGCAGTTTGGGCAAGGGATGATGTTGATAATCAGGATACACGCCCAGGCAGATATTGCTGGTCGGACTGACCTCCAGGGGAATCTGATGCTCGGCGAGATAGGCAATCAGGGCGGGATCTTCAATTGAGCGTACGCCATGGCCAATGCGCTCGGCTCCCAGGGCTCGGATTGCTCCCCAGACGCTTTCAGGTCCGACTACTTCACCGGCGTGCGGCACACTATGCAGGCCAGCGGCTCGGGCCTGATCAAACCAGGGCTCAAACCATTCCGGTGGAAATCCGACCTCGGTACCACCTAAGCCAAGTCCAACAACGCCATCTTGCATGCCCTCTAGCGCGACTTTGAGCGTATGGTCCGCCCGTTTGGAGATGCCATAGCCCTCGGCGGCATCGCGCACGATATCAAAAATCCAATTGATCTCAACGCCAAAATCCTGGCGGGCACGCTCACGACCCTGGAGCAGGCCACCGAAATGGGTATCGAAAGGAATGCCTTTGCGCAAGCTGTGAAAGCATTCTGAGTAGGTCACTTCAGCGTAGCGCACATGCTGCTGGGCCATGGCTTCAGCAAATTCATAGACAATCAACTCATAGTCTTCTCGTGTTTTTAAGCAGTGCGAGACAAGGGTAAAGATATCAACAAAGTGAGGAAAGTCCCGATAGGCAAACCAGCGCTGTGCCTCCTCCATGGTCTGGACCGGAAGCTCTACCTTGTTCCGGCGGGCCAATGTTAATAGTGTTTCTGGACGAATGGTTCCTTCCAGATGCACATGTAGTTCAGCCTTGGGGGCAGCCTGTAGATATTGTTCAATAGACATCAGTATTTTTGCATGCTCCTGTCAATCTTTGCTTATCAGTATAGCAGCAGTTGAGTTTGTATGGCTATGGATTATATTAGCCTGATAGTCACATAATATTTATCAGGTAGACAACCAAAATATACTAAATGGTCCCGCTCCCTTGACAAGTATTGTTAAGCAAATGTAAAACATTAGTAAGAGTATTTCTCCTCAGTATGAATTCTGAACAAGTCACTGATGACCTCACAGCTCTTCATTCATAATTCCTTGGTTTAGCACTAAACTTATAATTTCAATCATGTGAACGTAGTTACTTTTGAAAAAGCTATGTTTAAGCATGGCTTTTGGCGGTAGGTGGTGGGGGATAAAATCTGCATGTCTGCGCAACGGGAAAAGCTCGTTGCCGCGCTAAAAAACCTTTAAAAGGGAATAATTGCACATATCAATATGTTATCAAAATTATAGATAGGAGTGGTGAGAATGCGACCGTTAATTGGTGTACCGTGTCGAACAGGGGTGCGTGGAGAAAATGCTGAAAAGCCTGTCTACTACAGTAATAAATCTTATATTCATGCGGTTGAGAGTGCAGGTGGGGTACCAGTTATTATTCCAATTTTGAATGATCATGAAATCCTCCGTTCTTTACTTGGCCGTTTAGATGGTTTACTGCTTTCAGGTGGCATTGACGTACACCCCAATATGTATAAAGAAGAAGCAGCCGTTGATCTGGGTGAGACCGATCCAGAGCTGGATAAATTAGAGTTGTACCTGGCTCGTTGGGCCTGGCAAGAAGATATGCCCACGCTGGGTATTTGCCGTGGTATGCAACTGATGAATATCTCGCTGGGTGGAAACCTCTACCAGGACCTGGATACAGGTTATGAGGGTGATTTACTCAAACATGCGAACTGGCATTTGCCGCGCAACGAGATTATCCATAGCGTTACTATTGCGCCAGATAGCCGCATGCGGCAGATACTGGGCGTAGATAAGATCCTCGTCAATAGTTTGCACCATCAGGCGATCAAGCAGCCTGGTAAAGGTGTGGTGACCAGTGGTCTGGCTGAAGATGGGATTGTGGAGTTGATAGAGATTCCTGAGCGCAGCTTTATGCTGGGTACACAATGTCATCCAGAAGAGCTCTACGCCGACAATCCAGTCTGGTCCCGCCTGTTCCGCTCGTTTGTTGACGCCAGCGCCAACAAGACGCAGCAGCAACCAGCGATCCGACCATCCGCGATGCCTGTCAGCGCTTAATACTACTGCTATGCAGATGGTAATAGAGAAAGGCTCTATTTTCTCTCCTTGAAAATCAAGCGGGGAAAGTAGAGCCTTTAGTATTGTGGTTTCCTGTATAACAAAGATGGCCGTGGATACTTTCACTTGAAAGTCCACGGCCATCTTTGTATCAATCTTGATCGCTACTACTGCCATAAGTTGTTAGGGGGACAATAGCTTTGTGAATACAGTGGAGCAGGCATAGTGGCTTTAACGTAACCTTTGTCAAAGATTTCGTTATACATCTTCCAGATGTTGGGGCCAACGGCGTAAGCACCTTCACCGCCGTTTTCGCGCATGGCCACAATCGTCAAAGCAGGCATCTGATCCGCATTATGCAAGGTAAATGGTGCCTGTGTGATCATCCAGCCATGAGGGTCTTTGCCACCACCAAGTTCAGCGGTTCCGGTTTTTCCGGCAACCGATGACTGATAGCCAAAATTCTGACTGACATGCCAGCCACTACCACAGGTCGTTACGGCGGCCATTGCCTGCCGTACCTGATAGGCTGTATCCTTACTGACGACTGTGTTTAGCTCCTCGGGGCAATCGTCTGCAAGGGATTTTTGTCTTTATCAGTAATTTTGGAGACTACCATTGGACGCATCAACACGCCATTATTGGCGACCGTGTTATCGACCATCGACATTTGTAGTGGTGTCATATCGTCCACACCCTGTCCAAAGGCGTTAGTGGCCAGTTGGAGCTGGCTTAGTGGCGTTCCATCGGCATTCTCTACTTTACTTACGGTTGTTGGCAAGTCAAAACGATCATCCTGACCAATGTAGAGCTTTTTGGCGTATTCAAGCCATTTGTCCAGGCCAGTTTGAACACCTAACTGAGCAAACACAATATTGTCGGAATTAGCATAGGCATATTCTGTAGTAATGGGGAAGTGCTTTGTATACCCTTGCTCTATTCCTAGATTATTTCCAATAATTTCACGGCCCTGATAGAAAAGTGGACCAGCAGCACTTTTTTTATCCCAGGGATGATCCAGGGTTGTTGTCCCGGAATCAAGGGCGGCCATTAAGGTCATCGTCTTAAAGGTTGAACCTGGTGAGTAACGTGATTTTAATGGTCGGACCAGTAGTGGATAGTTGGGATCTTTATCTAACTGGTTAAAGTAGGTATAATCCCCGGCTCCCAGGGTCTGCACCAGTTTATTGGGATCATAACCTGGAGAGCTGACCATGGCCAGCAATGCTCCTGTATGCGGATCGGTGATGATGACCGAACCCTTATTTGATGGTTTGGCGAGTCCGGCTGAAAAGAACTGCTGGTAGAAGGAATCTGTCTCTGGATTATACTCGTTAAACTTTTCGACGGCGATCTTCTGGATGCGTTCATCAATGGTCAGGTAGATGTCATTGCCGACCGGTGATTTATGCAGCGCTTTGTTGACTTCGTTATCCAGTGCCGTGCGACCGCTGTTGCCGGTCAGTTCAGCATTATATTCACCTTCGATACCCGGGATAAACACACCAGGCGCGTAGTAGCCAATGACAGCGGCCAGAGAGGGATCAGTATAGCGACGGATATATCCTCCGCAGGCGTTGTTATCTGGAACTGATTCTGCCAGCAGGATTCCGTTACGATCGAAGATACGTCCACGCATGGGCGAGTTTTCGCGCAGGCAACGCCGTGGATTGTGGATGGTTGCTGAGACATTATCCGCTTTTACTACTTGCCAATACACCAATCCACCACTTAAACCCACGAATAATATCACAAATATATAAGTTAATTTTCGTATGCTGTTACTAATATTCATGAAGGCACCCTTTTTTTGTCCTGATACCTGCAGTACGTGCAATATATAGATGATCTTTATCAGTTTACCATCCACACACTGTCTCTGCAAGCATAGAGCTGAATAGCCGCCCAGTTTTCCTATTTTTCCATACAATCATCCCTCGCTAAGAATAATACGCGAGAACCAGTAATAATTGGGATACTATTAGCGTCTACAAATAGGTGTACGTTTAACATTTGCCAGAAGTTATCTTTTACGCTCCTGGTACCAGAACATAAGTATTTTTATGATGCTGTAAACACTCAATTGAGTTCAAGAAAGGTAGATAGGTCAGCATGACCGTTACCCAATTACCCTCCAGTTTCGATATTCTTTTGTTGGAAGTAGATTTTCCCGCGAGTCTTCCTCAACTCGTCTTTGATTATTGGACGCAACCAGCCTTACTTCAGCAGTGGTGGCCGCAAGCAGCCGAACTTGTGAGAAAAGTCGGAAGCGCTTACCACCTGAGTTGGCCACAAATGAACTGGCATCTACGCGGACACTACACTACTTTTGAACTTGCAAAGCAGCTTGTTTTTACCTGGCGCTGGGATCATGAAGAGCCCGAGGAAGTCGGGCGCGAAGTCAAACTTGTCTTTGAGCCCCTGGAAACCATCGGAACGCGCCTCCACCTCTCTCATGGACCCTATAATGATACTCCTGAGGATCAAGAGCTACGCATTGAACACCATCTCGCTGGCTGGCAACACTTCCTTCCGCGTCTCCAACAACTGCTGGCACTATCTGTGTAAAAGGAGCAAGCAACCCAGCGTAGCGAGGGATGTCGTGTGTGGCGTTGCTTGCTCGTACGCCGAGAGGTTGCAGTGCTCGTCGCCAATACGTTTCGTTGAAGGAGAGAACCTCAACGGTATGGCGTGGCGTCGTGTACGTGGAGAGGGCGCCACACGCGGAGGCCGCACTGCTGCGTTTGCGCAGGCCAGCGTGCACGAACGACGCGCAGTGCTGTGGCGCCTACAGGGATCGTGGGTGCCGTGGCCTGCTCACACAGCAACGTGGTGGGTGAGCGCGTGGATCCTCCCCGTACCTTCTCGAAGAGGATCACGAAACAGGATCCGTCTCGGTGTAGGCGCCACAGGCATGCGATGCTCGTTGAGCCCCTCGCTCCATGATCACGCCGCATGCTGGCCTCCGCGTGTGGCGCCCTCTCCACGTATGATTCGCTGCTTTTCTCCACCATGGTTTTTAAGGTCACAAAAGCGCTTCAACGAAACGTATTGGCGACCAGCGCTGCCGGTACGGCAGAATGTTTGCTCTGATCATTTGAGGTTGGGTAGGCGCAGGCGGTATAGCCAATCCTGTTCGCCCTGGTGATATGCATACAGGTAACTGGTATGTTGAGCTGTGCTCATTAGCTGTGTGTTCCAGCATAGGGCGGCGCAACTTTCGTCGGTGGTATGCTCTAATGGCTTTGAGAGCACACTCCAGCGTGCGGTGCCGGGATTCCAGATCCAGAGCCATACATTTTTTGTTGATTGTCGGGTTCCGGTTGGAACTGGCAAGCCAACGTTCGGATCAACGCCAAAGGCGAGCATCTGACCTGTGTCGGTGACGCCCAATACCTGAAGTAAACCCGATTTTTTCTGATTGGTGCCTGCTACTGGTAGCCCTGGGATGCCTGACCATTGTTGTCCATTGGCACTTTGTACGATCTGTAGCTGGTAGAGGTTGGATGGTAGTTGTTCATAGGCCAGGGCATAGAAAGGCGTGGCGGTGGATGGCCAGGATGGGCTTTGTTGCAGATACGCCTGGACCTGCGGGGGTACTGTTTTTCCTTGTTGCCAGGAGTGACCACTATCGTTACTGGTCCATAAGGTTGATGACGCATGCTTGTTAGTAGAAACAGGCTGGACTAAGATTGCCAGGTTTTCACCCTGACCAATTATGGGTGCGAAAAACATGCTACTTGTGCCAAATGCTGTATCGGCGCGCGTCCATGATTGCCCATTGTCGTCCGAGCGTTCCAGCATGGCACGTTGCGGCGAGTTTTGGCCACCACCATAGCTGTACCATAAATAGATATGTTGCATATGGAGGCTGACGCTGGCTTCTTGCTGATTGATCACGCTGGCTGGCACGCTATGGGTTATATGTTGCCAGCTTGTGCCGCCATTATTGCTGAGATAGAGGTGAAGCTGGTTATTGCCAGTGGTCTGTACTGCCAGGGCGATCCGTTGTGGTTGTGCCCGATCAATTGAAAGCGAGCAGGTGGTACCGCTTAATCCTCCTGGCAATACTACCTGTGCCCAATGCTGTCCATTATCGTGGGTCTGCCAGAATTCAAGCTGGCTTGATTGTGAAGATAGACAGATAAAAATAGTCTGAGGATTAGCCGGTGAAACCGCATAAGCCTCTAAGTGAGCCCCTTTGACTGGGAGGGCTAGCGCTTCCCAGGTGTTGGTCATGGCAATCCGGGCCGGGTGGCTGACAGGTTGGGCCTGCTGGCTCGGTGTCTCTGCATCAGCCTTAGATGCGCTACAGCCAACCAGGAGGATTGCCATCAGCAGCACCAGTGCACCCGTGAGCCGACCAGGCTGTTGCTTTAGCATCGTATACACGTGAGAACTCCATTCTTGCCGAGTGTTTCATCCGTGAATTCGCATCATTGCATTAACTTGTTTTATTGAGGTCTTCATATTAATTATAATGAAAAAGCGGTAACCGAGTAAATAGTGGGAAGGTGATCAGCGATGAGTTGCCAGTGCGTGGCGTTATCGGATGACGCAAAGAGCTGTCCACTCCTGGTGCCAACATAGACGCCGCAAGGATCCGTGTTGTCGGTGCACATGCCATGGCGCAGGACTTTCAAGCGACCTGCAGGTCCTGCAGGTAGGCCTGCGGTGCAGGCCTGCCAGTTGTCGCCAGCGTTTTCACTGCGGTAGACGGTGAATTGTTCACCGTTCGGATAACGGTCTTCTGCATTGACCACGATGGTGAAAAGTGTGTCTGGATGATTGGTATCCATGGCGAGCGGAAAGCCAAAGGTAGTGGGTAGCCCATTGTTGATACTCTTCCAGCTATTACCAGCATCCAGGCTACGAAAGAGGCCACAGCGGCTCTGTTGATAGAGTGTCTCTGGTTGTCGGGTATGTTGTAGCAAGCGGTGGGTACTGGTGCATACTTCTGTCCAACCAGCGGGATCCGGCTGGGAGAGCTGGTTGATGGTCTGCCAGGAGCTGCCATAATCTTCGCTGCGTACGGTGCCCGCGCCCGAGATACCCAGCCACATCCGTTCGGGGCGCGTTGGATCGGCAACGATGCTATGGATGCAGGTCCCGACCGAGCCATTTTCCCAGTGATCCCGTTGTCCCTGTTGCCATAGCTGCGTATTCAACTCCCAGCTCTGGCCGCGATCGTGGGTGGTCCAGAGATTGGCTGGACCTGTTCCTGCATAGAGCGTCTGGCGATCATTACTACGTCCTGGTTGAATATGCCAGATCTCTTTGTAGATGCTTTTGTCTTCAGGTGAAAATTGTGGACCGTGTTTCGGCTCCTGCCAGCTCTCGCCAAAGTCATCACTATAACGCAGGCAACCCTCCTGGTTGGCACGATTATCGGCTGCAAAGAGGCGGTGGTGGTTGCGTGGATCACAGACGGCGTAGAAAACGTGTGTATCAGGACCGTGCAGGCTGGTTTTTTCTACTGTCCAGTGTTCACGATCGCGGGATGTAACGCGGAATAGACCCTGACTGGTGCCTACCAGTAGTAGAATGGTGCCTGAAGGATAGTGAACCGTATTCATATGCCAACTTGCCTCCTATATGCAGTTTTCACAGCTCTGTCTGGTGCTTATTCGCCGTGTGGAAGTTTTTGTGGGCGTGCAAAACGCCGGTAGAGAAAATAGCCGGTCGGGACTATGAGCATCACGGCCAGTAGTCCATAAGATATGATCGTTGCGAGTATGCCTGAAAACGTGGCTTCCTGTGGATGAATTGGCGCCAGCGGCGGATATAGTCCTGTAATAATAAAATGCGGACTGCCGCCAACGTGTATGCTGGTGACTTGTTGTTTGCCAGGAATATCGAGCATCACGACCTGACCATTGTTCAGCGCTACAAAGCCAAGCTGTCCATCGTTGGTGATAGCGACCGAGTTTGGGACGGCATCAAAATGCAACGTACGCTGTGGCTCATGGATCCGAGAGTATCCTACCGCTACTGGTGCCAGGACGGTGAGTTGTTGATGCCTGCTATCGGGTACATAGATTTCTCCGGTCGCTTCATCAAAGTCCATTGGACCATAGTTGCCGCCAGAGAGCAGGTGCATGGTCTGGTATGTATGCAAGTCGATGGCCGAGATTGCTCCTCCTTTCGTGGTCACATAGGCTGTCTTGCCTGGTGGAATGGCAATGGTCTGTGCTTGATCAGCTGGCAGCGTGACCACCTTGCTTGTCTTGCCCGTATGTGTATTAAAGATCGCGATCCCTCTGGACGTGGTGGCCCAGAGCTGTGTTTCCTGTCCATCGGCGAGATTGGTCTGCGCAAAGGCCAGAGCCAGACCATTCACTGGCGCTGGAGCTTGAAACGTACGTTTGAGCTGGCAATTGGTCGTCTCTAGCGCGGTAATTCGCTTGTCCATGTTGCCAGCGGTATAAAGTGTTGCCGTGATGACATCCAGGGCCAGAAATTCAGGCCGCCCGGGCAGGTCCAGCATACAGATTGTGTTGCCAGTGCTGGCTGCCAGCATCGCGATCTGTCCCGCTTGTGGTCTGGTAACATAGAGATAACGACCATCTGGACTCAGCAAGACTGCGTGTGGATCACCTGTGATCGCGAAATTTTTACTGACATTCTTCTGAAAGACATCAATCACGCTGATGCCTCCGGCAGAGCCCGCAACATAAGCCAGATTGGGAGCACCGCCATCAGCCTGTGTTGTTCTGCTTAACTGAAAAGACAGCAGGAAAATAATCAGCATCCACGCGCCTACCCATGCCAGTCCTTTTCCTTTCATCTTTTCAGATAAGCAGAGCCAGAATCCTTTATTGTCATGTAATTTCATACAGTAATCTCTTCCATATACTAAGCAGAATGAGCATAAAAGCACATTTTTCTTTAGTATAGGCCGAGATCCCAACTGTTCTACATGTATACATATATTTGTTTTTAAGCTAGCGTGCCGGCGTGCTACCAGTTTACTTTATGCTCAGTGAGCATCCTGGTAGCTAGCAGACAGGCTATTAATCCAGTTCGAGGGCGGCGTAGCTGGCGGCTACGATATCCTCAACGCTGATGCCGACTTGTTGATAGAGATCATTGAGACTGCCTGATTGTCCAAACTCATCTACTCCCAGTGGGATACAGGGAGTTCCATAGATGCTACTGATAAAGGCCAGGCTATGGGCCGAGGCATCCTGGATGGTTATCAGAGGGATATGGCGTTCAGCTTTGGGAAACAGGGTGTGCAGATGCGCGGTTTCCGTTGGCGCTGGTTGTCCCCGACGTTGAGCGTTGCGCAATGCGGTCAGCATGGAAAACACACGTTTGGGACTGGTCAGGTGGATGACGTTGGCGGCGATGCCTTCGCGGGCCAGCCGTTGTGCGGCTAGCAGGGCTTCGGGGACCATCGCCCCCGTGGCAATGACCTGGACCATTTCGTTGTCCTGCGCGTCAGGTACCAGTTCGTGTCCTTCCAGTAAGCGATATCCTCCATCCAATACCTGCTGACGCAGGGTCTCTTTGCCTAGTCTGGCCAGAGCGGGTTCGAGCAGTTTTTGCTCAATTTTCTTGGTGGATAGCCGCAGGTACGTAGAGCGTCCCTCGCTACGATCGCAGCACTCACGCAATGCCGCCAGCAGGATCCATTCGACCTCGCAGGCGAAGGCGGGCTCATAATAATGCAGCTCCGGTAACTCGATGCCCAGTGAGGCCGTGACCGTGGATTGATGGGCGCCCCCTTCGCTACTGAGGCTCACACCCGCTGGAGTGCCGGCGAAGATCATCTTCGAGTGATTGTAGAGTCCATAGATTAATGCATCCAGGCCACGACACACAAACGGATCATAGACGGTTCCGATAGGGAAGAGGAGCTGGCCTGAATGTTCGTAGCTCAGACCCAACTGACCGAGCAGCATAAACAGGTTCATCTCTGAGATACCGAGTTCAATATGCTGGCCAGATGGATTGGGCTGCCAGCGCAGGGCACGTTGCATATCTTCCTGATAGTCAGGATGTTGTGTGGGTGAGAACACGCCAGTTTTATTGACCCAGGCGCTCAGGTGGGTTGAGATTGCTACATCCGGTGCGGTGGTGACAATCCGTTCGCCAACACCAGCCAGTCCCACCAGTTGGGGCAAGACACGTCCCAGCGCTTCCTGCGTTGAAGTTTTACCCGGGAAAGAGAGATCCAGGCTGGTTGGAATGGCATCGGGAGTGATCAGCGGGGCAGCCTGCAATTGGTCGCGGCGCAATAGCTCTGACCTCTGACGGCACCAGCGACCTTCTGCTGTCTGGGGCGCAAATGCCTCCCACTCCTGTCCAGATGCAATCCCTAAATCTTCCTGGAACTGTCGCACCTGTTCGCTACTCAAGTGCATCGAGTGGTTCATAGAATCACCCGCGAAGGGGAGTCCCCAGCCTTTAATGGTATAGGCAAAGAGGACGGTTGGTGCATCCTGACACTGGTCCGCTTGCTCAAAGGCCTGAAGCAGCGTATTCAAATCATGTCCGCCCAGATTAGCCAGCAGGCCATGCAAATTCTCATCTGGCGTGTCGTTCAAAGCCTTCGCAATCTCAGGGTTTTCTGGACCATTGAGGCCGGTAGGATGCGTCAGGCGGACACGAATGTCCGCTCCCGGGCGGCGCAGCAGGCTTTGATATTCTTCGTTGCTCATCTCATCGATGCGCTGGCGCAGGGCTTCTCCACCTGGTTGGGCAAAGACTTTTTGTAGCTGCCGTCCATATTTTGCCTCCAGCGTTTGCCAGCCTGCGGCCGCGAAGAGCTGTTTAATCTGCGTGGTATGGACGCCTGATACGATGCGATCCAGGCTCTGACGATTCAGATCCACAATCAGCAGGACATTACCTGCGCCCTGGATTGTTTCATCAATGATGGCTTCCCAGATACTTCCTTCATCTAACTCGGCATCTCCGATGATGGCCACAAAGCGCTGTGGTGTAACGTTCTGGAAATGCTTCTGAGCGTAGCGCTGGGCTACGGCCGCGAATGCCGGCGCAACTGCCCCCAGGCCGACTGAACCTGTACTGAAGTCAACTGGATCAGGGTCTTTAGTGCGACTTGGATAGGCTTGTAAGCCCTTGTAGGCGCGTAAGGTCGGTAAATAGCTTTTGTCCAGATTCCCCAGTAAGTATTGGATTGCATGATAAGCTGGCGAAGCGTGTGGTTTGACACTGACCTGATCCTCCGCATTTAAATAATGAAAGTAGAGGGCCGTCAAAATGGTCACCATTGATGCTGATGAAGCCTGATGCCCACCAACTTTCAAGTCATCTGGATTGGGACGAATTGCATTGGCATGATGAATCATCCAGGTTGAGAGCCAGAGCACGCGTTGTTGAATTGTGTCCAACACGTGATATTCATCAGCTTGAAGGATCGCTCGCTGTTGCTCCATTGCAGCAGTTGTTGCAACTGTTGGGGCTAGCGGCTTATGTTTTTTTTTCGTGCTGCCATTCGTTGCAGCGTTAGAGACCTCTCTCTGCATATAAGCCATCCTTGTATCTATCTATTAAATTAACACTACTCGTAACAACATGCTTACTAAAGTGCAGTTTACCATTTCGTATCCATCTCGTCACCATGGTATTCCCGGTTTCCTCCTGGTATATGCCGCCGCTGGCAGTCTGGTGGGTTTTGTTTAACACATTGATTATACCAAATTCGCCGATAGTTGTTGTGAGGTTCTTGTGAGGAAATGGGGATGAATCAGTTTTTTGGGTTTCCTCTGCCAGAGGGGGTGTGTATAGTAATGGTGGTTTTGCGCATCACTTACGCCTGCTTGAAGCTGGTGCAGGGAGCGCAGGACTGGTAAACGACCGGCCTGGCTGGTTGACCGGTCTCAGCAACTGGCGGAACTTTGAAGTGGGTTGGTGTGAGCCAGAAACGGAGACCGAGCAACTCGCGCAGGTCCGGGCGTCGTCAATTTGCTTAAGTCACTAGCATCTAAGCGTTTTCTTCGGGACTGGCAGGCGTCTCAAGCGCTTGCTTTTCCGGAGTGAAGGCAAAAGTTTCTTGCTGCCGTCGTTCCGCTCGACCCCAGAGATAAAAAATGATCGTCAGCAGGATAATTGCTCCCAGGGCGATTAACTGGGTGCTCTCATAGGTCAGGCGTGATACGCCCGCGCTTTTAATGGCGTCATCGGTGGGAAAGAGGAGGAAGTAGCTGACGATGATGGTATAAAACATCGCGAGTATGCTGACGATCCAGGCACCAGGCATTCCTCCGGGCACACGATAGGGCCTGACTGCCTCTGGCTGCTTGTAGCGCAGAAACAGCAGATTGGGGAAGATGAATAGGTAGGCCATAGTGTTGACCGAGACGGTGAAGCCGAGCACCAGTGTAAAGAGTGATTGCAGGGTGCCAGCACCAAAGTTGTTGATCAGTACCGCCAGGACCATGGCGCAGGTGGCGATGATGCCGCTGACAATGATCGCGGTGTTGGGTGTGTTTGTGCGTGGATTGAAGCGAGCCAGACTCTGGGGAGCCACATGGTCCTTCGCGGCAACGGCATAGGCCCGGTTGGCGCTGACCATCCAGGTTGAGCCGCTGGCACCCAGGGCGACAATCAAGAGTGGAACCAGTAACCAGCGCAAGAGCATGGCCACAGGACCGGGCAGGATAATCGTCACGTTAGCAATCGCTTCGAGCAGGCCGCTACTGCCCGTGATCTGAGCTTTATTGAGGGCAAAAATTGTGACGACAATCGGAATTACATAGGCCAGAAAAGCCAGGCCACCCGTCAGGAACATTGAGCGCGGCACGGTGCGTTGGGGATCATCCACCTCGTCGCCCACATTGACCTGGACCTCGAAACCTTGCCATTTAAAAATCATAACCGGGATAATTCCGCTGACAATAATACCCAGCGAGCTTGATGGTAGCAGGTCGTGTACACTCATATGGACGCCATTGGCGTGGCCGGCCGAAAAAAAGATCAGCGCCAGTACGACAAAGAGTCCAATCAACAGGAGCTTGGCGGCCGCTCCAGTGGTCGAGATGCGCTTGCTGAGTGAGATAGGGAGTAACGCGGATCCCATAATACTCCAGATGAAGACTGCGGCAATCGCGATCGTGATCCAGACATCGGCGGTTTTGTTGCCGCCAAACAGATAGTCGGTTCGTCCAAACCAGAGTACTTTGATGGAGGTAATAATCGTGACAAACATCGTGCCACCAATCCAGAGTGGATTAGCAATCCAATAAAGCATGGCGGCAATGGCGGCATAGAAACGGCCGGCACTCATTTTTCCCCATTCATAGACGCCACCGGCGCGAGGGAAGGTGCTTCCGAGTTCTGCCATCAATAATTGATAAGGAATAAAAAAAGTCAGACCTACCAGGAGAATCCAGAATAAGGCCTGTCCTCCATAGGAGGCGGCTGCGCCCAGTGTATCGAGGCCCAGTGCGCCAGCGATAGTATAGAAAACCAGGTCTCGTACATTCAAACGAGAGCGTGTCGGTTTGCGTTTGTTGGGGGTTGAGAATGATGCCGAATCATTCATGGGTAGATAATGCTCTCTTTCATGGGTATGGTAAAAATTGGTGCTATATATGGTACAGATTGTTATGTTGTCTTTAACAGCAAGGAGGCAGAGAATATTCCGTCGTCCTCTGGCGGCTCTGAACAAAAAAAAGTAGCGACAGGAGTTCTCCCGCCGCTACGATGTTCTATAGATGATCAGGCGCCGTCTGGATTGCCGAATATCACATCATCAACAAAAAAGGACGTTGGTAGATACTGATCGGTTGTTCCTACAAAGAAGAGTGTAACTTGTTGTCCCCGGTAGTTAGCCAGAGTACTGGTTACATCGAAGTTATATTGTACCCAACCGTCTGCATTGATATTGCATTTGGTTGAAAGGACTTTAATCACAGTACCACTCTTCGTACGTAGTGAGGCCGAGAAATTGTCGTAGCAACGTCTGCTATCATGCTGACTGGTTATGATCCTTAACCAGTAGCTTAGCACGAGGCTTGAGCTATTATTAGGTATCGTAACAGTTTGATAGATGGCATCGGCACAATTATTATGCCCACAGAGAAACGCGCCCAGGCGACCAGTATGTGGAAGTGTGCCATCTACAATCTCATAGCCAGCTTTCGAGCTTTCAGTCCACCCTGTACTTCCCTGCTCAAAGTTCCCATTAATGAGCAGATTGTTCCCAGGTGTTGGTGTAACTGGCGTCGCTGTAGGTACAGCGGTCGGTGTAGGTGTAATGGTTGGAGTTCTGGTAGGAGTCGGAGTGGCGGTTGGAACAGGTGTTGGGGTTGTGGTTGGTTGAGGCGTTGGCGTGCCTGATGTGCCTCCGGCCAGAGCCTGAGCAAGGACTGTGGCATTGGGTGAGCCGATGCCAGTGGCCAGATCATAGTTAGCACTGGCCTGGTAATACAGGTTATTGCCGGTGGTAACATCATGGAATGGGCTATATGGCTGTGCACCGTTGTAGACATTATACAAAGGCACGTGAGCGTTGCCTAACACTGGCTTGCCCTGAGCTGCCAGGGATTGGTTGATATCGGTCGCAATGCCTGCCCAGAGGGGAGCTGCCGCGCTGGTTCCGCCGACTGATAACCAGCCTCCACAGTTGGCGGCACTGGTAGTACAATAGATGGAATAGCCTGTAGCTGGATCTGCATCAGCTGAGACATCTGGCACCATGCGATGGGCATTGGTCAAATTAGTACCTGTCTGGTAACTCGGTTTGGTGAAGTATGAACTGACACCACCACCACCGCCAGATCCATTGCTAGAATTACCCCAGGCAGCTTCACTAGAGTAGACGCCACCTGTATTGATCGTCAAATGCGTACCACCAACGCCGACCACATACGGATCACCTGCTGGTGAGTCGACGGCCAGGGAATTGCTATTACCGGAACAATCATAAGCCCCTGAATCACCAGTAGCGGCAAAAGTGGCCTGACCCTGTGCGGCACCTTGCGTAAAGATATTATTGAGGGCACCCAATTCCGCGTTACCCGAAGCCGCTTCGCAGAGGCCCCAACTGGTCGAGGTGACTTTGGCGATATTATCGGTCACAATCTTATTATATGCATCATTGACGCCCTGCGTGGAATTGGGAGCGATATAAATCTTCTGGTTAGCATTTGGTGCAAGCGCTGAGACGACTTCCATATCTAATACAACCTCAATCGCGCCAGCACCGGGTGTATTTGTCGCGCCATCAACCAGCACATTCGAGTATTTAGGCGCTCCCAGATTGTAGTTATTGAGATATGTATTGACATCTGAGGGAGTATACCCATCCAGTTCAAAAATGGCCACCGTCTGACCGGTGCCATTGTAGCCGGCGTTGATTAGTCCAGACACGCCATAGGCGGTACGGAGCTCGTTTGGATTGTATCCACCTCCAGGACCTACGAGTGGCCTGGCGTTTTTGTTGATGTGATGGTGAGGCTCAATCGGAATATCGTCCAGCCCACCGATATTTTGGATAAAAGGACTGACATTAGCGGGTACTGCTGGCTCATTGACAGGGGCGTAGACTGTATTATTTTTGTAGTTATAGTCATAGATCACCGTATTAAAGGCCAGGTTTACCTGTCCGACGTTACCAGCCGCATTAATGAATAATCGGTTGGGAGTGACTGATTCAACTGTGAGTCTCTGACTCTTCAGAAAATTCTCTACCTCTGTCACCATCTCTGGAGTGGGACCAAAACGGGCGGCGAATTCCTGTGGTGTCAGGAAATGTTGATATTGTGGAGAGTGGGGATTATTTTGCTGCTCAATCAGCTGTGTCAGGGCATCTTTGTTGTGGAGTTTGAGGCCAATTGAAAGCTGGAGTACGTTGTTGGCAGCGGTTGCATGTAAAGGAATCGCATGGGCCAGAGCTGGAATCACATGGCCTGGTACAAGGTTAGTCGCCTGCACATGTTTGCTAGCAGCAAGGGAGGGGGTGGTTCTGCTAAGCGCGGTCGATGTCATGAGTGCAAAAATGATCATTACGATCGTTAGAGCGAATTGAAGACTCCATCTCTGATGTAGTGTTTTTTTCAAAGGTACCTCCAAGAGAATCAATGGATGAAAAAGTAAGAAACAGCGCAGTAGCGCTTAAGATCCTTGCTACATCCCTGTAATTTGAAGGTCAATGGGTCTTCTAGTACTTTGTCAAACTTCGTGTGATGGGTTGTGCGCCCGCGTAGCGGGCGGGATGGGGAGATGCCGGGGGCACAGCCCCCGATCCCCCAGTCAAGGGGATCGCCGCTTGATCATGCCCCCGGCATGCTCGCTTGCAATCCCCGCCTCCCTATCGAATGATGTCTGACAGACTTCTAGTGATCGTCCCTGGACGCTATAAGCGCAATTGCGTTTTTTTGAGGATCACTATGTCTTTTGCCGTAAAATAATACTGCAATTGTTATAGTGACATTGTCCTGATTCAATTTTACAGCAGCTAAAAATACTTTAAATCAATAATACTCTGATATAACTACTTTAAAACTTTTACGAATTTTAACAGTTAAATGACGTTATATACGTATATATTGCCTATGCTTGTGTTTATACTACTTGCTTATTTCATACAGAGATAGTATCGAGTGCGATTGATACTGTGAAATCTGGACATAAAAATGCTGTGCATGGTGTTATCTAAATATTCAGATAACACCATGCACAGCATTTTGCGCTGATATTTATACCTGTAGGTAGAGGACTTTAGGTTAAGTATGTGATGAGGTGTAACCTTACCACATACTTAACCTAAAGTCCAAAAAAATCAGTCGTTACGCTATTTATAAAGCATGTACGGGCTGGCGTACTTTATGGAGTTCAGCAAATTCTCTGGCCAGTTGCAGATACAATCGTTCCCATTGATCAAGGACTTTGTTGCGATCATGAGCGGCAACAATATTCAAACTTTCCGCGCCCATGCTTGCTTGCAGGTTTTTATCTTGTAAAATGAGATCCATCTGGAATGCCATCTCTTCGCTGTTGCCTGGCTGGAAGAGGAAGCCATTCTGCTGATGATGGACAAGTTCGGGTAGTGCATAGGCATTCGCAGCGACGATGGGGAGTCCACAGGCCATGGCCTCCATCATCGCCAGACTTTGGAGATCGGCTTCTGAAGGTATTACAAAGAGCTGTGCTGAATGTCGTAATGAAAGCAGATCACTGTCGCGTACAAAGCCCAGGAAGCTCACGCGATCCTGAATCTGAAGCCGCTCAACCTGAGCGCGCAGGGCGGCTTCAGCGGGTCCGGAGCTAATCAGGGCCAGATGTGCAGGTGTATGCATCCTGGCCATTGCATCTAACAGGACATCAATGCGCTTCTCGTCGCTTAAGCGATTGACATGGATAATCAGTGGACGATCCTCAGGCAGCCCCAGACGGCGGACAACCTCTGGTTCCGCTGGTCTCTGCGCATAGTAGCTCAGGTCGATGCCATTTGAGATCACTCCCGATGGCACGTGCAGCCCATGATCCGTAAGTAGATTTAAAGCGGTCTGCGTTGGTGACGTCACATATTTGCAGCGATTATAGAAATAGACCAGATATGAGTAGGTAAGTGAGCTAAGCGTCTTGCCAAGCACAGGATCGGTTAAGAGCGAGCGGCTAAGCATATTGCTGGGGAGATAATGGTTGGTAGCCACCAGCGGTTTATGCAAACTGGGGCGAGAATCTGTGCAATGTTGCCTAAAACAATTGGTGAATGGATGTGGATAATGTCTGGATCGCTTTGCCTCACTAATTTATGGATCGGTGCAAATGGAAGCAGGGGAATACGCAGATCCTTATAGGTTGGCCATTCAAACGAAGAAAAGCGGGACACATGGACACCATCTTCCATACGCTGTGTGTCGCGGGTACTATAGCTGGGTGCGACTACCCACACCTGATGGCCGCGGTTCACAAAATCGACAGCCAGACCATGGGTCACATTCGGCACTCCGCCTACCATGGGAGGATATTGATCGGTGACGATCATGATGCGCATATTTTTTTGCTCACTTTCCGTGGCTTATCTGTTCATTGTTATCCAGTATTCATAGCGTTTCAAAGCAAGTGGTAGTTATTATAGAACGGGTCAAGAGGTTAAACAAAACTCATTTATTGCGATGAAATTAAGGTCGCTTTGCCGGTTTGAAGTACTTTATGGCAGGTGCTGGTACATTTGTTCCTGATCGTGTTATACTCGTTTCAGCTGATTTGAAAGGTAGCGGGTGGTAAGAACATCCTTGCAGATAGGGCAGGGGAACGCTTCAGCAACACATGTGTTATACTCAGATAACCAAAAGCGTTGAACCCTGGATCGTGTGAAAAGGAAGAGCATATGTCTGAGTCAGGACAAGAGCAGAAGATGGGTAGTAAATTTTTTCTGAGCATGCAGAATCCCAGACAGCGAAAAATCTTCTACTGGATCTGGCATGGCTTGATTGCCTGTGGCATTCTGTTGCTGATTCTATGCTGGCAGTCAGCGTTACCGGTAATTGGCTGTTCTGGTGATTTTGCGCTGATGATGGAAAAAATCGAGATTCTGCTTTTTATCCTGCTCCTGACCAGCCCACTTACCCGTACGTTACGCCAGCGCCTGTTCCCGAAAACCTCTCCCCCCGGGATGTAGCGGTCTATAGATAAACGAATTTTTTTGCTGACTTTATAAAGCTAAAGGCTTGCTTCAGGTCAATCAATGCCAGCAAAAAGCAGGTTAAGATTTTCCAAAGCGTAAGAGCGAAGCAATTTTTTGTCCTACCCAGCGAGCAGCGCCAGTTGGTGCACCTATCCGTTCACCAGAGAATGTCGACGGTACGAAAGAATGATGTTGTGACAGTTCCTGCTGACGATTTTTTTTGTGTTTCTGCTGACGTTTGTTATTTTTGCGTGCTGTTTTTCTGCTACTCGATTTAGACATCGGTGTGTCCTTTCTATGCTCGCGAACGGCTTTGTATACGTTGAGGTAGGAGAAAACCTGTGACAAAGGTGCAACCTGCCAGCAACAAGATCCAGGGCTGGCTACCAAGTGTAGGGAGGATACGGCTCAGCAAGAGGATCGCGCCAATAAGGATGGCACCTACTACTATGAGCAAGCCGCTGGTGGTGATTGTTTCCTTGAGGGATTCACCCGGCAGCTTGTTGGCGATTATTCTGCTTAAAGTATTCAGGGTCGCTACTTTCGCTGGATAGTTGAGTGCGTTGATGTTATCGAGTAAGCGTGCCCGCTCGGCTGCTGAGCGTGTCTTGCCCACAAACTGGGCCAGGGATTGAAAAAAGGCGAAGACCGCGAAGGCAAAGAAACCTACCAGGTAGCTGATAATCCCAAACATGACGGGTATGACCGCCTGGGAATTGACCTGTCCTACAAACAACAATAAGAGCAGCATGAGCACCACCCCTACCATCGCGAGTATCCACCAGATGGTTCCAGCTATGACATGTTTCAAGAAGACATGCACAAAGATTGAGAGAAATCGATCCTTAAAGAAGTGTAATCCTGCCTTGCCAAGCACCTCGGCTTTATCGCGATGGGACAAGGTGCGGGACGCGCGGAGCAGCAGTCCTATCTGCTCGCGGGCTGAAAGGGTCATCAGTGTCTGTGTGAGTTGTTGCTGATCCTGTATTTCGGGATATGGTTCTTGCCTCATGCCTGTTCCACCTCTCTACAGTATACGTGCCAGCAGCCTCAAGTAGCACACATGCTCTTGCATATGACGTAACGTCATGGTTTACACTTGCGTTGTTGAATATGTTTAACAGGCAAATGAAAGGGAATTCGGATGGAAATTACCATTTTTGATACACTCTCTGCTATGCGCGCCATTATTGCAGCACCGATATCTGAACGGCGTGGCGTTTACCGCGAGCGCTTGATTGAGCCATTACGCGACCACTGGAGGACGATAGTGAGCCGGTTTTCATCACAGATGACTGATGATGAAACGATGGCCATGAAGGTGCTCTGGGATGTGGATCTGGAAGCTGATCTCTCGGAGTACACCCAGGCTCTTGACCGCCTGGAGCAGTTTGATGCCTGGACAAAGGCTGCCACTGCTCTGCGCCTGGCTGCGGATACCTTTGAGGCTACCGGCCGCTCATGTAGCGAGTCGCATATTACTGGTGTGATAGTGCTGGGCAATCCACGCGAGCGCATCTTCATGGAATTGAATCGAGGGTATGCAGGCGGCCAGACTCCAGGCTATGTGATACTTCCTATCTGGCCGACCGACTATAATCTACCACGTATTCCTTCTGCCCTTGTGCATGAATTTAACCATCGTGTGCGCCTTACGCACGAACCCTGGCATGCTGGAACAACGGTAGGACAGTATATCGTGTTAGAAGGGCTGGCGGAATCCTTCGCCACCGAACTCTATGGCCCAGAGTATGCTGGTCCATGGGTGAGTGGTCTGAGCGCTGAAGAGGTTACCCGCTCCAAAAAGATTATTGGTGAAGCTCTGGATGTGGATGGCTTTAATCAGCTTCGTCGCTACATCTTTGGTGACGAAACTATGAATGCGTGGGGTGTTCCTGGTCTGGGCCTGCCGCATTGTGCTGGTTATGCCATTGGCTATCAGGTAGTACAGGCCTACATGCAACGCACCGGCCAGACCGCCACCGAGGCCACCTTTATCCCTTATCGTGAGATTATCGAGAAGTCAGAGTTTTTTGCATAAATAGCGTTGCTGGCAGTTGTGTATACTTCTCAACTGCCAGCATATTGCATTGTTTTTCAGTAGCATGTTACATTGGCAAGTCTGGCTGCTTTGAAACATCTTGAAGATGAGCGGCAAAAGCCATTACCCATTCTTGCTGCTCCTGCGTCTCAGGCACGGGATAGCCTCTGGCCTGACTTAATTGCTCAACTGCCTGCTGTGGTGAAAACCCATTGAGTATCAGCAGACTAGCGGCCACTATCACCCACTCCATTCCTTTGCTGCTGATCCAGGTCGAGCAGGGGGAGGTTGGTGCGTTCGACGATGTAGCCAGCATAGGCATAAAAAAAGCCGTGGTAGTATTTACCACGGCTTCGTTGATCAGGCTTCAATCAACCAGTATTGGGAACCATCGGGTTTGCGGTTCATAAAGCGGTATTCATATAAGCCACGCCGCAGGGCGGCTGGATCTTTAAAGGCCGTATGTTTGAGCAGCAGATCATTGACCTCTTTTTCACTATACATGTGACCGTTCTGGAAGAAACTGGCCAGGTGTTCCAGGATTAATAGCTTGTCTTCTTGCTTGGCCGGTGGCCACGTATTGAGCCGACCATCACGATCCATGAAGCGTTTGAGCCCCTGGTTATAACTATCTTCTGGCTCTATATACAGTGCCGCATCGCTTTGCACCAGTTGTTGAATGGCCCGGGCGGTACGAGCAAAGTAATAAGAACTGAGTCGATAGGTTTTGTTGGCTCCTTCGCCACGACGCTCGTAAAGATACTTCATCGAGACGAGTTGTTTCAGGTGACGAGAGACGCTGGACTGGCTCAGGTCCAGGGCCGCAATGATCTCCTGTGACTGTAACTCACTACGTTGCGTCAGCAACTCGATGATTCTCAAGCGTGTCTCATCAGCCAGCGAACCGAGGCGGGCCTGCAGTTCTGCGCGCTTGATTGGTGTGTGACGCATCTGTGCTACGTCATAGGTGGGTGGCTCACTGAAGAAGATGCGCATCACCTCCTTACCACCCCATTCATCGCCATCCCACTCCGCAGCCGTCCAGACGGAGACATGGCGTCCGGTATGCCAGGAAGGCAGGAGCAGGATCTCTGTGCTGTCCCTGATCTTTTCTAAGATCTCGTGGGAAAGCGGGCGTCCGGTGAATTCCTGAAATGTTTCTGCCAGCGAAGTGTCTGGCAGCAGGCTATTGGCAAACATGTCTGACTGCCAGCGCAGCATGCCCTGAACACGCCTCCACTCATTCACGAAAGTAGTTTCCCAGAGCAGTTTCAGATGAGCAATGATGGTGCTCTTGAGCTCTTCTGGATGTTGCAAGAGCGCATGAACCTGCTGCTGAAGCTCTTTATCAAATGGCTGCTCACCATGTGCCTGCTTTACGGTATCCAGATAGGTTGGCAGGTCTGTGATCAGGTATTTTGTATGCGGTGGTGCCGCTTTGGTCCGATGTGAAAAGCGGCGTCGGAGCGGCTCCAGGACGCGTTTGCGCAGTACATACGCATTTAACTCTTCCAGATTATGCAGGTAGGATGGAAAGTTTGGCTCATTGCGCTGCGGCGTCAAAGTATCCTGCAAACCTGCAAAGATCAGGTGATTGGTTGCCCGCTGTTCTGCTGTCAGTCTGGCCGCGGTCTGCATTACCCAGGGACTCAGGTCGCTACGCTGCTCGGCTTCGTTGAGGAGCGCGAAGCTGTTGAGCGCATTACTGACCGGATCAAAGACAACCTGGATGATCTTTTCTGCTGACTTTCCGGAATCGAAGTCCATTTCAATGTGTCCTTTCGCAGGTTTCGTTCCTGTATGATAGGGTATTTGCAATTATGCGTATATGTGCATAATCATAAAATCAAGTATAATAGGAAAAAAATAGAAAGTCAAGAGGGCAGGGAACTGGTTGCCAGAGCTTGTCAGGTAGGATAAAGGAGAGAAATTATCTGTGCTAGAAAGTCTCAGTTGACGATCATTGGTCTTAGGAAGTAAACAATGAGTCAACTGTTTGCGTCAACAGATATGCGGGTGGTAAAAAAATGGGAATATGACCAGTCCTCTCTGTGTTTATACTATTGTAGCTATCATCCCTTCATTATCCACCACGGTTAACACACATAGTATCAATGTTGCGGATCTGTTTTTGCTGCTATTCTTTGTTACTCCATGAGTGTTTCGTTCGCAATGTGGGATTCCCTATTCAGTCCAATGAATTGTACCCATAGTGCGCCCTCATTTTCTTCTATAAGAGACACGCTTCACTGAAAGGAGAAAGGTATCGGCCCATCTCCCGGGACCGCTACTATCTGACCCTATGAAAGATACTTACTCGGTTATGAATAATACAAGCAGTGCCTTGCCTGATCGCGATGATCAACGGCATGCGCTTCATTCATTTGTGCATGCAAATGCAGACACATTTGATCCCATCAAGAAGGAATCGTCATCAGCACATGTGCGTTCATCGGCTCCGTTGTCAGACCAGGATCTGGCGGTGCCGGGTTCCGGTGTGCTGGATATTGTGGAAGATGGTTATGGTTTCTTGCGTTCAGAGCGCTATCTGCCCAGTCCTCAGGACATCTACGTCTCGCATTCGCAAATTCGGCGCTTTGGCTTACGCCAGGCGGATTTTGTGGCGGGACAGGTACGTCCTCCTAAAGATCGTGAGCAGTATGGTGGCTTGCTACGAGTAGAACAGGTTAATGGACGTAGTGCAGAATTATCTCATCCACGCCCTCGATTTGATGCCCTTACTCCTGTTTTTCCTCATCAGATGTTTGATCTGGAGAGTGATCCCGGCAATGTTGCAGGTCGCTTGATGAATCTGGTTTCTCCCATGGGCCGTGGCCAGCGCGGACTGATTGTAGCTCCTCCAAAAGCAGGTAAGACGATCCTGCTCAAGTCGATTGCCAGTGCGATTTCCCACAACTATCCTGATGTCTATCTCATCATGACCTTGATTGGTGAGCGGCCGGAAGAGGTGACTGATCTCAAGCGAGCGATTAATGGTGAGGTGATTAGCTCTACTTTTGACGAGCCAGCGTATGCGCATACACACCTGGCTGAGATGGTGTTGGAGCGAGCCAAGCGGCTGGTTGAAGAGGGTAAGGATGTCGTTGTGTTGCTGGATAGCCTGACGCGTCTGTCACGTGCCTATAACCTGACCGTTGAGGCCAGCGGACGTAGCCTGTCAGGTGGGCTGGATCCAAGCGCGATGACGATGCCAAAGCGCTTCTTTGGCGCGGCCCGCAAATTGGAAGAGGGTGGCAGCCTGACAGTGATTGCAACTGCCTTGATTGAAACTGGTAGCCGCATGGACGATGTGATCTACGAGGAACTTAAAGGTACCGGCAATATGGAATTAGTCCTGAGCCGTAAACTGGCTGAGCGCCGACTCTTCCCGGCCATCGATATCGCGCTTTCCGGTACGCGCCGTGAAGAACTGCTCTATGATCAGCCAACCTATCAAGCCGTGGTGACGATGCGCCGTATGTTTGCTCAACTCTCGGATCAACAGGGAGTTGATGCCATGGAGGCCTTTATCCAGCAATTGGCCAAATCAAAAAGTAATCAAGAGTTTCTGGCAACCTTGAGCAAACGCAGTATGTAGGTACACGTTATAGCTATGGTTAAAAAAGGCTGGCCGTGATCGTTTTAAGCAGCGATCGCGGCCAGACTTGCTTATGCAGGAAAACCTTCCGAGATGGTCTGAAATTCCTGGTCAGTGAGTTGGATTTCGGCGGCGCTGGTGTTTTCTTCCAGATGCTTAATGGAGGCGGTGCCTGGAATGGGAAGCATGACGCAGGCGCGCTTGAGCAGCCAGGCGAGCGCGATCTGACTGGGAGTGGCGTGCCGCTGTCTGGCAATCTCCGCCAGGTGTCCTTGATCACGACTCAGGTCGCCAGTTGCCAGTGGAAACCAGGGAATGAAGCCGATATTTTCTCGCTGGCAGTAGTCAAGTATGTCCTCAGAGGACCTATCGGTCAGGTTATAACGATTCTGGACGGTGACGATGCTGGTCAGTTTGCGTGCCTGTTCCAGTTGTGGAATGCTGACATTGGAGAGGCCGATATGGCGGATCTTGCCTTCAGTCTGAAGCCTGACCAGGGCTCCTAACGAGTCCTCAAAAGGAATTTTTGGATCCGGGGTGTGTAACTGGTAGAGGTCGATACGCTCAAGGCGCAGTCGTTGCAGGCTGCCAAGGAAGGCTTCGCGTAGATGGCCAGGGTGTCCATCGGGATGCCATTGATCGGGTCCGCTGCGGGTAAAACCACCTTTGGTCGCGATGACCAGATGACTGGGATACGGGTAGAGGGCGGCTGCGATCAGGCTTTCGCTGATTTCAGGTCCATAAGAGTTGGCGGTATCAATAAAGTTGATACCCAGTTCCAGGGTTCGTCGAAGCAGGGCCAGCGCTTCTTGCTTATTGGGCGGTGGCCCCCAGATTCCTTTGCCGGTGATGCGCATAGCACCAAAACCCAGTCGATACACACGCAGGTCGCCGCCGATCATAAATGAGCCGCTGGCACTGGCCGGAAGTTGGTTTGTTTGTTGCATTGAAACTACTCCCTTATTGTCTACTATTCAGGCGATGCCACATCCTTTCACTTCATGATCACGCTCTGACTGCGTACTACGTTTCTTTGAGCATCAAAAGCTTTCGAGCAATGAGAGGCGCAGGATCTTATGATTTTCAAGCATCAGCAGAGTCAATAGGGCCTTAACCTTCTCATCATCGATTGGCAGTAAGTGTTGTAAACGATCGATGTCCTGCACATCTCCTCTTGTCCGGGTGTCATCTTGCTGGTTTATGGATACGTTGCTGTCAATATAGGTGTTCTTCCTGGATTGCATAATGATATTCCCCCTGTCCTGGCTAAAAAGTCTCTCATTATATATATCTATCTTTCGTGCCAAAGTGTTACGCGTTTACGACACCAATTTTGAATTATTTACAGTTAATATAATAATGAGTTTATTTATGTGGTAAAAATTCGTTTTGTTGGATAAGGAAGAAC
This sequence comes from Dictyobacter vulcani, assembly GCF_008974265.1. Classification (GTDB taxonomy): domain Bacteria; phylum Chloroflexota; class Ktedonobacteria; order Ktedonobacterales; family Ktedonobacteraceae; genus Dictyobacter; species Dictyobacter vulcani. The sequence goes on from NZ_BKZW01000002.1 coordinate 1,190,881, forward strand.
GTTGACACAGAGTTGTGGGAGAGATGGACAGAGGTTGTGGTTGAGGAAGGTGCTGAGAGAAGGGATTGTGATGGCTGCGCTCGTGGAGGAAGGTTTAGCTGCCACAAGGGCTAATACTTTTCGGTTAAGCGCATTCTGGTTGAGATGGGGAGACCTGTTGTACCGGCAGCCCCCGGTCGCCAATATTTTTCGTTGAAGCGCTTTTGTGGCCATAAAAATAGTACGTGGAGAGGGCGCCACACGCGAGACGCTCTCTGTCAAGGGGGGCCAAAAAAGACCTTTTCAGCTCATATCCCGAAGGCTTTTTGAGCACAGACTGACCCAGTGCCCTGATGCTGGGTGTGCAACCAGCACACCCAGATGATGAGACAGGGTACGGTCGTTCAATGGGTGAGGCTCGTTTCGCTTTTGACTCGCCGTGGTCTCAAGCCCGCTGCTCTTCCCCCTTGACTCCACGGGCGCCAGAGGCCTCCCATTGAAGCAAAGAGTTGCTGTATCGGTTCCAATCGCGGATCTCTAGGTGCTCCGCTGTCGCGTGCTGCCGTGATCTGCACGGCATGCCGTGCAGATCACGGCAGCACGCACCGCTCAGGCGGCCGCTGGCGCATGGCGAGCCTGGGCTTGTACAAACGTGTCCTCCTGATAGGTCTCTTTCTTGCGCCGCATCGCCCAGATAATCCGAAGCCATGTATTGGCCAGCCCCCGAAAAATGGTCGCACTCTTTTTGCCTTGCTTCTTTTTCTGGTCATGATACGCTCGCGCCCAACTGATGTTCTTGCAACTCTCTGCCGCCAACAGATACACTGTAGCGCGAAGCGTTTTGCTACACGCTTGGCGTTGCACTACATAGCGACTGTTGCCGCTTTGTTTGGTGACTGGAGCGGTGCCTGCGAGTTGTTGCGCGACGGCGACAGTGGCTTCATGAGGGTCAATGACCGCCAACTCCGCCAGCAACCGCGGGCCCAATCGCTTGCCAGAATTGGGGAGGCTCGCGAAGACCTCATATTCATCTTGCTGCTGATAGAGCTCCTCAATGGCCAGATCATAGTCATGGATCTGCGCCATGAGGGTGTGCAGTTGGGCGACCAGCGTTTGCGCCAGTCGGGATTTGGCATGCACCACCGCCGCGCTCGCCTCCAGGTGCGGTTGTTGAAGCAGTGGCCAGACCCGTTGCGCACACGGTAGGGGATGAGGATGGCGTGCCTGTTTGAAGATCTGGGTCAGCTCCTCTACGCTTGCCTGATGTGCCTGCTCAGGAGTCGGATAGGCGACGATGAAAGCGAGCAAACTTTTCTGCAACGTGGTCCCTTTGTCAAAGGCGTCGAGGACCACCGGGTAGTACGCTTTCAAGCACGCGCGGAGTTGATTCGCCAGACGCGTCTGCGCTCCAATCAATCCCTGCTGATCACGCACCAACAGTTGCAGTTCCTGCAACCCCTGCTCTGGCAGATGCAGGGGCCTCAAATCACGCCAATCACTGCGGGCGATTTTGGCCAGGGTGTAGGCATCAAGCAGGTCGGATTTGGCGCCGGAGACGGGACGCCAGCGATCAACCGTTTTAGGATTGATAGGATACGGGACAAAATTGGCCTTCAGCAAAGCGGTCACGAGTAAATTGGTCTTGGTTTCCAGCACACAGATCATCTCATCTTGATGATCGGGGCCAGTAAGTGCGCGTAAGCGCGTAATCAAGGAGGCAACTCCTGCGGCAGTATGGTCAATCCGTAGGCGCAGGCACAGCGCTCCTTCATGGTCGAGGACGACCACATCATGATGGGTGTCAGCCCAATCGATACCAGTAAACCACATAGCAATGCTCCTTTGAAATGAAAGGGAACGCTCCAAGGCGGATCGAGCCTTCTACTGGCGCTCGAAGCGCAACGCTCTCGTGTGATTACGACCTTGGAAAGCACCTGGAAATACAGGTCTCGCGTTGGCAGTCTCTTCGCGAAGAAGAGCCGCGGGCCGGCAGGGTATTTTCCAGGTGGAGTCCCGTTGCTTCACTCTATCGCATCATCCTTTCTGCTGTCCAAGTGAAGCATTCAGTACTCATGCCAAAAGTATAACGTAGAAGGCCGGCATGCGGCGTGATGGTGGAGCGAGGGCTCAACGAGCATCGCATGCCTGTGGCGCCTACACCGAGACGGATCCTGTTTCGTGATCCTTCGCACCGGTACGGGTAGGATCCACGCGATCTCCACCACGTTGCTGCGCGAGCAGGCGACGGCACCCACGATCCCTGTAGGCGCCACAGCACTGCGAGTCGTTCTTGCACGCTGGCCTGCGCAAACGCAGCAGTGCGGCCTCCGCGTGTGGCGCCCTCTCACGTACACCTTGCTTGCTGGTCACGTCCAACCATCTCTCAACGTCTCGCTAAGTGAAAAGTATTAGCCACAAGGGCTGCCGGGACGGGTGCTGGCGCCGATCCATGGATCGGCGCGTTTGGGCGTTATGCGTCGGCGGGATTGGGTTTGTTGATAGCGTAGAGGCGAAAATGTTGACCCCATTGATCAACATCGCGTTCATACTGCATACCAATCTTCTCAGCGATGTGGATCGAGACAGCGTTCTCAGGCGGAATCAAAGAGACCAGGCGCGTGAAGCCAAGTTGCTTCAAGCCATATTCCTTCAGGGCTTCGGTACCTTCCAGGGCCAGATTATTCTGCCAGTAAGGCCGGGCCAGTACATATGCCAGTTCGATCTCTTCTTGTCCCTGGACTTCTTGTTTCAGGAGCCCGCAATGTCCGACAAAGCTTTGATCGCTTTTGCGGATCGTGGCAAAAAATGAGTGCCCATAAATCTGGTATTCCCGGATGTAGCCGTTCAAGACGCGCCTGACTTCGTCCCGACTGCGGGGACCACCCAGGAAACGCGTAACTTCTGGATCGGTATAGAGGGCAGTCATAGCGTCTAGATCGTCCAGCGTTAACGGCCGGAAAAGCAACTGCTCCGTCTCTAAAATAATCATGTACAATCCTTACTTCTACTAGCATGAAAAATAACGTCCCTGTCCAACCCTGTCCGCTTTACCTGTTCATTATATGCCTCTCTGCTGGTTGTGACAAACCTGATAGGCAGATGGATATGACTATAGTTTGACAGGTACCTGTTTTTGAGGGTATAAAAGGCATAATGATGGATATTATTTATGGAAGGTTATCGTGATATAGTATGAAAATTGATCTTATTTGTTGTTTCAGTGATAAAGATGTGCAATCGGCTTTACAGAACTTTGTTGAACTTTATGAAACTATTTTTCCCGCTCAGATAGCGGCTATTATGTGGAAGGAAGTTATGCTGATGAGACGGCGGTCCAGACCAGCGATGTGGATATCGTGGTCATTTTTAAGGATCAATATGCGTCGCCGTCTGTGTGCGAACAGGCTGAGCTTCTCTGGCAACGGCTCTCGCTGCCTGCAAACATTGACTTTGATCTAACGATTATCGCCGAGGAGAGCTTACGCGCAGGTGTATTGCCGTATCTGAAGTTGGCCAGTCGCTTGATCTATGGTGAGGATGTCTGCCAGCGCTATCCGCTGCTGTCCCTGGCAGAGTGGACCTCTGATCGCATGCATGCCGCGTACTGGCTCTGCCTAAATGTCTATCAGCGACCGCTACCATTTCAACTGCCACTGGATTTTCCGGATCCAACAGATGCATTTTTTGGCTATACCAGGCGCGCAATTACACTATCTGATGGGACTGAAGTGCCCTGTACACGCAATATTATCCGCACAACTGGCTGGGCAGCTACTGGTTTGCTGGCACTCCAGGCGGGCCAGTATGTGGCTCGTAAGCGGGATTGCCATCGTTTGTATCGCCAGTATATTGGGGATGAATGGTCTGCACTATTAGAAGAGATCTATGTGTATTGTCGTGGCGAGTGGCAGTATTTACTACCTGATGATCCTGGAGCGCGTGCACGCTTGCACTCTATCTGTGAACGTATGCTGCAATTTGAGCGTCATTTTCTTATACAGTATCGAGTATATCTACTGGCGCAATTGCAGCAAGCAGAAGGCAAGCTGCTTGAACACACACTCTGGGTACAAGAACAGGTCCCCTGGAATGATGTGGAGATCCAGGATGCTGTACAGACAGCCAGACAAAGACAACAAACTTCCTGTCATTGAATGGTGTGTATTTGAACACGAGCAGTGTCGGTTCCGCAACGTATCCCAAAAGATGTGTCAAAATGTCCACCTCCCTATAGTTTAAATAACAGGTTTTAACTCCTGATAAGGCTTTGTGACCAGATTCAGACAGGTGGAGCGTGGCAACTGTGTTATACTTGAGTCCTATTGGGATCTTTTTGAGGACCGTGTAGTAAAATGAAAAGAAGCATAGCGAATTCCATCAGCGAGGATGCGAGTATTTTTGCTTAAGAAAAGACGCCCATAGGGGAGTTATGACACGTTCAGGTTTGCTTCTTCAGAGCATTCAATTCAACTGTCAGGTGGGAATGAATCCCTGCCTGCTGTAAGGAGGCGCCATGCGTTCAGATCAGATTAAGCTCGGCTTCGAGCGCGCTCCTCACCGTGGTTTGCTGCGTGCAACCGGTGTCGTAGGTGAGAATGATTTTAAAAAGCCATTTATCGCGGTCTGCAATTCTTACATTGATATTGTGCCTGGTCATGTGCATTTGCAGGCTTTTGGCAAGCTGGTGAAGGATGCTATTCGAGCCGCGGGCGGCGTGCCGTTTGAGTTTAATACCATTGGTGTCGATGATGGCATTGCTATGGGCCATATCGGTATGAAGTATTCTCTGCCCAGCCGTGAATTGATTGCTGACTGTGTTGAGACGGTGATTGAGGCGCACCGCTTTGATGGAATGGTGTGTATTCCTAACTGCGATAAGATTGTGCCGGGGATGCTGATGGCGGCGATGCGTCTGGATGTGCCGACTATTTTTGTGAGTGGTGGTCCCATGGCGGCTGGTAAACTGGCGGATGGTCGTAGCGTTGATCTGATCAGTATTTTCGAGGGTGTAGGCGCGTACCAGGCTGGCACAATTAATGATGAGCAGTTGCTGGAACTGGAACAGCAGAGCTGTCCTTCCTGCGGTTCGTGTTCGGGTATGTTTACGGCGAACTCGATGAACTGTTTGATGGAGGCGATGGGTCTGGCGCTCCCAGGCAACGGGTCGCGGCTGGCTACCTCTGAAGCGCGGCGTGAGCTGGCGCGTGCCGCTGGTCGGCAGATTCTTGAGCTGGTGCAGGCCAATCTCACCCCTCGCCAGATCGTGAATGAAGAGACCATCGACAACGCGTTTGCCCTGGATATGGCCATGGGCGGCTCAACCAATACCGTCCTGCATACGCTGGCGCTGGCCCGTGAGGCCGGTGTTGAGTATTCGCTGGAGCGCATCAATCAGGTAGCGGCCCGTACACCCCATCTCTGTAAGGTCAGTCCGGCTGGTAAGTGGCACATGGAGGATGTTGATCGCGCTGGCGGCATCGGGGCTATCCTTAAAGAGCTTTCGCGCAAAGAAGGAATCCTCAATCTGGATCGACCGACCGTGACGCTGCGCACTCTGGGTGAAAATATTGCTGAAGCCGAGGTTGAGGATCGTGAAGTGATTCACGCTATTGATGATCCTTATAGTGAGCAGGGTGGTCTGGCCATACTCTTTGGTAATCTGGCCCCGAAGGTGCGGTGGTGAAAATAGCGGCCGTCGCACCTGCGATGCTCAAGCACACGGGCCCGGCGCGCATCTATAACTCGCAAGAGGAAGCCTGTGCCGGCATCCTTAATGGGCAGGTCAAAGAAGGGGATGTCGTCGTGATCCGTTATGAGGGTCCTCGTGGGGGGCCGGGTATGCAAGAGATGCTGGCGCCGACCGCCAATATTATGGGTATGGGCCTGGGAGAAAAAGTCGCGCTGATCACCGATGGCCGCTTCTCTGGTGGTACGCGTGGAGCCTGTATTGGCCACGTTTCTCCTGAAGCCGCCGCTGATGGACCAATTGCGGCCCTGCTAGATGGTGACATGATCCATCTGGATCTGCAGGAGCGGCGCCTGGATGTGCAACTGACACCCGAGCAGATCACCGAGCGCTTGAGTCAGGTCACGCACGTCAAAGGACGCGTCAAAAGTTCCTGGCTACGTCGCTACGCATCGATGGTCACCTCCGCCCACACTGGAGCGGTCCTGGCGGTACCAGAAATCTAATATACTTAGTAGCTATCCAATCCGTGAAGCGTTCCTGATGCAGGGACGCTTCTTTGCTGTGTATTGTGTATAAATGGACTATAGCGGTGCAAAGAAATACAGACATGTGTTATACTCAAGCTATATTTCTCTTCTCGTTTCCTTTCATCTCACACGTAATGGATAACAGCATTTCTGAAAGGGACCTTTATGCAACAATCGTATTATCGATCTGCTCGCGTACACCGCAGAAGTAATATTGCTTTAATCAGCGGACTCACGCTGGCGATGATTGCCGGGCTTATCATCTTTGGTATTGGCTTCTGGACCGATTTTCATAACTTTCCAGCCACCAATATGCTTCCAGGTCTGGCCTTCCTCTTTGCCATCTTTGGCACCCCTTTTCTGGCTGGACTGCTTGGGACGCTTGGATCGGGACGTGTCGATACAGGCTCGGGAGCGGGTGGTTGGACTGGTTTTATTATTGGTCTCTTTCTGAGCGTCTATATCTATATCTTCTCGTTATTCAATCCGCCGATCACTGTTTCCCCGCAGATACTACAGCAGATTCATGATCAATTGGCGCAACATGGTATCTTGATCTCACTTCAATCTGTCCAGATCAATATTGGTTCCCAGTTGCCCATCACGACTATTCTCCTGGTTGCTGCTGTCCTGATCGTTATCTGGATTGGCCTTGGCACGCTGATTGGCACGCTTGGGGCGTTGATTGGAAAAATCTTCTCACCACGGCCAAAGGATGATATACGACCCGGGGTGAGAAGATAAGGTTCTTGAAATTGCTTAAGGGAGAACGACCACAGTCATACCATCGGGATCCTGGATGGTGGTGGGTTCCATCCCTGGTCGCCTGATTTCATAGAAATCGATGCCGTACATATCGGGTTCGACCGGTTTGACGTTGCGGCCAGCCCACAGGTTGGTGCCTAGATGGTGATGGTAGCCATCCCAGGACAGGAAGTAGGCCTGTTGTTCAATGCCAATCATGCGTTGCAGGCCAAAGGTGCGCTGATAAAAATCATAGGTGCGGTCAAGATCGCCAACATTGAGATGCATATGACCGAGACGCAGGCCGTTGGAGAAGCCGGTAAAGTCATGGGACTGCTTCAGCAATTGAGGCGCATCGAGGGGCACTGTATCCATCGCGACAACACCATCGCGGATTGGCCACTCTTCGCGTGGACGATCCACATAAACTTCGATCCCGTTGCCTTCTGGATCGGTCAGATAGAGTGCCTGGCTGACCAGATGGTCTGAGGCACCTCCCAGCGGGACGTTATGGTTGCGTTCCAGCACGTACTGTAAAAAGGATCCCAACTCGGCTCATCCGGAACCAGCAGGGCGAAGTGGAACAGGCCAGCAGTATGGCGTGGCCGTGGCCGTCCACCTGGTAGGGTACGTAGTTGTAGTAGTTCGTTTGTGCCAGCCCCAAGGCCAACGCTGCCATTGCCATCCACGTCGCGCTCATCGCGTACGACTGTTAGTCCTAAACGCTGATAATAATCAAGGCTACGCTGCATATTCTGGACGCGCAGGCCCACCCGGCGCAATGGCCAGTTCTTCACGGTTTCCTGCTGCTCTGTATGTGGATCTATTGCCATGAGTTGGAATCTCCAGGTCTATTATTGTTTGCTTACTTACTTATTGTCAGTTCGTGACAATAGTATAGCACATACTGCCGGAAATAGATACCGCTAATACCTCTGAGCAGAGCTTTCCTTCTTTAATTAACAGAGAGATAGCCGGACTGAATGCTACTTTCCGGTCCGACCATCTCTCTGTTGAAAGCTTTTGAAAGCTTTATTGGGGGTCGTAACAAGTTGTTGCGTATGTTGTTTCTGGCTGTTGGAATCCCTGGGGGAGTTGTAATTGAACGGTTAGTGGGCCGTCTGGCATCGCATAATGGTTGGATTTGCCAGTTGGAACATTGATGGTTACGAGCCTCTCTTGTATAGAAGGGATGGCTGGAATAGCTACATGCATACTAACCGATGCCTTGCTAGCGTTTAATGATGGGAATGAGATCTGCATACTGGCGCTATGCAGGTCGGTGGTATTGCGATTTTCCATGCGCATAAATAATAGGCCAACCGCGTCTTCCCGATGACATGCAACTAAAATAAGACCCTGTTGGCCAGGATCTGAGGCCAGTTCATCACTACAGCCGCTTAATGTGGCTACCAGGAGGCAACAGCATATAAAAAAGAATGAGATTTGACGGACCATTGTTTTGCTCCTCAGTATCTATGATCAGTTAAGCAATGTGTGTGTGTTCTTGATTTTTACTCATGAACATGTTGATACGTAGTTTTCTCGCCGTTTGCCAGCTTTGTCGCTTGAATAAAAGCAACACTGCCTGGATTAATGTGCCCCAGACGACTATGAATAAAAGTGGATCAATTAATATATACAGGCGCATGTAATCATAAGTACGGTAGCCGCCAGTTATAGTAAGTATGATGCCATACATACAGATTATGATCAGGAGTACCATGAGTTGTACTATTGATTTTTTGCGCCTCTTTTTAAAGCAGAATAAACAGAGCCATAAAGCAGCGCAGAATGGAAATATTACATTCACTGGATAAATAAGCATCGATGTTTGCTGCAGGTAATATAGCGGATCACCAAATAGGCCTGTGCTATTGACGCGTGATTCCTGATAACATGCTGTAAGCGATGGAAAGAAGAGTGGGAAAGTTTTAAGAGCGAAAGTCTTGGGTGATGTATGATAATGGACTGAGAATATTTCCCTATTTCGGCAGCATGATTGTCAAAAAGTTTGGGATCACGCGCCATCATCACGTAAGGATCGTGCAGATGTTTCTTGAGATGACTGTCTATCTGGTGGCTGATAGCTACAGCACGTTGATCCGTAGGCTCTACATTATCCTGCATATTATATTGGAGGATTTTTCCTAGCATATTAATATTGGTAATCCAGGTTGTACCAGAAAAGTTGTTCTGGGTAGCATTAATATAGATATATCCACCAGCTATGCTATAAAGAATTATCAATCCAGCGATTGCATGGGGGAGAAAACGGCGTAGTAACTGTTTCCAATGTGACATCTAGAGGACATATGCCAGGATAAATGGTGGTAAATAGAGCCATTCAGGTCGGGTCATAAAGAGGAGTAACATCCAGCCCATGCTGAGCCAGAGCAGGCGGCGTTGAAAGGTTTTGAGGAAAAGCACGGTTGTCAATGTTAAGGAAACCAGTAACCAGAGCCCGATCCCTTCAGTCATCAAGGGTTTAACATAAGAGAGCAGCGTGAGATTTGCACCTACGAGCAGACCCATGATGAGCGCGAGCCAGGCGCGCTTAAATACCAGAGCCGCTATTACATAAACTTCTAGTGTTGCAACAACAAAGAGAATCGCTTGAGCAATGCTGACCGCCTCAATGTTACCCTGTCCCATTACTGCGTAGATTGCGCTAATGAAGAGAGGATAAAATGGCAGACGCCAGAAGTTGACAAGTTGGCCTGTGTTGCTAATCAGGTTGACTACATACAGGTAGCTCCATGAATCGGGCAGGACCTCAGCTCGTGGATGATTGAGATAGAAACCTGTCACAATCAGGCTACTTAGTAGCGTGAGTAGTAATGCCAGGAACACATAACGCGAGAATAGACGTTTCTGCATAAAGTATAGACTTTCCATATGAATTATAACAAAGATGCGTTTTGTGAAAAAGCATAAACCATCTTTCATTATAAAAACTAATCGATAAGGATTCTGTAAATAAATAGGCTATGCACTTATATTGTTTTTTACAGATCGATTGATTGATTTAAATGAATTTGATGTATCTTTCCCATTTATTGGTACGATTTTCTTGCTGAGAAGTCACATGAATAAGAAATCTGGCTGTTGATATTAATCTAAGCCAGATTTCTTTGTAGTTGTATGAGTCATTTAGTCCGCATTCTCCAGTCAAATTATCAGGGTGTATTTCATTGGCTTAATTGCTGACAACGTGAAAGGTACCTTTTTCATTTTTCAGGAGTATTTGTGCGTTTTGAATATGTATCAGCATGTCTGGATGATGGGTATGGTTCGGATCGACGAATTCAATGGTTACGGGAACGTTGCCTGCATCTGCACCTGATAGTTGTGTGACCTGGAAGCGTTGGACTTTTGTCTGGTCGCCGCCGGGCAGTTCAATGACTTGAATGGTGCCATTGAGATTGACGGCGATAAAATGGCTGGGGATGGTCGCTACACTTTCATGGCCCACAAAGGCGTCCGTCTGAAACGTGCGTGGATGGCCATATTGCCAGTCTTCATACAGACCGGAGGCGCGTTGGGCTAGAAACTGCCAGCAAAACACCAGTACCAGCATTACTACCATGCCGAGTCCCAGTGAGACCAGCCAGTGCCTTTTGCGTCGTAGTTGTCCAGGCTGCTGTGCCTTATGTGTCTCTGTTATCGGGGGGGGATTGCCTTTCGTACGCCCGGGCTGTAATCTCGTTGTGCGCTCGGGTTGAGCTCCAGTTGTGCGTTTTGGTGGTAGCTGCCGTGAGGCCCGAGGAATGTGCGGCATCTGCATTGCAGCCAGGACAGCTTTAAGTGAACGCTGTCCTGCAGGTACAAAACTTGCTGACATTGAGCATCCTCCTGAAATCAACGCTGCTTGATTGGCAATAATGAATGTACTGTGACGTGACTAAGGAGGATTTATCCACAGCTATACTACAAAATGTCTTTACACTGAGAACAGGAGAGCGGTGAACTGTGTTTTTGCTGAAGCACACAGCATAACTGCTATATAGTCATGCATTATATCTATTGCTTGTGTTGTAAAGATAAGTATAGCAGAGAAAACATGATCTGGCTAGTATTTAGGGCAGTTGAGCGGTAATAAATTGTAAGAGTATACCTGAAGTTCACACCTCTCTGGATCAGAGGCTTCAACCACACTCTGGCACTAAAGTGCCCATGTTTCTTTTCTGTTGTCATGATGGATAATACGCTATTGACGTATTATCCATCATGACAACAGAAAGTTTTTTGCTACTTATTACCCTTTGAGGCCACCACTAATTCCTTTGACGAAGAAGCGGGAGACGAGGGTATAGAGCGCTACGGCGGGTAGGGCATAGAGCATGGCGTAGGCTGCCAGTTGTCCATAATTGACCTGGCCGTAACTACCAAAGAAGGTATAGATGTTGACCGAGGCCGGCTCCAGTTCCTGGCTTTGCAGGAGGATCAGGGGTACAAAGAAGTTGGTCCAGGCACCGAGGAAGCTCCAGACGGCGACGACGGAGATGCCAGGGGCACAGATCGGGAGCACGACGCGTATCAGCGCGGTAAAGGTTGAGGCACCATCAATCCAGGCGGCTTCCTCAAGCTCGTAGGGCACTGAATCCAGAAAGTTCTTCATGAGCCAGATGCTGAAGGGGAGTCCACTGGCGACGAAAAAGAGGATGACGCCCTGCAGGGTATCAACCAGATTAAGGCTGACATACATAGCATAGAGCGGGGTGACCAGGGCCAGGATCGGCAAGGCACTGGCAAACAAGACGCCCAGCATCAAGGCATTCTTGAAGCGAAACTGGAAGCGCGAGAGTGGATAGGCGGCCAGTCCCGATAGGATGACGACCAGTAGCATGGTGCTGATTGCCATAATTGCACTATTAGTAAAAGGTGGAATGACGACCCCATTTGTCAGGATGGTCGTATAGTTAGCCAGGCTGGGATGATCCGGCCATTTCACTGCCAGTGTGGCTGAAGGATTGATACTTGCCAGGACTGGCCAGAGTAGCGGCACCAGGAAGAAGAGTCCCAGCACAGTCAGAAAGATATACATCAGTGTAGAAATAAGCGCTCGACGAACCATACTATAACCTCACCTGTCACTATAAATCGACGCGCAAAATGCGTGTATAAATCAAGGACAAGATTGCGCCTGCTGCGATGATCAGGAGTGCAATGGCGCTACCGTAGCCAATCTGATAGAACTGGAAGGCCTGACGGTATTGATAGATCGTCATCAATTCTGTGTTGACATTGCTCCCAGCCGTTAAGACATACACCAGAGTAAAGTCGGAAAGGGTGGCCAGCGTAATCAGGAGCAGATCAGTCCCGATGGCTCCTCTGATCAGTGGCAGGATAATATAGCGTAAGCTGGCCCAGATATTTGCACCATCAATCGAGGAAGCTTCCAGTAGTTCTTGTGGAATACTTTCCAGTGCTGAGGCATACAGCAACATCGAAAAAGCCGTACCGCGCCAGATGTTGGCGATTACAACCATGGTCATCGGCGCTTCCTGCAGCCAGGCATGCCTGGGAAGACCAAATGTGGAAAAGATCGTATTCAGCAGTCCAGGATCCAGCACACTCTGTGGACCCCCGGCCAGGAAGGCGCTCCAGACAAAGCCTGCCACAACATCAGGAATCACCCAGGCCGCCACAATAATCGCGCCCAGAATCGATTTAAAAACTATATTGCGGCGCCGCATTAATAATGCCAGCAATAGGCCCAGTCCTGCCTGTCCGATCAAAGCTGAAAACACCAGATATGTCAGCGAGACACGCAATGAATTCAGGAACTCGCCATCGCGAAAGATGTGAACGAAATTGTCAAACCCAACAAACTGCGGAGTGTCAGCTCCCACCCCGGTTAATGCCATATTGGTAAACGAAACATAGATCGACCAGATGGCAGGACCCAGCATAAAAACTGCAATCACCAAAAAATGCTGGCGCCATAAATAGTAGACTGATGCGCAACTGTTTATTGCGCTTTCTCTTCACCGTACGCGTCGATAGCTCCACGGCCTGCGTACGTGTCTGGGTATCCACCTGCATGCACCTTCTCCTGCGCGAAACTTAAAGCTTTGAACTATGGGGAAACGATGAGCCATGATCAGCATGGCCCATCGTTTCTCCCTTCAAGAATTCAGGATTACCGTCACGGATGCTTCTCTGTTTTGTCCGAGCCGGCAATCGATTCCACCGATTGTGAGAAGGCCGACATCGCATCATCCGCCGATTTGCCATTCATGACCTGCTGCATCGCCGAGTCAATCTGGACAGAAATCTTTGGATACGCTGGAAAACCGGGCCGGAACTGGGTGAAGTCCACCAGCTGGGTGAAGAATGGGAAATTCGGCAGCGCGCTGTATTCAGGCAGGCTGACGATATCTTTACGTGGAGCGATACCGTTGGTCTGAATATCATATTTGCCTAGCAGATCTTTCGCGAAGGCGTTTTTGATCACCTCAAATGCCTGATCCTTGTGGGGAGAGCGGGCAGCGATCGAGTAGGCCCAACCACCGGAAAGGGTGACATACTTGGGATCCTCACCATTCTGGGTTGGCATCTTTGCCAGTCCCATGGTGTCCTTCCACTGTGGCCATGGTGTTGAGCCATTCGGCTCCCAGGTGCCGCCCATCCATGAACCATCGATATCAATGGCCAGTTTACCCTGTGGTATGAGCTGCTGAGAGACTGTATTACCAGCGGTCGTGCTCAGCGCGATATCGTTGGTTGGTCCAAGGAGTGCGGATGGATTATAGACCTCTTTGACAAAATTCAAGGCATCCTTGAAGCCTTTGCTGGAAGAGACCCATTTGCTATTCTGATAATTGTAGAGGGTGTCTTTGGTTCCGTAGAGCAGCATCTCGAAGCCCTGCATCGTCGAAGCCTCGTCCATCGGGACACCAGAATACAGGTTCATCGGGATAACGCCTGGCACCTTGTTCTTGATGGTGTGAGCGGCACTCAAGATCTCGGCCCAGGACTTAGGTTGCCAATCGGTGGGCAGGCCAGCTTTTTTGAAGATATCCTTGTTGAACCAGATCGCGCGCACGTCTGTGCCATCCATGACACCATAGTTTTTGCTATTAAACGTGGTGATCTTCTGCATGCTATCAAACCACTGCGCCTTATAATCCGGCCATTTGTCCAGATAGGAGTCCATAGGTGCCAGGTAGCCGGCTGTGACGTCCGAACCAACCAGGAAACTGTCCTCACGCACCACATCAGGTGGATTATTTGAGCGCAGCATCAGATCGAGTTTAGTATAATAGCTGCCTTCGTCGGCAATAATCGGCATCAATTTAACTTTAATATTGGGGTTGGCAGCTTCGATCTTGGTTTTGGCGCTCTTCCACCACTCTTCTTCGTGGTAGGGCGGGGGGCCAAATTGCTGATAGGCGACCGTGATGGTCACGGGTCCTTTGCCATTCGTGGAGGTATCGCCGCAGGCCTGGAGTAGAGGTACCAGGCAGAAGAGCAGGGCGATAAATGAAAATAAGCGTGTGGATCGCGTTGGTTTTTTCACGAGGCACTCCTTTGCTTCGGGATAAATGATCAAGTACGACAATGTTCCTGATAAGTACGCGAATAAATGCATGGAGACGCACCGCCGCAAATTCTAGCAGTGCTGAATAGCTATGTGTGTGAGGATGGCGGCTCCTTTCGTGTTGACAACTTAACTTTCGACGATGATCAAGATATCAAATTGACCATCAGTGAGAGCGACAGGCTGTCGCGATCTATTCAGATGTCCGGCAGGGAGTGACGGACAGGAAAAATTTCCACGCATATGATCGACACCAGGAGTGGTGGTTGGCTCGTCCGATTGGATGATCAGCGAGCAGGAGAGGGTCGCAAGCAGTGAGAGATCCCAGTACTGGTTGCCTGCAGTAATTCTCACATCCCCCCATTCGATCGATTGGTGAGCGTATAGCTTCCGGGTCCGCTATAGCCATAGAAGACAATGATTAAAGAGCGTGTTGTATCCACAATATTGATTGTGAACTCTTTATGTCCATGGCGCAGTTTAGAAATAGTCGCCGTCGACTGTAACTGATAATGTTGCTGTAGCGCCCCCGTCAGAGAAAAGTCTGTCATGGATGCCTGGTTATGCCTTACTGCCATCGCGGTCGGTGAAATTGGATGGCTCGCTGCCTGACTATCCATACTCTGTGAGCAGGACGTGAGCAGAAGTGTAAGTAAGATCAGACCAAAGCAGAGATAGCATCTTTTCAGCATCCGGGCTGCTCCATTCAATAGACATCGCTGTCGATTGATATACATTAGCTTATAGATGAGATAGTACACTAGTGTATATCGATATGTCAAGGATAAAAAGGAGCAAATTCTGATACATTACTTAATCATAGCATGAAGCATGCTTTCTCCAGCTTAAAAGCCTGCCCCTCATCAGCACATACCCCTGGTAATCACATAGCTGATCGGTAATATCTCTATATTGACTCTTCTACACACTATAGTATATACTCTGAACAATAGCAGTAAGGAAGAGCTAGATTTTCATTATTGGCAAGGAAAAACTCTTTGAGTACAGCGCAAGATCAAGAGCCACTACTACCCTTGTATCGCCGAATTGCTCAAAGTATCCAGCAGGATATCGTGCAACGGAAGCTTGTTGCGCATACCAAAATATCCTCTGAAGTAGAGCTGGCCAGGCAGTTTGGCGTCAGTCATGGGACCATCACCAAGGCGTTAGAGTCGCTTGTCCATGCAGGCGTGCTGTATCGCCAGCGACCGAGGGGCACCTTTGTGGCTGAGGCCTCTGAAGCATACACTCCAACCTCTGTCAGTAGCCAACCTGACATTGATAAAAAAGAACCTGAGTCGCCAGCCCCGGCATTTTACATGCCCAGACATACCTCGTTTGTGGGTATCGTCATCCCCCATCTCGGTACAGATTTTCTGGATGGTATCGTCCTGGGTGTAGAATCCATGACACGCTCCTTTGGCTATGGTCTGAGTTTTGCTTATTCAGAGGACGATGGAGGATTGGAACGCTATCAGATCGAGCAATTTTTGCGCCAGGGTGTGGCTGGTATGATTATTTATCCATGTGATCATTATGTGCAGAAACGTGATGGACGCTATGTGTCAGTGCCCCCGGATCAAGAGCGGATCGCCCTGCTGCGCAGTATCCAGCAACAGGGCATTCCCTTCGTGCTGCAGGATCGTTATGTTCCTGAGATCGAGTCCAGTTATGTGATCTCAGACGATTTTACCGCTGGCTATGCCGCAACTCAACACTTAATCAAGCTGGGACATCAAAGAATTGGCTTTGTGATGATTGATTATTTGTTGACCAGCAGTGGAGAGCGCTACGAGGGCTATCTTCAATGTTTGCGGGACCACCACTTGCCTGTAGATGAAGCGCTGATGATATCCACATTGAAGCACGCCTATCCATCTGTGTATAATCAATATGCCATGGTCGAGCCATGTTGTCCGGCTGACATACAGCGCCTGCTAACCTATCTGCAGCAGCCTGAGCGGCCGACTGCCGTGGTAACGATGAATGATTATCTGGCTGTGCAGGTATTGTATGCCGCCGAGCAACTTGCTATACGTATTCCTGAGGATCTGGCGCTGGTATGTAGCGGTGGCAGTAGTCGGATTGGTGGCATGTTGCGTGTTCCCCTGACAACAATCGTGCAACCTGTCAACGAAGTTGGTCAGCAGAGTGCCTATATCTTGCACAACCTGATCTCACGGCGCTTCACCACTCAGCGGCAAATCAAACTTCCCATCAGCCTGCTCATCCGAAAAAGCTGTGGAGCGACCACGACCACAACATCGATCGCCAAAACCTTGCCATATTCCCTGGACCATTAAGCTGCCTGGATGGTCTCCTGGAGCAGTCTGGTAAAGCTATCGAGCGTGCTGCGACCAACCGGGCGTCCCAGGCGTTCTCCCTGATAGAGGGCCTGGACCTGCTGGATCAAGCCACGATATTCTTCAGGGAGCTGGGTGAGTCCCCAGATGGCTGCGTCGCGTTTAGAGAGTTGGCTACCACTGCGCAGATAGGCCAGTGCGCGGCAGCCGTTCAAGACAAAGGCGATGGGGTCGCGCAGGCTATTCTGCAGCGCAACGTGCATTTCCTGTATCAAGGCGGTCCGGTAGGTGCTGGCGGTTGGTTGTGGAATGGCCTCGGCAATCGGTTGCCCATAGAGGCAGATGCCATAGTCATGCAGGGCTTGAAATATGAGAACCTGTTGTGAAGTGCTGAGACTGGCGGAGCTATCCAGGAGCTGCCAGTTGTTGCTGCGCCGGGCCAGCTGATACTCCTCGCGGACTTTTTCATGATAGTGAAGATCAATCGGCCATGGTGCCTGCGTGTCCTGTTTAATGGCAAAGATACAATCAAGCGGTGCTGGCACACGTGACATACGCAGGAGCAACTCGACCAGCTTGTGTCTGACATCATCCTCCAGTTGATGGGCCGTCACAATCAGTAGATTGATATTGCTGCGCTCAGGATTAAAGCCACCGGCGGCCAATGAGCCATGCAGATAGATGCCGAGCAGATTATCGCCCAGCAGGCGTGGAAATTCGGTCAGAAGCGTATTCACTTCAGCTTTTATAACTTTGGAACAATTTGTCCAATTATAATCCATTTTCTCTCCCTGGTTATTCTTCTATTAATCTCCTCATTGTATGTGATGAAGTGAACCAGGGCAAGTCTCATGTCTGGCCTCAGTCAGTGGAAACGAGCGCTTGCCTGGATGCCTGAGCAGGCGTCTCCTCCAGGTCTAATGCATAGGTTTTGGCAAAAAAAGTCCCTTTCCAGATGCGTGCACATGCAAGGGTACAGCCAACCTGACGAGCCAGTTCCTGTGGATCGAGCTCGGGATTTTCACGGAGGAGCGCATGCAGGCGTTGTTTGGCGTTCAACCTGGTTGGTTGCCAGCGTGTGGGATACCTGTTTTGTAGCATGTAATATTCTCCTGAAGCGATATTGCCTGTATATTGGCATATTCGCATGAAAATAGCAAGAGGAGAAGCATGGGCATAGCTGCTAACAGATGCATCCATACTAAAGTACAAGCTTTTTGAGGATTTGACTGACGCTTGAGTACAGGGGGACATTGAAAAAGAGCAGGTTCCCAGTGTCCCTGTGGCGGCAGGTACACGGCCGAACTTGCTCGCCGCGTACCTGCACAAGCCATGGTCTCGCCTGGGTTTTAGATTGAGGGACCTGACGATGAATCTGACGAGGATGAGTATAGTGATATATGTGAGATTGCCACTTTAGCATCTGTGCTGGTGTCGGCTCCATTCTGGAACATCAGATTAACCGCACCTGTGGTATAGGGAGGTGTAGAGGTGTTATCATCGCAGCTTGTTACCTGAGCATCATTGACATACAAGGTCATGGTGTTGCCTTTGACGATCAAGCTTACTCTGGTTGGCTGACCCGGGGCGCTTTTTGTGTCTAACAGACCAGAAGCCAGACTAATGGTCGCACTTGTCACATCTGGTGCATGGTTTGCTGGTGGCGCAACCACTTTCTTAATCATATATTGGCCGGTTGTAGCGGAAATCTTCAATTCATAGCTACGCAGACCGTCTGCACCGGGAACATTCTGACGGCGGAATATGATACCAGTGTAGCTTGGATGATCTGTTTGCAAGCTTGTATAGGTCATATCTAGCTGGAAGTCACCCAGCTGTTCAGCGCCAGGGACATGTTCCAGAAAGGTTTTACCGTTCATTTCAGACAGGATCAATTGATGTTTTTGGATCTCGGCTCCATAACCGTCGGAATGAAACAGTTCCCATTTATTCGTATTATCCGCAAAATTATCCACCAGGACGGGTTTGCCAGCCGGGGTTGGTAGAGGTGTGGACTGTGCCTGATTGTTTGCAGTGGATGGTGTGGTCAGCTCCAGATGCTTATTCAGTGTAGTGCTTATGATAGCCAGAGCGCCACAGAGTATGACGAGTAGGGCCAGGCTCACGCCGAGCACCACAAAAAGGGTGGTATGCTTCTTTTTTTGAAGCGGAGGGTAACCAACCGGGATTGGCTGGCCATAGTTTTGCGGAGCCATATACGTTTGTGCGCCGCTTTGGGCAGGATTCATGGGAGAATAGGGGGAGCCCATATTCTGGCCAGGACCCATGGGTTGATAGGGCCGGGCTCCGGCAGGATAAAAGACCTGGTTACTGACAGCTTGCCTTTCGCCTCGTAGTGGAGGTGTGACCGGGATACCATCTGCAGCAGGACGCATTTCTGGTCTTTGTTGCCAGGCTTCTTCCTGCGTCATGGTGGACGTGGACACATCTGGCCGTGGCACAAACGCTGAGGCTGCCGACGGTCTGGCAGGCTGAACCATATGTGGTGAGGCTGCTTGAACGGATGGTGTCCCACAGTGGCCACAGAACTTTTGTCCCGGCTGAACCGATGTACCACATTGAGGACAAAGCTGCTCGTTCGTACTCAAATGAAATAACTCCTGCATATTTTCTGAGGGTATTATAAAAGCGTATTTTATAATTCCTTATGGATGGATATAATTCTACTAAAAAGAAATAGAGAACCCATGATGATTGTACCAGAGAAAGCTTAAAATTGGTAGGAAAAGTACTTTTCGTATATATGACAGGCGGCCTTTTTGTGCGTTTTTTCTCCATATATTCTGGCGGAAATAGATATTTTTTCTGGTTTCTGGTATTCTTTGGGCAATCATTTGAATGTTTTCTGTCTAGCTGATTGAGTGTGAAGGAAGGTAAGGATGGCTATGAGTGGACGCAAACCAAGCACAGATGCTGTTCAACAAGATGTTTTACGTAAACTTATGCAAACATTTGAGCGCTTACAGTCTTTGAAGGAGCATCCTGAGGGCGAACAGGCGCAGAAGAAGGTGCTGGACAATGTACTTCTGAATACCTTGATTGCTGTACACGACGTGTTGCCACCAGCGGTTAAGGCGCAGGTCGAACAAATTCTGGCGCTCCAGACCGAACTGAGCAGTCCGTATCTTGGTCGTGCGAATACGATGACGCAACTTCATCAGCGCAATGGACAGCATTCAGATCTTCCCAGTTGGGCGCAACCAGAATAAGGTTGCCAGGGTGTCGATGTGCATTGTCTTATGAGGATTGTTGCCAGCGATAGAGCACGCTGAGGAAGGTAACGGGGAGCATGCCGCTTGCTCCCGCCCTGGCATTTTGAGCCATATTCTGCTTATTTTTATATACATATTCTACCACATATACTACGCTCTTTATGGATATCTTTTGCATCTAGTAAAAAAGTAATTATGTATATTGCCCCATTTATGATTGGCTTATCATTGAGACCGCTCTCGCTGGCTTTTTCTTTAGCGTTGAGAGTCGGGTGAGGTAGGGTGCGCTTCTCTTTACCATTGAGAGAGAGGCGAGTTACATCGTATCTCCTTTTAACGTATAGAGGTTGTTGATTATTCTTAAATGATCTGCTATGTAAGTAGTTTAAAACCCATGGTTGAGCAGGGTTATGCTACATTTATAGAGCTAGCTTGCATAGTGTGTTTTCCTTATATGGATGAAAGGGTAAGTATTCATGCGGGCAACGGTCTATCATGGTAAGTGTGATGTACGAATTGATCAAGTTCCTGATCCTCAAATTAAAGAACCTGGTGATGCGATTGTGCGTGTAACTCATGCCTGTATTTGCGGCTCGGATTTATGGCCTTATCGTGGTATGGATCAATATCAAGAAGGCTGGCGCCTGGGTCATGAGTTTATGGGTATGGTAGAAGAAGTGGGTAAGGATGTGCATACGATCAAGCCAGGCGATCGGGTGATTTCTCCCTTTACCTATTCGGATGGAACCTGTGAATTTTGCCAGAAGGGTTTGTATACCTCTTGCTTGCATGGTAGCATCTGGGGGGGAGCGGCGAACGATGGTGGGCAGGCTGAGGCGGTGCGGGTACCGATGGCAGATGGGACGCTGGTAAAGATTCCTGAGGAAGCATCCAATGACGAGAAACTGCTCAAATCAATCCTTCCACTTACTGATGTGATGGGTACCGGTCATCATGCAGCCGTGTGTGCTGGAGTCACCCAGGGCGGAACAGTTGCCATTATCGGCGATGGAGCGGTAGGCCTGTGTGGAGTTCTAGCTGCGAAGCGGCTGGGTGCTGAACGCATTATTGTACTCGGACATCAGCCGAAACGGCTGGCGATTGCGAAAAGCTTTGGGGCGACGGATATTGTTGAGGAACGTGATGCCGAGGCAATTGCCAGGGTACAGGACCTGACCAAAGGTGGTGCTCATGCGGTGCTGGAGTGCGTCGGAACGAAAGCGGCGATGGATATGGCGATTGATGTTGCTCGTCCTGGTGGTGGGGTTGGTTATGTTGGCGCTCCCCATGGCAGCGAAAACTTGAAATTCTCCCGACTCTTCATGCAAAACATCTCTTTGCGCGGCGGCATCGCGCCAGTGCGAGCATATATACCTGATTTGCTTAAAGATGTTATTGCCGGCAAAATTGATCCATCTCCTGTACTGGATATGACGGTTGATCTGAATGGGGTTCCGTCTGGTTATGCTGCCATGGATAAACGTGAAGCGATTAAAGTTATGGTGCAGCCACAAAAATAAGCGGGTCGGCGCCATGTAAGCCTGGAGAAAAGGCTATGCGATAGATCTATATAATGAGTTGGGTATGCAGTCACAGATGCATGCCCATTATTATATATAGGTGTGAGTGAATTATTTAATCAGAACGACCAGACGCCAGCCGCCAAAGACGCGTACTGCAAAGTCAGGCTTGAAGGCATAGCAGAGCTGGGATGGTAGCCTGACGAGGGCTCGCTTAGCCAGCCGAATAAGTTTATAGAGCGCTTTTGTTGGACTTTTGACTTTGCTCCAGGGTTCAGGATCCAGCGGCTGTAAGCTATAGTAATAATCAAGCACCTCATAGCCAGCATCGCGTAGGATTTCCAATGCAATGTCTTTGGTAAAAAAGTGTAAGTGTCCGGTTGTATGACGATAGTCGATTAACTCGTTCTTAAACACCGATCTGACGGAGATGTCGAGCGGCAGTTGAAGAATTTTGTAGGTGCTCTTGGGATGGACATCGCGTAAAATTTGAAAGCAGTTCTCGAAATGCTCCAATACATCGATGAAAAGGATCAGATCAAAGTGGGGTAGTTCTTTGGCGGCAAAGAAATCGCCGAGATGAAAGTGTAAGCGGCTGTTTTCGCGTGTTTTGGCTATGTCGATAGCCTGTGGAGCGATATCATAGCCATCAAAAGTGCAATCAGACGGTAAACTTTGCTGGATAATCTGCAGGATTCCGCCCGATCCACAGCCTATCTCACAGGTAGTTTTGGGTAACAATGCATTGCGCTGCATCATTTCTAAAATACTCTCAGCCTTCCAGCGAGCAGCATCTTCATGCCAATCGGGGTTCTTCTGTAGATATTCTCCATTTGTATAAAAATCCGCGACAACCATAGCTACATCCTCCTTGTATAGTACGATTAGCATCGGCAATATGGGCAATCGGTATTTTTTTACCCATGTCACCTATTATAATCTATTTAACCATACATTTTTTGTTATGCGCTAAAAAAACATAGGAAATTGGCTCTCCGGCCATTAGGGGGAAAGCAGGGTGCAGGGGCGGCAGACCCTGACGGAGCGCGAGGTGTCCTCGCAACCCTACCCCTCCCCTCTTCCCCCGGAAGGACGGAGAGCCAGGAAATTTAGTCGAGAAATGTGGTCTACTCACTATAGCCTAACATTGATAGATTAATGCTCTATTAAGTTTTTGTTATGCAGATACTTCTCAGGAGATAGATTGCTCGAATATTTTTTTTACTACCTTTCTTGTGTTAAATGCATCTTTTCATGGAAGCTTTTGCGTAAAGATTGCTGCTTGAAGGAGGTTTGTCATGTCATATGTCCTGGTGGGTGTTGATACGGGAGGGACATTTACTGATCTTGTCCTGTTGTATGCTGGCACATTCAAAGTTCATAAAGTACTTTCCACGCCCGAGGACCCATCCCAGGCGATTCTACAAGGGTTGGGTGAGTTAGGTATTTTGCAGACGTTTGATGTGCTGGTGCATGGCTCGACGGTGGCGACGAATGCGGTGCTGGAGCATAAGGGTGTGGCGACAGGATTGATTACGACGGCTGGCTTTCGCGATATTTTAGAGATTGGCCGTCAGGCGCGACCGAAGTTGTACAGCTTGCAGGCACAGAAGGTGGAGCCGCTGGTTCCGCGCGAGTTGCGGGTTGAGGTCATTGAGCGACTGAATGAGCGTGGTGAAGTCCTGCTGGAACTGGATGAGGCTTCGCTGACAGCAGCGCTTGAGCGCCTGCAAAGCGCTGCTGTCGAGGCCGTGGCGATATCATTGCTCTTTAGTTTTACCAATCCTGCCCATGAGCAGCGCGTGGCTGAATTGGCTCAGCAAGCCGGTTTCTATACCTCGGTCTCCTCACAAATTCTGCCAGAATTCCGTGAGTATGAGCGCACCAGTACGACGGTGCTCAATGCCTACATTGGTCCCTTGATTGCGCGCTATCTGGAACGACTGGAGCAGGAACTTCCATCCCATACGACCCTACGTATCATGCAATCCAATGGTGGCTCTATTTCCAGTGGGACCGCGCGTAGCGAAGCGGCTCGCACACTTCTCTCAGGACCTGCGGCTGGCGTGGTTGGTGCGGTCTATGTGGCGCAGGCATCCGGTTTTGAGCAGGCAATCTCTTTTGATATCGGTGGTACTTCGACCGATGTGGCCCTGATCAATGGTGCGGCTACTGAGACGACTGATGGCATGGTTGGTGGCTATCCGAGCAAACTACCCATGATAGATATCCATACCGTAGGCGCGGGTGGTGGGAGTATCGCCTGGTTTGATACCGGAGGAGCCCTGCGCGTTGGGCCCAGATCAGCGGGTGCCAGCCCCGGTCCAGCGGCCTATGGACTTGGTGGACATGAAGCCACCGTCACCGATGCGAATGTTGTGCTTGGTCGTCTGATTCCAGAAGCCTTTCTGGGTGGTGCCATGACTCTGGATCTACAGGCGGCGCACCTGGCTGTTCAGTTGATTGCGACACGCCTGCAGACCACGCCGGAAGAGGCGGCACTGGGGATTATCCGTGTGGTCAATGCCAATATGGAGGGCGCGATTCGCGTGATTTCGGTCGAGCGTGGTTGTGATCCGCGTAGCTTTACGCTCGTTGCCTTTGGTGGTGCCGGACCCCTCCATGCCTGTGAACTGGCGGCCGCCCTGCGTATTCCACGTGTGCTGGTCCCCACAGTGCCAGGCGTGCTGTCAGCTCTGGGTACGCTGGTAGCGGATACGCTCAAAGATTATGTGCGGACCGTCATGCTCACAAGCGAGCAGGCTCAGGAAGTAGTAACTACCGTGTTGCAGGATCTGGAGCAGCAAGGTCGGCAGGACCTGCAAGCTGAGGGCATTGCTGCTGAGGATGTACGCATCGAGCGTTATCTGGATCTCCGCTATGTGGGCCAATCCTATGAATTGCGTATCCCGTTTGTACAAAAGATTGAGCAGGCAGTCAGGGATTTTCATGCGGCCCATGAGCAGCGTTTTGGCTATAATGATCCTGCTGAGCGTGTACAGGTGGTGAATGTACGCTTAAAAGCGCGTGGTCTGACCCATAAGCCTGAGCCGCAGCACCAGCAGGCAAGTACTGATCAACGCTTGATCCCATTAAGCCAGCGTCAGGTGGTCTTCGCAGGATCCACAGGAGCGGTGGCGACATATGAGACGCCTGTCTATGAGCGTGCTAACCTGGTTGCAGAGACTACGCTGGCGGGTCCGGCGATTATTGTGCAGTATGATACCACAACTGTGTTGCCACCTGACTGGCAGGGATACGTTGATCAGGTTGGCAATCTGATCCTTGAGCGCAGAGAGGAGCAATAACGCTATGAGCGAGACGACACATGTGACGCCGATCAGCCTGGAGATCTTGCGCAGTGCCCTGACGGCACTGGCTGAAGAAATAGGCACGGTCTTGATGCTGAGTAGTTATTCTCCCAATATCAAAGAGCGACGCGACTTTTCCTGTGCGCTCTTTGATATCCAGGGTCGCTTGATTGCCCAGGCTGCGCATATTCCGGTCCATCTGGGTGCAATGCCGGACTCGGTGGCGGCCGCGCTGGCCAGCTTTGATAGCTTTGCGCCTGGTGATCTGATCGCGCTCAATGATCCTTTTCTGGGCGGCTCGCACCTGCCAGATATTACGTTGATCTCGCCGATCTTTGTCGAGCTAGCAGGTGATGAGCGCCTGATTGGTTTCGCGGCCAATCGCGCTCACCACTCGGATGTTGGTGGGATGTCGCCGGGCTCGATGCCGCTGGCCAGCGAGATCTACCAGGAAGGGCTGATTATTCCGCCGATCAAGTTGTGGGATGCTGGTCAACTCAACCAGCCGTTACTGGCCCTGCTGCTGCGCAATGTGCGTACCCCTGAGGAGCGGCGTGGCGATCTCACAGCCCAGGTGGCGGCGAACCGGACGGCGATCCGCCGCATGCAGGAGCTGGTTGAGCGCTGGAGCTTGCCGATCCTGGAGGAACATGTCGAGGCGCTGATCGCCTATGCCCAACGTATCACGCGCGCCAGTATTGAGAAGATTCCAGATGGCACGTACTCCTTTGAGGATTACCTGGATGACGATGGGATGAGCGCTGAGGCCGTCAAAATCGCCGTTCGGGTGACGGTGTATGAAAGTGACCTGACGGTGGATTTCTCGGGCAGTAGTCCTCAGGTCCGTGGTAATATCAACACCGTGGCGGCAATTGCTCGTTCGGCGGCTTACTATGCGGTGCGCTGCCTGCTACCAGAGGATGCGCCGATGAACCATGGTACTTTTGCGCCGGTGACGGTGATCGCACCAGAGGGAACAGTGGTCAATGCGCGTCCGCCCGCCGGGGTCGCGCAGGGCAATGTCGAGACCTCCCAGCGTATTACCGATACCATCTTTGGAGCCCTGGCTCAGGCGCTCCCGGAGCTTATTGCGGCCGCCGGACAGGGAACCATGAACAACCTGACTGCCGGTGGCATCGATCCCCGCAGTCAGCAACCCTTTGCCTACTATGAAACCATGGGTGGTGGTATGGGGGCTGGTCCCGAGTGCGATGGGATGTCCGGGGTACATGTGCACATGAGCAACACCCTCAACACACCCGTTGAAGCGTTCGAGTACGCGTATCCCATGCGCATCACCCGTTATCAACTGCGCGACGATTCTGGTGGTCACGGTCTGCACCGTGGAGGCGATGGCTTGATCCGTGAAATTAGCTTTGAAGTCCCGACCGACGTAACCCTGCTCAGCGAGCGCCGCCGCTTCGTACCCTATGGACTCCAGGGAGGAGAGCCAGGCCAGCGTGGCGAGAATCGCTTGATCCATGATGGGCAGGAAAGCAGCCTGCCCGGAAAAATCCACTTCCGAGCCGCACCTGGTGATCGACTCTCCATCGCCTCACCCGGCGGAGGTGGCTGGGGCAAACCAGCAACGTTGATAGATAAAGATTGAACGTATATAAAAACAAGCCCACTAATGCGTTTTGGATTAGCGAGCTTGTTTTTATATAAAGGATTGTAAGGTGTGCTTAATTATAAGTGTTGATAATCGTTATAGCGTTCTAATGCCCATTTGGATGCATGTTCTGCTTTATGCCAGTGGGTAATTGAAGTATTTCGAGCGGCAATTGACACAGGTGAGAGTGTTGCTGTGTTCAGCCCGAAGAAATAGGTGAATGCTGCTCCAACAATGCCCCCATGACTGATCAGGACCACTGTCTTACCAGCGTGCTCCTCAATAATACGTTTTAGAGCGGATTGAACACGTAGCGAGAACTCCTGGCCGGTTTCGTAACCATCCTGCCAGCGATAAAAAGGTTTTTGTTCATCCGGAACCTGCTTCCAGCGCGCCGTGAACTCCTCGGGTGTCATACTACCATCCTCGCAGCGCCACTCCTCAAAATCCTGGTCCAGCACAATTGGCTGTCCCAGTACCGGAGCCAGGATCCTGGCGGATTCCTGTGCGCGCTGCAATGGACTACTAATCAACACATCAACCTTTATCTCACCTGTCCTCGCCAACCGATCACGTAAGCGTTCCGTTTGTCTGATACCATCCTCTGAAAGACCCAGATCCTGATACTTACCGTCCTTCAAAGCCTCAATGTTATCGCCATGGCGAATCAAATAGATATGTGTCAAATCTCTGCCTCCTTACCTTATTGTATCTTACACGGATATATCTGTTATGGATATAATAAGGTAAGGTAGAAGTACTGTCAAGTGTGTTATTCAATTGACCATGAACAAGTTGTGATGTGTTGGGTACGGTTTTCTGGCTGCGAACTTGCGATTGTCCTGATCGAAACTATGTTGTTAGAATGTCGCAATAGATAGTTTGGCCGCCGGTGATGCTATAGATATGATGATAGCCGGCGGGCCATGGATAGCCGCGTTGCTTGAGGTTGGTGGGCCAGATGAGATAGGTGTAGCCTTGAAAACTGCTGGGAATATATTTGAAGTCTTTGTCGGTAACATCGATTTGTTTGAGCTGGAAGCGCTGGTTCAGGGTCGGATTATAGGTAAACCAGTTGACAGATAAGCCGCCTCCATTGAGGCTGCTTCCGATCAGGCCGACTCTAGCGTGGTCCTGTGAATGAGATGCCAACCATTGCAGGGCTTCGCGATAGCCAGGATAGGCGACCTGTAAGCGCTGGTTTTCGTTATTCTGGAATAACTCAGATGTATAGCCTTCAGCCGCATAGACTGTGCTCAAGCCAAGCAAGTGTGGAGCGATTGCCAGGATGGCAAGGAGTATGGCTGGAATGAGTATATGGAGTTGCATACCCGGATTCTTGCTGCCTATATGTGGGTCTTGATCGCTGGCCGGTGTTGGTATATCCAGACTATGTATCGATTTTTTCCAGATCAAGTTGGTCAGGTAATGTAGTAATACTGCTAATCCAGCGACGCCTGCAATGGCAACAGGTGGAGTGACGGGCAGGTAATAATGGGTGCCAACTGCGATATTGAGCAGGCTGAACATCGCAAGCGTGCCAATGAGCCAGATCAGCAGGTAAGCGTGGCGGCTAATCTGTGTGACTTCTATCTGTGATGGATTGAGATGAAAGCGTATGACTTTGACCAGTGCAAAGATGCAAAAAAATACAGCAGGAATCGTCAGGAAGCTACTCATTTTTATGAAGATAGTATAGTCGCTGGTCCAGATGGGCACATGGGTAAGAATATGATTGTCCAGAAAAACAAGGTGCCCGCTCTTTGAATGGGTGGCTTCAAAGGCAAAGCTGCTTAAGAGTCGTGCTACAGGTTGTGGCCAGATGGCTGGATCAGCCAGCAAGAACCCGAGTGGAGCAACGATAAAGGCGATGGCCCACCAGCGCCAGGGAAATGCGGGTCGCTGCTCGATTGGTAGCTTTGGTCGCAACACGAAATAGTAATAGGCGATAAAGAGCACGATGGCGGGAATGGCTAAGGCGGCAGGATATTTGCTGGCGGCTCCCAAACCTATGAGCAGTGTGACCACTGGATAGAGCCAGGGGCGCTTGATTGCGTGCCATAGTAGTAGATAGGCCAGGGTGACAAAGGTTGCCATGGTCATGTCCAGATAGGCCAGAGCGCTGAAATATGCCAGCCAGGGACTCACTGCCAGGGCCAGTGCTGCAATCTGTGCGATCTTTTTTCCGAATGGAGCGCGCCCTAACCAGTATATGCCCAGGACCAATAAGGTGCCCATGATCACACTGGGCAGACGTCCTGCCATAAGTTCGCCGAGTGGATGGCCAATGAGGTTATTTAGCACTATCGACGTTCCGATCAAGATTTTGACCAGTGGTGGATGTTCGTGATTGACTAACCATTGCCCGGAAGTGATATCGTGGCTGGCAATCAAGCTTAGATAAAGTTTACCACCAGATATATACACAATTTCATCGGTAACTTCATCAAGTTGCCGTGCCAGTAGCAAACGTGGTAGCAGGGCCACCAGAGCCAGACCAATACTTACAAGCACCGTGATCAGGTGTTGGCTGGATAATAGCAATAGCGTGGCACGGCGCGATGTTTTAGCCGCATCAGGTGTGGCTGTCTGTTTCTTTGTTGTGCTTTCAATACTGGCTGCCATCGTGCTCCCCTCCCCATATGATAATAGATGAATATATAGTAATAGAAGCTTGTATCCCAAAAATAACATCAATAAATATTGCTATGTCTGAAAGGCATTATAGCAATAACTGGCTTTAAAATCCTGTAACGTAGTACTAAAGTTATGATTTGCCAGCATCGGTTGATCGTATTTTTGGTCACATTACTGTTATTCCACAATGGCACAAAAAAGAGGAAGAAAATCATGACTCATTTTCTTCCTCTTTTTTATAGCAAGCGAGTAGTGTTTTAGCGTACTTCCAGGACTACTTCGGCTTCGGTGGCGACTTGGTCGGTGACGTGGCCGATACGCCAGAAGGGGACTTCTGGGCCGAGGTTGGCGAGTTGGGACCAGGTGTCCTGGTCGACGGCGGCAAAGAGTCCGCCGGAGGTCTGGGGATCCCAGAGGATGGCCTGGTCGATGGGGTCGATGCCCTCGGCGATGCTGACATGGGATTCCAGGAAGGCTTTGTTGCGTTGGGCTCCGCCGGGAATACAGCCGAGTTCGGCATAGTGGCGAACGTTTTGCAGCAAGGGGAAGGCGTTCAGGTCAAAGCTCATGTTGGTCAGACTCTGGAGCGCCATCTCGCGGGCATGACCCATGATGCCAAAGCCAGTGACATCGGTGGCGGCGTGTACGCCTTTGCCGGCCGCAACCAGTGCTTCGCTGGCCTTGAGGTTCAGACGCGTCATCGAGGCAATGGCGGCCTGGATGTCCTCTTCAGTGACTTTGTTACGTTTCTGCGCGGTGGTCAGGAGTCCTGTGCCCAGTGGTTTGCTGAGGATCAAGATATCGCCAGGCTGCGCGCCGCCCTTGGTCAGGATATGGTCTGGATGAACCATGCCAGTTACCGAGAGGCCGTATTTAGGCTCATTATCAATGATGGTGTGCCCACCCGCGATGGCCCCACCGGCCTGCGCCACGATATCGGCTCCCCCACGCAGCACCTCGCTGAGAATGGCAGGATCCAGATCATCCGGCCAGGCCACCAGATTGATGGCCATCAGGACCTTGCCGCCCATGGCATAGATATCGCTGACCGCGTTCGCCGCCGCGATAGCACCATAACTATAAGGATCATCCACAACGGGTGGAAAGAAGTCTGCGGTACTGATCACCGCCTGTTCAGCATTTACGCGATAGACCGCCGCATCATCAATCGCATCCAGCCCCACCAGCAGATCCTGTGGTACGCCTGCATGTTTTAAGGGACTCACAACCTGGGCCAGATTCTGCGGACCCATTTTAGCGGCACAGCCAGCGCTACCGGCCAGCGTAGTTAAGCGAATCGGAATATTGATACTCATTAGAGATAACCTTCTCAAACAAATGACAATAACTACTATCAATATTGTACTATCTTTATTGAAGTAGCTTCAATCCATCTAGTATAAGATCAATGCCCTTGCATATTAGCAGAGATAGATGCCGCAACTATGTTTCGATCTATGGTATTACTCAAGTCGCAGAAAAAGAAGACTTTTATCTTGCATAAAACCGCTAAAAGGAGTACGATGAATTTTAATCTCATCTATGAATTACGTATATATAGATGATCTGTCAGTCAGGATGCTTGCTATACCAATCGCTATAAATACAATCGATTTGAGCATAGAGCATAACTGGCGCAGTATTTCAGGGAGGAAAAAGATAATGCAATTTGCATATGGCAGACAATTGCGGAAGAATCCGCTGATAGAGACATATAGAACACAAAAAATTATGTTTACGGTGCTCCTGGTTATGTTTTTTTTTATTGCATCTGTAATAGTCTTTGGCTACCTTACCTCACCATTAACTATGGATTCATTCCTGCAATTTTTAGATTCTGGAAGTGAATTCATCAGTTTCTTTTTAATGTATCCTTTGATTTATTTAAATACTGTCACACAATTATTCTATTGGCGTTGGATTGAGCAGCGTCGTTATGCGGCGGTGATGAGGCCAGATTTATGGAGTGTCGCCGAACAACCGATTGAAAATCCAACTGCCCTGTCATTACCTTACACCATCATTTCACCACTGCTTAAACGCCCACGCCTACGTGACTATGCCATGATGGTTTTAGTTATACTTATGCTTGCGCTTATTTTGGCTCCAGGTTCTAGTCATACTCTTACTCCCTGGTTGGATCGCTGGCACGGTTTTCTGGCAGCTTTTGCCGCAATAGTATTTATTTTTGGAGGCTTAATCATTCTCATTCTCATCCTTAATAGGTATACCAGGCTTGGCAGGGCAAAGATAGTTGTCGCCGAGCAGGGAGTAACCATGGGCAAAACGCAGATTTACTGGTGGGAAGCACAATTATTTGCTATCTATCAAACTTATAACGGGAAGCGGCCAGAAACATCTATCACCTATGAGTTGTCCAGCGCTACTGATATTCTGCGCTGGACAACTGTGTGGCGAGCGGCGGATGTGCAGCCAGATAGTGCCGAGGTAGAATATACGCGGCAGCTTCAGACGCTCAGTCAGATGATAGTGGCTCGCACCGGTTTACCGCTTGTCGATCTGCGCGACAGGCCAGTGGAGGGATAAAGGTCTCCAGATCTTTTTTATCCTTCCACTGGTTTCAGGCTGGTAACTAATCTGCTATCCGCTCAAAGCTGACAAGCAGGTGGCGAGGTCCACGTAGGGTTGGGCTTTCGCGGTATGGTGGTGGATCTTGGAGCAGGCGTGGGTTGATCAGGCGGCGTGCCAGGGCTCTCAGGGCGATATCGGCTTCGAGCCTGGCCAGTGGCGCTCCGACGCAATAGTGAATGCCGCCACCAAAGCCGAAGTGCTCGATGGCGGGCCGCACAGGATTAAAGCGGTCCGGATCCTGAAAATGGGCGGGATCCCGGTTGGCGGCTGCATTCATAAGCATGATAATTGACCCTTTTGGGATCTGGATGCCTTCGATCGTCAGGTCTGTGAGGGCGTTACGCATCGTGAACTGGACAGGTGGCTCGTAGCGCAGAACCTCTTCAATCAGGTTGGGGATGATGGCAGGCTGGCGGCGTAAGCGCTCAAATTCAGCAGGATGGCGCATGAGGGTCAGCGTGCTATTGGTAATCAGGTTGACGGTCGTCTCATGTCCCGCAATCAGCAGTAGCGTGGCCGTGGTTACCAGCTCGATCCGATTCATCTGCTTCTCCACAGTATTGTCATGGATCATCGCGGAGAGCAGGCCGGGCCGTGGCTGCTGCTGTATCCTGTCGATCAGCTGGCCCATATAATTGTTCAGCAGCTCTCGACCCTGTCGTGCCTCTTTGACAGCTTCCAGATCCCTGCCCAGGTTGCTCCCTTTGATGATCATGGTGGACCAGATATGGAATTGCGCTTCGTCTTCGCGTGGGATGCCCAGGAGTTCGCAGATCGCGGTAACGGGTAAGGGATAGGCAAAGTTATCCACAATATCCATCTGTGTCTGCCCGTGTTGGGCATCGAGCAGCTCATTGACGATCTCCTCCAGCCGTGGTCGCAGGCTGCTGATCAGTTGTGGCGTGAATTTGCTCATCACCTGCTGACGTAACCAGTCATGTTTGGGTGGATCCTGGAAGACAAAGCCGGGCTCCTGCTGTTCGACGCGGATCGTTGGCTCGTTACTTTTGCGCATATCGACGCTCATACGCGGATCCTTGATCAGCTGGCTGACGAGGTTGTAAGAGCTGACCACATAGCGACCATCATCCTGCAACTGGATTGGGTGTTCGCGCATCTTTGCATAGATTGGATAAGGGTTGGCTCGATTGGTATAATCCAGAACCTGATCTAATAAGTTTGAAGGCGAGACTGCCATGGCGTACTCCTACTTCCCACCTGGACTAAGTGACATACTCCGCATGATATCAATCAATATTATTAATCGTCATCATAGATAAATAAGAAAATAAATTTTTTCATGTATTAAGGGAAACGAGAGATGGCACATAAAATATTGCTGGTTGGCTCAACTGGCTATCTGGGCCAGGCACTGATGCTGCAACTACAGCCCGCTGGCCAGGTTATTCCTACCCATCGAAGCAGGGCCCTGTTTAAAGGATCGTGGCGTTATGATTTCTGGACGGATATTCTGTCTGACTTTATCCAGCAAGAGCGGGTGGATACGGTGGTTATTGCCGCCAGTATGGCAGGATCAGCGGTTGAGTTTACTGTTTTTCAGCAATGTGTACAACAATTGATGCTGGCGATCAAGCATTGTCGTGTGATCTATATTTCTAGTGACGGTATTTTTTCTGGCCGCAAAGGAAATTATACTGAAGAGGATATTCCAGACCCGATCACGTCATATGGTAGAAATCTGCACTACTTTGAGCAAATAGTACAGCAAAGATGTGCTAATTATTGTATTATTCGTCCCAGTTATCTTTATGGATATTCACAGGGCAAGCTGGATAGCCGCCTTAGCGGCGCACGGGAGAGTTTGCTGGCTGGCAAGCACCTCACCTATTTCAGCGACATGCTTAAGAGTCCGATGGAAGTAAATCAGGTGGCGCGTGCTATTGTCGTGCTGACACTTTCTAACTATATTGGCATTGTCCATGTGGCCGGGCCAGCAGTCAGCATCTATGATTTTTATCGTGAGGCTATGAAGCAGTTAGGTATTTCCTGCCAGCACCTGCATGCCGAGTTGATGCCAGCAGACTTTCCACATCCACGAGACACATCATTAAATACCAGTCTCTTGCAAACACTTACTGGTATCGAGCCACTGAGTATTCGTGATGCATTGCATATGTGAATAATAGCAGCTATAAAGTAGATGGAGTTTGTGCTATGGTATACTGATATGCAGGCAATATAGAGTGGAAGCTGTTGGGAGGGCATGCTATTTTTGGATGTTTGTCATACATAGGATGTGTATATGCAGACGGAAAAGCCGTTATCATTTCAGCTGGCGGGCAGTGTTATCAGTACGATTCTGCGCCACGATAGCAAGATGACAAGCTATAAGATTGCTTTGTTGCGGGCGATGAATGATGTCGTGCTGTCGTTTCCCGATCTCTATACCTATGATCAGGATGTGGCGGTACCGCTGCGCGAGCTGGCGCGCTATTGGGTGGCGTATTACTGGCCGTTTATGGATGAGCAGCAGCCGATCTGGCAGGGTCCACGTGCTCGACAGGGTGATGGCTGGAAAAATGATGTGTTGTTTCGCGATGCCCTGACGCGCTTGCGACAGGAGTTGGAGCGCTTAAGCCCCTGGGTGTCTCCCAGGCCCTCAGATGGTTTTTTCTTGATCAATGAGATGAAGATTGCACGCAAGAAACACCTATATTCTCCTGAGTTATTGCAGCAATATGAGCTGACTCTGAAAGCGATCTGTGAGGCATTGGAAAAGCCGATCCAGCATGCAGGTCCTGGTGAATGGGGGATCTTTGCGCGGCCAGCGCGCTATAAGTTGCTGGCCGGCCATGTGGTGGCTGTTCCGGGTACGCGGCCAGAGGATCGGTGTGTGGTCATTAAGGCGGATCTCTGGCGCACGTTCCGTGAGATGTCACTGTGGATTGAGGCGCTGTGTATCCATGAGTGGTGTCTTTTTTCTGAGCGCTTGCCATCTGAGGACCCGGTGGATCGTGGTCGCATCTATAGTTTACTGGTAGATCGCCCGGATAATCGTCGTCCTTTGAACTGGGAGCGCAATCATATCGATATCCTGCTCCTGGAGGGCAAGGAATTTACCTGTCCCTGGTCGCATAAAGTGATTCGCGTGGGAGTGAAATACGACCTGGATCATTTGATGCCACTATCGGTATATCCGATCAATGAATTATGGAATCTCGTCCCTGCCGATCCTTACTATAATTCGCATCAGAAGCGCGATCGTTTGCCGTCTGTAAAGCATCTACTCGAAGCTCAGTCACATCTGATACAGGCATATAGCAATTATCTGGCCTCCATGCCATTAGCTACCGTGATCAAGGATGATGTGTATGGACGCTTTGCGACGGTGCCTGCTATGGTCAACGGGCAAGATGCGAATTTTACCAGCGAGGTTGCCCGCGTGGTGGTGAATTTCCTGGATGATGTCGCGATTGCTCGTAACCTTGCCCGTTTCTGATTTCTCCTCTATCTATCAACGATTGCGTTCGCTACGCACAAAGATAATCGTACCGCTCACCAGGAAGACGACGAACAGGACAGTGGTGATGGCCAGGTTGATCAGCGGGTTTAACATGACGATCTGCTTGTACTCGGGGCGTCCGAGGTAGCATATGCCACGGGTGAGATCGACCACGTAGCGCATCGGCATGATTTTCGAGAGAATGTCGAGGTACCAGGGCAGGTTGCGCACGGGCAGAAAGACTCCTGATAGAAAGAACTGTGGGAATAGTATAAAAGGCATGATCATGTTTGCGGTACGCTGGTTGTTGAACAGTGAGATTAGCAGGACACCAAAGGCACCTCCAAACAGACAGATGATCAGGCAGACCGGAAAAATCAGCAGTAGCGTGAGTGGTGACATGGGCACGTTAAAGACGAGCAGGCCCAGAATAATCAGCACGACTCCCTGTACCATGGCGACCAGCGCTTCTCCCAGGATCTTGCCAAAGACGATAGCGTAGCGCGAGATGGGCGCGATAAACATTTCCTGGCTGAAGTCAGGATCGAGATTGTCGTGGTCTTGCCCGCGCCATTGGGGCCCAGCAACGCAAAGAGCGTGCCAGTTGGAACCGCAAACGAAATCTCGTCGACCGCGTTCTGCTCCGCTTTTTTATAGTGCTTGACCAATTTATCTACAGTAATAATCGGCGTGTTTGTCACCGTTTGTTTATGGCTAATCTCTGGGAGTACCAGACTATTTTGCGACACGTTATTTACACCTTTCTAGTATCTCTATTTTTTGTGTATATTGTTTGTTTGGAACAGACGCGACCAGGTACGTGCTCGAATGTGAAGAGGTCGCAGCGACCAGCGCTGCCGGTACGACTAGATCATTTGTTGTTGTACATAGTATAGCGTTGGATAGGATGATGGTGCATCATCTGCATGAGTGAATAGATGGATGATTTCTGCTGGGCAGGTAATGCGGGAAAAATTTGACTCATGTTAGAGTAATTGCAGTTCGCGTGCGACTTCGCTGGCAGCCTGGCGGTTGTTGACCTGGAGTTTGCGATAAATACTCTGAATCTGGGTGCGTACAGTATTCACGGATACGCTCAATTCGCGCGCGATCTCGGGATTAGAGTGGCCGGCGATTAAAAGTCTCAGGACTTTTTGTTCGCGCCTGGATAGTGGTTCATAGATAGTGGAGATGATCGGTGTAACCGTGACCTTACGGCGTTGCTGGACGAAGGAGCGCAGCAGGGCCTGGACATAGCTACGCAGGGGCTGTCTGGGTAATTCAGGCAAGAGATCACGTAGCAGCAGGAATAGTTGATCTCCTTCATCCAGGATGAGCCGTTGATATCCTCCGGCATAGGCTTGCTTTAGCGCTAGCAGCAGGACATCACGTGACTCCGCAGTTTGTTTGCGCGCCTGGTATGCCTGAGCCAATAGCAATCTGATCTGGAGCGTATGCCGTCCACGTCCGGCCTCATGCGCGGTGGGTAGGAGCTTGCTGAGCAGCTCAAGTGCTGTTTCTGCCTGTCCTTGAGCTAAATAGAGACGCGCTTCCAGTAATGATTTTCCTTCTTGCAGTATCATGGGTACCTGTTTATTTGTGTACAGGGAAGATATATCTTCTGTTTGTAGAGTATCGCTAGCCGTGGCATCAGCTGGTGCATCGAGTAAATGTGTTATGGGCATGGTGAGAGCATGATTATGCTGATGGGTCAGTTCGATGATCCATTCTTGCGCGGCCTGTTGATCTCCAAGGAGGAGTGAGAGGCGCACGATCCAGGATAGTGCTTCATGATACATATAGAAGTAAAATGGATTGTCGGGAGAAGTGTTTTGCGCACATTTGAGCCGGGTCTTTAACTGCTCCAGCGCCAGCACTGTTTCTCCCTGACCGTGCTGGAGGAGCGCGTGTAGGAGCTCGGTCATGGTTGCCAGTATATCCTGGGGGATATTGGTGAAAAGTTCTATCAGCCGCAATCCCTCTTGTAGTTGTTGCCTGGCCTCTTCCAGCCTGTTCCACTCATAATAGATGTAGGCCAGTCCCAGGTGTGCTGAGGCCGCCATTGGTTGTTGATTTGTGAGATCAAGCTGAGTTAGTTGCTGGCGATAGTGGTAGGCCGCTTGTTGCAAGTCCCCCTGTTCAAGACAGAGTATGCCGAGTAAGATGGCAATGCCATCACGTGCCTCTCTGTTGCCTGCGCTGGTCCACAGAGCAGAGATTTGCTCAAAAATGCTGCGTACTTGCTTGATCTGACCTTGCTGTAATCCTTCAAGTCCCATGACCATTAAGCTCATGCTGCGCCAGATTGTTTCATCTGCTGCTAACCACTCCAGGGCCTGGGTTGTATAGGCCAGAGCCTCCTCGCGTTTCCCTTGCTGGAAATGAACCAGGCCGCGTATAGCCTGGATTTTGCCTGATCCTGACAGGTTGCTGGTGGCTTGCCAGCTCAGTTCTGCTACGTGCAAAAGTTCCTCAAACCTGGGTGGAAGCGGTTCTTCGGGATTCTGCGGGTCGCGCCCGAAGAGCAGGCTAACCGCGTAGCTGAAGCAGAGAAGCGGGTGCTGGTGTAGAATGTCTTGTGGCAAGCGTTCAAACCAGTGGCGCAAGGTATGGTGCTCCCGGGTATCAAGGAAACGTAATGCCTCAACGTGTTTCTCAATCAAGCTGGCAGCTTGCTCATAGTCACCGAGCTGAAACACGGCCTCAACGGCTTCTGTCAGCATGCCATGCTCGCTAAACCAGTGGCTGGCCGTTTGATAAAGTTGTTGCATGGCCGTTTCACCAAGCTGTTTCCGAGCCTCATGTTGCATGGCTTCAGCAAAGAGGCCGTGATAGCGATACCATCCATCCGAGCAGTCCAGTGCTTCTAAAAACAGATTGGCTTGCTCGATCGTTTCCAGCAAATCAGCGCTATCAACTCGGCCTGTCACGGCCTCACAGAGCGCCGGACTGAGGCGTGTCAGGATGCTTGTACGCAGCAAAAAATCCTGGATCTCTGTCGTTTGAGCCTCTAGCACCTCACCGACAAAGTAGTTGCGAATTGGTGGCTGGCTGCCGCGAAAGGTAGCCAGGACCCGTTCGATCTGTTCGGTGGTATGTTTGCCCTGCAAGGACAGTGAGAGCAGGCGTAGTCCAGCCGCCCAGCCATCCAATTGACCCTCCAGCCGTTCCAGGATCTCGCTTGAGAGTGCTACCGGCAGGGTACGTTCCAGAAAGGCCACCATCTCTTCATGGGTGAAGCGTAGCTCGCTGGCCTGTAGCTCGTTGGTTTCACCGTTGGCACGCAGCCGAACCAGGGCGAAGGGCGGCTCCTGGCGGGTTATGAGCATAATATGCAGCGTCTCGGGCAGATGGGCCAGGAGAAAGTTGAAGCTCGCATGGATGCGTGGCTCGGTCAGCACATGGTAATCTTCCAGGATCAAGAGGTGGTGCTGGTTCTGCCTGGTCAGTTGATTTAGAAATACTGTCAGGACCATTTCTAAGGGGATTGGCTGCAAGGATGGTGGGGCCTGGGATAGGAGTAAGTCGAGCGCGTGCTGATTGGCGGGATGAGACCAGGCCTGGCAGGCGGTTAGAAGATAGCGCCAGAAGCGTATGGGATCATTGTCGCCTGTATCTAGTGAGACCCAGGCTGTTGCAGGTGCGTCTGGTTGCTTCTTCAACCAGGAATTTACCAGCGTGGTTTTGCCAAAGCCAGCTGGTGCCGTGATGAGTGTCAGTTTATAGGCTTGCCAGGCATCCAGGTGTTGATGGAGCCGTGGACGCGCTACCAGTAGCTGTGAGAGGCGCGGTGGTCGCAGTTTGGATTCCAGCAATGGAGCTAACGGTTTTCCTGAGGAAGGTGGTAATACCGGCTCTATCGTCTCTGTATCCGGGGAAGGAGCGTCGGGCGCTGGCTTTACCAGCAGCACAAAACGCTCGGCGATCTTTTCTAAATGTGTCAGTGAAAGATCCATCGTGCGGCCCAGATAGCGCTTAACGGTACGCTGTTGCAGTGAGCGATAGGCATACCAGTATGAGCCACTTCCCTGTATCACTTCTTTACGGACAGTACAATTAGCACCGGATGGACTATAAAAAGCAAACGAGGTGATGCTCTCTAACCAGGTAAACCAGCTTGCCTCGCCTGGTACCAGATCGGCGGGAGGCAGCAGGCCGGTGGTTCCAGCGATCTCATATTGTTGCGCCAGTGCAGACCAGCGCACAATATAGGGGGCACGTCGAGGCATCCAAACTCCTTATGCCAGAAAGCGGCGTATTACCTAAAGCGTCCATTACGCTGCAATTATAGCACATAGTGCGACTTTAGGTAATACGAGAGGGACCTTCTGCTCAGGTCAATTTGAATGGTGAGGCTGGATCGGTTTGTAACAGGGTGAGCAGGCGAGGACTGGGTTTAATAGTTATTGAGCTTGCATTGGCCAGGATCTGTTGACGCTCGTCTTCGCTCAGATCGCGGTTAGGATCCCAACCGTAGCGCTTCAGATCGACATGTCCATCCTCTAGAAAGGTCACACCATCCTTTTCTAACAACTGGCGCATCCGGCCTAGCTGGCCGAATGCCCGGCTACCTGTAAGCTCGCCTTTGCTACTGATCACGCGTTGTGCCGGCACACCTTCAGGTGCTTCATGCATCAAAAATCCAACCATGCGCGCGCCACGCGGATAGCCAATGGCCTTGCCCAGCCAGCTATAGGTTGTCACCTGGCCCGCCGGACATGCCTGCACGAGGGAAAATACCTGCGTCATTAAGGTCGCAATCTGTTGCCTGAAGTCACCTACTATCTCTGACATATATGCTCCTCCACCTTTTATCGACAGTTATTCTGACAGTCAGCTATGTACCTTTAATCTTACTGCATTTTTCTGCAAAGAGGCAAACCATGCTAAATGTGAAACCAGAGTAAGGGATTTGCTGTAATGGTAGGTATAGATTATGTGTAGCGAACACTAGAGCTTTTATGTAGTCAATGGCCTGTATTCTATGCAATAATAAAAAAATCTTCTATGTTTCAATCAAAGGAGCGCCAATTTTTTATGCCAATTATTAGTATTGTGCTGCTGATTATAGTGCTTGTGATTGTATTATCATTAGTAGCAGCAAGCCTATATTTTTATCGTCTGGTAATCTATCGTCAACCGAAGACATTTTTGCTGGATAATCCTGATCTAAAGCAAGATGGCGGGACCGACCTCCCGGTCCAGGATGTGCCATGGGTGGAGTCGCAGCCGTTTGAGTGTATCGAGATGAAGTCTGTAGATGGTTTGTTGCTGCGCGGCTTTTATCTGCCGGCCCCGACGCCTACCACCAAAACCGTGATTGTGGCCCATGGCTATAATTGTAGCTCCAAGCTGAACATGGGTCCATTTGCCCAGATGTATCATGAAGAGTTGGGGTATAATGTCCTGATGCCTGATGCGCGCGGACATGGTGAGAGCGAAGGCAACTATATCGGATTTGGCTGGCATGAGCGATTGGATTACTTGAAATGGATTCATCTATTAATTCAGCGCGTGGGTGAGGATTGTGAGATTGCGCTGCATGGTGTGTCGATGGGCGCGGCCACGGTTCTGATGACCAGTGGTGAGTCCTTGCCTGCACATGTCAAGTGCGTGGTTGCTGACTGTGCCTATACCTCCGCTAATGATATTCTGGCCTACCAGGGTAAGCGCATCTACCATCTGCCGGCGTTCCCGATTATTCCCGCTACCAGCCTGGTCTGCAAACTGCGTGCCGGCTACTTCTTTGGTGAAGCATCTACCCTCAAGCAGGTAGAGAAAACGCAGGTGCCCGTCCTCTTCATCCATGGGGAAGAAGATACCTTTGTCCCAACGGAAATGGCCGATCGCCTGCATGCAGCCTGTCCGACCACGAAAGAACTGATCCTGGTTCCCGATGCCGGCCATGGTATCTCCTTTAATGTTGATCCCGCCGCTTATGCGGGCCATGTAGGAAAATTCCTGAACAAGATTATCCCGTAAATCCCTTCGACCCGTTGTACCGGAATTGCTGGTCACGGCAACCTGTGTACGTACGAACAGGTGCCTGGTAGCGATGACCCGTTGCCTGCTCGGACGTGCACTGATCGCAGCGATTAGCGCTGCCGGTACGTTGGATGTATTTATAGGCGACCAGGCCACCAGTTCCATTTGCCGAGCATGAGTACGAGGCCTGGAACGAGGAGGCCGCGCACGATGAATGTATCCAGCAGGATACCAACGGCGACACAGGCACCCAGCTGGTAGAGGATGTTCAGGGGCAGGGTCGTCAGGACAGCGAAGGTGCCGGCCAGGATGAGGCCCGCTGAAGTGATGACTCCACCTGTGCGTGCGACGGCGTGTGGTACGCCTTTTTCGATGCCGAGTCGCTTGACTTCTTCACGGACACGCGACATCAGGAAGATGGTGTAGTCCGCTCCGAGGGCGACCAGGAAGATGAAGGTGTGCTGTTCCGGTGTAAAGGCCGGAGGCTGTTGTCCTGTTACAGGCGGCTTACCACCGATAGGCGGCTTGCCAGTCGTGGGAGGTTGCTGTCCTGTAGGCGGCTTACCGGTTGTAGGAGGCTGCTGTCCACCGATAGGCGGTTTGCCAGTTGTAGGTGGTTGGGTTGGCATACTTGGTTGTTTGCCTGAGCGGATGGAATCACGCACGGGAGCAGGCAGGGTTGTAATCGTATTTTGCAGCTTTGCAGGATCCACCAGTGGATCTTTCCCGGTTGGACGGGTTGGTCCCTGCACCTGAGCGACGCCGGCGGCTTTCTGAGCAGCAGCATTGAAGGCGTCGATTTTGACCAGTTGTTTATAGGCGTCCGCATCGGTGCCGCTGAGCTTGACCAGCACCGTTGTTGGGGCTAGCGTGCCTGCCGGGAAGTGCTTTTGCAGGATCGCATAGCCTTTGCTGGAGTCTGTGGGATCGCGGAAAGCGGTCAAGAAGTTAAAGGTTGGGAGGGAACCGATATTGCCGAGGGCCAGGATAATCAGGAAGACGGTACTGCCGACTATGGCCACGACACGATGGCGGGCGGTCCAGGTTCCCAGGCGGCCCCAGAAGCCTTTGAGCTCTTCCTCTGAATCGATTTGCAGGGCAGGATTATATTTTGGTACGAAGGGCCAGTAAGCGGCACGCCCCAGCCAGACGAGTAGGGCGGGTACCAGGGTCAGACCGGCGAGTAGCATGACAAAGATCGCTGTGACCAGGGCAGGACCCAGGCTGTAATAAAGTCCAATGTAAGTGAAGAGGAGGGTCAGTAGTCCCAGGATGACGGTTCCGGCGCTGGAGGTGATGGCTTCGCCCACCGCGCGCATGGTGGTGCGCATGGCTGTATGCTTATCCTCTGTCAGTGCGAGCTCTTCGCGGAAACGTGAGGCGATAAAGATACAGTAATCCGTTCCGGCGCCGAAGAGGAGGACGGTCATGATTGAGGTAGCTTGCTGGCTGATACCAACTGCACCAGATTTACCGAGAAAGCCTAATAACGCATTGGTAATTTGTAGCGCCCAACCCACGCCTATCAGGGGCAGTAAGGCCAGGATGAGTGAGCGATACAACACGATCAGCAGCACCAGGACCAGCGCGACGGTTGCCAGCAGCAGCTTGACGTCGACTGAGCCAAAGATCAATACCGTGTCGGTAATCACGCCAGCGGGTCCGGTTACGTAGGCCTGGACGCTGGTATTGGCGGTATCTGTCTTGAGATGATCGCGCATCTGCTTGACGCTATTCTGAAATTTCGTGTCCGAGGATGAGCCGGTCAGGTTAGCGATCAAGGTCATGGTTTGCCATCCTGCGAGATCAACTGGCTGGCAGCCTGCGGTACCGTGAAGATCGAGAGCACTTTATCGACCGAGGTTGGTTTCTGGCTGGAGGTTAGCCAGTCGCTGGTCTTTTTGGCGGTGGCTTTATCCTCTGCGCTTAATCCCTTTTCATCATAAAAGACGATAATTGCGGGTATGCCACGACTACCAGGAAACTTTTCCAGTAACAGTCGTTGCGCTACCTGTGAATTGGCATCACTGGGAATATTCTGGGTTGATGTATTATCATAAATATCGGCCAGTTTTGGTGCAGTCACCACCAGCACGACCGCGACAATCAACCAGATTGCGATCGTGACAAACTTACCGCGCTTGCCTACAGCACTATCAGTGAGTGCATGTAACAATCGTGTAACCATACCTTCTCCTAAAAAATCCAGTCGAGCAGCCACCTGCATGGCCAGCTACTAACTTCTATCTATTGATTAAATCCTTCACTTAAAAACACAGCATGATTGCTTATCACACTATAAAACAGAGTCAAAAAATTATCAAATGATAAGTAAAATGCAGTTTGTTTTTGCCTGACTTAATGTAATGACGTAAGCTAGAGTCAAATCGGGTGCATATTCGGAAAAATTGGCTAAAAAAGGTTAGACAAATACGCAATAGTTAGTTATCATCTGATAACAAATGTCTGACGAAGCGTGGTTGTAGTTACCGCTATAATCGAAGCATATTATAAAATGTATGCAGACCGGTTTTGTGTTTATAAATAGAAAGAATAGGACTACGATGTCTAAAGCTTTGAATTATTCCAGTTATTTGCGCGTCGATGAGCTTTTGCGTTTGCAGGCCCCGAAGAGTGTAGGACCTC
The DNA here is from genome assembly GCF_008974265.1 of Dictyobacter vulcani. Taxonomy (GTDB): domain Bacteria; phylum Chloroflexota; class Ktedonobacteria; order Ktedonobacterales; family Ktedonobacteraceae; genus Dictyobacter; species Dictyobacter vulcani. The sequence goes on from NZ_BKZW01000002.1 coordinate 1,234,668, forward strand.
ATGGACCAGAGCATGATGAGTTGCTCTTTATTATTATTCATCAAGTGTATGAACTCTGGTTTAAAGAACTCCTCCATGAGATTACATATATGCAGCAGTTGCTCTATCAAAATGAAGCGGCCCGGGCCTCACATACGACGCGTCGTATTCTGGCTATACTAAAAACGGTGGTGGCACAAATTGATGTTTTAGAGACACTGACGCCACTGGAATTCAACTCGTTTCGCAGATTTTTAGAGACCGCCAGTGGTTTTCAATCGGTCCAGTTTCGCGAAATCGAGTTTGCCTTTGGCTATAAGCGTGCAAAGGTGATAGAACATTGCACCGATGATCCAGAGGCCCATCAGCGGCTGCTAGAGCGCTATCAACAGCCAACGGTCTGGGATGCTTTCCTGCATTATTTATCTTTGAATGGCTATAATGTTTCACAGGAGCAGTTGAATCGCGATGTGACGCAATCCATTCAACCTTCAGCTGAGATCCAGGCTTTATTGATCGATGTCTATCGCCAGGATCCGTCGGTTAGTAATGTATGTGAGAATCTGGTCGATATTGATGAAGGTCTACAGGAGTGGCGCTATCGACATGTGAAGATGGTGGAGCGCACAATCGGGGTAAAGATCGGTACTGGTGGATCTCCTGGCGCGGCTTATCTGGCGACGACGCTCAAGCCTTTTTTCCCGGATCTGTGGGCGATGCGCTCGCAACTCTAGTACTGCATAGAGTCGCAAGCCGCTCCAGGCCTGCTACTGTCAATAGAAAGAGTGAGTATCTATGACTATTTCGACCGATCTGGCCTATGCTGATAGGCTGGATGCCCAGGATGTGCTGGGACAATTTCGCAAGCGTTTTATGATCACCGATGATGAGCTGATCTACATGGATGGGAATTCGCTGGGACGCTTGCCTGTGGCTTCGGCTAAACTGGCCACGCAGCTGGTGCAGCAACAGTGGGGAACACGCCTGATCCGCAGCTGGAATGAGGGCTGGTTTACAGCTCCTGAGCGTATCGGCGCGAAGATTGCGCGGCTGATTGGTGCGCATGAGGATGAAGTAATCGTGGCCGAGTCTACCTCGATTAATCTCTTTAAGCTGGTCATGGCCGCCCTGCGCTTCCAGGCTGGCCGCTCGCATATCATGACTGACGACCTGAATTTCCCTCGGACCTCTATATCCTGCAGGGTGCCATCGAAATGCTGGACAAGCAGCATCAGCTTGAAATGGTACCTTCTGCTGATGGGATATATGGTCCTGTGGACGCTCTTCAGGAGAGTTTAAGCGAGCAGACGGCCCTGCTCACGCTCTCCCATACCGTCTTTAAGAGCGGCTATCTCTATGATATGGCGAGTTTGACTGCGGCCGCGCATGCCGTTGGTAGCCTGGTGCTCTGGGACCTTAGCCACTCGGTTGGCGCAGTCCCGGTAGATCTGCATGCCGCTAACGCGGATCTGGCTATTGGGTGTACCTATAAATATCTTAATGGTGGACCGGGTGCGCCGGCCTTTCTCTATGTGCGTCGTGACCTGCAAGAGAAGCTGCTCAACCCGCTTAGTGGCTGGATGGGGCAGCATAATCTGTTTGATTTTGCCCTGGAATATCAGCCCGCAGCCGGCCTGCGTCGATTTCTGACCGGGACGCCACCAATGATGTCGCTGGCCCTGATTGAGCCCGGGGTTGAATTATTGCTCGAAGCAGGTATCGACAACCTGCGCGCTAAATCCTTGCAGCAGAGCGATTACCTGATCCAGCTCTGGCAGAGTGAGCTGGCGCCCCATGGCTTTACCCTGAAGACGCCTGCTGAAGACCACCTGCGCGGCTCGCACGTCTCCCTGGGACATCCAGAAGGACTGCGTATTGATCTGGCCTTGATCAACGACATGCAGGTCCTGCCAGACTTCCGGGCACCCGACAATATTCGCCTGGGCATTACGCCGCTCTACACCACCTATCGGGACATCTATCAGACCGTCATTCGCCTCAAAGCCATCGTGACCGAGCGCCTTTACGAGAAATACTCGACCGACGCTCCGATCGTGACCTAGAGCGCAATCAGTGCCTGATCTGGCGGAAGAAGGTACGAATCTCATGGACTAAGGCGGCTGGCTGCTCCATGGCAGCGAAATGGCCGCCTGCGCCCATGCTTGCCCAGCGCTGAATGTTATACTGGCGGGTTGCCAGATTGTGTGGTGGCAGCGTGATCTCGCGTGGGAAGAGCGCGACCCCGACTGGTACCTCGACCTTGCCAGCTGTAGTGCCATCCGCATGTGCAGTCTCATAGTAGAGCCGCATTGAGGAATTAATGGTCTGGGTGATCCAGTAGATCATGATGTTGGTCAACAGCTCATCCTTATTGAAGACACACTCCAGGTTCTCATGGCAATCGCTCCAGGCGCGAAACTTCTCAATGATCCAGCCTGCCAGGCCAACTGGAGAATCATTGAGCCCATAGGCCAGCGTTTGCGGCCGTGTGCCCTGGATATGGCTATAGCCTGAACCATCTTTCTGGAAACGCTGCAGTTGCTCACGCCAGCGCTGCTCGTCTTCGGAAGGCTCTCCATCACCAATTTCCTGCCTGAGTGGTAGCATATTGACATGGACACCAATCAAATTATCAGGATATAACTCACCGAGCCGTAACGAGATCGAGCTGCCCCAATCGCCGCCCTGGGCCCCAAAGCGCTTATAGCCCAGTTCCCGTGTCATCAACTGCATAAACAGTTCCGCGATCCTCCTGACATCCATCCCCGGCCTATCAGAGCGATCCGAGAAGCCATAGCCAGGTAGCGAAGGCACCACCACATCAAAGGAATCCTGTGGATCGCCGCCATGGCTGGCTGGATCCGTCAAAGGTCCAATAATCTTATGCAGCTCAAAAAACGAGCCCGGCCAGCCATGCGAGATGATCAGTGGTACCGGATCTGGCCCCTGTCCCTTTGCATGGATAAAATGCAGTCCCACGCCATCGACATCAACCTTAAATTGGGGAAAAGAATTCAGCAACTGTTCCTGTGCCCGCCAATCAAAGCCATCCTGCCAGTACGCCACCAACTGTTGTAAATACGCCAGATTCGTCCCATAATCCCAGCTACTGTCTGTAATCTCATCGGGCCAGCGCGTCAACGCCAGCCGCTGCCTCAAATCATCCAGCACCGACTCTGGTACTTTAATTGAGAATGGCTCTATACTCATATTATATTACCCCATTTTAAGCTCATCATTTTATTCTACACAATTCAACTAGCATTCTACCATAAATAAAACACCAAAACATCCTCAAGTAAAAATTTTAAAGTAGCAAAATGTGTTTGCAAAAAATATCTTACGTTCTTCTTTTCTTAAGTTCTTATGCTGTCCCGAAAAAAAGCGCTGCATGTCTTCTGGAGTGTTAATGCTTTGATTTGAGGTAGATATTTTTAAAAATATATATATAATCATAACAGAAGTAATAAGATATTCAAAGATTTTTGGATGATTACAGGCAAAGTCATAGAGCAGCGGCAATCGCTGCCGCTACGATGGGGTTGCTGGCTCGCACGTCGAGAGGTCGCAGCGGCAATCGCTGCCGCTACGATGGGGCACATCCTTGTTTACGCTTTTGGAGCCGTAATGTTGACGACCCAGTTTATGCCAAATTTGTCGGTGAGCATGCCGAATGTATCACCCCAGATGGCTTTCTCAAGCGGCATTGTTATGTTGGCACCAGCCGAAAGCTGCTTGAAATAGTTTGTTAATTCTGCTTCGTTGTCCCCACTAAGAGACATACTAAAGTTTGTGCCGGTTTTATATTCCATGCGGTCTGGCGTGTCGGATGCCATAAATGTAATGCCGTTTTCGGCTTGCAGCATCGAATGCATGATTTTGTTGTCTTCGCTTGGATCCTGAGATGCGTTGTATTCTTTGAATGTGTTCATCTCAAGCTTACCACCAAAGATCGATTTATAAAATTCCATGGCCTCGCGAGTGTTGTCTTTAAAACTCAGGTATGGGTTCAGTTGTGTGTGCATTGTTTCCTCCTACTTAATACTAACTCTTTATGAGACAAATGTTCTACTGCCTGGAAATAGTATACGCGATGTTGAGCTGAAAAACTTATCGGATCTTGCTCTTTTTGGATTTCTACACGTTATTCGGATGGAGGCGATAATCCGGGGCATCTATCATGTCGATGCGCTGTACGAGGCGGGTGTCGCTCATGCGTGAGCGCAGGCGCGGCTCGATGCCTTCGAGGCCGATCAGGTTGGTGGTGATGACTGTGGCGAGGTGGGCATTATAGCGATGGTTGAGTAGCTGGAAGAGTTTCTCGTTGGCCCATGGTGAATGCTGCTCGGTCCCCAGATCGTCCAGGACCAGGAATTGGGCCTGGCGCATGCGTTGGAAGAGGATATCATACTGGATCTCGGCTTTGGGGGCATAGGTGGCGCGCAGGTAGTCCAGCAGGTCGGGGACGACCGCGAAGAGCACGGTATCTCTGGCTTCCAGGCGATGACGGGCGATGGCGACGGCCAGATGGGTTTTGCCACAACCATTCGGACCGATAAAGATCAACCATCCCTCTGGATTGCAGGCATAGCTGGCGGCTTGCTGAAAAGCCTGGCGTGTGCCGGGTAGAAAGCCGTTAAAGGTGTTCAGTGACTTGTAGCGGAATTCCTCCAGCGTATCCAGATTTGACAACTGGCGCAGATACTGGCGATGATGCTCTTCCTTGATGGCTTGCATGCAGGTACACGCGACCGCTTTGCCAAACAGTGGATGGCTAATTTCAACTTCCATGCGGAAATAGCGGCGTCCACTACACCGGGTACAGGATGGCTCTGCTGGCTCTTTGACGATACTCGTTTGAGCGCTGGGCAGCTCAAAGGCTGACTTCGCCATGGGACGCCCGTAGTTGGCCGAGCTGCGCTCAAACTCGGTTCCAGGCTCCGGTTCGGCCATGGGGGCTTCGCCCCCGTGCGCATCCTCATCAGCTGGCTCCTCGCTAGTCATCCAGCGGCGTGGATCATTATCTGGTTGTTGCATGGCGAGAAATTCTCGCGAGTTTTGGTGTGCGCGAATAATATTAACAATATGTTCCATGAAAAAAATCCTTTCTTTTCGTTCAGGCTGGAATGCGTAGCCGTGCTTGCAGCATGCCGCAAATTTCAGCCAGCTCTCTACGCCAGTGAACTGGACTCTTGATTGGCAGATTATTGCCTTCCCATTTGATGCGAACTATCCAGCCCGCGTACTCTGTCGTGACTTCGCTGGTGATGGTATAGCCGCGCTCTGCCGCATCTTGCACAACCTGTTGAGCCAGAGCACGCGCCTCTGCCTCATTCATCCAGTCCTTCTCGGCGTCCAGCGGTGTAATAGTCGTACAGCCTGTACTCCTGGCAGATTGTTTGTCAGATGTGTCGTTGGAGGCAGACGCAGGTGGCTGTGAGCGCTGTTCTGCCTCCAGCCTCAGAGCGTGATCGATCTCTTCCCAGCTTGCCTGGGTATTGAGCCAGAACAAAATCTCATCACTGATCACTGGATCCAGACAGTCATAGCGCTCGTATGCCTTGTTGACCCAGGCCCCTGGTGTACGTGGTTTACCGCGATAGTCGGGATGATGGGTGTGGACCAGCAAATCAATGACAGCTGCCCTGGTCGCGCGGGATTCTTTGACAGCTTGTTGATATACGACGGCAGATTGCGTGGATTCTTTTCCACAAAAAATACCAGGGCTTCCGCTTCTTTGCGGATCTGCTGGATCTGGCTTTTTCTTTCTGAAGTTGAATTCTTCAGCCTCTGAGCCGTCTCTTTATCGATAATAGTATCGTTTGAAAGATAATTATTATTCGATAATAATTTATTATTATCAGCTCTTCTATACGCTTGGTTGCTATGTATAAAACGGCTTCAGGCCTTGCTTTGTGTGTTAGATAATTATATAGGCTAGATACTACTTATTCTAGGTCAATAAACGGTTTATTTAGGAATAGATAGGCTTGATAGGCTGCTTTAAATGCATGAAGTTAAATAAATAATTCCAGTGATTATTCTAGGTCAATTGATCTAGATCAATTGTTTTTATTAAAAGATCTAGATCAATTGTCAATGTTGACATGCAATCGTTTTTGTCTTATGCTTGCTCTAGAGTTGCTATACTATTGCATCTGTGTTAGATCAGAAAGTGTTAAGATTATGACTTCCGAGATTAGCAAAGTTGACGAGATTATTAATGCAATCCGTCAGCGCATTGTGGCAGGCGAATTCGGAACTGGTGGCAGACTGCCATCACTGAGAATGTTTGCATCCCAATACAACACGACTCAAGAGACTATGAACAAGGCTATACAGCAATTGCAGTCTGAAGGTTTGTTATCATCTCTTGGTCGCCAGGGCGTCTTCGTTCATATGCCAAAAAACCGTATTCCTGGCATCTTACCTAGATTTGATAAGTATATTGAAAGTTTAGGTTTGACACCTGTTGAAACAAATATTGACGAACCGGCTTTAGTGCCAGCTTCTGAAGAGATTGCAAAAACCTTTGGTATTGCTGCTGGGTCTTCGGTGGTTCATCGCTTACGTCGCCAAGGAACAACTACTGTACATTATCGGCTAGCTGAAAATTTTTATCCTGTGGCTTTGGTCAATGATCATATTCTTCATCAGATGCAATCTGACGAAAGATTTGATGCAGTTCTTGCCATAAAAGAGGCTCATGGTAAAGTTATTAAGCACGTGCATGAGGATGTTATTGCACGGCTGCCAGATCACAGAGAACAAGAGCTATTGAAGATTGTTCGAGGTGCTCCTGTTCTTGAGGTCAAGAGAACTAACTACGCTGAGGATGATAAAACAGTCATTATGTATAATAAGATCATTTTTGTAGCTAGTTACTTCATGCTCTCTTATGACTATGAGGCTGCTCATTGGACAAACAAAAAATAATAGCAAGCTGTGAAAAGGGGTGATTTTTGTATCACCTCTTTTTTTTACCAATTTTGTGATCTAGACAGTTATCTATTGACATTTGATCTAGATCAATCTATAATCTTAATAGTTGCTGAGTGAGTAGTGATAAATATCACAATAGGAGGTGATTTTTGCGAGAGAATCGTGCACTACGCAATACATTTTTGCTGGTGCTGTTGATCTTTGGTGCTGGGGCTTTCTACTGCTTCTCTGTAGGAAATGTTATCGGTGGTGCCATTAATGCTGTTGGTTTTCTGGCAATTGTAGGAGTGCTGGCTAGCGGTTGCCGCCACTAGTCCAGCGTATGAGATTAGTTTTGTGTCGACAGTGAACATCTCTCATGTTTTCAGTATGCGGGATGGGACCGAATACGTCAAGATAGGAGTTTCTAATGACCACCTTCATTTTGTCACCTGTGCAGGTGCTTATGGTTCTCGGTGTCCTGGTCGTGTGTTCGTTGATCTTCCGTGCTATGAAATTGCGTTCCTTACTGCTGCTGGCCGTTGTGGCGTTTGCGGTTCTGTTCTTTGTGAAATTCCAAGTCCCTGTAACTCAGCTCTTCGCATTCTTTGCGCATCGCTAAGTGGGGGTGATCATGGCACAGTGCGCGTATTGTTCTGCCCAGAGCGTCCGGCTCCGTAAAGTCAAGATGGGTTCTTACCTGGTAACGCTTTGTTCTGCCTGTGCAAAACGGCGCAAGGAAGGTAAGTAAGATGGGCCTTTCCATTTTTAGCAGTAAGGCGACCTGGTCAAGTCCTCGCTCTAAAGAGCTGGTGCGGACGGATGTTGAGAATGAGCGACAAGCTCAACGCGAGATAGATCAACTGCTCCGCCAGGGCCATAAAATTAACGGCGTGCTTCCGAATGATACTGGTCGTTCCTCCTCACGAGGTCGACGATCTTCACGATAGTTTGTGTGTATGCTCGTTTGTCCGGCCTGGGGTCCAGTTCTTCAGGCCACTTAAAAAAAGAAAGAGGTGTCCCATGGCTTTTGAATTAACAGGTACCGTCAAATATGCTCGTCGCATGAATGGAACGGCGAAAGGTTCCGGCAAGGCCTATGATTTCTTTTCCCTGATTGTCCTGGATACGGACGAGGGCGAACGCATTCCTTTACAGATGAGTGCAGACAATCCCCAGTTTGAAGATCTCTGCAAGCGTGATCAAACCATGCTCGACCAACCTATCAAGGTTGTGATTCGTCGCTGCCTTCCTGGTACAAAAAAGGATAAAGACAGTGGAAAAGAAACTCCTACCGTTCGCTTCTTCATCAAAAAAGTGTTGTTCCCTGCTGCTCAGACTGCTGCTCGTTAGGTCTGGAAAGGATACCGACTATGCGTTTAGCGATTGGTTTACATCTGCTCTGGAAACGGTTTGAAATTGCCTTATGTGCGCTCGTAGTGCCTGGACTCATTTTTGAGTCCAGTATCGCGAACGGGTGGGTCTATGGTGGCACCTTTGTCGCCTTTCTCCGTGGCCTCTTCCTTGACCTGGTCATCTACATTTGTGCTCGTCAAGCGTACTTACTTATCAGCAAAAAAAAGATTTTGAGTGCGGTGATGATGGCGTTTGTTGCTTTAAGTATCACCTATGTCAGCGCTATTAATAATCTTGGGTGGGTGCTGTCTGGGCATGAAATGGCAGGAATGCTTGGTTCTCTTGGTTCTGTCCTGGGCGCGAAAAGTGGTTTCTATTCCGCCTATGAATTTACGCTGGCGGTCTGTCTGCCACTTTCCTTGCTTGCCATAGCACTGGTTGACCTGGATCACTTCTTTGAACATGGCGTCAATCAAGATCATTTGGATAATCAAGCGATGCTCTCAGATGAACGGCGTATGCATCGTACCGCTTTCTTGAAAGCTCAGAGAGTGCAAAAAGGCGCTATTCAGGGCCAATATGAAGAGATTGCAGAAGATCGTGCGCAAACCTTTGTCGATAAAGCTCGTGATGGTGATTTGACCTTTGGTTCTCAAACGGCGGCGCATGATACTGAGCAATTACCCCCCACAGACATCAAACAAATTGAACAACCAATCCAACATATCAAGGGCACGGTCTGGCCTGCGGATCGACCACATCCAGCTCATTATGAGGAGCAAGAACAGTGGCCGGGAATGCAAACACAGGCGGTGTCGGATTGGCAGTAGGCCGACGGTTAATGGTCTAAGAATAACGCCAAATAGGGAACGCCTTCTGCCGGACGCCAGGAAACGGTGTCCGGCCTATCTTTGGAGAGGAGAGAACTATGGTGATTACTCCTTCTGTGTATACATACTTTGCCGCTCTCTTTGTGGGTCGTCGCGATGATTATGCTCTTCAGGCTCCCAACGGTTTATATCGGCGTGTTGGCCGTCCGTTAACCCTGGATGTCCTGCGCGCTCATCTGGATGGGAAACAGACCATCGGAACCTATGTTTTGAATGATCGTCAAGCCTGTTCGTATGCTGTGATGGATGCGGATAAACCGGGCGGCCTGGCGCTCCTGGCTCATACTCAACGAACCTTAGCCGCGGATGGTATCACGTCGTATCTCGAACAATCGCGTCGAGAGGGCCATTTATGGATCTTCTTTCAAAAGCCTGCCCCAGCTGCGACTGTGCGGGGATGGCTGCGCCCCTATTGTCCTGATGGAATGGAGTTTTTTCCGAAACAAGATTATACAGATGGGTACGGATCTTTAGTTCGGTTGCCTCTGGGTGTGCATCAAGTCACGGGTCGGCGCTATCCCTTTGTGACCTATGATGAGCATGGATACATCGAGCCAGTGGCTCCGACACTTCATACCATGTTGGAATGGTTGCGCCATATTGAATCTGTCGAAGTTCCAACCCTCGAAGTAGTGAAACCTCGCTCGACACGTATAACGCACGGGGTCGTCAACAAAAAAAGATCGATGACACAACCTGTTACCTCACGACCCAGCTCACCCTATACGATGATTACCGACTGGTGTGCGCAGCAAGATCCTATTGCCTTGATTGGTCAGTATGTCGAACTGAACCAGCAGCGCATGGGACACTGTCCATTTGAAGAACATCATGACCATGGAGAAGATCGACGGCGCTCCTTCAAAGTGTTTCACCCTACAACTCCTGGCGGAATGTCCTGGTATTGCTATGCCTGGGGAAAAGGTGGGAGTGTCTTCGATTTTTTGCGCTTGTACTATCAGCTTGATGCTCGTGAATTATGGCGGCGCATTCAGTCCGGCGCTCGCTTCTAGGTGATTTGTGCCTGTTTTAGCAGTGCTATCAACAGTGGTAGCACTGCACACCACGAAACTAGTAACACGTGGTGTGCTATTTACACGGCTTCTGTGTTTGTATTGCTGCTTTGATCGGTGTGGTTTCACATATTGCCTGGAGGTCCGAATGCAAGAACATGGTGTGTATGATGTGGCACTCTGGCGCTACTGGCCTACCTCTGATTTTCCCTATGTAGCTTCAATCAGTGCTGATGTGGTGTCTTCTGCCCTGGTCGCTGCGCTGCACGTGATGGCGGAACATAAAGTAAAACATGTGGCTCGTGTGGCGGTCAAGTGTCCTGATAAGAGTTTTCAGCGGTGGGAACAAGGTTTGAATCTCTATTATCGAGAGGAGGTGGTTGCCCATGACTGATGAGCAAAAGATTGTCCACTTTGGTCCTGATACGTTTCTCGTCAACTGGAAGTTTGCGAATGAGCATGATATTCCAACTGGTGCGACTCTGCCTGACCATGTCATTGAGCTGCTTGAGGCGTATCAGAATGAGGCAAAGAAAGCGCATGAACCTGTCCAGACTGACCTTGAGTGTGATGGTCGGACACTCTATATGCGCTCGCATGGCTCTGGTACCTTCTCCTGGCTGCTCTATACAGATGAAATTACACTTGATCTGGGCTATGGCACATTACAGGGGCATGTGTTTTGTCAGGCTCGTTTCTCTTCTATCCTCTTGAATAAGATTGGTCCTGAGGCGTGTATTCTGGCGGTTGAAGAAGTCTTAGCGGGTTTGCTCGGTGCCACATTTCATCAGCAAGCCTCTGAAATTCATTTATGTGCTGATGTGGTCGGTGTGGACTTCTCCCAGGTCGATCCTCATCATGATTTTGTTTCTCGCGTGGTGCGTATTCGTGAACGTCCAACGGTCCCAGAAGAAAATGAACTGACGGAAAGTCTGTCTCCTGGTGAGATTGAAAAGCTTGAAACCTTATTGCAGCACCAACGTGAGGAAGGCATTGTTGATCCGCTTATCACCTCCAATCATCGCAAAATTGCGACCATAGATTTTGGGTCGCATGGCTCTCAAATTTCTTGCCAGATTTATAACAAGTTGGCGGAGGTCAAGAAACGCAAAAAAGACTGGTACTTTCCAATCTGGATTGCAAAAGGGTGGGATGAAAAGTCTGTGGTCTGGCGTGTTGAGTTCCGTTTTAAGCGCAAGTTTTTGCAACGCTTTGATCTGAATGGTGCGTATGAAGTGATTGAACAATTCCATTTGATGTGGAAGTATGCCACGGAACACTGGTTACGCTATGTGGATCACTCGCAACCTTTGACTAACGTGTCACGCTATCCAACCCATGCGGCCTGGGCGCTCATTCAATCGGCGTACAGTGCTGATGATCAGCTGGTGTGTGATGAGCAAACAGAACAGGCCTTGCGAGTTGAGATGGTGACGCATGATAAGCCGTTATATGTGATTGAACAGGCACAATCAATCCTGCTGCATGATGCGCTCTGGAATGAGGTTGATGGTATGCAGCATGAAATATATGCACTGGCGGCTGCGCTCCTGGCTCCGGCGACTTTCTCTCGATGGGTGCTGGTCTTTATATTGCTGTCGAGCATAGAAAAAATGCTCTCAAGAAAAATGTCTGATGATGGTCATGCCATAACAGCATCAATGCAGAATCAACCTATTGAGCTTTTACGTGAGTTTGCGAGTGATCAAATCACCCTGTTGTCTGATGTGCAGCGAGGTGAGTTATTAGACCACTTATGTCCTGAGCCATTCCGTGAAGTGCGCTCTGAATTGATCGAGCGTCAAAAACGCACGGCAAAACAAAAAGCGTGTGTGGCCGCAGCGCTTGGCAATCTGCGAACGGCGGTCGCGCTGATGCCATTAGATGAATTACCTGGGCATTTAGCGCATACCTGTCGGGTGCCTGGTCGAACCTATGTTGATTTGCTTTCCTCAATGCTCTGGTTTGTTGGCAAAGCCTATACCTATGATAAGGAAAAAGGCCGGGTCTTTGTGGAAGAAGTGAACAAGAAACGGCTTGCGTTTGGCATGCTGACGGCTGCAGAGTATGAACGGGAAAAGCGCTTGTATGGCGTCGATATCGCTGCTGATGATTGGTCGGTTATTGATCGTGAACTTGATGCATTGCGTCTCAAGTCTGTGATTTCTGCATAGGGAGTTTTATTATGAAATTATCGAAACGTCGCCAGGGCGTCCAAAGCTCTACACCGCTACAGCAAAATGGGGAATCGCTATCTTTTGAAAGAGCCTCGGAACTTTTCCTTAAATCTCAAAATGCTGCTGGTCATTCTAAGACAACACAAAAAGATTATCTTCAAGTCATCACATGGTTTTGGCGTTACATCTCTGATGAATTTGGCTATACAAAAATAGATGAAGTAGAGGAGGCGGATATCATAGAGTGGTTAGACTATTTACGGAATGCTACAAGCCGAATGGGGAAACCTTATAGCAGTAGAACTATAAGCACTTACTATACAGATGTCACAGCTTTTTTTTCCTGGTTGGTTAAGCATAACTATATAAGTGATAATCCGATGAAAGGTGTGCCAGCTCCAAAAACAGATAAGCCACTAATCCGTGTTTTTACAGAGGAGGAGCTAGTTTTATTGAATGCAGCATGTGATCGTGCTGCCAGTGGCAAGGCGATAACTCCGGATGAGCGTAAAGCGCTTGCAGCTCGCGACAGGGCTTTTCTCTGGCTACTTTTATCAACTGGCATTCGTGTTTCTGAAGCATGTGGTTTGCTCTTTTCTGATATTGATTGGGATACGGGCATGATCTATGTGCGTGGTAAAGGTGCAAAGGAGCGTAAAATCTCATTTGGTAAAGTTGCTCGTCAGTATCTGGATACCTATATTCGGTATTGGCGTGGTGGTACAACAACTGGTGATGAGTATGTGTTTCTTAATGTGTTTGGCAATCCCTTTAGGCCTGCGGCGGCTGGAGAGCTTTTTAGGAGATTAAAGAAAGTTGCTGGTATTACTGATAAACGTGTAAGTGCTCATACTTGCCGTCACTGGTTTGCTGTGAATGCTATTAAAAATGGTGTTCCTAGTACAGTTCTTCAAGGATGGCTTGGACATGAGCAGTTAGAGATGATTAATACATATGTCCGCCTGGCCGAGCAGGATAACAGAGACCTATATGCTCGGTTCTCTCCAGTGGACGCATTGAACATGCATCACTCATCTAAAGACAGACGAAAGCAGATGAGGGATTGGCGCAATTCCAGAAAAAAAAGTTGAGACTCTGACCTAGTTATTCTAGGGCAATAGCATTTTTGAGCTTAGATGGCCTTTAAAATAGGCTTTCTAAGCTTGTTTGCTTTGTGTGTAAACTGGCTTCTAGCCTGGATTTATCTGTATCCTCTGAAAAATGATTAATGCTAGCATAATTTATTATTATCATCGATAATCGATACGGGGGTTACCCGGGTCGCCTTAAAATCTTCAGAGTAACCCTGTTCGTGCTCAATAACTGCTGACGGGTCTCCTTTTTCAGTTTTCAAAGGGCTTTTCAGGTCACCTTTTGTGACTTCAGGTCGCCCTTTGTCCACAACCAGGTCACCTTTTTGTGTGGGCAGGTCGCCTTTTTGGATAAGTGCTTGAATGGGCAGGTCGCCTTTTGTCCCGGTTGAGTCGCCTCTCTCAATCGGAGTTACTCGTTCCGGGTCACCTTGTGTTTGGTGTGAGTCGCCTTTTTCAGTCGGAGTCGCCCATTCCAGGTCGCCTTTTAGTGCATGTGCCTCGCCCGGATGGGTTACCCGGGTTGGACGGTAGGAGCTACCATGGCTCGCATCATCAGCGTAAATCTTCTGTTCAGGACGATGCGGGTAACCTGTGGCCGCTGGATCTTGAACGTAACTGCTCAGGGTATTGATCTGGGCGGTGAGTAGCTGCATCGTCTCCCGCGTGAGCTGTCCCTGGAGGAGTTGCTGGCATGTGTCTTTGAGCTGTTGGATGGTGGCTGGATAGCTACTATTGTCGGGATCTCCATAGTGATAGATATAGCGTTTTCGGGTTGAAGCGGCCAGTTGACAGAGTTTGAGGCGGTGCTGGCTCATCAGGTTGTTCAAACCGGCCAGGGAGGTAGGAGCCTGATATGGACCCAGTGGCAGGTGTAGTTGGGTTCCTGAATGCGTGCGGTGATAGTGCTGGGCCAGCCCCAGCGCTCCAAAGATGGAGATGGTGCGCGCGATAAAATCGTAGCTGCCACACTCGGCACCGGAGAGATCACGCAGGCAGCGACAGGAGAATACAGCGGTCATGCCTTGACCGGTCACATATTCGATGGTGGCATGTTTAAGTACAAAGAGGTACAGCTCAAGTGCCTTCGCTTTGCAGGTGCGTACAAGTACATCCTGTCTGGACGCATCAACCTGCTCCCAGGCAGGATCGCTGGTGAGTACGGCACTGTATTTCTTATATTCTCTTTTTTTTGATTTCGTAGACATCTCTTCTATCCTTTTCAATGGCTTTCCATTCAATCGTGCGAGCTGTGCTAGCCGCATATGAGCGGTGTTCACGCTGGCGCATCCATGGCAGGTGAAGAGAGATGTAGCAGGATCTTGAAGAAGAAGCAGGCGGAATAAGGACTACTTGACTTTGATGTGAACAATGTTATACTCGATTCCAGCCGATACTACAATATACTAAGATCGGTGATACATTTTTCTTTACCTGCCAGTCTGTTACTCATAGCTCTGTTTTGTTTGGCAACAGGGGTGGAGCTATGAATGCAAGCCTGGCTTTTTTTTACTAATGTGCAAGGTGTAGAAGCATTTAAGACTTCTTATCCATGAATGTATTTTACCTGAAATGCCCGAAGAGTTCAATCGAATTATATCAATATGGCGCATGCTTGAGCAGCTTCTGTATTTTTCTGAACACTTTGTAATCTTTAAATGCTTTTTATTGTATGAGGTGCGGCCTCATCGCAAGCAAGGCAAGCACGTCTAGGACAGTGCTCGTACGCCGAGGGGTCGCAGCGACCAGCGCTGCCGGTACACGGTTGGTGCTCTCTGAACTGCGGCCTTGCTTTCAGGCCAAAAAGCTCGTACCCTGTTAGGGGAATAGCAACCTCAGTATGCCTGGCGCAATGCAAGCAAAAAGGCACTATGTCTCCTGAACCATGAGTATTGAGGAAGTCAACTTTGCAAGGGAAAGGATACAGATGAAATTCAAACGTTTAGGGCGTACAGGATTAAAAGTTTCTGAAATATGCCTTGGTACTATGACTTTTGGTAATCAGTGCGATGAGCCCACTTCACGCGCGATTATGGATCAGGCTGTTGAGCATGGAGTTACCTTTTTTGATACTGCCGATGCGTATCCGCTGGGTGGGACGTTAGAGACCGCTGGTCGAACGGAAGAGTTTATTGGTGGCTGGTTGAAAGGTCGGCGTGAGCAGATCGTGCTGGCAACCAAGTTCTTTGGCAAGATGGGTAGTGGTCCCAATGATCAGGGCGGCTCACGCAAACACATCTTCCAGGCTGTTGAGGATAGCCTGCGCCGCTTGCAGACCGACTATATTGATCTTTATCAGATGCACTTTCCGGATTATGAGACCCCCATTGACGAGACCCTGAGGGCGCTGGATGATCTGGTGCATAGTGGCAAGGTGCGCTACATTGGCTGCTCCAATTATCCTGCCTGGCTACTTACCAAAGCCTTATGGACCAGTGATAAGCTTGGCCTGGCGCGCTTTGATAGCGTGCAGCCGCGCTACAATATCTTGTTCCGCCACATCGAGACAGAGTTGTTCCCACTGGTTGAAGATCAGGGGCTTGGTGTGATCAGTTACAATCCGCTCGCCGGTGGTGTCCTGACCGGTCGCTATCAATCTGGTCAGAACGTCGAGCAAGGCACGCGCTTTAGCCTGAATAATGCTGGCCAGATCTATCGGGATCGCTACTGGCAGGAGCCACAGATGCGGGCCGTAGAGGATCTCAAGCGCCGTTGTGACGAGCGCAATGTTCCGATTGCGCAGGTAGCTGTGGCCTGGGTGCTGAAGCAATCCGCGATCACCTCGGCTATCGTCGGAGCAAGCAAACCCGAGCAACTCGATCAATCTCTGCCCGCCGTCAAGCTAACCCTCGACAAGGAGTTGATGGATGCCTGTAACGACATCTGGTACCAGCTCCCACGCGAGCGTAACAAAGATGTAGCTTACCGCTAAACCATGAGCAAACGGCCGGTATTCCATATAAAGGCCAATTGGGATACTGGTCATTTTATGAATGGAAATTATTCTTCTTGATATCCACGGCGCAGCCGGGCTCGATTGAGAGTGCGCCCTGGACATTGTCGAGCAGGGTACAGTTGTCGATGGTGCCGCGTCCGTTGTCGGCGACGATGATACCGTAGTCCTGGCCTTTGCTGATGGTGTTGCGTTGGAGGTGGGGATCTCCTCCACTGGCGATGGCGACATTGGCGGCCTGGTTGGCGAAGATGTCGCAGTATTCAAGGATACCTTTGCCGTTGTTGTTGACTATTACTCCATGTTGCTGTGCTTCGTGTATGCGGCAGAGATAGAAATAGGGTGTACTCCGGTAGTAATTGCGACATTATCGATGCCGTTGGCGAATATCTCGCAGTCCTGGTAGGAGCCCTGACCTTCCTGCAGGATTTCGACACCATACTTCTGGTTGTCGTGTAGCTGGCAGCGCAGGAAGAGTGGATTGCTCTGGGTGCTGACCGTGACAGCGGCATAGCCATGATGATGAATATCACAGTCTCAAAGTACCACGACCCAGATCCTGAACCAGGAGGCCATAGCGCTGACAGTTGTACACGTTGCAGTGGCGGATGGTTGGATCCGCGCCGATCGTGCTATGTATCCCGGCTCGGTTATGGTTGAAGATGTCGCAGTATTCAATCGTGGCATGGGCGTTGTGGGAGATGGTGATGCCATGGCCAGCGCCATCGTGGATGGTGCAGTAGCGAATGGTGGGATTGGTGTTGGCGTTGAGGATGGCGATGCAGGATGAGGAGGCCGAGGTAATATCACAGTTTTCGATATAGAGCTCGCCATCCGTAATGCGGAGCGCATGCGAGGTCTTGCCCGTTGGACCCACGGGACAGCGGATGGTCAGGCCACGGATGCTGGCGGAACTGGTCTGCATGACCACGCAATGGGTGTCGGCGCTCTCAAGCACCACCTGCTCACGTGGACCATTGGCGATGATCTCGATCGGCTTATCCAGGATAATATTCTCTTTATAGATGCCTTCGCGTAAAAAGATAAAGGTGCCGGGCTCTGCCTGCTGTATGGCTTCACTCAGCGAGGTATAATCGCCACCACCCTGCTGTGCCACAATGATACTGACGCGCGGCTCAAGGTTCAGTGGTGTTCCAGGCAGGCTCGTAGTCGTAGTCGATATCCTGGTCTGAACAGGTTGTACCAGTTGTCGAATGCTGGCGCTCTGCAGCATCTGCTGGATGCTCTGCAGCTCTTGCTTCACGATATCGGTATCCTTTGGCCGCTGCTGCTCTTTCATCTCCAGCATCTGCATAATCAGGTTTTCCAGCGCCACGTTGGCCGGTACTGCCGGGTCCAGTTCCAGTGGCTGATGTAGAAATGGTGTCAGACCGGGGTGGATGCCGGAACATAATTGATAGAGCGTCGCTCCCAGACTATAGATATCTGAGCGAATCGTGGTCTGCATTTTGCCATATTGCTCAGGAGCCGCATAGCCGGGTGTCCCTAGATTCATCGTATCTTTGGTCTGTCCTGGTTTAAAGAAGCGGGCGATACCGAAATCGATCAAATACAGTTGACCATCCGCCGTCAGCATCACATTATCCGGCTTCAGATCGCGAAAGATGATCGGTGGCTGGTGGCTATGCAGATAGCCCAGGACCGTACAGAGCTGGATACCCAGATCGACCACCTCTTTCAGAGGTAGCGAGCCGCCTGGAGTATTCTCCAGCCGCTTCTCAAGCGTCTCGCCCTCAATGTAATCCATTACCAGATACCAGCGTCCATGCTCCTCAAAATGATCATAGATGCGTGGCAGATTGGGATGGGAGAGATTCGCCAGCAGCGTCGCCTCATTACGGAAGGCTTCAATCGCCTCTCTGGTCTCCTGGACATCCAGTCCCCGCATCCCCATCTCCTTTACTGCCCGCTGCGTTTTATTAAAAAGCTCATCCTCCACCAGATAGATAGCGCCAAAGCCACCCTGTCCCAGTTTTTGTAGAATTCGATAACGCTGTTTTAGTTCAGAAGAAGAAGTCAGGAGCCCGGTAACCGTACTGGTAGTCGCATAAGAGATTTGAGGTTGCCCACAGGCATAACAGAATCTGGCATCGAGCCGATTAGTGGCTCCGCAATTATCGCAAAAGCGTACAGATGAATTCATCTACCAATTCTTTTCATTGAAAATCGTAAAAACTGTGATAACCTCTTAACGATAACACGCCATAAAAAAGGTTGTCAATCCCGTTACGAAGATCAATGAATCCATCGTACCGGCAGCGCCTTTGAAAGACAATCGTGAACGCCGCTCAATCGCGGCTAGCTGCGCTCACACGATTGCAAGGTAGGGCTGGTCGCTGCGATCAGTTCGCGTAAGGCATGTCCCTCAAACATGAGGGCAAGCGCATCCAGCCGCGCTCAGCGTGTGCCTTCGCGTACGCCAACAGGCTGCAGCGACCAGCGCTGCCGGTACTTTTACAGAACAAAGGTTCCTTTTTCGTTGTGATAGCGTACATGGTTATTTTGAAATGAGATATCCATATCTTGTAGCTTGCTGCCGCTCGCCGATGGGACAAAGCTGATATGAATCGGCACCAGATCGGCTTGCGCACCCCAGATCTGTGGACCCAGGAAGATGCGGGCGTGTGAGGCGTCGCCGCCGGGCATCTCGATGATTTCGACGCGCCCATGATCGTTAAGCGTGATAAAGTGGCTGGGTGTGGTGCCGCTTTCGTGGCCCACAAACGCGTCCGTCTGCACGGTTCGTGGCCGACCATAGCGCATATCATCATAGGTAATGGTTCCCCAGGCGATAGCCTGTTGCGCCAGCCAGAACAGCAGCAGCATTCCTAACATGGTCAGGCCAGCAATCAGCGACCAATGGAAGTTATGTGTCCGTGGTTGTACGCGCTCGCTCGGCTTCGTCAACTTTTTCACGGAAGCAGGACCGCCCGTGGTATGTGCTTCTCGTTTACCCGGCGCGCGCGAAGCTCTGGGCGTCACAAAGCGAATATCCTCAGTCTCCCATGCGATCGGCCGATGGCGCAAGGCACTGGGTGGTGTAATCTCCGATGTCATCACTGGTGCTTGCATAGCAATCCCCCTCTGTATATAGAAGAACAATAGCCAGATAAAAATCAGGAAATAAGCGATCAATTGAGAGGAGGTAGAACCATTCTCTATGCAAAAGTGTAGCTGATCAGCCTGTATGCTCGCTAGTAGTTTATCCACAACTTCGCGACCAAATATGTGGAAGCTTTGTGCACAACTCCTGAAGACATGTGTATAAGCAGTCTAACCCTGTGGATAACCGTTAATTTCACAATAGTATTTTATGGGAACACAAACTTGACTGTGAATTGTTATATACATTACCATGAGGTCGAGATGTTTTTTTAGAGTAAAGGAAGTGATATACATGAATAAGCTAACCCCCAGGAAGAGCGGGTAATTCTCCACAAGGGAACTGAGGCTCCATTCAGAAATGAGTACGATGAGTTTTTCGCGGACGGCACCTTCATCTGTCGCCGCTGTAATGCTCCTCTATTCTCCTCTGAGAGCAAGTTCAATAGTGGCTGTGGCTGGCCAGCTTTCGATGAGAATTATCCCAATGCCGTACGTCGTGAGACGGATGCTGATGGTCGCAGAACTGAGATTCTGTGCGCTAATTGTGGAGGCCATCTGGGACACGTTTTCACTGGTGAGCGTTTAACCGAGAAGAATACGCGCCACTGCGTCAACTCGTTATCGATTCGCTTTATCCCCAAAGGCAAGGAAATTCCTGCCATTATTCACGAATGATCCGATAAATAATCCAGCGAGCGCTCTGGTAACTTTGCCAGAGCACTCGCTTTATTTGTGCTAAGGCACGCTTTCCTTATATAGATATCCATAGCTATTTTATGTTTGAAGGCTCTTCTAGCTGTACCCGTTTTGCATTATCTTCTGGTGTGGATTGATCGTTAGCTGTACCCTGTTTGAGTGGAAAACGCAGGCCGGTCACAAAGAAGGTTCCTAGCAGGATAATGCTGAAGCCAATGAACGTACTCAGCGTTACCGACTCGTGCAGTAGTAATGCACCCCAGAGGATACTAAAGATAGGCACCAGAAAGGTCACGGTCAGGGTATTCGTCGGACCAATATTCTCGATCAAGCGGAAATAGAGCAGATAAGCGAGCGCCGTACACACCAGGGCCAGACAGGCGACCGAGATAATCACCGGTAGCGTCGGCACATGCTGAGCAGGGAATAGCGCCGTCAACGGCAACAAGAACAGGCTGGCCCCCATCTGACAGCAGGCCGTCATCGCCAGCGGACTGGCCCCTTTCATATAGACTTTCGTATACACCCCACCGATCCATAGAATGTTGAAGCGCCCAGCATTGCCAGGATGCCCAGGAGTACTCCCGATGTCAGCGGCAGCGGACTCCAGCCCACCAGCACCACGACACCGATAATTCCTAGAATAAGTCCGATGATTTTTTTCAGTGTCAGTCGATCTTTAATCCACAGTGCCGCCACAATTGCGCCGAACAGTGGTGTGGTTGCATTGAGAATCGCCGCCAGCCCGGCCGTCAAGTAGAGTTCAGATGTAGCAATCAGTGTAAACGGAATCGCAGAATTGATGATACCTACTGCCAGATAATGCTTCCAGCGCGCCCGCAGATCCAATGCTCTTCCTATAGCCTTAGTGTAGAGCAATAGTGCCAGGCCCGCGATTCCTACGCGTAGCTCGATCAACACTACCGGTCCAAGTACGGGAGCCGCGACCCGCATAAAAAGAAAAGAGCCGCCCCACATCACAGCCAGCAGGAAAAGCATCCCGATATCTCTGGTTCTCATCGTTGTATAGCCCTCAAGTTCTGTCCATATTCATGTGAATTTTTCCAATACAAGCACTAGTATAGACGAGAACTGCTGAGAAGGCTATCCGAATCTTGCTCTTGCTATGATGCTCTGTGCTGAGATAGGTGGCGGCTCCTGATGGATGTTGAGAAGGTTAAACGAGCTTTTTGAGTTGCCGCAAAAATTTCTTGCGTCCTATTCCGAGACGTTCCAACGTCTCAGTGGGTGGCTGGTATCCTATAAATGAGAGCGGTTTGCCCTGATCATCCAGCGTGTAAAAGCCTTTGTGTTTTTGTCCCCTGTTAAACGTAATGGCGACTGCAAGGATGGGTAACGTAAGCATCAAGACACGCACAACCGGGGAGAGAGCTGGCCGTACACGTGGTTCAACAAACCAGCCCAGGCTTCTCTGGAATGGTGCAATGAGCATGTAATAGAAGATATGTTTGCCTGGAACTGCGTAGCCGATATTATTTTCTTCAGCTGTTCTGCGTGGCCAATAAGCGGTAATCACCAGGTTTTTTGGAACGCGTTGATCAACCTTTTTCATTGAGAATCCTTTCTATAGACGCATAAGTAGAGCCATAATAGTTTTTACTATATCTGGTGTTTCATTGAGATGAAATTGCTTTATGTCATAAAACACTATGTATAATACGTCTGATAGCGCGCTCGGTTACCAGGAAAAGTCTGACAAATTCATGCTTGACAAGATATTGTAGAAATTGTGAATTCGCCCTTTTCGATATGGATATTTTATCCATACCACGGAATAGATATTTTATGGTATGCTCATAAATACAAGGTTACATCTCAATGTCGAGAAAAAGCGAGGAAGTGAAAGATGAGTGTTTTTGAGCAGCTGCACAAATTATTCAAAGAAGACCTGCAGTCCTTACGCCAGTTAAAGAAATATGGCTGGTTTGTCTGGCCGATGGAGCGGGTTGTCAAGCAGGAGCATCTAGGACGTTGCTGTTATCTGGCCGAAGAATTGTTGAGCGAAGATGAACTGTGCCAGATGAAGAGTCAGCTTGGTCTTTCGGATGTTCAATGGTATAGCTTAAAGGCCAGGGTCTCCGGTGATCGGCACGCGAGATCATAAGGCTTACAGCTGTATCGCGACCCGACCATAAGCTCATCAACGGCGTCTCCTTCTGCGTTATATAGTTACTATATACACCTCAGTGTATCCTTCAAGAAGGGAGACGCCAGATAGGTTGTGTCTTTTCCCCTCTTTTTATGCTTCTTATGATTAACTCTTCCGCTTTTTCCTTTGCAAATAGAATAGAAAGTTAGCAGGTAATTGATCTGTTATAACTGCGACCAGAGGAGTATTTTAATCATGGCAACGAATACAAATAGTCCAGCAGGAAAATATGTATCTGTAAATGGTATCAATCTTTACTATGAGGTCCATGGTACTGGCAATCCTTTAATTATGTTGCACGGCGGCTTTGGCACCTTTGATATGTTCTCTGCTCTTGCTCCCACGCTGATAGGTGAGCGTCAGGTGATTGGTGTGGATCTGTATGGACACGGCCGTACTGCGCTTACTGAGCGCCCGATCGATTTTGCGCAAATGGCGGACGATATCGCGGGCCTGATCCACCATCTCGGACTCGAAAAAGCTGATGTGCTGGGCTACTCTCTTGGTGGTCTGGTAGCTCTCCAGACCGCTATTCGCCATCCAGAACTCATCAACAAACTTGTGCTTATTTCCATCCCCGTCAAACATACTGACTGGTATCCAGACGTTCAGACAGGCATGGCCTCTCTTGCTGCTGACGGTTTCATTGGTACTCCCATGCATGATGCATATAAGAGTATCGCGCCAAAGCCAGAAGATTTTGCTCTCTTTGTTGCCAGAATGAGAGAAGGTATGAGTCGGGATTATGATTGGACTGATTCTGTTGCTACTTTAAAGACCCCGACTTTGATTATAGCTGGTGATTCTGATTCTTTCTCACCTGTCCATGCCGCCGAGTTTTTTGCCCTGCTGGGTGGTGGCTTGAAGGACGCTGGTTGGAATGGCGAAAACATGATTCCCTCCCAGCTTGCCATCTTGCCTGCTACCACTCACTACAACATTGTGTTCCAACCTGAGCCAATCCTCCCGATCATCTCATCTTTTTTGAACAAATAACTCCCTTGTGGCTTGACACAATATACATACATGTGGTATGTATATTGTGTGAGGGAGAGATATGCGTAAGACAAAAGAAGATGCCGCGATTACACGTAAGCGCTTGCTAGATGCCGCGCTGGAAAGTTTTCATACCCACGGTTATGCTGCTACCACGCTTGAAGATATTGCCCGGCGGGCCGGGATCACGCGTGGGGCGATCCAGTGGCATTTTGGCAGTAAGGCTGATCTTTTTAATACGCTTGTGCGTGAATGCTATCAGCGGGTGGCGATCCAATTTCAAGCCATCTATACGCAAGGAGGAACCCCATTGCAAGCGTTACGCCGGATCTTGTTGAGCTGGCTGACCTATCCTGAGCAGGACGCTGATTTTCGTATCATGCTGGAATTGACGTTATTGAAGACGGAGGTTTCACCGGAACTGGCAGAAGGTATGCAGGAGAAGATTGCGGGCAATCGCTCTTCCATCCAATTTTTCGCCGGACTTATCCAGCAGGGCATTACGGCTGGCGAGATCCGCTCCGATGTGCGTCCAGAGGTGGCGGCGACTGCCGCGTTAGGGATTATTAATGGCATGACTTCACTCTGGCTGGTTGATCCTACAGCTTTTTCGCTCCAGAGCTATGCCGAAGACACGGTGGATCTTTTTTTACAGGGAATTGCTCAAGGCTAGCAAATTCGCTCTTTTTTTTGCCTATTATACATACATACTGAATGTATATATGTTATTGTGAAAGAGGAAAATAGTATGGCATTGATTGATCTTGAGGATGTCTGGAAGTGTTTTCGCGTGCGGCGCGATATCGTTGAGGCGGTGCGTGGCTTACATTTGCAGGTGGCTGAAGGTGAGATGTTTGGCTTCCTGGGTCCCAATGGTGCTGGCAAATCAACCACGGTACGGATTCTGGCGACGCTACTCAAGCCAGATCAGGGCCGGGCCAGCGTGGCTGGTTTTGATCTGGCCAATCAGGCCGCGCAGGTGCGCATACGTATTGGTTATGTTGGACAGAGTAGAGGCATTGGGGATGGTGCGACCGGTCGGGCGCATCTGCTCTTTCAAGCTCATGCCTATGGCTCAAGTGGCGCGTCGGCACGCCAGCGGGCGCAGGAACTGATAAAGCAATTCACCATGGAAGCCTTTGTAGATCGGCCGATCCGCACCTATTCAGGTGGTCAGTACCGCCGGCTGCATCTGGCCCTGGGCATCGTGCACCGACCGAAAATCCTGTTCCTGGATGAGCCCAGCCTGGGACTTGTCCCCAGAGCCGGGCCTATCTCTGGGATGAAGTGCGCCGACTGCATACGCTGGGAACGACTGTGTTCCTGACCACACATTATCTGCAAGAGGCGGATAGCCTGTGCGATCGGCTGGCGATTATCGATGGTGGCAAGATTGTAGCCGAGGGTACGCCGACCGCGCTTAAGCAGCAGATCGTCGGTGATGTGCTGACATTTCGCCTGGAGCATCCCGAGAGAGCGCTGGAGCCGGCACAGCAATTATTGCGCGAGCAGGCATGTGTGCGGGAGACTAAGAGCGATCAAGCAGCATTATATGTGTATGTGGATCAGGGTGAAGAGGCGCTGGTAAGCCTGCTGCGTCGATTAGAGGACGCCGACATCGCTGTCCAGAGCGCCGCCCTCACCCGTCCCTCGCTTGATGATGTCTTCTTACAAAAGACCGGACGCTCGCTGAGCGAAAGTACAGCCAGCGTGCTTTGAGCTGTCATGACTGCTGTGTGTAGAGATTTTTACTTGTACATGTATTTATGAGCTTACTCCTAAGGAAGGTTAGCTGATGAAACTCATACGTGACACCTGGCTCCTGTTCTCATGGATCATGGGACAGACCCTGCGTAATCCGATCTGGGCTATGATCGGACTCTTTCAGCCGCTATGCTACCTGTTCCTGTTTGCGCCGCTACTCCAGTCGGTTACGGGCGTACCTGGTTTTCCAACGGGAGGCGCCCTGACCGTCTTCACCCCAGGCGTCCTGGTGATGATGGCGCTTTTCGGCTCCGCCTTCACCGGCTTTGGTCTGGTTGCCGAACTGCGCTCAGGCTTTATCGAGCGCCTGCGTGTTACCCCACTCAACCGGCTCGCGTTATCCCTTGGCTATCTCTTGCGGGATTGCGTCGTGCTGCTGCTGCAATCTCTATTGCTTATAGACATAGCATTGCCACTCGGTGTACACATCAACCCGGCTGGCCTTGTCCTGACCCTGGGACTATTAATCCTGCTGGCGCTCTGCCTCTCTTCCTGTTCCTATGCCCTGGCGCTGTTGCTCAAAGACGAGAACGCCCTTTCATCGCTGCTCAACACCTTCAGCCTGCCGCTCTTCCTACTCTCGGGCATCACCTTACCCCTGACGCTGGCACCACCAATCTTACGCTTGCTGGCCAGCTTTAATCCTTTCGCCTACGCCGTCAACGCGGCTCGTGCCCTCTTTATTGGTCATCTAGCGAGCAGCGAAGTCATCCAGGGCTACCTGCTGATTGGCCTGCTGGCCCTACTCTCGATCCTCTGGGTCACGCGTACCATGCAACGCGCCAGCGAGTAGCGGCACATATTTGCCCTATAACCATAAAAACGCGCGGACGTCTCTCTCGTCCAGTGAACGTCCGCGCCGCCACCCCAGCGTACCGGCAGCGCTGGTCGCTAATACTTTTCACTTAGCGCTATGTTGAGAGATGGTTGGACGTGACCAGCAAGCCAGGTGTACGTGGAGAGGGCGCCACACGCGGAGGCCGCACTGCTGCGTTTGCGCAGGCCAGCGTGCAAGCACGACGCGCAGTGCTGTGGCGCCTCCAGGGATCGTGTGTGCCGTGGCCTGCTCGCACCGCAACGTGGTGGGTGAGCGCGTGGATCCTCCCCGTACCTTCTCGAAGAGGATCACGAAACAGGATTCGTCTCGGTGGAGGCGCCACAGGCATGCGCTGCTCGTTGAGCCCTCGCTCCACGATCATGCCGCATGCCGGCCTTCTACGTTATACTTTTGGCATGAGTACTGAATGCTTCACTTGGACAGCAGAAAGGATGATGCGATAGAGTGAAGCAACGGGACTCCACCTGGAAAATACCCTGCCGGCCCGCGGCTCTTCTTCGCGAAGAGACTGCCAACGCGAGACCTGTATTTCCAGGTGCTTTCCAAGGTCGTAATCACACGAGAGCGTTGCGCTTCGAGCGCCAGTAGAAGGCTCGATCCGCCTTGGAGCGTTCCCTTTCATTTCAAAGGAGCATTGCTATGTGGTTTACTGGTATCGATTGGGCTGACACCCATCATGATGTGGTCGTCCTCGACCATGAAGGAGCGCTGTGCCTGCGCCTACGGATTGACCATACTGCCGCAGGAGTTGCCTCCTTGATTACGCGCTTACGCGCACTTACTGGCCCCGATCATCAAGATGAGATGATCTGTGTGCTGGAAACCAAGACCAATTTACTCGTGACCGCTTTGCTGAAGGCCAATTTTGTCCCGTATCCTATCAATCCTAAAACGGTTGATCGCTGGCGTCCCGTCTCCGGCGCCAAATCCGACCTGCTTGATGCCTACACCCTGGCCAAAATCGCCCGCAGTGATTGGCGTGATTTGAGGCCCCTGCATCTGCCAGAGCAGGGGTTGCAGGAACTGCAACTGTTGGTGCGTGATCAGCAGGGATTGATTGGAGCGCAGACGCGTCTGGCGAATCAACTCCGCGCGTGCTTGAAAGCGTACTACCCGGTGGTCCTCGACGCCTTTGACAAGGGGACCACGTTGCAGAAAAGTTTGCTCGCTTTCATCGTCGCCTATCCGACTCCTGAGCAGGCACGTCAGGCAAGCGTAGAGGAGCTGACCCAGATCTTCAAACAGGCACGCCATCCTCATCCCCTACCGTGTGCGCAACGGGTCTGGCCACTGCTTCAACAACCGCACCTGGAGGCGAGCGCGGCGGTGGTGCATGCCAAATCCCGACTGGCGCAAACGCTGGTCGCCCAACTGCACACCCTCATGGCGCAGATCCATGACTATGATCTGGCCATTGAGGAGCTCTATCAGCAGCAAGATGAATATGAGGTCTTCGCGAGCCTCCCAATTCTGGCAAGCGATTGGGCCCGCGGTTGCTGGCGGAGTTGGCGGTCATTGACCCTCATGAAGCCACTGTCGCCGTCGCGCAACAACTCGCAGGCACCGCTCCAGTCACCAAACAAAGCGGCAACAGTCGCTATGTAGTGCAACGCCAAGCGTGTAGCAAAACGCTTCGCGCTACAGTGTATCTGTTGGCGGCAGAGAGTTGCAAGAACATCAGTTGGGCGCGAGCGTATCATGACCAGAAAAAGAAGCAAGGCAAAAAGAGTGCGACCATTTTTCGGGGGCTGGCCAATACATGGCTTCGGATTATCTGGGCGATGCGGCGCAAGAAAGAGACCTATCAGGAGGACACGTTTGTACAAGCCCAGGCTCGCCATGCGCCAGCGGCCGCCTGAGCGGTGCGTGCTGCCGTGATCTGCACGGCATGCCGTGCAGATCACGGCAGCACGCGACAGCGGAGCACCCAGAGATCCGCGATTGGAACCGATACAGCAACTCTTTGCTTCAATGGGAGAGCCTCTGGCGCCCGTGGAGTCAAGGGGGAAGAGCAGCGGGCTTGAGACCACGGCGAGTCAAAAGCGAAACGAGCCTCACCCATTGAACGACCGTACCCTGTCTCATCATCTGGGTGTGCTGGTTGCACACCCAGCATCAGGGCACTGGGTCAGTCTGTGCTCAAAAAGCCTTCGGGATATGAGCTGAAAAGGTCTTTTTTGGCCCCCTTGACAGAGAGCGTCTCGCGTGTGGCGCCCTCTCCACGTATGATTCGCGGCTTTTCTCTGTTTTTTATGGTCACAAAAGCGCTTCACCGAAACGTATTGGCGCTTGTCGCTGCGATCAGTCGTACCGGCAGCGCTGGTCGCTGCGATCAAGCCAGCAACACGAAGAGAGGATGGGTCATCGTTTCCAGGGACATGCTCGTACGCCGACAGGCCGCAGCGACCAGGGCTAATACGTTTTACGTAAGCCTTTTTCTGGACGAGATTGACGAAAGCATCTAAGCCGATCAGAGGCCCAGTGACTTCTTTTGAGAAGGTGTTCCTTCACCGTCTTGCTATCATTTCAGCCATTCAATCCTTAAGTGAAAAGTATTAGCGACCAGGGCTGCCGGTACGCTGGGGGGCTTGCTCATACGCCGAGTGTCTCGGACGCAACCAGGATGCTTACTTATACGCCAACTGGTCGCAGCGACCAGCGTTGCCGGTACGCAGGGTTTGTAGTGCGCCGCCCCAGGCAATCAGCTGATCGAGCATGGTGTTGACGGCATCTTCTTGATGTGGGCGTGGCCGAAAGGCGCTGTAGTCCTCGAAATCAGCTGTCAGGGAGATGCCGACCTGGCCTTTGACGTCGGCGATCTGGAGTTCTCCCATGACCAGTCGCAGGTGTTCAACTGCGCGTGCTCCGCCCATATAGCCATAGCCAACGAAGCTGGCGGCTTTATTGTTCCACTCGCGATACAGATGATCGATGGCGTTCTTGAGCACACCGGATGGAGCATGATTGTATTCTGGTGTGACGAAGACGTAGGCATCGAAACCGTCTATCTTCTCGGACCAGGCCTGATGCCTGGCCTGGTTGCGCGGTTCCAACTCTTCAGAGACTGTTTCGCCGAGATAGGGCAGGTTGAAGTCTTTGAGATCTACCAGCTCTACCTGTACCTCGTTACGTCTTGCGGCAATCTCATGGACCCAGCGAGCGATGACCTCACCTTTACGTCCTGGCGTGTACTGCCAATGATAATGGCTAACTTGATCATGATTATTTGTATCCTTTTCTCGCATTCTTTTTTCCTGACACTGCTTGAGTATAGAGCCGGACAGGCTTATAGTCGCTGTCCAAAAGCAGGGTTGGTGCCTGTACAAAGGGCCAGCGTGATGTGGGAATGACAATCACGTTTGCGGGGTACATAGAGCAGCAGTGGTGGTGTTGTTTTTTTTGCACATAGGTTTATGCTGATTGGCACGCGAAGCGTGGTATTATACGCTGCTTTCAGTTATGCTTGAAAGCGAGTTACTATACTTCTATCTTGCTTTTAAAGGGAGGGTTCCATAGGATGTGGAAATTCGTTTTACGGATGCTAAAATGCTGGTTGCCGTACGCTATCATCATTGTGGGCTTGTCTGGTTTGCTGTATGTGGTGGGACAGCAGGTGCTGCGCCAGCAGGCGAACGATCCACAGATTCAAATGGCAGAGGATACTGCGGCCAGGCTGGCAGCGGGTGAGCAGCCACAGGCGTTGCTGCCTGCTGATAAGGTTGATGTGGCTACCAGTATCGCTCCATATCTGGTGATGTATGATGCGAATGGCAAACCGGTTGCTGGTTCTGGTCAGTTGAATGGACAACTGCCGACGCTTCCTGCGGGTGTCTTTGATTCTGTCCGGAAAGATGGGGAAGATCGAGTGACCTGGCAGCCTCTGCCCGGGGTGCGCAGTGCGACGGTGGTGTCGCCGATCAAGGGGGGAAGCGGTGGTTTTGTAATGGCTGGCCGTTCTCTGCGTGAGAGCGAGTTGCGTACAGATGATCTTGGAAAACTCATCCTGGTTGGTTGCCTGGGATTATTAGTGCTGGAGCTGGGAGTTGTGGCATTGCTCTTTCGTAATCCTCCCAGGAGGCGTGTCATCGTTTGATCTTTGTAATGATAAGCTGTTCTGGTGTCGCGACCTGTTCTTGCTGGTAGACAGAGCCTGGCAGGTCGCTTGATCCATGGCTACTAATTACATCTTTTGTCGTAGCCATTCAACCGCCTGTTCAAATTTTTGCGTGCCACTAAAGCGTTTGCTATCGCCCTCATTATTATCCAGTAGAATAATATCTGAACTATTTTCCGGGGTATCAGTAATCCAGCGAACCTCATAGCCAAGCTCCGATGCCAGCATATTCATTAATAATACCGCCATGCCTTTCCTCATAATTGCACTCCTTGTTGTATCTTTATGTATAGCTTTTATCCAGAGTATACCCCTGATTGCATATCTTTGCTTTTTTTCTACCATAAGAGAGACAAATGGGCCGTCTGGAGAGACGCGTAGGTTCGTGGCGTGCCACGATGACGTTGGCCCAGGATAATATCCGCTATTCCGGTGAGGCGGATGATAACATGACGCCAGCAATCGTGGGTAAGCCACGAACCTAAGGGGCATCTCAGATTACATGACAGCTTCTTTTTGTTCGTCGACATGCTCGCGATCAATGGGCAGGGTAAAGCAAAATGTGGATCCGGCACCTTCTTCGCTTTCCACCCAGATCTGTCCTTCCTGTCTGTGAATGATTTCGGAGGCGATATAGAGGCCCAATCCCAGCCCGGAGATGGCATGTTGTCTGGCATCTGTCAGGCGATAGAAAGGATCAAAGATTTTCTCGCGCATATCCTTTGGGATGCCCGGACCAAAGTCCTGGATGCGTACGGTCACCGTATCGCTGGTGGCGGTTGTCTTGACGATAATGCGATCACTGGCGGGGGCGTATTTGATCGCGTTCATCAATAAGTTGGTGATCACCTGACCAATACGGCCGCGATCACCCCAGACGGTCTGGTTGGTTTCGCCGTCGCGGAGCAGGAGCTGCTTTTCTGTGATGGGCTGAATCTCTTCGATCAGTTCGGCGATCAGCTCGTCAAAGGCAAAGTAGTCCTCGCGAAACTGGAGTTTCCCACCCTCGATGCGCGTGACATCTTGAAAATCGCTGATGAGGTCGGTCAGCTTATTAATCTGGGCATTCATGCGTGAGGTGGTACGCACGACCTGCTCATCGCCACTGGCCAGGAAGCGCTTGCGCAGAAGCTGGGCATGGGCCTTTAAACTGGTAAGCGGTGTGCGCAGTTCATGCACGACCATGCTGATGAACTCATTGCGCTTCTTCTCCAGTTCCTGGATGGCCAATTGCTCGCTGATCAATTTTTCGCGTTCGCGCTCAGCTTTTTTGCGCTCGATAGCGTAACGAATGATGCGGCGCAGGAGATCCTCTTGCAGATTTTCCTTCGAAATATAGTCATCGGCACCAGCTTGCAGGGCAAGGATATCGATTTCAGATTCATTGGCACCGGTAAGGAGTATAATCGGTAAAGAATAACCCAGACTGCGTGCTTGCTTAATGAGTTCAATGCCATTTTTGGCTCCAAGGCGATAGTCGAGCAGACACAGATCATGTTGGCCGGCCAGCATACTGCTGAGGCCAGCCTCCGGATCACTCTCCCAGCGCAGCTCATAATTGGCATTGCGCATCTTGGTCAGAACTTTTCTGAGGAGGAAATAATCCTCCTCGTCGTCCTCAATGAGTAGTATCGTTGTTTTGTGCAGTTCCATACGTGCCCTTCTTTGACTTGTCTGGCAATGTTACAACCTCAAACCAATATTTCCCCAGAGCCTGCATCACTTCAATCAACTTGTCAAAAGTTACTGGTTTGGTGATAAACGAGTTGACACCAGCTTATACGAGCGATAGATGTCTTCCTCTGCCTTTGAAGTCGTAAAGACCACGATGGGAATATCTCGGAGCTCAGGATGGTTTTTGATCTCGCGCAATGCCTCGCGTCCATCTTTTTTTGGCATGTTGAGATCCAATAAAATCAGGCCAGGCAAGGGCGCACTGCTGTTATCCGTATCGGCATATTTATTGCGATGGAGCAGGTAATCGAGCAATTCTTCTCCATTGCTGACGCTATAGAGCGTGTTGAGTAATTTTCCTTTTTGTAATGCTTTCTGGGTCAGCAGAATATCATCTTCGTCATCATCGGCCATCAAAATGACAATGCTATTTGAATTTATCATCGGAGATTCTTATCCTTTAAGTGGATGACTCACTGGTAAGGTTACTATAAACGTGGAACCTTCGCCAATGGTACTTGTAGCGGTAATGGTACCGCCATGACGTTCTACAATTTTGCGTACGACCGCCAGGCCAATGCCTGTACCTTCATATTCTTTTCTTCCATGCAGCCGTTGGAAGACTGTGAAGATCCGATCCAGGTATTTTTCTTCAAAGCCGATACCGTTATCCTGAACCGTGAGAATACAGTTTGGCCCACTGTAGAATTCGTCTGGTTGGGTGTTTTCTTCAATGGTGGCCGAGACTTTGATGACAGGTGGTACACCAGGTCGATGGAACTTCAGGGCGTTGCCGAGCAGGTTTTGCAGGACCTGATACATCTGCCGTGAGTCGGCTTCGATGGTTGGCAGGTTGCCCAGTTCGATGGTGCCGTTGGTTTCCTGGATTCGGGTTTCCAGATCATCCAGGACATCGCGCGCAACCAGTTCCAGACTGATTGGCGAGAAGGGCAAGGTTTTGGTTGCGACGCGTGAGAAGGTGAGCAGATCATCGATCAGGACGCGCATGCGGGCGGCCGCGTTCCTCATGCGATCCAGATATTCTTTGCCCTCACCAATTTCCGGGCCATATTCTTCTTCAAGCAAGTTGCCAAAGGCTTGAATTTTGCGCAGTGGCTCCTGAAGATCATGCGAGGCCACATAGGCGAATTCCTGGAGCTCCTGGTTGCTGCGCTCCAGATTGGCGTTGAGCAAACGCAGTTCATCGGTACGCTGAGCAACGCGTGCCTCCAGGGTCGCATTGAGATCCTGCAGATTATAATAAATGCGGGCACGTTCGATGGCCATATTGACCCGACTGGCCAGTTCTTCCGCCATATTCAGGTCCGCTTCTGTATAAGAAGTACGTTCCCGGGTAGTGACAAAGGTAATCGTGCCTTCGATCTCACCCTGGACCGTGAGCGGTACAATCATGGCGGACTCGGCATGCAGCTCGCGCAATAGTTCCAGTTCGCGTGGATCGCTCGTCAGGTTTTGCGCGCTCTCCGCATCCAGGTGGAAGTAGAGGGCTGCGCTCTTTTTCTGTCTGACGGTCGCGATCGCGGCCGGGATCTCTTTTTCCTCAAGCTCATGTTCTTTAAAATTGAACTCCTGTGTGTTCTGAACTGGATCAGGATAAGCGATGCTGACTGGTTGTAGATTGGGTATGCTGCTGTGCAGGTCGATGCGGCACCAGTCTGCGACGGCCGGAATGGCGTTTTGGATGACCTGGACAACCACCTCTTGATAGTTCATGGAGGAAGCCAGGAGTTTGCTGGATGAGGCAATAAAGCCCACCTGCTCCAGGGTATGTGCCAGTTGGAGTTCGGCCTCTTTGCGCTCGGTAATATCGATGTTTACACCAAGGACGCGCTGTGGATGCCCCTCTTCATCATTGATCACCTCGCCTTTGCCAAGCATCCAGCGTTGCGTTCCATCCGGGTGTATGACGCGGAATTCAACGTTATAGGGTGGTCCATCGGTAACTGAGCGTTGCAGATTGCCTTCTGCCCGTTCAAGATCATCGGGATGAACTCGCTGTGCCCAGTTCTCGTAGCGTCCCTCAAAACCGCCGGCTGGCAATCCATACAGCGCCTCCAGTTCGGGGGTCCAGAGAATCTCATTTGTGCGGACATTCCAATCGAAGGTACCAATATTGCCTGCCAGTTGAGCCAGTTGCAGGCGCTGCTGGCTTAACTTCAAGTTGTCGCGGTCGCGAATCTGTTCGGTTACCTCGACGGCATGCACCATAATACCATTGATCTTGCCATTAACATCACGGGCTGGTTGATAGACAAAGTTAAGGAAGCTCTCTTCAAGCTGCCCATCCAGCTTACGATCAATCATCACAAGCACTTCATCGCCATGGAAAGGGATGCCTGTGGTATAAACAGCATCCAGCAGTTCGTAGAAACCCTGATCGGCTATTTCTGGCAGGGCTTCACGGACCGTTTTGCCGATCAGGTCACGATTACCGACCAGTTGTAGATAGCGTGGATTGGCAAACTCAAAGACATGTTCTGGACCATGGAGCAGACAGACACTGGCCGGTACCTGCAGAAAGAGATCGTAGATCCGCTGGCGCTCGGCCTCGGCCTCGGCGTGCGCCTGTTGCTCTGCGGCCAGCAGGCGGACACGCTCCTCTTCCATCAATTTGCGTTCAGTGAAATCGCGGGTGACAGCCAGCACTGAGACCATCTGGCCATTGGCGTCAAATTCAGGTGCCAGATGCGCCTGATAGAAGCGCCGTCCAGCAGGTCCGGTAAAATCCAGATCTACTTCAAGTGGCTTTTGCGTACGGAAAGCTTCCGCTAGTGCTTCTTTCCAGCGCTGTACATGTTCAGTTGGGAAACCATTTTCCTCATGGGTTTTCCCAATGATATCGGCCTGAGGACGGCCCGCAACCCTGCAGCCAGCTGGATTAATATAGAGGAAGCGCGAGTCGTGATCATAGCGCGTAATTATATCTGGTGCGTTCTCCACCACGGTCATAAATGCCTGGCGCTGCTGATAAAGGTCCTGCTCCAATTTTTTGCGCTCGTTGATATCCTCGATTACCGAAATAAAATATTGTGGCGTATTGTCTTCAGCGCGTGACAGGGCGGCCGTCAGGTGAGTCCAGGTCAGATGGCCATCTTTGCAGATATAACGCTTATCCATGGCATAGTTCTGAATTTCGCCAGCGATAAGTTGTTTGACGTAGGCCAGATTTTTCTCCAGATCATCGTCATAGGTAATTTCTTGAAAGGTCATGCGCTGTAATTCTTCGCGTTGATAGCCAGTAATATCGCACAGCCTCTGGTTTACATATAACCATCTGCCGTCCAACGCTACGTGCGCCAGGCCGACTGCAGCTTGCTCAAAGGTATCTTCGAACCGTTGCTCAGTTTGCCTGACGGCGGAGCGCAGTTGTGAGATTGTCGTCTCCTCCTGCGGAACGGGATCAGGTATTTTTGCCATACGTCTTCTCTCTTCTCTTATCCCTGGGCCAAGCTGGCCAGGTCTGGATGGGCCTGCTTGTGTGCGCACTAGCTCTCGTCGGCAGACGGATCATCATCGCGCATTGCATAGATACCGCAATATCTATCGCACTATTATACCCCACAATATAAGCTGTGCGGTAGGGGAAGGACTGTCTATCTACTTTCCACCAGCTAATCCAGGGTCATTCTTTGCACCATTTAGACATAATCTATGGACTATACCATGTCCTGGCCCTCTGATTTAGAACTTTTATCCTTGATCCGGTACTTTTTTACCAGACGTTTCTGGAAAGCTCTCAGCCAGGTTTACGTATCTCAACTGGATCGGCAATTTAATCTTTATTACTATTCAAATAAATGAGAATTATTCTGTTTATCCTGTTGTAATACAGATAGTATCTTACTTACTGTACGTCCTATGTGATTAAATCGCTTCCTTCTTGCTTGAAATTATCATTTTCCTGGTGTTACACTACGGCTAGAAAATTGAAAGTTATGATGAAGGATTATGTGCAGATGCTGACATTATTTTATTCTCCACATGCCACCAGTGTTGATAATGAGGCGAGGCGTGCTTCTGGCTATGTGGATGTGCCGCTCTCGGAGGCAGGCTTACAGCAGGCCAGGTTACGGGGAGAACAGTATGCTCAAGAAGCACTGGATGCTGTCTATAGCTCCGATCTTCAACGTGCCTGGCGCACCTCCGAGATCGCCTTTGGCGAGCGTGGCCTACCTCTCTATCGCGATGCCAGACTGCGTGAATTCGATTATGGAGATATGACGCAGCATCCGATTGAGCAAATAGATGAAGAGATTCCCCGCCGCATAGTTGAGCCCTTTCCCAATGGCGAGAGTGCCGTCATGGTCGTTCAACGGATGGGGACCTTTCTGCGCGACGTCCTGCGCGATCATGATGGCAAAATAATTGTCGTCATTGGCCATCGCGCCACCAGATACGGCTTGCTTTATTGGTGCGGCAACACCCCACTTGCAGAGATCGTACACGCCCCCTGGGAATGGCGTGACATCCCATCTGGCGCCACGAACTCCATCCCCACAACCTGAATAAAGAAATTATATTGTAGTGGCAGCGCTGGCCGTACGTGGAGGCCTTGAAGGCTAATACGTTTCACTTAAGGATTGAATGGCTGAAATGATAGCATGACGGTGAAGGAACACCTTCTCAAAGGATCAAGAGAGGTAAAACGTGTAGGTTCGACCCTTTGGGTCGATTCGGTTGCCTCTACGATACCCTCACCTCCGCAGGATCACGCAAGTGAAAAAGCGGTGAAGCAAGGCGTGAAGAGGCTTGCTCATGGTCAAGCAAGGATATCATGCAGGCACGAATCGACCCAAAGGGTCGAACCTACCTGTTCGCTTTTCTTGATCCTTTGAAGTCACTGGGCCTCTGATCGGCTCAGATGCTTTCGTCAATCTCGTCCAGAAAAAGGCTTACGTGAAACGTATTAGCCTTGAAGGCTGCCGCTACGTGAGGAATTGGGTGCATTGGCGTTGCGCATGGATCAGGGAAGGGGAATGGGTGTCGCGGAGAGGACCTTTTCAGGGATACGCCAGACATGGACGGTGCCATCGTCGCTGGCCGAGGCTACAAACGGTATAGCTGTGGATGTATGTGCTCCATTTACCCATTGTGGTATCATCGCGAGCGCACGGATGGGGGCCCGATGACCGGTATAAGTGTAGAGCAATCGGCCAGTATCAAAGCGCCAGATTTGTACTCCTTGATCCTGTCCTGCTGAGATGATTAGCCCCTGGTAAGCTGCTATGGCATAGACGCTGCCCTTATGTCCGCGATAGGTCGTTATGGGTGAGGCCGAGGAAGGGGGGAACTTTGTTGACCAGACACGCACAGTACCATCATTGCTCGCTGAGGCAAATGTGTTGTGTTCTACTATCCATGCGAGGGCATTGATTGTGCCGGTATGCCCATTATAATAATCAGGTTGCTGTGAGAGATCATTCTCATCTCTGGCGATCTGCCAATAACTGATGATGTGCTTATCACCAGCTAACAGTAGAGAACCAGGGGCGTAGAAAAGTAGTGTTCGGATGATACCATACCCGGTATTGTTATAGATGCTCTTCTCGTTTCTGGCATCCCAGATCTGTACCGTGCCATCGTCAGCGCTAGAAAAGATGATGCTATCAGGAGTGGTTGTCGAGATAAAGTGTAGGTTTTGCCAGGTCAAGGAGAGTACCTTCCCGTGTTGGCCCGTGGGTCCCGTAGCCTGCTTGCCCCGAAACGCATTCCAGACCAGGACCTTGCCATCCTGATCGCCAGCCGAGGCAATATTGATGCCCTCTTTGTTCCAGGCGAGCGCAGTTATTGGCGAGGTATGTCCCACAAAGGTATAGTGCAGGGCCCCGTTGATGATTTGCCAGACCTGGACTGTCTTGTCTACACTACCCGAGGCCAGATAGCGGCCATCAGGCGACCAGGCCAGCGTTGTGACGGCGGCTTTGTGCCCGCGATAGATGTAATTTGTGCCTGGAGTGGTAACAGGCACGATAGATGCTGGCGCTATCCTTGAACGGGAGGAGTGGTAAGCCAGGTCCAGACTCTCACCGTGACAACGCCTGCCAGGGTGAGTGCGCCGATTCCAGGCCTTGTACCATGCGGCGACGTGGGATTCGAGCTCTTTGTCTTGTTAGAGTGCCTGGTATTCTCCGTGCAGGCACCGTGCCCAACGGCGCGCGGCAGGCGCTACAGTTCGCATCCGTTGCTTCATTTATCGAGCCGCAGCGGGGACAAGAGCGTAAATATTGACCCATGCGCCGCCTTCCTTATTTATGATAGGACACTGACTGCAAAGATAGTAAATCTATATTTTTCGATTTTTGATGCGTTTCTCACTATTCTACGGGTAAATTATAGCACATCTATGTAGCGAGGTATCATGTTAAGCGTGTTTGCTTTTACGTCTACAGGTTGCAGCGGCAAGCGCAAATACGTTTCATTTAAGCACTTTTGTGGTTGCAAAAGCTGTTGTGAAAAAAAGCAGCGGATCGTACGTGGAGAGGGCGCCACACGCGGAGGCCGGCATGCGGCGTGATAGTGGAGCGAGGTGCGCAACGAGCAGCGCATGCCTGTGGCGCCTACACCGAGACGGATCGTGTTTCGTGATCCTCTTCGAGAAGGTACGGGGAGGATCTACGTGCTCTCCCACCACGTTGCTGCGCGAGCAGGCGACGGCACCCACGATCCCTGTAGGCGCCACAGCACTGCGAGTCGTGCTTGCACGCAGGCCTGCGCAAACGCAGCAGGGCGGCCTCCGCGTGTGGCGCCCTCTCCACGTACACCTTGCTTGCTGGTCACGTCCAACCCTCTCTCAACATATCGCTAAACGAAAAGTATTAGCGACCAGCGCTGCCGGTACGAGTATTCAGCTCTTTGTGGCTACATAAAACCAGACACCAGCGGTGCTTACGCTGTCCGCTGGTGTCTGGTTGAGAGAGTGGAGCAATGAAGAAGGTTTATTGCTCCTGTGATTTGACCTGAGCTTCGCAGTAGTTATTGATCTGATCGAAGATCCCATCATCTTTTCAGGTCTCTACTGGCTTATGTGTACAGTATAGAACAAATGTTTCAAATAAGCAAGCTGAACAATACACATACACATTATGGGTAGCAGACCGCCTGGACTTTGCTGGCGGGCAGCGGGAATTTCTAGATTTCTAAAAAACCTTTGAGCGGTGGGCTGGATCAAACGCGCGTTTTAAGGCTGCCAGCAGATCTCGCTCGGCAGTCTGGGTTACCCGGGCATCGGCGACCATTCTGAAGCCGTGGTAGGCACCAGGATAGACGTGCAGCTCCG
Organism: Dictyobacter vulcani; assembly: GCF_008974265.1. Classification (GTDB taxonomy): domain Bacteria; phylum Chloroflexota; class Ktedonobacteria; order Ktedonobacterales; family Ktedonobacteraceae; genus Dictyobacter; species Dictyobacter vulcani. The sequence goes on from NZ_BKZW01000002.1 coordinate 1,273,723, forward strand.
TTGGCACGCCTGCTCGCATCAGGCGACGAGCATATTCCAGATCTTCCTCCAGAAACAGATCGAGTGCACCGACGTAGAGGAAGGTGGCAGGTAAGCCCTCCAGCCGCTCAGCGCGTGCCGCCGCCGCATAGGGCGAAACATCGGTCCCGCCGGGTTCCTGGCCCAGCAAAGCGGTCCAGCCAAAGCGGTTAGCCTCCGGTGTCCAGATGAATTCCCCTGTGTATGGATGCGGGTTCGCCAGTGTACAAGTGCGATCATCGATCATGGGAGCGAGCAGGAATTGAAACGCCAGGGAGAATTCCCCACGGTCGCGTGTCAGGAGCGCTAATGCTGCGGCCAGTCCCCCTCCAGCACTGCTGCCGCCCACCGCGATCCGCTTCAGATCGATACCCAGTTCGTCGGCATGCGTAGCGAGCCATTTCAAGGCTGCGTAACAATCCTCGACCGGGCCAGGATAGGGGGTCTCAGGGGCCAGACGGTAATCTACCGAAACGGCAGCACACCCGAGCGTTGACACGATACTTTTAACCGTGAGATCTTCCGCATCCGCCGAACCCATAATATATCCGCCCCCATGAAGCCAGAGCAGGGCCGGGACCGCTTCCTGCACCGAGTTCGGCAGGTAGACCAGCACGCGTACATCGGGTGCCCCTTCTGGTCCAGAGATGAAGCGCTCACTTACAGACAGCGCAGCAAATTGGGACACGTCCGCAGTGGCCTGGGGACTCATGGCGCGTATCTGCTTCAGGATTTCAGCAGTTAATACTGTGGTCGGAATATGGTCAAGGAGAGCAGCAAGCTCAGGATCAACAAGGTGCCTGGTTGTCATTATATCTTCCTTTATTTATATGCCTCTTGCTCAATGACGGAAAACAGCTTATATGGCAACCGTTCGCAGCATGAGCACGAGCTAGCTATGCCATCCCGGACCTTCAAGCTAAACACGTGTGTGCTTGACGGGGGTTGCGGGAGGTCTTATACTCCATAGTAAGATGAGGACAATTGTCCTCAATAGATAGCGTGTAGTTTAAAGGACAATTGTCCCCTTGTCAAGAGGAGATCACGTTAAGAGGGGTGTTATGGAAACAGGGAGACGGCAGGAACTGGTCGCCACCACAAAGGCTGGTAAAGAAGCAGGGATGCGTAGGAGACCAGAACGGCGGCAGGCAGCCGATTTTGACCAGCGGATCTTGCGGGTGGCTCGGCAGTTGTTTGCCGAGCGAGGCGTTGAGGATGTCAGTATGCATCAGATTGCCCGGGAAGCAGGCGTTGGTCAGGGAACGCTCTATCGCCGCTACGCCCACAAGGGTGAATTGATCCTGGATCTGCTGAATGAGAGCGCCCTGCGCTTCTTAGAGGAGATCCAGGCCTATGCCCGGGATAAAGAAATATGGTCAGCATTACAGCGATTGGACAGCGTCCTCCGCAGGAGCCTTGCCTTCATCGAGGAGGAAGGATTATTTCTGGCGGCCATCATGGATACATCGTCTGGCGAGAAGCGCGAGATGAAGTTTAGCACGCAGTACTATCGTGCCTCCCATAGCCTTATCGCGCATTTGCTTGAGGAAGCTATTGCCCAGGAGGAACTTGCGCCGCTGGACACCATCTACACTGCCGATGCAATCATCGCAACCTCCGATCCTGCCCTCTATCTCTTTCAACGGCAGAGGCGAGGGTATACGCAAGAACAGATTTTAGCAGGGCTACGACGTATCTATATCAAGGGCATGTCTGTTCGCTCTCCCCACAACCAGGCATGCGCTGATCAGCCTCCTCCGGCTTGAAGGCTCTTGCGCAATCTTCTGATCAGCAAAAGATGTAGATGCGACCGCAAAGGTCGCATCTATGATTGATGATCTGTTTTTACGGATAGCGGACTTCCTGAACGGCGCGGATGTAGCGGTCGGCGGATCTGACAACTGCATCATGGGCGTCCTGTTGGACGATGGCTTCAAACCAGGCGGCGTAGAGGCGGTCGAATTTGTAGGGAGCGATGGTGTCGCGCATGCGCTGGACTTCGCTGGCGGGCAGGGGAATCAGGTTTGGATAACTATACATAAAACTGACGTAGCGGCGATCGACGACGACGGTGATGATGTCTCCACTGAGGAGTGCGCCTTTTCCTTCGGCTCCCCGGGGCCAGTGCAGGACGGTGCCACTGGGATAGTGGCCGCCGAGGCGGATCAGGGTGAGGTCACCAGGGAGTTGCAGGGTCTCGCCTGTCCAGTAGACGATGCGCTCGTCCGGGCGCATGACCCATTTTTTGTCGTTGGCATGCAGATAGATTTTCGCGTCAAAGCGCTGCGCCCATTCGACCATGGCGGAATAGTAGTGGGGATGCGAGATGGCGATTGCGGAAATACCACCCAGATCTTTTACCGCCTGGTAGGTCTCATCATCCAGATAGGTGATGCAGTCCCACAGGACGTTGCCTTGCTCACTGCACACCAGGAGTCCGCGCTGGCCGATGGCGAATTTGGGGTTAGTCCCGATGCCTATAAGCTGTGGTTCCTGCTGCTTGAGGATATTGCTATGACCCTCTGCGCGCATCGACTCCATCGTCGTCCATTGCTGTCCCTGATGACCAACATACTGTCGCTCATCCAGGCAGATCGGACATTCCCGAGGCTGCTCCTGGCTGGCTGCGAACTGGGTACCACAGGTGACACAAATCCAATGCTGCATAAATACTTCTCATTTCTAAATGTGTATTGAAGCGGGGCTGCCAGTGTGTGTGTATGTAAGAAATTTAACTGTCCAGCTAAAAAACATATACTTAAGCAGAGATAGTGGAATTCACTTTCATCGCGTCATCAGCGATCTGTCATTGAATGCGCCCCAAATCACCAGCAATGGCGCGACGGTGATTGCTATGAGCACGAATACGCTCTTACAGCAACAACTGATCCCTCCCCATTATATCTTACCTGTAGTAGAATATCCATGTAGCTTAGATTTACAATTTTGCTACTATAGCCATGATTATTTATATGCCGAGCAGGCGCTTTATGATCGATATAACTGGTTTCACTCAGGCATTCCTGTGCATAGTGTTGAAAATATTGAAGATGTCTCTTGGCGCCAGGATGATAAATATTGTGTTACTATAAAGAAGTCTCTCAAAAGGTGTAAAAATTGAAATTTACTGCTCACGTGGTTATTGAACGTCCGCAGGAAAAAGTCTTTGACTGGATGTTTCAACCCCAACATATCGTGCAATTGCTCACGCGGAAACCTACACAAAATCTCATGAATAAAGGGCCGGTCCCTGCACATTTGCTCGAGCGGGTCGCTAAGCAGCAGCGTTTTCAGGAGCAAGCTGAAACAGCCATTGAGATAGAAGATCTTTCGACACCGGTTCTCTGTGTCGGAACAACCTTCTACTATAGGCTGGGATTGAAGCATCCATCTATAGAGTTTCCAGAATGGAAATATCTGACCTCAGGTACTGTCACTATAAAAAAATCCACCGTGCCCACATTTTTTGCATTTACCACCAAGGGTTTTTCACCGTCTGCAGAGCACCAGCTGGTTTTCCATCCTCAACGTGGAGGGACCAGCATCATCTATACTCAGTCGATTCCCTTTGGAAAACTACAACTAAAGATAGCATCTGTGCTCGCTCCTGGAGTGTTCCCCTCTGGCAATGAGGCCAGCTTTTTGGGAAATGGTGCAATTCCATTTGGAGATAAAGAAGTACAGCAACAGCTTATGCATCTCAAGTCTCAAATGGAAGTTGAAATCGGATGAGCCAGAGCAGCTCTTAGCTCAGTAACATATTTTTCATACTCACGTGGATCAAGAAAGCGTTCTGCCGCGTGGGACATTCTTTGCTCCGGGGCTGCATCACCATAATAGCGAGGCTTGAGACGGCAATAGAGATGCGGATAGCCACTACTTCCCATATCGATACTCATTTTCAGTGGCGTAAAGACCTTTTCGATTGCCCTGGCTGAGCGGGCCAGATCGTCAATAAACACATACTGTTCCTCTTGCGAAAGATCGTGCAATTCCTTGACATGACGCTTATAGGTAATTATACATTCCCCATGAATATATTGGTTCTTCGTGAGACTGAGGCGTGCCATGTTGAGATCGGCGACGACAAATCCATAGCCATCAAACGCTTCATTTTTTGCAAGTTGGGCGCAGTGAACGCAATTTTCGCCTCGAACAAGTGCTTCCCATTGTTCTCGTGGCATCCACTTTGAAGGACCGGAAGGGAGTAGTTCCGAAAGGTTTTTTCGTATCTGCTCGGCAGCCCACTCCGGTGTATCTTGCTCAGCAATTCCAGCCTGTTTCGCAATTGCTGCAAGTTTGGCAAACATCTCATCTTCAAGGTTTAGTGTGATTGTTTTCATCGGTTCCTTCCTTCTGATCATTGAGACGACTTTCAGTAGCTATCTTACGCGATTTACTCAGCTCAGGCAAGTTTTTTGCAACAGATATTGCACATGTTGTTCCCGTTTTCTTCCGATGTTTTACCCATGATCCCCTGTTATATCATTAGTAACAGGAAAAACCTGAACACGGTTGATCGCAAAAAAACTGGCTCAGGTATTTCGTCAACTACGCCAGTTGTGTCTACCTTGCCTGCCTTTTGGCCTCAATTGTTCAGTTGCGACAAAGGACAGGTGGGCATGAAATCTTTGAAGGAGCACAATCCTATCCTGGAGGACGCAGAGACGATGAGAGAAAAGAGGAGCTTTATGTCGATTGCATCCTATCTGCCCGCCTATACCGATGTGTTTGTGGGTCGCCGTGATGACTACGCAATCCAATTGCCAAATGGGAGTTATCGGCGCGCAGGACGACCACTCACCAATGCGAATCTCTTGAATCATCTCCTGGGGAGACAGACCTATGGGACCTATGTGATGGATGACGATGGCCAGTGCCGCTTTGCGGTGTTTGACGCCGATACCGAGGATGGAATAGATCGAATATTGTCTATCCATGATCGGTTGGCTGCTCAGGGGATTGTTTCTTACGTGGAACGCTCCCGACGTGGTGGCCACCTCTGGATCTTTTTCATTCGTCCAGTACCCGCATCCTGGGTGCGTGCCTGGTTGCTGCCTATTGTCCAACCGATATGGAATTCTATCCGAAGCAAAACGAAGGGTTGGGCTATGGCTCGCTGATCCGGCTCCCCTGGGGTATTCACCGTAAGAGTGGACAATGCTATCCCTTTGAAAGTCGAGCAAGGACGCGAACTGCTGCGTGCTCTGGTGCTAAGCACTGATATCGTAATAGAAAGCTTTCGACCGGGAGTGATGCAGCGATTGGGTTTGGACTACGAGCAGCTGAAAAAAATCAAACCCGATCTCATCTATTGTGCCATCTCCGGGTACGGACAGGACGGTCCCTATCGGGACAGGGCCGGACACGATCTTAACTACCAGGGATACGCCGGTTTGCTCGACTACCAGCGGGACGCACAGGGAGTTCCCTCTCTTCCAGCCACGCAACTAGGCGACCTGATTGGCGGTAGTTATAGCGCCGTTGTTGGTATCCTGTTAGCCCTGGTGGAGCGTGCGCACAGTGGGCAGGGGCGCTTCGTCGATGTTGCCATGACTGAGAACCTGTTGAGTCTGATGCCTCTGGTCACTTCGCTATACCTGCACAGTGGTGTGAGCTTGTCGCCGGAGCGCTCGCCACTGAACGGTGCTCTCCCCTGCTATCACATCTACGAGGCAGGTGATGGCAAGTATGTTACGCTCGCTGCTCTGGAGCCAAAGTTCTGGCGCACCTTCTGTGAGCGCATCGGGCATCCTGAACTGATAGCTGGGCATATGCCGACCAGCGCAGAGCAGAGGGATGAGACCATACGCGCCTTGCAAGCCATCTTCAAAACGCGCTCGCGTGATGCATGGATTGAGGTATGTGGCGGCGACGACACTTGCCTGGGTCCCGTCTACAGCATTGACGAAGCCTTCAACGATCCCCAGGCACTGGCGCGCCATGTTGTGCGCACTGATGAAGCAGGCGGAAAGGAGCTATCCACATTGGCGCGCTTTCCGCGCCTGGTTGGAGGCGAGCAGGTGACACCGCAGCCCGCACCTTACGTCGGTGAGCATAGTGAGGCTATTCTGCAAGAACTGGGATATAGCGCAGAGCAAATTCAAGCCTGGAGGGGGCAGGGTGTGATTTAACGTGTCTATGCTAGCCTTCCTACCTCCAATATTTACCGCACGGGGAGAAGCGATTACCCTCAGGGGAGGTCATGACCACTTCGCTCACGATCAAACCGGAGGTTAAGAGTTGTGAGGGGTTCTGGTGAAGGCAAGTTCAGGTTTGAGCGCTGGCAGTGTTTCGAGCAAACGCTGCCGACAGTAGAGTACAACATACATCTGTAAGAGAGAATGAAGACATGCAACATCACGACAATTACTTTACCTTTCAAGCTGAAAATAACTATGACCTGGGCCTCCAATTGGGAACCCATTTCAAAGAAGCAATCCAGGCCAAAATAAATCGTACCCTACGAGATGATGTGTGGGCTTTAAAGCTTAAACGATCTCTAGAATACCTTTCCGCGGCGAAAGAGTGCTTCCCACACTATGTTCAGGAGATGGAAGGGTATGCCAGAGGAGCAGGCGTCGATTTTCTCGCCTGCTGGACTTGTAGTCTTGAGGATGAGTTCTCTTTCTACCGAGAAGATCACTGTACGTCAATTGTTACCAATGATGGGAAGCTCATCTCGCACAACGAAGATTGGGCGCATGATGCAGCGGATGAAATCTGTGTCCTTCAGAAGACAATTGGCGATCTCACCCTATTAGAACTCAATTACCTCAATACGTTGGGCGGTAATTCCGCGAGTATCATTCCTTCGATATGTCCTGATCTACTGATCAGCGATAGCATATACTGATCAATCATGACTCATAGCGACTGGCAGCGGGATACAAGAAATGTCATGGCTCGCTTTCTGTCAGAAACGCAAGATCCGCTGCAAGATTTTCAAAAGTTAAAGTCCCTGCAAAGAGCTACTGGTTACAACCACAATATTATGAACATGGACGGCAAGAGATGGAATATTGAGTCGACTGCGAGAGAACAGGTGATAATTGAACCTGCTTCCCCATTTGTGCATACCAATCACTACCTGTCAGAGCAACTGAAACCTCTGGAAGCGGAAAAAATGCCGTCCACCTTCCGGCGCTATGAAGTAGCGAGCGAGAAAGTCAGACCACACATGTCTGAGCAGGAACTCATGACGCTTGTGAGCGATACCTCCCAAGGCCCTGATTTGAGTATTTTTAATGACAGGACGATAGCACGGATGATTGTCGATACAGAGCAGAGAAGTGCGAAGATATGGCTCCGACGGGAAGCGGCTAAAGGATGGGTGGAGTATCCACTGGGATTTCTAGGAAATGTGGGAATTCGGTGAAGCACCTGGCTCACCTTTGATGAATGATGAGCTTATCTGACGATTATTCTCCCTTTGTTGAGTCTGTTAAAGAAGAGCAAAACGGCAAGTATGGAGAACAACCTCGGCGATGGGTCGTTGAGCGGCTTTTCTCCTGGCTCAACCGTTCTCGACGGCTCTTGATCCGTTGGGAGAAGCACGCTGCCCGATGGCGAATTTGGGGTTAGTCCCGATGCCTATAAGCTGTGGTTCCTGCTGCTTGAGGATATTGCTATGACCCTCTGTTTGTGTACAGGTGAGAGCTTTAACTGTACAACTAAAAAGCGTATACTAAAGCAGAGGTAGTGAAATTCACTTTCCTCGATGCACTTGTTTGTCAGGAGTTTCTACCACTATGTATCGTCTCCTCGCTATTGATCTGGATGGAACCTTATTAACGCCGCAACACAAAGTGAGTCCATATACGCTGGATGTGCTTAAGCGGGCGGTCGCTGATGGCATGCGACTGGTTATCGCCACGGGCCGTGTCCCTTTTAGTTTTCATCGTGTCATCAGGGATCTGCCGTTGAATGCGCCGCAAATCACCAGTAATGGCGCGACGGTGATTGATATGAGCACGAATACGCTCGTGCACCAACAACTGGTTCCTCCCCATTATATCTTACCCGTAGTGGAATATGCACGCAGCCTCGATCTACAATTTTGCTACTATACCAATGAGTATTTATATGCCGAGCAGGCGCTTTATGATCGACAGAACTGGTATCTCTCTGGTATACCTATACGTAGAGTCGAAAATATTGAGGATGTCTATCCACAGCCATGTATCAAGATTGGCGCGTTTGGGGATGCGTCTACCCTGAGAGCCAAACGTCGGGACCTGGAGAGCCACTTCGCTGGACAGCTCTATGTGACGCAGACAGCAGAACAATGGCTGGAATTCCTGCATCCAGAGGTCTCGAAAGCCAATGCCCTCAGGACGATTACCCAGATGCTGGATATTCGGCCTGAGGAAGTGATTGCTTTTGGTGATAATCATAATGATATCGAGATGTTGCGCTTCGCTGGGCTGGGGATCGCGATGGGGAATGCACACCAGGAAGTCAAGGCTGCTGCCGATTATGTGACATTGAGGAACATTGATGATGGTGTGGCTGCGGCCCTCGAAAAATTTGTTTTTGCGGTAGAAAAACGCTAGCCAGGATTTTGTGGGTAAAGGTTCGATCATTTCTTTTATGCAGAGGTGCAAGATGTCGGATGAGCAGCAGTTTCAAGATGATGTCTGGTTATGGCTTGAGGAACAGTACAAATATGATCGAATGCTCACTGGTTATATTGTTGAGCTGGCGGGCGATCATTTGATTGTGGATATTCGCGGTATTCAAGGGACAGTTGAGCATGTGACGCTGGGTGTGAACTGGCGGCTGGCGAATCTGACGATTGAGGAGCAGCAATTATCTGAAGAGGAGCTGGTCTATCAGCAATTGACGACCCTGCAAGGTCAGGAGATCGGGGTCAGGATCCTGGATATGGACCGTTACCTGCATATTTTGTCCCTGGAGCTTTCTGGCAAAGCTGAGGTGACTGCTCAGCAGAAGAGCAAGGAAGCGCACATACTGACGGGTTTACGGCCAGGTGATATCTGTAAAGGGCGCGTGAAAAGTATCTATGGGCATCAGGTCAAAGTAGAGCTGGGCGGCATCGAAGGCACCATCCCGCCCGACCATATCTCGCTGCAAAAAAGCTTTATTGATCCCTGGAAAGTTGTGCAGCCGGGCCAGGAGGTTGAGGTCATGATCATGGATAAGGATCCAGACAACCTGTTGCTCTCTCTGACCTATGCTCAGCGCCGCGATGAAGCCTTGCACAAACTGAAAGCGGACACGATCTGTGAAGGCTCGATCGCCAGCCTGAGCTCTGACGGGATCTATGTAGACCTGGGCGGCGTGCTGGGTCTGGTCCCGGTTGAGCAAGTTGTCTCCGGCTACATCACCCATCCCGCCGACCGTTATCACAAAGGCCAACACATCGTAGTCCGCATCCAGCAGATCGCCAGCGACAAACGCGTTACCGCCTCCCTCGTCAGCGCTGAGTAAATCACCCTTTGTAGCGGCAGCGCTGGTCGCTGCGATCAGTTTGACGTCCGAGCAAGCCCCTCGCAGCGATGACCCGTTCCCGTCTGGGAAGGTTGTTGGTGAAATGATATGTGTCGATAATGTTTTATTGCATCAAATGATCGATAAAAAAATTAATGTAGGTTCGGCCCTTGCGGCCGATTGGCTCGCTCTCCATCAACCTTCACCTCACCAAGATCACGAGGAATGGCACCGATCCAACGTGTGTGCAACCACGAGCTGTAAAGTGATCACCTTTGAGTGGCTTGATCATGGTGAAGGGAGGGTGTAGTGGGGGAGTTAATCGGCCGCAAGGACCGAATATATCGCTTTTACATCTTCTGAACCTTTAATGAAATGCTGCTTTCTGGTCATACAATGCTTTCGCCAACCACATCCATAGGTGCATGCTATCCATGTGGCAGTGAGCGATCCCTGGCAGCGCCACACAGCAGGGAAAGGGGTTCGTGTGTGGCGTTGCCAGCTCGGGACGCGAAGAGGCTGCAGCCGCCAGGGCATGCCGCTACGCTGGGGCCCCTGCTCAGACGTATACTGACCCGGACGTGCTCGCATTGCTTGTGTTGAAACCGAGCCTAAAGCTTCAATTCACCGCTTTAAGAGAACCTTTGACGTATCCTGAAGGAAATTACATCCCTTGACTTTCAGGGTACAAGTGTTTCTGACAGAATTTCAGTACCTCGCGAACATCTATTCTCCAATCGTCATAAAGGGTGTAGCAATCTCCATTATGGTGTTAAAGTCATTGACATCAATATAATAAGGATGATATGCTGTTGCTATGATGAACGCCAATGAGGATACTTCTGAACAACCACGGAAAAAACGTGTCTACAGGGGAACCGTTCAGGCGGAGATTGCTGCACTCACCGAGCAACGGATCATTGAGGCTGGGCTGGCACTTTTCGATGAGCGATGGGCCGACCAGATTACACTCGACCAGATTGCAGAGCGTGCTGGCGTAACCGTGCAGACCCTTTTACGCCGTTTCGGATCAAAGGAACGTCTGGCGAATGCTATCAGCCAGGAGGCCTTTCGTCGAGCCATGCAGCAACGTATCGAGCCGCCTACGGGTGATCTCACAACAATTGTGAATGGCCTGACCGCCTACTACGAAGCGGGAGGGAAACGGATGCTACATGGGCTAGCTCAGGAGGCAAGACATCCCCAACTGCACTCCATTATTGATGTGGCGCGTACTTCCCACCGGGAGTGGCTAGAGCGTACTTTCAGGACGCATCTAGAACGGCGTGACGCAGCAGCACGAGCACGTTTACTCGCTCAATTGTTCACTCTTACTGGTGTCTATACCTGGTATCAACTTCGCTACGAGTCTGGCCTGAACCAGGAAGAGACCGCGCATGCACTGTATGAAATGCTCGAAAAACTTCTCTAAGGAGTGTATTTGCAAAGGAGACAAGGATGGTTGCTTCATCTCTACCGCAAGCTCAAGCGGTTCCCTTTACACGTGGGCATTTCTTGCTCGGGAACTATCAGGAGTTTTTGCAGGATCGTCTCGGTTTTCTCAATCATCTGGCACAAGAGGGAGATGTCAGAGGTTTTCGTATCGGTCCCGTTCCTCTGCTCTTTTTCAATAAGGCTGAGCATGCGCAGCACGTCCTGGTTGAGTATGCCAACGATTTCTCCAAAGGGAAGCTCATGCATAAAGCGGTAGGCAATAACGGACTCTTCGTCAGCGAAGGAGAATTCCATAGGCACCAGCGCAAGCTGATGGCTCCCTGCTTTCAGCCACGTCACATTGCCAGCTACGCTGATACCATTGTTCACTACGCCAAGCGTCTCATGCAAGAGTGGGAGGATGGCGCGATCATCGACATCAATCACTCTATGATACGCTTCACGATGAGCATCGTCGGCAAGGTACTCTTTGATACCGACTTCCTCAGCGAAACAGATGAACTGGGAGTTGCGATCAATACAGGCTTAGCCCATGCCGTTCGCACGCTCACCTCGCCTTTCATGCTACCACTCAGCATCCCCACGCTATACAATCAGCGCGTGCGCCAGGCGACACACCTGCTCGAAACGCGTCTCTCCCAGATGATTGAAGAACGTCGCCAACACCCAGATGATCGGAACGACCTGCTCTCCCATCTCTTACGAGCTAGGGACGATGAAGGGCAGCCAATGAGCGACCAGCAATTGATTGATGAATGCGTAACCCTTTTTACCGCCGGACACGAGACTACTGCCGCCGCCCTTGCCTGGACCTGGTACCTGCTCTGCGAGCATCCCCAGAGCTATCAGAAGCTCCAGCAGGAGGTCGATCAGGAACTTCAGGGACATCTCCCGACGTTTGAGGACCTGCCCCAACTCCCCTACTGCTTGCAGGTCTTCAAGGAGACGATGCGCCTTTATCCACCCGCGTCCGGTATTCTGCGCGAGTCCTTGCACGATACCGTGATCGATGACTATAGGGTGCCGAAGGGGACAACCATCCTGATCTCACCCTACACGCTCCATCGACGCGCGGATACCTTCCCTGAACCTGAAAGCTTTCAGCCGGAGCGTTTCGAGCCTTCGCGCGAGAAACTGCTGCCGCGCTCAGCTTCTATTCCTTTCGGGGCCGGACCGCGCATCTGTATCGGCAACCACTTCGCTCTCATGGAGGGCCAACTGCTGATCGCTGCCATCACCCAACACTGCACCTTTCGTCTCGTTCCTGGACAACTGATCGTACCGGATGTTGTTCATCATCTCGCGCTTCGCCCAGGTGGTGAAGTGAAGGTCAGAGTCCATGTCCGTTAAAAAGCGCGCTGTTCGTCCTCGTATCTCGACACAGCCGCGCGCGTGATGGGAGAGGAGGCCTGAGACGCATCTGTCACCGTGCTGTGAATCATGCCTAAGCCTCTTGAATGGCATCAACCTGTTCTATGGACCATAGGCGTTGCATCTCCTGGCTGGTGTTTAATAATGCTTGCAAAGTGCCCTGTGATTCTATCTGCCCGTCTTTCAGGACGATGATCCAGTTGGCGCGGCGCAAGACGGCCTGACGATGGGTGACGACCAGGTAGGTGCGCTCGCGTTGTGCGAAGAGTCGTTCCCATAGCTGGCTTTCGGTGGTGACATCCAGGGCGCTGGAAAGGTCGTCCAGGACCAGTAATTCCGCGGATCGGGCCAGCATGCGTGCTGCCGCGGTGCGCTGGGCCTGTCCACCTGAAAGCTTCATGCCGCGTGTACCGATCTCTGTCTGGATGCCCGCTGGAAAGCTGGCCACATCTTGATCCAGTACTGCTTGATACAGGGCAGCCTGGATATCTGTGGCTTCTTCAGTTTGTCCAAGTAAGATATTGGCCTGCAGCGTATCGCTGAAGAGATGCGGAACCTGCGGTGTATAAGCCGAGCGTGGCGGCACAAAGAATTCCGCTGCATCGCCGACTGCTTGACCATTCCAACATATTTCTCCCGTATCTCTGGGAAGTTGTCCCAGCAGCGTACGTACCAGTGTGGTCTTGCCTGAGCCAACGCGGCCCACGATTGCTGTCAGGCTGCCACGTTTCAGGCTCAGGTTAATGCCGTCGATGCCTTTACCACTGCTCGAATAGTGATAGCTGAGATTGGTTGCTGTGAGCAGTGCTAACGGATCACTCTGTACGCTTGCATGTATCTCGGATACATTTAATGCCTGCTGCTTGTTTGAGACTGGATGGTGCTCAACCAGCAGTTGTTCATCTTGATCCTGTGCCTGCATCAAGGCCAGCAGGCGTGTCAAGGAGACGCGGGTGCGCGCAAAGTTTCCCATACTATCTCCTAGCGCGGTCAGGGTGCCGGTAATATATTCCATGTAAAAGATGAAGAGCGTGATCTCTCCAATGCTTAGATGGGAGGCATGCGAGCGTAGCGCGGCCATAAACAATACCAGTCCGGTACCGAGCCCGATGGTATTGCCCAGTACAGCATTGACGCTATCATTCTGGAGCCGTTCGCGTAGGAGCTGGACCAGCCGTTGCTGGCTGAGCTGACGGAAGCGTGCGACTACCGCCGCTTCGGCGCCCGCTACCTGGATCGCCTGGGTCGCCCCCAGCAACTCACCGGCCAGTCCAGTCACCTTGCCGGTTGCCTCGCGGCTCGCCTGACGATACTGCTCAATCTGCTTCATCCAGAGCCGTGCCAGCATAATGATCAGTCCTAATGAAATCAGGACCGCCAGGGTGATGATGGCGTCGATGCGCAGCAGGATGAACAGAGCGACCAGCGTAAAAATGATGTCACCCAGTTGACCAAAGCCGGGCGCATACGCCACTGTCTCGGTATCATCGCGCAGCGTGTTGAGGGCCTCGCCCTGCGAGACATTTAGCGCACGTGCGCCTGGTTGCCTGAAAAGCCGGGCCAGCACATTCCGACTGAGCAGGCCGCGCACCGGATAATGATACTTGAGAGTATTATCAAAGCCGATAAACTGCATCCCCATCTGAATCATGGTCAGCGCAAAGAGTCCGGTGAGCAGCCATGCCAGCTGACCGGTAAATTGTGGTCGCTGCATGAGCAAGTCAAAAAGCTGCTGGAGCAACAGGCCAAACGTTAGTGTGGCAGCATGGGAGACAAAGCCAAGCAGTACTCCCCGTACCTGATAAAAGAGGCGATAGCGATTCAAGCTCACAAGCATACTGTACATCTTCATACGAATACTCCTCCTTGCTCATGCTGTAGCAGGCGGGCGAAATGAGAGGTTGGATCAGCGGCCAGCGTGGCGCGTGGACCCGCCTCCACAATACGTCCATGCTCAATCACCAGGATCTCATCCACGCGCTGTAGCGTTGCCAGTCGATGGGCGATCACGATGCCGGTGCGCTGCTCGAAAAGCCGATCCACCGCCTTCTCAATCACCTGTTCCGTCACAGGATCCAGTCGTGATGACGCTTCATCCAGGATCACCAGATCAGGGTGCGTCAAAAAGACGCGTGCGAAGGCCAGCAACTGAGCCTCCCCGGCCGATAGACCATTCCCGGTTGGACCCAGCCGGGTCGCTAATCCCTCCGGCAGCGCCTGATACCAATCCAGCAGACCAATCTCGGCCAGCACGGTGTGAATCTGTTGATCGCTGATCGAGCGGTCAAAGAACGTCAGATTATCGCGTACCGAGGCATCAAAGAGCTGGACATCCTGTGTGATCAGGCTTAGCCGCTGGCGCAGGTCTACCAGCCGCATTTCTGTGAGCGGCACATCATTCAGGCAGATTTGGCCAGATTGAGGATCATACATACGGAAGAGCAGGCGTGAGAGTGTGGTTTTGCCACTGCCGGTGCGCCCGACAATTCCCAGCACGTGTCCGGCTGGCAGCTGAAACGAGATATCCTGTAACACAGGCTCATATTTCGTATAGCCAAAGGTAACCTGCTCAAACGTGAGCGTTAGCGCACCCGCAGCAGGCATCGCCCCCGGACCATCCTGAATCGCGGACCGGGTCTGGAGCAGGCCATCGATACGGCGGATACAGGATTCCGATTTATTGAGGTCCTGGATCTGCCACTGAATCTGGTCGAGTGGCTGCATCAGCAGATTGCTATAGACAAAAATCAGATAGACAGTGCCGGGTGAGGCGATATGGATGCTCCAGAGATAGGCTCCCAGGACCAGCCCCAGGACTTTACCGAGTGTGAAGAGGGCTTGCGAGATGATCCAGGGCGAGGCACCGGACCAGCCTGCATAGCAAGTTGTGTTATACCAGCGGGAGAAGCGCTGATAGAAGTTGTGCCAGACATAGTTCAGCCCACCATTGCCACGAATATCTTCGGCGGCCACCAGCGACTCACCGATAAAGCCAAAGAACTCCGCACTGGCCTGATGCGCCACCACCCAGCGATCCACCACAGGTCGGCGCATCCAGGTCAGTGCAGCCACCACCAGTAAGCAATACAATCCCATACTGGCACTCAAGATCCAATCAATTGTACCCAGCACCAGCAGCATCCCGAGTAGCAATAGGATATGGAAGACCATATGCACCACAAACTTCGAGAAAAAATTGGCCAGATCGTTGACATCGCCATCGATGCGCTCCAGTAGCTCGCCCTGGGTATGGCTCTTATGGAAACCCTGGTCCAGCGTCAACACATGTGCCAGCAGATCGCCACGCAAAGCATTCGTCGCCGTCCAGGCCACCTTCTCGCAGAGATACGACGAGGCCACCGAGACCGCTTGATTGAGTAGCGTGATCACCAGAAAGAGCAGGGCCGCCCAGATCAGATTCTGGGAGAGACCCTGCGCCAGCGTCATATCGATAAAGTCGCGCAGGATGCGCGGATTCTCCAGTTGTAAGCCAATGCTGACCAGCAATAGTAGTGACATCAACAGTGTCGTCAGCCATTGTGGACGCAGATAGCGGGCCAATAAAACAAAGTAGCGTCGAAAGGGTCGCAAACTCACCAATACATCCTTTCACTTGTTCAGATATACACATTGAGATCAAAGGGATGTACCATGATGGCTTTCCAGGAGAGAAAGTATGCGTGTAGGCAGAGGGGGAGGGAAGCAGAAGTGGGCAAGAGCATAGAGAGACTATGTGCCGCTATACATGTGCCGGACGTATGCTGTCAATGCAGTGAGGTTGCCCACCAGGAGGAAAGAGGAGTGGTCGCTTGTTCGATGGCCTCTTTACATCAGCTCAGAGATGACCGCGCAAAGCCTGCAACATGCCTTCTGTACCTTGATCTACACCAGACAAGCTTGATCTACACCAGACAAGCTTGATCTACACTAGACAAGCTTGTTCCCTGCACAAAAAAGCTCATGATGTATGCAAACATCATAGAGATCAAGCAGGCATAAACATCCTGGCGTACTTTCTTCCTGGAAAGGAAAACGGTACAGAATTAGCGGCAGTCGGGCATACGTGTCAACTCCTATGAAATAATAATTCAAATGCCTCTATTAAAATAAACGAAGCCCAATGCTTTGTCAAGCTTTTTTGATGTAAAGAGCTGCAAAGTCACTGTGAGTACGCAAATGGATCTGGATAGATATGGCACATTGCTTGCATAATTATCTTGCTTCCATTTATAATAGTGAGGCGATGAATAGGATGTATATAGAGATAGACCAGCAGAATTATAGAATTTGAGGATATGAGCATGAAGCTTCAAGCTTTCAAGCAGATGGATCTCAAGCAGTATCGCTATGAGCAACCCCTTAAATTATTGGCGTTGATCTATCTTTTGCTGGTCCTGGTTGGTATCTGTTTTGATCCACAGGTGGCTCTGGCAGACTTTGGTGGCAATCGGCACTCCTTGCCTGTTACGCAGCCGCACCTGACTGAAGTTGCTGATGACAACATTCCAGCTTTTTATCCGCTACCAGCATTGTCGGATGCGCATACACTGCTTGCGCGTGTGCCGCATGTCAACCATGCGCGTTATCTCTCGCTTCCCAATTTCCGGGAAGATATGGCCATGAGAGAAGCCTTGCTGGCTACGCCTGCGCAATGGCAACAGGCGTCTGCTAGCGGTCTATCCTGCTATCACGCTTCCAATGCGCTCCATGTCTATTATCAAGCTGGCGAGGATCCTTCTCAAGTGTGTTCAATGCCGGGACAGTCAAAAATAACAGGTGATAGTACCCTCCTTACCGCCCGTATCCTGCTGGGTCTGTGGAACAACAGGCATACTGACCCACAGCTTTCAGCGCATGGATTGGTTGCGATCAAGGTAGAAGAGATTCTGGCTTGGAGAGGCATTCAGAAGCATCAGCGCATCGCGTATCCAGGTGCCAGCAAGCGTTTTTCGGATGGCTATCAGAGTAAGCAGAAGCAGCAAATCCACGCGGAGCTTCTCCACTTATCCCGCTATACTCTTCGTGGTCAGCAATATATCCGGCAGCAGGGTCAGGTCCATGTCAATGCACTGAATACGCCCTATATGCATGTGCAGCAAGTAGCACAGGGGCACAAAATTACTGGTTATCTGGTTGGACCAGGCAATTGGATCGCGTCCTATCAAAGTGGCAATAGCATGTTTCTATCCAGTGTAGAACGGCAAATCTTCCAACTTCATCCGCGCAACGATTATTTAGCGTTACGTCTCGCTTTTTATCTGGTTGAACATTGGCGTCAACTGGCCCGTAGTGGTGATTATCAGCATCCGTTACAGATGGCACAATTGTTGTCGGCCAGTATGATTTCCGTGGATAAAGCTAATCTGACCTCGCGCTTTGTGCCACGTATCGAGGCGGCCTTGCATAAACTCTATGCACAGAACATCCTCGGCCAACCAGCAATCTGTCTCTCTCAACTCGACACAAATAAAGCCCACTGGGGCAACGAGTGGCTGGCCTCGTATTGGCGCCTTCTGCCGCCGGACGACATTATGCATGCCTATACCAGCCGTAAAGCATTACCCGCCTATCTCTGATCGATGATCTATCCAGTTTTAAACATGTATCATTCTGGTGAAGCTATTTGCCCCCACTACTGATGGTGGAGATCCCACGATTGATGGTGGAGATCCCCACTACTGATGGTGGAATTTTTGTGCTCAAATGATCCTCAGGTATGCCTCACGCAGGCGCTGTTTTTACCGCTTTTTCTCCTTTAAGATGTCTGCAAAACGTTCAGTTAGCGGACCTTAAGGAGAAGTCTATGTGGCAGAAATTACACACTATTATGGTTGCACGCGATGTGCGCAATAAAATATTCTTTACCCTGGCTATACTATTGCTTGTGCGCGTCCTTGATATTATTACTGTTCCCTTATCGCCTGAAGGACGAGTGAATCTCCTCAAAATGTTTGATCCTGGTCGTGATCAACAAGGGATAGGACAACTATTCGGGTTGATTGATGGTTTTTCCGGTGGCTCATTGCATAGCTTTTCTATCATTGCTCTATCTGTATACCCATATATTACCGCTACAATTGTGATGCAATTGCTGCAACCGCTGATTCCAGCGCTCCAGGATCTGGCGCTTCAAGGGGAAGCAGGCCGTACACGCTTAAATGCGATTACGCGTCTGATCACTGTGCCGTTAGCTTTTTTGCAGGCGATCAGCTCATGTCTGATGTATCAACAGCAAGGTGTCCTGGCGCATTTCGACCTGTTTGATGCCAGGTATGTGCTGAATTCTCTGGCAATCATCCTGGCATTGATTGCAGGCGTGATGATCTTACTCTGGTTAGGCGAGTTGATTAATGAAAAAGGCATCGGGAATGGCATTTCATTGATTATCTTTGGTGGCATCCTTGCTACGCTACCACAAACAGTGAAGCAAGGCTATCTGGCACTGGTGAATGGTGGAGGCAATGGAGCGCCCATTGTCAGCATCGCTGTTTTTCTGCTGGTGTGTCTGCTGGCAATTATGGGCATGGTGTATATGTATATGGGACAGCGGCGCGTCCCGATCCATTATCCAACCCGGCGTATTGTCAATAAAGACATGGCGGTCGGACAAGCCAGGACAAGCTATATTCCGCTGCAAATAAACAGTGCGGGCATGATTCCACTGATTTTCGCATCCTCTTTACTGCTGGTCCCTTCTGCACTGATTCGCTATCTCAGTACCACGAATGGTCCGGTCGGGCTCAAGGAAGCCACTACCTGGATTGCCGTCTGGATCTTTAATCCATCGGGATGGATTTACTGGGGGATCAATGCCTTGCTGGTCTTTGCCTTTACGTACTTTTATGCCTATGTGCTCTGGCAGCAGCAGAATATTGCAGAAAGTCTTCAGAAGCAAGGAGCGTTTATTGCAGGATTGCGTCCTGGTAAGCCGACCAACACGCAACTTTTACATATTCTGAATAGAATTACCTTTGGCGGCGCATTTTTTCTTGCCCTTATCACGATCCTACCCTTCTTTACACGCATCGGTGGTACACAATTGCTAAGTAGTACCTCGCTCTTGATCGCGATTGGCGTGGTGCTAGATACTGTCAGGCAGCTCGAAGCAGAACTGGAGCTGCGCAACTATACAGGTTTTTCTGGTGTGACGTTTCAAGCAGTATCAATATCTGGAATGAACTCTATCCTCCCGGTTTCAGGGAAATCGCTACGTCGGGAGGATAGAGGATGTCAGCTTCTATCTGCGCTTTCCTGGCTGGTTCCCATTCTGAGCTCCAGCTGCCAGGCGGTGACTTCTGTGAAGACGCGTTGCGCTTCTTCTTTTTCGGACTGGCTCATGGCGCCGATGCCGGTGAAGGTGATGCGCTGGTGGGCATGGTCAATAATGGGTTTGCCAATGATCTTTGCTTCAATCGGGATGAGCTTGCGGGCCGTGTTGATGAGCGCTTTCAGGTGGACGCGTTCATGTAACTCGATGCCCCAGCCGGTCTGCGCCGTAATCTCCTGGAAGCGATCGGCGTAGTGTACGCGTGCGCCCTGTGGAAAGTGAAAGTGTAGCCATAGGCAGCCGCGTTTGGCATCGACGCCGATCTGATAGAGATCTTCGGCATCGCTGAGGAGCTGGCTGGCTATGGCCATGGCCTGTACCTGCGTGACGCGAGATGCTGGATCCATCTCTACCAGTAGCTGTTTTACTTCCTGTGGCTCTGCTGGCTCGTCTGCGGCAGAGCCATTCCCTTGAGCGGGTTCATCCGCTGTTGTGATTGGTTCCAGTTTCTGGCCATCTCTGGTGGCCGGGGCTGCCTGCAAGCTCATGCCCTGAAGTTCCAGTGTCCAGGCGGTCTCGGCGGTGAATTGCTGCCGGGCTTCATAGGCTGCGCTTACTTCGGCGGTGCCTTTACAGAGGACACCAACGGTATTGCGATCCCAGTAGATCGAAGGCTTGCCGATGACTTCCAGTCCGTCTGGCAATAAGCTATGAGCCATGGCTGCCAGCGCTTCCTGGGTTGGTGTCAGTGGATAGAGGCGGATCTGCCAGCCTGTGCTGGACTCGATCTGCTCAAAGATGGATGCATAGCGTTGTTGTGCTACTTCCGGGAACTCGAAGCGTACCCTTAAAGTGTAGTTGGTCTTCTCGATACCTACTTTGCGAAAGCCGGCCAGATCTCCAAGCAGGTCGCGGGCTATGCTGATCGCCTGTTGTTCCTGAATGGCGGTTCCTGTTGCATTTGGGGTCGCCACCGCACTTCTGGCTCTACTGACAGGTTGTGCAGGCTGACGACTTTCGGCTATTCCCGCGACTTCCAGCGTCCAGCCGGTTTCGGCCAGCACTTGCTGTTGAGCTGTTTGCATCTCTCCCTCGCTGACCTGGCCTGAGCAGGTGAAGCGGATCATGCGCTGGTCCAGAAAGATGGAGGGATTGCCCTGTACCGTCAGTCCGGATGGTAGCTGCCGCTGGGCGAAGCTGGTCATCTCTTTGAGCGGTGTCTGTGGCGAGATGTCGATATTCACGCCAGCCTCTTCGGCGGCCGCATCAAGTTGTTCGTGGTAGCGTTCCCAGGCTCCCTCTGGATATAGAAATGAGAGGGTGACATCTCCGGTCTCTCCATCCAGGCTGCGCCGAATCAGTTCGGGCGGTGTACCGATATAGCGCTCGATCGTGGCCAGGATCCAGTTCTGGTCGGGACGTTCGCGCTGCTCTGGCTGTTCCAGGGCCTCACGCCACGTTGGTGCCAGCCCATAATGGACCGGCCCCTGACCATCCACCAGATCGTCGTGTTGCGTAAAGATCTGTGGATGTTGTTGTAACAATTTGGCCAGTGCCAGACGCTCCTCTACCTTATGTTGTGAGACCCCGGCCAGATTACACAGTTCTGTCAGCGTATAGGCTGTATCTTCCTGACAGTTGCGGGCCAGTTCGTGGGCTGATAGTCCTTTGCGGATCCTGCGTGCATTGCGTACACAGTTGGTCAGCAACTCTTTTTCGCTCAGTTCTTCCTGATACGGTAGGGGTCCCATCACGTCGAGCAGGGCGCGTAACGGATATCTGGTGCGATCAAAGGATTCGCCTCTGGGAAAGAGGACGCGCAGGGTGTCGCGCGTGTCGATGGCTCGACATAATACAGGCTTGGCGGCGGCTGGATTAGTACGTAGCAGGATGATACGTCCCACCAGTTTGCGCAGGCGATCCTCCTGCTCATCTTCCTGCGTGCGCCGCACATAGTAGGCCTCGGAGATCTCGCCTGCCGGAGTAAAATAGGGCTCGTCATAGGGCTGCTCATCTTCCAAGACATCCGAGAGCCACATGGCATGTTCAGGAATGGCCCGATCCCCATACCAGACATTGACCAGTTCCCTGACCGTCACCACCTGATACGACGGGACATGTTCCAGGGCCTTCCACAGTTGCTCCAGGTGAGAGGCATTAAAGATGCCGTCCTCGCCGATTCCATAGGGCAGGCTTTCAGGCTCAACCGGGGTTGGTGCCGGTGCGAGTGGCTCTACTTTCTTCTTTTTCTGCAGTACACTCAGATCGAGCGTGTCACCATTTTTGGGGAGCAGCACCTCGGTTTGTTCCAGCAAACCAAGCAAGGCGCGTCTGGCATCATCATCTCCATGGACCAGGGCCACGCGTCGCGGTTTGAGGTGAGAAGCATAGGAGGCCAGTTCGCCGCCATCCGCATGGGCTGACAGGCTGTACTTGGCCACATTACACTGGACCATGATCTGCTGATTTTCGAGTTGCAGCGTATCTTTCTTATGCTCGGCCAGGTCCAGCAGCTTTTTGCCCGGCGATTCTTCATCCTGGTAACCGGTAATCAGAATCGAAGCGTTGGGATTACCAGCCAGCCTGGCAGCATACCAGGCGCTGGGGCCTCCGGTCAACATACCCGAACTGGCGATAATACAGGCCGGAGGACCATCCAGAATTGTTTGTCGCTCGCGGGCATCGCGTACAAAGTTGACGTTATCGCCCTGGAAGGGTAAGAAGCCCTTACGGATCTGCCGACTGAGCCGTGGTGTCAGGGCCTCGGGCATCAATTGATAGGCCGTGCAGACGCGCCGTACCAATCCATCGACATGAATGGGGAAGACCGGCACCACGCCCTGTTCCTGCATTGCCTGGAGCAATAGCAGGATTTCCTGGCCGCGTCCCAGACCAAAGCAAGGTAGCAGCACATGTCCGGTTTTCAGTCCTTCGGCCACTGCCTGGGCCATACGTTGTTCTTCCGCCTGACGATTGGGATGGAGGCGGGCACCATAGGTCGATTCAAGGATCAGCAGGTCGGGCCGCTCAAGCGCTGGTGGTACTGCGCCCAGGATCGTTCTCTGGGGTGTCATACTGATATCGCCTGAGACCACGATGCTCTCCTGCTTGCTGACAAAGCCCAGACTCATCGCACCCGCAATATGGCCTGCCCGACTGGTATGGATCGTAACCCCTGGTAATTGTGCCACGGTACAACTCTCACCAACCGGGATCGGCCGCACCCTGCTTAGCATACTGCCGACCAGCGCCGCAGGATAGAGTGGGATCTCCATCTCCTCGACCGCGCGCTTATTCATAATCTTCAAGGCATCGGCCAGCATGATCTCCATCAATAAGTGCGTGGCCCGTGAGGTATAGATAGGAGCGCTGGGAAACGCGCGATGTAGCAGTGGTAGTGCACCGATATGGTCAGCGTGGGCGTGCGTTACAAAGATCGCCTGTACATCTTTGTCCTCTAAGAGTGCCAGATCAGGTAATGGATCGGCCGAGCGATCCACGCGCACCCCTGCATCAACGACAATCCACCGCTCCGCGATCTGGATCGCCACACAACTTGCGCCGACACCGGCTGCACCACCTGCGAAAATTACCTGCATATTCCCCCTCGCCCTTTGCTAAAGCTGATTGCTCATAAATTACTGCATTTACTACCTATGTGTACGCATTCTATTGCCTGTGCCCAGGCTTGTCAACGTTATTCATTGTTATCCTATAGTCTTTAATTGTATGGCGTACTTTGGGAGCGGCATATACTAAAAAAAATCGTGGTGACGTAGGCATATCATGAAGGTCACCAATCGACCTCAAGGGTCACCAATCGACCTCAAGGGTCGAACCTACATGATCGTTTGAGGTGATGGTGCATTTGATTGCCAATAACATTAAATGGGGGAATGTCTATGCAACAGCAAGCACATGAGCAAGGATCTCGTAGGTTCGAGGCTTGCCCTCGATTGCCTCGCTCGACAGTTTTTTATGGTGGGGATTATAATCCGGAGCAATGGTTGTCAGAGGAAGATGGCAATGCTATCTGGCAGGAGGATCTGCGCTTGATGCGCAAGGCGGGCGTGAATTGTGTCTCGCTGGGTGTGTTTAGCTGGGCGGCTCTGCAACCGGCTGAAGATGTCTTTACGTTTGAGTGGCTGGATCAGATCTTTGACCTGCTGGCCGAGCAGCAGATCTTTGTCTGTCTGGGAACAGGCACGGCCGCGCAGCCCGCCTGGCTGTCGGCTGCATATCCCGAGATTCTTCCTGTGAATGAGATGGGACAGCGCCAGCAGCATGGGGTCAGGCTTAACTATTGTCCGACCAGTGAGCAATTTCGTCTTCATGCTAACAGACTCGTACGCCTGCTTGCTGAGCGCTATCGTGAGCATCCTGCTCTATTGCTCTGGCATATCAGCAATGAATATGGTCCCGCCTGCTATTGTGAGCACTGTGCGCTGCGCTTCCAGGGCTGGTTACAGCAACGCTATGGAACGTTAGCGCAACTCAACCAGCACTGGATCACCTCGGTCTGGAGTCACACCTATACCAGTTGGGAGCAGATCCAGCCGCCCGTCAGTATCGGTGAGCGTAGCATGCAGGCCCTACAACTTGATTACCAGCGCTTCATCTCAGCGATGAATCTGGAAAGTTATGTAAGTGAGGCTGCGATTCTGCGTGAAGTCACTCCACATATTCCAGTCATGACCAACTTTCATGGTTTAACCCGTACTATCGATTATTTTAGCTGGGCACCACACCAGGATATCATTACCTGGGATTCTTATCCGCGCCATAATTCTACTCCTGATATGGTGGCGTTTTACTATGACTTTGTGCGTTGCTTGAAAAATAATCAATGGCTATTATTAGAGCAGACGCCAAACCAGGTACAGTGGCATGCGGAGAATCCGTTGAAACGGCCAGGTGTAATGCGTTTACAAAGCCTCCAGGCTCTGGCACACGGCTCAAACTCGGTGATGTTTTTCCAGTGGCGCCAGGCGCGCAGCGGTCGCGAGATGTATCATGGTGCCATGGTCAGCCACGCCGGAACCGAGCAGACGCGTACCTTTCAAGAAGTAGCCAGCCTGGGTGCTGAAATACAACGCTTAGGCGCATCGTTCCTGGAGACACGGCTCCCTGCCGCTCGTGTCGCTTTGTTGATGAGCTGGCCAAACTGGTGGGCGGTCGAAAATAAGCATACACCCAGCCGCCGTTTCCACTATCTGGAAGAATTGCAGCGCTACTACAGAGCCCTCTGGCAACGCAACATTCCCGTCGACATCGTCTCGCCCGACCATGCTCTGTCCCAATATCAACTGGTCATCGCGCCATTGTTTAATATGATCAGTCGCGAACAGGGCGACGCCATCCAGAGCTATGTGGAGCAAGGCGGAACCTTTCTCACCACCTATTTCAGCGGCATGATTGATCAGTTTCACCGTGCCTGGCTGGGCGGCTTTCCAGGACCTCTACGGCGTACATTGGGCATCTGGGTCGAAGAATTTGATCCGCTACCCGAAGGTCGCACCAATACCGTGGTGGGCCAGCACGCGGACGAAGATTGGAGCGAGACGTATACTTGCGAACACTGGTGCGATGTCGTCCATCTGGAAGGTGCCCGCGCACTCAGCGTCTTCGGACAGGACTTCTACGCTGGCCAGCCCGCGATTACCGAACATCAATCCGGTAAAGGTACAGCCTTATATATCGCCACCAGACCTGATGCCGCCTGCCTGGACGCCTTGATCGCCAGACTGCAAAGCCAGCTGAGCCTGACCGTTCCACTGCTTGTTCCCAGGGGAATAGAAGTCACGCGCCGTGAAGGTGAGCAGCTCTACTATTTCTTACTCAATCATCTAGAAATAGAGCAATGCATCAGCCTGCCCCGCCCGATGCGTGACATCATCACTGACCAGATCCATCAACAAGAAATGCAACTACCACCACGCGGCGTCGCCATTCTTATCCCGATGGGAACGCCATTGAATTGATGCAAATTGTACATGATTCCCCTCATGCCCGGGCCGATGCGCGCTGGCAATAAACGCTGCCGGTACGGGTTTAACGTAAGCGATCTGTTTTGATGTCGGGGTCGATGATCTTTAGGACTTCGACGGAGAAGAAGCCGGGATCGAGCTGGTTCAGGGTTTTGATGATGGCGTCGATCAGCTCTTGCGCTCCTGCCAGTTTGTAGCCGGCCAGTGTGAGCTGGAAATACAGGCTGTGCAGGAACATTTTAGTATTGTGGTAGGCATAGATGTCGGGGGCCTGCGCAAAGCGTACGGTATTCTCCCAGTGGAGCTGTTCTTCTATCTGGGCCATTGGCCGGCACCACCAGGACCAGAAGCTGGGATGGATCAGGTTGCGGGTCAGGGCCGCGATTACGACCAGCGCCATGCGCTCTTCTTCAAGGGTGAGATAGGCATAGCTGGTCGGAACGGTGACCTTTTCGGCCAGGGCCGTCAGGATACGTTTAAGCTCGGCACCTCCGATATGGCGATTGCGTGCCAGTACCGCCAGGAGATCGCCTGCATGGGCCAGCGCATGCACCCAGCCTTTCCCGACCTCATAGCCGCGCAGGTCTTGTTCACGCATAAAATAACTGATGCCTTGTTCTAAAATAGCGTGTACTTCATCACCCTTGAGAAAATGTTGCGCATTATCATATTTCAAGATATCCGATAACGTCAGGGCAGAGAAAGAGCGCAGCAGGACCGTGTTGTCGCCTTCAGTCTCCAGGCCCTGCGTCATATTCGCGAGTAGCTGCGTGATCATCTCGCGCAGCAACTGCTCGGAGCAGAGTCCATGCAGGATCCAGTGTTCAAGGGTGGTGTAAATGTAATAATCGCGTAGCTCAGGATCTTCCGCGCCCAGTTGGTGCAAAAGCTCGGGTATGAGCTCCTCAATAGTGTATTGTGCAGGCAGTTGAAAGTTATTAGTCGCAATCGAGCGCCAGAAAGCAGTATCCATAGCCGTCCCTTTTTTGTCTTATGATAGCGAATTGACATTTGAAGAGCAAGAGCAAGCTCGGACTTCTTTTTTTATGGGTTGCGCTTGACAGGGCATGCGCGTATAAGGGAAGATAGGAAAAGATCATCATAGTGGAGCGCCGGGAAGACTGGTCGGCAACCAGTCTTTCTCTTTGCCTTTTTTAAGATAGACGCGGGTACACTGATAGTAAAAGAAGGTTTGCAAAGGAAAATAATGCTCACACTGCCTATCCTGATTCGCGATCTGGTCCTTTTTCTCTCTATCGCCCTGGTAACGAATCTGGTCACACGTAAACTGGCGATACCATATACGCTGGGTCTGGTCATCGTAGGCCTGGTGATTGGCCTGCTTGGCTTGACTCCCGAGGCGCGCTGACCTGATCTGGTCATGTATGTGTTTCTACCGGCTTTATTGTTTGAAGGAGCCTGGAACGTCAAGCTGGACCTGTTACGTAAAAACTGGCGCGTGATTTTCTTCCTGGCCGGACCTGGACTCCTGTTCTCCCTGGTCATTATCGCTGCGTTACTCCATCTGGTGGACGGACTTGATTGGATGACGGCTTTTCTGCTGGCGGCAATTCTATCGCCAACGGATCCTGTGGCTGTGCTAGGACTCTTCCGCCAGTTGCATGTCAATGAGCGGCTGGCCAATATCATTGAAGGTGAAAGTCTCTTTAATGATGGCGTGGCCGGCTCACTCTATCAAGTGTTTTTGATGCTGGTCTTGCTTGGCCTGCACAATACTCCCCTGACTGGCTGGCCGGCTATTGGCACAGGCATCTTGCAATTGTTGATCGAGGCCGGTGGTGGAATTGTCTTTGGAATCCTTAGTGGAGCATTGATCAGTCAGGGCTTAAAGCGGATCGATGATCCCAGATCGAGACGACGGTTACCCTCGCTGCGGCCTATGGTGTGTTCTGGATTGCTGATACCATTCATCTATCCGCGATCATCACGGTTATTGTGCTGGGCCTGGTGCTGGGTAATTATGGGCGCAATACCGCTATGTCCGAAGCTACAAGCGGAGACGTGGATACCGTCTGGAATATCGTCGCCTTTCTTGGCAACGCCCTGATTTTTCTGCTGGTAGGAGTGCAATTCCGCTCCTTTGCCCATACCTTCTTCAGTGATACCGGCTTTAGAACCTGGCTGGTCGCGTTATTGGCCGTAGGCATCGTCTTGCTGGCCCGCTTCTGTCTGACCTTTCTGCTCGCGTTACACTCATGGATTAAGTGGCCCAACTCACTATTTGAAAAAGGACGCTATGTTCCTCGCTCATGGCGGCTGATCATCTTCTGGAGTGGCCTGCGTGGCGCATTATCGCTGGCCCTGGCCCTGGCGATTCCTCTGGAAGTACCTGCCCGGAATATGATCCTGGTATCAACCTATGCCGTCGTCTTCTTTACCCTTCTGGTACAAGGCTTAAGTATTCGCTGGGTTCTGCACAAAGCCCTACCCACTGCTCATCCCCAGCCAGCAGAACTCCCAGATCACAACGAGCAACCCGAAGAAAAAGTTTTCTCTGCATAAGATCCCTGGTGGTTGATTGCCTCGCTCCTTATCGATCTTGCCCCAGGGAGATCATGTAGAAGGTGTTAACCAAATAAAGCCGGGGGCGCGGGGGCAGGCATGCTGGGAGCATGACAGTCCCCCGCTACTCTCTCCTCCCCTCTCCCGCAGCAGGCGGGAAGAGTTTTTTTATACCTCATTTTAAACCAGGTTTTAAAGCGTTTTTTTTCATGGCGCTATGTTCATGACAGGGAGGGAGTTTGCCCTGGCAATGCAGCCAGAAAGCCGGCGTCTCCCTGGAATACTCTATCAGATAAATGGTCGTTTCGCAGCTATCCACAGTCATATGAGCCATTTTTTGCAAGAAATGAGGCGCCTTCGCACGCAGCATCTCGATAAGCTCCTCCGCCTTCCATCCGGTTGCATCACGGTTGATACTGCCGATAATCTGTCCATTGATGTCAATAGTATGCTCGGGATATCTACTATTTAAGCTTTCCAGACACACAATGAGTATATCTTCGAGATACATAAGGAAGCCTCCTGTGCAAGACTATAAAATGATCAGCTCAATCGATGCAGACCACCATAGCACTACACGCTTGATCGCCATTGATTGTGGACACCTGAAAGAGAAGTAGTCCTTTTTCTAGTGCTGATTGGGGAGCTTGAATAGCATCTCTCCTTTCCCTTCCTTAAAGAATATGATAGACTGTTGAAGATTTCTAAAATATATTATCCATCAATGGTTTATCATTAAATGATAAAGGACGTAGGGATCCGAATGGTAAAGCAAGACACGCCTCATTTTGCTTCGTTTGATTTTTTGGCTGGTGGTGGGGATATGGGCGAACGGATTCGCTCATTTGATTGGTCGAAAACGCCCTTGGTCCGGTTGAAGTTTGGCCTCAGAGTTTAAAAACCATTATACGTATTATGCTTACTTCCCGGCAGCCAATCTGGATTGGCTGGGGGCCAGAACTGACTACATTCTATAATGATCCATATAAAGCCATTATCGGCGGCAAGCATCCCTGGGCACTTGGCAAACCTACTTCAGTCGTCTGGCAAGAAATCTGGCATGAAGTAGGACCCCGCCTTGAGATAGCTCTAAAAACAAATGAAGGTACCTATGATGAATCCCTCCTCTTAATCATGGAACGTTATGGATATCAGGAAGAGACCTACTACACATTTTCGTATAGTCCAGTGCCAGCAGATGAAGGTGGTGTCGGCGGGATTATTTGTGCCAATACCGATGATACGCTGCGGATTATTAATGAACGCCAGCTGGCATTATTACGCGCCGTGGCTGCCTCAAACTCTGAAGCCCGGACGATTGATGAGGTGTGCTCCCTCAGTGCCAGAAGTCTGGGAAATAATGCTCATGACATCCCTTTCGCGATGCTTTACCTGTTAGATCCCGAAAAACAAACAGCTTCTCTGGCAGGCAGCTCTGGTATTCCGCTCGATCATCCAATGATGCCAGCGCTGGTCACCCTGGATGATGCACAGGGCTGGCCTTTTGCAGAAGCGATAAAAGCGCAAAAAGAGTGTGTCATCCCTGATCTGGCTACGTTGTATGAGCAATTGCCACGGGGCGCCTGGCATATTCCGCCGCAAAAAGCAGTCGTTGTACCGATTGCGCAATCCGGTCAGAGCGGTCAGATGGGAGCGCTGGTGATCGGGCTGAATCCACTCCGTTTATTTGACGAAAGGTATCAGGGATTTGTTCATTTACTGGTAGGGCAGATTGCGGCCAGTATCGCGAATATCCAGGCCTTTGAAGAAGAGCGTAAGCGAGCCGAGGCACTGGAAGAGCTTGATCGCGCCAAAACGATCTTCTTTAGCAATATTTCACATGAATTTCGCACCCCGCTGATGTTGATGCTCGGACCCATCGAAGAAGCCATTTCAGGTAGTCTTGATATAACTGCTGAACAGCACGAGCAGATGGCGATCATTCACCGCAATGCGCTACGCCTGTTAAAGCTGGTGAATATGCTGCTGGATTTCTCGCGTATTGAAGCGGGACGTATCCAGGCATTCTATACCCCAACAGATCTCTCCACGATGACCATAGATCTGGCTAGTAGTTTCCGCTCGGTGATTGAAAAAGCGGGCATCAAACTAACTGTAGAGTGTCCACCACTGCCAGAACTGGTTTACGTAGATCAAGAGATGTGGGAGAAAATCGTCCTCAATCTCCTTTCTAACGCCTTTAAATATACGCTCAAAGGTGAAATTTCGGTGACTCTGCAACAGTCTGGCCATGTAGTGAAACTGATTGTCAGCGATACAGGTGTCGGCATTCCTGAGGCAGAGCTACCGCATATGTTTGAACGCTTCCATCGTGTGCGTGGCACCGAGGACGTACCCACGAAGGAACCGGTATTGGCCTATCTTTTGTGCTTGAGCTGATCAAACTTCATGGTGGAACCATCGACGTTGCCAGTACACTGGGCGCAGGAAGTACCTTTACTGTCACGCTACCGCTAGGAGCAGCCCATCTGCCACAGGATCGTCTGGATAAATCTGTTCAATCTAGATTAACCACTACCAATCTTCAGAGCTATGTCAGTGAGGCCTCCTGGTTGCTCCCCTCGCCGGAGGAGGTATATACGCCGCCTGCTGCGGTGCCCACCTCAGAGGAGACAGAAAATGTCGGTGATGGCGAATTTCAACCGGGAGGGCGTGTTCTATTCGCTGACGATAATGCGGATATGCGCGCCTATGTGAACCGGTTGCTACGACAACACTATGAAATCAAAACCGTTGCTGATGGAGAGGCCGCCTTGCAGGCCGTGAAGGAATATCAGCCAGATATCCTGTTGACAGACGTGATGATGCCTAAAATGGACGGTATCGAGCTACTCAACAGGCTGCGAGCCGATCCTCAGACCAGCACGCTGCCGATTATCCTGCTCTCTGCCCGTGCGGGCGAAGAAGCAAAGATCGAGGGTGTCAAAGCCGGGGCCAACGATTACCTGGTGAAACCCTTTAGCGCCCGTGAATTACTGGCACGCGTCGGGACGCACCTCCAACTGGTTCGGCTACGTAAAAAGGCTGAAGATGCGGTGAGGATGGAGCGCGAGCGCCTCTATGGTCTGTTCTCGCAGGCACCGGCCGCCATCGCCGTGCTGGATGGACCACAGCATGTCTATACCCTGGCGAATCCACTCTATCAGAAGGTCTTTAATCGTACGCAAGAAGAGCTTTTAGGGAATCCTTTTAAAGAAGTCTTTCCTGAGCTTGCCGGTCAGGGAGTTTATGAAATATTCGACACCGTTTTTGCGACCGGCGAGACGTTTGTGGCTAGCGAGTATCCAGTCTCCTTTAGTCGGTCCGAGCATGGAATTCTAGAGCAAACGTATTTTAATTTTGTGGCCCACCCGATCAAAGATGCCAATGATAAGGTCGAGAACATCATGATCCATGCCTTTGAGGTGACGGAGCAGGTGCACACACGGCAACAGATCAAAGAGAGCGAAGAGCGCTTCAGGACACTGGCAGAAAACATCCCCAATCTGGTCTGGATGGCTACTCCTAAAGGCTGGATCTACTGGTTCAATTCTCGCTGGTATGCCTATACCGGCACGACTCCAGAAGATATGGAAGCGGATGGATGGGAATCCGTTCATGATCCCAACGTATTACCTTCTGTGCGTAAGCGTTGGGAAAAATCTCTGGCCAGTGGTGAGCCATTTGAAATGGTCTTTCCTTTAAAAGGAGCTGATGAAGTTTTCCGTCCCTTCCTGACGCGCATGATGCCGATCTATGATGATGCCGGGATGATTGTGCAGTGGTTTGGTACCAGCACCGATATTACCGAGCAGAAGCGGCTGGAGCAGCAGAAAGATGAGTTTATTGGTATCGCCAGTCACGAACTAAAGACGCCGGTCACCAGTCTCAAGGCCTATACCCAGTTGCTGGAACGGCGCTTCCGCAAAGATGGTGACGCGCGTGCCTCAGAGTTGTTACATAAAATGGATGGGCAGTTAAACCGTCTGACAGGCTTGATCAAGGATTTGTTGGATGTGACCAAGATCGAAAGCGGCAAACTGATCTTTCAGAACTCTACTTTCGAGCTGAATGCACTGATCGACGAGATCGTCGAGGAAACACAACGTACAACCCTTACCCATACCATTCACCAGGAACTGTCCGCGCCGGCCATGGTATGTGGTGATCGTGATCGGCTTGGCCAGGTCCTGATTAATTTGCTGACCAACGCCATTAAATATTCGCCGCAAGCAGGAAAAATCCTGGTAAAAACTGCTTATAGAGATAAATATATTGTCACCTCTATTCAGGATTTTGGCATCGGGATTCCCAAAGAGCGACATACACAGGTCTTCGAGCGTTTCTTCCGGGTTGAAGGCGAGAACCAGACCACCTATCCCGGTCTGGGCTTAGGACTCTACATTTCAGCCGAATTTGTCAAAAGGCATCACGGCTCGATCTGGATTGAGAGCGAAGAAGGAAAAGGCACCACCGTTTCATTTTCATTACCCCTTGAGCATGCAAGTAATATGGTAGAGAGTGAGTATAAAAATGAGAGAGGAAGGTTGCAGCTCGATGAGCTATAAAAAAAGAATTTTTGTAGCCGATGACGATCCAGGTATTCTTGATGCTCTGACACTCATCCTGGAAGAATTCGACTATGAAGTGGAAACCACCAATGATGGTGCAAAAGTTCATGATATTCAACCTGACCGCTTTGATCTCCTGTTGCTGGATATCTGGATGTCGGGTTGGAATGGACGCGATATTTGTATGGCCTTAAAAAGCCAGCCCGCGACCAAAAATTTGCCTATCATACTGATATCCGCGAATAAAGACACGGAAAAAATTGCTAGAGAGGCTGGCGCGGACGATTTTATTGGTAAACCGTTTGAGTTGGATGAATTAGTAGCAAAGATTGAGAAATATATGTAGGCTTTTTTCCCTGGCGAGATTGAAACGATACATATGAAGCATGGTATACTCTGCAAAACTGGACTCTTTATTAAGAATGCCAACCAGATTGATTTCATACAGATGCTGCCAGAACTTACACTGTCATGCCTCTGTGAGCAAACGTTCATCCTGGGCCTGACCCATCTCTGGGTCACGAAGGATACGGGCATCGTGCCTGATAAATCCTTTGTGGATGCTGCGCGCGAACAATGGTCCTTGCTCGCCACCTACCGCTATCCTGAAGCCGTTAAGCTCTCCTCTGGCAAGCCGAATGAGGCTGTCTATGTGACGGCCAGCCAGAAAAACACCCTCGACGAGCGGCGACAGATCACGATTGTCTTTCCATATAACACGAAATGGAACTTTGGCACGGTGAACAATCCCCGCCACCTGTTGGGTACGATCGCCTATCTGGAAAAGTCCTTGCAGGTAAAAATTGTGGGTAGTCCGGCCAAAGTAGGCTGGAAGCTCATTGAACTCTTGAACGCAGAGCAGTGGGACACGCTCTCCTTAAAGCCGACCGATCTGGCAACCTATCACTTTGATCAGCATGCCGCCCAGGATATTATCTGGCAGCGGCCTCTGCATGCTTACGAGATACAGAAATACTATCTACATAAATATAGGAATCATACCGCTTATTTATATGAATGCCTGCAGCAGGATTTTGGCATTGGCGAGCCGTTGCATGTATCTGGTACGAATTATGATCCCTGCTATCCGGGTGTCTGGCGCATAAGCGTCAAAGAGAAAATGCTCCACAACCTGCCAGCCGTGCTATGGGAAGGTGCTGAATGGGTCGCGGCGCCGATCGTCAAATTTCTTCATGAGATTGGCGAAGATGTGACCGTGCATGAAGGCTGGGTCTATCCACAGGTCAACGACCAGGCGCACTACCAGCCCTGGTTGAAACCCTGGGCACAGTTTATCTGGCAAAAGTGGCAGGACTTTAAGGATGATGTCCGCTGGCGTAACTATGTCTGCCGCGAATATGCCCAATGGAGTATGAAAGATATTGTCATGGCTACCGTTGCCACAGGTACTGCTCATCATAGCCAGCCAGGTGTCAGGATACAGGCAGTTGGAGGGGCGCGCGCGACTATGCTTGGACATATCCTGGAGGTGCAGCGCGAGCAATTGTTGAAGCCGGTTCTGGTCTATAAAGATGCCCTGTATTATTTAAGTAATCAGCCAGAACCGCAGGGTATACTGGCCAGCATGGTCGCGCAGGCAGATGTACCAGGTCGTTTCAGTTGGGAATGGGCGTTGCCAATGACGAAGCACGTCGGTGAAATCCTGATGCAGGATATCCCGGCCCTTGAAAAGCAACGCATGCTGCAACGCATTGTCCAAAAACGCGAGAATGAGGACCCCTCTTAATCCTCGGGGCCCTCTCAAGTATCTATCATGTAATGGTCTGAGCCTTTACCACAAGCTGGTAAAATTTCCTTTTTGAGCCACCAGTCCAAGGTAATTCCTTACCTCTTCGAGCGACCAGCCAGATTCGCGGATGCGGCAGGCAAAATCATGCCGTAAGTCATTGAACGTAAGATCCTGAATCATTTCTCGCTGGGTAGGACTGGCCAGCGTTTTGAGGGTCCGGAACCAGTAGTGGATGCCCTCTTCGGTTAAGCGATCGCTGCGCTGTGAGGTGAATACATAGGTACGGCGCAGGTTAGTGGAATTATGTATATATTCGTAGAGTGGTTGACGAGCGCCATTTAAGAGATCAATATCGCGTGCGCGGTGTTCTTTATCGCCTACATGCAGCCAACCTACTTTGGGACCAACATGGGTATGGCTCATTTGGAGCCAGGAGATATCGCTGACGCGGCAGCCAGCCCAGTAGCCCAGCGCGAAGAGTGCCCTCCCACGAGCATCACTTTTACGCTCAACCAGTGAACGCAGGATGGCGCGTTGATCGGGCGAGAGTTGCTGCGTGGTCGCATGTTGGATAGGGGGAAGATCAATACCTCGGGTCGGATTCCTTTGCAGCAGTCCTTTCTCCTCAATCAGGAAATTAGCGAAGTTACTGATGGTGGATTTGACGCGTGCCCGATGGTGAAGTCCCAGTCCTTCTGACTCTAAATGAGATAGATACAGTTCAACGGTCGCTTTGACTAATTGTGCTGGTTGAAAATATCCATTGTTCTCGGGGCGTAAAGCGAGCCAGCCGATCAAATGACGTATGGTGCGTAAATAAGAATCTGTCGTCCCTTCAGATTTGCCGAAAAGAAATTGTTCATACTCCTCTAAAAGTGTACAAATTTCTTCACGTGCATTCAGGTGAAGTGGAAGCATATTTAAGGATACAGTACTCATTATTTCTCCACATAATCTTGCTACATTGCTCACAATATCCTTTTGTCTGACTACTCCTTGATTTTTACGTGTTTTCTACTATTACTCTACATCTTTCAGAGTGTGTCTGAAAATCACCTCCATGAGGTACTTCGTCGACAGACTTTCGCGCCTACTACATTGTCAAACTTCGTTTGATGAGTTGTGCGCCCGCTACGCGGGCGGCATGGGGGGGAGATGCCGGGGGCACAGCCCCCGATCCCCCAGTCAAGGGGCTCGGCGCCCCTTGCATCCCCGCCTCTCGGTGCCCCTTGCATCCCCGCCTCTCGATCCCCAGTCAAGGGGCTCGGTGCCCCTTGCATCCCCGCCTCCCCATCACATGATTTCTGACAGACTACTACGGCGCTCTAAAAATTTTATGCGGTGGTGGAAATGCGTGTGCGTCGCGCACGCATTTCCACCACCGCATAAAAGAAGTATGGGCACTTTAGTGCCCGAGTGTGGCTGAGCGCGACACTCCCGATCAGCGTGAATCTTCGATACACACTCTCAGCAAGCAAGTAGAATGGGTGCTTACTATGTAATTACGAAAAATAAGCCAGGAGAATTCATTCAGATTGCTTCAACTCTGAACAAAAATAATTTTTTTGTATAGGTTTATTTTCAGGAAGGGTTACTGATTACTACCCGCGTGAGAAATGTTTTGTTCTGTCGATTGAGATTGTTTGCTTTTTTAATATCTCAAGGACCAGACATGAACTTTTTACAAAAGATTTATATAATAGAGGCTATGCCTTTATTTGCCGTTGAGTATTGTGCCTGGCGGCCAATTAGAAAAGAGTGGTATTGATGGATCAGCGCTTGGATTTTATCTCATTTATTCAACAACCCAGTGACTTTGCAGAAATACAGGCAGGGAAACAAATATTTAGAGTGAAAGAAATACAAGATTTTTCTTATTTCTTACAATCAACCTCTGACTTGAATGCAGTTTTACATGATGTGGCTCCACTGCTGAACTCGAGTGATCTTTTTCATGCCGGCACGCTGGCTTTGATCTGTGGTGGATTGGTTGAAAGCGGAGCAGATCTGTCCATTGTAGTGAATGCGACCATGGAATTGCTGGTGAGTCAGTTGAGCAGGTTGAAAGATTATATATATATGCATAAGAAGTTGAGTCCACAGGAAATGTTTCTGCATTTTCCCACTGCGACCCGTGCTCATGCGGGACTGCCTTTTACGTTCATGGCGGCTATGACGATGCTCTGTCGCGATGTAGAGG
The DNA here is from genome assembly GCF_008974265.1 of Dictyobacter vulcani. GTDB lineage: Bacteria > Chloroflexota > Ktedonobacteria > Ktedonobacterales > Ktedonobacteraceae > Dictyobacter > Dictyobacter vulcani. Next base: position 1,310,318 of record NZ_BKZW01000002.1, read on the forward strand.
CACGCAAGTACTGGCGGCGGCACAAGGATCTGCTGGATCTGGTTGAAGCATTGGAGGATACGGATGAACTGCCCTTTTATTTTAAGCGTTTGTTGACGCTGCTGGATGATCGCGAGTTGATGGTTTTTGATCCCCTTAATAAACGTGGTTTCCTTGTGCGCCTGGTTGGTGTGCAAGATGTCATGTATCACTGCTATGCACTGCTGCAAGATACCATCCTCAAGCATACAGGTCCTGGCTATCTGGATGCCGAGCCAACGGATCCAGAGGCTGTACGTTATGCACAGAACTATCAACTTACAGAAAAAGATTATTACAAGGCGCGAGGTACTTACGATTATCAACGCTTTGGCTTCAGTTATCCCGGTGGCCTGTTTTTTGCTGGTTCCGCGAGCTTTGCTGATCTACCAACGCTGGATGGGCTACCATTTCTGCTGATCGAGAAAAAATCCATGACCTTTCAATGGGAACCTGCTAACATGTATCCAGTGTTACATGGGGCATTAGCTTCGTGGGTATATCTTGTGCACGAAATGAGGAGTGAAGAGGTAAATATTTGGCTACAACGTATTTTTAGCTAAAGAAGTTTTCGCTTTCCTGGCGGGAATATGGTATAGTTTTAGATGGAACATAATTTTTGTCGTTGGAGATAGAGGAAGGAGCGTATGGTAAGTAAGGGAACAGTGTATCCTTTTACCGGAAGTGAGATTCAGAAGGATCTTTATAAGCGTGTATTTGAGTTGCTGGCAAGTGTCGAGGATGAGAACCGCCAATGGCGTATCGCCCAGACGATTTTTGAGTATATGCTCTTTCATTTTGATGAGCATAAGCAAGGCATCGCTGTGCGTTATGCAAAAGTCGGACCGGATCATGAAGATGGTATACATAGCCTCTATGAAACTTCACTGTATGGAACCTCACCATGGCCAATGACTGTGCAATATCACGCCTACTGGGGAAGGACACACCTGGGAGGCTGGGCCGCTGAATTGCAGCGGATGCAGCGCTGGGATGCACGGGATGGACAGCAGCATCGACCTATTGATATCGATCTTTATGAGCAAAGTTCCTGTGCCTATCCCATTATTCGCGGCGATGCACTGGCGGGTGTCTTAATGGTTTCCAGTACCCAGCCAGGATTCTTCCAGCATCCTTCTACCTGGCAAACTGTGCGTGACTATGCCTTATTATTAAATCTTGCCTTTGCGCAAAGTGACTTCTATCCTTTATCTCATATTAAATTGCGTGTCATGCCGGCTTTGTCCTGGCAAAGTGCTGAGATGCAAAAAGTGTATGTGCCACGGATGCTTATCGCTACCCGTCAGTACAATCTGGCTCTCCAGGATGCTGAGCGGCAGGTGCGTGACGAACTGGAGCTTGAGTTTGAGCAGGTTGCGCGATCACAAGATCTGCAAGAAAGTGTCAATAGTGGAAAGAGGGATGCAAGATGACTAAAACTGCCATTGTATCGACGAGTCTCACTGGAAGCCATGAAAGTGGCGTTGATCTGGGACAACAATTACTGGCCGCGCTCCCAGAGCATCTGGATGCGGTTATCCTGTTTGCTTCACCCCGTTACGATCAGACAGAGCTTCTGGCCGCGTTCAGCCAGACCTGCCATCCTCAACTCCTGCTTGGATGTTCATCTGCCGGTGAATTTACCTTTGCGCGCCAGGGAGAAGGCATGGCTTGTGCCCTGGCGATTAGCTCTTCCACCATGCGATTTTCCGCGACTGTGGGACAATCCATAAGCTCCAATGTGTCCGGTGCCGCGGAGCAACTGGTGGCTGGTTTCCATGGCCGTGAGATCGAGGATGAATATCCGTATCAGACCGCGATCCTGCTGGCAGATGCCCTGGCTGGCCATACTGATACATTGATTGAAGATCTTACACGACTCACCAAAGGATCCTATCAATTTATTGGTGGGGGAGCAGGTGACAACGCGCAATTTCAGCGCACACCCGTATTTTACGGAACCGAAGTGATTGACAATGCCGCGGTCGCGCTTGAGATTTGCTCGAAAAAGCCACTGGGACTCGGGCCAGCCACGGATGGACCCCGCAAAGCCGGCCATTCTTTGTCACAGAAGCGGACGGTAGCCGTATCATCAGCGTGGACGGTCAACCAGCGGTCGAGATCTTTAAGTCCCACGCCAGTGCCACCAACCAATCTTTAAATCTGGACGAACCCATCGCTTTCTTTCTGCACAACCTGGTCGGTATTGATATGGGCATCGGCTACAAATTACGTGTGCCGCTGATGATAGAAGCCGATGGCAGTGTTGTCTGTGCCGCAGAGGTACCAGTTGGCTCGACGATTCGGATTATGGGTGCCACCATCCAATCAGCGAAGGACGCGGCAGAAGCAGCGGTCAAGGACGCGCTCCTGAAAATGGGTGGTGAGCAACCAGCGGCCGCCCTGTTCTTTGATTGTGTTGCCACCCGCCTGAAGATGGGCCAGCAATTCAAGTCCGAACTGGACGGTGTCCAGCGACTGTTGGATCCCACCCACTATGTGGGCTGCAACACCCATGGCCAGATAGTGCGTGCCGAAGGACAATTCAGCGGCTTCCACAACTGTACCGCCGTCGTCTGTCTGTTCCCAGACTGATCATGCTCCCGCGTAGCGGCAGCCTTCACGGCTAATACGTTTCACGTAAGCCTTTTTCTGGACGAGATTGACGAAAGCATCTGAGCCGATCAGAGGCCCAGTGACTTCAAAGGATCAAGAAAAGCGAACAGGTAGGTTCGACCCTTTGGGTCGATTCGTGCCTGCATGATATCCTTGCTTGACCATGAGCAAGCCTCTTCACGCCTTGCTTCACCGCTTTTTCACTTGCGTGATCCTGCGGAGGTGAGGGTATCGTGGAGGCAACCGAATCGACCCAAAGGGTCGAACCTACACGTTTTACCTCTCTTGATCCTTTGAGAAGGTGTTTCTTCACCGTCATGCTATCATTTCAGCCATTCAATCCTTAAGTGAAACGTATTAGCCTTCACGGCTGCGACCTCTCCACGATCCCTATCTCATCCAGTATTTTCGTTGGAGAAAATGATCGTACAAATCACTCTGAAATACGCTTATTTCTTACATTGCAACATAAAATGTTTCACAAGGAAAATTTACTATTGTGTATTTGAATCCAATCTACTATGATTTCGCGTATTGTATATGAGCTAACCAATTATGATTCATGTATGCATATTTATGAATATTGTGAGGAGAAATCTGTGAAGCGTTTCTATTGTTTGCCAGGCGTATTTCTGGCGCTACTACTTTGCCTGCTGATGCAAGTATCGCCCGTTCTGGCAGCACCAGCATCTACCACGAAGGCCCAGACCTGTAAAAGTTGGCAGGACACCTATGATCCTCAGGCTAATGGTCCACTTGACAGCATGCTTTGGAGTATCGCGCGTGTGAACAACCATGATATGTGGTCGGTTGGATTTGCACATAATCAGACAGCAGGAACGGAACAAATCTATGCACTCCATTGGAATGGAACGAGATGGACGCCAAAGACCCCGGCCCAACCCTCAATGAATCCTTCGAGCCTTAACGGCGTCACAGCCATAGCTTCCAACGACGTGTGGGCCGTTGGAAGCTATATGGATGCGACAGAACAGCGTAATGATCTGACCCTGGCAGAGCACTGGAATGGCAAAACATGGACCAGAATTGCCACGCCCAGTCCACAAGGTGGATTCACAAATATATCAGATGACTTGAAAGCAGTCACAGCTTTTTCTTCCAGCGATGTCTGGGCCGTTGGATCAAAAGAAGGCCCAGTCGGTGTGCTTCTTGAGCATTGGAATGGCAAGCAATGGAGCGTCTTATCTCTTCCATATCAGTACGAGGATCAATTGACGGCCATCTCAGGAACATCGAGTAAAGATATCTGGGTGGTTGGCCAACGTATGAATGGGCATATGTTTGTGCCATTGGTTGAGCATTGGAATGGAAAAAGCTGGACCGTCGTGCCCAATCAGGCACAGACATTCGGTGGAGAACTCTATAGTGTCAAAGCCATAGCTGCCAATGATGTCTGGGCCGTTGGTAATTACGATGCTCCAAACTCATCAAGTAGTCAAGCCCTGATTGAGCATTGGAACGGTTCCAAATGGAGTATGGTTGCGAGTCCGCAGGGAGGGGCGTCTTCCATGGCATACCTGTTGAATGCCGTAACCGCCACAGCCACAAATGATGTCTGGGCGGCAGGCAGTGTTGTGGATACCAGTCCGCTGCTTGAGCATTGGAATGGGAAAAAGTGGAGCATTGCAGTTGGTCCAACGCAGCAGACGAATTACAACGCGATCAATGCAATTACCGCCGTTCCTGGTATGGTCTGGGGTGCCGGGACGGATTTCGGTGAGGAGCCCATGGCTGGTTATTATTGTTCCTGAGTATCTTTAACCGTCTGATTTTATTATTCTTATCCATCACTTTCGCTCTAGAGAGTGATGGATAGGAGGTGTTAGTATGGGGCTAGCTGGCTGCGCTCGTGGAGGAACGGTCGCAGCCATCAATGTTGCCGTTACGGGTTTCTTTCGGTGAGTGGGAGCATGCTGGGGCGCATTTTGAGTTGCATGGAGGGGATGATTGAGCGGGCGCGCTTTTTCATGTCTGTGGCCACTGGACCGGTGAAATGGCTATCGACTTCGGCTTCAAAGAGCTCCAGCCAGCGCGCGAAGTGTTCGGTGGTGAGATGCTTTTGCCGATCGAGCATGATGTGTTTGTACATCATGCCGCCGCGATAGGCGCCGGTCTGAAACAGTAAGTTATCCCAGAAGTCATACATGACTGGTAGATGTTCTTCGAGGTCGATGGCGGCGATCTCGGTAAAGAAGGGGCCAATGGCGGGATCTTGCATGGCGCGCTGGTAGAATGCGCGTACGACGGTGGCGATATCTTCGCGATTTTCGATGTCCTGGCTATGTGGCATAAAAAGTGTATTCCTTCGTGTCATTGAAGTATTTGTATTTATATGGATGGGATGCCTTCTTATTATAGCAGAAAACCGCCGGACACGAGGTGTGGCTGGTGGTTGCCTGGTCGTACGCAGAATGGGTTGCAGCCTTGAGGGCCAATATTTTTCGTTGAAGCGCTTTTGTGGCGCCCCCTCCACGTACACCGTGCTTGCTGGTCACGTCGAACCATCTCTCAACGTCTCGCTAACCGAAACGTATTGGCCACGAGGGCCAATACGTTTCGGTTATGGATGGAATGGCTACAATGGTGGCATGATCATGAAGCAACGCATGCAAAAATGATCAAGAGAGATACAAATGGTAGGTTCGACCCTTTGGGTCGATTGTCTCCCCCACACGAACGCATTGCCTAACATGGCATAGCTTGCTCATGGTCAAGCAAGGATATCATGCAGGCACGAATCGACCCAAAGGGTCGAACCTACCTGTTCGCTTTTCTTGATCCTTTGAAGTTACTGGGCCTCTGATCGGCTTAGATGCTTTCGTCAATCTCGTCCAGAAAAAGGCTTACGTGAAACGTATTGGCCACGAGGGCTGCCGCTACATGTTGATCTGGATGCCACCGTAGCTGCTGGTGGTGCCGTCGTTGTGGGTGAGAATGGCTCCGGCGCGGCCGGGGGCGATGCTGATCTGGATTCCTCCTGTGAGTTCGAGCTGGATTGGGTGTGAGTGTTCGGAGACAATCAAGGTGAGTGTGCCGTTTCTGAGTGTCTGGCGGGCAATCACATAGGGACTATCTTGCTGCTGACTCTGGCTGATGATTCCCAGGATCTGCTGGTAGATGGCGCGAATGCTGTCTGTGCTCTGGGATTGTTCGAGGGGCAAGCCGGACCAGACGATGCGGCCCTGACCACGCGTGTACTCACGGATACTGTTATGGGCTTTCTTGATCAATGCCATCTTGTCCCGTGGATAGCTGAACTGATAGTCCTGTCCGTCCAGGCCGTGTAGCTGCTCATAGCGGGCAACGGGTCTGGGTGTGGGCTGTTCCTGGTTATCCAGTTCATCCAGGCCGGTGGCGCTGATGAGATTGTGCTGATCGTGGCCCAGGACGCCGCTGACGAGCAGGGTGGCTCCGCGCTCGACCATGATGAGCAGGGCTTGCCATGCCCGGGGATCAAAGTGCTGTACGCCTGGTAGGATGATGGTTTGCGGTTGCTGGTCCTGTTCGAGTAAGGCCGCTAATTGCTGCTCGCCGACCATTTGCGGTATGGTATCCAGATCATAGCCAAGGACGCGAATCGCTTGTTGCGTGGCTTCGATGGCCAGGTCGGGACGCAAGAACCATTGGGAATAGGGAATAATGACCCAGGTGGCGGGGACCTTTTCTGGCTCGATGATCTGGCCGGATAGCTCACGCATCAAGCGACCAACCTCATAGAAGACCGTTAATTCTGGTTTGGCACTACCATCGGGGCGTACCAGGCCGATGCTATTTTCGTTATCGCTGGTCATGTAGGCGTTGATATGCCAGAGCCATTGAATCAGGCCGGCACCACGGGCGATCAGGCCCATAATCAGCTTGCGTTCGAGCAGGGCGGCGCACTCTTCTTCGCTACGCATGGGTAGCATATCCACATCGCGCACCAGCATCACCCCGATCTCCTGGATCAGATTCGGGCGGGCAATGTGTTTGTCCAGTAACATATCGCAGAGCATCTCATCATAATTCCACCAGGGATGGGTCGTGCCATAATCCACGGACGGTGCGTAGAACTGGGGCGAGATACGCGAGCGCGCCTCGTCCTGTCCGACGCCAATCAGGGTCGTACTGCCAGCGGCCCGGATGGTTGCATAGAGCAATTCAGCCCAGCGTGCAAACATATCCTGGGAAAAGAAGGTATAATCCATCACCTTGAGCATGTTGCGGGTATCGGTGATGCGCACATCGGTGCCATAATCCTCGGCCTGTGGCAAGGACACCTGTTCCCAGGTGGAGAAGTCGGCCGGGGTCTGGCGCCAGCGCAATTGCAGTTCTTCCAGGGTATAGCGCTCGGCCAGCCAGGTCTGGAAGGCGGAGAGTTCAAAGCGATCATAATTTGGTAGGGGGCGCTGACTAAAGATCGCGGCTGGAGCGCCAAAGCTGGGTTCATTGATCAGGTCCCAGGAGATCAGTTGTACGCCAGCATAGCGCCGGGCGATCAGCGCGACGAAATCCTGTTGTCCCTGCAATGAGCGTGGATCCAGCCAGGGATTGACACCTTCAAAGAGTGGGGGATAAAAAGAGAAGAAGGTAAAGATTACCTGTATTTCATGGGCACAGGCCGTCATTACAAAGGCATCCAGGGCGCGTAACGCCGACTCGTTGATGCGGCCGCGATCCGGCATCATCGTGCGCCAGGCTGTCCAGATGCCGGTGCGGATAACATTAACGCCAGCCGCTTTCATCTGCGCGAAATCATGATCCCAGCGGGCAGGATCGGGCAGGGACAGAAATTTGCGCTGGATATTGCTATCCATATATGTTGTGCCATACAGTGGGAAAGGCACGCCGCGCTGATAGAAATAGTCTCGGCCAGCCTCTAAGCCCAGATCTGAGCAGGCTTCCACCAGCGAGGCATCCCAGGACCAGAAGCCGCTGTTCTCGCGCCATGTGAGTCCTTGCTCGTTCTCAAAGCAGGCTTCGATTTTGTAGAGGCCGGCTTCCTGGTGTGGCTCTGGTAGCGTGAAGCGGGCTTCCTGGAGATACGGTGAAGCCGCCAGCTCGGTGCGCCAGGTCTGTAAGCGATCACCGTGCGGCGAGCGGACGGTGATCGTCAGGCTATGGGCCTGGTTTGAACGTGCGGAAACGATACATGTGGCTGTCTCGCCGGGACGATAACACGCCTCCAGTGATCGTACCTGTAAGGATGTGGCACCCTGGCCTGCCAGCACGATGAACTTCTTTATGGCGCTACCCAGCGTGAGCCAATCCTGGACATGAACCGGTTTCCAGGGTGAAAGCAGCCAGCGACCACCGCTGAAACGGCCAGACTGCTGATCGAGCAATGAGGCCAGTGTCGCAAAGTGACTGTCACCACGTTTGGACGCGACCTCATCGAGATAGAGCAATGGCGTCAGCGTGGTATCAATGGGACCGGCGGAACCGAGATCAACCTGTTGATCAGAGACCTGGGTTAGCTTGGGATAAAAAGACCAGTAGCGGCCTGCTTCAGGGGACTCAAGTCGAAGCTGATCCGGCGACAGAAAGGCGGCGGTGCAGGCAGCCGACAACTGTAGTCCTGTCTCAGATGGCTGCAAGGCAAAGAATGGTCCCAGGTAGAGTTGTCGCGTGTAGGCCTGCTGCTCGGCTTCGATGGTGCCATCTGCGCGCACAGGACGCGTAAAAGGCATACCGCCAAAGACCGCCATGTTGCCACCGCGCTCCAGAAAGGCCAGCAAGGCAGGCCAGACATCTTTCGGAAAATATGGGCCGTGAAACGAAATAAATAGTGCGCAGGAATCCTGCAAGGCGTCCTGTAGAGCGTTTGCAGCAACGAAACGTACCTGTTCAGGGAGCAGTGGCGCGAGCGTAGCAGGTTCATACCACTCTGGATAGGTAGGATCCGAAAAGACAATGATCTCTTTGTGGGCCGTGTTTAGTAATGGCATACAATTTCTCTCTAGATAGTATAGGATCTCTTGTTTATGATTACTTGTGCAGGTAGGATTCAGTATCTTGTTATGAGACCTACCTGCACTATTAAGTGTACATTACTTTACATCTGCAATTGCAACACCGCTATCAATATAGCGTTGTCCCAATGCATAGAGGATGACTGGAACTACCAGCGCGACCAGTGTTGCGGCCATCAACTGGGGATCGACTGATTTGAAAGGATTTGAGAAGAAGAGCAGGCCAAGCGGTACAGTACGATTTGCATCACTGCTCAGGTAGATCAATGGACCCAGGGTGTCGCGCCAGCTATTCAGGAAGGCGAAGATCGCTACCACGACAATGACCGGCCGGGATTGTGGCAGGATCATATTCCATATACATCACTCCTTCGTGTGGAAAATAAAATGGATCCATGTGCGACGTTAACTTGATCGGACGAATGGTCATGTGGTTTTGAACATGACCGTATAAGCAATAGAGTAAGTACTCTATTGAGAAGACTCGCCCTTTTTTACTGATAAAAAGCTGATGAGTTCTCAAGAAAAGAGAAGGATGTTGAAACTACGTGAGCCGCAAGACCGATGAACGCTCGATCAGTGAAACTTCCAGCACGCTGGAAATACTGGCTTCAAACGTCTCATTGCCTTGTTCCAGGAGCCGTCTGACCGAGATCTCGCCGATCGCTTCTTTATTGACGCGAATGGTGGTTAAGGCTGGCGTCAGATGTTCAACCAGAGCAATATTATCAAAACCGACCATCGAGACATCCTCAGGCAAGCGCAGCCCGTGTTCGCGCAATGCCTTCATGGCTCCGATTGCCAGTTCATCGTTGGCGCAAAAGAGCGCCGTAAAAGGTTGTTGTCGTGCAAGCAAACGTTGACAGGCCAGATACCCACCCTCGATACCCGGACTATCATGCTCAATCAGATCAGGGTTGACCTGAATGCCTGCATCCAGTAATGTGGTTCGATAACCCTGGCTGCGCTGCTGAATAGTATAAATCACATCGATCGGGCGGAAACCAGGCTTCACAGGACCGCCAATGTAGGCGATCTTGCGATGGCCATGCTCAATCAGATGATTGACCGCCATGCGCGCACCCTCGAAGTTATCGCAGAGGACCGAACTCACCGAAAGACCAGGAATATGGTTGTCGACTAAGACCAGTGGAATATCGAGACGCTTCAACACCTGTACCGTTTCCCGTTCAGCGGGCCCGACCAGCAAGATACCGCCCAGTTTCATCTCCTGGATAGCCGTGAACAGTTCCTGTGGTGCCTGTACCAGTGTCTCAATCGATCTGTACGTCACCTTGATATTCGAGCGGCGAGCCTCCTGCTCAACGCCATTCAAAATATGTGTCCAGAAGGGATTACTGGTTGTCGCACCCCTATCCGCCAGATCGCCATAGAGAAAGCCGATCTCCTTAATAGGACGAGCCCCGAGCGAGGAGGTTCAGAGCTAACCAGGCGTTCATAGCCTAATTCAGAGGCCGCCTTCAAGACCCGATCGCGTATCTCCTCCGAGACATTGCTATGATTATTAAAGACACGCGAAACCGTTCCTACCGAAACATCCGCCTTACGAGCGACATCCTTTACCGTGACCGAACCAATCACACGTTTGATCCCTTCTACTGTGAGCGTGACGGATGGTCACTGCACCACCTGGTTGACAACAATTCAATGAAAACATGAATGTTTCATTGATGAAATATTACAGTCATTTAATAAGAAAGTCAATACTTTAGCAGCATGAAAGTAGAAATTCTGGCGTGATCGCATAAAATTGGTCAGTCATGTATATTGTTTGTTTGCTAATACTGTTGGCTAAAAAAATATCATTGAACAGTAAGTTCAATGATGAAAATTATAATTGTTCATTATGTTGGGATGCTTGCTTTTATGTGTCTTATAGAATAAGATAGAGACAGTTCTGTATCATATTCTGTTGGTAAGTATACAGAACTATCTCTATCAGGTCAAGAGAAGAAGGAAAGGTCATGAAAACTAGTTCGCCTCGTTCCGCACGGCAGCAGATTCTGGATACCGCTGCGGACCTGTTTTTCCGTGAGGGCTATCGTGCGGTAGGTGTTGATACTATTATCAGTCGTTCTGGGGTCGCGAAAATGAGCCTCTATCGGCATTTTTCCTCGAAAGATGCCTTAATCGTGGCGTATTTAGAACGCTCGAATGAGCTATTCTGGACCTGGTTTGAGCAGGCTGTTAGCCCGCATCCAGATGATCCACGCGCCCAACTGGTGGCGTTTTTTGAAGCGTTGGAGGCGTATGTTTCCAGCCCAATATGTCATGGTTGCCCATTTCTGCATGTGGCCACCGAGTTTCCCGATGAAACATATCCTGGGCATCGTCTGGCCCTGGAGCATAAGCAAGCGGTTCGTGCACGTTTTCACGAAATGGCCGTGCAGGCAGGCGCGCAGCAGCCGGAGGTGCTAGCCGATCAACTCATGTTGCTCATGGATGGCGCCTATCTGCAAGCACGCATGTTCGGACCTACTAATCGGCTACCCATGTGGCGCAGGCTGCGGTGGCTTTGCTCGATGCCCAGTCATCGAACGCTTGTTCCAACTTAAGAACTTAAGAAAAGAAGACCTTAAGACACTGTGCAGAATTGTCTTATGTTGGCTTGATTTCTGCACCGCTACTCTTTCCCCATCATTACATGATCGATAAAAATGTATATATAGTTTCGACCTTTGCGTCCATTATTTTCGTTTAAGCACTTTTGTGACTGCAAAAGATGCTGTGTAGAAAAGTAGCGAATCGTCCGTGGAGAGGGCGCCACACGCGAGACGCTCTCTGTCAAGGGGGGCCAAAAAAGACCTTTTCAGCTCATATCCCGAAGGCTTTTTGAGCACAGACTGACCCAGTGCCCTGATGCTGGGTGTGCAACAGCACACCCAGATGATGAGACAGGGTACGGTCGTTCAATGGGTGAGGCTCGTTTCGCTTTTGACTCGCCGTGGTCTCAAGCCCGCTGCTCTTCCCCCTTGACTCCACGGGCGCCAGAGGCTCTCCCATTGAAGCAAAGAGTTGCTGTATCGGTTCCAATCGCGGATCTCTGGGTGCTCCGCTGTCGCGTGCTGCCGTGATCTGCACGGCATGCCGTGCAGATCACGGCAGCACGCACCGCTCAGGCGGCCGCTGGCGCATGGCGAGCCTGGGCTTGTACAAACGTGTCCTCCTGATAGGTCTCTTTCTTGCGCCGCATCGCCCAGATAATCCGAAGCCATGTATTGGCCAGCCCCCGAAAAATGGTCGCACTCTTTTTGCCTTGCTTCTTTTTCTGGTCATGATACGCTCGCGCCCAACTGATGTTCTTGCAACTCTCTGCCGCCAACAGATACACTGTAGCGCGAAGCGTTTTGCTACACGCTTGGCGTTGCACTACATAGCGACTGTTGCCGCTTTGTTTGGTGACTGGAGCGGTGCCTGCGAGTTGTTGCGCGACGGCGACAGTGGCTTCATGAGGGTCAATGACCGCCAACTCCGCCAGCAACCGCGGGCCCAATCGCTTGCCAGAATTGGGGAGGCTCGCGAAGACCTCATATTCATCTTGCTGCTGATAGAGCTCCTCAATGGCCAGATCATAGTCATGGATCTGCGCCATGAGGGTGTGCAGTTGGGCGACCAGCGTTTGCGCCAGTCGGGATTTGGCATGCACCACCGCCGCGCTCGCCTCCAGGTGCGGTTGTTGAAGCAGTGGCCAGACCCGTTGCGCACACGGTAGGGGATGAGGATGGCGTGCCTGTTTGAAGATCTGGGTCAGCTCCTCTACGCTTGCCTGACGTGCCTGCTCAGGAGTCGGATAGGCGACGATGAAAGCGAGCAAACTTTTCTGCAACGTGGTCCCCTTGTCAAAGGCGTCGAGGACCACCGGGTAGTACGCTTTCAAGCACGCGCGGAGTTGATTCGCCAGACGCGTCTGCGCTCCAATCAATCCCTGCTGATCACGCACCAACAGTTGCAGTTCCTGCAACCCCTGCTCTGGCAGATGCAGGGGCCTCAAATCACGCCAATCACTGCGGGCGATTTTGGCCAGGGTGTAGGCATCAAGCAGGTCGGATTTGGCGCCGGAGACGGGACGCCAGCGATCAACCGTTTTAGGATTGATAGGATACGGGACAAAATTGGCCTTCAGCAAAGCGGTCACGAGTAAATTGGTCTTGGTTTCCAGCACACAGATCATCTCATCTTGATGATCGGGGCCAGTAAGTGCGCGTAAGCGCGTAATCAAGGAGGCAACTCCTGCGGCAGTATGGTCAATCCGTAGGCGCAGGCACAGCGCTCCTTCATGGTCGAGGACGACCACATCATGATGGGTGTCAGCCCAATCGATACCAGTAAACCACATAGCAATGCTCCTTTGAAATGAAAGGGAACGCTCCAAGGCGGATCGAGCCTTCTACTGGCGCTCGAAGCGCAACGCTCTCGTGTGATTACGACCTTGGAAAGCACCTGGAAATACAGGTCTCGCGTTGGCAGTCTCTTCGCGAAGAAGAGCCGCGGGCCGGCAGGGTATTTTCCAGGTGGAGTCCCGTTGCTTCACTCTATCGCATCATCCTTTCTGCTGTCCAAGTGAAGCATTCAGTACTCATGCCAAAAGTATAACGTAGAAGGCCGGCATGCGGCGTGATCATGGAGCGAGGTGCTCAACGAGCAGCGCATGCCTGTGGCGCCTACATGACACGGATCGTGTTTCGTGAACCTCTCCGCACTGTACGGGTAGGGCCACGCGCTCTTCTATCACGTTGCTATGTGAGCAGGCAACGGCACGGCACACACGATCCCTGTAGGCGCCACAGCACTGCGGGTCGTTCGAGCACGCTGGCCTGTGGATACGCAGCAGTGCGGCCTCCGCGTGTGGCGCCCCCTCCACGTACGCGATGCTACGCCATGGAGTCTTCACAGAAACGTATTGGCTTTGCCGCTACGGGGGGTGATGTTCTGGCCGATGACGTGGCAGAGTCTGGGGCTTTGCAGGCAGTCACTTTGGCGTTGGACGAGGTCGAAGATGTTGGGTCCGATGTGGGGTTTAGGGCAGAGGATGGTTTGTTGCATATGAGGATTGAGGCGGATGCCCAGGCAGATGGGTTGGGGGCGTTCGGGTAGTGCCTGTGCTGCCATATCCAGGATGGCGCGCAGGCGTTGTTGCAGGCTGGCAAAAGGCATGTCTGGATACAAGCGATAGAGGCTGATGCTCTGGCTGCTCGGCTGTTGCTGATATTGCTGACCACTCCGCTGGATGATGCGTGTATGTTGCTCTTGTTCAGCTAGCGGCTCGGCAATCGTCGGAAAGAAGAGGGCTCCTGTGCTGGCTCCCATTAATGACATATCGCCGAGCATCTTTTTGATGGGATTGTGGGTGAGCGTGGGGTCGCTGCCGTTGAGGTAATATTTGGCATCTAGAATAACCGCTGGCTCACGCCAGATGAGTTGCTGCTGATGGCGGATCTCCAATGGCTTTTCCCGCTCTATCGTATAGTCAGGGCGCGAAGCTGGGCCATGTTGCCAGTCGGCTTGATAGCCGGTGCTGGTGTCGAGCTGGCGATTGTAGAGCAGGCGGAAGCGGCGGTTTTGCCAGGTGAAAGTGCATTGTAAGCGGTCACTATTGATCGTAACATCGTTGGGAGTGATACTGCTTTCCTCATGCAAGAGATGGATCAATTCCAGCTCGACCCACAATTCGTATAGCCATGCATCGGTCTTCTCACCCTGGCGCGTACTGCTCAGGGCCAGGACCTTATCCTGATCGATCCTGCCGACCCGGAACTGGGAGAAGCGTTGCCACCAGTGGAGCAGATCGCGATACGGGCTGGCTCCTGGTCTGAGTGTATGCGTGACCTGCTGGACCAGGGCAGGGATTGAGGCGCTACTGGCCTGTGCCTTGAGCTGGCGAGCATGCGTTGTGGCCAGCTCACGTTGCGCGTGCTCATCCGCGCTGCTGAAGAACTGACGCTCCAGACGACTCAGCTCCTCATCTTCAAATGGCGTATTCATAGCCTGTTGTAGCTCCTGGCGCAATTGCAGCGTCAGAGCCACTGCCAGCACGTTCTCGGGCGTCTCCATATCCCTTTGCCGTACGCGGGTCAGCAATTGCAATGGCAGCTGTCCAGGTGTATGCTGCTGACTGCGCTGGATGGTCTGTGGCCAATCGATCTCGCCACGCGTCGGTGCCTCCTCCAGCAAGCGCTTATGCGTCGTCTTCAGACTCAGCTGACGGCGGATACGGGGCAGGATATCGTCCAGGAGCTCATTGCTCAGAAATTGCAGCTTGATAGCCTGATCATAATATTGCAGCAGCGGAATCTGCGGCAACTGGCTCTGCGCCGTAAACAAACGAAACTGCTGTCGAAACAGAGCTGCATCATGTTGCAGCAGCAAGCGTATCACCCGCCGCTGCAAGCGTTGAGACCATTGTTGAGCTTCGGTAATGTCTGAAAGCATATATTTGTATCCTCAAAACCCACGTGAGGTGATGGCCCGATAACATGTCTCATCACCTCAAATGACCAATAAATATGAGACGTAGGTTCGACCCTCGTGGTCGATTGTCTCGCCCCCGACAACCTCCCGGTCCCATGATACCGTCCCCGATGACCACGCCCGTCGTTAATGACACCCCGAAGGTGATCGTGGGGATACCAATCGATCGCAAGGATCGAACCTACGTGTCGTGATGGCCGAAGGTGATCGTGGGGATACCAATCGATCGCAAGGATCGAACCTACGTGTCGTGTTTATCATGCGTTTACAGGCCGCGTTCGGCTTTGAATGAGCGCAGGCGGCGGGTGAATTGTGGCAGGTTGTCGGTTTCGGGTTGTAGCTGGAATAATCCTGTGAGTATGGTTGCGGGTACCTCCGGGCGATCTTGATTGGCGAGTTGTTCAACCTGGGCGGCGGTCAGGAATGGGTGGCCGTTCGGGTTGGTGACGCTGGCGAGTGAGAGCAGCTGGCTATAGAGGCGCTGCGGCATGCTGTTGAGTTTGTCCAGGAGTCTGGTGTAGGCGACTGGAAAGGTGTCGGCGGGCGTGGTGAGATAGAGTAAGAGGGCTTCGATTTCGTCGGGTAGCAGGACCTGGAGCTGGTCGGCGATGGTGTCGCAGAGGGCGGCGTCCAGGGCTTCGCTGATCCATTGTTCATGGGTATTATAGTTTTGCAGGATGCCGGCGATCAGCATGTGGCGTAGCAGGTTGATGGCCTGGGCTGTACCGAGCTGGCGATAGATACGGATGATTTCAAAGACGCGCCAGGCGGCGGCGAAGGCTGTCTGGAAGGCGTTGTTTTCCTCTTCCCAGAGGATCGAATAGCTACCGTCTGGCTCGGTGCTGACGGAGATACTGTTCCAGTTGATGTTGTCGTCGCGTACTTCTATGGCTGCGCTGAGATGGGCAACTTTTTTGAGGGCTTTATACAATACGATACCCTGCTCGGCCTGGCTCTGGGCGCGGGTTGGCGGTAATATCTCGACGAACGAGAAGCGGCGCTTGAGGGCTTCGCTGATCTGATTAAGGTAGCTGCGATCAAAGCTATTTAAGGTGCCGATGATGCGGAAATCCTGCGGGATGGGGAGTTCGGCACTGCCGTTTTCCAGTGTGACGCGTAGGACCTCATTGCCTCCCAGGGCGGTGAGGGCGTCACCAAAGGCGAGATCGATGGGCGCACGATTGAATTCGTCGATGACCAGCCATTGACCTCTAAAGGTGCTAATCTTTGTACGATCGATGCCGCTATGCGTGGTCAGGCGTGTGCGCAGCAGGCTCAGAGCGCTCCATTCCTCGAATTTTTCGCCCTGGAAGGACCAGTTGTTGAGGATGGTGGAGGTGAGATGGCCAAACTGAATGGTGTAGTTCAGTATCCCATTCTGGCTTTGCGGCATGATGCCACTGATCAGGGTACGCGTACTCCAATCGTCGGTGGCGGTGACTAAACGCGTGGTGTAGGCGCTGTCGGTCAGGTAGCTAGCGGCTAGCGCCTGCTCATCATCTTCCGTGTCACTCTGTGGGTTGGGGCTGGCCTGACTTTGCCAGAGGATTTCAGGAATGATACGCGCCAACTCTGTCTTACCGGTTCCTGGAGGTCCGGTCAGGATCACGTGGCCGGCCAGCAGGGCATAGTAGATGCGCCTGACGACCTTTTCATCGACCAGGATGTGTTGCTGGACTCTGTGGATAAGTTCGGTAAGTAGTGGCTCCGGCGTTGGCTTCAAGGGTATATGCTCGATCAGGAGTGTCTCGGCTGGTGCGTCTGTGTCCGTAGCAGTATTGGGCTGATGCACAGACGTTTCATAGAGTCCAGGTGGATCTTTTATCACTCCCAGTTGACCCGTCTTGCCGGTCAGGATATCACTATTATCGGCATCTTTGATAATCAGTGTAGGCGTATCGGACGATAATGTGTGAAATTCTCTACCAACCCATGAAAAAAAGGCATCATCCCAATAATGTGATTGGACAAGCTCAGGGGCCTGGCGGCTCACGAATTCCAGTAGACGCACTATTTCTCTATGCTCATCTGCTTTTTTTATTTCTATGTTATTTGCATTGAACATCGATTTCGGTAATTGAGGAAGTAATCCGGCCTGAACGAGTGTATAGATACCTTTGCGCAGACTTTCATAATAGATACAGGTTGGATGCGTGGGATCCAGCCAGCGTGCGAAGAGGGACATGATAAAGGCGCTCCGAGTAGGAGGAATGATCATGCCACTACTTTTTCCTGCTCTACGCAGCCGCTCCCTTTCTTGTAGCAGAAAATAATAGAAGGCCTCTATATGCTGTCCCAGGTTCGCACTGCTGAGTCCTTTTACACTATTGCGGAAATGGATCTCTGCGTTACTGTTATCATCATTATGATATTTATTTAATTTGTTCATCTCCATCATAAACCCGAAGCCGGTCGCTCCCCAATCTTCCTGGTTGTGGAGGATGGTTGTTAGCTGTGCCATCAGTGTTTTCAAGGAGATCTCTGCCTGCACAAAGCTTTGGACTGTACTATGTAATGCAGGCAGGTTGGCATCACGCAAGCTGGCTTTTTGCTTTCTACCCTCAATATAGTCATGATCAGCCAGATATGCTGTGACGATTTCATTGAATGTTTTTGCCATGGATTAACCTTTATTATTCATTATTATTCATTTTCAGTAATTCTTTTGAGAAAGGCCAGGTTGTCACGTTCGACGGTTTTGACCAGCACGGAGCGGTCCAGGTAGCGGTTGCCTTTTTCGCAGGAGGTTTCGGGGATGAACATACAGGCGTGACAGGCGGCTCCGTGCAGGGTGTTGTCTTCGAGACTGACGTGCTCGGCGCAGAGTGGATCGGAGGCGCAATATTCCATGTCGTCGATGACGCCGCCGATGTGGTAGCCCATATCCTTGCCCTGGCTGACCAGGCCGCCGAGCGTGCCTTCGCTATCGGAGGCGGCGGTATAGAGCAGGATGCCGGCCATGGCCCCGCCTTCCTCGGTGGCTGACTGTGAGTAGATGCGCTCACGGATACTGGCGGCGGCATAGCCACAGTGCAGGGTGAGTTGTCGGATCAGGGCGTGGGCGAAGCTATGCAGCAGGACATAGCGCATGTCGGGATAATTGGCCTCGATATCGACCATACTGCGCACGTCACGCCAGCGTTTATGGGCCTCATAGAAGGTTTCATTGTGTTCCTGTACCGCGCTTTTATTGAGCCATGCCTGGATGGCTTCTTCACGGAACTGGATAAAGATGCCCTCGCCACGTACCTCTGTGGCTGGTAACCACTCGGGCGAGCGTTTGGAGAGAGGCATGATATGATCTTTGGGCAGCTCTTTTTCTTCGGCGAAGTCGTTGAGCGACTCGATGCGTGTGAAGCCGGTCAGCGCCATTACTTCGCGCAGGCGTTCAACCAGCACAACCTGCTGGATATATTGCTCATAGCCAGTGGTCATCTCGGCCGGCAGGATCTCGAAGTCGTCGGTGTGGGGCGCATTGACTGGATCAATCAGTACGCGCCACTCGGGAGCTTGAGATCGCGGGGGCGCACAATCGCGGTTGGTTCGTCCTGGTTTTTCTTCGCGATGGCCTGCCAGATGGTCTCAAGACTATACTCGCCCAGCTTTTCCTGGATGTGTGGGATCTGCATATAGATCTTGAGCATCTCCTGGTTGCTCGCGGCCTGGAGGATAGACCAGTGATCCTCGATCAGTTGGGCCAGCTGGTCTTCACCTTCGGTATCGAGAGCGAGGTATAGCCCAGGGGAAACCAGGTGTTTGAGGCTGAGAGCAGGGTGGTCCTGGCCGGCTGCAGGCAGGCTTTTTTTTGCATACTGGCGTAGATGTGGACGGCGGCCAGTGCAGGTCGGGGTATAGCTTTTCTCCTCATTTGTGGTAAAGGCAAAGGCCTCAGACATAATTCTGCTCTTCTTGCAGGTCCGGCATTCGACCCGGATGTCGGATGGCTCACCGGTGATGCCGCGCTCACTCATGTAGAGGGAGGCTTTACAGGGGGCGGGTCCGTGGATAAAGTGGTGCCAGGGAAAATCGTCGAGGTGGCCGGCCGTGCAGGCGATCAGGAAGCGCGAGGGGACGACGATGGGATTCTTGCCTTTGGGACAATTTTCGTGGCGATAGCTGGTGCGATCAGGATGGAAGTCGTAGCTTTTCAGCTTGAAGAAACCATCATCCACCGAGGCCAGCAGCCGACAGGACGGGCAGACCATCCAGCGTGGAAAGGCGGCGACGGGTACACCGACATAGCTGGGATTCTTGCCGGTTCTTTCGGCGGTCGATGGGGTCAGCAGGTGCTTGACCTGGGGACCCATCACGGATTGGATGGCTTCCAGCAGGCGTGGCTCGATGATCTCTTCTGAGGTACGCGTGTCCCAGTCGTCGATGCCCATGATCAGGGTGGACATATGCGGCAGATCCACAATCGCACCGACACCATAGGAAAGGATCAGCTGGCTGGGGCGTAGCTCGCCAACGGGATGTTTTTTGATAAATGGGGCCATTTAGTTTGTCTCCTCCAACATATCTTCCTCATGCTCAGTATCATTGGGATCACCGAGTGGGCGTTCATCGATCAATAACTGGACTGCCGGTTCGACGTTGCGCATCGAGTTCAGGCAGGTAAAGGGTTCCCACTTGCCGCGCCTGGGTTCTTTGAGCAATCTGACCATGCCGTTGCGCTCCTCTTTATAGTTGAGGGTGGCATGCGTGTTGGCCTGTTTGAGCCAGTAGGCTTGCAGGAGCTTTAAATCATGCCGGACCCGCTCGCTGGCTTCCACCTCTCCTATCGCATTGGCTCGCTGAGAGATGATCTCGATGGCCTGTTCAAGTAACGCTGGATCATCGGTGATCTGGCTGGCGCTGTCGTTTTTGTTGAAGCGGCCACCGGTCAGACGGACCATGCTGACGAGCAGGGCGGCCAGCCCACGATCCAGGGCACGCGGCGCAAAGGGGGTGACGGAGAGCGCCTCGACGTGTTGATAGAAGGTAGCGTGATAGTGCTCGAACTGCTCATAGTGCGACAGATCACGTGGGCGCGCCCAGTTATAGACCGTACAGACCAGTCCCGGCGCATTACGACCGACGCGGCTGGTGGCCTGAATATATTCCGAGGTCGTCTTGGGTTGTCCCGTCACGACCATCAGGCCGAGGCGCTTGATATCGACGCCCACAGAGATCATATTGGTGGCCAGCAAGACATCGATGGGTTTGGGACTCCCCTCAATGCCAAAGCCTTGTTCCAGGCTACTCAATACCTCGGGAATATCACCTGAGCTGACGCGTGAGGTCAGTTCCTGGACTTTAGGGCGATTGCGGTTGCCCAGTCCACGTTTGTCCATACGCCAGATGCGGTTACTGATATCATCATCGACGAGGTGGCGCATCCCGCCCAGCTCACTCATCGAGTTAAAGTAGCCGACCAGCGTCATCCAGGGATCCGAGCTGGCTCCATATTTCTGGTAGAGCAGCTGGGCACCGGCCAGCAGGGACAGATAGACACGGATCTGCGCGGCCTTCATACGGCGGCCATTGGCGCAGATGCCCAGATAGCGGCGACCCGGCGCCTCGGGTCCTGGCTTGCGCTGGAGCGAGAAAAAGTTATCCTCGACATCCAGACCCTGCGGCGGAAAGATATTGACGGTACGCATAAAGAGCGCCTCGACCTGTTTGCTGGCCTGGCGAATCGTGGCGGTGGCCGCAATCACCTTGGGCCGCACCTGCTGGCCTTTATAGGTCCAGGTTGCCAGGTGATCGACGGCCGTCTCATAGAGTCCGACCAGTGTTCCCAATGGACCAGAGATCAGGTGCAGCTCGTCTTGAATAATCAGATCGGGTGGTCGCAAAGGAGTCTGGGGATAGCTGCGCGCCTCTGTAAGTTTGCCGACCGGCCGGTGCCTATCACTATCCTTGATCTCAGGTGAGCGGAAGCCATGGCGCTCACAATATTGATCCACCTGGCCGAAGAGCATCTGCGTCTCGCCCTTCCAGGGGAGCTGGGCAAACTTATCGACGGTCGCGATCAGCAGCGCGGGCAGCAGGCGATAGATCTCTTCATCGACCACCAGTACAGGGATACCCTCTGCATTGGATTTAGCACGACTGAACGGACATGTTCCAAATGGATCACTACAGTAGACCAGGGTGCGGCCACGGCCTTTTTCATAGCTCTCAACCAGGATATCTTTGCCGGCCTCAATCTCAAGGCCACACCAGGGACAATGCGTAATCTGACGCGGGTTGCCAGTGTTGTTGCTGTACTTGCTGGCATCGCGGGCCTGATTGATCGCCTCGGCCGAATCGCTGGTCGTATTAGGCGTGGAGCGCTGTCCTACCCAGAGTCCCAGGCGGAACGGAGTCTGGCCCCAGGTGCTGGTCCCGCCCCGGCGGATAATCTCGCAGGCGCAGATCAGGGCGGCCGCGCGCTGAAACTGTTGCAGGGTCAGCAGGCGCAGGGTATAGCGCATAATTACCGCGATCCCATCCTCGCCGGAGCGCCCCTCGATCACACCCTGGAGGCGACGAATGCCCAGCGTATAGGCAGTCAGGCCCAGATAGGCCTCGGTCTTACCACCACCGGTCGGGAACCAGAGCAGGTCAGCCAGGGCATCCTTCGTTGCATGGCGATCCTCATGGGCGGGATCGGTCAGGGCAGGCAGGTTGAGCAGGATAAAGGCCAGCTGGAAGGGACGCCAGCTGCGGTTGCCCGGCTGATCGATATCCACCAGCTCCTTAGAGCTCTTGCGCCGCTTCTCCTCTGCCAGTAGCGTATGGATGCGCTGGAGCCACATGGCGCGATTCATAAAGCTAAAAGCCTGCGCCGCCTGCGGATCACTCCCGACCAGGGCGATACCGGCCGCGATGCGCCGTAATGTCTGGCGGCAGTTGTCGATCGCTGTCTGGGCGACTTTGGCATAGGGCTGGAGATGCTCTTGAGGATCGCTGATACGCCGCTCCTGTTCATCGATCCAGGTGGTATAGGTGCTGACCAGGGGTTGTAGCAAGCCTGGTAGCGCGTCCATCTCCGCTGCGGCCAGGGTGCGCATATCCAGACACAGATCGGCCAGGGCGGGAATATCCTCGGCCGTAGGAGCCTCGGTGCGCGGCACATCATAGCTGGGAATAAAGCGCGTCGTGAGCCGGTAGGCGCTGGTGGAATCCTGCGCGTGGGTCTCGGCATGCACGCTGACACCATGGCCGATGGCGAAACCGACCTGCTTGCGATAGAGCATCGAGAGCGCCTTATCCTCATCCTGATAGATCTTCTGAAGCTCGGATGGACGGCGCTGGAAGATCTGGCCACCGTTCGGCGCGGCCACACTCAGCTCGGGCTGAAAGAGATAGGCCGAGTCGCTGTTCTTCTTCGACTGCACACGCTGGCCATTAACCAGGAAAATGGTGACCGTCCAGAAATCGGCTGAACGGCGCACCAATCCTTTGATATAGACGTCTGGCTGCTCGGTATCGGGGCTCTGTTGCTCAATTGTACCCTCGCGCAGGTGGATCTTCAGGGATTGGCCGCCGCGTGGTGTACGTTTCCAGATCTTGTTCGATTTAGCCTGACCTTCGGGCTTGACCTGACTATCGGCCCTGAGATACTGACCCCAGCTGGCCGTGACCAGTAGCTGTGTAGTCGCGCGATCGACGCAGAAGCTCATCCCAATCGAAGAAGGACTGAGGCTGGTCGTCTGCGAAGCATCCGTCTCAGGCTCACCCTGCTCTTCCGCACCGCTCTCAATCGTCCCCTGACTCTCCTGCTCCTCCGGCGGGATAGACATATCGCGCGGAGCCAGGATCCCGACCAGATAGCGGTCATGGACCCGGAACTCATCCACCTCCTCTTCCGCGCCCCCGGCCGGACCGAGCAGGTCGCGCAGCATCAAATCTTCCAGCTCATTGCGCATCTCATACTGCGAAGGGATACGTGCTTGCAGGATAGGTCCATCTGCTTGCTTATTTTTAACCTGCACCGGAACCTCGACCTTGCGCGTCGGCTCCGCATCATCGATATCTTCCAGATCCGGCAGCTCATCTTCAGGTAGCCATAGCTCAGGCCTGCTCGTAATCTTCGGCTTCGCCGGTAGCTCGATCGGCTTACCGATAACGGTCGCCTCGCGATCATCGCGGCCCAGATTAAAGGCCGCCGCCACAATCGGATTCAGCGCCTCCGAAATCGTACTCACACCCAGCAACTCGATATCATTTGAAAGATCAACCCCTTCAGAAGCGGAGCCAGATCCTCAGGAGTCACATCATGAGCGACCGCACTCCAATCCAGCTGGATCGTCCCGGCGCGTAACTCTTTATTCAAGCGTCGCAATTCAGACGCAGACGGCAATTGTGCCGCCAGACGAATCGTTTCCAAATCCCCATCCTTATCGTCTATGTTAATAATAAGCGACATCTCATCAAAAGACCAATAAAAACGCAAACGTAGGTTCGGCCCTCGCGGCCGATTGGTTTCCTCCCCGATATCCTCGGCATAGCATGATCAATCCGCCATTGGCCTCGTCTCGTGTCGATTTCTCCCCAACGGTGATCGCGAGGCGAGCCAATCGGCCGCACATTTCACGTTGGCGCAGAGGATATCGTAGGGGGAGTTAATCGACCGCGAGGGTCGAACCTACGGGTATTGCTTCTCTTGATCTTTGAATGAGATGTTACCTTTCTTGTTTTTTTGATGCGTTTATATTTTGCGATTAAAGTTCCAGTATTGTGGGTCGAAGCCTTCGAGGAGCGGGGTGGTGGTATCGTGGGGGATGATCACCAGCAGGGCTCGCATGGCTCGGGTCATGCCGACAAACATGGTGCGGCGCTCGCGTGATAGGTGTTCGGCTCGCTCTTCGTCGGTGGCGTCGAGCGGGATGACGGGATAGTTGGTGGCGCTAAAGCCGGCCAGGGCGACGATCGGGAATTCGAGTCCTTTGGAGGATTTCAGGTTGATGACTTTGATGCCGGGCCGGCTGAGGTCGAGGTCGCGACCAGCCATGTAGGTGGCTTCAAGTCCTTGATTCTCCAGGGCGGTGGCCAGTCCACGGCCAGCGGATTCGCTGGGACAGAGGACGGCGCAGGAGCCAATCGGCAGGCGCAGGGTGCGGCTGGCCCGTTTGAAATAGTTGGCGAGCAGCTGGGCTTCATGGTTGATGCTGCTGACCGTGCGGGCGTCGGGCGTGGGGCCGCTATTGATGTACTGGGCCTGGATGACTTCGGGCTCTAATACCTCATTATTCAAATAGGATAGCGCGGCCTCGCCGACTTCGGCGGTGGAGCGATAGTTGGCTTTGAGGACACAGGTGCGGCCCTGGAAGCGCAGGCTGTCGTGGACATCGGACCAGGAGAAGCTGCTGCCATAGATCGACTGGTTGGCGTCGGCGGTAATAAAGAGGCGATTGGGCGCTTTACAGAGGGCGATCAGCATACGCAAGGCGCTGGGATCCAGATCCTGGGCCTCGTCGATGACCACGGCGTCATACTGCTGGTAGAACGGACTCTGCTCTACTATTTCGGCGGCGCGCAGGCGGCGCAAGGCAAAGGTCTCCTTGCCCTGCGCATGCAGCAGTTCCAGCCAGTGCTGATAGACATTCCAGACCGCCGCGCGCTGGGTGGCATTCAGACGGAGCTTGCGGCCGGCGCGTGGGTCTTCGCATAGTCCACCTGGCTGGTCAGCTGGCGGGCGATAATAATTTTCTCGATTTCCTCCATCAGATAGTCATTGCCCATGCGCTTGAGGATGTCGCGCTGCGCCAGCTGCTGGAGCTGGTTGCCATTAAAGCTGGTCTCTTCGATGGCCCTGGCGAGCAGCTTCTTCGTGTGCTCACTGCTTTTCTCGATCTGATAGCGATTCTCCTGATGGCAGGAGGCGAGGATCTTCAGGGCTATACTATCGGCGGTGGCTACTTTGACATATTGATGGTCGGGACCAAGCAGCTGCCTGAGTAGTTGCTCCGATGAGCGGATCAGCGCGTTGGTGTAGGTGGTGAACAGGATCTTTGGCTGGCGCTGCCCGGATGCCAGTAACTGCTTGAGCAGCGAGCGGATGCGATAGAGGGCGACCGTACTCTTGCCGGTGCCGGGTCCACCCTTGACCAGGGTCGGGCCGCTGCTATGCATCGACCAGCTCGCATAGCGCTCCTGATCGGGCGAGAGTTTGAGCAGGAAGGCTAACAGCTCGCCTTCTTTATAGCGCAGCAGATCCTCGACATCGTTCAAGACCAGATTGGGCTGCTCGATGACCTCTTCCATGGGAGGATCAAACATATAGCCGTCGATGCGCAGCAGGATCTCATCGGGTACGCCGGGACATGCCAGCAGCCGCTCTTGATCCTTGATGCGCAGCAGGCGGGTATGATAGCTGGCCGGTACACGCAGTTTATTGAGCAGCTCGACCGTAATTGGCTCTGGCAGCTGGTTACTGTCTGATGGGGCCATAAACATCTTATCCCAATCGGGTTGGGAAGACGTGCTGGTGCTCACATCGCCACTGATCACGGTCGGACCCAGCACATCGGATGACGGTGGGGCCTCCGGGGCGGCGGTATCGTTATAGGTATCATCATCGCGATCATCCATCTTATAGATGCAGACCACATCCTGCGCGCACGTGTAAAAGATCCGATAATCGCCAGAGCGGATCCGATACGGGCGGCCAGCCATATGGGTCAACTGCTTCTTCAACTTTCCATCTGGCAGCGGATTAACCTCCAGCAGCTCAATCTTCTCGCGTACCTGCTTCATCTCTTTAGGCTGCAACTTCAGCAGATAATCCAGAAAAGCCGGCTTCATCACCATATCCCATTTTTTACTCATAGCTTTATCATGAATCCTTTCTAAAGATCGAACAATGTAGCCTGTCCAGGCTCGTCATCAGTAGTGCCGGCCGCCGAGCCCGGATGCTGCCCGTTGCCGCCATCCTTACCCGCCTGATTCTTTTTAGCGCGACCATGCTGGTTATCGGCATCCTTAGCCAGCAACTTCTTACCCTTAGCCGTGGGCTTGCCATTCTCATCCACCAGCCCGGCCGCCACCTCCTCCGCATGGCGCTGATGATTCAACAACAGCAAGCGATCCAACACCTCCTGCCGCGCCGCCTCACTGATCGTATAGCGCAAACCCTGCTTCGTCTCATGAAAGCCATGCTCCAACGCCAGATCATCCCACCCATACGCCTGCGCGACCGCCTCATCCATCTCCTTGTGTAGTTCCCGCAGCTTGATTATGTCTGGTGATTGCTCCTTGGGATTATGGAAGCGATTGTAAGTTTTTGTGAGACCCTCCTGGCGTGTTTGCATAATGGACTGGCGATGATTATAGTAGCTTTTTCCTTTCAATTCTAGATTTGTTGTATTATGAGGAAATGGATAAGTTTCAAAACAATCGCTTGGTGCATATACGGGGGTTAATCCCAACGTAGAACTGTTTGCTAAAACCCATTCAGTATGCAAACTCGTTTGTAATTGAATAAAATCTGTAAAAGAATTAAGCGCAAATACAATAACTTTTTGGTCGTACACCATTGTGTTTGGAACAAAGACAAAATTGTGATATTTACTTGTTTGAGCAACCACTAACACCTGTTTCATGTCAGAAATAGCATTTTCGAGCCCCTTCGCATAATCACCGTATATCCACCATTGTTCACGTCGGTTGAGACGTTTATTGTGATCTCTTTCGGGTTTAACTTTTTCCCTTACAATTTGGATACAAATTGGATAAGTTTGTGCTTTTTCTAAAGACCAATTTTGAAAATTAATAATCCACCTACTAGGATTTTGCTCAAAATGTGTATTTAAATCCTCCCCATTTAAAAACGGCTTAGTGACTTCTTTATATCTTGAATCCATCTTTAAAATGATTTCTGCTTCTTTTGTTTCAAGTACAAATCCTTTGCCATATATATTGTGTCCTTTAAATGATTTTTTCATATTTGCGTACAATGATTTTGGTTTAGTATATTTGCTGTTAGAAGCAGTGAGTTGAGGTGATATATGTTTTACTATTTTGCCGTTTAGCCAATAGATACCATTCCAGTCACCTTTTCTTACCCACACTTGTGAAACTTCGAGAGATGCATCTCCGGGCCATTTATAAGTAGGAGTAGCTCTATATATTGTGTTGTCAATTGTAAGTAACTGAGCTAAACCTACATCTAAAGTATCCCTTGGGCTATTGTATTTGTCGCTAACAATGAAAAGTGACCATGGCTAGTGATTAATGTCCCAGCTCTAAGAAAAAAGTAGGAACATAAATCTGCTTGACCGCCTCTTTTCCCCATAGCAATATAATTTACTAAATATTCTCTATATACGACTCCCAATGTATTGGTTATTTTTGCTCCACCCTGAAATGGTGGGTTGCCTACAATTGCAGAAAAGCCCATATTTCCTTTTTCATTGCCAAGAAATACTTCTGGAAATTCCAAGTACCAGTGAAATGGCCTACGATTTTTAAGCAACCCCTCTACTTCACTATGTATTCTCTTTAGTTCATTATTATTTGTGTCTCGGACTGTTAGGTTTTGGCTTTGGAACATCCCTTCACTAAAGGCTTGCATTAGCAGCATGTATTCATTACCAAGAGTGTCTTGGATATGTGCTTGTCTCTTTACGTCACTCAATGTGATGCCAATCAGTAAGTCTGCGCCGAGTTTGATCAATTCCATAGCTTGATCGGCTTCTTTAAGCATTTTTTCTTTGGTTTCGATGCCGCTGATATCGTGTTCGTGGAGCAGGCGGATCTGCCTGCGTAGTTGTGTCGCTCTAGGCACTGCGCTATCAGTTGCCCCTCGAATTCTGCTCATTTGGCTGATCTCGCCAGACTTGGCATCCATCGACCAGTTGGCTAGTTGTCTATCGCTGATTCCTAGTAGTGAATCGCCGCACCTCAAGGCATGGTCCAGGAAGGTGAAGGGTTGGCCTTTGGACATGGTGATCAGCCACATGGAGAGTTTGGCCATTTCGACGGCCATCGGGTTGATGTCGACGCCGTAGATGCAGCGTTCGCTGACCAGGCGGCGGGCGATAATCAGGCGCTCTTCGCGGTCGAGTGGGATAATCTCTTCGCTGGCTTCTCCGCTGGAGAGCTGACCGCTGGGCGTCTTCTGGGGGATGGCCTGCACCTTATTGATGTTGAGTTCGCGGTCGGTCTGTTCCCAGGCCTGGACGAGTTTCTCGGAGAGGTAGCGGCAGGCCTGGACCAGGAAGGCTCCGGAGCCCATGGCGATGTCGCAGACGGTCAGGCTGAGGATCTCTTCGGCTGTGCGCAATTGCCATTGCTCTTCGGGCCAGCCTTCGGCGGGTCCATGATAGACAAGGGGATCCAGGGCGTGCTGGACGATCGGCTCGGTCAGGCTTCTCGGGGTGTAGTGGGTGCCGGTCGAGCGGCGGTCGCTACCTTTGGTCATGTAGACGGAACCGGCGGTGATGATGGTGTAGTTCTGGAAGGTATCTTTGCGCAGCAGCCCGGCATAGGGTAGCACGCGCTGGAAGATTTCTTGCTGGTTATCGCAGGCCTCCATCAGGCGGCTGCGCTCCTGCTGCTTCTCAAACTGGACATCCAGGCCCTTTTTGAGCGCGGCCTCACTGCGGCCCGTGACTTCCTTCAGATAGTCAAGCAAGACCTTCTCACCTTTGCTGGCGCGTTGTTCCAGTTCTTCCAACGGCACTTCCGGCTCGGCCTTGTCGCTGCCCTGGAGTCCCAGGATGGTGGCCGGGGCGCGCTTGACCGTATGGTCCAGCAGTCCTCATAGACATGGCCAATCTGCTCGATATCCAGGCCACGGAACGAGAGGCGGCGCGGCTCGATAAAGCCTCCGACGCGGACCTGCAGGTATTGCAGGGCGTTGAGTAGATAGAGTACAGTGCGGTTATCGATGTGCAGCGGCTGCGCCGGCACCTTGCTCCACTGTGTGCCAGCGGCCCGCCCTTCCAGGAAGGGGAAGCGATCAGGATTAAACAGGCGACCACCATAGGCTGGCATGTGGAGATCCACATGGTCGAGACCACCATAGACAACGCGGAAGATCGCCAGCAGGCGGCTCCAGGCATCATAGCGCAGGCCCAGTACCTCTTCTCCGTGTTGATCAGCCTGCTCACGCAACTGCTGGTGCAGCGTCGAAGCGGCATAGTTGCGATCATAGATGGTATCTCCAAGCAGCAACAGGTTGCGTTCCTCGGCCGAGAGCAGGAAGACCAGGCGCATCATCACCGTCAGCGCTGCCTCATAGAGCTGGATCTCGGGAACATCCTTGAGCAGCTCGCGACCGCTATCCTTATCCAGGCGATCCAGTGTCTGCACCAGCACCTCGACGGCGCGGCGCACTTGATCACCCAGCTGCGTCGTCACCTCTTGCTGCTTGCTGGCACTCTCCGTCAGCAGCGCCTCCAGCGTCTTGTCGGCCTCCACATTAAAGAAGCGCTGCATGCACAGCAGGCTATGGAAGGCGCGCAGCGTCACCTTCTCCTCCAGCCACAGCGAGGCATACCAGGAGTAGTAGCCGGTCGTCTCACCAGCCGGCGCATCGATCAGCATCCAGTGCTCACCATTCGTAATCAGCCCGAGGCGCAGCCCATTTTTGCGCAGCAGCTCCATCATGCGCGTCTCCGGATA
This sequence comes from Dictyobacter vulcani, assembly GCF_008974265.1. GTDB lineage: Bacteria > Chloroflexota > Ktedonobacteria > Ktedonobacterales > Ktedonobacteraceae > Dictyobacter > Dictyobacter vulcani. The sequence continues at coordinate 1,340,008 of NZ_BKZW01000002.1, forward strand.
GGCCTTCCAGCTTTTGCCTGCTATCGGTTTCTGTAGATGCTGATTCTTCGGATACAACTGGATCAGCAGGCGTGGCTTCGGCTCATGAGGCGACTTGATCACCAGCGTCGGGCGAATCGTCTCATTAGTCTCCTTCGGCTCAAAGCTCAGCGAGGCCGGAATATCCTGACCCTCCAGGAGCGCGCTCGGCTGCATATCCAGTAGTTCTTCAAGCACAAAGCGCAGCCATTGATGATGGATAGCAGGATCAGGCCGCGAGCCTTCCTGATTATCGGCCCACTCCTCATAGGCCAGGCGCAGGCGGCGGCGCATCTCAGCCTCATCATCCTTTAAATCCAGGCCCTGCGGAAACGCATCCTGCAGGACAGGCAGGCTCAGGAAGGGGCCCGAGACCTCGATCAGGGAAAGCCAATCGGCATGTTGGCGGGTAACGGATTGTTGGGCGACCATCGTGTCAGAGTCCTTTCAAGGGTAAGTAGCCGGGCGGGATAGTCCAGCACGCATGCAGCGTGCGCTATCCCGGCCCCTGGCTACACTTCCTGCTTAACGTGCCAGATTGGAGGGCACCAGATAAGTTACAGCCACCGGAAAGATGCGAGGTTTGGGATCAGTAAAGCGCTTCTCGATGCGCTCAACCTCCTGCGCAATCTCGGTATCGATCTGTTCTAAGCGCGCCTCCAGCGAGGCGATGTCGCGGTTGATCTGCTGGCGCTCCTCATGCGAGAAGCCGGAGAGCGAGAGCTGTACCACCTCGGGCTGTTGCAGCTCTTTGATGATATTGTTCTTCAGCTCGGTCAGGATGGCAGTGATATCCTTCTGCTCTTTATCGGCGCGATCCGTCATCTTCTTCTGGAGACTTTTGCTGCGCTCACCCATGCGCTCTTCCAGCGCGCGAATCAAGGGCGGCCGCTGGACATCCCATTGCGCGGCCAGCCGCTGCTGCATCTCGGGCGCGACCTCATCAGTCTGGGCTGCATCCAGCGCCTTTTTCAGCTGGCCCTCATTCATCTGCACAAAGCGCCCCTGGCGTAGATAGCCACCGGCGGCGATCACCTCTTCATGTAGTCTCTGATTATCGCCACCCAGGATCAGCAGGCGGGCATGCGCAACCACGGCCGGAGAATCCATGGTCAGCGCGGGGACGGTGCGTGCCGTGACGCGGTGCAGCTTGCTCTGCTCGCCACTGGCCCAGACCTCGGCGCGCAGCAGGCGCAGCGACATCGTCACCAGGCGGTGATTCAGATGGGCCAGCACCACATCATCGCGTCCCTGGGCCAGATTATGATCAAAGACAATCGGCCGCTTAACATGGGTATGGGGATGCTCAAGTCCCTCCGTACACCTGGCCCAGCTACCCGTCAACTCAGGTACATCGAAGACCTGGATTGGTTTATGCTTGCCATGTGCATCCTTTAAGATCCTCGGTTGTAGCGGTGGCTGTTTGGCCAGCTCCAGTGCCGTCACCACTACCGCCTGGATATTCTCGGGTGTCAGTCCCAGCTCGCGCTTCCCCTCCTGCAACTGCTCATACAGCTGACGGATATGCGCCTCCAACCGCTCGCGCTGCTTGCGCTGGAACGCCAGCATGCGCCGCCCAGGAGCCCTGGACTCCGCTTTGACAGTATCCAGATTACGACGGCGGCCCAGCATGGCCTCCTCCACCTGAGTCGCGATCACCGGACCCACATTACCCAGATCCTCGCGGATATGCTCGATCTTATGCACCGCCTGCATCAAGAAATCCAGATCATCATCTAACTGCTGATGCTTCTCAACCGACATCGACTGTTGATTATAGCGGCTACTGACAAAGTGATAGATATTCACTTCAGCGGCGCGCTGTCCATGGCGATCCACGCGCCCATTGCGCTGCTCCAACCGATTCGGATTCCAGGGAATCTCATAGTGGATCAAGCGCGAACAATGATTCTGTAGATCGATACCTTCCGATGCAGCGTCCGTGGCCAGCAGGATGCGCACCGACGAATCAGCCGGATCGGCCTGGAACGACGCCTTGATCTCCTCGCGGGTCTTCGTATCCATACCACCATAGAGCATTTGCAGGCGGCGCTCCCCATCGGGTCCAGCCTCGGCAAAGCCCTCGCGTGCCAGCAGTGCAAACAACCAGTTCTGCGTCGCCCGATACTCGGTAAAAATAATCACCCGCTCCTGGCCCCACTTGCCATGCGGCTTCAGGATCCTGAACAGCCAATCGATCAACTCCTGAGCCTTACTATCGGGGCGGCCACGGGCATCGCTGGCCCAGGCGCGCAACCGCGTCAGCAGAGCCTGCTCCTGATCCGTAGGAGCATGGAAGAGCGGAGCCACCGCATCCAGCGCCTCCGTCGTCACCTCATCCAGATATTCATCATCATCACTCTCCTCCTGCAACTGCTCCACCCGGCTGCGCAGAATCCCCTCGCTCGGCCGCTTCGTCACCGCCGTATGGCGCTGCTTCTCGCCCAGCGACTGCTCATGCTTCTCCAGCGTCGTATAGAAAGCCTCAGGAGAAGAGAAGAGGCGCTTCTTCAGCAGCATCGTCACAAACTCAGACGCATAGCGCTCGACATTATCGCTGGCCTCTTTGATGCGCAGCGCACTATATTCCTGCAGCAACTGATGCGCCTCGCGCTCCTGCGGAGTATACGCCACCGGTAGCGGAGTAATCTGGCGTACGGCAAAGCGCGCCGAGCCATCCCAGCGCGTCGGCAACTCCGACTTCAAGCGCCGTACCATTACCGCATTCAACTGCTCATGATCCGGCTCCACGCCACGAGCGAAGCGCTGATTATCCAGCAGCTCCAGCAGAGCCGTAAAACTCTCGCGGTAGCCATTATGCGGAGTCGCCGAGAGAAACAACTTATGCTCAAAATGCGGAGCCAGCCGCCGCAGGGCCGCCGTGCGCTGTGAATCCATCGCATACTTACCCTGACCCGAAGGCGCGATATTGTGCGCCTCATCCAGGATCAACAGATCAAAGCGGCGCGGATAGCGCGGCTCACCCTCAGCAGGCAACGCCTCCGTAAAGAGCCGCAGTGGCCGCTCACGCTTCAAGAAATCGATCGACGTAATCAGGCGCGGAAAATGCTTCCAGGGATTCACATGCAAGCCCCGCTCACGGCGCAGCGAGCGCATCAACTCACTATCCACAATGCGGAACTCCAGGCCAAACTTATCGCGCATCTGATCGCGCCACTGCACCTGTAGAGCTGCCGGACACACAATCAAAATCTTACGTGCCCGATGGCGAATAATCAACTCCTGCGCCACCAGACCCGCCTCAATCGTCTTACCCAGACCAACATCATCCGCGATCAACAGATTCGCGCGCGGCATCTGAATCGCCCGCGCCACCGGATCCAGCTGATAATCCTCAAGATCGATACCACTCAAAAACGGAGCCTGGATCGCTTTTACATCCGCACTCGAAGCCGCGCCCCAGCGTACCGCATGCAAAAAGGTATCCAGACGCTCAGGCGTATCAAACTGTACCGGACGAGGCAAAGGAGTCTTATCAATTAACGTAGCCCCCGGCTCCACCTCCCAGATCACCTGGAGATCCTCGCCCAGACCATCATCCTCAACCGAAGAAAGCGTAACTAAATGCTGTTTATGGAGAGATTTAACAGAAGCATCATGTGTAGAAAGTGTACTGACAGGATTATCAACAACCACATAGCGACGTTGCCTGACATTGACCAGCTGACCAATTTCAGGTACAGAAGGGAAATAAGACAAGGACCAGCTCCTGACTAGTTCTACAAAAGAACATAGCAATACTAGATAGCATGCCCTCAATCGTGGATGCAAATTGAGCTCAAAGGGCGGCACTCACGATTGTTTTTTATAGCATAAAATCAAAAAAATATAGTAATAATAATCAAGATTGGTGGGTAACAACCGTATCAATAGCGCGGAATATGCCGATAAGCCGCAGATAAACGTGAGATATATATAAATACCGCCAGCTTGTCGGCCCCCACCACCAGCAAAAAAGACATCTCCCACTCCTCCCCCAAATCCCCCGAACCCTCTATAGACCTGTACAGTATTATACCCACCTTTTCACAAAAATACCAGAGTTTACTATAGATCCCTGCTAAATCCGTTATAGCTAGATTAAACTACCTATCCAGAATTCAACCCCAAACACAGCTAAAAAAGTAAATATAAAGCGACTGTATATATAATGAAACAACATGATATATCAACGAAATCCCCCCATATTCCCCGTACCGGCAGCACTCGTTGCTAATACGTTTCACGTAAGCCTTTTTCTGGACGAGATTGACGAAAGCATCTAAGCCGATCAGAGGCCCAGTGACTTCAAAGGATCAAGAAAAGCGAACAGGTAGGTTCGACCCTTTGGGTCGATTCGTGCCTGCATGATATCCGTGCTTGACCATGAGCAAGCCTCTTCACGCCTTGCTTCACCGCTTTTTCACTTGCGTGATCTTGCGGAGGTGAGGGGAGCGTGGAGGCAACCGAATCGACCCAAAGGGTCGAACCTACACGTTTTACCTCTCTTGATCCTTTGAGAAGGTGTTCCTTCACCGTCATGCTATCATTTCAGCCATTCAATCCTTAAGTGAAAAGTATTAGCACTCGTTGCTGCGACCACTCGACGTATGAGCATGTCCCTCCATGGGGTTGAGGTTAAATATTTTTGAGGTGACAAAAATACAAAAGCAGCGAATCGTACGTCGAGTGAGCGCTGGTCTTTCAAACAACGTTCCCAGGATCATCAATGTATGGCGGTTAATTTGAAGGTGATTCCTTTTGTTTTTTTAGCAGGCTTTGTCAGTTGAGTTACTGTGTATTAGCAATGGCAGATGAGCAAGAATGAAGAAGTTTTTTTGCGGGTTGTATGTTATGCTCTTTTCTATTGATTTGCTATGACGGAAAGGAGTTCCTGGTGCTAAACGAACCGGTTACAACCATTGATCAGCGTTTCAGTGATCCGGATGCTGCTGCCACGGATTGGGATGAGACGCGTCGCGTGCTTGAAACTGCCGAGATCTTCTGGCTCTCGACTGTCCGTACTGATGGTCGGCCCCACGCTTCTCCGCTGGTTGCTGTATGGCTTGATGATGCGCTCCATTTTGCTACCGGTGAGACCGAGCAGAAGGCCATGAACCTGCGTGAGAATCTACATGTGCTTCTGACGACTGGCTGTAATGACTGGAAGGAAGGACTCGATGTGGTAGTTGAGGGTGACGCCATACAGACCACCGACAATGCCGTGCTTGCACGCCTCGCGAAGGCATGGACGACAAAATGGGATGGGCGATGGCAATTCGAGGTGCGCGACGGTAGCTTTTATCACGAGGGCAGTTCCCCCGCCCTCGTGTTTTCAGTAAAGCCCACCAAAATCCTCGCCTTTGGCAAAGGCAAATTCAGCCATACCCGCCACCAGTTCTAATAGTTACTGAAGCTCTACCTGGCTTGCGAGATTAGCGTAAATTGGCCTTTTACATTTTGGTTCCCAGCGTGCTCACATCCCGAGCCAGGTTTTCGAGCTTTTTAATGGCCTCGAATTGACTGAGGTGAAATACGCAGGGCAATCGAATAGAGTTCCGCAAAGCGTTCCGGGCTTCCAAAAAGCCGCGTGATAAGCTCACGATATTTTTCTACGTAGACATGGTTCTGATCAGCAGGCAGATCAGTGGTACTTACCGATGCCTCACCAGTAATCACTATAATATCGCCTCCCATCCCGTTGCCATCAAAGTTGAGAGCAACCCGTGGATTCTGTTGTAAATGCCCAGGCGTTTGGCATGCGTCTGGCTGTAGACAAGCATAGTCGCAGTGGCGTCATCCCACAAAAACCAGACGGGTGCTGGCTGTGGCATACCTTTCGCATCAACTATCGTCATCCAGATCAAATGTTCCTCCTGTAACCGGCGAGCAACTCGTTCCCCAAACGGTGTCGATGGGTCTGGCAATTGAAATGTCATACTAACATCCTTTCATTCTATTCAATATTCGTGTCAGAGATAAACCTGATTCCTGTCTCTATCATACTGATAGGAAGTATACAGACCTGTCTCTATCATGTCAAGTGGGAAGGGCATCCAGGGCATTGTCAGATTTCTGGATGAGCGCAAGAAAGAACAATAATGATGTGCATGCGGATCCACGGGTCTGAATATGACAATAGATGTCATATTCAGGGTTGTATAGTCTGTTAAGGACTGTAAAACTGAATAGGGAGGTGCGCGCATGCGTATCGGGGTTAATCTGGGTCCAACGGGGAGTTGGGCGGATATACTGGCGGCGGCACAGGATGCGGATCGCCTGGGGTTTGAGGCGTTAAGCTTTTTGGATCATTTCCATACTGATAAACTTGAGTGGCCATATATCTCTGGCTGGGCTCTATATGGAGCACTGGCTATGAAGACCGAGCGCATCAAGCTGGTGCCGATGGTGATGGATCGCTTGAATTATCTGCCAGGCGTGCTGGCCAAAGAGACATCGGTCCTATCTATTTTGAGTGCCGGCCGCTTTGAACTGGGTATCGGAGCCGGAGATTATTTTCAGGAGGCGCGTGCCTGGGGCCTGGCGATTCCTGCTGCGCCGGCCAGGATCGCTGGCTTGAAGGAGACTATCCTGGCACTGCGCGAGATCTGGACGGGCCAGAAGGTAACGTTTACAGGTGAACATATCCAGCTGGTAGATGCCGCCTGTACGCCATCTCCTCTGGAGCCGATGCGTGTCGTAGTCGGTGCTGGCAGCTCGCGGCGACTGATCCAGAGCGCCGTTGAATATGCCGATGAACTAAATGTCTATGCGGATGACGAGCTACTGCGTTTTGCCAGCGAGCAGATCGCCGCCTCTGGGCGCAGCGTTACCCTGTCCGCCTACGTCTGGGACTGGCCCGAGAAGATCAGCCAGAAGCTACCTGCCTGGGAAGCCATCGGTGTAGCACGGACCTTCTTAACCGTCTGGGACTTCAAGCAACTGCCCGAGATCGCCAGACTAATGTCCTGATTGCCTGTAAAACTGATAATATCATTCAAGCTTTTCTGTAGAGTTGATTAGAGCAATTGAGTGATTCTGAGTCAGCTAATGGTTACATATCAGTAAAATACCCATTGGTTTAAAAAAAAGAAGTTTCCCTTTTTTATCGTCTGGCAATTGACAAAACACCCGTAACATGTTATACATTCTTGTGAAATAAGTAAGCAACTGTCCAGGCGCTTGTGAAAGCTCGGAAGACCGAGTACCGGATGAGTGATACGGCATACCGAAGGCAACATCGTGTATGTATGGTCCCCATCCGGTTTTCTTTTTCTCATCGACAATCCTGGATCATATTTCGCCGTATGTATGTATTTTTTCGCACTTATTGAGGCCGGTCGTCGAAGATCCAGAAATATTCAGAAATATTCAGACATACACATACTCCTGAAACAATCTATCTTAAAGGTACGCTGGAAATAAATGAAGCTTGCTTACCCATGCATACATATACAACCAATGTATCACGAATTTGAGAATATGAACCATGATTTTAAGGGACGGCCGTAAAACACGCAGCGTAGCGGCAGCCCTGGCGGCTAATACGTTTCGTTGAAGGAGAGAACCTCAACGGTATGGCGTGGCGTCGTGTACGTCGAGTGGGCGCCACACGCGGAGGCCGCACTGCTGCGTTTATGTGGAGCAACGCACTCGAAGCGTCCGCAGTGCTGTGGCGCCTCCACCGCAACGGATCCTGTTTCGCGTGCCTGCTCGCACAGCAATGTGATAAGAGCGCGCGTGGATCCTCTCCGTACCTTCTCGAAGAGGATCACGACACACGATCCGTGTCCCTGTAGGCGCCACAGGCATGCGCTGCTCGTTGAACACCTCGCTCCACCATCACGCCGCATGCCGGCCTCGCGTGTGGCGCCCTCTCGACGTATGATTCGCTGCTTTTCTCCACCATGTTTTTTATGGTCACAAAAGCGCTTCACCGAAACGTATTGGCCCTGGAGGCTGCGCCCGTCTCCCCGCGAGCGAAGCCAGCAAGCCCCCAGCTAGCACCTCTCGCTACGCCTCCCTCCACGACCATATGCCGCATGTTCGCGGGTGACGGTGTAGGAACGTTGACGAGTGAGAACCCATAGCGGCAGCCACCAGGACAGCCGTTACATGTTTGTGTGGCGGACGCGTTTGTTGAGGGTGGAGGCGATGGCGAGCATGATCAGCCAGCCTCCCAGAATGAGCGCGCTGCGTCTGGCTCCTACGTTTTGGATCAGCAGGCCTCCCAGGATGGCTCCCAGGGATTGCGCGCCACGGATCACCATCTGGACAGTACTGCTCATGCGACCACGCATGGTGTCCGGGGTGGTGGTCAGGCGGTAGGTGTCGAGCGCTATGTTGTAGATCGGGGCGACCAGTTCTTCGGCGGCGGCGATGATGCCCATAAAGATGGCGTTGGGTGCGACCGCGTAGAGCGGGAACATCAGGGCTTCGAGCCAGAGCATACTGATGGTGATCGCACCAAAGGAGAAGCGTTGCCGGACACGGTTGCTGGCGATATTGCCGATGATGGCTCCTACCGCTGCCGCCGTAAAGATAGCTCCGATGCCGCTCGGCGATGTATGGAGTTCTTTGGCCAGGATCAAGATTACGAGGTAGCCCGCACCATAGCGCAGGCTGTCAGCCCCGTTGATGATGGTCAGAAATCTGAGTAGCGGTTGTTTCCATAACCAGGCAAAGCCTTCAGCGATGGTCTGACGCAGCGGTAGACTCTCGCTTTTCTCGCTACTCTGGAAATTGCCACGAATGAAACTCAGCGAGAGTATCGACGCGCCAAAGGAGATCGCGTTGACCAGAAATGGAAAGACGCTGCCGATGGTATAGAGGGTGCCACCAAGCAAAGAGCCAAGCGTGCGCACACCGGAATATGCGGCCTGGGATTGCCCCAGGGCGTCTGGTAGTTGCTCGCTGGTGACAACATTAGGGAGCGCCGCGCTATTGGCCACGCTAAACATGGTACCCAGCGCACCGGCCAGCGTCACCACAAGATAGATTTGCAGCATACTCAGCACATGTAGCCAGTAGGCAAGCGGAATAGTCAGGATCAGTAGCATGCGGCCCGCATCGCAGGCCAGCATGATCCGTTTGCGATTCCAGCGGTCCGCCAGCACACCCGCCAGCGGGCTGACCACAATCACGGCGATGGTATTCAGGCTTACGGCAATACCCGCCTGGATGGCCGAGCCGGTGAAGGCCAGAATTAGCAGCGGCAGCGCAATAAATTGTTGTTGATCACCAATAAATGAAACAAGCTGACCACCCTGTAAGAGCAAGTAGTTGCGATTACGCCAGAGTGATGGCGAGCTATGATTTTTCTGTCTTTGTGACAACATCCTTGATAGACTCCATTCTCTCAATAGTTGTGCCGAGAAAACACAGAGAGTGTTTTTCAGTACACAAAAAGGCTATGGACAATGTTGATAGCTCGCCCGGTGGCCTGTCCATAACTGAGAAATGGACACAAAAAGGCCGTGGGCGAGAACATATTTTTTGTTCACCCACGGCCTGCTGGTCTGACGTCTGCTTAGCGTTTATGCCTGCTGCATATCAACGTCTTCTCCAAAAAGGGCATAGTATGGCCCTGGGCGACGCGAAACGCATCAACACATGCAAAACGGGAGCGGAAACACCATCCTCTGGTGTATCCCGCCATCGCGCTGGCCATATCCATTCCCTTTCTTTTTTTGCTCTTTATATCATTTTAAACGACTCGGAAACTAAAATACCATAACCCTTTTCTGAAGTCAACCTGCTTTCCTGGATTGCTGGCCGTGTAGAAGAAACATAGGTATGCTCATAGCGAGCACTATGGTAAAATAAACACAAGGTTTATAGCACTGAAATTATCTATCTACGTAGAGATAAAGGACCTCAGGAGAAAAGCATGCAAGCAGATAAATCGGATGCGCTGAAGCGGCTCAAGTATATTGAGGGCCATCTCAATGGGATCCGCAAAATGATTGAGGAAGATAAGTATTGCGTCGATATTTTGCGCCAGACCTATGCGGTGCGCAAAGCCATTGAAAAGCTGGAAGCGCTTCTGGTCAAAGGGCATTTGCAGACTTGCGTTCCTGATGGGATTAAAAATGGCGACACCGACAAGATTATTGAAGAACTGGTACAGCTATACAATCTTGCTGGCGGCAAAGAGTAAATAGCATAGTCTGGGAGCACGCCTCGCGCCAGCGGCGCTCGCAGGTTTTTTAGATTGTAGAGGAAACAAGGGGCAGGCGGTCGAGGCCACCTGCCCCTTGTTTCCTCTATCCATTTTTATCTTTGCGCCGAGCGTCCAAAGCGGCGCAGTCGTAATGAATTGCTGACGACCGTGACGGATGAGAGTGCCATGGCGGCCGCTGCAAAGATCGGTGCATTGTCCCGCAACCAGGGGATCAATGGTGAGAGGATCGCGGTCGGAATCAGGATGACGTTGTAGGCAAAAGCCCAGAAGAGATTTTGCTTGATGGTGCGCAAGGTGGCTCGTGAGAGCGCCAGCGCGGTGGCTACGCTCTTCAAATTGCCTTTGACCAGCGTGATATCGGCCGCTTCCATGGCGATATCGGTTCCGGTTCCATGGCGATGCCTGCATCAGCCTGAACCAGGGCCGGCGCATCATTAATACCATCACCGGCAAAGGCCACGACCAATCCCTGTTCCTGTAAACGCTTGACCTGATTGGTTTTGTCTTCAGGCAACACTTCCGCCAATACATGCTCGGCCGGGATCCCGACCTGGGCTGCAATGGCCTGTGCGGTACGCTGATTGTCACCTGTAATCATCCAGACGGCGAGCCCTTGCTGCTGCAAGTTCTCGATTGCTGCACGGGAATCCGCCTTCACGGTATCGGCGACGGCAATCAATCCAGCCGGATGACCATCGATGGCCACCAGCATCACCGTTTTTCCCTGCGCTTCTAATATCTCTAAACGCTCGTCGAGCATATTTATGGGGATGTGATTTTCACGCATCAAGATGCGTGTGCCAACCAGCACCTGGTGTCCTTCCACCTGCGCTTTCAGGCCACGGCCTACCAGTGCCGTGAAATCATCGGGAGTTGCACCCAGCGAAATTCCTCGGGACTTCGCCCCTGTGACGATCGCCGTCGCCAGCGGATGCTCTGATCCCTGTTCTGCCTCTGCGGTCAGGCGTAATAGCTCATCCTGGTCAATACCTGGCACTGCAAGCACATCGGTCAGTTCAGGTTTTCCTTTCGTGATGGTGCCAGTCTTGTCCAGCAAGACAGCGCTGACGGCTTGAATCCGTTCCAGGCTCTCGCCGCCTTTGATCAGGATACCCTGTTCCGCGCCCTTGCCTGTTCCGACCATGATAGCTGTAGGCGTCGCCAGACCAAGCGCGCAGGGACATGCGACCACCAGTACCGCGACCGCCGCTACAATCGCAATCATCCAGGGACTACTCATGGCGGCCGTACCCATGTTCATGTTGCCCATGGTACTCATATCCACGGACCCGGTAAAGCCCAGACTGCCCGCAATCGTCCAGCCGATAAAGGTCAGGAACGCAATCACCAGCACGATCGGGACAAAGATACTGGAGATTGTGTCTGCGAGGCGCTGGATAGGCGCTTTTGAGCCCTGGGCCTGCTCTACCATGCGAATAATATTCGCCAGCATGGTATCGGCCCCCACTTTAGTGGCTCGCATGCGCAGAAGACCACGCTGGTTAATGGTCGCGCCAATCAGTGGATCGCCCTCGCTCTTCTCAATCGGCATACTTTCACCCGTGATCATCGCCTCATCGATGGATGAGCGGCCCGTGAGCACCGTCCCATCGACCGGAATCTTCTCGCCCGGTCGCACAATCAACTCATCCCCAACCAGTACTTGCTCGATTGGCAAATCCAGTTCCTGGCCGGCCCGCACAACATGGGCGGTACGCGCCTGTAAGCCATCAACTTCTGGATGGCTTCGTTGGTCTGGCCCTTCGCTCGCGCCTCCAGATATTTCCCCAGGTAGATCAGCGTAATGATCAAGGCCGCAGTATCATAGAAGGTCGTGGCCCCGAGCACATCTGGAAAGAAGGTTGCCACCACGCTCATCAGATAGGCGGCCGTTGATCCGAGCGAGATCAAGGTATCCATGTTCGCACTCAGATGGCGAGCCGTTTTCAGCGCGGTCCGATGGAAATCCCAGCCCACAATGGCCCAGACTGGTGTGGTCAGGACAAGCAATAAGATATTCTCAGCGGCAAAGCGATTCATGAAGAACATGTTCAGGATCACTACGGGCAGCGAGAGCACGATGCCCAGGATCAGCAGGTTGCGCTTCCGAGTCAGTTCCGCCTGTCGGTGTGCGCTCTGGACCTGTGCAGGTGTTTGCTGCTCGCTGGCTGGCGTAGTAGTCGTAACAGGTGTGGGTTGTGGCTCTGCCTTTACAGCCTCTTGTTGAGGGATCGCTTTATAGCCGATAGCATCGACCTTCTGTACCATTTTGGACACATCTGTTTGGGTTGGATCATACGTGACCGTACCCTGTTCGGTCGCCAGATTCACGCTGGCATCCAGCACGCCCGGTAACTTCTTGAGTCCCTTCTCAATGCGCATCGAACAGGAGGCACACGTCATACCCTCCAGCATAAACCGGGCCTGTTCCTGATGTTTATCTGTATCGCCCGAAGGCGTATGTTCATTGCTTGCATGATTCTGACTCATCTCAATCGTCATATCATGATCCTCTCTTTGTAAAAAACCTTGTACCCATACCCCCGGGGGGGGATATGAATATCATAGATCCCTATTGAAATTTTGTCAAGATATGTTATACTTTTTTCGTACCCCTCCCAGGTGGGTAGGGGTGGAAAGGAACATAACATATGCATGCAGATAAACAGGATGTCCTGAAGCGCTTAAATTATGTTGAGGGTCATCTGGGCGGTATCAAGAAGATGGTTGAAGAGGATAAGTATTGTGTCGATATCTTGCGGCAGACATATGCAGTTCGTAAGGCTATCGAGAAACTCGAGAGTCTGCTGGTTGAGAGCCACCTGCATACATGTGTCCCTGAAGGTATTGCCGAGGGAAGAGGTGACGAGATCATTAAAGAACTCGTTCAGCTCTACACTCTGGCCGGAAATCGTTAACTAATAATCATTTTGCGCACTGGCTACGTGTGGCCAGTCCAGGGAGAATAAGTGTATGACAAAAGATATTACCCTTTCAGTGCCCGACGTGAGTTGCGAACATTGTGTGAAAGCTATCAATGGCGCACTGGGCGTGCTGCCAGGCGTAGAAGAGGTCGCGACCGATATTCCTACTAAAAGCGTCCGTCTCAGTTATGATCCAGCCCAGCTCTCACTGCAACAGATCGAAGAGACTCTCGATGATGTCGGCTATACCGTGTCCTCAGAACCTGCGCCCACGCCACGCACATCCGGCAAACCCTTGAACCTGTTCTAAGACATAGACCGTTTCTTTTTAAGCTGCATACACCCCCCTCCACCGGATAGGGGTGTATGCGGCTTAAAAAAACGGCCAGAAATCCTGGTATTTATGCTTGTGGACCTGTGGTTCCCTGGACAAAGCCGATTTCGGGAAATCTGGTTGTCCCGACCTCGATTGCTCCACTTGTAATCTGTGTGAAGCCAGCTGCCTGTAGCAATTGGGGTTGATCCTGGATGCCACTATTCCATGGACCAGTATGCACAGGGCGTGCGGGTTGACTCTGGCTTTCTTCGGGTCGCCTGGTATCCACGATCAGAACGCGGCCACCTGGTTTGAGTACACGCGCAATCTCTGCGATCCCCTGACGTTTAAGTTCGTCTGGCAAGACATGCATCATCAAAGTACTCAGTACGATATCGAACGAGTGGTCAGGGAAGGCGAGCCGCTCGATTACCCCGACCTGGAAATTAGCCGGTAACCTGCTCCATGCGGCTTTCTGGCGCGCCCTGGCGATCTGCTTTGGACCAGGATCAATGCCATAGACTCGACCTGTACTACCAACGCGTCTGGACGCCTTGAGTGCGATGGTTCCTGTGCCGCAGCCTACATCCAGTACCTGCTCGCCTGGTTGAAAGTGGGCCAGATCGAGGATGTTCTGTTCAAGTACTCCCCACTTGCCAAGTAGAGAACGTTACTCCACCATAACATCAGTCATAACGCCAACCCCAATCAATTACATGACCCTGTGTTGAACCAGTCTGCTCCTGGCTTTTTTTCGGATGGTGATGCGCGGATGCATGCATGAATTTACGCTCCTTTTTTGTATGCTGCAATGAAATGTCGTACGCCTGCTACGACCTGATCCTGGAAACTGATTTCCAGCAGGCCGTGTTGCAAGAAGTGATCGAGTTCGCTGCGCGTCAGGAACCAGGGCGGACCGGCGGTGGGCTCGTCTGCGTCGCGTGCATAGCAGATGAGGAGCAGGGTGCCGCCAGGTGCAACACAGTCGGCAATGGCTTCAATCGCTCGCGTATGTAGTTCGGGTGGAAGGGATTGGATGGTGCGCGACTCAAAGACAAATTTGAAGGCTTGCTGAAAGGTTGCTGGCAGTTGGAAGAGGTCTGCGACCTGATAATCAACGCGGGAGGTTGGGAAGCGCTGGCGACACCAGGCTATAGCCTGGGGCGAAAAGTCGAACGCAGTGACACGCTGCTGCTGTTGGGCCAGCGTCTCGGCATCGTCACCAAGCCCGCAGCCGATCACCAGCGCCTGTCCATATGTGCTCATGTGCCCCTTATGTTGTGCCAGCCATGGTAGCAGGAATTGAGCGTTGCTCTGTCTGGTCCAGGGAACCTGCTGGATATCATTGTCCGCACTGGTATACACGCTCTCAAACCAGTCCGCTGGATCACCATATGGGCGACGGATCGCAGGATTCCCTGATGAGGGTTGCGTTTTTTCGGTATTATTATCCATAATCCTTTTTCCTTTTCATTCAAACAGACGCATGTAGAGGGTTCAGATAGTCCAATTGTTCGTAGCTTGTAAAAAGCAACTCTAACGACTACAATGAATATATATGCTAGCTATGAAGAAAACAAGTACGCAATTTTATTTGACATAGTCAAAAAAATCAGACTATCAGCCAGACCTGATGCAAAAAAGGGAGCAAAGCGATGAAGCATTTACAGGCGATTTGTTGTCCGGTCGAGGTGACCCTCTCAATAGTTGGTGGCAAATGGAAACCAGTGATTGTCTGGCTCTTGCTTGGTGGCACGAAACGTTTTGGCGAGTTGCGCCGCTTAATTCCAGCCGCCACGCAGCAAATGTTGACAACGCAGTTGCGTGAGCTTGAGCAGGCGGGGATCATTCATCGAGAGGTCTATGCGCAGGTGCCCCCAAAGGTTGAATATTCACTGACCGAACTGGGCCGTAGTCTGGAGCCAGTGGTCTATCAGCTGGCCACATGGGGCGAATGGTATTTCGAACAAAATAATCAAGCTCATCACCAGATAAGCCAGGAAATAAGAAACCACGCCCGGTAGGTTCGTGGCTTGCTCACGATTGCATATCAAAGAGGAACCAATCGTGGACAAGCCACGAACCTACTGCGGGACCGGGTTATCCAGGCGCTCACGCATCTGCTCAAAAGTAGACGCGTCAATCTCGCCGCGTGCATAGCGCTGCCGCAGGATCTCAAGTGCAGAAGGTTCTGCTTTCGTACTGATGAATCTCGTGGAGCGGCTTAACCACCGGATCAGAGCCCAGACGGCCAGTGCCAGTAGCGCTAACCAGAGAACGTTCCAGAAAATCATGCCAAGCATCATTGGCCAGCTATAGCCATAACCATATCCCCACATCATAGCCCTATCCTCGCTTTCTTTTTGCTTACTATCCATGTTTAGCATGACTCGTAAGCATCACAGCGCTATCACAGCACCCGTTGATCTTCTCTCAATAGATACACAATCATCATTTCCACATTAAAATATTCGAGAGTAGCGCAGACGCGAGCTATCAATGCTAGAGTTTATATATATTAAATTAATAGCTAATCTCGGGTGTTTTGTGGTACAGTAGGTAATATAATAACCTATTGCAATATACATGCTATCTGAAAAATACGCGTAGGCAAATAAGGCATATCATGCCATCTCTTTTTATGTGTAATAATCCCCTGATTGGCATATCAGCCTGTTATGCCGCTTTATATTCTTACATTGACATGCAGTAAAATAATAATGTCCTGAGCACAAACTCTCAATATTGTGAACAATAACTGTGTTAACATTACAATTATTTTGGAGAAGGTGACGATGAAAAGAGAAGATAAATCAACATCCAAAGTAGAAAAATCCACGACTATATTTGAAATACTTTCATCCAATCAATCTTCAGACAAACAGACACGCAGAAAAGTCCAGAGTGGAGTAGCGGCATCGCCACGTCAGACATGGCGTGATCTGCTGGCCCAGATTATCCGTGATGAAGAAGTAAAGCAACAGATTATTGATGCGCTCCATATCTCTCCTGTTACCTTGAGCCGCTGGATTACTGGTAAATCAGAGCCACGTGCACAAAATTTGCAGCAGTTGCTCAATACATTACCGCCACAGTACCAGGAACAGATGGCGCTGTATTTGCGTGAAGAAAATAAGCTGCCAACGCCTCCAGCAGGCGAAGATGGCCAACCCTCGCTCACGATTCCGAGCGAGTTTTATCAACAGGTTTTTATGGCACATGCCACGACCAGTGAAAATCTGCGTTTCTGGTCCCTCTGTCAGTTGATTATTCAGCAAGCCCTCGGCCAACTGGATCCAGAACGGCGTGGTATGTCAATCTGGGTCGTGTGTTGTATGCCACCTTCGGGCACGCACAACAAAGTGCGCAGCTTGCGTGAAAGTGTAGGAGCAGGCACCTCGCCATGGCAAAGCAACCTGGAACAGGAAGCCATGTTCCTGGGTGCTGAATCCCTGGTAGGGAATGTGGTTACCTCTTACCGACCAGCCATTGTACAGGACCTCGATGAGGATCATAGTATATTGTCGTTCTCACGGGTAGAGCATGAGAAGAGTATCGCTATTTACCCTATTCTTTACTGTGGCCGCATTGCCGGTGTCTTCATGGTATCCAGTGCCGAAACCAACTTTTTTCTGGATCCAGGGCGTATCGAACTGATCCCGTGTTATGCGGACCTGTGTGCGTTAGCTTTTGAGAACAAGCAGTTTTACACCGCTAACCAGATTGCGCTGGAAGTCATGCCCACCTATCAAGATCAGAAAGCTTATTTCGTCCATTTTCGACAGATCATGACTGAAACCATCCTGGACGTGGTCAACAGCAATAATACCGTTAACAATACGCAGGTTGATCTGCTTGTCTGGCAAAAGCTAGAAGCAGCCCTGGTGGGGAAAAAAGAAGATACATTGTCATCGTAACGTAGCGGCAGCTCTTGTGGCTGCGAAATGGGAGCGCAGATTTTTCTGCGCTCCATTTCTTATGTGCTTTAAACGGAAATCCTACAAGGCCGTCTCGCTGGCGGCGGTGTTTTCCTGTTTGCTCGCTGACAGGGGACGAGCAATCTTTTCAAGGGATTTTCCTTCAGCGTCGATGCCAAAGAAGATCGCGACGATACCTGCACCGACCATCAAGACGGCACCCAGGATATAGCCATAGAAAACCATATAGGGATTACCGGTCTGGATCAGGTAGCCAAAGAAGATTGGGGTCAGGGCTCCACCGATCGCTGTACCAATCGCGTAGAAGAACGCGATGGCCATCGCGCGTGTCTCTAGAGGAAAGACTTCACTGACCGTCAGGTAGGCCGAACTGGCACCCGAAGAAGCAAAGAAGAAGACGATACACCAGCAAATGGTCAGCGTTATGGCATTGAGGATACCCAGGGCAAACAGCCAGCCTGTAACGGCAAAGAGTACGCCTGAGCAGATGTAGGTAAAGCTGATCATCTTCCGACGCCCGATGGTATCGAAGAGGCGTCCAATCGTTAACGGTCCAAGGATATTACCAAGGGCGAACGGAATCAGGTAAAACGCCACGACGTTCGGAGAGACTTTCATGAAAGTGGTGAAAATCAAGCCATAAGAGAAAGTGATGGCATTATAGAGGAAAGCCTGTCCGACCATCAGTGAGAAGCCGAGCAAAGACCGTTTCGGATAGTCTCTGAACATCGTTCTGGCAATCTGCGTAAAGGTGACCGTACCTTGTGGCCGAATTTCCAATGTTCCTTCGGGATCGGGCAGTTTGTCCAGCTTATCTTCTTTCATGATCTTCTCTTCGATGCCCTTCACCACCTGATCCGCCTCATCAAAGCGACCATGCATCATCAGCCAGCGTGGACTCTCGGGTACAAAGCGGCGAACCAGCAGGATTGCCAGTCCCAGGATGGCTCCGAGGCCAAATGCCAGACGCCAGCCCAGATTGATTGGAAAGATGGCTGGACTGAGCAAAACTCCGGTTAAGGCGGCTCCAACCGCTGTTCCTACCCACCAGGTGCTGTTAATCATAATATCTGTCCAGCCACGTGCCCGGGCAGGAATCAGTTCATCCACGGCTGAATTGATAGCTGAATATTCACCACCGATACCTGCGCCAGTAATAAAGCGGCAGGCGATAAACCAGTAGATATTGAAAGAGAATGCCGTCGCAATCGTGGCGATCAGGTAGAGCGCCAGCGTGAGCATAAACAGCTTTTTGCGTCCCCATTTATCTGTCAGGCGGCCAAAGAAGAGCGCACCGATTACCGCACCAATCAGGTAGGTAGTACCGGCACCGGTGACCTGGACATCGGTCAAATGCAATGTCTGTGGCTCTTTCAGAACACTGGCAATCGAGCCAACAATCGTGACCTCCAGGCCATCCAGAATCCAGGTGATCCCTAATGCGATGATCACTAACCAGTGCCAGCGGCTCCAGGGGAGACGATCCATTCTGGCTGGAATATCGGTTTTTACCGTCTCCGCCGCTGTCATTTGTTTACTCATTATCCTGCTCCATTGCACTAATCATGTTTTTAAAGAGAATAATTGCTAAAAATTACTAAAATACCTTCTCTCGCTGCCAGTTTTTAGCTACGGCAGATAGGAGAAGGAAACGATTAATAGAGGAAACTGATGTATATATTTTATGCATAGAGAATCGTTTCCACGTGCTTGTTATACGGGCTGATCCATATAAGCAGTTTCAATTTTTTTGCAGAGACTTGACATTTAATTCTGAACAGAATATATTTTTATCACTTGATAAAAATATTGGGCCAAAGACATTACCCATCCACCGTGATATGCTGCGTCTATGTACAGTGGGAAGATGAGCAGATACTTTTGTGTTGCTCTTCATAGAAAGTTTTTTTTTCCAGTCATTCACCGTTAACAAACGGTGCTTATGACGACTATTTTTTAGCTATTGTTTATCAATTGATAAGGAGTGAGTAGATGGAAGCGAATGCGAATATTTCGCCCGCATCTCAAAGTGCACCCGATCCTGGCTACAAATGGCGTGTTCTGGCGACTGTCGTGACAGGACTCTTCATGGTGGTGCTGGATTCAACCGTGATCAATGTGGCCTTAAAGGCTTTGCAGCAGCACTACTCGGTTTCAACCAGTGAGTCCCAGTGGGTGATCAGCCTGTATACGCTGGCGCTGGGTATTGCCACCCCATTATCGGGATTCCTGGGTGATCGTTTTGGCATCAAACGCATCTATCTGAGCGGACTGGTCCTGTTCGTGGTGGGATCCGTGTTGTGTGGTCTGGCACCCTCATTGACGTTCTTGATCGCGGCGCGTGCCATCCAGGGTATCGGTGGTGGTATTTCTTTGCCGCTGGGTACAGCCCTGCTCTTCCGGGCTTTCCCGCCCCGTGAGCGTGGAGCCGCCTTTGGTATTTTCGGCATTGTCCTGGTCTTTGCCCCGGCGATTGGTCCCTTGCTTGGTGGCTGGCTGGTCGACCAGAATCTGCTTTCCTGGATCTTCTACTTAAATATTCCTATCGGCATCATCGGCCTGACCATCGGTATGCTCTCGCTGCGCGAAGCACCCGGCTCAGCCAAAGTCAAAGCAGACGTCCCTGGTATCATCCTTTCCGCGCTCGGCTTTGGCGCCATCCTTTTTGCCACCTCGATTGCGGGCGAGCAAGGTACTGGTTGGACTGATCCACGGGTAATTAGTGGTTTTGTGGTTGGTGTGGTGGCCCTGGCCCTGTTTACGATCGTTGAGTTACGTGCCACAGAGCCTCTGCTGGATCTGCGTTTGTATGGTATTCCCAGCTTCGCGATCGCGAACGTAGCGGTTATGGTTGGTATAGTAGCCCTCTTCGGCGCTGAATTCCTGCTGCCCCTTTACCTGCAGATCCTGCGCGGCCAGACCGCCTTCCAGGCTGGCTTAATCTTGTTGCCGCTGGCTATTGCCTCGGCCTTCTCAAGCTTCATCAGTGGACGCATCACCGACCGCATCGGTCCACGCGTGCCGATCGTGCTTGGCTTTATCCTGATCGCCTACAACACCTATCAGCTCTCACAGATCCAGATGGATACCAGCATCAACTTCATCATCTTCCTGCTGGTGTTGCGTGGTATCGCGGTTGGCCTGATCATTCAGAACAGCCAGGTTGCTGCGTTGCTGGATGTGCCGATGGGCCGTCTAAATCGTGCCACCCCACTGGTACAGGCCACGCGACAAACCATGCAATCGATTGGTGTCGCCGTCCTGGCAACCATTTTGACCAGCGCCATCACGATCAGTATGCCGAAGAACGTCCAGGCGGGCGCGGATCTCACGAAAGTGCCACCCCCTGTCCGTGCAGCGATCCTGAACGATATTCATCAGTTCCAGGCCCAGTACATCACCGGACTCGAACACGCCTACCTGGCCACCTTTGCCATCGCGGTCGTTGCCACCTTGCTTTCCCTCTTCCTGCCGGGCTGGCCGGGCAAATATGAATCTGGCAAGAAAAGCGCGCCAGTTCCAGCGGAAAAGCAAGCCGCTGAAATGGCCTGATCTTTCAAACCCGTAGGTTCGACCCTTGAGGTCGATTGGTTTCTATCACCCTGGCCTGGTTCTGCATCACGTGATCGTAGTGCATGTTAGCGCGGGCAACCAATCGGCCGCGAGGGCAACCAATCGGCCGCGAGGGCAACCAATCGGCCGCGCGGGCAACCAATCGGCCGCGAGGGCAACCAATCGGCCGCGAGGGCCGAACCTACTTTCCAGGGAGCTTCAGACAGGAATGATGGTGTTATTCTCTTCAAGCCGCATCGGCATCCCATACTTAGGACGCAGCGTGACCAGTGGTTGGAAGACAATGTGTGCTCGTGGTTTTAGTTGTGGTACATAGCTTTGCAGGATGGTTGCCAGCAGGAGTTTGGTTTCGAGTTGCGCGAAGGTCATACCAATACAGATCCTGGGACCCAGGCCAAATGGAAAATAAGCTCCCTGCGGAATACTCTGTGCATTACGCTTATCCCAGCGCTCCGGCCGGAAGTTTTCTGGATCACCCCAGACATCAGGCAGATTGTGCAGGACCCACTGGCTCAGGATCGTGATTGTGCCGGCGGGAATCCGTTGTCCATCCAGTTCAAAATCCTCGCGGGCCATGCGGGCCTGTCGCCATGCGGGCGGATAGAAGCGCCAGGATTCATTGATCACGCCCTCTAAATAGGGCATGTTGGGCAGATCCTCCAGCGTTGGCACGCGTCCGGCCAGTACTGTCTGGATCTCGGCGAGGAGTTTGGCCCGGACATGTGGATGTTGTGAGAGCAGATAGAAGGTCCAGGAGAGCGTGTTCTGGGCGGTCTCATGGCCCGCAGCCACAAAGGTCAATATATGATCATGGATCTGCGTATCGGTCATGGATTCCGGCTCATGTTTCTGGGCCTGGAGAAGCATCGAGAGCACATCACCTGTATCACTATCGCTCTCGCGGCGTTGTTTGATCAAATTATAAATAAACGTGTCGATTGTGCGTGAGCCTTCTTCGCGGGCGCGCTCCGTGGCCAGAGGAAAATTGATACGGCTCGTAATCACTGAGCGTCGTGGAGGACTACTGATGACCGCATCAAAGGCATGGCCTAGCTGCTTTGTCTGCTTGATAGAATCCACGTTGAAGAGTGTTTTGGTAATAATACGCAAGGTTAAGGCCTGCATCTCGCTGGCCATATTCACCACTGAGCCAGGACGCCAGGACGCGATGGTTTCCTGTGCGTAGCGGGTCATGGTGCTGGCATAGCTATCGACACGCAGTTTATGAAAGGCCGGCTGGACCAGGCGGCGCTGCTGACGATGGTGATCCCCATCAATAGTGAGCAGTCCTTCGCCCAGAAAAAGCTTTAAGCCAGTATCGTTGGCATTGCCCGGCTTGACAAAATTACGTGGATTTTCGGTTAAAAAATAGCGGATATGTTCGGGTCGAAAGCAAAAGAGCACTGGTTGTTTGCCGACATAGACGGTCGCCATCCGACCATAGTGTTGCTCTAATTCTCTAAAAAAGCGCAAGGGACGGTACTGAAAATCGAGCAAGCTGCCAATGACAGGGAGGCCCTTTGGACCTGCTGGTAGTGTGACTGGAGTGCTGGCCATGGTTTTGTTCTCCAATAGAAATAAGGGATAGAGTTTCTCGTGATGATACAACTGTCCTCTATTATAACTCTACGAATAGTAGCTGGAGGATGTTGTATGAACAGCAAACAGCATCCCGGCTCATTCATAGGATGCTGTTTTACTGGTGTTGTATGTTTCTGGAAATTAGTGGGCCTGGAAGCCACCATCGACGGGTAGGGTCACGCCGTGGATCATATCGGCACCCGAGCTCAGCAGATAGGCGACCGCATGGGCCACATCCATTGGCTTGGCGAAGCGTCCGAGTGGAATGCGGGCCTTCATCGGTCCACTTTTAGCGGGATCGCGCCAGGCCATCTCACCCATCGGAGTCATCGTGATAGTAGGATTGACTGCATTGACCCGGATCTGAAAAGGCCCAAGTTCCAGCGCCATCACACGCGTTAACTGGTCCAGCGCGCCTTTGGAGGCGCAGTAGGCCGTATGGTCGTTTACTGCCAGACTGGAGGATTGTGAAGAGATATTAACGATCGAGCCGCCATAGCCACGCTGGATCATGCCCTGAGCAATAATTTGTGAGACCACCATGACAGCTCGTACATTGACCGCCATCGTGGCATCAAAGTCCTCAACCGTCGTCTTCAGAAAGGATTGTGGAATGGAGATGCCGGCATTATTGACCAGCAGATTAATCTTGCCCGCCTTGCGGGCCGCCTCTTTAGCTTGCTGAACATCACTGAGATCCGCTACAATCACCTCGCCGTGAAGCTCATGTGCCAGCAATGCCAGATCTTCCTCTGAGCGGCTCACCGCCACTACATAGGCTCCTAATTGTGACAACAAGAGAGCAATCTCGCGGCCAATGCCCTTACCCGCACCGGTAACCAGGGCGCGCTGGCCGTCAAAACGAATATTCATGTTGTATTTGCCCCTACTTCCTGTAGTAAAGAATAATCAAACTTCTCTGTTTGAGAGTATCAACTTTGATAAAATGTGCCGCTACGTTGGTTTTTTCTCCAATCTTCCACCTGCATATGAACCATGCCCTGGCACTAATCTCTCTCCCTTATCTTATCTCAATAGCAGGGTTTTTACCAGGGAGTATAAAGCAACATAAAAAAAAACAGAATAACCCATGATGTTATGGGTTATTCTGCAAGCGTTTCGGTGATCAAGGATTATAAACGTTTGCGACGACGCGTGGTGGTGGTTTCACTGCGGCCGGGAACGTTGGGAAAGAAGATCACGCGTACCAGTGAGACGATACCCCAACCGATCAAGGCGTAGATCAACATGGCCAGAATGGTTGAAATTTCAAAGACACCGGTGTTTCCAATCGTTTGATCATTGAAAATACCATTAAAGATTGACACAAATGGATGGCTGAGATTATAGAGGAAGCTGATAAACGGGCTAATCTCGTTGGCACCAAACAGGCGGAATATAAAACGTAGGCCCAGGATCACTTCGAGCACACCCAGCAAAAAGTAAATGACCGAAGTCATCCAATAGCGCGCATTCGCCATATCTATCGCGTTATTCTGATAGACATCTTTACGCTTCTCGACACGATTGCCCGCTGGATCCTGATACTGCTGGCGCTGGCTTTGCACATAGTTGCCGCCCTGCTGAACATTCTGCTCCGTCACATCATTGTACTCTTGATAGGGATATCCCCCACCCTGCTGATTGGGATATTGTGGATCGTTGTTGTATGAATTCCGTTGATTTGGCATTAAAAGACCTCCTTTGTCCATTACACTGACAAGACTGCCCGTATCATACCATTTATAATCGTGTAGGCGAAGTTACTGGTATGCCAGGGTTATGGATAAAAGCAAATAGATAATAAAAAAAGCTCTTTTATTACACGTATCAAGTCAACAGAAAGTAGCGGCAGCGCTGCCGGTACGACAGGTCTCCCTAACCGAAAAGTATCGGGCTCAAGACCTGCCGTTACAATGAAACATTTTTAGAATCTGTATTCATAATGGTCCTGTATACCGTACTAAATAAGATGAAGTTTTTGCGGTATTCATCCATGAAAACTTTGCACTTATTGGTAGTAGATTTTGATCGCTACACCGGTTGAATGTACATCTGTAATAGTCGCCTTAAAAAGAAAGGGATTCCTCAATGACAGTAGTCACCGATTGGGGTACAGCTATTATGAGTTCATTTGCCAACGCTGTGAATTTAATCCTCGCGTTTATTCCACGGCTGCTTGGCTTTGCTATTATCTTAATTGTTGGTTTATTGCTGGCATCTGCGATCAGCAAAGGGTTGACCCTCTTGCTGCGCAAAGTTGGCTTTGATCGCCTCGGTCAGCGCATTGGTTTACAGCGCTTCGAGCAAAACATGAATATCAGTATGGATGCCGCTGGCCTGCTAGGGCGTCTGGTTTACTGGTTTATCGTGTTGATCTTCCTGGTAGCAGCGGCCGACGCCCTGGGTGTTCCAGCAGTTAGCAATGTTTTGAGTAGCATTGTTAGCTTCCTGCCAAATGTGTTTGTGGCTATTCTGGTACTCTTCCTGGGTACGCTGCTGGCTACATTCGTGGCAGACATCGTGCGAGGTATGACCGCCTCCGCTAATGTTGGCAATCCTAATGTCTTTTCGGCGATTGCCCGTTACCTGATCGTAGGCTTCTCCGTTTTGATCGCCCTGGAGCAACTCAATATCGCTCCCGCTCTGATCAACGAGTTATTCGGAGCCATCGTTGCTGGTGGTGCGCTGGCCTTTGGTCTGGCTTTCGGCCTGGGTGGTCGTGACGCTGCACAGCGTTTACTTGCTCGCAGTGAAGGAACCGTCAGTGCATTTAGCACCGCAGCCGCTGAGGGTAAGCTGAAAACCAATATCAGCCAGCCAGCCAATCCTGCTAACGATCCTTATGCACAGGGACAGGTTCCCGCCTATGATGCACGGACCCAGCAGGTTCCAAACAACTACAATGCACCGGTTCAACAGCAGGCCCTGCTTATAATCCACCAGCCCAGCAGCAGGCTCCTGTCTACAATGCACCGGTTCAGCAGCAGGATCCTACCTATCGACCACAGCAGCAGGCCCCTGCACAGCAGCCACCATACGAGCCTCCTACGCAGCGGATTTCACAAAATGATCCACAGCGCCAGGTACCACCGTATGAGAATACACAGGGCTAACTATCAACCTGTATAAGTTTTTATCAAGCCAGAAAAGGACATCGGGTATAATCCTACCTGATGTCCTTTTTTATATTGCTTATATCGCTGGTGAAAGGCAAAGGCTATGCACCATTTTAATAATTCAGCAGTGATTAAAGCGTGGTCCGCGATGCCTGAAGATAATAACACTCCTGTTCATTCTCCCTGTACAAGCTGTTTACGCATAAATATGATCAGGGCAGCGCCGATGAGGAGCCAGACGCCGACTACGATCGGGACAAAGCTGAGCGGCGCTGGCCCTGGTGCGATGAACGCGGCTACAAAGATTGCGGCCATCAAGATGGTACTGACGATGGGCATAAGGCCGTGGCGTAGCAGGCTGAACTGGCTGCGGCGCTGTTGTCTGAAGAAGCGCAAGCAGGCTATATTGACCAGGATATAGATGGGCAGGATTAATAGGGCGTCGAGGGTACCCAGGAATGAGAAGGCGGTGATCGGTGTTAAAAAGAGCCCTAAGGGAATGCCGCAGATTAGCGCGAAGAGACATAGGAGCGTGATGGCGCCAATGGGGGTATGGTGTGTGCGGTGGGCTAGCGCCGTCCAGCGTGGCAGCAGGCCATCGCGTCCAACCGTATAGATGATGCGGGCGCCACCATTAATAATCGCCAGGGCGGCACTGAAGAAGGAGAGCGTGCCCGCCAGATCAATGATACTGGCAAACAGGCTACCGCTGAAATGGCGACCAATCGTATCAAATGGCGCTGGATCATTAGCATAGCCGCTGGCCATATTCTGGATACCATACCCGATGGTGGCTGTATAGGCTATCAGGATATAAAAGATACCCACCACCAGCATCGAGCCAAAGACGGCCCGGGGAATATTACGGTGAGGATTAGCGGTCTCCTCGCCCAGCGTGGCTGCCGTTTCAAAGCCGATAAAGCTCAGGACCGCCAGGATAATACCTACTGTCAGATCACCACCTTTGGGAACCTGGTTGACACTGAATGGAGCCAGACTTAAGCCGCCCTGGCTGCCCACATGGAAAAAGATCAGGGCCGCCAGGATCAGGCAGATTCCCATTTCAAAGACCAGTAAGGTCATATCGACCTGCAACGATTGGCGAATGCCTGTATAGCAGAGGGCAAAGACGATACCCACCGCCAGCACAAACCAGATGATCCAACTGACATTCAGGCCAGACCAGCGTAATACCAGTACCTGGATATTGGCGCTCATCAGGACAAAAGAATAAGGCGCGCCCACCGCCACCGCGGCCAATCCTAACCAGCCTGTCAGAAAACCCCAATGGGCATTGAGTCCTGTCCGCACATAGGTATAGGCCGAGCCACTGGAAGGCAGCTCGCGTGATAATTCACTATACTGATTCGCCACCAGCAGCGCGACGACAAACCCGATCACATAGCACAGAGGAATGGCCGCCCCGACCAGTCCAGCCTGAGGAATCGTATTAAAAAAGATCGAGGCCGCCGGCGACATCACCGCTACTGAAATCACCACGGCATGGCGCAGACCAAGCACACCCTTACCAAGCGTGGCTCAACAGGGGCTGCCACCAGCGGAGAAGATTCATCCTGCATATATGCACTCCTTGCAAAATAGAGCATAGATAAATGAAGCTGTTTGCCTAAGAAGATGTGTCCTCTCTTGCTTGCTTTATAGATGTACCTTGAACAGGATGCGAAATAGAGCTATGATCGAGCGCAAATAAGCGTTGCAGATAGTCATTGAGAAACAGCCCCTGTGGATCAAGTTCAGCCCGGATGCGTTGGAAGTCCTGCCAGCGGGATAGAGGCTGGCTAGCGTTGTGCCGTCCTGCGTATGCATTTTTCCCCAATGTGGTCGGCCCTGGTAGCGCTTGAAGATCGTTTCGATTTGCTGGAAATATTCACGATACGCCATACCTTTATACATATGGACCGCGATATAGGCGGAAGGGCGTTGATAGGCCGGACTCAACCAGATATCATCCTCATGGACAAAGCGACACTCAACCGGAAAATGGACCTGTGTATGGTGGGTGCTAATACTCTCTTTAATCTCAGCCAGGACCGTGGTAAAATGCTCAACCGGAATATTATATTCCATCTCCTGAAAGCGCACCATGCGCGGAGTCGCATAGACACGATGGCTATAATCGACTTCACTGACCGACGCCACACCCAGAGCAGAGACATTACTGATCGACTTCGATAACGGCGGCAGCAGGCGACAACTTTCCGAGAGCAGCCAGTAGAGTCCATTCTCCAACACCACCTTATTAAAGCGACTCCAGAGATTACTGCCCGTCAGCACCGCACTGGTCTGATTTAAAAACTTTGTCTGCACCGCCTCGGTATGGGGAAACCAGTAGAACTCGAAATGGTCATTGCTATTCTTATAGTCTTCAAGCTGCACCAGACAGTCACTGAGCTTTTCGCGCTGACTTTTGAAGTGCAGGCGTTTGGCCGGCACCACCCGTAGTTTGACTTTCGCAATAACGCCCAGCGCGCCCAGCGCTACCTGAGCGGCTTTAAAGATCTCAGGATGCTGTTCATCCGAGCATTCGAGGATCTCTCCATTGGCGGTGATCAATGTTAAGCCGACCACCTGTGTGGATAGTGAGCCGAAGTGGACACCCGTCCCATGCGTACCAGTACTGATCGCGCCCGCGATACTCTGCACATCGATATCGCCCAGATTTTCCTGTGCCAGCCCCTGTGCCAGCAATCTATTGCCCAGCAACTTGAGCCGTGTTCCGCCCAAGACTGTGGCTGTGCCGCCTTCGGCATCAATCGATTCAATACCCTGGAGCTTATCCAGCGACAACAAAATATCATTGGTCTTGGCCAGAGGGGTAAAAGAATGGCCCGCGCCCACCACACGTACATGGTGCCCCTCGCGACTATATTTACCAATCAAGTCAGCAAGCTCTTCGATGCTTGCGGGCTTCACCAGTTGACGAATATTAGATGCTACTGAACCAGACCAGTTATGCCAGGATTGTGTTTTTGCCATTGCCATAAAATGGGGGTCTCCTTCGTTAGTTATAGGAAGCATTGGCCGTCGCCACGATAGGTGGGGATTTCTTCGTTGATGGTGCCATTTGAGACCAGCAGGAGGGTCTTGAAGCGTTCGCAGAGTTCGCCGGCTTTACTGTGGCGTAGAAAGATGGGATCGCCGGGCTTGAGTTTTAATGGTCCTGGATAGTGTACAGGGGTTTGTACTTCGCCAGCGCCTTCCAGGGGATCCAGGCGGGCTCCGGTTGGCAGATAGGGTTGAGGTTGTTTGTCGCGGCCGACCGCTCCGGAGGCGATATAGCCACCTCCAAGGCAGGTATAGATGCCTCGATGGGCCTGGCGGACGATCTCGATGGCAAAGCCGGCGGCGGCCTGGTAGCGGAAGTCGCGATAATTGTCAAACAGGGCCGGAGCATAGAAGCCAGAGCCGACCGTGATCTCGGTTACGCCTGCCTCGGCACGGGTGGTATGCAGGCTGCCTGTGCCACCTCCGTTGACAAAGCGTAGCGCCGGCAGGTGATAACTTTCGATCAGTTTGAGTGTGGCCGTTCGGCGGGCCGCGACCTCGCGGATCGAGCGCTGCTTGAGATAGCGCACCAGCCGATTTTTGGCGGCGCTCTTCGGATACTGATCACCGACCCCGGCGACCTGAGCTTCATAGCCCATAATACCGGCCAGCGCTACATGTGGTGCCGCGACAATACTGTTCAGGACGGGACGTATCTGTTCCAGGGTACGCAGCGGGCTGCGCCAGACGCCAAAATGGAGTCCAGGCAGACTCAAGGCCATATCCAGGTCCAGGCAGACAGGAATACAGACCTCTTGTTGGCTGGCGATGGTTTCAATCTGCTGGATATGGTCCACACTATCGATCATCAGGGTGATCTGCGCACCTTCCGCGATGGCCCGGGCGACCGCCGAAATATCTTCGGCGTGCCAGGTGGGATAGCCGACGAGCAGATCCTGAAATCCCAGGGACGCCAGATAGATGGCTTCGCGGGCCGTAAAGCACATGATCCTTGAAAGCAAGGATCGGCTGCCAGGATACGTCTGAGTACTTCGACACTGCGGATCGACTTGGAGGCGATGCGGATGCGTTTACCACCAGCGCGGCTGATGATCTGCTGGATATTTTGCTCCAGCAGATCCAGATCCAGATAGGCCAATGGCAATGTATGGCCGGCAAAGACTTTCTTATAGTATTCATAGTCGTGTGTGCTGGTAGTCACGGTGGGCGAGAGAGCGGGCGAATCGGTGGATATGTGCACTGGCGGGCTCCTTTGCGCTAGACTGCCGGCTGAGCGCTTCCTTGCTCAGCTTGCATAAAGCGTAACCATTTCAAATGGATAAGTCAAGGAAATACGGCCAGCAAACGCCACTACCACCGGGTACACATTATTTGATGCGCTTCCACTCGGCCAGCTGAGTGCGTAATTCCTGAATTAATTGCTCAGGCAAGCCCACAAAGAGACCCTGTCCATTGGTATCGAGGACACGGGTGAGGAAAGTACGTTGATCCAGTTCTACCACACCAGAGACCTTGATTGGTGGCGGACCTGGCACGATCCACAGCTTCCCATGACGCGCCAGCAGCTCAAGTTCTTCTCGGTATTGAGACACCTTGAAGGCCAGCTGGATGATCATATGTGCCGGCTGCTGTACCTCGATACGCAGGCCAATCTGCATCGTATCCTTGCCTGGATGAGCATACCACCAGGTACAAAGGGCCTCGCTCTCCTCTCCCTGTTCGGTGGAAGCCAGAATCGCCAGATCGGGCCGATCCGAAATATCCACCCAGACCACCGCAAAGATCTGCTGCTGCAGATTCATCTGACTGATCTCATCAATAGGCAACGCCAATCGTCGTAACTCATCAATAGTATGCTCTTCCATCTGTATCTTCTTTCTTTCTTCCGTTCGTAGCGGCAACGCTAGCCGCTGCGACCCGTTCACGTACGCATAAAGCAACCTCAACGTAACGACAGCGCTAGCCGCTGTCCCCGCTCCACGTACTTACAACCCGTACCCGTAGCAGCGGTCTCCACTCTGCGTGTAAGGCTTACTTGTGCGTGGAGAGGGGGCGGCCGTGAAGGCCGCCGTTACGTTGAGGTTGCTTTATGCGTACGTGAACGGGTCGCAGCGGCTAGCGCTGCCGCTACTGGCTTTAAGGTTGAGATATATGTTACACTATATTCAATCCGTTGACAAAACGGATTATTGGGGAGTTGTATGGATCATAATAATAAGCTACGACAACAGAACATAGCATTACAGCAGCAACAAGGAAACCAGCCTGATATGAGGTCTGGTTTGTTGCCCATGCTCTCGACTCCCTGACAAAAAAAGTAGCAGATGCACAAATCGCCAGCCCTTGCTCGAAGGGCTGGCGATTTTTTTGTGTGTCGATGTACATCCAATTTTACGAGGAATGGAAAAAGATAATGGACATGAGTTTTCTGCTTAGAGGATTACTGATCGGACTCTCGGTGGCGGCTGTGGTGGGTCCGATGAGCGTGCTGTGTATTCAGCGCACGCTGCACAAAGGTCTGCGCTACGGTTTGATCTCAGGATTAGGTGTAGCGACCGCCGATGGGTTGTATGGTGTCATTGCTGGCTTTGGCTTAACCGTCATTGCCACTTTCCTCCTAAACCAGCAAACATGGGTGCGCATTATCGGTGGAATTTTCTTGATCTATCTGGGTATCAAGACGCTGCTTACGCGGCCCGCTGAGAAGGCTGCGACGGCAACAGGTGCCAGCAGTTTTCTGGGAGCCTATCTCTCTACCTTCTTGCTGACCCTGACCAATCCACTAACCATCCTCTCCTTTGCCGCCATCTTCGCAGGACTGGGCGTGGGGAGTACCAAAAACAGTATCATGACGGCTTTGCTGGTAGTCATAGGCGTCTTTTTGGGATCAACCCTCTGGTGGTGTCTCCTCATCGGCGGTGTGAGTCTGGTACGTGAAAAATTCACGCCCCAATGGATGCTCTGGATCAACCGCATCTCGGGTCTTGTTATTATGATCTTTGGCCTGCTGGCTCTTTTTAGTCTGAAAAGGTAATAAGCGTGCGTTTGTGGACGGGAAGAGGTTGCAGCGGCAAGCGCTGCCGGTACACGCGGGGGGATATGATGTACAATTGAGGGGAATATTTGTCTGGTAAGAAAGGAAGTTTTATGGCTACTGTACGAGAAGAAACCTTTCGTTTGTTGCGTGAGTTGGGGATGACGACTATTTTTGGGAATCCGGGTTCGACGGAACTGCCATTTTTGCGCGATTATCCGGCGGATTTTCGCTATGTACTGGGGTTGCAGGAGGCGTCGGTGGTGGCAATGGCGGATGGGTATGCTCAGGCCAGTGGGCGGGCAGCATTTGTTAATTTGCATACTGCGCCCGGCGTGGGCAATGCTATGGGGAGTATCGTGACCGCCTTTCATCAGCGGACTCCGCTGGTGATTACGGCGGGACAACAGGTGCGTGCGATGATGGCTCTGGAGCCGCTGCTCTTTTCCCAGGAGGCGACGGAGTTGCCGAAGCCATATGTGAAGTGGAGCTATGAGCCGGCTCGGGCTCAGGATGTGCCAGCCGCGATCGCGCGTGCCTATTATATCGCTTGCCAGCAACCACGTGGACCTGTCTTTGTGTCTATTCCAATGGATGATTGGGATGTTGAGGTTGAGCCGCTGACCGTACGCGATGTGAATCTGCGCATGGCTCCTGATCCTGCGGTCTTGCAGGAGGTGGCGGCACAGTTACAGGATAGCAAGAAGCTGGCGCTGGTCGTGGGGGCCGAAGCGGATCGGGATCAGGCCTGGGATGCTCTGATCGCGTTAGCCGAGCGGACCCATGCGGCGGTCTGGAAGGCTCCCCTGGCGGGCCGGATTGGTTTTCCTGATAATCATCCATTCTTCCAGGGCGATCTACCTCCGGCCACAAAGGCTCTGAGCGAGAAACTGTCCAGCTACGATACGGTGCTGGTGGTCGGCGCTCCCGTCTTTCACTATTATCCCTATGTGCCCGGTGCCATCATTAAAGAGGGCACCAACGTGATTCATATCAGTAATGATCCTGCTGAAGCCGCTCGCATTCAGGTTGGCCGCAGTCTGGTGGGCAATATTGCCCTGACCATTGAGCAACTATTGCCGCACCTGACTACTGCTGAGCGCGCAAAACCAGCGGCTCGACCGCAACCTCCGGTGCCAGCAGACCAGACGCCGATTCTGCCAGCCTTTGTCATGCATACGCTGAGTAAGGTCTTGCCAGAAGAGACCGTGATCCTGGATGAATCACCTTCTACCAATGGTCTCATGCGCAAATATGTGCAGATTACGCAGCCGGGTGGCTTCTATATGACGGGAAGTGGTGGACTCGGTTTTGCGATGCCTGCGGCGGTCGGTGTCAAGCTGGCGCAGCCCCGGAGACCGGTGGTGGCCGTACTGGGTGACGGCTCAAGCATGTACTCGATCCAGTCCTTATGGACGGCGGCGCAGCTAAAGTTGCCAGTACTCTTTATTATCCTGCGCAACGAAACCTATGCCATCCTGAAAGCCTTCGCCCAATTTGAAAAAGTCGGCGCGCAGATTCCAGGCCTGGACCTACCGGATCTAGATATCGTCAAACTGGCCGAAGGCTTTGGCTGTCATGCGCAGAGAATCACGCAACCCGAAGAACTGGCCCCGACCATCCAGTGCCTGCTCCAGTCCAGCACCCCATCAGTCCTGGAAGTCGTAGTAGACACAAAAGGATCATCCCTGTTATAAAACAAGAAACCAGCGTACCGGCAGCGCTGGTCTCCAATACGTTTCATATAAGCGAGACGTTGAGAGATGGTTTGACGTGATCAGCAAGCAAGGTGTACGTCAAGTGGGCGTCACACGCGGAGGCCGCACTGCTGCGTTTGTGCAGGCCAGTGTGCTCGAACGACGCGCAGTGCTGTGGCACCTACACGGATCGTGTGTGCCGTGGCCTGCTCGCGCAGCAACGTGGTGGGAGAGCGCGTGGATCCACCCCGTACCGTATCGGAGAGGATCACGAAACAAGATCCGTCTCGGTGTAGGCGCCACAGGCATGCGCTGCTCGTTGAGCACCTTGCTCCACCATCACGCCGCATGCTGGCCTCCGCGTGTGGCGCCCACTCGACGTACGATCCGCTGCTTTTCTCCACCATATTTTTATGGTCACAAAAGCGCTTAAACGAAATGTATTAGCGACCAGCGCTGTCGGTACGTCGGTTTCTCGGGTTAGCAGGTTTTTTGTAGGAATGTATTGACGATATCCATGAATTCGGTAAAGCTGCTGCGGTGGATGTTGTGGGCGGCTCCGGGAATCTCTACCGCTTCGCTGCCGGCGGGTAGGCGTTGCTGGACTTCTTTCCAGGCGGCGCTATCCAGGGTGGAGCCCTGGGCGGGATCTGCACGCACAACCAGGGTTGGCGCGGTGAGTTTACTCAGCAACGGGAGCAACTCGCCTTCGGCTTCGGTATCGGCAAAGACGCTGATGATGGTTTCTTTGCTGACCTTGCCGGCCGCATCGATTTTTCCGGCAATATCCTCGGCAGTCCAGTTTGAATTCTGGGCTAGTAAGCGGGCGCGTAACTCGTCGGGAGGAAGATCAAGGTCAGCAATAAAGCGCGCCGCGCGCTTCGCTGGATCGCCATGGCCAAAGTTATGGGCAAAATCCTCAAGAATAATGCGCGAAAATTGTGGTGGTGGCAGTTCGATATGGATGCCGCTGGCCAGCACGAGGGCCGTGGCACCACCCCAGGAGTGGCCGACCAGCACAGGATTTTGTAATTCAAGTGCCTGAATAAAGTATGCCACATCACTGGCCGTCAAATGGAGCGTATACCCGCCCGCCACCGGCTTGATGCTATCCCCATGCCCACGCATATCCAGCGCAAACACACGGTAGCGATCAGCCAGCGCTGGTCCAACTCGTACCCAACTCTGGCTGGAACTGGTAATTCCATGTAACAGGACGCAGGCCGGCAGGTCCGTGCGCTCCGCGTTCCAGCTCAAATAATGAAACTGGCCAGCAGGCAAGGTAATGATCTGTGATTGTGGTGTGTTCTCAAACTGATTCGACATCCCCAAAAATTCCTTTATGAAAAATACTACGCTGCCGCTGTACTGTTCCTCCGCAAGCGGCAGCGTAGCCAACGAATATTCTATTAATGGGTATAACACAAAACTGAGCGCTGTGTATAGGGCCTGATCAATATTTCGTGGTGATAGTTTTTGGAATCTTTTGTGGATTTTGGTGCTATGCAGTTTTTTATGGTTCACTGATATATGTATCGAAAATAGACTTAATATATTATATAAAAATTTATAAGAATGATTTATAGCTGTTTTTATAATTACAATATAACGAGTATATAAGCTAAAAAATGATCGAGAACTATAAGCACTGTGTTTATTTCTGGTTGGCAACAACAGGCTGTTCTGTCTGGTTGTCTGGTTGGCAGAACAAAATTCATTGGGTTGGATACTTATCACTGTATTGAGTTTCAGAGTAGCAGTTGATAGTGCGGCTTTGGATGCGTCTGTTGTTTAGATCTTCTAGAGGTAATGATGGAAAAATCTCGCAGCCTGCATGATGTCAGGTATTGGTTAACCAGGGTCGTTACAGGCATCTGTACCGGAATAGTCTTGTTGTTGCTGATCAACCTGGCCCCGCTGTCAGTGGTGGCATATTCTGAGATACCGCAGCGGTCGCACGTGCAGGGTCTACGCATTCCGGGACATGCCGTCCCCCTGCTGGAGGAGCACAAACCAATTGGTCCCACGGCCAAAGAGCAGACATTGCATCTGGCCGCTGTTTTGAAGCTGCGCGATGAGGCTGGGCTGGATGCCTTGCTGGCCGCCCAGAATAATCCGACCTCACCACTCTATCATCATTACCTGACGACCCAGGAATTTAACAGCCAGTTTGCGCCTACCCTGGCCTCCGTGCTTGCTGTGACCGCCTACCTGCAGCAGCAGGGCATCCAGATCACCTCGATTGCCCCGAACCGTTTGTTGATTGATGGTTCGGCTACTGTAGCTACCGCTGAACATGCCTTTGCAATCAGTATTAATAATTATCAGCTCAAGGCGCGTGTCGTCTATGCTGCTAATACTGATCCATACGTACCTGATGCTGTTAGCGGCATAATACAGACGATTACCGGCTTAAATAATGTGACTCTGTACCGTCCTACGAACTTGCAGCGCCAGCAGAGGCCGTTGCATCCTTATCCTGGTCCCAACGGTGGCTTTACCCCGGATGAGTTGCGGAATGCCTATGATGTGACGCCATTGATTGAGACTAAAATGGATGGGAAAGGACAAACGGTTGGCCTGTTTGAACTGGATGGCTATAATCCAGCTGATATTGCGACCTATCGGCAGCAGTTTCACCTGGGGCTGTTGAATGTCTCCAATGTACTGGTCGATGGCGCGACCAATACGGTTGGCCCGAATGCGATTGAGGTCACGCTGGATATGGAAACCGTGTCGGCTCTGGCTCCCGGGGCCGCGCAAAAGGTCTATATAGGTATCAATAACGCGGCTGGCATTAATGACACCTATAATCGCATCGTCACTGATAATGTGGCCAAAGTCATCAGTGTGAGTTGGGGGGAATGTGAACTGGCCAGTTCAGCGTCACGTCTGGATACGCTGAATACGATTTTCAAGCAGGGAGCGGCGCAGGGGCAAACTTTCTTCGCGGCCAGTGGGGATTCCGGGGCTTATGATTGTAATGATAATGGTGTGCAATCCTTAGCCGTTGACTCGCCTGCCGACAATCCTTATGTCGTGGGAGTGGGGGGACCTCGCTACGCACGAATCCCAAAGGGGCGTATGTCAGTGAAATCGGCTGGGGTGGGTCCTTGCTCGGGGGTATCTTTCATGTCGTGGGTAGTGGAGGAGGCAAAAGCACACACTTCTCACGCGCGGACTACCAGAGTGGCCTCAATCTGACCGATGCGAGCCGCCAGGTTCCGGATGTCTCGGCCAATGCGGATCCCGCGACTGGCTATGCCGTCTACCT
Source organism: Dictyobacter vulcani (assembly GCF_008974265.1). Lineage (GTDB taxonomy): Bacteria > Chloroflexota > Ktedonobacteria > Ktedonobacterales > Ktedonobacteraceae > Dictyobacter > Dictyobacter vulcani. The sequence goes on from NZ_BKZW01000002.1 coordinate 1,376,692, forward strand.
CACGCCCAAAAATCCGAAAGATCCGGGCTGGCAGGTGGTCGGAGGCACCAGCGCGGCGTCCCCACTGTGGGCAGGCATCGCAGCCGATATCAACCAGGCCTTGCGGGCCATACATGTCTCGCCACTGGGTCACGCGCTTCCGGCGCTCTATCGCATCTATAATACGCCACAGATCTATCCGCCCTATCATGATATCGTCAAAGGCTCCAACCTGTTTTATCAGGCTGGCCCCAACTATGATCTGGTTACTGGTATGGGGACGCCTGATGCCTGGAATATCATGCGTGATCTCCAGGGCGCACCAGGCCTGCCCACGCAATTGTTGCAGAACGTGAGCTTTGAGGGTGGCCTGGCACCCTGGCAGGAACACTCTGCGGGTGGCTATGAACTTATCAGCATGGCCAATCCCCATACTGGCACATACAGTGCCTATCTGTGTGGCTATTCCAACTGCGATGATACCATCACGCAAACCCTGACCATCCCGGCTTCGACCCACAATGCCGTGTTGAGCTACTGGATCTATATCGGGCGGGCTGACACCACCACTACCTGTACGGATACCTTCCATGTGTTTCTCCGTGCGCCCACTGCACCCGGCACCACCGCGACCGATATTCAGAAGTTATGTAATACCGATGCCAATGGCTGGGTCCAATATAGCTTTGATATTACCGCCGCCCTGGTTCCCTATCTCGGCAAGCCAGTGCAACTCGGCTTCCAGGCCATCGGAGCCACCAGTCCGCGCTCCAGCTTTTTCGTCAATGTAGATGATGTCTCGCTCTATGTGACCCGTGGTTGACCACAGGTTCGTGGCTGCCGGTACGACAGATCGCAGCGACCAGCGCTAATACTTTTCCCTTAAGGATTGAATGGCTGAAATGATAGCATGACGGTGAAGGAACACCTTCTCAAAGGATCAAGAGAGGTAAAACGTGTATTTTTGACCCTTTGGGTCGATTCGGTTGCCTCCACGATACCCTCACCTCCGCAGGATCACGCAAGTGAAAAAGCGGTGAAGCAAGGCGTGAAGAGGCTTGCTCATGGTCAAGCAAGGATATCATGCAGGCACGAATCGACCCAAAGGGTCGAACCTACCTGTTCGCTTTTCTTGATCCTTTGAAGTCATTGGGCCTCTGATCGGCTTAGATGCTTTCGTCAATCTCGTCCAGAAAAAGGCTTACGTGAAACGTATTAGCGACCAGCGCTGCCGGTACGACAGGTCTCCCCATCTCGACCAGGATGCGCTTAACCGAAACGTATTGGCGGCTAGCGTTACCGGTACGGGTGCAGGTGTTCGTGGATCAGGTTGGCTTTGATCAGTAGTTCGCGGTTGTGCAGGATCTGTTCGGGGTGCCGTCGGCCAGGATGCTGCGGTTCTCACCCATCACGAGGATCCTGCGGGCGATGACCGGTACGATTTCAAGCTCATGGGTGGTGGTGATGACGGTTTTGCCGGCTTCTCCCAGTTTGCGAATCAGATTCACCAGGACCCATTTGGTGCGCGGATCCAGCGCGGCCGTGGGTTCGTCGAGCAGGATGACTTCTGGCTTGAGGGAGAGGACCGAGGCGATCGCGGCCCGCTTCTTTTCGCCGCCGGATAATTCAAATGGTGCGCGCCGGGCCAGATGAGTGATCTCCATCAATTCCAGGGCTTCATCACAGCGCTCTTTAACTTCGCGCTGACTCAGACCCATCTGTAGCGGTCCAAAGGCTACATCATCAAAAACGGTGGCGCTGAAAAGCTGGATATCTGGATCCTGGAAAACCAGGCCAATTTCCTGATGGAAACGAAAGGCCTCCTCTCCCGTGGTTGCCGTTTTGATATCCTGTCCCAGCACATGCATAGTACCTGCTGACGGCGTATAGATGCCATCCAGCAATTTCAGGAGCGTCGATTTACCGCTCCCGTTGGCACCGAGCAGCACCACCTGTTCGCCACGCTGAATGGTCAGATCAATGCCATCCAGGGCCAGTTGCCGATCATTATAGAGATAGCGAACGTTTTGTAACGCAAACACGGCGTTATCTGTAGATGTAATAGCTTCCGAGCTCACAGAACATACCTTCCAATACAAAAAATGAGTACTGCTAATAGACACGCAAGCACGAGTGCCAGCCAGTCTTGAGCGGTCATCCTATAGGCATTATATGAGCGCACCTCGCCCTGAAAGCCACGCGCCGCCATGGCAGCATAGACATCATTGCTCATCTTGAAGGAGCGGTTCATCAGATGGCTCATTGAGCCACTGACCCAGCCCCGCTGCTCCTGTCCACTGCTTCTACCCACGGTGCGGCTCTTACGCGCCTCAAACATGCCATTGGCGGAATGCAGGAAGAGGAAGATGTAGCGATAGGTCATCGAGAGTAGCAGCACAAAAATTTGCGGCACATGAAAGGCGCGCAGACTTTTCAGGATATCCGACCAGGGTGTGGTCAGAATCAAGAGTACAGCCAGCGAGACCGACACGCCGACGCGGGCAATAAAAATAGTCCCACTCAGCAGGCTGGCGCTGGATGGTCCAAAATGCAGTGCGCCCAGCGCGATATCAAAGAGGCGCGGGCCGCTGGTAACAAAGACGGATGGCAGTATGACGATGCCCGCGAAAAATGGTATCCCGATCCACACGCGGCGAATAAAGAAATCAAAGGGCACTTTACTCAGGCGCGCCAGTAGTAATAATACCAGATAGAGACAGGGCAGCGCGACCAGCGAATTTGATAGACTGGCGGCCAGCACGACCACCAGAAACATCGCCAGCTTGGCCCGTGGATCAAGTGCTTGGAGCAAGCCGGGCTGACGGCTATGCTCCTCAGTAAAAACCGCCTGCTCAATAGCAGCAGCAATGCCGGCAATCGTCTTCTCAATCCAGCCAAACTGCCGACGATAGGTTTTTTTTACCGAGCCCTGTGATGAAGTCGTATTCATACGTGCGCTCTTTCTTCTTGCTGCATGTTCTCATCTTTATGCTGGTGTGTAAGCAGGGTAGCCACGCCCCAGAAGAGTACGCCAATCAGTAAGATGCCCAGCAGGCCGCTCAGCTCATAGCCCAGCCCTTGCCGCCACATCGGCACATTGGGTCCATTGAAGAACGAAGATTGCAGATTATAGCCACTAAAGGGAGCGCTCCAGACACCTGAGAGTTGTTTTAAGCCCTGCGGCATATAGCCAAAAGCCTGCTTTACATCCTCGGGACTCCCCTCGGCATAGGCGAAGCCCGGCGCGATCAGACCAATCGGAACAAAGACCGCCAGCGCCACAAAGATCGTGCCTACTTTGCGTATGGATTTAGGTAAGAGGAACCAGGCCAGCGGGATCAGCCCGAGCGCGAGCCCGAGCACAATCACCAGCATAATCCCAACATCTGACCAGGCAACATGTGACCAATCAGTGCCAAAGAGATGGGTGAAGTCGCCATGGCCCGTGATCAGGCCAGCCGCCAGGAGTATGGCCAGTCCACAGGACAGACCAAGCGCCAGCATCTGCCAGAGCGGCATAGCCTGCCTGGATCCTGCTGAAGCATCGGCCTCTGCGACGGTTCCGCGTAATGTCGTGAGGTATTGAGGATGATTCTTCTGGATATAGACCACACCCAGAGCCGTAACCAGCGCCTCTACCAGCGAAGCACCAAGCGCGTGCGAGAGCAGCATCGTCGGAATCGCGACCTGCAATGGATAGGGACTGTAGAGCGGATGACCACCAGCTTGAAAGAGCAGCGGTTGGAGTCCGAGCTCGATGCCTACCGCCAGAGCCGACGCAGTAATGCCCAGATAAGCCCCGATGCCCGCCGCCCAGACGCGGCGCGTCGAACGTAAGGGCGCTCTGCTCGCGATCAGGCGATACACAAAATAGCCAATAAACGGCAGAATGATACCCATATTCAGGCAATTCGCAAAAATCGCCAGCACACCACCATCCCCGAAGAAAAGGGCCTGAATAATCAAAGCCGTACTGATCCCGATCACCGCTGCCCAGGGTCCGAGCACAACCGCGATCAACGTACCACCGATCGCATGGGCCGTCGTCCCACCAGGGACCGGAATATTAAACATCATAATCGTAAAAGAGAAGGCCGCAAAAATAGCTAACAGCGGGACCGTACGCTGATTCAGCACCTTTTTTACTTTATTGACCGCGACACCCCATACCGGGATCGTAGCTACCCCTGTTCCCAGCGAAAAAACCGGACTCAGATAGCCGTCTGGAATATGCATTCATTGCCTCCATAAGAATCAAGCGGCTTCTTATTCATCTTCTCTATCTCATAGGCGCTTGATCCAGAGCCTGCGCCAGCAAAGATGAAATTATATAGCTGTGAAAAATTCCTTATTGCAAATGTTTCGCAATAACAAGTATACAACAGCAACCCCACCCAGTGTAAGGGCAGATCCAGCCGGCTTTACCTTTTTTTATTTATTCGCGTTTTTTTGTGTGCGGGCTTTATGCTTTCTCCAATACCAGATACCGATGGCGGTCAATATTATTATTGGACCAATGGGAAAGACTGCTAGCAAGACAGCGCTCTTTATATAGGTCGTGGTGCAGTCCGGTCCTGGTGATGTATCATTAACACGAATATATGTTTGTTTCGCTGGCAGATTGGCTTGAGGCACGAAGACAGGATCTTTCTGCATATGCTCGGGTGTGTAACTGGTGTAGAAGCGTGTCAGATTGTAGGTGGTATCCGGAGACTCTTTTAGAGATCGGAGTAAGCCAGACATGTTTTGCGCTTGCGCATACTGAGTGACATAGGCATAGCCACCTACCTTTTGAATGGCCGTATCCATAAGTTGTGCATAGCTCTCTTGTGGACTTGGATTAGCGCTGACCTTATCCGCTGGCACTGTGACCTCGGTATAGTTTTTGAGCGTATAGCGTTGCTGTGCCAGGATTGAGACTTCCATTTTCATCTTGTGCTGAATATCAGTAGCCGCCAGACGAATGGGAACGGTGACCTGCTGCATGACCATTGGAAACGTAATTTTGACCGGCGCAACATTACTGACATTTGTGCCTGGACGTAAGCGCATGGCCAGAAAAAACATATTGCTCCGTACATATGGTTGGATCAGATTTGTGGTGTTCGCTGGTACGGTATATTTATGGTTTTGCAGCCAGCTTGTCAGAGCCTGGGCATCTCCAGACTTGATAATCTCATAGGCAAAGGGACCGGTCTCACCGCCTGCATAGACATTGACACCAGGATTGCTGGATGTGGGCGCTCCACCTGTTGCGTAATTATTCCCGAATAACATATGGGTGATATCAGCATGATTACAATTTTGGGGTGCAGGTATAAAGAAACGAGGAGCCGTATAGTATTCGAGCTGATTGAAGATTTCCTGGGCAGCCGTTTCAACCTTTGGTACCGCTGGTACAGGGAGTACCCAGGCAAAATCACGCGCATTGCCTTGATAGCGGATCTGTTCATACAGGGTTGTGCTATTGTGATTTATTGTAATCAGCAAGCGCTCGGTATCCTGGCTGACTTTTCCGCTGGTCGCGCTGCTAAAAAATCCTCCACAGGCCAGGGCCGAAGCGGGCGTTATTAGCAAGATTGCTAGTGTTAACAGGGACGTGGTCAACAGTAGTCGACGAGAACGAGCTAAATGCTTTGTTATCATACGTTCAATAGAATCCTTTCCTCTTCATTCTATACAAGAAACGAGACGAACCCCAAAAAATAACGGCTCAGGTCGCAGCGGGGTGTTCATACCTGGAGAGGTGGCAGCGGCAAGCGCCAATACATTTCGGTTATGGATGGAATAGCTACAATGGTGGAATGATCATGAAGCAACGCATGCAAAAATGATCAAGAGAGATACAAATGGTAGGTTCGACCCTTTGGGTCGATTGCCTCCCCCACACGAACGTATTGCCTCACATGGCATAGCTTGCTCATGGTCAAGCAAGGATAGTATGCAGGGAACCAATCGACCCAAAGGGTCGAACCTACTTTCGTTCATCTCCTCTAAGGATCAAACCGTCCCTGGGCTTAAGCGAAACGTATTGGCGGCAAGCGCCGCCGGTACGAAGAGGTCATTACTCGTACGCGAACGGGTCGCAGCGGCGAGCGCAGCCGCTACGGGAACGGGAAGCGATGATGATATAATGGGGGCATAGTTTAGATCAGTTTTAAAATGGAGTAAAAGAAAATTATGTCCCAGGATCAGAATACGCCGTTGACGTTTATGGCTGTTCATGCCCATCCAGATGATGAGGTTTTTGGTACCGGCGGTACCTTTGCCCGCTATAGCGAGCAGGGCGTGCGTACCGTGTTGGTGACCGCTACAATGGGAGAAGAAGGGGAGATCGTTGATCCTGCTTTAGATGAGCAGGCTAAAGAGGCGATGTTTCCACGGCTGGCCGAGGTGCGGCAGCAGGAACTGAAGAAGTCGGTTGAGGCTCTGCATATACAGGAATCACGTCTGCTCGGTTATCGCGATTCCGGCATGGCCGGTCGGGAATCTAATCAGCATCCTGATAGCTTCCATCAGGCTAATTTTGCTGAGGCGGTCAAGCGTCTGGTGGCTTTGATACGTGAGTTCAAGCCGCAGGTCCTTGTCACCTATGATGCCTTTGGCAGCTATGGTCATCCCGACCACATCCAGGCCAACCGCATCACCAATGCCGCCTTTGATGCCGCCGGCGAGCCCCGCTGCTATCCAGAATTGAATTTACCCGCCTGGCAGCCATCCCGACTCTACTATACCGCTATGCCGCGCTCATTTTTTGTGCAGGCCGTCAAGGCTGCGCAGGAGTCAGGCGAGCCCGGACCGTGGAATAATCCAGAGATGAACACTGACATTATGGGCACGCCTGATGAGCAAATCAGTGTTCGCATCGATGTACGGAAATATATTGATAATAAAATTCAGGCGCTGACCGCCCATAAGACACAGATCGCACCCGACAACTTTGTCTTCACCACGCCAGTAGAACAGCGTGATCAGTTCCTGGGCTATGAGCACTTTGTGCTGGCCCGCAGCGCCATCAATTCCCATGCTGGCGAACTCGAACAGGATCTCTTTACCGAGCGAGCATAATACCTGCTGACAATCAACCTGCAAAAGAAGAGGATAGGCAAAGAGCTTATCCTCTTCTTTTTATGGTCATGTAGACGCCATTTTTAGGACGAATGGTAATGGTTTTATCTGTATCAGGCACAATCTGCTGGCCAGGAACCAGGAAGTCAGACCCTTATCAAAATCCTGAGCATGTTCCACTATATAGCTAATAGAAGTATGCCTGAACGCAGATGAAAACGGGATCCATTCAATCGTGAATGGATCCCGTTGGGTGCTCTATTAATGGTATGCAGGCGATTAGTCGTTGCAGCCACCCTGGCCACCGAACCAGTTGCCGCCAAACTGATTACCACCACAAAACTGGTTGCTACCACCGGAATGATGACCACCGAAATGGTGCTGGCGATGCTGGCGATGATGGTGCCAGCCAAACTGATAGCCACCGAATTGATGACCGCCATTCTGCTGGTGCTGGGTCTGGACGTGTGAGCCACAGGCACCGGTCACATTTGAGAGATCGGCATCGGCTAATTCAAGTGCGCCAATGGGATTCTGAGGAACCTGTGCATACTCCTCACTGGTCAGGGACTCGCGATACTGTGCATCTTTCCAGGTTTTTGTGATATCGATATTCATTCGTTTGAGCCTTTCTGTGTGTTTACACAGCTATAAATTTTTATACATCCGGGCATCGTATATTTTGCTCTTAACACAGAGAATGCATGTGTGTAAATCTCTAAATGAAAAGCATAGAAATTCACTTCAATTTACAACCTACATTTTTCAATGTACCGCATTCGTTGCTTCGCTTTATTTCGATACCTAAATCTATTATAAAAATGCCCAAAACAAACAGGCGGTAAAAAGTCTGTCGAAACATGGCAAAAAATTCAGAAAGTGGCAAAAAAAAGCCATTTTTACACCTTTGCATGAAAAGAAATTTCATGTTTTCTGTCAGTGTGTGAAGTGTGCTCCTGAAAAGAGCCAGAATTGAGCTCAATAAACGAATTTTGGGCAATTTTTGCCAGTTTCAAAAAATTGCCCAAAAATGAATAAACTTTTAACTCCGTGGCGATGCTTATGTGTACGCCAACCAGTCGCAGCGTCAAGCGCGGTCGGTACAGGTGGAAATAGGCAATAAGAGGAGGACAACACCGTTGCCCTCCTCTTATCATAGTTGTATTCGTTTGGTTGTTAGTTCGAGCGGGTAATTAGCAACCGCCGCAGCTACCGCAGCCGCCGCAGCCACCGTCGAAACCGATGCCGAAGCCGATGCCGTATCCGCCTTCATAACCGCAGCCATAGCCACCTTCGTAACGATCAAAGCGACCACCATACCATGAGCCGCCACCGGAGATCCGGCCACCGCGCCATGGATCACAACCAAATTCACGGTGACCATGGCGACCAAATGCGCCAGTAACAGTGGTCAGGGCAGCATCAGAAAGTTCAACTGAACCGATGGTATTCTGGGTCAACTGTGCACGCTCTTCGGTGCTGAGGATTTCAATATTCATGCTTTTGTGTACCTTTCTTTTGTAAAAAAAGACAGTGTTATTTGTAGTATCTCAACCGGCCAGTAGCTGTAGAATGACTGTTATAAAAGCTCATTCACCTGACTCTGGGACCGGATCCACTATCGCTCTTCAAGGTAAGAGTGTGTCGCGAATTTCGATACCTGAATGTATTATAAAAAGTGCCAAAACAAGCGTACACTAAAAATGATGCAGAAAAATATAAAAATATTCATAGATGTGCACAGAGTAAATATTATGTCATACTATGTATGAATACAGTATTCATCTATTAATAATTATCTTTATCGATATGCTTTGGAACGTGCGCTGTTTTTCAGCACGCAATGGCTTTTTCTGTCGTCTTTTTTGAGCAATTTTCTGGAAATCACAAAAATGGACAAAAATTCAGAAAAAAAGACCCTCAAAAGGATCCAGAAATCCTTTTGAGGGCATACATCAGGGTGGGTTATGGTGTGTGATTGTGGCGTCGGTTTTTTAGGACTGCCACTGCCACTCCACAATTTCTTTGGGGTCTGACCCGTGCTCTTCAATATATTTATGGTGTTCGGCGAGCCGATTTTCATACTGGCTGATGCGGGCATTGGCTACTGCGGCAACCTTTGGATTATTAGCCGCCGCCTGCCGGATAGCTTGCATGACGATCTGATAACGGCTGGTACCATTACGCACATTCATATCGAATGGGGTGGTCGTGGTGCCTTCTTCGCGATAGCCATTGATGATGATGCGGTCAAGATTATGGCGTCCAAACAGCAACTGTTCCACCGCTGATGGATAGCCATGGAAATTGATAATGACCGGACGATCTTGAGTGAAGAGCGCCTCGAACATCTGTTGATCCAGGCCATGTGGATGGTCGGTGCTATTCTGCAAGATGAATAGATCGGTTACATTTACCACGCGGACGCGTAGTTCGGGCAACTCATCGCGTAGAATTTGCGTGGCGGCCAGAACCTCCAGCGTGGTGTTGTCGCCGATACCTGCCAGGACCACATCTGGATCAACCCCATTGTCGGTGCTTGCCCATGGCCAGATGGAGCCACCAGCGCGACAATGGGCGATAGCTTCATCCATCGACAGCCATTGTGGCATGCGCTGCTTATTGGCAATAATCAGATTGACCTTGTCCTGACTCTGCATACAATGATCCATCGTCGAGACCAGACAGTTCGCATCCGGTGGCAGATAGACACGTGCCACAGAGGCTTTCTTGTTCAGAATGGCATTAATGAAGCCAGGATTTTGATGTGAAAATCCATTATGTTCCTGCCGCCATAAGGTCGATGTCTCCAGGTAATTGAGGGAAGGTACGGGCAGACGCCAGGAGAACTCTTTGGACAGCTTTAGAAATTTGGCGAACTGATCCGTCATCGAGACGACGATATTTAAGAAGGCCTCATAAGATGGAAAGAGTCCATGGCGACCGGTCAGGATATAGCCTTGCAACCAGGCCTCACAGTCATGCTCACTCAGGACCTCAATAACCTGTCCACCCTTCGCGCCGACCTTCTCATTGTGTGGTGGGACGGGCCACTCATACTCACGTGGCTTGACATCCAGGACCGCACCCAGTTTATTGGATTGCAGTTCATCGGGACTAAAGATGCGGAATTGCTGCGGATTGCGGCGAATAACCTCGCGTAAGTACAGGGCAACCTGCTCCATGGCGCTGACATTGTTGCCGCCACGGCGCGCGGGCATGCCACGATCCTCTTTCACCGCCATATCCTGGATGGATGGCAGGTCTAGATCCTTTGAGATTTTTCCACCATAGGTATGGGGATTGCTACCCATGCGCCGATCGCCGGTAGGACAGAGGTCGAGGATCTCCTGCTGCGGTCGGCCTTGCTCATTAATCAATTCTTCAACCCGATAGGAGCGCAGCCATTGCTCAAGCAGTTTCAGGTGTTCAGGATTGGTCTGTGGATCTGCAATGGGAACCTGATGGGAGCGGTACGAGCCGACAATTGGCTCTCCATCCATCTCTGCGGGTGCCGTCATACCTTTCGGGGTGCGCAGAATGATCAGGGGCCACTGTGGCTTCTCAATTGGCTGGCCCGAGCGCGCCGCCTGCTGGATATTTCTAATCTCCTGATAGGCCCAATCTAATGCGCCATACAACTGAGCATCCAGATCGGCATCCGCGTTACCCTCGACGAACTGTATTTGATAGCCATAGCCAGTAAACAGGGACAGCAACTCTTCATCGGACATTGTGCCATAGATAGTTGGATTTGAAATCTTATAGCCATTGAGATGCAGGATCGGTAATACCGCGCCAGACTCGGCTGGATTGATGAATTTGTAAGAATGCCAGGCCGTGGCTGTAGGGCCTGTCTCAGCTTCTCCGTCGCCAACAATACATGCGACGATCAGATCTGGATTATCCATGGCTGCGCCAAATGAGGTGGCCAACGCATAACCCAGTTCGCCGCCCTCGTGAATAGTGCCGGGGACACCTGGATAGAGATGGCTCGGGAAACCGCCGGGCCAGGAAAATTTGCGCACAAAGGTATGTAAGCCCTGTTTATCAAAGGTCAGTTCAGGGTAGTACTGCTGGAGCGTCCCCTCAAGATAGAGATTGGCCAGATTGGCGGGCGCACCGTGTCCTGGTCCTGTAACCAGGAACATATCCAGATCGCGCCGTTTAATCAAGCTATTGAGGTGGGCATAAACAAGATTAATGCCCGGACTGGTCCCCCAGTGTCCAAGCAGGCGATCCTTGATATGCTCCGGCTTGAGCGGCTCCTCCAGCAAAACATTATCCCGCAAATAAATCTGCGCCACCACCAGATAATTGGCCAGGCGGCGATAGCGTGCGATTGCATCTAGCTCCTGAGCATGGGCCTGACGAACATTGTTTACCTCGACATGCTGGTCCGGATGGGTAAGATCTTTGACCATAAAAAATTCTCTTTTCTTATCACTTAAGTGTAGGAAGTGTGTAAAAAAACAGCTGCCTTGCATTTCGTCTTAGTAATTGTGTGCTGACATATTTTTCCGCAGTGTGCAGTACCAGAACCACCCACAATTTGTACACGAATCTGTCAGGAAAAAAAAGTCACTCCTGTTTCATAATAGCGTGTAGGGGAAAATGATAATAGCGTCTTTTTTTATCTTTTTGCGAAAAACCTGTCTGCTCGCCAGAAATTTTTAACATCGTGCAGAGAATGAGTCAGTATGGATGAGTAGTGAATTATTGTCGAATGATAAAGAGACGGCATTTTTTGGGGATTGGCTAGCAGAGGAGAACTGTGATGCGCTTACAGAACAAAGTGGCTTTAATTACTGGTTCAGCTCGTGGCATGGGACGAGCGGCCGCCGAACTATTCGCTCGTGAAGGGGCCAGTATTATCCTGACGGATATTGCGGAGCAAGATGGGGTTGAGGTGGCTGCAAGTATCTGCGCGAACGGCGGAAAAGCGTTATTTGTACCAGCCAACGTGGCCAGGGCTGAAGATGTGCAGCAGCTGGTAGAGGCGGGCATATCTGCCTTTGGGACGATTGATATTTTGTATAACAATGCAGGTATCATGCCAACCAGCGATACCAGTGTGCTTGATACCAGCGAAGAAACCTGGGATCAGATTATGGATGTGAACCTGAAAAGTACCTTCCTCTGCTGTAAATATGTAATTCCTCATATGATCGAGCAGCAGCGTGGCTCAATCATCAACATCTCATCAATGGTCGTTTTTCTCGGCTGTACCGTCCCGCAGGAAGCCTATGGAGTTGCCAAAGGGGGATTACTGGCACTAACCAAATCGCTGGCGATCCAGTATGGTCCAGCGGGTATTCGTTGCAACGCTATCTGTCCGGGACCTATTAATACTGGTTTGCTGGATCACCTCTGGACCAGTGATGAAGAGCGCAATCGTCGCCTGAGCCGTATTCCGCTGGGCCGCTTCGGGCAGATCAACGATATCATCTATTTTGCCCTCTACCTCGCCTCAGACGAATCCTCCTGGACAACTGGTAGCTGGATGACGATCGATGGAGGTATCTCTTCAAATTACTTTTGATAAATGTGATAGTAGGTTCGACCTCAATGGTCGAATCTACAGGGAATCATCCGAGGGGGCAGGGGTTTGCGGTATTTGCGGTCCCATTCGGCTTTTTTGCGTTGGGTCTGCGCTTGCTCGGCCAGATGGGTATAGGGATTGTCGCGCTCGTGCTTGAGCGCTGAGGCAGAGGACAATGCGTGCTCTTCCGCATAGTGGATCAAACCACCAGAGTTGCTCCTGAGCACGTTGCGCTACCAGACTCAATAGTTTATCGGCTTGCAATGAACTGGCTATATAAAATGCTGAAACCAGCGCATGATAGGAGGCCTCAAAGAGACCTTTAGCGAAGGTTTCGCGATTAATAGCCATCAACTGATCATAGAGTTTTTCGACATCATCATTATCGATGCTCTGAGACATATAGTTTTCCTTACGATACATAGGTATGATATTTTTTCGCACTTTCAGTTTATGCCACTGGCGCAAGAATTGTATCGTAGAAAATAGTCTCCTCGCGATCCGGAATATATTTCCAGATCGCTTGAGTTTGAGTATTAACCTGTTACTAATGACGATGCTCCATCGATCCACATTTCGGTATCGGTGATATGGCTGCTGGCATCGGAAACGAGGAAGAGTACCAGTTGTCCTACCTGCTCAGAAGTCGCGGCCTTCCCATCATTTAAGGGGATTGGTCCATTTTACAAGAACGCCATTCCATTCTTATCAAGGCACGGATAACACAAATGATAGGTTTCAAGCCAGTGGCCTCTATATTTGCTGCGAGTGAGCGGCGTTTATGCTTGCTTTTCAAGCGCATTATGATGATAGCCAAACAGTGTACTGATAAAGTAATGATCGGCATTGGCAAAGTTATAGAAGACATTATTTTCAATCACATCGAAGCGGTTTAAAGGAGCCAGCTTGCCTTCCGGGGTCATCACAAAATCGCGATAAAACTGGTGATCCAGTTTGCGCTCGCCCCATTTGCTGCCCGTGGTGACGTCGATGACATCGATAGCAGAGTTCACCACATGGCCCGCCAGCTTCATCATCGAGGTCTCTTTTTCTAAGAACTCTTGCTGGATGCTATGTGGTAGATTGGCCGTGACGCTGATCTCAGCCGTCGCCTCCTGCACGTCATGTCCCAGGCCCCTTTTAAGAGCTTCCACACGATCCATCTGCCAGCGCGTCCCCACGAGGCCACGGGTATTGCCATCGCCACTAAAGGTGATCAGCCCTTTAAGCCAGTGATTGGTCGCTGTACATCAGCGTCCGCGGCAGATCATCTGGCAAGCCAATATCTTGTTGAATCAGCTTATCCACGCCATGTTTTGTCTCTTTGGCCTGGAGACGACTGATGCGTTTACTGACCGAGGTTAAGCCCAGATCATAATGAAAGCCAGTCGTAACCAGATAGCCATGTTCCTGATCAGGTAGTGTAAAATCAAAGCTGGTATTGACCGCGACCCGCTGGTTGCGGCGCATCACCTTACGCTCAACCATGGGGAGATGGATCGCGCTGCGGGCCCGCACTGACAGATGTTTGGACGAAATGAGATATTGATCCATTCCGGCCCGCACCTGTCCATTTGTCTCCTCAGTCCCATAGCGAAAAATGGTAATCTCATCACCGAAAACATCCTCAAGCAGTCTGGTCATCCCAACACTGGACTTGGGGACCGCGCCGGCCTCTTGAAAATGCATGGTAAAGGCAACATCATTGCGCCTGGCCCGCTGGCGCATAGCTTTCAGAATATTAACCGTCGGAATATCTCCCCGCAGTAATTGTCCAGCATTACCAGAAAAAACCATTACTGCTGGTACACTCTCCGTCGGGTGTTCAATTGTCAATATACGACCTTTAGTAGTTGAATTACTGATGAGCATATAAAAAAAGATCCTTTAATGTAACATGAGGATAACCAGAAGAGTCATTCTCGCATATCATAAGTTAGTTCTAATTATGGCACGGTTTAGCCAGAGAAGTTGATACTTTTTTACTCTTACGGCCACCAGATTCCCACCTCTAACGCGGCGCTGCCAGCAGCCAGGACAGATTTCTCGCCTCCTGCCTGGTTGATCGCGGACATGAGAACCGCCAGTGCGGTCAGTGCCTCACGGCGGGTCTGGCGTGCCAGGAGATGCAACGTCTCAAGCAGGATCGGATAAAGTGTGGCTGTGGTAGATTGCGCGACCCATGTCGGTGCCTGTTTGAAGAGCTGTACCACCACATATGGATCATCCGTCTCACGCATATGCTGTACCACCAGATCAAGGAGTTGCGACCAGCCAGTGGGAGTAAGTGTTGATTGAAGCGCGGTCAGCACCTGATCCTGATGATGTTTGCTTTGTAGCGACCATAGAGCCTGTAGCAGCGGCTGATAGAGATCTTCAGGTAATTTGGGTGCCAGATGGGTGAGCACCCATAGCTGATCCTCTTCAGTTCCCAGCATGGCGCGCAGGCTCAAGAGTTCCGTGCTAAACACACGTTTTGGTTGCTCTGGTAGATACGTAACCAGTATCGTGATGATGCGTACCTGCCAGTACTTTCCCGCTGGAAACTGCGAGAAGTCTTGTAGATAGGTCTGAATTGATTGCGCTGACAACAGTTCCTGTAGCAATGATTCACATGCCTCGGCGCTCAGATAGTCCACCAGCACTTCAATAATTTCTAGTCGTTGTAGTGCCGAGCCAGCGCGCAATACATCGCGCTGTATCTCCGCCAGTTGTTCCTGTGTCATCGAAGGAATGAGCGTCTTGAGCACCGCCAGTCTTAAATCCAGATCATCAATCTGATCATAGATCTCCCAGACGCCAGCCAGCAAACTCTGAGGAAGATGAGAGATCAGCGGGATCAGCAAACGTGCTCGTAGATTGGCGGAATGCAGATTAAGGAGATGCTGCCAGATCTGCTCAAAGAAAGCCGTTGTGAGTTGCGGCTGAAGGATTTCGAGCGCATGCGGCAGCAGCCTGACTAAAATATCTACTTGTAATTTTTCCTGCCTGACAGTTTCTATGCTTGTGAAAAAGGCATAGAGTTCGGTGACGGGCACGCGATCTGCCAGATTTTCTAATACTTTCCAGTAGTTATAGGTTGAAAAAAGAGACGGTAGCATATCCCAGACCTGTTTGAAATAGCTTGTGGGTGTATGGGGAGCCAGGATGGCCAGCATGGCTGTACGTGTCTTTGCTGGCTTGATCTGTAGTGTAGCCTCCCAGGTATGCATAAACAGGGTGGGGGATAGATTGGGTGCCAGTGTGCGCAAGATCCACAGCGCCTGGCTTTCATCGGTATTGGTGACAATTGCCGTCCAGAGTGTCGGAAAAAATCCATCTGGCATCCGTGGTACTAAAAGATGTAAAAGGCGTAACTGCTGCAATATAGTATGCGGCAACATTACAGCATCCAAGATGCGTGTCAAATCTGTTTCAGGTGCGCCGGGTATCAACGCTTCCAGGAGATTGCCTCTCCATTTTGCATCCTGCGTCGTCAGGGCCGTCTCTAACAACTGCGCAAGCTCTGCCTCGGATGCGATAGCGGCCCTTCTGACTAGAATCTGGGTACGCCACTGGGGATTTTGCAATGTATGCACGCTGCTATAAAAGGACGCCAGGTGCTTTGTTGGTATATAGGGTGCCAGTGTTTCTAAGGTCCGAGCCCGGGCATCTTCTTTCTTCATCTTTTCTACGATAGTCAGTACCGCATGGTAGGTTTTCTCCTGTCCATGTGGGGCAAATGTCTGTAAGATACGGGCTTGATTCTCCTCATCGAGCATGGACCTGGTTGCGTGTAGCATCGTATGTTCTAATTGCGGTGCTAGTTGTGTATGGAGAAAAGAGGCACCAGAATGAATGAATTGAGCACGTGCGGCATCATCTTTGATGATCTGGAGCACCTGGATCATTTCTTGTATGCGAGCGCTTTTTTTGTTCTGCGGGCAGCGTTGCGACCAGGGCTTCCAGCACCTGCGCCCGTTTTTCCGGTTCCTGCATATTTCTGACAATCGCCAGTGCTGCAGAAAGTAAGGGACCATGGAGTTGTGGTGCCAGTACCTGCAAGACCTGAGCCTGATCGGCCTCATTCACAAAGCTCTGTACCGTCTCCAGGGCTCGCGGAAGCTGATCTGAAGGCAGGCGTCCACCCAGTTTGGTGAGGATATGCGTCTGCTCCTCTTCACTCCGGCTATGCCAGGCAAAATAGAAGATTTCCGTGAGCATAAACTCAAACAAACGTGCCAGTGCAGTATTGGATAAACGGGGAGCGATCGCCAGGAATGTTTGCAGGCGTTCTTCGCGTCCTGACATGGCTTGAAATGTCGCTGGCAGATTGAACGCAGACGTGGCCAGATTGTCCTGTAGCGGTGCCTCTAGCTCGGCGAGCACCCACACACGATAGCCTGGATCTTTGATCGTCAGGATAGCTTCCAGCAACTGTGGGAGTAAAGACTCAGGCATAGCCGTTCCAAGTTGTGCTAAGAGTGTGGCGCGACACCCTTCATCCCAGGTTAGATGGGCACAGGCCAGCACTTTTTCCAGCAAGTCATGTGAGAGTCGGGGCAGCAATGGCAGCAGGATATTGGTACGTTCTTCTTCACTTTTGAGTTTCAGGATAGCTTGCAGCAGGTCCGGTAATAGTTCATCAGGCATAGATGGCGTTAACGCAGCCAGGGCGCTGGCCCGTGCTCGCTCATCCCAGAGATAGTTGATTTCATCGAGGGCATACTGTAATGTATCAACCTGCAATAAGGGTGCCAGTTTTACCAGCAGTTCAACGCGATAGTCGCGATCCTCAATCTCGCGTTCCAGCTTAAGTGTTTCCTGTAAGACTTCTGGTGCTGGCAGATAGAGAGCCAGTTCAGCTAATAAGCGCATCCTCAACAGGCCATCCTGAATGGAGTCGGTTTGTTGTGCGACCTGCTGTAATGCTTCTTCAGGCAGATGAGGGACGAGTGCCAGTAGCGCCTGAATTCTATAGCGTTCCTCCTGTAACGACTGTATAGTTGCTAACAGGTTTGCCTGCTGGCCGGTGGGTAAAGGGGTTGCCGCCAGGCCGGTAAAGGCCAGGGACTGATACTCTTCCTCTTCTATCGCCTGGACCATGAGCATGAAGCGTTCAAGTAAGCCTGGATAGGGTGAGATGAATGGTGCTATCTCAGCAAGCATACCACCGCGATCCGCTTCGTCTTCGAAGTCCTGAATGCTATCCAGGATGTGGGCCAGCAGTTCTTCTGGAAGTCCATGGGCCAGGGCGAGGAGCGCATCAAAACGCAGATAATCATCTTTAATCGCCATGGCGGTATCTAAGGCTTCGTGCAGAATATCAGTGCGCAAAGGTTCCTGGACAAAGGCAGCCAGACCGACAAGTTCTACAGCTCTGGGCGCGAGCTCATGCAGCAGACGGATACAGGCCAGTCCCTGGGCGGGCGTCCAGATGCCTGTTTTTACCGCCTCGGACATCAGCCTGGGCGAGATACTATTGGTCCTACTATTGACACTGACCTGACAGAGCAGACAGCGTATCTCAGCGCCTAAAAAAGGAAGTACCTCAGAACAGGCCATGGCGGCTTTATCTGCCTGTTCAGCGGCTTTCCTGGCCCGTTCAACATCAGCCAGGAAGCCAGCTTGAGCCCGATCCAGTGTCTCCCATGCTTGTTGCCAGCCGTGGCTGACCAGCGCCAGCAACGTCTCTGTCGTGGCCTGGGAGCGAACCAGATGGACCCCATAATATTGAATGATATAGGGCGATGCCGCCCGGGGCGCTAACTGGTCTGCATTCAGGGCCAGCAGTGTTTGCTCACCCCAGCGCAGGAAACGCTGTTCGATGGCCTGGCGTTCAGTCGGATTCAGGCGTTCCTCATAAAAATAGTTTCCCAGCCGGGGATGGCTGAAAACATAGCCCTGATGGATGCCATCGCCAGTCACAAAGCGTGCCAGTGGAGCCAGGTGAAGCTCAAGTTCTGCCGCGCTGAAATTTTCCTGTCCTGCCGTCAGACTGATAAGATCTTTTTTACTCAGTGGACCCAGCGCACAGGCCAGCAGATCGAGCATGGTCTGTATGGCCTCTTCACGCTGAGGCGCATCAGCTCCCCAGAGTTGACGTTGATCTTTCCACCAGAGCTCAAAGTATCCTGTCAGGCCTGGCTGGATCGAACGCAAATCGGTCGTAGTAAATTGGATGGTCTGCTCGCCGCGCTTCCACAGCTCATCGACATAGAGCCGCACCAGGAGAGGATCACCTTCACTTAAGCGATAGAGCTCAGAAATCATCTCATTGCGCTGACTTAAGAGATCCAGGGGGAATCCCATCTGCAAAAGGACATTAGCAACACCTGAGCGATCCAACGGCGAGAGTTCTAGCGTGCGGGCGAATCCCTCCCTCTCCCAGCCCAGCCGTTGTAGCCAGGTCTGGTTGCCATGATCATTAGCCAGCGAGCGGGCAGAAATAACGATCCGTAATCCGGGCGGAGGATTCTGTGGAAAGAGGTGAGCATCCGCACTCCAATCCGCCGCTTCATCCACCCCATCCAGTACGAGCAAGAGACGTTTTCCGGCAGGGAGTGGGCGCACCAGATAAGCAGCCAGCAAGCCACGCCAGACCTCCTCGGATACGTTCGGATCATCTGGAATGTGCTCTCCATGCAGTGAGGCCAGCAGGGCGGTCAGTGCAGGAAATGTTGTACCCGCTAAATTGGTACGAAAGCGAATACTGACCGGAAAATAAGCGATCGCCAATGACTGGTGGGTGATAAGATGCTGGCACCAGCGTAAGAGCAGCGCCGATTTCCCGCGACCAGCAGGAGCGGCGATCAGCAGATAGGGTTCAGCCTGCGTATCTTCAAGCCAGCCATCCAGGCTGGCAAAATCTCTGCTTCGCCCTCCAAAAGGTACAGGTTGCTGTGGATGCCCCAGATATTCAAGCAGGAAATTCTTCACGCGGGTCACTGCGTCCGTCGGCAGATCACGCAACCCCTCTGTAAATGTAGTCATAAGCAGATTTGCCGTATTTTTTCCTGGCTGCTGAGCATCATCCTGCATCTTGTCATCCTTTTCCTGGCATAAAAAAACAACTATATAGCGTGATAGTGGAAATTTCTATAAAAATGCATCAGTCTACATAAAATGCAGCTGGTAAATGAATTCTAACATAAGAAGCCGAGGCTATGCAAGGTAAAGCCAGATGCAGAGATACATTTTTAGTGTAAAGATAGAGAGGAAACCTTTATAGGGGTAACAAAATTCTCGGCATATACAGAGAATTTTGTTACCCCTATTCTTTAGATTACGTATCTGTGGGTAGCATGCTATAAGCACGCAATCGTACGCTGTGGAAAAGCACGATAGTATGCATGTATTTCATATAGCAATAGGTTTTAGATGTTACTGGTCTGATGTGTTTTAAGAGCGGTTGCAGATCAGGTCGGGCCTGAAAGCGAGCCGATATATCAAAGGGATCTCTCGTGAAGAAGCAAAAAACGCCACAAAATTACATTAATTATTTTATACATGATATATATGGATATGATCAGCCACATCCAGGACAAGAAGAAGCATTGCTTTCTCTGCGGGAGGGACACGATACCCTGGCCATCATGCCCACCGGCTCGGGTAAATCCTTGATTTATCAGGCTGCCGGTAGTCTACTACCAGGACCCACGGTGGTGGTCTCGCCACTGGTGGCCTTGCAGTATGATCAACTGAACTCTCTCCAGGGACCTGCGCCCGGATCGGCAGGAGTGATCAATCCTGCGCAACCTGCGGCAGAGACCGCCAGTACCGTTAAGGAATTTGAAGCGGGGCGGCTTGAATTTTTGTTTCTGGCACCCGAGCAATTCAACGACCAGACGATCCTGGAACATTTAAAGAAGAATAGGCCCTCCCTGTTTGTGGTGGATGAAGCGCACTGTATCAGCGAGTGGGCAACGATTTCCGGCCGCAATACCTTTCGCTGAGCGCGATTATTGAGTCACTGGACCATCCAAGAGTGCTGGCCCTAACCGCTACGGCCTCTCTGCCTGTGCGTAATGAAATTATTGAACGCCTGCAACTGAGGGAGACCAAAGTGGTGGTGAAAGGCTTCAGACGTTCCAATATCTGGTTAGGCGTCGAGCGTTTTCAAACGGAGAGCGCTAAATTGCAAGCCTTGCTCGAACACGTCCAGCAGGCTCAGATGCCTGGTATCGTCTATACTGCCACCAGAAAACGTGCCGAGGAGGTCACACGGGCCCTGCAGGATAAAGGTTTCAAGGCTCAATTCTACCACGCTGGACTCAAAGTGCCCGAGCGTGCGGCCCGGCAACAGGCCTTTGTGGATAATGCCTTTGATGTCATCGTTGCGACCACCGCTTTTGGCATGGACACCAACAAACTGGACGTGCGTTTTGTGTTTCACTATGAGATCAGCGATTCCGTGGATGCCTACTATCAAGAATTTAGCCATGCTGGCCGTGATGGAGAGCCAGCTAAAGCCCTGTTGCTGTATATGGCTAAAGATTTTGGCATGCGCCAGTTTTTATCGAGTAGTGGCTATATTAATACTGATCAGATGGTAGCCGTTATCGATGTACTGCAAGCGCATCGCACTCCTGTCGAGCTACAAGAACTGCAAAAGGAACTGGGCGTCTCGCAGACCAAGCTTATGCATATGGTGACGAAACTGGAAGAGATCGGGGCCATTAACCTGTTACCGGATGGCTCAATTATGCTCACCAGGGACGCGAAAGACCTGAAGCCGATGGTTGAAGAGACGATGAGCAAGCATCAGGCGCGCAGGCGCTTTGAACGCTCGCGCATTGAAATGATCCGTGAGTATGCCGAGAGTGATAGTTGCCGCCACGCCTATCTGCTGAACTACTTCGGAGAAGCATTTTCCGGCTCATGTGGTCATTGTGATGTCTGTGCCAGGCACCAGCAGCAGACAGCAGATCAGGCCACGGACAAGTATCCTTTCCCACTCACCAGCCGCGTCGCACATGCACTTTGGGGAAAAGGCATGGTCCTGCGCTATGAAGACGATAAGATCGTCGTCCTGTTTGATATCGTCGGCAGTAAAGCCCTCTCGCTAGAAATCGTCAAAGAAAAAGGCCTGCTCACCCCCCTTGATGGATGAAAAGTACAGTACCGGCAGCGCTAGTCGCTAATACTTTTCGGTTAAGCGCATTCTGGTTGAGATGGGGAGACCTGTTGTACCGGCAGCGCTGGTCGCCAATATGTTTCGGTGAAGCGCGTTTGTGGCCATAAAAATAGTCCGTGGAGAGGGCGCCACACGCGAGACGCTCTCTGTCAAGGGGGGCCAAAAAAGACCTTTTCAGCTCATATCCCGAAGGCTTTTTGAGCACAGACTGACCCAGTGCCCTGATGCTGGGTGTGCAACCAGCACACCCAGATGATGAGACAGGGTACGGTCGTTCAATGGGTGAGGCTCGTTTCGCTTTTGACTCGCCGTGGTCTCAAGCCCGCTGCTCTTCCCCCTTGACTCCACGGGCGCCAGAGGCTCTCCCATTGAAGCAAAGAGTTGCTGTATCGGTTCCAATCGCGGATCTCTGGGTGCTCCGCTGTCGCGTGCTGCCGTGATCTGCACGGCATGCCGTGCAGATCACGGCAGCACGCACCGCTCAGGCGGCCGCTGGCGCATGGCGAGCCTGGGCTTGTACAAACGTGTCCTCCTGATAGGTCTCTTTCTTGCGCCGCATCGCCCAGATAATCCGAAGCCATGTATTGGCCAGCCCCCGAAAAATGGTCGCACTCTTTTTGCCTTGCTTCTTTTTCTGGTCATGATACGCTCGCGCCCAACTGATGTTCTTGCAACTCTCTGCCGCCAACAGATACACTGTAGCGCGAAGCGTTTTGCTACACGCTTGGCGTTGCACTACATAGCGACTGTTGCCGCTTTGTTTGGTGACTGGAGCGGTGCCTGCGAGTTGTTGCGCGACGGCGACAGTGGCTTCATGAGGGTCAATGACCGCCAACTCCGCCAGCAACCGCGGGCCCAATCGCTTGCCAGAATTGGGGAGGCTCGCGAAGACCTCATATTCATCTTGCTGCTGATAGAGCTCCTCAATGGCCAGATCATAGTCATGGATCTGCGCCATGAGGGTGTGCAGTTGGGCGACCAGCGTTTGCGCCAGTCGGGATTTGGCATGCACCACCGCCGCGCTCGCCTCCAGGTGCGGTTGTTGAAGCAGTGGCCAGACCCGTTGCGCACACGGTAGGGGATGAGGATGGCGTGCCTGTTTGAAGATCTGGGTCAGCTCCTCTACGCTTGCCTGACGTGCCTGCTCAGGAGTCGGATAGGCGACGATGAAAGCGAGCAAACTTTTCTGCAACGTGGTCCCCTTGTCAAAGGCGTCGAGGACCACCGGGTAGTACGCTTTCAAGCACGCGCGGAGTTGATTCGCCAGACGCGTCTGCGCTCCAATCAATCCCTGCTGATCACGCACCAACAGTTGCAGTTCCTGCAACCCCTGCTCTGGCAGATGCAGGGGCCTCAAATCACGCCAATCACTGCGGGCGATTTTGGCCAGGGTGTAGGCATCAAGCAGGTCGGATTTGGCGCCGGAGACGGGACGCCAGCGATCAACCGTTTTAGGATTGATAGGATACGGGACAAAATTGGCCTTCAGCAAAGCGGTCACGAGTAAATTGGTCTTGGTTTCCAGCACACAGATCATCTCATCTTGATGATCGGGGCCAGTAAGTGCGCGTAAGCGCGTAATCAAGGAGGCAACTCCTGCGGCAGTATGGTCAATCCGTAGGCGCAGGCACAGCGCTCCTTCATGGTCGAGGACGACCACATCATGATGGGTGTCAGCCCAATCGATACCAGTAAACCACATAGCAATGCTCCTTTGAAATGAAAGGGAACGCTCCAAGGCGGATCGAGCCTTCTACTGGCGCTCGAAGCGCAACGCTCTCGTGTGATTACGACCTTGGAAAGCACCTGGAAATACAGGTCTCGCGTTGGCAGTCTCTTCGCGAAGAAGAGCCGCGGGCCGGCAGGGTATTTTCCAGGTGGAGTCCCGTTGCTTCACTCTATCGCATCATCCTTTCTGCTGTCCAAGTGAAGCATTCAGTACTCATGCCAAAAGTATAACGTAGAAGGCCAGCATGCGGCGTGATGGTGGAGCGAGGGCTCAAAGAGCAGCGCATGCCTGTGGCGCCTACACCGAGCCGGATCCTGGTTCGTGATCCTCTCCGAGAAGGTACGGGGAGGATCCACACGATCTGTGTAGCGCCTACACCGAGACGGATCCTGTTTCGTGATCCTCTCCGAGAAGGTACGGGGAGGATCACGAAACAGGATCCCTGTAGGCGCCACAGCACTGCGAAGTCGTGCTTGCACGCTGGCTTGCGCAAACGCAGCAGTGCGGCCTCCGCGTGTGGCGCCCTCTCCACGTACACATGGCTTGCTGGTCACGTCGAACCATCTCTCAACGTCTCGCTAACCGAAACGTATTAGCTCTAGTCGCTGCGACCAGTCCTCGTCCGAGCGCGTACCGGCAGCGCTGGTCGCCGGTACGCTGGAAACCTGCTTTCTATGCCCTGGAACATTACCCGACCATGACTTTTGACATAGTGCCAGATGTGTCTTTCCGTACTTCTCCTTGAGCTCTTGCCCACGCTATACTTTGCTTGTGCTTGAATATATACAACAAGTTAGCGTGCGAGGAATAATTTATTATGCAAGAAGCAGCAAAAACCACTTTATCCCGTGCCGGGCGGACCGGACCAATCCATCAGGCGCATGATGGTCGTGCGGTCGCGGTTGATGTGCAGCATCTGGTGAAAACATTTGGCAAACATGAAGCTGTCAAGGATGTCTCTTTTACGATTGGCAAAGGCGAAATCTTTGGTCTGCTGGGTCCGAATGGGGCTGGCAAAAGCACAACTATTAATATGATGTGTGGCTATCTAAAACCTACATCTGGCGATGTCTCTGTCAATGGGCTCTCCTTGTCCGAGCATGTGCGCCAGGTGAAACGTATCATCGGGGTGGTGCCACAGGAAATTGCTCTCTATAAAGACTTAAATTCACTGGAAAATCTGAATTTCTTTGGCAAAATTTATGGCTTATCCACGCAAGAATGTAAGCAGCGGGCAGAAAAATTATTGAATTTTGTGGGTCTCTATGATCGGCGCAATGAGCCAGTCAAAACCTTTTCTGGTGGTATGCAGCGCCGCATTAATATGGCGATCGGCCTGATGAATGAGCCTGAGTTTTTGATGATGGATGAGCCAACCGTCGGTGTTGATCCACAATCCCGTGAGCACATTTTTACCACCATCGAGCAACTGCGCGATCAGGGCACGACGATCCTCTATACCACGCATTATATGGAAGAGGCCGAACGGCTCTGTAATCACATCGCGATCATGGATCAGGGCAAGATCATCGCGGCCGGTACCCTCGAGCAACTGCTGGCCTTACGTGATCAGCAGCAGGAAGTGCAACGCCGCATGGCTTACAGGAATTGTTTATCCAATTGACCGGCAGAACATTACGCGATTAAAGGTAAGGAAATATGAAAACTCTCTGGTATATTGCCAAAAAGGACCTCTTACAGGTTTTTAAAGATAAAAGTGCTTTTGTACTGATGCTCGCGGTGCCGCTGATACTGATCTCGGTGGTTGGTTTTGCGCTGGGCAATTTCACTGGCAATGGCTCCTCTCAGCTCAATATCAAAGTAGCTTTGAGCAATCACGATGCTGGTATTGGCAATGCTATCCGTTCCGCGCTCAAGATACATACGAAGGAACTGGTCATTACCGTCGATGAATATCCTGATACGGCTCAAGTGACCGAACGGGTTGGCGCCGTCAATAATGCGGCGGATGTGGGTATTGTTATTCCTGAAGGTGCCAGCCAGGCAGTCGCGAATAGTGGGCAACCGGGGAATGCTGCCGCGAACATGATTCAGTTTTATACCTTGCCCAATACCTCTAATGCGTTAATTAGCGTTGTACGCAGTATTGTCACCAATGTTGTGCAGTCGCAACGCATTGGTACTGTGGCCAGTCAGCAGGTGCACGTTGTCTGTAGTCAGCCTGGCAATGCCTGTGCACCAAAAACCATCGATGATGCTGCAATTAGTGCCGCAGTAGTCAGGGCCAGTCAGACCAGTGATCAAGCCGTAGTGGCTCAGACCGTGGGACAGGCCACGACTGTCAGTACTTTTGATCAGGTCGTGCCTGGCTATGCGATCTTCTTTTCACTGTTCGGCTTGAATGCAGTGGCCGCCACGATCTTGCAGGAACAAGAAGATGGCACCTTCCGGCGTTTGCTGATCGCACCGATCCAGAAATATGCACTGCTGGGTGGCAAGATGCTTGCCCAGTTCGTCTTGACCCTCCTCCAACTGGCCGTGATTTTCCTGTTTGGCTACTTTGTCTTTAAAATGCACGTAGGTTCCTGGTTAAGCGTATCTCTGCTCCTGATTGCCACCAGTTTTGCCGCCACCGGACTCGGCATCATGCTCGTCGCGCTGATCAAGACACGGCGTCAACTTAATCCTGTGGTGAGCCTGGTAACGCTGATCACTTCAGCCATTGGCGGAGCCTGGTGGCCGCTCTTTGTTGAGCCTACCTGGATGCAGCAACTGGCTAAGGTCGGCATTACTGCCTGGGCCATGGAAGGACTCAACGGAACGATGATGCTTGGCAAAAGCTTCTCGGACATCCTTCCCGATATCCTGGGCCTGCTGGTTTATGGCACGATCTGCTTTATTATCGCTTTACGTTTCTTCCGCTTTCAACCAAAGGCCGCTGTAGCATAAAACATCTTCTTGAAAAGCAATCGTGAATGACATGTTCCTGGCAGATCAGCTTCAATCTGGTTTGACAGGGACATGTCCCACATTGATAATGGATGAGGAGTAACGTGCAGCATAGCGGAAAGATAAGATAAAATGACTGACGATATTAGCATCCTGATTTGTGAGGATCAGACACTGATGCGCCACGGATTGCGCACGATCCTGGAATTGGAACCAGGCATAAAAGTGATCGGCGAGGCCGCTGATGGCGCGGAGGCGGTCAAGCGCTATGCAGCTTTGCGTGATGAGCATAATGCGCCTGATATTATTTTGATGGATATTGAGATGCCGCACATGAATGGCGTGCAGGCCACGGCGGCCCTGATCAAAGCGAATCAGCAGGCGCATATTATTATTTTGACCACCTTTGATTATGAGGATTATGTGTTTGACGCCATTAAAGCCGGCGCCATGGGCTATCTGCTCAAAGATGTACCGGCCAGCGAATTGATGACTACGATCCGGCAGGTGCATGCGGGCGAACCATTTATCCAGCCTAAGATCGCCAATAAGCTACTGATCGAATTTGGTCGCCAGGGCCGTAATGCTAAAGCGCAACCCTCTCATAGCCAGGCAGTAGTAGAAGACCTGAGTCCACGTGAAATCGAGATCCTCAAATTACTGGCCGAAGGTGCCAGTAATCGTAAGATTGCTGAACGTCTGGTGCTGGCCGAAGGAACGGTCAAAAATCACGTCTCGAATATTCTAAGCAAACTGCAAATCGAAAACCGTACCCAGGCCGCCAATCTGGCGCGTGAGCGCAAGCTGTTCTAGTAATTCTTTATGCGCGCTTATCGCAGGGAACATATGGCAAAAGAGGGCGATATCATGGTACAGCTCGACATTGAGAAAGATGATGCTTATTTTCATCGAACCTTTAAACGTGTAATGATCGGTTTTGTGGTACTGGGTTTTTTCTATCTGGCGATATCCAACTTTGTTGTGCTGTCAACCACGCCAGCATATATGCGCGATTGGCGTGGCGTGACCTGTATTGCGCTCACGGCCATTACCTTTTTGCTGTATGCCATTCCAACTCTGGTGGACCGCCATAGCTGGCCTCCTCCATTGTATTACGCTTTGTCGATGTGGATAGGAATGTACCTTGCTGTCTTGCTGCTTACCTGCATCGATCGAAGTTTTGTCTGGGACTTTTATCTGGTGTTCGGGCTAAGCTTTGGCCTTTTTAGCTCGCGGCGCTTGTTTTTGATGGTCTTTTTGATCGTGATCACGATCTTTGCCTTTGAAGGGTTGTTGAGCTGGCCATTCAGTTCAATGGCGCTCTTTAATATGGTCACTCAGTCTATGACGCTTTTTAGTATTACTGGCTTCAGCGTACTTTTTCAAAACCTGGTTTCGGAGCGTTTTGAGCGTAACCGGATTCTGCAAGACCTGAGTAATGCCAATGCTCGTCTGGAGGAGGCGCATAGTCGTTTGGAGCGCTCGGTTGAGCAGGAACAGGAACTGGCGATCCTGCGTGAGCGTACGCGCCTGGCTCGTGAGATGCACGATACATTGGGCCATGCACTCGTACTGATTGCCGTCAAGTTGGAGGCCGCGCAGCGCCTGCGTGAACGTGATCCCGAACGCTGTGCGCAAGAATTAGAGTCCACCAAAGAGATTGCGCGTGAGAGTATGGCAGGTCTGAGAGCCAGTATTGCTGATCTGCGTTCACCGATACTTGAGCGTGAGCATATCCACCAGGCACTTGAGCGCTCGATTCGAGAATTGAAGCAGCGTGCTGGTCTGCAGGTCAGCTATAGCCTGCAAACTGATATAACCTGCCTGCCAGAATTGCTGGAGGAGACCCTGTGGAAGGTCAGCCAGGAAGCGTTAGCCAATATCGAGAAGCATGCTCAGGCCAGACACGTCAAACTGAGTATCTGCCAGCAAGAAAAGCAGTTGATCATGAGGATTGAAGATGACGGCATCGGCTTGTCAGCAGCCTATTATCACTATGGAGAAGATGGCAGCCTGTCGTGCTTGAGTCCTGCTGGCCACTATGGCTTGCGCGGCATGCTGGAACGCGTCGAAAATGCAGGCGGTCGCCTTACACTACGCTCTGCTCCCAATCAAGGCACCACCGTCGAGCTCAAACTGCCCCTTGTTGAACTGTAGTGTATACAATGACAGTACATACACTATAGTTCAAAGAGGGGCGGCGCAATGGAGTCGTTGTTAAAATTATTGACGGGATATTTCGCGTCGGGTGTCGAGGGGATTGCTGGCATTATTATTGCCTTTGCCGCATTGCAGGCGGCGCTGCAGGCAGCACTTGTTTTTGCTGGAAAAGGACGGTGGGCAGGGGACGCACAGGAGCCGCAGATTGAAGCTGTGCGCTTAAAGCTGGGACGCTGGCTGGCGCTGGCACTGGAGTTTGAGCTGGGCGCGGACATTTTGCGCACCGCCATCGCTCCAACCTGGTCCGAAATTGGACAGCTGGCGGCGATCGCGGCAATTCGGACCCTGCTGAACTACTTTTTGCAGCAGGAGATTGATCGGGCCGCCAGTCGGCAAGTTGCTACGAGCCCCCCAACTCCAGCACCAGTTACTGGAGCAGCGAGTGATCTATTGAGCAAGGGAGAGATCAAGCATGTTCCCCTCTTCATCTCTAGCGTGTTTAATGTCTCGGTCTGGTCCGCCATTATTGAATTTCTGGGCGCGCTACTCATCCTTGCCTATATGTGTTTTGCGCTACTCACCCTCTTCCGCACCAAAGATATCTCCCAGGCGCGCATTGTGGTCACCGATGGCATTATTGCTGGACTGAGCTTTAAACTGGCTGGCACCCTTCTCCGCACCATTGAGCTGCAAAGCTGGCCGCAGATACTGACGTTCCTGGCCATCTTTGTCATCCGTACTGTTCTGAAGCGTTTCTTTAGCTGGGAACAACATCGATTGCAATTACGCAGAAATCAAACTCAGACGGTGGGAAGATAAGCACTCCAATTTGCCCTGCGGGCTCTCCTGATTGTCTGAAGTCCCGACGGAAGCAATAGAAAACGTTTGCTATCTATCCTATCGCGGTGATAAGCTATAAGCAGGCAAAGCAGTTATGAGGATGCGAAAAAAGATCGTAGCTATTTACACTATTCCGGGCAAGCATGCGCTGACTGTATTTACTTTTTGATGTATTGAGATCTATAAATGAGCCTTGTGAAAGAGGGAATGTATGAAGTTTGGAGTTTCACTTCCGAATGGCTGGAAGATGAGCCTGGTGGACGTCAAAGATCCTGTTGATGCTTATGAGACGATGACGAACGTGGCGAAAGTTGCTGATGAGACAGGCTATGAAGCTGTCTGGTTAGTTGATCACTTTCATACGGTTCCTCAGCCGACCCAGGAAGTGACATTTGAGTGCATGATGTCGTTGGCGGCGATTGCGCGCGACACCAAACGGATCCGCATCGGTCAGATTGTGACCTGTAATAGTTACCGTAATCCTGCCCTGCTGGCCAAGATGGCGAGTACGCTGGATGTGTTGAGCCACGGTCGCTTAAATTTTGGCATTGGTGCGGGCTGGTATGAGCATGAATATCGCGCTTATGGTTATCCTTTCCCGGATGCACCTGAGCGCCTGCGCATGCTCCGCGAGGCCCTGCAGGTCATTCATGCGATGTGGGAACAGGAAGAAGCGACCTTTGAAGGAAAGTATTATCAGATCAAAGGCGCGATCAATCAGCCAAAGGGTGTCCAGAAGCCCCACATCCCGATCCTGATTGGGGGTGGTGGCGAGAAAGTTACCTTGAAACTGGTGGCACAGTATGGTGATGCCTGTAATGTCGGTGGTGATCGCGAGACACTACAGCATAAACTGGACGTGTTGAAGCACCACTGCGAGACCGTGGGACGTGACTACAAGAGCATTTATCGTACAACTGGCACTTTCTGCTCGATTGCGGATACCGATGAAGAAGCCATGGCCCTTGTACCAGCCTCCGTCAGACAAGGACTTACCGATACCGCTCTCGTGGGGAGTCCAGAGACGATTCGCCAGCGTATCGCGACCTTTGAATCCATGGGCATCGATGAAATTATCATTGATTTCCCCAGTGCTACCGATCTGACTCCGCTTCGTCGCTTCGCCAAAGAATTTATTGCATAGCCGTTCCAGCAACAAAAAAGCAATTCAGGCGCTAACCACCCGGGTTGTTTTTTTGTAAGCCTGGAGTTTGCATCGCTATAAGAGTGTGTCTGAGCTTCACGCTGATCGGGAGCGTCGCGCTCAGCCGCACGCGGGCACTAAAGTGCCCATACTTTTTTTATGCTGTGGTGGAAATGCGTGCGCGACGCGCACGCATTTCCACCACAGCATAAAAAATTTTGAGCGCCATAGGCGCGAAAGTCTGTTGACGAAGTACCTCATGGAAGTGATTTTCAGACACACTCTAAAGGGTTTATATGGATGAGATTATCGTGTACGTATACGTATACGTTTAGAGGAATTCCAGTTCTCAAATGATGGCAGGGAGGTATAGGTATCCTATTTGCTCTCACTTTTAGAGACAATAACTACCCCGGACCTGCAAATAGAATCCAGGTTCCAGAACTAAGTAGTACAAATGGTTGTTCCTATTTTTGATAATATGTCAATCCTCTTTTTCTGTTTCCATATGTTGATCCCATGAATCTGCTTATTTCTTGCCCTATTCTCCCATCTGTTGTTGTTATCCTCTGTATTTTCTCTAGCCGTTTTCTCTATGGTACCTGACTTTATTTACAAGTATCGAACAATGTTATACAATGTCTATGTTACATATGTTACAATCTTTCCGACGTTTTCTTTTTCGTTGTTTAACCACACCTTTTACTGTTTCTTTTGGATTTGATGAAGAAAAGAGGATAGCCCGTGAATAATCTTTTAACAGTGTCCGAAGTAGCTGACATGCTACGTGTGGATGGTACAACCGTTCGTCGTTGGGTAAAAGTTGGCGTACTTGAAGCTGTCACTTTACCCCACACCAATACTCGTCAGGTATATCGTATTAAACGTGAGACTGTGGAGAAAATTCTTCTCTCCTCATCAACAGATTCAGCTTCACAATCTTTGTAGCACATAGCAGTATCATTTCCGGCAGTGTAGTTATGATCCACTGCCAGAGTATTTGTGCCCGAGATAATTGATGATGATCTCATGTAAATAAAGGCATCCTTCCATCCTGATAAACTTGTCTGTGCTGGGTGATAGGGTGGTTGGATCGAGTCTTTGAGCATACTACTTTTGCTTTTGAGAAATATGCGGGACATCTCAGTGTCATGAAAGAAAGCCGTTCTTGAGGAGCGGACGATTGCTATGTTTATAACTGGCAAACAGGACACACCCGCAAACATTATCTCGGGCGTAACCTCAGGTTGACATTTCATGTCCTGACTCTAACCCATTGGTATTTGCCGTCAGGATCGAAGCACGCGTTTTCCAATCCGATACAGGGGACATTACACAACAAAACATCGGTGGAATGTAGACAATCACAGCATATACCCACTCCTCATGTCACTATTCCACTGTTTGAACCTTGCTTCTCTTTTCCATGCCTACCAGCGAGGCTGGTAGAACGCGTACATTTATCAGCATTTATGTAAATAAGGTATCAAACTATTCAGAATCAGGTGAGTTTATACTGCAAGCATTAGTGTCTCACGGCTGTATACATGAGCTATACATGGTTGGTTTGGATATCAATTCTATGCAATGCTGGATCTGCGTTTGTTTGGCAACCGTCCATTCCGCACCTGTAATACACTGGCTCTCTTCTCGGAGCAGGCTTTATGGGACTGCTCTACGCGGCTCCGCTCTTCCTGCAGGTTGGACGCGGTGTCTCGGCACTCACCTCTGGCCTGACCACCTTTCCCGAGGCGCTGGGCGTACTTGTCTCGACCCAGATCGCAGCACGGCTCTATCCGCGCCTGGGGCCACGCCGACTGGTTATTACTGGTCTGAGCAGCGTCACCGTCTTTATGACATTGATGCTTTTTATTGGACAGGATACCAATCTCTGGCTGATGCGTATCTTGATGTTCCTGATTGGTGCCGGTATGGCCTGCTCATTTATTCCGATCCAGGTGGCCGCGTTCGCGACAATCTCGCCGGCCGCAACCGGCCAGGCTTCCGCGCTCAATAATGCTCGTCTGCAGGTTGGGGCCTCGTTAGGCGTGGCATTAATCAGTAGCGTGATCAGTTTTGTTGGTATCACGCACGTAGATGCGCATGGTGCAGTCGTTGCCAACCTGGCATCTTACCATACCGCGTTTATCGTCTCGGCGATCCTGGTCTTAATCGCCACTGGTATTGGCTTTACCATTCACGACAGCGGTGCCGCCAGTACCATGAGCCGTCGTCCCGATGAAACCGTCAAGCAAGACGCCATCCTGGATGCTACTCCCGGCGCCGAAGTGGTACTCTAACGCGTTAATGAGAGTGTGCTTGAAGCTTGCACCTACTAGAATCATAGAATTCAGTCACAATGTACTACCTTGATAGGAGTGGAAATATAGTACAAGCATAAAAAAAGGATCACGACACACTGTTGTGGTCCTTTTTTTATGCTTGTACTATATTATGAGCCATAATCGTTGCACCACGGAAAAGAAGTGCATGGCGCAAATGTGCGACTTCAGAAAAAAAGTTAAGCATTGAGTTAGATAAATGGTAAAGTACTGCTACTTTTTTTCCTTTCCGGCCGTGTCATGAACAGCAAGCTAGAGAATATACATAACCACAAACAACTCGTTGTGCTGTAATGGTACAGCGAATACAGTAGAAGGAGTTTTCTATGTCTGGTCTGCTGGCCGCCCGAGCACAAATGGGAACATCGCTGATATTCCATATCGTGTTCTCGGTGCTGGGCGTGGGAATACCTCTGCTACTCTGTTTAGCAGAAGGATTAGCGTTAGCCCGTAAGGATCCTGTGTGGATGACATTGGCGCGCCGCTGGGCGAAGGCTGCGGTCATTATTTTCGCCATTGGCGCGGTCTCTGGTACGATCGTGGAGTTTGAACTGGGACTGCTCTGGCCAACGTATATCAAGTTTATCGGAGCTGTCATTGGACCTTTGTTTGCCTTTGAAGGCTTCGCTTTCTTCCTTGAGGCTATCTTCTTTGGTATTTATATGTTTACCTGGGATATCATCCCGCCGTTCTGGCATTGGGTCTCATCCTTTCCGATCTGGATTGGTGGCCTGGCCTCAACGTGGTTTATTGTGACCACGAACTCATGGATGAATACGCCGACCGGATTCGTGTTCAAAAATGGCAAACTGGTGGCCATTGATTCGCTGCAGGCGATTGCCAATCCCAGTACGCCCTATCAGACGGTCCATATGGCTCTGGCGTGCTATGTGGCCTGTGGCTTTGGCGTTGCCGCTATCTATGCGTTTGCGATGATCCGTGGCAAGCGTGACGACTATCACCGCAAAGGCCTATTGCTGGCGCTGGCCATGGCGACGGTTGCGACACCGCTACAGATTGTCAGCGGTGATTTCAATGCGCGCTTTCTGGCTACTGCCCAGCCAGCCAAGCTTGCCGCGATGGAAGGTGTGTTCAAAACTTCCAGTCATGTGCCCCTGAATATTGGCGGTATCCCGGATGCTAAGACCGGAACATTTATCCTCTCGATTCCGATACCCGATGGCCTGAGCCTGCTGGCCACGTATAATCCAAATGGTGTAATTCGGGGGCTGGATGCGTATCCACCGCGCGACCGTCCAGATCCTGTTGTGGTCCATCTGGCCTTTGATGGCATGGTCGGTAGTGGCTTCTTTGCCCTGTTTGTGGCCGTGGTTTTCTGGTTGCTTTACTTTAAGCGTAAACGGATCATACCCGAATATACATTGCTCTTAATGGGTGTGGCCCTGTCCGGCTTCTTAAGTTTTCTGGCCGTGGAGTTAGGCTGGATTGTGACGGAAGAAGGGCGGCAACCCTGGGTCATTTCTGGCTACCTGCGTACAAGTGATGCGGTAACAAACGCTCCATTTCTGGGGGGCAGTTTCGTGGTTTTCGCGCTCATCTATATTGTCCTGGCTGTCACTATGATCGTCCTGCTGTTACACCTGGCACGCAGTCCATTGCCAGAAATGCGCTGGGAAGAGGTTTCCAGTGGGAAACAAGCTGGCAATAAAGCTATCAATCAAACCATGAAGATCGGTTCGTAAGAGAGGAGAAAAGAGGATGAGCCTGGCTTATGTCTTATTGAGTATCATCTGGTTTGCGCTGATTGCGTATGCCGCCTTTGGTGGTGCAGACTATGGTGCAGGACTATGGGATCTGGTGGCGAGGGGCGATACGGCTGCTAAACAGCGTGAACTGATCGACTCCTCGTTGGGGCCGGTGTGGGAGACCAACCATGTCTGGCTGGTTTTCCTGGTGGTCGGCTTGTTTTCCGCCTTTCCTGTTCCTTTCTCGATCATCTGCATAGTGCTGTTTATCCCGCTGGTCGTGGCCCTGATAGGTGTGGTCTTACGCGGCTCGGCTTTTGTGTTTCGTACCCATGGTTTGCGTGGCAAGAACGCGCTCATCTGGACCCAGGTTTTCAGTGCATCGAGCGTGTTGACACCTTTTTTCCTGGGCCTGTCGGCCGCTGCCGTAGCCAGTGGACGTATCCGCGTACCACCTGGAAGCACGGTCCAGACGGACCTGGGCTCTATCTGGCTGACACCTTTTACGATCGCCATTGGCTGTATGGCGGTCTCGCTTTGCGCCACTCTGGCCAGTGTCTATCTGACAGTCGAGGCCAGTAATAGTAAAGATCATGATCTGGCAGAAATGTATCGACGGCGCAGCCTGATTACAGGAGCCGTGACGGCCGTCTTAGGTGCCCTTGGGCTTGGTCTCTCGACTATCTATGCACCCCTGTTATGGCAGGGTATGCTGGCGCGTGCGTTGCCGCTGGTGATCGCGACCATGTTGATCGGCCTGGCGACAGCCGCGACCCTCTACTTCCGCTATTACCGGATCGCACGTGCCCTGGTCGTGGGAGAGGTGGCCTTCTTGCTTGGTTCATGGGGTGTCTCGCAGATACCATATCTTATTCCACCGGATATAACTGTAGACCAGGGGGCCGGTTCACCCAGCACACTGTTCCTGCTGCTCATCGGCGTTTGTGTTGGTATGGTCATCATCCTTCCATCCATTTACTTACTCCTCTACCTCGTCAAGCTACGTACGGGTATGGGCTTCTTTCAGAAAGGAGAATAAGTATCTATGGAAGCCATCATCGTCTACTGTCTGGTGCCGGTCTTCTTTATCGTACTCGGCCTTTTTAGCGCGACCATCTTGCTGAACAAGCCGTATCGTGAACCCGAGCCAGTGCAAGCGTCAAAAAAAAAACGCCTCTGAAAAGAAGAGCTTGAAACCTGCCTATGCAGCCCTGGCCGTGTTTCTCGCATCCATACTGGCGGCCTTTGTCACTGATAAAAAACGTGCACGTGACTAAAATATAAATACATAATCCATACATTAAAAAAGTGGTTTGCTAATAGCGGACCACTTTTTTAATGTATGGAATTGGGAAAGCCGGAGCAACGCTTATTTTCGTGTGCCCCGGTAGGCGATTGGACCTTCATTGATGCGTTGGAAATAGCCAAAAAAGCTACTCATATCAGATGCAAAGCTGATGGAAAAGGAATTGCCTTGCTGATCGCGCCAGGACAAACTGGCAGGAAGAGAGCCTGTGCCCGCATCAACGCTGAAGCTGAGGTCGGCAGCCGTATGCCACTGGGTGATTGGTCCCCATGAATTTTGGGTCGCGTATGTATACGTACTGGCTGTGGGTTCCGAGCCCTTTGCATCTTTTGCGAGAGCTGCGCCGCCTGTAACCAATAGTGTCGCCAGCGTGGCGGAACCTGCGCTCTTCATAAAGTTGCGTCGATCAGGGGATACGTTTTCTGTCTGCATAAAAATCTCTTTCTGCGTTCATAGTAAGATGAACAACTCAAATAATATATTAATCAGGTCAATGACCCTCTCTTATCATCTTACTGAAAGGACCAAAAAGCTTCTACTTTCTTTCCATCGTTCTGTGCTGCTATTCATGGATGAAAGATGCCTATGGAGTTCTGCTGTTTTCAGTTTCATTTCAGCTACCAGCGGTATACTGGCTGACACAGGGAAAATACACATGCTGTTTATGAAGTGATGGAGGAATACTATGCAGGCATTTTCAAAGAAGACAGAGATACAGGAAAGACCAGGACTGCTTGTACTTGCATTGAGTATCATCCTGCTGGCGATGATGCTTGCCGCATGTAGTCAGCCGGCCAGTAAGTCAGTCGGCGCGGTCCCCACGCCGGTCCCCACGCCGACCTCGACGCCAGTTGCGCCATTGCCCCCTCGAATAACCAGGTGTCCCTGACTATGGATGCCGATGTCATGTATGCGGCTACCTCTGGTCAGGGTGTATCTGCCTTTCATGCACAGAATGGTGCTAAAATCTGGCAGACGAGAATCGATGGCATAAGCGCCTGGCAACCTGTAGTGGCCAATGGCATTGTATATATCACATCATCGACTGGTGAAGGTGGACCTTATTATATGACAGCGTTGCGGGCCAGGGATGGTAAGCTCCTCTGGCGTTATCGCAGTGATATGAATATGAGTCTGTCCGGTGTCGAGAATGGCAGCGCTTACCTTTCAACGCTGACCGAGGTGATTGCACTCAGAGCTACTGATGGTGTGGAGCTATGGCATGTGCATAATATCTCTGATCAACCACTGGTGATTGTGAAAGACGTTGTCTATTTGAATCAAATCTCGACCTTCTCCGTGCTTAACGCCAGCAATGGGGAGGTCATGTGGAAACATGCTGTAGACAATAGAGTAGATATGCTGAAAAGCAGTCAGGAAACGCTGTATATCTGTTGCGACAAAGGAAAATTTCAGGCGTTGCGTGCGAGCGATGGCCACGTATTGTGGAGCCAGATGATCGATGCTACTATGGCTCAAACTCCCCAGATTGTTAATGGCGTCATCTATCTCCAGGCCACAAAAATAAATCTTGGAGGCTCTACCACCCCCACCACTACCAGTAGCTCACTCCTGCCCTCGTTCTCAGCAACTGGCAAGACATTGCATGGAATGGTTCAGGCACGTGCCGCTTTGCCGCTTCGTGCCGCTCTGCCGCTTAAGGAAGGATCGACCTTTCTCTATGCGTTACGTGCCAGTGATGGCACACTCCTGTGGAAGCAAGTCAGCCAGCCTGGCGATGAGAGTTTTGCCAACTGGTTCCAGGTAGAGCAAGGTGTTGTTTATAGTATGGTTACCACTTCAACGAACACCAGTACGACGAGTATACTGACCGCCTTCCAATGTCAGAGCGGAAAACCTCTCTGGCGGAGAGCAGATGCCATTGGTTCCTATCCATATGGAGCAGCCATACGTGATGGCGTGATCTACAGGCTCGGAGGCCACAGCGCCGATGCTCTGTCTGCCCGTAATGGCAACATACTCTGGAGCCATCCTCTTGCGGGTAACGTCAATGATGCCCCCATTATCACCGCGCAACAGCTCTATCTTGGTACCGATAATGGCATTGTCTACGCCCTCAAGCGCGAGAATGGGCAGGTGCAATGGCGTGAGGATACTGTGCATGTTTAAGGAGTGAATAGTATCTTAACTGGTGAATGCATTAATTTATATGTAGGAGTGTGTTTATCCAGACTGTGCTATACTAGGGAAAAAATCTCAAGAAAATAGAGCCAGGAGGTAATAAGATGTCAGAACGTTGTGCCGAATGTGGTGGTGTGCTTCCCGTGGGAAGGACTTGCCAGCATATCTTCGATGAGTGCCTGGCGCTGGAATTGACCGATCATGCTTTTGGGAAGGTCCACATGTTGACGGTTGCCTGCTTTATGATACAGCATGGGCGTTATAGTGAGGAAGCATTGAGTTGGATCGGACCTCAAGTTCAGGATCACCTGAATGGCGTTCCGGCCCGCTACCTGCGCCAACGTGCGGCCAGCGCTGTGGCAAATACCAAACATCCCGTGAAAATCTTGCGCGACGCTGGAGCAGAGCCACAACCCCGGGTTGATTGGTCAGTCACTATTGTTGATGTCGTTCCTTTTCTGCAGGATGCTGATGCGTATTGTGAGCAGATAGAGCGCTGGGCACGCGCTACTGTGCATGAGATGAAAGCTATTAGCTAGCATGGGAATAGATATACCCGCATCCATTCTGGTAGTTGACGACGATGTGCGACTCCTGAACGCGCTGCGGCGTACGCTGGCATACGCGGGCTATCGCGTTACCACTGCGACCACTGGCAAAGATGCGCTCAACCAGGTCAGGCATAGTCCGCCTGACCTGGTGATCCTGGACCGTATGTTGCCAGATATGGACGGCTTAGAGGTGTGTGTCGGGTTGCGGAAAAACAATGACACTATCGCGATTTTGATGCTGACAGCCAGGGACGCTATCCTTGATCGTGTGCAGGGACTGGAGGGGGGAGCCGATGATTATCTGGTCAAGCCATTTGCGCAGGTTGAATTGCTCGCCCGGATCAAAGCACTGTTGCGCCGTCGCCAGCCACCAGATGTACAAAAAGGTCTGCTTGCCTTTGCTGATCTGGAACTGGACACCGCCACGCGTCTGGCCAGACGTAGTGGCCGCGACATCGAGCTCAGCACCACAGAATATGAACTGCTCGCGCTTTTCATGCGCAATCCTGGCATTGTACTGACCCGCACGCTCCTGCTGGATCGTATCTGGGGCCGCGACTTCGAGGGAGGCCCGAATGTGTTAGAAGTATACGTCGTCCATCTGCGCACAAAACTGGAGCAGGCTGGCGAGCCGCGCTTGATCCAGACGATGCGTGGGACCGGCTATGTTTTGCGTCAGCTTGCTTAAAAGAAAGTGTCTTGCCAGCATGTATATGCCACTACAATTACGGCTGACTGGCTTCTACCTCGTGCTCCTGATCAGCGCCCTGACCTGCTTTGGACTATTGATCGAGCGGCAGGCTACCCGGCGCGCCTATGACGACCTGGATCAGACCCTGAGTAGCCGCGCTGCGAGCGTGCAGCTTGGGAAAATGCTTGTCAGTCCGGGTACAGTACCTTCTATCATTCCGGGCATAGCTGGAGTAGGGACCGAAGGCGTCGCCATTGAAATCCTGGATCGGGACATGCACCTGCTGGCCAGCACCGATAGCAATCCTGCTAATATCATGCAGCCCTCGTTACAAGGCTCAAAAGGAAGTCCCATTCCATGGGATAAACAGGCAGTTCAGACCCTCTTACGGCAAACCACTGCTGATTATTCCTATAGCCAAAGGAGTGTGTATAGCACTGTCACTTATCAGGGTCAGCAGATCAGGGTCTATAGCACCACAAATAATACTTTTGGCCGCATACATATTATCCAGACCGCTCGTTCTGAGCAGTCTGTTGAACTCGCGCTGACAAATCTACGGCTGATCCTCTGGGGAACAGGGAGTTTGATTGTGGTCTGTGCGGCGCTGGGTGGATGGTTGCTGATGCGAGGAGTTTTATTGCGTGTGCGCCATCTCACCATGACCGCTCGCGCTATCACGCAGAAACAGCATTTTAGTCAGCGTGTCGTTCTGTCTACACACAGTGGTGACGAATTATCCCAACTGGCCGCAACCTTTAATACTATGCTGGATCAGTTAGAGCACCTCTACCACTATCAGCAGCGCTTTATCGCGGATGCTTCGCATGAACTGCGGGCTCCCATTACCTCTATTCGTTGTAACCTTGATCTCTTAACGCAGGCAGACAGTCTTGCGCCTGAAGAAAGGCGCGAGGCTCTGGCAGACACCAAAGATGAAGCTGAGCGCATGGGGCGTCTGGTCAATGATCTATTAACCCTGGCCCATGCTGATGCCAGTTCTCACCTGTTACAGCCAGATCTTCAGCAGCAGCGTATGCATCAGATCGATCTGGATAGCTTGATCCTTGAAGTCTTCCGGCAATATCGACCGGGGGATGACAAAAAGGGTCATCCGCGTTTACTGCTACAGGATATTACCCCGGTTCAGGTGCTGGGAAATGGGGATCAACTAAAGCAAGCGCTGGTGGCCCTGGTTGATAATGCGCTCAAATATACGCCCGCCGATGGCACCGTCACGCTCCGGCTTACGCTTGATGGATCCTGGTGTGTGGTGAGTGTCCGTGATACCGGACCAGGGATTGCGCCCGAAGACATATCACATATCTTCGAGCGCTTTTATCGTTCCGTGCAGGGGCGCACGCAGGATGGTAGTGGATTGGGCCTGGCCATTGCCCGGAGCATCGTGATGGAGCATAAAGGCACGCTGCATGTTGAAAGCGTGCCTGGCCAGGGAAGCACCTTTACCATATGCCTTCCCTTGAAGGCATCATGAGGAGAACTTTATGCTGCGTAGCGGGACAGAGCCTGCTCGTTAT
This sequence comes from Dictyobacter vulcani, assembly GCF_008974265.1. Lineage (GTDB taxonomy): Bacteria > Chloroflexota > Ktedonobacteria > Ktedonobacterales > Ktedonobacteraceae > Dictyobacter > Dictyobacter vulcani. The sequence continues at coordinate 1,417,455 of NZ_BKZW01000002.1, forward strand.
CATATGCTGTCTGGGTGCGCTGCTCAGGTGTGACGCAGACATGATCATTGGGACCTGCCTCACGCCAGACGTAGCCTGAGCGACAGCTATCCGATCCATACGCGCCGTGGGGATTGACGCGATAGCGGGCCTGGCTATTATCAAAGGCGGCCCTGGTGCGTTGATCAGGGGTGACACAAACATGGTCATCAGTAAATGCTTCGCGCCAGACATAGCCAGTGAGGCAGGTGTCTGGACCATACGGACCATTGCCAGCATGGCTGGCCGTGACATGGTGCAATCCTGCCGCCTGGCTTGTCGGTACACAGAAACTAGCTAGGATCATGAGTAAGGTCGCGACCACAGCGGCCGTTGCTAAACATCGTGTGTACATATTCCCTCCTTTTTCCTGGTAAGAAATGTTTAATATTGCCGTCTCTCTAGAGAGAGTTTTTCAGCATCGGCATCTCTCAGTCAAATCTCTATCCAGGTGTCCAAAGGGATCTTTGCGTGTCCCTACGGTATATCATCAGGTGAACGTGTACTTTGAATCTGTTCAGGTGTGATTACCGCATCTCGTAAATTAGCTCCACCTAAAAGGGCACCGGTAGTCGTGGCACTGTTCAAATTCGCTCCATGGAGGTCCGCATCAATCAGATCAGCATCCATGAGATTGGTAGCACTGAGATCAGCGCTATCCATGTGAGCGGCATGCAGTTGGCAACCACTCAAGTCAGCCCCATGTAAGTGTGCATTTGAAAGTGTAGCCTGGTTGAGATTACAGCCGACAAGATTAGCATACTCCATGCTAGCATTGCGTAAGTCCGATGTAGAAAGGTCGGCCCCACTCAAGTTCGCCCGATTGAAATCCGCGCCTATTAAAGAAAGGCCATGCAGATCAGTCTCATTGAGCTCTGGACTCTCACCAGGATGCTCTTTTCTCCATTCATTCCAGCGCTCAATGTTTCCCTGCTTCAAGAGCTCAACTAACAATAGATCTGGCATTTTAGCATCCCCTTTCTATCTGATGCAGAAACATGTAGGAAAATCTACACTCGACCAACGTTTCGAACCCGGAATAAGTTTCCATCGTATCGGCAACCCGTTTGGGCGCACAAAAAAGATGGTGGCGACTTGAGATCTGTCGCCACCATCCTTTAGAGGTGTCCTGCCAAAAAGAAAGTTTTGAGGTATGTTCTAAATTACAAACTACTCTAATGTGCCAAAAGCTTGACTGACATTCACGATTCTCTCATATGACCTTGTACAGATAACCTTTGGAGCATCTCCATGACGCCCTGATCTGCACTTGTTTGTTGAGGATATGAGCTGAGAGTCTGCTTTTCTCTCAAAATGCTCCATCCCCAGCAATAAAAGGGATGTCCAAGAGCTTGATTGTAAGTGTGTTCTCCCCTCCTTATTGACGCTATAGATACAGCTATCTATCTAAGATTCTGATGATGGTTCCTTGATAGATGCCTTGTTATACCCATAGTACGAGCGCCGAAAAAAGAAGGTAACTGCCGACCTGACAAGCTATTACGCGAAATATCATTTTGTTGAGAGTACCTTGAAATGGATGGGATTCAATTATCAATATGAAGTTGAATCTGCGATCATATCTTTTTGAACGAGAGGCAACAGAAAATGGTCTGCCAGACGTTGAGGCAAGGTTGATTTCCCTGCACCTGGAGGACCCGAAACAATGATGAGGACCGGATTCACAGCTGGTTTTTCTCTCAATGTCCAGATTATCCTTTCAAACTTGAATTGTCTGTAACATTCTACCACACCTTAAACTTGCTGTACCGCGATCGTATGAAGCGTTCGGTTTCTGGATCTTCAAAGCCATGGTTCACATCTATGTAACTACCTCAGAAAGAGACATCTCCAACTTGCTTTTCAGGCTACCTCACGTTTACAGAGTTGCTACAGCTGACACTTCATAGCGTTTGATGTCCATGGCATTTGTCAGTATTGACTCCAGGTACACGCCAAATTCCTGGAAGTGTGGCGATTGGAAATGTTGCATTAATGCTTCGGCGTTATCCCATTGCTCGAAGATAAAAAAGGTATTGCGGTCGGTTGGTTCGACATAGAAACGATAACTGCGGCAGCCTGTCTCGGCTTCCGATGTTATACTCATCTGCTGTGCTTTCTGTACGGCCTCGTCCCATTTTTCTGGTTTGATGGTAGCTTTGCCTGCGATAACTATCATGGTTTGTCTCCTTGTTTCTGATCGTTTTTGCTGATGAATCACGAGCCTCTACCTCTGTCGTGGATATGACGCATTGCTAAAGTGGCGGTAGCTGCTATGTCCACGATGCGCTCGGCACTTCGGCTAGGCCTGGTCGGTGCGTTTGACGCCAGGTATGCTGAGGACGAGGTCTGCTCCAAAGACCTGAGATGGGGTGTGGAAGCCGGGCTGGACCTCACCTGCCAGAACTCGCTCAACAATAGTAAGTGCGGTTAAAACGGTGAAATCGTAGGCTTCTGGACCAACCAGGTGTGAAACCACTCGTTGGCCGCTGGCATCCGTTGCCTCACCCCATACAACAGTCTTGCCTTGTGATCGTTCCTGGGCGCTGGGACCAGGTGGTTGTCGCTGTGCCTGGCGCTTGAGAAAATTTTGCAGTGCAGCAGAACGGAAGACGCCCTTGAGTGGCGTGCTTAGCGCCATCATGATGCGTAAGGCTATGGGATAGACGGTGTAGGTTTTGATACCTGGAATACCAGTGCTATAGTACGCCGTAAAAATGTCGCCGCGCCAGGGATTCGTGACGGTTAGGAGTGGCCCTTGACCAAAGTCAATGCGCCGTCTCTCAGCGCCCGCGTGCCTGGGAACAAGCTTGCCATCCTGTCTCACCACACCCGCGTTAGGGAGATCTTTGAGGGTCGAAAGAAGGGTGCCGCGCGAGACGCCACCCAGAGCGTGAAAGGCGAGCGACAATTGCGTTGCCGTGGGCAGACGCGTCTTCAAATGGAGCGCGAGGGCGTCGGTTGGCACAATCCCAAAGCCTACCCCTGGCAGGAGCATGACGTTGGCAGCCTGAGCCGCTGAGTCATAGGTATGTAGCAGTTGGAATTCTGGCACCTCACCGGCAATATCAAGATAGTGTGCACCGACCCGCAGACATGCTTCTGCTAATTTCCTGGCCGTAAAGGAAAATGGACCAGCACAGTTGAGGACCACGCTCACTCCGGCTAAACCCTCATCGATGGTGGCTGGCTTCTCCAGGTCAAAGGCGCGATACGTCAGGCCGAGTTCCTCTGCCAGCTTTTGAAGGGCAGTAGCGTTGCGACCAGCTAAAATTGGCCGCAAACCCCGCAGCAGGGCGGCGCGAGCTATTAGCTCGCCAGTATAACCTGTCGCTCCATAGAGCAGAAATGTTGTTTGCATTTCCACTTGCCCATCTCGCATTGGTTCTCCCATGGTTCTTCTTCCTCACTTTTAATTAAATGACCATGAGTCAATTATAAATGACTCGTGGTCATTTGTCAAATTTTGGGGAGTGCGATGTTGGGACAAAGTTGATTTTCCTGCACCTGGAGGACCCGAAACAATGATGAGGACCGGATTCACAGCTGGTTTTTCTCTCAATGTCCAGATTATCCTTTCAAACTTGAATTGTCTGTAACATTCTACCACAACCCCTTTTCGGTTAGCGACACGGTTGGCGGATGATGCGACGTACCGGCAGGTCCCCTTGAAAGACAATCGTGAACGCCGCTCAGTCGCGGCTAGCTCCGCTCACACGATTGCAAGGTAGGGCTTGAACCTGCGACCGGTTCACGGAAGCCATGTCCCTTCAACACGTAGTCGTGTGAAGGTGAGCGCGTCCCGCGTTCATCGTGTACATGCTCGTACGTCTACCAGTCGCAGCGACAAGCGCTGCCGGTACGTTGGTGTTGAATGCTCGTACGCTTATCTAGTGATACTTTTTGGCAGTTTTGGCGTGGAATTAAGAGAGGAGAATCCTTTTGATTTAGGTAGCGGGAGGAAAGAGTGTATGGCTGTATTCGCCACCTTCTTTGGTAAACTGTCGCGATACCTGACTGCTGAGAGTGTGAGCAAAACGTTACACGCTCATGTGGGGACGGTGCCTAATCCTTTGAGCAAACGCAGTAAACAGTTGAAGCCGCGCATTCATGATGCAAAGATGTTTAAAAGTGTCTGTCCCTATTGTGCTGTAGGGTGTGGGCAGCGCGTGTATGTTAAGGATGGGAAAGTTATCGATATTGAGGGGGATAATGATAGTCCGATCAGTGGTGGGTGCCTCTGTCCCAAAGGGAGTGCCAGCTATCAACTGGACATAAATAAGCGGCGCGTCACCACTGTCAAATATCGTGCGCCTTATGCGACCGATTGGGAAGAGAAGCCATTGGCCTGGGCGATGGAGCGTATCGCGCAGAAGCTTTATGCGACCCGTGAGGCGACTTTCCGTGAGACGAATGAGAATGGGAAGCCCATCAATAATACGGTCGCTATCGGTTCGCTTGGTGGCGCAACTCTTGATAATGAAGAGAACTATCTGATCACCAAGTTTTTCCACTCTCTGGGTATGGTCTGTATTGAAAACCAGGCCCGTATATGACACAGCGCTTCTGTGCCGGGTCTCGGTGCAAGCTTTGGGCGCGGTGCCGCCAATACCTTCCAGCAGGATTTACAGAATAGTGACTGCATTTTAATCGAAGGAAGTAACTTCGCGGAAGCACATCCAGTTGGTTTCCGCTGGGTGATGGCTGCCAAAGAGCGGGGCGCAACCATCATTCATGTTGATCCGCACTTCTCGCGTACCTCACAGATGGCAGATATCTATGCTCCCATTCGTGCCGGCACCGATATCGCTTTCCTGGGTGGGATCATCAAACTACATTCTTCAAAATGACCTGTACTTTAAAGAATATGTACAGGCATACACCAATGCCACCTATATCGTCAGTGATAAGTATCAGGATACCGAGGACCTGGCAGGATTTTTCTCCGGCTGGCAGCCAGAGCATGGTGCGTATGATACTGATAACTGGCAATACAAATTTACACAAAAGGGCGAGTCGCAAATAAAGACGGAGGAAGCCTCTACCGCTAGAGGTGGGTCTCGCAAAGGCAGTAGTGGTGATGTATATCATGAGCAGCATGTGATGCCGGATGCTCAAGAAGGGCAGGGTCTGCTACCCCATGCTCATCCAAGCCAGATTCAGCATGATGAGACGATGCAAGATCCACACTGTGTCTTGCAGATCCTGAAGCGCCACTATGCTCGCTACACGCCAGCAATGGTCTCCGACATTTGTGGTATTCCGCAGGACCTGTTTTATAAGATCGCTGATACGCTGGTCAAAAACTCGGGACGTGAACGCACGACCAACCTCTCCTACTCTGTTGGCTGGACCCAGCACATTATTGGCGTGCAGATGATCCGCACTGGCTGTATCCTGCAACTTCTACTGGGCAATATTGGGCGTCCCGGTGGGGGCGTGATGGCATTGCGTGGTCATGCTAATATTCAGGGCTCCACCGATATTCCTACCCTCTATAACCTGCTGCCAGGCTATCTGACAATGCCCAGCGCAATCCGTGAGGAGTACGATTATCAGACCTATATGGAGCACAATGATCAGGATTCCGGCTGGTGGGTGCATTATCCTGAATACTTTGTCAGTTTGATGAAAGCCTGGTATGGCGATGCCGCAACCAAAGAAAATGATTGGGCATTTAACTTCCTGCCGAAAGTTATTGAAGACCATTCAGATCTGCCGATGTTTGTGAGCATGAAAGACGGCAAGATGAAGGGCTTCTTCTTACTCGGACAAAATCCGGCGGCCGGTGGCGTCAACGCTGGTTTCCATCGGGCCGCGATGGAAAAATTGGACTGGCTGCTTGTCCGTGATCTCTTTGAAATCGAATCCGCCACCTATTGGAAACGTCCGGGCATTGATCCCACCAGGATCCCGACGGAAGTCTTTTTCCTGCCAGCCGCCTCACATGTAGAGAAGGAAGGAAGCTTTACCAATACACAACGGCTGATCCAATATCGTGATCAGTGTATCGAGCCACCAGATGATGCGCGTTCAGAAAACTGGTTTATTACCGAACTGTGTTTGCGCTTGAAAGAGATGTATCAGGAGAGTACCAAAGAGCGCGATAAGCCGATTCAGGCTGTAACCTGGAACTATCGGCGCGAGGGGCCTCAGCAGGAACCGGTGGTTGAAGACATTGTGAAGGAGATTAATGGCTATCGAACTGCTGATAGACATGTAGTGAAGGATTTTACTGAACTGAAAGCAGATGGCAGCACAGCGTCTGGTTGCTGGATCTTCAGCGGTATTATGCCGGAAGAAGGAAAGAACCTGTCACGTCGGCGCGAGCCTGATAACTATGTGAGTCTGGATTGGTGTTTCACCTGGCCTGCTAACCGCCATATTCTTTACAATCGGGCCTCGGCCGATCCTGAAGGCAAGCCATGGTCTGAGCGCAAGAAATATATATGGTGGGATCCTGAGCATAAAAACGACGATGGAAGCACCGGTCGCTGGGTTGGTTATGATATTCCTGACTTTCCAGTCACCAAGGCACCCACAACACAGGCTAATCCCACCGGAAGTGGCGTCGATGCTCACTCTGGCGCATCGCCTTTTATCATGAACGTTGAAGGCGTGGGACGGCTCTATGCTCCCAGTGGTCTGACCGATGGTCCAATGCCGACACACTATGAGCCGATAGAATCGCCCGTGAGAAATCTGCTGTACCCTGTTCAGTACCTGATCAAAAGGGGGAATCTCATGGGCATAATGGTTTTTTTACGGATACAACCCTCTGCATTGGTTGCAAAGCCTGCGAGGTTGCCTGTAAGCAATGGAATCAGTTGCCTGCGGATGGCTTTAAGATGAGTGGCTTTAGCTATGATAATACAGTCGCGCTCTCTGCCACCACCTGGCGACACGTTGATTTTGTCGAACAGAAGCGTTCTCCTGATGGCGACGGAAAACCGGTCAACTGGTTGATGATGAGTGATGTGTGCAAACACTGTGCCAATCCCGGTTGTATGGAAGCCTGTCCAACGGGAGCCATTATTCGCAATGAGTTTGGGGATGTCTTTGTCCAACCCGACATCTGTAATGGCTGTGGATATTGCGTCCCCTCATGTCCATTCGGCGTGATTGACCGCAACGAGACCACCGGCAATGCCGCCAAATGTACCCTATGCTATGACCGGCAAAAAGACGGCATTGAGCCAGCCTGTGCCAAGGCCTGCCCTACTGATTCAATCATCTTCGGGGATATTGATGAATTGAAAGATCGAGCCAGGAAACGCGTTGATACCCTGCACGAGCGCGGTGTCGACACGGCCTATCTGTATGGTGTGGATGAAGATACCAGCGTAGGTGACCTCAATGCCTTTTTCCTGCTCACTGAGCGCGCCTCAGTCTATAACTTGCCTGAGAAGCCAAACCTGCCACAGGATAATGTCTTGCCTGGATTTCTCGCATGTTTTGCCGCTGGCGCGTTTCTCACGGTAACGACCCTTATGTCCTTATGGAAGCGTTCTTGAATGAATCGATTGATTGGATGTTTGAAAATGTCATACTTCTTGCTAGTAATAGATGTGTAAGAGAGGTATTATGGATAAGCGCAATGGGAGCCAGCCGTTTTCACCATATGTTACGTGTACTCAAATTCTGTTCGGCTATGTCTATTGGTACCTGGGTACTCAGTTGTTTTGGCGTCTGCTGTGGCTTAACCAGTGCCCATCAGATGGCCAATGATGGGCTGCTGAATTGGTTACCCCCGGTGGCTCGTCTATTCAAAGCATTACCTGTAAAAATTATCCAGATTATCGGCAGCTTTTTTGGTCTCTTGCTGGCCTCATACACAGGCGTCTTGCTGGCAGCAACGGCAGTCCCGCTCTGGGCCCGAGCCCGCTGGGCAAGCCACTGATCAAAGGCCAACGTGGAGCGCTCTTCATCTTCGGCACCGTCATCGGTGGTGTCCTGCTACCATTACTGACCAGACTGGGCTTCAGAAGCACCAGGAAGGCACCATCCCGCAATGTGAATATCGTGTCATCCCTGCTCGTCCTCATCGGCGGCTTGATCATGCGTTACGTATGGGTCTATGCCGGCCATGATTCAGCGCAGGACCCACAGGCCACCCACGAGTACAACCGCATAGCATGGGAAGAGCGCACCAACAAAAGATAAGCTGTACCTGGCTTTTTCACTCTGGAGCCATCCTCTCGAGGTCGATTGGAGCCATCACGTCCAGGCCGCCCCAACGTGATCGCGTAGGTTCGACCCTCGAGGTCGATTGGAGGAGCCATCACGCCAACGCCGCCCCAACGTGAACAAGAAAAGGGGAATCGGTCCCTTTCGGGGCAAGATCGATGCGAGGGGAGACAATCGACCTCGAGGGTCGAACCTACTATCAGGGGGCGGTCCAGATATGAATTTTGGTGTCGTCGCCGCCGGTGGCGATGTATTTGCCATCGGGCGACCAGACCAGCACACGGATAGGTGCGGAATGGGAGAAGGTCAGGAGTTTCAGGTTGGTGGTGGTGTCCCAGACCTCTACCATCGTATCCTCGCTGGCATAGGCGAAGCGCCGGCCATCGGGTGACCAGGCTATGACCGAGATGGGTGCTGGATAGCGATAACTGAGGACCTCTTGATGGCTGGTGGTGTCCCACATTTGTATCATACCATCAAGCCGTCCACAGCCGACGCGTGAGCTTTTATTGGTTTGTGAGCCGGGACCGGGGCTGGTGAATGCTGGATAAATAGCTGGCGACCAGGCCGCTCCCATAATCGGGGCGGGCGGACCTGCATAGAATGCTATCTGCTTGCCTGTGAAGGCTTCCCAGGTTTGCAGAGAGGTATCCTCGCCGCCAGAAACGATGTGATAGCCGTGGCCCTGGGTTGACGCAGGTCCAGGAGGTGTCCAGGCCAGCGTATGGACGCTGTTACGGTGTCCCCGATAGATGGTGAGTTGTTTACTCGTGGTTGCATCCCAGACATGGACGGTCCCATCGCTAGCTGCGGACGCGATTACAGGTTGGATGGGTGACCAGGCCAGCGCATGAATACTATTATGGCCATGATGACCAGCATAGGTCAGGAGTGAGCGACCCGTACCTGCATTCCAGATGTGCACCTGCCCATCAGATCCAGCACTGGCAATCCGTAAGCCGTCAGTCGACCATGCGACTAAACGTACCTCTGTTGCTGGATCTTGAAAGGTCTGCTGGGGTTTTCCTGTCGTGGTATCCCAGACCTGTATCAGCTTTTCATGGCTGGCGGAGACGATGCGTTTACCATTTGGGGACCATGATAAGGCACTGATCCTATGCTGGTGACCCTGATAGCTACAGACACGTGTACCCGGCGGTTGGGGTTTTCCGCCAGACATCTGACTACGAAGCTGTGATTCTGTCTCTTTGCGCGCGGGCGGCACGATAACCGTGGGCATGACAGGCACGGTTGTTTTTTCTAGCTGAGCGGAGTCCGGCGTTGCCAGCCGACTGGCCTGCTCCAGCGCAGTTGCGAAGGCCTGTATACTGCCAAAGCGGCGATTGTAATCTTTGGCCAGTGCCGTGAACACGACCTGTTCAACCGCTTCCGGAAGGGTGGGGACCTTTTCTCGTAATGATGAAGGAGCAATTGATAGTTGCTGGGCCACAACTTCAGTGATCGACCCATAGAAGGGCCGATAACCTGTCAGCCACTCATACGCCATAATACCCAATGAATATTGATCACTGGCCTGACGCGGCTGACCCTGAATCTGTTCGGGCGCCATATATGGTAGCGTACCCGCTACGTCCTGTATATTTTGTGCCTGCACTGTTTGCATCAGCAGCGCAATCCCGAAGTCGCTCAAGAGGACCTCGTTTCGTCGGCCAAGCAGGATATTTTCTGGCTTTATATCTCGGTGGATTAATTTTTCATCGTGCGCATACTGCAACGCCTCTGCGATCTGCTTGATGTAGGACACAACTACCGCTAACGGAACTGGCGTGCCATTGGGATGGCGCTGCCGGAGCGTCCCACTGGAAGCATAATCTAACACCAGAAACGGAGTTGTGCCCTCGACGCCAAAGTCCAACACGCGCACAATATGTGGATGAATCAGTCTGGCAATATTGCGAGCCTCAATGTAGAAGCCGTCCATGGAACCATTCGCGGCCTCCATCTTGAGAACCTTGATCGCTGCCTGTGTACCAAGATAAATATGTTCTCCAAGGTAGACCCGGGCAAAGGCCCCTTCTCCCAAAAGGCGAATAAGCCGATAATTGCCCAACTGTTTTCCTGGATAAGAAGACATATGCAAATTCTTATGAGGAATGGGCTACATCCCTCTACTCCTGTTCCCATGAATTGCCGAGATGTGGTGGTTGGGCGTGCCGCGAGAGTGCCCGATTGTCTGTCAGTAGCATATCATATCGCGCACAAAAAGAGGAGTATTTTTTTCTGCATCTTGCAGAGGGTGAGCAGACGTATGGGGATAGAATCGAGTATCCCCTGTTTGGGGATACATTGCCAGCTACCTGCATCAATAGAGTAGAGTGTCTTTTCCCGTCCAACAATTGATGATCAGGCCTGCTTTTTTGATGCTTGAGGGACAAACTCGATGGCGGAATCTTTATCAGAATAGGCTGAAAAGACCCGGGTTTCATTGGTGGTATCCATGACCACATAGACGACACCACCATCGGTTGCATTTACGCTTCCCTGTTCGCCAGTGAGTTTGATACGTACCTGGTCACCTTCTTGAAAATAGGTGCCATCGTTATTGGTTTCCATGTTCGTGTTCTTTCTATGAGAGTAGACCTCATGGAGCAAAATAGCCATCGTGAACGCCGCTCATGTGTGGTTGGCTGCGCTCACACCATTGAAATGACATTGAGGTCAGTCTTCATCCTGTCTGGTTGCTGACTTTGCCTGATATGTGCCCTCTTTAAAGAGTAGAGATATCAGGAGATTTTTTGTGTTCCTCATTGATACTTTCGGCATACATGTAGGCATCATGTCGAATATCAAACGACTTGACCAGTCGATCGTTTGGAGAGGGTGCCTGATCTCCTGCGGCTCGCTCACGGACCAAAAAGATCTGAGGCGAGAGACATTGAACATAGTAATGATGATGTGCCATTAATGTGAAACCTTTACTGTTTCTCCTGTTGCGGATGGGGCGGCTTTCGCTGGTTTATCTAAGATGGCGTGATCAAAAATGGCTCTGGCGGTATCTGCACCAGTGAAATCAGCACTGCGCAAATCTGCATTGGTGAGGTCAGCGCCACGCATATTGGCCCGGCAAAAGCGAGTCTGATAGCCATCGATACCATTCATGAGCGCTTTTTGAAGATTGGCATCACTGAGGTCCGCGCCCTCCAGATTCGTATGACGCAAATCCGTTCCACTCAAATCTGCCTCGCGCAAATCTGCATGTTGAAGATTCGCCTCGGTCAAATCCACACCATGAAAATCGATGCCACGTAGATCTGCATGGCGGAGATCTGCCTGATGCAGATTGGGCTCTAACGCCTGCACATCATAATGCTCACGTCTCCATGCATTCCAGTTCTTGTTGCCAGATGCCAGGAGTTCAATATGTTTTTGTAGCGCCATTGTATGTACTCTCTCTCTGTCGTTCTTTATCCTATCATCACAGCACGGTTACTACAGCAAAAAAGAAGCTGTGATACATTGTGAGGATGTTATTTTCGTTTCAGCATACTTTCAAGAAAGATATGTTTATATCTCTCCCAGGTAGTTTTCCCAACCTTCAACCTATCCTTCAATAAGACCAGTTCGGCTTGAGGCAAATCTTCTTCCGCCTGATAACAAAGCTTGCCAGCTTCTCGCTCTTTTAAAGTACGAAGGGCTTTCGTGACTTTCTCAGGACCTTCAAGACGCTTGAGTTGTTCGATGGCATCAATGAAGATTTCTTTTGTCTGGGTAAATGTTTTCATTGCGGTTCTTTTCTAGTACTTCACGGGTACTACCTGGAAAGATGAAATACCCTGCTAGACCATGCGATCCTTGCAATTACTCATCTGGAAGAAGTAGTGGCAAAGTGTGTCTATATGGCGGTACTTCTAAAAGAGAAGAGCGATAAGCGCTTATTAGATTAAGGAAGGGCGCCCCATAAAAAGATTCATGAGACTCTTTAAATTATACACTATTTTTTAGAAAAATGCAATATAAGTAAAAATTCAAATACGTATATGCACTATTTGTGTAGATAGTGAAAATTTCTACCCTATTCAGCAAAAAAGGTAAGTAAATTCTTGTTTTAGAGGACTTGCCGATAACGCTGTAGCCGTTCCCAGGTGCGCTGCGCTGGTTGAAGCCCATCAGGTAGCTCAGGTTCTAAGCTACCGCGTATAATCAGAGCGAAGCAGTTGTCCTGATGATAGCGTTCGCGTAGGCTAGCATTTGAAAACACTTCTTGAATATAGTGATAGCCTTGATTTTCAGTTCGCCCCATCCAGATTCCCTCGGTCTGATCAAGTGTTGGTAAGGTCATGTGATGTCCTCGTTTCTGTTTCAAGACATGCTGAATAGGAAAATATGCTCAAATTTATCATCTAGCACAAAGAAGTTAAAAATGAGAGGAAATATATGTGTAATCCTTTCAGTCTTTCTTAGTATACATGATTTAACAGATAAATACAAAAGCATGATAGGGAAAACAGGGCTTTCCAATTCTCTTTTTGTCCCGCCTGCGGCGGGAGAAGAGGGAGGAGATGCGAGGACACCTCGCGCTCCGGCAAGGGGCGGCCAGCCCCTTGCATCCCCGCTTGCAACGAGAATTGGAAAGCCCTGTAGGGAAAAGAAGAGAAGCTGCCAGCTAAAAAAAAATAGTATAGCCAGATACTTAATACAATCTTACCTCTGCCGATTAAATAAATTGGGAACTGAAGTAGAGCTAACTGGAATAATGGATTTCCCTCTTTATTCCTGGATTTGCTTATCTCTCACTTCCTCTATGAAGAATAGTCATAGATTTGCCTTACATTTCATGTACAAGAAAGAGGAAAATTTCAATGAACCAGATGAATACAAAAAATCAGAAATCGAAATTTCTGTCAGTTGTGAAAAATCAGTCTGTTATTGCAGCTTTGCTCCTTGGTGGCGCACTGGCCATTACTGTCCCAGGTCCAATTTCCCATGCTTCAAGTCTTCATGACCGCCGTCACCATAATAGAACCACTATCAACAATAATAACAATAATAATAATAGCAACGGTAATCTCAATTTCGACAGTAGCAACAACCATAATGGCCATAACGGAAATAATTGGAATGGCTGGAATGGCAATGGCTGGAATGGACTGAGTGGCTTCTTTGGCCGTCACCGTCAGGTCAACATCAATAATAATGTCGAGTGTAATGATGACAACGGTGACGACGACAATGGCTGCGATAGTAACGGCTCTAATAACGGCTGGAATGGCGGCTGGAATGGTGGCTGGTTTAATAACAACGATGGACATGGTCGCAGCCAGATCAACGTTAACAATAATGTTAGCCGTGATCGTGACAACGAGCGCAACAATGACGATGAGAATGGTGGCAACGGTGATGAGGGCGGACACCACCGAAACCATCATCGCAATCGTACCACCATTAATAACAACAACAACAACAGCAATGCTAACGCTGATGCTAATATCGATTCGGAAGATAACAACCACCATAACGACTAGGCTTTATTCTTTCAGGGCTTCAATAGTATTGCTGAGGAATATTCCGATAAAGGCAACGCTATTGAAGCCCTGATTATGTTTGAATGGTGTTCATCCCAGACACTGTAGCAGAAGTGGTCACCTCTCCCGATGACATAATGACACTGGCTTTAGTATCTGCTTAATACTCCTCATGACAGATAATCCCTATCAAAAAAGAAGCAGAAAAGGAGGTAGCAATGGCCGCAATTCCAGAGAAATATAAGGATCTTCTGAAGACAAAATCTGGAGCCCATGTGGCGACAATTGGACCCAAAGGCGAGCCCAGAGTTCACCTGTCTGGTTTGACTGGGATGGTCAACATATTCTCTTCAGCCTGACCAAAAAGAGGCAGAAATTTCTCAATTTGAAGCGCGATCCGCATATCGCCCTCTCAATTACGGATCCTAAACGCCTGGAGCGCTACCTGGAGGTCCGGGGTACTATCGAACGTATTGAAGATGATCCAAAGCTGGACTTCATTAATTCAATGGCCAAGAAATACCTTGGAGTAGATAAGTATCCTTATCACCAGCCTGGCGATGAGCGTGTGGTGGTGTTTGTGAAACCAGAGCATGCCACCTATCAAGGCTAATCCTGAGAGCAAATGATGTTGATGTGCTTGCCCTATGAAAGCGTTTGCGCCTACAATAGAGTCTGTTCCAGGATCTGGACGAGTATTAACCATACTCGTCCATTTTTATGCCTTTATATTTGTGGGTGTATCTGAGTCTCACATTTATTGGGGGTCGTTACGTGTAGCCACACTCGGGCACTTTAGTGTCCAGGTTTTATAATATTTTCGCAAAAAATGTGCAATTGCACATTTTTTGCGAAAATATTATAAAAGAAACTAGAAATGTTTATGGTTAGATTACGGGCAGCGCTGCTTACTCCTTTAACTGGCTCTCTCTCTGCCTTTGGACAGGCCTGTGCCACCGGCCTTACACTGTGGGCTGAGCATGCGGCACAACTCCCTGTGCCATGGACCGGTGTTGAACTGGATGTGCACGATTGTGGTAGTAATATTGAAGCCAGCATGCGTGCTGTTCTCGCCACCTCTCCGGATGTGCTGTTTGGGCCGTATGGAAGTAATACCATGCTTGCTGCTGCGCGTGCCACCAGCCGTGTGCTCTGGAATCACGGAGGAGCAACCTCTCAACTTGCTCGCCCGCACTTTCCACACATCATTCCTATTCTTTCACCGGCTTCAACCTATTTTGCTGCGGTGCTGCAAGCCCTGCGGGCTGTGGATCCGCATATCACTACCGTTTCCCTTCTGTACACAACAACCGGTTTTGGACGTGACATAGCTCATGGGGCCAGCGCGGCGGCCGCCAGGCTCAACTTTCAGCTACAAACCATACCCTTTCAACCCTCGCATGCAGTTACAGCCGCATCCACAGTACCATCAGCAGATGTGTTGCTCGTGGTCGGTAACTTTGCGGACGAACTTGCTGTTGCGCCTGTCTTATTGCCGCGCAGATGGCGTGCGGCCGCCTTTGTCGGTGCTGGAGTCGAGGAAGTTCTGGCGCCGCTGGGAGAACAGCGAGAAGGACTGCTTGGACCGGCGCAATGGCTGGCACGCGTGGCTCCCAGTCCTGATGAAGGACCCGATGCCGATTGGTTTGTGCGCTATTACCGACAAGCATCCGGCAGCGAACCACCGTATCCCGCCGCGCAAGCATTTGCGGCTGGAGTCCTGTACGCACGTTGCCTGCGCGACAGTAATCGTAACGACGACCTGGCCCAACTGGAGTCCGCCAGGCAGCTTGCCTGTAATACACTCTATGGAGCTTTCCGGCTTGATCCGAATAGTGGTTTACAGACCGGGCATCAAATGCTTGTTGTCCAATGGCAACAGGGAACACGTCGTGTCGTCTGGCCTCCAGAACAGGCCGAGCGTGCGCTGATCTGATTGTCCCGATCATACTTGCAGGCATACCCGGTGGATGTGATACAGTTAAGCATATGGCTAAACTCCGACTGCGCCGAGACAAAGCCTGGCGTAGCGGCGTTTCGTGTTTTTGAGTTTGTTACATAGGAGATGCGACTGATGAACGAATGGCAGCAAAGAAACCAGGCAGTGATTGATCAATTTCGAGCAAATGGTGGCAAGGTAGAAGGCTGGGGACCACTGGTCCTGGTAACGACTACCGGAGCCAAAACCGGACAAGAGCGCATCATCCCACTGATGTATGTGCCTGATGGAGATCGCATCTTAGCCGTAGCTTCGAAAGGCGGCAACCCGAAACATCCCGAATGGTATAACAATCTCGTAGCCCATCCTGATGTGACGATTGAAGTTGGCAATGAAAAATTTCCTGCCACCGCCAGAATGCTTAGTGGTGCTGAGCGGGAAAAAGCCTATGCGAGAGCCGCGGAAGTGTTTCCTCCATACGCTGAATATCAAAAGAAAACATCACGAGAAATTCCTGTTTTCGCTCTGGAACGGCGCGCCAACTAACGTCCCGTTAAATATTGACGTTTCACATTTGCAAACATGAGTCATCCCAGATTTTAGGGATGAGCTTGTGAAAGAAGCGAGCATTTCTCCTCAAGAAGTGGAGAAATGCTCGCTTCAGTTCTCTCCAAGAAAAGCGGTTGATGAAGTGCTTCTTGCTGGTGATCTCCTTCTCCTAGAAAACCAACGGGAGAAAAGAGAACAGAACGAAGACGTGTTCACACCAAGAGCATCACCTCGGTTTCCAGCGAGAAAACAGGCATCCATGTTTTGTGTGCGATCGCTCCATATGCTGGTTGCGATCGTTGTGCTGGATGAACACCGGTCACACGCCCCGCGGTCAGGCAGTCCTGGCCATGGAATGGTTCAGCGGTGGTGCAGGCTCAACGCCTCATCAGAGCATGGTCACCGAGACCGTTGGCTGGCCTCGGCCCGACAGGGACTCCCAGTGCGGAGGCACACTTTGCCACAGCCGGCTCAGCGCCATGCGCATCCGCGCAAAGGGAGCATGAGCCTGTCGGCAATGGCGACCCGTTCGATGACAGTAGCGGCGCAGCAGCCAGCGGCGCAAGAGCGTGTAAAACGGCGCCAGCAAGGTGAGCAGAAATGCGTACGCCAGTGCTGCCAGCAGCAAGAGTTTTTCCCGTGGTTCCCACTCCCACACACGGGGGCTTTGGAAGGCCAACTCACTTTTGTTCTCTTTCCAGGTTAATTCGATTTGCCAGCGACGGGCATACGCAAACATGATCCTCCAAGCATCGTCCGCATTGGCGATCGGCTCAGCGGTGAGCAGATACCAAGGGAGGCCACCTTTGCGTCGGGCTACCACCAACCACAATGGTTGTTCACGATGGTCTGGGTGCGTAACGGGCAAAGCGAGAATGCTGGCCATGACCCACTGGTGACGACGGCAATCCCAGACCAGACGTTGTTGCCATCCCCGTTTGCCACGTGCGATTTTCCAGGCAGCGCGCCGTTGGCCTTGTTCATCCACCAGCTGATAGTCTTTTTTCCAACGCAATACAAAACGAAGCGAGAAGGCCACGAGCAAACCAAGCCAGAAACTGCTGGCGAAGCCTTGGTCAAAGACATGCATCACCTCGCGCCCCCAGAGCAGAACTCCTTGCAGCAACAGCTTGGCTTGCTCATCGCGTTTGAAGGAGGCACGCGCCCCGCGGCTGGTCCACCAGCGC
Organism: Dictyobacter vulcani; assembly: GCF_008974265.1. Classification (GTDB taxonomy): domain Bacteria; phylum Chloroflexota; class Ktedonobacteria; order Ktedonobacterales; family Ktedonobacteraceae; genus Dictyobacter; species Dictyobacter vulcani. Next base: position 1,434,818 of record NZ_BKZW01000002.1, read on the forward strand.
ATGCAGGCCAACGCTGGAGGGTCAGCCGACTGGTCGCAGCCCACCAGGACTACCGCTAGCCAATGAAGGCCAGGCACAAAAATGGGGCCACGAGGCGGGGTGTAGTAGCCCTTCTTCACATGGGTAAGTCGAGCCGCCTTACTGGAGCGCACCGGACCAAGATCGTCAGAAGCGATACTTTCCGGCTTCTCCCAAGCGCTCTCATCCCAGAGCGCCAGCGCATCCATTCCAGCCTGTTTCCACGTCGCCAAACGTTGGGTGGCTCGATGCCAGAGATAGGATCGGATCAGCTCGGCAGACCATTTGGAACAATGCAACAGACGCGAAAGGCGCTTGGTGCCAGCTGGGGCTTTGTCTGGCGTGTCGAGATAGCCACCCATTTCTGAGAGGAGCAAGCCATTCACTCGATCACGGAAAGTCAAAATCACCACCACGGTTTGCAACAACGTTCGCACGAGCCGCTTATCAATGCGGGTATCGACTTCGATGAGCAAGGGTGCAAGAAACTGAGCAAGACTCCCATACAATCCCTGGGCCATCTTGTCTGGAGGATATGGTGGAACTTGTGGCTCCTCAAGCCGTGTGAGATACTGAGAAGACATGAAAAACACCTCCTGGATTGACTGAATATTCGTTACTTTCTTCAGTCTCTCTCGGGAGGTGTCTTTTTACAAGCCCGACCTTAAAATTCGGGATGACTCATGTTTGTGTAGGTGCCAGATTATAGAAAGTGTCCTTTTTTTACTGGACAGATGTAACCTTTATTCGCTATAATACAAGAATGGATATATAAAAAGGGAAATGTTCCCCATGTTTCCTGTATCTTATTGACCTACTGTAGAAGAAAATAGTATTTTGCAAGCTTTTTTTCGGGATATTGTCAATGAAAACCTTAAGGATGAGAACATCGACTAATATTCTAAAAATAGTTGCTAAGTCAAGTGTATGTTAATGCAAGTAAAGCGTTCAAGATGATAAATTGTTAGATGCAAATACAGTTGCAGTATGCGGCTTCATGGAGGATTTACATGAAATCTGTTACCACCAGCACCTTGACCAACGCATTGAGCACCCTTGGCCCCCTGTATACCCTGCGCTTTCTGCTGGCCCTGACTGGAAAAATGACTACCCCTGCTGTTTTCTGGCGTAGTGACGATGGACAAGAAAAAGATATCGTACTGCCAGATGCCCAAATCGTCGCCGCATATGTCTGAGATTGGCTCTATCGAAGGGGCTCAACAGTTTCTTCGTGAGATGCTGGAGGATCTGCTACCTGCAGATCCTCTTTATGCTGATGCTCATCTGGCTTTAGCACAACCGGGCAAGATCCTCTGTCCACACGTCGAAACGCATAATGGTTTATGGCCATTGTTGGTCTGGTTTATTGCCGCTGCTCATGCGCCCGCATTTGATGCTCAGCTCGTCGGGCGGGGAGCCCTGGCTATGGAATGTGTGGTCTGTGCCTTTGATTTATATGATGACATCGAAGATGAGGAGATCACCCCGCTTGTTGCCGAGCTGGGAAGCAAACGCGTCACGATGGCTGCCACAGTCTTGTGGTCCCTGGGGCAACGTCTTTTCCTTTCTCTGCATGAACACATGGCCTCTGAGGTATTCCTGACGATGTATACCACCAGCACGCTCAAAATCCAGCAGAGTATTGCAGGTCAGCATCTGGATATCCTGGCGAGTGACCTGGCCTGGCCAGAGATTACCGAGGATAAGGTGCTTGAGATCGCACGGACGAAATCTGGCTCACTGGCTAGTCTGGCTTGCTGGTTAGGTGCCTCTTTAGGCCAGGCATCAGCAGATGAATGCCAGCTCTGGAGTGAATTAGGCTTGCGGCTAGGTGCTGCCAAGCAGATTCACAATGATTGCTCGGACATGGAAGAAGACTGGCGACAGCATAAAAAGACCCTGCCCCTGCTCCTCTCAATCATGCTCTCGTCTGAGGATGCCAGCGAAGATGAGGAGCACAGTACTGATCATGAACCTCTTGAACCTCCTGCGATGATGGCCGCTTTATATGGACGCTGGGGAGCTTTGCTGCGCTATCGCGAAGAGATGGAGAGCATCAATGAACTCTTTCAGCGTATAGAGACTATGCAAGCGTCCCCTTTTCTTCTTACTTTGACGCTTTTGATTGGATTGGATGGGGCGGGTGAGTCCACTGAAGATGAGTGATTTGAGCATGGACCCCGCGAAATAGTAACAAGAAAGTCTGGCAAGAATGGATAGCAATAAGCAGATACACTACCTGGATCGTGACATGGCCATCAAGGCGAATCAGCTTGCTGGTGAAAGTGGAGCGATACGAGACATGAATGGCCTTGAATCCGCTGTAGTCGCTCCCCGTAATGCTGCTCTCTATCAAGGGACGATATAGTCAAACAAACAGCTATTCTGATCCAACGCGTAGCGCTCAATCATCCTTTTGTTGATGGCGTGCGCCATGTCGGCGCATAAGAGATCGCTAGAACATCTAGCAGTGGTTAAGAGCATATACCACTAGAACAATGCCTTACCTGGAGAGGAAACTCAAAGGGGACAGCAGCATGGCAATAAAGCGGGGAGGCCTGAAGGTAGGTAAGACCTGGCACCGCAAGTTCTGTACGCAAGGTGAGTGAAAAACGAACCAAAATCCAACGTGGAGATACGAACTCCCATCGCAGCCTACATGAAGCGATGAGCCTGTGATATGTATCAGTTTGCCGTCGGATACCTAAAGCTCTTTACAGGCCAAGCGTCAAATAAGGAATTTGGTTGAACTGCAAAGCTCAACTGGATGTGGCACCTAAACGTACTAAACGTCTCTTATGCGTAAACATGGGATCACCTACGGGACGCGAGTCCTATGGTGACGGAACCCCCGTAGTAGTCGGAAGATGTGAAAGACATCTACATGGCGAAGGGGCAGTCTCCGAAGGGAGACAAGAGCTTGTTAATGACCATAACAAGCAGGGTAGGTATCATAGAGTCAAGAAAAGTAAAGGTACGCGAGATGCGAACAACTGCAACAATTCTGGGACTCATCTGTGAGAGAGGTAAGAAACGCTTACCATTGGAACGGATCTACAGGTTATTGTTCAACAGAGATTTGTATGTGACAGGTTATGGAAAAATCTATCGAAATACAGGAGCAATGACAAAGGGAGTAACAAACGAAACTCCCGATGGCATGTCGCTGGAGAAAATCGATACGATCATCAATACCCTACGAGAGGAAAAGTATCGATGGAAACCAGCAAGAAGGGTGTATATACCGAAGAAAAACGGTAAAAGGCGTCCTCTTGGAATGCCAACGTGGTCAGATAAACTGTTGCAAGAAGTGATACGATCCATTCTGGAGGCATACTTCGAGCCACAATTTAGCCCACATTCACATGGGTTTCGACCTGATCGCGGATGTCATACTGCATTAAGAGAGATTTATCAGAACTGGAGTGGAACAACGTGGTTCATTGAGGGAGATATCAGCGCATGTTTCGATAAGCTCGATCACCAGCTACTCCTGAATACGCTCCAAGAACACATACACGATGGGAGATTCATTAATCTCATACAGAATCTCTTGAAAGCAGGATACCTTGAAGACTGGCAATTCCACAAAACGCACAGCGGAACGCCGCAAGGTGGAATCGTTAGTCCAATCCTAGCAAATATTCTGCTTGATAAGCTGGACAAATTTGTAGAAAACGTTCTTATCCCAAAGTATACCAAAGGGAAAACTAGAAAGCGCAATCCCTTTACCAGAAACTCAATTTCCAGTCATATCGAGCAAGGCAAGAAGGGGATAACGAAAGAGCAAAAGAGCTGAAAAGACAAGCTCAGAAGCTCCCTTCCATAGAGCCCAAAGACCCAGGATATCGGCGTCTAAAATACGTACAGTATGCCGACGATTTTCTACTAGGATTTACGGGGCCTAAGGCCGAAGCAGAAGAGATCAAACAAGAGCTAACTACATTTCTGAGCGAAGAACTCAGATTAGAGCTATCTAAGACAAAAACAGTGATCACACATGCAAGAACTGAGGCCGCTAAATTCCTGGGATATGAAATTACCATCCTACAACAAAACCACAAACAAACAGTGCGAACCATTGGAAAGACAACCTCAAAGATGAGAAGCATTAATGGTGGGGTAGGGCTACGAGTACCCAGGAACGTCGTAGAAGAAAAATGTCAACGCTACATGCGAAAAGACACAATCATCCATCGAGCAGAAATGCTTAACGATAGCAATTTCAGTATCGTTGCAGCATATCAGTCCGAATTTAGAGGAATCGCCAACTACTATCGACTGGCATACAATCTGCATACGCTGAATAAACTCAAATACGTTATGGATACATCGCTGACAAAGACGTTAGCACACAAAAACAAAGTGACAGTGAGTAAAATCTATGCCAGGTACAAAGCTGATATTCAAATTGGTGAAACCTTGTACAAGGGATTACGTGTCACGGTACCCAGGAAAGACAAGAAACCGCTAGTAGCAATATGGGGTGGTATATCACTAAAATGGGATATTAAAGCGACCATAGAGGAACATAAGCCAGGAATATGGACGGATCGGACAGAGCTAGAAAAGAGGCTCCTCGCTGAAATCTGTGAATACTGTGGATCTACAGAGAAGGTAGAAGGGCATCACATTCGAGCAATGAAAGATCTCAACAAATATACTGGGCGGGAAAAACCGAACTGGGTAAAGCGTATGGCCGAACTCAGGCGCAAAACGATGTTCCTTTGTCGAAATTGTCACATGGATCTTCATGCAGGAAAACCAATGGTAACAAAAATGGTCACTCTCACGGAAGTTAAAGCTTTACAAAAAGCAAAACAATGATGCTGGAGAGCCGTATGCGCTGAAAGGCGCACGTACGGTTCGGAGGGGGACCGTTGGAAAAGTGCTGCAAAGCAACTCGTCAGCGGTCTACCCTACAATAAGCGCGCTGCTTTTATCCTGGGCAGCGCCTTTCTGGAGATCAATGGATATCAGTTGCACTATCACGATGAGCAAGAAGAAATGGACCTGGCATATACTATTGAGTCGATGATCGCTGAAAAAAATTTTGAACATCTGGTACAATGGATCGAAAAGCATCTTATGGCTGCTGCAAGCGTAAGAAGCACAGATATCGAACAGATTATGCAACTGATCGTTAAACGTCATCCAAAGATTATTACCTACCTTGGCGAAAACTAAAGCGGAGGTCTCATGGATCAAACACCTGAGCTATCAGCGCATGTGAAGCCTTCTCCTGATATGCCTGTAGCGGCAGCGTTACCACGCCAGAAAAAAGATGTTGATTATGTATTCCTGGAATTAACCAGGAGTATTTGTCCAACGTGCCGGCGTGTGATTGATGCACATATTCTCTTGCGGGACCAGAAAGTATATATGCGCAAGCGCTGTCCTGAGCATGGAACGTTTGAAGGTCTGGTTTATGGTGATGCTCAGGCGTATGTTGCCGCAACACGTTTTAATAAGCCTGGCACCATCCCTCTGGCCTATTCCACGGAAATCCAGCAGGGTTGTCCCCATGATTGTGGCTTGTGTCCGGATCACCAGCAGCATACCTGCCTGGGTATTATTGAAGTCAACAGTGCCTGTAATATGGATTGTCCACTATGTTTTGCCAATGCCGGTGCCGGCTTTAATCTGACCCTGGAAGAAGTTGAAGGGATCCTGGATCACCTGATAGAAACAGAAGGGAACCCAGAGGTCGTCCAGTTTTCTGGTGGCGAGCCCTCCATCCATCCGCAGATTATTGAGATGATCAAGGCTGCTAAAGCGCGTAATATTCGCCATGTCATGCTGAATACGAACGGCAAGCGCATCGCGGATGATGATGAATTTCTGCGCCAGTTAGCTGATCTGCGTCCCTCGATTTACTTTCAGTTTGATGGTTTCGAGCGCGAGACCTATCGCCAATTGCGTGGTGAACCCGATATCCTGCCGCAGAAGCTACGAGCCCTGGATCGGCTGGCAGAGATTGGCGCGCATGTTGTGCTGGTGCCAGCGGTTGACCGTCTGGTTAATCTGCACGAAGTAGGCGCGATCGTTGAGTTTGGCATGCAGCATCCGGCGGTTCGTGGCATCAATTTTCAGCCTGCCTTCCAATCTGGTCGCCATGGCGAAAGTGATCCTATGCAGCGCCTGACCATTCCAGACATCCTGCAAGCTCTGCAAGAGCAGACCCATGAACTACTGACAGTGGCGGATTTTGTGCCAGTTCCCTGCTGTTTCCCCACCTGCAACTCTGTCACCTATGTACTGAACGACGGTGATACTGTTCTACCTCTGACACGTGTCCTGAATGTAGAAGATTATCTGGACTACATCACCAATCGAGCGGTCCCCGATATCTCGGAAGACATCAAGCAAGCATTGGAAGGACTCTGGTCTTCATCCGCCGTTCCTGGTTCAGACAAAGCCGCGCAGCAATTTGCCCTCTCATGTGCCGCCTGTGGCCTGCCCGATGGTCTGGACGTGGCGGCCTTTGCGAAAAACATCTTCATGATTATGCTGCAAGATTTCATGGATCCCTGGACCTTCAACCAGAAAAACCTGATGAAATGCTGCAAAGAGATCCTGTTGCCAGACGGCAAGCAGATACCTTTCTGCGCCTATAATAACGTGGGCTATCGCGAGCAGGCGCGTACGCAATTGCAGGCCCGTGAGCGCCAGCGCAATCAGGCCAGACGTGCCGGTGTGCCCTTTGTGCCAGAACCTTTAACCTTCTCTTTTACGCCCGAGGTGCCGAGTAATTTCATCCAGGTAACGCCAGCCGCTAATGGATCAGTGCATGAATAGTGAGCATGAGACCGCTGCTGCTAGCAGTGACGATCTGAACCTGAAGTCCTGTTGTGCCAACGTCTATCAGAGCGACCTGGCTCGTCTTTTGCTGGGAGAATCCTTTCATCCAGGCGGCACAGTCCTGACTGAACAGCTTGGTTCCCTGCTACGACTCGGACCAGACAAGCAGGTGCTGGACGTGGCGGCGGGACAGGGTACAAGCGCGATCCATCTGGCACAGCGTTTTGGTTGTCATGTGCGCGGTATCGAATATAGTGCGCTGGCTGTCGAGCGTGCAACCGAGGCTGCGCGAGCCGCCGGCGTGGACAAACTGGTGACCTTTGAGCAGGGTGATGCTGAACATCTCCCTGTCCCTGCGGCAAGCTACGACGCGCTCATCTGCGAGTGCGCATTTTGTACCTTTCCCAATAAATCCATTGCGGCCGCAGAGTTTCTACGCGTCCTCAAGCCAGGAGGACAGGTGGGCCTGAGTGACCTCACGCGCAATGTAGCAGCCGTGCCAGCAGATCTACAAGGCCTGCTGGCATGGATAGCCTGTATCGCGGATGCTCAGCCGCTCGAAAGCTATGTCCGGTATCTGACACAAGCAGGACTAACCATCCAGATGCTTGAGCCACATGATGAGGCCTTAGCAGAGATGGTAAAAGCAATTCAAGGCAAACTGCTGGGGGTTGAGCTCCTGGTAAAACTCAATAAGCTCCAGCTGCCAGGAGAAATTGACTTCGCACAGGCCAAAGCCATGGCAAAGTCCGCCGCCGCAGCTATTCAGGCACACCAGTTTGGTTATGCCGTGATTATCGCCTTGAAGCCTTAATTCGATATCCTATAGCCATATGGTCTTTCATTCTGGTGGAGAAGATGAGGCGGGTGTGCTGGTAAATATTTGTCGATTGGCGACTACCTGCGCGAGTGGTGCGGTGATAAGCAAGCAGATGGTGATAACGAGCAGTGGTGTATGCAGGAAGATCATATAGGTTGAGAAGGAAGGTGGCGCGAGCAATAGCAGTAAATAGCAGCATTGTGCCAGTCCCGCATATTTTCCTAACCGAGTGGAACCAAAGCGTAGCGGTTGAGCAAAGGCCAGATAGCTCAGTAAGGCTGCCAGTAATGGGAGCAAGAAACGTAGCAGCATGACCATGCCGACCCAGAGTGGCAAGGCGCCATTTTGCAGCAGGATGATGATCAGGCATACAGAGAGACAGAAATCGGCCTCGGCATCGGCGATCTGTCCCAGTTTGCTCTGCGTGTTTGTCTGGCGGGCAACATAGCCATCAAGGATATCGGTGGTGATTCCACAGAGGAAAATGATGAGTGCCAGCGTTGAGGGGACAGCCAATCCACCAGACAACGTGCCGAGTAGATATGCCACAGCCAGGCCGCGTAGCCAGGTCAGGGTATTGGCGAGCCCGAGCTGTGGAAATAGCTTGCCGCTCTGGATAGAGCGGTTGAGGCCAAGGTGCCAGAACAGGTCACACTGCTGCCAGAACACACAAAAAACAAAGCCTGGTAGCAGGCGCAACGTATCGTTCAGTCCCAACCATAGACTATTGCCGCTCAAAATCAGTATGGCTACCAGTATGATCAGGCAGGTGAGACGTTGCCAGGAACGTTTGAGTGATGGATTGTCTCTGGCCGTCTGGCAAGCCATCAGCCAGGAACGCTGTAAGAAAATTCCCCAGGCGCGCAGGCTAAAGCGTCCATGGCGCAGGGTTGTAAGTAAATCAACCACAAATGCTTGTTCGACATTCTCTGGCATAATCCATATTTCTTTATCCGTATGAGCTGGATAACGTGCTGGTAAAAGTTAAGGGTATCTTTTCGTGATCTTAACAGTAACACATTGTCTGCCTTTGACATTTTCGCATAATCTGGCGACCAGCGCTATTTATGATATATGATTGGTCAGATACTATCTCAGTGACATGCTTTTTTATCGCAATGCTATTAAAGGAAAATCCGTATTGGAAACACTGGAACCTGAAATCAAGCAGACGCCTATAAGTGAACTGCCGGCCCCACATGGGATCGGGATGGCGGTCGCCTTCGACTGGGGATTGGCTGTCCAGACCGCTTTTACCCCTATCTATGCCCTTTTTCAGCCCTCTAACATGCTCAAGATCCCTGGTCTGAGTCCGGTGCTCGGCAATATCCTGTTTTTTGTCGTTACCTGGGCCGTGGCCTGTGGCTTTGCGTTTTTCGGTGAAATGATCCGCAGCGGCCGCAACTGGGCACGCACCATTCAGATCGTTGCCAATATACTCCTCTCTATTGTGGGTATTATTTCTTTACTTAATCTGTATCAGAGCATCCGTGTCGGAAACTTCTGGCCGTTAGTGACAGAGATTATCCTGGTTATTTTTTCGCCGTTAATCGTCTGGCGCCTGACCCGTTCCTCGACTGCGCAATGGTTCAAGCACGTGACTCCCGCCCAGGCCCGCCAGCGTCATGGTGGCATGTGGGTATGGTTTATTATGCTATGGGGCCTGGTGGGCGGCATCTTGCAGACATTTGCGGCCATGCATAAATAAGACAGTAATGTATGGAAAGAAAATAGAGCGAATGGTATTGTATCTATGATTAATGAATTTACCGCCACACGTGCTGGCCAAATGCGTCAGGTCTATGTACTGCTCCTGTTTGGACTGATCTGTTTAGCCTGTGCCTGGCTGATCCATCCAGATCCTTATCATTATCCCGTGGGTGTTTTATTATTTGGCCTGGGATGCTGGTATCCACACTATGGAATCCAGGCCGTTTAGTGATCGCGGGTAGTCTGGTAACTGCGCTCGGCCTGGCAGTCTTTCTGGGATTTAGTGGCTTGATTCCGGGTGGACAGATTTTTCCCGCATACATCCTGGCGCTTGGCGTCGGGCTGCTGGCGGTGGCCTTTGCGGCGCGACGAGGCTATGTGGGGCGGGGAGCGCTATCACCGGCTTTGATCGTAATCGGTGCTGGCCTCATAGAAATATTGCTGATTGCGCACCTGACTCCTGCTGGCCTGATACCTTTTGCCCTCTCTCTCTGGTTGCCCGGGCTGGCGCTACTCGTCTTAGGAATCATCTATTTTCTGGGTACTAAAAGGCTTGTTGAGAAGGATTGATGGTGCCGTAGCAGACGACTACGCACCAGCATAAGGGTAAGTGAGGGCACATATGGCATCATACTATAGCGGTAAGCGGGCGGTTTCTTATAATCAAAGCTGGAAGACCTTTTCTCAGAAGACCCTGGCTGCGACTGTTGCTGCCATTGATCTCACATCCCTGCAGGACATCAGTCAGATGCAAGGCAGGCAACTCCGGGTCCTGGATGTTGCCTGTGGCACAGGTATGTTGCTGGCTCAACTTGCGCAACGGCTGCCAGAGGCCGAACTGCACGGGCTGGACGCGAGCGCAGATATGCTTGCCCAGGCGTGCCAGCTTTTTGCGGATCATCCACGCACACACTTTGTCCAGGCATCCTTGAGTGGAGCAGCGATGGCAGGCTTGCCATATGAACCTGCCTCCTTTGATCTGATTACCTGTACCAACGCATTGCATTATCTGGATAATCCGCGTGCAGTCCTCCAGGGATTACAGCGCTTACTGACTCCGCAAGGACAACTGGTGATTGAAGATTATGCGCGACGAGGTTTTCCATTTCCCTGGCGACCCTTCGAGTGGCTTGTGAAACGCGTCAGTCCCCAGTATATCCAGGCCTATACCCTGTCTGAAGCCAGTTCACTTTGTCAGGATGCAGGATTAAACGTAGTCGCCGCCAGAAAAATCTCGATTGACGCCCTCTGGCAGGGCTGGGTTATCCGTGGCAGGTTTGACCCTGCGGTCAATAGCTCGACCTAACCGACCGCAAGGGCTAATCGACCGCAAGGATCGAACTTACGATGAGGAATGTGTGGCTTTGTTTAGCGCTCCCAGCGCTACAACAGGTCCCTTTGGCGCATCTTTGCTGGCCGCTGGACCCGGTTCCAGGCTCACTGCTGTCGCATCATAATCCTGCAAGGATCCCTGGAAATATACGGTCGCGACGCCATTGTGTACCTGAAGCAGTCCAACACTGGTTGGTTGTTTGCCATGAAGTAACCAGCCCTGATAGACCTGTTTGCCCGAGGCCGGGGGTAATCCATGTAGCTGTAGTGAGCAGATCTGGGGTTTGCTATAGCAGGTCAGATTTCCTTGCATCGAAGACTGCGTAGTGGTCCCCTGAACAGCATAGGTGGTCGTTTGGATGGTAGGTGTAGACAGTCTGGCCACCTGTTGTTGCAGCGAAAAATTCCAGGCCGTCATAGCTGCCAGGGCCGCCACCAGAATAATGGCTGCAGCGCTAAGCAGAGCTGTACGCCAGGGGAAGCGACGTTTGGCCGAAGTTTTTCTGGCCTGAGAAATCTGCCGGGGCTGTTGTGCAGGCTCAGGTGTTTCCTGTTCCAGCCGGGCCAAGAAACGCTCTTTATGGCCAGCTGGCGGCTCTACTTCTGGCACTGTCAGCGGAAGAAGATTGGCCACAGGTTGCAACTGCTGAAGCATAAGAGTGCATTCGGGACAGTTTGCCAGATGTTCCTGCGCCGCCTGGCGTTCCTCCGGTGTAAGAGCGCCCAGGATATATGCACCTGAAAGTTCTTCAAAATCTTGGCATGTCATACGAAGTCAGCAGAGTTTTAGTGGTTACTTTAGCAGCAAACAGGGGACCAGTACTATTAACGGCGTGCTCGACAGATCGAAGCATATTCTCTTCACCGTGACCCAGCGTGATGATCAACCATTGCTGTTTTTTGATGGAGCAGTGCGTCCCGATGGTAATCTCGTCGGCAACTACTGTACCCAGAATCAGGCGGGCCAATGCCTGAGTAATTATGGGTTATGGAGCCTGCAACCAATCGCAAAGCCCTGATACGTTTGAGTACGAGAGGACGATGCCGTGCCCGCTACCATTTTTGCATATATTATAAATACTCTATGAACAATGACAATTATTGTTCATAGAGTATTTGCTTTAACTGTTATTGCTACATCAGAGAAATGTTGTTGGCGGCCAGTGCCTGCTCGATACGTTGCTGTAAGCGCGCTGGATGGGGTCCAACGATATGCGCCACTGGCTGACCGGCATTGAAGATGACCAATGTCGGGAGTCCCTGTACGCCGAGGCGGGCGGTTATATGTGGATTCTCATCAGCATTGAGCGTCGCGAAGCGCATTTTGCCCGCGTAGGCTGTACTTAACTGCGCGTATGCAGGCGCTAACACACGACAGGGTGGACACCACTCGGCCCAGAAATCGACAATAACTGGTAGCGTCGATTGCAATACCTGTGACGCGAAATCTTGATCAGTGACGGCAAGCAGATGTTTGTGTTCAGACGTAGTTGTAGCCATGATGGTTTTCTCCCTGTTTCATTTTGTATGGTCAGTTGACTGGATGAACTTCGTTACTATCAGCTTATAAGGGAGTGTACAGGTTAAAGTTAACTTGAAGTCAAGAGGGCAATCTGACAGAGAAAAATCTGCTATACATCTACAAAACCATGCCAAAGCTTTGCGCCAATATCTGAGTGTACTCCTCCTCTGATGTGAGCACCTGTTCTTCGCGTTGTCCGTGCGTCGTAGTGATCAAGCGTAGCTTGTGCAGGGTAATCCGTCCAGTGGGAGTTGCCAGCGAGCACATCCGACCACGCGTGATGAAAGGAGATAGCGGTGAGTATTGATAATACTGACAGCGCTCAACAAAATCTTCCAGTTCATGTGGTCGAGTGGTGAAGTGATACTCTGGTTGCCATTCGCCATCACCGCTGCGTTTTTGAAGTAACCAACGGCCATCAGTATGTTCCAGGCGATAGACCTGCTCACCCTCAACGTGCTCCGACGGATCATGGATATTCAAGGGAGTACGAAATGAATCTCCATTTCCCACATCAACCAGCCAATCTTCTGCCAGATGTACTAAGAGCGTCAGGTGGTCTAACTCTGGACCGAATGTACCATCGTCATGAGCCATACTGGCGGAGATGATCGTAACATTAAAGCCCAGCGAACGCAAAAGCGCTGCAAAGAGTCCATTGAGCTCAAAACAAAAGCCACCCCGCCGCCGTAGGACAACTTTATCATAGAGAGCATCCTCTGTCAGCACGATAGGTTGAGCCGCGTGAATAGACAGATTCTCAAAGGGAACCGTCATTAAATGGGCTACTTGTAGAGCCCGTAACGTTTCGTACGTCGGTTCAAGTGACCCCTGATAAGTCATGCGCTTGAGATATGTATCAACGTCCAATAGTTTTTCCTCTTTCGATTATTATTATTCCTGTCCCGGTAGGGACGATACATTATGATAGAGTTTATCATGGCTCTTTCTTTTTAGATTATAGTTGTATAGAATGTGAAATACACACTATTTCTCGCTATTTATAATTTTGAAAGAGTTTGAGCATGCCTGATATCTGGTTTCCCTATTATCGTCCCCGACCGCAAGCGCGTTTGCGGCTCTTCTGTTTTCATTATGCTGGCGGGGGTGCCGCTGTATTCCGTTCATGGTCTGAAATGCTGCCCGCACAGATTGATATTTGCGCGCTGCAACTGCCGGGACATGAAAGTCGTTTGACGGAAGATCTGATCACCGATTTCCCGCAGCTTATTGAGAAGTTGCTCCCGGCTTTTCTGCCTTATCTGGATATGCCGTATGCTTTTTTCGGGCATAGTCTGGGTGCCGGTATAAGTTTTGAACTGGCACGTACCTTGAATAAGTCCGGCCATCAATTACCTGTCCATCTGTTTGTGTCAGGACGCCGTGGACCTCAGGTTGAGCGCAGAGATCCTTTGACATATAACCTGCCAGATCCTGAGTTTATTGTGAAGTTGCGAGAACTGGAAGGCACGCCTGAAGAGGTGTTACAGCACAGGGAACTCTTAGAAATCTTGCTCCCAGTCATACGTGCTGATTTTACGCTCAGCGAAACATATACCTATCAAGCTCAACCGCTCCTGAGTTGTCCGCTTTCAGCCTATGGTGGCTTGCAGGATAATGATGTGACGCGCGCTGACCTTGCCGCGTGGCAGTTAGAGACGAGCGGACCTTTTGTGCAGCGTATGTTTCCAGGTAATCATTTTTTCCTGAATTCTGCCAGAGCAAATCTGCTCCAGATTCTCAAGCAGGAGTTGCTTGCCCATCTTTAAAATTTTTGCTGGTTGCTCATGGCTTGTTTTCATCTTAAACAAGCCATGAGCAACCACTTTTTATGCTATACTATAGAAGGATTCATAACGCATGAAGCTACCATATGCTTTGAAGTAGGTCTCAGAGATGGGAGATCTGCATCATCAAGAGGCAATTATATTTCCCTCGCATGGTTTACCTCTCTACATAGAGACGTAAGAAGTCGTTGTAACATACATAAGTAAAGGATACCCTGACTACCATTTCTCCTTTTTACTGTTGTTCATGTGAGCTTTAGCGACGTGCTTGAGGCGATAGAGGGAGAGAGGTGGGCTATCTTAGATGTGCATCTTCTCGTTGTCATCTATGTACGTTTGGCTTCGAAAAGAATAATAAAGAACATAAGGAAAAAAGATGAGCATGCAATCCCCTGAGGCCAAAGAACAAGGTTCCCAGCGTAAAATGCACGATGCCAGTATCTATTCTGGCCGCATACAAGAGGCTATGAGATACAATAAGCTTTCTTCTGCTAATTACTCGCTGGCTATGACCCTGATGAATGCAGTGTTACAGGGTTATACTGAAGAGCGCTGGAAAACCGAGCGCGAAGCTATGATCAAGGCCCTCACACTCAAATCTCCTGACAAAAATGTCGCTCATGCCGATGCTGCAAATCTCTATGAGCAGATGGTAGCGTGTGTCAAGGATCTGGATCTCTGGCCCTGGAAATAAGTTTTTTCAGATAAAGACACATAGCGTATAAGGCTATTCCTTTCAGGAGTAGCCTTTATTTTTTTATTGCATCTCTCATCAGGTGTATATTTTAGACGCGATCGTGGAATTGGTTGCGTCTCTTTTCTCGTGCTCGCTTCTCGGCATAGTTGCGATAGGTTATATAGCCAAAACCACATGCAAAGACTAAAACAAAGAGTATCAGGAGGAGGAATGGTGACATGGCGGTCTCCTTTGCCTGAAGTTGAATATTCCTGCTATGAGAGTGACTTGTCTAACGATGGATGGGTATAAGAGGGATGAACTTCATGCATAAGCTATGAAGCCTTATAAGTATACATCATTTTGGACAGGGGTACAATATTTATCAAAAAATAATAAATTGATAAATATTGTACTATTATTATAAATAGTGTATACTTACAGTAGCTGATAGACATTTCTATGAGCTTTCCACCTCAAGCCATGTTCCTTTTTATTGGGCCAGCGCTCCGAATACTCCTCTACATTCACATAAACTGTTCGGGACGATCTCGTACGCTCTCCATGCAATTCCTCTCTATCTTCAAATGTCGTGCAATCCATTCTTTTGACGAAATATAGAGCGTATCTGGTTTTACCAGAAAGGCAAGCCCAATGACAACTATTCAACCTGCATCTCCAGTGTCAACCCGGACGCGAGAAGCCAAAGTGAATGAAGATAAAACTGGGATCGTGATAGTTCAGAGCGCCGTTCGCATTGAAGAAGTTACACACGTACGCCCGCAGCCGATCCTACCATCCGAGCCTGTGCTAACTCCTCAGTATCCAACCTGGCCAACATCGCAACCCGGTCCTATGGTTGTTGTACCACCCTTTGGACAACATCCCCATCCGGTGCGTAGCGATCAGATGCTATATGAGCACTATGATCAAGAGCATGGTAGAGCTTTCATTCCAGCCGTGGCCAGACCGATAGTGCCAGAGCATCGAGGTAAAGTTTATCTGTCAGATGTCGATGGACAGGATGTGAAGTCTGATACCGTGGCTACGCAACGCTGGCTCGATGATGGTGGTTACGCATATCTGGATGTCGGGTTATAAAGAAAGAGAGTCAACACTATGGAGATAATTACGAACAAAGCTCCTTTTAAAACCGAGGAGACACGAGAAACGGGGCTCAGCGCAAACCATACTGCCAGGCCTTTTTCCGCGCCACTTAGTGAGCAATGGTTGCTTGAAAGAACCTACCATGCACAGTTGAGCAATGGGAGTGAGCTTTCAGTGCCTCATCTTACTGAAGCAATGCAGCAATTGACCGATGTTTCAGTACCGCTTTCAACGCAGTCCTGGAAATCACTGTTGCCGGAGCGATTACCGAGCAAGAAGAGTAGCGAATTCTATGTGCCTGTTGCCGCATGGGTAGAGATTACGCGGGCAGAAGCCGCGAGCAGTTATCAACAAGGGATACCGTTGCTCCTGTATACAGAGCATCTCTGGAAACACCCAGAGGGCGCCAGAGAGAGTTGGAGACCTAATAAAAATATGCGCGGCATCATCTATGGGAAGATGGGACAGGAGTTAGATGCTGTGGCTGAGCCTGAATATGCGGTGTGTTATCTGGACCGCAAGCGGGGCGCTTTTTCGAACGTTACCTGGAAAAGATGGTTTTCGGCTGACCCGACGACCCTCTTTGAGAACAATAATCAAGTTGTAGCCTTCCTGCGCCCTTACATACAGTTCCCCTTTACCACACACTACACAGTTGTTGCCTCAGATGGACACGTCTCTGACTATCCCGACCGTGACGAAGCCTTGCAGGGATTTGCGGCTACTCCACGTCAAAAGGAACATGAGACAGGTGGAACGGAGCAGGCGGCACCATACTTCTGTTATTATCACGAAGTAGAATGTCCCGATGGCATCTATCGAATCGAGTTTTTCGGACCACATATGGATGAGCCGGGCTATGCATTGACGGAGCATGCATCTGCACCACTATCCTGATAGCCAGGATAGCGATGCCATGATGTTAATGTAGGAGCGCAATGATGGTATAGACTATACCCAGGACACTGACCATACCATTCAGGATAATCCAGATGCTCCAGAGCCGAATGTTGCGCATGATGGGAAAATCTGCTTGCTGCTCTTTACGGGTAAGGTCCAGCAAGTTTTGCAATTGTGTCTCTGGATAGAGTTCTTCTAGCCTTTTGCGGATAAAAAACTTCAGGCGAATATGGCGTCTGGCTCGTTCGTAAAGCTTGATACTGGCCACCATCCCGAATGCTCCAATAACTATCAGCATAATAGTTAATGGGAGAGCATTTCTCGTCATGCCTGTCTGGGTTAAGCCCCCCTGAATCGCTGAGGCCACCACAACGACCAGCCCGGTAATATTGGCGCGTTGATCCTCTGATTGTTTGGCCTGAGCAAACTCCTGGTCCGCCACATTGATCAGGATATCGGTAGTTTCTGACATAGTGAATTTTCACTTCCTTGCATATCTTCTATCTATGTATAGAAACGCGAAAGCAATCATTTTCTACAATCTTTATGGCTGTGAGGAGCGGCAAGCCCTGCTGCTCCTCGCAGCCATAAAGGCTAATACTTTTCGGTTAGCGATACGTTGAGAGATGGTTCGACGTGACCAGCAAGCAAGGTGTACGTGGAGAGGGCGCCACACGCGGAGGCCGCACTGCTGCGTTTGCGCAGGCCAGCGTGCAAGAACGACGCGCAGTGCTGTGGCGCCTACAGGGATCGTATGTGCCGTGGCCTGCTTGCACCGCAACGTGGTGGGTGAGCGCGTGGATCCTCCCTGTACCTTCTCGAAGAGGATCACGAACCAGGATCCGTCTCGGTGTAGGCGCCACAGGCATGCGATGCTCTTTGAGCCCCTCGCTCCATGATCACGCCGCATGCCGGCCTCCGCGTGTGGCGCCCTCTCCACGGATGATCCGCTGCTTTTCTCCACCTATTTTTATGGCCACAAAAGCGCTTCAACGAAAAATATTGGCCATAAAGGCTGCCGGTACGTTTACGAGCGAAGTCCCTTGAAGTTTACGGGGAGATGGCGCGGGCCACGCAGGGCGGCGTTGTCTCTGTATGGGGGAGGATCAAGGGCTAGCTTTGGCTCGATGAGTCGGCGGCTGATTTCGCCGAGGGCGATGTGGGCTTCGACACGGGCCAGTGGCGCACCTACGCAGTAGTGGAGTCCGCTTCCAAAGCCCAGGTGTTCGTTACCCTGGCGGTCAGGGATCAGCTCTTCGGAGCGCTCGAAGCGTTGTCCATCATGGCTGCCTGAAGCCAGGACCAGGATGATTGTGGCTCCCTGAGGAATGGTGGTGCCGGCAATCTGGATATCGGCCAGCGCGGTCCGGGTGCGAAAATGGACCGGTGGATCGTAGCGCAGTAGTTCCTCGACATAGGTAATGATCAGCTCAGGGTCCTGACGCAACCGTTCCAGCAGTTCCGGCGAACGCAGCATGGCCAGGGTGCCATTGGTGATCAGATTGACGGTCGTTTCGTGGCCGGCGATCAAGAGCAGGACGGCCGTACTGATTAACTCTCTTGGTGACATTGCGCCATCGATATCATCAGCGGCCATCATGCCTGAGAGCAAATTATCGCCTGGTTGCGCTTTCAACTTCTGCAACAATTGTCCCATGTACTCGCGCATCTGCCGACCGGCCTGCATGATCTGTTTTTGTTGCTCTTCGGTCTGCACCTGACCAGGATCGAGGACACTGGCCAGTGGCTCGGCCCAGGCGTGGAATTGCGCCTCATCTTCACGTGGCACACCCAGCAACTGACAGATGACCGTGACTGGTAATGGATAGGCCAGGTCATCCACGATATCGATCTGGCCGCCCTGAGCATGTTTGTCCAGATGCTCTTTGACGATCTGCTCGATATGGCTACTCATGTTCTCGACGCGCTCAGGTGTTAACTGGCTTGTCACGATTCTGCGCAGGCGGTCATGATTGGGGGGATCCTGGAAGATGAAGGCGGGAACAATCTCTTCAGGCTCTTCGACCTGCTGACCCTGAGCGATCATTTCCTCGCGCTTCTGTTTGGCCTGTTGCATGAAACGCTTCTGAGCGTCCGATTTGCGCATATCTGAGCTTATACGTGGATCATGCAAGAGCGAAACGACCTCATTATACGTGCTGACCAGATAACTGCCATCTTCCTGTAAGGCAACAGGCGTCTCGCGAAACTGTGCATACAGCGGATATGGATTAGCGATGTGCGAATGATCCAGAATCTGTTTAAAATCTATCTTCGACTTTTGTGTCATGCTCATATTTCCTTTCATCTATCCGGAAGCCGTTTCAGGCGTGCCTGGCCATAGCTGGAAAGCCAGCCGGTTGTGACTGCATGTTTTCTGGTTGGTCGGCTGCTGCCAGTTGAGGTGGATAGGTTGCTCCTTCCTCAATAAGTGTATTATATGCCTCTAGCCAGCGTCCTTGATCGAAGGATACGGCTGCGATGATCCGTCCCTGACGGCCATAAGCGGCGACAAAGCGATAGCGCTCCACCGAGCCCTGGGTGACCATGACTTCATCACCCCGATTTGGCAGGCCGACCGCTTTGATATTGATGCCAAACTGACTGGACCAGAAGGCCGGTATATGTTTATAGGCACGATAGTCAGTCTCGGCACTAAGCATATTGCCGGCCGCGTTCTCTGCCTGATCGACGGCGTTGCCCCAGTGCTCAACGGCGATGAGATCCCCATCGCATAGATGCTGTGGCCAGCGTGCCACATCGCCAGCGGTAAAGATACCCTCAACAACCTGACCTTGAGCATCCAGGACCCGAGAATAGGTATCACAGACCAGACCACGCTCATCCGCGGCCAGTCCTGAACCCTGTAGCCACTCTGTATTATGTAATGCTCCTAAGGCCACAATGGCTACATCTATCTCCACAACGCTGCCATCTGACAGGCGAGCGCGGCACAAGCGTCCCGCTGCGTCACCTTCAAAGGACTCCACCGTCGTCCTGGTACGCAGATCCACACCATGCTGTTGTTGTAAGCGGGCCACGATACTGCCCATACTACTGCCAAGCGCTCCATACAATGGCGTGGGGCCGCGTTCTACCAGCGTCACCTCCAGATCCAGTTCCCGGCATACGCTGGCAACCTCGCAGCCGATAAAGCCGCCACCAGCGATCAGGACGCGTCCAGGTTTGCGCGCCAGACGCTCTCGTAGTTGTTGGGAATCATCGCGATCACGAATCAAAAAGACGCCATCCAGTTTACCGCCTCGCTCTTCCGGCCATGGTCGGGCGCGTGTGCCGGTGGCGATCAATAATTGATCAAAGTGTAAGCGCTCACCATTGCTCAAAGATAGCTGGCGTTGCTCGACATCTAACGCGGTAGCCGCAACGCCTAATATCCATGTTGCCCGCACATCCTCAAGCATAGCAAGGGGCGTATGTTCAATGGGAAGATGGCCAGTCAGGACGTGTTTGGAGAGCGGTGGACGATCGTAAGGTGCATATTTTTCGTCACCGACAATCGTGATCTGGCCCGCAAAATCCCGACGGCGCAGGGCTTCCGCTGCACGCAGACCCGCCAGCGAAGCACCAACTATCACGATGTGCTCGTCCTTACGCAATCCCTGTGAGCTATGATTACTCATGCCTGTGCGACCTCTCTTCTTGCTCCTCGTAAGATTCACCAATATAGATAGCCTGGACAGGACACGCCTTCGCTGCACGGATGACTTTCAGGCGATGCTCGTCGCCGGGGGCCGGATCGAATTCTAACACCTCTTCCCCACGTAGCTTAAATACGCTTGGATCAGCGAAACAACACTGCCCATAACCCTGGCAGCGGTTAAGATCAACGGAAATTCTCATGTATCGGTATCCCTTTCTTGCGCAGTCTGGTCAGATTGGTCGGGCTAAAGCACTATAGAATGTGAGTAAATAACTCACATTCTATAGTGCTTATACGAAGTTTATAGCTGTTCGGTTACAACCCGGGAAGGGATTTTTTGATGGTATGCTATACTTTGGTCTGGTGATTTGCGCATTACGCATAGATGGGTAGGATAAAGAAAGACATGGCACAGGATCAAACACATGTGGAGGAAGCGGCGACAGCAAAAGCGCCGTTACGTCGCCAGCCGCAGCAGACACGTGGACAACAACGCGTGGCGATGATTCTGGATGCGGCCGAACAGCTCTTCGCCGAAATTGGTTATCAGGCTACCAGTACCAATGCGATCGCGACCCGTGCCAGAACTTCTATCGGCTCACTCTACCAATTTTTCCCTCACAAAAAAGCCATCCTGCAAGCAGTAATAGCGCGCTATCATCAGCAGTATCGTGATCTCATCCAGACCATCCTGACCGACGACTTCTTTTTTCAACCACTACCAATTTCCATTGATCGCCTGATCAATGCCCTCATCGCCCTGCACGCCGCCCATGGTGGTGTCCGTGCCTTCTTTATTGGCGCCAGTACTTCCAGCGATTTTGCCATGGAAGCTCAACAGGTACATCAAGAACTCCTGGAGCGCCTGGATTACCTGCTCGCGGCCCGCTTGCCCCATCTCAATGACAATGATCGCGCCCTCACCCTGCGCATCCTTTATGATGTTACCCAGACCCTCCTCAAACTCTCCGAAACCGTCCCAGAGAATGACCAGACTACTGTTCTCACTGCCATCAAGACCATCATTGTTGCCTATCTCATCCCCTCTTCGAAACATCCCGTAGCCATGAAGGCTGCCGCTACGGGGCGATACTTACTTGTACGTGGAGAGGGGGCAGCGGCAAGCGCTGCCGGTACGTTGGGGTGCTTACTTGTAGCGTGACAGGTCGCAGCGGCAAGCGCTGCCGCTACGAATGTTGTATGGTCATTTATGCAGTACCCATAAAGCTTGTTCACCGTCATCTTATTGTTGGTGATAGTAGAAAGGTGGCACATAAAAGATGAGTCATTCCACACAAGAACAGCATGCAGGTTCAGCAATCGCCCTCGGTTATACATCCCTGGACGAGGAGATAGTGCTTGATCACCTGCCAGTGAGTGGCAATATTCCAACCTGGCTGGAGGGATCACTCCTGCGCAATGGTCCTGCGAAATTTGAAGTTGGCGAGCAGAGGTATCGCCACTGGTTTGATGGCTTCAGTATGCTGCATCGCTTTACTTTTCAGCAGGGCCAGGTGGCGTATGCGAACCGCTTTTTGCGTAGCGATAGCTATGTAGAGTCCATGCGCAAGCAGCGCCTGACCGGATCGGCCTTTGGTACTACGGATCCATGTAAGGCGATTTTCAGGAAAACGCAGAGTGCGCTGATCAATGCCAACGTGAGCGTCGATCAGATGGTCGGTGAATTCGTTGCCATGACTGAAGCGCCGGTGCCTGTGCGCTTTGATCCACACACGCTGGATACCCTGGGTGTTGTTGAGTATGATGACCGACTTACCGGACATCATGGCTGCGCGCACCCGCATCACGATGGTACACGACAGGTCCTGAGTTTTATGACCGAATTTGGACCTCAGAGCGAGTTTAAAGTTTTCGCCATTGGTAACCAGGCACCTCCACAGCGGCGGCTGGTTGGATCCTATGCAGTGGACATTTATTCTTATATTCATAGCTTCAGTATCAGCGAGCACTACATCATCATTGCTGAATATCCATACCAGATGAAGCCGTTAGACCTGTTGCAGAGCGGTAAGCCATTTATTGAGAATTTTCACTGGTATCCTGAGCATGGCACGCGCTTTGTGGTGATGGATAAGCAGGATGGCCACGTGGTGCGCACCTTTCAGGCCGAGTCCTTTTTTAGCTTCCACCATATCAATGCTTTTGAGCGGGACGGCGATATCTTTGTGGATCTGGCCGCCTATCCAGACGCGACGATTATACGTGGACTCTACCTGGATCAGTTGCGTGGTGAACTGCACGCTATTGAGCTTCCACATCCCAGTGAGTTCAGGCGCTATCACCTGCCACTGAGTAGTGAAGCAACCACGGCTGGCTATGAGCGCATCACGAACATGAGCATCGAATTACCGACGATCAACTATCGGCGCTACAATGCTCATGACTACGGGGTAGCGTATGGTATCTCTACTGACAAGCAGAATCCCGCGGTGATCGCGAACCAACTGGTCAGGGTAGATATTCGTAACCGGAGCGCGCTTACCTGGGCAGAAGAGAACTGCTATCCTGGCGAGCCAGTCTTTGTGGAAGCGCCCAATGCGCAGGCTGAAGATGATGGCGTCGTCCTCTCAGTCGTGCTGGATGGACAGAAATGTAATTCATTCCTGCTGGTACTGCATGCGCAGACGTTTCAGGAGATCGGCCGTGCTGAAGTACCACATCACATTCCCTTTGGCTTCCATGGCCTCTTCTTCCCTGGTATTGAATAGTGTTTCGTGGCTGTAGATGCCCATACTGCGAGCATAAAAGCGGTATGGGCATTGATCATATTTCGTTTAAGATGGTATGTATGGCATGGGTGGGAGGTAGTTTGCCCAGGCAATGGATCGTGAAGACAGGTTTTTCCGTGCTGGAAATGGTTGGATGGTCGCATTCCCCAATCATTTCCAGCATACCGCAATGAGTAAGCAGAAAAGGTGCCGCACGCATTGACCGGGCCATTTGCGAAGCGTCATGGTAAATGGCTCGGTCAGGATCGTGTGAAGTGGCATTATGGAGCAGGTATGGGTGTCTGCGTTGTTTGCGGGATGTGTTTTTCAGCTTCTCCAGGCATTGATGGGATGGATAAGATTGGTATGTGCGTTTCGTGCATAATCTGATTGACCACATTCCCAAAACACCACTCCGGATTCTCATGGTCACCAAAGGTCGAGGGAACGACAATCACATCAAAGCGGCCCGCATTCCCATCTGCCTGACTGGCCTCTTTCCCCTCGGCGAACTTGATTAACGTCGTTGGACGATCAGGGGATGTGGTAAGTGACCAGGTGAGTCTGACATCGGCCACTTGCTCGGGTGCGAAATTATGCAGGTCATGCGCCTTCCTGATATGCAGGCAGAGCTGTTCTTTTACCATCTGCTTCATCTCTTCCTGCTCTTTGAGACTGCCATCTATACATCTCTCAGGTGGGAACACGCCCGCGATATGGATGGCACCTTGCAGTGGTCCTTTTTCATCTACAAGCAAGGATACCGCTGCATCGAAGACGGCGAGCGGATCGCACGATCCATCCCAACCTACCAGGATGCGTTCCGGTTGCAGGGGATCAAGATGATGGAAGAGTGGCTGGGGACCTTCTTCGTGTAAAAGGAAAACAGGCACCGATGAGTGCAGCACAAGTTGTTCGGTGACATTTCTGGTGAGCGGATGGGCGGACCCGTCACGTTTCTTATGGCACATCAACATTAAGTCGCATTGATGAAATGTAATGGCTTCCATCACGGATGGAATGACTGGTCCCCAGCGTACATCGAGTTCTACTGGAATATCATTGAGGGCGGCGTGACTGGCTTGTTGCAGCAGATAATGCCAGGCTGTCTGCCTCTCATCCTCGATGACGCCACCAACGAGATCTGAGGTTGCGATAGGGGCAGGCCAGTATTCAGTTCCGGCGGTAATCACGCGAACAAGGACAATTGTGCCTTTTGCCGCATGAGCAAATTTTGCCGCTAATGGAAGAGCCTTTTCTGCTCGTAGCGAGCCATCAAGTGGAACAAGGATACGGGTAAACATGGTATGCTCCTATGTAGAGATGCTATCGTGTATCAATGGTTTACATAGATTTCCACGAGCGCTTGAAAAACAATCACGAGCGTCGCTCAGACGATTGCAAGGCATAACATTACGAGAACTCAATGTTACCTCTTTATTCCCCTGCTCATACAATACTTTTGCGACATCACAAAAATATCACAGGAAAAGCTTTCAGCTCTCGTAGATATCACAATTCAAACGAGAGCCTTTTTTTCTGCAGAAACGTGAGCAGGATGGATAATCAAGAGCGGGAGCTGGTTTTCATGTAGCACGCGATCGGCGACACTACCCACCGCCCAGCGTTGCAAGAAATTGCGCCCATGTGTGGTCAGCGCCAGCAGATTACAGCCTGTGTCCTTCCCGGATGCATCACCATGTGCAGCGATCTGGAGCAGTGTTGTGGCCACATCCTCGCATTCCTCAGTTGTCCAGGTGATATTAACCTTTAACTGAGACGCCAGACCATCCTGTAGTCTGGCTACAATTGCCTGCAGGTATTGACCTGCGGCGAGCACAGTTGCTTTTCGCACTTCGTCCAGATCGAGGTTCGTTTGCATATAGATCAGTTCATCCTCACAGGTCGGCAACTGGACCAGTTGTGTCAGGTGGAGTGTACCCTGATATGGCGCGACCAGCGCGGAGGTCAGAGTGATGGCTGGCTCAAGAATGGCTTCAGCAAACGGCGAGCCATCTAAGGCAACGAGCACGCGCAGCGGAGCAGATTCATCCTGACAGAGTTGTTGATCCTCGCGAACCACGAGAACTGGTGCTGCGCAATGCCGGGTGATATGCGAGGTGACGCTTCCCAGCACCCAGCATTTCAGTCCTGACCATCCATGGCTCCCCATGATGACCAGGTCGATAGCGTTAGCGTCAACATAGGATAGGATCGAGATGGTGGGGATACCAGGAACAGTGGCAATGCTCGTATCGATGCCTGCCAGCAGTTGTGATTGCGCAATATTCTCCAGATAAGATTGTGCACGGGCCAGTTCATCCTCAATCATGGCCCCGCGCATCAAGCCTGCCTGTGAGAAGTAGGGTCCATACTCGATGTTCAGGCTTGATACACGTAGTAAAACGATTGATGAATGCATCTTGCGTGCTATGCGGGCGGCAATTGGCACTGCCTGCTCAGCCAGTGATGATCCATCCAACGGCACCAGGATATGTTGAAACATGGTTGTCTACCTTTTTCTGTAGCATTACAAAGGACGTCCCATCTGACACATCCAGCGTGGATGGTCCTGATCTTATTGAGCAGGAATGCGATCCGCTGTAATATTCCTATGGCTCTCCAGGACTTTTTCTTGTGGGCCAGATGTGTGTACGATAAGTAAAGGTTGTCTGGTTGCATCAAAGACATCTTCAGTATAACTACCCAGCAGCATTTGTTGGAAACCGTGCTGTTTATGTGTTGCCATAGCAATGAAATCACAGCCAGAATAGCCTGGTACATCACCAATGCAGTTACTTTCCTCGATGATTCTTTTGACGATCTCCAGGATGTCCGTGTAGGCGACGACCGAAGTGGTGACATGTATGTGGAGGTTCGCGAGATCGCCTTGTGAGAAGCGTTGCTCAAGGTTATTGAGATAGGACCGGGCATCTGCGCGCGCCGTTTGATCCATCTGCTCGACTGTCGCTTTATCTTCTCCGTTTAGCCATCCATTGCGCCGTACGGCTGTCATCAAGTGGATTGCGCCTTGTCCTGGTTGGGCCAGTGCCGCGCAGAGTCGGGCCGCAGGAATAATGGCGCTTTCGGCAAAGTTTGTGCCATCGAGCGCCACCAGAATGCGCGGACTATGCATAGGATGTTTGATCGAGGTATATTTTTCACGTACCACCAGAACCGGGACAGGACTATGGCGTAACACCTGCTGGGCGACGCTACCAAGGAACCAGCGCTTAAAGCCGGTTTCGCCGTGACTTCTCATGACGATGAGATCGACTTGATGTGTTTGAGCAAAATCAATAATCGTCTTTGGTGCGCCTCCCACCTGCGTTTCTGTCTGTACTTTGAGCGTATCAAGGTGTTCTGCGGTAATGACGCGCTGCATATAGACACTGGCATTATCCATCGCGACCGCTTCAAGTTTTCTCACAATTTCGAGCGATTCGAGTGGTTGGATCGGAACGCAACTGGAAGGGAGGACCACGTGCAGGAGGATCAGCGTGCCACCCGTGTTGCGTGCGATATCGGCTGCCAGAGGAATGGCCTCCTCGGCTAACATTGAGCCGTCCAGCGGAACAAGAATGTTTTGGAATGCCGGTGTATGATTATTCTGGGTAGCCATAAAGCTTCTCCTTTTCAAAAAGACAGCGAAAAATATGAATGTTATCTCCCTTCCTAGCATAGAATGAGCGGATCACAGGGTGATCACAGGGAGCAAATCTCGCTTCACTGGACTATCACAGAGTATGTTGTGCAAGGATTTTACTCCCCCTGAGACTGGATTTTTTCGCAGACTGCCGGTTCTTGATGACGCTGAGATATGTAGCTGGCAACCTGTGATTGGTTTGAGAACTTCACCGGATAAACTTACAGTGAGCAATGATTGCCGCGTAGCGCTGTTATGAGCAAGCATGATCGCAATTCTTCAGTAGCCAGGAATATGGTAGAGAAGGAGCATTACTATGCAGCACCACGATACGACCAGAAATGTCGCTGTAGCCATGCAGAAGCTGGCCTGCCTGAGTGAAGTACTTGATACCCGGTCAGACGAAGTGAGCGTATCTGCCTCTTCTGTGCCTGATTATGCTGAACAGATAGCCGTGATCGGTGCGGGACCGGCCGGGCTCAGCGCCGCCGTCCATCTGGTGGGATTGGGCTATGCGGTCACGCTGATTGAAGAACTTCCTGTCCTGGGAGGAATGATGGCGGTAGGTATTCCTGATTTCCGCCTCTCGCGCATCCAGCTCAAGAATTGTCTTGATGCTCTGCACCATCCTCGCCTGACGCTTCAACTCAACACACGCTTTGGCCGAGACCTGCCCTTTTCTGAAATACGCCAGCAGTATGCGGCTGTTTTACTGGCAATCGGTTTACAGCAGAGTCAGCTCTTGAACGTTTCTGGTGAGCGCGTCTTGCAGGGAATCCTTCCAGCCATGGGCGTGCTCAGAGCCTATCATCTCCAGCAGGATACCCAACTGAAAGCCGATGTCACGATTATTGGTGGAGGTATGGCTACAGTGGACGTGGCCCGTGTCGCCATACGCGCAGGTGCGAGTGGGGTACGCGTCTGTTATCCTGGACTCCTGACCGACGTGGCCGATGTCTCTGTGGCGCGCCAGGAAGGGGTTGTTTTTCTTGAGCAGGTTCTTCCCATTGGCTTATTGGGAAGTGAAGACATGGCTGTCTATGGCATGCATTGCCTGCGCGTCCACTCATTTGGACGAGACTCGTTTGGTCGCCACTGTCTGTCCAGAGTACCTGGTTCAGATTTTAAGATACATACCGATACCGTCGTGGATGCCTTTGGCGAATGCGCGGATCTCTCCGGCTGCTTACTGGGAGATGATCTGAGCGGAAAGACGCTCATTGCCTATCCTGACACCTTATCGACCAACATACCAGGTGTCTTTGCCGCCGGAGACATCACCGGTGGATATCGCAGTATCCTGACCGCTCTTGAACAGGGCCAGAGAGCGGCCAACTCCATCCATCACTATCTGCACCAGCATGCCTTTTCTGTCTTCTTATGATGATGGCTACGCGGGGAGGCCAGCGGCAAGCGCCAATACGTTTCGTTGAAGGAGAGAACCTCAACGGTATGGCGTGGCGTCGTGTACGTGGAGAGGGCGCCACACGCGGAGGCCGCACTGCTGCGTTTGCGCAGGCCAGCGTGCTCGAACGACGTGCAGTGCTGTGGCGCCTACAGGGATCGTGGGTGCCGTTGCCTGCTCGCGCCGCAACGTGGTGGGTGAGCGCGTGGATCCTCCCCGTACCTTCTCGAAGAGGATCACGACACAGGATCCGTCTCGGTGTAGGCGCCACATGCGATGCGCTTTGAGCCCCTCGCTCCATGATCACGCCGCATGCCGGCCTCCGCGTGTGGCGCCCTCTCCACGGATGATTCGCTGCTCTTCTCCACCATGTTTTTTATGGTCACAAAAGCGCTTCACCGAAACGTATTGGCGACGAGCGCTGCCGATACGGTACGATACGGAGGTTTATGCTTCATCCTTGGGGTGGGCTGCGAACTGGTAGCCGATGCCAATCTTGGTCAGGATGTAGCGAGGATGGGAGGGATCGGGCTCAATTTTCCGGCGCAGGCGGTTAACGTTTACCTGGAGCATATGGCTCTCTCCCAGATATTCCTGACCCCAGATACGCTCAAGGAGAAGGTCTAAGGTGACAATACGGCCTGCGTTTTGGATCAGATATGCCAGCAGGCGATATTCAGTTGGACTCAGGACGATTTCCTGACCATCGAATGTGACAAGATGCTGGCTAAAGTCAATCTTGAGGCGGCCGATGGTCGTCACGGTACGGACGGCGTGCGCCTGTTCCTGTGGGATAAATTGAGAGCGGCGTAGGACCGCGCGTACCCGGGCGAGCAATTCATCGACATTAAAAGGCTTGGTCAGATAATCATCGGCACCCAGGTTAAAACCCTTGATTTTATCATTATCCTGTCCACGTGCGGTTATCATGATGATGGGCACAGCAGAAAACTCACGCACTTTCTGGCAGACCGTAAAACCATCCATTTTGGGCATCATTACATCCAGGAGCGCGAGATCAATCTGCCCGGTTTCAATGCACGCAAGCGCCTCCTCACCATCTTTCGCCGTCAACACATGATAGTCTTCCAATTCAAGCGTGCGCGCTACCAAACGCAATATTTGAGCATCATCATCAGCGGTCAGAATAGTTGTTTTTCTGGCAGTCATTGCAATGTGTCCTTTTCCATTGTGTTTCGTTTTCCTGGGAGCAGCACATGAAATGTACTGCCGGTGCCGAGTGTGCTCTCAGCCCAGATCAGGCCATGGTGGAGAGCAACAATATATTTACAGAGCGTCAGGCCTAGCCCCAGGCCATTCACCTCTCGTGTGAGCGTGAGATTGACGCGTTGGAAGCGTTCAAAGATCCGTTCCAGATCTTCTGCTGGAATGCCAATGCCCCTATCCTGAATACGTAACTCCAGCAGTGGTTGTTGGAGAAAGGTTGGATCGGCATGAAGATATTCTGGTAGCGTCTCACGTGCTACCGTTGAAACGTGTGTAATCGTGATCTCGATGGGATTTTGTTCAGGAGAGAATTTATGGGCATTTTCGAGCAAATATATAAATAGGCTGCGCAAGAGGAGTTGATCGGCAGCGATGTTATATTCTTCAGTCTCATTTGTTGGTGGGATGAGCGAGATCTGAATAGCTCTATGCGCTATGCCCGCTGGCTGGTCATCGCGCTGCATATCCATTACCACCTCATGCACGAGCTGGTTGATATCGATGGAAAGAGGGCGAAATGCTACCAGATTGGCCTCAAAATCCGCGACCTCTTGCAGCATATTAATAACATATGCCAGTTGATCACTTCCATGAGCAATTGATTGCAGAAGCTCATATTGTTCTTCAGAAGAAAGCTGCCCATGATGCCGTAGCAGCAAGGTTGTATAGCCTTTAATTGCAGCCAGGGGATTGCGCAACTCATGACTGAGTGATGCCAACCATTCAGCATTCATGAAGGTTGTATCGCCTGGCAGTTGTTCTGTTGCTGGTTGCCCTGGCCGTTTATGCATTTCTTTCATAAGCATATCTTTCTGTGCGCACCCACATATTGTATCCCTCAGTATAGAAGATAGATCTGTAAGTGTCCAGTTAGAAGGCCGCTCTAGCCAGGCTTTTTCTTGCGCATCTGTATTGTTCGATGGTACTGAAATAGTTTTGTGATCATATTGTGATGTTGATGCTTTGTCCCGAGATACGCTGGTAGCGTCGTTCAGCTATGCTGCAAGAAAGTGAACAAATAGAAGTCAGCGAAGAGCACCTGGTTAAACAAGGAGACTATTATGATATCGCTGAGTGCGGATCCAAGAAAGATCGAGGAGAATGATTTTCCATATGGGGCTCCCCACATGAGCAATGGCGTTTCCTGTTGAATTATGCCTTATTAGCGCCATCTGAATACAATATACAACCGTGGCTCTTCAAAGTGCATGGTCGGGTTGTGGAACTCTATGCTGATACGTCCCGCCAACTGCTGGTAGTCGATCGAGATCAGCGGGAGATGATGATTGCGTGTAGCGCCGCTTTCCTCAATCTACGCATCGCATTGCGCCATTTTGGGTATCGGGAAGAGACCTTTGTGCCATCTTTTCTGGATCCTCCGCCGAATCCACTGGTGGCAAAGATCCGGATGGCCGAAGCTTTTCAATGTAGTGAGCAGGATCATATCCTGTTTTCCGCGATCACCAGGCGTGTGACCAATCGCCATTTGTTTGAAGAGCGGCCAGTGCCGGCTGATGTATTGGAACAGATTGCACAGCGAGCGGCCGTCGGGGGGTGCTGGGTACGCTTTATTCAGTCCGATGAATTGCGTTCAGCCCTGGGAGATTTCATCACCGAGGGCGATCGACAACAATGGGCCAGTCCAGAATTTCGTGAAGAGCTAGCGCACTGGATACGCAGCAGTGACGCTGATTTCAGAGATGGACTACCGGCTGAGGCTGGAAGTAAAGGAAGTTTCGCTGGCACCAGCAGCGCATACGTCGTGCGAACCTTTGATCTGTGGCGGGCGGAAGCCTGGAAAAACCGTCGGTTGGCGGCGGGCGCTCCAGTTCTGGTCGTGTTGGGAACGATCAGTGATACACCAGGTGACTGGTTCGCCGTAGGCCAGACCATGGAACGCCTGTTATTATATGCCTATGCCTCCGGTTTGCAGGCCTCCTTTGTGAATCAACCTATCGAAGTCCCAATGTTACGGCAACACCTGAATACAGCCATTCATGGTTCCGGCTATCCACAACTGATTCTCCGCCTGGGTTATGGTGCACCCGCGCCCATAACGCCCCGCCGTAGCCTCTCCGATGTGTTACTAGAATTCCAACCGGAGAAAGCACACGGCGACTATCTCTAGCGCAGTTTGTTTAAGCCAATTGACCACGTAACGCAACCAGCTCAGGATCGTTAAGGGCCTTCTCTTTGAGACGAGGATTATATGTCAGCGCTTCCTGTAAGAGCGCGTGAGCTTTCTCCAGCTGGTTCAGTTGCGCATAAAAGCAGGCCAGATTATAGAGGAAACTCCCTTTTACCCATGCTGGCCACGCCTCATTTTGTATGATCCTATTGGCGCAATTCTCACGGATCTGAATTGCCCGGGTGAGATCGTGACGGTCGCTATAATACTGCACGAGATGCTCCTGATCATGCTCATAGCAATTTCCCAGGAAGGCTGCATACAGTGGTTTTTCCCCGGAGATGCTGGCGAAGCGATCAGGGATTGTCAGATCTTCCTCGCTGAATTGCTCCATCAACCTGATGAGTTCGGCGTAGACGCGCTCAGATTCAGCGCGAATCTCTGACCAGGGACGCTGCTGATGTTCCTCAAAAACAAGCGAATTGGACTGTTCAACGCTCTCGTCGTCTGGCGATAACCCCTGATGCTGCAGGGCGGCAGTCAACTTCAGCACGAGATGTTGATGCCAGAAAGTCATATGAGCCACATGATCTTTGGCCGACCAGTGTTCCGGCTCCCCAATGGCAGTACGTTCGGCCTCACTCAATCCCTGTAAAAAAGCTTCCTCATCACGATGGCCCTGCTGCAAGAGGTCGCGTAAGATGGTCTTAAAAGGCTGTGCGGTCATTGAAATACCCTTTCATAGTGCGTCAATACAAATCTTATACTTGAGAGTATCTCACAATAAGCGGTCAAATTTGGCCCCATTATTTTTTCTCCCGTAGCAGCTGCCGCTACGGGCACGCACACTTCTCACATGTGAGAAGTGTGCGTGGGGGACTGGCTTTTGGCTTAGATGTGTTCGATTGGTTTTTGCAGGCGCTGGCGGAAGATCCAGTAGTTCCAGGCCTGGTAGGCGAGCACAATTGGTACGAAGGAGATGGCGATCCAGCTCATGATGGTGAGTGTGTATGGACTCGATGACGCGTTATAAATGGTCAGGTTCCAGGCTGGATTGAGGCTGGAGATCATGACGCGTGGGAAGAGTCCTTGAAAGATGGTCAGGGTTGAGAGTGCGATGGTGAGCCCTGTCATGCAGAAGGCCCAACCGCTGTGACCGCGTTGTAATAGCCGTAAGACCAGCAGTAGGGCTACACCTGCTCCCAGCGGTGCGATGCCAGGATCAATTCCGAGCCGGGCAAACACATCCGTGGTAAAATAGCCCAGACCAACAAAGAGAAAGACGCAGATTACGGCAGGCGCCCAGACGCGTTTCGCCGCTGTCAGAGCTCGCTCGCGCATTACGCCCTCGGTTCTCAAGTTGAGGAAGATGGCTCCGTGGAGCAAGAACAGGCTGGTAAAGGTTAATCCACCCAGCAGGGCATAAGGATTGAGTAAGTTCCAGAAACCACCAACATAGTTCATATGGCTATCAATGGGCACGCCTTCGATAATATTGGAGATAGCCACGCCCCACAGGAAACCTGGTAGCAGGCTGCCAATAAAGATCATCCAATCCCAGCCCGCCCGCCAGCTGGCGCGCTCATCCTTGTTCCGGAACTCAAAGGCCACGGCCCGCACGATCAGGGCGACCAGCATCAGCATCAGCGCCAGGTAGAACCCGCTGAAGAGGGTGGCATACCAGTCAGGAAATGCCGCGAAGAGAGCGCCACCAGCGGTCAGCAGCCAGACCTCATTGCCATCCCAGAATGGTCCGATACTCTGGGCAATCAGGCGACGTTCAGCATCATTTTTGCCGAGAAAGGGTAGCAACATGCCGACGCCATAGTCGAAGCCCTCCAGGAAGAAAAATCCAATAAAGAGGACCGTGATTAATAGAAACCAGAAGGTATTAAGATTCATTATATTCCCCTATTCTTGATGAGTTTCCAGCTTAGTAAGCTTCAATCAGAGCACCATCTGGTTGTACCGTTGGTTGAACAGCATCCTTATCCTCAATGCGTGAATAGCGTGCGAGCAGATAAACATCTGCCACCGCCAGCACTCCGTACAGGGTAGCGAAGACCAGCAGCGAGGTTAAGACACTACCGGCATTGACGGTAGGCGAGACGCCCCGCGCAGTAGTCATCAGACCAAAGACGATCCAGGGCTGCCGACCTACTTCAGTCATAATCCAACCAGCTGAGTTTCCCAGGTACGGCAGGGCAATGGTAAAGGGTAAGAGCCAGAGCAGCCAGCGAGCTTTCTCCAACTGTCCACGCATCAAGAAGAAGAGTGCCAGCAGGGAAGCCGCAATCATGGCCATGCCTGTCCCAACCATGATGCGAAAACTCCAATAGGTGATCGCCACCGGAGGAACATAGTTGCCAGGGCCGTATTGTTTCACATACTGGGCCTGTAGATCATTAATGCCAGGAATCTTTCCATCTGGCTGATTAAAGGCCAGCACGCTCAAGAGGTCTGGTACTTTGATGGCAAAGACATCTTTGCGGCTATTCTCATTCCCGATGGTGAACAAGGAAAATGCCGCTGGATCTTCCGAGTTCCAGAGCGCTTCGGCCGCCGCCATCTTCATGGGTTGGGTGCGGATCATATGCTGTGCCTGTGTATGGCCCACAATCGCGACCAGCAAGCTGGAGATCACGGCCGCCGCCGCACCAATCGCCGCAGATTTGCGGAAAAGCTCACTATCCTTCCCTTTCCTGAGCAGGTTATAGGCACTGATGCCGAGGACAAAGAAGGAGCCAGTGGCGATGCCTGCGGTGATGACATGGGGAAACTGTACCCACAGATTAGGATTGGTGATTAGCGCCAGGAAATTAACCATCTCAGCACGGCCATTGCGGAGCACAAAGCCAACTGGTTCCTGCATGAACGAGTTCGCGATCAAAATCCAGAAAGCTGAGAGGTAGGAACCGAAGACGACCAGCCAGATCGTGGCCAGATGGAGTTTCTTCGGTAATTTATCCCATCCAAACATCCAGATACCCAGGAAAGTAGATTCGAGGAAGAAAGCCAGCAAGGCTTCAATCGCGAGAGGTGCACCAAAGATATCCCCCACAAAGCGAGAATACGAGGCCCAGTTCATGCCAAACTGAAATTCCTGTACAATGCCAGTCGCCACCCCCATCGCAAAATTAATTAAAAAGAGACGTCCCCAGAACTGGGCCATCCGCTTATAAACATCGTTGTGAGAACGAACATAAATTGTCTCCATAATTGCTACCAGGAGCACAAGTCCCAGTGTCAGCGGGACAAAAAAGAAATGATAGACCGTCGTAATGGCAAATTGCCAGCGAGCAAGCAGAAGTGTATCCATAGATCCTCCATCAATGAAATGTGTCAGGCGTGCTTGTCTAATCCTAGTGCCGAAGCTTTACAATGAAGTCACTGGATACAAGCTGTACATCACAAACAAATCACAGCAATATTTAGCCGCGCTACAGGCCTCTATAGTTGGTTTTGTTGCAGTGATGGTGTGATGGGTTTGTGATATGGAACACTCTTTTAGAGAAAGTGTTGGGATATGTAGAGCCTATATTGTGTCCAGAATAAAAAAACACCTGCGATACCATGAATAAGGAGGTTCTCATGTCCAGCCAATTCCAGCATATTATTGTCCCGCTTGATGGCTCAGCATGCGCGGAGCACGCATTGCCCATGGCGGCACGCATCGCCCGTAACTCGGGAGCGAGGATCACCCTTTTATACATTCTCGAAACTATTCATGAATATGCGACCTATGCTGTGCCTTCCGGCCTTTTGAGCGGGGATATGTTGGGAGTGAGTGAGCAGCAGGCCAGAGACTACCTCATGCGTATTCAGAAGGATCCTGTGCTTAACGGCATTGCGCTGCATCCTTCGATCTTCATCGGACAAGCGGCTGCAACCATCGTTGAGAACGCTCGTCTTGAGCATGCGGATCTGATAGTGATGTGCAGCCATGGCCGTACAGGTTTCCGGCGTATCGTGATGGGCAGCGTCACTCAGCAAGTCATGCGCGAGAGCCCGGTACCGGTCCTGGTCTTGCAGCAGAGCGATCAAGAATGTCTGCAGGAACAGACCTCACCATTCCGCATTCTCGTAGCCCTGGATGGCTCTGAACGCGCGGAAGCTGCTCTCAAGCCAGCCGCCATGCTGAGCGTTCTCTTATCCGAGCCACAGCCAGGCAGTCTGTATCTGCTACGTGTCGTGTCTCCAGTGCTTCCAACTGAGAGTGACGAAGTTGAGGATACCATCCAGTCTAATCGGCATGCGTTGCAGTGCGCGAAGAAATATCTGCGCGATGTGGCCGAAAAGATGCGACTGACCACGCTGCCGGACCTGCCGTTGCAGATCAGCTATTCTGTGCGCTACGATAGCGACATCTCTGGTACCGTTCGTGATGCAGCTATGCTTGGACATGTCTTAACGACACCTCCAATCAGCGCACTGGCAATCACGACCCACGGACGCCATGGCGTGCCGCGCCTGTTACTGGGAAGTGTCACAGAAAATATTCTGGGGCATTCAATGTTACCTCTACTTGTGGTCAGGGTACCAGACAAGAAGATAGAGCATCAGAGCAAAAAGACAGAGCCGCACACGCATGTGACAACGTCGGAAAAGGATCATGAGGCTGAACCCTACAGTCCTTTCACCTTCTTCTAATCAATGATGTCTGGGGCAGCCCCCAAGGAAGTACCGGCAGCGCCTTTGAAAGGCGCTGCCGGTACTTCCTTGGGGGCGTTACGCGGGGGTGTGGGCAAAGAAGATGGGTAGGGTTGTTTCTGCCATGACGCGGGCGGCTACACTGCCTCTGGGGAATTGTTGATACCCGGCTAATTCGTGGGTTGCGATGGCAATAACTTTACAGGCATTACTGTCTTTGGTGCCATTTCCTGCTTCTGTTTCCTTGATCTGTACCAGTGCCTCTGCGACATCCCTGCTCTCTAGCGCATCCCAACGTGCTGCTATCTTATAGTCGGCCAGTGGATCTTCGGGGAGATCTGTGATGGCCATTGATAGGGTGGGTTCACGGTCTGGCTCGCCCTGTTGACCGGGTGTTTGTGGTGTAA
Source organism: Dictyobacter vulcani (assembly GCF_008974265.1). Lineage (GTDB taxonomy): Bacteria > Chloroflexota > Ktedonobacteria > Ktedonobacterales > Ktedonobacteraceae > Dictyobacter > Dictyobacter vulcani. The sequence goes on from NZ_BKZW01000002.1 coordinate 1,471,344, forward strand.
GTTCCGTGGGTGCCGTTACGCGTATTAAATGTAAGATGCCCGAAGCAGGTCCTACCAGTGATACGGCTAATTCTGCCGTTGGTTTGAGGATAGCGTGAGAAGAAGATGAGTTATTCAGGGCGACAAGTATGCGTAGCGGTTTTCCTGCATCCAAATATGGCTCTATTGGTAAGGTGCCATGTTCACGTAAGAGCAATACGGGAATAGTGGTGCGGCACACTACTTTCTCCGCTACACTCCCTAATGGTCTGCTGACAACCCCTGAGTGTCCATGGCTGCACATTACAATTAAATTAGCGCTGTAGGTGGCGGCCGCATTCACCAGCGTCGCGGCGATTGGTCCTGACATCACGGCCTTTTCTGTCCATAATCCACTCAATTCAGGCGCATCCACCAGGGACTGGAGATAGGTTTCAGCATCATCAATCGACCATGTGTCCTCCGCTGACTGCAGATTAGCCAGGACAGGAGAGGCCAGCGCTCCCAGAATGAAATGATTAATAATACAGACAAGAATAATTTTCCCATGGGAGGCCCGGGCAATATGTGCAGCGACATCCAGCGCACGTTCAGCTCGTGCTGAACCATCGAGGGGAACGAAAATACGTTCAAACATCGTCTCTCTCCTTATGATTTCAGGTATGCTCTCCCAATTGCAGGTGGGATGATGAATATGCCATTCTATCGTGTGAGCGCCTCTAGCCGTGTTTGAGCGGTGTTCACCCGTGCTTCGTCATAGCATAATGGTATATATGCTAACGATAGAATGGAGAAGAGACGGAAGAGATCACAAAACGAGGGGTGGCAATCACAATAAAATCACAGCAGGTATATTCATGGGGTATCCATGCCCTGATCCTGAGGAATATCTACCAGGGGGAGTGAGACGAAGAACGTTGATCCCTGTCCCTCAATTGACTGAAACCAGATGTGTCCGCCCTGGCGTTCAATGAGTTCACGGCTCAGGTATAAGCCCAGTCCCGTTCCATCGATACCATGGGCCTGTGCATTATCGGCCCGCACAAAGCGCCCAAAGATCCGGGCCTGTTGCTGTGCGGGAATGCCAATACCACTATCCTGCACACACACGACGACCCTGTTTTTGGCCTGATTTTCCTCAATGCGAATCTCTATCAATCCGCCTTGAGGACTATATTTGATGGCATTATTCAGGAGATTGCTGAGGACCTGTTCAATGCGCTGGGTGTCTATGGACACAAGCAGAAATTCTGCCTGAGCAGTGACGTGTAATTGATGCTGTTGAGAGGTCAACTGGAAACGTTTGACCAGTCGTTTGACCAGCGGGATGATATCTGTAATCTCCTGCCGTAGCTCAAGGCGTCCTCCCTGTAAACGGGTCACGTCCAGTAGATCATCGGTCAACGCGGTCAGGCGGTGCGTACCTTGCTCAATGCCTTGAAATGACTCCTCCTGCAGGGGTGTAAGTGTTACGCCTGTATGTCTCAACTGAGACTGTAGGAGCTGTACATAGCCCTGTAGCACGGCTAATGGATTGCGTAGTTCGTGGGCCGCGATACCAATAAACTCATCCTTCAAGGCCTCTGCTTCCTTTAAGGCCGAGACATCCTGGTGTACCACGATCGCCATTGGCTCATATTCTCCGCGTGGAACGGACGGTACATTGAGCGGAAAAGAGCGCGAATCGAGGGCAATCGCATTTACCAGCACCGGAAGATTTGAACCATCGGCATGACGAATGATCTCCTGCCGCTGATAGACCGTTTCACCCAGCTGGACCGCGCGTAGGGTTGCCAGTTGATCTTGAGGAAGAGGTCGGCCATCCACCTGGAATAGCTGGATATGATTATCGTGCAAGAATTCTAGCATGGGCTTCTCGTGTGGCCAGGCAACGCCCCAGACTTTACTGGCAGCTTGATTGGCCAGCACAAGACGAGCATCTTTTCCATGGACTAAATACACGCTGCTGGGTAATTCGTCGAGGATGTGTTGCAACAGGGAACGGCGTGCTTCCGCCTCGGTATAGAGCTGGCGCTCCCGTTGCAGTCGCCGAATTTCAGTCACATCATGCCAGATCACAACGGATCCAGTGGTGACTGGTAGACTATGATATCCGCCTAAACGCTCCATTTTTCGGGTCTGGCTTTGAACGGGCGGTTGACGTAACGGCGAGGCATTGACAATAAATTCACGCACCTCTTGATTTTCATCGGTGATTTTTACCGACACATCATGCTCGCTGATGCCCTGACACGCGCTACGGGCGGGGCCATGCAGGAGTGCTTCCAACGCCTGTTTGCCCTGAGGATATTGCTCAAGCTGCTTTCTCAATTCCTGGGCCCAATGATTCTCACGCACGATCTGCCCCTGGGCATCCACCAGCGTCACGCCATCGGCGATACTTTCAAAAATAGCATTGAGTTCCTGTGCCCGGGCATGCATTACATTGTAAAGGCGAGCGTTCTCAAGCGCCACGGCGGCCTGGGCAGCCAGGCTCATGAGAATCTCTTCATGGGCCTTCTGGAATTGATCTGGCTGGGAGTGTCCTAACAGGAGTCCACCGCGCACCTGGCGTTCGCTATCTAAGAGAGGAGCGCCCAAAAAACTGCGCAAAGTTGGATGTCCATGTGGTAAGCCAATTGAGTGCAACTGTTCGGGAGAGAGTTGTCCGTGCGCGAAAGCGGCGGCGGCAGTGCGTGCATCGGAGACGGCATTGCTGCTATGAGCTCTATCTGCTTTAGGCGCCTTCAGGACATCGGGGACCAGTACCGATACTCCATGGCGAAAAATAGGAGCCAGTAATCCTTCGCCACCCAGGGGAATCTGGCGAAATAATTCTTCCTGTTCTTTAGTGACGCCAATCACCGCAGCCAGATGGAAAAGATGTCCTTCCGCGGGTACGAGTAGCTCGCCATGGTCATTGATTGGACGTAGCGTAAAGGCAGCAAACTCAGCGCCAATCAGATCTACCGAAGTCTGTGCGATGTGCCGAAGTAACTTCTCCTCATCCCTCTCGCTCATTAAAGCCGCGCCAATACGGCTTAAGGCTGCAAAGCGCTCAGACTCAGATAATGGTTGGCGAATATTCAATGGCTTCATAGCGCAGATCTTTCTCTCACTAGCGAGCACGCACGCCTCAAGAACATAAAACGTTATTTTATTTCTCGCCAGGTACAAGCCAGGGCGTCCCTGCTATGATCTCATCATAAGGTTCAACGTAATTTCAGCACAACTATTGGCAGATCTTAGCTCCCCTATCATAAATGAGAAATAGTTAGAGGGCAAGGATTTTTCCTACGCAAGAGATTTTTAATCTCTCCCCATGTGATGCTCCTGTGATGATTATCTCACATTTCTTGATAGTAATGTGATTGCACACGCTTACTTTCTTTTATAAGAGAGATGTCGACGCGAATAGCTCAGTTTATAGTGTGGTTCTTATCGCATATATATCAGGAGTGTTGAGATGCATATTCAGGATTCTTCTTTAGAGCAGGAATTACCAATAAGCATACCTTATACTGTAAAGCATATCCTTGTTCCCCTGAATGGAACGGCATGTGCGGAAGAAGCGCTGGCGCTGGCCGCCCGGTTGGCGCGGGCTGCTGGTGCCAGGATCACGCTGCTGCGCATTGTACCACCAACGCGTCGTTCTCAGCGCTATCCACTCAACATTGTCCATGTTGAAGCAGAGCCGTGCCAGAAGGACATTGAGCAAGCTCAGACGTATCTTCGTTGCATTGCTGCTACTGTTGATCTGGCTGGTCCTGGCATTCAGACCGAGGTGATTACAGAGAGGTCTATCTCGGCCTTTATCCAATATATGCAGGCTCATCAGGTAGACCTGGTCGTGATGTGTAGCCATGGCTATACAGGCCTGACGCGCTGGATTCATGGGAGTGTCGCACAGCAACTATTCAGGCAGTGTCCTATTCCGATCCTGGTACTGCGGGAACATAGCTCATCGTCGCATTTCATTGCTGAATCCCCGGCGCATCCATTTAGCCTGCTTGTTCCGTTGGATGGCACGCCCATGGCTGAAACCGCTCTTCCGGTTGCCGCGTGGCTGAGTTCGGCCCTCTCTCTTCCTGAAACAGGAAAGCTACATCTGTTACGTGTCATCCAACCAGCCTATTTTGTTGATGATCAGGCGACCGCTATCGTTAAGAAGTTGAACGATGATGCCGTTGAACAGGCACGGACCTATCTCAAGCAGCTGCAACATGCCTTTCGGCATGGGAGTTTTAGAAACTTACATGTGAATGTTACAGCTTCCGTTGCACTCAATACCGAGCCTACCTACACGATTATCCGTGTGGCGGAAGAAGGAGAGACTGTACATGATCAGCGTGTCAGCGACGGCTATGATACCATTGCGCTCGCGACCCACAGTCGCACGGGCTTGCCTCGGTGGGTTGCTGGTAGTATCGCGGAACAATTGTTGGGAAAAACCTCTCTCCCATTGCTGGTCATCCCCCATCCTTATTCATCAACACAAGCTTATCCCTATATTGTGATTACGATGGATGAGCCTGGGAAGTCCGGTCAGGGAGAGTAGCTTATGCCAGTACTCCATTTGTTTGCCGGACATAAACTTCATTTATAAGTGGCCGTGACGGGTTTGTGATGTGGATTACACAATTAGAGAAAAATTTGTGAGTCTCAGCCCTTATTCTATATACAGATAAACAAAGGCACGCACTCATACATAAGTGTCTCGCATAGAAATAGTTCAATGAGCAATTCGTTTTCCTCTCCAAAAAGAAGGAGAAAAGCGGATGCATAGACAGGAAGGAGTCCTCTAACATGCGTAATTTTCCAACACTCCACCCACGTGCGGCGACTCAAATTGAGGAGCCCCCGATTGCCCGCTTCCTCTTTGCGGATACGCGCATCGCATGGCTCTGGATCATTATTCGCTTATATGTAGGATATGAATGGTTTACTGCTGGCTGGGAGAAATTGACCGGTCACTCAATCGCTATTGGATCCTTTGGAGAAGTTGCGAAAGGTGGTCCCTGGGTCTTCGCTGGTCATGATGGCGTGGCGATGAAAGGCTTTGTGACGGGCGCGCTCGCACAGGCTACAGGTGCCCATCCTGCCGTGCAGGGCTGGTACGCAACCTTCTTACACGACTTCGTACTCCCTAATGCAGCCGTCTTTTCCTACGTCATCACCTTTGGCGAACTGTGTGTCGGGCTTGGGCTTATTCTCGGCATCTTAACTGGTATTGCCGCCTTCTTTGGTGTCTTTATGAACCTGAGCTTCTTACTGGCCGGTGCCGTCAGCATCAATCCAGTTATCGGAACGCTCGCGCTCTTCTTGATCCTGGCCTGGCGGGTCGCAGGTTACTACGGTGGCGACCGTTACCTGCTCCCATTGTTAGGAACACCATGGACCGGCTCGCTTGAGAAACGTTACAAGGAGAAAACTCCTCCGACGGCCTCTCAAATTGCCTGAATATGAGCAATGTCGCTCACAGAGAAAATCCCGGATGGCTCAACCATCCGGGATTTTTTTATGGTTAGAATTTGTGTGCACTGTGTACCTACAGATCGGAGCGTTCGAAGCGACCAGTTTTTTCGGTCAGGTGGAGGCGATAGACAATAATGTCAGGAGGTAATTCGACACTATCTTCTTCCCACATCGCATGCAGTGACTGTCCACTGGCGATCATGACGATATGTTTGTGGGTAAGTAGATCCACAGCCCTGGACGCCTCATCGCCCGTCAGCTCCTGAAATCTTCCCCATACCAGCACGCTACGCCAGTTTGCGTGATTCTCTATCTGATCAACCTGAAAACATACTTCAGGATGTGAGCGCATCATGCGCAATTTGGCACCGTCAAGTGTATTGGCATAGATATCCGTTCCATCATAGACATAGTTAATGGGAACGATATGGATCTTTCCCTGCATCTGGCAGCCGATACGACCGATGCTACCTTCTTCCAGCACTTCATCGATCTGATCACGGGTAAGTTCACCATACATAGCGTACAATCCTTTCAGATAATTGTAATCACACGCTTCGCCCCGAATTTAGCAGGAGAGTGATGTGCTCCCAGTGAAGGTCAGGTGTGCTTCAGGCTGGAAGAGTTGTTTCTTGAGCCAGTTTCTGCTGTTCGCGAGGTGAGGCGGAATCTTGCCTCGACAGTGAATCGTGCAGAATGGTGTTGTTGAAGAGATCGAAGGCAAGTAAATAGTAGCTTCTCCATAATCGATGATCAACTCTGCATAGGTTTGCAAGAGGACCGGGGCGGCCATGGTCAGGATTTTAATTACTTCGGGTGCCTTCCAACCTGCCAGAGGTGCTCCTTTTGACTCGATGACGTTTCGGCTGATGTCGATAGTATGTTTAGGATACCTGCTTGCCAGGGCGTACAGGCAGATCTGTAAATTATCATGAAGATACATGGTACCCCCTCCTTTTGTCCGTGGGCATAGTGCTCGTTTCAAGTTTGAACGATGTCCAGGTTTTTTATACCCATGAACTCAATCATAACTTTCATGCTTACCATAGGCGGCGCATATCTCAGAACGATCTCATATATAACCAGACCCTCTCAATGTGATCACAATTTCAGGATCAGCTATTGGCCGCCAGGCTTCGCTCACATGATTGAACAGCATGGCATGACATGTATATTGTACTCAGAGTGGAGATGTCTGCTTATGTTCCTGCATTTATAGCTGTGATATGCCTGTGAGCTTATGTTCTCTACTGTGATATGAATGAGAATACGGTCATGTATGCTCTTTTATAGATGAAGAGATAATCTCTCATCAGGGAGATAGGATGAAAAAGCTGAATTTGCATTGATCGTGGTTCTCTATTTCTTTCAAGATTGTTGAAATTTTATTTGTGTTAGATGACAGGAAAGAGAGAAGAATATGAAAGCCTTTGTTATGAAAGGAATGGGACGAGTTGGTTTTACTGACAAGCCTATTCCACAAGCAGGCGTTGATGATGCTGTGATCAGGACCACGAAGGCTTTGATCTGTACGTCGGACTCGCATACCGTCCATGGGGCGATTGGACCAAGAGAAGATTTAACACTTGGCCATGAGGCGGTTGGCATTGTCCATGAAGTTGGTAGTAATGTCAAGCTGTTTCGGCCGGGAGACCGTGTGCTGGTTGGTGCGATTACACCAGATTGGTTTGATGTAGCCTCACAGGCAGGTCATTCCTCCCAGTCCGGTGCTCCTCTCGGTGGTTGGAAGTTTTCTAATACGAAAGATGGCGTCTTTGCAGAGTACTTCCATGTCAACGATGCCGATGCCAACATGGCACATATTCCGGACAGCGTTCCCGATGAGATGGCAGTCTATTGCGCTGACATGCTCTCGACTGGTTTTATGGGCGCGGAGAACGGCCATATTCCTATGGGTGGCACCGTTGCTATCTTTGCGCAGGGCCCTGTAGGATTGATGGCAACCGTTGGCGCGCGCCTGTCAGGTGCTGGCCTGATCATTGCGGTCGAGTCGGTGCCCGCACGTCAGGAATTAGCCTTGAAGTATGGAGCAGATGTCATCGTCGATTTTACCAAAGAGGACGCGGTGCAAGCGATCCTGGCCTTAACCAATGGACTGGGCGTTGATACCGCGATTGAAGCGCTTGGATCTGATGCCACCTTCCAGAATTGTCTGGCGGTAACGAAACCGGGCGGCTTCATCTCGAATATTGGCTATCATGGTGACGGCGAAACCGTACATATTCCACGCGTTGCCTGGGGTGTTGGTATGGCCGAAAAAACCATTACCACCGGCCTGTGTCCTGGTGGACGCCTGCGTATGGAGCGGCTACTGCGCCTGCTAGAAATGCATCGTGTTGATCCGACTTTGATGACGACACATACCTTCGCATTCAGCGAATTAGACAAAGCCTTTGAGATCATGGATAAAAAACGCGAAGGCGTGATTAAACCACTCATCGACTTCAGCTAAAGCCAGCGCATGCACGAGAGGAGGAGGGAAATGGATTTTTCCCTCCTCCTCTTTTTTCTGATTACACTTGCTATTTCGCTAGAATTTTCGCAAATAGCTTTATTGCACGAAATTAGCTGATCTGGTACAGTGCATAACACAAATCTATTTATATCTGGGAACATCCTTTCCCGGATTATGAGTAACTATTTTTCAGGAGGACAAATATGCACCTGGACCAAAGGTTGGTGGATGCTGCCATTGCTTTAATGAACAAACGTTTCCCTAAAAATGAAGATTCCGGGGCGGCGGCGCTCTATACTGCAGATGGAAATATATTGACCAGTGTCTCTCCGGATATTCCTAATGGGGCGGCGGCGCTCTGCCATGAGACAGGCGCTATTTGTGAGGCATATAAGCTGGAACAAAAAGTAATTGCTTCGGTCTGTGTGTATAGAGCTGCAAATTCTGAGGCCATTTTGATTCTGGCTCCATGTGGCATCTGCCAGGAACGCCTTTTTATGTGGGGTCCTGATGTTGAGGTTGCCGTTGCTGATCCATTGGACGCCAGTAAGTGGATAGCAAAGAAACTCAGTGAAGTCCAACCTTATTATTGGTGTAAGGTTTTTGCGGACGAACCCAGGTAAGGGATTGCATACTCATACGCGAAGAGATCGCAGCGACAAGCGCTAATACGTTTCGGTTAGCGAGACGTTGAGAGATGGTTCGACGTGACCAGCAAGCAAGGTGTACGTGGAGAGGGCGCCACACGCGGAGGCCGCCCTGCTGCGTTTGCGCAGGCCAGCGTGCAAGCACGACTTCGCAGTGCTGTGGCGCCTCCAGGGATCGTGTGGATCCTCCCCGTACCTTCTCGGAGAGGATCACGAACCAGGATCCGTCTCGGTGTAGGCGCCACAGGCATGCGCTGCTCGTTGAGCCCCTCGCTCCACCATCACGCCGCATGCCGGCCTCCGCGTGTGGCGCCCTCTTCACGTACGATCCGCTGCTTTTCTCCACCTATTTTTATGGCCACAAAAGCGCTTCAACGAAACATATTGGCGACCAGTGCTGCCGGTACGGCCTCGCTTTAGTTGGGGTGGTGGATGACCAGTAGGGGTTGTTTGGTATTATGGAAGATGCGTTCGGCGATGCTGCCTACGGCCCAGAGGGCGATGCCGCTGCGGCCATGGGTGGTGAGGGCGAGCAGGGCATAGGGTGGTGAGGTATGATGTGTGGCTGCATTGCTTTCGACTTCGTGGATGATTGTTTGAGCGATGTCTCTTCCCTGTCGGACCGACCAGGTGACACGTACACCCAGTTTGGCGGCAAGCTCTTTATTCAGGCGTTCACTGGTCTCCTTAAGATAGTTGATGGCTTCATCATAGAGAAAATTCTGCAGATTGAGTTTGTGGGTCTTCAGGAATGCTTCGACACGATCCTCATCGAGTGTTTTAACCACCCGTAACAGGTGGACTTCGCTCTGCTGTGGTCCCGCGCAGGCGGCGGCGAGATACAACGCTGGTGCAATGCTGGTTTCGGCCAGTGTTGAGCCATCGAGGGCGACACAGAGCCTGAGTTTGTTGCTTGCAGTACCAAAGGCGAAAGGATTGTCTTCGTGCTGGATGAAGACAGGGGCTGGACAATGGTGCACCATTTTTGTGGCGACACTACCCAGTGTCCAGAGCTTATAGCCGGTATACCCATGGCTGCTCATCACAACCAGATCAATAGACTGCCTACTGATCATTTCCAGGAGCATCGTTGCGACATCGCCCGAATGGATTTCCGTGGATATTTCCAGTTGTTCCAGCATTCCGGCACGCTGTATCCGTTGTAGATATTCCTGTGCTTCTTTCTCCTGAATTTCCCTGATTTCGTTTTCCAGGGCTGCTGCTTGAATTGAAGAGGCACCAACTGCCTCAAAGATATCGACAATTCTCGTGAGCACGATGGCACTATTATATGTTCGTGCAATATGCGCAGCAACGGGTAGGACTTGTTCGGCACGAGGAGACCCATCCAGAGGAACCAGAATACGCTTAAACATAGCCATGCTCGCTTTCACATCAGTGTATTGCTTCCCTGCTATCAGTATTGGTTAGCGCTAACGGTCACAATTCTGATGCAGACAACAGAGAAGCATACTATATCTTCTCTGTTGTCTGAATATCGTTCTCATGAGCAACAAGCGCATGCATCACTGGGGGATAGTAGTCTCTTTGACCTTGATCGGTATCTGTTTGGCTTTGACTTCTTCCACTTTGGGAACCTGTAGTGTCAGTACCCCACTTTCGTAGGACGCCTGGATTTTATCGGCATTGATGCGAGTGGGCAGGCTAACTGTTCGATCCACTTCATTCGTGTAACGCTCGTGTCTGATATAGGTATCTCTTTCTTTCTCTTCTTTTTCTTCCTTCCTGCTTGCATGAATGCGAACCACATTCTCCTCGGCCGTGACATGAATTTCATTCGGCTTGAAGCCAGCGATGGAGGCCTCAATCACGTATTGTTTTTTATCCTTTGACTCGTAAACATCGAGAGGAAATGAGTGGGTGGTCAGCATTTCAAAGCGCGGAGTAACGAAGCTTTCTTCAAACAAACGGCTCATCGCTTCGCGGAGCGGCATTAATGCATCAAATGGATCACGTGGTGTTATTGACATACTATGGCTCCTTTTCTATTTGAGATGGACGCAAAGTAAACTGTGTTTGCTTCCTTTACCTATATCAGGTATAGAACCTGGATATTTCAATCGTGTCACAGGAAGTACAGTAGAATCACAGACAAGTCACAAGATAAAACACGTTCTGTTAATGTTTCGCTCTGGTTTGTCAGACTGTTGTCAGGCGGCGCTGGCTACAGAGCAACCTTGTGATGCTGCGACCTTTCGCTCTCTTGCTGGTCTTTCACGCACAATCCAGCCCATGGCAACGCTTCCAGGCGTCTGGCAGGAATCGGTTGTCCGCAGACCAGACAATAGCCGTATCTCCCTTCGTCGATACGCTTGAGCGCGCTTTTGATATCATGGAGTAATTTCAGTTCTCCACTGAGCATAGCCTCTTCAAGTTCTGTATCTGAAGCGCGAACTGCCGACTCTTCAAGATCCTCTTCCGCCACTTCTATGTTTTCCTGGACACGCAGTTCCTCGATACGTTGTTGCAACTCCGCCAGTTTGTGTTCCAGCAATGCACGTCTGGCAGGCATATCGATCTGCAGCATACTTTATCCTCCTCTTTCACTGCTCTGTGAGTGGACATGGTCTGAATCAAGGTGGGCGCTGTGATTTACTGCACAACGCAACAAGAAGGCATGTGTTGAAGCAGTAAAATACATTGATGTTTCTTACATATAGAGTCAGATCGGCACAATTTCATCACCAGACAACCTGTATGTATCTCAAATTCATCACAGAAAGCGAGTATGTGATCGTCAGTGGATGACTATGTTGTGATCGCTCTGAGAGAGTGTGAGGCCATTTGAGAAAGGAATGAGAGAGCCAGCGGGTATCATTATCTGATGAATTATGTTGAGGAAATGATTAGCTGGCAATGACAGGTTGAAGTATTACCGCTTGTAAACAAAAGGAAGTGCCATATGCTACCAGGTTCGTTGCGAATTGGAAAAATCCTGGGGATAGATATTGCTGTACATGTGAGCTGGCTGATTATCGCAGTCCTCCTGACCTGGTCACTGAAGACAGGCTGGTTTAGCGTGAACTATCATGGTTGGTCTGAGATGACATACTGGAGCATCAGTATACTGGCGACGCTTTTGCTCTTTGTTTCGGTCTTCCTCCATGAACTGGCACACGCACTGGTGGCGCGTAGCCGTGGCTTGCATGTGAAAAGTATTACTCTCTTCCTCTTTGGAGGTGTCTCCAACATTGAGCAGGAGCCGCGAACACCAGGGATTGAGTTTCAAATGGCGGTGGTTGGGCCGCTGGCCAGTATTGCCCTGGGTGGGCTGTGTGGATTATTGGCGCTGGCAATCAGAGACAAAACTTCTCCTGTCAGCGCTGTGCTCGGCTATCTGGCACTGACCAATAGTTTGCTGGGAGTCTTTAATCTCATTCCAGGTTTTCCGTTAGATGGAGGCCGGGTATTGCACGCGTTCATCTGGCGCTTGCGTGGTAGCCTGACTGTTGCTACACGAGTCGCTACTCAGGTAGGAAGATTTATCGCCTACCTGTTTATCTTCATTGGACTCTGGGCCTTTTTCCGTGGCTATTTTCTGGATGGCTTATGGATCGGTTTTATTGGCTGGTTCTTGCTCAGCGGAGCCGTCGCAGCCAATACCCAGAACATGTTGGAGACCATGTTCAAAGGAGTGCACGTCAGCGACGTCATGAATCGCAGTCCAGCTACCGTGCCTGCCAATATCTCCTTACAAAAATTAGTTGATGAATTTTTGTTGCCACATGGTTGGCGCAGCGCCTTTGTGGTCCAGGTGGACCAGCTGGCTGGTTTGATCGCGTTGAATGAAATTCGTCATGTCGCACGCGACCAATGGAGTCAAACGCCGGTAGGGATGGTAATGGTGCCGCTGGCTCGTTTGCACGTGGTTACAGCAGAACAAAATCTCAACGATGTCCTACCCTTGATGGTTGGTCAGGACCTTAATCAGCTACCAGTGGTGGAGGATGGCCATTTGACAGGATCTGTCAGCCGTGAGAATATCATGCGCTTCGTAGAGATCAAACGCAGTCTGTCCCTCGCCCCGTAGCGACCTTGATGGCTGCGACCAGTCCTCGTCCCGAGCAAGCATCGCTCTACATCATACTCCTCGGCGCTGTATACCCTTACAGCCAGCATGATTATCGGGCGCGATGTTTCGTACATGGGCTGGTCGCAGCCGCGAGGGCCAATATGTTTCGTTGAAGCGCTTTTGTGGCCAGAAAAATAGTCCGTGGAGAGGGCGCCACACGCGGAGGCCGGCATGCGGCGTGATGGTGGAGCGAGGGGCTCAACGAGCATCGCATGCCTGTGGCGCCTCCACCGAGACGGATCCTGTGTCGTGATCCTCTCCGAGAAGGTACGGGGAGGATCCACACGATCCCTGGAGGCGCCACAGCACTGCGAAGTCGTGCTTGCACGCTGGCCTGCGCAAACGCAGCAGTGCGGCCTCCGCGTGTGGCGCCCTCTCGACGTATACCTTGCTTGCTGGTCACGTCGAACCATCTCTCAACGTAGCGCTAAACGAAAAGTGCCCGTTTTGCCATTGGCCAACAGAGTCGCTAAGTGAAAAGTATTGGCCGCGAGGGCTGCCGCTACAAGTGAGCTCGGGCGAATATTGCGATGTGGGGATGTACGAGTTGCTCGAAGTCGGCATAGTTCATACTCATGGTATCAGTGTAGGTGCCGACTGGGAAGGTAATCGAATCTTCCGCGCTCAGGCTTTTATCTACATAGACCGGGATGCCATAGAGATTGCCGAATGGCGGCATGGTGCCTACTTCACAGTCAGGAAAGGCCTGCTTAAATTCCGCTTCGTGCGCCAGCCGAACATCTTGCGCACCCGTGATAGCGCGTACGGTCTCCAGGTCAACAGAATATGTGGCAGGTACCACAAAACACATCAACTGTCCATCAACCATCAAGATGACCGTTTTGGCAAATTTTTTGCTCGATATATGTTCGCTCTCCGCAATAGTTGTCGCGCTGAAGCTGCGTGCGTGTTGTTGTTCTTGAAATGGTACCTGATGTTCACGGAGATAGGTTTCCATCTTTTCTTTGCATTGCATTGCCAGATCTCCTCTCATGGATAGTGGCTGCCCTCGCATAGGATTGCTAGTGGGGGACAGCTATGCCAATACGCTCACGTAAGAGTTCCTTTGCTCGTGCGGCTCGTTTGCATTCCTCTAACTGAGCCTCGTGGAAGAACTGGGCCAGTTGATGATCACCGGCTTTCTCCGCATCCCTACGAAAATTTTCATATTTCCAGGCTCCCTCGAGCATATGATAGAGGACACTGATCAGATCATAGTATTCGTTACAGGTGGATGTAATTTCTTCCGGCCTCATGATAATCTCCTCCTTCGTCATGCTCAATTTTTTGTCCTGTGGTCAGGTCTGCTTTTTCTGACTACCAACAGTTCTCATCGCTAGAACCATAGCCTGGGAATCTCTCACCGCTATCTCGGGCTGCGCGTTCATATCTCAAAACCATCACAAACGAACCGCTGAGATGTTAGCGATAGAAACAAACTCTGTGTATTCTGTCGCGCTACTTCCCACACGTCAGATCTCTACTCACCCGATGTTGGGGTCACGACAAGTAAAGACATACAGGCTTTGGAGAGAATGCGTTCGGTCACACTGCCGATGACCCAGCGTTGCAGGCCGCTCCGGCCATGTGTTGTTAACGCGATCAGCTGACAGCCCTGACTTCTCTGCTGCTCTTCTCCATGTTCAGCGAGCCTGAGCAATTTAGCCGCAATATCCAGATCATGGGAAACCATGGTCGTAATCTCCAGAGGAAGAGTGCCGAATTTCCCTTCCTGTAGTCTTTGCTTAACGGATTGGAGATATGTTTGGGCCAGCGGTGTTTCTTTCTTGAGCGCTATGGACACGCTATCTTCCTGTCCATATTCAAAGGCGGCGGGCAGGTGAATGACCTCGGTTAGCTGGAGTGTACCCCGGGAAGGTGCGGAGAGCGCCATGCATAGATAGGCGGCGGGTGCGAGTGCTTTCTCGGCCAATGGTGAACCATCCAGGGCCACCATGATATGGACCGGTGCAGTGATCGAGGCACGTAATTGCTGCATAAGTGGATCATCTTCTTTCAGCACCAGAACCGGCACCGGGCTGCTGCGAGAAACCTTTTGAGTGACACTGCCCATTGCCCAGCGCTTTAAGCCGGTCCGACCATGGCTACACATCACAATCAGATCTATGTGATGCTGGTCGGCCGCCAGGAGTATCTGCTCTGCTGGTATGCCGATGCGAGAGTGTGTCGTTATTGCTATGTCCGTTAGCTCCGGGCCGCTGGCAATGTTTTGCAGGTAGGTATGCTCCATTTCCAGCAGTCTCTGTTCTTGTGGGAGTGAAGACAAGCCCATTTCATCAACTGGATTGATTGTTTCCAGCAGTAACAGGGAAGCCTGCGTTGCACGGGCGATACGTGCTGCTACTGGCAAGGCCTGTTCTGACCGTATTGAGCCATCCAGAGGGACAAGAATATGCTTAAACATCTTTTTTCTCTCTTTTGTCCAGATTCTTTCTGGTTCTAGTGATAGAGCAGCAATCTGCACTGATGTCTGTGCTGCCCTATCACATCGCTCCACACCTCTTTCTCCATTCCTCCTTTTCGCCTCAGGTGTGGCCGACAATCTTTTTCAATGTCTATGTACGCACGCAAAGGAGCGTTTATAGGATTGGCACATTTACTATATCTTTTCTTTGGACCTGTGTTTGCAGGGCCTTTTTTGTTTTCGACGCGTGGACGACCAGTAATGGTTTCCTGGCCGCATGCAACACATCCTCCGTGAAGCTACCCAGCAATAGATGTTGAAAGCCATGGCGTCCGTGGGTGGTCATGGCGATAATGTCACAGCCCAAATGATCCGTTGTATCACCGACACCGGAACTTTCTTCGATGATGCTCTGGGTAATATCTTCGACATCCATGTATGTCAGGACTGACGTTGTGACCTTCAGGTTGAGCGGAGCCAGCACTCCTGTGAGCACGTCTGGCTTGATCTGTTGCAGATATGTTTCCGCCTCGGCTTGATATGCTGCATTGATCTGCCCTAGCTGCTCTTTGGTCTGATTGCCATACTGCCTCACACGTTGCACAACGCGGGTCAGATGGATCTCTCCCTGTCCAGGATACGCCAGGGCCGCACACAGTTGTGCTGCGGGTCGTATGGCTTCCTCGGCCAGTGGCGAGCCGTCCAGCGCGACCAGTATACGTGGTGTATGCTGGGGATCTATGGGCTTATCCTGTGGCTTGCTGATCACCAGTACCGGTACTGGACTATAGCGTATTAACTGGTGCGCGGTACTGCCCATGACCCAGCGGGTAAGGCCCGTTTCTCCATGGCTACGTATGACAATCAGGTCGACGCCTTGCTGGACTGCATGATCAATGATCGTTGTAACTGTACTGCCCAGAATGACATCTGTTTGTACTTTCAGTGTATCAAGGTGTTCGTAGGTCGTAACCTGTTCCAGATAAGTGCGAGCAGATGTAAAGGCCGCCTCTTTCATTGGCTCTATAAGATCCATCGTCGTGACGGGATACAGTGGAACACAGCTAGATGGGGCAATGACGCGCAGCAGTAACAACTCGGCCTTGCTGGCACGAGCAATCGTGGCTGCCTGCACAAGTGCCTCCTCCGCGAGTGGTGAGCCATCCAGTGGGACAAGGATCTTCTTAAGCTGAGGTATACTATTTGGGGAACTCATGTTTTGACTCCTTTCAGGAATGTGCATATATAGATAAGCATGGCCTGTGAGCTCATGGACTATCCATGAGGGCAGGCATGGTTGTGATTATAGGTTTGAGCTTGCGCTGTAAGTCGTGCATCGTGTTATGCCGGGTAGGTATGGTTGATAAAACCAAATGTGTGACTCCTGGCTCCTGCTCGGCATCAAAGGTTTCCCATTGTGCCTTCTGGGCCGCATAGAGTTCTGGGCGACCATCGGACGCGTTAACCACAGCGGATTGCTGATCAGTTGGCTCACCAGAGATCCGGGCCTGCCAGCGTTGAGCCAGTCGCTGTAAGGAGATCTCACGTGGACACATACATTCGATGAAGATGACGCGGGCGCCATGCTGGATTGCCGCCTGAGCAATATTCTGGCGTTCGGCGCGCCGCGAAAAGGTGCCATCTACAATAACCGAGTAACCTTGCTCCAGATATGCCTGTGCCCGGTTGTTCAGGGCGGCATAGGTGCGTCTGGTCCAGGAGGGATCGTAAATACCAGCGCCGAACTGTTCAGGCTGTGGCTGTGCTGGATGCACGTGTGTGAGCTGTTTGCGAATGCTATCGGTTGAGAGCAGTCGATAGGCATATGCTTCCTGCAATCCCTGAGCGATGGAGCTTTTGCCGCTCCCCATGATTCCTCCAATCATGATCAGGAGTGGCTGCGGCGACCATCTGCTATAGGCGAGCGCTAATGTGAAGAGCGTGCTGGCATCCTGGCTGGCCTGTGCGCGCTGGGCAGGATTCACCTCTGGATCGTCCAGCAGGAACGAGGTAACTTTCCCGCGTACGCAGGCGCGATAGCAGGCATAGAACGGAAGAAGCTTGCTGAGTCCTGTGTCTCCAGTCTCGGCGATATATTGCGTCAGAAAGATCGCTGCCAGATCGGGACGCTGGGCCGCATCTAGCTCCATACATAGGAAGGCGACCTCACTGGCGACATCACCAAAGCGGATCCGCTCGTTGAACTCGATGCGGTCAAGCAAGATAATGCGTTTCAGGATTGGCTGGCCCTCTTCAGGCAAAACATACACGTGTTGTAGCCGCAGATCCCCATGGCAGTCCCGAATATGCTTATGCTGCACGCGCTGAAGGAACAATGCTTTTTCGTGTCTGAGAAACTGAGAAACATAGTCTTGCAGGGCGGTATAGGCCTGGCGCGAAATCGTGCGACCAATATATGGATGCATCTGGCGAAAATTCTCATCCCAGTTTTCGCGGATCACCTCCATACTCCCCGCCTGTGCAATGTGTTCATTGGTTGGTGTGTTGGTATGGAATTGCGCGACCATGTGGGCCACCTCTGCCATTAACGCGGGCGTGACCTTACCTGCATCCAGCAGCGCATGCAGTGTGGCACTTTCCGGTAAACGGCGCATGACGACCGCATAATCGATCACGGTATCCAGTTCGTTTATACGGCCAGGGGCAGGCTCACATGTGGGAGCAAAGGTATGGCCAAAGGATATCCTCCCATCAAAGGTCTGAATGACTGGAGCCACCCCCAGATAGATGCCAGGAGCCAGTGGAGTGTTTAAGGCGACCTCCAACTGGCAGAAGTGACGACGTAGTTCAAGCGTCGAGTAGTCAAAAAAGCCAAAGTTGCGTGGCTTTTTCAGCTTATAGACATAGTCAGGCGTGATCACGACCGCCGAGGCATGCGTCTGGATCAGATAGGGATCTTCCCCTTTTTCATATGTAAAAGGAAAAGCTTGCCGCTGGAGTAATGCTTGTAGCATACAGGCAAAGACATACTCTGTCGCTTGCTCTGTATGCCTGTGGATCGAAGAATGGCCTGGCATAACGTTTTCCTTTCATCTCTTTATA
This sequence comes from Dictyobacter vulcani, assembly GCF_008974265.1. GTDB lineage: Bacteria > Chloroflexota > Ktedonobacteria > Ktedonobacterales > Ktedonobacteraceae > Dictyobacter > Dictyobacter vulcani. Next base: position 1,489,502 of record NZ_BKZW01000002.1, read on the forward strand.
CTGCCGCAATCCTGAGTCCTGTTTTATGTAGGGAGCTGTTCGACTTTTGTCTGGACCGTGCCGGCTTGCGTCTGACTGACGCCTGTATGCACGACAAACATCGGTTGCTTTGTGGTATCCAGGACGCGTTCAGTGATACTACCCAGAGCCCAATGTTCGAGACCACTACGGCCATGGGTCGCCAGCGCCAGCATGTCGATATGATCGGTATCCTGTATTTTTCCTGGCATTACATCCGCATCCTTTGCGACCTCAACCAGGGTTCCCGCCACATCCTCATGCACCAGGACCGTGGTGCTCACGTGCAGGTTGCGGTACATCGGATGGTTGGTCAGGATATCCTTTTTCACTTCTTCCAGGTAGAGATGTGTATCGGCGATGATGCGTTCTCGGGCCTCGGCGATAGCCAGGTGGGTTGTAATACGGACGTGTTTTTCTGGAAATGGTAATACCTCGACCAGGTGGAGCGTGGCCGTTTCAGGAGCCGCGAGAGCCGTTCCCAGTTGGATGGTAGGCTCGATAATCGATTCCGAGAGCCTGGACCCATCCAGTGCCACCATGATATGCAGCGGCTGTGGGGCTGTTGTCGAGAGAGCTAACTGGTTTTCGTTTTCATCATGCAATACCAGCAAAGGAATGCTACTGATGCGCGTCAACTTATGGGCCACGCCACCTAACGCCCAGCGCTTTAGTCCGGTATACCCATGGCTGCTGAGGATAATCAGATCAACGCCGGACTTGTTGGCGATCTCAAGGATCGTTTGAGCCGTACCAGTTGAGACAGTGGTTTGTACTTCAACCTCGATGCCGGACAGGGGGTCAGACATGGCAACCTGCCGTAGATAGCTACGGGCCAGTTCAACTTCGGCCTCCAGGATCTGGTTATCTAACTGATCAGGAGCAGCCAGCACGTGTGGATAGCGCGTATATTCAATGGGTGGATAGGTAACGCGTACCAGGAGCAGAGAGGCACCGCTGGATCTGGCTATGCGTGCTGCGACGGGGAGGGCGAGCTTCGCCCGGAGCGAACCGTCCAGAGGAACCAGGATTTTTTGAAACATCGCATTTCTCCTCATATCGAAGGAAGTATTGTATGTATCAAGATACATACCATGTTTGTTCGTGGCTTTTATCTTAAATACTTCTATCGAAACAATACAGCGCTGATATCTCAACGCTGTCACTACAGTCGGGCCGACCTCTCAAAGTCATCACAATTGTCCCGCGGTGCCTCTTAGGGATCTTTTTTGATATGGATAGCGCTGACCCGTAGCGCATTAAAGATCACCAGCACATCGATCCCTTCCTGGAGAATCGCTCCGACTGCGGGAGGGATATAGCCAAAGGCCGCGAAGACCATGGCCACGCTACTCAAGCCCATCCCGATCCAGATACCTTGTTTGGCGATGCGCATGACGCGGCGGCCCAGAAAAACGGCTGTACTGACGCCCAGAATATTGCTGGAAAGCAAAACCGTATCAGCGGCGCTGGCGGCGGCCGTCAGTCCCTGTGTGCCTAAGGCCATGCCAACCGTCGCCGTCGCCAGAGCAGGAGCATCATTGATACCATCGCCGACCATCAATACCTTATGGCCAGCCGTTTCTAAGTCCTGTATCACATGCACTTTATCTTCGGGTAAGCAGCGAGCAACCACCCGATCGATGTTCGCCAGTTTTCCGACCTGTTGCGCAACCGTTTCGCTATCGCCAGTCAATAAGATAGTCTGAGTAATCCCCTCGCGTTTAAGTGTGGGACAGAGGTGCCGGATTTCCGGGCGTGGGATATCCTCCATGATGATCAGCGCCTCGATCGTGCCGTTGAGCGCGACAAAGCTACAAATTTGCCCCAGGGCGCGTCGGCGTTCTCTCTCCTCTAAGAGATATGCGGGCAACGGAATATGCAACATTCCCATGAAGGTGCGGTTCCCGACCGCGACCTTGATGTTTTCCGGATGAGCAGGATGCTCTGGTTGCGTGTTTGAGATAGTGGCACATACTCCTTTGCCAAAAGTTTCTTCAAAGTCGTTGGTGCTAGAGAGAGCAATATGCCGCTCCTGGCCCGCATTCACAACGGCTGTGGCCAGAATATGGGTTGAGAGTTGTTCCACCGAGGCCGCGTAGTGCAGGATTTCTTCTTCTGTGTATGGACGTTGCTGCTGGCTGTCAGTGGCAACGAGGATGGATGAGACCTTTGGCATGCCCAGGGTAAGGGTACCAGTTTTATCAAAAACGGCCACGGTTACTTCACCCAGTTGTTCAATGGCCGCGCCGCTTTTGACGATAATGCCATTGCGGGCGGCAATATTGATACCAGACATAATGGCGATTGGTGTCGCCAGGATGAGGGGGCACGGGGTCGCGACCACCAGTACGGCCAGCGCATAGACCTGATTACCCGATAGGATCCATGCCGCTGTAGCCAGTGAAATAGCCAGAAAGGTGAAGACAATACTATAGCGGTCTGCCAGGCGATGAATGGGCGCTTTTTGTTGCTGCGCCTCGGTCACCAGCCGTACAATCTGCGCGTACTTACTATCGGCACTGGGTTTGCTGGCCCGAACCTCTAGAATTCCATCCAGATTGACGCTGCCAGAAAGGAGTCCCATTCCCGTTACTTTCCGGACCGGCATGGGCTCACCGGTGAGATCGGCCTGACTGACATTGGATGCCCCCTGTACGATGACCCCATCCACCGGGACCAGTTCTCCCGGCTTGACCACCACGACCATGCCTGGTTGGACCGTTTCCACTGGAATATCGAGTAGTTGTTGATCCTGCCAGATGTGGGTTGTGCGTGGGGCGCGTTCGGCCAGTGCCGAGAGCGAACTGCTGGCGCGTCGCAGCGCATACGCTTCGAGTGCCTCACCTCCCGACATCATTAAGACCACGATGGCTCCTGCCAGATATTCACCTAACCAGAGCGAACCAATGATAGCAATAACCGCAATGACATCGATACTAAATTCCCTGTGCCAGAGCCTTTTAATAGTTTCCCACAGTAGAGGAATACCCCCCAAGATGATAATTGCGAGCAGGGACCAGTTGGCGAGATCACTGCGCTGCCCCAGCCAGAGGAGTCCGCTGACGATCAGCAGCAGGAGCGCTACCGTTGGTAGAGGATAACGTTTGAACTGGGACCAGTAGCGAGCATACCAGAACGACTGTGTGGTCTTTTCAGATTGTGGCGGCTCTGGCTGTGGCGCATGATTATTTTTGCTGGATGATACCTGTTTTTGTGCTACTTTGTTATGTGTCATAAATTTCACCTACACGACCCAACCAGTCAGTTGGCCTCTAAGCTCGTTGTGCTGACTGGTTGGCTGATAATTCACAGGACTTTGTGCATAAAACAATTGGAATGTTGGATACTATACTGTGCTCCTATCCTGCTGGTGTGCATGGTTGATGCCATTGGGTAGTGGCGGCCGCACAATCAGCAATGGTAGCCGGGTCTGAGTAAGGATGCGTTCAGCGATACTGCCAGAAATCCAGCGATCCAGTTTATCGCGACCATGGGTTGTCATGGCCAATAACTGGCAGGACTGGTTGTTATCGCTCTCTTCAGCGTACTGGATGATCTCCTGAGCAATATCCGCGCTGGTACTCAGGCAGCCAGTGATCTCAATGCCGTCAGGTGGGGCCGCCGTTTGCTGCAGGCGCTTCACCACATCCTGGAGATAGGTCTGTGTCTGCTGGCTGATAAGCTCCTGAAGATCAAGGTTATAAATCTCTCTGAAATTTTCTTCATTTGATGGACTCAGTGGCTCGATAATACGTAGTAGTTGTATTTCTGCATGCTGTGGTGGGGCACAGGCGGCGGCAATGGCCAGTGCTGGTTCGATAACCACTTCAGCCTGAGGTGAGCCATCCAGAGGAACACAAACGCGGAAGATGGCTTGTTCCGTGGGCTGCGCATTGAATGGCAGTGGATGCTCATCACGCTGAATCAATACGGGGACCGGACAAGAACGTGCGATCCTTTGCGCCACGCTTCCCAGCGCCCAGCGTTTCAGACCTGTATAGCCGTGACTGCATAAAACGACCAGATCGATATTGTGTTGTTTGACGACATCCAGGATGGCTAATGCAGGACTGCCGACATATATCTGGGTGGTCGTAGGAACATGCTCCAACATGCTGGAGGCTTTGATGTGGTTCAGATAGTTGAGCGCACCCTGTTCTTCAAGCCGCTGTATATGCTCCATCATGCCAACTGTTTGCATACTATAAATGCTCAATATTTCGACACTTCTCAGCAGGATAATGCTGCTGTGATGAGCACGTGCAATATGTGCGGCCAGCGCAACTGCTTGCTCAGAGCGTGGCGAGCCATCCAGCGGCACCAGAATGCGCTCAAACATAGTCTGTTCTCCTTACCCTTGAAGGGGCTAACATTACCCCGGACTGCGTTAGCAGAGGTTATGGGGTTTCGCTGATGGCTACTTTGGGTTCTTGCTGGTCAAGCATTGCATACTGTGTCTCGGTAACTGATGGACGAATGATCAGCATAGGGAGACGGCTCCCACCACGGACGCGTTCAGTGGTACTGCCTAATGTCCAGAGCGGATGACTGGTGATGCCATGGGTTGAGATGGCAATCAGGTCGCAGGCCCCGAAGACACCACTATTCTCCGCATCTTCACCATTTTCAGCCACGCGAATAATCGCATCGGCGGCATCTTTATTGACCGCGATCGACCAGGTTACAGGAATCTGCTGTTGCGCGACGATCGGAGCTATCTCACCGCATTTGAGACTGGTCGTGATCGTCTGGAGATAGAGCCTGGCCACATGTAATGTGTCGGTGCTGTGAATGACGCGTACCAGATGGATGGCACAGTTGGCAGACGTTGAAAGTGCATAAATGAGATCGGCCGCCGGTTCCAGCGCTGCTGCAGCATGATTTGAGCCATCCAGGGGTACAAGTATACGCAGCGGCTGGGTCGGATCTGGGTGTGGTCCAAGCGGCAGCGCACTTTGATGGCGTAATAACAGGACTGGCACTCCAGCATACCTGGTAACTTTTTCCGCCACACTCCCCATGTTCCAACGCGACAGACCAGTATAGCCATGAGAATTAAGAATGATGATATCCGCTTGCTGGCGTTTGACTATTTCAAGAATAGTAGACGCTTCATGACCAATAGGAGCTTGAATCTCTGTCTGTATCCCCTGAAACTCAGCCTTTTTCGTTAGATTGACCAGATATCTTTCAGCCTCAAATTTAGCCTGGGCTGGAAGTTCCTTCGCAAGGCTGGTCTGGGAAGCTGAAAACAAATTAAGATTAACCACACGCAACAAGATCAGTGTTCCAGCATGCATACGAGCCAGTCGTAGTGCCAGTGGAATTACGCGTTCAGCGTTGTACGAACCATCAAGTGGAAGAAGGATACGCTTAAACATCATTCTGCTCCTTTGCTTAAGAATGTAGGTATGCCTGCAGACATGCTCGTATGGATATTCCCACGATGCCTGGAATATCGACTATGCGCTATGTATAAGCAGATGTATATGGTCTATATGTTTACCATAGCGCAGCGATCTCTCAATGTCCTCTCATGCCTGACAGGTATCTCTCATTGCTATCACAATTCAGTAAACGCCGTTTTCAGAGCACAAAAAAAAGATACCTGCATGCGTTGTGCCATACGGGAATCTTTTTTACTTTGATGCTGATTATATAAATAATCAGCTCTGTTTGAGGACAAGTTTGTAGACAGGTTCCTGGTCTATTTCGGAGCCGGTGGGTTGGAAGCCGACGCTTATATAGAGCTGTTGAGCACGCGTATTTTCTGGATGGACGGTCAGTTGTAGGGCGGCACATTGAGGATACTGTTGCTGGAGAAACTGTAGAAATAAGCGTAATGCTTGCTTGCCGTATCTCTGTCCCTGGTAGTGTTGATCGATGAAGAAATGATAGAGCCAGTAGTTGTCGCTGCTCTCTGGTTCATATGCCAGTTCCATAAATCCAATCATGGTGGTCGAGCTATAGAATACGTAAGGAATCCATGTCAGTCCGCCGGGCCGGACATACGCTTTGGCAAGCGCAATGGCGGCAATCGGCACATGATCTGCAATAAAGCGTTGTTGTTCTGTATGGACTGTGAGCTTGAGGGCAGCACGCCAGTTTTCGTGTGTCACTTCACATAACGACAAATCTGATGGTTGGTTCACTTATCAGCTCCTGCTTTTCGTACCGGCAGCGCTGGTCGCTGCGGCCTGTTGGCGTACGAGCATGTCCCTGGGAGCGAGGACCCCTTCTGCTCTTCGTTTTGCCTGCTCGGACGTCCAATGATCGCAGCGACCAGCGCTGCCGGTACGTTGATTATATCTCTTCTGTGTGTGAGTTGTGTGATGTTTCCTGGATTTGTGTGTTATTCTGGCGTTGCATCATCTGGATTATTGGTGTGATTACGTCCATGGGTAGTGGAAAGATGATGGTTGAGTTTTTTTCGACGGCGATCTCGGTCAGGGTTTGCAGGTAACGGAGTTGGAGGGCGGACGGTTGAGAGCCGATGATGCTGGCGGCCTGGGCTAACTGGGTTGAGGCCAGCAATTCTCCCTGGGCATGGATGACTTTGGCGCGCTTTTCACGTTCCGCCTCCGCTTGTTTGGCCATGGCACGCTGCATCGAGTTGGGCAACTCGATATCCTTGGTTTCAACGGCCGTGACTTTGACACCCCAGCGCGACGTGTGCTCATCAATAATCAATTGCAACTCACGGTTAATCTTGTTGCGATCCGCTAGCAACTCATCCATCTCTGATTGGCCCAGGACATTGCGTAAGGTTGTCTGGCTGATCTGCGAGGTGGCTTGATTGAAGTTCATGACATTGACGATAGCCGCAATTGGATCAACCACATTGAAGTAGAGGACGGCAGTGACTTTGATCGTCACGTTATCGCGGGTGATGATCTCCTGTGGCGGTACTGTCAGGGTAACAATGCGTAGATCAACAGTAACCATGCGGGAAATGAAGGGTGGCACCAGAAAGATTCCTGGACCTTTCGCACCGATCAAACGTCCCAGCACAAAGACGATGCCGCGCTCATATTGTTGCACGATGCGAATAGCTGAGAGCGCGAAAAAGATCACAAGCAGAGCGATGGCAATAAGCACAGACAACACCAGTAAATTCATGGCACGTCTCCTTATGGCCTTAGGAGCACCAGCAGTAGATAAATGGAGGCAGAGCTGTGCAGATAAAGCTATACTTATTAGTATGCACACTCTCGTATGTGTTTGTCAATAAAAAGAGTAAGATATTTAATTTCATGGATTAATTTATTTGTGATGCCTCATTTTCTCTATTTTACTCTCCATCGAGAATGAAATACTGCTGGAGAAGAACAACCATTCCTTTACATTTCGGCTTCCTTCGGATACGATACACAGTGCTTAAACAGATCTATGGACGAACCCTGGTTATTCCTATGACCTTATGGCATCGACCGTACTTTGACGAGATTATGGCTGGCCTGCGCCAGATTGATCCTACCATCTACCATTTTTGTCTGACCGCCCGCAAAGAAACGCTGCTCAACCGTCTGACGCAACGCCAACATGAACACACCGAACAGGCACTGGCCTGGATCAACGAACGCATCGATCGTTGCCTGATCGCCTTTGATACTCCCGGCTTCTCCATCCAGATTCCCACCGATGACAAACAGCCAGCGGAAATCGTCGCAGAAATCCTTACTCGTATCAACTCCTCGCCCGGAATATAAAACGTAACGGCAGGTCCCCTTGAAAGACAATCGTGAACGCCGCTCAGTCGCGGCTAGCTCCGCTCACACGATTGCAAGGTAGGGCTTGGGCCCAATACGTTTCGTTGAAGGAGATAAACTCAACGGTATGGCGTGGCGTCCTCTCCACGTATGATTCGCTGCTTTTCTCCACCATGTTTTTTATGGTCACAAAAGCGCTTCACCGAAACGTATTGGGTCTTGGGCCTGCGACGTGCTCACGTACGAGTAGGCACCATCCAGACGCGGCATACTCTTTTGGTGCGTTCACCTCACCACCATCACGTGTGTGAGGAACATATCAGATGTGGGCGGGCCGCAGGCTCAAGACCTGCCGTTACGCTGTCTGGTAGATTATATATTTGCGAAAAATAGTGTATAATTAGAAGAACACATAGAATTTTTTATGTGTGCTGCCCTTTTTATACCTCTTCCTCTTAATGAAAGGGTGCGCAAGCGATCCTCTCTACTATGCACTCATATTTTTCTGATCTGGTCCTCGCGCCTGTGTTTGGGCCTGCTTGCTAAGATGAATGTATCATCAGGATGAAGGACCAGACACATCTTTTTCTAGGTGAGTTTTTGGGTTCAGAATGAGCAGTTTCCGATCGGAGTAAAACCATGCATGATTCCATAACGCAAATGCGGCTTTCGATGCGCTTAGAAAAATATTTGAGCGATTATACGGATAAAAATGTCAGAAAAGATACGCTGTACCGTGCTGAGTGGGATGCGGCCTGGCACAGAGCCGACGTTGCTCGTACACAGAGTATCCTTACTCCAGAGATGGTTGATGATGTCCGGTTAGCATTGAATCAGCTAGAGACTACAAAAGGCATCCCTCCACTATTTTTTAAGCATACTGGTATTTAGCAGCAGTATGTGACATTACTACTGGTAATACATGCTTTATTGTTGTGTCTCTGGAGAGAATTATGCAAAGTTCATTTACTTCACAGGCCGCGCAGGAATCGTCTGGTCAAGAAAACGTGCCTTTACATACGCTGCCTGTGAAAAAGCTGTTTGAGCAGCTAGATAGTAGTGAACGTGGACTAACAAGTGAGGAAGCGCGCAGGCGGCAGGAGAAATATGGGCCGAACGATACAACCGGAGTAAAGCGCAGCTCGGCAGTGGTCCAATTTCTCCGGCTCTTCTTGAATCCTCTGGTCGCCATTCTACTGGTGGCAGGATTGGTTTCAGCCATCCTGGGCGATCCTGTCAATGCCAGTATTATTATTTCTATTGTTATCCTCAGCAATATTTTGAATTTTGTCCAGACCTATCAATCCCAGAATGCGGTTGAGAAGCTGCGGGCCAACGTCTCGCCGAAGGCTACCGTGTTACGGGATGGAGCATGGACTGAGCTCCCACGGCGTGAACTCGTGCCGGGCGATATGATCCGCCTCGCCGCAGGAGATCTGGTTCCCGCTGATGCGCGTCTGGTCCAATCAACCGATCTGCATATCCAGCAAGCCGCGCTGACCGGTGAATCATTGCCTGTCGATAAAAACGCGGATGACATTGAGGCGCCGACAGAAAGCTTTGCCGAGGTCCACAATTGTGTCTTTCTTGGTACCTCCGTGGTGAGTGGGAGTGGGACCGCCCTGGTTATCGCCATTGGTCGGGACACAGCCTTTGGGGATATCGCCGTGCGTCTGGCCAGTCGGGCACCTGAGACCGAGTTCCAGCGCGGCATTAAAGGCTTCGGACAGTTGATCATGCAGACGGTCTTCTTTTTGGTGTTCTTTATTGTCCTGGTTGGAGTACTTGGACGCCACCCGCCATTTGAGACGATGCTCTTCGCCATTTCACTCGCAGTGGGCCTTACGCCTGAATTCTTGCCGATGATCACAACCGTGACCCTGGGACGCGGCGCTTTACGTATGGCAAAGCAGAAGGTCATCGTCAAGCATCTGGAATCCATCCAGAATTTTGGCAGTATCGACACACTGTGCAGCGATAAAACGGGGACACTAACCAGTGGTGAGACCAGGTTGGAAGGCCATCTTGATCTACACGGTCATGAATCTGAGCGTGTGTTGCTGTTTGGATATTTGAACAGTGCGAACGAGACCGGGATCAAGAGTCCGCTTGATGAAGCTATTTTGCACTATCGCAAGCTTGATGTCAGTGCCTATCACAAGATTGGCGAGATACCGTTTGACTTTGAGCGGCGCAGTCTCTCTGTGGTGGTCCAGCATGAGGGCGAAACCTTACTGATCACCAAAGGCGCTCCTGAAAGCGTGCTGGAACATTGTACCGCTTATGAAGGCGACGGCGAGCGCAGTGTGAGTGAGGAGTCACGGACAGCCTATGCGAATACCTATCGTGACCTGAGTCGCCAGGGATATCGGGTGCTCGCCGTTGCCTATCGCTCTATTTCCCCGCAGGACAAATATCGTCCAACGGATGAGCAAGGACTGGTACTCTGTGGTTTCCTGACCTTTGCTGATCCGCCTAAAGCCGATGTGGCACAGGTGCTACAGGCGCTCAAAAACGATGGGGTACAGGTCAAGATCGTCACCGGTGACAACGAATTAGTTACCCATCATGTCTGTGAACTGGTGGGTTTAGAGAGTAGCAGAATCGTGCTGGGCAGTGAACTGGAGCATATGACCGATCCGGCGCTGGCTCAGGTCGTCGAGGAGGTTAATGTCTTCGCTCGTGTTTCGCCTGCGCAGAAGAATCGCATTATCCTGGCCCTCAAGAGTCGCAAGCACGTGGTTGGCTATATCGGTGATGGCATCAATGATGCGCCATCATTGCATGCCGCAGATGTTGGAATCTCGGTCTCAACCGGCGTCGATGTCGCCAAGGACGCGGCCGATATCATCCTGCTCGAATCGAGTTTGCAGGTCCTGCATAATGGTATTTTGGAGGGGCGTAAAGCTTTTGGAAATGTCATCAAGTATTTGTTGATGGGAACCAGTTCAAACTTCGGAAATATGTTCAGTATGGCCGGAGCCTATGTCTTCCTGCCTTTCCTGCCCATGCTGCCAACGCAGATCTTGCTCAACAACTTTCTCTATGATCTGTCGCAGGTGACAATCCCAACCGATAATGTGGACGCCAGCTACATCAAAAAACCGCAGCACTGGGATATCGGCCTCTTCCGTAATTTCATGATCATTATTGGACCGATCAGCTCAATCTTTGATTTCTTAACGTTCTTTATGATGTTGTGGATTTTCCACGCCGGCCCCGTGCTATTCCATACAGGGTGGTTCGTAGAATCACTCGCCACCCAGACACTGGTCCTGTTTATTATTCGGACCGCAGGAAATCCGTTGCGAAGTCGCCCCAGTCGTATGCTAGCGATTACCACGCTCTTGATTGTCGCGATCGGCATCATCCTGCCGTACACGCCACTGGCCGGTCCACTTGGCTTTACACCCTTGCCGCTCCTCTACTTCCTCTTCCTGATCGGCATGGTAATAACGTATCTCTTGCTCGTTGAACTGGTCAAGAGGCGCTTGATGAAGAGGTATGCTTGAAAACCTCTTGCCTATCGACAGCAAAATTATAAACACCTATTTGTGTGGATTTATGGTATTATTGACTTTTGTTGATTTTTATATTATGTATATTAAAGAAAGATTTTTTGATGATTAGTAGCATGTGCTATACAATGGATGAATTTAAGCGCGAGTATCAGGAAATGTGCCTCTCTTGATTCTCTGCTTCTGTGGTAGGGCAGATGTGGGTGCCGGGTTGTCTACAGAGGGATCTGGATCTCATGCCTCGTGAACGCAGTTCGTATCTCCACCATACAGAACTTTCAAGCTTATGATGTTTCAGGTTGAGGGGAGAAAAGATTTATGGCTGTCGCTTTACTGCTGGTACGACTCCTGCTCTCATTCATTTTCCTGCTTGCTGGCCTGGCCAAACTGGCTGATCTGGCGGGATCGCAAAAAGCCTTGCGTGATTTTGGGCTTCCGGACGTACTCGCCAGACCGCTGGGAAGCATATTACCTATTGTCGAAATTGTGCTTGCGGTCGGGCTTGCGTCGCGCGTCTGGTCCGGGTTGGCTGCTCCAGGAGCGCTGATACTGCTGCTCGTTTTTTGTGCAGGTATCGGCTATAACCTGGCCCGTGGACGTAAACCGGATTGTCACTGTTTTGGACAACTGTACTCAGCTCCAGCGGGTCCTGCGGCGCTTGGACGCAATGCTCTACTAGCGTTGCTGGCTCTGGCTGTGACCATATTTGGGAGCAGAAGCACCAGCATGAGCGCCACGAGCTGGTTTACTGCCAGGCCCATGTTGCAACAGCTTATGCTTCTGCTCGCGATTATCGTTGTGCCGCTGCTCATAGGCGGTGGCTGGCTATTACTGCAAGCACTGCGTCAACAAGGACTGCTGTTGCTGCGTCTTGATCGTGTTGAGAATCGCCTCGGGCAGGCTGGCATTTTGTTGGAGAAGACGCAAGAAGAAGAGTCTGGCACTGGATTGCCCGTTGGAGCACCGGCTCCAGCATTTTCAGGCAAAGGACTGGATGGCGAGATCATCTCCCTGCATGGCTTGCTGGCCGTTGGCAAGCCTGTGGTACTTGTCTTTACTGATCCTGACTGTGCTCCCTGTGCAGTGCTCATACCTGAGATCGGGCGCTGGCAGCGAGCATATGCCAGTAAGCTAACGGTGGCTTTATTGAGTCGCGGTACGGTTGAAGCTAATCGCGCGAAAACGTCTGAGCATCACATCACACGTATCGTGTTACAAAACAGTGACGAGCTTGACAAACTTTATGCCATCCATGGCACCCCCAGCGCGGTACTTGTCCATGCTGATGGTCTGATTGAGAGTCCGGTCGCCGCAGGTATAGAGAGCATACGGACCCTGGTAGCGAATACGGTACATCTACCCGTCTGGCGACGGCGGTTGCCTGTTGTCGTGGCAGGCAATAACAACAGCGCCGCTCCCGAACTCCAAGCACCCGCTATTGGTACACCCGCCCCGGCTTTCAGTCTGCCTGATTTGAACGGTGAGACGGTGGACTCGAACTCGTTGCGTGGTCAGCCAACGTTGTTACTCTTCTGGAATCCAGACTGTGGCTATTGTAAGAATATACTCCCAGACTTGCATGCATGGGAAGCCGAACCGCCTCAGGGAGCGCCGCGCCTGTTGATCATCTCGAGTGGAACGCTAGAGCAAAACCGCTTGCTGGGCTTGCGCGCCCCTGTTTTGCTCGGTGAAGACACCAATGTGCGGGCACAATTTGGTGCCACCGGTACACCAATGGCCATCCTGATAGATGCCCAGGGAAAGATCGCATCGGCCCTGGCGCAGGGATCATTTGAGGTACTGAGACTTGCCTATCAAAATCCAGCAGCAGATGGAGCACAATTCCCCGATACGCCCGACGAGAAGCAAATTCCTACCGTGAGTGAGCATCGGTAAAGGAAACTGCAGGCTTTATCACTGAACAATGTCATTATATGTGAAATGCAAACAAGAAAAAGATCCATTCCGGACGCTTATAGGGAAAAGAACCGGAATGGATTTCCGCGTTGAAACCTCCTATGCTATTATGTTGCACGGATGCAATTTTATGTTAGCAAAGGATGTGCTATGTGACACTCCGCACGCCCTGAAGGGGCGGCGGCTTCTTGCACTCCTACGTAGTCGGCCCCCTGAGTCGGTGCCTCGTTGAGGCAACTCGTTGAAGACCGTAGTGGGTGAGGAATACACTCAAGCACAGATCCACACATCTGCTCGCTTGAAGGGCGGTGCCATGCCTGTTCACCGTTTCATGCCGTACCCGACGGGTGTGCAGCCAACGTCGGGTGTTTGGCGACCTGGAAAGGGTGAACACCTTTCTCTTTCGAAAACTGATGCATGCATCAGTGGGAGGCTTTTCTTGAACGATTTTGCCTGGCAACACTTCCTAAGGCCGTACAGCCTGTGCTGTCGTGCCTTCGTTGCACCTATGCAGTATAATCCAACCATGCATTCTATGCAACAAGCAAGGGCTAAAGCCCAGGAGAAACCCGCCTATCCGCCTGGGTTTAAACCACAGCGGCTTGCGGCGGGTTACGCTTTTGTCACTCTTAACACTATTTGGTGCAGCGGCGGTCAGTATTATGCTGCTCGCGTATGCTCTGGAAGCTCGTTCTCATCTCTGGGTATTGATCTTTGCCTTCGCGTGCGCGGCCTCATCTCTGTATGGATGGCTCTCTGGAACCTGGCCTTTTGGGGTTGTCGAAGGTATCTGGGCATTGGTTGCCCTGCGGCGCTGGTGGCGTCTGCGTCTATCCTTTGTTCCGCCTGACGAGCCTGCCTCGATGGTCGAATAAAGACAGAAATTATGGATGAAGATCGCATCCTGCTTTATTCCACTTTCGTATTAGTATTAACAGACTTGTGCGTAAAAAACAGAACAGTATAAGCTTGTGGAGAGCCCGTGCTGTGAAAGGATACGATGAAACAGCAATCTCTGCGTGTGTATATGTACTTATCGATAGCCGCAGCGCTGGTGACGATGGGGGTTAAGTTTATTGGTTATTTTCTGACAGGTTCGGTCGGACTCTTTTCGGACGCCGCTGAATCGGTCGTTAATCTGGTGGCGGCCCTGGTAGGACTGTGGGCGGTCACGCTGGCGGCGCGACCTGCTGATGCGGATCATACCTATGGGCATACCAAGTCTGAATATTTCTCTAGTGGCGTTGAGGGGGCGTTAATTCTGGTGGCGGCCCTGATCATTGCTGTTGAAGCTATTCCGCGCCTGTTGCATCCTGAACCAATTAGTCAGGCGTTTGTTGGTTTGTCCTTCTCGGTCTTTGGGGCCGTGATCAACGGTGTGCTTGCGTGGTTTATGTTACGTGCAGGCAAGAAGCAACGCTCTATTACCCTGGAAGCGGATGCACACCATCTCTTTGCTGACGTGGTCACAACTGTAGGCGTCCTGGTGGGAGTGCTCCTGGTGGCAATCACCAGATGGTATATCCTCGATCCAATCGTAGCCTTGCTGGTCGCAGTCAACATCATCTGGACGGGCGTCAAACTGCTACGGCAAACAGGATTGGGCTTACTTGATACCGCATTACCAAAAGAAGATCGGGACGCAGTCAACAAAGTCTTAGACACCTATCGCAAGCAGGGAATTGATTTTCATGCCCTGCGCAACCGCATGGCTGGCAGACGGCGTTTTGTCTCCTTTCATGTGATTGTGCCAGGAAATTGGACAGTGCTCAAGGGGCATTCCATCTGTGAGAAGATTGAACTGGAGATTTGTCAGGCCTTGCCAGAAAGCACCGTGTTTACTCATCTCGAACCAAAAGAAGATCCTGTCACCTTTGAAGATATTAATTTAGATCGAGAAACTCCTTCCCAGACAAACTGATGTTCGTTATGATCATTTTGTGTTGTTGAATAAAGAGCTTGTCTGGTTATATGCAATATCAGGCAAGCTCTTTGAGGCTATCTCTAGTCGCCGCTCGTAAAATAGCTAGAGGGCAGGTTTTATCCCTATGGGAAAGCTATGCCGCTATGTGTACGGCATGAAAATACAATAGCGTATCCTGGACTGCCCTTGACCGATCCAGGATACGCTAAATATATATATATGTGTTAAGGCATTTTGAGGAACTGTCCTCAGCAGAAAATAAGCGAGGCGTAGTTATGCCACAAACACCACATACTGAGAAACATTTCACGGCTGGCGAGACAATTAGAGATATTGTGATTGGTATGTCAGACGGATTAACGGTTCCGTTTGCGCTGGCGGCCGGTCTGTCGGGCGCAGTCAGTTCGACGACCATTATCATTACCGCAGGTCTGGCCGAGATCGCAGCAGGCTCGATCGCGATGGGACTAGGTGGTTATCTGGCCGCCCGTAGTGATGCTGAACATTATGCCAACGAGCGTCTGCGTGAGGTGCAGGAAGTTAAAGAGAAGAGCGATGCCGAGAAAGCGGAAGTCAGGGATGTCTTCACCTCGTACGGCCTCAATGAAACCGAAAGTGCTCCTATTGTCGAAGCCCTCAGTAAACGTCCGGAGGCCTGGGTTGATTTTATGATGCGCTTTGAGCTTGGACTTGAGAAGCCAGATCCAAAACGTGCGCTCACCAGTGCGCTGACCATTGCCGTATCTTATATCGTTGGCGGCTTGATACCGCTAAGTCCCTACTTTATTTTCTCACCAGCCACTACCGCGCTATTGTATTCGGTTATTGCCACTCTGATCGCCTTGCTTGTATTCGGCTATGTTAAAGGGCGCTTCACCGGTGCAAAACCTTTCAGAAGCGCGTTTCAAACTGCACTTATAGGTGGGCTCGCCGCGGCCGCAGCCTTCATGATCGCACGCTTTATTTCCAGATAGCGTCTGCTTCTCGTGTGATGTCCAGTATCCGTGTATAACACATGCATACTGGACACCACACGAGAAAAATTCAGACGAACCTCTATGCGCTTACTTTTTGCAGAGTCTACATCGAGCACGATACGATATTGTGCCTTTCCTGATTCCAGCCGCGCAAATGCCTCATTGACCTTGTTGAGCGGAAAAATGTTCAACCTGCGGCGCGATCTTATGACGCGTTGCAAACTGTAACATTTCGGCAATCGTGACGGTTGAACCCGTGGGAGAGCCGGCAATGCTGCGCTGGGCACCGATTAAATCGAAGACGGTAACGGGAACCGCCTCGGGCACGACGCCGACAAAATGTAAACGTCCTCGAGGGGCCAGGTGGCGATCAGTGCAGACCAATCAAGCGAGACATTGACTGTGACGAGCAGAAGGTCAAGTGAGCCGGCCAGGGATTGAATTGCGTCTGCCGTCTCGGCTGAGAGACCACACGATGTGCTCCAAGCGCCTTCGCATCCTCGAATTTTGCTTCGCTCGAAGTCAATGCTGTGACCTCGCACCCCCAGCATTGGCGAATTGAAGGCCATGTGACCAAGCCCACCGATGCCAACTACTCCTACGCGTTGAGTAGGTCTGATATCAAATGTATACAGAGGAGAAAAGACTGTGACCCCACCACACAGCAGGGGCCAGCGCGCTCGGGTCCAGTCCTCAGGAATAGGAATGGCCCAATCCCATTGGGCACGGACGCGATCAGCAAAGCCACCGTAATGTCCAATGATGGTTGGGAGCGCCTCGGCACAGAGATGCTGATTGCCTGAAAGGCACTGCTGACAGTGCATACAACTGGCGGCTGTCCACCCAATACCAACACGCTGGCCGAGCGTGAGCCCTTTGCTGTCAGCGCCCCGAGCAACCACCCGACCAATGACTTCATGACCCGGAACAAAGGGATAGACCGAGTTTCCCCAATCATTATTGAGAACCGAGATGTCGGAATGGCAGAGTCCACTGTATTCTACGGCGATCTCCACCTCATCTGGACCAAGCTCGCCTGCTTCGTATTCGTAGGGAACGAGGTCTTGTTTGGGACCATGAGCGGCCCAGGCATGTATAACGGACATATATTCCACCTTATCTATGTTGTGTGTTTTTACAAAGAATCGCTAAAGTAGTGGCGGCTCTCATCAGCCACTGCACTTCTTCTTCATAAGGGATGGAGGAGAAACTGAGGAGGAACCCGATTTGCGGATCTTATTTCTGTCCTCACCTGCTACGATGGAGTCAGTCAACGCAGCAGGATCTCCTGCCTTGTAGTTGAGATGCATACGATAGCATCTTGTTCCTTTGTATTGTAGGCCAGTGCAACCATAAAGTGCAAATAGAAATTCTGCAGGGTATTATAAAAATATTTATGTCAGCTTGTTCATTGGTACAGGTCAAATCCGGCCTTTTGTACGGTGTCCTGGTAGCGCAAATGAGGGATACTATCTGCATAGCCCGGAGGATGTGCAGGTAGAAGAAAGGTGGAAGTGATACATTATAAGAGCTAAGACAAAGGAGTTGAGAGTTATGCATATTCAAGCATTACAGCTACAGACAAAACATCTAGTTGAGCAGAAAGCATTTTATCATACTGTACTGGGTTTACCTTTACTGGCTGAGACCGCTACATCTTTCAGCGTCCAGGCAGGCACTACCCGCTTGAGCTTTCAAGCAACCGAGCAAGAGGTGCATTATCATATCGCCTTTACCATTCCGAGCAATAAATTTGCGATGGCTAAAGCCTGGATTAGCCAACGTATGGCTTTACTACTCACAAAGAAAGCCGAAGACGAAATCTTGTTCCCCAACCTCAATGCGCGCTCATTCTATTTTGGTGACGCAGCCGATAACATTCTCGAATATATGGTGCACACTGGCCTGGATAACCAGACAGCAGGCGATTTCGGACCCGAGGATGTCTTGCGTGTCAGCGAGATTGGTCTACCAGTGGAAGACGTACCTGCCCTTGCAGAGCAGCTAGAAAAGCAACTGGGCATCGTATCGTATCCCACGGCGAATGAGGTTTCCGCTGGTTTTGGCTATCTGGGTGATATCTTCGGGCAACTGGTCGTAGTGAAAGCCGGTCGTCCCTGGTTGCCCGGCGAAACCATGCCCGCCATCGTCTCACCTGTCCATGTCGTGATTGAAGGCCAGCACGAGCAACAGCTTCAACTCTCACCCTATCCATATACGATTACGGCGCAAGCATAACCATAACGTCTCATGCCCAATAAGAAGACTGATAGCTGGCGACCACCAGCTATCAGTCTTCTTCTATAAAAAGGCGAGCGCAGCAGGCATGAGTCGCCAGAATAATATAGTGCGTGTCCAGTATGTATGCAAAGTATTCAATGAAAGCGTGTGAAGAGTGAAAGTGGTAGCCAGATAATCTTAAAGAGATTATTTTTGTTGATATTGAGCAGAGCAGGAGGCGGACCATGCACTCCTCACCATCCATCAATGATCAGCTGATCATGCAATGTGAGCAGTTTGAGCAACTGCTACAAAGATTGCAGCAACGAGAATATCATGTGCTTGGTCCAACCGTGCGTAATCAGGCCATCGTTTATGATACCCTGACTTCAATTGCCGACCTTCCCAAGGGCTACACAGACGAACAGGACGGGGGAAGCTATCGGCTCAAGCAGCGCCACGACGATGCCTTCTTTGGATATGCAGTCGGTCCCCACTCCTGGAAACAATTTCTCCATCCTCCCATCACGCGCATATGGCGAGCAAAGCGTGACGGATCTTCGTTTCATATCGCCAAAGAGGATAAAGGCATTCCCAAATATGCCTTTATCGGAGTGCGCTCCTGTGAACTGCATGCTATTGCGATTCAAGATCGGGTGTTCTTGCAAGGTGCCTGCACAGATCCAGGCTATCAGGAGCGCAGGCAGGATCTCTTTATTGTGGCTATCAACTGTGGGCAGGCCGGTGGCACCTGTTTCTGTGCCTCGATGCAGACGGGACCACGCGCTACTTTTGGCTATGATCTGGCCCTGACCGAGATCGTGGATACCCGGCAGCACTTCTTTGTGGTCCATATCGGTACAGAACTGGGCGCAGAGATGATGGATGGTCTGGTATGTCAGCAGGCCAGTCCAGACGATTTGCAGCGGGACGAACAGATTGTGGCCTGTACCGCGCAAACGATGGGGCGGCAGATGGCTACCTCGCCGGTTGAATTAAAAGGTTTGCTGGCGCGCAATCTGGAGCATCCACGCTGGGAAGAGGTTGCCGGGCGCTGTCTGTCCTGTACCAACTGTACCATGGTCTGTCCCACCTGCTTTTGTACTACGGTTGAAGATGTGATAGACCTGGCCGGTGAAGAGACAGAGCGGGTGCGCAAATGGGATTCCTGTTTTAACCTGGACTTCTCTTATCTGTATGGTGGAAGTGTTCGGGCCTCGGCTAAGTCGCGCTACCGACAGTGGATGACACATAAGCTTTCAACCTGGTATGACCAGTTTGGTTCCTCTGGCTGTGTTGGCTGTGGGCGTTGTATCACCTGGTGTCCTGTAGCCATCGACATCACCGAGGAAGTGCGCGCAATCTATGACAGCGAGCAAAAGGAGTAGTAGCCATGCCAGATTATGATCGGCTGCTGGCAGCCCACCCATTTTTCAATGAATTTCAAGCTGATTACCTGCATCAAATAGCCTGCCTGGCTACAACGGTATGTTATGAGCGCAACGCCTATATATTTCATGAAGGGGATGCGGCCGAACAATTTTATCTGATTACTCGCGGTCATGTCATGCTTGAGACCTTTGGTGTCGAGAGAAGAGGATCCATTTCCATTGAGACGATTGAAGCCGGTGAGGTATTGGGATGGTCATGGTTATTTGCGCCCTACCGCTGGCATTTTAGCGCACGCACCCTGGAAGAGGTCGAGGTGATTGTGCTGGATGGTGTCTCTCTGCGCTACATGTGTGAAGCTGATCCCATGTTTGGCTATGCGCTGCTAAAACACATGGCGGTTATCATTATGCAACGGCTGCAAAGAACACGTTTGCAATTAATCGATATGTATCGAGCGGATGGTGGATGATGCTGGTAGAAAGAAATGATCCTATGCTGCCACGCTGGTATCGCATCCAGCATAGACGTGAAGAACTCGCCAATACGTTTACCGTGACACTTGAACCGCAGGATCACGAGGATATTCCCGTCTTTGACTGTGGACAGTTTAATATGCTCTATGTGTTTGGTGTCGGGGAAATACCGATCTCAATCAGTGGGGATCCTGCCCATCCTGCTCCACTTATCCATACCATACGCGCCGTTGGCAATGTCTCAAATGGTCTGCAGGGCTTGAAATCTGGCGCGCTGATAGGTGTGCGTGGACCCTTTGGTACTCCCTGGCCGCTGGCATTAGCTGAAGGAAAGGATTTGCTACTGATTGCTGGCGGACTGGGTCTGGCACCTTTGCGCTCGGTGATGTATCACGTGATCGCACATAGAAAAGCCTATGGGCGCGTCACTCTGCTGTATGGTGCGCGGACGCCCGAAGACATGCTCTATCGTCAAGAATGCGAACACTGGCGCGCGCACCTGGACCTCGATGTGGCGGTCACCGTTGATCGGGCTACGGAATCCTGGCGTGGTAGTGTGGGCGTCGTGACTCGACTGATTGCACACGCCCTGTTTGATCCTGCTAAGACACTGGCGTTTGTCTGTGGGCCCGAAGTCATGATGCGTTTTTGCGCCCAGGAACTTGAGAAATGTCGTGTTCCTGGCGAGCAGATTTTTATCTCGATGGAGAGGAACATGAAATGCGCCATTGGTTTCTGTGGGCACTGCCAGTATGGTCCCTTCTTTATTTGTAAAGATGGCCCGGTGTTGCCATATTATCAAGTAAAGGACTTACTGCGTAAACGGGAGATCTGACATGGTGAGTGATGCGAAACCTAAACTTGCCGTCTGGAAATTTACGTCCTGTGACGGTTGTCAGTTGAGCTTACTGGACTGTGAAGAGGAATTACTGCCTCTGGCGAAAGAGGTAGAGATCGCCAATTTTCGAGAAGCATCCCGGGCCGTGATCAAGGGACCATATGCGCTGTCCCTGGTTGAAGGATCGGTCACCACCGCAGAAGAGGTTGAACGCATCCAGCACATCCGGAGCGTATCTAAACGCGTGGTTACCATCGGAGCATGTGCTACCGCGGGCGGTATTCAAGCCCTGCGTAATTTTAAGGACGTGCAGGAATTTAGCGCTCTCGTCTACGCGAGCCCGCAATATATTGAGACCCTGAGTACCTCCACGCCGATTGCTCAGCACATCACTGTTGACTTTGAGTTACAGGGATGTCCGATCAACAAACGACAGTTGTTAGAGGTCATCACTGCGTATCTCCATGACATCAAGCCCACGATACCCGCGTACAGCGTCTGTGTGGAATGCAAGCAGCGTGGCACTATCTGCGTGATGGTCGCGCACGGAACACCTTGCCTGGGTCCTGTCACCCATGCAGGGTGTGGCGCGCTGTGTCCGGCCTACAACCGAGGGTGCTATGGTTGTTATGGTCCCAAAGAAACGCCCAATCTGGTATCACTGAGTCGACAATGTCGTCACATGGGCATGTCCACCGATCAAATCAGGCGCGAACTGCAGACCTTTAATGCGTATGCTGAACCCTTCCGGCGTGAGAGTCTGTCATATGAAAAATAGAAATATTATCGTGGATTATCTGGCGCGTGTAGAGGGTGAAGGAAGCCTCTTTATTAAGATCAGGGATGGCGCGATCAGCGATGTGAAATTGAAAATCATGGAGCCTCCACGCTTCTTTGAAGCCTTATTACGTGGCCGGGCCTGCACCGAAGCACCAGATATTACCGCGCGCATCTGTGGGATCTGTCCGGTTGCGTATCAGATGAGCGCAGTACATGCGCTGGAGGACGCCTGTCAGCTCAAGGTTGAAGGACAATTACGTGCGCTACGACGGCTGCTGTATTGTGGAGAATGGATAGAAAGCCATACCCTGCATGTCTATATGTTGCACGCCCCGGATTTTCTTGGCTACTCATCGGCCTGGCAGATGGCCCAGGACTATCCCGATATTGTGAAGCGTGGTTTGCAGATGAAAAAAGCTGGCAATGCGGTCATCGAATTTCTCGGTGGTCGGGCTGTGCATCCAGTCAATGTGCGCGTTGGTGGCTTCTATAAGCTAGCGACCCGGAGTGAGTTTGCTCCACTGGTAGAACAACTAGGCCGGGGCCGGGATGCGGCGCTAGAAACGGTACGCTGGGTCGCGCAACTGCCATTTCCAGATTTCCAGCGGGACTATGAGTTCGTGGCGCTCAGTCATCCTGATGAATATGCCATGAATGAAGGTCGGCTGTGTTCAAATAAAGGATTGAATATCGCCGTACAGGACTATGATGATTACTTTATCGAGGAGCAAGTGCCGTATTCAAATGCGCTCCAATCCCGTATCAAGGGGCGCGGAGCCTATTTTACTGGCCCGATGGCGCGCTATAATCTGAACTTTGCTCGCCTCTCGCCGCTAGCCCAGGAAGCGGCATGTGCCGCTGGACTCGAAGAAAGCTGTCAGAATCCTTTTCAGAGCATTATCGTACGTAGCGTAGAGATCCTCTACGCCTTTGATGAGGCCTTGCGGATTATTGAGGAGTACGATATGCCAGTTCAGGCCTCACTTCCCTTTCAGCCTCGTGCTGCGACCGGTTATGCCTGTACCGAGGCACCTCGGGGCACGCTTTATCATCGCTATAGCATTGATGATGAGGGCATCATTCTGAATGCCAGGATTGTTCCGCCAACCTCGCAAAACCAGAAGACCATTGAGCAGGATCTCAGGTACTATGTCGCCCAGGTGATCCATTTACCCGAGCAAGAACTGACCTGGAAATGTGAACAGGCAATTCGCAACTATGATCCCTGTCTTTCATGTTCCACGCATTTTCTGAAGGTTCATATTGAGCATGAGTCGTAACAGCGCCAGACTGCAGCACGCTGGCACGGGAAGGTGGTGGGAATGGCAACGCGGATGCTTCTGGTTGGCATTGGTAATCCCTATCGCAGTGATGACAGGGTTGGCCTGCTGGTCATTCAGATGCTCAAGAGCAAGCAGTTGCCAGGGATTACGTGTATTGAACACAACGGAGATGGGGCTGATCTGCTGGAAATCATGGCGCAAGCTGAGCGCGTGATCCTGATTGATGCCGTGAAATCCGGAGTAGTTCCAGGCACGATCCATCGGTTTGATATGCATACTACCTGGTGGCCATCAGCTATGACGTTCATCTCATCGCATGCCTTCGGAGTAGGAGAAGCCATCCAACTGGCCCGAGCCATCAAACAACTGCCAGCATATCTGCTGATATATGGTATTGAATGCAGCAATTTTGGCACAGGAACGGTGCTCTCACCTGTAGTGGAGCAGGCTGTGCCAGGAGTAGTTGACCTGATCCTGGAGGATATTCAGGCCAGCACGTTACGATAGCTGTCCAGAGTATTGAGTTATGAGAGTGTGGTGTCACCAGCGAGGTGTCTGCTTCGTGAATGGGGTGCAGTGGCCCTCTCTATTCACGAGGCAATAACAAGGGATCTGGTATGCGTTACTAATTTTGATGAGGGAATAAAGGAGAACTATCCTATGCAGATACCATCCAGATTTGAAGTAAAGACGCTCATGGAAGAGTATCACGATCCATGCGTCTCATTGTTTCAACCCGTCGAGCACGTTGGTCCGGAGACCCGGCAGAATCCGCTGCGGCTGCGCAATCAACTCCGTGAAGTCGAGAAGCAACTGGATCAGAATCCCCATTTTGCAACCAGGAAAGTTGAGCTCCTGAAGCCGTTGCTGAACCTGCTCAATGATGAAGATTTCTGGCTAGAAAGCGGTCAGGGGCTGGCCATCTTCCGTAATCTGGAACAGCTACACTTCTATCTATCATCTACCTGAGAGCGTCAAAGAGCAGGTGGTGATCGCGCCCCATTTCTACCTCAAGCCCCTGCTTCCCTTTTTGATCAATGATGGACGTTTCTATATTCTGGCATTTTCTCAGAAAGAAATCAGATTATTGCAAGGGACGCGTTATACAATTCAGGAAGTACTCTTGCCAGAGCAGGTGCCTGAAAGCCTGGCTGTGACCTTGCAATATGATAAGCTACAAAAAGAACTCCAATACCACAGTACCGCCTCAGGTGCGCTGAAGGAAAAAGGCGGACGGCATGCCATGGTTTTTCATGGCAAAGGCGAGAGCGATGGAGCGACCGAACATCTGAACCGCTACTTTCATCAGATCAATCATGGCTTGCATGAATTCCTGCACGACGAAACGGTTCCCATGGTGCTGGCAGGCGTAGAGTATATGATGGATGAGTATCGTAAGGGCAATACGTATCCCCACCTGGTTGCGGGTGGACTGGCTGGCAATCCAGATGAGATGTCGATTCAGACTATACACCAGCGGGTGTGGCCAATTGTTGAGCCGACGCTTTCACAGGCCCAACAGTCCGCACTCGCGCAATATCAGGAATATGCTGCGACAGAACAGGCTTCTAACAATATCAGTTTGATTGTGCCTGCGGCCCATGCAGGGCGTGTTGCCACCTTGTTTGTGGTCCGTGATCAAGAACAATGGGGACACTTTGATCCTGCCACTGGATCAATAGAAGTGCATACCAGCGCAATGGCTGGCGATGATGACCTGCTAGAGCGAGCCGCCACCCAGACGATCTTGCATGGTGGATCTGTCTATGTGCTCGATCAGAGCACAGATATTGGCAATCAACTGGCCGCAGCAGTGTTTCGCTATTAAGGTTGTATGCACTCACATCATGGAATAGTGGCTAGCGGGTGACCGAGAGATGCATATCAGGGAAGAGCGCGCTATCAAGGCTGATGAATGGCGCCTTGATATACAAATTATAGAAGGTCTGGTCACCCGCAAAAATTCTGACGCCAAAGCGAGCATTGGACGAGATAGACTGGTTCTGGATGCGATCAAGACTCGCGCTTAGAGACTGGATATCCGTGCGGGTCCCAAACAGCCTGGCTGGTCTATTTCCATTCCCGGTTCTTAAGAGAAAAGTGACAGGGCCGATAAAGGGAAGATCGATCCGCTTGGAGATACGTAAATTAAAAGCGGTCGCGTTGTCGGTGACGATGGCCACCGGCACATTATGGCCTGAATTCGAGAAGCCCAGCAGCAACGTGCTATTGGTAATGTCAAACCTATCTGCTTGAATGGTAAATGGCAGCGGGAAATTTGCCGCAATGGCGAGATTTCCTGTCATCGCTTGCCAGACCAGGCCGGCGAGGAGTAGAAAGGCGATAAACAGTACCGGCCAGAAAATTTTACGCCTGCTATAGCCAACCGTGACGACATCAACGGTCTCAACATTTTCGGGATATCCCTGTTTTCTCGGTGGAAAGCTGGAAAGTGTTTTCTGCATAATCTCTCTTCCTTTTATCATCTGATAAAGACCTTTTATCGTTAGCGTGAAGACGTTGCCTGGTATTTGCGTAGATGCCAGCAACGCTTTTGACGAGATGGCCGTGCTAATAGCAGTTGATACTCAGTCCTGGAAAGTGTGAGGTTACGCCAGGCTACACCCTGCGCGCCCCCGATAATGCCAAAAATCATCCCGATACCGAAGCCGCCCGCCGCCGCCATCAGTGAAGCAAGGGCACAGATAATCGCCAGGATACCTGTTAGCAGGGCATAGGCTGGAAAGAATAATTGTAGGAGTCCCAGCACACACAGCATAGAGCCTACCAGCAGGCCGGCCCAGACCGTATTACCGGGTAGAAAGGCAAACTGCATCAATGCCAGCGGCCCCCAGAGTACCAGTATGCCTGCCAGTACAATCAAGCAGGAGCCTACCACTGGCCGTTGCTGGAGCCATAACCTGCGACAAGAGGGGAAATCAGCTACAGGTACAGAAGTAGCGGCCGGTGCTAGCAGTAGCTTCTCAGGCTGCTCGGCGACCTCGACTGTGGTCGCATGTGACCTGATGTCTGCCGTTACTGCTGACCCCGAAGATTTTTTTTTGCGTGATCGATGTGTGGTGCGTCGTGTCGCTGTTGCCATAAATACCTCCTTCACGGATGAACGTTGAAGTCTTTTCGGGACCCAAAATGTTATTGCACGGAAAGCAGCATGTCTGGAATGTCAATGCCCAGAGCATCCAGTGATGTTAGTTTGATCGTAACATTGGTCAGTGTGATCGTAAGCTTTGATAAATCGGGCAGACCAGGTGGATTGATGGTCGGTGGCACAGGACTGGCTACAGGTAGTGGGTCTGGCGTAGACATAACGGTCCCTACCAGCGGATGTTGTGTCTCCTCTGGATCCGCTTCTGTATCTGTGACCGGTGTTGCCTGTATATGGTAACTATTGGTGGCTGTCGAAAAGTCACTCTGCGAAGATCCTGGCGTCGCAGGAACGCTCCTACCGGCACGTATGGTTGGTGTGCCTGGTTGATCAGGTACATTGATTGGAGTGGTTGGAAGTTTACCAGAAATAATACTCTCCAACGGGATACCGATCACGTTCAGGCTGGTAAAATTCCCCTGGTCCGAGGTGATGGAAATAACGTGAGCACGAAGATTGGAGAAGCGGACCGGATTGTTTCCTGTGTTGGCGAATTGAAACGTCACCGTGCCGACAAATGGTAGCGACACCTGTTTGCTGAAGACCAGTTTGGTGGCGATCGCATCCAGGACGATCGCATCCGCCAGCGATCCTCCATTTTGCACCACACGCAGGTCCAGATGAAAATTAAATGCCTTGAAAGAACTGGCCGTTATCGTAAAAGGACCATTAGTATCGAGCGTTGTGGCGAAAGCCATGGGTGACCAGAGCAGCAAAGAGATGATGCACACAAATAACGAGATACTGGCCACAATCAAATATTCTACAGATCTAACACGTCCCATATCATCTTCCTAATCCAAAAATATATGCTTTGTATTATCCTATCGTACTATTTTTGCATTTATTGCATAAAAAAGCATGAATGTAGAGGTCATGTTGGGTGAGCAGGCGTGTAGATGCTGTGAAGGGTCAGGCAGATGGACATGGAGAGAGGTGATAGTTGGGAGCAAACTGGTTACGCTCGTGGGGTGACGTTCGCAGCCATGAAATCTTCCGTTACCGAACAGGGGTATCCTGTAGCATATTCTGATAAACTATCTTATTCTATGGTCTTTTATGTTAAAATAGGATAAATATTTCTTCGAATACAAGATTAATACCTTGAGTTTCTTTATGCATAAGTAAAATTATGTGTAATAATATGAAGGAGTACTTTTAGTTAATGTCATATGCATTTTTTGTGGATCATCTCTTAAGTATGGAGTAAGTGCCAGGTTAATCTTACTACATCCAGGAAACGCAAGTGTCACAGATGTGAGGTGTAAAAGTGAGAATATGCATAGTGCATTACGTATAGGTAGTTCATCTTATTGTGTACAAAATTTTTGTTGTTGGCCAAGGGGGTTATTATGGGAAGGATTTATTTCCTTGATCTCTCAACATTACTTACCTATTTCCAATATCAAGAATCCCCTGTGTCCTGAAAACCACGTTTAAGACAAGGAATATAACTGGTTATGTGATGATTGAAAAAGGCGCAGTTATTCGTTCGCTCGTGATGGATATGAGGGGTAATACGATAAGTCATGATCAGGAATATGAAGCCCTGTGGCAATCAAATGAATGGGAAGTGGTCTTACCATCTGAGATACCGCCTCAACTACAACAAAGAACTACTGAACCACTTGCCCTGAATCCTCGGGCGATGCGGTCACATTCTTCTGAAGCTATCGTTATATTGTTAAGCAAGAAACGCGACATCTCTGACCGGGAATTAGCCGATTTATCGGTGAAGCAGCGCATGCAATTGCGTATGGTTTTAACAATGATTAACGGGCAACGAACGAGTGACGAGCTTAAAGCAACTATCCACCTTCCAGGCCAACTCATCGACGAGATTCTTTTTTATCTTTTCTGTATTGATGCCATTGAATGAGAAAAAGGAGCTAACTATGAACGCAGCCTTATCCTGGTGGTTTCGTCTTTCACTTCCCAATCTCCCTACGGAAACACCCAGCCAACGAGAAAAAGCACGTTACGCCCGCCTGACCAGTGGTTTTCTACTGCTGATTAGTCTGCTTTTTCTTCCAACCGCCTTTATCATGATTTTTGACTCACCGAAGAGTCCTTCTTCGCCTCCCATTGCGATGATCGTCGTACTTATTCTCTGCGGCGCTTTTATTTTTGGACGGATGGGACTCAATATTTTATCGGCCAGTTGTATTGTTTTCTACGATATTTTTATGGTGACCGGCGTCCTTCTTAGTAATCCCTTAGATCCCTCGCTGCTTCCCCTCTTTGGAGCGTTCGTGCTGGCAACCATTATTGCCAGTGCCTTGATGCCGCGATTGCATCTATTATTGTCGGAATTATTTGCTGTCTAGACATTTCGTTTATCGCGTTTAATCCTTTCGTACCTCGGACCGCAGCCTTTCAAGCCATGCTCAACGACGGACTGTACACCGTAACCTGGCTGTACCCATTCTCGTACAAATTGTGATTGCGACGATCATGTTTGTGGTCATGACGATCCTGACAAAAGCGATCCGTCGAGCAGATAGAGCTGAAGAAGTTGTAGCGCTTCAACTTGAGTTAGCCGCTTCGCAACGTCAGCGTGCAGAAGAGCAGCGGCAACTCGAAGAAGGATTTCATCAAATAGCAGAAGTGCATGCGCGCGTCGCGAATGGTGATATGCGTGCCCGTGTCTCGCTTGAACAAGGACACGTATTATGGAGTGTGGCTGTTCCTCTGAACAACCTGTTAAATCGGATGCACCGGACGCAGAACGATACAGATATTTTGTTGCAGACCCAGCAAGTGGCCCAATATGTTGCCAGTTACATCCATCGGGCCCGTGTCACAGGCGAGCAAAATCCGCTTTCTGCTACCGGAACCGCACTTGATCCTGTGATCGTAGAAATTAATAAGGGTTTGCCATCGGCCTATTCAAATAGAGGCAATTAGCAGTCCACATATTTTTTTGTGTACCTGTTTTGTTTGGTCATTATGCTGTGGTGGAAATGCGTGCGCGTCGCGCACGCATTTCCACCACAGCATAATAATTTTTGAGCGCCGTAGGCGCGAAAGTCTGTCGACGAAGTACCTCATGGAAGTGATTTTCAGACACACTCTAATAGTGATAATGCTACAGGCGGAAGAAACGTTCGAAGAGATGGAAATGCAAGATGCTGTACATGAGGATGGCCCAGACCAGTGTGGCACCGCCGATCAGCAGGTATGTGCCAGGATCTAATGCCTGTAAGTTGAACAGCGTACGCAATGGTGCTATGGCGAGTATGCTGCTAAAGCAAAGGAGCAAGCCCAGCATCAGTAATGAAGGAAGCCAGTTGTTATACGTTCCTGGTTGACCTGGCCTGGCGCGGTTGGGGGCTCAACAAAAAGTACCAGTAGCAATCCACACAGGACCAAAAATACCGTGAGGGCTGTCTGTGCTAAGGGGATCGCGCCCTCACGATAGGGGTTGGTAGGTACCGGGAAGGTAAGAGTGGCAGGAATCAGAACAGCAAGATAGACCCCAAGAGCGATCAGACAGGTTATCAGGGATACAGGCATGACGAAACGCACCAGGGAGCGAATCAAACTCTGTCCCGCGGTGTGTCCTGGACGTGCCCAGTAGGCCAGAGCGAGAGTAGGGATGCCTACGGTAAAGAAGGTGAGCAATGACGTCTGGCGGGGTTGGAAGGGAAAGCCACCGATAAAGGTGATAGCGACCAGCAGTAGTGTCACAGAGGAGACGCGCGCTAAAAAGAGTTTCAAGATATCCTGCATACCGTTACGGATACGTTGTCCTTCATGCACGGCTGAAGGAAGGGAGGCAAACGTATCATTGAGGAGTACCAGGTCAGCAACGCCGCGCGTGGCCTGACTACCGCTCTGCATGGCGATGCCGAGATTGGCCTGTTTGAGTGAGAGCACATCATTAACGCCATCACCGATCATAGCGATATAGTGATTGTTCTGGCGGAAAGTCTTGATCAAACGTTCCTTCTGGTGTGGGGTGATACGGCCAAAAATAGTGGTTTCCTCGGCTCTCTGCGCCAGTTGCGCATCATCTAACTGCTCCAGTTCTGTTCCTGTCATCACCTTGATCTTGTCATGGAGTCCTAATTGGAGCGCCAGGGCAGTAACGGTTTGAGGATGGTCGCCAGAGATAATTTTTAGCTGGACACCCAGGGCCATAAATTGTGCCAGGGTTTCGCGGGCCTCAGGACGAATGGTATCGCGCAAACTGAGCGCACCCAGAGGGATCAAGCCCGCAGGTAACGTGCCACCAGCATCCTGCGTTTGTAGGAAGACAGGTTCAGGATAGCGCGCAAAGAGCAGCACACGTAGTCCTTTTTCTCGCTCCGTCTCCATGAAGGTCCCCAGAGCGGCATCCGGAATCAAAAATGGCTGAAGCATTTCTGGCGCGCCCAGCACATAGACACCTTGCATGACAGTATCCCCAAACACGAGCGCGCTCCACTTGCGTGCGGAAGAAAAAGCAATCTCCTGGCGTACAGGCAATCCCGGTCGTGCCTGCTCCTGACACGCGACTCTGATCGCATTACTGGTTGCATTCTGACTTGATACATGCATGCTATAGGTGCCAAGAAGCTCACGGAGCATGTCTTCATCAATAGCATATGGGTGTAATGCGGTCAGTTCAAGCTCATTGGTCGTCAGCGTTCCGGTTTTATCTGTGCACAGGATATCCACATGGCTCAGTGACTCGATGGCATTAAATTTTTGGACCAGTGCCCCTTTGCCAGCGAGGCGGACGGCCCCCAATGCATAGGCCACACTGATGGAAAGAAACAGACCATTTGGCACAATACCGATGATCACCATTGCCATGCGCACTGTTTCCACGAGGGGAATCGTACTCACCACAGAGGCGGCAATCAGCAGCGTTTCCAGGAAAAGAGCGATCAGGAGCAGGACACGGATAATCAAAGCAATTTCACGCTGGAGCGGCGTGGCCATATCACGATAAGCACGCGCGCCCGCCGTAAGATTCCCGGCGACACTCTGGATACCAATTTTGTCAGCGCGATACAATGTACGTCCCGTGACACAGAAGGTTCCAGCATAGAGGCGATCGCCTTTGCCTTTGCTGATCGGATCCGTTTCGCCGGTCAGCAAAGACTCATCGACCTCCACGCATCCCTCACCCACGATCGGTCCATCGACCACGATTTGATCTCCAGGATGTACCACCATAATATCATCCACCACCACCGACTCTGGATGAATCTGCTGCTCGCGGCCATCGCGTAGCACCACAGCATGGGGGCGGGTCAGCAAGGCAATATGATCCAGCGTGCGCTTAGCGCGTATCTCTTGAAACAAGCTGATCACCAGATTAAACGAAACCACCCCAACCGAGATCAACGCATCGAGATATTGGCCCAGGAGAACAAGAGCCAGTGCGATAGAGAAAAGAATAGTATTGACCGTATTAAACACATTTTCACGGATAATGCGTATATATGAGCGTCCTGTAGGGGGCGGTGGCACACAACCGAGTCCCTGAGCACGCCGTTCCTCAACCTCATGTGTGCTTAATCCTCGCATCAACAATGTTTGATTCTGCTGGCTCTTCATCTTCTGTCTGGCACACCCTCCTGGCTTGCTCGCCAATGTTTGCGTTAAAGATAGCATACATATCTCACAAAACGCTCTTCATCATGAGTATGAGACTCTCACCAGGATCACAATGATTTCTGACCCTCTTTGTGTAAAAGCCAGGGCCCAATGATTCTGTAACGCGAGATTGTTTTATAGGATGAGGAAATACAACAGGGAGGATAAATTTAACATTTTCGATTTATTGCAGCAGATATGTTGTAATGTTTGTTGGATGTTTGTCAATTTTGGATCAACTTTGGATCAACTTTGTACTTCTCTAGTAGCACTCTTTTACCGTATACTTACGCATATAAAAGGTTGTGGTGAGTCAGGTACCCCACGCCTCTGCGGCGGGGGCTTGGAGAAGGGGTGATTGCTGCCCGTCTTCTCCAGGTCCGGACCTGACCAGACCCAGCCAGGGGTGCTTGCACCCATCGGGCTACGATACCGGACGTGTCAAAGAACCTACCAACGCGTGCTTGCCAGCGCGTTGCTCTAGAACTTCTCAGTTAACCAGTCAGACGGGGTTCGAGGCAGTGCTGAGAAGATGTGCAGGCCGGTATCATCGTCGAGGCACACCTTACCTGGGAAACCAGTGGGGTTTGACCGTTCCCACCAAAAACGGTCTCCCGCAAGGGACGACACACAAGGAACAGCAAACAGGAGGCGTGCTTCCTCCCCATGCCTGAAGGCAGGGGTACCCGCACGATTGAAGTGATGGAAGAGAACTAACCTGGAAGTATATACGCGATATACGTAAATATAGCAGGAAAATAGTGTGGCGTGTATTGGTGGGATAGCATGTGGTTCTCTGAAGAAAGGGATAATTTTATGCATATTGCTTCAGCAAAGTGGACGAACCTGAATCGCATACATACTATACAAACAGCTTCATGGCTTGTGTGGCCTGCTACCCACTCTGAAGAAGATCAACGCTATCTGACATACATGTGTTATGTATCCGTTTTTCCAACGCGTCTTTACCCTCTTCCGATGGGAGAAGAGAGAGTGATACAGCGTTTACCACAAATAGCTCCCTGGCGTAATGAATGGGGACGTCCAGGAGATATGGCCTTTATTGCGATTGATACCATCACAAAGAAACGCTTAGGGGCTATCTGGTGTCGTCTTTTCCCTGAGGCAAGTGACTTTGTGCCCGGTTTTTGTAGCAGTAATATTCCAAATTTAGGTATTGCTGTTGATACTTATGCTCGTCATCGGGGAATAGGTGGATCATTGCTCCGTTCGCTGAAACAGGCAGCCTATCAACAAGGCTATACTGCCCTTAGCCTGGGTGTGACAGCTAAAAATCCTGCCAGATTTCTGTATGAGCGCCATGGATTTAAGACCCAAAACGTACCAGCCTATCCTGATCCCATCACGATGTTAGTCGATTTAGGGGCAAAAGCAGACAAAAGTTATAAAAATTCTATTTGTTAAGTGTCCGGACAACATTTGGACAACATTTGGATAATCTTTGTTTTGTATGAGGAAGTAGAGCTAGAGAGAGGAAAAGCCTATTCATTCTATAAATGTTGTTGTAATACATCTATAAAGTACCTATTTATCGTAAGCGCATTGAATTTATGTGCTATAATCAGGGTGTTATGTTATGTAGTGGATGATAACAAGCATCCTATTATTAAGCTGTAAAGAATAAAATGACGTCTACGACAAATAGAGATTATAAGCCTTCTCTAGATGCGCTCACGCGTTTTCGTGAGGAGATCACGATTGCTCGCCGTAAGACGGGGCATTTGCAAAAGGAATTGGCAGATGCGTTGGGTATTGATGCCCAGGTACTGAGCCGCAAGCTCCATGGGGCAAAGCGGTCTTTGCTCACGCATGCCGAGGTAAAGCAAATTATTAAGGTACTGGCTGATTGGGATGGCATTACTACTCGTGCTGAGGCTGGCAAACTGCTCAAGTTGATGGGCTTAAAAGCAGAAAGTTTCTCTGAACTTGATTGGAAGTCTCCACCACTGGATAAGCTTGAGATAGCCTCACCTCATACGCAGTCACCCAGAATAGTTTCCCCCGGCCAATAGCTCACCGCTCTATGCCCTTTTTACCCAGTCCAGCAAACGCACTTATCGGCCGTGAATATCATGTACAGTTGTTATTGGATCGACTACGACACATGTCGGTGCGCCTCGTGACATTATTTGGCATGGGTGGAGTTGGCAAGACGCGTCTGGCATTGGAGGTTGCTCATACGATCCAGCATGAATTTGCTGATGGTGTCTTTTTTATTCCTCTGACATCACTGCGTGAGGCCGCCCTATACCCTCAACGATTGTGCAAACATTGCGCCTCATGGACCCAATCAAAGACAGTGATCCAGACAAGCAAAGCATTTTTTCACACGAAGATGTGCTTAAAACTTTCCTGCACAACAAAAAGCTCTTGTTTATATTTGATAATGTGGAGCAGATTCCAGAGATCGGCTCTTTTATCAGTGATCTGCTGCAGAGTGCCCGGGAAATCAAGATCATGGTGACAAGTCGAACGCTACTGCACCTGTATGGTGAATATGAATTTGATGTGCCACCATTAACTATTTGTGCTTCTGACCATGAAGCTCATCAAGACACCTTTGAACAGTTTGCTGCTATTCGCCTCTTTATTGAGCGGGCGGAGGCTGTCAATCCAGCCTTTCACATGACCAGGGAAAATGCCGTAACCATCTCGCGTATTTGTACGCGTCTGGATGGGCTTCCGCTGGCGATTGAACTGGCGGCGGCGCGTTCCAAGGTGTTACCCCTGACCAAAATTTTACAGTGGCTGACCAGCGGAATGGGTCAGAATTTCCTGAGTACCAGTGCACATAACACATTACAGAGCCACCAGACATTACAGGCAACACTGAACTGGAGCTATGAACTGCTAAGTCCACAGTATCAGGCTCTTTTTCGTCGTTATGGCGTATTTGTTGGTGGCTGGACCCTTGAGGCTGCCAGGCTATTGTCATGCCTGACGTTGAGGGAAGCCCCATTGCCAGCGTGATCGAGCAAATGGAGTTTCTCATCGGTCAGAGTCTGGTGAAACGCATGCGGTCAGACGAGATGGCCCCGAAAGATAATCTGGAGTCGCGCTTTCATCTGCTAGAAACGATTCGTGAATACGCGCTGGAGCAACTGGCAAGAGCTGGCGAGCAAGCGGATGTACAGAGACAGCATGCCAGCTATTATCTCTCGCTGGTCGAAAAAACCGAAGCCAGCTTATCTGGTGATGATTCAGCGGCTGCCGTCGCGTTATTTGTGCGCGAACAAGGAAATCTGCGTGCCGCGCTTGCCTGGGCGACTGATCATGGTGAGAACGATACCGCTTTACGGATCAGCTGTGCCCTGGGACGATTTTGGGAAGCCCGGATGCAGTTCCATGAAGCTTTTCGCTGGATTGACGCTGTATTCAAGCTACAAGCAGATACACCTTTATCCGCCCGTGCCAATCTCTTGATGGGAGCCGCCCGGCTGGCGCTGTGGGAGATCGGCTGTGAGCGTTCCCGCGAACTGGCACAGGAAGCCCTGACGCTCTATGCCGCCGAAGGTAACCAGGTTGGTAGAACCTGGGCGTTATTCCACATTGGTGATACCTGGCATATCCAGGGAGATTACGTACTATCCAGCACCTACCTGGAGCAATGTCTGCAACTTCTCCACGCACAGCAGGACTGGCGTAACTACGCCTTTACCCTGAGCAGACTTGGAGCGCTGGCGACTCTGCGCGGCCAGATGCAGAAGGCGCGTGCCTGGCTGAGCGAAGCAAGGGAACTTCTCTATGAATACGATGAGCCAGGCTTGCAGACTGTGACATTGGTTTACCTGGGGATCCTCACCTTTGTGCAGGGCGAACTGGTGCTGAGCAGCAACTATTTACGTGAAGGAATGCTCCTGGCCAGACAAACGGGCAACCACTATATGCTGGCCGCTGATTTACTTGTGCTGGGTTGTGCCCTGGGTCGAATGTACGGGCCATTTTACACGGCCCACATCTGTAGCGCAGCCGAAATGCTTTACGCGAGCCTGAAGGCCAGCGTGCCAACAGCATACCGCCCACTCTATGACACCAATCTTGGCAGCTTACAGGCAAAAGTTGACAGAGTAACCTGGGACATGTGGTGGGAGGAAGGTAAAGCCTTCTCTTTAGAAGAAATCTGTACGCTGGCCCTCTCTGCCGAGCGGAGCCAAAGAAGCCGAAGTACCGATGCCCTCCCTCGGGCGCTGATTGCTCGACGCGGACAGGTCGCAGCGACCAGCGCTGCCGGTACGGGGCACTGTAACATTATGGTGCTATCATTCGTGCCGTGTGCGTGACAGAACGAAGCTTCCTGTACTGTTTGTCGAAACGCTAATTGCGTAGAGAAAAAAGGAGGAGTTCCCATGTTGTGGTATTGTAAATTCAAGTGGCATGCACATACAACCCGTGACCAGGTGGCCAGGCGTGTAGTCCAGCAACACGATGCAGGTGCTAACCACCCGGAGCGTATTAAAGGCTGGTTCAATCTAGCCGGGGCGGGCAGGCTTCCTCCTGGTGGAGACAGATGATCCACATAAGTTAACAGCCTTCTTACAGCCGTATATGGATCTGATGGACTTCGATGTTCACTCTGTCTACCCAATCGATTATGATCAACAGATCAATGAACTGCGCCAGGTGGTGCAGGTGGCAGCGCCCGTCTGATCTTGATTGCCGTGCTGGCAAAATGGATCGGGCAATACTACTGTGGTCGCGATAAAAAGGGCCGCGACCACAGTAGTAGGGAGGAACCGTGATGGCAACGCAATTTCGTGATCGAACAGATGCAGGCGAACAACTGGCCGCCCGCCTGGCCGCGTATAGCAATCGTCCAGATGTGCTGGTGCTGGCATTACCGCGTGGTGGTGTAACGGTTGGCTTTGAGATCTCCCATCAACTGCATGCTCCCCTGGATGTGATGATCGTGCGTAAGCTTGGCGTCCCCGGACAAGAAGAACTGGCGCTGGGAGCGCTTGCCCCAGGCGGTATACGGGTTCTGAATGAAGATGTACTGCGTATGCGTGGCATCTCCAATGAAGTGATTGATGAGGTAGCTGCTCGCGAGCAACGTGAATTAGAGCGACGAGAGCGCCTCTACCGTGGCAATCGTCCAGCGTATGATGTACGTGGACGCACCGTGGTGCTGGTAGATGATGGTATCGCGACCGGAGCAACGATACGTGCCGCTATCGCCGTCCTGAAACAGCAGCAACCTGCCCACCTGATCATCGCCGTTCCTGTCGCGGTAAAGATTACCTGTGATGAGTTCGCAGCGCAGGGATATGAGGTCGTCTGTCCTCTGCAACTGGAGACCCTCTATGCGGTGGGTAACTGGTATGAATATTTCCCGCAAACCAGTGACGAAGAGGTACACGACTTGCTTGAAAAAGCCTGCCATGAGCAAGATGCGTGGTTAGCGCAACACAAAAAAGGCTGAGCATACTTTGCTATTTTTCAGCGAGCTTTTGGGATTTTCTCCGCCCTATAGTTTTTGGGATCATACAGCTATCCATATAGTGTGGCATTGATAGAGCATATTCAGCAATCATGGAGGAGGGAATGATGGGCAAGCTTCAACTTGAGAAAATTGTACAGATACCAGCGGATAGCATTGCGCTTGAAGGTGCGCTTGTGATTCCCGAACATGCCGAGGGTGTGGTGACTTTTGCTCATGGGAGTGGAAGTAGTCGTCTGAGTCCCAGAAACACTTTTGTTGCTCAGCAGTTAAACAAAATCGGCATTGGCACACTCCTGATGGACCTACTCACTGAAGAAGAAGACGCGCGCTATGAAACGCGTTTTGATATCGAGCTACTGGCTAATCGTTTGCTGCAAGTGACCTACTGGCTACAGAAGCAGCCAGACACCAGAAATCTGATACTCGGTTACTTTGGAGCGAGTACAGGCGCTGCCGCTGCTTTGCGGGCAGCCGCAGCGTTGCCGGAAGCATCCATCAAAGCTATCGTTTCGCGTGGTGGACGTCCCGATCTGGCTGGAGGTGCGCTGATGCATATTCAGTCTCCGACCTTGCTGATTGTTGGTGGCAATGATGATATCGTCCTGCAACTGAACCGTGCGGCCTTTGCCAGTCTTCCTGGTGAGAAAGAGCTGGCAATTGTTCCAGGCGCGACCCATTTGTTTGAAGAACCAGGTGCTTTAGAGGAAGTTGCACGATTAGCCAGCAACTGGTTCAAAAAATATCTCCATATACTTGCGGCTCCTGGAAATGTGAATAGCCAGTGAGCAGGATGTCGAGGAGCGTGGCTATACGCGAGGGTTGCTGGTGCGCTAAATTTTGGTCGTACGGGAACAGGTTGCAGCCGTCAAGGCTGCCGGTACGTGGCGGTGGTATCGGGCCAGGTGCCGTTTGCGAGGGCGATGTATTTCTCGAAGTAAGCGGCGATCTGGTCCAGGGCCAGATGACCCTGGGCGGCTGGCAATTGATCTGCGAAGGCGTGCCAGCCATGGAACATACCTGCCATGGTGACGCATCTGGCTCTGACACCCGCAGTCGTGGCGAGCTCTTTGAACTTGTAGGCATCGTCATGGAGGAGTTCAAGTTGTCCAACTTGCAGAAAGAGTGCGGGTAGGCCATGCAGGTCAGCATACATGGGTGAGGCTAGTGGCTGGGCTGCTTCTGCCTGATTGACATACTGGCTGGCGGCGTACTCGAGTAGATCCAGGGAGAGGACTGTATCAGTGGTGAGCTGGCTTTTGCGGCGTAAACCGGTGGTGGTGAGGTCAAGCCAGGGTGAAATACATGCGGCCATGGTTGGTAATGGGATTTTTTGATCACGAGCCAGCAGTAATACTGCCAGTGCGATACCGCCGCCGGCTGCTGATCCCATGATGGCCAGGTTTTTATTGGCGTAGCCCTGTTCCTGTAGCCATTGATAGGCCGTAAGCCCATCCTCAATGGGGGCTGGAAAAGGATGTTCCGGTGCCAGTCGATAGTCTATTTGTAGTATTCTGGTGCGGGTCATGGCGGCCAGCGCTGAGACAAGTACGCGATCAGTGTGCAGTGAGCCATTAATATAGGTGCCACTATGGAAATAGAGGATGGCCTGTTGTGTTCTGGCTGCTACAGGAATAATCCATTCGGCCGCTAGATCCTGAATGGAAAAGGTTTTAATAGTTACCTCAGACTGCATGGTATACAGTGTCGGAATGGTCTCAAAAGCGGCACGATATTGTTCGATAGAAAGTGTGTCCAGTGGCTGTTCATGTATGTCCCGGAGTAGGGACGCGATCTTTTGTTGAATCTGTGAGGCATTGTTAGTATTAGCGCTGGTTTGATCTTCCATGTTTAACCGTTTCCTTTATTTCCTGACGATACCCTCACGCCAGGCCAGGACAGCGGCCTGTGTACGGTCGGTCAGGTGAAGCTTACTTAGAATATTGTTGACGTGGCTTTTTACAGTGCCTTCGCTGATAACCAGGTGATTGGCGATCATAGCATTACTGTATCCATTGGCAATCAGGCGTAGCACTTCCAACTCGCGCTCACTGAGTTCGCGAAAAGGATTAAGTGCATCCCGCCGTTTCCCCTGTAACTCCTGGATTACACGGGAAGCGACACGCGGATGGAGAATAGCTTCCCCGCGTGCGGCTTTATAAATGGCGTTGACAATCTCCTCCCCTGCGGATTCTTTGAGCAAATATGACAGCGCTCCCGCCCTGATGGCGGGAAAAATATATTCATCCTGAGCATAAGAGGTCAGAACGACAATGTATGTTTGAGGATGGATCTTTTTCACACGTTGCGTGGTTTCAACACCATCTAAGCCCGGCATAGCCAGATCCAGCAGGAGCACATCTGGCTTCAGTGTCGTGACCAATTGCAGCGCTTCTGCACCTGAACCCGCCTCGCCAACGACTTGAATGTCTGTCCGGGTAGCTAAAAAAGCCTGGATCCCCTGGCGGACTACTATATGGTCATCAACAATGCAGACCCGAATCAGTGCTGTCATTTCTTCTCCACTTCTACTGGCACTGGAATACGTGCCTGGATGGATGTTCCCTTTGTTGAGCTCTCAAGTGTAAATAAGCCATCAATAGCTGCAATGCGCTCACGCATGTTGTGTAGTCCTAGACTGTGTTTTTGCTTACGAGTAATTGAAGGATTAAAACCATGTCCATCATCGGTGATACTGAAAGTGATTGTATGTGACTCATCTAGCAATAGTTTCAAGTATACATTATGGGCGTGACTATGGCGGGCGATATTTGACAGAGCCTCCTGGGTGACGCGAAAGATGGTCTGTTCAATGCCGGCGGGAAGAGAAATGACTGGTTCTATATGCACAGATAGCGCGATAGCCGTACGCTGTGACCAATCGTGGCAGAGTTCTTCAAGCGCCGGCCCGAGTGTTTTATCCATCAAGGCTGGTGGGCGAAGCTCTTCTATGAGCGTGGCCAGTTCTTGTTGCGCTAGCAGGGCAAGCTTTTCGGCTTCGACAAGATGGCGATATGAGGCGTCGGCGTCTTGCTGAAAAAGGACACGGACGGCCGATAACTGCATCTGGACGGCAAACAGATGTTGCTTGACCGCATCATGTAAATCTTGTTTTAAGCGTGCCCGTTCCTCCAGGATCGCCAGTTTGCGTCGGGCTAACAACAAGAGTTGTAGTTGTTCTGCCATATGATTCAGGTCGGCACTTAATTGTCCCAGTTCATCGTGAATATGATCATGAATAGTGTCTTGAAATTCTCCTCGACTCCATGCTTTTGTGGCCTGAGCAATCCGGCGCAGGCGGCCTGTAAGATGCCGGGCGATAAGCATGCCAGCGCCCGTCCCTAGAGAGCTGGCTAAGAAAATAAAGTAAAAGCCGTTCGGCTGCCAGTAACTCCATAAGATCGGGAATAGCCGTTCTGGTCGGATTGTGTTTGAATTCTGGATATCTTGCAGCACGGGAGCCAACGTGATCGTGCATTCAATCGTCAGGGCGGCAATAAATGTGACCAGCAGATACGACATGCTGAGCCGCCAGAAGAGACCACCAAAATGCCAATGCCATCTGCGCATAGCGTAAGATCCTCATATAACTATAGTTGTATTATTTTACGACGCTAATATCCTATTATAGCGATTGGTGCACATATGATACTGGCAGTATATGACACTATTTACGCTCTATGCATCAGGAACTCATTACCGCTATTGAGATTTGTGAGCGTGTTATTCATAGCGCAGCAATTCAGCGATGTGTAAGCGCGCGGCATTTTTTAGCGGGATAATACTGGCCAGGGTGGCGATAGTTAGTAGAGACAGCAGTAGTAGTAGAAAAGCCAGAGGATCGACGATAAAGTCTACTGGCATCACAAACTGGCTAAACAGGCGTAAAAAGGCGTAGGCCAGGGGCAGTCCCAGCAGCGTTGCAGGCAGCCAGGCGATGAGTCCAAGTGAGAGGCCCTGTACCCAGAAAACCTGAGCTACGCGCCATGAGCTAGCCCCCAGGGTCCGTAACATACCTATTTCTCGCCGCCGTTCTAGTACTGCGGCGGTTAATTCATTGGCCAGACCGATCATGGCTGCACCGCCAACAATGGTCGCGACTCCATAGAGCAAAATGTAGGAGATAAACCAGCTACGCTGATGACGCATAATTTCATCCTGCACCAGATAAACGTTGACTATTCCGCCGCCACGCTCTACTGAGCCACGCGTGGTCGCATCCATAGCTAGATTCCCTAGCTGCTGCGTGAGCGCCTGGATTGTGGTAGCTGAATGATCGGTTGCCTGGAGCAGGACACGAAAGGCTGCATCATTGACGGATTGTGCGGGGGCACCCTGAAATTGATAGAGTGTATTGACAGGAACCACTGCGGCTCCCATTTGCCCCAGACCATTGACGTTCTCGTTGATGATACCAATAATGCGCCAGTTTATGGCTTGATTGCTGGGATTAGTCACGCTGAGATTATCGCCGACAGCCAGGCCGGTGAGCGCTGAAAAATGCCGGCTAATGAGCACAACCTCGCGATCCTCAGGCCGTAACCAGCGTCCGCTGACGAGTTGATAGTGGTAGATTCTGGTCTGTGGCTCAATTCCCCAGAGTGCCAGATGTCCCCAGCGGGTGGTAACGCCTCCCTGTCCATAGCGCTCAAGGACGCGAATATGCTGGACCCTGGCCAGATCGTGTTTGAGGCTGCTGAACGTCATCTGGGGCCCTAGATCTACTTCAATATCGGCATGAAAGTTCGTAAAGACCGAGCCTACTGTATAGTTAATCGAAGTGGTCAAGATTTGCACCATTAAAAAGCTGGTTCCGGCGATGCTGAGCATAAAAATAGTGAGCATAGCACGCCAGCGTTTGCGGAAGAGGCTGCGTAATCCCATCCACACGGTTTGCGAAATCCAGGTGAGCCGCCAGTCAAAACGCGTTAGTAATGTATTGTCTCGTTCTGTACTAA
This sequence comes from Dictyobacter vulcani, assembly GCF_008974265.1. Classification (GTDB taxonomy): domain Bacteria; phylum Chloroflexota; class Ktedonobacteria; order Ktedonobacterales; family Ktedonobacteraceae; genus Dictyobacter; species Dictyobacter vulcani. Next base: position 1,531,725 of record NZ_BKZW01000002.1, read on the forward strand.
CCCCATATGTAGAAAGCGCCTCACGGATAGTGATGCGGGTACCATTCCACAATGGAAGTATTGCTGCCAGGATGGGCACGCCAAAGCCGACAAGCAGACCCAGCAGAATGAGATTGATGGGCAGGATAAATGGCCCTAACGCCAACGGAATCGCAGGTGCCAGTATGGAGGCCAGAGCATAGCCACCGGTAATCCCCAATATCAGTCCAGGGATGGTGGCTAGCGAGCTACAGATAATGATAAAAAGCAGGTAACTGCGCATAATCTGCCATTGGGTGCCACCCAGTGTTTTCATGGTAGCAATGATCGCTGTTTGTTCGGTAATCAAGGTGGTGACTGTATTGAAAATGAGGATGGCACTGACAAGTACCGCCAGGATGACCAGTGCGATGAGCAGCGTAAAAATGCCATTAATTTGTGACAACGGCACAATAGCAGGACCCGGGAAGGCCGTCACCAGCACACTTATATGTTGGCTGTGTAGGATCGTCTGGAGATCTCTAGCCGTCATATCAACCTGGCTGATATGCTCCACTTTATAATGAAGCATATATTGGCGGGCGGGACGATTGGGTTGATTGCTATTGGTCAGTACATCTAATTGACGTATGCCGTCTGCACTCATATATGCCTGGGCCTTACCGGAGGTAGCAGGATCGACGCCAGCGGTGCGGGCCATGCCTACCACGCGTAACTGCACCTGTCCATGGGTTGTATCGATACGAACCATGTCGCCAATGGCCGTAGGTGCCAGGGCGGTATCGCCATATTCCAGCACAATCTCGCCTGCCTGAGGATAACGACCACTGATTAGTTCAAATGGAGCCAGCGCGGGTGTGTGCAAATCGGGATAACTGATAATTTTGAGCGCGGTATAGCCTGGTGCTTGATGGATGCTCCAGAGGGTTGAGACTCGCGTCTCGAATTGAACCGCTTTGACATTGGGCACAGCTTTCAGCGCAGGTAGCAGGCCAGCATCTAATCTGTCGACAACCATGGTAATATCCGGTTGGGTCGCCTGGCTCTCAATGGTATAGGCGAAAGCTGAAAAAAGGATGTCTTTGGTAAAAGTAATGCTGATCAGGCCAAACACCCCTACGAGAATACCGCTAATCAGCAGCAATGTGCGGGCTTTTCTTCTGTACATATCCGCCAGAATCTTTCTTGTGCTTGCGCTCATGAATGTACCTCCTCCTGGCGGGAAGTGATCGTGGCCTTTGTTCCATGTGTATTGACAATCTGACCATCCAGTAGATCAATACGCGCCTGTGCGAGTGACGCAAGTTGTGGATCGTGCGTCACATAGATGACCGTTTTTCCCTGGGTGGTAAGGTTTGCCAATGTAGTAAAGATCGCGTGTGCTGTGCGAGAATCAAGATTACCGGTTGGTTCATCGGTAATCAGCACTGGTGGATCATTGGCTAAGGCCCGGGCGATGGCGACCCGTTGTTGCTGGCCACCAGAGAGTTCAGCAGGTAAGCGCTGAGCGAAAGAGCCTGCATCTACGATGCTCAGACATATCTGAGCCCGCTCGCGCCAGGCCTGGCGCGGAAGGTTACCGCCTCCACCTAATTCCAGGGCCAGTAACACATTTTCAATGGCCGTAAGGGTAGGGATGAGTTGAAAAAACTGAAAGATGATGCCGACATTACGCCCACGCCAGCGCGCCAGCGCATTTTCGCTTTGAGCCTTCAACTCCTGACCAGCAAAAATGACGCTCCCCTCCGTTGGCCGGTCGATGCCAGTCAGCATATTCAACAGCGTCGATTTGCCACTACCCGATGGACCATTAATCGTAAAGAGACTTTGCGTGGGCACGGTAAAGGTGATGTCATTAAGGAGCGTGGTCTTTTGAGCACGCGCCGTAATGACACGTGTAAGGTGCTCGACCTGGAGGAATGGAGATCCAGGTAACTGATAATCAGCATCTTTATCAAGATTGAGCATGGAGATTGATCCTTTCTCAGGGAGCATATTTTGACCTGAATGGTCATATTGCGATCCTTGAGAAAGTATAGGGGAATATAAACTTAAAGCTTTCTATCGGAAGTTAGATCGTGCCTCTATTTGAAGTTAGAAAGTATGTGGCGGATACGGCTGTTTGTATGCCTACCGGTAATTATACCGGGTGGTTACTCTTTTTTTGCATATAAAAACCCGGTAGACATAACCAGTATATTTACAGGATAATTATCTCTTATTTCTCTTGTATACTCCCATAGCATAAAAAACATGCTACGTGGTTTCCACGATCCACACACTTTTTGTTGATTTTTGTTTCTATCAGGAAAGGAAACGTCCATGTCTCGCATTTTCTCAAAAGTATCTGCTTCGTTTCTCATGCTCTTGTTAGCGCTTGTTATCGGCACACCGATGGCGCAAGCACACACTGCTGTGACTGCATCACAACCATCCTGTCGACAACTCGTTGTCTACTTGCATGGTAAAAATCCCGTAACCACAAAATGTCTGTCAACCACGGCAACAAACTCTTCCCATACTGTCTCGCCACACACATCAAAAGTTGATTGTGGGAGTCGTGATGCGATGGTTATCTGGTCAGATGCCAATTTACAAGGATGGAGTATCTGTTTTGTCGGGACTGGTTTTGTCAATATGACCTCTTTCTCAGTCAATCCTTTCTGGAATTGGAATGATCAGGCTAGCAGTTATGGAACTGGATGTTTAGATGGAATCTTTTATACCAATACCAATGGTTGGGGACAAAGCCAACCGTTTACAATGAAAACGACTGGAAACTTTGATGGCTATGCCGGTCACTTGCCCAATGATGCGCTTTCTTCGATCTACATCACCTCGGATCATTCGCCCAACTGCTAACCAACCTGCATATATGAGAGGCGAGAGGCGCAATGCAAATTGCGTCTCTCGCCTTTGACGTATGTTTGATGGATTGTACTTATTCTGTCCAGTGCCAATCGCTAACCTCGGGCATGTCTTCAAGATTGGTGCGGATATAGCTTTTGTGTCTGGCGAGCATATCGTTGCACTCTGCAATGAGCGGAGGCGTTAAGCCGTGGACGCGGGTTGCACGGCGCATGGCTTCAATACAGAGTTGATAGCGGCTCATGCCATTGAGTACGACCATGTCGAATGGTGTGGTGGTTGTGCCTTCTTCGTTGAAGCCACGTACATGGAAACGCGCAGGATTGGTGCGTCCATGGACGATTTCGTGGATCGCACGTGGATAGCCATGGAAGGCAAATACCACTGGCTTATCCGCTGTGAAATGGTCAACAAATGTCGTCTCATCCAGTCCATGTGGGTGTAAGAAAGATGGATAGAGCGTCATCAGGTCGACGACATTTACCACCCGGACCTTCAGTTCAGGGATATGATGGCGCAACCACCAGGCCGCTGCAATGGTTTCCAGCGTCGGAATATCGCCTGCACAGGCCATGACCACATCGGGTTCAACGTGTTCATCATTACTGGCCCAGTTCCAGGTCGATAAGCCACGGGTGCAGTGATCGATGGCATCCTGCTGGTTCAACCATTGGAGTTGCGGCTGTTTATCAATGACGATCAGGTTTACATAGTCGTGACTACGCAAGCAGTGGTCAGCGACCGAGAGTAAGCAGTTGGCATCTGGCGGTAAATAGATACGCGCAACACTGCCCTTTTTGGTGAGCATAGTATCAATCAAGCCAGGACCCTGGTGGCTAAAGCCATTGTGATCATTGCGCCAGCAGGTCGAGGTCAACAGGATATTCAGTGAGGAAACGGGTTGTCGCCACGGAAGCTTGATGCTCTCCTCAAGCCATTTGGCATGCTGGATGGTCATAGAGGCCGAGACCATGGCGAAGGCTTCATAGGTAGCAAACAGGCCATGGCGGCCAGTCAGTAGATAGCCCTCAAGCCAGCCCTGACATAGATGTTCGCTCAATACCTCCATGACGCGACCATCAGCAGAGACATGATCATCAGATGGACTGATCGCTTCGACGGAACAGCGATTTTCAACCTCAAAGATATTGCCGAGGCGATTGGAATTGGTTTCATCAGGACAGAAGAAACGGAAATTCTGCTGTTCGGCATTGCGAACAAAGATGTCTCGCAACATTTTGCCGAGTTGACGCGTCGATTCGTGCAATTCCGTGGCCGGTTTTGTAACCTCTATCCCATAATCAGTAAATGCAGGCAGGTCCAGATCGACCAGCAGTTTGCCACCATTCGCATTGGGATTGGCACCCATACGCCGATCACCCACCGGGACCAGTTGCGCGAGTTCCGGTACCAGGTGGCCCTGCTCATCAAACAACTCTTCAGGATGATAGCTACGCAGCCAGTTCTCAAAGATATGCATATGCTCCGCATTGGTGCGCACTTCCGCGACCGGGACCTGGTGAGCGCGGAACGTCCCCTCGATCGCCATTCCATCTACCTCTTTAGGACCTGTCCACCCCTTGGGTGTACGCAGCACAATTACCGGCCAGGCTGGTCGTTGTGTGGAACCATGTTGACGAGCATCTTCCTGGTAGGAACGGATTTTTGCGTAGCAGACATCCAGGGTCGCCGCAAAGTCCTGATGGACCTGCATGGGCTCATCGCCCTCCACAAAATGGACATCATAGCCATGGCCTGAGAGTAGTTGATGGATATGTTCGTTACTGGCGCGCCCGAGCACCGTTGGTCCGGAAATCTTATAGCCATTCAAGTGTAAGATGGGGAGTACCGCACCATCGCGGCGTGGATTCAGAAACTGTAGACTTTTCCAGGCACCCTCAAGTGGAGCCGTCTCCGCCTCACCATCCCCAACCACCGCCGCTACAATCAGGTCAGGATTATCAAAGGCGGCTCCAAAGGCATGAGAAAGAACATAGCCTAACTCACCACCTTCATGGATTGATCCTGGAGTCGGGACGCTGACATGGCTGGGTACACCACCCGGCGTCGAGAATTGACGGAACAGATGCTGCATCCCCTCGGTGTCCTGCGATATCTTTGGATAGATCTCTGAATACGTGCCCTCCAGATATACATTCGCCAGCAGGGCAGGACCGCCGTGACCAGGGCCGGCGAGATAGATAATATTCGCATCGTGATCCTGGATCAGACGATTTAAATGAACATAAATCAGGCTCAGGCCCGGCGAGGTCCCCCAGTGTCCCAGCAGACGGGGCTTGATATGGTCCGGGCGTAAAGGCTCGCGCAGGAGTGGATTAGCCTGTAAATAAATCTGGCCGATGGTCAAGTAATTCGCTGCATTCCAATATTTGTGCATCAACTCAAGACGTCCCTGATCGACGTGAGACATTTATACCTCCATATATTGCAGTCATCTTTTTATCCATGTCCTGAGCATAGGCGTCCTGGATCACAATCCGACTACATCGAGATGTAGTTATGTCACATATCAATCACAGCAGTAGTTGGTCAGGAAAGAAGATTGGATAGCTCAGGCGTGATTGATATGTGATAGTAGAGGATGTTTTGTGTGCATTTTGTGATACTGCTCCTTTATACTCGCAGTAGAAAATGGATTACACTGAATATACCCAGGTTTCCTGCGGCATAGAAAGGAATCATTGTTATGATATTCGATGCTGACCATGCCTACGAAATACTTTCCCCCCATTTTCAAAAGCGTGTTCATTGTCATGAATCGCTTGCGCAGCACAGTTCGTTTGGTGTCGGGGTGAAGCCGATCTCTGGATTACTATTGAGAGCCAGAAAGAACTGGCAGACCTGATCAGCGTATGCTCGCAAGAACGCTGGCCCTTGCTGGTGGTTGGCGCAGGCACAAATATTTTGTATGCTGACGCAGGGGTGCGGGGAATTGTGGCTCGCGTGAATCTGCATGATTATAGTATGGAAACCCAGGCCGATGGGACCGCGATAGTGACTGCTGAAGCCGGTATCCGTTGGAGTGAACTTATCCAGCGACTGGTGCCGCTTGGCTGGGGTGGATTAGAGTTCGGGATTGGCATTCCTGGAACTCTTGGCGCCGGAGTCGTCAGCAATGCCGGGGCGCATAACCAGGATCTGGGGCAGGCCCTGATCTGGATTGATGTCCTGGATGCACGCGGATGCAATGTCGCTGAAGAAGGCGAATATGCGCAGCCGTTGGTGCGGCGTTATTATCACGAGGATTTAGCGCTCGGCTACCGTCACAGCCGTTTCCGTGAGCAGCCGATAACGCAGATTGATCAAGACGGACAGGTCATATTGACTTCCCATGGTCTGATTACGCCGGCCGAACTGATTATGACCGTGGCGTTACGCGTGCATCGACAGGATCCCGCAGAACTGTCCGCATTGCGCGATCAGCACGTGGAATATCGTAAGCAAATTGAGCCCTCCTACCGCCATCTAGGCTCCATTTTTAAAAACCCTCCCGGTACAACCGCGCACGACCTGATCAAAAAGGCAGGTCTGGCAGGAAAGACACAGGGCAAGGCGCAGATCTCGGAACAGAATGCGAATTATATCCTGAATTTAGGCGGCGCAAGTGCGCAGGATATTGTCGATCTGATCGTGGAAGCACACCAACGGGTGCTCGCTCAATCTGGAGTTGCTCTGGTATTAAATATAGAACTGCTTGGGGAATGGGACTCTCTCATTGGAACTGCTCCTGGCGCAATTGTAGCGCGTCAATAAGCATATACATGAATAGGTCTGGCATGGTTTAAAAAAGCCAGTTCCCCAGAGCGTTTTTGGCTGCTCTGGGGAACTGGCTTCATGGTCGTGGAGAGAGGTGCGCAGCCTTCATGGCTAATACGTTTCACGTAAGCCTTTTTCTGGACGAGATTGACGAAAGCATCTAAGCCGATCAGAGGCCCAGTGACTTCAAAGGATCAAGAAAAGCGAACAGGTAGGTTCGACCCTTTGGGTCGATTCGTGCCTGCATGATATCCTTGCTTGACCATGAGCAAGCCTCTTCATGCCTTGCTTCACCGCTTTTTCACTTGCGTGATCCTGCGGAGGTGAGGGTATCGTAGAGGCAACCGAATCGACCCAAAGGGTCGAACCTACACGTTTTACCTCTCTTGATCCTTTGAGAAGGTGTTCCTTCACCGTCATGCTATCATTTCAGCCATTCAATCCTTAAGTGAAAAGTATTAGCCATGAAGGCGGCCGCTACAGATTCTCACTTGCTTCTCAGCGAAAATATACCCGCTTCACGAGGAAACCTGTTTGATGTCCTGTTTTCCTTGACTTTATCATCTTTCCTTGACTATAGTAGTCACTATAGGTAGCGCTAAATTCTGTCTTAGTGGGGCGTTTTTACGTAGTTCAGGATGGCTTATGACAAGTTGAAATACCGATGTATACAGAGAAATATAACTCCTGTTTGTTTTACGCCGCGACAAAGGATCAGCATGAAAGTTTTAGTATGAGTGACTCTTTATTTGATCAAATTATCGATAGCCTCGAAGATTATGCCATATTTACGCTGGACACAGAGGGAAAGATACATTCCTGGAACGCTAATGCAGAGCATATGTTTGGTTATGCTGAGAATGATAGTATTGGAAAAAGCGTCGCGATGCTCTTCTGGCTGGAGGATGGAAGCGAAAAAACGCTCGAGGAAGATTTACTGCTCGTGGCACAAAATGGCCGCGAAAAAAGCGCACGCTGGTATCGGAGAAAAGATGGGGAAAAATTCTGGGCCAGAGATTTTCTTTTCCCGCTCACTGATGAAGAAGGGAATGTGCGGGGATTTACCAGGGGCGTACGTGATTTAACCGAAAAAAGACGCTATGAAGAAGAACAGAAAGCGCTGAGAAAAGAGCTAGCGACCGAGAAGCGCAAATTAGTTGATGTGTTTGAGCGTGCTCCCGCTTTTATGGCCATTCTGCGTGGAAAAGACCATGTCTTTGAAATGGTAAACACGGCGTACTATCAGCTTGTCGGGCATCGAGACATTATCGGGAAATCTGTCAGGGAAGCCATTCCAGAGGTCAGTGATCAGGGTTATATAGAGCTACTGAATAGCGTCCTGGCAACTGGCAAGCCATTTATTGGTACCGAGATGAAAATTGGATTACAACGAATACCGGATGGCATTGTTGAAGAGCGGTATTTGAATTTTGTGTATGAACCATTGAAGGATACCAAAAACAAGCATATCGGTATTGTTGCGCATGGCTATGATGTTACAGATCAGGTATTCGCCAGACACAAAGTAGAGCAACTAGCCCTCCAGGTAGAACAACAGGCACGAACCTTCGACGTGACCCTCACAGCTTTGAAAGATTTTGTCTATACCTTTGATACTGCTGGAAGATTCACCTATGCTAATAGTTCATTGCTGCAATTGTTAGGGCTGACGCTGGATAAGATTGTGGGAAAAACCTTTCATGAATTACCTTATCCAGAAGAGCTTGCGACCATACTTCACACCCAGATTAAACAGGTTGTATTAACGGGCAAAGTCGTCATTGACGAAACATCATATACCAGTCCGGGTGGAATCGACGGGTATTATGAGTATATTTTTGTGCCGGTTTTTGATAACGATAAGAAGGTTATCCTGGTTGCCGGCTCAACACGAGATATCACGACTCGTAAGCAACTGGAGAGCCAGAAAGATGATTTCATGGGGATTGTCAGCCATGAATTAAAGACACCGGTTACTAGTATCAAAGCGTTTACCCAGGTCTTGCAAAAGCGTTTTGCCAAAGCCGGCGATGAAAGGTCAGCGCTCCTACTGGGCAAAATGGATGCGCAAATAAACAAATTGACTTCGCTAATTGGCGATTTGCTGGACGTTACGAAGATCGAAGGTGGGCAACTCCAGTTCAATGAAGATTTTTTTCATTTTGATGAACTTGTCAATGACGCGATTGAGGAAATCCAACGCACGACAAATAAGCATACTATAGAAAAACAAGGAACGACCCAAAAGATAATTTACGGCGACAAAGACCGGATAGAGCAGGTGATGATTAACCTTTTAAGCAATGCGATCAAATACTCTCCCCGTGCAGACACAATTATTGTGAAAAGCAGCGTTGAAGATGACCAGGTGACCTTTAGTGTACAGGATTTTGGTGTGGGCATACCCAAGGAAAGACAGCAACAGGTCTTTGAGCGCTTCTATCGGGTCAGTGGCAATGAAACCATTCCAGGTATTGGCCTTGGATTGTATATTTCGGCGGAGATCATGAAACGGCAAAGAGGCACAATAGGGGTCGTGAGTGAACCGGGAGAGGGCTCAACTTTCTTCTTTAGCTTACCTGTGTAGCAACATAATGCCTTGACTTGCATTTGATTGTGTGCTATATAATTGTATTCAAGTTAACTGGTAGACGTGAGGGAGCAGGTAAGATGATAGATAGAGAAGATGCAGCTAGAGGCAGCAATGTGACGATTAGTGATATGCTGTGTTTTGCCCTGTACTCGGCTTCGCGAGCCGCGATGGATGTTTATCGACCGTTGCTGGATGAATTAGGGCTGACCTATCCACAGTATCTGGTGATGATGGTATTGTGGGAACATGAGACCTGTTCTGTCAAAGAGATTGGCCAGATCCTCCACTTAGATTCAGGAACCCTCTCTCCGCTATTGAAGCGCCTGGAAGGGATAGGGTTTATCTCACGGCAGCGGAGAGCCAGTGATGAGCGCGTGGTAGATATCGGTCTTACTGAATCCGGTCGTGCATTGCAGACTCAGGCCAGTAAAGTACCTGAGCAGATCAGTTGTCAATATGGAATAGAGTTCGATGAATATCGTGAACTGCTGAGTCGCCTCAAAAAGCTCACCAACCACCTTTCGACAAACAGCTAGATGGTATTTGAGAGGGACGTTGACGAGCGGGGCCCTCCTTGCTCGGACGCCCACTGGTTGCAGCGGCAAGAGCTGCAGGTGTCGCGAACACGTCGCGACACCTGCAGCTTTATTGTGTACGATCAAAATCATTACGGCGTGGCGGTGGCGGAGGGCTGATTTTTGTCCAGGTGTATATTGCCGCACATGATCGGGTTGTTTTGAACCTGATCATTGAGATGTGTGCCATAGTGTACCTGGGCGGCCAGATTATTGTCTGGAATTGATGTGACGTTTTTAAAGGTTTTACTCAGGTCGACTTTACCCTCTGAATCGGCGGTGATGGTACCCAGATCATAGGCCACACTACCAATATTCTGACAGGTTCCTGAATATACGCGGACAGCATGGGTGGAATTTGGAGCCAATCCTTTTGCCTTGAATTGTACTGACAGGGTACCCTTGGTCAGACTAAGTCGAGCCAGGCCTGTGCTATGCTCATTAGGACTGTTTGTTGGTCCCATGTTAGCTGTAAACGTGTTACCGGTGGTACCAGTAGCCGTGCCAGTGGCGGGAGCTGTACCGGTGGCGGTAGCTGTGGCGCTGGAAGTCTTAGGCTGATATGATTTGATATTGCCACAAGCAATCGCGACTTTTTGTTCTGCCGTTTTAAGAGCTGAACCATTGTAAACACTGACATGCATATTGTTAGGGGTTGGTGGTGTGTTCACATGATTTATGGTCGCGCTACTTTTGATCTGTCCCGTGGCATCTGAGGTGAGCATGGTTGAGTAAAGACTCACTGCTGGCATAGCGGTTGGCGATGCTTGCGTGGCGGTGCCAGTAGCTGTCGCACCTGGAGTTGCCGTGGCAGCGGTATTGTCTTCAGCAGAGGTGCTATCCTCGGCAGAAGTATTGTCCTGAGTGGAAGTGTTGTCCTCATCAAAGGAGCTTTCCCCGGATGAACCCATGGCGGGGCAGGTGCCCTGTTCAATTTGTACGACATGCGTACTGTTTGGTTTGAAGCCACTCAAACTTGGATCCAGGGTCAGGGACTTTGTGTTTGCGTTATATGTCATGTGAATATAGCCGTAGGGTGTATGGCGCATAATAGCATGCGCAGTAACCGTGGCAGACGCCGTTCCAGTCGCCGCAGCGGTAGTTGTTGCCAGCGGGTCGGCTCCCGTGGTGGAAATGTGCGCTTCAGCCGCCTTCGTGTATGTGCTAAAGAGGAGCAACATACACATAAGGATGAGCGTACAAAGAGTGATGCTGATGAAAGTGACACAAGAGATGGTTCTCTTCAGACCGGATGGTTTCAACACATCATTTCTCCTTCGGTGATGAACATGTCTACCGCGTTTGTACCTATGGAAGAGCAGTGAATGAAAAAAACGCCAGAATTACTGCTCAATTTATAAATGACGATCATGCTCTATTATGCAAACATTGTTTGGAAAACTGCAATATCAACAATATACGCGGCAAGCATCAGGCCTTTTAAAATAATGCACACACCAATCAGGAGTGCGCTCAATGCCGCTCAGTGAGCATGAAGCGTATATAATAGATGTCTATTGAATTGCCTTGTGCTGGACTTGGCTATATGAGTGATATAATGACCATGCCCACCGCATTTGCTGAATGAAGAGAGGAAAAGCCATGTCCGGGTGTGCATGGTTGAGCATAGCCAATGTATCTATTACACGTGAAAAATATTTATGATGTGGGGAATGATTATTATATGGTCCATATTGAGGACCACGGGATCAATTCACATAAGCGCGAGGTGCGAAAAGCTGTCAAGGAAGCTTTTGCAAGTTTGCGCAAAGCCATCAATACATACCGACTCCTGCCCGAGTATGCGGAACGCTATCGTAGCGATGAAAGATATAGTGTCAAAGGAAATTACTGGTGTCTGCATAAGCAGCTATTGCTCCAATTTGCCAGCTGGTTAGAATTTACAGCTCCGCTGGAGACATTGCTGTGGGAAGCTAAACTGCATGCGGAGCAGCAATATTACAGTTTTCATGAGCCATACCGCGTCTCGCAAGCCAATGTAGATAACGCATTGCGCTTCTTTGGTCTGGACCATAGCGCCACGCAAGAGGATCTGAAGCGGCAGTATCGCCAGCTCGTCAAGTTATATCATCCAGACACAGGCGGCGATGAAGCGACATTCAAAAAGCTCCAAACAGCCCATACAATTTTGAAAACCCACCTCAGGTCCAACACGCTTGTGAGCTAGAGAGATTATATTTAAATTGTGGAGTCTAAGATAGATAGAAAGAACGTAATATATATCAGCATTACTTTGATAAACAGGCAGAGATAGTGGCTCCATTTTCATCTGTCCTTAATCATCAGCTTCTAGTATGGAAGCTGAATAGAGTATAGTCTCCATTTAACGTACAATGCAATGTATTAGAAAGAGTTTCACTGTATGAACATGGCCCATATACACCTTCTGGTGAATCATTTCCCGATTATTGGTTCAATCTTTATCAGTATCATGTTTCTCATTGCCTTAATTTTCAAGAATGTTTTTCTACAAAAGCTCTCACTCTGGTTTCTGGTCGTTGTAGCACTTTTTACTGCAGTGGCCTATCAATCTGGAGATGGTGCGAAAAGTATTTTAGAAAATGTGACTCGTGTACCGCAGGGTGTCATGCATGATCATGAATCGATGGCACGTGTTGGTTTAATCCTGATGTTTGTTGCTGGCGCAGTCTCATTGTTTGGCGTGATCTTCTACAGCCGTAAACCCACATTGCCCCGTTATCTCCAGATTATCGTAATGTCCATCCTGGTTGTGAGTGTGATAGTATTTATCTATGTGGGCTACCTGGGTGGTCAGGTCAGTCATCCTGAAATTCGCTCTTTTATAGAGGTGCCCGGTTATTTATTAGGGCTCAACTAGCAGACTATCCCCTCCCATCCTGCTCCTCTGCAGGAATGTAAGCAGGAATTCCATGCGGGCGGAAAACCAGATCATCCGCTCGCAAATCGCAAGATTCATAGTTCTCCTGGTCCTTAAGTAGGAGAAAAAATCGTTCTTCAGGACGTTTCTCTTTTTTATCTGTTCCCTTACACTCTAAACAGGCACATTCGCTTCATATGACTGCGTAAGTAAACATGTGAGCGCTGTGAATGATTAGAAGCATGTGATAAGGCAACAATAGAAGGAGCAAACAGTGGTAGAACAAAGAAACGTTGATCCTGATTCTCCGTGTATTATACAAACCGCTGGTTTAACTAAAGCTTTTGGTGTGCGTCTGGCGGTTGATGATTTAGATCTCAAGGTGATGCGCGGAGATATCTTCGGTTTCCTGGGTCCTAATGGTTCGGGCAAAACGACGACCATTCGGATGCTACTTGGTCTCGTACGTCCTACGGCAGGCAGCATACAACTCTTCGGACAAGAGCAGAGCCAGCATCTCTCCCAACTGCTTCCACGCATAGGTGCGATTATTGAAACCCCGGTCTTTTATCCTTATCTCTCAGGCCTTGATAATCTGCGCGTCGTGGCCCTACGTTCCGGTATACCGGCAGGTAGCAGATGTGATGCCCGTCTGGATGAAATTTTAACCCTGATCGATCTGAGTGCGCGTGCGAAGGATGCTTACCGTAAGTATTCACTTGGTATGAAGCAGCGGCTAGCATTAGGTGCAGCCTTACTGACCGATCCTGAGCTGATTCTGCTTGACGAGCCCACAAACGGACTCGATCCCGCCGGTGTACATGAGATGCGTGAACTTATTCGCTGCCTGCCACAGATGGGGAAGACCGTTTTTCTTTCCAGTCATCTGCTCTACGAAATACAACTTGTCTGTAACCGCGTAGCGATCCTGAATGAAGGGCACCTGCTCTACCAGAGCACAGTGCAAGAGTTGCTGCAAAGGGAGGCGCAGATCGTGGTACGCATGAACACGCATACAGAGAGCGAGCAGACCTGGGCGTACCTGCAACATCTGAGCCAGCAGGAAGCATCCTGGCTGCATGACATCAAACGTGAACAGGATGCGCAAGGGAACGAAGTGTTTGCGATCAATGCTTCCAGCGCACGTTCGTCTGAGATAACGGCCCTGCTGGCACAGAAACACCTCTATGTTGCCGAGATCTATCAACGGCGCGAAAATCTGGAGGACCTCTTTCTCCAACTAACCAATATGCAAGGACCATCCTCATCCACTGCTAATGTACGGGCACCAGAGGATGCGCAGTTGGGATTGCATAAATAGAGTTAAGAGAAGAAATATAAATATATATTGATGAGGAGAGGTTTTAGCCATGAGTTCTACGCCATCAACCCATAATGTTTCACCCGCAACATCTCTCATACAACAGCGTGGTTATGTGCTTACAATCATCCACTTGATCAAGGCCGAGCTCTATATTGTGCGTAAACGAACTTTGACCCGGATATTGTTAGCTGTAGCATTACTGATTATTCTACTGAGTACGCTGGAAAGTATCGTTTTCACCTATTATACGCGTGCCAGTAGTGCAGAAAGCTATAAGGTTTCCTATTGTATCAACGCCGGGATGCTGAATAATTGCCATCCGACAGCGACGCAGTTAGAGGTATATAAACAGCAGCAGGTGGTGAGTGTTTCTAACCCGCTGCGCCTGCCTGGCTCACTGAGTGGGATTGTTAAAACCACTCTATCAACGTTTTTACCTGTATTGATCATCATCCTGATTGGAATCCTGGTTGGGAGCGAATATAGTCTGGGTACTGTGCGGCTCATGTATACTCGCGGGCCGACGCGCATCCAATATCTATGTGCCAAGATGAGCGCAGCCGCCATCTGTATTCTCATCGCCTATGTGGTGTTGATTCCTTTTAACATCCTGTTGGGTCTGATGGCCAATCTGCTCTCTGGAATCCCACAATCTTTGACCTTTTTCAGTGCTACCTGGCTGCTGCACGCACTGCTTTTCAGTGCGATCGGCGCTTTTGGCTGGTTTGTCTGGTCTATGATGGCCCTCTGCTTTGCGATTATAGGACGCTCTAGGGTGTGTTTGCAAATCATAACCAAAGCAGAATAGAGGCAAGCGTGACCATAGCCAGGAAGTTGACCGCCCGCTTCTCATAGCGGGTGGCTACTCGCCGAAACTGCTTGAGACGATTGATCGTGCGTTCAACGCGGTTCCGCTTTTTATATACGGCTCGGTTAAATGGCCCGGTGCGCGTCTCGTCGCTGCGGCGGGGAATCGTGTAATCAATTCCTCGCTTTTTGAGGTACCGCCGGATCTTACGACTACTGTAGGCTTTGTCTCCCAGGACCCGCTTTGGCCGTAGCTTGGGACGGCCTCGTCCTGCTCTCTTGACAGCCCCTTGCTCCATCAGGCATTCGAATTTGGTCGTTTCATGGCGATGTCCTGCCGTAAGCACAACCGTCATCGGTTTCCCTTGACCTTCCACTCGCAAATGCACTTTCGTGCTGAAACCGCCTTGACTCTTGCCTAATGCTTCTTGATTTTGATCCCCCCTTTTGCTCCTGCTGCATGTTGGTGGGCACGAATCACGGTACTATCAACGCTATGCGTTTCCCAATCAATGTGGCCTGCGGCATCGCTTTGTTGCTGCAGGGCTTGCAGGACGTGCTGCCAGATTCCCGCCTTGACCCAGCGATAAAATCGGCTTGCCACGGTTCTCCACGGACCATATCGCTCGGGAAGATCTCTCCAAGGGGCTCCCGTCCGTAAAATCCAAAGAATGCCATTCAGAATCAGACGATGATCATGTGCTGGACGACCCACATGGGGCTTTTGCGGCGGCAGCAAGGGGGCCAGCTTTTCCCATTGCTCATCGCTCAATTCGCCTCTTCTCATACTCCTTTCTATCGGCTATTTGCAAACACGCCCTAGTGCTTCTGGTCTGGTGGCACCGCTGGCCTGGCTCTCGTTGGAGTCGGTATTTAGCCTGCTCATCATCAGGTTAGCAGGCAAGCTATCGGGACCTCTGGCCAATTTTGTTCAAGCCATTCCTGACTATCTGATCGTTACAAACATTTTATCCCTCCTGAAAAACCAAAGTCATGTTATCATTGGAGATGACCAATCTACACTTTCGGATGGACATTGTTGGATAGTGTTATTGATCTACACCACCGTTTTCGTTGTACTGGCCTGCCTCTTTACGCAAAGGCGGGATGTAACCCATTAAAAAATTATGAGACAGAAAAATAACGCGCATAAAAGCCACCTACACTGGCGCATGGCGAGATCTTACGTTATGGTAACGCTCGTCTCGGTACTGATCGTGGAGAGCCTGGCTTATATTCCCTTGACTTTTCTGATCAGGTCTTTCGTGGGCGAGCATATTGCTATGCCATTGCTCCATAGTCAGGGTTTGCTCTATGCAAGTGAGAGTGCTAATGTTCTCCAGAGATCGACTAATGAGCACGATCTCGCGTCATTCTTTATGCAAGAAGGAGAGGCACCAGTGCATATCATCGGTGCCTCTCCACCGATCCGGCCAACTACGACGCTCTATCCTGATAACAGGCCGTTACCATTCGGGCTGCTCTTTTCATCGGCCGGTCAGGTGCTGAGTAGTTCCTATCCCAAACGCTATCCACTTCATAGTCAAGCCGAACATGTCCTGCTGGATCGTGGATCACTGGTCACGCAGGCTTTACATGGCAAGAGCAGCATGGTAGCCCGCGATCTTGCCATGGGGCACGTAATCTGTATAGCAGAACCTGTCTGGGATATTCATCATCAGGTGATCGGGGCTATTTATATTCAGGCTCCCTTAGCATCATTCTTTAATATCAACGCCTGGCTTTTCCTCTTACTACTAAGTGGTCTGCTCCTGCTGATATTTACTATTCCTATTGGAGGCATTTTTGGTTTTTTGACCACACGACGCCTGGTGAGCCGTATCCGTGGACTGGCACTGGTGAGTGAACAGTTTGCGCAGGGGGATGATCCACCACAGCTACCGATCGCCATCCGCGACGAACTGGGACAATTAGAAGTACAATTTAATCAGATGGTTGCCCAACTCAAGGAGAGTACGAGCAAGCAACAGCAACTGGTAGCACAGAATGCACGTCTGGAGGAACGAACACGTATTTCACGTGACCTGCATGATGCGATTTCGCAGGATCTCTTCTCGCTCCGTATGCTGTCCCGTGGCTTGCGCACTGCTATCGAGAGCCGTACAGATCTGCCAATGTATATCGAGACGCTTGAAGAGGTTGTGACGCATATGCAACGCGAGATGCGGGCGCTCTTACTCAAACTACGTCCAGGAAAGCTTGATGAGCTAGGATTTGTGGCGGCATTACAGGATATGGCTCGTAGCTATAGTGCGCGTGTGGGGATTGCTGTTGAGGCTATAATTCAACCTGTAGTACTCACTGTTCAAGCCGAACACATGTTATTCCGTATTGCGCAGGAAGCCTTGTCCAATGCTGTCCGTTATGCTGGAGCAAGCACGATTACTTTGAACCTGGAGTCCAAAGATAAAGAGATTATCTTCTCTATTACTGACGACGGCAAAGGCTTTGTCCTGGCGGAAGAGCAACAATCCGGTGGTTTGGGGCTTCAGCTCATGCGGGAACGTGCGCAAGAGCTGAATGGGACCTTTGCGCTGGAGACTCGGCCAGGTCAGGGTACATGTATCAGGATCACATTACCGTTATTGATTAGAGATGCTCATGGAGGGCCAGCGTATGATCCATCTACTCATCGTTGATGACCATGTCGTTGTGCGCAAGGGATTGCGCCTGTTACTGGAACAACAAGCAGATATTATCGTGGTCGGCGAGGCCGGCGACGGTGGTCAGGCCATTGAGTTGGCCACTGAACTCTTACCAGACGTGATTTTGATGGATCTCTTGATGCCCAGGATCGATGGCATCACGGCTATCCGACACATTAAGGGCATTCATCCTACTGGTTATATTATTGCGTTGACCTCCTCCTATGAGGATGAACAGCTTTTTGGTGCAATTCATGCCGGAGCATGCTCATATCTGATCAAAGATACTGATCCAGACGAATTAATCGAGACGATCCGCCGGGTCGCGGACGGTGATTGTAAGCTTGCCCCCAAAGTAGCTGAACGCCTCCTTGATGAGGTACGGCAGCTGTCAAAAAGCCGCGTCAATGAACTTACTGCTCGTGAGCTTGATGTCCTCAAAGAGATCGCGCACGGTCACTCAAATCGTGAGATTGCGCTCAACCTCTCAGTGAGTGAGCGTACCATCAAGACCCATGTATCCAATCTACTCTCAAAGCTCCATCTGGAAGATCGCACCCAGGCTGCTATTTATGCGCTACAGCATCATCTGGTACCCTTGAAAGAGGCGTTTCCGAAAAAATAGCTTTTGTGTAATGTGGCGATGCAATTCCTGTTGAGATGGTGTTCAGGCGTTCGCTGCTGAGGAAACGACTTCACTCCATTGACGCAGTGGTTCAATATCAGTAAAGTTAGGAATATCCCCATAGATTTCCTGACCGTGTTGAGCAAGCGCGGCACCAAACTCTTCACCTGACTGCACCCAGAAATATGCAACGCCAATAAATGCCGGAGCTGGCGCACCAGGCGCAGCCAGGTTTTTATGTACCTCGAAACGTACACAATTAGCGCCTAAAAGATGTGCAAAAAGAGGAACATGTTTATGGGCGAAGTAATCGAAATCGAACTTCTTACCTTGCTGAGCAGGATAAGCGACGGATGCACAGAACATAAAAATCTCCTTCAAAAATTCTCTACCAGTAAAAGAAAATCAGTGCTCTGGAAAGATGAAGTTGGATGTATGCAATTTTTTTATCTCCTAATGATTGTAGCACATAAATAAGCGCTAAGGAAGCTCATAGCTTATGGTATGATGAGAAGTGCTCTATTACTGGATAGATATGGATGTTACTACCCTGAAGTACCTCAACTATTTATCGCTGGAGGTGGTTGTTGATCTATTTTTTCGCGTTTTTTCCAACCATAGATAATACAAAGCAGGGATAATCCAAAACAGACAGCACTCAGCCAGAAGAAGAGCCATTTAATTTCTGATAAGGGAAAACTTGTCGTACTCAGGGCTGCGATACCCAGAATGAGATAGAGGAAAAGTTGAGTCCAATCACTTAACTGCTGACTGTGATGTAACGTTTCAGTTTGAAAATGGAGCCAGGAAGAAGATAATCTTGGATTCGCATCCGCAAGCAGCATTTTTTGATAGAGCCTTAAATTGGCCATTACGATATCATGATGAGCACTGAGAGCGCTTGTGACCAGAGCCAGAAAACCTACGCTAATGTCGAGATAGGTAAAGTATGGTTGTGCAAGGGAGGCAGCAATCAAGGTACTGGCTATTGTTACAAAGCCAAAGAGTATCTGGGTGCGGAGTTGAAGTCTGGCAGTGATTTCGCGTCCAATATCTCTATATAAATCATTACTGGCAATAGGTAATCGGACCTCTTCATTTGCCATGACGTGCTCCTCATTCTTGTACCTTGAGTATGATATGAAATTTTGCACAATAAAGGCGCACTGATCCCGTCCACGAAGAACCAGAGCGCCTTATCATTATTCTGCTGCCTGCATCATCAGATTAAGCGAACCTGATAGATGGCAGGTAGGGGTAGAGCATATCAGTGTGGTCTTGCTCTCACACGAATGGTAACCATAAAGTACCTGGTAGCTGGTTTCGTTTTTTCCCAGGAGCGCTGATAGGTAAGTAGCAGTTTTTCAGTGCCACTGGCGCTGGCATTAAAGACGAACTCCATCGTGCCTGGAACGCCAACGTTATGCTCGTGGCCCGGTTGGGGCGTAGGAGTAATAAAGCGTTGGCTTAGTAATGTGAGGACAGTATTTGTTGGCGTTGAAACCCTCCAGGAATAACCTGTGCTTGGATTCGAGGCGAGATGGATAATGATTTTGGTATTCTGATAGACCGTTTCGGTTTTTCCACTATCTGCCTCTGTCAGCATAAGTGGTGGACTCGGATAACGAAAAGCGCTGACCACCACAAACAAACAGCACAGAAAGATTGTGAGCGGTAATTTTCTCATGAGAGACACGAGTTGATTATTTTTTCGAAAGCTTGTTATTATTTCCATGACGTTGTTTTATGCAACCTTTCTAGAATTTACCAACTAATGGTGCATATAATCAGTATACAGGTAGCAAAAAACGACTGGCTTTGAAGTTTGCTCGTACGGGAACAGGTTGCAGCGCCGAGCGCTGCCGCTACGACGGGGTTGTTGGCAGCGTTTCTAGCCAGGATTGAATTTCCTGATGTTTTGGTGATGCGAGTTGTTGATAAATCGATAGGCTTTGTTCTCCGTAGTGTCGTGCAGACGCTATATTGTTTTCCTGTCGGCGATCTGTGCAAGTGCATAGGCTGAAGATGCGAGGGCATCTGGTTCGGTTGATTGCTCCTGGACAAGCAAAAGATGACATCTGGCATTAATGTAGTCTGTTTGTTCCAGGTAAAGTGTTCCTAATTCATGATGTATCCAGGCAATCATTTCACGATGGCCTATAGTGGTAGCGGTATTCAGCGCTTCCTGGAAATATTGTTCGGCTTGCTGATACGCTTTTTGCTTGAGCGCGATGCTACCAAGATTGATAATGATGCCAGTCTGGAACATGGGGTTTTCGATGCGCTCTGCCAGATGCTTTCCTTCTATCAGTACTTTTTTGGCTTCAGCATCCTGCTCAAGATAGGTAAGTATCGATCCGAGATTCGATAGGATAAGGCAGAGTTGTTCGGTATTGCCTGCCAGGTTAGCCAGTTCGCGAGCTTCCTGCAACGATATTCTGGCTTCAGTATATTTTTCGCGTCGCTCTTGAATGGCCGAGACGTTGATCAAAAGACCAGCAATATGTTCCTGATCGTTACTCTGCCGTGCAAACTTCAAGCCCTCTTGCTGGATTGCCTCGGCTTGCTCATACTGGCCATTTCTGACAAAGACCTGTCCCTGTAATGTCAGTAATTTGCTTTTCAGTAGTGAATCATCCTGGTCCCGAGCTAATTGAAGTCCTTCTTCAAGATAGTGCTCTATCTGTTCATAGGCGCCCCGACGTTCAAGACACAAAGCCAGGCTTACAAGGATGCGAGCGACCAGGTACTCATCCTGGATCTGACGGGCGGATTGTAAACCTTCAAGTAAGATTTGCTCTGCCTGCTGGTATTCTCCCCTGCGCTCTTGCACACTGCCAAGTTTTTGAAGAACCTGTGCATAGAAGGGCGCATCCTGTACGGGATGGAGTAAACTCCTGGCATGTTCGAGATAGCTAACAGCGAGATCGTAGCGACCATGTGTTTGTAAAAAGCTCGTCAGTGCACATACACCCTGACAAAAATACCTTGAGAGGTGGTGTTGTTGCGCATATTCAAGGGCGGCAAATATGGCTGGCACCTCTCGTTCAAGCAGAGTATATGCCGTTTCATTGAGTTGAATATACTCAACGAAATAGTGGACGAAACGTTGGATGGCGTCAGGATCGGATCCATTTAAGTGTGCATAATCAGCAATTGTTTGATGCATCGTATAGCGAGCATTTTCATGATATTCCAGCAGTCCGACATCCACCAGTAGATCAAGGATATCCGGACCGGTCATCCCGACAGCAAGGGCGGCCTCTTCAGAAAACGCATTTGGTTTTGGCGGAAAGAGTGAGAGGGCATAAAATACGCGGCGGGCAGCATCATCGAGGGCTTCTTCACTTAAACCAATAACAGCTTTCAACGAAATATTTTTCTCACTGGATAAACTGGGATAGTGGTCAGGTGCTTCTAGCGGCTGTTCCAGGATCAAACGTTCCCGTGTCGAGCGTAAGCGTTGCAGTGCTGTAAGGAGCCTTCTGCGCTGGCGGAAACGCGCATGTACAAGTAGATATTTGCCAATCAGGAGTTCGGCCAGTGCTGGAAAATCTTCTCAACCAGTTGCAACCCTCTGGGCCGAGCCTGATGTCCCCCGGCCATTCCCCTTTTTCTATGGTAAAGCTCACGATGCATACGCAGTCGTCCCAGAGAAGGTAAACTTTTTACCAACGCCAGGTCTGATGGTGAGTAATCAGCGGATCAAGCAAACAACCTTCTACTGGATACAGCAACGGACCTACTATCGTCTCACCGTCCATGATGTCAGTACGAATGAGGCTAAAACGATTGCTTCATCACTTAAATTGTTATAATTGCATATTTGAGAGAAAAAGAAGGAGCAGGGTACAAGATGGCAATTTTTGTTCGATCCCCAATTACTGGCGCGACATGGTCGCTTGCAACGTATTGCAATGCATCCGGCAATCCTCCGCACACAATCGTCAATCCCTGGCAGGGCTGGCAGAATCCTATCAATGTTGGTGGCGCGCATGCCGGTGACGCGATGTGGTGGTATGCCGACAATGGTAATGGCGGAGCAACCTTTGCAAGCTTCACAACCACGCAATTTACTGGTGTGTGCGCCGTTGATCCTGCTCCCTGGACAAATGGAGTGATCGTGCGTTTATACGATCAGCAAAATGGTCAGGGCAATCATGTCGCATCAATCATGTTCGGACATGTCGCCAATCGCTGTAGCGACTCGGTCGTGAATACCTATGGGAGAGCGGTAGCCTGGCAAATTGGAAATTTTACCACGGATTGTCAGTGTGGATGTTACTATGGTATCCATGTGCACATGCAGCAATGGAATGGGACCCAGAATAGCAATCTTTACTGCAACCGACCTGTAAATCAGGATCTGGACGCGCTGTATATCTGGAATACCCCCTAATCGACGCCCCCACAATTTTTCCTTGCTGTTTATACCTGAAGGAAAAATTGTGGGGGTTTAGCAGTGCATGAGAAGGAGAGGGCACAGCTCATGGCATATTCGCTCTGGTATCCTTATGTCACTGTATGCGTGCGATGGCTGATCGCATGCATTTTTTTAGTCTTCACACTACGAAAATTACCCAATCGGCCAGCGTTTGTCTTTGTGGTCATGGCATACCGCGTCTTACCACGGCGCTGGGCAGTTTTCTATGGATTATTTCTTCCCTGGCTCGAATTAATCATTGGTATCATGCTCGTGCTGGGAATTCTGCCGAGGATTTCCGCACTCCTGAGCGCTTTATTGTTCTGTAGCTTCCTGATCGCCATCGGCTTAAATATGGCACGGAGAAGAGTAGATCTTGACTGTGGCTGCGCGGGAACAAAGTCCCAGGAGAAGATTGGCGCTAAAATCATGTTGCGCAACCTGGGATTGCTCATCATGGCGGCAATCGTGTGTCTTTCCTCCAGCACCTTTTTGGTGTTATTGCCAGAGAGCCGTTTCCTCTTATGGTTACAGGGATCCGCGTTATCCATGACGCCGATCATAGTTGCTGTGGCAGTAGTGTGCAGTGTCCTCATAGGATTATGTGTTCCCTTAGGGAGACAGATGATGCAAATCCAGCTTGAGTATGAGGCAGTAGAGTCACAAAAGCAAGAAAAAGCGACTCCAGCACTATAGCTGGAGTCGCCTTGAGGGCTTAAAATACTTAGTAGCTATGATTGCGATAAGCATCATCGCCAGCGCCATAAATATTATATGCAGGATCGGGTCCACCGGGGGCCGTCATAAGATGATAGTAAGTTGCGTAAGCAACATTCCAGGGCATCTGGGGATTACTTTCTCCTTGCTGGACAAGGCCAGCATAACGATAGCCCTTGGTGGCCTGGGAAGTTTGGCTGGTATCATTGATGCCGAATTCGGTGAGTGCCCAGTAGACATCGCCAAAATATTGTTGCATCAGCGGCACAATAATCTGCCAGTCAGGACCAGCTGGTCCCGTGAAATCATAGAACTCGTAAGCGTGGAAGCCAACATAGTTTGCTTTGCGCATCACATCGCTACTGATTTGAAACCACTGGTTAACAGACGAGCCAGTCGCCAGTCCTGGACTGATGATCATGGCGTTTGGGAAGTTCGCGCGACAGGCGGAGATAGCTTGATCGAGATAATAACGCCATACCCAGATAGAATCCGCGCTACCATTCCAGGCTTTATTATTTGGCTCATTGCCTAACTCGATAAGGATATTTTGTTTAGCCTGGTACCAGGGGCGAATCTGTGCAACAACCTGATCTGGATACGGATTACTATCGGTGCCGCAACCATCACCGACGGCCGTGCGCACAATAGTATTTGGAGTCATGGCACAGAGTTGTGCGATAGTGGTTGGATCTGTCATCGAGCGATCCTGCAATCCCCAGCCAGTCACCACCTTCAGTGTGTTATAGCCCCCACGAGAAATACAGTTTTGCAACTGGGCGAAGGTCGCTGAGGTCAGAATGACGCCATGGGCTCGATTAGATAAGGCGGCAAAAGTAGGATGAGCCAGAAAAGGCGTCAGGCCAGTCGCGGCCGCCGTCCCCAGCGCTAACTTACCAAAAGTACGGCGTGAAATATGTTTATCCAAAAAAAATCACCTCTTTCTCTAGCGTGAGCTGTGTCCCAGAACAGCATATGAGACGTAAGGATTTCACTACATAAGCTAGTGTAAATCGAGGTGGAGTAGAAGTGAATATCACTTTTTTATCACTTTCAACATGCACTGAATTGCCAGAGGAATTAGCCTGAGCTCTCATTTAAGCAATCGTAACGATGTGTGCTCGGACGTGTTCGGGGGGCGCCAGGGAACCTGCTCAAGCATGAAGAGGTCGCAGCGACGAGCGCTGCCGGTACGAGGGGTCGCAGCGGCAAGCGTTGCCGCTACGACTACGACAGGTTATGAACTATTTTCTAGTCATCTTCGCCGGGCCAGGTGAAGGTGATGGCTGCACCTGCAGGTAGTGTGTATGAGAAGGTCCGGTGGGGGAGCTTAACCTGGAAGGTTGTGGCTCCGGCACTGCTCGCGTTGCTATTGTAGACTACCAATACATGGGAGCCATTCTGGTTATGGAAGGCGACATTTTCAAGGTTGCTACTACTGGCAGTTGAGGCGACGCGGGTCGCACCAGGAATGACAAACTTGCTGAAATGTCCCAGACCATAATAGTCAGAGTTCTTCGTCACGGTACCATCTGCGGCAATGGAGATGACGCCACGGCATGAGCCACACGATCCGGAGGTGTCCAGGTGAGGATTCCCATTGGAATCAAGCGCCAGGCCCCAGCGCACAACGGTTTTGGCTCCGTGGGCAGTCGAGTTGATGCCCAGATCCATTACTGATTTAAGCGTGGCGCCAAAGGTAGGATTACCATTGTTCTCCCACTGTCCACCCGAACATTCGGTTTCGTAGATATCCTTCTGTCCATAGAATTGATCTTGAGCGCTGGCATCTCCACCATAGCAATGGAACGCGATACCATCGACATATTTGGCCGCAGGACTATTGAGGATCGCGCGGGGATACTCCGGGGTGTCCCAGTTATGATCAAAGGCCAGAATTTTTGTTTTGACGTTACTCTGCTGGAAGGCTTGTCCCAGATGCGTAATGAAATCCGCTTCATTGCCAATGTCCAGTCCGTTGGTGGTCTGGCTGGTGGCAGGCAAGAGCATCGTTGGCATATAGTTGCCGTTCTGCGGCTCATTTTGTGGCGTGATAGCGTAGATGGGTATGCCTTCGCGCTGATAAGCCTGGATAAATTTGACGAAGTACTGAGCATACGCCTGATAATACTTTGGATTAAGATAGCCCTGGTTGATACTGGCAGCGCCTGAACCACCATAGTAGAACTGGTTGAGGCCAGATCCCTGTACGCTATCATCAACAGTGGTGACACCACTTGCCGAGATAATATCGACACGATCAGGATTAATCCCATTCCAGTGTGCATTACTATTCTGCTGACCTGTGACACGTATTTTTAGTGTATGCTGACCAGCAGGAAGGACCGGGCTGGTGTAGACCAGCGTGTTACCAGCATTGGTTGGTGAGTAGGAATCAACCATCGTCTCAGGACCACTATCGATAGAGACTGCGGCGATGCCATGGTCCGTACCCACAACCGCATAGAACTTGATCTGCGTTCCATTGAAGGTGATGGATATATAATCGTTGGGAGTATTGTCCCAGCTATTACTTCCATTATAGAAGCCGAGTTTATTGCCATCACAATTTGTGCAATGGCCCCAGCTATTACCGGGCAACTTCATCCAGGCAGGTGGCGACCAGGGGGTAGCCATAATCTTGAGCTTTGGATTGATGCGCAAGGCCTTTTTGAGCAGCGAAGTGATCTGATAGCGATCATCTTGCGCGATCGAGAAATGACTGAGCGTGGGGTCAGTCTGGCCGGCAGGCATATCATCATAGGTATATTCGCCGACCCAGCCCTTGCTTGCGTCCTGTGGTGGCGCAAGATCAGATGATCCCATTGGTTGGCGCAAATAGCTTAGCCCGATACCAGTGCGAGGATCAAAGAGGGAGTGCATCACCTGGTTTTGTGAAATATTGGGTTGGGACAGGACTACAGCGGATGAAGCGGTCAGAGAAGCGCCAAAACCAGTCATGTGCTGATATTTTTGCGCATCATTGACAGTAATGGTTGGAGTAGAGGTGTTCGTGTTTTTAGAAAAAGGAATGGCTGGCTGCTGTGTCAGCAGATTGCTCTGATCAGGCGTTGTAAGCCACGCATTCACATTTCTATCATCGGCGGCCTGCGCCTGCGAAGGGTACACCACCGCAAATGAAACCGCGCTAAACGTAAAACAAACGACGATAAGAGGACACGCAAATTTTGATAGTAAGCGAGACATATAATCCTCCTTGATAGGGTGTCTCCAGGGAATGAGCGTGCGTCCACGCACTTCTCATTCATTTCATTATACACATCTTTCAACATTTTTATCAAGGGAATTATTACTTTGTGCACAATAATTGCGATGTATAGTTTATGTTGTTTGACACAAATATTGTGTATTTTTGGCAGATTATTCAAGCATACGAATGATAAATGATTGAACTGATAGTACTGTATTATCAACGTAGATTTCGACATTCTCCCAGGTTGAGAGAACATGGAACGTATGTGGATCCATCACGCGCCTTAAAATAAGAAGAAAGGAGGGACTAATAAGTAACTGGTATAGATATGTAGTCTTTTAATTGTCTATAAATTTGTATATACTATTGTGTATAGTTGTCGTTTTATCCGCATTCTTTTGTAAAATGCAGAGAGGTAGTATATGACTTTATTTAAGGAGGGTATGAGGAAGATCTCTACTCTCATCGTGGTCTGCACCGTTGTAGCGCTGATTATGCTGCCAGGTACGTTATCCGCACGAGCGGCAACGAGTATCATGCAGAAAAGGGATTGTCCTACGATGCCGCAGGAGACCCAATATCCCAAGCGCCAGTTACGTGGGGCGTGGATTGCCACGGTCGCGAACATTGACTGGCCCACGCAGCCGGGGCTGCCCATAGAGACCCAAAAGCAGCAGTTCATCAGCGAGCTTGATCAGTTGCAAGCCATGCACATGAACGCAGCCTTCGTGCAGATCAGACCAACCATGGATGCCTTTTATCCATCAAAATACGTGCCTTGGTCCCAGTATCTGACAGGTGTACAGGGCAAAGATCCAGGGTATGATCCGCTAGCATTTATGCTCAACGAAACGCATAAGCGCAACATGGAATTCCACGCCTGGTTTAATCCCTATCGTGTCAGCCTGCAAGCCGATGTGACCAAACTGGCCCCAACAACCCAGCGCATTTACATCCAGATTGGGTTGTACAGTATGGGAGCGGCCTTTACTTTGATCCAGGCATTCCAGCGGCCAGAGAATTTGTAGTCCAGAGCATTCTGGAAGCTGTGCGAAACTATGACATTGATGATGTGCACTTTGATGACTATTTCTATCCTTATCCTATAGCCGGTAAAGATTTCCCGGACGACGCCACCTATCAGCGTTATGGCGCGGGGACATTTGCGAATAAAGCCGATTGGCGCCGGGATAATGTGAGCAAGCTCATTCATGAACTTTCGGTGCAGATTAAAGAAGTAAAGCCCTATGTAAAATTTGGCGTGAGTCCCTTTGGTGTCTGGCGCAATCAGTCCGTTGATCCAACAGGTTCCGCTACCACCGCTGGCGTCAGCGATTATGACGATCTGTATGCCGATACACGCACCTGGATCAAGAACAACTGGCTGGACTATATCGCGCCCCAAATTTACTGGAACATCGGCTTTGCGCCAGCGGCATATGACATCCTGGTACCATGGTGGGTCAACGAAGTCAAAGGAAGCCATGTTCAGTTGTATATCGGGCAGGCGGCGTACAAAATCAATGCTAATAACTCAGCCTGGGCCAATCCTGAAGAGATGCCCAACCAGTTGAAATTGAATCTCCAGTACAGCGCAGTAAAAGGAAGCATTTTCTTCAGCATGAAAGACCTCAGCGCCAATCCGCTCGGCTTTACGGATCGTCTGAAGAACGACATCTATCGCTATCCTGCCCTGGTCCCAATAATGCCATGGCTGGGTGGTCACGCTCCAGAACCAGTGGAGCTCAAAGAAGCTGTGCAAAAAGACAACGGGGTGCAGTTGTCCTGGTCTACACATCGTCACAGCAATGCAACATCGTATGCAATCTATCGCTTTGATGGGCATGTCAGGCGCAATAGCTGCGATTTCGCTGACGCGCAAAACATCGTAGCGATTGTGCATCGAGTGGATGGAGATGCGAGTACGCAAACGTTCGTGGATACGACTGCTCCGGCTGGTCAGACGTATACCTACTATGTTACGGCACTTGATCGCCTGCATCACGAAAGCAATCCGGGTCACGGCCAAACAATCGTTATTGCACGATAGTAGAAATCAACCAGACTGAACTCAGAAATCAGATTTAATTCCCCCCATAAAAAGGATGGATCACCTCAACGGTGATCCATCCACAAGTATCGATTTAATGCTGGTCGTGAGAATTGTTGTTAATCACGATCGTGGTGGAAATTGAACATCTCCATCAGGTTTCCAATCGACGGTCCATTGGTTGGCTTATACGGATCATGTTCGCTCGCGCGCGGATTGGGCAGATTATCAAGACTGCGCGACGACAGGGTATGCAGACGCCAGTTGCTCTCAATAAACTTCAGTAGCGAGACATGGTCATTGTAGGTGTGATCCACATATCCATGTTTGGCATAAGGTGAAACCAGCATCAAAGGAATACGAGGGCCATCGCCGAAAAAGGTCAGTGGCTGGATATAACCAGAATCATAGTAGCCGCCGCCCTCATCGAAGGTAATGAAGATCGCCGTATCCTTGAACACCTTCGGGTTGCTCTTGACCTTATTCACAATATCCTTTGAATAGTTCTCGAATATTGACAGTGAGGAAGAGGCTGGATGCCCATCGTGGATCTCATCGGGTTTGACGAACGATACAGCAGGCAGTGTATTGTTGTCAACATCCTTCTGAAACTGAGAGTCGTCCTGGAGGTTGTTTTTCAACTTCGTGTCATAATCGAGGTCGCGTACTGGAAAGGATCGCAGATGCCGCAGAAGGATGACGTGGGTGTTTTCCCATCGTTCATACCCTGACCATAATATTTCCACGTCACGTTTCGAGCTGACAACTCATCGGCAATCGTCGGGGACTTTTGTGGTGGAACAATATAGGGTGTACCACTGGAAAGCTGACCCGAAGGGTATAGCCAGGCAGATAGTTGTTCAGCAGATAGTACGCGCCCGGAGCGCAGTCACCATTGCGGAATGGCGCATATGGTAATGAATGGATATAGTTCTGGATTGGTCCCACGCCAGGTTGGCTGCGATCCGAACAGTTGCTATAGCTACCGCCGGAGTAACCATCCTGTGTATAGTTGTTATTAGTACCTGGTTTAGGATTAGGATTCTCGATCTGATTGGCAGGAGGAACCGTGGGTTGTCCCTGTGCGTTCTGGTAATAAGCGTCATCACCGCTACCCAGCATAATGTGGTTTGCGCCGGTGCCACCCATCACCGCCTGGTGATAATTGTCGCTACTGGAATACGTATCGGCGATCTGCTTGAAAAAAGGAGCATCGCCAGTATTCATATTATAATAGCCCATCGCGAGCGCGCCCTGATTAATCGGCTTTGGTGGATTTGCACCATTGTCGTCACCGGCGGTCTGATGTACCCACGTGTAAAGATCGGCCTTACCACCATCCTGTTGCTGCCACATCTGGTAGAAACGATGGAGGGGTCACCGACATACGAGTTCTGATAGGGCACATATTTGGTGATTTGATATGGGCCATTGGGTAGATTGGCAGGGAAACGTGTATCGGGAACGTTTTGTGGTTGTCCCTGCGCATAGGTCGTATTTGGTTGTGGTAAGGTCTGGTATTTGCCTGTTTTCTCTGGCTTAAGGTTATACGTTTTTGTGTCGGTTGCGGTCTTCTGTGCAGCTTTTGAGGCGCCGTGTGCCAGATCACCAACTGGAGTTACGATACCCTCAGACAGCAGGTTCTTTGCCGACTGACCACGAACCGGTTGATATGTTCCAAAGACATTATCATAGGTGTGGTTCTCGCCAATAATGACGATAACATGTTTGATTGGAGTCGTGGTATCGCCGGATGCGTCTCTCACAAGTACACCGCGAGCAGTGCCTGATTGATCGGAGGCTGCCAGGGCAGCCTGAGGCAAAGCGCTACCAAGCAAGCCTAGAATGGCCAGGAAGGAAGCGATGCAGGCTTTGCCGTTCAGCTTTGGCATACAAATATTCTCCTCTCGTGTGTTTGCCATACAAAAACCATAATAGATAGGACCCTTAAAAGGGTAACATAAAATCTTTAAGTTTAGGATATGGTTTTGTTAAATATTATTTTTGTTCGCGTGGAGCATATCTCTTCGGATGGATCTTCATCGGCAAGCCAGACATCAAAAGGACGCGAAAAATTTTGTGCCTTCATTGCTCTGAGCGTCTTTTCGACAATGGCCCATAGTTCAGATGGTGCTTTTGTGACCACTATTGCTACATGTCTCTCGGGTAAGGGTAATGATGGATCGGGCTCACGCATGCGAGCAACAAAAAAGAAATAGGATCCAGGCAAAACAGTTGACCAGAGTAGAACCAGGCTGTTAATAATCATACCTGTTTGCGTCACCACATGTTCTGGTTGGAGCCACCATTTCCAGAAAAAGAGAAGAGAGATGACCCAAAGTGCCAGTAAAATAAAGAACGTAATCTTTTGTGGTTGGCTCATTAACCTTTATCTTCTCAGTTTATTCAATTAGATTACAAGTGAGCATCTCCGTGCCTCATCGCATCTCGTTGTTAGAGGGCTATCGGAGCGAACCACGAATGAGATAGAATGGATCGAAAATGACAAATATATTTTCATGTCGGATATTTTTTAGTGGTTTTTTTAGATGCACGTTCAGAAATATGATGCAGTCATCCATCTCATCATAGAGAGCAGAGATGATCCAGGTTGAAGTAGGTGGTGTTTTTACTACAATCAATATTTCATTGATAAAACGATAGATTATAAAGAGGGGAAACATATGGCTGATGAACAGCAGATTCGACAATACGCAGTGCTGTCACTTGAGCGATTATGGACACGTCTGGAGATAACCTTTCGGGAGGAGGCGAGCAGGGCACCTGATGATTGGCGGGCGTTTGAGATGCGGCTGCGGCAGGAGTGGGACCACCTCTTTGGGTTATTGTTTGGTCTGTACGGCGGACATTACGATTTTTTCTATCATCTTGAGGAACTCTTGCGCGCGGTGGCGCGAAGCTGGTTTGTACGCTCCCCCTGGCTCAAGCAATTGGATGCGCGGCGCGAAAACTGATGCTACATGGTTTCAGTCCCAGCGGATGGTTGGTGGTATGTGTTATGGTGATCTGTTTGGGGGTACCCTCCAGGGTGTACGCGAGCGGTTACCTTTGTTCAAAAAGCTGGGACTCACGTATCTCCATTTGATGCCACTTTTCGAAACGCCTGTGGGAAATAGTGATGGTGGTTATGCGGTCAGCAGTTACCGCCGTCTCAACCCGAAACTGGGCACTGTCGAAGAACTTGCTGATCTGGCTCGTGAGTTCCAGGAAGAAGGTATCAGTCTGGTGCTGGACTTTGTCTTTAACCATACCTCAGATGAGCACGAGTGGGCCCAACGAGCTCAGTCAGGAGATCCGGAGTACGAGCGTTTTTATTTTCTCTTCCCTGATCGAACGATTCCCGATATCTACGAGCGCACATTGCGTGAGATTTTTCCTAGTGTACGACGTGGCAGCTTTACCTGGCGTGAGACATTCACAAGTGGGTCTGGACAACCTTCAACAGTTTTCAATGGGATTTGAATTATGCCAATCCGGCCGTGTTTCGGGCGATGGCTCAGGAGATGCTTGCCATTGCGAATCTTGGGGTGGAGATTCTCAGGCTGGATGCGGTTGCGTTTATCTGGAAGCGAGAGGGCACGAATTGCGAAAATCAACCAGAAGCGCATCAGATTATTCAGGCGTTTCGCGGGCTTGCGCGTATAGCTGCTCCAGCGTTGCTCTTCAAGTCCGAGGCGATTGTGCATCCGGACGATGTGTTGAGTTATATCATTCCGCAAGAGTGCCAGATTAGTTACAATCCCCTGCTCATGGCATTGCTGTGGGAATCTTTGGCGACGAGTGAAGTCAAATTGCTGGACCACTCCCTGCATTATCGTTTC
This sequence comes from Dictyobacter vulcani, assembly GCF_008974265.1. Taxonomy (GTDB): domain Bacteria; phylum Chloroflexota; class Ktedonobacteria; order Ktedonobacterales; family Ktedonobacteraceae; genus Dictyobacter; species Dictyobacter vulcani. The sequence goes on from NZ_BKZW01000002.1 coordinate 1,564,045, forward strand.
CGGCTTCCACAAAGAACATCCTGGGTGAACTACCTTCGCTCACACGATGATATTGGCTGGACGTTTGACGACAACGATGCTCGCTGGGAGTGGATAGATCCTAATGGTCATCGAACATTTTTGAATCAGTTCTACATGGGACGTTTTCCTGGTTCCTTTGCCCGTGGTGTTCCTTTCCAGGAGAATCCTGATACTGGTGACGCTCGTATTGCGGGAACGCTTGCTTCGCTAGCCGGGTTAGAGGAGGCGATGCAGTTGGCCGATGAGGAGCAGATGGATCTGGCGGTGCGGCGTATTCTGATGCTCTACAGCATAATTTTGAGCATCGGAGGTATTCCGCTAATCTATCTGGGTGACGAAGTTGGCATGGTGAATGATTATTCGTACACTGCTGATCCTCACAAAGCTGAGGACAGTCGTTGGGTCCACCGTCCACAGATGGATTGGGAATGGCGTGTCAAGGTAGAGCAGGATCCCACGTCACCGCATGGACAGATCTTTGTAGGACTGGTACATCGTATTGCGCTACGGAAGAGGCAGGAAGCGCTTTTTGATGGTGAGACGGAATTCGTCGAGACTGGAAACCAGCATCTTTTGGGCTATGTGCGCACTGGAGGGGGCCAACGGATCTTTTGTGTGGCGAGTTTTTCCTCACAGCGGCAAGAAATGGATGAGCATCTGCTTCGTGGCTATGGATCAGGCTATCACTTCACTGATCTTATTACCGGTCAAACGGTCCGTGCGGAACAAGCGTTGCGATTGGAGCCGTACCAATGTGTTTGGCTGGAGGCAGCAAACGCCCCAAGATAAGTATCATGAGCCACCAAAGAGATAGCGTGGTTTTGCGTGTTGAGGGTGTGCTGGCGCGGGGCTGATGTGGACGTGGGGGGGGGGTCGCGCGATCGTGCCCATGGTGATGATGCTGAACGCTGGGCAGAGAGGAGTAGGATTTGTGTTTATGGGTGGAGAAGAGGCAGGAAAAAGGATTCTCTTATTGATGTCTCCGGCGACCTATCGAGCCGGTGCTTTTCTGCGGGCGGCGCAGTCTTTAGGTTTGGAGGTAGTGGTGGGGTTAGATCTTCCTGAGCGACTGACGGAGTATTGGCATGTGCCCCTGGGGTTAGATTTTGGGCAGGTGGGAAGTGCGGTGGAAGCGATTGTGGCGTATGCCCGTGAGCGGCCGTTTGTGGCGGTGCTTTCGGTTGATGATAGTGCCACTGAGGTAGCAGCCTATGCGAATGCTGCCTTGGGATTAGCCAGTAATTCTCCCCAGGCCAGTGAAGCGGCGCGGGACAAACTGTTGATGCGCCGACTGCTGTCAACGGGGGGTGTTCCCTGTCCTGTTTTTCGTAATGTTGGGTTACAGGCTGAGCCGGGTTGGATTGCCAGCCAGGTGTCCTATCCCTGTGTGCTCAAGCCGCGGAGGTTGTCTGGGAGTCGTGGGGTTATTCGGGCGAATAATGCGGAGGAGTTTCAGGTCGCCTTTGGTCGTGTGAAGCGTTTGCTTCTTGGAGAAGGTGTGGCTGAAGCGGAGGGAACGCTCCTGGTGGAGGATTTTATTCCAGGAGTTGAGGTTGCGTTAGAAGGTTTATTGACAGATGGCCAGCTCAAAGTGCTGACCTTGTTTGATAAGCCAGATCCGTTGGATGGTCCTTTTTTTGAAGAAACCATATATGTTACTCCCTCGCGCCTCCCTGAGGAGACGCAGCAGGCGATTGCGGAATGTGTTGTTGTGGCGGCGGGAGCGCTTGGGTTGTGTACAGGGCCTGTGCATGCGGAGTTGCGTGTGAACGAGGGGGGACCCATGCTGGTGGAGATTGCGGGACGTTCGATAGGTGGATTATGCTCAACTATTTTGGAATTTGGCTCTGGGCTGAGTCTTGAGGAACTGATTTTGCGGCATGCGCTGGGAGAATTGGTGGAGGAGGTGGAGCGTGAGGGGCAGGCAGCAGGGGTGATGATGATTCCTATTCCTGTGGGAGGCATGTACAAGGGGGTGTATGGAGTGGAGGAAGCGTTAGGGGTGCCATTGATTACGGGTATTGAGATTACGGCAAGGGTATATAACCAGGTAGTTCCGCTGCCGGAAGGGGGGAGTTATCTTGGTTTTATTTTTGCGCGTGGAGATGATGTGGTTGAAGTTGAGTCTGCGCTTCGTGTGGCGCATCACTGTCTGCGTTTTGAGATTTGCCGTGCGCTTCCCATGGTTGAACGGAGAGGCCTACGAGAGGCAGGGGCTGGGTGGTGATATGCTGAGGTGGGCAGGGGCTGGGTGGTGGCTTGATGGTGGGCCGGGAGGAGAGGAGTCTGGGCCAGGAGGAGGAGAGGAGTCTGGGCCAGGAGGTGGGATGTGCTTGGGAGGCAGGAGGAGAGCGGCCGGCCAGTGAGCGTTGTGGCGGGGGAAGGTCGCTGCGTTTTGTGGTCGGATGGGTGGTGGTGCAGGTGGTACTGATCCGTGGCCCCAGTTTTTCGGCGAGGGACTTACCCCAAAGGCGTCGTCCTGGAAAGGAGGCCAAGGCCCCAAGAAGAGACGAATGGGAGCCACATTGATAAACGCCTTGCTCCTGGAGGGGAGCCCTTCATAGGCGCGCGCCAATCGTCGGAAGCGGCCCATCCAGGCAACCGTCCATGCGACGGCCCATGGCGTTGCGGTGCACCTGAAAACTGCCCGTGCCCCCCTTTCAGGGAGAGAGGACAGACGTGTATACGTGCGATGAAAGAGGTGGAGGCCCTGGAACAGGGAAAACGAGTTTTTCCGCTGGAGTTGAAACGAGAAGCTTTCCAGTGGGTGGAAACGAGTGGAAAACCGTTGGCCCAGGTTGCTTGTGGCCCTGGCATCTCTGATACGACCCTTCACGGGTGGAAGCGCCAGCTCAAAGAGCATGGCCAGGAAGCTTTTCCTGGCAGTGGACAGCACCCGCCACGGGACGAAGAGCTGCGTTGATTACGCCGGGAAAACGAGAGCTTACGTCAGGAGCGTGACATGCGAAAAAAACTCATAGAGAATTTCTCACAGATGAGTTAATCTGAAGTGAGCTGGATCTCCTTACGTGGCTTTTCACCTGATGTGCGATGATTGATATTGACCCATGCGATGCTTTCGATGCAGGCTGAATCATAGAGTTGAGGTTCTGGTGGTGTGGCTCCGGGTGCCAGATGCGCAAGCATTTCCTGATCTTTTTTGAGGAGTGCAAAAATGACTGAGGTCATTTGTCCCGCAAGCCGCCCAATCCCCTTTTCTCGGCCAACCAGTCGCCGGGTTCGCTCATCGACATGACATTTGCGCGTTACTAGGCGATCATACACCTCAAAAGTTGAGTGATGGTAGTACGACTGGGAGCTGGCAAAAATCATCTTTCGATATTAGTGCCTACAAAGGTCAGACCGTGCAGATTGCCTTTGTTGCCACGAACGGAAATCAGAATCCCACTGATTTTTATGTTGATGATGTAGCCGTCGCCAGTAACTAATTTTGATGTCATTGAACCAGATACCATGGCTTGCGTTGTGCGAGTTCTGGTTTAATGATGACCTATCGCTTTAAGTGAAAGAGAAGAGCCATCTCGTGGTTGTAACGTTATGACAACTGCGGAATGGCTTTTCTTTACTGAGAATCCGATGCGTTTAGTCTCTGTTGGAATGTAATACAATGGTGGTCAACGAATATGGTGCAATGGTGGCACCAGACGAAGATCCTGATGTAGAGGTAATGGAACTACTCTGTTCACCATATGTATAAACAGTAGTATGTGTAGTGACATGATAGCCATTGAATGCCAGTGACACTATATAACTATGAGCAGGATCTTTGATCCCGATACTCTGCGCGGCCAAGTGCTGCAAGGCTCTCAGTTTTGCATCGGAGACGCTACAGGTTTTGCCTCGTGCCTCGCGCAGCTCGGCGAAACGAGCCTGGGACAGGAGGGCAGGGGTTGGAAACCGGGAACGCAGAGCCAAAGCTGTTGGTAAGTTGGGATTGAGCAAGAGGCGGGTAAACTCTGGAAAGAGTTCATCGCAGATTGCGGTCAGCTTGTTTTTGCGTTGCGTACTCTCGACGACCAACTCCGCGTGATGCTGAACCATTCCACGCAACTGGGCGGCGGCCTCAGTCGGAGGCGCAAGCCGGCGAACGGCCTGGAGAGGATCATCCACCTGGATGCCTTTCTCTAGCTGATTGTAAAGCTGGTTGGCCAGACCGAGCGCATCGCGTTTATCCGATTTGAGAAGCCCTTCCCGCCGCTTCTGAACATGGATAATATAGACAGAAATATCAAGCTCTTGAAGATACTGCATCAAGGTTCGATGATAGTGGCCAGTCACTTCAAGTAAGACCTGAACCTGGAGAAGAGGCACATAGGTCTCGATGCGGTCGATGAGCGAACGGAAACCCTCGCGGGAATTCTCAAAAGAGAAAGCGGGACAATGTTCAAAGCGCTGATGGCGAGCGAGCAACGTCGTTGAGAGAAAGCCAGCGACGTGGGTTCGTTTGCCGATATCAACGCCAACGTACAGCGTTTTTTGAGCCAGGAGGGGAACTGTTCCTAGTGAATCTGGAGATGATGTTTTGCGTGACATGAGCGCTTCCTGCCTTTCAGGCATCATTGCCTGTTGCTTCCATGACAACCAACGACGATGTTGGGTGGAGAAGCGAGATCCTGTGGGCGTGCCTCTACCAACTTCGGACGAGAAGTATGGCCTTCAACCTCATATCAGGTGTGCGCACACGCCCCCCAAGTTTTTTTCAAGAGTCGAACTCCAAAGCGTGGAAGGGTTCTGCAGGATTTTTTCCAGCAGGGAGCTACCCCACTGAGCTTCTCCAAGAAGAAGAGTACACTCGTTCCAATCAAAGATCAAGAGGTTTTGGAGAGATTCTGTCCGAAGCGCTGGCCATCTTTTCGAAACCCGAACGATGCTCTATCAATGCATTGCCGAGGCACAGGCAGACGAGCCAGTCACGCGGCTTTGTGCGACGCTTGGCGTGTCCGTGAGTGCGTACTATGCCTGGCGCCGACGCCGAGAGCGTCAGCATCAGCGAAAAGGTGGCGAGTTAAAACAGGCGATTGAGGATGTTTATGCTGCCAGCTGGCAGAGCTATGGGAGCCCACGTATCCTGGTGGAACTGCAAGCGCAAGGCTATCGATGCTCCTCACGCAAGCGTGTGGCCCGCTTGCTGCGCGAGCAGGGCCTGTGTGCCCGTTCCAGACGTGTGAGAACGACGACGACACGCCAAGCCCCCCCGCCCAGAAAGCAGAGAATATTCTGAATCAAGATTTCCAGGCCACGGCACCTCATCAAAAGTGGGTCACCGATATGACGATGATGCGAACCTAGAAGCTGTGCGAAAAGCCAGCAGAGCCAGGAGGCCTGTGATAAAATGGGAAGAAAGGAGCAGACAAGAGCAAGTAACAGGGATGATTGATGATAGAAGAGATATATAATGAGAAGGCGATCGTATCCAAGTGATATCAGCGATGAAGAGTGGAGATCCTTAAACCGTTGCTTCTGGTAGCAAAGCCTGGTGGGCGACCAAGAACCACAGATCTGCGTGAGGTGGTCAATGCAATCTGGTATGTGTTACGTACAGGGTGCCAATGGAGGATGCTTCCCCATGAATTTCCGCCTTGGTCCACCGTGTGGTACTATTTCCGCATTTGGCGCAAGGCGGGCGTGTGGGAGCAGATCCATACTACCTTGCGAGAGCGCTTGAGAAGCGAGCTGGGACGAGAAGCAACCCCTTCGGCTGTGATGATCGATAGTCAATCGATGAAAACGAGTCAAAAAGGGGGGAGCGTGGCTATGACGGCGGGAAGAAAGTTAGCGGTCGCAAGCGGCATATTGTGACTGATACGCTAGGGCTGATTATGCGGGCAAAAGTGCATCCAGCAAACCTGCAAGACCGGGAAGCCGTTCCATTGGTGTTTGCTAGAATGAACGAGCAATTTCCTCGTATCTCGCATGTGTGGGTGGATCAGGCTACACGGGCTTCGGCAGAAAATGGATAGAGGAACAGTTTCATTGGAGTGTTGAGGTGGTCCAACATACCCCGAAACCTCGTGGGGAGTGGGTTCCCATCGTGATCTCAATGATCTCGCCCATCTGCGTTTTGAGTGGCGTCGCCTCCCACCTCAGCGGACAGGGTTCCGAGGGGCTCTTCCGCGTCGGTGGGTTGTCGAACGCAGGTTCGCTTGGCTTACCTTTTGTCGTCGGCTCTGCAAAGATTATGAGTTTCTGCCTGAAAGTACCGAAAACTGGATCTATACGTGTATGATCCGCTTAATGACTCGCCGCTTGGCGCGAGCCAGCCCCTGAAGCCTTTTCGCACAGCTTCTATGAGGGCTGGTTGTATCTCGCAGGAATTCTGGACGTGTTTTCTCGATCCATTGTCGGTTGGGCACTGGCCTGAGACCGAGATGAAACGCTGGTCCATCATGGCTGAGAGATGGCGGTATCGCGCCGCCGTCCACAGCCAGGATTGCTGCACCATTTTGATCGTGGTTCGCAATATACCAGTTCAGCCTATCAGGATGTTCTGGCACAAACTGGCCTGATTGTGAGCATGAGCCGAACGGGTAACTGGTATGACAAAGCTCCTAGGGAGTTGTTTCTGGAGCACGCTCAAGTGGGAAAGCATCTCTGGAATCACCTTCCCAACACGAGCGTTAGCCTAACACGCCATTTTTGAATACATTGAATGCTTTTACAATCGTCAACGTCGCCATTCTTCTTTGGGATATCTGAGCCCAACGCACTATGAAGAATTGATGACCCAGCCACCCATTTGTCCTGTCCACAAAAGTGGGTCAAGCTCAGAGAGCGAAGAGGTGGGGACCCCCTCTCGTGGTGCAATGAGCACGCCAGAGGGACTGAAGGGAATGAGTGCGAGACAGATTTTTGTGCTTTTGGAGCGCGTGACGAGAGCATTTATGGTGAGCTACAGGTGGAACGAGCAACGGGAGATGTGTGAGTTATGGGGAATGCTGACCCAAAGGGATCGAGAGATCTTGAACCAAGAGAGCGAAAGCCACAAGCTCTTGGTCGTCCTGTTCTTTTTGGGGCTGTTTGGAGATTGGCCCTCGACAGTTTTGAAGGATGGCTTGAAGAGGTATTTCAGGCGGCGAGCGAGCATGGGAGAGAGAAAGAACTGATGGAAGGCTATCAAGAGAGGATGAGGCAAGAGTTGTCTCGAGATCCGTATAAAGGAATCGAAGTGCAGTATCGATCATATGTGATTGAGTGGAAGCAGAAACGGGGAGGTGAGAGTTGTGTTGGAAAGAGAGGACGCTTCGAAGAAATGCAAGAGAGTATGAGTCGCTATGGATTGGTGTCTTACTCGCGGTGTGATTGGACGAGGCATCATTGTGCCTGGTCGCAAGGAGTGTGAACTGATATCTGCCTGTCGTATCTCACCTGAAGTGTCGGTTCTCCCATCGTTGCTGACAGGAGTCTCTGAAATGGTGTCGTGGGTGTCTGAGTAGGGAGCAAGCCAAAAACCGCGAATGAGAGAAAAAGGGAGAACATGGGCAAAAAAAGAACTCAGTGAGATATTCTCAAAAAAGCTTACCTATCAAGTATACCTGAAGAGAGCCAAAAAATGAATGGCCCCCCTTTGAGGGTCAGGGCTTTCCAATTCTAGAAAAGGGGGTGAAAAAGAACAGGGCTTCGCAAAAGTCCGGGGGAGGTGAAAAGAAGAGTCAATCCAGTAGAAATGAAAAAAAAAATCAAGGTCATTCGAGGAAAGACTCTGCATGGAATATAGCACACTGAAAACGGAAAGCAAGACCATTCAAGAAGTAAGCCCATCGCACCTGCGTTCGTTGTACGACATCTGTGCGCAGATCCTGATCAGCGGGCAGCCCGAGGGAAGCAATATGCGTTGGCGGACGTGGCTCATCGTGCTGATCCTGGCCAAACTGGCTGGGATGAAAAGCCTGTTGGGAGCCAGCGATTGGGCGCGAGACCAAGGAGAGAGGCTGCGCGAGCAGTTGAACGTGAAGTGGAAGCGTATGCCGTGTGCCAATACGTACAAATATGCGCTCGCTCGGTTGGAGAGCCAGCAGATCAATGAACGATTTCGAGATTGGTTGCTACGGCAGGAGGCAGAAAGCCGATGTGGTGACGAACCAGTCGTCTCGCGATGCAGGCAGAGCAGCGCGCTGTTCATGTGGCCATTGATGGCAAAGTGTTGCGGGAACCGGTCAGCAGAGCTATGGAGGAGAAAAGCGCAGCAGGCATGTGTTTGCATTGTGTATGAAGTGCAAACAGGTAATTGTCTTGCATCAGTGTCCAATTGCCGACAAGCAGATGGAATCATCCTCAAGCCGCTGTTGCCCGAAGTGCTCTGCAAAGGGCGGCATTTTTTCACACGTCGATGCTGCTGCAAGTTATCATCGCGTTTGGACGCATGGTGAACTTTGAGCAGGAGGAGAGTGATTCTGATCATGCAAAGTACATATGCCCGGTGACTCGAGAAGGTATCTGGAGACTCTTTTTCGAAGATCCACCACGCCTGATCGAAGCACCTGGCAACTCTATGAACAGGTCGAAATAGGGTCATGGCCGACTGGAGCGGAAGCTCAACTGCTCAACCTCACCGGACCTCAACGAGCTTGC
>NZ_BKZW01000003.1 GCF_008974265.1 Dictyobacter vulcani
TGATATTATCAAATGGAAGATAGGAATATAGAGACGTTCTAAAAGAAGGTGGTAGTGCGTTTCCGGTCGGCAGAGCAGCGTCTCTCATTAGCCGAGCTATTGGCCACACCTGCATCCTCTTGCTGGATGAAAGCGACCAGCACCTGGACGTGGTCACAGAGCAAATGGTGGCGCAGACTTGAGCATTGCCTTGCACCAGATTTTATCGCCCACGTTTAAGTATGTTCGTCATGGCTCGAACTTGATTCTGGTCATAGGACAGGGACAATTGTCGAGAGCGGTACCGCATCAGGACCTGCGCTGCAAAAGAGGCTTTATATACCAATCTGGTGAAAAACAGTGGAAGTAAGGCTCCCGCGTCCGTTTGCTCAGAAGAATTTTAAACCAGTACCATTTACACAGGTTACAGAAGCGCCCCCTGGGTGATATTGTCAGGGGCGCTTTCTGTACCTGTGTAAAAATTTTCTTTGGCATGTATACGCAGTAAATGATCTTTAACTTGTACCGGTGCGGTCACTGTTTCCTCGTGCTTCTGCTCTTTTTTCAACTGATGCTTACGCTGGAGAGCGGTCACCCAGCGATAGAGAGAGATCATCAAGTACAGCCAGAGCATTCTGAGAGATAGCCACCAAGGACATCTGTCAGCCAGTGTTCACCTTCTAATACCCGTGAATAGCCAATACCCAGGATAGCCGCAAAAGCAAAGATCTGGAAAGGAATAAGGATCCAATGATAGCGCCACTCGCGAACGGCTTTGGTAAAGGTAATGTAGAGTAATGAGCCATAGAAAACCACATCATGTTCTGTATGGCGGATGGAAAACTATTAAACATGAGTGGAGTATAAACATGAATGAGTTTCCCACTTGGACGCGGGCGTACCACATAATCAGCGATTAAAATGTTGAGACCGTTGCCCAGTCCTATAGTTAACAGGAAGAAAAGAGCATCTTTCCACCAGCGAATCAGCAAGAAGAATACAAACACAACGCTGACTTCGATGATCGAGGGCGTAATATCGTTTAAAGTGCTGAAAAATGTCAGTATCGCAAGCGCCAGGATGGATAATGAATCGCCTGTACGCTCGTGAAAAATCTACCTCACCTGGCAAGGGTCCTTTATGGGAATGAAAAAAGTAAGCGGCCCCGGCCAGAATACACAAACCAATAACCCAGAGTACTTTCTCTATGATCCGACGCACGCGCGTATCATGTACATCTTCCCCACCCAACGTCCTGTTTTCGTCGTGCGCGTCTCGGCAAGCGTCTGCCCCAGTATCATAAGTTTCGGACATACTGGTCCTCCTATTGAGTTATTTTATAGCTAATAAATAGCTATTGTGTACACGTTATTGCTGTGTATCAAGATGCAAAAGGAGAATTTCAGACTCGTAACTAAATAAATATTTTGCCAAAGCAGACGTATAGCAGTCTCATTGTAAGAAAGCATGCTGCTTGCTCACCTTGCATATTTCAGCGGCGCTATTATATGCTTTAACCTACTGTCATTTAGAACGTACACCATAGCAAGTACCAGGCTGAATAGGAGGCGCTCTGATGACGATTAGTATTTTGATTGTGGATGATTATCGTGTGGTTCGAGAGGGTTTACGGGCACTCCTTGTCTCTGATGAAGAACTCCAGATTGTGGCAGAAGCCAGCGACGGGCTGGACGCCGTAGAGCAGGCTCGCAGATGGCGACCAGATGTTGTGTTAATGGATGCTGAACTACCAGCTATGGATGGTATTGAGGCTACTGCCATCATCCGACAAGATTTGCCCACGACAGAGGTGCTTGTTTTAACTGAAACCCATGCAGGACTGGACATTATCAAGGCTATTCGCGCAGGTGCAATTGGCTATCTCCTCAAAAATGCCCAGGCCACAGATCTGCGTACCGCGATCAGGGCGGCAGCGGCAGGTCAGGTCTATCTTTCTCCCGTGAACTCCTGGCTGGCCCCAGATTTCGTCCGGCCATCCATCAGCCCATCTGGACACGATTTCTTTGCTTTGTAGCGCATCCGAAGCGAGATGATTTTAGCCTTGATGCAGGATTAAGCACGCAATGCCTGGAATTTCCAGGGTGTGTGCAACCTGGCGTATACCCTGCTCACTGATCTGATCGCTTGAGCCGACCAGTATCCACGTACCTGCTGGCAGCTTGAAGGGGATCGTGGCGGGGGTCGGATTATAGATCACCAGGATCTGTTTCCAGCTATCTTGATTGGCATGTGGGCCAAGTTGGAAGATCAGGGTATTGTGTGGACTATCTATAAACTTCAGGTGCTCCTGAATATCCTCTGCTGTTCGCATACGAAAGGCTGAATGGTTTTTGCGTAGCCGGATCAGCTCACGATAGTATTCAAAGACATCTTTATGGAATGCTTTACGCGTCCAGTCGAATTGATTTACCGCATCGCCTGCATTATAACTATTGTCATTGCCTCCCTTTGAGCGTAGAAACTCTTCGCCACCCTGGAAAAAAGGAATACCCTGCGAGGTCATAATAATCGCCTGCACCAGCTTATCCATTTTAATGCAGTCTGACTCGCTGGCCTGACTATTGCTGGCGGAAATTTTATCCCAGAGCGTGAAATTATCGTGACTGGAGGCATAATTGATGGTTTCCGCTGGCCGGTCCGTGAAATCATGGATACTGCCCAGCACGCCCTTCTTCACGGCATCAATCCGACTGGGATCGCCGGTCGCAAAACCTTTGGCCTCGCGTGAAAAGACGCTACCAGTCAGTGCATTGCGCAGATGATCATTGAAGGTTGCGATATCCAGACCCCTCTGTTTGCCTTTCAAGAATACTTGCTGATCTGCTAAGGCCGATGTCCCACCTGTCCATGGTTCACCATAGAGGAGCATATTGGGGTTAATCTGAATAAGATCCTGCGCAATCTGGCGCATCGTGTCGACTCCCAGTAATGCCATCAGATCAAAGCGGAAGCCATCGACATGGTACTCCTGCATCCAATACATCAGCGAATCCCGGATAAACTTCTGTACCATGGGTCGCTCACTGGCCAATTCATTACCACAGCCTGAACCATTGGTGTAGTGTCCAAACGCATCTGTGCGATAATAATACTGCGGGACAATTTTGTCGAAATCTGAATCCCCGACGGCAAATGTGTGATTATAAACGACATCCATGACGACCCCCAGTTGAGCATCATGGAGACTTTTAATCATCTGCTTATACTCATGAATCCTGGCAGTTCCATGGGGAGTCGTGGCGTACGCGCCTTCCGGTACATTATAGTTGCGTGGATCATAGCCCCAATTGTATTGATAATCTTTAAACTCATCGACGGTGGCAAACTCATAGGCGGGTAGCAACTGGACATGGGTCACGCCCAGATCTTTTAAGCTGGTGATTCCAGTTGAAAGTTGATCTGGACTACTGGTATTGTGTTCTGTGAAGGCCAAAAACTTCCCACGGTACACCATACCGGAGCTTTCATGGATCGAGAAGTCACGTATATGGAGTTCATAGATGATAGCATCCACGGGATTCGCCAGCGGCACATGCCGGTCAGTATCCCATCCCTCGGGCTGCGTTCCGGCCAGATCGACAATCATGGTCCTGGTTGCATTGACTGCCAGCGCTCGCGCATAGGGATCGACCGCCGTGTGTGTTTTTCCCTGGACCGTAATCAGGTAGAGGTAATACCAGTTCTCCAGTGACTGTGCAATGCTGGCTGTCCATGTCCCTGCTCGGCTCTCTGCATAGCAACTTGCTGGCTGATTGGCCCTGTTTCACTCTCGAAGAGGAGCAGCTGGACATCGGCCGCGCCGGGGGCCCAGAGGCGAAAGCGGGTTGTATCTGAAGTAAGGGTACAGCCCAGATCATTGCCAGCGTAGATGAAGCGTTCGGCATCCAGAATATGGCGTGGAATGATTGGCACCTCGGACATACCATGCAACTGTAACGCCAGACTATGCGTTACATCTGGAGTTGTAGCCAGGGTTATCTCTAGCAGATTTGTGGTTACATCCATGCTAGAGGGCAAGATGGCATCAGGAGTATTAATCGAGTCATAGACATGGGGCTGCTGCGTCTGGAGATCAAATGGCACATAAGAAAAAGTCACATGTGTATTATCGGCAGGTATGGTCAGGCCAATGTTGGTATGTGGTATGACATCACTCCAACTATTATTAAAGGCTACTTTATAATGATATCTACCGGCTGGAAGCGTGGCTGTATATTGATACAGATCAGGGTTAACCTCGTGCATGCGCGTGTGATCGTCTTCTGTACTCCAATCAGTGGCTGCACCCAGCAATTGCTGCAGATCACCAACCACACTGGCATGATAGGTATGAGCATTTTTCACTGCCCTGACTGCGAGTTGCTGGTTGCTGGTCGTATCAGTAACAGTGACATGGCTGATCGCATACGGTAGAGGAACGCCCGTGGTCAGTGCCACCAGGAGTGTGTTATCGCCATCTAGATATGCATTCATTATTGACGGCAGGATTTTTTCAGAGGTATTCACGTTTGTAATGTTCTCCCCAGATTCAGGAAAAGTAATTGTTCTGGTTGAATTATATCTCTATTTATGACTGAAGCACATAATTAATTGCCCCTGGTCTTTTTTGCTCATCTACTACAAATTATACGCCTGAACCGAAAAAAGTAGATGTAAAAAAAAAGGTCTCAAAAAGTATTGACAAAAAAATGCTGAGCGTTTATTATTATTTTCATCAGTGAGAGCATTCCTCGATAGCTCAATGGTAGAGCAATCGGCTGTTAACCGATTGGTTATAGGTTCGAGTCCTATTCGGGGAGCCAGCAAAAAAAGGGCCACTTCATAAGTGGTCCTTTTCTTTTGTCCGCTGGTTTATGCTCCTTAATTCGAGCCTTCATCTTTAACGCACCAGGCGCTGATAATCTGCTCCAGTTTTTCCTGGCCGCTCAAGAAATGTTCAACGGGAATACTCTCATTAGGTTGATGCGCTTGAGCCAGGGCCCCAGGACCACAGATATACGAGTTTATGCCCAGGTGTTGGAAGTTACCTGCGTCGGTGCCATAAGGAGCACCAGTTACGACTTTTTTCTCCATTACCCGACTGAGCAGGGCACTGAGCGAAGTGTGCATTGGCGATTTCATCGGTGGGGTGGAATGGAGATGTTCAATCACCACATCGCATTCTGGATCAAACTCGCGCATCTTGCTGGCCACTTTCTTTTCGATGCGCTCTTTTAACGTCCCAATAATTTCTTCAGAGCTATCACCAGGTGAGACACGCAGGCTCATCTTCAATCTGCAGGTGTCCGCAATCATATTGCCCGCCAGACCGCCATTAATGATGCCGCAATTGAAGGCAGAGGGAGGACACTCAGGAAAGAGTTCGATGTTTTCTGGCGTGATGCGTTCCTCTAGCTCTGCATCGATACCAGCAATAATCTGGATCACATCGCCCATCTTTTCAATGGCATTCAGGCCCTTTTTCGGTACGCTGCTATGGCCGCCTTTCCCATGCACGACCAGATCAAAGGTGGCATATCCTTTATGTGCCGGGAAAATCTCAAATTCTGTTGGCTCACCAATCAAGGCCACTTCTGGCATTGGTAAGGTCTCTTTAAAGAACTGTGGGAGGATCTTGATCAACCTGCCAGAACCCTGGCCAGCTACCTCTTCATCATAGGTAAAAATAAAGAGTAGCGGCCGCTTGAAATCCTGCTGCTGTTTCAGGACCTGTTTGGCGGCGACCATTGCCTGTGCCATGGCTATCTTCATATCTGCGGTGCCGCGTCCATAGATGCGCTTGCCATCCGTCTGCATCACCTGTGGATCAGTTTTCCAGCCCGGTTGTCCATCGAAGGGAACCACATCAATATGTCCCGAAATCATCAGGCCATTGCTCACCGCCGGACCATACCAGGCCAGCACTGACGCTTTTTTTACGCCCTCTACATCATCGACAAGTATCTTTACATTAAAACCAATCTCTTTCAGATAGTTTTCAAGATAAGCGACGGCTTCCAGATTGCTATGAGCACTGACCGTATCAAAGCCAATCAACTGGCGCGAAACTTCCCATAATTCGCTTTGTTGGATATCTGTATTACTCAAGTATATTTTCCATCCTTTTAAAGATATGCGGGCTGCATCCTTAGTAATAGTAACACAATAGCTAAATCCAGGCATAGAAAAACACAGGTATTTTTTCTATTAAAACTTTTAAACCTTGTAGTGTTGCTGGTGATTCATGACATACGTTGTCATATTTATCTGTTAGGATTACAATAGTGAAGCGAATGTATAACCATTGCGGGGAGTGTGCTATGCGTGCAGATCGTTTGTTATCTATCATGTTGCTTTTGCAAGTATATCGCAGAATGACGGCTCGTGAACTGGCGCAGCGGCTAGAGGTATCGGAGCGCACCATTCATAGAGATATGGAGGCACTCAGTATTTCTGGTATTCCCGTGACGGCCGAGCGGGTACTGGTGGTGGTTGGAGTTTGCTGGAGGAGTATCGGACCAATCTGACCGGACTGAGCGAGCCGGAGATACAGTCCCTTTTCCTGGCTCAGCCAGCGCATCTCTTAAATGATCTTGGCCTGCACAAAGCTTCTGAGGCGGCGCTGATCAAGTTGCTGGCTGTCTTGCCTGCTATGCATCGTCGTGATGCCGAATATGTGAGCCAGCGCATACATATCGATGGGAGTGGATGGCATAATCGCGAAGAGGCTATTCCTGCCCTACCCCTTCTTCAGCAATCGCTCTGGCAAGAGTGCAAGATCTGTTTTACCTATTTACGGGGTGACAACCAGGTCGAGCGCCTGGCCGATCCGCTTGGACTGGTGGCGAAAGGGAGCACCTGGTATTTTGTGGCTGCGATTGATGAACAGATACGCAGCTATCGTGTGTCGCGGATCCAGGCGGTTCAACTATTGGAGCAAGCGTGTGTGCGGCCACCAGATTTTGACCTGGCCGCCTTCTGGAAACAATCATCCCAGAACTTTACCTCCTCACTACGTTGCTATCGAGCCAGCATCAACGCGAGTCCTGAAGCCTTGCCACGTATCTATGGATCGAGCAGATTATTTCGTATCGAGCAAACCGACATCGTCGATGCTCATGGTTGGACCACCTTTCACCTGCGCTTTGACAATGATTATGAAGCATGTGCCTATATCTTAAGCTTTGGTAACCAGGTCGAAGTACTTGAGCCTGCCGACCTCCACCAGCAAATCATCCAGCTCGCCCAATCAGTCCTGGCGTGCCGGCAGCACTAGGGCGTGTTTGCAAATAGCCGATAGAAAGGAGTATGAGAAGAGGCGAATTGAGCGATGAGCAATGGGAAAAGCTGGCCCCCTTGCTGCCGCCGCAAAAGCCCCATGTGGGTCGTCCAGCACATGATCATCGTCTGATTCTGAATGGCATTCTTTGGATTTTACGGACGGGAGCCCCTTGGAGAGATCTTCCCGAGCGATATGGTCCGTGGAGAACCGTGGCAAGCCGATTTTATCGCTGGGTCAAGGCGGGAATCTGGCAGCACGTCCTGCAAGCCCTGCAGCAACAAAGCGATGCCGCAGGCCACATTGATTGGGAAACGCATAGCGTTGATAGTACCGTGATTCGTGCCCACCAACATGCAGCAGGAGCAAAAGGGGGATCAAAATCAAGAAGCATTAGGCAAGAGTCAAGGCGGTTTCAGCACGAAAGTGCATTTGCGAGTGGAAGGTCAAGGGAAACCGATGACGGTTGTGCTTACGGCAGGACATCGCCATGAAACGACCAAATTCGAATGCCTGATGGAGCAAGGGGCTGTCAAGAGAGCAGGACGAGGCCGTCCCAAGCTACGGCCAAAGCGGGTCCTGGGAGACAAAGCCTACAGTAGTCGTAAGATCCGGCGGTACCTCAAAAAGCGAGGAATTGATTACACGATTCCCCGCCGCAGCGACGAGACGCGCACCGGGCCATTTAACCGAGCCGTATATAAAAAGCGGAACCGCGTTGAACGCACGATCAATCGTCTCAAGCAGTTTCGGCGAGTAGCCACCCGCTATGAGAAGCGGGCGGTCAACTTCCTGGCTATGGTCACGCTTGCCTCTATTCTGCTTTGGTTATGATTTGCAAACACACCCTAGTAGTCTGTCAGAAATCATGTGATGGGGAGGCGGGGATGCTAGCGAGCATGCCGGGGGCATGATCAAGCGGCGAGCCCCTTGACTGGGGGATCGGGGCTGTGCCCCGGCCATCTCCCCCATGCCGCCCGCGTAGCGGGCGCACAACTCATCACATGGAGTTTGACAATGTACTAGTACTCTGTCATCCTTGATTTGATAAATGGGAACAAAAGGAGTATCCTTGAGTCACGAATCAAAAAACCGATCTCAAGGAGGCATCCATGAAGAAGTATAGCATCCAGTTAGACGCAGAACAACGCAAGCTGTTAGAGAGTATGCTCACCGGAGGCAAAGCTTCAGCGCGCAGCCAGACCCATGCGAGGATTTTACTGAAAGCCGATCAAGGAGAGCATGGAGCGGGTTGGGAAGATCAGCAGATTGCTGAAACCCTAGGCGTGGGAACGGCAACCGTAGGACGGGTCCGTCAACGCTTTGTGGAGGGAGGGCTGCTGGATGCACTCGTGCGGCGTCCCCAGCCGGAACGACCGGAGAAACGGAAAATGAATGGGGAACTGGAAGCGCAGTTGGTCACGCTCGCGTGTAGTCAGACGGAAGGAGGGCAAAAGCGCTGGACGATGCGCATGCTCGCGGACAAATTGGTGCAGTTGGGGTACGTCGATCAGATCAGCCACCAAACGGTGTGGGTGACGTTAAAAAAAATGAACTCAAACCGTGGCTAAAGAACCAGTATTGTATTCCCCCGGAGGCTAATGCAGATTTTGTGTATCATATGGAAGATGTGCTGGAGGTGTACCAGCGTCCGTATGATCCAAAGCGTCCAAAGATCTGCATGGATGAGGGAAGTAAACAGGTGTTGGCCCATACCCGCGAGCCGATTCCGATGGAAGCGGGTGAACCCGAACGCATCGATTATGAGTACGAACGGAAAGGAGTGTGCAGCGTGTTTGTGGCGATGGAACCCGAAACCGGGACCTGTCAGGTGCGTGTGAGTAAGCGGCGCACGAAAAAGGATTGGGCACTCTTTTTGCGCGAGATCATTGACGTCCAGTATCCCCATGCGGACAAGATTGTGTTGGTGATGGACAATCTCAATACCCATACCCCCTCTTCGTTTTACGAGACGTTTGAACCAGCCGAGGCCCGCCGATTGACCGAGAAACTAGAAATCCACTACACGCCCAAGCATGGGAGTTGGCTGAATATGGCCGAGATCGAACTGTCCATTTTAGCGCGTCAATGCTTGTCCGATCGCTTTCCAAGCAGAGAGGCGCTTGCCGCTCAGGTGGATGCCTGGCAACGTGAGCGCAACCAGGCAAAAGTAACGATCAACTGGCGTTTTACCACCGCGGATGCGCGCATCAAACTCAAACGCCTTTATCCATCAATTGAACAATGACAAACTACTAGCCACTGCAACCAATGGACATCTGAGCAAGAAGCGCTAAACATTGACGAGCGGAAAGGCGAAGCGTTTCTGGACACGTCAACGTGTGCCCTATATAATTCACACGATGTTCACATCCAAAGGAGGCTTACAATCGATACGCAAATGAAAACGCTAACTATTCATACCAGGAAGAAAGACGAGATCAAGGATATTACCGAGACGGTTGAAGAATATGTACAGCAAGGCAAAAATGATAGCGGTCTCTGCATGCTCTTTGTGGCCCACACCACCTGTGCTATTACGACAGCTGATCTCGATCCAGGAACGGACCTGGATTTTCTGGATGCTTTAAGAGCCATTTTGCCTGATCTCAACTATCGCCATCCGCATGATCCGGAACACGCTCCTGATCATATCCTCTCCTCCCTGATCGGGCCTTCCCTGGTTATTCCCTATACAAACCGTCGCCTGTTACTTGGCATCTGGCAGCGCATAGTGCTGGTTGAGCTTGATGGTCCCCGTCAGCGAACGGTCCAGATATCCTGCCTCTAACAGCATTTCGTCTATTCCTCAAAATCCCCGAAAGAAAGAGAAACCTTCGGGGATTTTTGCTACCCACGGTTCTGCAGATCACTCAATCGTAACTATTAGACTGTCAGACATTATGTGATGGGGAGGCGGGGATGCAAGGGGCGGCGAGCCCCTTGACTGGGGGATCGGGGGCTGTGCCCCCGGTATTTCCCCCCCCCTCCCGCCCGCGTAGCGGGCGCACAGCCCATCAAACGAAGTTTGACAAAGTACTATCGCTTCTTAGGCATGGTTCATGGTGAGCTTGAAACAATGTGACAGTTTGGAAAGTCAAAGATCATCCTTGCCAGGCTCAAAAAGCTTTTTTATGGCCTGGCACTACTGTTCAAAGTGTCACATTGATTTGAACCATGCCTTATATTAAAAAGGAAAATGTCGATAAAATTATATTGCAATTTTAGAATATATTAATGCTTTTTTGATGAAATTTACATGCATTTTCAACTTCTAAAGCTTTATAATCCTTACAATAAATACCAGTAATATATGTGCTATGACGAAAGGCTTATCTTTTATGTTTGGATTTCGGCCTGGCAAACAGGCAATTATAGATCAAGCAGTTTCGAGGTCCGTGCAGAAAAATGGCATGAGCGTAAGGCCTTCAAATATGTCTCATATATTTGCTAAAGATGCGAATGAGATCAAGCGTTTGGATTTTCAGCACTTTATTTTGCGCACCGCACTCGGCGGCAATTATCTGGCCCCGATTGTGGCGATGCAGAAGCCACATATGATTCTGGATGTCGGCAGTGGCACAAATTTGTGGGGCTGTGAAGTCTGTCGCGTTTTTCCCGAGGCAAAGATCTATGGATTGGATCTAGAGTTGGCGCCACGGCCGGATATGCCCGCGAATTATCGTTTGATAAAAGGCGATATCCGGCAACGCTTACAGTTCTCACGTGGAACATTCGATTTTATCCATCAACGTTTTGTGCTTGGCTCCGTGCCTGCTCAAGAGTGGCCTGTGATTATCAGTCATTTCTTGCAGATTACGACTCCAGGAGGATGGATTGAACTGGTTGATACTGGCAGTGAGCCATTAAAATCTATGGGGCCAATGACCGCGCAGATGATGGATAATATGGCGCAACTGGCTCCTATCCAACGTAATGATATGCTTTCAGGCAGTAAAATGGACGATCTCCTGAAGAGGGCGGGTATGATTAACCTGCATAAAAAGGTGGTGTATTTGCCCGTGGGAAAATGGGGAGGCCGCATGGGATCCCTGATGGCGACAAACCTGACGGCTGCTTTGCAATCCTTCAAAGATGTCTCTATGACATACTTTCACTATGCTCCCGAGTACTTTGATATTTGCCTGGCTTCCGCTGTCAGAGAATGGGATGAATATCATCTGCAATTTCCCGTCTATATATGTTTTGCCCAGAAGCCATAATCATCCTTTCCAGCTAGCATAGAAATAACATGAGGAAGCAAACCCGGACAATCTGTCCGGGGTTGAAAAGAAAGAAAAAAGAAGTGGATGTGTTCCTTTTGTTAAAGTAGAAGGCGTTACGTCCGTCATAATAGTACCTATTTTTTGTATTTTTCAATAAAATAGTAGTAAAATTGTTTTATGGGATAAGAAGATAGATATCAATCTGTAGATCAAGGCTGCCAGTGCGCACGATGGCGTAAAGATTGGGGCCCGAAAATATTGATGATTTTAAAATAATATGATACCTTCAAGAGTCTAGGCGTAATGCGCTCTGGTAGCAGCAATCTGTAACACCGTATCATTTTTTTGCTCTGGCAAAGATTTTGTGGCATACAAAAACGATATGGATCTGAAAGAGGAGCATGTGGCATGACCAGCATGGTAATAGGATCACTTATCATCAGCAAGTGACGTATTGTGGTAAGCCACGGTGTCGAAGATGTCGGGAGGGGATTGGACATGGTCCATACTGGTATGCTTACCAGACGGTGAATGGGCAGACTACACGCACCTATATTGGCAAAAATCTTCCGTCCGATATGCAATCAAATCCGGAAACACCATCTACCACTGCAGGAGATAGTGCTATGGACTCAAATCTCTCTTCTGTTACCTCGCAGCCAACGGCGGCAGAGCATACAGTATTGCGTATCTCAACGTTGGGCCAGTTTCGACTGGAGGAACGTGCTCAGGCGCGTAGCAAGCAAAAAAATCGTAGCTGGCATGTCATTGATGATGCTGCCTGGCAGCAGCGTTCCGTTCGTGCCTTGCTTGCCTATTTGATCTGTTGTCCAGGACGACGTTCGACCAGATCACAGGCTATTGTGGCCCTCTGGCCTAATGATGATGTCAGTACGGCCAGAAATACCCTGAATAAGACCCTGAATGTGTTGCGCAAAGTGTTGGGACATGCATCGGTCAAGCCTGGACAGGTGTCTCAGACTGATCAAGTTGAGCGCTTTTGGACGGATGGTGATTGGTTTATTCTGGGTGATCAAGAGCGTGTCTGGCTGGATGTGGATGATTTTGAGAAGCTGGTAGAGCAGGTAGAGCAGACTGATAGCCAGTCACCAGGGTATGAAGAGTTGCTCCAAAAGGCCATTGCTCTGTATAGTGGTGATTTTTTGCCTGAAGAGCGCAGTGCTGAATGGGTTATGACGCGTCGGCAGGCTCTACGCCGGAAGTGGATAGAGCTTCTCCTGACGCTCTCCAGCTGGCATATGGCGCATGATAAGTATTCGCAGGCGATCAATGTCCTGAATAGTCTGCTGGTAAAAGATCCGACTAATGAGCTGGCAATTCAGCAACTCATGATTGCGTTGATGTATCTGAAGCGCCGTGGTGAAGCTTTGCGGGCCTATCAACGTTTTGAGAATACGTTGTCGCGTGATTACAAGGCGACGCCAGCGCCGGAGACGCTCAATCTGTATCAGGTGGTGCGTTCAGGTGAAGGCCTGACAAATGGAAATCTGCTGACAACGTTGCCCCTCACGCTGAGTTTAAGTACAACCCCGCAGCAGGGGAAGACTTCTGAGCATGCGTCGCCTTTCTCCGGTTTGCGCCATCTCCTCACTCCCTCGGCCCCACATGAGCCGATTGGACGTATCCATTCCGGTCGGTTGATTGGTCGCGATACTGAATTGCAGCTTCTGCGGACAATGTTGCAGAACATTGAGCAGAACGCACGCTTGCAGCTGGTGGGATCGCGTCGCGCAGGCAGTATTCCATTAGATACCCAGCGCCAGCCGCAGTTGCTGTTCTTGAAGGGTGATGCAGGTATCGGCAAAACCCGTCTCGCTGAGGAAGTAGGACGCGAGGCCCAGCAAAGTGGCTGGAGCGTAATCTGGAATCATATCTATAACCAGGAGAGCGGCGTCCCTTATCGCGTCTGGATTGAGGCCCTGCGCAAGATCCTGAGCGCAAGCACTAATGTGGTATCCCTGTTAAGCATGGAGTCTTTGCGCGCACTCTCAACCTTGCCTGGATTACTGGACCTGCTTCCGGCTGGTATCGACGCGGATTCGACTCCCCATCCCCTCCTGCCTCAACAGGCCAAATATACGCTCTATAACGCGGTCAGTGAGCTCCTCAAACAGACAAGCGAGAATGGACCCCTGATGATCGTCCTGGATGATATTCAGTGGGCTGATGTGAGTAGCTACGAATTGCTAGGACACCTGGCACGTCAGCTGACAGGCTATCCCATCGTGTTTTTCGCCACCTGCCGCGAGAGTGAGGTTCCCAAGGATGTCTCGCATCCGCTGCGTAAACTCATCCTGGAGATGCAACGCGAACACACCATCAAAACGCTGGATATCGAACCACTGTCTCGTGAGCAGATCAAGCTCCTGGTGACCAATCTCTCAACATTGTCTGAAGAGACTGTCACCCATATTCAAACGTATGCGGGCGGCAATCCCTTCTTTGCTGAGGAACTGGCCCGTTCACAAACGGCAAACTTGCCGCTGACGATTACAGAGGCCCTTGGCTATCGTATGAAGCATCTGAAGCCGAAGTGCCGTGAATTGCTTGCCCATGCGGCCGTGCTGGGAGGCTCATTCGAGCTACCAATTATTTGTATGCTGGAAACAGGTTCAGTTATCGACGAAGATGATACGATCCTGCCATTATTAGAGGAGGCTCTGGAGGCACAGGTGCTTGCGGATGAGGGGAGTGGTACCCGCATCAGCTATCATTTCTGGCATCCTTTGCTGGTCACCTATCTGTATGAAGAAGGCTTATCCTCGATGCGTCGCGCCCGTCTGCATCGCCGGGCTGCCGATGCTATTCTGCATATGAATAAGGGTCGCGAAGATGATGTGGCGGCTACCGTCACGATGCACCTGGAGAAAGCCGGAGCCGAAGCCGAAAAGATTGCTCACTATGCGGAACTGGCTGGCAATAGTGCCTATATCATTTCGGCTTATGCGGATGCAGCCACCCATTATCAAAAAGTGGTTGATTATCTGGAAGCAGACCTGGAAGCGGAGGCGGTTCCGCGTTTGATTTCTCTGTTGGAGCGTCTGGCTGAATGTACGGTCAACAGCGGTGGCAATTATGGGCAGGTCTGCGAAATTTTTACTGGTATTCTTGAGCTGCGCCGCCGCTATACGCTACCAACTGTGGATCCTCAAGAAGAGGCACTGATTCAAGCCCTGCTCTGGGATCAAATCAGCTGGACCTGGCGCTATCGTGGGAATATCCGTCAGGCCTGGGATTGCCTGGATCAAGGCGAGCAGCTTTTATCGGCCGCTAACATTGCCGGTGGCCCTGTCTGGGCTCGCCTCTACTATACGCGAGGGAATCTCTATCAATCAGAGGGCTTGTATGATCAGGCGTTGAGTAGTGCGCAGGAAGCTGCTACCCTCTTTGAAGCTGATCAGACGCAACGTATCTTGCCTGTTGCCTCTAATCGCAAGATGTGCAAAACTCAGATTCAACGCATCATCGAAGGTGATCCTGAGCTATTTGGACGCATCCAGCGGCATATGGGCGCGATTGCGGTCGATATGGGACAGCTTAGCCAGGCGCTGGCATATCATAATAAAGCGCTGGCCTTTTTTGAGCAGTCAGACGAATTACGGCAGATTGCGCATATCTCTACCAATATTGGCTTTATCCATTTGAAAATGGCCCAGTATGAGGAAGCTAATGCCGCGCTGCGACGCGCCTTGAACCTGGCAGAGAAAATTGGTGACCTGGCTTTAGTATCCCTGGTGCATAGTAATCTGGGAGAACTCGGGGCTGCTGTCGGCAATCTCGAAGAGGCAGAGGCGCAATACAACAGTGCCTTAAAGCTGAATAGTCTGCTGGAAGATCCGCAGTATATGAGCAAATGGAACTCGGGTCTGGCTGGTATATTACAGGCACGTGGCGATCTACAAGGGGCCACTCGTTGTATCCGTACCGCTTTTTTTGTGGCTCGTTCTGTGTCGAATGCACCATGTATTGGACGGGCGCTGGTTGCTCTTGGCAATATACGGATTGCCCAGGCCATGCTGGCACGTCCAGGTCAGAAGCAGCGGACGCTCCTCCTGTCACATGCACAGCAAGATATCGAGCGTGCATTGGGTCTGGGGGTAGAGGCAGAGATCCGTATGAAGGGGGAACTGGCATTGGGCCAGATCATCTTGTTGCTTGGTCAAGCGCAAGAGGCACGAGAGGCCTTTGAGCAGGTCCGGGGAGAAGCCAGGAAGTCAGAGCATTTACAAATAGTAAAACAGGCTGAACAGCTTTTAGCGCAACTCTAAGTACAGCAGAGCACGACGTAGTGTTCTGCTTCTGGTCACAAACTGACCATGTATAGTAAATATCCTGCGCGATAGTAACAAGCCAGTTATCATGGTCAGGTAGCTTGTGTTGATGTTTTTATGTTTAGCGTTGATAGACACGAGCAACAATGGCTGTGATATTGTCGATCCCACCTTGAGCGTTGGCATATTCAACCAGGTGATACACACTTTCCTGCGGACCAAATTGTTCCACGATACTGGTGATTTCCTGATCGGTGATCATCCCGCAGAGACCATCGCTACACAGTAGCAAGGCATCGCCTTCTTCAACTGGCTCAACGAATACATCCACCTCCACCTCCGGGAAAGGTCCGAGGGAACGTGTAATAATATTGCGCATCGAGTGCAGTTGAGCCTCTTCCTCGGACATTTGACCCATCCGAACCTGCTCGGCGACCCAGGAATGATCCTGCGAAATCTGTCGTACGCTGCCGCGATGAACTAAATAAGCACGGCTATCACCGACATTGGCAATATAGGCCGTCGCCCCGCGTAAGACGGCCACCACACAGGTGGTACCCATGCCGCTGTGTTGCGCATTTTCCGTGGCGCGCTGGTAGATAGTAGCATTGGCATATTGAATAGCTCTGGTGATACTGGCAGGCACATCGGTATCCGCATCCTGGTAATAAAGCGTACACACCGTATCGACAGCGATCTCGCTGGCAACCTCACCGGCCGCATGTCCTCCCATACCATCCGCCACGATAAAGAGCGCACCCTTGTGTTCCAGTAACTGCTGATCCTTAGGAATAATATATGCCACACTATCTTCGTTATGCTGGCGCTTGCGCCCAACATCTGTACGTTGCGCAACATTCAGACCGAGGGGCCTGCTTTTCTGCCTGGCCTGTAATGATTCTGACTGCTTGAAGAAGCGGTTCCGAACACGCGAGATAACACCCTGGCGTGGCTCTTTCTGTATGGATACGTCATGAATGGTATGCGAAGGAAATATCTCCATGATGTTGCTCCAATTCCCATCATTTATGGAATATATGTGCTATATTGCTCGCTTATTATCTACC
The DNA here is from genome assembly GCF_008974265.1 of Dictyobacter vulcani. GTDB lineage: Bacteria > Chloroflexota > Ktedonobacteria > Ktedonobacterales > Ktedonobacteraceae > Dictyobacter > Dictyobacter vulcani. The sequence goes on from NZ_BKZW01000003.1 coordinate 16,844, forward strand.
ATATAATGATTGTGATCATGCTACTCACTTAATCAAAAGAATATCACAATTGCCGCAATTTCCAAAATTTTAGCCAGCGATCCTCTCAAAATACCAGTATACTCTTTAAACCAAGTTGAAATTATTCTATCCTTGAATCGCAGTATGCCAATGTTTATAAGATATGCAAGCTGCGATCAAGAATACAGCAAAAATCCCGTAGGCTATACAGTATTTACGCTGATTGGTGCGTTTCTATATAGAAATATTTTATACTACGAGGAGGTGAATTAGTATACTCTAACCCTCCCAAAGTACTACCTGTGTGTATGTTTTTGTTGCTTAGAATGATCAGGCGTCCCAAATTTTGACGATGTGCTGACACAGATTCTCGGTCACCAGGTCCAAATTTGTAATGGCTTTCTAGTTTTGCTCCGCTAGCATGCACAGGCAATTTGTAGACGAATCCGCCCCATTGCTTGCCTGCCCTCAAGTATACTTTTGACAGGGTGTGTGAATAAGAACTTGAGAAGCGTATCGGATTACTGGAACAGGTTCGCTCATTGGGTGTTTCTGCTTTCTCGTACATCATCATACGGTACACCGCTTCCTACCGCCTTACGCCTGTTAAGTTCTTTGCTCAGATTGGCTGCGCTCTAGCTATCTGAGACGCCCATGCACCCCATGATTTTTGCATATCTCATGTATTGAAATACTTCAAGTGATAGATGTTTACTCATGGTGAAAATAGTAGCTGCACTATAAGGTAGGTGTCCTTGTGAAGAAATTGAAATGGCTGGCGATCATCGCCTTTGTGCTCAATACATTTCTCTTTGGCTCCTATTACTCTGTTGGAAAAGCGATGCTGGGGCGTATCGATCCCATTGTCTTTACTTTTCTCACCATGATGACGCTGGTGCCTGCTGCGATCTGTATTTTGATTTTCTCCAGGCGACATATTACTCGCGAGGCGGTCAAGAGTGGTTTCTTATTAGGAACCTGCCTGTGCCTTGGACTCTTTTCCCTGGCGGTCGCCTTAAAATATAACAGTGCGACTGGCACTGCTTTTTTTTCCTTCGCTGAATGGTTTGCTGGCAGCGATTTTTACCTGGCTGTTCCTGCGTCAACCAATCACGAAGGCTACCTGGTTTGCTGGCATTGTCTCTGTGACCGGGGCGCTATTGTTGATGGCCAATGCATCGATGGGGGGAGCTCGGGGCGCGATTATCGCTTTTATTGGTGGCATGCTCTGTACCTTCTATGTGTTTCTGGCGGATCATGAGCAGCGTGACCAGTCGGCTTACTGGTCGCTCTTTGGGATTGAGTTGCTGACCATGGCGCTGTGGGCGAATCTCCTGGCTTTGCTTTTCGGAGACTGGCATACGGTCAATATCTCTATGCCCTGGGATATAGGTGTGATTGCCTATATCGGTTTAGGCACTATTTTTCTGCCGACCTTATTTACGGTATTACTGCAAAAATATATCTCACCGGTCACGGTCTCTTTTATCTATATTCTGGAACCTATCTTTGGGGCCCTGGTGGCTTATCTTTATCTCCATGAAGTATTGCCGCTGGATGGATATCTGGGTGGTCTACTGGTGGTCTCGGGTGTGCTTATTCACACCTGGGGAACAGTCGAGCGTCCGGAGCGCAGGCTCAAGAGGATGCAACAGCAGGCGTTGCTGGATGTACGTCCACAACCATCCTGGCTGCAGTCTTTCATGTATCCATTGATCCTGTGTATTCTGGGAGCCTTTGTGGTGGCCAGGCTTGGTGGTTTTCCGCCGACAGCCTGGCGGGACTTATATCGAGACTGGCCATTGCTCGCCAGTCAATTGCACAGTTCGCAACGCATGGATGCCATCTTGTTATTGGCCCAATCGCTATCCTGGTTGATGGCCTGGTTTGCTTTAGTCGTGATGGCGCTCTTAGTCTGCTATCGGGTGGGAAGCAAGCTTTTCCACACGGCCGCACCTGTTGCCGCGGTAGATGGGCGCAGTATGCGACAAATGGGGTATATGCCCTATGAACCTATTCCCCAACCAACCACACAGTATTGGGGAGAAGAAAACGAAGAATTTTTCCAACGACGCCGTCTCCATCGTCGAGTTCGTCTGGCGCATATCGAACCCAACGATGACGAAATATATGAAGCTCCAACCCATGTCCCTGGTAGACGTACGATGGTAACGCGAAAGCAGGATTACAGCGAAACAGTGAGCGATCGCTGGCCATAGGGGCGAGCATGGAGCTATGGAAGCGAGGGAATGATGAAAAAAAATGACTCGGGTGATTTCAGTGTCTTATATGTAGAGCCAGAAGATGATAAGCTGGCGCTCTTTCCAGTTATTGCTGGTCAGAAGAAGCCAATCGTCTTGATGCTGGCTGAACAGGCTCGCACGTTCCAGCGGCCCGATGACTTTACGATGCTGAAGCATATCAAGCGGCAATATGAGCTGACGATCATTTTTGTCATCTCCCATAGTGGTCAACTGGCCCAACTGGCAGCGAAAAATGGCTTTCCAGTCTATCAATCGATGGAGCAACTGGTGCAAGCTGTCAGTAGCGGTCAACTGGTCCGGCAGCGTGCCCTGACACGCCCCACTATTCCTCTGGAGAACCAGGTAGCAAGCGGGATCCCGACCAGGCCGCTGCAACAGCCTCCGCGGGTGACGCAACCCAATCTGCCTCCGGTGATTCCCAGCAGGCAGCCACCTGTTGTTGCCCCGCAACAGCTGTCGCCTGTAAGAACGCAGTCGGCGGCAGGGATTCCGTCCAGACCAACTTTTCGCGCGAACCAGCCCGAACCAGTGCTTCCGACCATGCAGCCTTTTCTGGCAACCTCGGCTGAGCCGATCTTCCCGACCAGTCAGTCGTCGCCTGTAGCCGCTCCACAACAGCAGCAACCATTGCCTGTTGTCACGCCACCAAAGGCGCGTTCAAAACGCTTGCCAACCATGCTGACGGTGATTACAGGGGCCTTGATTCTGGCTATCATTGGCTCTTTTTTAATCTTTTCTCATTCTTTTCAATCGATGGCTGTGCAGACACCTGCACCAACCAGTGTTGGACGGCTATCCTTTATTAGTAGCGGACAAGTGAACGAGAATACAAGTCAGGGTATCGCGGATCAAGTTGTGCTGGATGTGCACAGCCTGCCGAATCCTGGCGCGAATAAAAAATATTATGCCTGGCTACTTGGTGATAAAAATCAGAATGATCCTACTTCTATCGCGCTCGGCGCTTTGAATGTGAGTAATGGCAACGCGCACTTGATGTATCCAGGGGATTCGCAACACTCAAATCTGTTGCTGACAACCAGCAGAGTATTGCTGACAGAGGAAGATGCTACGGTCACGCCAATGTCGCCTTCGATGGATACGCATAGCTGGCGCTACTATGGCGAATTCTCAAGTACTCCGATCAAGGCACCGGATAATGTGAAGAATTATAGTTATCTGGACCATCTGCGCCATCTGCTGGCTTCTGATCCAACGCTTAATGAAGTGGAGTTGCCCGGTGGACTCAACAACTGGTTATACCGAAATACCAGTAAGATTGTTGAGTGGACTGGGAGTATGCGCGAAACCTGGGAAGATACGAAAGATAGTGCCTTTATTCGCCGTCAGACCATGCGTGTGCTGGCCTATCTGGATGGTACGACCTTTCTTTATAAAGACCTGCCACCTAAATCGCCGCTCCTGGTCAACGAACGGCTGGCCCGCGTTGGACTGTTAGAGGTCAATGGTCCTAATCAGGAGCCACCCAGCTATATGGCCCATATTGATCATCATCTGCGTGGACTCCTGCAGGCGGATGATGCATCGGCTCCTTTGCGCAAACAGATGAACGATCTCACAACTTCAATGAGTGATATTAATTCCTGGCTCAGTCAGGTGCGTAGTGACGCGCAAAAGATCGTCAAGATGGATGACAATCAAATAAAGCAACCAATGACACTCACACTCATCAATGACATGATCGCAAATTCCAATCATGCTTTCGCCGGACAACTTGATCCATCCACGAACCAGATGCGCCAGGGGGTGATCTGGCTCCATGATCACATGGAATCTCTGGCTACTTTAGATCTGACACCAGTCAAACCAGGAACCAGCAGTGTGATGCCACAGATGGTTCCTGGTCAGCTGAGTCCCAGAGCCTTTGTACCGTATCGGGCTAGAAGATGAAGAAACGCAAAAAATCAGATAGACTCAGAGCTTTCGAATGTTCGTTCCGTGTTTTGCATAATGATGGGGGAAAATAGCGCATGAACAAACGGTTAACCATTATCACGCTGATCATTATGCTGGTTATTGGTGGACTGATTTCGGGTCTCTATGCTGGTCCAATCCAGAAAGCCTTGACGCCAATCATGACAAATGCGATGGGGAACAATACACCCCAGAAGCCAGCAAATGCGGGCCAGGCAACAGCTCAGCCGCAGCAGCCAGGACAGGCGAAAAATCCTAATACAGGCGGTATGCAGAATAAGATGAATCCTAATCAGGCGAATGTGCTGGCCCAGGACTCTTTTCAGCGTACCAATCAGCAATTATGGGGTCAGTCCTCTGATGGCCGTAAATGGGAGGGGGACGCCAATACCTTACAGGTTTTCTCGATCGCTGGTGCTACGGGACAAATGGCTAATGGACAGGGGACTGTCAATGCGGTTCTGGGACCGACGAATGATAACGTTGATGTGCTGGCCAATGGGGCGGTCAATCAGTTTGGCAATGGCGTTAATTTTGGTGTTGTTTTACGCTGGACTAACGGACAAAACTGGTATAAGGCGCTCATCGATGGCCAGCATCTGAGCATTCTCAAGCGGGTCAATGGTAAATCTACCCAGATTGGGAGTGTTACTTTTGCGGCTCAGAAAGGTAGCGTGTATAGCATACGCTTCCGTGCTATCGGGGCAATGCTTTTCGCGAAAGTCTGGCGCAGTGACACCAAAGAGCCTGATCGCTGGATGATCGTCATCTCAGATCCAGAACTAAAAACCGGGCAGGCAGGCCTCCGCGTTGTCCTGCAGCCAACGACGGTTGTCCGCGTCACGTCATTTATCGCCACACCGGCCGCTATGGGGAATGATCTATAAAGGATAGTATATGGAAGAGCTCAATATATGTACTGTGGTCACGTAAAAGATCTGAAGCAAAAAGTTTGGATGGGAAATGATGAGCGAAAATATCAAAGAAGCCTATAGACAACAAGGCTGGATCAAGATGGTGTCACTGGTTGCCGTGGTGCTTGGGGCTTTGCTCCTCCTGGCGAGCTCAGGAGGCTTTCCACCCTGGGCCTGGCGTTTCCTGGTGCAGGTGCTACAGCAACTTCCGACTCTCTGGAAGGCCCAGGGGGCAGCAATCCTGTTACCACTCCTGGGCCTCTGCTTGCTTTCGCTATCACTTCTCATCTTATGGATAGCGATTGGCGTGCTGGGTTTTAAAATTGGCACCCATATCCTGGCTGACTTTAAAGTTCCACCATCCTCTTTTGAGGACGATTTGCGCGAGGCAGAACTGCTGGCCGAACAGGCGCTGCAGGAGCAGGATTTTGCTGAGGATGATTTAACCGAGCCGGTCCCGCTGCGTCCAGTGCCTGCTGCTCGGTCACAACAGAGCCAGTCATATTCACAGCCCGGGGTGCGCCGCTCCCGACCTTCGCGTCCAATCCAGGAACCACAAACACAGGCCGTCCCTGTTCCTGCTATGCGTTCGTCCGCCTATGCTCCAGCCGCGCAGGCGGTAGGGGATATTGGTTTTCCTGGTCTGTCATATCCAACTCCTATCTATCGCCAGCCAGGCAATAGCCGTGGGAGCGCGACTGGCAATCGTCAGACCACAAATCTGCGCCAACCATCTTACCCAAATACGCAGGATAGATTTGATGAGCCTCTAGAGTATGACGATGCTCAGTCGAGACCCTCGCAAAAATCTTTGCGGGTTGTCCCGCCAACCGCGTTGCGTGAGCGACCCGATACGTCTGAAGATGTCAATGTCGAAGCAGCTTTCGCGGAAATGGTTGAGCGCGAAGAACGTCAGCAGGCCGAACAAGCAAAGCAGCGGCAATTTGAGCGGCAGCAGGCTGAGCGTGAGCAAGCTGAACAAGCAAAGCAGCGGCAATTTGAGCAGCAACAGGCTGAATATGCCCGACAACAGCAATTGGATCAGCCGCAATTTGAATCGCCAGAAGACGAGTCACTCGACGTAGACCTCTGGGAAACACGGCCTGGAGATCTTGAAGAAGACGACCTTGACCTGGAGCAGTATGATCCTCTGGATGATCTGGATGATACCATACCGGCCTCTGAACGCGCTGCTCGTATGCAAGCCGCTTTATTAGCTCCTGATGCCGAAGAATTTGATTTTGATCAGCAGCATCTGCCACCGGTGAAAAAGAGCAGGCCTGCTCCAGTTCCAGAGGTTAGCGAGATTGAACCTGCACCGCGTTTTGTGGTTGGCATCGGTTTAGATCCTGGTTTGACGCGTAAGGATTCTCCCAATGAGGATAGCCTGTTTACCATTCAAGGTATGCGTGTGACCGATGAAGGATCCAAGCCAGCGGGACTCTTTATGGTCGCGGATGGTATGGGGGGCCATGCGAATGGACGTGAGGCCAGCCGTACCGCCATCCACGCTATCAGCGATGTCATTGTGCCCGCTCTTCTGCGGGATGTCAGCGGGAGTAGCGCGAAAGAAGAAAAGACCCTGTTCCAGGATATGCTCAAGGATGGTGTTCATCAGGCAAATCTGGCTCTTTATCGCCGTAATCGGGAGAGGACCAGGATGATGGGTACCACTCTTACGGCCGCTCTGGTGGTGGATCGGATGGCATATATTGTCAATGTTGGGGATAGCCGTACCTATCTTTATCGCGCCAGCGAGGGTCTGACACAGATTACTCATGATCATTCAGTTGTGGCGCGCCTCGTTGAGGATGGCGTGATCACCCGTGATGAGGTCTATACCCATCCCCAGCGCAACCAGATCTATCGTTGCCTGGGCGAGCATGCGTCCGTTGAGATCGACTCATTTGCTATTCCGTTGCAAGTCAATGATATCTTGCTTCTCTGCTCGGATGGTTTATGGGAAATGGTACGCGATTCAGCCCTCGAAAAAATCATGGCTTCCTCTGCGCATAATCCATCCCAAATGAGCGCCATGCTTGTACAGGCCGCGCTTAACCATGGTGGAGCCGATAACATCAGTGTTATTGCCGTTGGCCTCACCAGTGGCGAAGATGCCGTGAACTGGATGTTATAAGCGCCCCCTCCGTAGCGGCAAGCCTTGACGGCTGCGACCAGTCCACGTATAGTACGTGAAATGGCGCAGCCGTCAAGGCTTGCCGCTACATGATATTCTTGTCTGGCACAAACAGGGAAATTCAGGGGGGAAGGTCGCAATGGTCCAATTGACAACTACACATCTAACGCTGCGAGAATTTGAACCGGCAGACTGGCAGGCCGTCTATGCGTATGAGACGGATCCCAGGGTGGCAGCATATATGGCCTACTCGGCCTCAACACCCGAAGAATGTCAAAGCGACCTGGATTTCCTGGCGGATCAGCAGCAGGATGCGCATCGTCTCCTCTTTCATCTGGCGGTTATTTTACAGTCCAGCCAGCGCTTAATTGGCACCTGTGGTTTAAAGATAACCAATCGTGCGGTCGGCGAAGCTGAACTGGGCTATGCTTTACATAGCGATTACTGGGGCCATGGATACATGACTGAAGCGGCACGTGCTATGGTCAATTATGGCTTTAAAACCTTGCAACTGCGGCGTATCATGGGTACCTGTATCCCTGAAAATACAGCTTCTATCCGCGTTCTGCAAAAAATTGGCATGCAGCAGGAAGGACACTTGCGTGCAAACAAAATTATTAAGGGCACTATCTATGATTCCCTCATATTTTCTCTTCTCACCAATGAATGGCAAATTTTTTGAGTCATGTCATAAAAAGAATGTGCTGCAGATTTTTTAATATTCACTCAGAGATCACTAACAAGAGATGTTATGGGTATTAATTCAGTTGTGGAGTGTGTTTGGTGCGCGGCTGCAGCCGCGCACCAAACACACTCCACACTCCACACCTGGCGTCGCAGACGCCAAAAAGCAATATTAAAAAGTCCTGAATGTGTTAGAATACAATAGCATTATTGACCAGATATCAGGTATGATTTATATGAGAAATTGTAATCTTACTTGATTACTAAGAATGCCAGGGATTATGGGATTCAGGTTCTATATGTTTGAAGGGAGTTTTTTGTATGTCTCAGTCCCACCTTGCCAGTGGAATAGAAAATCTTGCGCGTCAATTTCAGGTTTTCGCTCAGCGGGAAAGCGATGTGAATCCTTCTCCTCTCTATAGTATACTTGCCCGCAATGTTGCTAAAGATTCTACTATGCTTACCCTGGCCAGCCACGCCAGACCAGGTCAGCCGGTACCTAATATATTTTTTGCCGCTGTCCACTATTTGTTGCTCAGCGGAACTCAGCATCCATTGGCAGCATTCTACCCAAGCCTCACTGCGCTGCCCGCTAAATTGATAGGTGTCTATCCAATTTTCCGTGCATTTTGCCAGCAGTACGAAGATCAGTTACGTGAGATCATCAGTACACGACGCGTACAGACCAATGAAATTTGCCGCTGTGCCTGTCTCTTACCGATGTTTGAAATAGTGTCCCAGCTTGGGCGCAAACGTCCATTAGCAATTATTGAGATTGGGACCAGTGCTGGTTTAAATCTGCTCTGGGATCAGTATGGCTACAGATATGGGGATGTCTTTTCCGGTGGCAATAGAACTTCTGCCTTACAACTTGATTGCGAACTGCGGGGACCAAAGGTGCCGCCGCTTCCTCCAGAGATGCCCGAAGTGACGCTGCGTGTAGGCCTTGATCTGCATCCCATCAATATCAGTAATCCAGATGCTGTTCTCTGGTTGCGCGCACTGATCTGGCCGGAGCATAAAGAGCGCTTCACACGTTTACAGAATGCGCTTGAGATCGTCAGACAACAGAGGCCCCTGGTTCTGGCCGGCGATGCGCTGAAATTACTACCTACCATCATGGCCAACGTGCCGATGGATACAACCTTATGCATCTTTCATTCTTTTACCTTCAATCAGATTCCTGAAGATGCGCGCCAGGAGTTCTCAAACATACTTATCTCTGCCAGTCGCCACAGAGAAATTTTCCGCATTGCCTATGAGGCTATTGCTGATGGAACAGATCCTACCCTGGATCTCTCCCTTTATCTACAGGGACTGGAAACCAGGCAAACACTGGCCAGGGCCGCAGCTCATGGTAGCTGGATGGAGTGGCTCGCCTAGCGGCATCTCCACCGCCAGCCTGGCTTACTGGTCTGCCCTATAAAGTGAGGACTAGCCGGTGAGCAGGCCAGTAGCATGGGATAGGCGACAAAGAGGTCGTCTTTTTTTTGGACATCCGTACTAATATTGGATGCTTTGGTAGTAAAACACCCATATAACATGCTTGTTCGGGGTGATTTTTTTGGCCAAAATCTGTTGCAGGATGTGATATTGTTGATATTGGAAGAATAAATCTTTTATCTCTATGGAGGTCATTTATGCAAGAGACTGAACAGGGCCGTGAACCCGGCCGCTATGGCTTTGAAGAAATTGCTGCTAACCAGCTCGAAGCCTGGCCTAATGCCTATCCTGATCGTGATTATGTCACCCATTTTGAAATTCCTGAGTTTACCTGTCTTTGTCCCCGGTCTGGCTTTCCAGATTTCGCTACTATTATTGTTGATTATGTGCCAGATAAAAATGTTGTTGAATTGAAGAGCTTGAAGTTGTATATTAATGCCTATAGAAATCGTCAGATCAGCCACGAGGCATCGACCAATGCCATTCTGGATGATCTGGTAGCTTTGCTTGCACCACGCTGGATCAGAATTGTGGGCGACTTTACTGTTCGTGGCAACATCAAAACGGTAATCACTACTGAGTATGCAATCCCCGAATACCACGGTCCACGGCCCGAGTTGAGACGGTTTATGCCTGCTATTGGCTAGCTCTATTCTCTGTATTCATCAGCGCATCCAGAAAGGAAATTATTATGCCTGCAAACAACCGGGCGGTGTTAATTGTCAGTGGGGGGATGGATAGTTGTGTCCTGGCCCATTATTATGCGGCTGCGGGTTTTCACCTGCACCTGATCTCGTTCGACTACGGACAAAAGCATGTGAAGGAGCTTACCTACGCGGAACGCTATATTGCTGATCTACGTTCACGCTACAGTCAGCTTGAGATTGTCCATAATACTATTGATTTACCAATCGCCAGTTTGTTGACCAATTCGGATTCCGCACTGATCAATACTGAGAAGCAGATGCCTCATGGCCATTATACCGATGACAGCATGAAGGCCACGGTTGTGCCCTACCGTAATCCCAATATGCTCCTGCAAGCGGCCACCGTTGCCTGGAACGAGCATGCCAGTGTGGTCGCCTATGCCGCGCACCAGGGCGATCATGCTCAGTATCCAGACTGCCGCAAAGTCTTTGTTGACGCCTTCAATGATTTACTGGCCGTCGCCATGGAAGGCCAGAAGATCGAGGTTGAATCGCCATTTATGCGCTTCACGAAAGCCCAGATTGCTCAGCTTGGTGCCAGCCTGAACGTTCCCTTTGATCTTACCTGGAGTTGCTATGAAGGTGGCAACTCAGGACTGGGTGATCAGCACTGTGGTATCTGTGGTACCTGTGTCGAACGCTACGAAGCATTCAAACTCGCCGGCGTCCCAGATCCCACCAGCTACGCCAACGACCCTGAACAATACCTCCACATCCCAGGCAAACGAGAGAGCTAAGTGTAAGACAGACAAGCGGGATCGTTAAGAGCCGCCTATTCACATTTTGACCAGGCAAGCGGGAATGTTTAAGGACAACACCTTAGCGTCTCGACCAGGCAAGCGGGAATGTTTAAGGACAACACCTTAGCGTCTCGACCAGGCAAGCGGGAATGTTTAAGGACAACACCTTAGCGTCTCGACCAGGCAAGCGGGAATGTTTAAGGGCAACACCTTAGCGTCTCGACCAGACAAGCGGGATTGTTAAGGGCAACAACTTAACAATTCGACCAGACAAGCGGGATTGTTAAGGGCCGCGGCCCTTAACCTGGGGTCCGGGGCTGCGCCCCGGTTCACTCTCCCCTCCCCCGCCACCGCAGGTGGCGTGTCACAACCTTAATAGAGGAAGATCGTAGGGAAGTGCTTACAGACCATAGAAAACATCATGCGAGGAAATCTGATGACTAAATACGCAATTATCACCAAAGAATTTGCTTTTGAAGCCGCCCATCACCTACCAGGTCATCGCGGCAAATGTCGTCGTCCTCATGGTCACTCCTATCGCCTCCAGATTTCCTTGCGCGGCCCCATTATCGCAGCGCCAGGAGAATCCAGTGATGGAATGGTCATGGATTTCGACGACCTGAAAAGCATCGTTAATGCAACGATTATCGAGAAGCTTTCGGATGCTGTACCCCGTGGCGAGGCTGCTGATCCGCTGCTAAAAGGCGGTATGGACCATAATGACCTGAATGCTGTGACGGGTATTCGTACCACCGCTGAAAATCTTGTGCACTGGATGTGGGATGCCCTGGTGGCAGGTGGGATACCCGATGTGCTCCTTTACCGCATCAGATTATGGGAAACAGAAAAAGGTTATGTGGAGATTACACACGACGAGCGGGGGGAGGCATAGCGGATGACACAAACCATTGAAAATAATCGCGTGCGCACCAAAACGATCCAGATCTCTGAGATCTTTGGTCCAACCATTCAAGGGGAAGGGGCGCTGATCGGCAAACCGACCGTGTTTGTCCGCACCGGTGGATGTGACTACCGCTGCTCCTGGTGTGACAGCCTCTATGCTGTATTACCCGAGCATAAAGCTGAGTGGGCGGCTATGGATAGCCAGCAGGTTTTTGCTGAGATCCAGCGCCTCTCAGGGAATACACCGCTTCTGGTGACGCTTTCAGGGGGAAATCCTGCGATGCAGCCGCTTGAAGCCTTGATCAATCTGGGTCATGAACATGGCTATACCTTTGCCATTGAGACCCAGGGGAGTATTGCTCAGCCCTGGTTTGCTAACCTGGATTACCTGACTCTTTCTCCCAAGCCACCAAGCAGTCATCAAGTGACGCGCTGGGAGCGCCTGGACCGTAGTATATTATATGCAACGGCCAATAAGTACGATCATGAAATACAGATCTGCCTCAAGATTGTTATCTTTGATGAGGAAGACTATGCCTATGCCAGATCTGTCGCGGAACGCTATCCTGCTTTACCCATGTACTTGCAAGCAGGAAATCATACGCCACCGCAACAAGCCAAAGAGATAGACATATCTGGTATCCTGGATCGTATGGATTGGCTCATCCAGCGCACTATTACAGATCGCTGGTATGAGGTGACAGTGCTTCCACAATTACACACGCTTTTGTGGGGAAACAAGCGAGGCGTATAACCCCTGATGAGGCAACGCAGCGAAATGCACTGAAATGAGGATAAATAAATATGGTATTGCACTTAGATCGGGATCACTCTATGAACAATGGCCACGCTCAGAATAATGGGCACCGGAAAGACGTCCCCCTTTTAGAACAAGAGCAAGAGCAGGCTGTTGTTGTTGAGGGTCAGCCAGCTATTCCGCAGGTTGATTATCCTCGCTTGCTGGAATTAGGGCGCGAGCTACTTGTCGCTCTGGGAGAAAATCCCGATCGCGAAGGATTAGACGGTACACCTCGCCGCTGGGCCGATTGGTGGCGCGAGTTTATCGAATATGATCCAGGGAAGACAGAGACAACATTTAGCTCTGACGCGACTGACCAGATTGTATGTGTCTCAGGTATGCGGGTCTTTTCACTGTGTGAGCATCACCTGCTACCCATGTGGTGTGATGTCGCCATTGGCTATATCCCCACCGACAAAGTCCTGGGACTCTCAAAGTTCGCGCGTATCGCCCACCAATTTGCGCATCAACTGCAGATTCAAGAGCGGTTGGGACAGCAAATTGCTGATGAGGTCAGTCGGATTACTGGGACCAATCATGTCGCCGTCATTGTCAAAGGCGAACACCTTTGTATGTCAGCACGTGGTATTCGCACACCAGGTGTCATGACGACATCCGTCATGCGTGGTACTTTCCGCAATGATCGTGACCTGCGCAAGGAATTCATGCAAATGATTCAACCATAAGCGTGGTGAAAATAAAGCAAGTGGTTTGCGTTGATATAGCGTGAACCACTTTTTTATTGCCAGCCCTTGCGCCGCTAGGTCGTAGCGACCAGCGCTGCCGGTACGGTAGGTCGCAGAGGGACTTCTGTCCGAAAACATGAGGAAACGTTGTTTGTTTTTATATACTGCTAACTGCAATCAGGTAAACCCCTGCCTGGATAAGCTCGTTGCTGGTGATACGTTCATGTTCCAGGTATAGCGTATAATTTGTATGTATCAAGTCGTTTCATCGCGTGTGGAGGCCAGATAGATTGTTTCATCAAAAGTCGCTGTATGCCATATCTGAGGAGGCTCCATATCTGCAACCGCCTCCAGGACGTCGTTATGTACGTTCGTTTCTATTTTCGCGCCGGGTAGATGCGCCAGTCGCTCGCGTGCACCTGTTGCTGCGTATCCTGCTGGTATTGTGCTTATCGGCGGCCCAGTTGCGGGCCATGAATATGACACCCCCTGATCTGGTGGGCGCACTGGTGTTGTGGATCCCCAGCATCGCCATATTTTTTCTGAGTGGCATGCATGGCAAGGTAGTACGTATCTACTTACTGCTAATCCTGCCGACCATGGTGAGCCTGTTCTTATCCTGGACAGTGCTGAATCCTATTGCCGGAAAAATGGTTTTTGTACAGCAGCCGATCTATCCCGGTTTTCTGACCCTGAGTCTGGCTGTCTGGCAATTGATCTGGCTGGCGGTTGTGATTGGATATTATAGATGGAAGCGCGGCATCGTGAACGGTATGGTTCTGGCCACGATCGTCTCCATCATCCTCTCCTATCTCCTGCCGCTACCATCCTGGACCTTTGCCCATATTCCGCTGTTTCATCCACTGACCATCTATATCAGTGATCAAGGGCTGATCATGGCTATCACCAAGGTTGTCAGCTATTCAGGCATGATGCTTTTAACCGTGGCCCTGGTGGTAACCAGTCGTGATATTGAGCTGATGGGAGCCATGCGCCAGTTGCGTATCCCTAATCCGATTATTTTCTTTTTAAGCACAGTCTTTCGAGCTTTAAATCTGGCTTTAACCGATTTTGAGACCATCCGTCAGGCGCAAATTGCGCGCGCGGTCGATGCCCGGCCACGTAGCTTTATCAGGCGTCTACGCGACCTTGCCAGTATCGCGGTCCCCATGGTGGCGATGATGATTCGCCGCTCAAGCGAAATTGGCGATGCCTTGTTGGCACGCGGCTATAACTTACGGCACAAGGACGTAGATTTCTATGAGAAGAGTCCTTTCAGACTGCTCGATGGCTGCGTGCTGGTGATCTGTCTCGTCTTGTTGTATATGGCTGTTGGTCCGTATCCTGGTCTGACGGCGCTATTTCAGAGATGGTGGTAAACGATGGTGGCACAAGATTTTAGCGAAAAGCCGTTTTCCAGTCTACAGATAGAGCCTGATGCAGTGAATCCAGCCGTTCCGAGCGCCATCAAGACTACCAGTCTATGGTGGCGCTATCCAACCTTTAGTGAGAAGGCCGGTGCCTGGACCTTACGCGCAATTGACCTGGATATCAAGCAGGGTGAGTGCTTTGGTATTACTGGTCCCAGTGGAGCAGGAAAAACCACGCTCTGCCGGGCCTTGATGGGTATTATTCCGCATACGACGCGCTTAACTAAAGAGCAGCAGCCACATCATTATCGAGGCCAGGTTGACATCCTTGGAGAGCCTGTTACCCCTGAGACAGCGACTTCGCACAAAATAGGTATGGTGTTACAGGATCCAGAGAATCAATTCTTACGTATGAGCCTTCTGCACGAACTGGCGCTGGGATTGCAGATTCAGGGTGTCTCCCAGGAAGAGATTCTGCAGCGTATCTATATCGCGCTGCAATGGGTGGGACTACAAAAGCTCTGGCATGGTGCGCTGTATCTGCATCCTTCCGATCTTTCGGGTGGACAGAAGCAGCGTATCGCTATTGCGGCCTTTTTAGCGCTGCGGCCAGAAGTGCTTATTCTTGACGAACCGACCAGTGATCTGGATCCAGTGGGGAAGCGCGAGGTTATCGAGACCATTGCGCGCCTGCGCCAGGATTATCAGATGACCGTGGTCCTGGTTGAGCAGGATTCCGATATCCTGGCTACCTTCTGTGATCGCATTGCTCTCCTCCATGAGGGACGCATCCAATTGCAGGCTCCTCCAGCTGAATTTTATGCTCAGCAGGACATCCTGGAGCGCTGTGGGGCCTCCGTTGGCGAACTGGCTCGTATCTCCTGGCTAACCAACCATACCTACCAGGGGCGGCCACCGCTCAACCTTGCGGAAGCTGAAGCCGCCTTTGAGCCAGTCATTAAGCAGCGTCAGCTCGTATCCATACTTCCTATAGCTACTCCCACGACCCAGGCAGAGGCAGTCGTGCAGGCGAAAGATGTGATCTATAACTATGGGGATGGCTCGCTGGCCCTTAAGGGTGTCAATCTGACGCTGTATCGGGGTGAGATGCTGGCGCTGCTGGGACCAAACGGAAGCGGCAAAACCACGCTGGCCAAAATCATTGCCGGTATCTATCGAGCCACGGGGGGCCAGTTACATGTCTTTGGACAGGATGCCGCCAGACGTAAAGTGCGGTCCCGCCTGCCAGGCTCGGTCGGCTATGTCTTTCAAAATCCAGATCACCAACTCTTTTGCCGCAAAGTCAGCGATGAGATTGAGTATGGTTTAAAGAATCTCGGCATCGATGCCCGGAAGCGGCGTATTATTGTTGAGGAAACCCTGGAAGCAGTGGGCCTGACAAGCTATGCCGATGAAGACCCCCTCTTCCTGAGCAAAGGCCAGCGCCAACGCCTGGCCGTAGCAGCCGTCCTGGCCATGGGACCTGAGATACTGGTGGTAGACGAACCAACCACGGGACAGGATCATCGCTCAATCCTGGGGATTATGAGTTTGCTGTGCGAGTTGCAACGGCAGGGCAAAACTATCCTGGTGATTACCCACGATATGACCCTGGTTGCTGAATACTGCCAGCGCGTTGTTGCCTTCCGTGACGGCGAACTCAGCTTCACCGGAACGCCAGCGGAACTGTTCAACAGCGTCGAGATCCTCCAGCGCACAGGACTCCGCCCACCAGCCGCCGCCGCTCTGGCCACCCGCCTGCGCGCCCGGCAGCCAGAACTACCATCCCTGTTGACCGCACAACAATGGAAAGAAGCACTCTATCCATTCCATGCGTAACGGCAGCTCTTGCGCCCAATACCTTTCGGTTAAGCCTTTTTATGGCTGCGAAAGACGTTATGGAGAAAAGCAGCGAATCATACGTGGAGAGGGCGTCACACGCGGAGCCCGGCATGCGGCGTGATGGTGGAGCGAGGTGCTCAACGAACATCGCATGCCTGTGGCGCCTACACCGAGACGGATCCTGTTTCGTGATCCTTTGCGCACCGGTACGAGGATCCACGCGCTCTCCCACCACGTTGCTGCGCGAGCAGGCGACGGCACACACGATCCCTGTAGGCGCCACAGCACTGCGCGTCGTGCTTGCACGCTGGCCTGCGCAAACGCAGCAGTGCGGCCTCCGCGTGTGGCGCCCTCTCCACGTACACATGGCTTGCTGGTCACGTCGAACCATCTCTCCAGGACTCATCACCGATACCAATCCCACGATTGTGGCTGGTGCAGCCATTCAAGCTGTATGGTCAGCTGTAGATTACACGCCAGCGGCTGAAGAACAGGCTTTGGTAGAACAGCTTATATTCCAAAGTTGGACGTACCCACCCGATACCATTCCTGATTTTGGTATGTAGATGTTGTGATTGATTAAAAGATCTGGTCTGCAGGCAAGCTTTGTATTTTGCTTACTTTGGTTACAGCACCTGTTCCTCTTGCTGTTCAGTGGGTGACACCAGCCATGGCGAGATTTCTTCGTGCCAGGGACGCTGCAGGCAATGCTCCGGTGCTCCCAGCAAGCGTTCTATCGCATCCGTAGTAGCAGACGTGATGCGTTCGAGTTGTGGCAGGTCATCAGGTGTGTGTTCTTCTGTCAGGAGTAGCTCAACTGTGGCATAGCCTATGTCTTCAAAGAGGGAAAGGATCATTCTGGCCGTCTGCTCAGGATAGGGTGTATGAAAGACGTCTTCTTGAATGCCCTGGCGGATTATCTCCTCCAACTCTGGCGTGAGTCGCTGAACTTTGGAGGCATAGAGCTTGTGCCGAAAGATGGCATTATCATCAGCATACCAGATGCGCATATACGCGAACACCAACCGCTTGTGGGAGAGTTTCCATTGGTCAAGTGCGCTGAAGAAGCGTTGCAGTTTGTCGAGGGCGTTGAGTGTGGGGTCCTGAACGATGGGGAGCAAGCGCTGATCTATCTGTTTTCCCAGGCGTTCGACAAGCGCCATCAGTAATGCTGGTTTGGAGTCGAAGTAGTGATAAAACGCTCCGGAAGAAATCCGTAGCTCGCTCAGTAGATCAGCAATCGCCATCTGCTCATAGCCTTTGGTAATAATGGCTTGCTGGGCTACATCCAGAATAGCATTACGCCTGGCAGTGTGGGCTGCTTCATTGACGATACGTGCCATAGTCTCCTTCTTTATGTTGATAAACAGAGTATCATATTGATAAACAGAGTATCGGTTTATCAATATACTAGTATAACATCATGCAACTACAAGCGTCAATGTAACAAACATACTGTCCATCATGTCATGCTAACTACAATTTTGTGCGCAATAGTTGTTCTGCATGATGCAGTATAGCCTGATAATACTCGGGATTGTGCGGACAGAAATCTGTAATTTTATAGCTAGAATGTGTTACTTGTTGTATATTATCCTGATCGCTGAGATAGTTATGGCCTGGAATGGTGTGGACTTTTTGCTGGAGTAATTGTGCAAAATCTTCTACTGTAATTTGTACGATAGCTGCAACTTCATCGCGCTGTAAGATCAATGCTGTAATCGGTTGCGTCAGCTTATAGAGATAGACATGGCAGAACTCGCGATCCAGAAATGATCCCAGCAGTATTGGATCCTGGATGATGCCTGCTGGAAAGAGGTCAGTAAACGTGAGTGTAAGCCCTAGCTCTTCCTGTATTTCTCGTACGCCATCACGTGGCGTCTCATAGGACAGCAAGTGTCCGGCGGCCGTGATATCGAGCAAAGCAGGAAAATCTTTCTTTTGGGCTGCGCGTTGTTGAAAGAGCAGATAATGTTTGCCATCCACTTCCTGTACAAACCAGCAATGAAATGTTTCATGCCAGGATCCCTGTGCATGTACCTCAGCCCTGCTCTGGACGCCAATGCGTTCCATCTGCTCCGTAAAGATCGCCAGCTGTTCTGTTTCCATAAATGCTCTTGATATCCTTTCAATAGCAAGTCACGAACCCCATCGCGTAGGTTCGTGGCTTGCCCACGATTGCCGTTACACGTTGAAGTTTTCCAGCACTATTTTGCCGATGGTTTTGCCGGATTCTAGTCTGGCATGTGCGGTACGCAGGTTGGCGGCGTTGATGGGTGAGAGTGTTTCAGTCAGGGTGGTTTTGATTGTTTGCTGCTCGATCAGTTCGGCCAGGGCGTCCAGGATCTTATGCTGTTCGATCATGTCGCTGGTCTGGTACATGGAGCGCGTAAACATAAATTCCCAGACAAAGGTGGCGCTTTTAGATTGGAGCGCACTCAGATTAAGCGGGCCATGGGTTTCCACGATCGAGCAGATCTTGCCCTGAGGGGCAATGATCTCGACCATCTGGTCCCAGTGCTTATCGGTGGCATTGAGACAAAAGATGTAATCGACGTTGTCTATACCCAGCGCTTTTAGCTGTTCCGCAAAGCCTTTGTGGTGATCGATCGTTTGTCTGGCACCGTGATCTCTGGCCCAGCTAATCGTCTCAGGCCGGGAGGCGGTACCAATCACGTTCAGGCCTGCCATTGCGGCTAGCTGGGTTGCGATCGAGCCTACGCCGCCGGCGGCACCGATAATTAAAATACTTTTGTTATTATTGTTGATGGGCGTGTGGTCGATTTCCAGGCGATCAAACAAGGCTTCCCAGGCTGTAAGCGCGGTTAATGGTAGAGCTGCTGCCTCGGCGAAATTCAAGCATTTAGGTTTATGTCCGACTATATATTCATCGACCAGATGAAACTGGCTGTTGGCGCCCGGGCGCGTCATGCTACCAGCGTAATACACTTCATCGCCAGCTTTAAATAAGTGGCAATCAGGACCAACCTGCTCTACTACGCCCGCTACATCCCAGCCCAGGATTTTTGGTGTTTTTTCTTGCTGTGGTTTGGGGGCACGTACTTTGGTATCGACTGGATTCACCGAGATGGCTTTCACTCTGACCAGCAGGTCTCGACCTGTGGGAGTAGGTGTATCGACTTCTATATCGATCAGGCTTTCAGGATCCTGAATGGGCAAATAGCGCTGTAATCCGATAGCTTTCATTGTATAACCCTCCTGTTAACAACAATGGTCTGTTCGTGACTGTACCTTCTTTGTAGGCACGTTTGATGGCGCCATCGCGTCTCAATAGCGTTCGAGCTTAAGAACTTAAGAACATAAGAGCTTAAGACATTTGTTGCGTTTACCCCATGAGCAATATAAATCACCCTCTCTATGGGTTAGATAGAGAGGGTGATTTATATTGCTGGCTATGATGCCGTCTGATTATTCAGATGCGCCATCATATTGGCTGGATTTTGGCATCTTGTTATAGACATCTAACCAGTTGTTTGCGATCTCGGTCTGGGCGGTTTTTAATGAGATCTTGCCATTACAAACCTGTGCATGTAAGTAATTCTCAACTTTATCTTTTTCGTGGAAACCAGGTTTGGGACTGGCAAGTTCAGGCCAGAGATTTGAGATATCATTGGAGCCACCCAGTTCCAGGCTTATCAGGTGGTCAACTTCATACTGGCCGGCTGTATGATGGGAGATACCATATGAGGCATAAACCTGGTTTTTTTCACTGACAGGCACATTGCGTACAGATTTCGAGTAGCCCTGCACACAGATTTTTGCTGCGGTCGCACTGGCAATAATTGCGCCTGGTGTGCACTCTTTATCCTGTATGCCTCCGCTGGCTCTACATCCGCTGGTTTTGGTTTGTTTACCCCAGTTAGCCTCGCCCGTTGACGTGTTCGATGAGCCTGACGAAGAGTTGTTGCCTGATTGGCTTCCACCATACGACTGATTGCCATTTGGATTGGTGCCAACACTGATTGAACTGCCGCTACAACCACTGAGTATCAGGGCCAACAGGCAGACCAGCCAGAGCCATTTAATTCCATGCTTCATAAGAATGCGACCTCCTTGTGATGAATCCGTTAAAAATTTTCCAATGAATTTATGCTGATTGAGATACCAGCCAGATATGATCAAATTTTTGCGCTTTTAAATCTGCCAGCTTGATCCAATAGTAGAGCATACCAGAACCGGGCCAGTTCATGCCAGTTCTTTCATCGCTATCGACTTGCAATAGCAGGTGCCAGTCGTTGGCGTCTTTGGATAGTGCTTTGACCTTTGGATCCTCGATATCGGTTACCCCATTGGTCATCATCTGGCACTGCAGCCGCATATCATCCTGCAGGGTGTCCGGGTGACCAAACATGAGATGACGGGGTTGTGTTTTATCTTTCGCATCGTTGAATTGCCCATAGACAGTATCATAATGCTCCTGGTCAGTATCGCTCCATTTTAGCTGCGTGACCTCCAGTTGAGGCTGCTGGGCCATGGTTAAATCTGATTTGAGCTTAACTGTACAGGCTTTGAAACGTGCTTCTTTTGGCAATTTATCTGGTACCGTTGCACGTTCGAGATGTTGTGTATCTGCGCTATAGAATACCTGCCAGCCACCAGCATTTTTGGGATCGTCACCATACGTCTCTTGTTTGGCATCATAAAAGAACCAGAGCATCCCCTGTTGTGGCAGCCAGTGATTGGCATCAGCAGCAGTGACATCTGAGAGCCGAATCTGTGCTACAAATGATTGTGGAAGACCGTTCCACTCCGGCCACTTCTGCCCCGGTGGTAGATCGGGCACGCCCCCAATTTTAGAAATTCCCAGTTCCAGCTTTGCTTCCGCACCTGCATCGGTCACTGGTGTAGCCTCAAGCTGAATAGCAGGTTGCAGCAATACATCAGTATATTGCGTCAAGCGTTCCAGGCCTTCTTTTTGCAAGGCACTTTTTGTAGCCGAAAGATCCATTTTATTCATCCTCCATCACAGACCATTCAATCGTGTGAGCCATGCTAGTACTCTGTCAAAGTTGATGCGAAAGGCAGAACCTTTTCGATGTCGTCTGACAGAGTACTAGTCGCGCTTGAGCGGCGTTCACGATTGTTTTCTTATCAGTATTTTATAAAAAATTATCCTGGCCGCTGCATGAGCAGAGTTGTTTGTGTCATTAATCGGTAGGATAGTGCTATATATAGCTTACTGCTACCGTAGAAAACATACTCTTATAGTACGTTGGACGCGAGTGTTTTGTGCCAGCTTTTCAGGGCATACGTCATTCTCGGGACTTTTCCCCGCGGGACCGGGATAGCAGTTTTTAGGGAAAATTTTGTGCGAGCAGTAAACTTTGTTGTGAAGCTGAATATCTTTGTTTAGCGTTGTGTTGAACAGAGTCTTATTGTTAAAGGTAACGGCAGCAAAAGGAAAATACAATACATGAAGACGCTGATTATCATTCCCACATATAATGAGGCCGAAAATCTGCCCTCACTTTTGCATGGTATTTTCTCGTATCTTCCACATACCGACGTACTGATTGTGGATGATAATTCTCCTGATGGCACAGGTCAGCTTGTCGAAGACATGCGTAAACAGAATCAGCAGATTCATATTTTGCATCGACCAGGCAAACTGGGTTTAGGGACGGCCTATATTACTGGTTTTAAGTATGCTTTGCTCCATAATTATGCGGCTATATTTGAGATGGATGCAGATTTCTCCCATGATCCACAGTATCTGCCCGCGTTTATTGCCGCTATTGAGGAGGCCGATCTGGTCATTGGTTCCCGTTATATTCCCGGTGGCAACACGCCCAACTGGTCATTGTTGCGCCGACTGATCAGCGGCAGTGGTAATATCTTTGCTCGTGAGGTGCTACATATCCCAGTCAGAGATTGTACCGGAGGTTTTCGCTGTTATCGACGCCAGACCCTGGAGGCGCTGGATCTGGACGCTATAAAATCCCGCGGCTATGCCTTCCAGATTGAGATGACATATCGTGTCCTGCGCCAGGGCCTCAAAGTCGTGGAGACCCCGATTATTTTTGTGGATCGGCGCCTTGGACAATCCAAAATGTCCCGTAAGATTATGCTGGAAGCCTTTACATATGTCATCAAAACACGGATAGCCAGCCTGCTGATGCGCCGCAACCGCGCCCGCATCGCCTATCACCATAAAATCTTACCACTGGGGCCATTGCCACAGCGCATAGAAGCTTCCATACCCGCGAACCAGCCAGCCAGCATCAATAAGCAAAAAACAGAAACCAGAGCAAACAGCAGAAGCACTCCTTTTCATATTCCCAATCGCCCGACACGGTCCTGACGCTCTTTTGTATCGGCCGCGCGAAAGATGACATGTAGATTCGTGGCTTGACCACGATTGGCCCTGATTATGATAATGTTCCCAAAAAAACCACCCCGCCAGACATGCATCGTGTCTGGCGGGGTGGTTTTTTTGGGAACTGGCCACGAGGGCTGCCGTTATCGGAGGGCGTCGCGAATGGTGAGTCCGAAGCGCTCGACAATGGGGCCTAGCTTGGCAAGCAGGACAGAGCCAATCACCAGTGTGACAATGATGTTAACGGAGGACCAGCTGATCCAGCCTACAAAAAACTGATTGGCGGGCTCCTGGCCCATTACCAGCAGGATAAAGTTGCCGTAGAGGCCACCAAGGATATTGGTTGGAATAACGGCGCAGAGCAAGAAAAAGATAAAACCGCGCAAGGTGAAGACGTCTTTACCGATCGGGTTGACTCCGAAGCGATAGGCCAGGAAGCGGTATAACAGCATTGGAATACAGAGCTGAATAAAGTCAGCGGCACCAAACGGAATGGCGACGAGTGGTGGGGTGCCTGACATGAGACCTGCTCCGATAAAATTACCGATGTAAGCAATTACAAAAGCCCAGCCGCCGAACCAGATGGCGAAAGGAATACCGAAACCGATGGCGACAAAGAATGAGCTTACGCCCAGCACAGGACCTGGCAATGAGAGCGAGAGCCAGGATAAGACGGTGTAGACGGCCGTAGCTACAGCGACTGCCACTAGCTGCGAGAGATTGGGCCAGCCGGTGAAGCGGAACGAATAACGGACCGTGGTTGATTCGCTACCAGCAACTTGTGGTGGCTCATCGGGATAATCATGAGCAATGTTGACGCGTTCTGGCTGTTTCAGTGAATCTTCCATTATGGAAAAGTCCTTTCTTTTTCATGGTGCAAAAATAATGCTCTGACCATAACAATAAATAGAGTGGTTCAATAATAAAGAACTACAATCCTTGATTTTTCTGTAGAATCAAGTGACGTAATTTATCAAGTTGGGCGAGAACTGCGTCGGTACTGGCCAGTAACTTGCTTGCGTTAGCTACTGGTTTGAGGGCAAACCGACATTGTTCTCTGATTTCTTGTCGCAGAGCCTGTTCGTCTACATTATGTAGCTTCCCATGTTCTACCACAACTTCTCCATTTACGATTACACTATCAATAGCGGTACCGCGTTCGCAATAGATCAAATGGAGATATGGATCGCGCAATGGTAGAAAGGCATCCGCTTCCAGATCTATTAGCAGGAGATCCGCTAACTGATTTTCTTCAATGCGACCAAGCTCTGCTGACAGTCCCAGGGCTGCGGCTCCGCCTTGCGTGGCTGCCTGCAAAATCTGGGTCGGTTGTGGCCATTGGTGATAATCTAGCTCTGGCAGATTATGCATCAGGCCTGTTTGTTTCAGCACGTCGAACATGTTCTGGCGATCATTGCTCGCCGAACCATCACTCCCCAGCGCCATCATCACGCCCTGATCGAGCGCATCCGCTAAAGGAAAACGGCCGCTGCCCAGACGTAGATTACTGATTGGATTATGCACGACCGTCGTACCAGTGTCTGCCAGGATGCGCAGGTCGCCGGGTTCCAGCCAGATCGTATGTGCCAGCGAGGTACCAGGACGGAGTAGCCCCATCTGCTTTAGATAGCGGATCCCGCCCTGTCCAAGCTTGTCCCGAATGACTGCCGCCTGTAACTCTGTCTCAACCGCATGCAGGTGCATACCGGTATGATAGCATTCAGAAATTTCCAGGCAGGTCTCTAACAGCTCTGGACTACACCAGTGGATGCCGCTTGGACCAACCAGACAGCGCAGGCGTCCATTGGATGTGTTATCCCAGGTTGAGATAAATTGTTCCATGGCCGTTACCTGGCGGCCAATCGGTGCCCATTCTTTAAAGCGATCAGTAAAGGGATGGCTTGGAAATGTCATGCCATATTGACTGCCTGCTTCAAGCACGAGATCCTGATCCTCAATCGATGGTGCCACGGCCGCGCGAATGCCAGCATCCTGATAAGCGTGCATCGTTGCATCCAGATATTCAGTTGAAACTCCAGCATTGGTCCAGAGGTGATCCAGCACAGCCGTTGTCCCGGTTTTTAACATTTCTAAAGCACCTAGCAACGTGCTAAGATACACTAAATTTGGCGACCATTCAAGTGTGTCTGCAAACAACGGCACCAACCATAATTCCAATGGCACCGACAGCGAGGTCGCCTTCATGAGATTTTCCAGCGAATGTGTATGCGCATTGATCAGACCAGGTACCACCAATCGATTCTTACCTGTAATGACTCTTTGCACCCGCTGTGGATTAAATGACAGGGTGCCAGTTGGACCAACTGCGGCGATTCTTTGACCCGCGATCAGGATATCCTGGTCATGCAATAATTTTCCTGGTTCATCGGGTGCCAGTAAACTACAGCCACGAATCAGTAAATACTGCAGGTTTACTCGAGGATTCTCTACCGCAGTTCCAGGTGTATATGATGGTAAGCGTGGAAGTGTTTGCATACAAAAACTCCTCTATATCTCGACCACGTACAATAGGCAGTGGCATGGTCAATGCTGGTCGTCAAAAAGTGTGATCGTCAGTGTCAGCGCACACTGGAATGTAGCTGATCAGCGCGGTCATAGCAATCCATGGCTTCACGATGTCGCCCCATGGCATCCATGGCGGTGCCGCGGTTGATCCAGATTTGTGGATCACTGGGATCGATGTGCATGGCCTGTTCATAAGCCATCAGCGCTTCTTTGTAGCGCTCAAGCGCGAAATAAGTATCACCCAGCGCCAGCCAGATATGCGCCTTTTCTGGATGCACTTCAATGGCGCGATGATATGCTTTCAGCGCTTCCTCATAGTCCCGTAAGGTAAATAGCTTATCGCCGCGCTTCTCCCAATCCTCGGCCGTTAAGGGCGTGGCTGGTGTAAGTGGCGTCGCAGGTAAAGCCGGTGTCAGTGGACCAGATATCAAGGCCGGTACTGGTGTTACTGGCGTATTGTAGCTATGTGAGCCACTGGATCCTCTGGATGCCTGGGACTGTACACGTGGCAATGAGCCCGATGATGCCCGACCTGGTTCGGTATTCAGCGTTGGTCGTTTAAATTGCTGTCCCGCCCTGGATGCGCTTGGGCGACCAAGCAACGTCACCAGATCCTGTACCAGCAGATCCAGCGAAGGATAGCGCCGCTCTGCTTTTTGATGCATGCCACGATTGAGGACCGGCAGTAATGGTTCACATTCATGGCGCTGCAAGATCTGTGGGAACAACTGATGGCACAACACTGCGAACATATATTGATCGCTGGCTGGATTGGTTGCGTTCCAATAGGCCTGTACATTACCCTGTTGTGCGGCCTGTGCCGCTCGATATAATTCCGGTGCCAGATACGGAGCTGGTGGTGGCTGCAAGCGTGCCAGGCCAAAATCAGCGATCCAGGCCCGCTCATGGCTAGAGAATAAGATATTGCCAGGTACCAGGGCACCATGGCTGAGTCCACGCGCATGAGCCGCCGCCAGGCCTGTTCCCAGTTGTTGTAAGATGCGTGTCAGTACCATTCCAGGCGAGCTGCCCTGCTCATAGAGTGAGCGCAGGTTGTCATTAGTCTGTAGATAGGTGACAAAATGTTGGATCGTGCCAGGAATATACTGACAGAGCGTTAATAGATAGGCCTGGGAACCTGTATCCAGGCGCTCGAAAAACGCGCCACTACCGCCGGTTGGCTGTTCAGGTGACCAGGTGCTACAGCTAAAAACGGAGAGGATTGAGTCGTGGCGTAACGTGGTTGCTACACGCACTTCACGCCGGGCCGCCTGCCATAGCTCAGGATTCGCTGTATGGGCTGCAAATAACTTGATCGCTACAGGTTGACCGGAGCGTTGATGATGGGCCAGATAGGCATGACCGCTTCTTCCAATACCCAGAAGTGTTTGGACCTGATAGATCCCCACAGTGGTATAAGCTGCCAGCGCGCCACATACGCGGCAAATGACCTCCTCCGGCTGCAGCGCGTGTGAAGGATGGCCAAGACAAAATGGAGCCATTTGTTTGCCCTGTGGCTCGTATTGTGTGTTGTAATCCATCTCATTCTGCCTCTCTTCTGAGATATTGGAAGCCTGCTTAAAAACACATTTTTGATCAGGTGGGATATTCTCAGTTGCTAAAGCCTCCAGGAATATCCCTCAACATACGTACTTTTAACTATTCATCTGAATGCATTTGCTCTAAATGGTGTGATTGTTGCAGCTGCCGACTAAATGTATTTTGATTGTTCGGTTGCAAGGCACGTGCCAGACCTGCATCAGGTGAGAGCACCGAGCGCACTGGATGGGCCGCATCAGTCCTGGGTTGTCGAACTGGTGATTTCTGCTGAATATCATCGGTCTTTCTCGGCTGCTCCTCACGTTGTGCATTGTGGGAGACCTGTCCAATGATATTATTTTGCTGTTCGGATAGGAGATCGACCTCACGAATAACGCGATCCAGAACCATACGCTCGAAACTGGCATTTGTCTGACCCTGAAAGAGATTGGAATGTTTGATCTCATTCAACGCTTCATGGATGCGGCTCGTCAGCGTGCTGATGGATGCCAGTGCGCTTGAGATACGGCGCCACTGACCTTCCTGGCGGCGCTGGATATGTGCCAGTCCCAGATAGACCGAGCGCATTTCAGCTGCACCCTGTGGCATCTGCTGATTAGGAGCCCATGGCGGCAATCCCTGTCCCAGTCGATCTACACCTTCTTGTAACACCCGGCACTCATGTGCCAGCTGATCATATCTGGCACCGCGCTGAGAGAGAGCACTGATACGATCCAACATCAGATTCAAGCTCATGGCGATTGGTAGCAATGGACCACTTACCGTTGGGGCGCGAGCGACCATATCGCCGCGAGCCACCCGTGCATGGACCTCACGCAGCGCGGCAATCCCTTCTTCCATGATCTGTTTATCCTGAGCTGAGCGGGTGGCTTCATCCGCCTCACGCCGGCTCACCTGTAACTCACGGCGCGAGATAACCAGTTCGCCGCGCATCTGCATCGTCAGGCGGTTATTTTCTAGCAACGTCATCGCCTGGCGGGCAATAACGATCAGGATCAAGGCCAGGGCTACCAGATCTGCCAGCAGCAGGACTGAGCCACCGCGACGTGCCACGTCCGTTAAAAGGATGGCGCAGGTCCCCAGGACCAGGATGAAGGGAGCAATTGTCTGTGCCGTCATACTAAACTGTGTCAGGCGATTCGGCATCAAATGGGAGCTACCCGTCAGGCGTACATTTTTCAGGCGCTCATCTTGCTCCTGCTCACGAGCCACACTGCGTGGATACTCGACCGCCGCCAGACCAATCAGCGAGAGACTTAATGGCCAGAGCACATCTTGCAGGGTGCCAGTATTGAAACTGCCCGAGAGATTATAGAAGGCCAGCAGACTATCGGTGACCGCCAGAAAGAAAAGTCCCATGCACAGGAGAATAAAGACAGGTTGCTGGGCGCGATTCGCCAGCGGACTGAACATTAAGAAGGCACCGATGGCGACCAGAAACAGGTCTCCAGTTGGAAAGTAGATCGAGAGAATTGAGACGCCGGCGCTCGGCGACTGGGCCAGGCCAGCGATCAACGGACTCAACAGGTAGAACCAGGAGAGCGCTAATGCTGTACCGATAACCGCCAGTGCATCTAACAGGAGCCGGGCCCGGCCGACAGAGGCTTTATTGCGGCGCGTCAGGAAAAGTGTACCCAGCAGAAAGAAAGGATACGAAGCTACAAAACCGATATCATAGAGACCAGGAAACGGTACATCGGCACTATTCATGCGTATATCGTAGCTGGTCCAGATCGCCTGGCCGCTGGCATAGAGTGCGATGGCACAGGCCAGACATGCCCAGGCCAGAAACGCTCGCCGCGCTGCCTGTGCCTCATTATGGATATTGGCCAGCTCATTGGCTGTGCGACGCTCAGCCTTTTGTTGAATCAGCTGATGGCGTACCTGGTTAGAAACCTTATATAAACGCAGCGCGATACGTGCACAGAAAAAGAAACCAATACCCTCACCAAGAAACTGGAAGATATCAGAGGCGCTCTTCAAAGAAAAACTCTTGCCAGGTACCTGTCCAAATAGCACCATAATTACCAGGAAAAGCGAGAAGGCAGCCGAAAATCCCAGTACAATCCAGGGTCCATTCTTCTCGGACCAGAAGTCTCGCGCCAGAGCCTCACCATGGAAGAATGACATATCCTGAGCTTTATTCGGTCCAGCGCCGGGGAATTGTTCCTGATGAAAGGCAGGTCCAGCATTTTGCATCATCGGATTGGGCGTTTGCGAACCCGCCGATCCACCCAGGTAGCCCGAAAATTGAGATGCTTCATTGTAAGCCATAAATGATCCTCTCAGACTACGCATACACTATCCGTTGCAGCCAGTGCTGCTCCGGTCATCGACCTGGCCGGAGCCAGCGATCCAGGCTAAGATACTGACCCGCGTTGCTTAGCAGCAGGCCAACAAACACCAGTAGAAACACCACCATTACTCCTACATCAAATGAGCCCTGGCCAAAGAAACCGTTCAGCAGACCGGTTCCCATACCGCCCAGTAGTGTCAGGAAAATGCCGCCACCACATGTGAGCCTGGTCATAGCTCCGCAGATAAGACCGACGCCCAGGCAGATTTCGAGCAACATCACGATCGCTACAAACGCATGAGCATTCAACTGCGCGATGTGTAGCCAGCTGTCAAACCAGATACTTGTAACCGGCGTCTGGCTACTGGCAGCATGGGTTAGTAGTGAAAGATAAGCACTTTCAAAGTTGGTATGCCACTTCAGCCAGGCATCTCCAACACAAAAGCAGCCCATCAGAACCCGCAACAGAACAATAATCCGCCAGCGCCATGCTACCAGCTCCACATTTGCGACTGGGCGAGAAACGGTCCGTGCCAAGGTAGAATGTGAAGTTGAGCCAGGCCTGGCAGCATCTGTTTTTACCAGAAATGGTTTTTCCGCTATCCTACGATCCTGTTGCAACTCTAAAATTGATTTGTTTTTCACAAATACTCCCTCCAGGCACGCCGCTCTTGCATGCATAAGAGGTTAAAACTTCAACTACAATTGCCATCTACCCTGACAGAAGAGATCGATCCAGGTAAAGAGCCAGATGCCGCTTCCCGCTCAGTCTGGCTCTACTTGCTTTTCCGTGTGGTTGCAGGAAAAGTGTCTTCTCATCCAGGTGATATCACTACAGGTACAAAATCTATGTTGAGTATAGAGTCTCAAGCTTTCGATCATCTCCCAAATTTCTCCGGCCTCATCTTTATGCTGCCTTAATACAGGCCGGGTGAGCTCATAAAAGAGCGCAAAAATATCAGGCCGCAACACCGCAGAATGAGATCTTGCGTGCACGTATTGTGCTATGCGCGGCAAAAAAGCTGAGGATAGGGCCACAGTAGTGGCAGACCATCAACCTGAAAGGCGAAAATGAGGATATTTATAGCTGCGGATAAATAAAATTCAGGAGCTACGTATAAGAAAAGACAAATGTCTTGTACCTGATAAATAGTGTCCGGCAGAAAAAAAACTTTGTCTTATACCAGTCTTACGCGCTTCACTTTATCACTAAGAACAGTAAAGATGTCTTATTCCATCATGGAATGATAGCGATGATAGGTAGGGGAGCTGATTAAGAATCTGGTTACTGCTAAATGAGTGTATAAGAGTTAAAATATGAAGTGATCTTACCCATTATATGAAATTTATCTTTTGTTGTTGACAAATTCACAGAGCGAAACTACTATACATAACAGGTATTATTGTGACTGAAATTTCATATGTAGATTCTCGCAGGAGCACCTGATGGTTGATCACGTTGGTGAATGTATTGGTAGTTATCAATTAATAAGGCTGCTGGGACAAGGAAGTTTCGGTAACGTTTATCTGGGTCAACACGTTTATCTTGATCGGCAGGCTGCTATTAAGATGCAGTTGCCATTCTCTCTCTCTCAAGATCATCAGATCTTTTTAACTGAGGCTCGCACCATTGCGAAGCTCGATCATCCACATATTATCCACTTACTCGATTTTGGTGTAGAGTCACACCAGGGTATTCCGTTTCTGGTAATGGAATATGCTCCTTACGGTAATTTACGCCAGAAGTATCCTTCAGGTAGTTATCTCTCTTTGCATGAAGTTGTCGACTGCGTGAAACAGATTGCCGCTGCTCTGCAATATGCACATGACAAAGGTGTGATTCATCGAGATGTCAAACCAGAAAACGTTTTGATTGGGCAACAAGAAAAAATCCAACTGAGCGATTTTGGTATCGCGGTTGTTTTACGCAGTTCATTTGAGGAGAGCGAGCAGACAATCGGGGGAACCATTACCTATATGGCTCCTGAACAATTGCAAGGTAAGCCGGTTGCGGCCAGCGATCAATATGCCCTGGCTATACTTACCTACGAGTTGCTGGTCGGAACTCCTCCTTTTACCGGTACAAATTTTGAGGTTGGCAGTCAGCATCTTTTTGCTCCTGTTCCTCTACTGCATGAGAAGAATGGACAGCTTTCCCAGGGTGTGAACGATGTAATACAAACGGCCCTGGCAAAAGATCCTGCTCAACGTTTCTCTTCTGTTGAAGCTTTTGCGCAGGCTTTAGAACAGGCCGCGTCCACTTCAGTCGAAGTATTTTATGAGAGTCAGGCTCAAAGTGATGTGGTACAAAAGCCAGCCTCAACCTTCTCCAACCTTTTATTGCCTCCTCCGGCTTCAGTAAAACGTTTGACCAATTGGATTGAACTACAGGTACAGCGTAATTTTTCCGGTACACACAAGCTCTATTGTCAATATTTAAGTTATCAACATCGTGATCTGGATGTAAAAGGCCTTGGCACTCAGAATGTCTATACACTGGCCTTAGATCAAGTTTTTGTTGAACTGCGTATCGTTCCTACGCCTCTGCATGCTCTCTCTACTAATCCATTGCAAATAGATAACGAGCTCCAGAGTGGAAAAATGGGAATCTGGGATTTCCTGGCCGCTTCGGCTTTGAGTCAGCAGCATTTTGTGTTGATTGGTGTACCTGGAAGTGGCAAAACGACGCTGCTGAAATATATTGTGCTGGCGCTTGTGGGTGAGCGTAAAGGTAATCAGCAGGTGGCGCTTCCTCCGCTCTTACCACTCCTTCTTTTCCTGCGGGATCATGTTGAGCGCATCAAACTGCAACCTGCGCAGTATTCACTGGAAGATGCAGCTGCTGATCATCATAAAAAATACTGGAAACAGCAGATGCCAGATGGCTGGCTTCACCAGCGGCTCCAGCATGGTCAATGTCTGATTCTCCTCGACGGTCTGGATGAAGTTGCAGATCCAGCTGCCCGTACACTGGTAGTGGATTGGGTACAACAACAGATGCTGGTCTATGGCCAAAACAGGTTCATTATTACTTCACGTCCTTTTGGGTATAAAAGCAATCCACTTACCAGCGTCACGGTGCTGGAAGTGAACGCTTTTACGCAGGAGCAGATTGAACAGTTTATTCAGCACTGGTATCAGGCGAATGAGATTATGAGTGCGCAACGCGATGATCCTGGTGTGCGTATGAAGGCTCGCAGCGGGGCGGATGATCTTTTGGGCCGGCTTTATGATGTGCCAACACTATTCGCGCTGGCAGTCAATCCATTATTACTGACCATGGTCGCGACGGTGCATCGCTATCGCGATACCTTGCCTGGTAAGCGTGTGATGCTTTATTACGAGATTTGTGAGGTTTTCCTGGGAAAAAGGCAAGAAGCCAAAGGTATGAAGCTGGATTTTACCGTTGCGCAGAAGCGTCAGGTGCTGCAGTCACTGGCATTTGCCATGATGTGTCAGGGCCTGCGTGATATTCATTTGCAGCAGGCCAGCCAGATTATTGCTGCCCCGCTGGCCCAGATTAGCTTGAAGATGCAGCCGGCGGCCTTTTTACGTATGATTGAGGATAGTAGTGGTTTATTGCTGGAACGCGAGCAGGATGTCTATAGCTTCGCCCATTTAACCTTTCAGGAATACCTGGCTTCAGCATATGTGAAAGATGAAGGATTGGATCATGTCCTGATTGAACAGAGGCATAGCAGTTGGTGGCATGAGACTATTCGCTTATACTGTGCTCAAGCAGACGCAACTTCGCTACTCACGGCCTTTTTAAGCGAACAACCTGTTTCGATCAGTGTCTTAACGTTAGCGCTTGAATGCCAGCAAGAGGCACTCAAAGTGCAGCCATCTGTAAGGGAACAGCTAGATGTGTTGCTTGATCGTGGCATTGAAGATGGCGATCCTGAACAGAGCCGTTTAGTTGGCAGTGTGTTGCTGACACGGCGCTTGCTCCAGATGGTCCACCTGCATGGTGAAACCTACATTGATACATCCTTTGTGATGTGTGGTGAATACCAACTCTTTCTAGATGAGCAGGAAGCTTCTGGCCATAATTTTCATCCTGACCACTGGCAAGTGCGCCGCTTTCTGCGAGGACAGGGCCATGTTCCCCTTTTAGGTTTGCGCTCCTCGGATGCTCTGGCCTTTTGTGACTGGCTCAATGAACGTGAACACAATTCCTGGTCTTACCGTTTACCGACGCTGTATGAAAGCCAGATGATTGTGTCTAATAGCATGCTTACCTCTCAATTAGCTGTGCA
This sequence comes from Dictyobacter vulcani, assembly GCF_008974265.1. Taxonomy (GTDB): domain Bacteria; phylum Chloroflexota; class Ktedonobacteria; order Ktedonobacterales; family Ktedonobacteraceae; genus Dictyobacter; species Dictyobacter vulcani. The sequence continues at coordinate 50,243 of NZ_BKZW01000003.1, forward strand.
TACCGGCTACTGGACTGCCAGTAAACAGGTCCTTGCTCCAAGTACTCCTGCTATGCTTAGCGCCGAAGAGAAAAGGCTGCTCATGGTAGGTATTTTTGACCAGGATTATGCACGTGTACAAACACTGAATCAAGATCTGGTCCAATATTTGAACGTGGCGCTGGAGAGTGCTCGCACTCTTGCGAGCGATTATCAGTTGGAGGCAGCGCAACGTATCCTGGATACAATTATCTATGTTCTTGAGCATGATTTTCCTCTTAAACTGTTGATTGATGCTGCGCGTACCTTTCACCTGCTTCGTGCAGATAGCGAACAACTCACGGATTCCTTGTTGCGTGTATTCACCAGAGCCTCATCTCTGGCTAATGTCAGGGATAATGGACGCGCCCATGAACGCGTACGCATGGCTCAACGTGCCTGGGAACTGTCAATAGCACTCAAGCATGCTATTCTAGCCACCTATATTCTGGCATCAGCCAGTAGTCTTAGCCTTGAACAAATACGGCCTCTTGATCTGGATGATTTTTTTGCCCTTGCCTGTACACGTAACAGTGTCTGTAACCTGGACCTTGGATCTGCCTTTGCCACGACACTTTCCTTTACGAATCAGTATGCAGGAGATTTTGTGCGCAAAAATGCCCATGAAAAAGACCGTGTCCACGAACTTGTCAACGAGCTCAAAAATGCACTGGAATATATCTTAGATCGTGCCCACTTGTTTCCTGAAACTGGTGATAATGCCATGCTACAGCAGAATGATCGCATCCTGTTCCGCTGGTATATTCGCATCATTATTCAAGCCCTGACTATCTGTGTCTACAATTGGTGGTCTCGTTCAACCACGTCGTCAACATCCTTAGAAAAAGCGCGTACGTTTATGCAGGCAGAGAAGAGCAGTAGTCAAGATAGTCTGGGAGAGGAGGCTCTTCACAATTATCTGGATTTGTATGTTACTTTTGCACTGTTAGAAAAACGCATTCAGGACCATGCAGAAGCTACTGAAGGGCTTATTCTAGTGAAAGAGCGGCATAAGATTATATGATACCAGGAATACTACTTTGCGGGGAGGAGATTGAGGCAAAAGCGGCTACCTTCTCCCGGGCGGCCTGAACTCTCGATCCAGATGCGGCCTTTCATTGCTTCAACCAGTTGCTTACAGATGTAGAGTCCCAGTCCGGTTCCGCGTGTGGAGCCGCCCAGATCTCGTTTAAGACGCACAAATCTCTCAAAGATCATCGGCTGTTCAGCGACGGGAATACCAGGACCGGCATCCTGTATATGTAGATATACCATTGCAGAAGGATCGACTTGTGTGGCCTCGATGTGGACCTCAGTCTGTCCGGGCACATATTTAAAGATATTAGAAAAGAGATTACGTAGTACCTGACGTAGAAACTGAGGATCCGCCCAGACCATGATCTGCTCGGAAATCTGTAGACAGATCGTATAGTTGGTCAGATCTTGTTGCGATAGATGGGCAAGTACTTGCTGTAGCAGGTGTTTGAGATTGATGGCTTCCGAATGTGCGCCGGGAACATCCCCAACGATCTCTGTCGCATCTAGCACATGATCAACCAGCGCCACCAGGTCTGCCTGGCTCTCAAGGGCCTTTTGCAAAAAATGTGCTCGCTTCATTGCGTCTAACTGTTCGCCAAACTCATAGAGTAGTTCCAGGGAACCTCCTAATACGGTCAGCGGGGTACGCAACTCGTGACTTACATTCAGCAGGAATTGATCTTTTAACGCATTTATCTTACGCTGCTGTTCATAGGCGAGCGTGATCTGTTGTTCCTTCAATAAGATGCGCAGCCGTTCTTGCTCTGCCGCAAGTGCCTGCTGACGAGCCACCTGTACCTGATCAACGGCTGCGCGCAGCCAACAAATGATTATACCCAGTCCCAACGAGGTGACAAAACCAACGATGCCTCCTTCTACGAATGCTTGATCTGGCAACATTCCACGCAAGAGGAAGATGTACATCAATTGGAATGCAATGCCATTGAGGAAAAGACTGATCAGCAGGCCTCGATAGCGAAAAAGCCAGCAAGAGGTGACAATAGGCAAAAACATGCTGGCCCCATTATGGGTTGGAGGAAACAAGAGCCAGATGCCGACAATTCCTAGTCCATAGGAGAACGCAATGAGGAGTAGTTGAGAACCTCGTGAGAGATTAAGCCAGTTTAGTGGCACTGTGCTTAGTCGATATCGCAGGAGGTGGCAGCGCTCAAGATATTTCATTGGCGCTTTCCCCCCATCGCATGTTCCCTTCATCGCATGTCCATTGCCATCTGTCCCGAGCAAAGCGCAATAGCGCAGAGGGGACATAGATTTGCGTCTGCAGTATCTGCGTGAGTTTTGTAGGCATCGATGGTGGTTTTACCATGCAAAATAATGTCCTTGTGCGAAAAGAGCCAATAGTATCATTGCCTGGCATATTTACTGCTCAGTATACCTGTGCATGTTGTAATTGTCAAAAAACCATCTGATTGGATCAGGTGGTTTTCAGCAGGAATTGAAAATAGAGCGCATGCTGTCGGCCTGGCCGAATGTGCTAAGAGACGAATTGCTTCATGACAGCAGAGACAAGTTCGGCATTACCCTGAGTCTGATTTCCATCTGGCAGGGTCAGGGTATCTTCAAGGCCGATACGTGTATCATAGCTATGGGCAAGCGCCAGCTTGAGCACGGTCCAGGTTGTACTATCGACACCATGGAGCAATCTTGGTGTGAGTATATTCGCTTGATTGAGCGCATGGATTATCTCTGCTGTATTGTTGAGAGCGGCTTCCGTGTCTGTCTCTTGCGGCTCGATCAAAATGCGCAGGCACTGTTCACGCAGGCCAAGTTTCTGCAGCAGTTGCACCTCTGCCGTGCTTGAGAGACCTGCTTCTATTCCAATACCCAGTTCACGTAGCGTGTGACAGAGATCATCTGCCCCTGCTTCAGAAAAGTTGACTGAAGCAAAATCGGGCAAGACTTTCCACTCGCGTACTTTACGCAGCCGCTGCGCGACATCTGGCTCGATCCAGATACCCGTACTCACACCGATTGCAATACCAGGACAGCGAGTACGAATGGCCGTCAGCGCCGCCGTTATATCCTGCGCGTTGAGTGATTGTTTGCCATCCGCCTGGCGAGGATGAATATGGAGTGCCTGCGCTCCCGCTGCCACAACGCGTTCAGCATCGCTGGCTAACTCCTCAGGCGTCAAAGGAAGTGCTGGATGTTCTCCAGGTTCGCGGCTTCCATTAAGACAAGCTTGAATGAGCAAATAACACCTCCTTTTTTTTTCATACTGTATGCAGAAGCTCATTATATTGATTAGTTTACAACTGAACTATGCTATGGCATTTTCTTCACCCAAAAGCATACCCGATTTTTATGAAATCCGCAACAAAGGAGCCAGACTGGCAGGGTTTTTCAGCACGCAAGGGCCTTTGAAGCGAGGTGACAGAGAGAATATGCTTGATGTGCTAATGGGTCAGTATAAGCATGCTATAATGGACATACATGTATAAATGTATAGGACTGTAAGAAGCATGATAGCTGTCTATAATCGGCGTAAATCTCTAGAGAAGATTCTGCAAGAACATCCCCAGGCAGCCATTTTTGATATGACTTCTCGTAGCTGGATCGCTTGAGCGATGAATAGCTATCAACATTCAGTCTACTGATTACTGTTTTGAGTGATGAATAAAGCTACAGCATAAATGAAAGGCATCTATGGATATATCTCTGGCCGTACAAAAGAGTATTGTTGCACACATTCAACAGTTCTTGCAGATCAGAAGGCGTAGATGGACAGGTATGCAGGCTTTTCTTGCTGAAAGCCAGCTGTCGCGTCCAGAGCTTTTCCTGTTACGTGCCCTGGATGGCGAAACTGTCAGCGAACAAAGTTTGACGGTGCCACAGATGCGCGCAGACCTCTTTAATCCTTACGCGACAGAGTGGTCGATTCTGGATTATCTTCCACATCTGGTTGAGCTCGATTATCTTCAACAGCAGGATAATGGATATATTGTTACAGAGGCAGGGCGTACGCTGATTAATCGCATGGAGCTTGCGGCTCGTGCTTATCTGGGGTCGCTTGAGGTGCCAGCTTCAATAGCTTTATCTGAATTAGCGGAGGCGTTGGTTGAGCGCGTGCATCGTTCCTGGCAGGCGGCAGAGCCGGTCATCAAAGCGCATCAAGCCCGCACCCAACGGCGCTTACCTGTTCAGGATGCTCCGGCACTGGTGCAAATTGATTGGGCAATTTTAGGCTTGTGGGAAGCTCGTGACGACGCCCATATGGCTGCATGGCGCGCCCGAGGATTCTCCGGACCCGTCTTTGATCTTCTGAGTCGCATCTGGGCGCATGAAGCGCACACGCTCTCCAGTCTGGTTTCCCTTCTGACCGACTCCCAGACGCCCGCTGATATCCAGCAAGGCCTGCAAGAACTTACCGGATTGGGATTAATTACTACTGCCGCAGATCAACTTGAACTTACCCCGCAAGGACAGCAGTTACGAGACGATATTGAGCGAGAGACTGACCGCATCTTCTTTGCTTCCTGGGATCAAGTAGATAACAATAAAGCGAACTGGCTCGTCGGGCAGCTAAGCCAGCTATGTGCTTATTTTAGAGAAAGATAGCAGTAAAATAATGCTTCAATACATTATTTACTGCTGAGGCGTTGCTATATCCTGTTCCCAGACTTCTAGCGTACGGATGGCTTCAAAGCCGATAGAACGATAGAGAGTGACAGGTGCAACGGCACCACCATCCACACCGAGTGTGACGGAGCTGGCTCCTTGCTTGCTGAGATAGTTTAATGCTACGGTCAGCAGCATGCGTCCCAGTCCTTTGCCACGTTGGGAGGGATCAACGGTGAGATTGGAAATCCAGGGATCGGACTCATCGCTTGAGCGGTCAAATAGCACATGAACGGTACCCAGCATCCGTGTGTCATCTGTTTGATCAACGGCCACAAAGAAACTGTCATAATTATCTTTTAGATCATCGAGGAGCGCTTCCATCGTGATCGGATGAAAATTCCATGTATTGGCCCAGGCGCGGTTCAATGTCTCCAGGAGCTGTGGCTCCTCGCCTGTCCGTAAGGAGCGAACGTGAATGCCTTCGATCTCACTGAATGGGAGCGGTGTGGCTGAGATGGGGCGCGACATCATATGTCCTGTGCGCAATAAAGAGAAATTTTGCTGTTGTATGGTGGATTTTACCCAATCTGCGGTCGCAGAAGTCGCGAGGATGAGCCGTGCTTTGTGCTGTGTTTGCGCCACGGACCGTACCTGCTTCACCAGTAATAGAGCCAGTGAGGTTTGGCGGAATGCAGGCAGGAGGGCAAGTCGGGCCTCGGCTTTGTCATCATCTGGCGTATAACGAATGGCTGCAACCCCAACAGGTGTTCCATCCTTCACCAGCAGCCAGCTAGCAGTGGCCCAGTCATGGAGCGACCACCAGCCATTGCGTGGCCGAAAGGCTACATCATCAGCATCCTGAGATGCTGACCAGATACTCTCAAGCGTGGTGACAGCGCTCTCATCTGAGACATGCATCATCTGTGTGCCATCCTGTTCCGATGTGTGGGTGAAAATTTGCGCAGCCTGTGCTCTATCCTCATTGTCTTTTGTAGTGCTATCCATTCTTTATGTATTACTCCTTATTGTATTGATGCTTTTTGATAGATGTTTTTATAAGAGCTACCATTGAAAAAGATGTGGCATGTGGATCTCTATATATCGTATCCTTTACATTTATACGCGCACCCCGTGGGAGGGGGTCTAAAAAAACTTTATCACAAGCACCCGGAAAACACAAGTGACGAGCGTGTGATGGCAGTGCTATCCAATTCTGGTTGCAAGCGGGGATGCAAGGGGCGGGCCAGCCCCTTGCCGGAGCACGAGGCGTCCTCGCATCTCCTCCCTCTTCTCCCGCCGAAGGCGGGACAAAAAGAGAATTGGAAAGCCCTGCGTGTGATGGAAAGATTGATGAAGAAATAAAAAAAGAGCAGTTTTAAGACATGCTCAGGTCGTTGGGGATTTTTAGTGCTGATACAGCAGCTTAGCGGCGGCCGGAACGGTTAGCGGCAGCGGCACGGCGTGCTGGATTTGATGTTGTGACTTTGCTCTTTTTTTGTGGAGCCTGAAACTGTGACTCAGGAACCGCAAAGGCGTGGTCTTTTTCTTTATAGGTGCTCTGATTGCGGCCGAAACGAGCTGGTCGACCGGTACCTCTTCTGCCATTTCTGGCACTGCCCGCACCAGGATGCTGTGGCCGTGAGAAGTCCTCTGACTGCCATTCAGGTGTATAGGCTGGTACCTCATTGACAACATGCTTGCGGGGCACGCGCACTGTATCGGTATCTGCATAGCTGTCCTGCATGGGTCTTGTGCGTGGTCGGCGCTCCTGTGTGGAGAATGATGGTTTACGTCCACCACGTCCGGCTGGCTGTTCGCGTCTCTGAACTGGCTCTGCAATAGCTACCGGGGCGGCTGGGCGAACGAATGGTTTCGCCACCATGGCATCCTCAGCAATTGGGAGTCGCTCTAACGAGACTGCCTGACCCAGATTCTGGGACATGCGTCGCCATTTACGGACATCAGATGGCACCAGGAGTGTAATCGCTCGACCCTGACGGCCCATACGACCTGTACGCCCGATCCGGTGTGTAAAGAGTTCACTGGATTCTGGCAGCTCGTAGTTGATAACCTGAGTGATACCTTGAATGTCCAGTCCACGGGCGGCCACATTGGTTGCCAGTAATGTCTGTACCTGACCATGGCGGAATGCGCTGAGAACCTCTTCACGGGCCCGCTGGCTCTTGTTACCATGCAGGGTGCCAACCGTAAAGCCGAGTTTGCTTAGCTGTTTGCCGAGTTTCTCAACGCCAAACTTGGTTTTACCAAAGATCAGGCTGCTCTCGCCTTCGGCTGAATTAAGCAGAGTACAGAGTGCGGCCATTTTCTGTTCCTGTGGAACCTGATACGCAATCTGTTCGATCGTGCTCTGAGCGCCGTCTGCGGATGTAATAGAAACTTTGACTGGATCTTTCAGGAATTTCTCCTGAATTTTCGCGACCCAGGTTGGCATCGTGGCTGAGAATAAGGCCATCTGTCGGGTGTCGGGTGTGGTGGTCAGAATCTCTTCGATCGCTGGTGCAAAACCACTATCCAGCATCTGATCTGCCTCGTCCAGTACGCAGATACGTAATTGACTGAGGACAAGACTACCGCGCTCCAGATGGTCCTGGATACGTCCCGGAGTGCCAACGATGATCTGTGATCCATATCTTAGAGCAGACATCTGGCTATTATAGGGGCGTCCTCCAACCAGGAGAGCTGTGGTCATGCGACGGCTGGCGGCCAATCTGCTTAAGACGGTATTGACCTGAACGGCCAGTTCGCGAGTAGGTACGATAACCAGGGCTTGCACTACACGTCTGTCACTGAGTCGCTGTACTAATGGCAGGCTATAGGCCAGTGTTTTACCGGAGCCAGTCGCGGACTGTCCGACGAGATCACGGCCGTCCAGCAAAGCTGGAATCGCTTGAGCCTGAATGGGGGTTGGTTCTTTAATGTCCATTTTCGCTAATACCGAGCGTGTGGCAGCATGCAATGGAAAATCCTGAAATGATGGCATGAAAAAAAATCCTTTCGACCATATGCGCCTTTTGTGGACGCGCAACAGCTCCCTGGAGTAATAAGTGTCAGCAGGGAGTATCAGGAGCAGGCCGTAGCAGGATACGGGAGCAATGCTGCTAGCTGATATCAGGTACGAACGTGAGTGCAGGAAGAGTTTATCTATAGAGGATTGCTCAAAGCCCTTTAGTGTCTTTACCGGGGAACAGTAGTGCGAGCAGTCTGTTCCAGGCCATGCAAACATTCATAACTCTGCGAGTATATATTATTGCATGTGGTTTGTCAAGCAAAGGAAGAGGCGTAGGGCCAATTATCTGGCCCTATTCCTCAGGAATTGCTGACTATCTGGTTGATGTTTTGCAGTTCATCCGGACTGAATTCTACATGGTCAAGTGCGGCAACGTTCTCTTCGATCTGTTCGATGCGTGAAGCCCCGATCAGGACACTGCTGACAGCAGGATGTTGCAGGCACCAGGCGATAGCCATCTGGGGGAGTGTCTGGTCGCGTTGCCTGGCAAGTGTATTGAGGCGGCGCACTTTCTCGCGTTTTTCCTGGCTGGCTACATTTTCAAGACTTTTTTTGCCCCATACATTGGTGGCCCGTGAGTCGATTGGTAGCTCCTCTCCCAGATATTTGTCGGATAGCAAGCCTTTTGAGAGTGGACTAAACGCAATCACACCGATGCCATTGTTCTGAGTATGTTCAAATAAATCCTGTTCACAGCGGCGTTCAAAGATGTTGTAGCGTTGCTGATGGAGCAGGATTGGTGTGAGCGCCAGGCGTTGGGTGACCTGGATAGCTTGCTCGAGTTGTGCGCCTGAAAAATTACTGATCCCGATGTAGAGTGCTTTGCCCTGGCGAACGATCAGATCGAGGGCGCCCATGGTTTCCTCTAATGGTGTCTGGGGATCAGGTCGGTGTGCATAAAAGATATCAACATAATCAAGTTGTAAGCGACGCAGGGATTGATCCAGACTGGCGACCAGGGATTTCTTCGAGAGCCATTCTCCATAAGGTCCTTCCCACATGTGGTAGCCAGCTTTCGTCGAGATCAACAGTTCATCGCGGGGCATCGCCCGCAAGATTTTTCCGACCAGTTGTTCAGCGGCTCCTGGTGGACGACCATAGTTGTTGGCCAGATCAAAGTGAGTAATACCCAGATCAAAAGCACGATAAAGACAGGAACGGGCCGAGGCTTCATCGCGATAACTCCCATAGGTCTCATGGGCCCCTAGCGAGATCGCTGGCAACTGTAGTCCTGAGCGCCCACACCGATTATAGTGCATCTGCTCATAGCGGTTCTCATTAAATACTTCCGGCTGCCCTGCAAGTACTTGTTCCATGTGTTCTCCTTTATGGGGATAGAACTTAATGCCCGGTTCAATGGAAAAATATGCTCCCTTTTACTGTACACCTGAGTCCAAAGTCGCCTGATACAACAATAAATGAGTGCTGCAGGTGCGAGGCTTTATAGCGAGAAGCTGAGCACAGTATGAGGTCCATCTCACAGAAATACTCAGTAAGCAAACTCCAACTTTTGGTTGAGGGTATTTGTGTTTTTATGTACTACTATATTTGAGTAGTAGCTAGTTGTTTTTGTAGTTTTACATTCCCATCTAAGGAGAAAAAACATGGCCGTACAGCCTGATAAAAACAATCAACTGGTTGTCAGTGTGTTTGATAATATCATGAAAGCCAAGCAGGCTCAGAAAGATATAGAACTGTGGGATGAGGCGCAAGCCGCTATAAAGCTTGGTGGTAGCGCTATTATCTATAAAGATACAGTTGATGGGAAGATTAAGCATGAGCAGAGTGCGAAGTTTGACTGGAAAAAAGGAGCTTTGATTGGTCTGCTGTTGGTTCCACTGACAGGTGGACTCTTACTACCAGTCTTTGGAGCGGCGGCTGGCCTGGCAACTACGTGGTTAAAAGGGATCAAACGAGAAGACATTGATAAGATTGCTTCGCAGGTCAACGCAGGTAAGGCTGCCCTGGCAGTTCTTTGTGATGAACATGAGATGCCGATGGTATCCGCGGAACTGACGCGGTTAGGTGGAACAACCATTACCGGTTATAAAATTCCTGATAAGACGGCTGTAGATGTGCAAAATGCGGTGCAGAGTGCGGCGGATAAAGGGCAGATCGGTTCGCATGGTAGCGTAAGTTAAGCTGATGCTAGCGACTCCTTCCCTTATACCAGGGAAGGAGCCTTATTCTGTTCCCCTTCACGCATGCTGGAAAGATTAATTATCCCATGGCTGGCGTTTGGGTGGAGTTGAGTTCGAGGAGGATGGCAATAGATTGCTTCCAATGAGTTCGCTGATCAGAGGATCAAGATCGGTTCCACCGGGCATGTGATAGAAGGTCATGTGTGTGCGTTTGGTTTCACGTACGCCCTGGATCATGCGCGCCAGTTCGCTCTTTATTTTTTTTAGTTCTTGTTCATTGACGGCTGTACGCTGTAATCGTGTGATGAGCATGTTGACCGCACTACCAACTTGCCAGAGTACGTTTTCCTGACTGTAAGGCGCGCGCACATTAAGATTACCATTGGCGGCTTCTACCAGCGTTTGCAGCAATATTTGAATACCGATGTCCAGCTCTTTTTTCTGCTGGACCATCTGGCTTTCTAATTGGGCGATAAGTTCGGCCTGATTAGCGCGCTCAATGGCCCTGGTGGCATTACGTACCCACAGATAGGTGATAAAGGCCACAATGATCTGAATGGCGATTGGACGCAGGAGTATCGTATAGTCAGTCTCGGTCAATACCTGGTGTAAGTCGGGAGTATGTGGCTGGAATATCAGATCCAAACAGATGAATGCGCAATTGAAAAGTGCTATATAAATAACGTTTCTGGCTGGAAGAAATGATACTGCGATAATGATGGATAGAACAAATAAATCATAGATTGGCAGAGAGTTCTGAGTGAGCTCAAAATGTGGATAAGATAACATGATTGAGATCAGCGCTGCATCCACTGCAATAACGAGCGTTATGCCCAACCATCTGATTTTCCCTTGCTTATTGAAGATCATTGCAAGAAATGTGGCTATGATCAAACCGATGACTGCTGGTAATACATGATAATTGGTGCTGGTTAGACCCGCAGGTATAAATGCAGCACAGGCGAGAAAGGAGATTAACAGGAAAATACTGGCTATCCGTGTACGGTTAAGGGGATCATCTTCAATTTTCACCTTCCGCTTGTCTGGTTCAACCAGGTGATACCACCAGGACAAGAAGCTTTTCTCTTCTTGCTCTTTCATCACAAAAGCTGCTGAATCTGGCAAGTTCGCGTAGTGACGATTGGCTGTTGATCTCTTTACATCCATGCCAAGAGCACTCCTTGTTGTTTGTATGTAGCTGTTAAATAGACACTAGCATGCTCTCTCCTTATTTACCACTTTTTCTTTAGCAGGATCACGAGAGAAAAATAAGTGGATATAGTATGAGAGAAAAACAGGCTACTGTTGTTCGTTTGACGGTAAAAAGACCAGTTAAAATTCAGGCGTGGATAAAATAAGTGCTTCATCGCGAATACTATCAATAAATTATATTTTTGTCAATAGTTATAGGATGTAGTACTTGATTATAAATTAAGTTTATCGCATGGTTTTTGCATAAAATTCAAGTTTATGCTCTTTGACATACGCTGCTATAAAAGATTACGCGCTGGCCAGATCTCCTGTCTGTTTCGCTTCAATTTGAGTATAAAGTAATTGTTGCATCGCATGGATGTTAGAGATGATGAGCCTGGACTCAAAAAGAACGAAGCTTAAGCGGGCCGAGGCGATTTTATCTTGTGTGCGTAGTTTACTGCGCTTTGCTTCGAGCTGTCTCAAGATAGAATCTACATCTGGCACTGAAGTGTTTGTCTGTTCGCCACGTAGTGTGGCGCTCAAGGATTCCAGCATGCCGGCAATTGCGGCTTCCAGCGGTGCGAGCATGGGTAAAGGAGGATGTGATGGCATATTCAATAAATAGGCTTCGAGTGAGATGATATTTTCGGCTATCTGCTCAGCATTGGTGAGCATACATTGGGTGGTGTTTTTATCAAAAGGATATTTTTCTGGTTCTTTCAGGGCTTGATTAACCGAAGCCTCAGCATTGGTTCGTGCCAGGCGTGCCTGCTTGCGGCATTCGAGAATGCTGGCGGGATCATAGTTATCCGGATCAATATAAGCGTTTATGACTTCGATATAATAATAGTTTAATGCTTCGAGCCTGTCTGCGATGCGCGTAGATATCCTGAGATGTTCCCAGGTGGGCCAGAGCAGATAGACTATCAGTGCAAGCATACCACCAATAATTGTATCGACGGTGCGATAAATTCCTAGCTCAATCGTATGTTTATCAACAAAGTTTAAGAGGACAATAATTTCTATCGTCATAAAATAGGAAAACATCCCATAGTTGGCGATGAGCAGGGCATAGGCACCGAAAGTTACGATGACTTCTATAATGAGCAGTGTTGTATAAGTGGGAGGTAAGATATCCAGTAGCAATGAAATCGATAATGCGCCCAGCATGGTGCCGAGCAAACGTGCGATGCCACGTGTGAATGTGGTGGTAAAGTCTGGTCGCAGCACCAGTATCGCGGAAATCGGGATCCAATAGCTACGCTCAAGGGGTGAAAAGCGATAGATCATAGAGGCGATGACCATCACAATCGCCAACCTGATGGCGTGCCGAAAAACAGTAGATTGGAGGGTGAGGTTGGCCTGGATCGTGCTCAAAGGATTTTTGAGTTGAACTCGGGTATGGGCTTTCAGCTGTACGCGCCATTGTGGTAGCTGTGGACGCCAGGCAAGTACTGGTCGGCTTTTATGTGTTGAGCGGTTGAGTTTGTCTGCGTTACGTAAATGGGCGCGCAGGGATTTGTAATGAATTTGAATCTGTTGCAGTTTGTAGTTATCAGGTTCATGCTGAACGAGCTCTTTGATCAGTCTATCTATATACTCATAACGCTGTGTTTGTTTATCCGCTAGCGCTGTCTGTGTAATATCTTCGGCCATAGCATTCAGGATATTTTTTAGCTCTTTTCTGATTTCGGCCGCTGTTTGTTCGTATTGTTCTCCCCCTTGTTCGATGAATAGTTGTAGCGTGTCGGACATGATTGTCAGTCGCAGGCGAATACTGCCTGCTTGTTCAAAAAGGCGATAAAAAATTTTAGCTTTTTTCCCAACAGGCTTATTTGTCGTGAAAATATCCTCGGCTCGCCTCAAATCGCTACTTATCTGACGTATATTATCAATGTCATTCGGATCTTCTGCATAATCTGCCAGGGACTGATAGATAGTGATGAGTAGCTGGCTTTCTGAGCCGACCTTTTGTCTGAATGGGATAACTGAGAGCATGATCTGGAGAAGGGCTCCGATAAACATCAACAGCGCTTGCAGCAGGGCCTGGACAGGACTGAGCGTGAAGTGGGTCAGAATAATCATGGCGATGGTGGATTGGAGTCCAATGATCATTGCATTCTGATTGATCGCCAGGAGGAGTCCTGTGGCAAAGCTCCAGATGCCAATGGTCAGGATCGAAAGCCAGGGATAGGGTTCGGTCAGGGCACCTATACAAGCCGAGATGGCTACGCCCAGTCCAACTAAGATCATGGTACGCAGGCGGATACGATGAGTAGACGTCAGGCTCACACTCCCCAGGCTTGATGCTCCACCAGCAATCGAGACGCCCTCAATAATATGTCCTGTGATTACACCGAGGACTAATGGTAGAACAAAACCGATGGTGCTAACAATTGAACGAATAATAACAAGCTGTGAACGATCAAAACGAAAAACCATTTTCCATGCGTGCTTGAGCGCTTTTAGCCATGATTGACTTTGAGCACGTAGATTGGCTTTGGATGCTTGCTGCTGTCGGGTGGATCTTGTTGTTGACGCCATAGATTTTTAATTCTTGCTAGCAAATACTACCTACTTCTTTCTCTACCTTCTATCCTTTTCACGGTGATTAGTTGACTAATGATACAAACAGAGTTGCCGTGATAATCTGCTTGATTCCATCCCAGGATGATGATGCAGCTATCCCTTCATGAACCACGTGTGGCCTTGCCTGGCATGTCTTGCCAGTTAGCAAATTACAGCATACAATGAGCTTGTTTTAAATCCTTTGTCTGATACCAAAGATGTGGCACAGCTATAAATGAGCAATGCTATATCTGTGTATATAAATCTATTAGATAAGCTTGTCGATAAAAGGAGTAAAGATGCAACTGGCCTTTCTTGTAGGTATCACAACCCTCTGCGTCACAGTTTTTGTGTACCTCTGGTTAGTTAGACTGGAAAAAAGCAGGCAAACAACAATTCTGGCGGGACAAGGTTTGGTACCAGGCACAACGCCCATCTCCCCACCTTCGCAGGCAGCAGTGGCTTCGTCACCTTTCGCATCTGCTCCTGCGGCAGGACCAGTTTGGGGCGCCCCACCACCCTCAGGGGCACTGTCACCAGAGCCCCCTTCGGGCGCATTGCCACCAGAGTCACCCTCAGGCGCATTGCCACCAGAGTCACCCTGGGGCGAACTGCCATCAGCGCCACCCTGGGGCGAACTGCCACCCTCAGGCGCATTGCCACCAGGCCCCCTCCGGGAGCACCAGCCTTGGGTGCTGCTGATAACCAGTCGCCATATCAACCAGATATTCCTGTCTGGCAGCGCAAGAGACCGTTTGAAGAGGTGGTGAATAACAGCTTTGAGGTTGAAGACGCTGTCGTTTTGCAGACACCTGTACCAGCAACCCCATCTGGCAAAGCTTATTATTTGATTAAGCGCAGAATGCGTATCACGTATAGTCGTTTTGCTCATGTCGGTAAAGCCTGCTATATTTCCATCAAGATTGCGGGGGATTTAAATGATCTTTCAGCAATGACCAGAATTCAGCATACAACCTTGCAAGTTGCCCCCAATAACTGGTTGTTACTCAATGCCTATGAGCCCGAGCCAGTATTACAGGCTGAGTTGCATTTTGCCGATGGCGAATTTAGCTGTAGTCGTAAGGTGTTGCGGCAAAGATTATTGCGGCAGGCGGAAACAGAGTTTCAATTTGTGGTGAAACCACTGAAAGATGAAGATTGCCTGTTGACAGTCGAACTTTTCTATATCCATGAATCCGCCGCCAGTCTGGTTCAGGATGATACAAAAACAATTGCTGAGAAGATCTTATTAACCAATCTGGTGATTACCGCGACCAGTTTCTTTGGCTTCCATGCGGGCCAGCTCGCACTGGTAAAGCGTTTGATCAGCATTATTGGGGTGGCCCTGCTTATTTTTTTAGCCATTCGTGATGGACAATTTGCTACTAATTGTGATCTTCAGCAGCTTAATTGTACAACCGACGTTGGCAAGATATTCGAATATTTGATTTTGATACTTGCTAACATTGTCAGTGTACCTGTATTGGATGAGTTGAAGGAGCGCCTGACCAGAACACGCCATTAACAGAGCTATAGAAGACTGGATAAATTTCAGATGTGTAAAAGGTTCTGGGATAATATATTATTGAAAAGATAGCTTTGAGTGCATGGTATACTTGTGATGAATGTGACAGGAAATAGAAGTACCATGGATGATCTTTTGGCCCTTCTCTATACTTTCTGTAGAAAGGAGTTACGTTATGCAAACTCAAAGCGCACGACTAAGTGATGAGGAGATTCAGGTACGGCTCCTGGCAATTTCCGATTGGCAGTTAGAGCGAGGCGAATTACAAAGTACTTTTTCGTTGGCTACATTTCCACAGGCGATCTTTTTTGTTGATGCAGTCGCTCACGTTGCTGAAACTGAGCAGCATCATCCTGATATTTCGATCTCTTATGACAAAGTAACGTTGCGTGTGGCAACCCACGCTGCCGGTGGTATTTCTGAAAAGGATTTCACGCTGGCCAGGCGTATCAGCCAGCTCTGGCAGGTGCTACGGCCCCTCTAAGTATGGCTATTTACCAACGCTTCTTTTTACAGTGTTGTACACTTCATTGATTGGGATACGTTTTCGCGCTACTTGCAGAACGTATCCTTTTGATTTGAGGATGCATGCACAAGTATTTGTGCATACGCATGTGTTTGTTACCTGAAATGATTCCACACAGCATCTCAGGAATATTCGAGAAATTATGTATCAGGAGTTTTCAATTATGGCTTCATCAACACAAGGCAAGGTTCAGGTGGGAGAGCAAGCCCCTGATTTTACATTGCCGACCCAGGATGGACGTACGGTAAGTTTAAAGGATTACCTTGGTCAGAAAGCAGTCGTGCTCTATTTTTATCCCAAAGATAACACCCCTGGCTGTACGGCTGAGGCCTGTGCTTTTCGCGATAGTTATGAAGTATTTAAGCAGGCCGGCGCTGAAGTTCTGGGTGTGAGTTCAGACTCTGTGGATGCGCATCAAAAATTTGCCACCAAATATCGATTGCCTTTTATCCTGTTGAGTGATAAAGACGGGGCGGTTAGAAAGCTGTATGGAGCCGTTTCGGCGTTTGGATTGTTGCCTGGCCGGATTACCTATGTAATTGATAAAGAGGGGATTGTACGCCATGTGTTTTCTTCACAGCTTGCGGCCGAGAAACACATCGATGAGGCACTTATCACTTTAAATGCTGCGAAATAATCCACCAGAATAGATTTTTGAGGGAGACCGGCGCAAGGTATGTGCCTTGCGCCGGTCTCCCTCAAATCAGGAAAAGCCATCTGACGTTATTTACTTGTTTCGACTTCTGACTTTTCTGTCGGTGCAGATTTGGCTGGTGTAGACTTTGCGGGTTCAGTGCCTGCGGCCTTGTTCTGATTTTGTCCCGAGCCACGCGCTCTAACTCTAACTGTGAGCGTTCTTTCTGGCGGCGAGCGCGGCGAATATCGATAAGCTTATTCCAGGCTTTATAAAGAATAGGATTATAGATGTAGTCCTGGGTATTGATCACCAGGCGAGAGAAGCCATCAAATCCTTTTTTGAATTCATAGACGCCCCACATTTCTTCGCCGGGCTTCAAAATATTGGGAATAGCGCGGAAATCGAAGAAGCTACAACCATTCTCCCGGGCCCACAAGAAACAATGATACTGGATCAAATAGGTGGCTTTAAGGTTGCGTTTGCTATTGGTTGAGCCACCAAACATATCCCAGCACCAATCACCCATTTTGATCAGCATTTTGGTCGCAATTGCCTCGCCATCATGCTCAGCCAGGAAGAGCACGGCCTGTCCACGTTTCTGATACCGGGTAAACATCTCTTTATGATAGTCTTTGCTGTGAATAAAGAAGTCATCCCGCTCACCGGTGACGGAAAGGATATTGTAGTAGGTATCAAAGTCCGCATCGGTGGTCGCCTCCCGAATGGTAACCCCTTTGCGTTGTGAGGAGCGCACATTCTGGCGCCAGGTCATCTTAAAGTTGGCCAGCAGCGTCTCAGGATCTGGTCGCACGTCCAGCACCCAGCTACGGCGCGAGACACCTGTGTGGGTGTTGGTTTTGAAGCCCAGTTTCTTAAAGGCATTGAGCCAGTCTTCAACCTGTGTATCATCGTCTGGAATATTTGGATCTATCCGTAAAACAATCGCACGCTCTTTGCGGGCAATGCCCTGAGCATGCTTGACCAGGGCAGGCAGCGCTGGCGAATCTGGTGCCTCTAGCACTGGACCACGAATGCAGTAAAGATAATTCAGGTGCAAAACAGGCAAAGGGATAGCAACGACGTGGAGCTGCATAACGCCGATCAACTGGCCATTACTCAATGCCCCCAACCGATAGACGCGTGCTTTTAGATACTGGTTCAGCTCACCCCACTCATATGATTGCATTAGATGTACATATTGTTGTTGACTTACGAAGGCATTCCACTGCTCTCGGTCTGTAATCTCTTGAATAGTTATATTAGTTGATGTATTCATGATAGATAATACTTTCCGCTGAATTATGGATTGATACCGATCTTACAATAGACGCGTGCATAACTGTTCAACACAATATGATCCGGTGCATTGTTTTGACATCTTCTCTTCATTATTTTTGATGCCTGCTCCCTGGTGACCTTGTGCGCAGAGGCGATCACAATTTTTCTGCGCAGATGCCTGCCTGTTTACGTCTTTCTGTCTTTTTCTATTTTGACTTCATCTCAACCTCTGACCAGACCACGTATGAAACCATGTGGATTGACCAACAGGATCCCGATAGGGCATAGAGTTTGATACCCTATAGTTCTGTCGAGATGACGCACAACATCCTAAAAAAACGTTCGTTCTGCTTTGTTCGTGTTCTCTGCCGTTGTGACTATCTTTTTCTGCTTCGCACCGTGAATCTTTCTGTGCCACAGACCAGTTATTCTTTTAGCACTTTATTTGTATACCATATTTCGTAGCTGAACCGATAGCAGACAGAACTTTTGGATTATTCCGGGGCGCGTATTCGTAGGGATTGGGCTGTCGAAAAAAAGCTGCTTTTTCGACACAGCCGTTGATAGGCTGTGCGAGCACACGGTATGCTTCAACCCACGATTAGTCTGATTTCACCATGAATAGCCTGATACGTAGTGTTCTGTCCTGTATGCCATAATTTCTGGCACTAACCTCTTTAACGGAGAGATTGGCTTCTGTATATAGTGATAGTAAGTGTTGTGCTTTGGGATCGCAAAGTATCGCCAGACATGGTTTTTTGTCCAGTCTTTCAGGATGCTACGTTTAGGTTATGATGACGCGTTGCATGTGGATGTTACCGCTAGGATGACGTGTCGGTACTAATAGGGACTTTGTCGGTAAAACCATCGGACTTTGCGTAGTTGCTCCGGGTAAGCTACATTATTTTTCTCTCATTATTTGTTTATCAGTGGTGACTAGTAATAAGTGTTTACCCTAAAACCTATTATTCAACGTCTTGATTCTATAAATTGAACTGTATATGCATTGCCAGTGCTTTTACTATGAATGCATAAACATCAAAAATGCAGCGTATGTTTTGTATTCATATAATACAGCTCAGTTTAAACAGCAGGCTCGTAATAGTGTCATCTACTGGAAGAGTATTTGTGAAGTGAGTATAAGGAGGTCAATCATGGCCCGACATAAACAAACAGATACTGTTGAAGTACATGGAAAGAACGATCCTGAAATGGGCGGTGATCTGCTCACAGTAAGAGAGGTTGCTCGTCATTTAAGGGTCGATGATACAACTGTACGCCGCTGGATTAAGTCCGGAGCCTTAGAAGCTGTTGCGCTGCCGCATAGTGGTAAGCGTTGCGGTTACCGTGTACGTAAGAATACGCTGGATGCTCTGTTCAATACAGGAACACCATCCACTGTCTAGAAGTCTGTCAGACATCATGTGATGGGGAGGTTGGGATGCAAGGGGCGGCGAGCCCCTTGACTGGGGATCGGGGGCTGTGCCCCCGTCATCCCCCCCCCCCTCCCGCCCGCGTAGCGGGCGCGCAACCTATCACACGACATTTGACAATATACTAGTTTTGTTATAAAGGGAGAGGAGTGACACCTGTGGGTGTTGCTCCTCTTTTGTATAATTTGATAATTGAGAATCCTTTACGTTTAACTACTTAACCCATATCAGGTGGGTCTTGATTAATGCTGGGATTTTTTACTGCTTAGCTTATTGGCTCAGCAGTTGAAGCTATAAAAATAGATGACTCGTGCGTAAGAAAGAGTTGCAGAAGAATATTTATTGTAAGGAGTGTCTGCATGATGCAATGGTTGACCGCCATTGGCGGTATTGTTTTGTCCGATCTTGTTTTGAGTGGTGATAATGCCCTGATTATAGGGGCCGCAGCTGCAGCCCTGCCGCGTACTCAACGTAAATGGGCCATTATTATTGGTGGTGGGGGGGCTGTTATCCTCCGTATTATCTTCGCCATTGCTGCGACCCTGCTTTTGCAAGTTCCGTTGTTGGGTGTGTTTGGTGGCCTTATTTTGCTGGTAATCGCAATCCGACTTTTGTTAGAGCGAAGCAAAGAATCCAGAAAATCTGACTCTGAGAAGCAACACGAGCAAGATAGACTAACCCAAAAAGGTGCCGATGGCTTCCTGGCCTCGTTACTCACCATTCTGGTGGCCGACGCTACTATGAGCCTGGACAATGTGCTGGCGGTTGGCGCGTTAGCTGAAGGTAGGATCTTATTTCTCGTTATCGGATTACTGCTCAGTATCGCGATTTTGTTAGCTGGTAGCTCGCTGATTGCTAATCTGATGGATCGTCTGCCCTGGTTATTGGATGTTGCCTGTCTGGTATTGGCCTGGACAGCTGCCCATATTCTGCTGGGTGATGATAGCTTGCAAGGTTTTTTTGATAGCTTACCCTGGATACAGTTTGTGGCCCCAGCCATTACAATTGCTATCGTGTTTGCTGCAGATATTTTTCTGCATAAACGTGATAAACGGATGCAGAAAAATCAAATAGTTTCATAACAATACACGCAGTCACCCATCGAGCGACTGCGCGTATCACTGGCTGATGAAGAAGAATTCAAGAATATTTGGGTGGCGTCTGTGGTTGTGAAATGTGATCACCATCTGTATCATGTCGAGGATAGGTGCCACTTGATTGTGAAATTGGCACGCGGGTATAGGATAGGGTTTTACCCTGTAGCGCGGCGATCAATGGATCAATAGCGGTTTGTGTGAATGAGATGCGTGGTGATAAGCGTTGCTGTTCAGCTATCTGGATTGCCCGAACTGATGAAGAAACGGCTTGCTCCACACGTTGTAGCTCTTTCTCGGCCAGTACTGCTCGCTGTAAGCGTACAAGGAGAGTGTTTAATGCACGGGCAATTTGCCAGAGTGCATTATCCTGGGTCAGGGGCGCACGCGCATTGAGATTACCGTTGGCAATAGCGACATGGGTTTGCAGAATCTGTTCGATACCCTCTTCCAGGTCGCGCTTCTGATCACCTAATGCATGTTCCAATGTCGCGACCATCTCAGCACGGTCCGCACGCGCGATAGCTTTAGTTGTGCTCTTGACCCAGACATAAGAAACACCGGCGACGATGAATTGCAGCGCGATTGGCCTGACCATGGTGGGAATCAGCTGGGTCTTCATATCGATAATGAAAAATGCTGTGTGTGGCTGATAAAGCAGACTGGCTAATATGATGACGCTATTAAAGAAAGCAAAGATGAACACGCTGCGTACTGGCAAGAGAGATACAGCCAGTAACTCACCCATAATATACAGATCATAGAGTTGCATGCTGGGCTCGTCTAGCGGCGTTATCAGACCAAGAGCTAACGTGAGCATTAGCTCAAACATAATGACGACGGTCAATGAAGCAACCATGGCATAGCCGTATTTATTCAGGAAAAGAGCGGCGATAGCCGAGACGACCAGACCAGCATCAGCCCAGACAATGGCTGGCTGAGGCAGGTAGAGACAGCACGGCAGAAATGCAATTACTACAATTGTATAGTAAAATAGCACCGTACTGAGCAGTTGTGACTTACGCACCGTTTCACGCTTGACAAAACTGGCATCTGATCCTACCTCTGACATAGAGGTCGATTTATACCACCATTGAATCAGCGAAAATTTTGTTGTGGTGTTATCAGGTAGATCGATATGGGTTGGCGACCAATTTTGAGGTCGAGGCGTCTGGGGAGATGAGAAATTTGCCATGATGATACCCTCCTACATTACACCGACATAACTATGATCTTCATCGATAATAAAACACGCAGGGCCTCTTCAGTCACCGCCGGTGGAAGAGGCGAATGTGATTTGATTTCTTCGATATTGGTAACACCATCGATCAAATCATAAACAATAGACAACATGAGTTTTTGTCTGGATGTCCATCCTTCTAACCTATCAAGGTTAAGAGGAGCAATGGTTTTTGGGACAGGAGAATTTTGCGTAGGACGCACTGGTATATCTGCCCTCGGATTCGCCGAAGGAGGGGCCGGATTCGGTGATAGCGTCCATTCAAAAGGACCCCGCTCACTATCGACTCTGGTAAGAATGTCCTTGTCTGTTGCATGACGCCGACCCTCCCTATCCTCTACATAGCAAGCTACTACCTTTCCTTCAACCAGGTGCAAAAATCCCTTACAACGTCCACGAATGCCTGGTACATGATGCATTTCTGCATGTAGCAAGCCATTTTTTCGATACCGCTCGAATAATGCAAGGCTGAACAGAAGGCCAAGACTTGCATCAATACTGTCTTTTCCCACGATGCACCTTTAATTGATAGCTAAACGAGCAATTTTTCTCTGCCGCCCTTTCGTTTTATCTCACGTTTTCTTGTGTTATGGAAATTCATTGCTTGTGTATCTAAAACCTTTTTTCGGAACGACATAAGAATAATCAGGTTACATATTAAAATCTAACATAGAATCATTTGAAACGCTATTAATTCTGTATTAATAAGTGTATATATAATAAGATGCTATTGATAATGCGAAATTGAATACTACTGACGCGTGGGTCGTGATGGCGCCATAGCTCAGCAATTGTAAGCTGATCAATTATATAGAAATGATGTAGCCTGGCAGGCGACTTCACTCACATGATCGCATGACCACGGTATCTATTCTGGTGAGTGAGGATGTTGTGGCTGTGATAGATTGTATGATAGTTTTGGATGAGATTATGTACTAAGGAATATGTAGGAGGTAATGTTGATGACTCAATGGCATGAAAATATTATTATGGCTAATGGTATCCATATTCATTATTATCAAGCTGGCGATCTCAGTAAACCAACCATTATTTTGCTTCATGGCTTGACTGATAGCGGGCTCTGCTGGACACATGTGGCGCGAGCATTAGAGCAGGATTATGCAGTCATTATGCCGGATGCGCGCGGTCATGGATCTTCTGATGGAGTAGCCAGTGGCTTTTCTAACGAGATATTGGCTGATGATGTGGCTGGGCTTATCCAGGCGTTGCAGCTTGAGAAACCTATCTTGCTTGGACACTCTATGGGAGGAATGACGGCCCTGACGGCGGCGGTGAGATATCCAGAATTGCTGCGGGCTATCCTGTTGGAAGATCCTTCTATCATTGATCGTTCGCCTCAACAAGCAGGAAGCGCAGCCCGTTCTACTCAGATGGTAAAATGGCTGACTGATTTAAAAGCTATGAGTAGAGATGAATTACTGGCCCGTGTGCGCCGGGAGAATCCTACCTGGCCGCAGGAAGAATATGGACCATGGGCTGATGCCAAGGTGGCTGTGGACCTTGCTGTCTGTCAGAGTATTGGCGTGATTCAACGTTACTGGCGCGATCTCAATGCGCATATTACGTGTCCAGTTCTCTTGATTACAGGGGATGTTGAACGTGGGGTGAGAGTGACACCAGAGACTGCTCACGAAGTGCTACGTTACTGGCCAGCCGGTGAAGTCGTGCATATTGCCGGAACTGGCCACAATATTCGTCGAGATAATTATCCTGATTTCATGCAGGCTGTACAAACATTTTTACACAAAGTCTCATAACCCTTTTCAGGTGTATCAACTCATGTACAACTAATGCTTGATGCATAGCAGAGCGATGGTAACCATTGTTCTACTATGCATCAACCTGAATATACCCTTCGCCAATAAAATGGGACTGGCCTCCTACGAAGACACCAGTAATGGTGTTATTTTTTTGTTGAATTTTGATCTGAATGAAACTTGGCCGCCCCATTTCAATACCCTGTTCACTGACTATTTCTATGCTGGCAGTTGATTGGACGAGTTCATGGTGTACCAGGTAACAACCAAGAGGACCACTTGCAGCGCCGGTGGCTGGATCTTCACTAACCCCAGTCCTGGCGCAAACATGCGGCTATGCACGGTTGAACCCGCTATTTCAACTTCCCGTGTGAATGCAAGCACCTGGGGAGCAGGGAAACCGCTGAGCTCGCGCTCCCACAGATCCTGTCTGAAGCGTATGCGATGCATTGCCTCTAGCTTTTTGATAGGCACAAAGAGGAATGGTACGCCGCATGAGACTGCTTCCAATGGTAGTTCATTTTCAAGATCTTCTCGTTTGAGTGAGAGCATGCTGGCTATTATCTCGCGGTCAGCAAAAACCGGACCAAATGTGGGTAGCGGCTGTTGCATCTGAATGGTATGCACCTGTCCTGCCTGTGCAAACAAGCTGACAGCAATGGGTCCAACTCCCTCTTCAAAGGTGAGCCGGGTCTCAGCTCCTTTTAACGAGATGAAGCGCTGATGGGCAAGCACAAATGCCGTCCCCAGTGTTGGATGACCCGCCATCGGCAATTCGGCCGCAGGCGTAAAAATGCGTACCTGATAATCATTGCCAATCTGCTGTGCGGGTAATACAAAGGTCGATTCTGAGAGATTGAGCTCACGAGCCAGGATTTGCATCAACTCTGCGGAAATACCTTCTGCGTCGGTAAAGACTGCCAGTGGATTACCCCGAAAGCACGGTCGGTAAAGACATCTACGAGATAATAGTGCAGCTTTCTCATTTGTTTGCATTGCTCCTATTGTATACTAATTATGTTGATAATGATTAAAACAACGATATAGCCATTCAGCACTATTGATGCCGTCCCTAGTATCAACGCCCCAACGCAGAGCAGCGATATCCAAAAGAATGATGAATAACAAAAAGTACAGGATTTCCATGGCTTTTCTCTTTTCTGGTTCTCATGCCAATGATGATTTCGATATATTTAACTATTTGTACATTGCCCTTGTATTAAGTGTACATCCATGCTATTATCGAGTCAAGGAAACAATTTTGATTATATGCATCAAAAAAAATGATAAGAGGATAGCTATGGAGTTACGTCAATTACTGACATTCCGCATGGTCGCAACCACGCTCAGCTTTAGTCGTACCGCTCAGACCCTTAATTATGTTCAATCAAGTGTGACAGCCCAGATGCAAGCTTTAGAGGAAGAATTAGGGGTGCGGCTCTTTGATCGTCTGGGCAAGCGTATCGCCCTGACTGACGCCGGCAAGCGTTTTCTCCCTTATGCGGAAAAAATCCTGACGTTATCGGATGAGGCGCGTCTGGCAGTAACTGATGGAACTGTTCCCAGTGGCACGCTGACGATTAGCGCGCCCGAAACGCTCTGTATCTATCGGCTACCCCGGCTGCTACGACAGTTCCATGATCGCTTTCCCCAGGTGAAACTCATCTTCAAGCCCGAACCATTTGGAGATATGAAACGCATGGTGAGTGACGGCGTAATTGATGTGGCTTTTATCATCGATGAGCCTCAACGCTCTACCGCCCTGGTGATCGAACCTCTGGTCGCTGATCCATTGCTTATTCTTGTATCCGCCGACCATCGGCTGGTTCAGCTACCTGTCGTTCAGGCTAAGGACTTCGATGGCGAGCCGCTATTACTCACTGAGGCGGGTTGCAGCTATCGCATTTTGTTTGAGCGGGCCCTCAACGAGCAGGGTGTGCATCCAACGACGAACCTGGAGTTTAGTAGTGTCGAAGCTATCAAGCAGTGTGTCATGGCTTCGATGGGTATTGCCTTTCTGCCTGCGATCACAGTTGAGCATGAGATTGCCCAGGGACGCATGGTGGCTCTACATTGGCCGGATCATCTATTCCAGGTACAGACGCAGGTCTTATGGCACAAGGAAAAATGGCTCTCCCCGGCTCTAGACGCCTTTTTGTCTGTGACCAGAGAAGTGATGGGAGAGCAGGCTATGGCACCCGTCCGTGTTTGATGCTGTTAAAGCCAGCATTGCTCCAACCAATTGCAATTGTGTGTGACGCTTCTTGTTGACAGAGATACTGATAGAGCTGGTGAGCCGGGGTTGTCTCGGCCCATTGGGGTTCCAGGTGGGCAAAAGAGCTACGCGCGGTCCTGGTACCTCCTGAACCATCACCATCCATCACCGTATCGATGATAATACGGCGCGCTCCACTGTTGAGTAAGCGCTGCCCGAATAGTTCCCGGTTGGTGTAGGGCAGGCAAGGACTGACCGTGATCTGGCTTGGTACTCCGGCCTCGCTGGCTGACTGTATTAATTTCCAGCGCTTTTCCAGTGCAGGACCACCTTTGAGATTTTTTAAATATGCCTGGTTGTCTGTTTCGATGGTAACAGAGAGCCAGGCATAAGGAATTTGTTTGATCAGTGTGATATCCCGTTCTGCTAGAGGTGAACGCGTCTGGATTACGAGTAAATCGAGATCTGGATAGTGGGCAAAGACTTCCAGACATTGGCGGGTTACCTGGTAGGTTTGCTCGAGTGGTTGATAGGGATCTGTCGTGCTGCTCATGAAAATGCGCAACTGCTGTCGTGATTCTGTTTTCATGCGCTTCAGTGCCTTATCCAGCAACTCAGCGGCATTGATTTTAACCTGTAACGCCCTGCCCCAGGCTGCGCCACCGCCTCCGAATATCCACTGTGGTAAAAATTGGGCATAGCAATAGGTGCCACAGGTAGTTTGTCCAAAGCCACAACCTACATAAGCTGAAAGCGCATGGCTGAATGGATATGGTCCCTGAGCCAGAAAACCTTTGCGTTGTGGCGTCAATATTCCTTTTGCTTCTTTCACTGTGACATCCATTTTGGATAGACCTGCTTCCTTTTTGTTATCTTTACATATTACCTGTAAGTAAAGTTGCCTCTTTATGTACGTGTGTGAGTAGGGAGAAGTTAAATAGGAGTGGGGCTCAGACAACCTCTCTGGAATTGCACATAGGTAGCTTGAAGAATTATGCTATAGTTATAATGCCTGGTAAAATAGATCCAAAAGGCGAGGGTATGGGGAGTATAACGTCTCTTTATGACAACGAAAAAACCTTTACAAAAAATCCTGAAAATTTGCGCTATTATGATGCTGGTGATTGTATTGGATGCAACTATTACTTTAGATTGGTCAATCAATGATCTTATAAGATTTGCCAGCGGTACACAGCCCAATATCCTTCAACCTCCGACGCAAAACGCCTTCTTTTTCCAGATGTCTCCACCATGGGGCACTGCTGTTTTAGATGGGCAACCACTCATCACGCTTCCACAAAAAATGGATCAAGCTCCTTTAAACTTGCCAGTCGGCACACACACACTGCAGTGGCATGCTGAACCTTTTGCCACGCAAGCATGTACCTTCAGCGTGCCAGTCACTACTGAAGCTAAGCATAGCTGCCAGCTGACAAATATTGTTGATTCATCAGAGGCTAATGCTACATATATGGTAGAACTCCCTGTGCGACCAACGTTGAATTCTTTGCCCTCACAGCAGAGGCAGATGTTGATCCAGGCGACGCAGCGTTATCTGGATACGTTGCAAGCTCATGATACTGTTAAGCCGGGAGAACCTTTTCGCTATAACGCCAGCTCACCGGTACAAACATCTTTACTGCCACTTTCAGGAACCCTGCGTTTTTTGCTGGACACGGATACAACCACCACGGCTGCTTGCCAGGGTCCATTGATCGGAACGCAGTGCCGGGACGGCCTGAATAATGATTGCCGCTTGTTCTGTACCCAGATTTCGTCACAACCTGGCACCCTGAGCGGTAAACCTGTCTGGGAAATTTTTGTGGTTACGCGACCAACCTGGGATTATCGCCAACCAGATGGCTCGCAAGTGCCTCTGAAAGCACAAACAAGTCGCCTGGGCGATCAACAATATACGTTGTTACAGGTATCCTGGGATCAACATGGCTGGCATGTCATGAGCCATAGAGCTGGTGATAGTTCTTTTGATGATCCCAATTGTACGCTGATGATCAGTCATATCCTGGATTTCTCGTCCTTGAGTTCCCAAAAACCTGAGCCTGATAGCGATGTTCATGTGACTATTCAGCACTGGACATTCACTTCGGCCCAGAATAGGGCGCTGGGATGTCTGTCTACCATAACTGCCTCAAGAGATACTGGATCGCTGGCGCCTGCTTTGTTTTTGTGGCGCTTTGGTGTCTTTTTAGCCGCTAATCCGGTTGCCAGTTCCCTTGAGCCGCATATTCCTGTGGTTGATGTAGCAATCGAGCAAAAGATTCAAGCTATCAAAGATCATCCTGCGTTTATTTCGTAACTGATGCAAATAGCTGCAATAGGTACGGCTTGCTCTCGCAAAAATGAATGACGCCCGGAAATCTCTGCCGTACTGACAAAAATCATCTAATGGCATATACTGATAGTGACCGTAATGTGAGAACAAACATTGCTGGCTATGCTCATAGCCAGGAAAAAGGATAATCCATTGTGGATGAGAAAGATACTAATCGCCTGGAGGCGTTTAGCGATGGTGTATTTGCCGTCGCTATTACATTGCTCGTTTTAGATATTAAGCTGCCTTATGCTGATTCTAGCGGTAAATTATTGGGAAACAGTGAGTTATGGCAGGCGATATTTGAGCAATGGCCTATGCTCCTGGCGTTTGTAACCAGTTTTTTCACCATTGGTATCATGTGGTTGAATCATCATCGTATTTTCAAGCATATTAAGCATTCTGACACATCATTGGTATTTCTCAATATCATACTTTTAATGCTAATTGTTTTTATTCCAGTTCCTACAGCTCTGCTGGTGGAATACATTACCCATCCCGAGCTGAATACTGCTGCGCTGCTGTATAGTGGCACCTTTTTTGCGATGGCCCTGTGCTTCAACCTGCTCTGGCGCTATGCCTCTTATAAAGGCCGATTGCTTGGTCAGCAAGTTGATATGGATGGGGTAAATAAAATTAGTCGGCAGTACCTCTTTGGTCCACTTGTCTATATTATTGCATTGGCAATCGCCTGGATTAACACCCCGGCCAGCCTCATATTTAACCTGTTGCTGGCCATCTTCTTTGCGCTACCCGATACTCCGATGAAACCGGGTAAAAAAGATCAGGATCCTCAACTTCCTATGAGCGAGTCCGTATAGGCCCAATATTGTTTATAAGGAAAGGAATAGCGATATGAGCGAGATCAAGCAATCCGAGCAGGTGCATCCTTATGAAGCGATTCCCTATGTACAGTTGCCGGATGACTATCAACTTCATCTGGGTGAAATTCTGGGCGAGGCTTACGCGCAACACGGTCCAATCTTTCGTGCCTCCTTCTTTGATATGCAGGATATTGTTTACATGGTTGGTCCTGAAGCAAATCGCTTTGTGCTGGTCAGTAACCGCCAGAAATTTTCCAACTATGTGGGGTGGGGCACGATTTTTGGTGTAGTAGAGACATTTGGTCGTGGCTTGCTGAGTATGGATGGTGCAGAACATGATCAGCAGCGTAAAGTGATGAATCCCGCCTTTACGGTCAGCTATATGGATCGCTATTTGCCGTTGATGAATCGTGTCATTCGCGAGCAGGTGGCGACCTGGGCGGAGCGACCAGAGGTGAACATTTATGACGAGGCGCGTAAACTCACGTTTGAAGTGGCTGCAGAGACCTTAACCAGCCTGAAACCAGGGGCTGAAGTAGAGCGTTTCCGTGAGCTCTACATGTCTCTTATAGATGTTCCTGAGACAATTGCCACGAACCAGGAGTTTCAGGAGCATATAAAGCGTACGCATCATGAGATCGCCCAGTTGTTAGAACCCAAGATTGAAGAGCGTCGTCAGCATCCAGGCGACGATGTTTTTAGCTTGCTGGTTAATGCTCGTGATGCACAGGGAAATATGATGAGTAATGAACAGATCATTGCCCATGTAAATATTTTGCTGGTTGCTGGTCATGAGACTTCAACCAGCCTGAGTGCCTGGTTACTCTATTTGCTTACCCAGCATCCAGAGTATACACAACGTATCCTCACAGAGCAGGAGCAGATCCTGGGCCAGAAAGTTGATCCTGGCTTAGATGATCTGAAGCGTATGAAGGTATTAGAATACGCGCTGAGCGAAGCGGAGCGCCTCTATGCTCCTGTTCCCAATGGACCCCGGGGTGTGACTGAGGACTTTGTCTTTAATGGCTATCAGGTGCCTGCAGGCTCGTTCCTGTTTTATTCTATTATTGGCTCCCACATGCTGCCACACATCTTTAAAGATCCAGCAACATTCGATCCTGATCGCTTTGCTGCCCCGCGCGAAGAGCACAAGAAGCATCCCTATGCTTTAGTTGGATTTGGTGGTGGTCCTCGCATCTGTATTGGTATCAATTTTGCTCAGATTGAAATCAAGGCTATGGTTTCACATATTCTTCGCAACTATAAACTTGAACTCGTGCCAGATCAGCACATTGTCCAGGTATATGGCGTGACCGGCCAACCCATGAATGGGATTTATATGCGTGTCAGCAAGCTATAGTTACAGTTATGCTGAAAAATGAGATCATGTTTTGTCGGTAATGTGTTATGATTGCAGAAACCAGTAAAAATAAAGTACTTGTCAGGGAAAAATAAGCTATGAACGGTAGATAGACTGTTACTGGCTATTTTTCTACAATCAACCATGAAGGTTGGTTGCTGCATATCTGTATCGTATTGTTGCGATGCGGGTGTCCAAGCCTGGAGGTTTGCTATGGTTTTGCATCCCTATAAGGATACCTATCATTTACTTGATGCTGTCCCCTTGCCCCCTCTACAATTATTACGCCAGCGTTTCCCACGACCGCGTGTGCAGGATATTGCTGAAGCAGTCACGCTGGCACTGGCATCACAAGATATTCCCTCACAACTTAAACCAGGGGCCCGGATTGCGCTGGCCGTTGGGAGTAGAGGCATTGCTGATCTGGCCTTGATTGTGCGTTCCCTCGTTGCCAATCTCAAGCACGCAGGTGCGGAGCCGTTTATTGTGCCTGCGATGGGCAGTCATGGCGGTGCCAGCGCGGAAGGCCAGCGGGCCATGATCGAAAGCCTGGGAGTGACGGAGGAGTATTGTAAGGCTCCGATTATTTCTTCAATGGAAGTCGATCAACTTGGTTCTTTACCCAATGGTATGCCCGTATACCTGGATCGTGTTGCGCATGCGGCTGATGGCATTATTGTCATTAATCGTATCAAGCCGCACACGGATTTTTCCGCACCGATTGAAAGTGGTTTATCTAAGATGCTGGCGATCGGGCTGGGTAAGCACCAGGGCGCCCTGACGGTCCATTCGTGGGGCTTGAATGGACTCTGCGTGCAGGTGCCAGAGGTGGCGAAGTTTTCGGTGGAGCACGCACCAATCCTGTGTGGACTGGCGATAGTCGAGAATGCTTATGATGAGGTGGCTGAGATTGCATGTGTGCAGCCTTCCGGCATTGGCAATGAGCCTGAACGTTTACTCTCTGAGCGGGCCCGTTCGTTGATGCCGCGTTTGCCATGGGATAGGTTGGATGTGCTGGTAATTGATGAACTGGGTAAAAATATTAGCGGTGCTGGTATGGATCCGAATATTATTGGCCGTATGCGTTGGGGTCCACAAAAAGAGACGGCGGCAGATGTGACTACGATTTCGGTGTTGCGCCTGACAGAGCCATCCCATGGAAACGCCATTGGTCTCGGATTGGCAGATTTTACCACGGCACGCCTGGCTGAGCAGATCGATACACAGTCTTTTTATATTAATTGTCTAACGGCCGGTGTTATCGCTTTAAACTCGGCCAAGTTACCATTGGTGCTGGAAACCGAGCGTGAAGCAGTGACGGCAGCGATTCGTAGCTGTGGTCGGCCCGATGCCAGCCAGGTGCAACTGGTGCGGATCAAAAATACCTTAAGCCTGGAATATATACTGGCCAGCCCTACAAGTCTGGAGACGATACGTCCCACGGCTGATATTGAATTACTTGGATCTCCTCAGCCTTTTTATCTGGCGGCAGATGGTACGCTACCAGACTTTGAAGCTATACTAAAAAACCTGGCCTGACTATTTTTTGATGCTATTCAGTTATTGTGGTACAGGCATTGCAAAGGAAGTAAATGGTGGCTCTATGGATACTTCTAAAGTACCTGCAAATGCTGCGCAGTTACATACTATTGAGTCGGGAGTGGTCGCCCGTGGCAAACCTGTAGCGTTGCAGGATGTGGCTGTTTTGCTGCATCCAGAGGATGATGTGGCGATTGCGCGTGTTCCTCTCAATCGTGGCGTGCTGCTCCGTCTTCCTACAACATCTGGAACGATTGAGGTTGTTCAGCGTATCCCTTCAGGTCATAAGCTTGCTTTACATGCGCTTGTGGAAGGGCAAGCAGTGCGACGCTATGGCTCAATTATTGGCTTTGCGAGCCAGGCTATTCAAGCGGGCGAGCATGTACATAGCCATAATCTTTCCGTGGGTAGTTTGAAGCAGGAATACGAGTATGCGGTGGATGTGCGCCCGGTGGCTTTTGTGCCTGAGGAACAG
Organism: Dictyobacter vulcani; assembly: GCF_008974265.1. Taxonomy (GTDB): domain Bacteria; phylum Chloroflexota; class Ktedonobacteria; order Ktedonobacterales; family Ktedonobacteraceae; genus Dictyobacter; species Dictyobacter vulcani. The sequence continues at coordinate 82,068 of NZ_BKZW01000003.1, forward strand.
CGTCGGACCTTCATGGGCTACCGGCGTCCGGATGGTAAGGTGGGGACGCGCAACTACATCGCTATTATCAGTTCGGTTAATTGTTCCGCTTCAACGGTGCGTGCGATCCAGCAACGCTTTGGTCCTGAAGTGCTCCAGGCCTATCCAAATATTGATGGTGTGATTGGATTGACACATAAGAGCGGCTGTGGCATGCGGACCGGCAGCGCTGCGGTCGAACAATTGCAGCGTGTCCTGTCTGGAATGGCTTTGCATCCAAATATCGGGGCATATTTGCTGGTGGGTCTGGGCTGTGAAAGTAATCAATTGCAGGATATGATTGCGGCTATGCAACTGGATTCGGCGCAGCAATGGAAGCAGCCGCTGGTACTAACATTGCAGGAAAATCACGGCGTTGCGCATACAGTTGCTGAAGCTGCCCGTGTGATTGGTGAGCTCTTGCCACAGGTCAATGCTGTACAGCGCGAAGCAGTACCGATCTCAGAATTAAAGCTGGCCCTACAATGTGGGGGTAGTGACGGTTGGAGCGGCATTACCGCCAATCCTGGCCTGGGATTTTGCGTTGATGAACTGGTGCGTCAAGGCGGAACAGCAGTCCTGAGTGAGACGCCTGAGATTTATGGTGCCGAGCACATCTTGTTGCGGCGTGCCCGTAGTCGTGAGGTTGGCGAGCGCTTTGTCGAACGTCTACGCTGGTGGGAACATTATACCGCCATCAACGAGATGGAAATGGATAATAATCCTACTCCAGGCAATAAACTGGGTAGTCTGACCACGATTTATGAGAAGTCCCTGGGCGCTACTGCTAAAGGTGGCACAACTCCACTGAATGCTGTCTATAAGTATGCCGAAGCAATAGATGAGCGTGGACTGGTCGTCATGGACACACCTGGCTATGATCCTGTCTCGGTTACGGGTCAGGTGGCGGGCGGCTGCAATATTATTGTCTTTACGACTGGCCGTGGCTCGGTGTTTGGTTTTAAACCTGCACCCTCGATCAAGGTCGCCACCAATACACCTCTGTATGAAAAGATGCCTGATGATATGGATATCAATGCCGGGGTAGTGCTTGATGGTGTGAGTACTGAGGAGGTGGGCCGCAGCATTCTGGATGAAATAATTGCTGTCGCCAGTGGAAAGCAGAGTAAGAGTGAAGCGCAAGGCATCGGCGAAGAAGAATTTGCCCCCTGGATTCTGGGTGCAACTATGTAGCCCGATTTGATGACTCAGGGGGCCGACTACGTAGGAGTACAAGAAGCCGCCGCCCCTTCAGGGCGTGCGAAGTGTCACATTGCCAGGGTGATCCACCTGATCTGAACCGCGGGATCACCCTGGTTGGGATTATGCCAGGGTGATCGCTGTTTGTTCGGTTGAATGCTCTGGCTGCCATGGACGTGGCAATAATGGTGCCTCGATCACGGTTGGTCCGGCATGGGTACTGGCCTTTTGTAGTGCTGCGCTTAACTCTTCTGGTGTGTTTACACGCATACTCTCGGCATGGAAGGCACGTGCCAGCGCCACATAGTCGGGCGCGAGCAAATCGGTGGCGATATAGCGGCTATCATAATTCTGGTGTTGATCGGTTTTGACGCGGGTAAAGGTGGCGTCGTTAAAGATCACAACGATGACTGGTAACTTTTCCTGGGCCGCGGTTGCTAGCTCGCTACTATTGAGCAGGAAACCACCATCACCACATAGTGCGATCACTGGTCGTCCAGGCAAGCCTGCTTGCGCGCCCATGGCCAGTGGCAGCCCACTACCAATCGTGCACAATTCGGCTGGATGAATGAAGGTACGGGGATGGCGCACAGGAAGATATTGGGCGGCGGCATATCCCAGCATGGTCATATCCGCGACCACCACTGTTTCCTCTGGCATCTGCTCCAGAGCATCACTCACTCCTTCAAGCATGCGGAAATTTTCGCCCTGGTATGCGACTGTATGGAGATATAGCGCTTCGCGTAGATCATCCAACGCACTATAGGGGGCGCGGCGTTCCTGTGGGAACTCCTTCATGAATTTATAGAGCGCCTCCAGTGCTACTTTGGCGTCTGAGATAATGCCAACCTGGGTACGATAATTATGTCCAATCTCCATTGGATCGATGTCGATATGGATTAATTTTTCGGGTAATGGTAAGCGGCCATTGGCGGTTCTCTCGGCACCCAGTTTGCTGCCTACGACCAGTACTGTATCGCGGGTGGCGATAAAAGCATCCAGATCAAGGGGCAGGTTGTCGTTGGTGGTGAGTACGAGCGGATGTTTTGTTGGCAGTACGTCATGGCTTTTACTTCCCAGCAGGACGGGAGCTTGCAGGAGTTCGGCGAGTTGTAAGAGTTGTTGGTTGGCATTGGAGGCCGTTACACCTGCACCTGCGATGATCAATGGGCGTTGCGCTTCACGTAATACTTCTACTGCGGCCGCCATAGATTCTAGCGAAGGGAGAGTCCGCTCGATTGGACCTGCGACTGTAATATCTACATCTGCTGATTGGGTGAGCAGGTCACAGGGAATCTGGATATAAGCGCCACGGGGCCGGCCTTGCTGCATCATGCGGAAGGCATCGTGGATCGCTTCAGGAATCTCTTCGACATAATTGACCGCTCGGGTCCAGCCGACCAGGGATTGCATGATCCCCAGCTGATCTTTTACTTCGTGGAGTTCGCCACGAGACCGGCCTTGCGACGCACGGGAGAGTGAGCTACTGATAATCAATAATGGAATAGAGTCAGCATAGGCACTGGCGGCTGGAGTGGTGACATTTGTCACGCCAGGGCCGGTAATCGTACAGACGACGCCCGGGCGCCCGGTAGCTCTGGCGTAGCCTTCTGCCATGAAACCCGCACCTTGCTCATGGCGGGCTAAAATGTGGCGCAGTCCTGGCTCATGATAGATGGCATCATAAATTGGTAACGTATGGACACCAGGAATGCCAAAAATAGTATCGACATTATACGCGCGTAATGCGGCGGTGACTGCTTGAGCGCCAGTGAGATGCTGCCTATTGGTCACGCGAGAGACTCCTCTATTTATAATATTTCTTGTACACAGTGATAGGACGCCTATTCGGACGTCCCATGAATATATTTAATCTTTGTATATTTTTTTATTAGCTTACCACATTGTGAGTAATCAAGCACCCTCAATGGGACTGGTATCTTATAGCGAGAAAAATGTATGTGAAGTAATAATCTTCCGTGAACTACCCACAAAAAAACAATCTGGCGTTGACCACCGGGTTGTTTTGCCATGTACATCTAAAGACGTTCGTACAACTAGTACTTTTGGGAAAAGTGTCAGGGGGAATATATAGACGTATTATCGATCGAAAAATCCCTTTATTGACAATCGGAGCGCCCTTATTTGATGCCTGGGCTCTCTATGTTTATTTCTGGTTGCCAGGCTAGATATTAGCACACCCTTATCAAAATCTCGTACATAATTCCTTACAACGCTGAAAATCAATCTTTTGGGGGAGCCTGCCAGGGATTAATCAGGTGTATAGTCATGAGGTGATTGATTTTACACCTGTATATTAGACTTTTATTTGTGGTAATAATTTTGAGTATGTAGTTTATGAAGGATGTTTTTGTATTATTACACTTATCATATTTATAAAAATCTTAATACAATATGTGAGGATAATTATTATTTTGCTCTTCAAAATCTGTGTTTATTATTCGTTTCACTGAAACGAGAGTTTATTTCATGATTGAGTTTTTGGCTGTAACGTGATATACAGTTTATAAATATGCAAGGAGGCATAACCATTTGCTTTGCTAAGAGGCTTCATCTAATCGTGTGAGCGTAACCTTCGGTCAGAGTGCATCCTTTTTACGTAACTGATCAGCTTTAAACTGCTGGAATGGAGTGACTCGTCAGCCGCAAGTAAGCGGCGTTCACACTTGATTCTTTGAGAGCACATAGTTAAGGAAAGGTTTTATGTATAAACCAATGAATTTTTACCTTAATAAGAAGATATTTCGCGTCAGAAAATATGAAATAGTTGTATATAGTCTTATCGCTTGTGCTACTTTATTGCGACTGGTGTTGATTTCCCTTAATTGGCCAGCCACAAACAGTGATGAAACTACGATAGCACTGATGGCTCGGCATATCGCATTTAATGGAGAATGGCCTACATTCTTTTATGGTCAGGCGTATCTGGGACCTGTAGAAGCCTATCTGGCCGCTCCATTGTTCCATCTCTTTGGGCCAACCTTGTTTGCTTTACGACTGGAACTTGTGCTTTTTTTCATGCTTTTTCTGCTGGGGATGTATTATTTAACTGCCCTGTTACATTCACAAAAATTTGGTATATTTATCACTTTTCTCTTTTCCTTTGGTTCTGGCGCGATAATTACGCATCATCTAAGAGCTATCGGTGCCTATGCGGAAACAGAATTTTTTGCCGTAGCTATCTGCCTGGCTGTGATCTGGCTGGCGCTTACTGTGCATCGGATCGAACTGCCGCGGCGTACGACGGTCTCGCGCGCCTGGTTATATGGAGCGTTAGGTTTGATCATCGGGCTATCTATCTGGGTAGACATGTTGATCTTGCCTTTTGTCTGCCTTGGTGTAGTGTTTCTGCTGCTCTTCTGTCGGCGTGAGTGTTTTTCCTGGGCTGGCTTATGTTTGCTGGCTGGCCTGATCATAGGTCTGTTGCCTTTGATTATCTATAACTTGCATGCTCCGGCCGGTCAGAATTCTCTGGATGTCCTGATCAATCTGCATGACGCAGGCAAGAATGTTAAATATTCTTTGCTGCAAAAGCTGACTGGCACCTTTGGTACCGGCTTGCCTGATGGATTAGGTTATGTGCCTGGTTGTGTTTTGGGGCAGGCTCCTGCATCTGGCACCTCGAATGCTACTTGTATGATTACTCGTTTTGGTTGGAGTGTCGGCTATCTTATTCTGTGGTGTGTCGCGATGGTTATGACACTGGTCACCATCTGGAAAATATGGAAGGTTCGGCAAGGCAACTCTCTATTCAATCCCGCCTGGAATTTTGAGGAGCACAGGCACCTGATTGTTGCCTGTGGCCGCTTGATGATCCTGATTGGAGCGCTTGGTACACTTTATTTGTATGCGTCCAGCCCTGTTGCTGTGACTGCACCGGGAGCGACCTCACGTTATCTGATTTGCATGCTGCTATCAGTTCCAGTCGTTTTATGGCCTTTATGGAGTGGCCTGGATACCTTATTAACCATACGTAAACCTGCCCATCTTACCTGGATGCTAGCTAAAGCTTCGCTACTTCTGCTGGTGGTTGTTGTCTATATCGCAGGGACGTATAACATTTTTGCTACGAGTGTTCCTACAGATCAAGCTACTTATAATCAGCAACAGCAAATTGTGAATAAATTGCAAATGATGCATGTCAGGTATTTTTATACTGATTACTGGACCTGTAATAATCTCATCTTTCTGAGCAATGAAAAGCTTATTTGTGGGGTTGTAAATCCTGACCTGACCAATGGCTTTAATCGCTATACTCCATACTTGCAAGCAGTACAGCGCATTGACCATCCAGTCTATGTTTTTCCGCGAGGATTAGGTCAGAATAAAGAGCTTGAAGAAAGATTAAAGTTTAAGTACTTTTCTATTGCTTATCGACGCCTTGATTATAACAACTACATCATATATTTGCCCAACTAATTTTTCAGTACAAGATTGATATTGATTATGCATGCCGATTGTTCATACTATAGATAGGAGTGCTTTTTTAGCCGGTGTATGGATAGTAGTGTGTGAGGGATGTGCTGGTATGGATAGGGTTGAATGCAATCGGATGCATAAAGAAATGGCTGGTCCGCTGCTCAGGTGGAAAGAGTATACGTGGCGTGGTTTTCGTCTGTGTTTGCTGGCAGGAGTTGCCAGTTGTCTCTGTTTCTGGTGCTGGCCATTAGGAGCGCTGGCGTCTCCTGCATCTGTGCAATATGCTGAATATATGAGCTCTACTCCGCTTGCCAATGCCCTGTTGAAGCTTGCACCTGCAACTGTGCTGGTGCGTTTTTCAGCGCCTCTGGATGTTCAGAATAGCAAGCTTATAGTGGTAGATGTGGATGGTAAACAGGTAAATGTTGGTCGCGTGACGCAATATCACCATCAACTGGATACTCTGATGATAAATATGCAGGCTGATCAATCTGAAATCTATGTTGTGAACTGGCATACCACTTCGATGCAGGGCCACTATCGAGACAGCGGCAGCTTTCGTTTTTTTGTCCACATTAGTTCATTGCTGCAAAGTACGTTGAGCAAAACTATTGGCAATCCATCTTCTTTTACTCCACCAGGCATATCACCCCCCGCTTCTATACACGCGCGCAAACCGGATACTATCACTGTACCACCTGCAAAAGCCAGGTTTGTGGAGATTCCATTATGGATCGCGGGCGTGGTTGGTTTGATTAGCCTGTTGTCAGGTATTGGTCTGACCTGGATTTTTTCAAAACAAGCTGAAGAACGTCGCGCTATAGAGCTCATCAGCGTCATTGAAGATGAGTAAATGAAAATTGATAATACCCTATGCTGATTCGTCTATTTATTATAGCCCCGATATCTACTTAACTTGTTGCGCTCTTTTTTGGTAAAGGGAGAAAAGGAGTATTCAGATGATCAAGCCATCCCTAACGAACTCTCAACCGGTTCCAAATGTTTCAAGAGCGATTCAATGTAAGAATTGTCAGAAGACTTTTACGATTGCTTTGGCCGATGGCGGTAAGGATATCCACTTCCTGAACATGATTAGCTGGGATTGTCCCGCGTGCAGACGACATAATCTTACGCCTTTTTTAAACAAATCTACCTCTTAAATTGGACGCGTGCCTTTTGTAGGCACACCCACTGTTGTGCCACCTTCGATCTATGCTGAGAGCATAGGTGCTTCAAGTACCTATGCTCTCAGCATTCTTTTATCCTTTCCTGGTTGTTCAGTTGCCTGTTATGATACTGATACATAGCAATGAAAGGGAAATATTTATGAAAATATTAATTTTAGGTGGCACTGTTTTCCTGGGTCGTCATCTGGTAGATGCGGCGCTGGCTCGTGGCCACGAGGTGACATTATTTCATCGCGGTATCCATGGCAAAGAACTTTTTCCCGAGGTTGAACACGTGTATGGGGATCGCACAAAGGACCTTTCCGCGCTGGAAGGCAGAGAATGGGATGCGGTGATTGATACCTGTGGTCAGCATCCCAAACATGTACGCTCTTCTGCTCGTTTGCTCTCGCAGGCAGTGAAACATTACACATTTATCTCCAGTATTTCTGTCTATGCTGAATTTCCTCAACCAGGCATGGATGAAACAGCGCCTGTGGGGCGTCTGACTCCTGAACAACTGGCCTCAACTGAAAATAGCGCAACTCCTTCGATGGAATTTTATGGTCAGTTAAAAGCATTGTGTGAGGAAGCCGCGGAAGAAGAGATGCCCGGTAGAGTCTGCAATGTTCGTCCTGGCCTGATTGTCGGACCTTATGATGTGAGCGATCGCTTCACCTACTGGCCTGGTCGGGTGGCCCGAGGTGGGGAGATAGTGGCTCCCGGAAGCCCGGATAACCAGATACAGTTTATTGATGTGCGCGATCTGGCCGAATGGGTGCTCCACGTCGCTGAGACAGGTCTGACAGGTGTCTATAATGCGACAGGACCCGCCGAAGTACTGACGATGCAGCAACTGTTGGAGGAATGCAAAACCGTGAGTGGCGGTGATGCGTCCTTTACCTGGCTTGATGATGATTTCCTGACAAGGCACGAAGTTGGTTCCTGGATGGAGATGCCCCTGTGGATACCTGCCAGCGAAGGGATGCCTGGTTTTCTTTCTACTAACATCCAACGTGCCCTCAATGCTGGACTTACCTTCCGGCCTCTGGTCACCACTATTAGAGATACCCTTGCCTGGGATCGCACACGCCCTCCTGGTGAACGCCGCACTGGACTCAAGCCCGAACGCGAAGCAGAACTACTGGCCATGAAACCCTGATCGTACCGGCAGTCCTCGTGACTGCAATCAGTTCACGTATGAGCTATCTCCTCAGCGTATCGGCAGTCACAAAGACGCCTGCCGATACGCATTATGCTTTTTTTACTCTACCACTTTTTATTGACATCCTCTATTCTATATGCTACCTTCTTTTTGTGTTGATAATGAGCAATAAGATGAGATAAAGCTTGATCTGCACATAAGGATTTTAATATTTCTTATGTCTGTTCAAGTCTTCAAGACCTTCCTCGATGCTGTTGCGTTAATATGCTACCTTGTAGCACGAATCGTAGCGTTTCCCAGACTGCGTGTTGTGTCTTCATGCGACATTGCTATCTTCAATTGTATTGCGACCATGCATTTACCAGGCAAGTCATTAATCCCAAAAAGGAGTAGAACGACATGGCAGGCAACAAATGTGTTGTATACGTTGAACCGGGGAAGGTGAAGATTGAGAGTATAGCGTACCCTAAACTTGAGCTGAAAGAACAACATCGTAAATGTGAGCATGGGGTAATATTACGCGTCATTGCGACAAATATTTGTGGCAGTGATCAGCATATGGTACGCGGTCGTACAACTGCTCCGCAGGGGCAGACTCTTGGCCATGAGATAACCGGTGAAGTTATTGAAACAGGACGCGATGTTGAGTTTATCAAGGTTGGGGATATCGTTTCTGTACCTTTTAATATTGCCTGTGGTCGGTGCCGCATGTGTAAGACAGGTAATACCGGTGTCTGTTTGAATGTGAATCCGGCTCGTCCGGGGGCAGCCTATGGCTATGTGGATATGGGTGGCTGGGTTGGTGGCCAGGCTGAATATGTCATGGTTCCTTATGCAGATTGGAATCTTTTGAAGTTTCCCGATAAAGCTCAGGCAATGGAGAAGATAAAAGATCTGACGATGCTTTCTGATATCTTCCCAACAGGATATCATGGAGCCATTTCTGCGGGTGTAACGACCGGCTCAACCGTATATGTAGCGGGTGCCGGGCCGGTTGGATTGGCCTGTGCCGCTTCGTGTCAACTTCTGGGGCGGCGGTGGTGATCGTCGGTGATATAAATCCTGAACGCCTGGCACAGGCTAAGAGCTTTGGCTGTGAAACGGTTGACCTGCGCACTAAAGCTGAACTCCCAGATATGATTGCGCAGATCGTTGGCGAGCCGGTGGTGGATGCAGCGATAGATTGTGTTGGTTTTGAAGCCCATGGACATGGTAAGGGCGCGGGAGAGGCGCCTGCTACCGTGTTGAATGATGTCATGAGCATCACACGCGTGGCCGGTCGCGTGGGTATTCCTGGTCTATATGTGACCGGTGACCCGGGCGGTGTTGATGAGAGTGCAAAGGTTGGTCGATTGGGGGTCAATCTAGGACTTGGCTGGGCGAAATCACTGAGCTTCACGACCGGTCAAACGCCTGTCATGCGCTATCATCGCCAGCTAATGATGGCTATTCTGAACGATAAAGTTCAGATCGCTAAGGCCGTCAATGCTACCGTAATACCATTGGACAAAGCTCCGCAGGGCTATCAAGATTTTGATAAGGGTGCAGCGAAGAAGTTTATATTGGATCCTCATGGCTTGATCAAATAAAGCTGAACAGGTTTTTTAGGATTGATACAGGCACGAGGAACAGTATAGATGTTCTTCGTGCCACTTCTTTCTCTACTATATGATTATGTTTTATAGTTGTATTTATAATCTTATTTCTCTTAATAAGTATAACTTTGCGGCTTTGAGATTCGTTGTATGAGGGAGGAGGATGATAGTATGAAGAACACTCTGCGCAAAATACTTGTAGCCGCACTGTTTACCTGTTTGCTGTTCGTTTTGTGGATGGCCAACTCGTGGGTAGTACCTGCGGCCAGTGCTGCTGTTCGTCCATCCAGCAAGGCTTCAATGGCGGTTGGCGGAAAGGTGATTGATGTTAACCTCACGCAGCAAAGACTAACGGCTTTTGCAAACGGGCATTCTGTATTCTCTACCCTTGTATTGTCAGGACGAGCAGGCTTAGAGACACCAACCGGGACGTATTCTGTGTTCGGCAAAGAGAGTCCAACCACCTTCTATTCTCCCTGGCCTGCTGGTTCCCCTAATTATTATCCACCTACTGCTATTAGCTACGCCCTGGAATGGAAGCCGGGAGGTTACTACTTGCACGACTCCTGGTGGCATACCGTCTATGGACCAGGTACCAATGGCCTGCATTCGGATCCTGTCTATGGTCCACAAAATGGTTCCCATGGCTGCATCTCTATGCCGCTAGCCGCTGCACGCTGGCTGTATAACTGGGCTCCCATTGGTACACCAGTACGGATCCATATGTGATGGCATTGCGCTGGTAGATTTAAACAGGTAAGATTGGCGATAGATTCCAGGCCCGTATGATTGCGTGAACCTGGGATCTTGTGCTTTTTCTGGTATAGAGGGGCTATCTCTGTTGGTCTGAGATTTGGGCCGTCGAGTATACTGTATAAAGAATTGTTAAACGCTGATATTTATGCTCAACGTAACGATAAAAAATCGTCCGCCAGGAAGGGATGCATTTACGTGGATAGCATTGAATTCATAGATTATATCGAACCATATATCGAAGCATCTGTAGATTACATTGTGCAGGATATGCAGCAGTGTGGTTTATATGATGCTAATCGTCATGAGACGTTCTGGAATATGCTCTTTGAGGAGATTGGACACTTCCTTGTGCGCACATATGATTCCTACGAGGTAGAAGAACTGATTGCATCCTCTGGAACAATGTGCTGGGCCTTTGGCTATGATCAGGATGTTGCAGGCTGGACATGGATACGGGGCGAAGAAACGCTGGTGCGTCTTGAAGAAGGACCTGTTATGCAGGCCCTGCGCAATTCCCATATGGATATTGCCGCGTTCTATCAAAAATATCCCAGACAGCACTGGCTGGAGATCTGGTATGGTCCAGGACCGGTCAAGTTATTACGACGCAGAGATGAGCAGTTGTTACTGACATTGCCGGCTTTCTTGGAAGCTCGAATTGAATTGCTCCAGCATCGCTTGAATCGGTATTATACCAAAGATCATCAAGATGAGCGGGAAGTTGAAGCTGAAGATGCGGCTGGCATGGTGGTGAAAATTCGCCAGAAAAGACTGATCATTGCTGAAGCTGATGCACCACAAGCATTTCGCTACACCTGTCAGATTGAGCAGCCACGCGGCTTAATCCAATTTAGTAGCGAGAAATTCCCTTCAAAATCATTGGACGAGCTTATCCTGATGCTGAACTATGATTTTGCTGATTTTGAGCACTTCTTTGCCCGTAATCGTTTTGAAGAAGTGATCGGACCAATCATGAATAAAAATGCTGTTCTGGCCTGGAATACTGTCGCGCAGGCTCAAGAAGACGCACGTGCGCTCATCATAGTAAAAGAAGACGAACATAACGCCTGACCTATTTCTGACCACGCTATCTTCTTCACTGTCGTTATCTCATAGACATTATGTACTCACTGATGGATGTGATCTACTCCATTCATCAGCTATACCAATCTAATAGTCTGTTAGATATCATGTGATGGGGAGGCGGGGATGCAAGCGAGCATGCCGGGGGCATGATCAAGCGGCGAGCCCCTTGACCGGGGGATCGGGGGCTGTGCCCCGGCATCTCCCCCCAACCCGCCCGCGTAGCGGGCGCACAACTCATCACACAAAGTTTGACAATGTATTAGCAAACAATCTTGCCCTCAAAAAATATACGCGGCGGACGTATACCCTATTGAGATAGATGATTTGACGCTACCAGTGGGAGATCTTCGCAAATTATGTTCTCCTGGCCCATCGCATCCCTTCTCGAAGTATTTATCTTTCTATCAGGCAGATACCAAAATTTTCTTGAGTAGTTGCAATTTGTGGAATTGGTTTTTATAATTGGAGATAGTACTTTGTCGAACGTACATATATTCGTAGTTATATTTTCTTCTTTGCGCTCGTTTATACTTTGTGATCCAATATAAATCTTCAATCAAGTATCACTAATCGAGTATCGTTACGCAAGGAATCTTCTTTGCTCATATGTAAAAGAACTACTGTTTGAGCTATGTAGATAATGTAAAACTTGAATTTGTCCAGAGCGGCTGAATGTATCTTTTAGTTGCTTTGAGCTATTTTAAGGTGAGGAGAAATAATATGCAGTGTCGTGTATGTGGAGCGCCTCTTCCATCTGGTGCTAATGCCTGTCCATCCTGTGGTACTGTTGTGCAGACACCAGGGAGTAATCCACAGGGACAATTGCCCCCCACCGCTTATGCACCACCACCACCACCACCAACAAACTATGGGAACGCGCCAGTGCCACCGCCCCCTTCATATCCTTCTGATCCCTATCAGAAGCCTGCTCAGTCTGGCCCATCGTATCCTACCGATCCCTATCAACCGGGGCAGCAGTATCCACCGTCTGGATCATACAATCAACCAATGAACAATCCTCAGGCTGGTGGTCCATCATATCCTGGTGGTCCGGCAACGCCATTTCAGCCACCCCATAAGAAGTCGCGGCTTGGATTGATACTTGCTATTATAGCTGTGGTCGTAATACTTGCCTGTATTGGGTCAGTAGTCGCTGCCAACAGGTTTATTGCATCGAATACTGGCAATGCAACTCCTACGGTAACAACCAGTGCAACACCTACCCAGGCTGGCAGCACGCCAACTTCGACCAACGCGCAGCCTGGAACTTCTCCCTCGGGGACGAGCATTGATACTCAGGCTTCGCAAATTATTACTGATCCCCAAACAACAGGGAGCGTTAATAAAGATACGTTGCAGCCAGAGCCAGGATCGGTAGCGACAACCTTTAAAGTCAATAAACCAATTTATGTTACCTTTAAACTTGATCCGAATAAATATGATATTGCCACAACGCCTGCATGGGTCAATGTCCGTTTCTATCGAGGATCTGACAGTATCCTTAAAGATGATCCTTTGCAAGTAAAGACGCGTGTGACTGTGGGATACTTTGGTGCCAGATATTATCTGCCTACTCAAGATGGTGCGGCCGAGATTTACTGGTGTCATACAAGTACCTGTAGCGATGGGAAACTGGCCCAGGTGGTCCATTTTACCGTGACCGCTTAACTAGATCTCTGTCAGGCTTCATAAGAAAGATGAGCCCGCTACGCGGGCGGGAGAGGGGAGGGGAGGCCAGGGCACAGCCCTGGAACCCAGTCAGGGGATTGTATCCCCTGCACCCCTGCCTTTTGCGATACGTTCTCTCTGGGTCATGGCAGTCAGCCTCCTTCAACTTCTAAAAATAGACTGCCAGGCATGGTAGTACTACCACCGTTACAGCAAAATTACATATTTTTTAGCGAAAATGTATGGGTGATCTGTGCTGTTTGATCTATCATTGCGCCTACTGAGCAATAGCGTTTTTCAACTAATGCAATGGCCTTTTGCACAGAATCTGCATCAAGATTGGATCCAGTAAAATGGTGCTCAACTGTAATGGTATGAAAATTATGAGGGGGCTGCGAGACTTTTTGTCCATGGACCTCGATGCTATAGTCGCGAATATCCTGTTTCATTTTACGCAGGATCGTGACAACCCCGATACCCGCACAACCTGCCAGCGCGGAGAGTAACAACTCCATGGGACAGGGTCCGGCGCTTTCTCCTGTGTCTGGTTCGTCAGTATCTATCATCAGCGCATGGCCTGTACCTGTTTCTATATTGAAGCGCAGGTCCGTGTCCAGTCTGGCTTGAATATTTAGTTCCATCTGCATACCAGTGTGTTTCCTTTCTGGTAAATCTACTTGCTCTATTCATCCCATGGTTGTTTTCTCTATTGTACAGTATTTGTTCATCCCACTGTCATGAGTGGGAAGTGTTGTCAGATTATGTAGATTCTGGCGCGTGGCTGGTGGTATGCTCATCCTGGCGTAAAGTGGATCTTTGCTGACTCCCGTATGTTTATTTATAATGGCGCTGAGACGTCGATCAGAAAGGATTTTCATTGAGATGATGCATACCGAGCCGTTGACATTAACGGGGAAACATGTGCGCCTGGAGCCATTGCAGTTGAGCCATACTGCTGCTTTATTGCGTGCTGGCCAGGATCCTGGGATCTGGACATTTATGTCCTTTAATCCCAGTGCTTCAGCAGAAGCTATGGAAAGTTGGATTAGCGAGGCTTTGAGTCTACAGCAGGCTGGCATGTGTTTGCCGTTTGTGATTATTGATCAGCGTAATGGACATGTGGTGGGTTCAACCCGATATCTGGATATTGTGGCGAAAAACTATGGCCTGGAGATCGGCTGGACCTGGCTCGCTCCCGAAGCCAGACGTACAGTAGTGAATACAGAGTGTAAGTATCTTTTGTTGCGACATGCATTTGAAGATCTGCGGGCTATTCGCGTACAGTTGAAGACTGATAGTCGGAATGAACGTTCTCAACGTGCCATCGAGCGCATTGGTGGCGTTAAAGAAGGTGTATTGCGCAATCATGTAATTATGCCAGATGGCTATTATCGCCATTCAGTGTATTATAGTATTCTCAATACCGAGTGGGAACAGGTCAAACATAATTTAATCACTAAGCTGGAGCACGTATATTAGATTCCTGATTCTTCAGAGTAAGTCTGAGGTCAATAACCAGCTATTTTTATCTGGATGGCGCTAAATGCCAGGTGCCAACGTGTCTGTTACCTGTTTGGCTTGCATACTGTAGATACACCTTTCTTCACGGCTACGCTGCCGGTCTATGGTCTCTGATTTTCCTGCCAGCTTGCTGTAGGAATGTAATCTCTTGTACATATACGGTAGCCCCTCTTTGTAGCCATGTCAATGTTCTCTGTTATGCAGGCAGTTTTTTACTCAAGCGCAATTACCGTTATTCATCAATAAATCAGAATAAATCCATTTTTTAGAAGTAATTTGTAAAAAATGGATTTTTTAATCTTTTGTGCTATAATTTTAGCAGCTTCTATTGTGTCACTGTACAGGTTTTGTCGACAAATCAAAATGGAAGTGGTTTGATGAAGTGTAGAAGAGGTAGAAGAAGATGCTCGACTTAAATGATTCAGTGGTGAAACTATTCTTTATTGATGGTGGCAATGGAACCTGGAAATGTAAGAATGGGGTATGTTTAGAGGGGAGATTTCGACTTTCTATCGCAGTAATGGAGGGCCTTATCTGTTTGGCATTCCACTGACTAATGAAATCCATCTTCCTCAATATCCTAATACTGCAATTGTTCCCTGTGAGCGAGCCATGATTGCGTTTGATCCCGAACGTAAAATTGATGCCCCCCGTCTAATGGCCCTTGCTATCTTTTACACATCGACTCAGGTGTTGGTCAGCAACTATTACTACAACGCTTGAATGCTGTTATCCAGAGCCTCTCCATAAAATTAACCCAGATCCACACTCTATCCCAGATCTAATGTAACGTTTGGGTGGTGAATAGTGTGATGTGTACGTATCTGTCTCATTGTCTTACCGCACAATGTAGAAATAAAGTAATTTCGTTTCCTGAAAGGAAACTGTACCTCTAGTAGAGAAAGGACAATGCAACATTATGGTCGACATATCAAAATCACGCTTCCATATCGGCGTCTTGCAAATTGGAATTATTGTTTGCGTACTGGCCACCGCGTTTATCCATCTCTATCTGGCGCTACAGCCAGATGAGGATTTACGCACCTGGTTTATCCTGAATAGTATTGGTTATCTTGTTTTATTAGTGGCTCTTTTTTTACCACCGTTGATGCCTTACCGTCGGATAGTGGATTATGTCTTGATTGTCTATACTGCTGTGACGATTGTGATGTGGTTCTTGATTGGATTACCTTCGGAGCCGATTGGTTATGTGACCAAAGCGATTGAGGCCGTTCTGATCATCTTGCTGGTGTTGGATACGCGTATTGGCCGCAAGCACTCCGCACGTTATCAATAGGCCAGCTCGGCTACATTTGTAGTGGTTCATGGCATAGTGAGAAGTGTATGCAGGGATGCAACGCTCTTCTTTAAATTTCCTCTTGCTCTTCAGCTTCTTGACTGACTGCCTATACTTTATCTTTCGTTTCCTGGTAACGATTGTTTGTATAGCGTGCGATCACTTTACGCCAGAAAGACTGAGCCCTGGCGTTCTCGATCTCCTGCCGCACGCGCCAGCGGCCAGGAAACATATCGAAAATTTGATGGGCTACTACCTCGCCGAGTCCCTGCTGACGATATTTGCGTAGGATAAATAATTCAGTGATACTATACATGGCAGGCTCATCGATTTTTTGTACCAGTACAAAACCCGCCAGTTTGTGCTCAACGCGAATCAAAAAAGGATAGCGGTTCTGATCAGTCCAGTAATGATCTAAATACGGATAATCGAAGAGTCCTGAGTCGCCAATATTCTGAGAAGTGAATTCACTGGAGTCATGCTGGCAAAGTTCTAGTAAATTGCGGATGATAAATTTCTCTTCGAGAGCGGCAATGGTAATTTCAACTTTCATCGTAACTATGCCTCTTCATCTCTGATTGTAAGAATGCGCTGGTCTAACTTATAGATTATATGCGCATGTGTTATTCATAATAACGAATGAGCAGCCCCGGAATCCCTGCACTTTCTGTTGATTTTGAGCTCTCAATGCTATTGAGGACAGGATGAAGTGACTCTTTTGCTTTATCTTTTAAATCCTGGGCGCTACTATTTATTTATTGGCGTTGGTGTTGGCGTAGGTGCGCGCATAGGCAGGCTAAATCCCCAGTTCAATAATGCTGGAGCATCCGTAAAACGATCTGTTTTCTCTTTTCCCTGGAGCAGTACGCCAATCAATGTATGGTGAGCGTTCTTCCCGGCAAAGACCAGGCACGAGCCAGCTTCGACTGTATATCCTGTTTTAACGCCGATCACCCCTGGATAAGATTGCATCAGGTCATTGGTCGTGGTCCAGTTATAGGCACCATGATCGGCTGTCGCGGGCAGTTGATAGTGTTGAATTTGAATAATTTGTGCAAACATTGGATTGTGCATGGCATAGCGTGTGAGCTGTGCCAGATCGGCCGCTGTACTGTATTCGTTAGGATCCGGTTTTTTATCAGCTCCGACGTAATAGGTCAGTCCATCAGGATTGATGTAGTGGGTATTTTTGAGATGAAGTTTGCGTGTGTAATCGTTCATCAGTTTGACGAAATTGGCCGGTGAACCACTGATCGTATCGGCGATGGCGATAGCGGCATCATCGCCTGAAGGCAACATCAGGCCATAGAGGAGATCAATCATACGCACTTTATCGCCAGCCTTGAGATTAGCGTTACTTCCTAGATTGTCGGTAACCTCTTTGACGGCATCCTGTTTGACTTCCACTATCTGGTCAGGATTGCTTTTCTCTAAAGCGATGATCGCAGTCATAATTTTGGTCGTGCTGGCAACAGGGAAGCGCTCATTGCCTCGTACATTGGCCAGAACATCATTGTTATCTGCATCCAGTAGATACAGTACTGGTGATTTGATCACAGGCGGTGTCATGCCGGTTGCGCTGAGAACCGGCATAGGAGTTGGCGTGGGCGGTGGATTTAATGTATTGACAATTTTTGTACCAATAGGTGTGAATATCATCAATGGTATGGTCAGGATAATTTCAATTGCCAGTACAAACAAAATAGTGGCAGCTACATGTCGCTTCATAGTAAAAATTTATACCTCTATTTTCTAAATAGCCTGGATCAGGGGAATATGTTTGCTCTTTTATATACTCTGTGATGTGATTATTTTTGAGTATTTGCTGGTGTTTTCCTCGCTCACAGATCGGAATTACATCATAAAGCGTAGTGGTGTCAGAATATGCTCACCCAGTTTGGTATACCAGGGACGTTGATGCCATCGTTGAGCATTCAGTTCTACTGCATCCTCAGTGTCGCAGGCGAAGAGACGTTCCATTTGTTGGGCAAATTCTGAACTATAGACTTCAACATTAATTTCATAGTTGCCGAGCGAGCTTAAACGATCCAGATTCGCTGTGCCTACCGTGGACCACTGGCCATCAACGGTACAGGTTTTTGCATGCAGCATGGCGTGTCGATAGCCCAGTACTTTGATGCCAGCCTCTAAACATTCGCTAAAGTAGCTATGTGATATCCAGTCTGTAACCACATGATTAGAGGTCCAGGGAACCAGAATGCGTACATCTACGCCGCGCAAGGCCGCCGTTTTTAGCGCTTCTAACAGACTACCATCAGGCACGAAGTACGCGTTTGAGAGCAGAATGGAGTGTTCGGCCCGGTGGATTGCTTCTATATACATATCGCGAATGGGAAAAGCCAGGCGCAAGGCATCATTTCCGTGCAGGTTAATCAACGGATCGAATCTACGTGGATGATGGCGGCTAATTTTTTTATCTTTTTTGCAGAAGCGATTCCAGAAGTCGGTGAACGAGCGTGCAATCTCAGCCGAGGCTGGCCCTTCAATGCGCACGTGTGTATCGCGCCAGGAGTTGGCATACAGGCTACCAATATTGTAGCCACCAATGAAACTGGTGTGGCCATCTACGATGAGTAATTTACGATGATCAAGCGCATAGCGTCGTGGATCAATCAGATGTTCTATTGAGCCAAAGGCCTGATATTGGAGCAGGTGGATGGCAGGATCAAAAGAATTTTTGAAATCCTCAGGAACGACCAGATTACCGATGCGATCAAAAATAACATACACCTCGACACCCTGAGCCGCTTTTTGTGCCAGATGAGATTTAAAATCCCAGCCGGCCTCATCGTCTTTCCAGATGTACGATTCGATATAGATGCTCTCTTGTGCCGTATCAATCGCTGCGAGCATTGCCTCATAGAGATCGCGCCCATAGCCATATAACTGTAAACGGTTAGCCCCTACCTGGACCTCTTTCAGCTCGATACGCGGAAAACTACGCTCCTTTTTGTTGCGATCCCGAATTGCTGAAATGACTAGAAGTATGGAAGCAGTCAACAGCTGGACGGAAAAAGTGGCAATGAGGGCATTACGGAGTAATAGCCATGCTGAAAAATGATTGTGCCCGAATTTTGAAAAATAGTTTTTAAGATGGAATTCAGGCTTTTTAAGCATATTTTTGCGGTGAGATTGTAACGCTCTGACATTTCTTTTCATCTGTGTGTATCAATCTACTATATCGTTCAGTTGTGTGTGCAAAGTCGTTTGCTAGACTGCACTCATACGATTGAACGCTATGCCATTATTGCGACGATAAAAATGTTGCATTTTCTTTTTTAATTATAGCATGTACACAGCTAAACCAGTATATTGTACTATATCAATAAATACGTGAATATATTTAAAAGGCTTTAGCTGCAAAATGTATCTCTATTTGTTGGCTGGCATAGTGCGAATGGGCTATCTGATCTTTTGTATTGGCCAGACCAGCACATCGAGTCGGTGTGAATAATACAGGAGTGGATCGGTAGCGGGTAGTTGGGTACCATGGGCGCTGGCCATCGTGTTGCGACTTATTTCCAGTTCAGCTGGCTGCAGTGGCCAATGGGCATGATGAATATTGGCACGATAGACTTGACTTCCTCTATTCGTGTAGAGGCAATAGCGATCGGTGAGCCAGGCTTCGATAGATTGGGGTTGTGAATAGGTGACGGGGCCAGTGGGTCGATAACGAGCGATAAAGTCAGCTTTTGCCGCTCCACGGTGGGTGCGTTGACTGCGATAGTTGATCGTATCTCCTACACGTTGACATTGCATCAGTGCATTAAAGTAAGGAAGATGAAAGATTGAGCGTGCCAGTGCGACTGCGACTGGATTACCCGCATCCAGACTAAAGAAATAGACACCTGGTTGTCCATCAATAGTAACATAGGTGCGCACATTCAATTCTGGAAATTGCGACAGGTGTTGAAATGCAAAAAGTCCTCGTGGTCGTACATCGCTCATTCTAAAGGGAACAATTCCTAGCCAGGCTTCACTGGCAAAGGTATCAATCTCAAAGCAAGCTGGCAATACATCTTTGAGAACCGCTGGTGCAATTGGCCAGTGCGCGAACAGTAATTCATGCCAGTTTTGCCGCATAATCCAGGGTTGTGGTGGAGGGGGATAGCCTCGATGACTTGTTGCGCGCAGTATCTCTTCGGACTTCATGTTGGGCCTCTATACATCTGATGGCAGCATTGAACAGTCTTTTTCGTCCATGCTGCCATCTGGGAAGCGAACGTTTTTGTATTTAACGAATCTGTGGTTGATAAGGGCCACTGATGCGCTCAAAGCGTGGGCGATAGCGGGTTTCATGATAATCCGCCGGATCCACGCGCCGGGCAGGAATATCTTTGCCCGGGATATCAGTGCAGATATAGGCACCATTGCGATAGGCTGCCATCACATTATACATACCTTCGCTCACCTTACTCATGATGAGATTAGCAAAGTGAATAGCGATATCTTTATCATAAACTTCCGCTTCACCACTGCGTAAGAAATAGGTCAGATCGATTGGAAGGAAACGCACTCCTGGAATGCGGTCGGTCAATTGATCTCCCAGGAACTCTGCTACATTGGCTTTCTTTTTGTGTCCATAGGCATCGGCCTCTCCCACGGTTGGAAGGGTAACGCCCATGTTGGCTCCCTCAGACATCACAACAATTGAATAACCCTCTGGATTTTGTCGGTCCTGTAATATCAGGTCAGCCAGGCGATCAATGTTGATAGGAACTTCTGGAATAATGAGCCGATCGGCCCAGGTGACGGCTGCGGTTTCGAGGGCGGTAAAGCCTGCATCGCGGCCAAACATCCGGAACAGCACGGTCTGGCGGTGTGAGCCTGCCGTCGAACGGATGCGATTAATGAATTCTCCCGCGCGACTGATCGCAGTTTGAAAACCAATACAGTAATCAGTCCCGGGTACATCATTATCCATCGTTTTCGGAATGGCCCATACAGGTATGCCTTTGTCCGCCAACTTTGAAGCGTAGCTCAGAGTATCATCGCCACCAATGGCTACCAGCCCATCGAGTCCTAGAAACTCTAGATTAGCCAGGACCTCTTGTGTCAGGTCCACGCGATCTTCAGGCTTATGCCCTTCGCCATAAGATTGCAGGTGGGCAGGTAATTCACTGACACTGGTGTTAGCAGGATTAGTTCGTGAGGATTGCAGGATCGTGCCGCCCTGACGATCAATACTACGTGTATTAAGACGTGTTAATGGCATCAGATAGCCATTTTTCCAGGTGGAGGAATCTTCAGCTTTAAAGACCAGCGCATCCTGACTACGGGAGCGATCAAGAAAAGTGATGCCCTCCCAGCCAGCGCGCAATCCCATAACCCGAATACCCATGGTTTCAGCACGATATACCAGTGCTTTGATGGCTACATTGAGTCCTGGAACGTCTCCACCACCGGTCAACACGCCTAATGAGCGGATGGGCCTTGATACATGTCCTGGCATGGTAAACCTCTTTTCAGTTGAGCTTTACTTTCTATTACTTTGGTACCCCTGGTCTCGATCAACCAGCGGGCATTTTCCTTCTCTTCATTGGCTGGAAATTTTTTCCCTACCATAAAGATGTATAGGGAAAATTATATCACTCTTGTCGATCAGAAGTCTGATATCTGCATAGAACCATATCACTATTTATTTTAGAAGCCATGTATATAGTTCGTACATTTATCGCCAATATAAAGCTTTATACATGTGCATTCTTATCTGCTACATATGTCTATTCCATTGTGGAAATATAAATAAATTTTCCACTTTCTCTCTCGGATTTGCCGGGCTTCAAATCTGGCATGAGCCTATCTGATCACTCACATAGATTAATGCATAGATTGAAATTGTACCTTACTGGTATGTACTCTGCGCGAAATTGTTTTTTCCAGTTGAATGGCAGGGATAGTTGGGGGACAAGTCCAGTAAAAATAGAGAGAGTGAGTTATCTATCCGCACTACTATCATAAAAAAAGTAAAGATAAGCTTGCTTTATTTATGATTTATAGCGTTACATATTATTGTTGTAAATTCTGTCGCAACGTAGCAAGCGTAAAAGAATTCAATACCATTATAAACTAAGAGGTAAGGAGATGAATGTGAATGTTGCCAACAGACATGAAAGAAATTTAGTCTTAAGCCAGCATTGTATGGCTTATGCCCGCATGGGTATTGGATTCATGGATGATTTTATATCTCTTGCTGTACATGCGTTGATGGTTCCACTGACCGTATGGCGGAAATTTTCACAGATGCTGGTAGCTCAAGTAACGGGCGGTCAGGGTTTCAATGCTCCTGCCTGGCAATATGAATCCATGGCCGGCCATGAGCGAGCGATCATGCATATGACATCACTCAGAGATATTTCGTTGGATGTTAAGCGTTTGCAGGCTGGGAAATTGGCGCTCAATATTGAGCCTTGTGATCTGATTGCACTGGCGCGCCGCGTGGTAAAGTATCTACAGACCACTACGAACAAGCATCATTTTCAAGTTCGTACCGGCCTGGATTATCTGATCATCATGGCTGATCCATTCCGTATAGAACAGGTGCTGATAAACTTACTTAAGAATGCAACCCGCGATAGTCCCGAAGGAGGTACTATTTTTGTCGATATCTGGGAGGGCCATGAATCTGAAAATGTTCGTGTGGCGGCTCTGCTGGTAATGGATTGCGGTTTAGATATGCCTGATAAACATAGGGCGAAGCTTTTTGGTCGTTTCAGTCGCATAGATAATGCATGGACACTGAAAGGGGAGGGCCTGAGCTTACATCTTTGCCGTGCATTAATAGAGCGGCAAGCAGGGTATATCTGGGTTGAGTCAGTTGAGCATCACGGCACTACCTTCTATGTTACGCTCCCGGTTTACTCTTGAGACTGCTTTTTCCAGGTTCCATCACGTTCCTACTAGTCTGTCAGACATCATGTGATGGGGGAGGCGGGGACGCTAGCGAGCATGCCGGGGGCATGATCAAGCGGCGAGATCCTTGACTGGGGGATCGGGCGCACAACTCATCACACGAAGTTTGACAATGTACTATGGGTATAAGCACATAGCAAAGAGAAGGCCACCAGGTCGGATAAATTAGCCGACCAGGTGGCCTTCTCTATTTTAGAAAGAAATGGATCTCTAATTGATTTTCTTTTTCACTGTTTTTACTATAACCGGGTCATATAAAACATATCTATGGTTCTCTTTTTCAGTGAAAGTGTGCTTAGTAGGCTCGGCATTCCCACTCTACCCAGCGGAAACCATCTCTTCTAAAGATCTCATAGGCAGCGCGGGTGTTCGCATATGGATTAAAGGGTGAACTGGCGGCCTGTGAAGTAGTTCTCCAGGTGCTTGGATACAGGATCTGGAAGAGACCTGATGCATAGCTACCACCAATGGGCATGACGTTGCGAGCATTGGGATTCATAGTTGATTCACATTGAGCAATATGGATAGCCTGAGTTGAGTAGCCACCGAAAACACTGCGAATCATACTAACCAGATAGGTTTCATTGGTGGCGGCATGCGTGGTCTTTGTCTGTAGACCGATCATTGTACCAAACATTGTCAGACCCAGCAGCAGGGCAAAGGCGATAGTGAGCATACGACGCTTTGGATTGTTTATTGAGTGATTTGCGCTTGTATTTTGTAATGAAGTCAAGTTTATACTCCTTTTGATGAGAAACTACGTTGCATCGTTGGCAATCGATGCATTGAGCTCTATTATTTACTGTCTCACCCAGCAGTATCCTGGATTTACCTATCCACCAGCTATGCTTACACATCAGGACGAGCAGTCATAAGTATGTATGTCTCTACGTCCTTACCTTCAATATTCCCTGGAAATAGGCGAAAAAAGCACAGCCTGTTCCTGGGTCTGATGAAGTGGGAAATGGAAACCTATCTTTTTAGACAGGTAGATGGGACCCTGAATACTTCGCTATTTGAAGATTGTGTTGTGCAAGACCACGGGGATACCGGGACTAATTCTATTGTTTCTACTGGATGAATGCCTTGTTTTATAATTTGTCGTTTTCGTAGTTAAGTTTTTATTGATCTTAATGGTATTGAGGAAAAAATACTTTTCCTTGATATTTTCGTTACCTTATGATTGATCAACTATTGTACTACTATTACATCTGAGGATACTAGCACTACAAGTACAGCGGAGGAATACTGTTACTACACTACTCTGACTACACTACCGGGAGAGTTTGTTGTATTATACTGCTTCGTCTACGTCACCGCACTACTATAAGTATGACCTGTGTTTTTCTGGCTGTCAAATTTCTTTGCCATTTAGTACTATCTACTGAGAGTCGAATTAAATGGAAACCAGAATAAATGTACGATCTTTTGTAAGTATTGCTTGATTGAGATATTTTGTCAAATGTGATAGGCGTTTAGTACTTATCACATTCAATTCGCTACCTTGATCAATAATTTCTATCGTCAGGAGCTATCAATAGTATGATCTAATTAAGTCCTATAGTCAAACTTAATAGGTACATAGTACTTTGTAAGCTCAATTCCATGATTTTTATAATCACGAAACCATTCATGTACTACCAATAGTATTGATTGATTCAGTCTGATTGTCAAAAAATATAGGTACATAGTACTTACACAGATGATTTTCCGCACAGACTGGCGTAGAATGGAAGTCATAGTGATAAGAATAACCAGGTTAAGATTGTTATAATGCAAACTGGTTTATGGGAGAAGTTAACTAGTAGTCTGTCAGGCACCATGTAATGGGGAGGCGGGGATACAAGGGGCGGCAAGCCCCTTGACAGGGGATCGGGGCTGTGCCCCCGGCATTTCCCCTCCATTCTCTATCAGTAGTGATATAGTTTAATCTTATTGGAGCTCGATCTCGCTGCCCAGCACCCTGTTTAAGGTCTCGCGTTTGATGCGATATGCCTGACGTGCATTGACGTGTGGCAGAACTACTGCTTCCAGAGCGCCCTGTTTTACCCAGCGGCGAACGGTGGTGTCATCAACGCGAAGAATCTGTGCAACTTCCGATACGGTTAAAAGATCACTCATTGTCTATGTCTCCCTTAATAATGCTATATATGCTTACACTCATTATTTTCTATATAGACGGAAAATGGTGTGAAACATTGTCGTAATTTGATATTACGCAAACATTGTATAACAATGTTATGAAATTGTAAAGCAGTGATACTTTATGAGGAATGCGCATGTCATTTACTCATTCGCGGTACTTAGAAGTAAAACAAATAGTCTATCCGTGTGTAATATGAATAGTCTATTCGCAGATTTTTTACGTTTCACCATACCTTGTTTAGCACATTTGCTAAAAGCACTTTATCCTGAATGAGCCACGGGTGTAGCAATAGGATAGGACTGGTTTGTAATATCTGCGACTAAAACTGTTGGCATTCTTTTTTGTTATCGATCGCAACAAAAGAGGGGATTCCAGACAAGAAAACAGGAAGCCGGTGGCGAATCTGCCACCGGCTTCCTGTTTTCTTGTCTGGCTCCATTGGAAAAGTTCGCCCGCGTAGCGGGCGAGAGAGGGGGAGGGAGGCCAGGGCTGTGCCCTGGAACCCAGTTATGAGTCATCCCGAATTTTTGAGGAACATTTCTAGCCGGAAAGAAAGAGAGAAAACCGGAAAAGTAAGAACTAGGCAAAGAGGGGTCTCCTGAGTTAAACTGTTAAAAATTCAACTGACAGCAAAAAACCAGGAGGCCCCCAACTCATGCCATTTCAGTATGACATACTTCAACCCGAGGAACAAGATGCGCAGAGAGCATCACAGGAATTAGCTCAATTGCTTGAAGAATTTCTTATGCCACTTTTGATTGTGCTTGATAGGCTGATAGATAAGAGGTTAGTGCGAACGTTAGTACAGGTATGCGTTGCAATTATTCGTTTCAGAAATAACAAGCAGGGACTACTTTTGAGTGAATTAGGTTCCTACCTCGATGGATATGCGCAGCAATCAAAAACAGCGACTGCTGGAACGAAGAGAGTGGGAAACCTGCTTCGCTCCATAAAATGGAATTTTTTGCAGATAGATCACTATTTACTAGAAGAAGCTGATAAAGAGGTGACACGTATGAGAGAACAAGGGAAAAGGATTATTTGCCCTTGGGATGAGAGTGTCATAGAAAAAGCAGAAAGCGAGAAATTAGAAGGAATCTGTCCAGTAACTTCTAGTAAAGCGAAAAGATTGCAGCGCTCAAAAAAAGGCCTGGTCTTTAATTTTCCACCAAAGAAAGCGATTACAGTGGCAGGAATGCAGTGGACAGCAGCATTGATCATAGGAATGGAAGGAAGGGTAAAAGTAGCAGTGATGAGCTGGTGGACTACCAGAGGTGATGATGCGACAAAGTTAAGAGAACAACAAGAAAAGTTATTGAGAAAAGTTGTTCGGAAATGGGGGGATCAGCTCCTTCACATATTTGATCGTGGAGCAGCATCAGGCCCTTGGATACAAGTGTTACAGAAATTACGTGTGCGTTTTGTGATTCGCTGGAAAAAAGGGCATTTCTTTTTCAATGAGAAAGGGGAAAAGAAGAAATTATGGCAGATTGGATTACATAAAAAGTATTTATCTCATAAAGAAATACGTGATAGCCATACTGGTGAAAAGATGCCTTGTGATGTTTGGTGGGCGCCGATATGGCATGAGCAATACGAGTATCAACTTTATCTCGTAAAAGTTCGCGTGAATAAGAAAGTCTGGTATCTGGTAACTAATGAGCGTATTCGAACTGCAGAGCAGGCTTGGGAGATTGTTTTTGCTTATCGGAGACGTTGGCAAATAGAACTCGTATTCCGCTATGGAAAGAGTGAGCTGGCGATGGAGAGTCCGCGTTTGTACGCGATGGAAAACCGACTCAAGCTGTTAGGTATCGTGACACTTGTTTATGCTTTTCTCCTCCATTTACTCACTCCTATCCACGGGGATCTTGTTGAAATGATCTTGCATTTGAAGTGCAAAAGAACCGGAAAGCGATGCAAAAAAGCTATTGCACCGCTTTACCGCTTACGTTGGGCGATCAGCCGTCTGTGGGACGACTATCGTCCAAGCCTTGGCTACCTTTTGGCTCCCAATATCCAGACATTACAGTCTTTGTCAGATAAAAGGTGTTAGAAAAGCATCCCGAAAATTCGGGATGACTCATACACCCCTGACTTTCGCATTAACGTTGATAGAGTACTAGTGGTACTTTGTCGTGCTTGCACAGCTAGTATTGTTTGAGATGTAGATTGAGCTCCAGTCCTCTGGAGGTGTCAGGCCCTCGGCATTGTCTGCCACACCAACTACACAGGGCTTTCTCACTAATGTTGAGATTTCCTGCGCAATCGGAATCCAGGCAACATCATTAACCAGAGCTTGTTCGACCTGATTATATTGTTGCATGCGCTCGGTGGAATTTGTATTAGCATCTGCTTTAAGCATCAGATCCTGATTGGCCTGCTGGGTAGAGGCATAAGGCTGCTTGTTCTGACCATAGTTCATGCCATTTTTGTCGACGCCTTTGCCAAAGAGCAACGTTAGCCAGTCCTGGGGATCTGGATAATCGGCAAACCAGTCGGCATACCACATCTGGATCCCTTTAGGATTATTGGCCGCCGCATTTGCCTTATCCAACAAGGTACCGAAGTCTGTATCGCTGATCTTAACGTTGATGCCCAGAGTGTTTTTCCACATCTGTTGCATGGCACTAAAGGTGTTGGATGCGTCGGCTGAGCCTTCAGTTGCAACTGTGAAGGTAACTGCAGGGAATGTTGCGGTGGTGTAGTTGGCCTCTTTCATGCCTTCATCGAATAATTTTTTAGCTTGCGCGCTATCACCTTTGGTCTCTTTCACATTCTGCGGACCAGTCAGGCTTTCATTGTAGCCTGGCATACCTTTAGGAATAATGTGGTTGGAGGCGATATTGGTATCTCTATTGACGTTATGCGCCAGCGCATCTTTGTCCAGAGCTAATGCGAACGCCTGCCGGATTTTCAGATTGTCAAAAGGTTTGGTAAGGTAATTCATGGCAATGAAATCAATTGCCAGAATGGGTACCTGATGATATTGCTTATCAGGTAGTGCCTTAGCAACGGTGAGCATGGATGTTGGCACGCCAGTTGTATGAATCTGGCCGTTTTGATAATCCTGGAAAGCGGTCTGGGCATTTTTATAAAATGGAATGATGACTTTTTTTAGTTTGGGTGCGGCACCAGCATAATTGGGATTTGGGACCAATACGATCTGTTTGCCATGCTCAAATGTGTCAACTTTCCAGGGACCTGAACCACCACCTTCGTTCAGGTGATCGGTAAAGTTGGCGCCATATTTCGTGATCAGTTTACGTTCAACCACAAATGAGGTGTTATATGTCAGGGCTTCCAGAAAATAGGCGGCCTTCTGGCTGGTTTTTAAGATGATGGTTTGAGCGTCAGGAGTGATGATGCTGTCGTTAAGTAAAGATGGGATTTTACCCGCATTTCTTTTGTCTGAGTCTTTGATCAGCCCGAGATAGGTCGTGGCGACGGCCGATTGTACTTTAGGATCCAGGGCGCGGTCAATGCTGTAGGCGACATCTGCGGAGGTGAGTGGATCGCCATCGCTAAATTTAAGATTGGGCTTTAATTTGAATGTCCAGGTCAAACCATCCGCACTGGTCTCATAGGATTGGGCCAGCTGGTTTTGTACCTCAAGTTTGTCATTGAGAGATACGAGTCCGGAAAAGACCATATTGATGGTTTTGATGGAGTTGAGGTCGCCAGCGAGGGCGGGGTCAAATGTTTTGAGGTCGGCACGACCGGTGATCGGCGTAACCAGAATTTGTTTATCATCCGAGGCTTTGTCTGAACCTGGTTGGGATGTGGTTGGTGTGCTACCGCATGCGGTAAGTAGAGCTGTCAATAGACATAACAACGCCGCAATTATCTGGCGACTCTTGGATTGACTTGGTCTCATGTGTGACGTCTCCTGATTCTAGGGGATGCTTCCTGTATCTCCGTGCTTGTTGTTCACTATCGTTCTTTATTAGAGAATGGTCACAGATATTTTATAGAGAAAGAGCTCCTTCCTATTCTCTCGATTTCACTTGCCTATTCATGAAAGAGGGTTCATACGTATACTACGTTAAGCACTTGAAAGATCTCACACAGAAAATAGTATCTATAGAAATATATAAAAATAGCTACAATATAAAATAAATACTATAATAGATAACTTTTATTCTACGCTAGAGGCTATTTTTACTCATGATATAATGAGCCAAAAATTGCGAGAAGGCGTGTCATATGGTTACAAAGGATGATATTGAGCAGGCGGCCCGGCGACTGGATCCCTATGTCAGGCGTACCCCGGTTATCGCGCTTGAGAAGGGAATCTGGAATTGTACTGGTCATGTTTTTTTGAAACTTGAGCAGCTCCAGCATTCTGGATCATTCAAGGCGCGTGGTGCTTTTAACTGTTTACTATCTCGACCAGTTCCAGAGGCTGGCGTGGTCGCTGCGTCTGGAGGAAATCACGGTGCCGCAGTAGCATATGCGGCTCAGAAGTTGGGGCATCGCGCAGAAATTTTTGTGCCTGAGATTTCATCGCGCATCAAGGTTGAGCGTTTACGCGCTTACGGTGCGCAGGTCCATATTGGTGGAGCTACCTATGCGGATGCCTGGTTGGCCAGTGAGGAATGGGCACAGCAGACAGGTGCTCTGGTTGTGCATGCCTATAATCAGCCAGAAGTTATTGTCGGCCAGGGAACAGTTGGTTATGAACTGGCACAACAGTTGCCTGAACTGGATACGTTGCTGGTGGCGGTTGGCGGTGGAGGCTTAATTTCAGGTATTGCCAGCTGGTTCCAACGTTCTGTGCGCGTTATCGGCGTAGAGTCTGAGGGAACCGCCAGTATGTTTCAAGCTTTTAAGGCGCGTCATCCGGTCGATGTGGAGATTTCGGGATTGGCGGCGGATGCTCTGGGAGCGCGCCGTGTTGGCGAACTGAATTTTGCCATTGCCCAGCAGTATGTAGATCGGATGTTACTGGTGAATGATACTGCGATTGCTCAAGCCCAAAAAACGCTCTGGCATGATTTGCGTATTATCGTTGAACCTTCAGCCGCCGCAGGCATTGCTGTTCTGCAGACGGGACTGTATTGTCCCGCGCCTGATGAGCGCGTTGGTGTCTTACTCTGCGGTGGCAATGCACAGCTGGAGGCTTTCTTGAGTAGATAGTGTTTCACGTGTTCGCAGCGAGCCAGAAAAGGCCCGATATATAGCTTCAGCGCTACATACCGGGCCAACTACTCACCGCCACAAATTTAGTATCTGTCTTTGTTGGCGGCTCGTACCATCATACCTTTTTTGAACATCCGACCACGAGCTTCTTGTGGCTGCTGAAACTGTGTGACCAGTACGACACGCTTCTGAGCAGCCTGACCCATTTTCAGATCTTCCTTCTGGTTGATCTTTGTAAAGACCATCATACCCTTTTTGAACTGTACCATACTTTCACCTCTCAGCATTTTGCTCTTTGTTGTAACGTTCTCCTAATACAAACCTTTAACAGTCGAACCGACCATCATACCTTTTTTGTACATTCGGCCACGTGTCTCTGGCTGCTGCATTCGTGTGACCAGTACGACACGCTGCTGAACAGTCTGACCAAACTTCATATCGGTTGTCTGCTCAACCTGATTGAAGACCATCATACCCTTCTTGAACTGTATCATACTTTCACCTCTTATTGCTGTAATTTTTGCCGCGAGACAGGATTGCGGCCTTTCCTTCAATAACTACTGTGGATCTTGCTGGCTATTCAACGTTTCTACAACTTACTGTTCTACTAATCTATTCTTTATCACCAGCTCAAAAGCGGTAAATTTTCTACTATTTTTCTGAGATTTATTGCGTGTTATCCCCTGTATTTTTAAGTACCCATCAGGCTGTAGTTTCATGAAAATGAGCACAAAAATCCCTGGAGATACATTTATAGTGCAATTTTTGCACAAAAAGATCAACCCGATAGGCTTGATGAAAATGAGCATAATCGAACAATGATGTACGATTAATACTATGTGGGTACTGTAAAAATGGGTGCTGGAACCCAGCAATAAACTTGAAAGTAAAAAATGGGAAAGTTGCTTCAGACACCTCTCGGGCCGTCACAGGAAGCAGTAAAAGACAAAAGAGAGTTTGGCGCGAACTCTATGAGAGTTTACAGCCGCCAAATCGATAGATGTCTTCACCTTGCTGGTCTATCAGACATCCACTAAAGTAGGGGTTTAAGCGATGGGATACCAAGACAGACGCGGCGCGATGGTTAAAAAGCATTGGTGCTTTCATTCGTTACCTCCGTCCCTTTCTGTCTGGATATTCAAAAATTGCAGAATCTTTTCAATCGATGTATTACAATACAAAGATAACATGGAAGCACTACCATTGTCAAGCTAAATCTGGACAAATTTATCATATTTGTTCAAATTGGTGAAAACATTTTTTCACATTCATCAACAAAGGTATTTTGGCTTGAGAAGCCAGGGCCGTCAGACGTGGTTTATCGTCATTGCAAGGGCAGATAGAGTTAACCGGAATGGCCTCTGCTGATGAATAGGATCGGTAGCGCAGGCAAAACTGGCACCCCGAAGGATACCAGTTTTGCCTGGGTTGGCGGAGTTGGAGAATATTAATGGCTACTTTTGATCTGCGCAGTTTTTTGGCTTGACACAGGAATTATTAAATGGTACACTCAGCTCAAATCAATGCACGCAAAGGAGGTAAAGATGAAATTTTTAATTTTTACTACTACACCCTCCGCTCGTTCTGGGCAGGAGCTTTCGGCTGTTATGCTGGAGCTTGCCCGGAGGTAAGTGCATTTCATCACTACCATCAATTGCTTATTCCCCTTGTGATGACGCGGAGATAGAGACATTTTGTGTTTTTTACACATGTTTTCTATCAATATGTCGCGCATTAACCGCTTGATGGACCACTGGTGCACTTGCCACCTGTGGTTTTTTTTATGAGCAGTAAGCCACAGGTACAGCATGCTGTCACCGTGGCTGGACTTGTCTTCAGCATTCCTTCTCCACGGTCTTCCGGGATATTACTATGCCTGTTTTCTTAGATTGCATAGTACCTACCCCTCGTTCTACAGCCGATAAACCTGCTCGCTGGTTTTCCAGTTTGATTACCCGCACGGGTATAGAGGTAACAGTATGTCTTTTTATGCTATGCATTTGCGGCTGTCGGTTGAAAATGTTTTTGGTGTGTTGAAGGAGTATGGATTATGGTAAAGAAGCTTCCAAAAAATTTGTATCAAGATGACGTTGAGGGGCTAGATCAAGAGCCAGCAGTACGCTGGGAGCCGATCCGCCGTCCTGTTGTCCGTGTAAAACAGGAGAAGAAGGCCAGTTATGAGAGTAATGAGGAGGTGCAGCGCTGGCTAAAAGTACAGGGGGTTGATCTCAACCAGGCGCCTGCCTTTAATCCAACTTTTTTGTCTTCCCAGCGTGACGCACCCTGGATCCTGTCTTCTTTGACTCCCTTGTATGAGCAGAAGCTGATTGTGGATATTCTGCATGTTGTGAAAAGTGGCAAAGAAGCTACCGTCTTTTGTTGCCTGGCGCATCCAGAGACTGGCCTGGACTATCTGGCCGTGAAGGTCTATCGTCCACGCATGTTTCGGAGTTTGAAGAATGATGCGGATTATCGTTATAATCGTACGCAACGGGATGAGCAGGGGCGTGTTGTTCATGGGGATAATCGTTTGCGAGGCGTTGCTCGTAAGACGGCCCGGGGCCACGCTGCCCGTGTGATGTCCTGGATTGAGTATGAGTTTACGACTCAGCGTATGCTGTATCAAGCTGGCGTCCATGTGCCGATGCCGGTGGCACATGTAGGTAATGCCGTTTTGATGCATTATGTGGGCACTGTGGGACATGCGGCCCCACTGCTACGGGATGTGCGTTTGGAGCCTGATGAGGTGTCACCTTTGTTTGATCGCTTGATGGCGGACATTGAGTTAAGCCTGGCGACCAGGCGCGTTCATGGGGATCTATCCGAATACAATATTCTGTACTGGGAACGTAATGTTACGATTATTGATTTCGCCCAGGCGGTTGATCCCTGCTATGATGAAGTGTTTCCGCTTTTTGCGCGGGATGTGCAGCGTGTTTGTCAGTACTTTGAGCAGTATGGCTTACACAATGATGCGCAACAGCTGGCGGCTGAAATGTGGACCCGTCATATGGGAGGTCATGTTGAGGATATTATTCTGTAAGTATCCCGCCTGATTATTGAACAGCAGACATGCAAACATGAGTCATCCCAGATTTTAGGGATGAGCTTGTGAAAGAAGCGAGCATTTCTCCTCAAGAAGTGGAGAAATGCTCGCTTCAGTTCTCTCCAAGAAAAGCGGTTGATGAAGTGCTTCTTGCTGGTGATCTCCTTCTCCTAGAAAACCAACGGGAGAAAAGAGAACAGAACGAAGACGTGTTCACACCAAGAGCATCACCTCGGTTTCCAGCGAGAAAACAGGCATCCATGTTTTGTGTGCGATCGCTCCATATGCTGGTTGCGATCGTTGTGCTGGATGAACACCGGTCACACGCCCCCGCGGTCAGGCAGTCCTGGCCATGGAATGGTTCAGCGGTGGTGCAGGCTCAACGCCTCATCAGAGCATGGTCACCGAGACCGTTGGCTGGCCTCGGCCCGACAGGGACTCCCAGTGCGGAGGCACACTTTGCCACAGCCGGCTCAGCGCCATGCGCATCCGCGCAAAGGGAGCATGAGCCTGTCGGCAATGGCGACCCGTTCGATGACAGTAGCGGCGCAGCAGCCAGCGGCGCAAGAGCGTGTAAAACGGCGCCAGCAAGGTGAGCAGAAATGCGTACGCCAGTGCTGCCAGCAGCAAGAGTTTTTCCCGTGGTTCCCACTCCCACACACGGGGGCTTTGGAAGGCCAACTCACTTTTGTTCTCTTTCCAGGTTAATTCGATTTGCCAGCGACGGGCATACGCAAACATGATCCTCCAAGCATCGTCCGCATTGGCGATCGGCTCAGCGGTGAGCAGATACCAAGGGAGGCCACCTTTGCGTCGGGCTACCACCCACAATGGTTGTTCACGATGGTCTGGGTGCGTAACGGGCAAAGCGAGAATGCTGGCCATGACCCACTGGTGACGACGGCAATCCCAGACCAGACGTTGTTGCCATCCCCGTTTGCCACGTGCGATTTTCCAGGCAGCGCGCCGTTGGCCTTGTTCATCCACCAGCTGATAGTCTTTTTTCCAACGCAATACAAAACGAAGCGAGAAGGCCACGAGCAAACCAAGCCAGAAACTGCTGGCGAAGCCTTGGTCAAAGACATGCATCACCTCGCGCCCCCAGAGCAGAACTCCTTGCAGCAACAGCTTGGCTTGCTCATCGCGTTTGAAGGAGGCACGCGCCCCGCGGCTGGTCCACCAGCGCATGCAGGCCAACGCTGGAGGGTCAGCCGACTGGTCGCAGCCCACCAGGACTACCGCTAGCCAATGAAGGCCAGGCACAAAAATGGGGCCACGAGGCGGGGTGTAGTAGCCCTTCTTCACATGGGTAAGTCGAGCCGCCTTACTGGAGCGCACCGGACCAAGATCGTCAGAAGCGATACTTTCCGGCTTCTCCCAAGCGCTCTCATCCCAGAGCGCCAGCGCATCCATTCCAGCCTGTTTCCACGTCGCCAAACGTTGGGTGGCTCGATGCCAGAGATAGGATCGGATCAGCTCGGCAGACCATTTGGAACAATGCAACAGACGCGAAAGGCGCTTGGTGCCAGCTGGGGCTTTGTCTGGCGTGTCGAGATAGCCACCCATTTCTGAGAGGAGCAAGCCATTCACTCGATCACGGAAAGTCAAAATCACCACCACGGTTTGCAACAACGTTCGCACGAGCCGCTTATCAATGCGGGTATCGACTTCGATGAGCAAGGGTGCAAGAAACTGAGCAAGACTCCCATACAATCCCTGGGCCATCTTGTCTGGAGGATATGGTGGAACTTGTGGCTCCTCAAGCCGTGTGAGATACTGAGAAGACATGAAAAACACCTCCTGGATTGACTGAATATTCGTTACTTTCTTCAGTCTCTCTCGGGAGGTGTCTTTTTACAAGCCCGACCTTAAAATTCGGGATGACTCATGTTTTTGCTGTTCAATGGAATTACTCGGAGACGGCCAGGGCGATCTCATCTTCTTCGCTATCAATGATACTTAATAATTCAAGTGATGGAATCCAGAGTTCGGCGCTCTTTAGCTCTGTACGTGGATGGGTTGTTCCTACAGCAATGGCAGGAATATGAGCTGTATGAGCTGCCTGGATGCCTGGTAGTGAATCTTCAATAACGAGACACTCTTCGGGTTCGGCTTGCATGAGTTCCGCGCCTTTAAGATATCCTTCTGGATGTGGTTTGCCCTGCTTAACGTCGTTGCCTGAAATCAGCAGACGTGGTAATGGTAAACCCGCGGCTCGCAGGCGCGCCTTTGCCAGGATGGCTGGTCCTGAGGTTACGATGGCCCATTGCTCTGGTGCCAGCTGGGTTAACAGTTCGGCTGCCCCTTTGGTTGCGACAACACCTTTGGTATCCAGCGTCTGTATATCATCCAGATAACGGGCTTCCTGCTCTGCAGGTAGGTTGGGCGCAACCTCTCGGATAGTATCGATGGTACGACGTCCATGAATGGCGGCCTGTACCTGTTTAACATCCAGTTGATGGCGTTGCGCCCAGTCACCCCAATGGCGCTCCACATTAGCAATTGAATCAACGAGAACGCCGTCTAAATCGAACAATAGTACACGACAGATAAGAACTTTGGTATGATCTTTTTTCTTTGTCATAAGTATAAGTGTTATTGAATCCTTTCTTTTTGTAGCGTTTTTTATTATATGCTATCAAAAAAGCAATGGTGTGAAAAAGCCATGGTGAATACCGCGCACAGGATGAAACGGACCGCCCTTATGGAAATGTTTCTGTATTTGTGTCAGGAATCCGTTTCTTCGCCAGGTGCCCAGATGTAATGCTGGATACGGCAACATTCGCGAAAGCCAATTTGCCTGTAGACATTGTAGCCAGCCGGGGATGCCTGTAAAACACTGATATTGTATCCTAAAGCGCGGGCAACTGATAGTGGTTCGATTGACATAATCGAACCGATGCCTTGTCGCCGTATTTCCGGTAAGGTCCCGACTGAATAAAGGCCAACCACCTCGGTACTCAGGAAGATGGAGGATGTAGCGACGCCTTTCCCGTTGAGGCGTCCTAGAAAACGTCGATACGGGAGCTTTTTGCCCCAGCCGAGGCAACGTTCAAATCTGATATAGTTCGGATCGATTGTGGCTGTCTCACCACCAAATGCTTGCGCTGAGACGCTTATCCATTCCTGCAGGCTTTCATCACTGGCGACTTCTTCAATGCTAAAGCCAGCTGGATAGATAACATCGGTGGGTAATTGATCGAGTTCAATCGCCATGCCTGGCTCTATGCCACTAGCAAGAAGCCCACTCTGTATGAGGTATTCTCCCAGTTTAAGTGGTCGGGTGTCTGGAAAGATCCACCAGAGCATGGGAACCCTGCGGTCCTTAAATGGCAGCATAATCTCTTCAATCCGGGTCAGGATTGTTTGTTCATCCAGATTGGCACGCATAACCACATTGAGAGAGGGTTGGGGAATGCCTGTGATGGCGGCGATGTGATCAACGTGGCGGGAGGCCTGCGCCCCAGGAATACAACTACAATACATGATAAATTCAATCAGATGGTTTTCCATACTCTGATTGATCGCGGGGTATTCAATCTGCTGGAGGATATTGCTACTCAGGCTCATTGAGCTATCCTTTTTGTTCGTGTTCTCTGTTCAAGGTATGTACTGTTAATCCTATCATGATGGTTTCTGTACAAGCAAGAGGAACACCCGGGCGCCCGAGGGGGAATTCGCTTGAGAAAGTCGCTGGTGTTCATGTTATCCATCTGAATTGTCCTTTTCTGTATATAATGTAAACTTATTTTTTGAATAGAATAAAGAGTTATATTTATTCTGCAGATAATATTATTCTCAATAATCTGGAAATGTGTGATGAAGCAGGTATAAATTGACGTATTAATCTTATTATTCATTGTATCAAACATCATAATGATAAGACTTCGGTATATAAACAACACCGTTTTTGGTCTATCCCATAAGCGTCTGTTTATGGTATAGGGCTGAATTCTTGTTAATATAATTATAGTAAATTATTTCCATCTGTACTATAATATACTATAAGATCAGAAAGGGTACATCCATTTTTCTCGCAACGTGTTTTTCGCGTTATGCGTTGGAACTTGTTCGTTATATAAGATATGAAGGGGTATATCATCTTAAGGCGACCGTGTTGTTTCTTTTCAGCACTAGATACTCATTGAGAGTATAAAATAGGAAAAATATGTCTATGGCCAATACCGTACTGCATGACATTTCGTTTTCTTTTGATCAGCCTGATCTCGTGTTAAATGCCTTTCTCAAGCTCTTGCAGCAAAGGTTAAGACAGCCCCTGGCGACGAAAACATCAAGGGAGATGGTTGTTCGTAATGCCCTTACTGTTTTAATTATCGACGCTCACCAGGAACGCGCCCAGTATGTGGGTGGACTTCTGACTGCGGTAGGATATCGACCAGTCATTGTGGGAAATGAGCTTGATGCATTTACTATTTTTTTGCGTGGGGGATGTTTACCCCTGGCTGTAGTTCTTGGGAAGGATGATGGCGCAAGTCGTTTATTTATCAATCGCCTGGCTCAGCAATTAATACAGAGGTATGATTGGGAGCCATTGATGATTCGTTTACAGGATGCTCATCCTGCCAGTTTTGGTGCTGATACGTTTTCTCCGCCAGCTTCAAGTTTACGGAAACCTTTACCCGCTCCTGCTCCTGCGCCACATACAACACGTCAATTGTCGGGAAAACTGACGCCGCAAAAAGAGACTGGAAATCATTCCTGGTCGATGGAAAGTGGTAGCCATGCACCATCTACCGCACCTTTTAATAGCAGTTCGTTGTCTGAATCACCGAGTGGTTCCTTCCCTCGTAATTCTATTACACGTGCTCCTTCATCACAGGTTGATTTTCCAACTCCATCTAGAGTGCAGCCCAATCCTGTGAAATCTCCATCTGGTGCGAATTTTCCTGTGGGTCAGGTGCAATTTACCGATCCTCCTATCCAGAGAGAGTCGAAAAGCGGGCCTGTGGTAGAGAATACTGAAGCACTTAAAAAGGAAAAAATCTATCTTGACGGGCAGAGTCTTGGTCGCTATCAGATACGAGCTCGGCTTGGTAGTAGTATATATAGTGAAGTCTATCGTACCTATGATCGCTTACGTGAACAGGAAAGTGCGCTGAAGGCGATTCAGGTTGATATGATGCCTTTTTATGTGATGAAAGATTCGGTGGAGGAAGTAACCGTTTTCCAGCAAGAGTCAGAGTTGCTTGGCCCTTTACAACACCCTCATATTTTGCCTGTGTTGAATTGTGGAAAATCCTATATCAGTGGCACGAATTTTATTTACAAAAATATGCCTTTTTGTGCCGATGGTTCTCTGGCTAACTGGATTCGTCGCCATGGAGGTCCTGGCTCCTTTACATTGAAGGATCTAATGCCTATTATCCTTCAATTAGCTGATGCATTACAATTTGCGCACAACTATCAGGTGACCTACCAGAATTTTAAGCTGTCAAATATTCTGGTTCTCAATCAAGCCAAGCGTATTCAAAAGCTGGAAGTAGCTCTTGCGGATTTTTCCGTGGTTCAGGATGGTTCATACTTTTCGAAGCTTGCCGACGGTTTTCCGTATATGGCTCCTGAGCGTTGGGACGGTGCAGTTTATCCCGCTTCCGATCAGTATGGACTGGCTGCGATTGTGTATGAGTTGTTGACTGGCCGACCGCCTTATCAGGGCTCTTCTGAACATGTGATGCGAATTTTACATACGACCAAGTCCCCTCAAGCAGCGTCTTCGCTCAATGCTAAGATTCCTGCTGCTGTGGATGGTGTTCTTTCTGCGGCTATGGCGAAAAAGCCTGGAGAGCGCTTTGGCTCAGTTGCACTCTTTGCACAGACTCTTCAACGTTGTTGAGTTGTTATGGTTGTAATTTATATCACTGGTGATATTGATTGCGTATGTTAAAAACTTGAGAGATGGGCAGCATAAAGAGAAACGCCCATCTTTTTTTGTGTTACCTTTGCTACCTTCTCTTTAAAAACTTTATTTATATATTGTACATATGTATATTTGATTACATAAGAAAACGGATGTCCCGAGACATCCGTTTTCTTATGTTTTATAATGTAGCTAGAATGTATAAAGCATAGATGAGCTCTATACGTTTTTCTTCCAACTAAGCGTGGACGAGTTCAGTTCCGCCGGTTAACAATTTGTTGAGGGTCTCACGTTTGATACGATAAGCCTGGCGCTCATTGACGTGTGGTAGAATGATTGCTTCCAGGGCCCCTTGCTTCACCCAGCGTCGTACTGTGGTGTCATCAACCCGTAGAATATCT
Organism: Dictyobacter vulcani; assembly: GCF_008974265.1. Lineage (GTDB taxonomy): Bacteria > Chloroflexota > Ktedonobacteria > Ktedonobacterales > Ktedonobacteraceae > Dictyobacter > Dictyobacter vulcani. Next base: position 121,526 of record NZ_BKZW01000003.1, read on the forward strand.
GCAACTTCTGATACAGTTAATAGCTCGCTCATGTGGTGTTAACTCCTTCTTGAATTTTCAGTATTTGGGTACCGTTTAAAACGGTGATTTATTCAATAACAGGATAGATTACTATAAATGTCTGCTAATGAATAAATTATTTTCTATCTACTTTTATATTGTATAACAACAAATGGCATTTGTAAAGGTCTATATATGGAATTCGGAAATTTGGCTAGCCTGGCGTTTCTACTGTATTCGGATTTCAATTACCATGATTCTGAACAATAGCGACAATGATGATAAAGATTCCTTTGTTGCCTAATAAGACTAATACTTTATAGGCTTATATGTATATACGTATGAATTAGAAAATATGAGACTGCCACTATACTATTATGCTACTCTTGCTTGTCGGCTAGTAACTATAAAAGCGAAATGTACATATGAAGAAAACACTATACAAGTATGCTCTTTGTAATTATTGTCTCATTATCTCATCTACCACACTCTTATTTTTATAAAATTGTAGCCGCAGCATTGCATCTTAAAAAAACGATCTCTACCAGCTTTTTCTAACGTCTCACGCCTGCAGAGCTTACATATTTTTTGAGTATAATAGAAGTGAAAAAAATGTGTCATTCACAAGATGTGGATGGAAAAAGGATTGTATACTCTCGTCAGCTAGCTTGTCATGCTGGTTTGTATGATCTTATTTGAGATATTATAATTGTGACATGTGTTTCAAGGGCACACGAGAAATAACAGATTATTACTATCTTTTTACTTGAGCTTGAGCATTTTGTTTTTCATAAGAAAGTAGATTGTTTGATTACTATGCAGCAAAATATACATGATCACTATGGCTCTAAAGAGAAAGAGCATGCAATTGTGTGGATGATGTATACCATTCAGCGTTGGGCTTTTAGATTGTATGTGGGAATTGTGATCGTGATTTTCCTGGTTATTTGCGTCAGTTTTATCGCCAACCAGACTCCATGGGGAGCTTTTTTGCTCAGTGATGTTTTTCACTGGAAATGGATCTTGCCCGGCGTGTTGGTGCTGGGCTTTCTGTTTATTTTTACCGATACTTTGATTCAGAGCCGTGAAGAAGCCTGGTTTCGTCATTATGGTATACAGATAATTGCCACGGTGGCAGCTTTTGATGAAGTAAGTACTTTTCGCTGGATGCGGCGCTTTTTTTCGGATTGGACGGAATATAGATTAAAACTGGAGTGGACCTCTCCTGAAACAGGACAGATCTATCACTTTTCTCGACGTGTGCGGGATCGTAAGTTACCTGTACTGGGAGCTCAGATTCCTGTCGTACTTGATCCTGTGGATCCAACCTGCTATTTGCGGGAAGATTTTAAGCGCTCATACCGCTGATTAGTTTGAGATTTTTTTTGTTTGTAGTCGTTATGTATTGTAGGATCTGTTATTTGAGTATGGATTCCTGTCGTGATGATATGGTGATATGGAGAAAGTTGAGTGTGAAATCATGACACAGAAAAAGCTGGTGGCGCTTGCCCATTATGCTCTGGCCCTCCTTGCTTTGGTCTTATTGCTGGGTGCTATGCCGATGGATAGTGTCGCGGCTACCGCGACACCTACTACGAATCCCACCAGGGTGAGTCATTTCTTTCCTACTGGCGTACGCTCTACTCCTGCCTCTTCGGGAGATTGTTGGGTAACTTCGCTGGCGGTTCCACGTAAGGATACCTGGCGTTGCATGGTGGGAAATAGTATCTACGATCCTTGTTTTAGTTCCCCCGAACAAAAAGATTATGTCCTATGTGACGCCAGTCCAGCTGCGGATACAAATGGCCTTAAGGTTACCCTCACGGATCCATTGCCGGCCAGTACCGCTACGGGTGGGGATGATAAGCCGTGGGTTTTACATCTCGCTAATGGCGCTTATTGCACTTTTGTGACCGGGGCAACTGGACTGGTTGGTGATGAGCGCATTAATTATGGCTGCACAAATAAAGCGTTTATTCCTGGTTTTCCTAAACAGGGCTCTGTCTGGACCGTCCAGGAATTGTTCGATGGTCAAAAGGTGCCGGTAACTACAACAGTGCTGCAAGCCTGGACTTGATACACGCTAAGAGTCATGCCGGGCGGTATTTAATCTGGGCGGAGTATATCCATGGTTGTGTTAATAAAGTGGCGCGCTGGCTGTGAGACATGACGTAAACGATGATAGACCAGCGCAAAAATGAACTCTTCTGTAACATCAGCGATGGAGAGTAAGACGACTTCACGACCAATTTCACTGGTAGAGAGCAAGGCAGGCAACATAAAGGTAATTCCTCTGCCTTGCCTGACCAACTCTTTCAGTCCTGCCAGCGACTCGATTTCTACCAATGGCTGGATGCTGATGTTTTGTGCTGCCAATACTTTCTCGACCGCCCGCCGCAGGCGCGAGTTTTCTCCGAGCAGGAAAAGTGGTTCGCTGCTAATTTGTGCCAGACTGACCATGGCTGGTTTTTGTTGTGCCAGCGGATGATTGCTGGCAACCATGACCTGTAGTGGTTGGCGAAATAACTCTTTGACAACAATAACTTCTGAATGCACGCTGGGATTGAAAATCAGTCCCAGATCTAGCTCGCCATGTTCGATGAGTGCGAGGAGTTCATCGGTTCGGCTGACGCGAACTTTGAGCTGGATGTGTGGATACCGTTGGTGAAAAATGGGAAAGATGGTTGGTAGCAAGGCTGTGGTGAGTGGCTCGATACTACCAATCTGGATGATGCCATGCTCTCCATCCTGGAGACGGGCCATGGCCTGTTGTCCCTGTTGCAATTGATCAAAGGCTTCCCGTACGTACGTGGCAAACTCCTGTCCTGCTGCGGTCAGGACTACACGTTGTTTGGTACGACGGAAGAGTTCGATGCCCAGTTCGGCTTCCAGCGCGGCTATCTGCCGACTGAGGGCAGGTTGCGCGACCAGACAGATCTCAGCTGCTTTGCGAAAATTTTGCGTCTGTGCGGCGGTCAGAAAATAGGTCAGTTGCCGTAGCTCCATCTTTCTTTTTCTCCAGTGATGCCAATTGGTTATCAAGCCTGGCTAAAATAAGTATTAGACATATCAATTCTGTGTCATTATACTGCACTTAATAACAGCACTGCTTACTGAACGGCATTTGATGACTATGCATGGAGCTTGCTGGCTTCTGGAAAGCGGTTGCTCTGATCTTTGTTTTGTCTGGAGGACATTGATAGTCAAGAGAAGAGGTGCTTATGGTAGCGGATAATCGTGCTGTGGAAGGGCAGCAGAGACATCCACGAACCCTGTTTGAAAAAATTTGGGACGCTCATGTTGTGAAGAACCAGCCCGGTGAGGCGACTCTTATCTATATTGATCGGCATCTTGTGCATGAGGTGACCTCTCCTCAGGCCTTTGCGGGTTTACGTGCCGCTGGCTTGCCTGTACGCCGTCCAGATGCGACGATTGCGGTACTTGATCATAATATTCCTACCACGCAAGGTCGTCGTAAGCTGGATATTGTCGATACGGCGATCAGTACAACGATTACTACTCTGGAACAAAATACCCGTGATTTTGGACTGACGCTTTTTGATATGCAGGATTCGCGCCAGGGTATTGTGCATATTATTGGACCTGAGCAGGGTATTACCTTGCCTGGTATGACCATCGTCTGCGGCGATTCCCACACATCCACCCATGGAGCCTTTGGGGCGCTGGCCTTTGGTATCGGGACCAGTGAGGTTGAACATGTGCTGGCGACCCAGTGTCTATGGCAGGAGAAGCCAAAGACGATGAATATTCAGGTTGAAGGTAAGCTCTCGGCTGGTGTTACAGCGAAGGATCTGGCTCTGGCTGTGATTGGAAAATTAGGGACCGGGGTCGGTACTAGTTATGCCATCGAGTTTAGCGGCTCTGCTATCCGGGCGCTGTCGATGGAGGGTCGCATGACGCTCTGTAATATGGCGATTGAGGCCGGAGCTCGTATGGGTATGGTTGCTCCCGATGAGACCACCTTTGCCTATATTAAAGATCGACCCTATGCTCCTAAAGGTGAACTATTTGAGCAAGCTGTAACCGCCTGGCGTGAGCTAGCCAGCGATCCAGACGCAGTCTTTGATGCAGTTCATGAGATTACTGTGGATGATCTGGGGCCACAGGTTACCTGGGGGATCAATCCTGGCATGGTCATTGATGTCAGCCAGAGTGTGCCAGATCCTGCTGCCCAGACTGATCCGCTGGCGCGTCAGAGCTATGAGCGAGCTTTACAGTATATGGGTTTACAGGCAGGACAGAAGATTACAGATATTCAAGTGGATACTGTCTTTATTGGTTCCTGTACCAATTCGCGGCTGGACGATTTGCGTATGGCGGCACAGTATATTAAAGGGAAGCATGTGGCTCCCAATGTTCGTGCGCTGGTCGTGCCAGGTTCAATGAATGTGCGCCGTATGGCTGAGGAAGAGGGGCTGGCCGCTATTTTCCGCGAGGCGGGCTTTGAATGGCGCGAGGCTGGCTGTAGTATGTGTATCGCGATGAACGGTGATCGGCTGAGCGAAGGCGAACGCTGTGCTTCTACCAGCAATCGTAACTTTGAGGGTCGCCAGGGTCGTGGTGGACGCACCCATCTGGTCAGTCCTGCCATGGCTGCCGCCGCTGCGGTGACCGGCCATTTTGTTGATATTCGCGAGTGGTAGTTGAGAGGAGATTCAAGAAGATATGCAACCATTTACGACGCATAGCGGTCTGGTGATGCCATTGGATCGCGTAAATGTGAATACGGATGAGATTTTACCAGCTCGCTTCCTTAAAACCATTAAACGAACAGGCCTGGCTGAGGCCTTGTTTGCCAACTGGCGTTATCTGGACGAGGAGCAGACGCCGAATCCAGCTTTTGTGTTGAATGAGGTTCGTTATCAAGATGCAAGCATCCTGGTGGCGGGTGACAATTTTGGTTGTGGTTCCTCGCGTGAACATGCACCCTGGGCGCTGGCCGAGTATGGCTTTCGCGCTATTATTGCTCCCAGTTTCGCGGATATTTTCTATAATAACTGCTTCAGTAATAGTATTCTTCCGATTGTGTTTGCTGAAGATATTGTGAATGGATTTCTCCGCGAGATCGAGGCCAATCCAGGTTATCGTTTAACGATCGACCTTGCCGCCCAGACCGTGACGCGTCCCAATCAAGATGTCCTGCGTTTTGAAATCGATGCTTTCCGTAAGGAACGTCTGTTGAAGGGACTTGATATGGTTGGCTGGACATTGCAGGCGAGGGATGACATTACTCGCTATGAGCAGCGCCGCCAGCAGGAGGCTCCCTGGTACTTTTCCAATACCGTGGCGACACAGTAATATCGTCTCCCCAAAAACGACCTCCTCGCTTTCGTATTCGAGGGGTCGTTTTTGGGGAGCTAACAACAGTTTAACGAGTCAGCGTAATTTTGTTCAATCCACGTGGAGTATCGGGCTCCAGACGCTTACTCAGGGTCAGGTGGAGTCCGAAGAGTTGTCCTGGAATAATAGCCGCGAGGGGACTGAGCCATTCGGGAACACCAGCTGGAATGGCAAAGCGTGTCTGGGCAAGCTCCAGGGCGTCTTCAGCATCGGAAATAATTAATAGCTCGGCCTGACGTTTCTGTAGCTCCTTAGCCAGTTCAAGCATGTCGGGAAAGGTAGCTCCAGTCGGCATGGCCAGAAGGGTAGGGAGTCCTTCTTCAATCGTCGCGATCGGACCATGACGAAAATCGGCGGAAGAGTAGGCTGTAGCCATGATGTAGGTTAGTTCTTTTAATTTCAGCGCCAGCTCGAACGCGGTAGCATAGTTATAGCCACGGCCTACCACGACACACTGATTCATATAGCGGTAGCGCTCCGCACGCTGAGCGATCTCACCCGCGCCCTTTAAGGTTTGCGCAATAGTTGCTGGCATGTGTTGTAGTTCACTCAAGCGCTGCGGATCTTCATTCCAGGCGGCTGCGAAGAGCATCATAATGGCTAACTGGGCTGTATATGTCTTGGTGGCGGCCACACTGCGCTCCTGACCGGCATGTAGCTCAACCACATGATCGGCAACTTTAGCCAGAGCTGAATTGCCATCGTTGGTGATCGCGATCGTAGGCCGTCCCTGCCGTTTGCCTTCTTCAAGTACAGCCACGATGTCCGGAGATTGGCCGGACTGAGAAATACCGACTACGAGGGCGTTATTCATGCGTGGAGGGGTCGCATACAACGTTTGCAAAGAAGGAGCCGCCAGGGCAATCGGATAACGTGCCATGGTGGCCCAGGCGTATTTCGCATAGGTAGCAGCATGATCTGATGAACCACGGGCCGCAATCAAAATATAATCAAATGCAGGCAGTTGTGCCACTATTTTTTTAACGTGCTCTGTCTCTTTATCCAGAAGGTGTGCAATCACCTCTGGCTGACTATGGATTTCCTGCTCCAATAATGACGACATATATCCTCCAAATAATCTACTCGCTAACAATGCAGACACACTCTAAGTAACTATATCATAAATCTGGTATAGTGGTCTAGATGACTTGAACACGAGTGGAAAGTAACAACTATCCTGAAAAATGCGGCGTGTAAATTGCTTTATTATGAGCATAAAAGTACTTATCTGTTTCTATGTTATGCGTTATGGTTTCATATGTGCTATAGTGATGGTGATCGTGCCAGATTCTTATACACGTAACGTCTACCGATTATGAGGAGCGAGCTATGTCATTAGACGGGATGTACCTCGGTCGTTATCATTTGTTGCATGTGTTGGGAAGTGGTGGTATGGGTGAGGTATATTTGGCAGATGACACTCGGATTAAAAGACATGTAGCGGTAAAGGTTGTACGCAATGATGCACCTATGCTGCATGTCGCGGAAGCTATCCAGAGGTCGACGCAGCTTTTTGAGCGGGAAATGCATGCCATCGCTAGTTTAGACCATCCTGCGATTCTGCCGCTTTTTGATTATGGCGAGCAGGAGGTGAATGGGACCACCATCACGTATATGGTGATGCCTTATCGCTCAGAAGGTTCTCTTTATCAGTGGATGCAGACTCGTAACGATGGGCAGTTGTTGCCTCTTGCTGATGTGGCGCGTTTTATTGAGCAGGCGGCCAGTGCCTTACAGCATGCGCACAATCAGGGTATTGTGCACCAGGATGTGAAGCCCGATAATTTTCTTTTGCGAATCCGGCCAGAGCAACCAGCACAGCCAGATCTCCTCCTGGCCGATTTTGGTGTGGCACGCTCACTGTCAGGAACTTCCCATTCTACCCAGACCATTCGCGGGACGCTCATGTACATGGCTCCAGAGCAATGGGACGGTCATCCGGTGCTGGCGTCGGATCAATATGCTCTGGCAATTATGGCTTATGAATTGCTGGTTGGCTATCCACCTTTTGATGGCAGGCCTGGCACCATTATGTATAAACATCTGTCGCAGCATCCCGATCCACCCTCCAGCCGTAATCCTGCTCTTCCCACCTCGGTCGATACTGTACTGTTAAAGGCCCTGGCCAAGCGACCGGAGGAACGTTTCAATTCAGTTACTGATTTTGCTCGGGCGTTCCGACAGGCGCTGCAAACGGTTCCTGGCGGTGTCCAGATGAGTAGCGCATTGCCTGGTTTGTCTGTTCCGCAGAGTGGCGCTTTACGACATGTAACTCCCCTGGACCATAGTGCTCCCACTATTGCTGCTCCGCCAGGACAACGTGCGCGTCCGACTCGGCCCCAGATCGCGCCATTGCCGCCTCGCCGTGCTCCGCTGGCACATGATTTTTTTGCTCGTAAGACAACTTTACTGACGCTTTTGATTCTGGTCTTTTTGTTGGGGGGCGTTGGCTGGGTGTATGCCTTTACGTTAAGTCATCCATCGAACGGTTTAGATGTATTTGCTCACGTTGACACTTCAGCCACACGGACGGCGGTGGCGAAATCTTTACATAGTATGCGAGCTACCCAGACAGCAGTGGCACAGCAGGCGGCTACTGCGACTGCGCGGGCGCAGGCTCATCTCCAGGCGACGAGTACAGCGCTGGCACGCCAGCATGTGGCTGCTACAAGTACTGCGGTTGCCAATGCGCAACTCTTACAGGCCAATCAAACCTCTTTTACGAACCTGGCGGGTTGCTCTACCATGGGTGCTGATATGGCGACCTGTCCCGTTACCTTAACGAATCGTAGCGATACGGATGAAAACTGGTATGCGACCTCAGATCGTCCCTCGTATCTAGGCGTTATCGCTACACGCGATGGTGATGATAACCAGGGGACGGTAGGGGCACAGGATACACAAAAGGTTGATGTGGAGGTTTCTCTCCTGTGCTTTCAGTCGGATTTTGGTGATACAACCGCTAAAACCGCCCATTTCACGATTCAGGCTCCTCATAATGCTATTCCAATCACCGTCACCTGGAAGTGTCAGTAGTCTTTCATACATAATGCCATGGTTCCCATACACACCCTTTCCTTGTGTATGAGAACCATAGCAGCAGCGAGCGATGCGTGCTCGGACGCGAGCTGGTCGCAGCCATGAAAGCTGCCGCTACGGTACGAGTTAAGATTGTTCAGATGGGGTTTTGTTGTCGGGAACCAGTGCTTTCCAGGGACTGCCGGTTTCGCCGCTGTTGACTTCTTCCGCGCTGATTGGCTCATGCGGATTGGGCATATCGGCTGGTGGCAAGTTTCCGGTCAGGATTGGTTGGCGCTGTTCCTCGATCCTGGCTCTGAGCTGGTCGCGTTTCATTGGCTGGGTCTCATGTTTATCCAATGCCAGGCGATTGTCTACCTCGGCTAAAAGTCTGGCGATCTCAGGTCTGAGCAGGCGATTGCGCTCTGGAATACGATTCCATTGCGCCATGGCGGCTGGAAAATAGCCTGCGCGATAGCAGTAGAGTCCGAGCATGGCACGTGCATCAAAGATGGTCATGCGTTGAAAGAGTGCCATATCTTCAGTCGGTGTCTCGATTACATCTTCGCTGGCATCGATACTTTCGACATGATGATAGAGTCTGATGCCCATGATACTTAATGGATATCCATAATAGAGGGCGAGACGCAGATGGCGGGTGCGCCCAGAGTTTGGCTGCTTGCCCACAAAGTAACATTTGGACCAGGTGCCGCTAGACCAGATACCAGCCATCAGTACAAAGGCCAGAAAGCGAGCCAGATAGCGCTGCCAGCTGATCGTGTCGACCGAAATGAGTACGCTCAGTACGGCGAAGACTGCGCCAAGCGTCCAGGCTGCGTAGACCAGGTGCTTGCGATTCCAACCGAGCAGGTCGAAGTGATGATGGAGCGGTGTGGCTAAAAATGGCAAAGGAAATTCAGTATGTGGGATAAAATCTCCGTTGTTGGCAAAGCGCAGAATCTTCATCCGTTTGCGATAGAATGGCGTGAGGATGCGCGTTGAGACAATCACGGAGAGTGCTTCCAGCACAAAGACGCCGCCAATAGTGGTCAGCAGTAAAATTTCATTGCGCGAGAAAAGGGCGATCATCGCCAGCAAGCCACCAAGCGCCAGGGCTCCGCTATCCCCCATATATATTTTCGCGCGCCTCTTGACACTGGCACTACGCCGGGCCGCCCAGGGAGAAGGCCAGTTCCAGGGCAGAAATCCCAGAGCGGCTCCCGCACAGATCAAACAGAGGACTTCCAGCACCAGACCTTCGGGATGGGTGATCAGGTCATCTAAACGGCCTGATATGGCGATTGCCAGCGCCAGAGCAGCACTAAAGACCAATCCTCCAGCCAGTCCGTCAAAACCATCACTAAAATCGACCGAGACGGCGGTCGCTGTGCCTGTGAAACCTATCAGTAGAATTAAAAAGATAAACCAGCCAAAATAGGCAGCATGTGGAAATGTGACGCGACAGGGTAGGTCAACGGCTGATGGATTTCCACAGATCAAGTTGCCCAGTAAAGGAAGATCTTTCCAGATGCTATATGATTCTTGTCCCGCAGAAAAGAAAAAGAAATAACAGACCGCTGCTACAACTGACACCAGGAAGACGCCAGAAAACTTGGCCGCTTCTGATAAACCTTTATTTCGATATACCTTGCGCCAATCATCCAGAAAACCAATAATGGCGTATCCGGCGGTAGCTCCCAATGCTATCAACAGCAGGTTCCATTGGTTTTGATCTAAATGCAGGAAATAGCCCGCACAGATACCTGTAATGATGATGGCGATAGTGAAGGCTGGCCCTCCCACCAGGGGAAGCTCAACTGTCTTGATTTCGCGTCCCACCGTTGGCATATCCATGCGGTGAGTACCGGGCTTATGTTCGCCACTGCGAAAAGTGGGGAAGAGCTTTTTGGCGATGCCACATAAAAGCAAACTTCCTGCCAGACAGGTGGCAAAGATGAGAAGTAGCCAGCCAACTTGTTCGAATTGTATTGCTTTCATCTTTATGTCAACTCTCACGATTGATGTATAAAATAAAATATTTTGTCCAACGGGTTAGAGACGGCTACTTTGCTATATATGTAACTTTATCGCTGGAAATTGGGAGAAAGGTACACTCATCCGGGCCTTCTACCTTCATCCTCTCCCCAATGCGCTACTGATAATTTCATTGTACTCTAGTATTACGTTTTTCAGAGCAAAAATTTGAGCATGTTTTTTTGTATAGCCAATATAGTAGAGAGAGAACCTGTTTAATATGTGTGTTCAGGATGAACGTATGGCAGGATGTCAGGCTAAGGAGCGGCCCAAAACATCTTTTTCAGGTGTAAATAACGTTATAGAAAGGCAAAATGCGCATGCGTACAATACTCTTGCGGCAAAGTTTGCTCTCAGCTTGTCTTGGTCTCTGCCTCGTCGCGACGCTCTCGTCAGGCATGGTACAGGCCCAGGCACTCAGTGATTTCATCAATACAGGTTTCCGTACCAATGATATCGCCGCCGCTAACCTGTATCTTGTCGGTTCAACCGTTGCCCACTATTTCTTGAATCTGTCAGGTTCCCAGTACTAAATGCAGATAACGGATTATAGTTGATGTTTATATCTGGGAGATTAATTCTCGGGCTGCTGTAATGACCTCTGCTGTAGAAATACTCGCGACCAGCGAGTCTGAATGTTTACACGTTTCGTAGAGGACATTATGGTCACAGGCTGGACAATGTAATTGCCAGGAAACCAGAGGGCGCTGCTGAAGGCGACTGAGTGGCATGGCGGTGATCATGTTGAGACACCAGTAGATGCCAACTGTGGCCGTTCCAATAGCGCCTGCTACACGCTGGGGGCCAGTCTCGTTAGAGACAAGTAACCTACAGCGCGCCAGGAGTCCTGTGAGACTGCCCGGAGAGAGCTGACCTGCCAGGTCCTGGGCGGGCATATGCATCTGCTGGACTACACTGGCAGTAAGCTCTTTTTCTGTTTGTGTACCAATAACGACTATGCGCGCACCCAGCCTGGCCAGGGCATCACCTACTGCGGCGAATTTTGCGGCTGGCCAGCGTTGTCGCGGCTCACTGGCACCGGGATGCAGCGCTACCAGGAATTGTTGATGTGCGGGAACAATTGCCAGCGATGCGTCCAGGTCGGCTTGTGTGACTGCCAGGCGCGGCCAGCTATCAACCGGTTTAGGAACACCAACCAGACTGACAACTTCTTGATAACGGATGATTTCATGCTGTAGCGCGCTATAGGGGAGCCAGCGATCGAGTGGAACTGCGTCAGGCGTTTTCAAGCCAGCACTGGTCTGTGCTCCTAATTTCAGGAGAAATGGATTGGCGTACCGCCCTCCATCGTGGAGTTGTATGGCCAGATCAAAGTGTTCTGCGCGCATTGCGGCAAAGAATTGTTTCAGTTCGTTTTGATTTTCTGGGAATTCCGTTTCTTCGCTGACACCTGCATAGGGCGGAACAACTATGACGCGATCAATCGGGGCGGGCCTGTTTTCGAGAAATGTGGCGTGCCAGCCTCTGCCCAGTAAGACTATTTCAGCATTGGCATATGTGCGGCGAAGTGCTTCAAGGGCTGGTAGTATGAAGATGAAATCCCCAAGAGTGTCTGCCCTCAGGACTGCTATTTTTTTGACATCGGGAATAACGTCCGTTGCGTTCTGTCTGTCTCGCAGGCTGTCATAATACTCCATGCTTGCTGCATTCCTTTCCTCTAGCTGAGCTTATGGGTTTGTAGCAGCACAGGATGGCAGTTGGAATGATCAACTGCTGTGCTCTGGCGTGTATAATTACATTTTGCCTTAAAAATAGAAGGACATCGCTGTTGGGGCTTCTTCAGCGTGGAGTTTAAGAAAACATGTCTCACATAATTAGCACGTGTGAAATTCGCAAAAGGGGACTCAGCCACTGACTTTGTTCAAACGTGCTGTGGCTTGCTCCCAGGCTGGATGATTTTATCCGCTTTTCGTTGTATGCCGGATTTTTGTGGGTACGCAAAATTTGAGGAAGTGTCAGGATTCAGCGAACTGGTGGCAGGCTCGCCATATAGAGAGCCATACATCAGGAACGGCAGGTTTCACAGCGGCCAAAGAGTGCCAGCGAATGTCCTTCAATCTCAAAGTTAGCCTGATCACCAATCGCATGGATTTGATCTGCAGGTAAGCACAGGTCGACTTCGACCACACGATGACATTGGGTGCAGGTCAGGTGATGATGATGACTTCCACCACATATGCGGTAGTGATGCGTACCGTCCGCAAACTCGATGCGGTCAAGCAGGCCTTTATCCGCCATCTTTTCGATGGAACGAAATACCGTGGCGCGCCCTATTTTGGGATCCACAGCTCGTAGCTCTTGCCATAGATCGTCGGTGGTAAAATCATCACCATTATTGGCAAGCTCGACTAACCGCTCGGCAATGAGGCGGCGTGGGCGGGTGTTGCGCTGACTCATCTCGTCAAACGCATGGTAAATTTTATCCGTTATCTCCTTTGACATGGCTGTTTCTCCAATTTCATCTGCATGAGTACTTTCTTCATGCGGGTTTTCCTGGACCTTTCGCGTCAGGTGGTCAACTGGCTGATTGGGCCACAATTGCCTTCTGATGACTATAGTCTATCACAACTGACACAGTCTCACTACATTTCTTGTCTGTATTATCCGGCTTTTCTATACACTCCTGCTACCTCTTCACAAGATTTTTGTTTGCTTCTCAGCTCTTAATACGTTGGTACACCAATTTCTTCGCGATCAGTACAACCGGTACAGCGTTTGAGTGGCTGGGCGCGTTTGGGAGCGCGAATAATACCCAGTCGGCTCATGATCACTGAAACAAAGTAGAGTCCTGTTGCCAGTGCGACAATATAAAAGCCGACCGGTAGGTATTTCCCAAACGTGCCGGTAAAGGCGAGCGTCAGTCCACTCCAGGTACATACCAGGCTCAGAAGAATTGCCAGCCCGATTGAGGTTCCTGGATGATTGGTCAGACGTAGCGCTGTGGCCGCTGGTGCAATCAACAGAGCAATAATCAACAATACTCCTACCACCAGGATCGAGACCGAGATGGTGGCTGAGAGGATTAGCAAAAAGACGGTTGAGAGGAAGCGGACCGGGACGCCACGTGTCCGGGCAACTTCTGGATCAATGGATGCAAAGAGCAAAGGTCGGAATAAGATAGTTAATAATAGGATCAGTAGCGTGCTACAGAGTAAGGTTACTATCACATCTGATCTCTGGACGCTTAAGATAGAGCCAAAAAGAATACCGATACCAACATTGGCGTTGGCGCTACCAGTCCGGTTGTAGATGGTTACAAAAAGTACACCCAGACCCAGGGCGAAAGAGAGGATCATGCCAATTTCAACGTCGCGCCCACGAATCCGTTCGCCCAGCGCCCCCATACCCAATGCTGAGATGAATGAGAATATCAGCATGCCGAACAGTGAGCTAATACCGAGCACAACGGCTCCTGTGGCGCCCGCGAAGCTGATATCGGAAAGCGCCTCACTGGCGAACGTTTGTGATCGTAGCACGACGAAGTAGCCAACGCAGGCGGCCACAATCGCCACAATGGTGCCAGCGATAAATGCGTTCTGGACAAATTCATGACTGAAAAGTTCTAGCATGATGTGCTCTATCTCCCTCTTACTTCGACAGGCTCGACCATGGCTTGCCGGTTGTTTTCCTGTATAGCATCAACTGTTTTGCCTGGTTGTTTTTCCCTGTAACCACGTCCGAGCCAGTAAGGAGAGAAGAAGCGTACGGGAAGATAGACGGCAAATGCGATCGTGGCAATATAGAAACTGGCAGGCCAGAGACCATTTGAGATCGACAGTAAAATACCCAGCCACATATAACACAATCCCAGGCCAATCGCGATCATGATGGCCCAGGCTGGACGGCGGGCAATGCGGACGGCGGTGGCGGCAGGGCCGACCAGCATCGTGAAGACGAGCAGGGCTCCTACGATCTGGATGGCGATTGAGACGGCCAGCGCTACCAGCATCAGAAACACTACCGCCAGTCCACGCACGGGTACACCTCTGGCCTGCGCGACCACTGGATCAAATGAGCTGAAGAGCAGGGGTCGATACAGGACAATGATTGCGCCGATGGTGAGCAGGCAAGCGATAAACATCAGCAGGACATCCTGCCGGCTAATTCCCAGGATGGTGCCAAAGAGGACACTATAAACGCGCTCTGCATAGCCCGAATAGAGGGAGAGAAACATGAATCCCAGGCCCAAAGCAAACGTCATAATAATTCCGATGGAAATATCTCGTTCCTGTATCTCTTTACCCATGAGCCCGATGATCACACCTGCTCCAATGGTGAAGGCAAAGAGCCCGTAGATTGGATTTGCTCCGATCAGTACTGCGCCAGCAGCTCCGGCGAAACCGATATTGGGCAGAGCATGACCAGCAAAGGTGAGGCCACGCGCAATCAAAAAATATCCCACCAGCGCAGCGACCACCGCAATGCATGATCCAGCGAGCAAGGCATTGATGATAAATTCGTATTGCAGCGAGTCGATGATTGAATTCAACATAGAAGTTTTCCTGACCTATATCTCTGCACCAACAACAAACATCCTTCCAAGGGCTCTAACAACTTCTACAGGTGATCCATACAACCGTGTGAGCGTCTCGGTCGTGATAACCTCTTCTGGCGTTCCGATCGTACTGTTCCCATTGGCAACGTAGATGACCTTATCAATTACGTTCAAGAGTGGATTTACATCGTGTGCGACCAGCAAGACGGCCACATTGCGGGCTCGACAGACATTATTGACCAGGGTGACAATCTCCTGACCACGTGTGATGTCCAGGTTTGAGAGTGGCTCATCCAGCAAGAGCAGGCGTGGATTGGTTAATAACGCCTGCGCAATCAGCAGGCGTTGTTGCTCGCCGCCAGAAAGTTGTCCTACCGGCGCGTTAGCAAAATGGAGAGCATCCACTTCTTCGAGCGCTTTTTCAATCATCGCCGTACGTTTGCGACTGGGCCAGCCAGGACCCCAGCGGTGTCCGTCCAGTCCAAAGCCCACGACATCACGTGCCCGCAGCGCTAAATCTGCTTCGAGGACGCGATGCTGTGGCGCGTAGCCAATATCCGTATTACCACGGCGGGGCGCTTTTCCCAGCACACGTACTGAACCAGAACTTTGCTTGATCAGGCCCAGTAAAAGCTTCAGCAGGGTACTTTTACCCGCCCCATTGGGACCCAGAATGGCGATAAATTCACCTTCATTCACCGTCAGGTTGATATTCTCCTGAATGGTGCGTTTCCCAAGTTGTATGTGGACATCTTCTAAAGCGATAATCGGTGTAATACCTGCCGCTACATCATTCTTCACGTTCTTTATTTCCTGTTTTTTTATTCACGCGACTATTTGTTGCTTGCTAACGCTTGTTCGACTTTCTCTAACTGAGTCAACATCCAACTTTGATAGGTCTGGTCTGGTGGCATTGTTTCAGTGACAGGGACAACGGGTATGTTTCTGGCTCTGGCGTCGCTCATAAGTTTGGTTGTAATGGCTGACTGGGTTTGTTGATTGTAAATAAATACTTTTATCTGACGTTGGTTGATCTGATTCTCGGCTGTTATAACGGTATTGGCGGGTGGATCATTACCTTCTGCCAGCGCTTTTTGAAATTCATCAGGTGTCAATACACGTAAACCCATTGGACCCGTCTGGTAGCGCAGGATGGTTTCAGTGAGCCCTACCGGGGCATTGGCGTATTTGGATCTGATTTCATCCATCTTTTGATTTATCTTACTCAGTTCACGCTCAAATATGATGAGATTTTGCGCATATTCCGCTGCGTGGGCAGTGTCAAGCGTTTTTAAGGTATCCGCTATTGCGCTGGCAATATTTTTTGCGTTGTCAGGACTATACCAGACGTGTTCGTTATCTGGCAGCTTGTTTGGTGCGACGTCAAAACCTTTGATAACTTTGCGCTCACTGCTGGGTGTACTGGAAAGCAGCTTATCCATCCAATCGTCATAGCCTCCGCCATTGGCGATGACAAGCTGTGCTCTGGCGACCGCTTTAACCTGATCAACGTTGCTCTCGTATGAATGAGGATCAACATTGGGATCTGCCAGCATGCTGGTTACACTGACATGTTTCCCACCAATCTGCCTGACGATACTACCATAGAAATTTTCCGCTGCTACCACCGAAATAGTATTGCTACCTTGCGTAGATGATGTGCCGGCAAGACCTGTATGGCTGCCGCAAGCACTCAATAAAAATAAGGCCATGAGAGCAATGCATAAGGCCGCTTGCTTGTTTCGCCCTGAACGCATGAAATTTTTCCCCTGAAGAACGCAACGTGCAACTTTTTTTATTTTTATCACTCTCAGAAATAAGCAAGCGCCGCAGGCGCGAGGTGTCAGCGAAAAAACCTGCACATAGGTTGATGTATATTTTAATGGTACTATGTACCGATATTAATGATACTGAATATCTATATCGAAGAATAGCATACAGATAGAGCTGTTGTCAATGAGATATATTCTCATTAACGATTTCAATCCCTGATTATAATTAAGACATAGTCTCAATAGTCTTGTTTTATACGATTTTTCATGCCTGGCTTATTTGGACTATAAAAAATCTCTCTGCTCTTCGGACATTACATGCATGAAAAGTTAATCAGAGCTATTTTGTCTCAACGCGAGATATCGTAGCGTCAATATCAGGAAGGATTGAAAATATGTCCCTTGATGTATCACCAGCATTACTTGAACAGGCTCAGGAGGATGCTATTAGCCCTAATGATTTTTTACAGTGCATTAAAGAGTCTTTGCCCTATGCCTGGGAATTAATAGAGCAACTTGCAGGACGTTTAAAGCAAGAGAATGCTGCTTTTGTGGATAATCAGGTTCCACCTCCCACTGAGCAAGCCCGTGGCCAATTATTGCGCCTGCTGGCCAGTGATGCGATGCGCAACGCGGTTGAACATTATTACGGCGTTAAACTGGCTTTCCAGAATTGTCATCGCGTCGCCTTGTTCCCACAGCATACATCAGGTGCTGAGTACGCTGATTTCATTACACCACGCAGTCAGATTCTCAACCAGAGTCCTGAATTGCGTGACTGCTAGGCTTATTGCTTAGCTGCAAACTGCATTTTCCTGTCTACAGACAACGGTAGAGGCAAAGAAGGAGTCATTCCACTATTTCTTTGCTTCTTGTATTTCCAGACCTATTTGTTATCGGCCACATTCTATTTATTGCTCACCTGCCTGTCTTCCGAGTGTTGAAATCATACGTGTAAGAAAAGGAGTTAAAATTCTATGCAATGTTTCGCTCAGGCGTTTTTCGCTTGAAATGAACAGGCATTTGACGCTGGAAAACTGCCGAAGGCAGGGTGGAAAGGATGCTTACCTCTATGTCTGAGAAAAAATTATTTGCCAGTACCAATGCTGGTAAATATGCGATTGGCTCAGCCTATGGGCCTGATATTGTCGAGGGGCAAGTACTGAAAATTCTTCTGGGAGGACAGTGGCTTTCTGGTCGTGTTCGCATCCGTCACAATCATGATGCAGCCGAGCACATGGGAAGCGCGCAATCTGTGGATGCATATGCAACCTCATCATTAGGCAAAGACGATGTGGTAGAAGCCTCTGAAGAATCATTTCCTGCCAGTGATGCGCCAGCGTGGACTGATGAGCGCTCGGCCTCTCCTCAATCTGTGGCAAATAGTAAGGACACGTACTATTTTGTAGCGGACAAGGATGGTAGCATCTATGATTTGGCCCCGGGTATGCAGATACAAACACAATAAGATGACTGGTCCAGGCGGACATATGCTGTCCTTAGCAACTTACATTACTGGTCAGGGGAGATATCCATGGATGTCTCCCCATCTATTTTGTGTGGTACTGCGTCCAGCCGTTGTATGATTAGACTAATGCTTCCTGGCGCTCTTCTGTGATCTGGAGACCTAAGCGTGTCAGACGTCGAATAATTGAGCTATAGCCGCGCTCGATCATTTGAGCATTGTCGATGATGGTTTCTCCCTCGGCGACTGCACCTGCGATGATTAAGGCACTACCTGCGCGGAGGTCGTGCGCCCACACGGTTGCGCCAGAGAGGGGTGCTGGACCAGAGATGACGGCTGAACCATCCTCGAGTTTAATGTTGGCTCCCATTCTGTTGAGGTCGTCGGCGACACCAAAGCGCTGATCAAACAGGGTTTCGCGAATATAGGATGTTCCGGAGGCCATACAGGCCAGGGCCATCAGGGGAGACTGTAGATCGGTAGGATAGCCTGGATAGGGCCAGGTGATGGCGTTGACCGGCCGTAAGTCACCATGGCGTTGCACGCGAATAACCGGACCATCTTCTTGCAGTTCCACACCCATCTGCTCTAACTTGGCCCGTACTACGCCGAAGTGACGTAAATTAGCCCCGATTAAGGCGATATCTCCCTGGGTTGCTGCGGCCATGATTGCCATCGTGCCTGCGTCAATGCGGTCCGGCATAATGGTATATTCGACTGCGGACAATTCTTTGACGCCTTCGATCTGGATTACACCGGTGCCGACGCCAGAGATTTTAGCTCCCATCAAATTTAAGAAGTTGGCGACATTGGCGATCTCGGGTTCCAGAGCGGAATTCTCGATGATGGTGGTACCTTCGGCCAGACACGCTGCAGCCATCAGATTTTCAGTACCTGTATGACTGGGTGTGTCCAGGTAGAGATAGGCACCTTTGGGATTTTGCATACGAACTGAAATAGCTTGCTCATCTTCTGTCACTTCGGCACCCAGGCGGGCAAATCCGCGGTAGTGGAAGTCCAGGCTACGCTTGCCCAGGTTACATCCTCCAACCTTTTCGATGGTGACCTGGCCTGTACGCATCATGACTGGTGGCAGAAAGAGGACTGATCCACGGATCATGTTGGTGAGTTCCGGTGATAAGCTGCTGGATGTGATGTTTGAGGCATCAATAACCAGAACCTGTTCTTCTTCGTGGAGTTTTATTTTTGCGCCCAGCTTGCGGGCGATTTCAACTGCAACATAAACATCATTAATCAGTGGGACATTATGCAGGATGGTCTGTCCTTTACTGGCGAGCAATGATGCGGCGATAATGGGTAATGCGGCATTTTTCGCGCCTTGAATAATTACGGTTCCTTCAAGGCGTTGTCCGCCACGTACGTGATAGCGAACTGGTTGACGTATCGACATAGAATTAGAATCCCCTTTAGTGTGTGTGCATAATCTATGCGCCATTAGCATATCATATCGTTAGGGATTGGATTGAAATGCCAGCATAAAGGACTAGTTGGAGTCCTATCTCGTCGTAACCAGATGGTGGTGCCAATCGTAATTAAATTGTAGTAAGCTAGAAAAATGCTTTTAATTTGCATTGAATGCCATACATGCATAAATTTGAGCTCATATGCATAAAATTAGCCATAAGGTACTATCCAAGTCTCACTCATTCTCCTCTAGTACATTGTCAAACTTCGTGTGATGAGTTGTGCGCCCGCTACGCGGGCGGGATGAGGGGAGATGCCGGGGGCACAGCCCCCGATCCCCCAGTCAAGGGGCTCGCCGCTTGATCATGCCCCCGGCATGCTCGCTTGCATCCCCGCTTTCCCATCAATTGATGTTTGACAGAATACTAGTATTCTGTCAGGCTACATGCGAGGCCAGTCTCTTTTTACTATGGCCCTTATTATGTGTCTTTGATATATGCATGTGTGTTGTCATTTTAGAGTGTGTTTGAATCGTATGTTTTCCATGATCGTTCCACATGATTTTTCACCACCCACTAAAAAGAAACATGGGCACTTTAGTGCCCGCGTGTGGCTAAGTGCAACGATCCCGGGAGGTTTGAGCCTCAGACACACTCTTATAAAGTTGGAGAGAATAGCGATATGATAGTAGCATCTGTGATATCTTTGCACACATTGCAAGATATGCTACATGTGATCGGATATCCAGCCATCGCTCTGTTTATCATGATTGAATGCGTTGGTATACCAATTCCAGGAGAAACCATGTTGCTGCTGGCATCGTTCTATGCAGCGACGGATCCAGCCTTGCAGCTTCCTATTGTGATCGCGTGTGCGGCCTTTGGGGCGATTATGGGTGATAATATCGGCTACTATATTGGCCGCACCGGTGGCAGGGCCGTGGTGGCTCGCTTTGGCCGCTACTTCTTTATTAAGATGGAGCATCTGGAGATTGCGGAACGCTTTTTTGCGCGCCACGGGGCCAAAACGGTTTTTTTTGGTCGCTTTATCTCTCTGTTGCGTATCTTTTCGGCTTTTCTGGCCGGTGTCAACCGCATGCATTGGCGCACATTTATGCTTTATAATGGCCTGGGGGGGTGATCTGGGCCACTTATGTGGGTTTGCTGGGATATATCGCAGGACGTTATTTCCATGAGCATTTTGATCAGGTTGAGCAACTGGCCAGAACGGTTGGTTGGGTAGGATTTGCCGTTGCGGTTGTCGTCACGATAGTGATCGTGGTAATCGTAAAGAAACGGATTGCACGCAGTATTTCTACATCTGTCGAAGCAGAGAAGTCCAAAGAACATTCGCTCACAAAAAGCTGAATTTCTACTCGTGTGTCTGTGTATGTCGGATCTGGAGGTTATTGATGAGGCATCGTGTTGTACTGGTAACAGCTATGTGTGCTGTCATATTGGTCGCGGCCCTGGTGGCCAGTCTGCTTTTTTTTAAGCCGCTGCAGACCAGTTCTCAAACGCTGAGCGCGCAGGTTACCTTACCCCGTCCTGATCATGTGGTGGTAGTAGTTGAGGAGAATCAAGCTTCTGCCAGCATTATTGGTTCCGCTGAGGCACCTTATATCAACTCTCTGGCCAGCCAGGGAGCACTCTTCACCAATTTCCATGCAGAAACGCATCCCAGCCAACCCAATTACCTGGCCCTTTACTCTGGATCTACACAGGGACTGGATAGTGATGCTTGTCCTAATACGTATACAGGTCCCAATTTAGGTGCTTCGCTGCTCAAGGCGCACTTCAGCTTTACTGGCTATTCTGAGACGATGCCTGCTCCCGGCTATACCGGATGTAGCGCACCCGATGACTTCAACGCGCTCTATGCACGCAAGCATAATCCCTGGGTCAATTTTACGAATGTACCCGTTAGTAGCAATCAGCCCTTGACCAGCTTTCCGAGCAACTATAGCCAGTTACCAACCGTGTCCTTTGTCGTACCCAACCAGATACATGATATGCATTCAGCCTCAATTGCCGATGGTGATAGCTGGCTTAAAACCAATCTGGATGGCTATGCGCGCTGGGCTAATACCCATAATAGCCTGCTGATAGTTACCTGGGACGAAGATGATGGTTCGACGACAAATCAGATTGCGACGATTTTTACTGGATCAATGGTGAAATCTGGCCAGTACGACCAATCTCTCAATCACTACAATTTATTACGTACCCTCACAGAAATGTATGGCCTTTCTCCCCTTAATGAGAGCGCTACTACCCCGGCGATTGAGAATATCTGGAAATAACCCGCTTTTATATAGCAAGATTTTTCATAAATAAGCCGGGCACCCCACACCCCGGCAGGAGGGGCGAGACGCCCCTCCTGCCGGGGTGTGGGGTGCCCCCACCAAATCCACCTCCCCACTCTCCCGCCGCAGGCGGGAAGAGCTAATGAATTTTGACTGGATCCTGCTTTTCTACCATTTCTTTATAAAATTTTCAGACAAAAAACAACATTTTCTTTTAAAATAGAAAAAGCTAAAATATTCTATGGAAAACAGGGGTTGGACATGGATAAGGGAATGCTTCTCTTTTCACCGCAAAAAACTATTTCAGATCTGGCCAGTACAGTGGACGCTGTACGCGAGTTGGCTGCTTATCAGTCTATGGTTATTACGGCTAACTTGATCGTAGAACCTCTGCTAGCTGCCTTTGCTATTGAAGAGAACGTACAAATTCGGATCGTCATGGTGAAGGCGTTAGGGATACTGAAAGACACACGAGCGATCAAACCTTTGCTGCTGGCTTTGACTACTGATGCGTACCCTGCTGTACGCTCTGAAGCCGCGGTGGCACTGGGTGAATTGGGGGATGTGGCAGTGGTTGAGCCGCTTATTGCTATACTCTCAGATCCCAATGAAAACAAAGGTGATGCTATGGATGTAAATGTTGTTTCAAGTGTGGTATCTGCTTTGCGCAAGTTGAATGATGCGCGAGCAGTCGAACCATTGATGACAGCGATCGAGCGCAAAGATGATCAGACGCGCGCTGTCATCGCACTCTCTCTGGGAAGCTTTGGTGATATACGTGCTGTAGAGCCACTGCTCAATCTGCTTGATGATCAGGAACCGTTGATTCGGCGCGCGGCCGCCTGTGCTCTGGGAGACCTTGGAGACCGGAGGGCAGTACTTCCTTTGCTGGCAGCTTTGGATGATCCTGATTTGGAGACACGTAATAGTGCCATCAAAGCGCTTGGATTCCTGGGTGACACACGTGCCGTGACACCATTGTTATTTTTACTTAAGCGTGATTATCCTGTCTATCGACGCGTCTTTATCATTGAGACGCTGGATCGCCTGGGGGATCGCGAGGCTGTTCCTTCATTAATCACCTGTCTGTTAAATCCGCAAGAAGAATTAGAAGTGCGGGCGGCCTGTATTGAAGCGCTGGGACGCCTTGGCGATAAACGCGCTGTGCCACTGCTCCTCTCTACTCTCGCTGCTACTGCTGACGATGAAACCTCTGAATTGCGCTGGCGTGTGGCGGTCGCGCTGGGGCAGATTGGTGATACGCAAGCCATTGAAGCATTGCGCCCCTATCTCTCCGATCCTGAACCCGTAATGCATATGGCTGTCAGCACTGCTTTGCGGCAACTAGAGATAGTGAAAGCCGTTACAATGGTATTTGAAAACTAATGTAATCCTCTTGAAGCGCTTTACTCTTTTTATGATGTCGTGCTGAAGGAGTACATATTGCGCACTCCTTCAGCACGACATCATAAAAAGAAGTATGGGTGCTTTCGTGCTATGTGGAGTGGGGGGTGATGATGCCGCTAAACGTGAGCCTCAAACATGTTAAAAATAAACTGGCAGATACCTTGATTGCGACTAAAGAAGATTTATCAAGAAATTTTGGTTACTCTAGCAGGTAGAGAACCGTCTATGTTTGTGGGCAAAGTCATAGGACCAGGTCGTAATTTTTCAAAATACTTTTAAATAAGCCAAAAAAATATTTTCTTCTTTTTGAAACAAAGGCACATGAAAAACACTACCCCATCACTATTGAGCCAGCCGTTTGTGCGCACTCGCTTTACCTGGCTGGCTTATATCGCGCTGGGCGGCTTTGCATTTTTGCAGGCTTCCCCTGGGCCGATTGTTCCATTTTTGCATACGGAAATGCACCTTAACTATACTGTAGATAGTCTCCATATGAGCGCGATTGCACTGGGAATGATTATCGCTGGCCTGACAGGCAACCTGCTTGTCCGACGCTGGGGCGGCGGATCATGTTCTGGGGTGGGGCCTTTGGTATGTTGCTGGGCGTAATACTGGTCCTTTTTAGCCATCAGCCCGTGTTCAGTATTGCTGGAATGTTTGTGATAGGCTTCCTTGGAACCTTTCTGATGGTTACTATTCAATCCTCATTATCAGATCTGCATGGCATCCATCGTGCCACGGCGATTACGGAGGCAAATGTCGTTGGTAGTCTGGGAGCAGGTCTGGCTCCTCTATGCCTGGGTGGATTAGTAACACTAGGTATGAGTTGGCGCAGTGTATTATTTGTGCCGATTGCCATCGTCGTGTTGCTGGCTCTGTTTTATTGGAAGGTACCTGTGCCTGAAGCGCAGTCATATGGGCAACCACGTTCAGTTACCGGACCTGTCAGGTTGCCAGCCGCTTTCTGGCTGTATTGGCTGGCTATGGTTATGGGTGTAGGTGTTGAATGGGGGATCTCTTTCTGGGGCTCTGGCTACTTGATTAATGTCGTCGGACTTGAGCGGGCCAATGCGGCTACGCTGATGAGCCTGTTTTTTCTGGCTGCCGTCATTGGGCGCTTAATTGGTAGTCATCTGACACAGCGCTTTGCGGTTGAAAGATTGTTGTTACCAACGCTGCTGGTTGCGCTGACTGGCTTTCTGCTGTTCTGGTTAGGACCCCTGGTAGAGCTACATATGGTAGGACTGTTTGTGGTGGGATTGGGTATTTGTAATCTGTTTCCTTTTACTTTTTCTGCATCCGCTAACCGTATCCCCCAATATGCAGATCTGGCCAGTGCGCGTGCTGCATTGGGTGGCGGTATAGCCATCTTTGTCGCCCCCTTGATTCTGGGTCGCATAGCTGATATGCTAGATTTGAAGCGAGCGTACAGTGTTATTCTGATTTTGTTTGTGCTCGTTGGTATATTTATCGTATTGGCAGCTCAGGCAACCAGGAAGATGGACGCCGTTGCCAGTACAGAACCGGTTGAACTATCTGAGAGCAGCGTTGAATTCTCAGATAGTAAATAAAGCAGTAATAATTGACTGATAAAGCCTGGTAGAGAAGCGCCGTTGCTTTTCTGCTCTGGCTTTCTTATTGTGTATATTTTTACTTTCTGGCTTTCTTTTTTTTGCAATTTTTAGGGACTTTACACGCAACATATGAAAAACCTGACTCTCTCATCTGCGCAGCAGCCGTTTGTGCGCAATCGTTTTACCTGGCTTTCGTATCTCCTGATGGCTGCCTATTGTTATCTGCAAGTATCACCTGGCTCTATTGTGCCCTTTTTACATGCCGAAATGCACTTGAACTATACGATCGATAGCTTACATGTGAGTAGCCTGGCTGTCGGTCTGATTTTGTCTGGTTTATTTGGTGATCGCATTACCCGTATTCTTGGCCGGCAGAGCATGTTGTGGCTCTGCGTGGCTGGTCTCTGTGTTGGCGGCTTACTGCTCATGTTGGCCTATCATCCGCTTGTAAGTATCTCCGGCATTTTATGCATTGGCTTCTGTGGTTGTACTGTGTCTAATATTGTGCAGTCCGCCTTATCTGATTACTATGGTAGCCAGCGTACTATTGCTATTACTGAAGCCAATACCATTGCCTGTCTTGGTTCGGTAACCGGTCCACTTATCCTTGGTATGTTTCTGAGTACCTGGTTGGGGTGGCGCGGAATGTTCCTGGTACCATTACTGATGATGGCGCTGCTGGCGGCCTTTTTCTATAACGTACGCCTGCCTGCCAGAAAGCAGCCAGAGCAATCCATCCTTGCTAAGCGTGCCCGTGTTTCACGCGCCTGCTGGCTGTACCTGGGTGTAATGGTACTGGTGGTAGCATTTGAGTGGGGGACCTTTACCTGGGGGTCTGGTTATCT
Organism: Dictyobacter vulcani; assembly: GCF_008974265.1. Classification (GTDB taxonomy): domain Bacteria; phylum Chloroflexota; class Ktedonobacteria; order Ktedonobacterales; family Ktedonobacteraceae; genus Dictyobacter; species Dictyobacter vulcani. Next base: position 147,248 of record NZ_BKZW01000003.1, read on the forward strand.
GATCAATATCGTTGGTATTGAAACTCGGACTGCTTCGACTTTGATGAGCCTGTTCTTTTTTGCAGAAATGTTCGGTCGCTTCATGGGTAGCCTTTTGACGCGCCGCTTTTCGGCGGAACAATTATTGGTTGTCGCCCTGGGTATTGCTGGAGTGGGATTTCTGCTCTTCTGGCTTGGTCCAACGCCATGGATTCATATCCTGGGTCTATTTGTAGCAGGACTGGGAATTGGTAATCTTTTCCCACTTACGTTTACTATCGTCCTGAACCAGGAGGCTGATAATACTGATGCTGCCGCAGCGCGCTCATCCTTAGCGGCAGGTCTGGCCATCCTGATTGCACCATTGCTACTTGGTCGCGCAGCCGATACTTTTGGTCTACGTATATCTTATAGCTTTGTGCTGGTTTTGTTTATCATGGCCTGCATTGTCCTGGTTTTTGCCCGCTATGCCAGCCACAAAGAGGTTACCCCTCTTGAACTGGAGATAGAACAATTCCTGCAGGAACAGGCCAGGCCCGTGGAGGAAGTGGTACCATCCTTTGAGCTCACCTCCGTAGTATAAATATAACAATTCATGAGCAATGCCCCATCGTACCGGTAACCTTAACGGATGCCGCTACGATGGGGCATTGCTCATACGCCTTCTGGCATCGATCAAGCTGGCTTTTCTTGCTGATGGTAGGTCATTTCAATAAATTCCCGCTTGCCATATAATGTACTTTCTTGCATATAGCTTCCCACCTGCTTGAAACCCATCTTCTCATACAGATGTATTGCTCGTTGGTTGAACGGTAGGACAAATAAACGAACCTGATCGGGAGCAAATTGTGCTTTTGTAAAAGCCAGAATTGTATCTAAGAAGGCAGTGCCGCGTCTCTCTATTGACTTTCCGGGCATGGCGTCCATACTTTAGTCGCGTTTGATAGCGCGGTCAACTGTATGTGGTGTGGCTGGTAAGAAGTGGTCCCAGGCACTGGTTTGCCAGTCATCTACGCGTTCTCCCTCGATGACCCAGCCGGGTAAATCCATCAGTAGATGGTTTGCCAGCGAGAGCAGGAAGGGCTCATAGGTTCCACGAATCTCGGCCAGTCGCTTCTCCGCGGTTTCTTCATTGTTGAAGGCCAGTCCGACTTCAGCTAATTGGTTGCGCAAGGCAATAAACTGCTCGTGCGAAAGGCGTTTGGTGGTGAGGGTTGGTGGTGTTCCATAGGTTTGGGCCAGATCGACGGCGGCATGACGCGCGATGGCAAAGGTGAATTTTAGTGGCTTGACTGGTAACCTCTCGACCCCAACCATCGCCAGGGCACTGATATCCAGGACCGTTGTCAGGGCTGCCAGCCAGGATTGGCGCTCATGCTGTGAGCGATAATATGTTAAGACAGGATAGGAGATGTGACTCTCCAGCAGTTCCGCGCACCACTTTTCCCATTCGCGCATAAATTCCATTAACTCATCTGGATAGTTACTGTGCGAATGACGTTTCAGTAATTCAAGGGCCGAAGGTGGCGAGCCTGCCCGCGCATCGAGGAGGGTGATATGGGTTTCCCGATGCGAGAATGCCTGATAGATAACTGGCACATACCCGATAATCAGCGCTAGAAAGGCCAGGCCAAATCCAGCCTCCAGCGCTACCAGGGCGCGTGCCAGGCTGGAGAGTGGAATGACATCACCTAATCCAAGCGTCACAAAAGTTGTGCCACTCATATACACATAGGTGCCAAACGATATTTCTTTATCAGGTGATTGCAAGGGTGAAGAAAGCCCCCATTGTATCAGGGCAAAACTCAGCACAAAGACACTCGCCCATACTGCCAGCAGGAGCAGGAGTGAGAGTGGACCATAATAACTCAAATATTGACCGCGCCGGTTACCCGCACGCATTTTTCTGGCTGGTCCTGACCACAACACCCAGCTGGCCGCGTAAAACAGGCGCGTCAGCCGAAATTTTCGTGCGACGCGACGCGGCAAAATGATCGATTCAAAACCATCTTGCGCGACGACTATGATCAGTAGTAAACCAATAATGACTGCAATAATCCGCATACTCTATCCTTAGCACTCAATAGTGAGGTTATTTGTTGAAAACTCTTTTGTTTGCTTTTGTATTGTATTCACTTCAGCTCTACGTTGTCTAGTTAATGGTATGTGCAGGTTTTTTGCACGTAATCATCCCCGATCTATAACTGATAGATCGGGGAGGTCGCACGAGAGGCTATCCAGACAAAAGTTTACTATTTTTTTACGCTTTTAGTTAGCGTTATCTTTGCCCTGTACAATTTCGAACAAGAACCATTTACGGCGTTCGGCCTGGTCGAGCAGGTCTTCCAGGATACTGGCAGTGGCTCTATCGTGATTTTTATCGGCTATCTGGACTACCGCACGTAACATCTGTGCCATGTGGGTATTATCTTCCATCAGGCGCTTGACCATCGTTCCAGCGGGCACGAAGTCTTCATTATCGTCGCTGATGGTTTGCATCTGAGCGATCTGCCCAATACTGCGGATGGTTGTACCACCAATGCGTCGGACGCGTTCCGCCATGAGATCAATGGATTTAAAAATGTCTTTGGCCTGTTTATCAAACAAGAGGTGGTAGTCTCGGAAATGCGAGCCTGACAGATGCCAGTGGAAGTTTTTGGTTTTGACATAAAGAGCAAATGCGTCGGCGATAAGTGGATTCAAGCCATTGGTTATGGCCTGCACTTCTTCGGATGTTAAATCAGTCACTGTGGCAAGCTGGGCGGGGACTGACTTGGCAGTTGTCGTATGGCGCTGGGTTGACTTTTCCTTGGTTGTCATAATTTTTCACCCTTCTTTAGATACACTCGCTCAGGCACTTTTTGCCATTTCTGTCGTTATGTAGACTTGTTGTCTCTCGCACTACAGTAAATGTTCCAGGTGCTATTCGTTACTTCTGTGTTTAGTCCGTCGACCTTTAGCACTTGCCTATTGCCTTACACGTTGTGGATAAGGGGTGAGTGACACTTGTCCATTGCTAAATATAATTGCTTATCTCTACATCAAACTGTCGCGAACTTTTTCCTATCCAGGGGATAGCATATTTCCTGGATGGCATGCCTTTAGTATTGAATTGTCGCAATACTGTCGCAATCTGTATACATGCTGGCTAATAAGCTCAATAGCTGTTTAACTCTCAGTTTCTAACAGGTATAATTGAGGTAAATGCCTTAGCAGGAACGAGAGAAGAGATTGATACATGACGACAATATTGTTGGTTGAAGATGAAATAGATCTGGCTCAAGTGGTCTTGCGAGAGTTAGAATCCTCTGGCTATTCTACTGCGCATGCGCGTGATGGTCTTTCGGCTGTATCCTTACACTCAAGTATGCAAATAGACCTGGTGTTGCTGGACTGGATGTTGCCTGGTTTGAATGGATTGGATGTGTTGCGGCGGATCCGGCAGACCGCTTCTACTCCTGTTTTGATGTTAACTGCACGCAGTGAGGAGGCTGATCGGGTCGTTGGGCTGGAGGTGGGTGCGGACGATTATTTGACCAAGCCGTTTAGTATGCGCGAGTTGATTGCCAGAGTGCGTGCATTGTTGCGTCGAAATGAATTGATTATGCACACGTTACAGGCGGATCGGCTGGATACTGGAACCAGTCTGGTGCGTGGACCGCTTCAACTTAATCCACAAACACATGTAGCCACGCTACATAGCGTGCCGTTAGATTTGAGTCCCACCGAGTTTACTTTATTACAACTATTATTACGCAGTCCAGGCCGCGCTTTTAGTCGTGCTTACTTGATTGAGACGGTGTGGAGCGAGACATATGTGGGTGGCGATCGTTCGGTAGATAATGTTGTGTTGCGTTTGCGCAAGAAATTAGGTTCGCTGGGCGATGCTATTGAGACGGTATGGGGTGTTGGCTATCGTTTACGATCGGAGACAGCCGTCACCAATCGTCGGCATTCGTGATTTTTCATAAGGGAAAGTAGCAGGAATATTTATGCTAGCAAGACAAATATCGCGTCGGAATATATTCCTACGAGCACGAATGTGGCGCGCTTTATGTGAAATATTGATTATGCAAGTGTTGATCGTGATTTTTTCACCACAAGGATTGCTTACTACTACTACTACTACTACTGCGAGAAGTCTTTCGCATAGATTTACCACTCCATTTTATCTGGTGTACGGTTTTCTGTCTTTATTGTTTTTCGCTTTTCGCTGGCGCTTGCGCCAACCAGAGCGTACTATCTGGCAACAATTGCTGATCGAAATAGAAGCTGCCGGCATATTTTTATTGGAATTAGTGTGTAGTGTCATTTTACTGTGCTGGCTATTTCATCTGTTGCCCCCGATGGATGTCCTCCTCAGTGAGAATGGTGCAGGCATGCTGCCTATTGTTGTCTCATTCTTGTTGAGCACAATTGGCTTTTTTTCGCTGCGTATCATTTTGCATGTGCTGGCATTCTGGGAACGGTTACGGGTCAAGCGTTTGCGTTGGGCAGTCACACATTCTCATTTAATGGTGGTTGTGATAGGGGCAGGTTTTATTAGCGCAGTCTTTGTGCTCTTTCAATTATTCTGGGGCGTTGGAATGCTATTTACCGATGCCACTCCATTTTATGCCAGCGTGGTCTTTGTCTTTGCCATGTTTTTGTGCACCATTTTTGTCATTGCCTGTGTCCTGCCACCTTCGATTTTGTCTTCTTATATTTTTACACGCCGCGTGACGAGACGAATCGAGCATCTGGCCCAGGCTACCAGTATGTTGCGGAGCGGAGATTATAGTATTCGTGTACATGTTGAGGGAGAGGACGAAATTGCGCATTTGCAGGCTGACTTTAATGCCATGGCGTCAGAGTTGGAACGCACGATGCATGCCTTGAAAGAAGAGCGGGATAACGTGGAGATGCTCCTTGATGCTCGTCGGGAGTTGATTGCCAGTGTCTCGCATGAGTTGCGGACACCAGTGGCGACAGTACGTAGCTATCTAGAATCAGCGCTGGCTAACTGGCAAACGGATCAGCCCCCGGTCACGTTGAAGCAAGATATGCACATTATTGAGCAGCAGACTATTCGCTTGCAGTCCTTGATCAACGATTTATTTATGCTGGCTCGCGTAGAAGTAGGTCGCTTAGAAACACGTTGCGAACCCACCAATGTGGAAACCCTGGTGCAACGTGTGGTAGAGACGATTGCTCCCATTGCCTGGCGGGGAAGCCGCATTGAAGTTCTGGCTGAAATCATGCCGGTGATTCCTGCGTTTCCGCAGGCATTGGTGGATGGTGATCGACTGGAACAGATCTTACATAACCTTATTCATAATGGCATTCGCCATACTGCTCCTGGTGGTATTATTGCCGTGACTGCGCAGGCCAACGAGCAGCAGGTGATTGTGCAGGTGAAAGATACTGGAGAAGGTATTGCACCTGAAGAACTGGCCCGCATCTGGGATCGTTTTTATCGGGCCTCCAATGCTCAAGAAGGTAGTGGTACCGGCCTGGGACTGGCAATTGTCAAAGAGTTTACGGAAGCCATGCATGGTTCTGTGTCTGTTGAAAGTGTGGTTGGTGAGGGTTCTTGCTTTACGATTTGTTTTCCCCGTGTGCAAGAACCCGTTGATATGGTCACAAGCTTTACGATACATACTGAAGCTGTGAAGACTGCTCCTCTTTCTTTGTTGTAGTCTTTGCCCTCACGCGGACACGCAGGGCATTCCAATGCTCGAAGAAAGGTGAAAAGAGGCGAGCAGCCATCATGGCTGCCTTGTTTTGGCTGATATGGTATCAGGCTGCTCGGCTGTTTGGCCGGGTATCAGGGCGGCAAAATAATCGAGTAGCAAGCGATGTACAAAGATATACCCACCACCGACTTTGCGTAATAGGATACGTTCAGTGGCAAAATCAAGAAATTGCGCATAGTTCCAGGGTATGGCGCCACTGCGCCAGAGAAGGACGCGCAGAATTATATGTTGGATGCAGGCCCAGCCACCGATCAATAAGCCTACCAGGAGTCCGCAGGAAGGACCAATGTATAATGCATTGTGTAAGCCAAAACTGAGCACTTCATTCAAACCTTGATCAAGTAAGATATTTAACTGCTGTCCAGATTCGTCACTAAGCATTAATCCGAGCCCACGACTGAAGAGATAATAAGAGCGCGTGAAAATGAAGAGCATCAGGATATGGATGCTCCAACTGGCGCAGGTACAGATGACACCGATGATCAAGCCATTGCGCGCTGAGCGACCAATTCCCTGGTTGGGCGTCAGTCGACGATGTTCCTCTAGCTTCTGATTGGAAAGCCCATTTAAAAGGCCTAAGATAAAGCAATACGTCATGCCAATACTCAAGCCGATACTGAGTCCAAAAGCCAGACCAACGATGGCGCGATAAATCAGCTCTATATCTCCTCCCAATGCCAGTAAGTTACTCATTTCCAGACTCAGACTCTTCGCCAGCGCCACGCTGGGTCCGAAGATCAACGCGTTGCTCAGTCCGACTTCGAGTCCCACTAAGGCCCCCACTAACAGGCCTTGTTTCAAGTAACGCGTGCTGAAGAGACCTTTCAGCAGGCTTTTAGGATTCCAGGTAATAATCTCTGTCAGTTGAATGCTCGGACTTCTTTGTGAGAAGAAGAGGAGCAATAGCAATGAAATCAGTCCAAAGCTTATGCCTACAATCAAGCCAAAGCCAATACCAACAATTGGCCCGATTAAGAAACCAAAGCTCAGACCTGTACTTAAACCAATCAGGCTGCCAATGAGAATGCCTTGTTTGAGTAAGTTGTAGGTGCGCTTTCTTTTCTTTTCGCCGTTGGCAGGTGCCAGGAGAATACTCAAGATAGTGCTTGTAATGCCAAAGGTGCAACCAAGCACGATCCCTTTCAGGGGCGCATGCCAGGTGTAGCCTCCAGGAATGAGTATAGTGATGATGGCTACACTCAAGCCATTGCGTGTGGGTCCATGGGTAATCAACCAGTTTAGCCAGTTATACCAGTGGCGTTGTTGCGGTGGAGCTTTTGCAGCGGGTAGCGGCTCAAGCGTACGCCCACTTAACAATCCTCCCACCAGTCCACCCATCAGGGCATAAATAGTACGGGTGGTCACAGGCATACTTCCCAGAAAGAGGAAGCTGACAACCAGGCTGATCAAGATACCAATGCACATGCCAATGAATTGGATCGCCAGCCGTTCGTAGATGCGCTGGGTGCGCGGCTCTTCAAGCCAGTCTGGCTGGATATGTTCAATATAAAAGACACTTTGGTTTTGTTGTTTCATCTGTCGGGCCAGATATGCTAACCATTGAATCGTGGGTGCAGGCGGATGACTGGTGGAAGTACCCCGGCGTGTAAGCATCCGTTGCACATAGGTGGCAAAGATCTGCTGCCGTTTAGCCTCCAGGGTGCTATTTTTGAGGATTTCATCCAGTGGCATACCATGATATGCCAGAGCCAGTACACTCAACATGAGCGGCGTGGTAGCTAACTCCTGTAAATAAAGATCCTGTTGCAATGCGACGCGCAGGGCTTCGAGCGGTTTACCGACTCTCTTAAGATACTGCTCAGTTTGCTGGGAGGTGAGCGGTTGGATCACGACCGCCATCTGCAGGCTGAGTTGGAGCGATAAGGTATGATATTCAGCTGTCCGACTACAAACGGCGATTGGCACCAGTCCATATTTGTGACGAAAAGTATTGATGGCCTCAAGGCAGGCTGTACGGTGGATGGCGTTAACTTCATCCAGGCCATCCAGTAAGAGCAATAGCCCTTCATTTTCTACCCAACTCTGGCCAATTTTGTGTGGCACTTGATATTTATCATGTAGTTCCTCAACCAGCCAATCCTTGATGGGTGCGCGTTTGATGGCCCAGGATGAGAGGTTGAAGACCACCGGGATGGGATGAAGTTCATCTTCCTCGGCCCGGTTTAATAACTGTCGGGTTAATTCCAATAAAAGTGTTGTCTTGCCTGCACCTGGTTCGCCCAGAATTAATAATGCGCCATCGGCCTCATCATAGACCTGGGCAATTGATGTGTGAGGCGGAAGCGTGCGTTTGGCCTGAGCATATTCTTGCAGCAGGTGCCAGGGATTAATTAAGGCATCTGGCCGTGTTTGGAAGCCCAGCTCAATCAGCGCAGCATGATGAAGTGAGTGCTCTAAAACATCAGTAATCCAGAAACGTCGTACACGTTTCAACAGGTGCAGACGGTTATTTTTGTCCTGTGGTAAGAGTTCACTTTTTATATTCCTGGATACTGTATTATCAATGCTGGCCTGAGCATAGAAAAATGAAGCATCCATCGCTGGCTGTAGAGGTCCCTGTCGTGAATGATCAGATATTCTGGCCTCATATGGCAGGTGATAGTTGACTCGATTGGGAACCGGGGCTTCAGGCCATGTCATATATCCTGAAGACTGGTGCTGGACCTCTTCATCATAGGCGACTGTGCGATAGAAATCTGTTTTCTGTCCAAATCCATTGCCCTGTCCATTAATTGGTGGCGCAATGAGCCCGAGGGAGTATGCATCCATGTGAAAGATGGTGCATAATGCCTGACAATAGCGTGGATTGGGAAAGAGTATACCCTGTTCCCAGTAGGCTATAGTACGTGGATCTGTTTCTCCTGAACTGAAGTTTGGTAGACGATTGATCTGTTGGGCGACATCTTCAAGCGTCCAATAGCGTCTTTCTCTTTCTTGCTTGAGTTTCTGATTTGGCGCTGTCATTTCTCGTGGACAAATCTTTTCTCCCATCCCTTTCTTCCTCCTTCACATTGCCCGTGAGGTAATTACCTCCACCCTCTTCCATATCTCTGTCGTGTGCCTGTTCTGTGATCTTATTGAATGATGCAAAATCATTATAACATGTTGCCCATAGTTAAGTATAAACCGCTCCTATTTTTCCTATGCCATAGTACTTGCGTTTCTTGTATATCTAGCATAATATTCCTACACATTTATGGAATCATGCAAAATGATTGTATATTTTAAATAAATATCTTACCTGTATTGATTATTGGGAAATGCACTTTGAATAATTTCATAACAAAACTATAATGTTAAATGGAGTAGCCTGAAGAAGGGGACATGTAGATGATTGATGAGGGGCATAAGACAGCGTATGATCGGATGCAGAAGGAAATTTCTGCTTCCTGGTATAGTGCTTTAACATTGACGGAGCGATGGACTTTATGGCGTGCGGATGGAAAAAAGAAAATTGCCGCTGCTCGCTTGAATGAAGATTTAGCTGCTCGTAAGCTGGGCTGGTGGAAGGAGTTGCCTCCATTTAATCAAGGGAAATATTTTTCCGAGCGGCTGGTAATGGATGAGTTAACAGAAGAGGATCTGTTTTACTTGTTGTCCGAGCCGATTGAGGCAATGCGTCAACGAGTTTCAGGCGATTTGATCTGGCTAGATAAGTTGATGCAAGCCTTTGCGATGCAAGAAAAAGATATGCCCTGTCCTCTTCCCGACATGTCTGACGCAGAAGGTGTAGATCTGCTCTTGCGGGTAATTCGTCCGCTTTTGCGTAATGCCTGGAAACGTGTCTATGTGGAAGTGCAAAACTTGTTACAACGGCAAAAGCAGCCTCCTTTTGATCCACAGACTGTGATGCGGCTCCTCTTTATGCAACTACCGGGACAGCTTTTATTTAAAGTGAGCAAGGTGCTGGCACTTGAGCTTAATGTGATGCGTGTAGAGGGGCTGCTCCAGGGCGAGACGCCCGAAGAGCGCTTCGCCTTTTTCGTGGAATGGTGTAGTCAGCCACAGGTGATGCTAGCGATCCTGGCCAGATATCCAGTATTGGCACGCCAGGTTATGGCTCAAATGGATCAGTGGCGCGAGACATCACTGGAGTTTTTGCAGCGCTTATGTGCTGATTGGAAAGAAATTTGCGCTCTCTTCTCTCCTGGTGGGGATCCTGGTGTATTGACTGAGGTTTTAAGTGGTGCCGGTGATACGCATCGTGGTGGTCGCAGCGTTTTTCTTTTGCGTTTTGCCTCTGGTTTGCGTCTGGTATATAAACCCCGATCTTTAGCTATCGACATCCATTTTCAGGAACTATTGCACTGGCTAAATAAACGCAGTAACTTGCCAGCTTTTCGGGTACTCCAACTTCTCGATAAAGGGACATATGGGTGGGCAGAGTTCATTGAAACCCATGATTGTACCTCCACTGAACAGGTTGAGCGCTTTTATGTGCGTCAGGGAGCCTATCTGGCATTGCTGTATACATTGTCTGCCACTGATGTCCATGCGGAAAATCTGGTGGCTGCCGGTGAGCATCCCATGCTCATCGATTTAGAGGCTCTGTTTCGGCCACGCATCCGCCAGGGTACCGAGGATGGGGAGTCAAGCACAGGTATTGATGAGTTACTGCACTCTTCTGTCCTATCTGTCGGGTTATTACCATATCGGTTCTGGTCAAATAATCAACGGGCTGGTATGGATATGAGTGGTCTGAGCGACGTTGGGGGACAGGTGGTTCCGGTTCCTGTGGCGACATGGAGTCATGTAGGAACCGATCAAATGCATGTCATTCGGGATTATATAACGCTCCATGCTCATCAAAATCGCCCTCATTTGGATGGTCAGGCAGTGGATCTCTGTGCCTATCAACACTATATCATCTTTGGTTTTGTTTCAATGTATCAGTCGTTGCTGGCCTGTCGTGAGGATTTACTGAAGACTGTGCTGCCACGTTTTGCGCGTGATGAGATTCGGGTGATTTTACGTCCTACGATGGCCTATAGCTTGATACTGCAGGAAAGTTACCATCCAGATGTATTACGGGATTCGCTGGATTTATATCGCTATCTGGATCGGCTCTGGGCTATTACGATGCAACTACCATATATGACCAGTGTGATTGCTGCCGAACGCTCTGACTTGCTTTCCGGAGATATTCCTTTTTTCCTGACGCATGTATCCAGCCTTGATCTCTATACCAGTCGGGCGGAGCGTGTCATTAACTTTTTTTCGCTTGCAGGTATGGATGTCGTCACGCAGCGCTTGCAACATCTGGATGAGCAGGATTTGCTCAGGCAAGTGTGGATTATCCAGGCTTCGCTGGCTTCGATTGCTGAGCAAGAGATCCATTTTCATCCTTCGAAACTTCCCTTGCAACGCACGACAATTCCGAGTACACCGGAGCGCTTACAGGTGGCCGCCTGGGGAATCGGGCAACGCTTAACCAGCCTTGCTATCCAGGATGATACCGGCGTCAACTGGCTGAGCCTATCTATAGGACCCTATCAAGCCTGGCAAATCAGTGGTAGTGGCAATGATTTGTACAACGGCTTATCGGGTATTGCTTTTTTTCTGGCTTACCTGGGCGAAAATACGGGACAAAATGAATATACCGAACTGGCCCGGTCGATTGCACTTGGTTTTTATCACCAATTAACTGGTCCTGCCATGCTTGCCGTGACTGGCGAGTATATCGGGGCCTTTGCTGGTTGGGGATCTTTGCTCTATGCATTTTCTCATCTGTATATGTTATGGCGTGAATCCTGGTTGTTGGAGGCCATTGAGCGTATTATTGAGCGGATCGAGCCTTTGATTGAACAGGATCGGCAGCTTGATATCATGCATGGTTCATCTGGCTGCCTGCTGGCTCTTTTGAGTCTCTATGCAGTTACTCCGACGCCACGTATACTGGCGAATGCGATCCGCTGTGGTGATCATCTTCTCCAGGAGCTTGGACTGCTTTCTCCTACCATCGAACCGGAGCAACTCCGCCAGAAAGGGCTCTTAACGGGCTTTGCTCATGGAGCAGCCGGGATAGCGCTCAGCCTGGTGAAACTATCGGCTGTCTGTCAGCAGGAGCGTTTCCGCACTGCCTCGTTTGCGCTCCTTTCTTTTGAGCGTCAGCTGTTTTCACCCACCCAAAAAAACTGGCCGGATCTGCGTGCGGTTCCGTTAAGCAGAGATTTTGCTCAACTGGCCAATGCAGGCGAGAGCGATTTTATCGTCGCCTGGTGCCATGGGGCTGCGGGCCTGGGATTGAGTCGGATGGAACTATTAAAGTATGAAGAGGATGCGTTAATACAGCAGGAAGTGGATATTGCCTTACACACAACTCTGGCGAAAGGATTTGGTTCGAATCATTCACTCTGTCATGGGGACCTGGGTAATCTGGAATTGCTTTTAACTGCTACACAACAACTGGGTATGACTCAATATTTGGAACCCCTGGCTCAACTTACGGCCATGCTACTGGAATGTGGTGAGCGCACAGGTTGGGTCACGGGGCTTCCTCTCGGTGTCGAAACTCCTGGGATGATGCTGGGGCTGGCGGGAATTGGTTATGAGCTTTTGCGTCTGGCGCAACCGCAAAAATTTCCTAATCTCCTGCTTCTGGCTCCTCCTGTTATCCGAGCGGTGGCTGGATAGGACTATCGTCAGGAGATGACACATTTTTAATCTCTCATGTGTTTGGATGCTAAAGGCTTTTAACCGTCTGTTTTAAGCCCTGATAGTGTAGCGTTGGGGATGGGTAGAACCATTTCCATTAAGAAAGGATTTTCCCATGTCTGTAGATATTGTGCGCGCCTGGACTGACGAAGCATATCGCCGTAGCCTGGGGCCGGCTGATCTGGCTCAGCTTCCTGTGAATCCGGCGGGCGAGATGGAACTGATTGATGCTGACCTGGCGACAATTTATGGTGGAACTGGTATCGGTATCGGGGTTGGCCTCGGGCGACCAAACGACCATTTCTCGCTTGGTTGTTCCGCTGACTGTTTACGTTCTTCCTATTGTTTCACATTTGGGCCGTGTTGCTAGCAGTGGGTGAGCCTGTCTTTTTTTCGTTGCTTAATGCCCTGGATAATGCTCTTATCAGTTTATCCCGGTTCCGTGCGGATGCACATGATCGCATCCGCACGGATGTAAGCCAGCGAGCACGTTTCCTCGCGATGACCGGGATAAACTGATAAGAGCAATGAGACGTTAACAATCCTCTTGATTACATGTTATGGAGAAGGACAATCATAAACAGGTTCAAGCATGTTGTGCTTCCTGATTGTTCGTGTGGATGTTTTGTGTCTGATCGATAGGTAAAGAAAACCAGAAAGATGAGCCCTGACCTTCTTTACTGATCACACCCACCTCGCCATGGTGGCGCTTGATCAGTATCTGGCAGATATAGAGACCCAGGCCTAGATTAACGCCAGTACCTTTTTTATCCTTTGTTTTGCTGGAGCGATAATAGCGGTCCCAGATATGCTTTTGTACTTCCTCGGAGAGGCCCTGGCCACGATCATGGACCCAGACGCGTGCTTCTGTGTCAGTATATGTAACCTCTACCGTGACGGGATCTTCGGGATTAGAATATTTCAGGGCGTTACTGATATAGTTGGCAACTACCTGGCCAATGCGATCAGCGTCTGCTCGTACGGGGATATATCTTTTTTCTGGCAGCACCAGATAGATAGGATGGTTGCCTTCGGTATAGCGCAGGTCGGCGACGGTCTCCTCAACCAGATGGACAAGGTTATCCGGTTGTAGTGCCAGTTCTAATTTGTCAATTGCCAATCGTGAAGCATCAAGCATATCATTAATTAAACGGTTCTGTACGCGTGTCTGGCGCAAGGATTGTTCCAGTAACTTTTGCAACTTGGCAATCATGATTTGTACATCGGCAGGTAGCTCTTCGGGTCGCTCTTGCAGAAAGCGTTGTATGCGTCGTTGTGCGAGCTGAATGCTCCCATTGATAGCTGTCAGCGGTGTCCGTAGCTCATGTCCAACAATACTCATGAAGGTCTCTTTTTGCTTTTCCAGTTCTTTTTGTGGTGTTAAATCAACTATGATTGCGGCACAAAGAGAGCGGTTCCCATCTATAGTCACTCCTGCCATAAGTACAGGAATGCGCTTACCCTGTTTATTGTAATATTCTTTTTCTACAGGCATAAAGAGTCCTGTATCTTGCAGATCTTTTACCGCCTGTTCGTCAACATTTTGATACTCTGTAGGAGTGAGGTCACGCCAGTTTAATTTTCCGCTTTCCATCTCTTCGCGGGTGTAGTCGAGCATCATCAGCAATTTGTCGTTGGCTTCGAAAATAGCTCCATCCAGATTAGCCAGGGTGAAGCCTATCAGATTTGCGTCGATTAAACGCTTAAATCTTTCTTCGCTGGCATGTAAGGCCATTTCAGTATTTTTATAAGCCGTGACATCATAGTAGTAGGCTGCCAGACCTTCTGGGGTTGGATACAGGTGGACATCAAACCAGAGTTGTAAAGGTTCTAAAAAGGCTTCGAAGTGCTGGTTGGTTTGTGTTTGCATGGCTTCTCGTGCCTTTTCTTCGAAGATAGTACCTTTAAGGGAAAACAGCTTTTCCCAGATATTTTTTCCCAGCAGACTGGCGCTGGATTGCTGAATAATTTTTTCTGCTTGCTGGTTTATATAGGTAAAGTTCCAGTGATTATCAACATGGAAAAAAGCATCGCGAATGCTCTCCAATACGAGATTCAGATGCTGGTTAGAGGAGTATAACCGGGTCTCTTTCTGCCGTCGGTCTGTAATATCGGAAGCGATGCCCACCATATTGGTAGGCTTTCCCTGTCCATCGTAGAGCACGCGCCCCTGCAGGCTAACCCAATGTTCGACATTCTCGGTATCAAAGATTTGATATTCAGCGCTATATTCTTTTCCCGTTTCAATGGCATGTCGAATAGCTTTACGGGCCGCAGCACGATCTTCCGGGCGCAGTATGTGCAAAAACTGCCGATAATTGAGAGTAGAACCGAGGGGAAGATTTCCAAGCTTCGCCTGTATTGGATTATTAATGAGCGAGTTATTGTTGATGATATCCCAGGACCAGAGGCCGATCTCATTGGCTTTCGCGGCCAATGAGAGCTGTTCACGTAACTTTTGTTCTGTTTGCTTTTGTTCTGTAATATCCTGATTAACGATCAAAATAGTGGTTGGCTTGCCTTCCGCATTATGCAGAATTTTCTGGCTGCTCTTCATAACCAGGGGGGGGCCATTTTTGCTGATTTGAACTACTTCTCCCTGCCAATAATCAGTATCTTGCAGGGCCGTACAGATATCCTGACTGGCTAACAGTGTGTGTGTCTTGAGAAGCTCGCAGTAGTTTTGTCCCTTACTCTCTTCTTGCGTCCAGCCATAGATAGTTTCAGCTTTATTGTTCCATGATAAAATAGTGTACATGGAATCACAAATAATGATTGCATCGTGAGACATGGCGAAAAGTTCAGCATAAACTTGTAGCTGATTTTGTTGGGGTGCCGATATGTTCATACCTTTGTGTTTGTCGGGATGCGGTGTGAGCACTTTTTTTTCGGGCGTAAGCGCTGATCGATCCTTTCCCAAATCCTACCTCGCTATTAGCTGCTCTAGCTGGTTTATGACGTTTGTCTGGCTTTTATCGTTCTGTTTTCTTCTATCCATGGATGGGTGGCATTGTAATGAAAACGTTGGTGTTTTGCCTATAGTTACGATCTCTGATGTATGTGAAAACCTGATCGGGCAGGGAAAAAGAATGTTGCAGTGCTTAGATCTGGCTCACCTGAATCTGATGGTAGTGTAGGTGTCTTGTCAATAAATGATAGTTGTTCGTCATAGTTTGTTTCAGCCTATTATAACATAGGACCAACAAGACAACATCAGGCATTATTGTGTTTGCCATTCAATTGTGTGAGCAGGATGTATTATTTCCGTGTAATTAATCCGCCCGTAATTGTTGAGCTGTAGTGGTTGCTCTGGCCGCCAGTGGGCAGTGTTCACGATGGCTTTTCGCTCGCATTCGTGACTTTTCTTCCGGGCCTACTTTAAATTCCTTTGATAATGAGGTATGATAAGGCAAAATCAGTACATATGCTCATCACTGGTGATTTTTTGACAATTTCCATTCAGACAATGCCAAATTCTATGAGAGTTTGTAATGAGGCTCTCGTTCTGATATAAAGAGTAGACATATGAGTGATATCCTGTGGCTCAAAGCCAGTCCAGGCGCACAGCGTAGCTTAATTACACAGCTTCAACGACAACTTTTTCTGTCTCTGCTGCTTTTTTTAATTTTTTTGTTGCTGAGTTCCGGGGCAGGTATCTATGTTTCTTCTCACCAACAGGCGCTGGGTGAACAGAAGGTTGCTTTACATGACAATGTGAATGGGCTATTACAATCTATGGTTGATCAGGAGACGGGGCTGCGTGGCTATATTGCTACCGGTAATCCAGTTTTCCTGGAACCTTTTTATAATGGCCAGAAAAATTATGCAAATTACCTGCAAAACCTCAAAAATATTACCTCATCAATTGATTTTGATAATACCGCAAACGCTTTATTGCATGCCCAGGAGCGATCTACCGCCTGGACGTTATTATATGCTAATCCCCAACTATTAAATGTTAAAGAAGGAAATTTAGCCGCAGCTCGCTCGAAAGACAAAAATGCTCAGGGGAAGGCCCTTTTTGATGAAATCCGCAAAGCTGTTACATCGTTACAAAGTAGTAGTGATACTGACCTGACGGCTTTGCAGAATCGAGATAATCTTTGGAGTGGATTTTTTCTAGGAACCTTATTTCTCCTCATCCTGGCTGTTATTATATTTTTATGGTCTTCCTTCAGGTCGTTTATGCTCGTCTGGCGTGCACAATTAGCTAATCTGAAAGAGGCTACAACGGCCTTTGGTAATGGGGATTTCACAACGCGCGTGAAAGATAGCAAAGATAGCGAACTGAATGAAGTCGGCCACACGTTTAATAAAATGGCCGAGGAGTTGCAAGAACAGCAGCTTGCGCTCAAGGATCGCGATATTTTAGAGCAGGTTATGCAGTTGAATATTGTATTGACTGAGAGTCTGGACCTGTCGGAACTGATGCAGCATTTTTTTCAACGTATGCTGAGCTTGCTTGATATCCAGGTTGCGGCCCTGTATCTTTGTGACGAAGACCAGCAGCAACTGACGTTGTTTAGCTCGCGTGGTTTACCAGCAACGAGCAGGCAGTCTTCTTTTGCTATGGGTGAAGGTCTGGTTGGTCAGGTCGCCCAAAACCGCGAACCGATGTTATTAAGCCGCCAGCAGCAGGGCACAAGTATTTTTTCGGTGAAAACGGTGCTGGGTGAGGTGATCCCTTCTACGTTGTACCATTTACCGCTTATCCAGGGAAATGAACTATTGGGCGTGTTGGTGGTTGGCTCTGTGTTTGCTATGAATGAACGAGCGCGGAATGTGATACAGGTTGTGGTTAGTAATCTGGCTGCGGCCATTCGCAATACGCAGACCTATGAACATACTCAGCAACAGGCCCATACGCTGGCTGATTATGCGCATCAGCAAGAATTAAGTAATCATGCTTTACGCCAGCAAAGAGATGAATTAACGGTCTTGAATGCTGCATTGGAAGAAGCTAATCGTGTGCGGAGCCAGTTTTTGTCCACTATGTCCCATGAATTGCGCACACCGCTGGCTTCCATCATTGGTTTCAGTCAGATGATTATGCGCTCCACTAAAAAATCTCCGTTATCACTGCGCCAGAATGAGAATGTTGATCGGATCTTGAAGAACGCCCAGCACTTGCTGATTTTAATCAATGATGTGCTCGATCTGGCTAAAATTGAGGCGGGACGCATGGATGTCACTGCCATCGAGGTGGATCTACCCGAGTTAATTACCTCGGTGGTGGATGAGACTCGCTCGATTGCGGTAGATCGTAAGTTGGATCTGACCGTTTCCATTCAGGATGGTATCACTTCGATTGAGACGGACCCGCGTAAAGTACGGCAGATTTTGTTGAACCTGGTCTCTAATGCTTTGAAATTTACAGAAACAGGCTCCGTCTCTGTTACTGCAGTCCGCCAGCCTCTGATCAATGAGCATAATGCTGCACTTGAGCAAATTGCTATTTCAGTAGTCGATACGGGTATCGGTATCAGTGCCGAAAAGCAAGAGCACATTTTTGATGCGTTTTATCAAGTCGATAATACTAATAGTCGTGTCTATGGTGGAACTGGCCTGGGTCTTTCGATTGTACGTGAATTGACGACGCTTCTGGGTGGAAAAGTTGAGATTCGTAGTAAAGAGGGGGTTGGATCTACTTTTACCGTCTTTTTGCCGGTGCATTTAAGGGATCAGCGCTTTGTGCAGGAAGTGCGACTGAACACACTACGCGGTCAGGCAATCAGCTCGCTTTCTGAAGTAGCGAATGAAGTAGCGCGGGCAGCCAATACAGCTACTTTAGGTGAAGAGGATAATGTAGATTTGCCGGATGAGGATGAGTATCTGGTGGTAGCTGTGGATGATAATCCTGATGTGCTGCAACTTATTGCGGCCTCCTTAGAACAGACCCCTTATCGTGTCGTCGGTGTACAGGACTCAACCCGGGCTGTCAAAGTAATTCAGAAACTGCGTCCAAAGGCGATTACACTGGATATTATGATGCCTAAAGTTAATGGATGGCAGATTCTGCATCAGCTAAAATCAAATCCTGTCACGGCTTCTATTCCGGTTATTTTGTTGACGGTGCTGGAAGATCGCTCAGCAGGGTATGTGCTGGGCGCAGATGAATATCTGGTCAAACCTGTTGAAAGGGATGCCTTGATTGATGTACTTCAGCAACTCACCAATCGGGAATATGCAGTTGTGGTTGAAGAAGCCAATACACCGATATCTGGCGAAGATCCGGCACCACAGACGATCAATGTAGACTCTTCAGTCCAGCAGGATGATTTTGGCGCTATGAAGCCGATTCTGCTGGTGCATACCGAACCAGACATTCATCAGTTGGTTGAAAAATTAAAAGATAAGACTGGCTATGTCATACAAAAGTCATCTGATGGACAAGATATACTGCATGTGATTGAGAAAGTGCGGCCAGATATGTTAATGATGCTGGTTCATGCAGATGACAGCAAATTTTTAGGGGACCATATAAAATCTGTTGTTGAGCAAACTACTGTTATACCACCTCCGGTTCAGCAAATCGAAGATGAGCAACATCTCACATAATCCAGTAACGTATATCATGAAGGAATAATGAACTATGAATGAAGCTATATCTCAACAAGACAAAAAGCGTATTTTAGTAGTTGATGATAGTGAAGATATGCGTGAATTGCTGCAACAGATTCTTGAAGAAGAAGATGCCTACACTTTATTTTTTGCCGAAAATGGTCCTCAAGCCATTGAGCAGGCTACAACAATTCAACCAGATTTGATCTTGATGGATATGTCTCTGCCTGGTATGAGTGGTTGGGAGGCGGTTTCGTATTTACGCAAACTTGTCACATTTCATGAGACTCCAATTGTGGCTGTAACCGCGCACGTTTCACAATCTGATCAGGAGCGTGCCTATGCGGTGGGTTGCACAACTCATCTGGGGAAGCCATTTGATGTGATTACTGTATTGGATACTATTGCCGAACTTTTAGCCTGAGTTTTTTTACAAACTCTCTATTTAAGAGACTTATCCGGCCAGTTTGTCCATCCTGGCGTAGGTGTTATGGTGTGTATTTCTCTGCACCATACACAATCTGCCCATCAAAAAAACCACCTGTGTGGGCAGGTGAGACGGCGACTTCCTATTTTCCCACGCAGTTGCCCACGTAGTATCATCGGGGATGAAGAGCTTAACTTCCGTGTTCGGGATGGGAACGGGTGTACCCTCTTCGCTACAGTCACCAGCTCACCTGCACATGCAGATGGTTTGTTTCAACAGAGACAATATTACCCTATCTTTAGTGCTTTGTCAAGGCTTTTTTGCGGCAATTTATCCGTCCGGTCGTCCTTTTGGAGGAGTTGTACGTGTTAAGTCGATATAGAGGAATGCTATTTTTGGGCGATGACAGATTACTCTCTCTTGAGGTACACTGAATTTGTCTGTATGGATTGTGGGTTGAGGTTACCTGCGTAAGTGTGCCAGTATATTTCTTTACAGTGGGAGGGCAAGTTTCATGTCACAACATATTTCGGCTCCTATGCTTGATAGAGCAACCTCTGAGCTGTATACCCACGGCTGGCTGCACCAGATGTGGCGTCTGGTCGTATGGAACCTGTATAATCTGTGGCGGCGACTCATGACGCGCATTTTGCTGGGTATCTTTCTTGGGGGCTACGCATTGCTGTTGCTCCTGACGATTGTGTCTCATCTGCTGCTTGGGAATAGTAAACAACCCACCATTGGAACTGACCCAATTATGGCGATAGGTTTCCCCGGCTCTTTACAGTTTTCCCTGGGATATCTTGGCCTGCTTGCTCCTATCTTTTTGTGTATCGTCGCTGGTGCGCTGATAGGAGGCGATTATGGCTATGGATTGCATCGGCAAATGCTGACACATGGATTGAGTCGTGGGCAAGTGTTTACTGCTCAGGTGGTTGCTCTGGCTGTGATCGTCCTGCTGTTCGTTGGGGGCGTTATGTTGCTCTCAATCGTACTGGGTATACTCATCGGGCCATTGTTTGGAGTCGCGCCAACATTTTTGCCGATGCAGGGCTGGTTGGGAGTATTGCTAACCTGGATTACACAATCTATGCGCTACTATATCTATATGCTGATTGCCGTCCTGGCCGCTACGATTGGTCGGTCAGTGCTGGCTGGTATTGGTTTCTCGATTGGCTATGTTTTTATCGAATTCCTGGCGACAACCATCCTTTTTAGTCTGATCGGGGGATTGAGTGCGACGATGGGCAATATTATCGTAGCTTTTATCAGTAATCTCCCGGGTGTGGTCTCGAATACGCTGAATAGTTATACCACGGCCATGATTGCAGGCCAGCCTCTCACCTCTCTGGGCCAACTTCCCTTGCAAATCGGCTTAACCATCGCATATTGTGTGGTCTTGCTGGCATTAAGCTACCTTGTGTATAGTAAGAGCGACATCTTCGATTAGAGTACTCCTCTGGTACCTATCTCATAAATCCCCATGGGTAGAGTGTGGTATTATTTGGTTGATATGTTGAACGATTGCTTACCCGGCCTGTTCCGGGGTTCAACAGATGCCAATTTGACTATGATCTGTTGTCTTACTGCACATCAGACGACTGAATATGGGTTTACGTCGATGTTTTGTCGTGCTTTGAAGTTATATGCGGCAAGATCGCTATTTTGTCGCCGACTATTCAAATAAAGTGTCCTGATTACACAGTATTTATCGAAAGGTTGAGCTTAATCATGTTACTGGCTGGTGACATTGGGGGAACCAAAACGAATCTGGCTTTATATGCCTCGAAGGAAGATATCCGCACACCGCTGCGCGAAGCAAAGTTGCCGAGTGCCCAGTATGCTACATTGGCTGCGTTAGTCCATGATTTTATCAAGCAGGTAGATCTGCCTGATATCAAGATTGACAGGGCTGTCTTTGGTGTCGCGGGCCCAGTGGTAGCGGGTAAGGCCAAAATTACCAATCTACCATGGCATATGGAGGAGAAACAGCTAGAGCAGACGCTGAATATTCCTTCGGTGACCTTATTAAATGATCTGGCGGCAATGGCTACGGCTATTCCTCTGCTTCATTCAGCAGATCTGCATATATTGAATGCTGGTAAGCCTGTCTCCCATGGAACTCTGGCTGTCGTTGCGCCTGGCACTGGTCTGGGCGAGGCAACGCTGGCCTGGGATGGTGCGCACTATCGGGTGCATCCCTCCGAAGGTGGACATGTTGATTTTGCTCCTACGAATGCTTTTGAGATTGGCATGCTGGTCTATCTGCTTGAACATATGTCGCATGTGAGTTATGAACATGTATGTTCGGGGATTGGTCTGCCTAATATTTATGCATATGTGAAAGCATCTGGCATGTTTGATGAGCCAAAGTGGTTGGCGGATAAAATGTCACAGGTAAAAGATGTAACTCCACTCATTGTGCAAGGTGCTAATGGAAAATCTTCTGATGATACTTCTGATTTTCAAGAGCCCGAGGCTATTTGTGTGGCGACGATCAAAGCTTTTGCATCGATTCTGGGTGCTGAGACGGGAAATATGGTGCTAAAGTCGCTGGCGACCGGGGGAGTATATCTGGGAGGTGGTTTACCGCCACGCATCCAAACATTTTTGGAGGATCCGGAGTTTATGCGTGCCTTTACCAGCAAGGGACGCTTTTCTGAAATGCTCAAAGATGTGCCGGTCTCTATTATTTTAAATGGCAAAGTTGGTTTAATGGGTGCGGCCTCTTTTGGCTTTGATTTATAGCTTGATACGATAGACTGCCAGAACTACTCATTTTTTATCTCTACTTTAAAAAGAGGAAGCTACAATGTGTTGCAGCTTCCTCTTTTTGACTGGCAAATTTTTTTAATGTGCTTAGAATGTGCGCGGCACGATTTCATCGATAGCTTTGAGTTCTTCCTCGCTGAATTCCAGATTATTCAGGGCGGCCACATTTTCTTCGATTTGCGCTACTTTTGACGCTCCAATCAAAACACTGGTGACGGCTGGCAGGCGTAGATTCCAGGCCAGTGCCATCTGAGCCAGGGTTTGACCACGTTCCTGCGCGATCTTGTTCAGGCGTCGAATCTTGCTCAGTTGTTCACCCTGTACCACTTCCTCGTTGGCTTTATTTCCCCACCAGGCTGCGGCGCGTGAGTCCTCGGGAATATCCTGGCCAAGGTATTTATCGCTTAAGAGACCCTGGGCCAGGGGACTGAAGGTGATGACGCCGATGCCGTTGCGTACCGTATGGTCAAAGAGATTATGCTCTCTACCGCGATCCAGCAGGTTATAGCGTGGTTGGTGGATGGTAATGGGTGTCAGTCCCATTTGTTTAGTGACCTGAACGGCTTGTTCTAAGTCATCGCCAGGAAAATTACTCACGCCGACATACAGAGCTTTGCCCTGGCGCACCACCAGATCAAGTGCAGCCATGGTTTCTTCTAATGGTGTATTTGGATCCGGACGATGGGCATAGAAAATATCGACATATTCTAATCCCAGGCGTTTCAGTGATTGATCCAGACTGGCCACGATATATTTCTTTGACAGCCACTCACCATAAGGTCCAGGCCACATACGGTAGCCAGCTTTACTGGAAATAATTAATTCGTCGCGTGGCATTGTCTTGAGGACTTTACCCACTACGGTCTCAGCATTGCCAGGAGGGCGGCCATAATTATTCGCGAGATCAAAATGGGTGATACCCAGGTCAAAGGCGCGGTAGAGGCATTCACGCGCGATTTCCTCGCCACGATAGCCGCCAAATGTTTCCCAGGCGCCCAGCGAGATCGCTGGTAGCATGAGGCCTGAGCGGCCAGTGCGACGGTATTGCATCGTATCGTAGCGGTTTTCCGCAAATTGATGATTCTGTTCAGACATCCTGTTTCTCTTTTCTTTGTCCGGGGAACTCATAAAAAAGGTAATATATGTATTTATAGGTAGGAACACTGGTAATACAACGTTCCTACCTATAAATACATATATTATTTGAAGAGAGATGCAGCACTGACACGCTGCATCTCTACCCGTTATTTTTCCAGGGAAGGGGTGTTACCACGGATGAGCTTGCGGGTAGCGGTAGGATTGGCCCAGTTTACGGCGTTGCCAATAACTTGCTGAATCTCGCGATTGTGGTAGGTTGGTAGCGTTTCATGCCCGGGACGGAAATAAAAGATTTTACCCTGTCCACGGGTGTAGCAGCAGCCGCTGCGGAAGACTTCACCACCGGTGAACCAGCTGACAAAGACCAGGGTTTCTGGCTCAGGAATACCAAACGGCTCGCCATACATTTCCTCACGTTCGAGCTCAATGTAGTCGCCGATGCCTTCGGTGATCGGATGGTTTGGAGCAACCACCCAGATGCGCTCTTTATCATTGCTCTCACGCCATTTGAGATCACAATCTGTACCGAGCAATTTCTTGAAGATCTTGGAAAAGTGTCCTGAATGTAAGACGACCAGACCCATACCATCCAGCACACGCTGATGGACTTTGTTGACGATCTCGTCTTTTACTTCCCCATGGGCCATATGCCCCCACCAGATCATGACATCTGTGTTTTCCAGCACTTCTTCGGTCAAGCCGTGTTCTGGCTCATCGAGGGTAGCTGTACGTACTGTGAAGCCCTTTTCACTTAAGGCTTTGGCCAGGGTTCCATGAATACCTTCTGGATATATTTTGGCTACTTCTTCTGAACGTCGCTCGTGGCGATATTCATTCCAGATAGTAACACGTATATTTGCTGTCATAAAATGCCTCTTTCTAGCAATTGGGTTGACATACGTAGCGCTTTTATTGGGAAACTTCTATCTTGTTCGTGTATTTGAACAGGATATTGCTAGATGGCGGCCCATGTAGTTGGAAATGGGCAAACCTATCTTTATTCATTTTTATTGTAACACGTGTCTCATAAAATTGCATGGCAGTATCACGAACTTTTTTCTTTTTTACTTCTTCCTTTTACTTTTGAGATTTTTGACGATTATGTTTTTCTAGATTGACTGTATTTCTCAAGGAATTTTTTAGCATTTTTCTCTATTCTATTGCAGGATGCGCTCTAAGAAGGGATACATAAATGAATCAATTGCAGGCGCGACCACCACAAAAGGAACCTGAGCTCTCTCTGTGGCGGCGTTATCGAAACTCTGTAAAAGCTCGGCGAGCGACAACAATTGCTTTTTATATTCTTCCAATTATAGTTCTACTCTCATTAATGTTTACGGTGTTTACCCGAGCTCCTTTTAATCCTAATGAAGGCAAGCCTGTGAAGTCCGATGTGCAGAAATCAGTGCCTGCAACTGGACCAGCACCCGGGAAGCGCACGAATGACTTGAATGAGCTTGTTTCACAGGTACTGAATGATATGAGTGCCCATAGCTGGGATGAGCAATATCATACGACCCTGATTAACTGGCGTAAGAGCGATGTAAACCAGGTTAATTGTGGTCCAAATCATTGTGATCAGCGGGGTCATTCTACGCGCAAAGATAGTTTGAATGACCTACGACTGCTAGAAAATCTTTACTGGTATAAAGATCGTCATCCTGGTGATACGAGCATGGATGCATATATACAACGCCTCTTGCCGACGACCCAACAAGAGTGGGGCCATACCGTGCAGAATAAAGGGTGGATCTACTTTACGCTGCTGCGGATGCGGGATTTCAGCCATGATACTGCGTATTGGAGCCAGACCCTGCTGGGGTGGGCGACCGCTGAATATAAGCTGCTTGATCCTAAGCTTGGTTTACCTCACGGAGGCGTGGACAGTTCTGCGGGGAGCGATAAGTTTAGATTGCAGGATGGCTATCGAGTCGATCATGCTTTAGAGACCAGTCTGGCGCTGGTTGATGCTGGAACGCGTTTTCACCATCCTGAGTGGGTGGACGCCGGTAAGCGAGGCGCTGATGTGGTGATCAAGCAAGCATATAATAAACAATATCATCTGTTTGGACGCATTTATATCCTCAGCGATCCGCGCTTTGGTAATAATAAGTTATTAGATACGCAGGCTCGTATGGGTGAGACCGGGCAAGAGATTGAGGCCCTGGTGCGCACTGGCGTTTACACGCATAATCAAGCCTATCTCTCATTAGCGAAAGAGATGCTGGATAATCTACAGACCTCTCCTCTCAGGGATACCACAAATGGTGGATTTCACTTTAAGCTGTACCTGGGTCCATATCAGGGCTACAAGACCGGCCATCTGGATACAAGTATCAAGGAGACGCGCCAGTTACATGTATTGATTGCGACCCACCTGGCGAACCTGGTCTTTAATAATCGCTGGGCTGGTCTGGAGCACGATCTTGTCCAGGTCGCGACGCAGCGCCTGTTCCTGCCTGCTCCGGTTCCTGGTTTCAGTTATCGTGTCAAACCCGATGGTGCAATGTATCCTTGCAAAAGCTGTAAAACAGCGCCTCAGCTCGAAGATTGGATTACCTCTGAGGCGGATAACATTGCCCTGGAAGCCATGCAGACAGTCCTGTCTGCGCGACAGCAGCTTTTCCCAGATGCCTAGCTTCTTGTAGTTAGTGCGCTTGTGCCTGTGCTTGCGCTGACCTCTTAAACGTGTGTCTCATGGTAGCTATACATGCGTATCGCGCCACACGGCGCTCTCACAGTTTTTATGTTTTTGCATCAGGTGCGCATTGCGCACCTATGAGTCATCCCGAATTTTTGGGATGTTTTTCTAACACCTTTTATCTGCCAAAGACTGTAATGTCTGGATATTGGGAGCCAAAAGGTAGCCAAGACTTGGACGATAGTCGTCCCACAGACGGCTGATCGCCCAACGTAAGCGGTAAAGCGGTGTAATAGCTTTTTTGCATCGCTTTCCGGTTCTTTTGCACTTCAGATGCAAGATCATTTCAACAAGATCCCCGTGGATAGGAGTGAGTAAATGGAGGAGAAAAGCATAAACAAGTGTCACAATACCTAACAGCTTGAGTCGGTTTTCCATCGCGTACAAGCGCGGACTCTCCATCGCCAGCTCACTCTTTCCATAGCGGAATACGAGTTCTATTTGCCAACGTCTCCGATAAGCAAAAACAATCTCCCAAGCCTGCTCTGCAGTTCGAATACGCTCATTAGTTACCAGATACCAGACTTTCTTATTCACGCGAACTTTTACGAGATAAAGTTGATACGTGTATTGCTCATGCCAGATCGGTGCCCACCAAATATCACAAGGCATCTTTTCTCCAGTATGGTTATCACGTATTTCTTTATGAGATAAATACTTTTTATGCAATCCAATCTGCCATAATTTTTTCTTTTCCCCTTTCTCATTGAAAAATATATGTCCTTTTTTCCAGCGAATCACAAAACGCACACGTAATTTCTGTAACACTTGTATCCAAGGACCTGATGCTGCTCCACGATCAAATATGTGAAGGAGCTGATCCCCCCATTTCCGAACAACTTTTCTCAATAACTTTTCTTGTTGTTCTCTTAACTTTGTCGCATCATCACCTCTGGTGGTCCACCAGCTCATCACCGCTACTTTTACCCTTCCTTCCATTCCTATGATCAATGCTGCTGTCCACTGCATTCCTGCCACTGTAATCGCTTTCTTCGGCGGAAAATTAAAGACCATACCTTTTTTTGAGCGCTGCAATCTTTTCGCTTTACTAGAAGTTACTGGACAGATTCCTTCTAATTTCTCGCTTTCCGCTTTTTCTATGACACTCTCATCCCAAGGGCAAATAATCCTTTTCCCTTGTTCTCTCATACGTGTCACCTCTTTATCAGCTTCTTCTAGTAAATAGTGATCTATCTGCAAAAAATTCCATTTTATGGAGCGAAGCAGGTTTCCCACTCTCTTCGTTCCAGCAGTCGCTGTTTTTGATTGCTGCGCATATCCATCGAGGTAGGAACCTAATTCACTCAAAAGTAGTCCCTGCTTGTTATTTCTGAAACGAATAATTGCAACGCATACCTGTACTAACGTTCGCACTAACCTCTTATCTATCAGCCTATCAAGCACAATCAAAAGTGGCATAAGAAATTCTTCAAGCAATTGAGCTAATTCCTGTGATGCTCTCTGCGCATCTTGTTCCTCGGGTTGAAGTATGTCATACTGAAATGGCATGAGTTGGGGGCCTCCTGGTTTTTTGCTGTCAGTTGAATTTTTAACAGTTTAACTCAGGAGACCCCTCTTTGCCTAGTTCTTACTTTTCCGGTTTTCTCTCTTTCTTTCCGGCTAGAAATGTTCCTCAAAAATTCGGGATGACTCATAACTTATGTAGTTAACCATTGCTACGTAAGTTGATGCGGAAATGATATTCATTGCCATGGTTGCCATAGACGCCATCCAGATAATTGCTGAGTGGATTTCCTCCGCGCGGCACATTAAACGTAGGTGAGTGACAGAAATCATCATCTGTACACCCTGGAAATCTGGATATATTTAACTGGATAGGGGCATTGAGCTGTGTACCATCTGTATCCTGCGCGCTACCTGGATAGATATTGATGTTCTGACCCTGATCATCCATCGAAATCAGATAAAAATGTCCTGCTGCATCCTGGATGATCCTGACTTTATTCGGAGCGGTAACATTCAGAATGACGTTTTTTGTGATGCTGCCATGATCCACAATCACATGATGTACACCATCATACTGATTACTATAGATGATATGTGTGCGACCCTGGGTATCCATATAGGCATCGGTTAAATACGTCACATCGAAATCATTGTTGTTTTGCGGCTGAACCTGTGTGAGTGAAAGTTGCTGCATGACAGGATTATTGACATTGCCGATATAAAAGTATCTGATCTCATTAAAAATGTAATTAAAGTCAGACGCATCTGGATAGTTCAAGCGTGGGCGCAGGACATCACGCATCGCGACCATGGTTAGATCATTATTGTAACCAGGAAAAAAGTAGGCATAGGTATGGCGATAATCCATCTGACTGGTATGGAATGTCCAGCTATTGGTGATAGGGGAGTAGTAGGTCCAATAAAAGATACCTGGCACGTCATTGCCGGTCTGGAAGAAGACGATATCGCCTTTTTGATTAATAGAGGCTCCACTATACCCCTGATCGTCTGCCCACTGACCATTGAGGATTTCATCGCTAAAGGTTTTGCCTAGATTTGTGGAGACCAGATGATGGGCCTCTTGATGGGTGCCTGGCCATGTGAAAAGATGAATTTCATCATGAGGACCCCGAATAATATTGATTGGCTCGCTGCCTGCATTTCCCTGTTGAAGTTCGTTCCAACCAGAGCCATTGGGACTTTTGTGCATCAAATGCCAGGTACGATTTTGATCATTCTTTCCTTCGGAGATGAAGACGGTAAAAAGATCACCGGAGGTTGTGCGAATGATGCGTAATTTATGTGGTCCCCAGCTATTGGGGACATATACTCCCTCGTTGCCAAAGGCCTGATCCGTAACCTGGTCCAGTCCATCCAGTGAAGGCACGCCGGGGGAAGTTGGTTGAATCGTTGTGAGTTGTCCTGCCTGATTTGTTGGGAGGGCCGTTGCTTTTGGCCTGGCTGCTGCCGTTGGGGTGATTGAATGCCGCTGGATCTGTACTCCAATTCCTGGGATTTTTGGCGTCGCGCTCGCAACCGGGGCGCTGGTTTGTTTCGCCTGCGAATGTGTTTTTTGTGTATAGATTAAAATTGATGCAGTAATCACGATAATGGTTGCTAGCGAAATGAGTAATGTTCTGGTCTTACCTGCTTTTTGATTACTTCCTTTAAATTTTGCAAACCATGAAATCTTCAAATTCCCAAACCCCCCTTATGAGCTTTCCTACAGAGATGTGCTATTCGGTTAAATGCCAATAGTATTATTGCTGGGAAGTACTAACAGGACTCCAGTATATCGACGGAATAGAAGACTGATTTTAAGTAAGGTATTACTATTTACTTATTAATTGTCTTCTATCTCAGCGGAATATATACAGATATTTTATTTATTGACGTTTAGACTAAAAAGTTCTACCAGAACTCCATGAGAAGTTCCGTTCAAAGAAAGACGATGAATCAATGCGTCATCTCTGCCATCAGGATGGTACAATTTGAGGCAACTTTGGCTTTTTGCGAATGATGGGAAAACGTGGTGCTTTGCCAACTTTTGCTCCTTTCATCCGGCCTTTCGATTTTCCGCGTGGTTGTGGTGGCCGGGCAGGAGTGCCCAAACGTGCCAACAATTTGTGCATCCCGCGCCGCACCTGTTGGGGGGTTGGCTTGCGCTGTTTGCTTTCCCATGGTCGCCGTTCTGCTTCAACCACGTCACGAGCCAAGACCAGATGATTGTGCGCGATCGCCACAATATGGCTCCATCGCTCAAACTGTTCTGGGGTCCGCAAACGTGGTTGTTCCCACAACAAGCATTGCTTGTCAAAACGATAGCCATGCTCTTGCCCAAAGCGCAGCACATAGCCCAGTGCAATCTGGGTGACATCAGCTTCTTGATCCCCAATCCACACAAACCAGCTCACGCGTGGATCACGCTCTTTGTTGGTCGCATGAGGTCGCACCACCCGCAAAACGGTGACGTCCAGGTAGCGTGCCTGCTTGACATGCATGTGTTTCCACCAGGTGACTTCCACCGGACGCTCTTTCTCATCGGTACCTTTCCATACTCCATCTGGATCCTGATGCGTTGCTGGATCTTTCGGTTGCAGTTTGTCACCATCTTTGCGTGGACATCCTTTTTTTCCTGTTGGAGGTGGCGCAGCTCGGTAGAAGCAGCGATTGCTTTTGAGACGACCCAACACCTCAACCTCCAATGCGCTACAACGACACCACAACCAGTTGGAATCATACCCCCGGTCCAATACAACAATGACCTGCTTGGGCAAATAGGGTACCACTTGCCTGAGCTGTTCTTCTGCGACTTCGATGGCGGTGGTCTGCGACGCCACCCGTTGTTGGTCCAGAATATAGGTCCAACTGCTCACTGGCTCTGCCAAAGCCACGACCGTCGAGAATTGCCACCCAAACGTGACTGGCTTCTTGCATTCTGGCAGATTATGCATATGTTGTGCCGTACGATCGGCCGACGTTACAGCAGCCGGGCGTGCAATCTTGCTGGCATCAATGCCAATCCAGAGCCACTTGCCCGCATCGGGTTTGGGCAGATAGCGTGCCAGAATCTCTCGCAGGCGCTTCTCATCGATACGCCCATCTTCAAACGCCTCATACAAACTAGCCCAGGTGCGTTCAAACAAGGGCGATTGCGAGATCTCTGGAAACGATGTCGCCTGTATTTCTGTCATCAGTCCATCAATTGTATTAAACAATGCATCCTTCGCTCGTGGAAAACAGTCATAGATGTCGTGACGAAATTGTCGCAATGTGTTACTGTTAGTCATGCAAGTAAAATTCCTTGTGTTGTAATTATAAGAAGAACTTTACTTGATCAGGCCGCCCGCCGCAAGGTGGGGGGCCTTTTTGTCTGATTTAGTCTAAACGTCAATTATTTATGTGATGAAAACTATGTATATTGTAACAGATTACTTTTAATAGCATATATGCATAATATGATAGGTAGATTAAAATCGAACCTGATAAAAAGAGTGAGAATATAGATTTTATCCTGATGGCTGGTTGTGGATCTCACCAGGATCACATTGAGTGCTGCATTTTTAACATGGGCGGAAACGTGATCCTGGTGAGGCGAGTTGATATGGGTTAAGGCAGGGTAAATGATTGAGCTCCATTTTTATCGTTACCACGAAGGTTGATACGGAAATATATCTCTTTATTGAAATTTCCATAGACGCCATCGATGATATCCGATAGGGCGTGTCCATTGCGTGGGACGGTAAAGGTTGGCGAGTGGCAAAAATCATAATCTGAGCAGCCCGGGAAATGAGAAATATCTATGCGAGTGGGGGCCTCGATGATGGTTCCATCCGTATCATCAGGCGCTCCCGGATAGATATTGAGATGATTCCCTTGCTCATCTGTCGAGATCAGATAGAAATGTCCCTGGGTGTCTTGCGTTATCCTGACTTTTTGCCCATAAGAGATATTTGGCATAAGCACATCCTTAAGGATTTTACCGTTTTCAAGAATGGCCTGATGCGGTCCGTTGTATTCATCCAGATAAAGTATATGCATGCGTCCGGCGGTGTCGATATAACTATCGGTAACGTATGTTATATCGCGATCATTGGTGTCATTTGGATCTTTAGGTTTTACCTCTTTTACTACAACCTGGTCGATGTGTGGGCTCTTTGGCGTTACATCGTCGATGTGGAAGTATTTTACCTCATTAAATATCCAGGGATTCCCATCTTGTGCTTGTGGTAAGTTGAGGAAATGGCGTTGCACATCACGGGTAGCGACGATGGAGAGATCATTATGATAGCCGGGAAAAAGGAAGGCATAGGTATAGCGAAGATCCAGTGTGTTCTGATGGAAGGTCCATTTATTCGTTTCCGTACTATAGTATGTCCAGAAAAACGTGCCTGGCTTATCCTCAGCCGTTTGAATAAGCACCATATCGCCACGATCATTGACACCCACGCTACTATAACCCTGTTCCTGGCCCTGCTGCCATGTGCCATCAAGCCATTCACTGCTAAATGTCTTGCCATTATCCGTTGAGTATAAATGTTGCAACTTGCCAGTGGTCTGGGGCCAGGCAAAGAGATGGATGCTATCATTTTTGCCCAGGACGATATTGATGGGCTCGGTGCCGGCGTTGCCAGCTTTAATCTCTTGCCAGCTAGCATTGGGAGCCTTATGCATCAGATGCCACTGCCGATCATTGAGTCCATCACCCTGAGAGATATAGGTCATAAATAGATCGCCCCTGGCCGTGCGCACAATACGATCCTTGTGTGCCCCCAGCTATTTGGTACATATTGATCTTCGCTCCCAAAGGCCTGATCTGTGACCTGTTCAAGTTTGACCAGTGCTGGCTTGCCAGGTTGTGAGGCTTTTGGGGTCGCAAAAATATGGCCTGAAGCTTCTTCTGGTGCCGATTTCACGTCCCATAAATACGTTGCAAGTACCACAATCGCTACCAGGGATAACACAGATGTTATGAGGATAATTGCTGATTTTTTGCGTATTTTCACTCTATCCATCTCCTTTTATGAGGTAACAGCTCTTCCTTGCTAATCTCATATATCACAATATACCAGAACTATAATCAAGCGACAACAGCTATATCCATTATTTTTGTTAATCTATGACCTTACCGGGAATGTAGATGGTTTTCGTTCTGAAGGGCAACACACTATTTATCGCTCTGGTGTCTGTCTGTTTTGTTGAGGAGAGGATGTACAGAGGCTGCTTAACGCTCAGCCTGTCTGGCAGCTTATAACAATATGCCAGCGAAACCATTCATGAATGGGCGCTGGCATATTGTTGTGGTTAGTTGATTTGTGGTGCTATTTCGTCTCGATAGCCGTGTATTCGTGCACGAAATCAATCAGGCGGCGAACATTTTCTACAGGTGTACCGGGGAGAATGCCATGGCCGAGATTGAAGATATGTCCTGGACGTCCTTTGACGCGGTCAAGGATTTCTCTGGTGCGTTTCTCGATCTCCGGCCAGGGAGCAAACAGGGTCACTGGATCCAGATTGCCCTGTACCGCTGCAGCTTGTTTGAGGGAGTCCCAGGCCCTATCGAGATCAACGTGCCAGTCCACACCGATGACGTCGCCGCCTGCCTCCTGAATCAGATCGAGCATGCCGCTGGTATTGGTGCCGAAATGGATAATCGGGATATTACCCTGGCGGGCGATGTCGATGGCGTGCTTGCTATGCGGCAGGATGTATTCGCGATAGTCAGCGGGACTCAAGGCTCCGACCCAGCTATCGAAGAGCTGAAGTGCATGGGCTCCTGCCTGCGCCTGTGCTAAGAGATAGTGGCCTACGACTTCGCTCAATTTCTCCATGAGGAGATGCCAGGTGGGCGCATCGCTCATCATCAGTCCTTTGGCGTGGAGATAGTTTTTGCTGCTGCCACCTTCGATTGCATAGGATGCCAGGGTGAAGGGCGCGCCACTGAAGCCAATCAATGGGATGCCACGGGGATCAAGCTCTTTCCGGGCCAGCTTGATAGCTTCCAGAGTGAAGCTCAAGCTCTCCTGTGGATCTGGCACACGTAGCGCTTCCACATCTGCTTTGCTGCGGACCGGATTGTGAATAACGGGTCCTTCTCCTTTGAGGAATTCAAGACTGATGCCCATTCCCTCTAATGGGGGCAGGATATCGGCAAAAATAATGGCTGCGTCCAGATTAAAGGCGCGAATTGGCTGCATGGTGACGTCCGCAGCCAGTTCTGGTGTTTTGATGATTTCCAGGATTGGATGTTTGGCGCGGAGCGCACGATACTCTTCCATATAGCGACCGGCCTGGCGCATAAGCCAGACTGGTGTTGCATCGACATGAAGCTGGCGGCAGGCACGCAGGAAGCGGCTTTCAGTAATAGTAGTAGCAGCCGTTGCTGCGGGTGATGGTGTTGTATTCATAAGGTTGCTTTTGTCTATCTCCCATCTACACTGGCAGGTGTATTTGATTATTCTTTCTGTTGCGTCCATCTCGATTTTGAATCTATGATGCTGCACACAGCGCTTTGGTGTCATGTATAGGATTTTTAGTCAGTCTGGCGTCCTGTATATGTATGGACAGTATCAACCAGACGGCGTAAATAGTCAGGATTCGTGCCCGGATGGATAGCATGACCAAGGTTAAAAATGTGTCCTGGTCGCCGCTGGACGCGTTGCAGGATATCTACTGCACCCTGTTGGACTGTTTCCCATGGTGCCAGCAGCAGGGTGGGATCCAGGTTGCCCATGATGCTACGGTCAAACCCCAGTGCCTGCCAGGTATCGGCGAGATCAACGCGCCAGTCCACGCCAATGACATCGCCTCCGGCTTCAGCCATATCCTCTAAGAGACTGGCATGTCCGGTCCCAAAATGAATACTCTGTCCGCCTGCTTGCTTAATGGCTGTGAAGATTCTTTGGGCGTACGGTTTGACAAATTGTTGATAGGCGGCTGGACCAAGTATGCCAACATTACTATCAAAAATCTGAATGGCGTCTGCCCCTGCTTTTACCTCGGCCTGAACATAGCTGATCAAGACGGTGGTGATTTTTTCCAGCAGCGCATGCCAGGTGGCGGGCTCCTGGTGCATCAGTGTTCTGGCCGTACTGTAATCGCGTGTGGGCACGCCTTCAATCATATACAAGGCGAGGGTAAAGGGGCCACCCGCAATGCCAATCACCGCTTGCTGATTGGCGAGCTCGCGCCTGACCATGCCAATCGCTTCCAACACAAATGGCGTGGCTTCTTCGGCAGTGCTACAACGGAGTGCCTCGACATCCTGTAATGTGCGGACCGGATTATGCACGATCGGGCCGCGAACAGGATCAAGCTCGGTGTGGAGTCCCATTCCTGGGAATGGCAGGATGATATCGGTATACATCACGGCTGCATCTACGCCATATTCTGTTATGGGTAGCAAGGATACCTGTGAACACAGTTCAGGGGTACGGGCGATGGTTAAAATATCATGGGTCTCGCGTAACTTGCGATATGCGGCCAGAGAATGGCCAGCCTGACGCATAAACCAGACTGGTGTGGCGTCTGTGGCCTGTCGCTGACAGCCAGCCAGAAAACGCTCTCTACCGGTCTGGATTGGATTGGATTGAAATGATAACTGCATACGACTTCCTCAGTACATCGCTCAAAAGCATTTTTAACTTTTCATATCATAGCGTGAGTGTCGTCGTAATGCAATGAATAAACCTGTAAAAATCTCTATGGATTAAGAAATTGCTAGAGATTTTATAGGTTTGCTTTAAGGCGTGTTTTTTACCGGTGTAAATGTGGAGGAATAGGTATTAATGACTTGCCAGCTACTGGTCGGCCAGAAAACGACTACTGCCTTGCCCACAATCATATCCTGCGTTACCGGACCCCAGTTGCGCGAGTCATCTGTAACCTGACGATTATCATTAAGCACAAAATAGCTATTGTCCGCCACTTTCCATTCGTGACCCTCTGGATTATAAGGCTTCTGAACATAGGGTTCATTCAGGACTGTACCATTAATGCTGATGTGCTGCTTATCGGCTTTGATGGTATCACCAGGTAGCCCGATGATACGTCCCATCACATCAATATTGGTATCTGGAGGATAATGAAGGACAACTGCGTCGCCGCGTTGCGGTTTACCAATCATATAGGATGTTCTATTAACCATGATGTATGCATTATTACTGATACTGGGTTGCATATTTGAGCTTTGCATGTGATATCCGTGAATAATAAAGCGGATAACAACGAAGAGCAGCAATGTAATAACGACAAGTTCTATGATTTCACGCGTAAAATGCGATCGTTTCAATGTCTATCTCCGTATGAAGAGGCAGAGTCTCCCGGCTGTTTGGCAGATCCTGCTTCAGATGTATTTGCAGTCGCTCCAGTGCAACTCGTAGGGCTAGTATAGCGCAATGCGTGTGGAAACTTCGAGAAAGCTGCATTGTGTAGCCCAAAACTACCAACTTATTTGGATATTTATACTGTGATGTATAGTGATACTCCATGATCTGGACAGTCATGTTGCTATCCACAAGTCCTATACTTGTCTCAATTCTATTGACGCTCAATGTGTACAGTATATACACTTTATCTGATGAGCAGCGTGCACTGATTATTTGATGGCGGATACAAGGGGGATGAAATGCTCTTACCTGTGGCAGATCTTGTGGGGCAGAATATGGGGGATTATCACCTCACACAATTAATTGGTCAGGGGACGTTGAGCGCGGTCTATATTGCTCAACGGCAGGGTGGAGCGCAGCAGGTGATGCTTACAGTGTTTCTTCTTCCACACGACTGTAAAGGGGCCGCGCGCGAGCGTTTTATTGAGCGCTTTATGCAACAGGCCAGAGCTTTAAGCCAGCTGCAACATCCCCATATAGTCCCCACACATGCCTTTGGCGAGGAGCATGGGTATCCTTATCTGGTAACCCCGTTAATTGAGGGTGAGACGGTGGCTTCCTTTCTGAAACGCAAGGAACACTGTACGCCAGATTTGATGCTGGCATTGTTACGCCAGATTGCCGCTGCCCTGGATTATGCCCATAGCAATAATGTTATCCATGGCACCCTCAAATCCTCAAATATTTTACTGGTGCGTCAGGGCGATCCAGAAGGCTTATACCGTGTGATGGTGGCCGGTTTTGGGCTGGCCAATATGCTGAAGATGAATGATATCGGGAAGGTTGCCCATCAATATCCTTCTTTATTTAGCGTAGCCGGTACCTTGCTGACCAATCCAGTATATATTGCTCCCGAGGTTGTGCTGGGAGGGGAATTTGATGCGCGGGCGGATGTTTATGCGCTAGGTATTCTGGTATTTGAGATGCTTTGTGGACACGCCCCGTTTACCGGCTCTGATCCATTTGAAGTAGTGCAAAAACATGTTGAAGAGCGCATTCCCTCGCTGCAGACGGTTGCCCCAAATGTTTCAACTGCTTTAGACATCGCCTTACAGCGCGCGCTTGAACGAGATCCCGCATTACGGCTCCAATCGGCGGGTAAACTGGTCACGGCCTTTGAGCGGGTGATGAATGTCATGGAAGAGGCGTCCCGCATGCCTGTGACACCGCCAGGCACTGCTCTTCCGATGAAAGTACACCTTACCCTGCTTGATACCCTGCCACCTGGTGAAACTGGTGAGAATGTCGTGGCGATGCCAGCGATTACATCCAGCCATGTGGCTAGAGTAACTCCATCCTTTCCAGGCAATACGTTTAAATTACAAAGTATTCCTCGGCCACAATCAATCCCTTTTGGTGTAAAAGCACCAGCTGCTCCTACTGCTGGCGCAACTCCGGGTCAGGACCAATCTACAACAACATTATCGGCAATCCGGGCTCATGAGTCGACGCCGATAAAAATTATCAGGCCTGAACCGGAGCAGGTTGACGGTACAACAACGCCGCGTGTTGCGAGTACTGACGAAAAAACCTCTACCCGGCGTCCTGATATGGGGCGTCGGCGTGTTGTCATGGCTGTCAATGGAGCGATTACTGCAGCGGTACTGGCTGGTGGCGGCTTCACAGTACTGCAACTGGTTCACAACGGGACAATCCAGTTGCCTGGAATGGCTAGTGCAAGCAAACCAGCGAATACCAATCCTACTGGCGGAGCCGTCATTAGCACTAATAAACCGGCGAAAAATAGCGCCCGTAATTTTACGAATCCGCTAACCCACAAAGAAAGTATCTTGCTGCATTTACCCGATGATACCCTGGTGGCCTATGATCGCGCCTGTACCCATGAGGGAGTATTGGTCACGTATGATCCACAAACCGGGAAGCTGGTTTGTCCACGGCACCATGCGCAATTTGATCCAAAGCATGCGGGAGCCGTGCTCAAGGGTCCTGCAGAAAGACCACTGAAGCAAATAGCGATTCATGTTAATGCGGATGGCACGATCACCGCAGTGTGAAATAGCTGCATATCCAAGTGATTCCTCCTCTCTGTGGGTAGTAGAAAGGATGACGTAATGTCACGTGCAAGCCTTTTCCACCCAATTTGGAGGAAGCACTTTATGATTTGTTGCTAACGTATGATAGCGAGAAGAAATAAAAGGGTTTAAGCTTTGATAATGCTTGTATCATCACAAGAAACGGGTTACGCTTCTAATCTTTCTTGTCCCTCTATATAATAGTCTACAATGTAAATTTTACTTTTTAACCGTTTTTTTTGCAGTGGAGGCAATAAACTGGTTCTAGCAATGGAGGAAAGATGAGGGTCTGTGTGCCGCTCTTCGATTGTGGGCGTTTGTGAGGAATGGATCAGTCCGTGAAAGGCCTTTTTTAAGGATTGTGCATAGCAGCGTGCTCCTTTATGAAGCACTATCAATGGCTCGTCCTGTGTATCCAGTGTAAGAAAACCACTCAATGTATCTTTCATCTGCCAGTCCCTCCTGTGTCTTACACAGCTCAACTATATGTGTCTGTATATTCAGACGCAAATGTTTTCATTTTCTCAAATGCTTAGTATGTGATGAGTAACATTGTAGACGGCTTACATAAACAACCTATACTATATTGACGTCACATGGGTCTTAATTTTGACAAGTGTTCTGGAACATGTTATCAAATCTCGTTTGTGTATGCAGACAAAAAAAGCGTGTGAGATAGCCTGTAGAGATGAGTTAGCCCCAAAATCCTCATAGCATACTTTTCATCCAAATGGGCTAGTATGACGTGTGTCAGGATATTATTGTCTTTTTTGAGACGAAACACTATTCGTCGGAATAATGGTTACACCGGCGAATAGTGTTTTCTTAAGCATGTGGATTGACGACTTTTTAGCGGTACGGTTGATAGCGTCTCATAATACTTTGGAGTTCATCCAGGGGAAGGGCCTGGGCGCTATGGCCCTGCCAGCCGTGCATGCTTTCAGCTGCTGTGAGTGCATTGAGGATGGATTCTTCCGTCGCTTCGGCGGCGGCCTCAAAGAAAGGATCCAGGTGATCATGGGGTAGCATCTGGATGTCAAATGGTTTGTTATGTTGTAAGGGTAAATGATTACCGGTCGCGAATGCCAGGAAGATATCACCACTGCCATTGTGTCCTACACCGCCTGCACGGGCGAGACCAACGGTTGCTCGTTTGGCCAATCTGGTACATTGGGTAGGAATAAGAGGAGCATCGGTGGCGAGAATAACAATGATTGAGCCTCCTTTGGGGGGATACTCCAGGGATCGGCGACTTTCGCATAATCTATCTCGCGTCCGACTGGAACCCCATCCACGCGTAGCAGGTGGCGGCTCCCATAGTTAGCCTGAACAAGGACCCCAACCGTATATTGTTGACCAAAGCAGGTAACCACACGTGAGGATGTGCCGATACCCCCTTTAAACTCATGGCAGATCATGCCGGTGCCACCACCAACATTTCCCTCAGCCACAGGACCACTCTGTGCCTTATCCAGAGCCTGATAAGCATGTTGTTTGGTGACCTGGAAGGCACCAATATTGTTTAGCCAGCCATCCCAGGTTTCAGCAACAACGGGCAGCGAGCCTTGCCAGCTAGAAGCAATCGAAGGTGGCACATGCCATTTATCGCTCATATCCAGCGGATACGCCGCGATTGCATCCCGCACGACCCCCACTGAATTTGTATTGGTAATCCCGATTGGTGTATGGAGTACTCCTGACTCCTCAACCCAGGGGAGTCCGGTCATTTCTCCACAGCCATTAAAGCTAAAGAAACCGGCATAGGCATGATCCGTCCAGATATTGCCCGCGCGCGGAACGATCATCGTAACCCCTGTACGGGCGAGTGCAGGTTCATCAAAGATCAACGTTTCGTGCCCAACAAAAATATCTGGCACATCCGTAATCGCATTATATGGTCCAGTTGGATGTGTCCCAATTGAGATTCCTAACTCACGCAAACGTGCTCGTGGCATGGTAGAGCTGCTCCCTTATCGTTTTTTCTCTACATCATATGATATCAAGACTTGCATTGCCTATGGCGCAAATTTTTATGTATATCCAGTAATTTTGCCGCTGGAATGGTATGATTACAAAATAGAACCTTCATAGTCAAGGAGCATCAGGCCATGAATAAGGTTGACCTTATTGAATTGATGAGGACTAGCTTGCCACCTGATTGGAATTTGTGGCGTATTGAACATCCGGAGGTTGTCCTGGATCTCTCTGGCGTAGATTTGAGTGGAACGCGGCTGGGCGAGTTTGATCTTGCCAATGCTAAGCTAGAAGGAGCCAATCTGGCTGGTGCTGATTTATTTCAAGCGAACTTGAGCGGTGCTCATCTCGCAGGAGCTAATTTAAGCGGTGCCAATTTAACTGAAGCAGATTTGCGCGATGCAGATTTAAGTAATGTGTGTTTGCGCGATGTTGATCTACGCTCTGCCAATCTGGTTAGAGCCAATCTGACTGGCGCTGATTTGCGGGGAGCAGACTTTGCCGGCTCTCATCTGTCTGAAGCCCGCATCACGTTAGAACAGTTTCAGAAGGCACGCTCGCTGCAGGACAGTTTGTAAATAATACCTCTCCAGTTCACAAATGATGTAGGTTCGACTCTTGCAGTCGATTGCCTTGCATTCTCGTGATGTAGGTTCGACTCTTGCAGTCGATTGCCTCGCATGCACGATACCATTCGCTTGATTGCGATGCGTTGATGTGAGCCGAGAAAATCGTGGGCAAGCCACGAACCTACATCTTTTCTTTTCCCTAAACCTGCTAATCCTGAAAACGTATATTTTTTATAGAGTGTCATATTGTCTTTATGACTGGAAAGGATGTAGCTGTTGGAACCATTAACTTCACAACTTGTCTTATCATCGGATGCGGCGATTGATTTGCAGATGCATACCACGTACAGTGATGGTTTATGGACGCCTGAACAACTGGTTGATTATCTGGTGAAGGAGCAGTTTGCACTGGTGGCGGTGACGGATCATGATCGCGTGGAGGCGTCTCTGGCTATTCAGCAATTGGCGGCACCGCAGGGATTGCCTGTGCTGGCGGCAGTTGAAATGACCACGAAGTGGCGTGACCACCCCACTGATATTCTCTGTTATGGCTTTGGCTCTGAACATAGCGAATTGAAGTCTCTTGGAGATGCGCTGGTGCAGGCTCAACTGGAAAATGTGCAGGAGATTTATGCAAACCTGTTGCAGAAAGGCTATAAATTTCCACGTCAGCAAACGTTACTGTCTGCCACTGCAGGCCTCCCAGTCCAGTTTAGAGATATCGCTACACTTCTGATTGAACATCGCTATGCCCCAATAATGTGACCTTATGGAAAATCCTTGGTGATGCTGGCTTGCTTGAAATTACTAATGGCATTGCAGCTGTAGTAGAGGCGGCCCATTGCGCCGGTGCTGTCTGTATCATGGCACATCCTGGCCGTAAGGATATTACACGTTATAGCGAGGCGATGTTAGACCAGTTACTGCAAGAGATTCCACTTGATGGACTGGAAGTGTATTATCCACTCCATTCACAAGAACAAACTACGATGTATCTGGACTATGCACAGAAGCACGATTTATTGACGAGTTGTGGTTCTGATTCTCATACTCCAAATAGAGCTCCTATCAAATATCGGGCTGAACAGAGTCGCCAGTTACTTGAACGTGTAGGTATTCAGGTGCAATAATTGAAATACGATTGAATGTATTTATATATTATAAAGGATGAAAATATATGATACGCGGAGAAAAAGTTTGTTTGCGTCCTGTCCGTCGTTCAGATCTAGCTATACTGCATGAGCGTGCTAATGAGGTGGATTTCGAGGGCGAATATAATTACTTTGGTTTGCATCGCGACCAGCATTTGTTGTCTGGATTTGAAGCTGACGGTCTCCTGGGTTCCGAGTTTGGTACCTTGATTGTGACGACTCTGAATGACCAGTTTATTGGAAGTATGTCGTATCATCCGGTACGTTATGGTCCCAATATTGCCAGTTCCCATTACAATATTGGTATAAGTCTGGATCCGGAGCAGCGTGGAAAAGGCTATGGTGTAGAGGCACAGCAGCTATTAGCCGACTATCTTTTCCGTATTTATCCTGTTGGGCGCGTTGAAGCTACGACCGATATCACCAATATTCCTGAACAGCGTGCGCTTGAGAAAGCAGGCTTTACACGGGAAGGTGTGCTACGGCAGGCCCAGTGGCGCAATGGTCAGATGCATGACATGGTCCAGTACAGTAAAATCCGTGGGGAATAGTCACTTCTTATAGTTTTTTGGAGGTTTGCCAGAAGGTTAATGACTGCATTGTTTTTTAACCTTCTGGTTTTTCTTTTTACTTTGTTGTGCGCTGGCGGATATAGGGAATCAGGTCTTCAATCAGTTCGAAGCGATCAAGGGGCATAATATACGTTCCCTGTACCTCTGATTGTAATTTTTCGAAGAGCTCTTTGATGATCTCCAGTCCGACTGCTCCACCACCTTCGCCGGCCTGGCGTAAGCGCTGGCGAATCTCTTCAGGAATGACGATACCTGGAACTTCATTATGGAATTTTTCTGCCTGTTGATAGGAATGCAGCGGTTGCAAGCCGATCAAAATAGGAATAGGGATCTCTCCATACTGATCTT
Organism: Dictyobacter vulcani; assembly: GCF_008974265.1. GTDB lineage: Bacteria > Chloroflexota > Ktedonobacteria > Ktedonobacterales > Ktedonobacteraceae > Dictyobacter > Dictyobacter vulcani. Next base: position 189,697 of record NZ_BKZW01000003.1, read on the forward strand.
TGTATCTGCGAATGTAATGCAAGAAAGTTCCAGCATCAAAGACCGGTTGGGTCAGAATATATTGTGCGCCACCTTCAATTTTGCGATGCAAGCGTTCAAGCTCTATATCCAGTTCTGTGGCGGCCGGATTGGCGGCGCAGCCAATGAAGAAAGAACTGGCAGCGGCCAGTTTGCGTCGATTACCATCGAGTCCTTTATTTAAGTTGCTCAGGATGGAGATCAAGCCAATGCTATCAACATCCCAGATACCCGTAGAATTAGGAAAATCGCCATGACTGGGGGGATCCCCGGTGACGGCCAGGATATTGCGGATCTCGGTGGCATGCGCCCCGATGACATCGCTTTGTACGGCCATCAGGTTGCGGTCGCGGGGTGTGAAGTGTACGATGGTTTCAATACCGACATTTTGTTGAATCAGGCGAGCCGCAGCCACGTTATTCATACGGACGCGTGCCATCGCATTGTCCGTGATGTTGATTGTGTCAGCTCCACTATCGCGGATAAAAGCTGCGTTCTGTAGAAAACGGGTGAATTTCACGCTTCTTGGAGGGCTCATCTCGATACTGATGACAAATTGTTTTTCTTGCAGGCGAGCCGCCAGCAGCGTTGGTGCTGGTTCGCTTTCGGCGTTTTGTGCCGCGTTTTCCTGGATGCGTTCGCGAAAAGCTTCCAGCGTAGGTGCGTTGGCTGATAGTTCGGCCTCAGGAGCGATGGTTGGTGCCAGCTCAGTGAGTACTTCGTGCATAGCAGCGATATGGCCAGGTGTGGTGCCACAGCAGCCGCCAATCATGCGTATACCGATGTGTAAAAAACGCCTCGTATATTCGGCAAAATATTCAGGAGTGGAAACGTAAATGAATCTATTGCCAACGCGTCGGGGGAGTCCTGCATTTGGTTGAACCGCGACAAAGAAATTGTCGTTGCTATAGGTGCACATCCGTTTAGCAACATCAAACATGCTCGCAGGACCCAGCGCGCAGTTGACGCCAAAGACGTTTGCACCCAGGTCGCGTAAAGTCTCGGCAACGACCTGTTCATCTTCACCGCTGACAATAGTTCCATCTTCACCAAACGTCATCAGGGCGACCACGGGCAAATCAGTAATGCTGCGCACCGCCATTAATGCTTCACGCATTTCTGCCAGATCTGACATGGTCTCAATAATGAAAAGATCTACTCCTGCCTGGAGCAATGCCTCAGTCTGTTCAGCAAAGGCTGCACGGGCATCGGCTGGTTGAATGGTACCTATTGGTGCCAGGGGACTACCTAGCGGGCCGATATTGCCGGCCAGGAAAATTGGTTGTTCGCTGAGTTCGCGAACCTCACGGGCGATCTTGGCACCCGCCCGATTGATCTCGACAACTTGAGTCTCTAATCCATGTTCGGCTAAGCGATAGCGATTGGCGCCAAATGTATTGGTTTCAATGATCTGGGCGCCTGCCGCCACATAATCCAGGTGAATGGATTTAATAAGCTCGGGATTGGTGAGATTCAAATGCTCAAAGCAACGCTCATAGGAAATTCCTCGGGCGTAGAGCTCTGTTCCCATTCCTCCATCGCCTAGCAGAGGACCATTACGCAGTCGCTCTAAAAACGGATAGTGTGTTTGCATAGTTGATCTGGCACTTTCTTAGCAATGGAACTTGTAATCTCATACCCCTGATACCTTGTTCCCTCACAAGTAATGACGATCTGGATAAATAAATAGCTTCGATTCTGTGTTATTTACTGATAGAGCGTTTTATTTACAGCAGTATATCACATGCAGACTGAAAAATTTGCTGCTTCTCCTATGAAATACCCTTATGGAAGTTGGTTAAAGTGATTTCTGGTTCGTTTATATACGCAGAGGCTATTCTGTCCCTTAGTATTTTGATTTAGCTATGGAGAACACGTTATTATGGAGCGTAACCTACCAGCCGAGGCATATCAGCTTGCGGAACAGTATAAGTTGGGGAGTCCGGGTCGCATGTACGGTGCTGATGGCTGGCAGCTGTTTTCATTGCTTGGCTCCTTTGCATCCTGGTTACTACTTTGCGCATCTTTTATTGTGATGCTTCTGCTCAGTTATCAAGGTATAATAAAGTCCTCTGCTGGATTAATTGTGCTGGGATTCATCACCGCTGCTCTGGCGCTGGCACTACTGGTTGGCCTTACACATATCATTTTGCAACGTATAAATCTTTTTCGTTATGCGCGTATTTATATGTGTGAGCATGGATTTATTTTTCTAGATAAGCAGCAACAGCTTAGCATTCGCTGGGATCAAATTGAGCGGGTTGAAACGATTGCGAGCAGAACGAGATTAAAGAATGAGATGTGCCAGATTTTATTGACGGATGGGAAGCGTATCAATGTAAGTACGTTCTGGAACAAGCGGTTACAAACCTTGATTAGATATCGTGTCACACTCTATCGCAACAGGCTGAAACAAGTGTATTCAGATGGTTCTTAGTTTCGCCTCTGATTTCTTTAACTGAGCCAGCATGTGCCTTAAAAGGCCCTACACACTATACATCGTTGTAGCTTTTTCCTGCTCTGTGTAGGAGCTTTCGCAGACAATTTGAATACCATGCTTTTCAAGAGCATGCACATCAATAGTAGGCGGGGAAGATTAAATGCTCACCAGCTCAGTAGCTGGATACGCCAGTCGGAGGAGTCCTGTTTCTGCTTCAACGCCTGTTACCATGGGTACACAGGTACTACTATTTTTACTGAGGCAATATTCCAGATCTTTCTTCTGTCCAAGGGCGAGTAAATCCTGAGAGGAACGGGCTTTTTCCAGCAACGTGGCTGGTGGATAATTTTCGTAGATGGTGATAGCGCCATGGGTGCTATCATGAATGGCCAGATCTGGATACTGTTGGAGTAGTTCCTGGGCCAGATAGCCGGCACAGGCTGTGTCTTCCAGTGCGAAATAACCATATTCAGCGGCACACACAATGGCAATATTGCTGTGTCGCTCTTGTGCCAGCGCCAATGCTGCAGCGGCCACCGCGTTTCCATTATAGAAGCACCCCGCCAGACGTATACTATCGTTGGGACAGGCAAACAGGGCACGAGTGCCATTACTCGTGGTCAGCACCAACTCCTGGTTGGCCAGATCCATCTGCGCAAACTGAGCAGGTGAATTTCCAAAGTCGAAGCCTGGAGGGGTTTCGGTGTGGTATTCACCACAGAGGATGCGACCGGGTACCTTTTGACCGGCTTCTAATGCCTGATCGAGTGTCTGGGCGGCCAGAACATGCCTGGCACCCTGTTCAAACATGATAGTCATTGTCGTGGTAGCGCGCATAACATCGATAACTATATAGATATCTTCAACTGACGTTTCAACAAAGTTAAGTTCGGCAGGATTAAAGTAGATTCTGAGCTGCAAACTAATCTCCTCGTACGCTTGTGACGCTACTGGTGTGAGCCGCTAAGAAGGATCACATGGATAAAAAGTAGTGTGCCATTTCCAGTCTGGTTCCTGGAATAAGCTGTATTTCTACTATACACGATTCTGCGGAGAATACAATTGAGCCAATTGAGAATAAAATCAGGCATAACTATGTACATAATAGCCACTGTAGCTCAGCCTTTGAGTGTGGCGAACAATCCTCTGTACAATGAGATTCTTGCTATGTTATATTAGAGTTATTCTATCATCTTTACTATGTAAAATCAGAGAGTAAGTATATCTATTATGCAGAAACCTAACGATAGAGTCCCGCGCACACAACGCGCCGCTGGATGTCTCTTTGGATTGGCCTATGGAGATGCTTTAGGTGCTGATACTGAATTTCTTTCCCTGGATGAAATATTGCGCTGCTATCCACCTGCAGGTCCCCATACTTTAGCGGCCACTTTTCCTGTGCGAGTAACTGATGATACACAGATGGCCTTAGCTGTAGGTGAAGCTTTGCTGGCTGCCCCGCGACCCTATACCGTGAAGACCTTAGAAGATCCATTGCGAGATGCTTTTATCGCCTGGAATGAGAGTCCTGAAAATAATCGTGCTCCAGGCATGACCTGTATTCAGGCGTGTGATTATCTGGCCTGTGGTCTTCCCTGGTACAAGGCAACGATCAGCCATTCAAAAGGCTGTGGGGCTAATATGCGTGTGGCTCCTGTAGGATTATTGCAGGTCGGTAAAGATGGCGTGACCACACAGAGCAGGGCCGCCATTGCACAGTTTCAGGCCGCTTTAACGCATGGTCACCCTACGGGTCTGGCGGCCGCTGATCTTACCGCTTATGCCATCGCTGATCTGGTCGATGGTGGTAGTCCTCTCGATTTACCTGAGCGTTTGATCGCTTACGCCCAGAGCCAGCGCACCATCTATCATCACGACTGGCTGGGCCCGCTCTGGCGGCGGTCAGCAGCAGTCAAATCTCCTGAAGCATTTATTGCGCGAGGATGGGATGAATGTTTACTGGTGCTCGAACGTTTACGCCTGGCTGTTCAAAAGATGGATCGTCAGAGTGATCCCTGCCTGGCAACAGGAGCCGCCTGGATCGCCGAGGAGGCATTGGCGACTGGCTTATTCTGCTTTTTAATGTATCCTGAAGATCCTGTTGCAGCTATTCAGCGTGCCGCGACCAGTTCGGGTGATTCTGATTCCATTGCCTGTCTGGCTGGTGCCTTTGTTGGCACTCACCTGGGCTTTGCTGCCTGGCCAGCTGACTGGTTACAACGTATCGAATATCGTCAGCGTCTGACTCGCCTGGCAGACACTCTGGGTGCATAATATTGCATCTTTCCCCCCCATATGATCTGGAAGGATAAAGTGCCATAAAATCTTACAATGGTGAGAAAATTATGAAGTATACATATCCTACTTAAAATATATGTGTTATTTTCTATTTCTTTCGAATATTATAATGAGTTTAGAGAGGAAAACAATGTGGTATTTCTCGTTTCCTTGAAAAAACCATTTATGGCTCGAAAGGAATGCTAATGAACACAAGTAGTAAGCAGAGCATACTGAGATATGTAATAGTTGTCTTGATTATAACTGTTGCAATTTCTGTAAGCTTATCAGGTGGGGGACATGCTTCAGCAGCATCGGTGACTCCTGCCCATACGCAGTCGGCGCAACCCGGAGGACCATATCCTCCGCCACCTCACTCAGGACCATATCCTCAACCACCATATGTTTATCCTTATCCATCTGGTTGGTGTGCCGGTCTCTATGCCCCGGGCTGGTGGTATGGACCCTACGGGCAAGTATGGTGCGATGAGTATCATATTCCAGGTTGGTGGAATTGGTATAGTCACCATTGGACACCTTCGTATTATTACTATCAGCAGCACCAACACGATCATGACCATGATCATGGCGATCATGACCATGATCATGGCGATCATGGCGATCATGGCGATCATGGTGGCGAGGGTGGACATGGTGGACATGGCCACTAGTCGTCTGTCAGATATCATGTGATGGGGAGGCGGGGATGCAAGCGAGCATGCCGGGGGCATGATCAAGCGCCGAGCCCCTTGACTGGGGGATCGGGGGCGGTGCTCCCGGCATCTCCCCCCGCTCGTCCGCTAAGCGGGCGCACAACTCATCACACGAAGTTTGACAATGTACCAGGAGAGTTGTCCGTGTTCCTCGGATTGGCTCGTAATATATGATTTTGGACTGAAGAATAGAAGTATTTTTCTGTTCTCAGTAAATGAAATAGTATATTATTATAGTTTATTCGCGTTTGGCTTCCTCTCCATCTATGTAGTGCGTCATCCTAAAATGCACATAGATGATCCTGACCACAATTGGGCGCGAATAAATAAAGAGATCTTCGACAAGGTTTGTGAAAGACAGGCCGGTTGAAGGTCTTTTTTATTTGTACTCGCTAGAAAGTTCTTCTATACGTAGAGGGGCTTTATGGGATTAAATGTTATAATAGAATACTATCGCTCACGGGGCTCTATGTACTTTTTACTTGCTAGCTTTTGAAGGATAGTAAGGCGGATTGAGTTTGTTGAATAGGCGGGATCAGCGTGTGATCCATTGCTAGAGAGATGAGGTTTGGCATGGTTGCTCTTGTTTTAGAGAAAGCGCATGAGTTGTCATTGCGGGATATTGAACTTCCGACACAACTGGGTCCGCATGATGTACGGATTGCTATCCATACAGTTGGTATTTGTGGTAGTGATGTGCATTATTATGAACACGGTGCGATAGGCCAGTTTGTGGTGCGCTCACCGATGGTCTTAGGTCATGAGGCATCGGGTACCGTGGTTGAATGTGGTCGTGAGGTGACACACCTGCAGGTTGGCGATCGCGTTTGCATGGAGCCAGGTATTCCTGATCCCAATAGTAAGGCCAGCCGTCTGGGTATCTATAATCTGGATCCAGCCGTGCGCTTCTGGGCGACTCCTCCTGTTCATGGTTGTTTAACGCCCTTTGTTGTGCATCCGGCCGCCTTTACCTTCAAGTTACCAGAGCAAGTGAGTTTCGCTGAAGGCGCAATGGTTGAGCCGTTGGCGGTGGGCATGCATGCCGCCAATAAAGCAAAGATCAAGCCAGGTGATCTGGCGGTGGTCATGGGCGCTGGTCCCATTGGTATGGTAACTGCGCTGGCGGCTCTGGCGGGTGGTTGTAGCCAGGTGGTGATCACGGATGTGGTGCAGGAAAAGCTGGAATTGGCGCAGCGATTAGGGCCAATCGTGCCAGTAAACGTTACCAAACAAAGTCTCGTTGAGGTCGTCAATAAATTAACGGACGGCTGGGGGGCGGATATCGTCTTTGAAGCCAGTGGCAATGCCAGATCTATTGCCAGCGTCTTTGATCCACTGTGTCCTTCTGGTCGTGTGGTCTTGATTGGGATGCCGGGAGCTCCGGTTTCACTGGATATTGTTGCTGCCCAGGTAAAAGAGGCCAGCGTCGAGACTGTTTTCCGCTATGCTCATGTTTATCCCCGTGCTCTGGCCCTGCTTGCCAGTGGACGCCTGGATGTCAAACCATTAATTACCGACACCTTTCCTTTCCAGGACAGCATTGAGGCTTTCAAGTATGCAGCTCATATGAAGCCCACTTCTGTAAAAGCACAAATAGTGCTTCCCTCTTGAATAGTTGTTATTACTCTGTGCCCGCCCGGGGTTCTGTCTTGTGATAGACTTTGACGTATGTATTGACTGGTGTTCGGATAAAATTGCTTATTCGAGCACTACAGAGGGAGAGCTGGTGAATGATGACATCCTATCCTCGTGAACTACAAATCCAATTTGATCAACGTGTACCGATGCGCGACGGTATTACCCTGTCTGCTGATATTTATATGCCAGTCGGCAACAATGGCGAGCCTGGCATATATCCGGTTATTTTGTCTCGTACTCCATATATGAAAGCTGAGATAAGCCTGGAAACCGCCAAATATTTTGTGCGGAACGGTTATATATTTGTTTCGATGGATGTGCGTGGGCGTGGTGATTCCGATGGCGAATTCGTGCCTTATTTTAACGAAGGGCGCGATGGCTATGATGCCATTGAATGGTGTGCCGAGCAACCCTGGTCTAATGGGAGTGTGGGGACGATTGGTGCATCTTATGGGGGCCGTATTCAGTGGTTAGCAGCCGTTGAGCGGCCACCGCATTTACAGGCAATGATCGTGCTTGTGCCTCCTTCTGATCCTTTTGTCGAGACACCCACTGGTACACCAAGTCCAATGCATCTCTGCTGGCTTCATCTGGTAAGTGGGCGTGCGCTACAATCGATGGATGTCGTTGAGTGGGAACAGGTTTACGAGCACTTGCCGCTGGTAACGATGGACGAGCGTGTGGGAAGAAGCATTCCCTCCTGGCGCACCGAAATGCAGCATACGCAATTGGATGCTTATTGGGAGCCGTTATGTTATCAGCAGCGCTTTGATCGAGTTAAGGTACCAGTTCTGCATATTTCGGGCTGGTATGATGATGAGCAGATCGGGACCCCTTTAAACTATGCTGGGATGACTGCGAAAGGTGCCAGTGCTGAAGTGCGGGCCAGTCAGCGTTTGTTGATGGGACCCTGGGGGCACAATACCAATGCGGACTCCAGGTTTGGAGCCGTGGATTTTGGATCTCAGGCGATTATTGATTTGCGGGGCGAGCAATTGCGCTGGTATGACCATTATTTAAAGGGAAAAACGGTGGATGTAGGTGCTCCCGTCCATATTTTTGTGATGGGCAAAAATGAATGGCGCGATGAGCAGGAGTGGCCATTGGCCCGTACACAATGGACGCCGTTCTACCTGCATAGCCAGGGACGAGCCAATAGTCGTTTTGGCAATGGCATGCTTACGCGTGTAAAGCCAGCGGTAGAGCCGGTTGATACGTATCTCTACGATCCAGCCAATGCGGTACCATTTATCACTGACGCGACCTCCTCCCAGATTGGGGGTCCCGATGATTATTCATCGCTCCAGCGGCGCGATGATGTACTGGTCTATGTGAGCGAACCATTAAGCGAGGATGTTGAGGTCACGGGTCCCATCAAGGTAGATCTTTATGCGGCATCGTCCGCTCCTGATACCGATTTTATGGCCATGTTGATTGACGTCTGGCCGAATGGTTTTCGTCAACGCCTGTGTGATAGCATGGTGCGTGCGCGTTTTCGCAATGGTATGGACAAACCCGAGCTGATCGAACCTGGTCAGATCTATCACTACACGATTGATTGCTGGAACGTCTCACAGGTCTTTAAAGCCGGTCATCGTATCTGCGTACAGGTTACATCCAGTGCCTTTCCGAAGTACGATCGCAACCAGAATACTGGTGAGCCATTGGGTCAGACTACCGAGCTGGCCATAGCGGAACAACGCATTTATCATGATGCGGAACATCCCTCAGCGGTGGTGCTACCTATTATTCCTGCCAGATAGTGGTGGATAGTTAGTATTGATGAAGTTTACCTGATTCTCATTTAGAAAACAAAAAAGGGAGAAACCCCGCTGGATTTCTCCCTTTTTCTGGTTTTGGACTTACAGGTTAATACACAATGGCGGTTATCGTATCGGCCCCATTAGGATCCTTTGGTGTGGTGAAATCCCACAGCCAGGCGGCCTCATTCAGGGTCATATTGATACAACCATGTGTACCTTCATTATTAGCGGCAGGAGCATAGTGTGGAAACTGTTTGCCGGGACCATAATCGTCGTCCGCTCTCCACCAGCTATCGTGAAAGTAATATTCGCCAGTATGATACATCATGGCGTAATTGATTTTTGTATCCGGATAGTAGAAGGGCGAACTCTTATCCTTTTCGAAGGATTTGAATGTTGCCGGTGACTGCCGGTTCGTCACGACGGTCACTCCCGGAGGGGATGGTTTTTCTGGCATCCCTGACACTACCTGGATCGAATGTATCAATTTTCCATCCTGGTAAACGCGCAGAGCATCCTGATACAGCGAAGTCAGAATAACTTTTCCCTTGGTTGCATTAAATGCCTTCATCAGAGTGAGATCGCTCTGGTGAACCGCATTATATGGCGTGTTATCCGCGGCATCGGCCTGCATACCGGTAAAGAGTGTCCGCTGATCCTTTGTTTCGTCGATGATGGCCTGGAAATCATCGGCTGTCTGGGCATACGAAAGGTTTGTATTCAGATCATACAGCGTACCATTCCAGTAGTCGTAAGCCTGATCGTATGATTGTCCATTCCAGTCATCATGATACTGATGTGCATGACCCCAGTTTTTTGTGTCGTTGAGTAACTGTGTGACATCATGGGTCGCCTGGAGTTGCAACAATGGGAGACGGATATCAGCCATATCCCGGTTGAGTTGAGCCGAGAATTTAACAAAATTACCATCGTCCAGCAATGTTTTATCCGCATCATGTTGTTTCTGATATTGATCAGGATTGCCACCATAGTTTTTTACTTTATTGATCGAATCCTGATATAATCCCAACTTAAACTGTCCCAGATAAGGAACAGCCTGGGTTGAGACCGTATTGGCGGTTTGAGACTGTGCGCTGAGGTTCTCGATGATCTTATGAAAATCAGCAGGTGTAACCGCTGTACGAAACTTCTGGACATCTTCTTCGGCCTGTTTGTCCAGTGCGGTGGTATCCAGATTAGAGTCCTTAAGAGTTTTGATGAGGCCTTTAAATGACATTAAATCATCATTGGCAGTGCCCAGTAGTTTCAATGACTCTACCGCTGCCTGAGCCTTCTGGCTGACAGCAAGAAACTGTTTCGGGTACTGAGCCTGGTTCATTTGATTCTGAACCTGAGTCAGTGTATTCGTGAAGTTATTGGCTTCAACATACCCCTGAGATTGACGCTGCGAGAGGAGCGAGGAGAAGCCTTTTACATCTACCGTTGCCTGATGTCCAGACTGTTGGGTGGACTGATATTCAAGTCCTCGTACCTGTACCGTTAACGTTTGATAATTTTTAGCAACATTTGAATAATAAGCAGTGGCTGGCTGACTGCTGAACAGGGTAAGTGGTTCATTGGTGTTACGTAGCTTATTTACCTGCTTCAGGATAGGGCTGAGAAGAGTGTTTGGTACACCCACACTCTGGGCATGAGCGATGGCTTTATCAAGCTCGGCCTTATCCGTTGACGCCTGACTTTGAACCTGTGGATCTCCGCAGGCACTTAGCATCATCAAGAGGAGTAAGGTAACACTCATAAGTGACAGCATTCTGTGGGAGCGCTGCCAGCGGGGGTTGTGATGAACCATTATGAGATGTGCCTCCTGGGTCCGTGTGTTTAGAAATTTTTAAATAGGCATTGGTTATAAAGATAAGAATGTATATATTCCTATACTCTATTATAATCGATTCAGGGGGGAAAATGTCGCACTTCTAGGACTAAAAATTAGCAAAGGCAATGAATCATGTACACTCTCAAAAAAGCTCTCCCCAGAAAGGAATCTTTTTATATTCTTGATATCTCTCTTTACTGATTCGGTGGCTTTCAATAAGTAAATGTTGTAACTCTTTTTTATCCATAAACAGTAAATCCGAAAAATCCTTGCACAGAAAGAAAAAAAGATCAGGACTATAAATAACCATTCTAGATTGGCGCAACGTGATAATGGGATTTCCAGCTACACATGGTTCTGTTAACAGAAAGCGATGTCCATAAACAGGGATCAATTTGGGAGCCTCCGACACCAACTTTTCTATTTGCTGGCTTTGCCCATATCTGGTCACAGGCTTTCTTCCCCAGCCGGGCTTCCAGGAATTATTATTTAAGACATCATATGTCAGATCATCTGCGAGTTGTTGATACGCAATTTGAATACTTTGAGTATCTTTTTGCCAGTTGTGCAATAAAATAGAATCACAGGGAATAATTTTTCTGGTATCTCCATCATATGTCGCAATCGTGATCGGCTTATCAATGCAGTGTAAATATTTTAAAAACAGGCGGTAATCCGGTGGAAATTGGAGCGACCATTGCATCTCAAGTGTATTTATTTCCTCATCACTTAATCCTAACCATTTTGTTCCTTGTTGCCAGATATAACTTGCCTGGTCCTGTGCCAAAAACTCTTCAAAGGTCAGTGATCGATTATCGCGCCACCTGGCCTCGGTTTGATCGCGAACTTGACTCAGAAAGTGCTCATTAATTTGTGGCATAGATCCTTACCTCTATTAGTAGTCTGTCAAACTTCAATTGATGGGAAAGCGGGGATGCAAGCGAGCATGCCGGGGGCATGATCAAGCGGCGAGCCCCTTGACTGGGGGATCGGGGGCTGTGCCCCCGGCATCTCCCCCCATCCCGCCCGCGTAGCGGGCGCACAACTCATCACACGAAGTTTGACAATGCACTAGCTTCTATTGGGCTGTGTGATGCGTGCGTATACAAGCCTAATATGCTCTGCTTTACTTGTCAACAGCAATCATACAAGCTTCAGATCCGAATGTATAGGCGAGCGATGAATTCTGCTTGCAAGCTATAACATTTATTGTTATCTATCTTGTATTATTAATTTTTTTACCTAAGAAGTGGTATATATCACAAATAATATGTGAAGTAGCTAACTGATTTTAATATTTGGATGAATTATACTTCGGGCATAGGAGATAGAGACCTCTCCTGGTGTTGGTTCTTGCAAACAAGTAGTGAGCTGTAAAAGATGCTGTCATAAGTCAGCATGTATTGAAGTCACAAGCAAGAAAGGAATTACAAACATGAACATTTTAAATCTCTTCCGTAATCACCAGAGCGCGGCATCGATTGCTCAGGCTCCTGAGAGCGAGTTGGATGAGCAGGTACTGCTGAACGTAAATGGTGGCCATGGTCATGATTCGTACAATTGCTATCGTGAGTACCACCGCGGTGGTGATCATCGTGGTTATGGCCATCGTGGCTATGAGCACCATGAGCATTGCGGACGCCGTCGTGATGACGATTGCGACTAAGATCGTATCGGTGTTGCAGGCTCGATAACTTTATGTTTTGATGGAAGAGAAAGATAATCACGGTAGTCTAGCTGATCATCGTGTTGCGCCCATGTCTTTAGCTTTCATCAAAATACGTTCATCCATCAACCTGGTTCTAGAATCGGGTTGGTGGATGTTCTGCTGTAATTTATTGTGGGGAAGAACCGGGGGATAGAGGGCCTGTGGTTGCTCATCATATGAATAATAAGAAGTCAGGTGATAGTAGTGCAGGGATAGACTCTCTTCCTGGGAAATGAATTGTCTGTGGTGGGATGCTCTGATAGGTGTGGAGTGTATTTTTCTCCTGCGTATATAAAGCATGAGCGGCCATAGTTTGTAGAGAAGTATGGCGGGCAGGAGCCAGATTTCGTTGCCGGTTAAGAAGAGGAAGGCAGCGAGCATACTCCAGAAGCTATAGATAAAACTGCGTCTTCTCGTGGTCGGATGTGGAAGGGCCACTGCTTTTAATAGAAATATGCCAGCCAGGACCAAAAGGATACAAGGAATGCTGAATCTATGCAGCAAGAATTGAAGGATGTGGTTATGGTTGATCTGCTTATGGGCTGTTATTTTGATGAGATTGAGCAGATGATGCATGGATTCTTCTCCCTTTATTGGCGTCATATGATGCTGACTTTTTTAGTATAGGCATTCTCTCCTCATAGCATATGTATATCTGTGTATTTTTTTAGGAGTGGGCTTATGGGTAAGTTGTTGATGGATCATGGGATATGAGTGGATGCAAATAAAGCTATGTACTAACGTATAATATGTTGAACAAAAATGAATGTGAGGTATATTTTATGAGCACACGTTTTTATCAAGCGCCGGGCTTGAATATTGATCGTATGGTACGGGATTTTGAAAATATCTTTCAGGCTCAAGGTTACCAGGTACAACATTTTGGCAATCAAGGCCATATGGTGGTTCAACTCCGTAAGGGTGGAGATTTGGAGGCTATCCTGGGTATGCAGGCTGCGTTGACTGTGATCTTTCGTGGCGCTCCAGGGGGCGTTGTTGCTCTGGTAGGAGAGCATCACTGGGAAAATAAGGCCGCTTCGGGTCTGGTGGGAATGATTTTCTTCTGGCCGCTACTTTTTACCACGGGTGCCGGTGTGTTGCGTCAGGCTGGTCTGGAAACACAATTATTTGAGGCGTTAGATGCTGTTGCTTTACAACAGCGTTCAGATGTCCAGATGGGACCAGTACCTCCACATCTTGAGGCTCAGATGCAGCAGCAGGGACCTGGTCCGATGCCTGGCGGTCCACCTCCAACGTCTACTTACACTCCTCCACGCCAGGGGTCATCCTCTGCTGGCCAGCAAGGACAAAAACCTTGTGCACATTGCCAGAAGTTGAATGATGCGGATGATCTTTATTGTTCATGGTGTGGAAAAAGCTTAAAGCCGCAAACAGCATATTGTCCACGCTGTAAGGCTGCGATGAAGTCAGGGGCTCCATTTTGTTCCAAGTGTGGCGCTGCTTCTGCCCAATAAGATTGCTAGCCTTTCCTATATGCTAATTACTGTAAAACTTTCCTGAGAAAGCAGGGCCGAAAGATCTTCTTTTCGGCCCTGCTTTTGTGCTATCTCTTCTCGATCCATTTTGTTACATTTCTTGCTATCCATAGTACCTTCTATTATTAAGCTTTAAATTCGTTCTATAAAGTCTTGTATTATTGGAACATCTCATTCTATAATGGAAAACGTGTTATGTTATTCTAATGAACAAGTAAATGAGAAAAAAATGAGAGACCAAACCGCTAATTCTTTCCATCCTACGGCGGAGAGGCAAGGTGTAATGACGGCTGAAAATAAGCTATCCCGTGTTAATCGAGGGAGCGTATATGCATTACGTTTTGCTCTTCTGGTTACGCTATTAGTTTTTGTTATTGTAGCAGGTAATTTACTTATTCAATCGATTAATGCCTTTCAATCCGGCGGGAAAGTTGGCAAAACGCTGTTTACTCTGGATGGGCAATCGTCTAATCAAGTGACCGCGTTGGCCTGGTCACCAGTAGGTGATCGTGTTGCATCTGTAGGATCAAATGCGCAGATATGGGATGCAATGACCGGGCAGCATACTATCAAGTTAAATAATAATGGAAGCGCTATTACCGCAGTTGCGTGGTCAGCAGACGCGAAACAATTGGTTACTGGTGGCCCAGAGATTACTGTGTGGGATGCGCAGTCAGGTAAGCAATTGTTGACATATATCACGCAGGGTCAGAAAGCATATGCGCAAGGGTCATTATCCGTGAAGGCGATCGAGTGGTCACCAGATAAAACCAAAATCGCAACTGCTTATACCTATTTAAATGAGGGGAAGAATGCCTCTACGCATGTGTTCCAAAGAGTTGATGTCTGGAATGCGGCCACTGGCAAAACTATTACCTCTTATGATGGGCATAAAAGCACGATTTTATCGCTGGCCTGGTCGTCTGATAGCAAACGTCTTGCTTCAGCGAGTACAGATGGCTTAGCTGTTTGGAATGCAGCCAATGGACAAAACGTGGTTAAATATGCGACCACAGGTAAAGTGACCTCGGTGTCCTGGTCACCGGATGATAGAGATCTGGTTTCGGCGTCTAATGCGCTTGAGATCTGGGATGTAAAAAATGCTAAGAAGCCGGTGGGAATTCTGGACGCTCACGCCAACGCGACTACCCCTACCTATGTAAAGTGGTCGCCAGATGGCACTTTTATTGCTTCTGCTGATAGTTCGGTGGCATATCTGGAATGCCAACAGCGGCAATGAAGTCTATACCTACACTCAGCATCATCATCCAATCAACGCATTATCCTGGTCGCCAGATGCTAATTACGTGGTTTCTAGCGATGCAGGACCCAATAAAGATAGCGATGCGGGATTTACCAGCGTCTGGCAAGTTGCTTAAAGATTATTGTTCCTCAAAAAAAAAGCATGAAGTATATCGCAACGAGCGAAAGGCTTCATGCTTTCTCTTCCCCATAGCATCTTTCAATCTTTTTCCCCTCTTCATCTTTGCATAGATAAAAAACCAATTTTCCTATGCTGGCTTTTTCGTGAAACAAAATCATACTTTCTTCTCTCATATGTATGATGACTTCAATGAGAACGTCTGATTATGTTCGTGCAATGTGTATTATTAGCAAGAATTGAGGCTTTAGAATACAACAGTCTGCCTTCATAAATCAGCCGGTGTAAAAATGTATCCCTGATCTTGCAACAATGGTGTTGGATAGATTTAACTAGTATCACAAATTTTGTGTTAAGGAAGCCGTTTTAATGAAGAAGAATGCATTGCTTACTTTGCCTGGCAATGATCCCTCTCTGGCAAGTTTTTATCCCGAGTCTTCAAATCGTGACTTTGCCGAGCTGAAGCAGATGATGAAGAAGCATGGTTTGTTAGAGAAACAGCCTGTATATTACGCGTATCGCATCATGTTACTAATAGGCCTGTTAGTGCTCAGTGTCATCTGTTTGTTTACTGTGCATATATTCTTGGTGCAAATGCTCAATGCTGTTTTTATGGCTTTTGTTTTTGCGCAAATTGGCTTGCTCAGTCATGAAGCGGGACATCGCCAGATGTTCCATCGCTCCTGGAAACACGACATGGTCTCTCTGATCGGAGGTAACTTGTTTATTGGTATGAGCTATGCCTGGTGGTTGAATAAACATAATAACCACCACAGTCATCCCAATCAAGTTGATATGGATCCAGATATTGAGATTCCATTTCTGGAGTTTACCGGAATGGAAGATGTTTCCCAGATTAGTAAGTTTCGACAATTTCTCGTGAAGCGCCAGGCCTTCATTTTCTTGCCTGCTTTAATGACAGTTTCACTGGGCCTTCAATATAATAGTGTGCTCTTTCTCCTGCACAACAAAACCAAACATTATGCTTTTGAGTGGGGATTAATGATTGCGCACTTTGCTTTGTACTTTGGGGCGATCTTCTACTGCATGAATTGGTGGCAGGGACTCATTTTCATCCTGATTAATCAGGCTTTAACCGGCTTCTACCTGGGCGCAATTTTCGCTCCAAACCACAAAGGCATGCCGGTATTGGAAAAAGAGAGTAAATTAGGTTTTCTGCATCGCCAGGTGATGACTTCACGTAACATCTATGGCAATCCTGTTGTTGACTTCGTCTATGGTGGCTTGAATTATCAAATTGAGCACCACCTCTTCCCCAGTATGCCTCGCAACAAGCTGAAAGAGGCGCGTCGCATGGTCAAGCTCTTTTGTGAGGAGCGTGAGATTCCTTATCATGAGACGCATATCCTCCAATCCTTGAAAGAAATTTTAGTGCATCTGCATCAGATCGGGGCTCCATTGCGCGGAAATGCCTGATCTATGGCGTAGTTTTTGTACGTATGCTCTGTTAGGATGGCTGGTTGGAAAGGTGCACATGTACCCAACAGCCATCCTGAATTTTTTTGAGCGCCGCAGGCGTAAGCTGTCGGCAAAGAAGCAGCGTGGGATGTTAACCAGTCTGGTTGGTAAGATCAATTTCATTGAGTGCTTGTTGAACTTCTTTGTGCCTGATTTCGAGAATAGCGTTGAGCTCTTTAAGCTTTTCCAGGGTTTTGGCATCAAACGTATCACTGATCCATTGATCTACTTGATTTAGCTGGCTTTGTTGTTCCATGATCCAGAACCGAATACGCTGCAGGATAAATGGAAGGTTGCTATTATTGGTAGGCACATAGCCAATAAATAACTCTTCTTCATCCTGCTGTTCGAGGGAGATTTGTAGGATGCCTGCTGGCTTTTGATCGGCGGCTGAGCGTATTTCGCGCACATGAAATTTTCCGTACTGTTTGATAGTAATTCCACACTTTTGTAATGCCTGCATAGAACCCTCCCCTGATTGGTCATGACACTCTCTATTCAGTATAGCCCTATGTTTAAACGCTCACCGTCGATTCGTGTCTGGATCAAAAAGAGAGCGGACCTGCCTCATCACGAGGCCGGCCCGCTCTCTTTGTTGTTTGTGTTTAGATACGCCACTCACGAATCTGTACATATGGTTTGATGAAATGTACGATGGGTTCACTCGCTTGCTGATATATTTTAACCAGTAGTGGGAAGATGAAGTAAACGAAGACAATGGCACTGTAGAGCAGATAGAGCTTCTGCTGCCACTGTAGTTGCGCATGGGCGATAAAAGGTCGCCATAGGACACTATATTCAGGAATATAATGGCAGGCGGCTTCCAGTGCATAGTTGTTTGCCATACATGTGGGGAGGTATGCAGCACTCTGGAAGAGGACCGCACAGATGCCGACCCAGGTCGATAGGCATAAAACCAGGACTGTGAAGATATTGACCAGTAAGCCAGTATTTTTGTTGTGCAGGCGTACTGCGAGTGCGAAAGAAGCTGGAATACAGGCAAACAGGAAGAATCTTGGTCCCCAGTATAAACCACCATACCAGGACCACCATCGTGCATATACGATGATCAATCCAATGGTAAAGCAGATCCACAATGAATAGACCTGATAGAGGTTCAATGCATACTTATCCTTCCAGTTTTTCAAGGTGCGCCCTATGGGCAGTAGCAGTCCGGGTGTAAAGAAGATAAGCCCTTTGCCAAAGGAAAAGAGAATGGAGAGCAGACCAAAGAAGAAAGGATAGCTGAAACCTGGTAATCCCGAATACGGCATAAACGTGTGAAAGCCAGCATCATCATTGTAACCATTAGAAGTGAAGGAGCCACGACGTATATAGGATTCGGCAAGGACGAGGATACCCGCTGCTCCAATTGCCAGGATGTAACGCAGGCGTTTCCGGTCGAGCGTTCTTTTCAGGACCACGAGTCCCAGTCCTACCATCGTTGCTGGCGTATTGATGATTCCCAGTACAATGATAATCCAGCCGCCGATCGAAGTAAAACGGATCAATGCGGCCATGATACCAAAACCAACACAAACCGCAGTAAAGACTTCTCCATAGTAGGAAGCTAAATGGGCGGCAAACATTGAACTTGTGATCATGAGCAGGAAAAATTTTCTGAGCAGCCCACGATCCATACGATCTTTGCATAGCCAATAGGTGGCTATCAGGCTGAGTGCAAACAATATGTAGTTATAAAGCAGGATAAGGTCTTTGGGATTACCTAGTTTTTCACCCAGCCATAAGAGCGGCAGGGAGAACAGAGGACCAACTAACGAGTATTTATTGTCAACAGATTGTATAATGCCATGGTGAAGAAAATCTGAAATATACTGATATCGTAAGGTGGCGTCTCCATGAAGCGTGCGTGGCACGATCAGGAGAATGAAGAGCATGCCAATCAGAATAAAACTTGTTTCAAGGCATGCAAAAATAAAACCATACTTGTTTTTCTTCTCGGGCAGATTGTCATGGTTTTCGGGAATAGGTGTGTCATTCCGCTCAAGCTTGAACTGATCTCTATTTGTTGGAGTCTGAGCATAGAAGCTTGCATTCGCGGTGTCAGATTGTGTCTTTTCTTTCACTTTACACCTGGTAACTAAACATGATAAAGCATAAAATCAGCGTTTGAGCAATGAATATAGAGAAAGGTGGGATGTAGGTCTTCTTTAAAGCTGGTCTAATCAACTATTTTGCTCAATACGCATAATGTTACTAGATAGACCTGCCAAAAGGCAAGCTCATAGCCCTTTTGAATATCCACGCGCAGGCTGTTGAGTGCTCATTTTCTCTCTCATGTATTATTCTTGATGCCATCAAACGTCAAGATAAAGAGATGAACGGTAAATATTGCATCTAGATTTACGTGTATCAAGTAGAGAGCAAACACTTTTTGTTGCGGCTTGCAATATAACATAGTGTTTGATGCCACATAATAAAACTCTTGTTCGCACCGCAGGTGCGAAAACTCATGCAGAGAAATGATGGAGTATACGAGAATCAAACACTATCTGAATGGTGTCTCTACTTGCTTACATGCATGCATTTGTTTATACTGGCTGAAAAATCTGTCTGAGGGAATAATAAATAATGCAACATTCAAATCAAACTTCTCTGACTGAGGTGAAGGCACTCCCTGCGGAACTGACCTCCCAATATTCAGAAGATGGGGTAGACGTATTTGTCGGGGCTGTTCACCATGAAAAGACGCTTACGTTTATTAAATATGCTTTGTTACTGGATGCCATTGATGAAGGCTGGTTGTATGAACAACAGGGATGGATGTTTAATCAACTTCAGCGTTATCGCGAAGCTTTAGAAGCTTTTGAACGTGCCCGCCAGCTGGGCTATGGCAATGACGGCTGGCTCTATAAGCAGAAATCGTATGCGCTTGATAAGTTAGAGCGCAATGAAGAGGCTTTAGAAGCATGTGAGCGTGCGCGTCGGCTTGGTTATGTGAGTGAAGAATAACCTGCTTTCCTGTGCTTGATTGGTTTTAAACAGACGTAAGTACTAATAGCGTGGATAAGGGCTGGCTATGTATCCAGGAGCTTTTCTATACTGGGGAAAGGAAACGGTGCGCATCTTTTGATGGTTTTTTGATAAGGATGATGGTATGAACTTTTTTCAAGCTAGCCTGAATTTTCTGGTTGCACAACATCTTCTGCTTTTCCTGGGTGGTGTGGTTGCCTTTATTTTAACTTATGTATTGACTTTTGGGGTATTGGCCCTCTGTCGTAAATATAACTGGTATGAACCAGTCGTGGCCCATAAAGTACATAAAAAAGCTCTTCCTCGTCTGGGCGGTCTGGCTATCTTCGGCGCTTTCCTGCTTTCTTCCCTCCTGTTTTATCTACCAACCCTGGCTATGGAACCAGGTAAACAAGAGCTTATCTGGGGCCATGCGATATCGCAGGAACTGCTGATTTACCTGCTATTTTTGGTATCTTCGGTCTTGATTGTGGCGGTACATGCCTATGATGATGTGAAGGGTCTGAAGCCGTTACCAAAGATGCTGGCCCAGACTGTGGCGGTATTGATTTTAATGGGACCCGGGCTCCAGCGCTTCCATGGCGTCCTGTTCTTTGGAGTGAATAATCCCTTTGTTCCTGCTGGACTGACTTACAATCCAGCCTTACCCTGGTATCAGCAGCCCGAACTGACTTTATTTATTCGTGAGCCCATCATGTCCTGGTTAACAATACCGGCGGTACTTTTCACCTGGTTCTGGTTTGTCGGCATGATGAATGCCGTGAATTTTATGGATGGGCTGGATGGGCTGGTGGCAGGTATTGTAACGATTGTGGGTTTATTCACCACGATTATTAGCTTTCAATTAGGGCAATATACTATTGCTACGCTGGCTGCCATTTTTACTGGTGCTGTAGCTGGTTTCGTACCGCATAACTGGAATCCATCGCGTATGATTATGGGTGATTCAGGTTCTCAATTTCTCGGCCTGGCACTGGCTATGCTCTCGATTATGGGGGGAGCCAAGTTCGCCCTGATTTTGATGATTCTTGGTATTCCCATTCTGGATATTGCCTGGGTGATGATGAATCGCATGCGCCGAGGCCAGAGTCCGACGCAGCGGGACCTGTTGCCGCAATATTCGCATAAAACCCATTTGCACTATCGTTTACTATTTGGTGGACTCAATGCCCGGCAGATTTGCTATGTTTTCTACACTATTACTACTATCTTTGGATTAAGTGCGCTGATCCTCCCTCGTGCCTGGAAATTTGTTGGCTTTGGTCTGGTTGCATTGATCGTCTGCGGCCTCTTCTGGTGGAGCATCCATCTGCAACAAAAAGTGGCACAGCATAAGCAACATGATACTCAGCAAGCGTAAAAGCGCGCTATAGCGTATCCTTTACATGTCGCAAAGCGGGAGAGAGCATAATAGATATTCGAGGCTGAATTATTATGCTCTCTTTTTGATTGAACGACTTCTTGTAACTTGAATCGTGGCTGCACCGCATAAAATTCTCATAAAGATAGACATATCCAGAAATAATTTTGTACAGGCAAAATAGTAGCGTTTATCGAAAAATAGTTGTTGTTTTTGTCTCTCATACTATACATTGACACGAGGTTTCTGGTTTGCTGAAAGACAAGGATGGAATGCATGAAATAAGATGAGATATATAGTCATATAAATGACGTATTTTATTATGGGAGCTTGTACATGGGAACTATGGCGGAGCTTATGACGTCTTCTTTGTAGGATAAATAAATCTGTATGACGAAAAGATATGTTTGTATAAAAGCTATGGCAAAGGCATTTTATGCTTTATTCACTGGTCTGGTCATATTGATGACTACTAAAGGAGCTGACGGATGTTACGTACACGGATGTCTCTACAAAAAGCCGGTTTTCTTGTGACAAGCTTTTTCCTACTGGCTATGCTAATCGTTGCTTGTGGCAGTGCTAGTAGCGCTACCAGTGACAGTGGTAATTCGGCCACGACCAGGCAATCTGCGCCCAGGGATAGTTCTGCAGGCGGGAACAGTAACGCTGGACAGGGAGCGGTCCCACAACCAGGCGCTGCTAACTCACAATCAAAGGTTGTTCCAGTACAAGCTGGCCCACAGTATTTGATTAAGACGCTGAATGTAAGCATGCAGGTCAAAGATACGCGTAAAGTTGCCAATGATATTCAGAGTTGGATCACTTCTACTGATCCTCGTTCTTCTTCCGCTGGCGCTGATTATACGCAAGTGGCTGATAAGCTCTACTCTATAAATTTAACCTTTTCAGTGCAATCGACGATGTATCCTCAGATTTATAAATATCTGCGCGACTATAATCTTCAGGGAGCTAGTGGTGGTAAATTGCTGGGATTGAAAGAAAGTGTGCAGGATGTTTCTAACGATTATGTAGATACCGAGTCGCGTATTAAAAATTATAAAGTTGAACAGACCCGTTTGCTACAGCTTCTCAGCCATGCAGCGTCTGTGGGCGATATCGTGACCGTCGATCAGAAGTTATCAGAAGTTGAAGGCAATATCGAGACTTCTGAAGCTCACTTAAAACTATTAGCCGATCAAGTCACTTTTTACACGGTTGTGCTTAATTTACAGCCGATTATTCCGGATGGAGTCCCACAGCCAGCCACTGACCATGCCTGGACGGCCAATGGTACTTTTGGAGAAGCGTTTGCTGCCTCCCTGCAATTTGGCCAGGCTGTCTTAACGTTCTTGATCTGGTTGCTTGCTTTTAGTATCTACATTGTGCCCATCGCTATCGTGACCTGGCTCGTGAGGCGTTATCGTTCACGTATCAGTAGCATATTCCATCACGTAGTGGCAAGCCCCAAAGCAACGCCACCCGCAGAGCAAAGCTAAACTCCTGCGAAATATCTGGATGAATGACTGTTGCCGATAACTTTTCATCCAGGTATTTTTTTGTATTGTATCTGCTGGACGGCGGGTACCAGACGGCTGCCACAGTTCCCACAAAAGGTGTCGCTGAAATAGAGTTCTGTATGGCAGCGAGGACAGTTATAGTCAGGTTTATCTATACTGACATGATAGCTGTTTGTGGAGATTATCGTCGAGACTGGTGCTATGAGAGTTCCTGGAAAAGGTGGGGGAGTCTGTGGGGTTTTATATGATGTGGGAGGGGCGTAGCTGCGGCGGGCTTGCTGTGGTTGCATCGGTGCAAGCCTGATGGCAGGTAAAACAGCTGTTCCGCAGTAATTACAAAAGTTATCGCTGCTGCGCAGGCGTTGAGTGCAGACTGAGCACCATTTCTGCTTATTCTTTTGGATCATGAAGAAAACAAGCACAAAGACGATCATGCCACAGAGAAACACCGCCAGATACATGCCACTGATAAACGCTAGCGTTATCGACCCCTCCAGAGTGAGTATTGATGCCACCATGCTATTTCTCCATCTAAAAACTCGTGGTGCCCTTCAGGATTTTTATGTACTCTTCTTATAATATAGTACACGAGCCTGATCGGTCTGGTCAATAGAAGGAGTATTTTTGTGGACCAGGTTATCATGTCCTTTGTCTTAGCATGTCTCGATCGGAGCGTATGTGAGTAATTTTTGGACCACCTGTAACAGGTTTTCGACATCAAATGGCTTAAATACTACGTCGATACTGGGTGTTTTTAGCTCGTCTATCTTTTCCCTGAGATCGTGTTCCGCTGCCGTACACAGTAGGAGAGGGACAGATGAGGTACCTGGATGATGATGTACCTTTTCCAGAAAATTCCAGCCTGCTTGTTTGCCGCCAATCATCAGATCCAAAATGATCAGGTGTGGGTCGATCTGCTCTATCACTGCGAGATCATGATAGATAGCATCATTGGTATACACCTCGTAACCCTCTGTCTCTAGCAGCAAACGATAGAGCTCTAAAATATCTGGTTCGTCTTCGATGACAAGGATGCGTGTTTTCACGTTTATACCTCAAAAAAATAAATACGGATACTGATCAATTGATAAAAAATAAGCCAAGGTTTGATGATAATATCAGTATCTTTGGGATGGAAAGTAGGAATTTATAAAGTAATCGTACTGGTTGAGATCTTTTTCATAAGATCTTATCCATGAACAGTATACCAGAATATAGGACTTTGTGCGTTCTTCCTATCATTTCTCCCATACCAATAGCCCTATAGCGTAACCCATGCCATGCCTATGTGTGGAGTATGTCAGGATTGGTAGACCAGCCCTTTCGGTGCCATTACATCTGTATACATTTTCTTATATATCTTACATGTACTGGCGGTTTGTGGTATCGTTATACGATAACTATCTGGACCTGTTAAGGCTATTCCGTTCCAAAAAATGAAGAGCGATGTGTACTTTCTAATATGACGCATAGAAACGCGAAAGAATTAGATAATTTGGCGGGTTTGGTACCTTTTTTGTGTTAAATGGTTACCTCTGTAATTTTATCTCGTATTAGACAAGTGTAGTGTTTGTAAAATCTATGTATGTTGCGAGCATCTTGAGATGTAGACATATTGAGCGTAGAATGATCATATGAATAAAACGATAGAAACAGGAAAATCATCATCAAAGCAGTCAGTAGGACACAAATATAGTCAACCCTGGTTTATGATTTTTTGTGTGCTGATAATTGTGATATGTGTTTTGTTAAGTATAACACCCATTGCTCGATTGGGGCATCTGTATACAGGTGTCACTCACCTGACTGAAGACATTGCAACACCTCCGCACTTTTCGCCGCCAGCCATGCCGTGGCTAACTGGCTGGGGAAGATGGTTACCGATGCATTTTACCCATTCGGATCCAGTGGCTTTATATTTGACGGGTAATATGGAAATTTTACTGTTGATGGCTGTGGCTTTTGTTATGTATACGCTGGCCGCTTATTTTCTTGCCAGACGAGCCCAACCTGAGCAGATGCCAGCCTTGCGGCGTTGGATGTGGATTGGTGCAATTGTCGCAGGCCTCATTTTTCTCCTGACTCCTGGTATGGCTTCAAGAGATCTCTTTGTCTATGCGGACTATGGAAATCTGGTGGGTGCCCATGGCGCTAATCCCTACTTTACTACCCCCAGCCAGGTAGCGCATGATGACCTTTTGACGCGGATTGATGGCTGGAATACAGCCCCCTCAGCTTATGGTCCTGTATGGGTGTATCTGGCAGGAGCCCTCTCGCTGATCTTTGGCAATCACCTACTGGCTTACTTTTATATTTATCGATTTTTGGGTCTGGCTTGCCATCTCTTGAATGCGCTGTTGATCGGACTGATTCTAAGTAAGACAGGCCGCTCAGAGCGTACTGTTACTGTGGGTATGTTTCTCTATGCCTTAAATCCGTTGATGCTTTTTGAGGGACCTCTGGGTGCCCACAATGACGTTTTTATGAGTACCCTCTTGCTCTATGGATTTTTTCTCTGCCTGCGGGCGGACCAACGCGGCTTTACTCAGTTCAAGAATTACTGGCCTGCTCTGATTGTGCTCACACTGAGTGTGCTGGTCAAGTTTACGGCGATCCCGGCCATCCTCTTTTTCTTGCTGGTGCTGGCGGCTAAAACTCTGGGCACACCTGAGACACCGGTGCGTGAGATGCCATGGTTGGCGGCCATTAAAAATGTCGTGATTGCTGGTGTCGTATTTGTGGGAATTACCGTGCTGGCATATTTACCCTTCTGGATTGGTCATGGGGTGGGTGAAATTTTGCATAGCTTTGGTACACCACCTTCTTCGAGTGGTGCACAGAACTCATTAATGCGTGTGGCTATGAATTGGTTGCAGGTGCATCCAACTATTACGTCGAATACGCCGGTGGGATTTATGGCCCATGCGCTGGCGAATCGTGGTTTCTGGAGTAAAGTCGATATCATTGCTATGGGTCTGGCTATTCTGGCTGGTGCCTGGTATGTCTGGCGCTCACCTACGATGCGTACATTGGTGCTTGGTAGCCTGACTACGATGACGATAATTCTCCTGGTAACGCCCTGGTTTTATTCGTGGTATGTGGTCTGGCTTGTTGCTCTGGCTCCGTTAACGCTGGCTTTTGTGCAGGGACGCCTGACGAAGGCGTTACTGGCTTTTTGTCTGGTATTTTCAGCCAGTGCCTTGCTGACATATATGAACCTGGTGTTTTTCCGCTTTGGTGGTTATCAATTAGGTATTCGCTATTTCCTGATGATACTTCCTCCGATTATCGCTGCTATACTTGTCTATTTTTATGCTCGTCCAAAAAATAGCCAGCCAGAAAAAGCAGTGATCGCGGATCCTACAGAGTCTATGACTTCTGAAAATGCAGAGATCGCCACCAAATAACATCTATAGCTACTTTTTTCACGAGCGTACTCTCATCGGGAGAGAAGTGCCCGGCTAACATTCGAGCACATCTCTCCCGATTGTATTCAAGCACATCTCTCCCCATTGTATTCAAGCACATCTCTCCCGATTGTATTCGAGCACATCTCTCCCGATTGTATTCGAGCACATCTCTCCCGATTGTATTCGAGCACATCTCTCCCGATTGTTATATGTTGTTGCATCAGGAGCGCATTGCGCTCCTGATGCAACAACATATAACAGAAATTGGGGGCGTCAGCGCCCCCAGATTGGCTTGAAGCCACTACCCCCATTGCCAGGAGAGCACAGCTTCACAACAAGAGCAGGCAGTTAAACTGCCCGCTCTTGTTGTGAAGCTGTGCTTTTTATTTTCCCCTCTTGACTTTATGCTGACTTCATCGTAAAATTATGACTGTGTGGTCAGGCAGGAAATACATGGTCAGGAATTAACCAGCGCCTCTATCTGCGATTGTTTTGTGCCAATGAAGGTACCTATAGAGAATAGGTGCTTTGCTGCCTCTGCTCCTACCTACTTTGTTTATATGAACTTTTCATGACCTCTTTTTGATTAAAATTAGTTACGAATTGATAAGGATGCCTGATGAGCGCTTTAGAAACGAATACATCTGTTGAGGCTACGGTCGATACAACCGAGGCTCCACGCTATACCAGAAGAGAGACGCTGCTGACTATGGCTGGCGTCTTACTGGTGATGCTGTTGGCTTCCCTGGACCAGACGATTGTGTCAACTGCGATGCCCCATATTATCGCGGACTTCAATGGTCTTGATCGCTATACCTGGGTGACCACTGCTTACTTGCTAACTTCAACTGTAATGATCCCTATCTATGGTAAGCTCTCAGACTTATTTGGGCGCAAATCGATTTTCCTGGTGGGGGTTGTGCTCTTTTTGCTTGGTTCTGCTGTCTGTGGCATGGCCCAATCGATGAATCAGTTGATCGTGTTCCGTGCTTTCCAGGGTCTGGGAGCGGCGGCTTTGATGCCAATTGCGATTGCGGTGGTTGGAGATCTGTTTCCTCCACGTGAGCGTGGTAAATGGCAGGGCCTGACCGGTGCTGTCTTTGGTCTCTCTTCGATTGTTGGTCCGGCAGCTGGTGGTTGGATCACTGAGAATGCGAACTGGCGCTGGGTTTTCTATGTGAATCTGCCAGTGGGTATCGCGGCTCTGTTAGTATTGATCTTTTTGATGCCTTCTCTGCATAAGAAAGTGGCAAATGTCTCGATTGACTATCTGGGCGCGGCTTTGCTGGTGGTTGCCACGGTACCATTGATGCTTGGCTTAACCTGGGCGGGTACGCAATACGCCTGGCTTTCTGTCCAGGTTGTTGGTTTGTTCGCGCTCTCGCTGGCTGGCTTTGTGGCCTTCTTTACCTATGAGGGATATCTTGCACGCAAAGAAAAGCAGCCGATCATTGATCCACGCCTGTTTAAAAATAGCATTTTTACCATTGCCATTGCTATATCGATGATTACCAGTATGGCCATGTTTGGTGCGATCTACTTCCTACCTCTGTTTGCGCAGGGTATTCTTGGCATCTCGGCGACGGATAGCGGTCTGCTCCTGTCCCCAATGATGCTGTCCCTGATCGCGGCCAGTATCGTGTCTGGTCTGGTGGTGTCGCGCACCGGTAAATATAAAATTGTCGCAATTGTAGGTATGATTATCAGTGTGATTGGTGCATCTCTGTTGCTTCGTCTGGATGTCCATTCCGGCGCCAATGATCTCTGGATCTCGATGGTAGTGATGGGTCTGGGCCTTGGTTTTGGTATGTCGCTCTACACATTGATTGTGCAGAATGCACTACCAGACAAGATTGGGCAGGCGACCTCGGCTCTGACCTTCTTCCGTCAGATTGGTGGTACGATTGCTTTGTCCGCTATGGGATCTGTGATGACTTCTGCGTATCAGCCTGCTTTCCGTAAGGCGGTACCGGCTTCAGTGAACCAATTTGCGGCTATGGCTCAGAAGTTGTATCACAAAGATCTGCTGGGCATTTTTGATAATCCTAACATTCTGCTCTCTAAAGATACCCAGGATAAGATCATGAAGGGTTTTCAGAGCTTTCCTGGAGGCAAGCAGATCTATGACCAGATCCTTGAGGCGGTAAAGATTGGTCTGGCTCAGGGTATCCATAATGTCTTCATCTTCAGTGTGTGCTTTATGGTTACGGGCCTGTTACTGGTCTTCTTCTTGAAAGAAATTCCTCTCCGCAGTGGTCGCGGTAAGGCAACTGCTGATAGCGCTGCGCAAGGTGCAGAGGATGGCACAGGGGCGCTGAGTCCAGTTATGATGCACTAGACGGATCAAGCTTGTATTCAGCAAGCTACACTTTTTTGAGACTTCAGGAGTCGGGAGAATTTCTTCCGGCTCTCTTTTTATATTATCTCTGTGTTTGAGACTCATAAAATAGTGTATACATCCGGGTCCCACTGCATTCGCTTTCTGCTTTGGAGCATGGTAGAATTTCTAGCGTTAACGAAATTGTGAAAAGGGCATGACAGTATTTATGAAAATTTGTACCTGTGGAAATTGTGAAGAGTGTCGCGTGCGGGAAGCTTTACTGGTTTTTGCACGCCAACGTGAGTATGCCGGATTTGAATGGTTACCAAGCTCTACTATTGTTGGCACTGAAGCCGGCTGGAATGCGTTTGCACGTACCCATACAGTACGGGAATTATTCTGGGTGTTGCATGTGGCGAAGGAGATAGAGGGTTATAGCTACGAACTGGAACCTGTGACGAGGTAATTACTGCGAGATTCCAGGGGGGAAGTGCTCAAACGCACTTCCCGCTTTTTTTTATCCGATCTTTGTGATCTGTGGGCGTAGCGTCAGTTGTTCCGCGGCTGAGAAGATAGTGCTGCGCAAGAGGAGCCCGCTGACGAGGCCGGTCAGGGTGCTGGCGGCGAAGAGCATAGCCATGGCCGCAAATTGATATTCGGCGGCATAGATGGGATTGGCTCCTGCAAGCAGCATGCCGCTGGCGAGTCCTGGTATGAAGACAATGCCGAGCGAGCGCAGGGTATCCACGGCAGGGATAATGCTGGCGTAAACTGTATTATTCAAATAGGTTTCAATAACGGTGGCTGGCGGCGCTCCCAGGGCCAGTCCAGCTTCGATCTGTCCGACATGGGATTCGATCTCGGCTCGGAAGCGGTTCAGCGAGAGCGAGTTGGTGCGCATCGAGCTGGAGATGATCATGCTCCCCACTGGAATGAGATTGGCGATCTTTGGCTCGATCACGCCGACCAGGGCCATAATCAGGATGGTGATACCTGAACCTATGCCAATTGCCAGGAGCGAAATCTTAAAGGCTCCAGGCAGGCCTTTGCCGCGTTTATAAGAGAGGATTGCGGCGAAGATGATCATCATGGCCAGCACCAGATAGCCGAAGATGATGGATGCATTGATGATCAGGACCAGGATGATACCGACGAGCAGGATCTGGATGAAGCCACGCGCCATTGAGGTGATGGTTTCTCGGGCGATCTTCACCCGATTGAATGAAGCGATGATGACCACGATCAGTACCATGACTGACGCGGCCGCCACCTGAATCAAGCCATTAACGACCTGGGGTGAAGTGAGCGATGTGAGCATGTCATGCAATAGTGTCATGTAAGACCTCTTCTACCGTTCCGATGCGTTCTAGCTTTCCACTTTTAATCACGGCGACGCGATCCGCCAGACGAGCAGCCTGCGCCATATCGTGGGTGACAATAATGCTGGTCAATCCCTGACTATGCATGATCGTGTTGATCAATTGCTCAACGCCCGAGCGTGTCGCTTCATCCAGGGCTGAGGTGGGTTCGTCCAGTAAGAGGACCTGAGGATCATTGACGAGCGTACGGGCGAGAGAGACGCGTTGGGCTTCTCCACCCGAAAGACCGTTGATGTCGCGCGTCTCATAGCCTGCTAGCTGCACATGTTCCAGTAACTCCTGGATACGCTGTTTTGAAACCTGCTCTCCCCGGGAGCGCGGTCCAAAGGTGATATTGTCGGTGACTGTACCAGGAAACAAATAGGCGGACTGCATCACCATGCCAACCTGACGGCGGAGCATACGCGGGGATAACGTCGTATAATCCACACCATCCAGGAACACCGTTCCACTGGTGGGTTCATCCAGACGATTGAGCAGGCGTAAAAACGAAGATTTACCAGAACCAGAAGGTCCAACGATGGCTAAGGTTTCACCTTTTTGCACTGCCAGAGAAATATCATCGACAATCGCTTTATCTGGCGCGACAACCCTGCGTAAGTTGCACGCTTCCAGAACGATCTTTTGCTGATCTAAGGATGCAGCTGTATCCATATATACGATCCTTTTGTCTGCAGATATAATTTTTCATTATCATAGCACAGGCATATGCCCCTACATTTATACTACGAATCATAATCCCAGCAGGCTTATAGAATTTCCCAGCAACGACCGACCCCACCAGACATAGCTCATGTCTGGTGGGGTCGGTCGTTGCTGGGAGACCAGTAGAACGTGAAGAGTAGAATTTTTTAGGCTCACTGTCCTTTAGAGGGAAGTGGGGGGCAAGGGCCAATACGTTCAACGTAAGCGCATCCTGGTCATTCAGTTGGGGTTCAGTGAGCACGTCTCCGAACGTAACGGCAGGTCTTGAGCCCAATATTTTTCGTTGAAGCGCTTTTGTGGCCATAAAAATAGTACGTGGAGAGGGCGCCACACGCGGAGGCCGGCATGCGGCGTGATGGTGGAGCGAGGGGCTCAACGAGCATCGCATGCCTGTGGCGCCTACACCGAGACGGATCCTGTTTCGTGATCCTCTCCGAGAAGGTACGGGGAGGATCCACACGATCCCTGTAGGCGCCACAGCACTGCGAAGTCGTTCTTGCACGCTGGCCTGCGCAAACGGAGCAGTGCGGCCTCCGCGTGTGGCGCCCTCTCCACGTACACATGGCTTGCTGGTCACGTCGAACCATCTCTCAACGTCTCGCTAACCGAAAAGTATTAGGTCTTGAGCCTGCGGACCGTGCACGTACGATAAGTTGCTTGTATCTGGTCGGACGTATGCAGGTTGCAGGCTCAAGACCTGCCGTTACGCTGGGATGCTTCTCAATAGGATTGAGCGCATCGGGTGCCGACAGCTCCTGCATCTCGGTTCCCCCAAAGGACGGAGAACCAATTTTTATATGAAAAGTATTGTCATTAAGCCTGGTTGGCTTTAATTGTATCGACTACTCTACGTACTTCTTTAGCAACTGAGAGCAGGGCGCTATCTATATCGTCCCAGCGTGAAACAGGTGTTTTATTGACAGGTAGAACCCAGAGTCCGTGTAAATTTCTGTCTTCATTCCAACCAGTAGTTGGTCTGACCAGGATCGGGATAACGCTGGTCAAGCCCTGTGCGCGTCGCTTAAAAGCTGGTTTTAACTCATTTTCATACAGGTTATCAGATGCCATAAAATCGGGACTGATCAATAAGAGCACAATATCTGCCTCATTCAGATATTCTGTTACAGTCTCCATGCTAGATTGTCCCGCCAGTATATCGTCGAAGCGTAGCACTGAGATGGTGCCATTACGTTTCATGGTCGCAAAGTGCTTATCCAATCTTGCGTAAATTCTCTCGTCCTCGCTGGCATATGAAACAAATATCGATACAGGTCTATCTTTTGCGCCTGAACGCTTTCCAATTAATTTGACAATTTCTGACCCGCCTGCTGGTTTAATCAGGTCGCGCCATGTAATCTTTTTGGCATTGACGCCCCGACGCGTAAATAGTCGGGGAATATCCTCTGCCGGGATATTCTTGATCTGGAGCTGATTCAACGCCTGATTAAATGCATCTTGAATAGAACTTCCAAAGCCTAAGGCGGCATAAAAAGCTGCAATAAATACGATAGCTGGAGTATCGCCAATGGATTGACTCATGCCGATGACACAATCAATTTCTTTCGCGATCATTTGTGCCTGTTGATGTGTGTTGCAGGCGTTTAAAATAACTAACCGTGTCGTATCCTTGAAATTACTGAACAGTGACTGAATGGCCCGGGTCGGAACTGGTCTGGCTGACCGATCATTTCCCTCAAAAATTAATTCGCCTGAAGCTGTACCATGACCACTAAAGTGGACCACATGAGGGCGATTGCGATTCATCTGATTAAGGAGATCATCATCGAGCACTGCCCATTCATCTTCTATTGCAAAGTGATTTCGATATGTACTATCACGAATCATTTTCCTGATTGTGCTGATCTCTTTGTCTAATTCTAAAGGAACTGTATTTGTAGGCGATGCAGCTAGAAAGAGTATCCTTACTATATCTTTCTCGTCCATAAGTATTTTTCCCTCACAGGTTGTAGATTTACAGTGGTAGATGTGATGTTCATGTGTCAGGTAGGTATGCACTTATCATTAAATTGATAGGTGTCTATGTAATTGAAGTCGTATAAGATTATATGAGATGTTATCTTGAATATCAACATGAAGATAAGCATGATGAAACCTGATCAGGAGGATACTTTATGGCGACAACGATGATTGCGCTGGCTCAGTTACAGTCAGCGGCGGATCCAGCACAGAATCTGGCGAAGGCGCTAGCGACTATCCATCAGGCTGCGCGCCGGGGAGCCAGGCTGGTGGTTTTTCCTGAGATTTTTATGGCACTGCTGGCGAAAGAAAATTTTACTGCTGACTATGCGCGCAGTGTCTCGCAGCGGGTGGATGGTGCGTATGTGTCTGGTTTACAGGAGGCGGCTAAACAGGCGGGTGTCTGGGTTGTCAGTGGTATGCTGGAGACGGCTGAGCAGACGGTGGATAAGACCTATAATACCACTGTACTAATCGATGATCAGGGAACGCTGCTGCGTTGTTATCGCAAGACGCATCTCTATGATGCCTTTGGCTTTCAGGAATCTGAGGTCTTTGCCCGTGGGGAGCAGTTGTTTACTCCGCTGGAGACGCCGTTTGGGCGGATGGGATTATTTGTGTGCTATGAGTTGCGTTTTCCTGAGATTGCGCGCTATCAGATGGAACAGGGCGTGGACTTTTTTGTGATGCCTTCCGCCTGGGTTGTGGGCGCGCTTAAAGAGTCGCACTGGCACCATCTGGTCACGGCCCGGGCGATTGAGAATACCGCTTATATGTTTGCCTGTGATCAGGCCGGCAATGCTTATGTGGGCCGATCCCTGATGGTTGATCCTTCAGGGATTGTGCTGGGTGAAGGGACCGAGGGCGAGTGTGTTATTTATGGAGAGCTTGACTTGCAACGGCTGGCCGCAGTACGTCAGACGCTACCTGCTCTGACGCACCGACGTCCTGAGCTATTTCCGCGCCAGCATTAAACCACCTCTGGCCGTTCGCGTGAAAATGTCGGACGTTCAGCGACCAGCGTAAACGTCTTGGGGAGCCCGATATCATCAAGCTTGCTATTTGGCTCCTCATCCAGGCGGCGAATGAACAGTCCTGCTGCGGCAAAGCTGGTAACAATTTCTCCCAGGTTCCAATGGCGGAGATAGACCTGTTGTGGTGCTTGTTGTACGCCTTCAGGTAGATGTTTACTGAAGGCCACATTGCTCACATGCAGTCCTTTATCAAAATAATTTCCAGTCACTTTATGCTTTTTGCCTTTTGAAGTAATTAATTTTGTGGAGACGGGATGGAAATCCTGCAGCAATAGTTGTCCTCCTGGACGGAGTATTTGCTGAACAAGTTGTGCTAATGGGGCCAGATCCACAAAATAATGCAAGATACCGAGTTCCATAAAGACAAGATCATAGCCAGCGGCGTGTTCCTCTACAGGAAGATTGAGGACATCGGTCACCAGATAACGCACATGTACGCCAGCAGCGGCGGCTACTTCCTGTGCGTAGTGTGCATTTTCCTGTGAGATATCTACGATTGTGACATCTACTCCCAGTAGCGCCATCGCAATCGCTTTGCTGCCATGTGAGCCTAAGAGATTGATAATCTTTTTTCCGTTGAGCTCTGGCAAATATTTGTTGAGCGAGGCCAACCGCGTGCGAGGATCTTTCTGGATGCGTGCCGCTAGCTCCTGTGGGGTTCCATGGCGATACACCCAGGCATCGTAGGTTGCCTGATTCCAGGCCGCTTGATTAAGCTGGCTATTGTGCTGCTGCAAGCGTTGCAGATGTAGTGTAATCGCCTGTCGATCAGGATCTTCGGGTGCTAATGTCTGTATATAATAATCCAGTGCTTTGACCCAGAGCTTTCTATCCGCATGCTCTATCATCAACCGATCGGGATCTGTGCTGACGACAGTATTGAGATAGCCGATGATTCCTACTTCTATATCCTGATGATGAAGAAGGAAACGCTTAAAGCCGACATGATTTTCTATTTCATCATGTGCTTGCAATACTGCGTAAGCGCGCGGTATAAGGTCCCACTGGAGAGAAATTTCCAGCTTATCTGGCCCGCTGGCCGGAAGGATACCCTGTGCAAAGAGAGCGGAAGAACCAACCAGGGTATAATCGGCTGAAATAGCTTCCAGGCTATCGATGATCGAGAAAAGAGTCTGCCACCACTGGATTTCGGACGCCAATGCTTTCACCTCAGAAAAGAATAATTTTTTCCATTTTATACCATCCTCTCTGGAATAGATAGTTAGGATATTTTGCTTGAAAAAAATATGAAATGATACAAAATGAGTTAGAAAACTATCTGTGCTAAATCAATATCATCTGCTTGTCTTCATTGGCATATTCAGTTATACTATTCTTTAATTGAAACATGAGAATACATGCTTGGACCGTTTCGTAATCATGTTGCTTTGTTATTATCGGAGAGGGTTATACATTTTATATGAGTCAAAATCCTGATCAGCCTCAGCAAAACAACTATTCGCAATATCCGCCTTATGAGCCGACGCAAGCCGCGCAGCCTTCCTATGATCCTACCCAGGCCGCGCCACCGCCTTATCCTGGCCAGGGATATCCGCAACCCGGCACAACGGATAGTGGGGCAGGACAATATGCTCCCCAGTCTCCTTATGGTAATCAATCACCGTATGCCACACCCAATGCTTATCCTGCGCCTGGATCTTATCCGCCCGCCAGCGGACAGCAGAATCCATCCGGGATGTACCCACCGAATAATCCATATACACCTGGTGCGCCCCACCATTTCAGGGTTATCCTCCAGCAGCCCCAAAGAAGAAGAAAACCTGGCTCTGGATTACCCTGGGTATTGTTGGCGTCTTGTTGGTGGTATTGATTGCATCCTGTGCTATTTTTTCGCAAAGTATCGTGAATATTGCAAGAGAGTCCTCTACTGCTACAGCCACTAATAATAGCAATCCTACCACAACTGATGCGACACCGCAGCCGACAACTGGTAGTGACAGTAATACTCCTACGACGACTACTGGCGGACAGGATGTTACTGGTGGCAATATTGGTCAGACGCTGAATTTGCAGGGGGTT
Source organism: Dictyobacter vulcani (assembly GCF_008974265.1). Lineage (GTDB taxonomy): Bacteria > Chloroflexota > Ktedonobacteria > Ktedonobacterales > Ktedonobacteraceae > Dictyobacter > Dictyobacter vulcani. The sequence goes on from NZ_BKZW01000003.1 coordinate 225,180, forward strand.
GATTGTACATTGACATCTGCCAAGCATATTAATGGCGACACCTATGATCAGCCTAAACCCGGTAATCAATTTGTGCTGCTGCATGTCAAAATCCTCAATAAAAGCGGCAAAACACAAAGCTATAATCCCCTCGATTTTCACGTAATCAATTCACAGGGACAAAAAACGACCAAGACCTATACGCTTACAGAGGCCTACCCAAATCAACTGAGTTTTGGTGACTTGATTAATGGGGGGCATGTTGAAGGTGATATCATCTTCGAAGTTCCCGTTGGTGATCATGGTGTAAAGTTGGACTGGGATCCAGTTTTCAATCAATTCGCTGATACTCCTGGTACCGCTGACTGGAAACTTGGTTTATAGTCTGGTTAAAAACTGGCGTCAGGTGGGGAGGTTGGAAGAATGGTTGCTATGCTGAATAAAAAAGTGCATCGGGCGTTCTTGTTCATGGATATGAGCAGGAACGTCTCTTTTTTTGGCCTGTAAGTGTTATAGAATTGACTATCCTCTACCTATAGAATAAGCTTTGATTTTATAGTATACTCCAAACATTCTGTGATTTTGATAGTCATCGATATGTCCGCCGCTGGTAATTTTTTGAAGGGAATAACTTTAGATGCATGTACGGTCCTCAAGATTGGTATGGATTCCATTGACTGCTCGCTTGATCCGACTCGCATTAAACGATCGCGCCGAGTTTGCCCGTACGTTGGAGGCAACGGTGCCCGCCGATTGGCCAGGCAACGATTTTGCTCCTATATTACCTCTGCTATTGAATGGACTCGAACGTGATCCTCAGCCGGAGGTATGGGATGGCGCAATTATGCTTGAGGGTCAGGAGCCAGTCTTAATTGGATCAATGGGGCTGAAGGGCGGTCCTGATGACGAGGGGACGGTCGATATAGGTTATGATATTGTGCCGGCTTATCAAAATCATGGCTATGCGACTGAGATGGCTTGTGCACTGGTGGACTGGGCTTTTGAGCGCGGTGATGTGCAAAAAGTCATTGCCGATTGCCTGCCCGATAACCAGGGTTCGATCCGCGTCCTTCAGAAGCTAGGCATGCAGGAAATAGGGCTTGAAGGTGGGTTATTGCGTTGGAGTTTAACTAAGCAGCAATGGCATGTTATTGAAAAGCAATCGTGAACGCCGCTAACGCGTCTAGCAAAGCTCACACGATTGAACAGCAGGCTGCTCAACAGTGATACATAGTCAGGTGCGAGCGGCAGATTTGAGCAATAAATAGGGAAATAACCTTCAGGTGTTTTTTTGCTAACCAGACACTTGTATTGCTATAATAGATGTTAACATAGATATTTATCATTGTAGACAGAAGGGATCATTATGGCCAAGCAAAAACAAGGCTCAGCTTCCAGTCGCCGGGCCCAGGTGCGTCAGCAACGTGAGAGCAACACGAGAACGCAACTGCAATCTCGTGGACGCCGCCAGCAACAGTCTTCAAAATCAGGCTGGTGGTTGGTCGGAGGCATCGTTATTTTAGTAGCAGTGATTGTGGGTGGCTTCATATTTCTGGCCCAGCGCGAGGCAGAGCAATCGAAGGTTGGTAGTGATCAGGCCCTGAAAACCATCACCTCTGTGAGTGCAAATGTTTTCTCCAGTGTTGATAAAGGTACCTCCACTGCCCCACTTACGCATGTGAAGAATACACCTGTGCTCAAAGGACCAGATGGCAAGCCGGAGCTTTTTTATATGGGTGGTGAATATTGCCCCCATTGTGCCGCTCAGCGTTGGGTCGTCATTGCCGCATTAAGCCGCTTTGGCAAATTTAGCAATCTGACACCTATTCTCTCAGGTGAGGGCCAGGTCCCTACCTATTCATTCCATGGTTCGAGCTATAGCAGCGACTACATTCACTTTGAGGCCAAAGAGACGGCTGACAACGATTCTACCAATCCTCAGAAGCTCGATGATTTATCTGCGGATGACCAGAAAATTGTCAATCAATATGCCAAACAGCCGTATGTACAAAGTGCTGGTATTCCATTTATGTCGATTGGTAATCAATTTATCTCGACGGGCGCCTATTATCCCGAGACTGTGCTAACCGGAAAATCCTATCAGAATATTTCTGATGAGGTTGTCGATTCCAATAGCGACCTCTCACGAGGTATTATTGGTGCGGCCAATGTCCTGACTGCGGCTATCTGTACCACTACAAACAATCAGCCAGCCAATGTGTGTGGCGCAAGCCCTATTCCCAATGTACAGCAGGGGCTACCGGCACCGAGCGTCTCAACGGACAGTCCTGTCCAACTGGCCCGTTTGAATCAGCCATTTGAAGCAGATGTACGCCGCCGCAGCTAACCCTCACGGTTAGCACATTGGCGGATACTGATCTGAGCATGTACCAGTACTCATAAAAAAGCCAGGATAGACTTTTCAAATAAAGTCTGTCCTGGCTTTTTGCTTCATTGCTCTTAGTAGACGAGGCTATGTCCCTGATCTATCGATTGTTGGGCTCGATAAGCCAGTCGGAAACTGCTATAGCTGTCTTGCAGGCTTACCTGTGGCTGGTAGTTGTGATCCTGGATGCTGTGAATGAACTCGGATAAACCAATCGTTACGGCCTGTGTATAGTCGGCAGTACGATCTTCTCTCGTTACCTGAGCCATTACTAACTCGCCAGCCGTGGCCCCGGTGATCCCTTCTGGCGCAGGCACAGATGTAACCTTCAATTCTACACCGAGCAGGTTGGATAATTCATCATAACGCTCACGGGACAGGGTACCTTCGATCTCAAGACGATCAGGAATCCAGCCGGTTACGACAGCTGTACCGTGTTCCATGGTGACGTGCAATACCGTTTGTTCAAGAATGGCAGGCCGATCAAAGGCATGATAGAAACTGGCTAAAATACCATTGTTGTAAGCAACGTTTGCCATAACACGGTCTTGCCGACCATCTGAGCCTGTATGGGCATACGCTGAGATATCTCCTGGCAGGCTCTGGCTGAGTTGATTGCAGAGATCAAAGAAATGGACTCCATGTTCAATGAAGATGCCACCACTATACTGGCGTTTCCAGAACCAGTGATCTCCATGGAGCGCTTCATTGGACGCTACATTTTCCAGGCGCAGATAGGTGATCTCACCCAGTAACTTGCTGCTGGTCAGCTGCTGCAGGATATTGTAGATTGGTACATGGCGCAGGACATAGTCGATACCAAGATGGACCTGTCGTTCCTGGAGAATTGCCAGCAGGTTGTCAGCCTCGGCAAGGTCGATGGCCAGTGGTTTTTCCAGGAAGATATGCTTGCCGGCCAGAGCTGCCTGTTGCGCCTGGGCGGCGTGCAGCCATGGTGGTGTATTGATGACCACAATCTCTACGGCTGGATCCGCCAATAATTGTTCATATGTCTCATATGCTGTCGCGTGATAGGTAGAGGCGGCCGCATTACGGCGGGTTGCATCTACATCTGTGATCGCGACAATTCGTACCTGTGGCATGTGTGCGTAAGCTTTAGCGGTAAACTCGCCAAAGCCACCATAGCCGACAATGCCTAAACCCAGTGGTTGCATGCGTGATTTTCTTCCTAGTGTAGACTTGCCAGAATTTCTTTGATCGAGAAGGTGGCACCGCAGACTACGAGATCTGAGGCCCCATAATAGACGGTGAGTTCGTCACCGTTCTCGACGACACCATTGGTGAAGATGACGCTACCAAAGAAGCCGTCTGTCTCATAGGTGGGGGTTGGCTCCATGATTGGTTGTTCCGAGCGTGCAATCACTTTTGTCGGATCATTAAGATCAAGTAGGAGAGCACCCAGGCAATAGCGATTCTCTTCATTTGCCCCATGGTAGATCTCCAACCAGCCTTCAGCAGTCCGTGTCGGAGCCGCACCCGCGCCAAGTCTGACTGAATCCCATTTACCGGGACGTGTCCTGGCGATACATGTATGATGTCCCCAATGCTCCAGATCAGGTGAACTTGCGGTCCAGATAAAATTACCGCCCAGGCCAGCACCAAGGGTAGGACGATGCAGGGCAAAATAGCTGTCACCAATCTTCTGCGGGAAGATAGCGCAATCCTTGTTATTCGGCGAGACAATTAAGCCATGGCGCTTAAACTGCTGCCAATCCTGTGTACTGATCATACCCACACCATAGCCATCGGCCGAGACCGCGGTATAGGTTAGATAATAGGTGCCCTCAACCTCCGTTACCCGGCAATCCTCAATGCCAAAGGTCTCTAAAGGACCCTCACCAATCAGCGTAGGCTTGTCCGCGACAGTGAAATTGACACCATCATCGCTTGACGCCAGGCGTAAATGCGAGAGGGTGGTGAGATAGGTTTTGCCCTGGTAGGTAAAGCTACGAGGATCGGAGAGATAATCGAGCTCAGGATCACCTTTTTTACAGGAGAGAATCCTCATGCCCTGAGGGGCTGCTGGATCAATGACGATGGCACTCACTGTATCCGCGCTCTGCTCCGGACGTTCCGCAACGCGCAGCAGAAGATAGGTTTTACCACCATAGGTGAAGGCTCCTGGATTGAGCAGACACTCAACGACCAGGCCTTCCATGCTGGGCTTTACATCCCTGGGATGCAGGATTGGATTGGCGGTAAAACGTTTGGATAGATCTGTCATGATAGTATGTATTCCTTTATGTCAATGTTTGCTGTGATTTAATTCCAACCGTTGCGATGACCCCAGTATTCAGCCAGGCGTCGAATAACAATGATCGAGATTAAGGTTACGATGGCATTTAAGAGCGCGACGGTGGCTCCATAGCCAGAACGGAATTGGTCAAATGCCTGAGCGTAAATCTCTAACTGCCAGGTCTGGGTGGCCATCTGTGGCCCTCCATGGGTCAGTGTGAAAGGCTCGGTAAAGATTGAGAAAGAGATACCGACAGCCAGGATCAAGACCGTGTAAAACGCTGGATACAGCATCGGTAAGGTCACGCGCCAGAATTTCGTCCAGGCATTGGCACCATCAATAGAGGCCGCTTCATAAACTTCGTTAGGAATCCCTTGCAGGCCCGACACAAAGATCAATGAGTAGTAGCCCGCGAACTTCCAGACCAGCATCCCGACGATGACCGCCATGGCACTGGTACCATTGCCCAACCAATCAGGCGAGGTGCCAAAGACTGAGCGCAGGAATGTGTTGAGCGGACCATTGTAAGCGAGGAGGCCCCGCACCACCAATGATGAAACAACGCCCGAAGCCAGATAAGGCAGGAAGAAGCCGACTGAAAAGAGCGACTTGAACCTGGGCACATGCTGGACAATCAAGGCCAGACCAATCGATCCGATCATCACCGAAGGAATGAACAGGACCATGAACTCGTACGAGACCAGGAAAGCCTGACGCACGCGTATACTGCTCAGCGCCTCTTTAAAATTGTCCAGTCCGATAAATACTGGTGTCGGCGAAATGAGATCCCAACTCTGGAAGACCAGATAGATGCTATACACCAGGGGGATCAAGAAAAAGATCAAGGTAAAAATGAGATAGGGGCTTGATAAGAGCCAGCCCTGGAACTCTCGGCTTGCTGACGCACGGTTGGCTTTGCGCCGCTTCATCGGTATTGCGCTCATCAGTTAAACTTCCTTCTTTTCTGCTCTATTGAAAACACTTTTGCTTTTTATGCTTGCCTCGGAGAACAACTTAGCGCAAGACGAATTGGATGCCGTTGACAAAATTGCGACTGAACAGAATGAATAGCACCAGGATCGGGACAGTGAGCAAGGTACCAGCAGCATAGAGTGGTCCAGGATAAGCCCCATAAGGACCAAACATCGTTGACAGTAGCACGTTCAAGGTCTGCTTGGTGGAATCCTTGACAACGATCAGATCCCACATTAATTCAGTCCAACGCTCCATAAAGACAAAGAGGAAGATAACCGATGTAATTGAGCGTGAGATAGGGAGCATGATACGGAAAATGATCCCGATTTCACTGGCACCATCCATACGTGCCGCCTCAATGACTTCGTTATCAATAGATCTGAAGAAGTTGGTATACATAAAGATGGCCCATAAGCTGAGCATCTTGGGGATGAGCATGGCCCAGTAGGTATCGTAAATGCCTGCGAAGCGAATGACCAGGAAGGTCGGCACCAGCAAAATGATCGCTGGATAAAACATCTGGAAGAGAATAAAGTTGTTAACGAATTTTCGCCCTTTGAACTGTAATACCGAGAGCGCATAGCCAACTAATGCACCGAAGGCCACCATACAAACACTATCCACACCTGTGACGAGCAAGCTGTTGAACAGCGCATTCAGCCATGGTTGGGGTGTGAAGCCGCCACCAGTCCAGATCCATTCATATGAACGTAAGCTGAATGAGGTAGGAATGAGCGTGTTGTTGACTTGATCCCAGGTAGCAAAAGACTGCAAGATCAGATAAATATAGGGCAGGACCATGATGAGCAGTACGGGAATTGCCAGGATATACAACCAATTGTGACTTCTTTCGTGTTTGCCGCGCCTGGTTTTCATGGTTTTTTGTGACGATGCCGTCAGCAAGCGGCTCTCGTTATGGGTATGTGACGTTTGTGTCATAGCAACATCCTTTGAATACACTGCTACTGTCAGTCTGTGGATGCAAGGATAGTCAGAGGGTGGACCAGGGAAAATGGATATGGACCGGCACCTGGGAAGAAAAATATCCGCAGGTTCACAGGACTGAGCAATGAGGTAAGCCTCCTCCATCGCTATTCAGAAAGATCCTGAATATGTGCGATAGAGGAAACTACTAACCTGGAACTTTATTGATTTAAGCTTGGTTGTACTGCCGATTTCCAGTCTTGCCAGGCTTTGTCAGGGGTTGTCTTGTCCTGCACGCTTGGGATGACTGCGTTATTACCTAAGGCCACCTGAATGTCCGAATACTTTGGATTGGTCATAGGTGGTACACCATTCGGAATGTTTTTCGCATATTGAGCCAGCTGTGCATGCTGACTAAGATATGGCTGAAACAGTGTATTGGTGTTCAGATCATCACGAGCAGCTGGCAGACCCGTTTGCTGCAGCCATGTCAGATCGTGGTTGGGATCTGAGAGGGTCCATTTGACGAAATCCCAGATTTTGGCCTGCTGGTCAGCGGAAGCCTGTTTGTAGATGACAATACCTTTAGCATCAGCAAACGTCTTGGTGTTTGTGTCGTTGACACTACTCGCCATTGCATCGGGCACAGGAGGTGGAGTCAACTCATAATTATCATGCAGCTTCAGGTTTTTATATTTCTGATCCCAGACTGCAAAGCGCCATGGACCAATGATGTCTGCGACTGCCAGGCCGTTCTCAAAAGGATCGGTAGCTGTCTGGGTCAGCAATGATTTTTGTTTGGCCAGACTATTGAGGAAGCCCAGTGTACCGATTGCCGCCTGATCATTGGCTGTGATTTTTCCGCCATTGATGATGGTCTGACCATTGCTGGCAGCATCATACAGGGGGAAGAAGTCAAACCAGCGCTCGTACCAGGTATCTTTGACCAGAGCATCACGTGCCCAGATAAATTTATTGGGATATTTCGCTTTAAGCGCCTTACCAACAGCCAGGACCTCACTATAGGTGCGAGGAGCTTTGGTAAAACCAATTTGTTTTAAGATATCCATGCGCCAGCCAAAGAGCATGGCATTGGAATACATTGGCAGAATATAGGTATGGCCATCGCTGAATTTCCAGCTCTGAATGGTCGAATCCATATGTCGGGCTTTGAGCACATCATTCCAACCGGGCATCTGATCCAGTGGAACAATCGCCTGCGATTTTTGCAGTTGTCCACCGAAGCCTGTGAAAATGTTTTCCGAAGCGGTTGGACCAGCTCCACCGGCCAGAGCTGCCTGGATACCAGCTTCTGATGAAGGGGATTCAGGAATCTGCTTAACATTAACTTTTACACCTGGATGTTTGGCTGTATATTCTTTGGCCATCTGCGTCCAGAATGCTAACTGTGGAGGATTCGAGGCAGCCCAGAAGGAAACCTCTCCATTGCTGGCTGAGCTTCCACCCGGAGTACTTCCGCATGCGGTCAGCGAAATGAGCATGCCACACAGAATAATGAAGGGCGCTAGCGTTTGTTTTAGCTTCATTGCCAATTCATCTCCTTTAAAATAATAGATGTCTTCCACATGACTACTTGTCATGCGTTCAGGACAACAGAGTAAGGTAAATTCCTTACCAGCGGCTGTTGCTTTCCTTTATTCATAGAACATCTGAGTATTTACTTATAGAGCTAAGTAAATTTTTACAGTTTATTCCTTGCAACCACACGAGTGGCGTAGCACTAATTCTGACGCCAGCAGAGTTTGGACGGGATGTCTCTCTTCCAGATCTGCTTCAGCCAGTATCGTCAACATACGCCGAGCGGCTAGCATACCCAACTCACGCTTAAAGATACGCATCGTTGTGAGTGTAGGTGAGCTTAAAGAGCTATAAAGCGTATCATCATAGCCAATTACTGTAACATCTTCGGGTACACGTAACTGATTTTGTTGCAACCAGCGAATAGCACCGAATGCTACTGCATCATTGGCTGTAAAGACCGCAGTTAAGCCGGGTACGATGGCTAATGCCTCCTGGATCAAGGCTTTGCCGGTTTCCGGAGTTGTGTCTGCTGCCCGAAAAATATGCGGTGTCAGTTTCGCCTGCTGCATTGCCAGCTGATAACCAAATCCGCGACGAGCAGAACTAAACCATGTCTCGGGTCCTAACAATGCCACAATCGAGCTATGTCCGTGTGCCAGCAAATGTTCGGTTGCCCACTGACTGCCCTGTAAATCATCAATATTTACTGAGTCAATGGTTGTGCCAGAAAGGTTGTTATCGATGAGGACGATGGGTACCCCGATCTGCTTTAATTCGCCGATAAATTCTGACGAAATGTCTGGTCCTGCCAGGATCACGCCATCGACGCGACCTTCAGCCACCGGCTTAAATGTCTCGACCGATGTTACCTGTTCACTATTGACCGTCGTGAGCAGAAGGTGATAGCCATGGTTAGCCAATTCTTCTTCAACGCCGCGCATAATGATCGGATAAAAAGGATCATCCTCGACAGGACTATGTAATTGATTGACGGCATAGCAGATCGTGGCTGTCCTGGCTGTCGCTGTACCACGTAGGGCAAAAGGAACCGTATGTTGCAATTCTTGCGCAATGGTTAATATTCGCTCACGTGTTTCAGATTTGACACCATCTTTGCCATTTAACGCCCGCGACACCGTGGCGATTGAGACCCCGGCTCTGGCAGCGATATCGATTAAACTTGCTGACATTCATCCCTCAATGTAAACATTTTGTAAACGTATGTGTTAAGTATACAGAGAAAACTCAGCATATGTCAAGGATTATTTGCAAGAAAAGAAAATTTATCGCACAAGATCTGAGCAAAAAGCCATTTTTGCGGTAATTTGGCCCAAAAAAGGGGAATTTTTGTTGCCTGAATGATGATTTTGCAAAGATATATGTAAATTTCTGTAAATTTTTCTTGCAATAATTTACATGCATCTTTGCAAAAACTAACTGAAGTGGCTAGATGGAAGCAAACTGTGATACCTTTCAATAACAGCAATCTATTATTCTGCCAGGCTTCATGAGAAAGGTGAGCCCGCTACGCGGGCGGGAGAGGGGGGGGAAGACCAGGGCACAGCCCTGGAACCCAGTCAGGGGATTGCATCCCCTGCACCCCTGCCTTTCTCATCAACGTTGACAGAGCACTAGAGAGTGTAGAGAAAGATCCTGGAACCCAGTCAGGGGATTGCATCCCCATAGGTGCGAACGTAAGCACAATAGTACTTGAACAACGAAAAAAGAGGCCAAACACGGTCTTTCTCTGGTATCGTTACAAAAAACCAAAACGTGACGAAGGAGAAACACCATGTCAAGCCGACCTCATCATACGCAAAAATGTCTCACAGAGCAAGCCCTGGGCCAGATCAATGATGCTGGATGGCAAGAAATCCTTGCGCTCTTACCACCAGATGTCAATGAACAAGCCTTTACCCATCAAGCCTTTACACGCTCCAATGGGTTGCGTTGCCCAACCGATTTGCTGCGTGGCATCTTTGCCTACGTCTTTTGCTTCCGCTCGTTCCGCGAGCTCGCTGCCTGGGCTGTGAGCACGAGACTGAGCACCAATGGAGACCGCTCGTGGGCCAAACGGACGCATCAGTCCTCAGATTGGTTGCTCTCGATCGTACAAACCCTGGTGGGATCGAGCGAGCCAGAAAAGGCTCTGGATCTGCCTGCGGGCTTCACCGGATGCATCCGTCTGGTGGATGCTACCCATCTGCGCACCTGGAAGCGCTCGGGCGAAAGTCGCCGATTGCACTGCAGTTATGAACTGCTGAGCAAACGGCTCGACCAGGTCGTGCTGACGGATCACCATGTGGGCGAAGGGCTCAAGCACTTTCATGGACAACGCGGAGACATCGTGGTCGGGGATTGTGCCTACTGTCGTCGACAAGCAATCCTCGATCAACTCGATGAGGGCGTTGAGGTCGTGACCCGATTGCATTGGTCCTCGATGCCCTTACTTGAGGCCGATGCTCAGACGCCGTTTGATCTCTCTGGCTGGTTGACCCACGTGGAGCCAACGGGCAAGGGAGAAGCCAACGTCGTGTTCCAGGTGCGTGGCCGTCAGCAGCCGATGCGTCTAGTGGCCGTTCATCTGAGTCCAGAAGCAGCCAAGCGAGCGCACAGCAAGCGAAAGGAGAAGGCCCGCAAGAATGGGCGCACCAACCAGGCATTGACGATTCAGATCGCCGATTGGTTGGTGGTACTTACCTCGCTGTCAGCGGATCATTGGTCAGCCGAGCAAATCCTGTTGCTCTATCGGGCGCGTTGGCAGATCGAACTGCTCTTCAAGCGCATCAAGCAATTGGTGCGTTTACACCGCTTACGCAGTGATGATTTGCAAAGTAATCAAGCGGTACTTGCAGCCATGCTGGTCGGCTGGATCCTCTTGGAGCGGCAGGTGAGCCAGGCACGCCGCGAGTTGCATGAGCAAGCGAGAGGGCGCGTGGCGGGGCCGATGAGTACCTGGGCGCTGTGTGCCGTCTTTGCTCAAAGCCTGCACACGATGATCCTGGGTACCTGGACCTGGTCGCACATCCAAGCGTCACTCTCCCAGATGCAGCCGGTCGTGCGGTATCATCCGCAAAACCGTGTGCATCAGGAATCTGAAGTGGTCACGCAACTAGCCCAGACGCTCTATCTGGCATCGGCTTGAGGTCTTTTTCGTTGATTCAATTGTTCAAGTACTGCTTACGTTCGCACCTATGGGATTGCATCCCCTGCACCCCTGCCTTTCTCATCAACGTTGACAGAGCACTATATACATCGCGAAAGGAAGAAAATAATCTATGCCGAAAATGCGTTTTCAAACAGTGATTCAACGTCAGCCAGAAACAATTTATCAATTACTCCTGGATTTTTCCGGTTATAAGGCCTGGTTGCCTGCATCAAAGATATATGGAGAGACAGCCCTGACCTCTGATTATCCAGTGCGAGTTGGCACTACGTATGTTGATCGTGGGCAGTCAAGTGTAATGTACGGTGAAGTGGTAGCATTAGAACCCGCAAAAAGTATCGTGTTTCATCAGATTACCAATTCGCATCCGGGTTCATTTTTTACAAATAGTATGGACATTACGACGCGCTATACATTGAAGCCAGTGCCAGAGGGGACGCAGGTGACACGAGATTTGACGCTACGGGCACGGGGCCTCTTTTTCTTGTTACAGGGTGCGCTCATCCCTGCTATCCGCAAAGAGAACGAGCGGATCATGGCAGCGATGAAAAGCTATCTTGATGCTCGTGTTTCCTGATTTTTTACTATGATGGAATAGATTGGCTGTATGTTCAATACTACTTTGGCTGTTGTTTCTGGGCGTGTAGTTTTTTATAGTTAGAAGCAGAGCCATATGTTTTTGTCGTCTATCTTTCCGTGGCCAATTATATCAAAAAAGGAAATACCTGGATGCATACATTTTCCTGGCGTTCCATTCTATCCTGGAACTACCTGCTGCGTTTCTGTGTCTTGATTTTCGGACTGCTTCTCTATTCCATCGGTATTGTCTGTCTGTATCGCTCCAATTTTGGTTTGGATCCCTGGGATGTGCTGCATCAGGGTATTAGCTTTCATACACCGCTGACATTTGGGCTTGCCAATGTGGCCGTTGGGGCTACCCTGATCGTGGTTTGTCTGTTCCTGAAGGTGATGCCTGGCGTTGGCACGATATTCAATATGTTATTGATTGGCTTATTTGTAGACGCGCAGATCCGTCTTAACTGGCTGCCTGATCTTAGCCATGCTTCCTGGCTGGTGCGTTTGCTCGTAAATGTGCTTGGCGTGCTGGTGGTTGGTTTAGGTACTGCTTGTTATATTGCTCCTAAGATGGGAGCTGGTCCCCGTGATGGTTTGATGCTGCGGCTGCATACATTGACGAAACTGCGTATTTCGATTGTGCGCGCCAGTATTGAATGTAGTGTGTTGTTGGTTGGTTATCTGCTGGGTGGAACCGTCTGGATTGGCACGTTGATCTTTGCCCTTGGTATCGGGCCAGCGGTAGAACTCAGCTTCGGCCTGCTCAACAAACTGCATATTCCCGAGCGGTTGGTTCCGCCTACGCCTGTTACTGTCCCTTTAGAAGCAGAGGATACCTTGATCCAACCCATACCTGAAAATTCTCACTAATCCTGGCTCAGCACCTCTCTGCAATTATTCTTTAAGCATGGTTCAAGCAGAAAAAGGGCAGTTTCTCGGACGTGGACAGATCGCAGCGACAAGCGCCAATACGTTTCGGTGAAGCGCTTTTGTGACCATAAAAAACATGGTGGAGAAAAGCAGCGAATCATCCGTGGAGAGGGCGCCACACGCGGAGGCCGGCATGCGGCGTTCTCGTGGAGCGAGGGGCTCAACGAGCATCGCATGCCTGTGGCGCCTACACCGAGACGGATCGTGTTTCGTGATCCTTTGCGCACTGGCACGAGGATCCACGCGCTCTTCTACCACGTTGCTGGGCGAGCAGGCAACGGCACCCACGATCCCTGTAGGCGCCACAGCACTGCGCATCGTTCTTGCACGCTGGCCTGCGCAAACGGCAGCAGTGCGGCCTCCGCGTGTGGCGCCCTCTCCACGTACACCTTGCTTGCTGGTCACGTCGAACCATCTCTCAACGTCTCGCTAACCGAAACGTATTAGCGACAAGCGCTGCCGGTACGTATACTTTAGCTCTTGACAAAAATATTTTTGCATGTCATGTTATGTGTACACGTGTACATGCACTTATGGGGGAAATAAGTATGGTCACAAGTGAGCAGGTTGCTCGATTAGCTGGTGTTTCGCGCGCTACCGTGTCGCGGGCGCTGAATGGCTCGCCGCGCGTGAGTGCGGAAGCCAGAAAGCGCATCGAGGAGGCGATTGTGTCGCTGGGATATGAACCTGATGTGGTAGCGCAAAGCCTGGTGCGCCAGCGTTCAAGAACAATCGCGCTTTGCCTTTTCTTTGGTAATGACGACTCAACCGTACTTTCACGGTTTGGCGAGACGCAACATTATTTTTATCTGGATATGTTACGGGACGTTGAACGGGAAATTGCGGATGCTCACTATGATCTGTTGCTACATTCCTCTTCCATCGCGCAGAACAATTATATTCGTGGTTTGCAGATGCGCCATGTCGCAGGCATTCTTGCCATTGCGCTGAATCCAACTGATGCCCGCATTCAGGCATTAGTGGAGGCACAGATACCAACGGTCTTTATTGATAGTATCAGTCAGGGGCAGAACTCAACCTATGTGTCCTCGGATAATCTGGATGGTTCGCGGCAGGCGACCGAGCATCTCATCCAACTGGGACATCGGAGGATTATGACTTTGCTTCCTGGCACCAATGGTCCTGTGGGCTCGAAGCGACGGGCTGGCTATTGTCAGGCTCTGGAGCAGGCAGGACTACCTATCGATGAACGGTTGATATATCCCGCAGGCTGGAATACTGAGGAGGCTTATCGAGCTACCATGGCATTGCTGCGCGAGCGCCAACCACGCGATTTTACCGCGATTGTCGCTGGTAGTGATCTGATGGCTATTGGTATTTTGCGTGCTATTCATGAGTGCGGACTACATATTCCTGGTGATATCTCTGTCGTCGGGTTCGATGATGTTGACCTCTGTCGCTATACCGAACCTCCCCTTACTACTATTCGGCAAGATCGATCAGCGATGGCGCAAGGTGCTGTCCAACAGCTCATCCAGATGATCGAAGCCGATGATCAACTAGAGGAACGTCAGTTATCACCAATCATTACGCCAACCCAATTAGTTGTGCGTGCGTCGACCGGACCTGCTGTGCCACTTGCATAAGGCTTTCCGTGTTGGCGTGCCTGAACTGATGCTGTTGTCGTAGTAATGGCGTTCAATGGATCGAACTGGCTCTGTTGGAGCAAGGATTTTTTCAACGATGACTAAAATTACCTTTATGGGCGCTGGTAGTACCGTTTTTGCGCGCCAGTTGATGACAGATATTCTTCATATTGATGGTTTGAATGAAGGAACCTTTGCCCTGGTGGACATTGATGCTTCACGCCTGGAGCTTGCCCATCAGATTGCGGAAAAGCTGGTGAAGCATAGTGGGCGCAACTGGAAAGTAGAATCCTCTACCCAGCGTCGTGATATACTGCCAGGCACTAACTTTCTCATCAATACTATTGAAGTAGCCGGTATGGCCAATGTACGCCACGATTTCGATATTCCCATGAAGTATGGTGTCGATCAGTGTATTGGTGACACAATTGGACCAGGTGGTATTTTTAAGGCTCTGCGCACCGGTCCGGCCTGGCTGGATATTCTGCATGATGCCGAAGAACTGTGTCCCAATGCCCTGGTGTTGAATTATACCAATCCAATGTCTATCCTGACCTTTGCCGCCTCGCTCGCAACAAAGATGCAGACCGTTGGACTCTGCCATAGTGTCCAGGGATCTTCCAGGCAACTGGCTGGCTACCTGGATGTGCCATATGAGGAACTGGAATGGCGCTGTGCTGGTATCAATCATAATGCCTGGTTTACTGTCTTGCGGCACAATGGTGAGGACATGTATCCTCGCTTGCGCGAGCGCATGAAGCAGTCGGAGATTTATGAGAAGGATCCTGTGCGCCTGGAAATCATGCTCCATTTTGGTGCGTTTGTCACGGAAAGTAGTGGACACTTCTCTGAGTACGTCCCTTACTTCCGCAAACGTCCTGAACTGATTGAAAAATACTGCCGCCCTGGCTATCTGGGTGAGACGGGTTTCTATGCAAACAACTGGCCAACCTGGCGTGCCAATAATGAGCAATATATTAAAGACCTGCTCGATGATAGCAAAGAATTACCGTTCAAGCGCAGCCATGAGTATGGATCAGATATTGTTGAAGCGGTCACTCAGCATCGCTCCAAAGTGATTTATGGCAACGTACGCAACGCTGGCTTAATTGATAACCTGCCCGATGGTTGTGTTGAAGTCGCCTGTCTGGTTGATCGCAATGGCATCCAGCCCACCCACTTTGGCAAATTGCCAGAACAACTGGCGGCCATGAATAAAGCCCATATGAGCGTGCATTCGCTGATGTGTGAAGCCCTGCTCAAGCGCGACAAGCAGGCTGCTCGTTATGCGCTGATGATCGATCCTTTGACGGCAGCCGTGTGCTCACCCGCCGAAATCAGTTCTCTCTTCGATGAGATGTGGGAAGCCGAGCGCGAATACTTGCAGTTCTTTGAATAGTTGTTGACGTCTCTCATAAATATGCAGCCGCTTTCTTTTACCTCAAGAAAGCGGTTGCATATTTATTTAGGAAAGAGTTTTTTGACGATAAAGTTCAAGCTTCCTAACACAACTGCGCCCAGAATCAGGACAGTAAGAAGCGTGCCTCTGAATAAGACGATGATGACCAGGGTAAGTAAGATCAGGAGGAGTGGATTGCGATACCACAATTGAGAGGCGCGCTTGCTTTGAAAGTAGAGTCCTACAACCAGCGCAAGATACAGTGGAATGAGCAGCACAATCGGAATATGAAATAGCACCACCGGACTGATAAACAAAATCGCCAGTGGAATCAGAAGCCAGGTGTTTGTATACCAGGGACTTGCAGGCCGGCGCCGATATGCGATCCAGCTGGACACCAGAAAAGCTACAGTCAGTCCAAGCGCATACAGCGTATATCTTGTTGTATCGTTGGATAGTGTCACTATATCCAGCGACGAAGCCAGAAGCGAACCAGTTATGCTATACATAAATTTGTCCTTGAGTAGTATGGATGATTGTATACTATACAAGTTTTGCTAGCATAAATGCAAGCGATGAAGTAGCTGGCGCTCTTTGTATCGCTGGCGAGGTATGCTATATATAGACTTCCTTTATTTATTGAGGATGCTCCTCTTCTTCGTTTTGATGGCCACGAATAACCTGGTAGAAGTGGGTGCGTGGTTTGCGGCGGATGAAGCGTGTGATATTGGGACTTTTTTGAATAGTAACTGTTGCTCCATCTTTTAGTTCACTATTCCATTGGCCATCGGCTGAAAAAACACCATTCTGGGTGTTGGTAACTATCTGTAGTTGAATGGTGGATTGCAATGGCACGATCAATGCCTGATTAGAGGCCAGATGTGGCGCGATAGGTGTCAGGATGCAGCCCTCAATTTTTGGATGCAGGATCGGGCCACCCACGGATAAATTGTAGGCGGTTGAGCCTGTAGCGGTGGAGAGGATGATACCGTCACCATAGAATGTATCAAAGAAGAGCTCATCAATCCAGGTATGCACATAGACGCCACGAGGCCAGGTGCCACGCGCGATCATGATATCGTTGAGGGCATGAAATTCCTGCTGCTCATTATTATGGGTAATGGTTGCCTGGAGCATAGAGCGCTCATCAATCCAGATCGATGGGTCGTCATTCAGATAATACGGCAACTCTTGCTCTAATTCATCAGGTTCCAGTTCTGTCAGATAGCCAACACGGCCAAAGTTAATGCCCAGAATCGGGGTGCCCTGAGCTTCACAGAGATGAGCTGCATGCAGGATCGAGCCATCTCCGCCGAGCACGATCAGCATCTTACTCTCTTTTAATTCCTGTGCCTGGATCTTCTGCTCTTCATTGTTGATATTAATGGCATAGGTAGCATAACCATAGCGTTGCAAAAGTGTGGTTAAATGAGGGATCAGCTGTAATGTTTCAGGTTGAGATTCTTCATACAAGAGTGCGATTTTATTCATTCTTGCTTCATTCCTTCTGGATATGTTCCCCAGTAAATTTTTTTCTACCCTCTATACTATCACTAGTATCCACATTGTCTTCCATTCGTATGATCAAGTTTCTCGGCAAGATGTCTTTGTTTGGTTGAGTTTGCTTGCAGGTATAATGTTTCAACTATGCGATCCGGTAGCGTATCCCAGGGAAGAGCTGGCCGCCATCTCTACTATTCACCTTCTTATTACATTACTATCTGAGTGGGTAAGCAGCGTTTACAATTGTTTCTCAAGGAGATGATGGTAGCGTGCATGTTCAATTTTGATACAGCGGTCCTCCACAAAAAGCAAGCCAGCTTGCCGGGCTCTCTCTCTTGTTTCCTGGTTGGCGATCCCTAGTTGTAGCCAGAGGGCTTGCGCGCCTGCACTGGTGGCTTCAGCAACGAGTGGCGGTGTTTGTTCGCTGCGCCGGAAAACATTGACCAGCTCAATCTGCTCACCAGCCGCTTTCGCATCAGCCAGCGTGGCATAAACACGTTTGCCCAGGATCTGTTGACCCGCATAGACAGGATTGATCGGAATAATATTATAGCCTGCATGCTGCATATACGCCGACACATCGCGGCTGGGACGGTGGGGTTTGGCCGAAAGGCCCACGACGGCGATATGGTGATAGTGTTGCAAAATGTTGAGCAGTAGATCTGGCATGTGATTGTCTATGGTCTCAGTCATATGTCTGCATTCTCCTTCTACCAGCTCTTGTTTCTGGATCTGGCTCATTCCTGATAATACTATTGTATCCAGAAATGAGCCGTCTTGTTCTTTTACTTAGCAGGCAGCAATAACTTATAGCTTGCGCGAAAGGATGACACCGGTATTGAGCCCGATGGTATGTAAGCCGCCGAAGAAGCGTGCATGCTCCATTTTGACGCAACGATCCTGGACAAAAATCAGGCCTGCTTCACGTGCTTGTTTGCCTGTTTCTTCGTTGCGCACACCTAGCTGTAGCCAGAGGACCTTCGCTCCGACCTGGACTGCCTCTGCCACAAACTGCGGCGTATCTTCAGCTTTGCGGAAAATATCCACAATCTCGATCTGTTCGCCAGCCGCTTTCGCCTCTGCCAGTGAGGCATAGACAGGTTTGCCCAGGATAGTCTTGCCGGCATAA
The DNA here is from genome assembly GCF_008974265.1 of Dictyobacter vulcani. Lineage (GTDB taxonomy): Bacteria > Chloroflexota > Ktedonobacteria > Ktedonobacterales > Ktedonobacteraceae > Dictyobacter > Dictyobacter vulcani. Next base: position 243,553 of record NZ_BKZW01000003.1, read on the forward strand.
CGTGGATTGATTGGGATGATATCATATCCTTCGGCCTGCAGGTAGATGGCTACAAAGTGGCTTGGTCGGTAGGGATCGGCTGAGAGACCTACAATGGCGATATGATGATACTGTTTAAGTAATCTCAAGCGATCGTACATATCTGGTGTATCCATGTTACCAGTTGTCTCAGACATCATTACTCCCCCTTTTCTTCTGCTGCGGCAGGTACGGCTTTACGCAGAGCTTGATCAAGATCCCAGAGGATATCCTCGATGTTCTCCAGGCCGATTGAAAGGCGGATGAGATCAGGCGTGACGCCACCGGCAATCAGATCCTCTTCTGACAATTGTTGATGGGTTGTGCTGGCTGGATGAATGATCAGGCTACGGGCGTCGCCGACGTTGGCCAGGTGGGCAAATAGTCTGACATTGTTGATCACGGTCTTGCCGGCCTCATAGCCGCCTTTTACGCCGAAGGTAAAGATTGCGCCACCACCACGTGGCAGGTAGTGCTGAGCCAGTTCATGTGCCGCATCACCCGGCAAGCCTGAATAGCGCACCCAGTTGACCGCTGGATGCTTTTGTAGAAATTTTGCGACCTGGAGTGCATTCTGACAGTGGCGATCCATACGGAGCGAAAGGGTTTCCAGTCCTTGAAGTAATAAAAAGGAATTGAATGGACTTAAGCTAGGACCGGTATCGCGTACGGTTTCGACGCGGGCCTTCATGACAAAGCAGAAGTCACCAAAGGTCTCGTAGAAGCGCACGCCATGATATCCGGGTGAAGGATCAACAATATGGGCGAACTTCCCGTTATCCCAGGGGAATTTGCCATTTTCGATCAAGACGCCACCAATGGATGTACCATGGCCGCCAATAAATTTGGTCGCGGAATGAACTATAATATCCGCGCCATGCTCAAATGGACGGCAGAGATAGGGGGTGGCAAAGGTGTTATCAATAATTAATGGAACACCTGCTTCATGGGCAATAGTGGCAACGCTACGGATATCCAGGACATCACCACCGGGATTGCCAATGGTCTCGGCATAGAAAGCGCGTGTCTTTGGTGTGACTGCACGACGGAAATTTTCTGGATCGGTACTATCCACGAAGATTGTGTTGATGCCCCAGGTACGCAGTGTCAGATCAAACTGTGTATGCGTACCACCATAAAGATTGCTGGCCGCAATCAACTCATCTCCTGGTCGTAATAAGGTCATCATCACGGCCATCTGCGCAGCCATACCTGAAGCCGTCGCGACTGCTCCTGTTCCACCTTCCAGTGCGGCTATACGCTCTTCAAAAGCAGCTGTGGTAGGATTCATGATGCGCGTATAGATGTTGCCAAAGCGCTGAAGCGCAAACAGATGTGCGGCATGTTCGGTATCATCAAAAACATACGAACTTGTCTGATAGATTGGCACCGCCTGGGCACCAGTTGCCGGATCAGGGCGTTGGCCTGCGTGTAAGGCTAATGTATCAAAACCGAAAACGTGATCTCCATCAATTTCTGGCATTGCTAGCTTTTCTCCTGTTTAAAACGTTTGTATCTGCCTCATTTATAAAACATACAGTGTAAATGCGCAAATGAGGTCAACTTACGAATGCCATATGTTCGGTTGTGTATTTTTAAGCAATGACGTTTCTACTCAAGCTGGATATGGTGCTGAATTTACGTGTTCGAGCAAAGTTGTACGAATTTTTTCAATCAGCTGATCAGATGCTGTATTGGTGCGTAGCGCTTCTACGTCTTTGTCTGCGATGAATATGCTACGTTCCTGGGCGAGGGCGAGTAAGCTGTCCGCCACTGACTCAGTGGAGATTTGTTTCATCAGGTATGCGCCTCTCTCTGTCATCGGACGTTTCGTGCGTGCTGAGCCCATTGACATATCTGTCATTGGAGGAGTCGTGGGTATTGTGGGCATATTCTTTTCAACGGTGTGTTGGGAATGCTGAACTGCTTGAGGTTGCTGTAAAGATTTGTGACGATGCTCGCGCATCTGCTTGATTTGTTTATATTGCTCAAAGGCGCAGGCATGTAATTCGGTGAAGAATAAAGACATTCCATGCCGGGCATGATTGGCTTTAAGCGCTTGCATATCGACATCTTTCAGCTTGTGATGGACATATTTGATCAGGTTCGCAAAACTGGCATCGGGATTTTTCAGGCTCAGGTCATCCTGGATACGATTAATGCCTACGAAGTTTCCATAGATCTGTTCCGCATAGAGCTTTGATATTTTAGGATTATGGTCATGCAAGGCCTGTGAGGCCTCTTGAAGTGCCACCGAAGACATGAGGGGGAGCGGGATTTCATTGCGGCTAGATCCTCCTGGGATCTGTTTGATTTTTTCTGGCTGTGCTCTACCTGACCGCTCTGCAAATTGTTCACCTGTGGACCCTTGATAGCTTGAAGGTTTTACTGCACGCTTGTTCACTTGCGAGGGTGGTGGGGGTATGGGCATTGTCCGCTTCACATGGCTGGTTTTGATATTTTCTGACATATCTGCCATTGGATGTCTGGCGACTTTTGAGCTCAATGACATATCTGCCATTGGATGTCTGGCGACTTTTGAGCTCAATGACATATCTGTCACTGGTATATTTTCTTGTACTTGCGTGTCATTCGAATTCGAGAATAATATATTAATTATATTTATATAATTATCTAACTTCGAATTCGAATTCGAAACTTTAGCAACATCCAACGCGCGTATGTATGGGCGCGTGACAGTGACATATTTGTCACCGGACATATCTGTCACTGGCTTTGTTAGTGCCAGACGTGACAGATTGGTGCTGGTCTGTGAGCTTGAATCTGTGGACATTTTAGTTCCAGATGACACTTTGGTCCCGACATGTGAGCTTAAATCTGTGGACATCTTTGTTCCGGATGACATTCTGGCTTCAGGTTGTGGTGCTGGACTTGTGGACATCTGTGGTCCGCGTTTGAAGGGTGATAGTCCAGAAAGGTTGGTTGGCTTTTTTTTCTGTTTGGTACCCAGATGCTGATGCAATTTTACTAACTGGCTGATCATTTCCAGGAAAGGGGTACAATCATACTGAGTATAGTGGAGACCATCCGAGCCATCTACTTCATGAATAATGATAAAGCCATCTTTGGATAAATTACGGAGATCGCGTTGCATTTGCCGTTTGCTTTTATCAAAGTTTTCTTCTAGATCATTGGGACCAAACCACGGGGCCTTGCCGAGCTCTCCCCAAAATTGCAGGAGTTGCTTGATTATATCAAATTGGGCTCGTGTCATCCCTAATTTTGCGTAATAGCGTTCAAGGGCTACCGGGAATACAGTCAACCCTTCTGCAAGTATCATCTCATCATAGATCTCTTGCAATGGTTGTAATGCGGGTTGATTTAGTACCTTCAATTGTTGAGTTGTTGGCTGTGTCATAATAATGCCCATACTTCTACCTCCTACCTTCCGCTTCCATCCTGTGCTATTTATGATAGGGACCGCCGTGGAATCTAACACCACCTATACTGCTTCAGGGTTAGATTTTTATGATTGAAAAGCCTGTATCAGAAAATGTCTCTTTATCATAAACGTTGATGGATAAAACGACAACCTTAAAAATGAGTATTTTGTGTGTGTGCAGCCGCATATGAGGCCATTTTGAGCACCAGACGCACGAAAATATATGCAGAAAGATCATTGGACGTATAGGAAATAAATACTAGTTATGGCTGTGCTTATTGTCTGCTTGATGCGTATGAAATGAATAAAATAGCGGTCGAGATTATTCAATTGTATATGTAACTTTTTGTATTTTTATTTCGTGTGAGTGTGGTGAGATTGCTGGCTTGCTTAAGTATCAACTGATGCTGAAGGCAGAGTGCAATCATCATATCTAGTGTCTGTGTCATGAGAAAGCGTTTGCGTACTTTGTACTGGTTATCTTACTTTTTCAGTTAAGGTAGATAGTCCATACAAATGGAGGATTTGATCATGGCCGAACAAGGTGACCGCTCGCAGGATATTCATTCTCAACCGCAGGATGTAGGAAAATTTGATGCGGCTCGGCATATGGCGGAGCAACGGATCGATGAGGCGATTGACCAGTATGTAAAGAAAATTCCTGGCGCCGAGAAGTTTGCTGCTCAGGCTAAAAAAGCCTCTTCAGGAATTTTAGAGAATATTGAGAAGCAGGCAGAAGGCCGGTTTAGCGGCATTAAGAATAGCGCCGGTGGTTTGATTGGTGGCATCTTTGGCAGAAATAAATCCAAGGAGCCTCCTGCCCAGTAATAGTGCTGACGAAAAGTGTGTCTGAGGCTTCGAGGTATCAGGCGCTGATATTGGCGAGGACCAATAAAAGTTGCCTGACTGCCTCCGCCTTGTCACTGGCTCGTTGCGTTCCTATTGAGATACCGAACTCGCTACACGCATCTTCAAGCGAGTGTGTTTTGTAATCGCGTTCCGTGGCTTTGACGCCTGCGTATAAAGCATATTTGCCCATCATACAGTGCGAAACGACGGCTGGTAACGCTAATTGATAGCGTGAGGCTGTCTGGCGTAAAACACGCAGATAGAAGGCAGCATGATAAATAATCAACTCATTTTGAATGAGCAGTGGATAAATTTGATTCCAGATTTCTGGAAATGTCGGAGCCATTGTTAATGTATCGGTCGGTAGTTCCTGTATATCGCCTATTGTTGCTCCAACAGGTTGACTCGGCTTCACCGGCGAACTAAATATCACCTGTCCCGCAATATTCACAATTGCCAGTTCTGTGATTTCATCAATAGTGGCAATATTCGTTGTTTCAATATCGAGAATGAGAGGGTGGCGTCTGACGATTTGTTGGGCCCAACGTAATATGGCTGGTCGTTCGCTGAGATTAACGGGTGTCTCTGCTGGTGTCGAAACGGATTTCTGTTGTTTCTTGATGGCCTGCAAAGCTTTTTCTGCTGTGGTTGTCTTTCCCAGTGGATCTTTGAGTATCCACTGGTTGTTCTCCTTGCTCCAGCGATAGCCATGCTGTTTTAATAAGGCATTATTCTGGCTACGCTCATCATTATCAAGCGCCATATCTCCTGATCTCCTCTCAAGCAAACGATGTTCTAGGTGAAATATATCATATTCTTCTTTTCAGGGCCAATAGTACCACTTGTTCTATGCCATTCCTTCATGATATCTTTGCAACGGTATCTAGTACTTTGTCAGGTTCCATTGGAAAGGTTCGCCCGCTACGCGGGCGGGAGAAGGGGGAGGGAGGCCGGAGCACAGCCCTGGAATCCAGTCCGGGATGGCCATCCCCTGCGCCCCTGCTTTTCTCATCACCTTTGACAGAGCACTAGAGAATGGATGGTAGATTTGGAAAGGGAAATTTGAATGAAGTATTATCAGCGCTGGCTTCTGCTGGTATGTGTTTTCTTGTTTGTGCCAGCCAATCTGGTTGCATGTGCCAATGCTAGCTCTAATGGCAATATGTCAGGTAATGGTTCCCAGAATGGACAGTATGCTAATAGCACGGCAACTGCAGGCAGTAAAACAGGTTACCGCTCAGCAAATACTCCGCGACGGGTTCTTTTTGATGCGGCCCATGCTGAAAGCAGCGGCAATGCAGATTGGATTATTAGCACGAGCATGCCTGACCCCCTTAAAGAGAATATGCAGCCTCAACGTGAAGACGACTGGACCGGTGGTATCAGTGCCTGGGGAGTAGCGTTGCAGCAAACCAATAAATACTCGCTAAAGACAAATACGCGTCCTTTGAGCTATCAAAATGATAGCAATGCTCTTGATCTGAGCAAGTTTGATGTGTTGGTTTTACCTGAACCCAATAAACTATTTACCAGCTCTGAGAAAAAAGCCATTCTGAACTTTGTACATGCCGGTGGCGGTCTCTTTATGATTGCCGATCATGAAGGCAGTGATCGTAACCATGATGGCTATGATTCTCTGAGTATTTTGAATGACTTGATGAATACCGGGAGCTCAACGAATAATGCTTTTGGTCTGCAATTTGATGCGATAGATATCAACTATGATAATCCTCACACCCTGGCTAATCCTGCTGATCCTTTACTGAGAGGTTCTTTTGGTCAGGCGAAGGGGAGCATTATTCGCGACGGCACCACCGAAACACTGGATCCACAGGCCAACCCGGCTGTCCATGGCGTCATCTATCGGACAGGAGTCAGTGCTGGTAGTACGCATGGGGCATTTGTGACGCGTAGTATGTATGGTACTGGCCGTATTGTTGCTATTGGCGATAGTTCAGCTATAGATGACGGCACCTGTTCCTACCACAAAAAATGTTTTGATGGTTGGGAAGATCCGGCGGCTCAGGATAATATTCTGGTCCTCAATGCGACAGAATGGCTATCCGGCAATAGCACGAATGGTTCATTTAACAATTGATCCTGCTGTAATGTAAGTTGATATATATGCAGGCTGATTATTCGTAAAATACTCTCTGAGAGAGATGTGTCCTGGCCTGCATTGATTTTTTTTCTGGTTATTATCTGCTTCTTATAGTAAGAAAGGTCCTTCAATTATGAAATCAACCAAGCTAATGCTCATGGGAATATTGTTAATCATGTTAGCCGTGAGCCTGGCTACGAGTATTTCGCAGGCACTTTTTAATATGTCTGCGAGCAATCCACCTTTTATACTCAAGTTGTTTCCTGGAATTGAAGCCTTCCTGGTGGTGATTGGATTTGCGATGGGGGTGATAGGCTTTTTTCAAAAAGATCAATCTGGAAAAAACTTATAGTAGCAAAAAGGGACCTTCTTATGCTCTGCATTTTGAAGGTCCCTTTTAACGCTCTAGAAAGGAATGAAGTCCATTTCCGTTTGTTGCAGGGCATCCAGCGCAATTCCCATCGCTTCGGTGGTAAAGTAGTTCTCGCTCTGTAACTGGCCGTCAGCGTTTCTTGAAATGTAGTTCTGAAACGTTGGCGTGAGTCGATAGAAATAGCCATGGTAGGTGGGCTCATAAAAACTGGTGCTTAACAGATTGATGAGCTGTTGCTGCTTATCCAGATACTTCTGTGGCTGGTTCAGCATTCTCAGCACCTGATTATAGCGATACAAACCTATCAGTGTATGAGCCTGGGACCTGGTTTCTTTATATTTTTGTTGCAACTGGTTGTTATTCAGGTTCAGAGCAAAGTAGAGTCCACCATAGTTTTGATCCCAGAGACCACTGGTAACCAGCATACTCTGTAGTACCTGATCGGCTATATCCAGGTATTGCTGGGTATGGGTAAGCATATAGGCGTCCATCAGAGCCTCCACAATACTCCCCTGTGTGCTGGGCCTGGCCTGATCATTCAGTACAACCTCGGTAGCGTTTTCATTGACCGACATATTGTTGTAAAAAAGGTGCGTCTGCAAATTGTAGGACGCTGACAAGGCCGTATTCAACGCTGTTTTACCCGCCTGAAGCCACTGTGGCTGGTTCCAGCGTATACCCGCATCCATCATGGCTACGCTGGCCGTCACTGTATGCTTAACGCTATAGACGCCAGGATCATGGGCCTTGTTGTAGAGCAGATTGAATTTGCTGTCATACCAGTTATTGTAGTAGTTGGCGGCCGCCATATTGGCTTCGCTAACCAGGGCCTGATCATTGAGGTAGAGTCCTGTTCGTAGCAAGTAAAAGTAGATCCAGCCTTTGGGTAAGTTATAGTTAAAAAACTCATAGTGGACAATGGGTGAAATCTTCTGGACATCCTGATCATAACTGCTATCAGTAGGATGGAGATGTTTATATTCTGCCAGGGCATTCAGATAATAGAGATCAGTCTGGATATCATGGCTGCTGGGTGGATCATCGTTGCTGCTGACATTGAGTCCATTCGTGCGGTTGGGATTGTTCATTTGCCAGTTTACATAAAGGCCGCCGGTCACCAGTTTCTTTGTGCGGGCATTAGGATTAAAGCCATTGGCGCGGATATTAAACAATACCTGTTGAGCTATTTGATCGATAGTAGGGTTAAGCCGCACGGCCTTTGTATCTATCTTTGCTGCTTGTATGAGGGGAGTGGAGAATACACTATTAAGGCAAAAGCAGCCTACGAGGATTATTAATAGAGGAATGCGCTGTGTTTTTGACATAGACCACCTACCACTTCTTAAAAAAGAAATCACCACATATCTGTATTGTAGCAAGTACATGAAAAGATAGGATGAAATGTGATAATTTTGTTGGTCTAAGACAATGCTGTAAATAAGATCCTTTGCCGATGAGTAATTGTAGTGTATATTGAGTGCTTCATTTTTTTAGCAATGTTATAAAAGCAATCTCTGAGCACCAGAATATCTGCTCTATCGGAATAAAAAAAGGACAATGTGCTATGACGTATCCGCAGCGGCTGGCCCCGCCTCCTCCGTTTTCTCAGCCTTCGCCGATTGAGCCTGTAATGTTTGAAGTGAAACGCTTGATTGTGGGACAGGATCATTTGTTGGAACGATTACTGGTGGCGTTATTGGCGCGTGGTCATGTTTTGTTAGAAGGGGTACCGGGACTGGCCAAGACGGCGACGGTCAAGGCATTGGCCCAGGTGATGGGTGGAACCTTTGGACGTGTGCAGTTTACTCCTGACCTGGTGCCAGCTGACCTGGTTGGAACACGTATCTATAATGCCAGAAATGCAGAGTTTGTTACCGAGCTAGGTCCCATTTTTGTCCATCTACTCCTGGCTGATGAGATTAATCGCGCGCCCGCGAAGGTCCAGTCGGCCTTGCTTGAAGTTATGCAGGAGCATCAGGTAACGATTGGCAAACAGACCCATTTTGTACCTGATCCTTTTCTGGTGCTGGCCACGCAAAATCCGATCGAGTCCGATGGTACGTATCCTTTACCCGAGGCACAGTTGGACCGCTTTATGTTTAAGGTGCTGGTCGACTATCCTTCATATGAGGATGAAATTGTCATCGTTGAGCGCGTGACCGGTACGCATATCGTCCTCAAGACACTGCTGAATCCAGATGGCCTGCGGCACTTCCAGCAGGAGGTTGATCGTGTGTATGTGGATCCGCATGTGGTCTTCTATGCCGCGACCCTGGTACATGCTACTCGTGAGCCTGTCAGACATGGTCTGGGAAGGCTGGAGGGCGCATTACTCTATGGTGCCAGCCCACGTGCCTCGATTAATCTGGTCGCTGGCGCACGGGCACTGGCTTTTGTGCGTGGCCGGCCATATGCGTTACCTCGCGATGTGGCAGACCTGGTACACGATGTGTTGCGTCATCGGCTGGTCTTAAGCTATGAGGCCGTGGCTGATGGGCTGACGACGGATATGATCGTTGCGCAATTGCTCCAGCGTTTTCCACCACCACATATTGATCTGGGAGATCGTTATGTGGCGTAACAAAAACTGGTTCCAACTATTCTCAGATGTTATCGCTGAGCCGCCGATACCGGCGGGGGGACAGCAAACATTCAGCAACTCGTCAGCGCAGTCGGATCTCCTGTTGCGACGTTTGAATTGGAGTGTGTTGCGTCCGCTGGCCAGCTATCTGGGAGGCAGTGAGCGCTCGCAATTTTTAGGACCCGGGGTAGAATTTTCAGAGATTCGGGCGTATCAGCCTGGCGATGATATTCGTTTTATCGACTGGAATATTTCGGCGCGCACAGAGCAACCAATGGTTCGCGAGGCACATGTGGAGCGGGCGGTTGATGTCTGGTTTTTGATTGATGTGAGCGCTTCTATCAATTGGGGCACGGCTAGCTGTCTCAAGAGCGATCGCGCACTGGAGTTTATCGCACTGGCAGGGCAGCTACTGAATCGTTCGGGCAATCGTCTGGGTGCTGTGATTTTTGCTGATATGCCGCTGGAGGTGCTTCCTCCTGTAACTGGCCGTTTGCATTTGTTGCACCTCTTAGCACGTTTGCGTACCATCAAAACCAGTTCGACTGGTCCTACTGACCTGTATGCGGCACTGAACAAAACTCAGAGGATACTGCGACGGCGTTCATTAATTGTCCTTGTATCTGATTTCCTGGTCCAGGATGGTTGGCAGTCGGCACTGGGTAAACTCGCACAACGCCACGAGATTGTGGCCGTACGGCTCCAGGATCCACGTGAGGGCGCGTTACCGGATGTAGGATTGGTGACATTGGAAGATCCTGAGACGGGTCAACAGCTTTTTGTCGATACGGGCGATACTACATTACGTGAGCGTTTTATGCAGGCTGCCCTGCAACAGGAAGAGCAGTTGCGCGCCGGTTTTGCACGCTGTGGGGTTGAATTGCTCCAGCTTGGTACCGACCAGGATGTAATTCCTGCCATGGTACGCTTTCTTCAAAAGCGACAACACCGTCGCACGCGTAAATTACCTTTGCCCCAGACCCAGATGACATCCGGGCCTGCATGGAAAGGGGGCATTCAATGAGCTTTCAATGGCCGTTATGTCTGATTATGCTGGCCTTGATCCCCTTGCTTATCTGGTTGTATCTGTCAGCCCAAAAGCAGCGGCGTGCTTATGCGCTACGCTTTACCAATCTTAACCTGTTGCATAGCGTTGTCGGCAAGAGACCCGGATTACGACGCCATATACCGCCCCTCATCTTTATACTTGCATTAGGCGCATTTGTCCTGGGCATGGCGCGTCCAATGGCGGCCATTGCTGTTCCGCGTGATCGTGCCAATGTCATGCTGGTCTTTGACGTTTCGGGCTCAATGAATACTCCTGATATGGTACCCACCAGAATTCTGGCGGCTCGCCATGCGGCCCATTTGTTTGTGGATGCATTGCCTGATAATATCCAGGTTGGAGTGATCAGTTTTAATAATGTCGCCAGTGTGCGCGCGCCTTTGACCTGGGATCATCAGCTGGCCCAGCGTGCAATAGATACCCTGCTGCCTGGTGGGGGTACTGCTATTGGAGATGGACTGAATGCGGCCCTGGAGCAATTGGAGCAATCTCCCCGCGATGATAAAGGGGCGTCGATCCCAGCCACCATTGTGCTCCTTTCTGATGGATCGAATAATATGGGAGAAGATCCTCAGGTAGTCGCATCACGGGTCAGACTGGCTCATATCAAGGTCAACACCGTGGGGATCGGTCAGCGTGATACTCAACCCCCGGTAGATGGCAGGCCAAATACAGGTGTAGATGAGGTAGCACTGAAAGCCATTGCTAATCAAACCAGTGGTCGCTATTTCTATGCCGGCGCATCCAAAGATTTGCAGCAAGTCTATACCGATCTGAGTAAGCAGATTAGCTGGGTCAAAGAGCCGACCGAAATCACTGTCCTTTTCTGTGCTATTGGTGTCCTCCTCTTCCTGCTGGCCGGCCTGTTAAGCCTGCGCTGGTTCCAACGTTTCCCTTGATCTCGTATGGGAGTGAGTATGATCATCTCTATGTTTAGAATTAAAGCTATGAATAGCAAAAAATGTTAGATAATAGTTTATACTTATATATGTATATTTTTGTGTTGTTATGTGTTTTCGGTGCACTAGAAAGAAAGCAGGCAAACAGATGACACTTCAGTTCCAGCACTCCTCATTCCAAACAACCAGCAGCCTGGGATTACGCCAGGATATCTTGCCGATGCGTCTCTATCATAAAGCCAAAAAATTAGGCATATGGAATCCTGTTAGTATTGATTTCACTCAGGATATTCAAGATTGGCAGAACTGTAGTCCTGAAGAGCAGGAGACACTGTTGACGTTGACTTCGCTTTTTCAAGCTGGCGAGGAAAGCGTGACCCTGGATATCTTGCCGATGATTTCCGTTATAGCCCGGCAAGGCCGGCTCGAAGAAGAATTATTTTTGACAACCTTTTTATTTGAGGAAGCCAAACACACAGAATTCTTTCGGCGCTTTCTGGATGAAGTCACGCATACAACTAAAGATTTACATGGCTATCTTTCACCAAGTTATCGCAAAATATTTTTTGAAGAACTTCCTCAGACGATGGGGGCTCTGAATACTGATTTTTCAGCTCGGGCGCAGGCGTGTGCTGCCGTTACATATAATATGATTGTTGAAGGTGTACTGGCCGAGACTGGCTATCAGGCTTATTTTGATATGCTTGATCGCAATCAGATTATGCCGGGCTTGAAACAGGGACTGGTGTATTTGAAGCGGGATGAATCGCGGCATATCGCCTATGGTATTTTCTTGATTTCACGTCTGGTGGCTGAGAATATTGAGGTATGGGATGCGATTGAGCAACGTATGAACGAACTATTACCGTATGCGCTCGACGTCATTCAAGAAACGGATAGTTCTCTTCCTGCGGGAGAAGAAAACAGATTTGGTATTCGTCTGACCGACTATGTAGAATTTGCAGTGAATCAATTTACCAGGCGTCTACAAAAAATTGAGCAATCGCGTACACGAACCCTGGAACAACTCTATCAAGATCAACCCGAACTCTTGCAATAGCGACTTTGCAGAATACTGTCGTTGCCTGCCAGACCGCAGGAGAAGAGCAGGGGTGCAGGGGATGGCCAATCCCCTGACTGGGTTCCAGGGCTGTGCCCTGGCCTCCCACCCCCTCTCTCGCCCGCGTAGCGGGCTCATCTTTCTCATGCAGCCTGCCAGAATACTAGTAGTCTGGTAGACGGGGAGGCGGGGATGCAAGCGAGCATGCCGGGGGCATGATCAAGCGCCGAGCCCCTTGACTGGGGGATCGGGGGCTGTGCCCCCGGCATCTCCCCCATCCCGCCCGCGAAGCGGGCGCACAACCCATCACACGAAGTTTGACAATGTACTAGTTTTTCTAATTGGTACAATAAAGTAGTAAAAGGTATAAGCTATCTTTTACTACTTTGAGAAAAAGTGAGTACTATAGAGAAATGACTGTGACAACCCTTGACTACGTCCTGCTAGGTTTATTAGCGGTCAAATCCTATACAGGATATGACCTTGGCCGTGTGATGCGCTCACCGATTAGCTTTTTCTGGGAGGCACGCTATAGCCAGATCTATCCTGAATTATCTAAGCTTGAGACTCAAGGCCTGGTTACCTATCAGGCGGTGGCTCAGCACGAACTGCCCGATAAAAAAATCTACACCATTACCGAGGCCGGGCGCGCTCTTTTGCGGACCTGGGCCGTCGAGCCAATTGAACCTCCCGTGATCAGAGATGAACTGGTCATCAAAGCATACTCGCTGTGGATGGCGGATCCGGAGTCCGCTCGTGATTTGTTTCACTATCATGAGCAGTATCATTTTTCCAAGCTTCAACAATATGAGGAGGTACAACGCCGCCTTGAGGAGTCTCCCGAAGACTTAAATGATCCGACCTCCCCTGTTTTTGCTCAATATATTATCTTGCAACGTGGCCTGGGTTTCGAGCGTGAATATGCCGCCTGGTGTCAGTGGGTAGTGGCACGTTTAGAGCAAGCCATACAGCTTTCCTCCTCTGCCTCAGCCGATTCTTGAGCCACAAAATCACTGTCTGGCGCCTGCTTTATCGTCTAGATAGTACTTTTCGCCCTTGATTTCATATAGCGTTAAGCGCAAGCGTTTCTTCATGGTAAAATAGCATTGCTCATGCAACAGGTAGATTGCCCGTGTAATTTCGGCTCTCGCCCCATATAGCTATAGTTGGGAACAATATGTTTTTAGTGAGAGTGGTTCGTGGTGATTTGTGAGCTTATGTATTTTCTGGGCGCGAGGAGAATGATTACGATGGCCTATGATGGAAGTAAGAAGCTAGGAAATTATCGGTTGCTGGAACTGCTAGGTCAGGGTGGTTTTGCCGATGTATATCTGGGCGAGCATATTTATCTGAAGACATCGGCGGCTATCAAAGTATTACGTGTTCATCTGAGTGAGGATGCTCTGGAGCAATTTCTGGCTGAGGCGCGCACCATCGCCCGCCTGCGCCATCCGCATATCATTATTGTTCACGATTTTGGTCTTGAGCAGGAAGTGCCTTTCCTGGTGATGGGGTATGCACCATATGGTTCTTTGCGCCGTCTGCATCCCGCGGGAAGTATTGTCCCGCTTGAAACGGTTGTACGTTATGTTGGACAACTGGCTCAGGCCTTGCAGTATGCCCATGAGCAACAGATTATTCATCGTGATGTGAAGCCAGAAAATATATTACTGGGTGAGCAACATCAATTGTTGCTGAGTGACTTTGGCATTGCAGTGACCACACAGAGCATGGTTGGCAATTCGCTTATGCCGCAGGCGAACCAGCCTGCCGCTATTGGGACCGCGACCTATATGGCACCTGAATTGTTTATCTCCCACGCTGTATTTGCCAGTGATCAATATTCTCTGGCTATTGTTGCCTATGAATGGCTTTGTGGCGCGCCCCCTTTCAGCGGCTCAGATATGGAGACCGCTCTACAACACCTACATGTCGCAGCTCCGGCTCTGACGGATAAAGTTCCTGAAGTCACTGCGGAAATCGAACAGGTTATAAGTAAGGCCCTGGCAAAACAGCCTGAGGAGCGCTATCCCTCGATATTGGACTTTGCCACTGCTTTGGAACAAGCTTTTTTGTCGCGTAAAGCGGGAATTATTGTTTCTTCTCAATTTGTGCCTTCTTTCTCTTTTGATAAAACCGAGGCTTTCCAGTCCTCAGCTCCTATTGTTGCGGATCTGCCATCTTCTCCAGCCTCTGATAAGCCCGCCACCGCTTTGCCGGCTTTTGTTTCGCTGTCAGGTTTGTCCGCTTCTGGTAAATCGAAGGCATTATCCACCCCTGCTCCAATGGCTGGTAAGACGCCTCAACCTTTACCAGTGGCCTCATTGAAGCTACCGGCTCATACTCCTGGCACTACCACGCGCTTGTCTGATTATGCCTCGCAGCCAGTTGCCGCCATTGATATTGATGAGGATAAATCCCGACCTTTGCGTCTCTCAGCATTTATGCCAGCGACGGAGCAAAGCAATAGTGATGGCCAGTCCACCCTGCCAGGACAGGAAAAATCGGTAGTGGTCTCTCTAAAACATTTGTGGGTGGATAAAACAGTGCCAGCGGCCAGACACCTCTGGCTGGATCAGGCGGTGCCAGCGGCAAAGCTTTTCTGGTCTGGACAGGCGGTGCCAGCGGCAAAAAAGCTGTTGTCTATTCCATTATTATCGCCAGATCCCCAGCAGGAGGCACTGCCTCCTCCATATCTGCGTTCAACTAGCCAGCGTCTACCTGTTCCCTCTACACAGTCGGTACCAGCTGCGCGTAAGATGATACAGACACAATCGGTACCAGCCATGCCTTCGAATGCTGTGAATGCCAATGGATCAAAGATGTCACGGCGCATGTTACTTGGTCTGGCCGCCGGGGTAGGGGGCGCGGGCCTGATTGGCGTGATTGCGAATCTTACCTGGCAGAATGCTTTTCAGAGCAAACCAACGATGGCACCATTGCCCGGACCGCAGCAGCCAGTACATGTTCCAACGCCGACTGCTACGCAGGCTCCCCCAGCGGCCACGGCAATTCCGCAGAATGTGATGGTGCTGGGACCGACACGCCCAACGGTTGCCTCATGGGGTCCTGATCAATTGGATCTGTTTGTACGTGGAACCGATGGTGCTCTGTGGCAACGTCATTATGATGGCAGCTGGCATGACTGGACGCAGGCTCTGGCAGGATTAAACTTTGATCCAGCTGTGACAACCTGGGGTACGGGGCGCTTTGATGTGTTTGCGCGCGGTGCGGACAATACTTTACAGCATAGCTGGTACGATGGCAGCTGGCATCCCTGGGAGTCCCTTGGGGGCACACTCACTTCTGATCCAGCCGTTGTCAGCTGGGGACCAAATCGGCTGGATGTCTTTGCCCGTAGCGTGGATAATGCGCTCTGGCATAAAGCATTTGATGGCACCTGGCATGACTGGGAACATCTGGATGGGGTTTTGCTTTCAAGCCCTTCTGCGGCAACCTGGGGACCAAATCGGCTGGATGTCTTTGTGCGCGGGTCTGATAGTGCGCTCTGGCATCGTGGTTTTGATGGCAGCTGGCATGACTGGGAATCTCTTGGTGGCTCCTTTGAGTCCGATCCAGCCGCTGTTTCTATCGGTCAGAATCATCTGGATGTCTTTGTGCGTGGTGCTGGCAACGCTTTACAGCGCCGCAGTTTTGATGGTGCCTGGCATGATTGGGAAACGATCAGTGGCGTCCTGACTACCAGTCCCAGCACTACCACCTGGGGAAATGGCCGCATCGACGTTTTTGCGCGTACGTCCAACAATGTCCTACAACAAACCTCGAATACCGCTGGCATCTGGCAACCCTGGATATCGCTGACATGATATTCAGAGTAAGTTCAAAAGAATATGCTCCATTGCGTGTCCTGGGGAACCAGCACGCGTAAGCTCGAGGCTTGCGCATGCTGGTTTTGTCCGGTGCACCTAGCCAGGAATAGGTGGATAGATAGGTGGATAGATCTGGCCCCAGCTGCTGGCAGGAATAGCCTGTGGAATAGTGATATGAACGGGTTGATTGAATTTTTGGTATGTAAATTGAAGCGTTTGCTGGATTGGAATACCATTGCTAAGTGTATAGCTCATAAGCGTACTAAGTTGATAGACATAACCGGTGTGTGCATTGATCCAGAAATCTACGCTGCCAACCTGAGAGGTAGAGGTCTTGAAGTTTATCCTGGCGGTTTTGTTTTCGGTATCAAGATTGTATAGTGCAGCCAATCCAGCTCCGGTAAAGTTCACTTTAAGATGACGTAATTTTATCCCTCCAATTGTTTGCGTGCCCTGGTTGTGGACCTGCCCTTTTTGGAGGGCGAGCGCGAGCAGAGAATGCAGCTGGCTCATGCCTGACATGGCATAGACCTGTGTGTCGGATTGTTGCTGCAAGATGTCTTTTTCGATCACATACCATTGGGGCTTCACATACGTGCCGCCTAACAGGTAGACATTGTCTCCTTGTAGACGTTGGTTAAGATCAAAGATGGCACCATCGTGTGCTCCGAAATTCTGCTGATCCCACTTTTCTTTCAAGGTAATCTGGGACGTTGCATTCCCTGCCTCGTCACCCTGTCCTTGTTTCCATAGATTATATTCGGAGGCAGAACTAGACATTGGCACTAGTGACTGTAATAGACTGGTTGCAGGTAGCGTAGGATTTGGACTGACCATGCGTTTAGTGTCGAGCGTGAAATGGACAGATTGAACCTTTTGCATCGCTTGCTGACTCTTTTTTAAGAGTTGCTTTGCTGTAAGTGGCTCTGGTTCGTCATTGTTTACGGTGAGCGTTGCTCCTCTGGTGGCGGGTGTAGCTACTGTGGCCAGATTGTTACCACAAGCGGTCATCAGTGCCAGTAAAAGCAGGAAGCATAGCGTGAGACAGACATGAGTAATTTTTTTCATAGGGCATCATTCTTTCAGGATAGAAATGAGATTGATCACACAGGCAATACATATTGTTCTGTCTCTCTAGTATGAGTTACACGCCGTGTTTATAACACATCATTTCCACACCATCTGCACATCATCCATACCACTTTTTCTTTAGAGATAGTATTTGATTTCCGTGTGCTCCATCGTTTCTCTGCGTGAGTTTTCGCACCTGCGGTGCGAACAAGGATTTTATTATGTTATGCAAAATGCGCATATTGAGCATATTTTGCATAACATAATAAAAGATGTACGGGCACTTTAGTCCCGAGTGCGGCTGTGTGTGGTTGCAAGCTAGCTGGGGGAGGATAAAAAAGAAGCGGCTTCCTGACATAACATCAGGAAGCCGCTTCTTTTTTATGGAGATTATTGGATCAGGCAACGAGTTCTTCAGTGTTTTGTTGTGCAAGAGCCTTGACCCATTGATAGTTCCCTTCGACCTGCTCATTTTCTAGCAACTCTAAAGCCAGATATAGCCAGCAGATGGCGTTAGAGACGGTCAGGTAGTCCCGATTGGCAAGGGTAGCGGCTGCTGAGCTCATGCTCTGATAGAGCAGATCATCGGTCAGCAAATTATATAAGTGTTGCGCTACCTGGGCTGTGTTACCGGTCTCTACCAGGTAACCAGTAATTTGATCCTGGATCTGTAGGGGAATACCACCCACGCGATATGCGACTACAGGTTTGGCTTTTAGCAGTGCTTCAGTAACTTTGACCTCGAAGCCTTCTTTGATGGAGAGTTGTAGTACTACCGCACTTTTGCGCAACAGAGTATTCAGGACCTGGTCGCGATGTGGTAGGCGTGCTACTTTGATATCATCGGCAAAATGGCTGTATGGCTCGGTTTGCAGCGTGCGTTTGATCAGGCTGTAGACCGGCACACCATCCGGATCATCGATAGAACCGTTACCTGCAATAACGAGCTGTGGTATGGTTTTATGCTCGGCTTCTAGTTTCTGGCGCAATTGTCGATAGGCATCCATTACATCAGGAATACCCTTGGATGGATCGAAACGAGCAATCTGTACAATGTATGGTCGCTGGCTATCCAGTGGTGTCTGCCCTTCCTGGATCAGAATCTGGTTGAAATGTTTCAGATAGGTTTCCATCTGTTGCTCGCTCAGCGGCTTGTTCAGACCATCAACAGGATCCGTGGTAGCGGGCATATACATTACTTTTTCATCGGGCACATTGTCTGGTACAAACATCTTCATTGGATGGCTGATAAAGAGATCGGCGCGACGAATAAAGTCCCACAGGAAGCTCCAGGTTGTATGCTGGGGAGTTCCTTCCTTTGTTGCAAGCTCGGCGACGATCTGGATATGTGAGCGGTAGAGTATCTTGCAATCTGGATTGGCCTGTTGAATATAGGGAATCAAACCGGCTGGTTGTGGATCGTCAATAACGATTACATCGGTCTGCTTGAACACTGGCTCCAGGAGTTCAGCGTTCTCTTTGCTCCAGTCCAGGTAAATCTGTTTATCATCTTCTGTGAGCCTGGTTGATGGACTGGCGACATTCTGCAACACGTTGTGAATTTTGGTCTTGGTAATATCGAAGACTTCTTTCTTCGGCAGCAGAACATGCCAGTGGACATCTACACCTAGCAAGCGCAACAGGCGAATCAAGGCATGACGCATCAAAGCTACGCCACCACCCTGCGGCGTGGCATTGATAAAGACTAATTTTTTGCCTGCAAATTTTTTGGCGAGCTGGGTGGCAATCTCAAAATCTTCTGATGTGACAGAGGCACGATAATCATCCAGTGTCACCAACTCACTAACGACAACTTCACGTTCAGGAGTCAAAGCAATCTCTACAAGATTGTTCTGGTCAAATTGTAGCCGTGCATCCTGCACCATCTCTTCGGGGCTCAATGGTTTATCAGCCGTTGTATGTGCCTTTACGGGCACGATATCGGCCTGCATCCATAACTTTGCACCCAGATCTGCTGCAAAATCACCTTCGCGCAAGGCTGCCGCTACGAACTGCAGATTACGCTCATCGGCCACCTGTTTCAACCAGGTAAGAACCGCTTCACTGGAATCCGCATTCAACAAAGCCTTTTCATAACTGTCGATGCTTTGTCCAGTAATGTCTTCGGCTATGTGTAGATTACCATCTTGCAATTGTAAGCCTGCATAACTGGCAGTTGGAAGAGCCAGCTCTGCAATTTGTGCAGCTTGCGATTTTTTCTCTTGTTTCATCCCATCAGTTTCTTCGAGGGTGCTAATAGACACCTCTTCGGTTATAAGTTTTTTAGTGGTTGTATTTGTCATAGTTTCCTCATAATCATAAAGCTAATGCTTATCGATTTAGTAAACATGATCCATTAGACTTACTATCTATCCTAATACTATAACAATACTAGAGTGCTGTCTATTTCAATTATCGACTTACTTACTGGGGTCTGAATAAAATAAATTCTATTATAGATAATTTTTATGTGTTGTTTTTAGAAGAGGTACAGCCACACTAAACGGTGGATGAGCTCAAAATGACTTTACGAGGTCGCCCCCTCGGCCGTTTTGGCTGATTGGGATCAGGCAACGGTCGAAGACGAGGTCTCCCTCGTGGTCGCTTTGACTGATTAGGATCAGGCAACGGTTTGATCCGTTTGCGTCCTCGTTTTTTCGGTTCGTGCCAGGGTTCGGGCACGACCTTGTACGTTAACAACTCAACAATACTCCACAGATGATCGGTTAAACCGCTGGCCATCGCCGGACTGATCTGCTGCTGATTTGTGCTCAACTGTTGATGGGACCAACAGAGATTGTAGGTGACACCCAACAGATACATGCCGTGATGCAAGCTCTCAAGCCGACATGCGGCATGTCGGCATTTCCGGGTTAACTGTGCCAAACGCTCTCGCATGGTGCCATTCAATCGTTCAATGTACGCCGTATTGAGAATCGTGCATCCTGGTGTCGTTTGTAACAACTTCTGTGCTTGATGCGGATCCCCACGTAGCAAACGCCGTTCCACTTCAACCACACGATGCTTGTATTGACGCTTGATCACTTGTCCAATCACCAATCCCGACCACATTTCCAGACAACAGCGTCCTCTTCCAGCTGTGCGCTTGATTTTTGAGCGAAAGGCTCGCTCAATACTGTGTGGATAGGCTGGCCAGCCATCCACGCAGACCAGGATCGCACTGATGTGCTTGGTCCACTGACGAACCTGCTCAAACAACCGATCGGCTAACGGAGTATCGCGAGTTGGCTGCACCACGCCTGCCAACCACAATCTCGTAGGAACCAGCATCGCCAGGGCCATCCAGATGACCTTTTTTCTTCCTTTGACTCGAATTTCATCGGCTTGCACATGACTCAGAGTGAGGTCAGCCTGCTGCATCATTTGTTCATGGACCCGTTGGCAATGTGCTCCAGAGCGATCTCGCCAGTTGGCAATGGTTCTTTCATCTAAACGAAAGGCTTTGACAATCGCTTGCACCGGACAGCCATAGGCAAGCAAAGTTACCACAATGACAATGAGCTCGGTTGGTTTGCGGAGCCCTTCGAACATGGTTCCTGTTCGGGATGTAAACGTTTTTTTGCAGACCTTACAACGATAGCGTTCACGTTGACGATCATGAACCACAATAGTTCCTTGCCCTTTTTGACCCCTTGCGGAACACGTCAAATTAGGGCAAAATTGAGAAGACGTGTTCATTGGCGCTTTCTGTTGTTTTTTCATACAAACAGTGTGCCGTGTAATACGTCATTTTTCAAGTCCCTTTTTCAACGCATCCACCACTTAGTGTAGCTGTACCTTTAGAAGAAATTGAGCTTAACTTTTTGATGAATGTATGAGTTTATATATGTTTCTCTATATAATAGACATATATAATGTACCAAAAAGTTTCAAGCTATTGCAATATACCTCACTGTTCTCGCCCAATTTTTGGTGCTATTACCTGTACATTTTCTGACTATTTGCGCTTTACATGACCTGGGATTTACTTCATTTTTGTTGACTCTTCATCAGCGTAGTCGCCCTCACCATGCTGATCGCGACCAATGCTGAAAAGTGGATGGTACTGTTTATATCCAGCCAGATTAAAATTTGCTTAGGGTATGTGTGTCGAGTTAGAGGCCATGGCATAAATGTACTATGCAGACACATGCGCAAGCGAAAATTATAATTTGCACAGCTTTCTTCACCATCAGCAATTGGCCTCTTTGCGCCATGCAATAGTTATTCTCTGCTGCCAGCTAGTGCCACCTGCGCGTAGGCCAGGGCGGAGGGAGGGTGGGATTGTGTACTTTCTAGTTGTCTGATAATCGTTGGCACTCCAACCAGTGTACGTCCGGCCAGTAGTTCTCGGGCCAGAGTTTTGAGTTCTTTTGGTCGTAGACGGAGTGAAGCGACTTCTGCTAAGGGAACCCAGCCAGGGACTGGAAATTCTGGACCCTCTTGTTGCAATGGTTGTTCTTTGCTGGTTGGATGAGCATAGATATGAACTTCAAGGGTATAGCCATAATTCATTCGCTTTTGAGGGCATGGTGCGTGGGTAGGATAGATCCATTCTCCTAAAAATGCGATACTGGTCGCCTCAACCTCTATCCCTGTCTCCTCCCGTACCTCACGGGTCGCACATTCCAGCAGACTTTCGTATGGCTCCAGACCACCTCCCGGGAGACTCCAGTTACCACGATCATTCAATAAGAGTATCTGCTCATCTTCCAGTACAATTACGCGTGTGCGAATATTGTCGTAAATATTCTGGCTCAATGTATGTTGCTCCTTTCTTTTACCTGCCAATCTCAGCTAGTTGTATCACAGGACTGAAAGAAATACTAGAGCTAATCCCTGGCAAGATGCCCGTATTTTATGGCATAACACGGGCATCTTGCCAGGGACTGAGATTGATTTTATGGGAGCGGTTTATCTTGAGTTGTGTACGGGTCGATATATTGTATGCGTCGTTTCAACATTTTCCGGTTGAATATACGTTGTTCGGAGATGAAAATACCGAACAAAATCAGGATCACACCCAGCCATTGAATTGGTGTGATGTGCTCTTTTAAAATCAAGGCAGATGTAATGATTACAACTGGTAATTCAATTGAGCCTAGAATTGAGGCCATGGCTGACCCAATAGTCGGAATACCTCGGGCATAAAGGTAGGGTGGGATGATGACACCAAAGATAGCCAGTAATAAGGCGAAGATCCAGAGTCCCCGTACGAGTGAGCCGTTGAATAGGAAGAGTGGTGGAAAGATCAACATGGTAATGATCGCTCCTCCAGTAACCATCAGTGTGCTTCTTAAAATTGGAGAAACATTGAGCTCCACCCGTCCATTGACGGCAATATTACCGGTATAACTGGCGGCTGCCAGGAGTCCCAGCAGAATTCCCGCCATGCTCAGGTGTTCAAAGTGTAACGCCTCATAGCCAGCGGCTAGAACGGTGCCGATCAATACAATGGTTATTGCTATCCATTGCTGGCTCCCTGGTCGGCGTTTTTGCAGGATCCATTCCAGCAAAAAGCCCATCCACACGAACTGGAAGAGCAAAATGACACCCAGAGATGCCGGTAGGGATTGCAGAGCGAGATAGTAGAAGACGCCGGTTAAGCCGGAGAAGATACCACTGACCAGCAATTTGCTTATAGTCATAAAGGAAAGCTGACGTAGCTCTTTGAATGAAGGAATACCCAGGATCCACAGGCACAGGCAACCAAAGAACAGGGGACTACTTGTTACTTCTGCGGTCGAAAAGCCCATGCCATAGCTTAATTTTACAATGGTTGATAGGACACCAAATGAGGCGGCTCCCATTAAGACCAGCATACTGGCCGTAAATTTTTTCACAACGGCTCCTCCCTGTGAACATAACGTGAGAGCCATATCGGTCTTATACACGACATCCTTTTTTGCACAAAAAAAGTCGGCCCCTACGCTCATAACATAGACAAAGTCTAGCTAGAGTGAGCCGATACTGCCGGTTAAGAAACCCGTATTTGTTATATAAAGCTAGATATGGAGTTGCATCTAAGCTTCTCTGCTCATTCAGCGATTGAAATGGTTATTTAGTTACAGATAAATATTTCGATGCTGTAGCACTCGGTCGCAGATTATACCACTTCAGTAAAATTCCTGTCAACCGCAACCCGGTAGCCGTAATCGTAGAGGCAGCGCTAGTCGCAGCGACCAGCGCTGCCATTACTTTATGCTATAGTTGCGACTTTTTCGATAACTGGCTTGTTCTGTTGCTGTCTGATGCGCTTCCCTACCAGTGCATCCAGGGACCATGCTCCGGCGCCGCCAATAATGAGGGCCAGTGCGATGCCAGTGCCAAGAATGAAGAACTCAACGCCTTCGCCACGTTGATGCCCTCCCCAGTTCATAAAAAATCCGTTGGCGATATGGACCTTTATCGCTGCCACAAGCATCACTACGAGTAATCCCAGGGCCGCCGGGCGGGTGAGGAGTCCCACCAGGAGTGCTAAGGGGGCTAAGAATTCAGTAAAAATGGCCAGTAATGCAAAAATGAGTGGGATATGCATGCCATGGGTAAAACCTGTTACCGTTGCCTGGAAGCCATGACCGCCAAACCATCCCAGCATTTTTTGTGATCCATGCACGATAAAGATTGTGAACAATGTCAGGCGTAGCACAAACAGGCCCGCATTGACCATCGCATTCGTGGGTGGATGCAAAAACTTCATCTTCGGCTCCTTTTTTGCTGCGAGGAAATACGTCTATTCAAGACATATTTCCTCAGAGACAAACACCGACAAAATAAGTATATCTACATGTCATATTGATAATACCTATTTTGTCTTGTTTTATTACTATTCTATTACGACGAAAGAGAAAGCGTATAGTGAAGAATTATAGGAGTTTTTATATTTTTTATCCTACTCATACCTGCTTTTTATTTTGAAGAGGGAAAACTGAAGCATTCTGATGGATTGGTTATATTACCTAATCACGGCTCTGTGTTATAATTCTGGATAAATAGCTATGTTAGGTAATAAGTTACCACTCTTTCTTACCTGAGGATCTTTTATGCCTAAACGCGCACCTTATCTTTTGCAATGGTCTATACAAACGCAAACCTATCAGCTATCTGACATCACTCGCTCTGCTTCACTTGACATCATCCCTGATAGCCAGGTTTGGTTTGAGTGGTTAGTGACCATCTCTTCCTTTGCTTTTTACAGTCGGATGGGGGGACGTTATACTGCCCGTAAAGAGAATATACAGAGCAAGGGAGACTATTGGTATGCTTATCGTTCTATGCATGGGCGTACTGTCAAACGATATCTTGGTCGGACGATAGATCTTTCTACGGCTCGTTTAGACGAGATTGCTGAGCGCTTTGTTGATGCGACCTCTGCTATCAAAGATACAGAATCTTCACTGCCATCCTCTTCGCAGCCTGTGTTACCGCTACTGATTTCCAGATTGCATCCTCCCCGTCTCCCGCTTGCGCTGGTCGAGCGCCCACACCTGTTTGCCAGACTTGATGCCTGGCGTGCATATAAGCTTACCTTGTTGTGGGCCCCGGCAGGTTTTGGCAAGACAACGCTGGTGAATTCCTGGCTGACTGGTCTTCAGTCACAGCACACCTTTTCGCATATGGCCTGGGTTGCGCTGGAGGCCAGCGATAATGATCCAGTGCATTTCTGGCGCTCCATTATTAGTGCCTGTCAGACCTGGCAGGAAGGCATAGGGAAAACGGCTCTTGAACGCCTGCCTACAGCGCTCCAGCCGCCCTTTGTCGCGACACCCCTGGAAACAATCTTGACTCTCTTCCTCAACGATCTCGCACACCATGTTGATGATGGTATCCTGGTCCTTGATGACTATCATGCGGTCATAGAACCTCGATTGCATCAATCTCTGACCTTTTTTATTGAGCATCTTCCTACCCGATTGCATATAGTGATCTTGACGCGTAGCGAGCCACCTCTACCACTTGCGCGTTGGCATGCCCAGAGTTGCATGCAAGAGTTCACTACCGTAGACCTGCGCTTTTCAGCCCTGGAAACTGCGGCGTTTCTGCACTATACAACGGCAGAGGTGCTACCCGAGAAAATCATTACTCAGCTTGATGCATATCTGGAAGGATGGCCCGCGGGCCTGCGCTTGCTGGTCCTGGCCGGGCATGCGACGCTGGAGGGCATGGAGCGTCATCTCTCTATTATGGATGAACAGCAGTCTTCTGACTCTTTTCGTCGTCACCTGCTTGATTACTTTATCAGTGAAGTTTTGGACGCGCAACCCGAGCCACTCCAGCTCTTTTTGCTGCAGACCAGTGGACTTCCGCGTTTGACAGGTGCGCTGTGTGATGAGATTATTGAAAGGCAGCATAGTAGCGTCTTGCTGGAAACTATAGAACGCGCAGGACTCTTTCTGGAAGCGTTGGACGAGGCAGAACCATGGTATCGCTATCACGCCCTTTTCGCCGAGGCAATGCGGGTTGAGGCCAGGCAACGTCTGGGTGAGGAAGCGCTGCAAACGTTATCTATGCGTGCAAGTCTCTGGTATGAGCAACACGGCTATCCTTTAGAGGCTATTGATGCAGCTCTGCGCGCTCACGATATGGAACGTGCAGGATTGCTGATAGAGCGCTGTGGTGCAAGCGGGCAACGCTATGAACTACATACGCTGCGCGGCTGGCTGGAGCAGATCTCGGACACTGTCCTCTATGCGCATCCAGCGCTCTGTTTCTATGCTGCCGTTACCCTCCAGTTTCAACCGGTGTCCGCAGTTCATCCTCAAACGGCACGTGTTTGTATTGAAGAGTTACTGCAAAGAGCAGAGGAGGGATGGCGCAAGAGTGAGCAATTATCCTGGATTGGCCTGGTCTTTGCTTTTCGCGCCTTCATTGCATCCCTGCAGGGTTTAACCACTCAAGAGATGGTAGAGAATGCCAGAAAAGCTCTGACATTGTTGCCAGGAAAAAATACTGAAGATGACAATGACATAAATCTGGGGATGCTGGATTGGCGCAGCATTTGTCTGGGAATTGTTGCGTCTGTCGCTATGCAGCAGGGGCATTTTGAGCAGGCTCACCAGCATTTGCTTGAGGCGCTTGTACTCAGCCAGCTAAGTGCGAATCGATCGTTTCTCAATGAGATTAACCTACGGCTGGGGGCGTGCTGTATGGCCATGGGGGAACTTCATCAGGCACGAGCGTATTATCGGCAGACGTTTATGGCGGCTCGTGAACAGGAAGAAAGTGGCGATTGTGTACAGGCTTTGTTTGGTCTGGCCTGTATCTCTATGCAGTGGAACGAGCTTACCGTAGCAGAGCAACACATACAGGAAGCATCGGAGCGTGCGCAGCCTCAGGGACAGGATGAGAGCACAAAGGCTATGTATCTTCAGGCGTTACTACGCTTTGCAAGAGGCCAGAACATGGCGGCCTTACTCCAGGTTGCGACCCTGCTTGCCCATCTGCATTCCAATTCGATACCACAGGCACAAGAATTACTGCCTGACGTGCTAGCATTGCAAGCCCGTCTCTACTTGGCCAGGGGAGATTTTCCAGCTGTCCAGCGCAACCTGATTCTGCTGGCAAACTCAAGCCGTGAGCTTTCTTTTGTCCAACAGACCAGGGTGAACATTTTGCAGGCGCGCTTCCAACTGGCGCAGGGAAATATGCAGGCGGCTATGTTTTTACTTGGGCCCTTGCTAGCGACGGTCCAGATGAAGCGGCACAGACACAGCGAACTAGAGATTCTGCTGCTTCTGACCCAGGCGTGTATGTTATGTCAACAGAAAAATGAGGCGCTTAAATGGTTGCAGCAGGCACTTGCTCTGGCGCAGTACGAACGATTTTTACGCGTCTTTCTCTCCGAAGGCGAACCTCTGGTGCGTTTGCTACGTTTACTTCTGCCGATCATGCATGACAAAGCGTTGCGTTCCTATGGACAGACGGTATTGCATGCTCTTACGGTATTGCATGCTCTTACGGTATCTGAGGATGTCACTGCTACTGGCCTGCCTGCTCAACCACTTGAGCCACTTTCCACCCAGGAGCTGCGTGTATTGCGGAAACTATGTGCTGGATTGACTAATCCTGAGATTGCCAGTGAGCTGGTTATTTCCGTAAATACGGTTAAAGATCACGTTAAGCATATCTATCGTAAGCTTAATGTTCGCAATCGCCTTGAAGCACGCGAAGCGGCGCGCCGCCTACAATATTTCTAAGCTTTTTTCCTTTGCCTGCTTCTCCGAACCACCCATAAAACCACCTGCCTGGAGGATGTCTTTATCCCTGCCTGTCCTTTATACTTCCAGCAAGTGTGTGAGTATGTGTCTGATCTTGATAGAAATAGCAGTAAAGGAGTACAAATATGGCCGAGTATCATAAGGCTGGAAATAACATAACGATTCGTGGTGGACGTGAGCCCCTGTTTGGTATTGTGCGGGGACCGCTGTATGGGCATATGGGCATCAAAGCTGACGTTTTCATGCCGCAGGTCCATCAATTAGGAGCGAACATGGGCAGGCTCTTTTTTGTCTGGGACCAGATAGAGCCTGAACGCGGTCATTTTGTGTGGGAGGCCATTGATACCTTGCTAGAGCAACTGGAGCCGTCTGATGAAGCATGGATCACCCTCAATGCCAGTTCGTTGTGGGCTACTCGGCATGCGACCAATTTCCAGCCACCATCTCCGGCACTTCATCCAGAGGATTATTATCGTTTTGTATCCACGCTTGTCTCCCACTGCAAAGGTCGGGTCCGTTACTGGCAATGCGAAAATGAACCGACAAATCCTATGCTCTGGGAGGGTACCCCTCAGGATTATAGCAATCAACTTAAAATCTTCTCGCAGGCGGTCAAAGAGGCGGATCCTGAGGCGGTTGTGATCCTGGCAGGTGCGGTTGATGCATTCCATGAAGCGGCTGGAGCTCACAATCCTGATACGCAATCTGAGCGTGACTTTTTTGATTATCTATTGCGCGAAAATGCGACTGACTTTGATGTCTTTGATCTCCACACCTATGGCGATCCCTATGCGATCAGACCCAATATTGATGCGGTCCGTCAGAAAATGGCCACCTTTGGATATCAGAAGCCTGTCTTCATTGGGGAGTATAATGGTCCGAGCTTCTTCTATTTTCCGGAGAACCTGTCCATTATGCAAAGTTTATTCGAGCGGATGCTCTCAAATCCAACCACTGATACATTGGAGCAGGCCACACAGGGTACTGCTATTGCTGATCTGTATGCGCGGATGGATACATTGCCGCCGCAGGCTCAGATGTTTATGGATGGATGCTCTCCCGAACTGGAACAGAAGCGTCATCGAATTAATTGTCGTGAACTGGTCATGCGTAGTCTGCTGGCGCTTTCCGCAGATGTTCAAAAGATGTTTTGTTGGAACCTTGCCAACGAAAAGGTTGATCGAAACAATATGATGCATCTGTTGTTTGATAAGCATAAACTGTTTGACTATGAGGCTGGTGTGTTTAAACAGCCCTATCCAGCTGCTGAAACGTTCAGCCTGATAACCAGTGAGCTTAAAGACATGAAGCGCGTGCAACAGCTCGAACTTCCCGAGCAGCCAGCGATCTATCTGTTTGAGGTACAGAGACGTGAGCGTGGTCCACTGTATGTTATCTGGGAGCGACATGATACGTTCTCTGGAGAAGACGATCCTGTGACACCATTTAGCTATCCCTGGTCCGCACCCCAGGCCTGGGCGATGGATGTGTTTGGCCAGACGATACCCACCCGGGTGAGCAATGGTCATCTGCACCTTTCGCTGTCACTGACTCCGATATTCATTGAGCCGCAAGCGGAGAATTAGCCATAATATCTCAGCACGAGATATGTGCATGCAAACCATCTTTTGTACAGGAGATGGTTTGTACTGCTCTCCTTGAGGGTATTATTGGCATTTAGTTCAGAGCAACTAACAATTTTTGTAGTTCAGGCACCAGGCCAGTACGTGGTTCAATCTGCCGATACTCAATGCCAAATGAGCGGATTATCTGGCCATATTCTTCATTGCCGTCATCGATCAGTACACTCTCGCCAGGCTGAATCTGGTGGGTGCGCAAATAGTTGCCAAAGAAAGCACTCTCGCCGTTGGCATCTCTATCCATTTTTAGTGCTTTGAGATCATAGGAATTGAGGACATCATCAAAAATAGTTGTGAGCCTCATTCCTGGAACTGTCCAGCGCGAGAAGGTATCCATGTTATCAGTTGCCACCGCAACCCGAATACCCATAGCCTGGAGCTGACGCACATACATTGGAACCAGTGGTGATACAAATTGCATCTGGCTACAACTTAGTGCCAGTTCCTGGAGCAGAAATTGTGGATCAAAGGTAGGATTTTGCTGACAGATATACGCAACCACTTCCTCACTGCTCAATTTACCACGCATCCAATCACTTGTGCCCTTAAAAGAGGCATTTTTGCCAAAGAGGATGGCCTGGATAATTTGAAGCGTTGGATAGTGGAGGTGTTTAGGGTCATTAAAATGATTCCAGAAGAGTGAATTGGATAATGTGAAAGCCCAATCGAGAAAAACACATTTATACACACTCATGAACACATACCTCCTTGTATTGTGGGCTGAGCCAATTATTTCTTTGCATGTCCTTTTTTTCCTTTTCCAGCATCTGGTTGATGCTGGGCAGGCGGTTGAGGGTTGGTTGGCTGTGTAACGGATGTGGCTACTGGCGTATGTGTGTTGATTGCAGTGCCAGGGCCCGGGCTGGCGATCGTGGTTGCAGCCGGTTGTTTCGCGGGTTCCGTTGGTGCGGAGGCCATGGCGTGGGTGAGTAGAACGATCAAAATGATCAGGGCTAGCAGGGCGGCACCAATAATCCAGACGATACGTGGCACGCCGGTTGAGGGGAGTCTGGTCGATGTTTGTTGTGTCGGCACCACATTAATCGAGGTCGGTAACTGTGGAGTAACACTCTGAATGCCGGCAACGGGTTGGGGAAGTGCATCAACCTGATACGCCTGGTGGAAGGCGTTGGCCAGCGCTTTGGGCGTGCGGAAACGGCGGGCAGGATCTTTTGCCAGTGTTTGTAATATGACGCGTTCGACATCGGGTGTAACGGCAGGATTAAGTTGTGAGGGTGGCTGGGGCGTATCCCGCATGTGTTTCATCACAATCGTGACCGGATTCGGGCCGCGAAAGGGTACGCTGCCTGTAACCATTTGATAGGCCAGCACACCCAGCGCATAAATATCACTGGCCGGTGAGGCGGCTCCCTCAACCAGTTCTGGAGCCATATACTCAGGTGTACCAATCAAAAAGCCAGAACGGGTCAGGCTATAATTATCTTCGATACTTTTGACCAGGCCAAAATCTGTCAGATAGGCATAATGCCCATCGCGTAGCAGGACATTGGAGGCTTTGATGTCGCGGTGCAGCATGCCTTTTTCATGCGCGAATTGGAGCGCGCCCGCGATCTGATCGAGAATCTCTCCGGCCTCTTCAATTGGCAGTGGACCTTCAGCGGCTCGGCGGCTGAGGGTGCCGTATTCAATATATGGTGTGACCATATAAGCCCAGTGTTCATATTCGCCATAATCGAGGGGCGAGAGAATGTGTGGATGGTGGAGCCGCGTCATGGCTCGTGCTTCACGGCGGAAACGTTCATAATATTCACCCGCACTGCGCCGCACCATTTTCATTGCCACAATTTGTTGGGTACGCAGGTCACGTGCCAGGTATACCTCTGACATACCGCCTTTGGCGAGACCACGATCAATATGATAGTTACTTATGGTTATATTTATCAGCTCTTGCATGAGCATTTTACACTCCTTGCATCCCAGCTTTGTAGAAAAAGATGAGTATAAAAGGTATACGATTAGAAAGGGATCTTTGGGACGAAACTAGTATTTTATAGAAATATTTTGAGTAGAGACCTGCTATATATGTCCAACCTCTGGCATGTCAGGCCATGGCTGCCTTTGTTTGGATGTATCTGGTGATAGTTTTAATGATAACCTGTAGGATATTGTTCGCACAAGTAAAGAAGCGGCGCCATCTTCATTTGTGCCGCTGATTTTGGCCAGAATCTTCCTGGTGACTGTCGCTTTACTCAGGTATGCGCTTTATTGTATGACAAAGCTGTATCTATTACAACTACCTATCAGGACACACAGGGCTTTCCAATTCTCTTTTTGTCCCGCCTTCGGCGGGAGAAGAGGGAGGAGATGCGAGGACACCTCGCGCTCCGGCAAGGGGCTGACCGCCCCTTGCATCCCCGCTTGCAACGAGAATTGGAAAGCCCTGCAGGACACAACTTGTGCGGCTGTATGAAAAGTAAATATGTTACATCTGCGTTTCGTATGTCTGGTTAAGCGTACAACAGGTTGCTGCCAGTGTAGATACTGGAGAAAAAAGTTTTCGTATCGACTGGTTACGAGCAAACAAGTGTTCTGCTGGCACCTGTTTGTGCGTAAGCAAACAGGCAGTAGTAATTTTGGTACAAAGCGTGTTTTCTTATTTACAAATTTGCTATATTATTGGTGAGATATCTACCCATCCGTGCGTATATATCTATTGGGGAATATTACCACCCACACATTATTCGTATCCGGGGATATGCATGCCCGAAACGAGAATGTAGCTGTTGTGGTGGAAAGTCCAATTCCTGTTATTCTTGAGCAGTGTTTGTTTGTCAGACACTGTTGGCTATTAATGTGATACTGTTGACCTTATAAAGAGGGGAAGACATCTCTTTCGTGCACTAACTATCTGGGCATAGAAGGAGACGGAATTTTCATCGCTTTATAAAAGCACAAGGTACAGGCGCAACATGCGTATTGCGCGCAACCTGAATGTATTTTTTTCGCTATCTCTTTGGAGAGCAAAGAAAGGATCCTACCTCTATGAGAAAGTCTGGCGCTCCTAGCCTACTTATCTCGCTATTTGTTTTGTGCGGGGTACTTCTATCGGCCTGCGGCGGTTCAACGCCCAGCACCAATACAAATGGTGGTGGTTCTACAACTGCACCGAAGTCTGTGACATTGGTTACGGATATCGGTGGTTTGAATGACCAGAGCTTTAACCAGTCTGCGAACGTTGGTTACATGAAAGCTCAGGGTGAATTAAAATTCCGTCGTCAGGTTATTGAATCTAAATCTCAGAACGACTATGTCAGCAACCTGACCCGTGCTGCCCAGACTTCTGATATGGTCATTGGTGTAGGCTTCTTGATGGCCACAGCGATGGATCAGGTCGCGAAAGCCAATCCTACCAAATCCTTTGCTCTCATCGACTCCTGTGCGACCGATGCCAAAGGCAACTGTGATTCATTGAAAAATGTTGCTCCTCTGTTCTTCAAAGAGCAGCAGGCTGGTTGTCTGGCTGGTGTTGTCGCCGGACAAATGGAAAAATTGGGTAAGGCTAAATCGAGCAAGCTGCTGGGCAACAACACCATCGCTGCTATCGGTGGTCTGGCGATCCCACCAGTTGATCACTATATCGCTGGTTATCAGTATTGTGCCAAAAAAGTTGATCCTGCGGTGACTGTAAAAGTGAATTACTCACAGTCCTTTGACAATACCGCCAAATGTCAGGATATTGCTAACAACCAGATCAGCACAGCAAAAGCTGATGTCATCTTCCAGGTTGCTGGTGGTTGTGGCGTAGGTGCCTTGCAGGCTGCTAAAGCCAAGGGTGTCTATAGCATCGGTGTTGACAGTGACCAGTCGCACGTGAACGATAGCGTTATTGCTAGCGCCATCAAGCGTGTGGATCAGGCTGTCTACCTGACAGTTAAAGATTTTGAGGCTGGCAAATTCTCAGCTACTCCTGCGCCTTTTGATCTGACCAATGATGGCGTCGGTCTGGCTGGTCTCAGCGCTACTGTACCTGCCGAGGTCAAACCAGTGGTTGACAAATATATTGCTGACATCAAGTCTGGTGCCATCACTGTACCAGATGCAGTTCAGAAGTAAGCATTTATTCTTCCCTTAATGATGGCATGATTGGCGCTGATCTTCTTTCTCTGGAGAGAAGGCAGCGCCATCTGCATGTTGGATGGATACAATTATTTTTTGCTGTTGTCTGGGATTATATTTGTCTCAGCCGCAAGTCAATGCTATGATAAAGCACAGTCTCGTTTGTCATTGGAAATGTTTATTATTCTCTCTATGTGCGCAGGAGGAGCCGTATGGCATCGCCAACAGTGCAGCGTAGGACATCTGCTCCTGCGTCTCAGTTAGCCAGGTGGATGCAAAAATTCAGGGCAGCCTTAGGGCGGCCGCTGATTGCAGTCCTGGTAGCTTTTGTTCTTGGTGGGATCATTATCATGATTACCACACCTGGCCCACTGGATAATCGTTTTATTACTGCCGTTTCAACCTATTACTATCTTATTGCTGGTTCCTTTGGAAGTCTCCAAAGTATTTCTTACACTCTTGCAAAGGCTACTCCACTGATCTTTGCAGGACTCGCAGTCGCGATTGCTTATCGCGCCGGATTGTTTAATATCGGTGCCGCTGGCCAGTTAACGGTTGGATCGATGGTGGCCGGTATTATTGGTATCCAACTGGCTGCGTTGCCAGGCTGGCTGCTCGTTCCGCTGATGTTGCTGGGAAGCATGGTCGCTGGTGGTATCTGGGGTGGTATCGTTGGTGTGTTGAAAGCCTGGCGTGGTGCTCACGAAGTGGTAACCTCGATCATGTTGAACTGGACAGCCTTCTACGTCTGTGCTTTTCTGGTGGAAGGACCTTTTCAAGCTCCTAAACTTTCGCAACAGACGCTGCCGATGGCTCCTCAGGCGACTATCCCCTCCTTAGCGATCCTCTATAATCAGACGCTAGGGACATTTTTACCGCAGATCCCTGATCCTGCGCAATATACCGTGGACGCTGGTTTGTTGATAGCTTTTGTCGCCATGCTGGTGTACTGGTTTATCACTGCGCGCACAACCTTCGGTTATGAGTTGCGAGTGATTGGACAAAATCCTAAAGCGGCCCGCTATGCGGGTATTTCGGTGCGCAAAAATATTGTCATGGTGATGTTCATGGCTGGGGCATTCGCGGGACTGGCTGGCGCGGTGCGCTTAATGGGACAGGCACCTTACCAGCTGATCAGTTCTGCCTTTTCTACTGACTCTACTGGTTTTGATGCGATTGGCGTTGCCCTGCTGGGCCGCACTACTTCAATTGGTGTCTTATTGGCCTCTTTACTTTTTGGTGGCTTACAACAGGCAGGACCGTACTTACAGAGTTATGTCGATGTTCCGGGCGATATTATTACTATTATGCAAGCGCTGGTACTCTTTAGCATCGCGATTGAATACTTACCTTCATTGCAGCGTTTTATGCCCTCGTTCCTGGTTAAAAGTTCCAGACCGCCGCTGGTCCCCAGTTTGATCACAACGAAACCCGCTGAGGAAAAGGGCGAGGCTGACATGCAAGCGGTTGAGAGTGGTCATCGGGCCACGAGCGATACTGTAGAGAAGACCGGGTTGAAGCCCACATCATCGGGGCAGGAGGAATAATTGTGTTTTTCCCAATACTAGGAAGGGTCCTGATTTCCGCAGATTTCTGGCAGGCGAGTTTGCAGTTTGCGGCTCTCCTCCTCTTACCGGCTCTGGGCGGATTACTGTCTGAGCGCAGTGGCGTTATCAATCTCGCGATGGAAGGCCTGATGTTGATTGGTGCCTATGTCGGCGTGATGATGGCGATTGCCACCCATAGCGTCTGGTTAGGCGTACTGGGTGCGGTCATCGCTGGTGGCTTGCTGGCCCTGGTGCATGCGATTGTTTCGATTAACTTTATGGCCAATCAGACGGTGAGTGGTATTGCCATTAACCTGGCAGCGCTGGGCTTAACGAATTTCCTCCTGCCTATTCAGACACAGGGACAGGGTATTCGTGCGCTGGATGATGCTTTGCGCCTGCCTCAGTTACACTGGGGACCGCTGGCAAATATCCCTTTTATTGGTCCTGTGCTTTTTCAACAAAATATTATCTTCTATGTTGCGATCATCATTCTGGTCGGCATTCAATTTTTGTTGTTCCGTACCAATATTGGTCTGCGTATTCGCGCGGTTGGTGAGCATCCTCATGCCGCTGATACCGCTGGCGTCAATGTGCGCCTGGTTCGCTATGCCTGTGTAGTCAGCAGTGGACTGCTCTCCGGTCTGGCGGGTGCCTTTTTGTCGCTTGGTATCGCTGGTATCTTCAACCAGAACATGACGGCTGGCCAGGGATATATTGCGCTGGCTGCGGTGATCTTTGGTAAATACACACCGGTTGGCGCTGCCGCTGCCTGTCTGGTGTTTGGTCTTGGTGAAGCCTTGAGCCCCCGTCTACAGGATACAGGTATTTCTGCCAATCTACTGGGCACTCTGCCCTATCTGTTGACCCTGGTGGCCCTGGTAGGTCTGGTTGGCCGTACGACAGCTCCCGCTGCGGATGGCGTGCCCTATGAGCCAGCGTCAGAGTAGGAGGGACCGATTATGCAAGAGAGTACTGTAATCACGCGCTCTGAAGAGAAATCATCACCCTATGCGGTGGAGATGCGTGATATTTATAAAGCCTGGCCCGGGGTGGTGGCGAGTAACCATGTGAACTTGCAGGTGAAGAAGGGCGAGATACATGCTCTGGTGGGTGAGAATGGTGCTGGCAAGTCGACCTTGATGAATATTCTCTATGGTATCGTTAAGCCAGATAGTGGTGAAGTGTTGATCAATGGTACCGCCGTGCACATCTCGGGGCCCCGTGACGCGATTCGGCTGGGCATTG
The DNA here is from genome assembly GCF_008974265.1 of Dictyobacter vulcani. GTDB lineage: Bacteria > Chloroflexota > Ktedonobacteria > Ktedonobacterales > Ktedonobacteraceae > Dictyobacter > Dictyobacter vulcani. The sequence continues at coordinate 279,533 of NZ_BKZW01000003.1, forward strand.
GTATGGTGCACCAGCATTTTATGTTGATTCCTCCGTTGACCGTGGCTGAAAATATCGTGCTGGGTAGTGAGCCAGGTGGCATTGCGGCTCCCTATGATCGCAAACGTGCCCGTGCAGATATTCTTGCCTTGAGTAAGCGCTATGGCCTCCCGATTGATCCTGATCTGCGCATTGAAAAGTTGTCTGTTGGTCAACAGCAGCGCGTCGAGATCCTGAAGATGCTGTATCGCGGCGCTGATATCCTGGTCATGGATGAGCCAACCGGCGTGCTGACTCCTCAGGAAACCGATGAGTTGTTTCTGGTATTGCGTGACCTGGTCAAGCAAGGTAAGACGATTATCTTTATCACCCACAAGTTACGTGAAGTGCTGGAGATTACCGATGCCATTACCGTGCTGCGTCGTGGCCAGAACGTAGGTGAGTTGGTCACAAAGCAGACCAATCAGCGCGAGATTGCCCGTGCCATGGTTGGTCGGGATGTATTGCTGCGCGTCGAGAAAACACCAGCCAATCCAGGACCGGTAGTTCTGCATGTCCATGACCTCGAAGCGCAATCCGACCGTGACCTGGCATGTCTGCATAAAGTGAGCTTAGATGTTCATGCCGGTGAGATTCTAGGGATTGCTGGTGTCGAAGGTAACGGACAGACCGAGCTGGTTGAGGTCCTGACCGGGATGCGTAAGCCGACTGGTGGCGAGATCACCATGGCCGATGTCAAAGACGGTCAGGCTGGCACTCCGAAGAATATTACCACGATGGGGGCGCGTGGCGTGCGTGTGGCTGGTATGTCCCATATTCCTGAAGATCGCCGTGAGAGCGGTCTGGTGATTACCGAGTCGATCGAGGATAACTCGATTCTGGGTCGGCATCGCTGGCAGCAATTCTCCTGGCGTGGAATGGTACTACAGCTTAAGAACATTGCCAGCTGGGCCCAGAAATTAATCGATGAGTTCGATGTGCGTACACCTTCGGCTACCGCGGCCATGAGTACCCTCTCGGGTGGTAACCAGCAGAAACTGATCATTGCGCGTGAATTAGAGGCCAATCCGATTGTCCTGATCGCCTCTCAGCCAACGCGTGGTGTGGACATTGGTGCCATCGAATTTATTCATCGCCAGCTTATCGCCCAACGTGACGCAGGCAAAGCCGTGCTCCTCATTTCCGCCGAACTTGACGAAATTCGTTCCCTCTCGGACCGCATTGCCGTCATGTACGAAGGACAAATCGTCGATATCGTCTCCCCGGACGCCACCGAAGAAGAGCTCGGCATCCTCATGACCGGCGGTCACCAGGATCCCCAGTAATTGTCTATCCAGCAAGAAAAGAGGAACCGTTGCCAATTTCAATGGTTCCTCTTTTCTTCGTTATACATATAAAATCGGCGCTCAAAAAATTAGTATGTAGTGAAAGAAGGATGGGCACTAAAGTGCCGAGTGTGGCTGAACGTATACGTATACGTATACGTTATGGAAATTGAAAAATCTGCGTGATTGCCCATTCTGATCTTAATAGATAGGCAATTCTACTTGTCCTTTATCTGTGTGTCTGTTATAACTGTAGGCGAGGTCGCTAATACAAGTTTTTCATTGGTGACGCAGAAGAGATAGATGAGAGTAAATTAAATGCAGACAGAAGATCGGGCGGCCCCTGTTACGAAGAAGCTTCCTTCAGAAGGATCATTTTGGGAAGTGCTGAGGGTGTTTACGAAGCTCGGCCTGACCTCCTTCGGTGGGCCAGTGGCACACCTTGGCTATTTTCGCCAGGAACTTGTGGTGCGTCGTAAATGGCTTGATGAGCAGAATTATGCTGACCTGCTGGCACTGTGTCAGTTTCTGCCAGGTCCTTCAAGTAGTCAGATGGGTATCGCGTTAGGCATGACTCGGGCCGGTTTATGGGGTGGTCTGGCTGCGTGGCTTGGCTTTACCTTGCCCTCAGCACTGGCCCTGGTGTTGTTTGCCTATGCGACGACACTCTTCCACGCGAGTGCTCAGACAGGATGGTTACACGGGCTCCTGATCGCTGCTGTGGCGGTTGTGGCCCAGGCTGTCTGGGGGATGGCTTCGACGCTGTGTCCTGATAAGCCACGTGCAACGATTGCGCTTGTCGCGGCCATCATTATGTTACTCTGGCCGGTAGCTATTGCCCAATTGATCATTCTTGCCCTGGCAGGCCTGCTGGGTTGGCGACTCTTTCATCACCTGGCCATCCCCACGTCTTCAGGCATCGCACTGCGGATCCCTCGACGCCTGGCAATCGGCTGTGGTGTGGTCTTCTTCGGATTACTCATAGGTTTACCGTTGTTGCGGCTCGTGTCACATAATCAAGGATTGGCACTGTTTGATACTTTTTTCAGGGTGGGATCGCTGGTCTTTGGAGGGGGTCATGTTGTGTTGCCCTTGCTACAGCGTGAAGTTGTGCCTGTGGGCTGGGTTACCAACGATCAATTTATCACTGGCTATGCTGCTGCTCAGGCTGTACCGGGTCCGCTCTTTACCTTTTCCGCCTACCTTGGTGCTGTTTCACACTCCAGTCCCAATGGCTGGATGGGCGCTGGTATTGCTTTGTGCGCTATTTTTCTGCCTTCATTTCTGTTTGTGACTGGTATCCTACCATTCTGGAATCAATTGCGAACCTATATGCCTTTCCAGGCTGCGCTACGAGGTATCAACGCAGCCGTCGTCGGCATTCTGCTGGCGGCCCTCTATCAGCCGATCTGGATCACGGCTATCCATGCTCCAATCGATTTCGCGCTGGGCCTGGTCGCATTTGGATTACTTGTCGTCTGGAAGATGCCACCCTGGGCTGTTGTACTCCTTTTAGCTCTGGCAGGCATCATCATACAATTCTTATAACCTGGATAAGGTAAAGATAGGTAAGTATTGATGTATGGGGAAGGGTTGTGAGGATTAGAGCTTTAAGTAGACATAATCAGCGAGATTAAAAAGTTGTTCAGTTTTGGTGCCGCTGACTGGATCAGTATAACTAAGGTACAGGTAATCATTATCCTTCCTGATGCCCAGGACACGGACCTCTTCCTGCATCACAATAATAATGTTTCCACGTTCAACGAGTTGTACATTTTTCCAGGTATAAGCCGTTTGCTGGCGCGCAAACAACATATGTTGCTGCTCCTGCCGTTGTTGCTGCGTTCTTCTCTCAACCATAAATTTCTCCTTGCCGTGTCAGGCATCGTGGCTAACGCAGTAAAAAATCTGCCTGCTTTCGTCAAATTGGTCAACGAAACACTACTGAACAACCGTGATATTACAGATTTTCCCTTCCTTATTATTATACCAGTTTTTTTAACAAACTACCTGTTGTAGGAACCCATTTGTCTGGCTAAATGATTTAGTACTATGCAATATTTGCTAGATTTCTTTTTCCTGTTATTAACCTTTTTATTCTGGCTGCTGGAACATGATCCCGTTGGTTGCATTGACGATCAGTTCCTCATAGATAATGCCCATTTGCTCGGCTGGATAGGGCATCTGATGCTCTAACCACCAGTCAATCAATGAAATGCTGGCGGCCACAACATGGTGGGCGGCAATTTCAACAGGAATCTTGCTCTGCGGGTATTTGTTATATTCCTGGATGGTTGACTGGGTGGCGGTTGAGATCAGTTGTTGGCGCAGGTGGTTGCTATTAAGCAAAACACGGACCACTTCATGGTTTTGCTCAACATAGCGAAAGAGCAGAGGTCCTGTGGTAGTGGCGTCTGGATTACGTAACAGGTCGATAAATTCAGTTAGCACCACATCCAGGACATCTTTGAGCAGGCCGTCTTTATCACGATAATGCCGAAAAAACGTTGCATAGCCGATGTCAGCCCGCTCGGTAATCTCGCGAATAGTCACTGCGTCGTATCCCTTTTCCAGGGTGAGCGCGATTAATGCTTTGGCCAGTGAATGTTGTGTGCGTCTGACGCGCCGATCTCGCATATCCATAGACTCCCTCATTTACCAAATATGATGCATCCCCATTTAGAATACCACATCCATTTATCATACGGAATGTAGCGTTGAAATACTTTCTGCCGATTAATTCTGCTATATGTATTCAAAATATGCCTATTGGGGGCTACCCTTGAATTTTTAGTGGTTTTTATGATATAGTGTGTCTCATAATATATATCTTATGTCTAATGTTTGCAAGTATCTCATAAAAAAATAGTGTGGAGAAAGTAGGTCTTTATGGCACAGAATATTCCAACCATGCCGGAGAGAGTGGATGGCGCTCAGGGCTGTCCTATTGATCATCAAGCTTTATCGCGGCAGAAGACTGGTCGGACCGTTGAGCCGGTTGATCTGCCTCTTGAATGTGATGCATCTGGCGTCTGGCACGTGCGTGGTTTTGAAGAGGCACGTACTGTTCTGCGGAGTGGTGATACCAAACAGGCAGGATTCAACGCTGAGATGATCGCGGATGTGAAAAGTCTAGAGAATAAACCGATTCTTTATCAAGAAGGTAAAGTTCACCAGCAGCAGCGTAAGCAGACTGCCCGCTTCTTTACCCCTAAAACTGTGAGTACACAATATAGACAATTTATGGAAACGTTGTCAGATCAACTGGCGGAGAAGGTGAAGCGTGAGAAGCAGGTTGATCTGGGTCAGCTAAGTTTGTCGCTGGCTGTGCAGGTAGCTGCCCGTGTGGTTGGTTTGACCGATAGCCGCTTACCTGGTATGGATCGTCGCCTGGATGCTTTTTTTCATCAGAGTTCTAATGACTCCCCCCTGATGCACCGACAAAGCCGACCCTGTTGGGAAAGCTACGCCAGATATTCAAGCAGCGTCACATGCTGGCTTTCCACCTTTTGGATGTGCGGCCTGCTATCAAGGCGCGTAAGAAGAAGCCGCAGGAAGATGTCATCTCGCATCTCTTGGGTCTCAAATATAGCGAGCCAGAGATCCTGACGGAATGCGTGACCTATGCGGCCGCTGGTATGGTTACTACACGCGAATTTATCAGTATGGCGGCCTGGCATTTTCTGGAGCATCCAGAATTACGCGATCGCTATATGGCTGCTTCCGAAGCCGAGCGTACCGAGATGCTACATGAGGTATTGCGTATCGAGCCAGTGGTAGGTAATCTGTATCGTCGTGCCACCGCTGATATTCCTTTGCAGAGCCAGGGAAAAAGTGTGGTTATCCCCAATGGCGCACTGATCAATTTGCATGTCTATGCGGCCAACGCTGACCAGACCGTGGTAGGCGAGGAACCCCTGTCGCTCTGTCCTGAACGCAAACTTAATGGTGATCGTATTGCTACTATGTTGATGGGTTTTGGTGATGGCACCCATCGCTGTCCCGGTTCCTTCCTGGCCATCCAGGAGACCGACATCTTCTTACATCGCTTACTGGCTTTGCCCAATCTCAGTATTGAGCGCCCCCCAACTCTTACCTGGAATGATATCAGTACAGGCTATGAGTTACGTAAATTCATGCTCAAACTTGAAGATAAAACTGCATAAGATCCGACACGAAAAAAGGGTGAGAATACATGTTCTCACCCTTTTTTCGTGTTATTCACGGCTGGTATGAATTAGCAGTAAGAGTCCGTGCTCAATGCTGATACTTGCCTGAGGCTCAAGGAGTTCGTTGCTGATACCACGTGGCGTCCCGAAGCGCAAGATTTCTCCTTTGAGTGCGTATGCCAGATTCGTGGTAGTAATGGCGGTGACTTCTGCTGTCATGGGGAAAAGCGAAACAAAGTCTCCTGTTTGTCCGCTGATGGTATCACTCGCAGGACCACTGAGCAGCCAGCAGGTGGATGGGCCATCGACGATGCGAACAGGAATATCCTGGAAGCTGGTGAGCAGGAAAATATTGGCCAGGCCATGTTCAATACGGGATCCACCAAAGGCGCCCAGAATGGTAATGATACTGGCTCCGCGTTGACGTGCTTCTAATAAAGCCAGCTCGGTATCGGTTTCATCTTTGTGTACGGACGCTCGAATTAACTGGCTGCCTTTTTGTTGTAACTCCTCCAATAGTTTCGGGGACAAAGAATCGCAATCCCCCAGAATCACGGCTGGAATATAGCCATAGTCGAGTGCCGTGGCTGCGCCACTATCCGCAGCAATAATCAAATCTGCTGCTTGTAGGACTGCCTGTACTTTTGGTCCCGAGCGCAGTGCTCCACCTGCGAAGATAACAATATGCATACAACTTTCCCCATATCTGCAACGTTCAGGTTTTTCATTATAACAGAAAAAACTATGGTGCTTATCTTTTGTTTTTAGCCTCTCTTTATACTGAATGTGAATTACATAATACTCCACATACTGGGATTTATTTTCAGTCCTTTTATTCCATGTTATTATCTGCTACTTGCTCGCTCAAATCAGTAGCGAAAATAGTATTTCAACACGCAGTTTCTACGTTTGTTATTGAAGATAATAGAAAGTGTAATCTTAGTAATGAAGCAACCACCCTCAGTAAAAGCCAGCTTCGCAGGTAGAGATGCTCTACCATTTTTGTTTCCCCTGATCAGTCTTCTCTGTCTGGTGCTCGTTGGAAGCCAATTTTTTCCTGGCGGTAATTTTCAAGCTCACTCTGCTACCGCTCGGGGACTATCTGTCCAGCATCATTCGTCAACGTTGATGCATGTTCATACTCATCAACCTGCACATAGAAAGCACCATGTTTTCCAGCATAAAACCAAAAAAGTTGCTCATCCGCACCATAAGCTGCAAAAGAAAAAGCATATTACGACTAAAAATGCAGCCATGTCTGCGACTGCGACCGTAGCTGTGCTTGCTCCAAATGCAACTATAACACCGCTAGCAGAGACGACGCCGACCCCCAATATAACCTCATTCATTACGGCTGTACCATCTGTCACTGTCCCGGCGGATCCTCATGCGCCCGATTTCTATGTCAGGCAGATCAGTCCCGTGGGCAATCAACTCGATGTGGATAAAGCTATCACATATGTTTTGCTGGTAGGAAATAAAGCAGGTACCACTACAACGACAAAAACGAGTTCACTAATAGTAACGGATGTCATTCCACTGGGCCTGAAGCAGATTACCGCGAAAGGTACTGACTGGCAGATTAGCTTGAGCGATACTGTGGGGCCAGCCGTCCTGACCGCTCAATATACTGGTAAACTTACTGCTGATCCCAATACGACCTTGCCACCAATCTCATTAACAGGTATCCTGACGCAAGATGCAGAGCCATCCATTACCAATACCGCAACCGTAGTGGTGCCTGATGATAAAGATATGGATAATAATACAACAGTCAGTACAACCTTGATTGGTGTACAGCTGATGTCATCGCCTACCAGTGGCCCACCAGCGACCTCCACAATTGGTGTGACACGGACACCCGCACCATCCTGGATAATGACTGTCACACCTATCGCAATTACGCATACAACGATGACGCCAACGCCGCGTCCAACGCCAACGTTAACACCGAAGCCGCGCATAACACCAACGCCGAAACCTCGGGTAACGCCTCAGCCAACGCTGAGTCCAACCCCGCACATAATTATGACACCAAAGCCACGGGTGACGCCTCAACCAACGATAGCACCGAAGCCGCGCATAACACCAACGCCGAAGCCACGGATGACGCCAACAGTTGTGCCCGGTCCAATTGTGGGATCACGTTTTAGCTTATTGATTAATCGATCTGGCTCCCCGGTTGGTAATCATTCCACTGTTGGCCAGAAGATTAGTTATGTGTTGCAGGTGCGTGTTGTGCAGGGCAACGAAAATCAACCTGTGACCGTCCTTGATATTGTCTCTGTTGGACTGAGCCACATTTACTCTACGGGTCCAGGTTGGACGATCGCGCTCTCAAATACCATTGGACCGGCAGCGCTGAAGGCTACTTTCAATGGTCCTTACCCCATCGCAACCGGAACAGTGTTGCCACCACTTACTATCAGGGGTACCATCACCGACGCCGCTGTACCCATGTTATCCAATGCAGCGGTGGTGACTTCTAACGATGATAGAGATTCGGCTGACAATGTCGTTGTTGCTTCTATGGCAGTGACGGCGGCAGATTTGTCGGCTGCCACTACGATCCCATCGCCTACCGCTATGCATGGCAGCTCTGCAGGATTATTGGCAACGCCTACCACTCGGGTTCCAGCGGCTACAAGGCAACCAACAGTATTGGTTAGTCCGACAGTAAAGCCAGATGGTACCTCTGGAACTAAGCCAGCAGTGGTTGGACCTGATTTGATGCTGGTGAATACCAATCTGTATGGGAATCATGCCGTGAGCGGTGCGAAGGTGAATTTCGTCCTTGTCGTGGCGAAGACAACCGCTGCTGTTGCCATTACTAATCCTAAAGGGATCAAGGTTGATGAGGTGATTCCACTGGGACTGCATAATCTACAGGTCGTGGGCAAAGACTGGCAAATTTCTTTAAGCGATACGACCAGTCCAGCAGTAATTCATGCACAATATATCGGTAAAATCGGTCCCCATCCTGCTGCGGCCCTATCTCCGATTTCAATTACCGGTGACCTCACTGCCGATGCCATGCCGATCCTCACTTCGACAGCGTCAGTGGATATGCCTGGTGATCTAAATGTCGATAACAACATCGCGTCAAATACACTTTTTGTGCAGAATGCCCAACCAGCGAATGCACAGAATATCAAGCCACATGCGCATGCATATGCACCTTTCTGGCAAAGTAGCATCCGAAAGGAACCGCATCTGCTGCTCGTGTGACAAGCAGGCTCTATGCTTCTCATGAAGAGAGAAGCATAGAGCCTGGCACTGCTAGTTAGTTATGACGTTTCCGCAGAGGACTGGGTTGTAGCCTGTCTGGGTGGAGAGATCTGTGCTGTAGTGAACGTTGATGTCCCAGCCAGTGGCGGGAATGCTTGAGACGCCAGAGAATGTCATGGTTTTTGTGGCATTCCCGTTGCTATCCACCTGTAATGGACTCAAATCGTAGAGTACTTTTTGGGTGTAATTACAATTGCCTGCATGTATATGGGCAGCGTGGGTGCTGTTGGGGACCAGACCGCTGACATTTAACGTGACTGTCAGGGTATTATTCTCGACACTGAGTTTGCTATCGCCAACCGCGTTTTCGTTGCTGCTGGTGCTTGGTCCAAAGGTTGCATCGACTGAGGTTGCTGCATCGGGATTCAGGATAGTGGCACAGGCGATGGATATCTCTTGATCGGCTGACTGGAGTTTTGGGCCGTTGTGGACATTGATAAGCCAACCAGTGGCGGGGATGCCATCGGCGATGTTTTTTAGCGTGGTTGTGCTGGTGCCTTGCCCTGTCTGGTCGGCGGTCACATCTGTCAATGGATATTTAATGGCATCGGTGGGATTCTGACAACTGCCAGCATGAATATGGGCTGGATGGGTACTACTGGGTGCCAGGCCGACAAGTTTGGCGGTGACAACAAGGGTTTTTGTGCTGGCATTATAGCTAAGGCGGACGCTACCAGTGGGACTATGGGTTAGTTTGGCATAGGCTACGTTTGCACCTGTTTTTTTGCTGGCGTAGCCTACGCGGGGGAACAGCAGCAAGCTGAGTAGTACGAGTAACACCGTTGCTCCTGAGATAGAAGCAACTATGACCTTTCCTGTTCGTGGCGCAGATCTTAAGGACATATATACTCCTCATTTCTCGCGATGACAATAACATTCGTGTTTATTATATATTTTTGCTTTTATAATTGGCAAAGTGAACAATTATATCTGGTAATATAAAAATCGATGAATTCTAATTCATTTCTTTTGTGTTAGATATTGAACATTTTTATCAGTTGCAGCTCGTATTATTGGCTCAGAAGATTAGCATAATGAGCACATCGAAATACTGCGACCATGAACAGATCATGCTGTGATTGAATGCCGGGGGATCAGGGCACCTCAGATCTCCGATGTGCCCTGACCAATAGTAAGGGGGAGTGAGTGATGGTTATGATTGTTGCCAGGCCCGAATATAGCTGTCCATATAATCGCTAAAGGCATCCAGCACGGAGACCTCAAATGGGCGTTCAGGAATGCGACCGCGATACATATCGAGTGCCTGCGTGATTGGGCTAATAAACTATACTGGTCTTTTCCATTTCAAGTCTCTAATAGAGTATCATATACAATATATGACAATTAGTTGCAATCGCTATAACAGGCGTGTCTCTTCACGCAAGATGCAGATAAACTCATTGGCCGCAGGAGAAAGTGATTTTCCGCGTTCATGGCGCAACAATACACATTCCCTTTGCATGGCAGGCAAATCTGGTATGGGGAGTTCAACCAGGATGCCCGCTTGAAGTCCATGATGAGCAAATGAGCGTGTCATCAAGGCGGCACCAATCCCGCTCATGAGTAGATCATAGGCGGTATGGGGTGGTACTTCGATGCTGGCAAACTGACTGGCCTGTATATTTCTCTGCCAGTAGCGCGCATCCAGGTTCCAATCTATCTGAAAAAAAGGCCGGCTGCCGACTTGCAGGTCTTCCAGAGTAACCTGTTGTTGTTGTGATAAGGGATGGTTGGCGTGGGCTATGACGATCAAGGGCTCTTTAAGCTGCACAATTGGATAGAGTGCAGGTGAAAAAAATGGTCCTACCACGATACCTAATTCAACAAAGCCATCATGAAGCATCTCCACAATTTGTTGATTATGGCCGGTATGGACTGCAATATCCAGTCCAGGATGAGCTTGCCGCAGCCGCGCTAGCGTAGAGGCAAAAAAGCCGGTGCTACAGGTGGGTGAGGTTGCCAGCATCAGCTGCCCTTTTTTGCCCTGGATGGTATGTTGCGCGGCCTCAAGACCCGCGTTCATCGCTGCCAGTGCCTGGCGTGCATGCGGTACGAAATTGCGCCCCAACTCTGTAAGCTGTAATTGCCTGCCGCCACGGACAAATAGTGTATCCCCTAACTCCTGCTCCAGCGCCTGAATACGCAGACTAATGGTTGGTTGTGATATGCCTAAGCGACGCGCAGCTTTACTAAAACTTTGCTGTTGCATAACTTGATCAAATGCCTGTAACTGATGAAGGTCCATGCTCTATGCGCTGCCTCATTTTCCATAAAAAATTTCAATATCTATTATAGCTGATCTGCTATTGTTCTTAAAAAGTGCATGGCGTATCCTTTTTTTAGTGATTGCATGCTTGAAAAAAACGTATGAGGAGATAAAAAAAATATGCCAGCACTCTATAAATTTATTGAGGACGTCTTTGGGGTTGGAGAATCTTATGGCCATCCAGCGGGCTGGAAAGGGATGATTGCTGGAAAGTTGATGGCGAAGCAGCATTATCCAGAGAATCAATGGACGGTCGAGTTGTTGCAGTTACAGGGGAATGAGCAGGTGCTAGAGGTTGGTTTTGGTCCTGGTATCGCTATTCAAGCGGCGGCGGCATTGTTGACAACTGGAAAAATTACTGGTGTTGATATCTCAAAGGCGATGATGCGGGAGGCCCGGCGGCGCAATGCTCAGGCTGTGCGTGTTGGTCGGGTAGAGCTCTTGCCGGGTAATGCCTATGCGTTACCTTTTGCTGATAGTACATTTGATAAAATTTATAGCATCCATGTCATCTATGTCTGGTGGTGGAATCAGCCTCAGCAGGTACTGGCAGAAGTCTATCGTGTCCTGAAACCGGGGGGTCTGTTCTGTGTGACCTTTTTATCACGTGAGAGCTGGCCTGGTTATAGCGCTGAAAAGGCCGCGTCTTTTGATGGTCCTGATGGTCCGAGTGTGGAAAAACTATTTACCGAGGCCGGATTTCGTACAGTACACATTAATAATGGACCCGTGGCTAAAAAATTTAGAGAGATAGCCGTTCTGGGTATAAAATAATCTGTTTTGCATGCGTGAGGTGTATGTACACCTCACGCCTTTGATTATACTTCTTGCTGGTCAAAGTTGGGTTGACGTTTTTCCAGGAAGGCGTGCATTCCTTCGCTGGCATCGGGAATCTGTGAGGCAGACGCCATGACGCCCTGGGCATACTCATAGGCCTGAGGTTGTGGCATGTCGATCTGGGTATAGTAGGCTTGCTTACCAATGCAGCGGGCATTGAAGCTATTGCTGGTCGCGGCTTCCAGTAGTCGTTGTGCCTCTGCCTGCAATTGTTCCGGCGCGACGACGCGATTGATTAAGCCCCAGTCGGCAGCGGTTCGGGCATCGATGGGATCTCCCGTCATCAACATTTCCAGGGCGCGTTTGCGACCAATGTTGCGGCTCAAGGCTATCATTGGCGTGGTACAGAACCAGCCGATTTTAACGCCGGGCGTGGCAAAGGTGACGTTGGTTGAAGCCACTGCCAGATCACAGGTCGCTACTAACTGACAACCGGCCGCAGTCGCGATCCCATGTACACGCGCCAGCACCGGCTGTGGAATCTCCTGAATTGTATTCATCAGCGTCGTACAGGTCTCCAGCAAGCGCGTCATGAAATCCAGATCCTGATCCACCATTTCTGAAAGATCATGTCCCGAGCAGAAGACAGCGCCATTGGCGGCCAGCAAAACGCCACGGGCCTCGCTTTCTCCCACTTCCCGAAACGCGCTGATCAACTCCTGCATATGGGCCAGTGAAAGCGCGTTACGCCGTTTTACATTATTCATCGTAATCGTCGCCAGATTACCCTCATAGCTCACTTCTACCAGTTGATAGGTCATCATCAAGCTCCTTTATTACTGCTGTCCGGGCATATTGCGAGAAGCATCCTAATTAATGCGTTTCTCTTTGCCCGCCCATGCCTTATCACGCAGGACATATTTTTGAACTTTGCCGGTTGAGGTTTTGGGGAGCAGCCCAAATTCGATCGAGGTAGGACATTTGAAATGTGCCAGTCGAGCCTTACAAAAGTTGATCAATTCTTCTTCGGTCGTTACCTGTTCAGGTTTGAGCGTGACAAACGCTTTGGGACGCTCACCCCAGACCTCATCTGGAATCGCGACCACCGCGCATTCCAGCACGGCTGGATGTTGGACCAGGGTTTGTTCAACTTCGATGGTCGAGATATTTTCGCCACCCGAGATAATGACATCCTTGGCACGATCGCGCAACTCGACATAGTTATCCGTATGCCAGACCCCAATGTCGCCAGAATGGAACCAGCCGCCCTCAAAAGATCTGGCCGTCGCGTCAGGATTCTCAAAATAGCCTTTGGCGACATTATTGCCACGCATCATCACCTCACCCATCGTCTGTCCATCGAGCGGTACATCCTGCATCTCCGGACTAACCACCCGCGCCCGCTCCGCAGTCACATATCCCTGTCCCTGTCGGGCTAACAGCCGAGCCTGTTCGTTGATTGGTAAACTATCCCATTCCTGCTGCCATTCACAAACAGTGTAAGGACCATAGGTTTCGGTCAGGCCATAGACATGGATTGGCCGAATATTCAGTTCTTTGAGTTGTCCCAGCAAAGTAGGAGATGGAGGCGCGCCCGCGATAGTAACGGTAATCTGTTGCTCCAGCCGATGCGCTTTAGGATGGTTGACCAGGAATATATGGACGGTCGGTGCTCCATTATAATGGGTGATCTTTTCCTGCTCAAATAGCTCCCAGATACGCGCGGGATCAACCTTGCGCAGGCACACATGGGTCGCGCCAACGGCCGTGACGCCCCAGGTAAAGCACCAACCATTACAATGGAACATTGGTAGTGTCCATAAATAGATACTATTGCTATTCATTCCAGTTTCAATCACTTCTGATAGTGCATTCAGATAAGCGCCACGGTAGGTATACATTACACCTTTTGGGTTGCCAGTGGTACCAGAAGTATAATTGATCGAAATAGTCTCCTCTTCATCTTCCAACCAACTCGCTAGCGGCTCAGGAGAACCTTCCGCCAGAAATTGCTCATAAGGATCCTCTGGCGTTCCTGTATCGTCGATACGGATAACCTGTGCTAGCAGTTCTTGTGGGAGTGTTTCGATCAGATGTGTAAATTCATGATCCACAAACAGATATTTGCTGCCCGAATGCTGCAAAATAAATTCAATTTCCTGTTTGCTCAAGCGATTATTGATCGCCACCAGGATGCCGCCCGCCGCCGGTACAGCATAGTGTGCTTCTAAGAGGGCGGGCGTATTCGGACAGAGGAAGGCGACACGGTCATGTTTTTGCATTCCCAATGCGCGCAAACGCGAAGCGAGGCGAAACACACGTTCAGCAAACTCCTGATATGTATAGCTGCGTGTTTCATGGATGACCGCAACCTTATTGGGAAAAACGAGGGCGCTGCGCTCAAGAAAACTTAATGGTGTCAGTTCGGTGCGATAGACTTTTTGTTCCATCTCGGTAACCTTTCTGAGGGAAGGTAAACACCAATCAGCATTGTGCCACTATTATACGCTATATGTTACCAGGTTTCTCCTGTTTCCCGATGTAGCGCTAGCGCCATTGCTGCTAAACATATCATTGCTTTCCTTCAGAGAGTGCCTGACCCTCGTCTTCTCTACAACCGCTCTACAGATATTTTTGCGCCTGCGGCGCTCAAAAAAGGTTAATGATGTTGTGGTAAAAAATGAGCCCGGCTCATTTTTTACCACAACATCATAATAGATGGCTGGGCACATTTGTGCCAGAATATAAGGGTAAAGCACAGACATTACCCTTATCATAACTTTAGACCGTCTTGTGATTAATCTTATCTGAGTGGTAGAGTTAGTATAGTGAAACAGCAAGCAAAGGCTTATTATTACCTTATTTATATAGAGGAGTTTTTAGACCTATGTCAGCACAAGAGATTGATACCCATCATCCATTTGCTTTTCTGGCCCCCATGACTTTCTTGTTTTAACCACCTATCGCAAAGATGGCACCCCGGTTCCCACCACCGTCTGGTTCGCGTATGAAGATGGTAGAGTGTATGTCACCACATCCAATAATGCAGGTAAAATGAAACGTATACGTGCTACTGGCCGTGTGGCAATGACCCCCTCCGATCGGATAGGCAAGCTACTGGGCGAGCCAGAAGTGGCTGGTGTGGGCCGTGCTGCTGCGACCGAGGAGCGTGCAGCCGCGCGTACAGCCCTGGAGCACAAATATGGTGAGCAATTTCAGAAGATAGCAGGCGTAGAAACACCTGACCGCGCCTATATCATAATTGAGCCAGCCGCCAGATAATAAGCAAGACCCTGAGAAACACAGTCACATATAGATGATGTGACTGTGTTTCTTATAGCCTGAAAGTGTAGTATGTACTTTCACTGATCTTCATGCATGGCTGCAAAGTTTAGCGTAATCCCAAACTGCTGTGAGAGCTCCTGCCATTTTTGCGCTGCTGCGGGTGGGAGATATCCTGGTTGAACATGTTCTTGTTGTAATAATTGTCCCATCAGCGTAAAGTAGCGCTCCAGACCGGCTGGCATGATCAGGACCAGAACCCGGGCAGTCTGGCTGTGAATAACAAATGAATGTTGCAGGTTGCGTGGTAGCCAGACAAAGCTGCCCGCCGAGGCTGGAATAGGTTGATTGTCAACATAGAACGTGATCGAACCTTCCAGTACATAGAATGCTTCATCTTCTCTGGTATGGGTATGTGGCGGTGGCTCCATTCCCTGTTGGATAATTGTCTCGCTTACCGTGAGCTGGCCCGCAGTATCTTCAGTTGTTGAGAGATAATTAAAGTTAATCGTATTCTGCTCGGTCTGGGCTGGCGTACTATGGATATTGCGAGCATAAGGACGTGTGCCAGACTGTCGGACATTTTTTGCCATCGTTTGTCCTCTCACTAACAGACTTATTCTTGCGCTGCCGACATCATTGGAGGAGGCTCGCTGGTATGTTCACGGCGCATATAAAGGCCACGCGCAATCAAGAGTACTCCGATGATGATGCCACTGATACTAATGATAAAGGGCATTATTAACAAGATCACAGCAAAAGAAACGGAGAAAAGTGCACCCACGGGTACGATTAATGAGAGCAGAATGAAGCCAATCAGCGCACTGAGTAAACCAACCCCGACATTATCCATGCCTTCCCCGCTTAATCCTTCCACAATCTGTATCAGGCCATACACAATGGCTAGAATAGCGCCTATGAAGAACGCGATAGGTGGCAGAAGAACCACACTCCATAGCTGAAAAAGCATGATCAGAAGTCCTGCAATGACGCCGATAGCGGCAACAAACATATCTGGTCCTGGATACTCTTTGCGGCGCACCATATTGAAAAACTGTAGTAGACCAGAGATAAACAGGTATGCTCCAAGCAAGCGTACCATTAAGATAGCCACTCTGAAGGGGTTGAGTAAAACCACTATACCGATAAGGATGGCGAGGATGCCCTGCAGCAGTACGACCCACCAGATCGTGCTTGAGCGCATAGCATGAACATAGCGTTGCATCATTTTTCCTCTCGAAACTGGCTTGTTTGATGCTAAGAAGACCCTATCTCTCACTGAGAATATAGCATGCTCTCGGCCTTTAACGTATCCTCCAAATGGTTGAAAAGTATTATGAATAATAAATATTTGCATGAATCGATGGAAATACTACTATAGTAAATTTTATTGCCAGGGATTGTATACTATATATCAGGAGTTGTATAAAGTAATTTGAGAGGCTACTATTTATGATGTATGCGCAGGATGTGCTGATTGTGGTGAATAGGTTAACCGCTGCAGGTGTTTCGGTCTGGCTGGATGGTGGTTGGGGGGTAGACGCGTTAGTGGGTAAGCAGACGCGGGAGCACATAGATATGGATGTGGTTGTGCTGCTGACGCAAGCGGATCTGGCGCATAGTATCCTGGAACTGGCAGACTATCGCATCACTGAGGATGATTTTCCGACGCGTTTTGTGATGCAGGATGCGGCTGGCCATAGTATCGACTTTCATCCCATCTTTAAAGATGAGCAGGGGGATGGCTTTCAGCAACTACAAGATGGAAGTCTGTTCTGTTATCCAGCCAGTTGTTTTGCTGGCACCGGGACCATTGAAGACCAGACTGTCGCTTGCATTGCTGCAGAAGCCCAGCTCTTATGCCATCTCGGCTATGAGCCAGCTGAAAAGGATCAACATGATGTACACCTGCTGGCAGCGCATTTTCAGCTGGAACTTCCGGCTCAATATCAAAAATAAAGAGTTTACGCCTTAACGTTGCATATCCCCTGCTGGTTTATTGGACGATTCTGGGATAAAGCATGGCTCCTATGGTGACGAGCACGATGGTGACGATGAGCAGAATCCCAAAGTCGCGACTGACATTAACGATATTAAATGGCGTACTGGCCAGCATTAAAGAGCGTAGACCATCTACGACGTAAGTGAGCGGATTGATGTGTGCAATGGCTTGTAGCCAGGATGGCATGATACTGATGGGATAGATGGCATTGCTGGCAAAGAACATTGGCATGGTGAGTACCTGTCCGATTCCCATGACGCGGTCGCGGGTTTTGAGCAGGCAGGCGATGATCAAGGAGAAGGTTGAGAAACAGCCTGCACCCATCACCACAAACACCAGTACGCCGAGCAAGGCCAGTGGATTGAAGTTCATTTTGACGCCAAGGATCAGCGCCAACAGATAAATCACCAGCGCTTGCGGTAAGGCGCGGATGCCAGAAGAGAGCGCCTTGCCCAGGACTAGCGAGCCACGCGGTGTAGGACTGGCCAGAAACTTATGGATGACGCCCAGGTCGCGTTCCCAGATAATGGCGATGCCGGCGAAGATAGCGATAAAGAGCACGCTCTGGGCCAGGATTCCCGGTGCCATAAATTCTAGATAGCTCACATTGGCACTGCCAGTTGGTATGGCCCGAATGCGGGTGAATACTTCGCCAAAAACGAGGATCCACAGGGCAGGTTGGACGGCGCGCATTACCAGATCCGTTGCATCATGGCGGATCTTGCGCACTTCCCACTCAGCAATGACCAGCGTTTTGCGCACAAAATTTGTCAGTACCGCGAGGGGTGATTGTGCTTTTTGTGGCGAAGGGGATAGTGTATTGACCCTAGCCAAGTCTTCGTGCTGTACGTCGTGCTCGTGAAGCGTCACGGTAACTTCCTCCTGACTCCAGGGCATCGCCCGCGAAATGGACAAACACATCATTCAAGGTAACCTGTTCACCACCTACAACTGCCTTCAATTCAGCCGGTGTCCCAATGGCTGCAATCTTCCCACGATGCATGATGCCAATTCTGGTACACAGACTATCCGCCTCTTCCATTGAGTGGGTGGTTAAGAAAATAGTCATATTTGATTCTGCGCGTAGTTGCATTAAATGTTCCCAGATGGCCTGCCGTGCAATTGGATCAAGCCCCACCGTTGGCTCATCCAGGAAGAGTACATGGGGCTGATGGAGCAAGGCCTGGGCCACCTCCAGACGGCGAATCATCCCACCAGAATAGTGGCGTACGAGCTGGGATCCCGCATCCGTCAGGCCAACAAAGGAGAGGACTTCTTTGACCCGTGCATCGCGACCGGCGCGCGGTAGATCATACAATTTGGCAAAGATCAGTAAATTTTCATAACCGGTCAGGTTGCCATCAGCCGAAAGCGCCTGAGGAACATAACCAAGACTATGGCGGACCGCTGTCGTCTGATGAATAATATCAAAGCCATCCACACTGGCCTGTCCCGATGTTGGATTGAGCAGTGTGGTGAGCATTTTGATGGTCGTACTTTTGCCGGCACCATTCGGACCCAGCAGACCAAACACCTCGCCTCTGGCTACCTCAAAACTTATATCGTTGACGGCCGCATAGTCACCAAACTTTTTTACCAGATGAGATACCTCAATGATGGCTGTCATGCTTTTTTATTTCTCCCAATCCTTGTACCTCGGCTGCATCCAGTAAACGCTCGACCAGTCGCTGTAACTCCTGTTGTTCAGACTCATCGAGTACCTCTAATAAATGGGTCAATGCTTCACGCCGTTGCTGGCGTACCGCATCAATCTGCTGGCGTCCTTGCTCTGTTAAGGACACATGCACGACCCGTTCATCTTGCTCCTGCCGCTTGCGAGTAATCAAGCCAGCTTTCTCCAGTCGCTGACAGGCAACGGTGGCTGAACCGGTGGTAATGCCCAGAGCCTGGGCCAGCGTACTGATACTCTGGGGTGCTGAACAACGCAGATGGCGTAGCAACCAGTATTGTTGCTGGGTCATATCTGTATGCCGCGAAGGACGTAACAGTCGCGTCAATAAAAGGAGATCCTCAGTTAAATGCTCACTCGCCATATGCAGTCCTTTGATGGTCAATTGTTTTGATACTCAAAGTAATTATACAGATAAATATATCGAATATCAAGGCTGTACATGTTGTTTGAGTATAGTCGA
Source organism: Dictyobacter vulcani (assembly GCF_008974265.1). GTDB lineage: Bacteria > Chloroflexota > Ktedonobacteria > Ktedonobacterales > Ktedonobacteraceae > Dictyobacter > Dictyobacter vulcani. The sequence continues at coordinate 298,774 of NZ_BKZW01000003.1, forward strand.
GTGTCTGGACACTCGACTATACTCAATGTTTGGTCATGAGGAATGTATTTGTGAAGTTATTTAACCTGGAAAGTGGTGGTGACTGGTTGGGTGGTCGCGAGCAGATCATTAGGTAAGAGTTCAAAGGTAAAATCGGTGCTATCCGCTGGCATGATGAAGACGCATTCGCCGCGTGAGTTCATCTGTCCTGCAGCAATGCTGGAGTTCAAGGTGTTGGAACTGGGTTTATTGGTTGTGCTGCCTGCTTGCAACCGCATCGTATCGCTTGGAAACGGATAGATTTCTTTTTGTGACGTATTGTCAATTTTTAGTTTGACAACCACAAACACACTATCCTTATCAGCCTGTTTGGCATCATAGCTGGTCTGTTTGGTGGCATTGGTAATTGTCCAATTGGCTCCTGCATACTGGATAAGCTTGTTCGGTGCTGAGGTAATGGGCTGATATTTTGAGAGATCTGCATCAGCTTTCAGCGGTATCTCGATCTGTGACTCGGTACTGGTGCCGATGGTCAGGGTGAGTTGATCGGGTTTGACCGTTGTCGGGACCGCGAAATCTACCCAGTTTGTACGCTTAATTGAGGCATCAGGACCCGAAGATACTTTGCTGGCTTCTGGATGAACGCTGGTGTTGTCGGGTAACGTCAGGAGCATGGAATCCGTATATGAATAATAGGAAGCGGTACTCGAAGTGTTTTCCTCACTGAGATCGATGCGTAGTATTCCGGATTTATTATTATTATCCTCAGGAAAACTGGTAGCTTGCTGGACATCTTTAATGCTCATATTGACGCTGGCATAGGTAACGGGTTTGGTATTCAGAGTGGTTACCACTGGCTTTGGTGCTGAGGCAGTTGTATCCGTATTGCTGGAGCCAGTGCTGGTACTGGTGTTGTTGGCTTGATCGGTTGTACTGTGCATTGCACCTGCCAACCAATTATATGCGAAGTAGCCACCACCGCCACAAAGGGCCAGGATCACCAGGATCGTCACCAACAAACCACAGCCTACCTGTCCTAAGACGCGCCGTGATGAATCCTTGACTGGCGGAGCTGCTGCATAGCCAGGTACCTGTGCCTGTGCCTGTGCCTGTGCCTGATACATGGGGGTATCCGGACGATATTCCTGTTGTGGTTGGTAGCCGGGATAACTGGTGCCACTGTCCACATTTCTGGGTGGTGGTGGTGGTGTTCTTCCCTCAAAATTAGCTCCACTTTGTAATGATGTGGGCTGGGCATCGACAGAGTATTCGGTTGGCCTGCTGGTGCCACCTTCAGTACTTTTCCCACAATTGGAACAAAATCTATTACCTGGAGTAATTGGAGTGCCACAATACTGGCATGTAACCTGGTTGTATTCGGGCATGGTATCTCCTTGAGCTGGATAAAATCAGAGAAAATTACATGGCTATGATCATGGATGTTTTCATGTATACCATCATACCTGATGAACGGGCAGAGCCGCGAATTCTGTGGCATCAGAATTAGGATTTTTTGAGCTGCTTCATTCTTTATTTGACGGGCAGAAGCACAGGGAGAGGAATTTTTTGTGTGAGGAGAAAAAGGGATATGAAGGTTGTTGCTAGTGATGTTTGTCGCATGCTGTATCAGAATGCACCATACCCCGGTGGGGATGGTCAGGAAAGTGGCTATCTCCTCGCTGGTGATGCGTAGTGGATGGCTGGATGCATGTGCATGCCAGGTCATCTCACTATGCATCAATAGCGATCACGAAAAGTTGTATGCTGCGTGGGCTAGTGTGCCAGGAGCTGTTTCATCATTGTCGTCACCAGTTCGATCTCTTCGTCGTTAATGGTGTGTGCCATATTTGGATAGATGCGCTCGGTGACCTTTGCTCCCATCCCTTGAAGAATCCTGGCCGAGACATCGACACGCTCTTTAGGAATATGGGGATCGCGATCACTGCAGCCGAGCAACACAGGCGTCTCGGCCAGTGAGCCAGGGTAGTTACGGTCAGTATCATTAGGACCAATCAGGCCGCCGCTGAGACCTGCGATACCACCATAGCGCTGTGCATTGCGGGCCGCAAACTCCAGTGAAAGACAGGCTCCCTGTGAGAAACCCAGCAGGATGGTACGCTCAGCTGGAATGCCTGCTTCTGCCAGACTATCCAGTAACTGGCTGATGACCGAGAGCGCTGAAGAAAGTCCAGGCTCATTTCTGGCCAGGGGAGCCAGAAAACTATTTGGATACCATGTGCTGTTAGCTGCCTGGGGTGCTAAATAAACAAAACCAGTCTGCGGCAACTCTGCTGACAAACCCAGAATATCCTGTGCTGAGGCTCCACGGCCATGCATCATAATCATTGCCGCGCGTGCCTGTTCCAGTTGCTCCCCTGCCATCAAAACAGGCTGGCCACGGTGGGGACCGGTAATCTTATTGATTGGATTACTCATCATCTATCTCCATCAAGTCTTACGTCTTGTTTTTCTCTCATGGATGCATCTTCTTTACAAAAAAGTTTAATCCTTATGAGACAGTATACAATGAGCGTGCATTAGTATTCGCTTTTCTGTGGAGAGTATAACCGTTGTGATATAAAAAGTCATGCCCTGAATAGATTAGTACCTGCTCGGTCGCCTCTGTGATGCTGGCACGATTGTTCTCGACATTGCCTCTCTTACCAATCTTCATTATGGCTTGCGTATTCCCTCAGGTATGATTCTGCGTAGTAATTAATAGCAAGCAGACAATCAGGGTGCTCAGAGCTATTTCATGTTCAGGTAGAAGTCGCGTGGGAACCATAATCAAGCCATCAAATCACATTCTTTCATGTGTGGAGTGTGCCAGTCGTACGGCCGTGGCCGTACGACTGGCACACTCCACACATCCCAACCTGGCGCCGTAGGCGCCAAAGAAGAAATTGAAATAGTCCTATCTGGTACTTTTATTGTAGTTGACATAGTTTATCAAGATTGTTATTATTAACTGTAGAAATTTACCATTCTACTGGTGTGAGCAGCGTTTAAGCTTGCATTTTTTCTAGTATGTAGAGATTTTTTACACAGCAAAAAACCTGTTGAGTGGGGTTGTACGTTGCAAGTGGATGCTCCTTGAGCAGAAATAGAAGAAGAGGTTGGAGTAGATAGTGAGTCCGCTCGCTGTTCCTGTACTATAGGGATACTATAATTCTCCTTACCCGGTATCATTCCTTTTTTTATTATTGCCAGATAGCAATACTCATGGCGAGAGCTTTGCTATCTGGCGAAGTGGGAAGTACGCGATGCTTCTTTCATCCATCGGCTAATGTCAACCGCATGCAGCAGGTTATAATACGGGGTTGTCCAACCAGCTAACCCCGTTTGATGTAGAAGGGAAAACCTGTCTGATGCGTTCGTTGAAACTTAATCTGGTCATTCTGTGTGCCTTGTTGGCGACCGTTTTTGCGGCCTGTGGTGGCAGTTCCAGCCAGAGTGGAAGTACTGCCACGGGCAATGGTCCAATTACGATTAAAGTAGGCGCCAGTCCTACTCCTCATGCTGAGATTCTGCGTTATATTAAGGATCACCTGGCCGCTAAGGCCGGTCTGGATCTGCAGGTTGTCGAGTTTACCGACTATATTCAGCCGAATATGGCGCTGCAGGATGGACAGATTGATGCTAATTTCTTCCAGCACGTAACCATATATGCAAGATTTCAACCAGCAACATGGGACGAATCTGGTGGCGGTCGCTAAAGTACATATCGAGCCGCTTGGTATTTATTCTCATAAAGTAAAATCTTTGCAAGCAGTGCCAGCCGGTGCGGTTGTGGCGATTCCAAATGACGCTACCAATGGCGGCCGTGCTTTACATCTCCTGGCTGATCAGGGGCTGATCAAACTTAAAGCTGGTGCTGGCAATAGTGCGACCAAGCAGGATATTGTGGCTAATCCCAAAAATCTCCAGCTCAAAGAATTAGAGGCGGCCCAACTCCCTCGTTCACTGGATGATACTACCCTCTCAGTTATCAATGGTAACTATGCGCTCACAACTGGCCTGGTGCCCGCTAAAGATGCATTGGCCTTAGAAAAAGGCCAGGGCAATCCCTACGCAAACGTCCTGGCAGTAGCGAAAGGTCATGAGAAAGATGCTGGCGTGACCAGACTGGCCAGATTGCTGAATTCACCCGAGGTTAAAAAGTTTATTGAGGATAAATACAAAGGCGCGGTTATTCCCGCTTTCTAAGCTACCGGTGCTCTTCTGCTACCTGAGGTAGTGGATAGAAGCTGATGTGTGTGGCCTCCATTGTTCTTCATCTGCGGTGAAAATAATGGAGGCTTTGGCCTGTAGCTACCAGGGGAGATTGGTGATGATAACAATTAATGATGTGAGCAAAGTATATGGCCGGGGAGAAAAGGCGATCGTGGCGCTGGATGCCGTCAATCTGGCGGTACCACAGGGTGAAATATTTGGGGTACTGGGTGAGAGTGGCGCTGGCAAGAGTACCTTGATACGCTGTGTGAATCTACTGGAGCGGCCGACGAGTGGATCGATTATTGTCAATGATCAGGAAATTACCTCGCTGAATGGACCTGCTTTGCGCAAGGCTCGTCAGCGTATTGGCATGATCTTCCAGCACTTTAACCTGTTAAGTTCGCGTACGATCGCGGAAAATGTGGCCTTTCCTTTAGAGGTCATGGGCTATAATCGGAGCCAGCGGCAGGAGCGTGTGAAAGAATTATTGGCGCTGGTTGGCCTGGAGAACCGCGCTCAGGCCTATCCAGCACAACTCTCCGGCGGTCAGAAACAGCGGGTAGGTATCGCGCGTGCCCTGGCTGGAAAACCCGATGTCCTGCTTTCAGATGAAGCCACCTCAGCCCTTGATCCACAAACTACGCGCTCTATCTTAGAACTGCTGCAGGACCTCAATCAGCGCATGGGGTTGACTATTCTCTTGATTACTCATGAGATGGGTGTGGTGAAACAGATCTGCCACCAGGTCGCGATCTTAGAGGCTGGAAAAGTAGTTGAACAGGGACGCGTAAGTGAACTGGCGGCCCTGCCAGAGTCTCGTCTGGCCAGAAGCCTGTTCCCTCGTCTTCAGAGCTATGAGGCCCAGCCAGGAGCCAGAATTGTCACGATCACATTTGCGGGTGACACCGCTGATGAGCCGGTGCTCTCAAATGTGATTCGCCAGTTTGATGTGAATGTCAACATTTTAAGTGGCAATATCGAAAAATTTGGAGAACAACGCATCGGACAACTTCAAGCTGAATTTGTTGGTGGTCAGTTTGAGGCGGCCCTCAACTATTTGCGCCAGCTTGGACTACGTGTGGAGGTCGATGAGTAATGGATTGGAATTATTGGTCATATCTCCTACCTGATCTCTGGCAGGCGACTCAGGATACCTTGTTGATGGTTGGTGTTTCAACTATTTTTACTGTTCTGCTTGGCTTACCTCTGGGTGTATTACTGGTCGTGACCGATCGTGATGGCCTGCTCCATCTTCCCTGGCTGCACCAGATTCTGGGCTTTATTGTCAATATTGGAAGATCGCTGCCGTTTATTATTCTACTGGTCGCTATCACTCCTTTTACGCGCCTGATTGTTGGGACCACCATCGGCACAACCGCCGCGATTGTCCCGCTGACGGTGGCCGCTATTCCTTTCTTTGGTCGTGTTGCTGAGACCTCACTGCGCGAAGTTGATGGAGGCGTGGTCGAGGCCGCTAAAGCCATGGGGTGTAATGGCTGGCAGATCGTACTCAAGGTTTTGATTCCCGAAGCACTCCCCTCGCTGATCCTGGGTGTGACCATCACGATAATCAGTCTGGTTGGTTACTCCGCCATTGCTGGTGCCGTTGGTGCTGGCGGCCTGGGAGACCTGGCTATTCGCTATGGATATCAGCGCTTCGAGACAGGCGTGATGGTGGTTACGGTGGTACTGTTAATTGTCTTTGTACAAATTATTCAATGGATTGGTAATCGCCTGGCCGAACGTATGGCCCGCCACGCATAATATTTTATTGTAGGTAGAGTTAGATAGTGTCATGGTCACTATGTATGCGTCTCGCGCCACACGGCGCTCTCACATGTTTCATGTTGTTGCATCAGGGGCGCAATGCGCCCCTGATGCAACAACATAAAAAAGAGATTGGGGGCGTCAGCGCCCCCAGGCTGGCATGAGGTTTACCACTTCCATGGGGATGGAAGTAAGACACATTTTTACTTTTGTGCGAGGATGAGCAGGCAGAAGAGCTGTTCAGCATGGGTAAGCATCAGTTCATCTGGAAGATAACCTTTTGGGACTTCTTTGATGGGCAATTCTATGACCTGCAGGATGGTCAGTCCGGCCCGGGTCAGCGCTTCCAGGTAGTCCTGGCGCGTGTGAGGCATATTGGGGAGCAAGTATTTTACCTCGGACTGGACAAATTGTGTCCGCCAGCCAGAATCTACGCTCGCCGGATGGAAGTCCGTGATGAGTAGATGTCCACCTTTTTTGGTCACGCGTGCAAATTCCGCAACGGCATGATAGATATCCTGGACGTGGCAGAGCATCAGCGCGCTGAGCAATAGGTCAAACTCGTCTGTGTCAAAAGGAAGATCATGATCCAGTGAGGCCTGCAGGAAGTTGATTGCGAGTTGTTCATCCTGCGCAACTTTTTGCGCGACAGCCAGCATTTCGGGAGATTGATCCAGAGCCGTCACGGTCTTACCTTCGCGCGCGAACCTTAACGCATAGCGGCCCGTGCCTGTACCGATATCCAGCACTTTGTGGTAGGTGATCCGCGTTAAAAGCGGATCGACAAATGCTTCTTCCAGTGCGATCAGTGCATTGTTTTCCTGATCATAGGAAGCGGCCCACGCAGCATAGCCTTCCTGAGTGCTGATTTCTTTGACCTTTAGATCGTTGTTCATGATTACTCCTTCTGATCTAGTGAACTTTTGACGTGAGTTTAGCCGGAGAGCAACCTCCTTGTGTCATCACGGTTTGGAGATTGAATGTGTGCGAAATTTCCTGATGAGTTGTAGCAATAATCTGAAAATATTTTTGTGTAGAATCTGATTATAAGCGAGCTTAAATTATAGCAGCTTCATAAAAAGCCTTCAAATGTGGAATAATTGTAGCCTTTCCATGTGTTTTAACCTATGCAGTTTTGCTACATAATTGATAGATTGTTATATAACCACGTGATGTGTTTGTTAGTAGAAAGTGAGCATTTCATTGATGTCCTCATTGCGGAAAAATCATCCGCGTTCGATATTTTTACTCTTGCTAGCTGTGCTTGTGATGCTGTTGAGTGCCTGTGGTGGAGCAGCCAGCACACCTGGCAAGGGAAGCACCACACCTGATACAAATCAAGTCCTTCGTTTCCCTAATGTGGGAACTGCTGGTATTGGCAAGCTCGATCCAGCCAGTGGTCCAGACTCAAATTCCAACCAGGCCATTGACATGATCTTGACTGGTCTGGTGCGACACGATAAAGATTTGCATGTGCAGCCAGATCAGGCGACTTCATGGGATGTATCGAAAGATAACAAAGTTTATACCTTTCATCTTCGTTCGGATGTGACTTTTTCTGATGGCACTCCCGTCAATGCCCAGTCCTATGTCTACACCTGGACTCGTGCTCTGTTGCCAGAGGTGAAATCGCCCAATGCGCCAGTATTGGAAGAGTCGATTGCAGGTGCCAATGATGTTATCAACGGTAAAAGTAAAACCCTGAGTGGTGTCAAAGCCCTGGATGACCATACCTTACAGGTGACCCTGGTGCGACCAACCTCCTACTTCCTGCAAGTATTAACCGTTTCCCTGTTCTATCCACTCAACCAGAAAGTGATTGAGAAATATGGTCAGGCGGACTGGGTAAATCATGCTGCAGGTAGTGGTATTGGTACCGGACCCTTCATGATCAAATCCTGGCTACATGGTTCTAAGATGATCTTTGCGCCAAACCCTCATTACTATGGCAAAAAGACGCAGCTCAAAGAAGTACAAATGTCCTTTATACGCTCGATTCCGACGGCATTCAAGGCGTATCAGTCTGGCCAGTTTGATTTTACCTGGGGTATCAGCGCAACAGATCAGTTGCAGGCCCAGAGCATGCCTGGTTTTGTTCGCAAGCCGGTTTTAGAGAGTGACCTGCTCTTCTTCAACAATAAGATGGCACCATTTGATAAACCTGCTGTGCGCCAGGCTTTTGCCGCTGCGATTGACAAAAAGACCCTTGCTAAAACAATCTTCCATGATACAGTTACTCCAGCCAGCACCATCGTACCTCCTGGCATGCCTGGTGCTCAGCCCGACTATCCTGGTATTGCTTTTGATGCCAGCAAAGCTAAAGCACTCTTAAAATCTGCCTATCCTGATCTCAGCAAAGTTCCTGCGATCTCCTTCTCCTATCCCACCTCCCAGGTCGCACCCGACCTGGCGGAAGCCTTACAGCAGATGTGGCAGGATAACCTGGGTGTCAAAGTCAAACTGAACGGAATGGAACTGACCACCTATAACGCTGAAACAACCAAGCGTACTGTCCAGTTCGGCTTTACACAATGGGGCGTCTACTTCCCAGATCCTTATGAGTGGTTGGACCTGAGCCTGCTTTCAACCTCGGCCAATAATAACGGCAACTGGAGCAATCCAGAATTCGACAAAACGGTCGCTCAGGCTGAGCAAACCTCCGGTGATGCACGCCTGGCCCTGTATGCCAAAGCTGAGCGGATCGCCATCGACAACGTTGGCTGGTTGCCAATCGACCACCAATCGCAAGCGGCCATCATCCCCAGCAAAGTTCATGGCTTAACCTTGAACAGCAACGGCCTCTACTTCGGCGACTGGTCCGACATCTACATGACCAAATAGCATCATTCAGGTTAACTACCACCTCCCCATCCTATCAAAAATAGGATGGGGATTTTTATGCCCGTTTTATGTCAGAAACTCTATGTGGATACTTTATTTATAAAATCTAGCTCGCCTGACCCTCTTCAGCTAAGCTTTGAGCAAGCAGATTGGTAATAAATTGGCCATAGTCCTCTTGCATTATTTCAGGTGTGGAGTGTGTCCGACGTGCGGCCGCGGCCGCACCCACACCCGCAACCCGGCGCCGCAGGCGCCAAAAAGGATAATGAAATAGCCCTGCATTAAAAAAAAGCTTGACAACATATCTATAGCTCAGTATACTAAAAAAACAATCTTACTTTCTAGAAGGGTCTTTTTTTTATGCAAGTCCTCTCAGTTTTGTTTGTGGCAGGTAATCGCTAAAAAAGTTGTACACATGTGTACAGAAGTACCAATGCATAGGTACTTCATTGCAGAGTAGATAGCTCTACTGGCTAAGCTACCTGTTTATTAAGTTTGCGCTATTTTCTTTGTCATCTGCTAAGAAAATACACCAGTGCAAACAGCTTGATTACACCTCCCACAAACCTCTCCATTTCTTTTTTCCACAATTTTTCTGTGCATTTGCATTAGCACGACCGCAGATAGATTTTACCCAAAACAGTCTGCACAGAATGCTTATCGTCTTTTTCTTATAGCCTTAAGGCTCTAGATAGGAAGTAATTTTTTATGGGTAATTATATGACAATACATTCAGTCCTCTCTTCTTTTTGCGCCACTTTACAGACTGCACGATGGGCAGGGGTGGCGCGCTGGCGAACAACATATTATCCACCTTTTGTTTATAGAAGAGATGAGGACACCCATTGCGCAGAACACGCAAAGATGCATATAATTCCTATTCCGAATATTCCACACATAAAACCAGCCGTCAGCATCGGCATAGCCGCTCGACAGAAGAAGTCTTTAAATGCCGTAACTGCCGCCGCTTCATTGGTCCTTTGCCGTATGGAGGCTATCATCGGAACCATTGTCCTTTCTGCCTCTACTCACGCCATGTGGATACCAGTAAAGGCGATCGCTTAAACGAGTGCGGTTCAAGGATGGCTCCGATTGGTTACTTTCAGCGCTCGAACGGGGAGTATGTACTGGTGCATCGCTGTCTGGGATGTGATTTTGAGCGCTTCAATCGCATCGCAGGTGATGATGATTTTGATCTGGTGCTGACTTTGCCACTGGTAGCAGCGCGTACCAGCCAGGACGTGAAACGGCAACGATTACAGCAGTGGCTGGAAGGTTCTGGAATAATCGAAGGAGACTAGTTGCCAGTCTTTAATGGGCGGACACGCTTTCTTTTCATAGCAATGCGTGTCCGCCCATTGGTTATATATAAGGGATGATGTTTAATCTACGGCACGAATAGCCGGATGTAGCAGGCCAGAGGCGATGACAATGGCCGCTGTTGCACCGCCAATGATAAAGATTGGCGCCGCGCCAATGTGATCGGCGGCGATTCCAGCCAGCCCATAGCCAATAGGGACGAGTCCGGATGAGACCAGCATATCGATACTGGCCACACGTCCCAGCAGGTTAGCGGGCACAAACTCCTGTAAACTATTCATCCAGGCCAATCCCAGTGCGGTGATGGATGCTCCCTGGATGAAGAATGCCAGGCAGATTCCTGCTACTGGCAGTGGCAGCCCCATAACCACCAGCATCAGACTGGCCAGCATCCAGGCACCATAGGTCAACGGTCCACGCCGCCGTAACTGTTTGAAATGTCCAAGCCAGAAGGCGATGATGAGCGAGCCTAGCGCTGAAAGAGCGTTGAGAAGAGCATAGAGGCCGATCTGGGATCCAAAGCGTTGTTTTATCAACAATGGCAGAGCTGCTTCGGCCGGACCATCCAGAAAAATGGTACTGACGCTGGCAACTACCAGTGTAACCCAGAGCCAGGGAGAATTCAGGACTGTGCTGATGCCTGTACGTATATCTTGCACCACACTCTCCTCTTTTTCTACTGGTAGCTTGAGTATGGCTACACGCGGAAGCGCGATGATGCAGACCGCCGAAATGATAAAGGTCAGCGCATCCAGGGCGAATGCCAGGGAGGTACCGCCCAGCGCGATAATGGTGCCTGCGATGGCTGGACCAATCAGCCCGGCCGCTTTGGTGCTGATGCTTCTTAGGGAGTTGGCACCAGGTAGCATCTCAGCTGGCACCAGATCTGGTAGCAGTGCTGTGTAGGCAGGATAGAAAAATGCCTGCACGATGCCAAACAGTGTGCTCATGATAAAGATTTGCCAGAGTTCTAGCCGTTGCTGGAAGGCTAGCAACGCGATTAGAAGAACCACTCCTCCCCGCAGCAGGTCTGATGTCAGCATCAGGCTCACGCGTGGCAACCTGTCTACTGCCACACCGCCAAACAACAGACAGAGAAGCATCGGAATTGTTGAGCAGATGAGCACGGTTCCCATCGCCGTGGCGGAACCAGTTTTCTCCAGTACCCACCAGGCTAGCGCAATCGTATGCAGGCTATCACCCAGACGCGAAATGATTTGTCCGGCCCAGAGCAGGACAAAGGAGCGGTTTGAGAATGCACGCAATAGTGGCATTGGTGTTGTCTTATCCTCTCATCATAGAAGTGAGGGAGCAATTCCGGCCGGGGCAGCTAAACAGCAAAAACCGTGGACAGTCAGAATGCTCGCCTCACGGTTTTTTTGCTGCTCTACAAGCAACATAAAGGCCATGGGCAATATCTTTCTATCACCCACGGCCCCTTTTTCAGCAGTTTTTAGCTATAATTTCATGCTAGATCCAGTTATTGCCAGCCTGAAAAAGGGCATAGTACGACCGTGGGCCAACTGTCGAGGTTTATACAGCCCACAATAATGCTTACGGAAAGCGCAATTCCGCAGCAATTTTACGTCATCCATACTATGCATCTAACATCCCTTACACCACAAAAAATTGCTATCTGTCTTTTTAATAGAGCTGATTATAGCCTACATGATTTTTTATCGGAAAGTCAAGCTGCAAATGAGTGGCGTTCACGATGGCTTTTTAATAGCAAACAAGCTATAAAATTGCTTTGAAGATCACAAAGACAACTATAGATTTCTATTTTGTTAGATAACAAAAGCAAAAGTGAGAAACGATAGACAAGACAAAACACGTAGCAAGGATGTATAATACTCAAAAGCCATGTGTAACAATTGTACAGAGCGGAAGGTCTGCCAGGATGTTCAAAAAGGATAATTTTTTAATCCTACTTATTTTAGCCTGTTCCATCGTTATCGTGTACGCACTTCAGCTTCATCAAATGTTGTATGTCGTACGCTATATTGTTACCAGCGAAGCGGTCTTATTTACGTTTATCTTTGGCTTTAAGATCTGGCAAAGTCCAGCACGTTTAAAGCAAAAAGGGATGATGTTGTGCAGCCTGTTTCCTTTTCTTTGCGTCCTTATTTTAATTTTTCCATTCATGCACAACCCCTATCCTCAACTTGCCTCACAAGACGCGACGCTGCAAACATTGACGACAATCAGTGCTTATTGGGAGGCTGGTTGTGGGAGCATCCTATTTTGTTTTGTCACCGTCTTTGCCATTAAAGTTCGTAAATTTTATGGCGAGTTAGGACGGCCAGAAATTGTGCCCGTACAGGAGCCCTCGGCGGTGCCACGGCGCAGGCGTGTAGTCTCGCTGGCCGAGGATAGCGTGTATGGCCGTCAACACCGTGAATATTTCCAACCTTAAGCCAGTGTTTCAGGCTTGATCTTCAGAGCATCCTTGCCCTGGCCCACGTGCCTGGAAGATGTGCTTATTTTTGAGCAGTAGAAATTGCCGAACAGTAGTAACCATTCGGCAATTTCTACTGCTCAAATGTTGGTAATGAAAAATATTGCATACGGAGTTAATGAATTAAAAATATTCTATTATCATTTTCTTGCCATGTCTGTTACATTTTATATAGGTGGTACGTGACTAATAAGTACAAGAATTTGGTGTTATATAGAAGGTGGGGTCAGGCTATGCCTACAGCTACAAAGAAACGACCAAAAAATCCAGAAAATCAATTATCTATAGATGCTGATCGGCTTATTATTGCTACTAATCGCGGGCCTGTCGAATACTTTAAAACGAAGGAAGGCCATCTTAAGTCCCGGCGTGGTTCGGGTGGAGTCGTCACGGCTCTGACCAGTACAGTGAGCAAAGTAAATGCTACCTGGGTGGCGCTGGCTATGACCGAAGGAGATCGAGAAGCGCTCAAGGATGCAGAGGATGGTGTGATGCCATCGCCGATTCGCGATATTCCCATGCGCTTACGGTATGTGACCGTGCCTAAGGCCACATACCGTAAACATTATGACATGATGAGTAATCGTGTCTTGTGGTTTACCCAGCACTATTTGTTAGATCAGGCAGATGGGGCGTTTACTTCGCATCAGATGCAGGATGCCTGGGATAAAGGCTATCATAAAGTCAATCAGGCCATCGCGGAAGCGGTCTGTGCTGAGATTGAGAGTAAAGACTCAAAGGCGCTGGTGATGCTGCACGATTATCATCTCTATCTGGCGTCATCGATGATTCGTAAGCGTCACCCCTCGGTTACCATCCAGCAATTTATTCATATTCCCTGGCCTGAGAACCGTTATTGGGCGTCATCACTACCAACTGAGATGACCCGCGAAATCCATGAAGGTTTATTGGGTAATGATATCCTCGGTTTTCAAACGCGAGGAGACGCTCAGAATTTCCTCAATGGCGTCAGAGCCTTTTTTGAGGATGCTAAAGTAGATATGGATGAACGTTTCGTGGTCCTGAATGGGCATAAGACCTTTGTACGTGACTATCCTATCTCAATCTCCGTTTCCGAGGAGCGTCGTCAATTGCAGAGCGCCGCTGGTAAACGGGCTATTGACAAAATTAAGCCCTTTCTGAATAGATATACGATTATACGTGTGGATCGTATTGAGCCCACGAAAAATATTGTTCAGGGTTTTCAGGCTTATGATACCTTGCTGGAAAACCATCCAGACCTGCAAGGACAGGTTACCTTTCTGGCTTTTCTGGTTCCCTCGCGTCAATCGCTACCTCTTTATCGCAGGTATCAAGATGACACCCTGAAAGCTATAGAAGACATCAATAAAAAATATGGACGTAAAGATTGGACGCCGATTCACTCGTTTGTTCAGAATGATCGTATTGCTGCTCTGGCAGCACTGCAATTTTACGATGTCTTGCTGGTTAATTCGCTGATTGACGGGATGAATCTGGTTGCAAAGGAAGGGGCCGCTGTAAATACGACCGATGGCATATTAGTTCTCTCGCGTACCAGCGGAGCCTTTCAACAATTAGAGAATGCTGCTCTCTCCATCTCTCCATCCAATAGTGATGAGACGGCCGAGGCACTTTATCAGGCGTTAATGCTTCCAGCCAGTGAACGCAAAAACCTGGCCGAACGGGCCCGGCAGGAAGTTGAACATAATGATCTGCGCACCTGGATTACGCAGCAGATTGATGATGTCAATAACTTGCTCAAAACCCGCTAAGTTTACCTGCTTGCGCAAGCATACTTTTCAGATAAAAGCGGTATGTCCACATTATCGAAGGCTGATAATGTGGACATACCGCTTTTGCTTTGATCAAGGGATAATCGACGCTGACTTCTGGATTGTGTCAAAAATCTCATTGGCGACTACTTCACTATTCCAATAACTACTATGAGATCTGCCACCGGAAAGGACAATTTCGGCTAGTTCGCCTAATGTCGCAGTATTAAGCAGTCGATCGAGTAAGCCAGGTTCCTGGGTCAGGATATCTTTTATATCCAGAATCTGTTGGGAGGGATCAATCATCATCGCTAATAGATCTTCGAGCGGATAGGCGACTGGATCACCGGGATGGATGTAGTTGCGCCAGGGCAGCCTGCGTTGTAGTACGGCATACAGAGCGGTCAGGAGTTGTTGGAGTTTGGGGGTAATATCATGGGTATTCGGGATACTATCGTCGACTCCATTGCTGTTTTTAATCATGATCAAGCTATACAGGCTGATGGGTGAGCCCATGGTATGAATACTGCATAGCGTCAGTCCCTGACCCATTTTGGGATCCAGTCCAAAGATAATCTGACGAATCTGCTGCACTCCCTGGTAGTCCGACGTTTTTTCTGGATCCCAGCGCGCACTAAAAAGCGCATCAAACAGGATGACCGTTCCCATACTATGGGTCACCAGATGGAGCCGATCTCCTGGCTTGATGACCATCAAACCATTTTTGTTCAGGCCCGCGATGGTTTGCAGGCGTAACCGTTCAATCACCCGTACACCGTCATAGCGGCTAATAAAAAGCGCTGCATCGCCCGTAAACTGTAAGAGTTGATTGCTACGGATAGCGGTGAAATTCATCTTTTTCCAGAGAGGAGAGCGTTGATACATGTCCAGGAGCATCTCTTCATCTTGTTTGGTCACATCTCCCCAATAAAGAGGAATCATATTTAGATCGAGTTGCTCTGCCTGGGACTCGTTTTTTCGTAGCAGCAAATGAATTAAATTGTCTGCATATGTTGGTTCTACTCTTGATTCTCGAGTATTGACCCCATGGATAAAGATAATATGATCCGTCATAATGTCTAATCCTTTAGCTCAACTCAGTCCCCTGCATAGCCGTAGAGGCTGTTCGTGGATTGCATATGCTCTATGCTTACCTTAATAGACGTTTACCTGAGTATTTTTTACACTATGGATGGACTATATCTGCTGTGGTGCAGCGGATTAGTGGGGGGATTTCCCTTCCAGGGAAGTACCTATTGAAGCGGTAATGATCAATAGAATGGCGAGGATTTCACGTAGCGTAATCACTTCATGCAGTACCACGAAGCCGATGATGGTTGCCAGTCCTGGCTCAACGCTCATAAAAATACCAAAGACCCGCGAGGGTAAGCGGCGCAGTGCCTCTAGTTCCAGGGTAAATGGAATAATAGTTGAGAGTATTGAAACTCCCAGACCAATGATTAAAACCTGGGGAGCAAAAACGGCTGGACCACCATTGATGATACCGATTGGAGCGCTGACACAGGCAGCTACCAGCATCGATAACGCCAATCCCTGTCCACCTGAGAATGCCCGACCAATGCGTACATTGAAGATAATATACAGTCCCCAGAAGATGCCAGCAATTAACGCGCAGGCAACCCCAATCAGGTCTATCTGGATTGCTGATCCTAATGGTGCCAGGAGCACAATGCCTATGGCCGCCAGCACCACCCAGATCACATCTTTTAAGCGCCTGGATTGAATGATGGCAACGCCCAGCGGACCCACAAACTCAAGCGTCACAGCGATTCCGAGCGGGATCCGATCGATAGCGATATAAAAGGCAGAATTCATGCAAGCAATAGCTACACCAAAGGCCACCACTAAAAGAATGTTGCTGCGTGTCAACTTGCGCATATCGGGACGCCAGAAGAGCATCAAGAAGAGTGCTGCAAAACCAAGTCGTAGCAATGTGGTACCCAGTGGTCCAATGATCTGAAATAAACTTTTGCTGACTGAGGCGCCCAGTTGAACAGAGATCATTGCCAGCAACGCAAAAATCTGTGGAGGTATCCTCTTCAATAGGTTGCCAGTTGCGGTATCATTTTTTTCTACAGGTGACGTTTCGGTCAGGGACGATGAATGTTGTTGCATGATTTCCTCTTTATATGGACAAGCTTAAATACTTTTTCATTATCACACATACGGGAATAGTTAGAACTTTCTGAAATTAATAATCCCAGAGAGTTAGCAGGGATAAAGTACTTTTGTAGATAAGCTCTACTTTGCATTGACATAGAGCTTTTTCCATTTTATGATGAATCAAATTATAAAATAGTACCTGAGCCGAGGATATTGCAAAATAGTCTACCGGGAGAGAACTCTATGTTTGGACCACTACGTTTTAATAAGCTGCTCAAAGCTATTCCAGGACTTGATCACCTGAGTCTGACACCACAAGCCGCCCACCATGCGAAGTCACGTGTCTATGCACATGTGAAAGAAGAGATTAAAGTTGATAAGGTTCAACATTCGGCTCGCGGAAATAAAGAGACCCGTATCCATGAAGATATTGTGAAAGATGTCAAAGTGGATACTCGCCAGGATGCTCATACGGCTGGCCGTAAGCGGCAGGTGACGGAAGATATTAAAGTTACAAAGGTTGAGCAGGTTGGGAGCGAAGTGGTCGAGACCTTAACCCGCGTGCATGCCACTACTTTTGAGGTAGCTGAGATTGAAATGACTCCCCCTCATCCTCCGCGCGAAGAGACGCCTGGCTATGTTCGTACGCATAATCGTCTGGTGAATAAATTAGACACCCCTGTGCAATCTGTGGTGTACGTAAATCGACCCTTAACG
Organism: Dictyobacter vulcani; assembly: GCF_008974265.1. GTDB lineage: Bacteria > Chloroflexota > Ktedonobacteria > Ktedonobacterales > Ktedonobacteraceae > Dictyobacter > Dictyobacter vulcani. Next base: position 315,949 of record NZ_BKZW01000003.1, read on the forward strand.
ATTCCAGGGAGAATCCTTTCCACGCCAAAGATCTCGAGACGCACCATTATCCGATTGAGCGCAGCCTGCTCAATGCCTGTGATCCCAAAAAGCTCCGCGTCACCTTTCCACAGATTAAAGATCATCAGACGCTCGAAGAGTTTATCGATTCAGAGGATAATATTATGGTGTTGTGCGATATTCACCACCGCCATCCTCACTATGGCATCCACCATTTGCTGGCACAGGACTTTTTCATTCAACCATATCTCTACAATGGCTATCAGGTTGTCGCTGAAGTTGAAGAACAAGCAAAGATTATGGCTGCCAACGAACGCGTGATTAAAAAGCATAGCGGCAAAAACTAGTTAGCAACTAATTGGTACTGAACATCGTCAATAATGTAGTGGCTGCGGGTATTTTCCATGAACATTGCTGTGATTTAAGGAAGTTTCACTGTATATGGTTGACCCGCAGTTTCTTTCCTCTGCTTACACTTTGAAATTTTCTTCAGCTATGTTATCCTTCCATACAGATGCTTGCCTTGATCGGGTGCCAGATATTGCTGCTCTACAGCAAGCTCAGGCGTATTTTGAGCTGTCACATATTGTAGCCTTTCATCTCTATGACTCGTATTACTATTTGGCTCTGCCATTTCTATAAGGCGGCTTACTGGCGTCCTTACATTCAGGTCGCTGTTTTTTATTTTCATTTTGAAACTGGCAGTGTAACCAAAAATAAGTATATTGTGTTTTCTCCTACGAATAGAAAAAACACACTGGAGTGTTATGGATGTGAGCGGTGAGAAGGGCCTGGCCCAGTTTGCTGATGATGTGGATGCTTATTATGAGCAGCTTGTAGCACTGTACTGGCAACAATTAAAAGCGTTTGCAGTGTCGCGGATCGGGAATGCGCTGGATGCGGAAGATCTGGTGCAAGACGTATTTATTCGCGCCTATGTAGCGCTGGAGCGTTACTCAGTTCGTCAGCGTCAGGATCTCAAGGCACGTGCATGGCTCTATAAAATTACCTGGAACCTCTATTATAATTTTGTCAGTCGTTCCCCCGAGCAGCAAGGTTTAGCGGTGGCCCTGGCTGAAAGGCCGGACCATGAGTGGCAGGAAATTGATGAGGAGAATGGCGTTAATCCTGAAGAAGTATTTGAGCAGTTGGAGCGCAGGCAAGAGTTAGAGGCCCTGGTTGCAGGTTTGCCACAGCACTATCAGGCTGTTGTGAATCTCTATTATTTTGAAGAGTTGAGTCTTCAGGAAGTGGCTGATGTGCTCAACCAACCCCTTGGTACAGTGAAAGTGTATGTACGCCGCGGTATTCAGCAGTTAAGAAAGACTTTGCAGATGCGGGTGAACATGGTAGGGTAAGCCAGATGGAAAAAAATGATAGCGATCACCAGGAGGAGCCTGAAGCGCTTTCGCTGTACAGGCAGTTTGAACGTGGTGAAAAAAGGCAGGATGCTGAATTGCGCTTGCCTCCATTAACTTACCTGGGACTTGGATTGGTACCGGAATCTCCTCTTGCTGTTGAGCAACTACGCGCTCATTTGCGGCATGCTGATTGGACTGTGCGTGTTGAAGCCTTGCGGCAGCTTGAACGCTGTAAAGAGCCCTTACCTATCACGGATATCCTGATTTGTTTACAGGATGAACATAAAGCCGTGCGGGCTGCAGCTATACGTTTACTCGATAAATCAGGTGATACCATCCCCTTGGATCCACTGTTGACGGCCCTCTATGATCCCGATTGGCATGTCCGGTCTCGTGCAGTCATGGCGCTGGGCAACCACCTTCAACACGCGCCACTAGATCCATTACTGTATGCATTAGGCGATCAAGATGAAGCGGTGCGGTCGGCGGCAGTGACAGCTCTTGGCAAACTGGGAGAGCAAACCCCGCTGGAATACATTGTAGCCGCTCTGCAGGATCCTTCATGGATGGTGCGCGAGGCAGCCGGCATGGTCCTGGCTGAGTCAGGTCAGCTCGCTTCAGGTGGTTCTTTGCCTGGAGCAATGACTGATCAGGGTCAGCATGTCACTCATCCTTCAGAGCCTGTTGCCCTTCTTATGGCATCGCCTGTACATCATCATTTCTGGTCACTGTCCGCGCTCGCTGTACGGATCAAGCATTTCCGTCCTGCGAAGCGTGCTATCTCGGCGGCTATTTCAGTGGTATGTATTATTGCTTTATTATGTGCGGTGCGCTCCCCATTGACTGCTCCTGCTACGCTCACACCGATAGTGGATCAGATCCACTATTATGCCGTGACAGGTGGGAGCGCACGGATTACCTGGCTGGGGAACTCACAGTTCGCCTGGGCCGATGAGCATGGGGCTGTACGCGTGGCTAACACCTTGCTCCGGCAGGCTACCACTCTGTATCGTACGCCCGCTCGTATCCTGGATCTGGCGCGTGTGAATAACTCTTTCTATACCGTTGAATACCAGGACGATACTGTTTCTGTGCGCAAGGATAATCAGCAAACGGTCTTTGCGTTACCTACGAGCTCGCAAATTCCAACTGCTTTCTTCTCACCAGATGGGAAGTATGTGGCGCTGGCTTTGAATGAGCCGGGTGCGATTACGACTATTACTATCTGGAATACGCTGACTGGTCGACAACTCAGTAGCTATACAGCTCAACAGGGTACGATTACGAATATTTCCTGGCCGGCCACTGGCAACGTTCTGGCTTCGGTCAGTACAGCTATAGATCGTAGTGGGCAGCGGAGCTGGAAAATCGAGATGTGGGATATGCGAACCGGCCAATCGGTCCTTACCCGGGCACCAACCACTTACATGAATCTCTCTCAACAGGTAGTTGCCCTCTCCTGGTCACCAGATGACACCAGGCTGGCCTATACCCTGGCCGATGGTGTGGTACACATCCATGACCGTATCACGTTGATAGATGGCAGTTATAACGCCAGGAGTGTTGCCAGCAGCGATTGGGATGGGGCTATCTCCTGGTCACCCGATGGCCGCTATCTGGCTGCTACGAATGTGAATGGCCATGTTGAAATCTGGGATGTGTCTGGCGATAATAATGATGGCCACCTTGTCTGCACCTATCTACGCCATAAAACTCCTGTTCAATCTGTCGTCTGGGCCCCAAAATCGAGCATTGATCGCATTGCCTCTACTGATGCCAGTGGCAATCTTTTCATCTGGGACGTACAAGGAAATTAAACGAGCTTTTTTCTTGTTATTGATGGAAAGGGTTTTTGCCACCACTCCGATCTTTGGCGCTGAAGGACCTACCAGCTCCGTGAAAGAGGCGGCTACATTGTTGATTGATCTGCATTGTTCGAGTACCTCTACCCTTTAAATATATGATGCCTGTATTGTCTGAATGCTACGCTCTATAAAAAGGAAAAAGTATGCGATTTCTCTCCACTCGTGTCCGGTTTCATTATAGCTGGATTATTGCCAGCGTGGTGTTTCTATCGTTATTGGCGGCGGCTGGTATGCGTTCGACACCCGGCGTCTTATTAGTTCCATTAGAGCATGAGTTTCACTGGAGTCCTGCCACGGTATCGCTGGCTGTATCAATCAATCTGGTGTTTTATGGCTTGAGTGGTCCGTTTGTGGCGGCGATTATGGAGCGCTTTGGCATACGACGCGTGATGGTCATTGCTCTCTTGCTTATCGCCATGGCCGCAGGCGCTACTATCTATATGCGTGAGCCCTGGCAACTGGATCTCTTATGGGGATTGCTGGTGGGCCTGGCCACAGGAGCTATTGCGTCTGTGCTGGGTACCATCGTTGCTAATCGCTGGTTTGTGAAGCGTCGTGGTCTGGTCATCGGTTTGTTCTCGGCCAGTAATGCGGCTGGACAACTGGTATTTTTGCCGCTCCTGGCTTCCCTGGCCGTCTCCTTTGGCTGGCGTTCGGCCGCGCTGGTAACGGCTGCGGCCGCTCTGGTGGTGGTTCCACTGGTGGCCATCTTTATGCGCGAACGTCCACAAGATATCGGTCTGACCCCCTATGGATCAGATCACGTTGAGTCTGAGGCTGCGGCGGTCGCACAAAATCCGTTTAAGACTGCTTTGCAGGGTTTGATGCTTGGATTACGTACCCCCGATTTCTGGTTGCTCGCTGGTAGTTTCTTTATCTGTGGTGCTACTACCAATGGTTTGATCGGCACGCACCTGATACCGGCTTCGATGGATCATGGCATTGCAGAAGTCACGGCGGCCAGTATGCTGGCTTTGATTGGTATCTTTGACTTAATTGGTACGACGATCTCCGGCTGGCTTTCTGATCGCATCGATAATCGCTGGCTCCTGTGCTGGTATTATGGCTTGCGCGGCTGTTCCCTGCTGCTGTTGCCTTACGCTCTGAGTTCGTCCTATCTTTCCCTGGCTGTCTTTATTGTGTTCTATGGTCTGGATTGGGTCGCGACCGTACCGCCCACGGCCCGCCTGGCTACCGAGCTATTCGGCGCGCGCAATGCTGGTGTGGTGTATGGTTGGATCTTTGCCTCCCATCAACTTGGTGCGGCCAGCGCTGCTTTCTCTGCCGGACTTGTACGCACCTGGCTTGGTTCCTATCAGGTCAGTTTTATCTCGGCTGGACTGCTCTGTCTCTGTGCCTCTGGCATGGTTATTCGTATTGGTCGGCGACCGCGTATGGGTCAACAGGTTGTATCTGATATCCTGGTGCGCTCAGATGCACCAGTGGTAGATGGTATTTCATAATATAATTGATGCCTCTCTATTGAGATAAGCGAGGAACGTCTATGCGCGTACCATTTTTGGCAGGACCTCACTTTTACTGGTACCGTTTTTTGCTGCCATGCTGTCTGGTGATAAGTATCTGGCTGATGCAGCCATCAGTGGCTATGGCTATGACATTGCATGCAAGCCTGGTGCGCGCAGATCCTGCGGAAGGAAGCCTGCTTCAGACTCCTGTTACCACTCTTCGGTTGTTTTTTTCTGAGCCTGTTCAGCCACTTGGTCAGACCATCACTGTTCTGGATCCTATGGGCCAGCCTGTAGCACATGGCGCGCTACGGATTGTCACTAATCAGGTAGAATTGCCGGTTGATGCTCGGCGTCCGGGGAGTTATCTGGTGAACTGGCAGGTAATGTCACAGGATAGTCAGCCGGTGAGCGGTCAATATATTTTTAGCATCAAGCACGCGGCTGGCCCATGGGCTACTATGGCGGCCCAGGATCAAACAGGTGGCTGGTATCTTGTTTTGCAGGCGCTGGCCCATCTGGTCCATTTCGTTGGTTATGCACTTGCCTTTGGGGTGCTGGCCTTTCTCTGGCTGGTGGTTGATGCATCTGCCGTACCTGCAAGTGACAATGTACAGCAACGCTTGCTCAGACTGGCCCACATAGGTATTCTGTGCTTGCTCCTGGCTGAACCTCTGACACTCCTGACGCAAGCTCTGACACTGACAAATGGTCAGGGTTTGCGCCTGGATAGTATTGGTGGATTGCTGGCCACCAATTTTGGCTGGCTGCTCTCTCTGCGCCTGGGTGCTGCGCTCTTACTCTGGAGTATTGTTGGCGCTATTCAGCAAGGCGCAAAACGAGGAATACAGGTTGCCTGTGGTTTAGGCCTTGTGCTGGCTCTGATTGATAGCATCGGTAGCCATGCGATTGGTGCGAGCTTGCCCTGGCTGAGTTTGCTGGCCCATATCGGACATCTTGTGGCCATGGGACTCTGGCTGGGGGGTTGTGTGGTTTAATTGCTCTCTGGAACATGCAAGCACTGTCCTCTCAGAGATCTATGCTCTTGTGGCGTTTTGGTCATTTGAGCGTGGCAGCCGTGGCTGAACTTTTCATTTCAGGGATTTTTTTATTATGGCTTCATATTGGAAGTATGGTTCATCTTTTCACAACCCTTTATGGAATGATAGCGCTGGCTAAAATCTGTCTTGTCTTGCTTATTCTGTCAATTATAGCTGTATTCATTCAGGCAAAAAAGTACAGCAAGCGAGTTTGGTGGATGATCGAGGCGAGTGCTTTATTAGGAGTTTTAATCTTAGCCGGTTTTTTAATTTCTCTTTCTCCCGCTTACTAACTACTATCTGACCTCAATTCGTCCACTGCGCAGCTTTTCAGGATGATTAAATACACTATAAAAGTTTTTCCTGTGAATGTATCGCTAGTATATATTGATGTAATGAATGTTCTAGATTAATTTATGATTAAACTATAGAAATTAGTCAATTAACATAGGCTTGACATATAAATCATTTTAGGGTACATATGAAGTGGCACATAAACAACTGGGTTTTTTCCAGTGAGACTTCCTGATACTTTACGAAAGGATCAATGCAATGTTTAACAGTAAAAATGCTCAGAGCGTAGAGTCCTATCCAGAATTTTTGGAAAATGTTGATGTAGAAGAGCTATCTGACCTGCAACTGCAAGTAGTGTATGGCGGTCATGGTAGCTGTGGTGGCAGCTGTGGTGGTTATGGTGGTAGCTGTGGTGGTTATGGTGGCAGCTGTGGTAGCTGTGGTAGCTGTATTGGGGCGGTAGTTGTGGCGGCAGCTGTGGCGGACATCGCCATCATCATCACCACCATCATCACTGTTAATAGTTAGCTGGGTGCTGTTATGTAGTAACGTACATGGCAGCACCCATTATGTATGCAGAACAGCTTTTTCTCCTCGTAGCTGCGCAGCCGCGATTGCCAGCTGTCCCAAACTGAGTCCACCATCGTTGGCGGGCACTTTCTGATTAAGATAGACAGCAAAAGACTGTGTATGTAAGATCCTGACCAGCTCTTCTACTATCAGCCGGTTCTGAAAAATCCCCCCACTCAGCGCGACCTTCTGTAAACCACTCTGTTCTCTGACTTCATTACAAGCATTGGCCAGCAGGTGAGCAATCGTAAGATGAAAACGTTGCGCGATCTGTGCCACCGGCATCTTATGACTGAGATCATCGACGATAGTGCGGATCATTGGGAGAACATCTATCTCACCCGTCTGTGCTAAGAGCTCAAAAGGATACGGATGAGCTATGGTTGGATTGGTTGCGGCCAACTGTTCCAGCTCAATGGCGGCCTGACCTTCGTATTGCACCTCTGAGCGTAGGCCCAGTAAGGCTGCGACCGCGTCACAGAGGCGTCCCAGGCTAGAGGTTGCCGGACAATTCAATTTCCGCTCAATCATCTGTTCCAGCGTTTTCCAGGCTGTCCGCTTCATCTGTTGTGTAAATGGGATCGTGAGCCGTTCAAAATCTGTTCCATAGGCTGCATAGAGATAGGCGCCCGCCATGCGCCATGGCTGTCTGATAGCTTGTTCTCCACCCGGGAGTGGCATATAAGTCAGATGAAAGCGGCGCTGAAACGTGCAGAGATCAGCCACCAGAATCTCACCACCCCAGATGGCACCATCAGGACCATAGCCGGAGCCGTCGGCGGCAACGCCAATGACTGGTTCGGTCAGACCATGTTCAATCATCACACTGGCGATATGGGCGTGATGGTGCTGCACGCCGATCAGTGGCAGATCGAGTTCAAGCGCATAGTGTGTTGAGAGATAATCTGGATGTAGATCATGGACCACGACCTGAGGAGTAATATCAAAGATCCGCTGAAAATGGGCAATGCCAGCTTTAAAGGCCAGCAACGTTTCAAGATTTTCCAGATCACCGATGTGGTGACTGACAAAAGCCTGACGCTCTTTAGCCAGACAGAACGTATTTTTTAATTGGGCTCCACAGGCCAGAATAGGTGTGGATATGGACCAGGGCAAGTTTAAAGGCTCGGGCACATAGCCGCGTGAGCGCCGCAGGATTTGTGGACCTGCGGTGGTCTGCCGCACGATAGAATCATCACAGCGAATAAAAATCTCCCGATTATGAGCTAACATGCCATCACTAATTGGCCCCAGCCGTTCTCTTGCATCCTCATCCTGGTAGGCAATCGGTTCGTCGCTGCGATTGCCGCTGGTCATCACTAATATTACCGGTTGTCTGGCATCAAACAGACGGCGGCATTTCTCAAACAGCACATAGTGTAATGGTGTATAGGGGAGCATGATCCCTAGCGTCTGATGACCGGGTGCCACGCCGGGCGCTACCTGAGCTTCTGGATATTGACGCAGCAGCACGATAGGACGACGATGAGATTGCAGTAGTGTCGCTTCCTCAGCTGAGATCTGACAGAATTGTTGCGCTACTTCCAGGGTCGCTACCATCAACGCAAAGGGTTTAGCCTCGCGCTGCTTACGCTGACGCAACCGTTGCACTGCCCCTTCATCCAATGCATTACAGGCCAGATGATATCCTCCCAGGCCTTTAAGTGCCAGTACCGCTCCCTGAGCCAGTTGGGCCGCTGCCTGTTCAATAGAATCAGTGGTTGAGCTTTGACGTAGAATAGCGGGATGTGTGCTGAAGCTTACCTGTGGCCCACACCGGGCGCAGGCATCTGGTTGTGCATGGAAGCGCCGATTAGATGGATCTCTGTATTCCTGCTGGCAATCCGGACACATCTGGAAGCTTGCCATGGTCGTATTGGCGCGATCATAGGGGATATCCTGAATAATTGTAAAGCGTGGCCCACAATTGGTGCAATTGATAAAAGGATAATGATAGCGCCGATCCTGCGGATCAAAAAGCTCCAGCAAGCAGTCTTTACAGATTGTGCAGTCAGGAGAGATCAATGTGTGTCGTTCAGCCTGGTGCTGGCTTTCAACAATCATAAAAGACTTCTCATGTTTAATGGCGACCTGGCTGCATTGCAGGGTGTCGATATGGGCGAGGGGGGCAAGTCTGTCTGTAGCGCTACCTGGAAACAGTGCACTCTCTCAGAGGAACCTTCGATCTCAATGACTACCCCCTGGCTATTATTGAGCACAAAACCACCCAATTGCCAGCGCGTAGCTAAAGCATACACAAACGGACGAAAGCCTACACCTTGCACAATGCCCTGGACGAGGATACGTCGTCGCTCTTGCTCCATCGCTCCATCCTCCCAAACGCCGCCTCGGCGCAGCTTTTTAACTGGTTCTGTTAGTTATGCTGGATAGAAACCATGTCATTTTTTTCTGATAGTCATAGGGGTAATCAGCTCGTGTGTTTGTTGCACGTTGAGGTACAGGAATTCGTAACAGGAAGAGAGGATTCGCGTGGGGAGAGGACATAAAAAAAAGCACCGCGTATCTCTTGAGAGAGTATCACGGTGCTTTTAATATTCGCAGTGAATACCATTAATGGATACCTGCTCTGTAGGACTACAGAGAAAAGCGTAGCCGCTGAACTTAGTCCAGGTAGTCTTGCAGGTGGTGCATGGTGCTTAACTGGCGCAGTTTACGTAGCGCTTTGGCTTCGATCTGACGAATGCGCTCACGGGTTACGTTGAATGTTTTGCCAACTTCTTCCAGCGAGTGGCTCTGACCATCCACAAAACCAAAACGGATCTGGATGATCTTGCGCTCACGCTCGGACAAATTGGAGAGCACCTTGTTGATCTGCTCTTTGAGTAACTGGCGATCAGCACCTTCCGTTGGGGTCGCCGTTGTCTCATCTTCAACATAATCGCCGAGGCTGCGATCGCTATCCTCACCAATTGGCGTTTCCAGGCTGACCGGTTTCTGATTGACATGGATAATTTCGAGCACTTTCTCCGTAGAAATGCCCATCTTATCCGCAATCTCCTGGGGTGATGGTTCGCGACCCAGTTCTTGTACCAGCGAGCGGCTAACTCGGCCCATACGATTGATCGTCTCTGCCAGATGGACTGGTAGGCGAATCGTGCGGGCCTGGTTGGCGATCGAGCGGCTAACCGCCTGCCGAATCCACCAGGTCGCATAGGTACTAAATTTATAGCCCTTGGTATAGTCGAACTTATCGACTGCACCGATCAAGCCAGTGTTACCTTCCTGGATCAAGTCCTGTAAGGACATGCCGCGTCCGGTATATTTCTTTGCAACACTCACGACCAGACGTAGATTCGCTTCGATCAGGTGACGGTGGGCCTCTTCAGCCTTCTGCATCACCAGGCGATCTGGCAAGATGTTCAGATGCTCTGCGCGAATGCGCTCAAGCTTGCCGCGTTCAATCGCTTGAGCCAGGCGCACTTCTTCCTCTGCGGTCAGCAAAGGGGCGCGTCCAATCTCACGCAGATACATCGCGACCGAATCATCAACCTCGCTTGTTCCTGGTACCAGTAGACTGTGGCTTTTCAGATGAGCCTGGATCTCTCGATCCGTTGCACTCTCCTCCTCATCCTCCTCCTCCTCCAGGAACACTTCTCTATCTATATCATGATCATGAATATCACCGATGGTGTCGAAGTCAGGGTTAATCTGCATATCATCCATCTCGAATGGAAGTGATGCATGGTTCCCCTCTTTATGTTGTTCTTTAAGCATAGTCGCCATAGGAATCTCCATTATATAGAATAATTACTGCGATAAATACATGTAGATGTGATATTCAAGCCAGATGGACTGCTTCAGCACTCTCTACCCACGTTAATAATGACAGACGACCGACATTGAAAAAAAAATTGAGTGCCACGATTACATGGCGTCAACGATGATCGTATAAGTGAACGAGCGTAGTCGGAGAAATCTAGGAGTGCGTTTTCAACACCGTGCCTTTTCATGCACATACAGTGGTGTATATCATTGCTTCTTTCCATATGATAACACATTTGCGTGCTTTTTTCTTCCCATTCCATACCTCTATTGAAAACTGCAGACCATTGCACCCAACAACCAACTCAGCTACGGAGGAGCTAGCCGCGGTTACGGCACGGTTAGTTGCTTTTAATCGCATTATGTTGAACCTGGCAAGGATACTCGACAACTACGAGGAATTGTGGCTACGCTGTCACAAAATATCTTGTGCTCTTTTGACTTTACTACGTACTACCGGCAACTTTGGTGACATGCACTGCCATTCTAGAGATACACTACCGTATATATCTATCTGGTAGTATCCGTCTACGACATGCACAAACGCGCCCGTTACGTACAATCCATGCAGGATGAAATGTATAGTCCTGATCAGGCGGAGCGGGCGTGTGCCATTAGGCCCTTTTCATTGAAGTTTCTTTACGTATTTCCTGGAAGCGTGTTTCTGGATTACGTATAAAACCTCTCAAAATAATACATGAAAAGGTTTGTAGTAAGCGCCATACCTGTCTGCTTGACAGGTTGTATCTACTCAGGTTGCAGACAGGTTTGAATTATATGTGACAAATTCTCTTGCGATTATACCATAAATACTGCTTGAAAGCAGACAAATTGGCAGACAGCTATGACTTCTGGGCTATGTTGCTCTGCTCGTTTGCTCCTCCTCGAACACGTATTTATCGCCGCTAATCATCAAAAGCGATATTATTTGAATCAAGGTTACAAAATACGAAATATTTTTGTTTGTGTGTTGATATTTGTATAAAATAACCTTATAATCATTATAAGCAAAGTATCCTAATGTTTTTGATAATATTATCAGAAAGGTATTTATAGTATATGGATACCGTAGATAAGAATAAGCATGCTCATCGGCGTTTTCGCGCTGATGTGCCTGATCCTCAAAGTATACAAATTAATCGTAGCCAGCTTGCGTTCGCAACCCAACCTTTTCGCCCTTTACCCACGCCTACTGGCAAGACTCCATATCATGTGGAGTTAGCTGATATTCTTCCAGGCGCGCTGATGCAGAATATTATCGCCGGACAGAAGATGATTTTTCATACCGTTGGTGATACTGGAGGTGTGAAGCAGCCTGCGGACCAGCAACTGGTGATCTCGCATATGGAAAATGACTTTCTGGCTCCGGATCCACTGGACCGCCCGGCCTTTTTGTATCATCTGAGCGACGTGGTCTATTATTATGGTGAAGAGAATCAGTATTATTCCCAGTTTTATGAGCCGAACTCGCATTATGCTGCGCCGATTTTTGCTATTCCCGGGAACCATGATGGGGATTTGATTGACCAATCTGTGCCATCTCTGCAAGCTTTTGTGACGAATTTTTGTGCGTGCGAGGCTCAGCTTGCTCCATCTTCGGGTGATGCGCCACGCGACACCATGACGCAACCCAATGTTTACTGGACCCTGAATACGCCTTTTGCGACCTTTGTTGGACTCTATACGAATGTGCCAGAAGGTGGTAGCCTGGACGCTAACCAGATTGACTGGTTCCATCAAGAACTGGATCAAGCGCCGAAAGATAAAGCGTTAATTATTGCTACTCACCATCCGATCTATTCAGCGGATACCCACCACGCGGGTAGCCAGTATATGGAAGGTGTGCTGGATACAGCGATGCAAACGACTGGCCGCATTCCTGACCTGGTTTTGACGGCACATGTACACAACTACCAGCGCTTCACACGCCAGTATAACGATAAATTTATTACCTATCTGGTCGCGGGGGCGGGTGGTTACTGGCATCTGCATTCAATGCTGAGCAGCATTACAAACCCTCCGACACCAATTGAATTTCCCTATGCCCTACCAGACCGACCCGATGTCAGCATCCATTCCTTCAGCGATGATCGTCATGGATACCTGAAAATGACCGCCACCCCACAGGAAATCCTGGGCGAATACTATACCGTCCCGCGCTCACAAGAATCCTGGAAAGCACCAGCAGTATTATTCGATCAATTCTCCATTCCTCTCCACCTCCCAACGTAGCGGCAGGTCTTGGGCCTGCGACCTGCTCACGTACGAGTAGGCACCATCCAGACGCGGCACACGCTTTGATGCGTGTGCCTCACCACAATCACGTGCGTGAGGGACCTCTCAGATGTGGATTGGTCGCAGGCCCAAGACCTAATACTTTTCACTTAAGGATTGAATGGCTGAAATGATAGCATGGCGGTGAAGGAACACCTTCTCAAAGGATCAAGAGAGGTAAAACGTGTAGGTTCGACCCTTTGGGTCGATTCGGTTGCCTCCACGATACCCTCACCTCCGCAGGATCACGCAAGTGAAAAAGCGGTGAAGCAAGGCGTGAAGAGGCTTGCTCATGGTCAAGCACGGATATCATGCAGGCACGAATCGACCCAAAGGGTCGAACCTACCTGTTCGCTTTTCTTGATTCTTTGAAGTCACTGGGCCTCTGATCGGCTTAGATGCTTTCGTCAATCTCGTCCAGAAAAAGGCTTAAACGAAAAATATTGGGCCCAAGACCTGCCGTTACGCTGAGAGACCTGCTCACGGTTCTTCGGCGTCTCAGTCGCCGAAGCTGCTAAGTGAAACGTCTTGGCGCTTGCCGCTGCGAGCCGTCATTAGCTGGCATTGCTGGCGAAATAGTCGATAATAAACTGGCGGAATTCGCGGACGGCTGTTGAGATGTAGCGTTCTTTGGACCAGGCGAGTCCGATGGTGCGCTGGCAGATTGGTTTTTCGATGCGCAGGATTGAGATGGCTGGATCCGGGTGTTGTAAGATGGTTTGCCAGCTGACGGCCGAAGTAAAGGTGAGCCCGAGTCCTGCGCGAACCAGACCACGGATGGCGGCGGGTTCATCTCCTTCAAAGATAATTTTTGGTGTAAAGCCAGCTTCCCGGCAATATTGATCAGTAATATCCCGCAGTCCATAGCCGGGTTTCAGATTGACAAAAGCTTCATCGGCTACCTCGCTGAGTTCAATACTTTGTTGTGAGGCCAGCCGATGTTTTTGTGGTACGACCAGGAAAATTTCTTCTGTCATTAAGGAGATCCAGTCGATACCAGGTTCCTGGATCGGCGGTGAGGCCAGGCACAGATCGATCTCACCGTGTTCCAGGTGATCGAGCATGGTGAGATTGGGCTGTTGATAAAGCCGAAAACTGATATCAGGATAGAGGCTACAAAAGCCGGTTAAGATATCCGCCAGGAGGTTGACATTGACGGTGGCAATTGAGATCTGACCATGCTCCAGACCTGCCATATCCTGGATCTGGCGTTTTCCCTCTTCGAGTTCAAAGAAGGCGTGATCCACCTTTTGGAGGAAAATTTTCCCAAATTTATTGAGCCGGATCTGGCGTCCATAGCGATCAAAAAGTGGGACACCAAGCTCTTTCTCCAGATGAGCAATCATCTTGCTGAGGGAGGGTTGAGCGATCATCAATTCTTCAGCGGCCCGCGTCATATGTTCATGCCGGGCCACCGTCTGGAAGTATCGTAACTGTAACAGATCCATGCTGATGTCCTCTGGGTGATCCACTTATAGCCTGTGAGCTATGATTACATATAAAATTATATATTGGAAATTATCAACATTCAAGGGTATGCTATAAGTGTACTAAAAACACTGTTTTTAATACATTCTTCCTGATGTTGTGCCAGGCACCATTACCTGCAAAATGACAATGGATTGTCATGGGTGCATGCTTGCATCGCATCGTTGTCTCTTCCAGTAAATTCTATCTTCTTTATCAAGTTTTGTGTGCTTTGCAAGTAACGGTGATATAGTGTGGTGCTGATATTACAGTGTGGTCAGAATTAAAAGGATAAAACATGTCTCAAACGAAAGTTGCCAGGTCCGCACGTCCAATTGGTCCTAATTATAAATGGATCGCGTTATCAAATACGACGCTTGGCATGTTGATGGCAACCATCAATTCCAGTATCGTCTTGATTTCTTTGCCGGCTATTTTTACTGGCGTTGGTGTCGATCCTCTAGCTCCGGGTGAAACGAACTATCTGTTGTGGATGTTGATGGGGTTTATGATTATTACCGCAACGCTGGTAGTGACCTTTGGTCGTATTGGCGATATTTATGGTCGGGTCAAATTATATAATCTCGGTTTTGCTATCTTTACAGTTGGTAGTATTTTATTATTCCTCACGCCGGGTTCCGGTAATACTGCAATCATTTTAATGATTTTGTTCCGCCTCGTACAGGGTGTCGGTGCAGGTTTCCTGATGGCGAATAGTACCGCGATTCTGACGGACGCCTTTCCTGCTCACCAGCGTGGTATGGCCCTGGGTATTAACCAGATGGTCGCGATCCTGGGCTCGATCCTGGGTTTGATCGTTGGTGGTGTCCTCTCGGTGATTAGCTGGCGCTATGTGTTCCTGGTCAGCGTGCCCTTTGGTATTTTCGGTACCGTCTGGGCTTATCTGAAGTTGCGTGAGACCTCGCAGGCCAGTTCCAGACGACAGGGCATCGACTGGTTAGGAAACATCACCTTTTTCCTGGGTTTGACTATCCTCTTGATTGGTATGACCTATGGTATCGAACCATATGGCACTTCCGCGATGGGCTGGGGTAATCCGCTGGTAATTGCTGCTCTGGTAATTGGTGCGGTCCTGCTGATCACATTTGTCGGGATCGAGATGCGGGTTGCTGATCCGATGTTTCAGCTTTCCCTGTTCAAGATCCCTACATTTACCTATGGAAATATTAGCGCGTTACTAGCCAGTCTGGCTCGTGGTGGCTTACAGTTTATCCTGATCATCTGGTTGCAGGGTATCTGGCTGCCCCTGCATGGCTACAATTTCGAAGACACCCCACTCTGGGCTGGTATCTACATGTTGCCCCTGATGATTGGCTTTGTGCTTATGGGTCCTGTGAGTGGCTGGCTCTCTGACCGCTATGGCGCACGCATCTTCTCATCGGTTGGTATGTTCCTGCAGGCTATTGGCTTCTTACTGCTGACCTTTTTGCCCACCAACTTTGACTACGTCTGGTTTGCGGTGATCCTGTTTGTGATGGGTGTTGGACAAGGTATGTTTGCCTCTCCGAACACTACTGAAATTATGAATAGTGTGCCTGCTTCGCAGCGCGGTGCCGGTTCTGGTATGCGTAGCACATTCCAGAATGCCGCTAATGTCATCAGTATGGGTATGTTCTTCAGCATCGTGACGGCTGGCCTGGCTGGAGCTTTGCCCTCGGCGCTCTTTGGTGGTTTGACGAAGGCTGGCTTGCCTGCCGCCATTTCGACAAAGGTCGCGCACCTGCCACCGGTCGCTGCACTCTTTGCCGCCTTCCTGGGCTACAATCCAGTGCAGACATTGCTGCCAAAGGCGGTCCTGCATAGCCTGCCACAGGCCAGTCGGCACACCTTATTGGGGAAGAGTTTCTTCCCGAATCTGATGTCGACCCCATTTGTGGGTGGTTTGCATATCGCCTTCTATGTGGCTACGGCCATGTGTCTGGTTGCTGGTTGCGTTTCACTGATACGCGCCAAAGCCGCCGTACCAGAAGCAGAGCGCGAGCATATTGATTTTGTGGCCCCTGAAGTTGAAGCCGTAGCTGAACTGGCCAACGACTAAAATCCTCTCATAATGTCTGATTGACGAGAGCGGGACCACTGGATTATCTCCAGTGGTCCCTTTTTTGTGTTTATTTTGATCCGGTGACCTATACTGTTGCCCCGGTGCTGTTCGCGAACTCTAACACGAGGTTGAGCAGGCGTTGAGGCTGCTCGAACTGTGGCAGGTGGCCAGCTTCTGGAATGAGTTCGAAGCGAGCATTCGGGAATGCCTGGGCATAGGCACGGCCATACTCAGGGAGTATCACACGATCACTCTCTCCCCATACCACAAGGACCGGGATGCTTACATGGCTGAGATGACGCTTCAGCCTGGGATCACCCATGCCCTGTCCCTGATCATAGATATAGAGCGCTCGGACGTTGGCTGCACGAGCCTGGGCCTGTTCAGGGGTGATGGTCGATGGGTCAATGCGGAAGGCGGCTGGATTGTGGTAGCTGAGGGCCGCGAGCTCATCAGGTTTCAAGGTGGACACATCAGGAATGGGATATCCCTCTACCTGGATGCCACCAGCATCTACGAGCACAAGCCCGCTAAGACGCCGTGTGGTATCGTGCAAGGCCATGGCAGACGCGATCCAGCCACCCATTGAAGAGCCAATGACCAGCACATCATGCAGGTCGAGCTGTTCGAGCAGGGCAAGATAGGCGAGGGCAAGATCATCAATGCTATCAAACCACTCAGGACGTGGCTCGCCCGCGAATCCAGGATGGGTTGGCAAGAGCACGTGCCCGCGTTTGGCAAGTACTTTAGAGAGTTCAAGCATGGTGTGTGGGCCGCCACCACCATGTAAGACAAGCATCGGGCGGCCATTGCCACCTTCATCAACGCGTATCGTTAAACCATCAGCGAAAGACTCTTTTCGTGTGTTCAGTGGAGGTAAATTGCTCATGAAATTTCTTCTTTCTTTTATAGATATGAATATCGAATGTGAACCAGTCCTGATTCTTTGTGTCTTATTCAAACAGGCAAGAGGGAAACAATAACTTACGAAGAGACAACCTCTGTTTTGTAGCGTGCCATCAATTCAGCAGCCTGGTGTGGATCGAGAGCACCATCTGTCTGAATGAGTTTGCTCATTTCTTCAAAGTAGCCAATATAGAATGGCGGCGTAAAAGTATTGAGGAAGCGAGCTGGTTTGTCAGTCGGATTGCGGAAGGTATGGACGGATCCAATGGGTACCATCACTAATGTCCCTTGACTGGCCCGCACGGTCTGTTGCTCTGTCAGAAACTCCAGTTCTCCTTCGAGGATGTAAAAGCCCTCTTCATGCGCATGATGAATATGCAGTGCCGGCCCAGAAGTATGAGGAGGCACGTCAAATTCAGCGATGCCCAATGTTTCCCGTGTCTGCGTCCCATCCTCCTGGACCACCATCTGAATGGGACCGAGAGGAATCGTACGTCCTTCTCCTGGTTTGACTACGGTGATACTCATGAAAAAATCCTTTCTTTCTTTGCTGTTGAGCGCTGAGATATGACACGAACCACGCTCCGACTCCTCAAGGAGGGAGGGCGTTTGCAGTATCCACTCCAGAACTGCTATAGTTATATAAGCAAGTTTATATAAACAAGCTTGTATGGTGATTATAACACAATATGTTTATATAAACAAGTGTATATAAGGATATTTATAAAGATGTTTGCAAATTGAAGAAAGAGAGAACATTCATGGGTGTCGCACTTGAAAATCTGGGCCAGGCCGTTAAACGTTTGCAGTATCGTCACCACCGCGCGCTCGATACAAAACTGCTGCAGTTGGGAATTACACTGGTGCAGTGGGACGCGCTACGTGCGATTGGTCAGCATCCTGATGCCTCGTCACACCGGCTTGCGCAACTGACCTTTCAGACCGATCAATCTTTTGGTGCTCTGGCTGGCCGGCTGGTGGCTCATGGGTTGATCAATCGAGTCAGCGGACCCGGGCGAGCACTACGCCATCGCCTCACGCCTGCCGGAGAGGAGTTCCTGAGCAAAGGTCATGTAGTAGTCAATGAGGTGCTCGCACAATCCTTCGCGCCGCTATCGCCCACAGAAAAAGATACCTTATACGACCTGCTGACACGCCTGCTGAATGGGTTTGAAGAGTTACCTGGAGCTTAGACGTTGGAAGGGGCAAGGCATAGCCCGTACCCCTTCCCTATACATTTGTTTAATTTTTGGCTTCAAGGGCTTTGTTGATGGCAGCTAGCAGGGTCTCGACATCGTAAGCTGCGTTGTGGCGCTGACCATTGATGAAGAAGGTCGGGGTACCATTGACACCGCTGCGTGTACCGCTACTGATTTCTTCTTTGATGCGTGAGGTATAGGTATGATTATCCAGTGCTTGCTGAATTTTTGCTCTATCCAGGCCGAGTTGGTCTGCATACTGTAGCAGTTGCGCATCCTCAAGTTGCTGCTGTTTTTCATATAGCAGATCATGCATTTCCCAGAATTTTCCCTGGTCACCGGCGGCTTCGGCCACTTCGGAGGCGTGCTGCGCGTGTGGATGCTGGTGGTTCAACGGGAAGTTGCGATAGACAAAGCGCAGCTTGTCTCCCAGACGTTTCTGTAGCTCTTTGACCACAGGATAAGCATCTCCGCAATCCGGACACTCGTAATCGCCATATTCTACCAGCGTAACGGGTGCTGTGGCTGGCCCCTGGGCGTGGTCATGTGCGTTAACGGGCACAATCATTTTGTCTGTGTGTGGTTCGTGTCCTGCGAGTTCGTCAAGTGCTGAAAGGATACCATCGGCACCGGGATTTACCCCTGGAGAAGAGAGATAGCTCCAGCTAATCATTCCTTTCTCATCAATCACAAACAGTGCCCGCTCGGTAATCCCATCATTCTGACGGTAGGCACCATATTGTCTGGCAATCTGACCCTTGGGTTCAAAGTCTGCCAGCAAGGGGAATTGCAGGTTTTTGTGTTCGGTAAAAGCTTTGTGGCACCAGAGGCTGTCTACAGAAATACCCAGTAGCTGCGCATTAAAGTTCTGAAACTCGGGCAGGATCTCATTATATAAAGCTACCTGATCTCCACAGACAGGACTCCAGTCGGCTGGATAAAAGACCAGGACCACGGGTTGACCGCGGAAGTCGTGTAGCGACACTTTTTTGCCGGGTCCGGCTGGCAAGGTGAAATCTGGTGCAGGCGTTCCTGCTGCTAATATCGTGTCTGGTGTTTCGGTCGTATTCATACGATGAATCTTTCTCTCTCTCTGCAATAGGTTGTACTATCGTCGCAATGCTTGCTCTGCGCTGGTTGGGATAGCTGGCAGGTGTGAGCAATGCTGAGATGTGGACATCAGCAAGAAGACGCTCCCTTCCCACAAATCAGGTAAGCGGTTGTCTCAGCTAGCTTGCTGGCAATATATACTTTATACGGATATGCGGCTATGCCTGGATATAGGGTGCCACGATCTCTTTTTCTCGCTGCAGGCCATCCCATTCATCTGGATTGGGGCCGTCATAAATTAATGTGTAGGGACCTGAGAAGTTTGCGGCGCGTGTGATTTCAAGGCAGCGAATGTAATCATCTTTATCGATCTCGTCATTGTCCGAGAAGTGAGCTTTCGTATGGCAGGACTCGGCATAGGGCGCGATTGAGGTCAGGGCTTCATATTTGGTGGGGCCAGACCAGTTGCCAAAGTCGAAGCAGAGTCCGATGCGTTCATTGAGTTGTTCAAATACGGTGCGGACGGCTACTGGCTGCGATAGCAGGCTGAACCAGTTCTCCGTCATGAGGCGTACGCCCTGTTCTTCTGCATAATCAGCCAGCTGGCGTAGTCGGTGGATGCTATTTTGTAGATTGGCTCCGGTCGGAGAGGTTTTTCCGGCAATGACGCGGGAGCGCTTTGCCCCTAACTGACCCGCAACTTCTAGCCAGGAACGTATCCAGTCCTGATCGCGATCACCATTGGTGGGATGCGTAATATCGCCTTCATCGATCAAGAGTGAGAAGAGTTCCACCCGCTCATGTTGCAAGGTAGAGCGCAATTCTTTGAGATAGCCTGCATCTAAGCTGGGGAGATGAAAATGGCAGATCTCCAGGGTTGAAATACCAAAGGCCGCCAGCCGTGCCGGTAATTCTAAAAGTGTCAGTTGTCCATGTTTATCTGTATTGTTTAATGAGGATGGTTCTTTTGTGTCAGGACCGTAGACGGCGTAGTCTCCCAGCGTGCGGTGCAAGCTCCAGGTAGAAACCGAAAGACGGCGTGTGCTGTTGGGTTGGTCTATGGGCATCGTGCCAATTCTCCTTGACTATGAATTTATGGGTGCGCATTTGTCTATCTATATCTAACTATAAAAGTAGAAAGATAGAGAACGAGAGAGAAAAATCTCTCTCCGTTAACGTAATTCTCTCTTATTGTAACCCATTGGCAATCTTTTAGCCTGGAGAAATAACCGCTGGAAGATGCGCCTTCCTAATAGATTACGGCTCATCTACAGGGAGTTCTCGATCGTCAGCACTCTCGGTGAGTGGGGCACTGGTCTCTTCCCGTAGTATGTCGGGAACTTCGTAATCAACATGGCTTCTGGCGATTTTTTCTAATGTTCTTTTATGCTGGTTGAGCCAATGCAGAAAATCGAGGGCCTCGTGAGGTGCGAAGGTGATACGTACCCCTTCACCTGTGATTGCGAGCATCCCTTCTTCGTGGAGTTCCACCACATGTCTTCCTAAGTCGTGTGTACTCAAAAGCTGTTCCTTTCTCGCTACAAGGGAAATCATCAGCATTCCCTGTCTGTTACTACTATACACCACATTCTTTTATACACGCACGTGCTGGCTCATCCGCTGCAATTTTTGACCGTCAATGCTGTTGTTCTGTGTCTGTGATTACCGGTTTAGCACTCGACGATTGGAATTGCTAAATATGGGAATAAGTGTATTCAGGAACGTGTTATTATAGGTGATTAGCAATCTCGCAAAGAGAATGCTAAAAGTGGGAATAAAAAGGTCGCGATCATCGTTATTATAAATGAATTAGCAATCAATTAGTGAGACTGCCAGAAAGTTGACAGGATTTGCTAGTGAAGCTAAAAGCGAAAACAACAAGAACCTCCACCGGGGAGTCGGCAAGAAGTTGATTCTCTTTTTATAGAATAAAGAAGCAGGAGCATACGTAAATTATGAAATGTGAACGCTGTCAAAAGAATTCCGCCCAGGTCCGCGTTGATCAGATGGTAGAGGGACGCCGTGAATCCCATTTCCTCTGTCAGTCCTGTGTTGATGAACTGATGCGTCTAATGGAGCAGGCTGATAGTTTTGATGGTCCCGAGACTTCGGGTGCTCCTTTGGTTTTAATACCAATGGTAACAATACTTCTTCTGCTGCTGCTGCACGCGCTAATAGTGTGAATACTGCGACCGCTGAGCGTCAGGAGACGCAAAGCAAAACGCCTACTCTGGATAAATATGGTCGTGACCTGACCGGTGAGGCAGCCGCTGGCAAATTAGATCCAGCTGCCGGCCGGGAACGTGAGTTGCGCCGTATGATCACCATTCTGGGTCGTCGCCAGAAAAACAATCCGGTCCTGATTGGTGAGCCGGGCGTGGGTAAAACCGCCATCGTTGAGGGCCTGGCCCGCAAAATTCATAGCGGCGATGTGCCGGCTAATCTACGTGGGAAACGGATTATCTCGTTGAACATGGGTAACATGGTTGCCGGTGCCTCTTTCCGTGGTCAGTTTGAGCAACGTATCAAAGCCATTCTGGAAGAGTTGCGCAATGCTCCTGAGATCATCGTCTTTATCGACGAGTTACATACCGTCGTGGGCGCTGGTGCTTCAGAAGGCTCGGTGGGCGCTGCGGATATGATCAAGCCAGCCCTGGCCCGTGGCGAACTGCGCTGTATCGGTGCCACCACGCTGGATGAGTATCGCAAACATATCGAGAAAGATGCCGCACTGGAGCGTCGCTTCCAGCCGGTGAAAGTGGATGAGCCTTCGGTAGACGAGGCGATCCAGATGTTGCGCCTGTTGCGTCCGCATTATGAAGAGCACCATGGGGTCAGCATTACCGATGAAGCTATCGAAGCTGCAGTCAAGCTCTCTGATCGCTATATCAGTGATCGTTTCTTGCCCGACAAAGCCATCGACGTGATGGATGAGGCCGGTTCCGCTATGGTCATGGAGGCCAACGAAAAAGGTCTGGCCAGCCCATCCGCACTGGAAAAAGAGTTGGCGGAACTGCAGGAACAGAAAGAGGCGGCGGCTGAGGCTGAGGATTATGAGCAGGCGGCTAAACTACGTCAGCAGGAGTTGTTGACGCTGGAGAAGCTCACAAAGGCTCGCTCTGAGTCGGAGACAACGTTCTCCTTACTGGTCACTCCTGAGCAGATCGCGCAGGTGGTTGAGCTGTGGACCGGTGTACCTGTGACACAGATGCTGGATAGTGAGCGCAAGAATCTCTTGACCCTGGAAACTGATCTACGCCAGCGTGTGATTGGTCAGGACGAGGCGATCAAGGCCGTGGCAAAATCGATCCGCCGCTCACGTGCCGGACTGAAAGATCCCAAACGCCCGATCGGGTCCTTCCTGTTCCTGGGACCAACCGGTGTTGGTAAGACCGAACTGGCGAAGGCTCTCTCCGCCGAACTTTTCGGTGGTGAGGAGCACATGATCCGGCTGGATATGTCGGAATATATGGAGCCACATACCGTCTCACGTCTGTTTGGGAGCCCTCCGGGCTATGTCGGTCATGATGATGGTGGACAGCTCACCGAGCAGGTGCGCCGCCGACCCTATAGCGTGATCCTGCTGGACGAGATTGAGAAGGCACATCCTGAAGTCTTCAACTCCCTGTTGCAGATCCTGGACGATGGTCGTCTGACCGATGGTCAGGGACGTACGGTGGACTTCAAGAATACCGTGGTGATCATGACCAGTAATGCTGGTAGCGCCGATCTCAAGCGTGCGGTCAACATGGGCTTCAATACTCGTAAGGGCGAGGAAGCTAAAATTGAGCAGCACGAGGTGATGCGCTCCAAGGCTATGGCTGGCTTGAAGCAAGCGTTCCGACCGGAGTTCATCAACCGTATCGACCAGATTGTGGTTTTCCACACGCTGGATCGTGAGAATCTGTATCAGATCGTTGACCTGATGCTCGATCAGGTGCGGCAGCGCTTGCAGGAGCAACAGATCGAACTGCTCGTCAATGACGAGGTGCGCGACTTCTTACTGGAAGTCGGCTTCGACGAAGAGTATGGAGCACGTCCACTGCGCCGTGCTATCCAGAGCTACGTCGATGATGCTTTGGCCGACGCCATCCTGGATGGAACCATTGCCAGTGGCAAGCAGGCTCAGTTGACCATGGTTGATGGCAAGATTATCGTGCAGGCAGCAGCGTCTGTCCTGGCGTAATCTGACTCAGCCATTAAAAATATCCTTGTAGTTTAAGGCGAACGAGAAAGTTGCATCTGCTTTCTCGTTCGTTGCTATTTGCAGCCGTTTGGGTTAGCACTACATCCAGATTTCATATTTGTGCGTACAACATAGAAAGTGGCTCGCGAACTAACTCCATGGACAACTTTTTCCTACACAAACACAAGCGAGCGCCACAGGCGGGAGGTCGTAGCCCAATAAAATTAAATATGCCATGAACTCATTCAAAAATGGAATAATTGTTTGAAGCCGGCTGTTATCATAACCAACTGGCAATCTTATTATAAGAGTGCTAAAAATGGGAATAAACCTTTTATGTCAATAGTTATAAATAAATGAATAAGCAATAGAAAAATCTGGTGTGAGGGCTAAGAAATCAGCCCTACTCTTTATTCATTGCCTGTTACATAATCTCGTGGAGATCCCAAAATCGAGATTTCCGCCGCAAATATAAAAGTGAGGAGCATATAATTTCATGAAGTGTGAACGCTGTCAGAAAAATCCTGCCCAGGTTCGCGTTGAAGCAATGGTGAATGGAAAACGTGAATCCCATTTCCTTTGCCAGAGCTGCGTAGAAGAATTAATGAGTGAGTTGAACCAGACGGGCGGTCTCGGTGATTCTGATTTCGCCGGTGCTCCCTTTGGTTTTGCTGCGAATAATGATAAATCTTTCGCCTCGGCCGCTCGTGCCGGTGGAGTCAATACAGCTACCGCTGAAAAACAAAACAAGCACAGTAAGACGCCCACCCTTGATCAGTATGGTCGCGACTGACCGATGAAGCAGCCGCAAATTAGATCAGCAATCATGAGACTGACGATCCAGCTGCTGGCCGGAACGTGAGTTGCGCCGTATGATCACCATTCTGGGCCGTCGCCAGAAAAATAATCCGGTCCTGATCGGTGAGCCGGGCGTGGGTAAAACCGCCATTGTTGAGGGCCTGGCCCGTAAAATTCAGAGTGGTGATGTGCCAGCCACGTTACGCAATAAACGTATTGTTTCGCTGAATATCGGTGGTATGATCGCCGGAGCGATGTTCCGTGGTCAGTTTGAGCAGCGCATCAAATCTATTCTGGAAGAGTTGCGCGACGCGCCCGATACCATCGTCTTTATCGACGAACTCCATAGCGTTGTAGGAGCCGGTGCTGCTGAAGGTTCCGTGGGTGCCGCGGATATGATCAAGCCAGCCCTGGCCCGTGGCGAACTGCGCTGTATCGGTGCCACCACGCTGGATGAGTATCGCAAACATATCGAGAAAGATGCCGCGCTGGAGCGCCGCTTCCAGCCGGTGAAAGTAGATGAGCCTTCGGTGGAAGAAGCCATCCAGATGTTGCACCTGTTGCGTCCACATTATGAGGACCATCATGGGGTCAGCATTACCGATGAAGCCATCGAAGCCGCGGTCAAGCTCTCTGATCGTTATATCAATGATCGTTTCCTGCCGGATAAAGCCATCGATGTGATGGATGAGGCTGGTTCCGCCATGGTGTTGGAAGCTGACGAAAAAGGCCTGGTCAGTCCGACCGCGCTGGAAAAAGAGCTGGCGCATGTACAGGAACAAAAAGAGGCGGCGGCTGAAGCTGAGGACTATGAGCAGGCTGCCAGCTTGCGTCAACAAGAACTGGTCGTGATGCGCAAACTGGAGCGAGCTCGTAAGAGCGGTGACGCCAGCGTCTCCTTGCTGGTGACGCCTGAGCAGATCGCGCAGGTTGTTGAGTTGTGGACCGGTGTGCCCGTGACACAGATGCTGGACAGTGAGCGTACGAACCTGTTGTCGCTGGAAACTGATCTACGCCAGCGTGTCGTTGGTCAGGATGAGGCGATTACGGCGGTGGCAAAATCGATCCGCCGCTCACGTGCCGGACTGAAAGATCCCAAACGTCCGATTGGTTCCTTCCTGTTCCTGGGACCGACCGGTGTTGGTAAGACCGAACTAGCGAAAGCACTCTCCGCCGAACTTTTCGGAGGTGAGGACCATCTGATCCGTATGGATATGTCGGAATACATGGAGCCACATACCGTCTCACGTCTGTTCGGGAGCCCTCCGGGCTATGTCGGTCATGATGATGGTGGACAGCTCACCGAGCAGGTACGCCGCCGACCCTATAGCGTGATCCTGCTGGACGAGGTCGAGAAGGCTCATCCTGAAGTCTTCAACTCCCTGTTGCAGATCCTGGATGATGGTCGTCTGACCGATGGTCAGGGACGCACGGTAGACTTTAAGAATACCGTGGTGATCATGACCAGTAATGCTGGTAGCGCCGATCTCAAACGTGCCGTCAACATGGGTTTTAATAATCGCAAGGGTGATGATGCCAGAGATGAGCAGCATGAGGTGATGCGCTCCAAGGCGATGGAAGGCTTGAAGCAGGCGTTCCGGCCGGAGTTCATCAACCGTATCGACCAGATTGTGGTTTTCCACACGCTGGATCGTGAGAATCTGTACCAGATTGTTGACCTGATGCTCGATCAGGTGCGACAGCGCTTGCAGGAGCAGAATATTACCTTGAGTGTTGATGATATCGTCCGTGACTTCCTGCTGGAAGTGGGCTTCGACGAAGAGTATGGAGCACGTCCATTACGCCGTGCCATCCAGAGCTACGTCGATGATGCCCTGGCCGACGCCATCCTGGATGGAACCATGGCCAGTGGTCAGCAGGCACGCTTAGTGGTCGAAGATGGCAAGATCGTTGTTCACGCCGAAGAGGTAGTGAGCGCGTAAGCCAGCGGACCCAAAAGAATACATTTTCAATGTATGTTGAGAGCCAGATTGCTGCAAAGCAACCTGGCTCTTTTTTTATATCGTTATTCTTAAATCTTCGGTGATCTTATTCCTCGGATACGGGTGACGCATCTACTTGCACTTTGGTTGGCTCAGCAGTCGGAACATAACTTGCCCGAACGTGATCTGGACGTTCGAGCCTGGGTATTGCCTCAAGCAGCAACTGTGTGTACTCGTTTGTAGGTTGGCGAATTACTGTTTTGGCTGCTCCCTGTTCCACCACATGTCCTTGATTGAGTACCAGTATCTCGTCCGAGAGGAGACGGGCACTCAGCAGGTCATGGGTGATATAGAGCATAGCAATCTTGCGTTCACGCACCAGTTTGTCGAGTAGTTGCAGGATCTCAGCGCGGATCGACACATCCAGCATCGAGATTGGCTCGTCGGCTATGATGATATCCGGATCAGGAGCCAGTGCGCGGGCCACAACCACGCGCTGGCGCTGTCCACCTGACAATTGATGGGCCATCTTGGTCTCGAACTGCTCGGCGGGAGTTAGTCCGACGGTCTCCAGCAACTCGCGTACCTTCTGGCGGGCCTGCGCTGCATTGAGTTTGCCATAGTTCATTAAGGGGCGCATCAACAGATACTGGATAGTATGAACCGGATTCAGGGCCGAAAACGGATCCTGGAAAACATACTGCACGTGTTTCCGATAGTTGTGAATACCGCGTCCTTTGAGCTTGTCCACGCGGGTTTCGCCAAACCATATGGCTCCACTGGTTGGATATTCGGTGCCCGTAATCATACGGGCAATTGTTGTTTTGCCACTACCACTCTGGCCCACTAATCCAGTCACTTTTCCTGACCGCAGATTGAATGAGACATCGTTGACTGCGTTCATGGATGTCGTTTTGAAACCTGCTCTGCGCTGGTAGGTCTTGCTCACATTTTCGACCCGCAGGACCTCTTCGCCTTCCAGCTTCATGGCCTTATGCGATGTTGCTTCAGAGAACGCTGCATCGAGCAATTTCGGTCCTTCTTCTGAATGCCTGGTGTGATTATGCTGTTCATCATTCCATTGCATCTGGGCAACATGGCAGGCGGCCTTGCCGTCCCACATTGGTAGTAACTGGGGCTTGGCTTGCCGGCAGAGCGGGATTGCCTCAGGACAGCGGGGTGCATAGGGGCAGGCTTTAGGGACCCGTGTCAGGTCGGGTGGCCGACCTGGAATGTAGCTGATCTCGACCTCTTCGGCCGCTGGATCAGCATAGGAGCCGAGCAGACCGTGGGTATAGGGATGGATGGGATGCTTGAGCATGCCATGGGTTGGCGCATCCTCAACCATTTCTCCTGCATACATGACCAGCACCCGGTCGGATACTTCCAGTACCGTGCCCAGGTCGTGGCTGATCAGCAGGACAGCGAAACCTTGCTCGCGCTGCAAGGTGCGCAAGTTGTGCATGATCTCTTTTTGCACCAGCACATCCAGGCCGGTTGTGGGCTCGTCAAGGATGACCAGCTTGGGTTTCAGTGCCAGGGCCAATGCCAGCGCTACTCGTTGTTTCATGCCACCCGATAATTCATGTGGATAATAGCGCATGAAAGAAGGATCTATCTTGACCATCTGTAGCAGCTCACCGATCCGGTCATGGATCTGTGAGTTGCTCAGGTCGGACTTCTCCGCCATCACATCCTGGAACTGCGCCTCGATCCTGGTGACAGGATTCAAGGAGTTCATACTGCTCTGGAATACCGTAGAGAAGTCGCGCCAGCGCATCTGGCGTAATTCTTCGTCGGGTAGGGTTGTCAATTCTTTGCCTTCAAAGCGCACGCTTCCAGCGGTGATGCGTCCAGGCGGGAGCAGCAATTTCAGGATGGCGTTGCCCAGCGTGGACTTGCCACTGCCAGACTCGCCGACCAGCCCGACAAATTCTCCAGCATTGAGCTCAAAGTTGACGTTGCGCACCGCGAATAGGGGCGGGCGCTGCTTTGTGGCATAAGTTACGTCAAGATTCTCGACTTCAAGCAGAGCCATGGTGCTACTCCTCTCGTAGTTGTGGATTACTCAGTGCGTCAACGCCGAAGTTAATCAGCATCAAGCAACTGGTGATCGCGGCCAGTGCCAGACCAGGAGCTACCAGCCAGGCCCACTGACCGGTGATCATTGCTCCACCATTGTTGGCCCAGTACAGCATCATGCCCCAGCTGATTGTGCTTGGGTCGCCGACACCCAGAAATTCCAGACCGGCCTCGGCACCGATGGCACCAATGGCTGCGCTGATGTAACTGAGGACGGTTAGCGACAACATATTCGGCAGAATTTCGCGGAATACTATCCGTAAAGTGCCGTCTCCAGCGAACTGAGCAGAGGTGATGTAGTCACGCACGCGTAATGTCAGTACCTGTGAGCGTTTGAAGCGCGCGCCCCAGGCCCAGCCTGTTAAGCCGATGACCAGAATGATAATAGTTGGTCCCTTTACCGGCGAATAGGCGGCTACTGTGACCATTAATGGTAGTGCGGGAACTACCAGACCGAGATTAATGAAGAACGAGAGAATCTCATCCACGATCCCACCCATATAGCCAGCCACCATACCAATCACCAGAGCGATGATCGTGGCTAGCCCTCCGCCCAGAGCTCCTACGATCAGCGAGGTACGAGTGCCGTAGATAAGCTGCGAGAACACATCCTGTCCTGCCTGTGTCGTGCCCAGCCAGTGTTGTGAATCAGGCATTTGAGAAGGCCCAAAACTGATATCAGTGGGACTATACGGCGCGAGCACATTGGCAAAGATCGCGACCAGAATAAAGAAGAGCAGTAGAATCAGTCCGACTCGTGCTTTACGATTACTCCATATTACCTCGAACCACTCCGGTACGTGACGCTTGGCCCGCGCTTGTTGGGGCACAACGTCATCATCCTCAGGTTCGAGGATTGGAGGCTCTGGAACTGCGGTGGTTACTCCTTGCGTGACTGTGAGTCCTTCTTGTTCCAGGGGCTCTTTCAGATTGTGATCTTGCGTATCCATTTAGTTTTTCCCCTTTCGCACTCGTGGATCGAGCAAGCCGACCACGAAATCCGCAAGCAGGTTAGCCAGCAGCATGCCCACAATGGTGAATAGAAGGATGGTCTGCATTAATGGGTAATCACGGTTACCAACCGCCTCGAAAAAGAGTCGGCCCATACCAGGATAGTTGAAGATGGATTCAACTAATACCACACCACCCATAATGCCACCCAGTGACATAGCAAAGCCGGTAACGTTGGGTAGGATCGCGTTGCGGGCGCTGTAGAGCAGAGCCACCTTCCAGGGTTTCAGCCCTTTGGCGATGGCCAGCCGGGTATAATCCTCGCGGAGGGTCTGTACCATGTTATTGCGCATACCCATAATCCAGCCGATGGGTCCGGTAATCAGAATCGAGAGCGCGGGCAGCAACGCGTGCTGCATGATGTCCAGGGTGTAGCCCCAACTCATTTGCCGTGTGGAGGTCTCGCTGAAACCACCACCCATCGGTAACAACTGGAGTTGGAAGGCAAAGATAAAGAGCAACACCAGTGCGATCCACATATAGGGCAGCGTACCAACAAAGCTCAGTCCAACGCTGACAAAGGAATCGAAAATACTATTCCGCTTCCAGGCTGCGAAGGCACCCAGAAGATTGCCAGCGATAAAGCCAATAATATTGGTGGTGAGCACCAGTCCCACGGTCCACATGATAGATTGACCGATCAGTGTGGTTACTGGATACGGAAAATAGGTATAAGAGACACCAAACTGTCCGTGAAACAACAGATTCAAATAGTCTATATACTGCTGAAAGATGTTGCCGCCCGGTATGCCCAGCATCAAGCGGATCGCGTGCAACTGAGCCGGATCGATGGGCTTATTCTGGCCGGCGAGGCGCCGCACAATATCTTCGGCGGGATCCCCGGGCTCCAGGCGTGGAATAATAAAATTCAAGGTGACTGCTGTCCACAATGTCAGCAGAAAAAACAGGAAGCGCCGAATAAAGTAGCGCATTGTGGGTTCCCTCCTCCCAATAGGGTGGCGTGATATGGGTTATCACGCCGTAAGACAATCTACAATCCAGTCGCACATGGACTGAATATCAGAGAGGGATGCGCACGGATGCGCGCACCCCTCAGACCACTACTTGCCGGGTTGGCTATTCGTGTTTTGTCTTAAATGGGTCAGCATAAGCAGCGTGTCAGCAGGTTTACAGTATGGATTGTTGGAATCGGGCCAGCCAACAGCCTTCCTTGTACTGAACTCGAACCAGTTTGCTCCATACCACAGCGGGACATCGGGGAATTGCTCGTAGCTTAACTGGGCCAGTTGAGCCACAACCTTTTTCTGCTCATCAGGAGTTACAGCCTGCTGGAGTTGATCGCGCAACTTATCGGCTGCTGGATTCTTATAGTGAATATAGTTCACAGTTGGGAGTGAGCGGCTATCGAGATACTCGTAATTCTCGTACATGCTACAGGAGCCACCATGCACACTAAAGATCATGTCATAGTTCGCGGCTGCGCGTTGTGACTCAACAATATCGGGTGAAGGTGTCTGTACGTTTACCGTAAAGCCCATGGCGCTGAGGTTACTCTGAACGATCTGAGCAGCCTGAATCCAGTCAGTCCAGCCGTTCTGTACCAGGAAAGTGATATTAATGGGCTTACCATCTTTGCCCAGGATCTTGCCACTGCTATCCTTTTTGTAGCCAGCTTTTGTAAGGATATCCAGGGCCTGCTTTTGATCGTAGGTGAAGATACCTTTGTTGGGCATGTTACTGGGCAGGAAACTTTCCTGACCTGGGACCGACAGACCACTCTGACTGGCGGATTTAACATAGCCGAACTCGGCCTTCTGGGAGATTTGATCGCGATTAATCGCATATGCCATCGCATGGCGGAATTCAGGATCGTTGTAAGGCGCCTTGGTCAGGTTCATACCGAGCGAGATTTCGCCGCCAGCCGGGAACCAGTAGTGATTATTGTTTGGATCTCGGGCTACATAGGCTTTCTGGATGTCAGGCATGAATATGGCGTTCCAGTCATACCCGCCGCGTACCAGTTTGAGGTCTTCAACTTGATTAACCTCTTCCTTAGAGAAGACCAGATGTGCGACCTTGATCTTATCGGCCTGCCAGTAGCTCGGATTGCGTTTGAGTACCAGCTGTTCCTGGTTAAAGCTCTCAACCTGGAATGGTCCGGTTCCGATTGGTTTTTCGTCGGTGTACTTTACTGGATCACTGACTTTTTCCCAGACGTGTTTGGAAACGATATCCTGCTTAATAACTTTCTCAAACATTGCCACAGAGGGTGTTTTGAATTTGAGGGTAACCTGATTGCCCTGGGCTGTGACTGTATTCAGGCTGGTCCAGAGTCCGTTGGTGTCGAGGGCAGGGAACTTATGGATCAGATTCATGGTAAAGACGACGTCATCGGCGCTAAAAGCCTGACCATCATTCCACTTCACACCATCACGGAGAGTGAAAACGAGCGTCTTTGCATCCTGCCACTTATAGTCAGTGGCCAGCCAGGGGTTTACATGGCAGGAGTAAGTGTCCTCAACCATGAGGGGCTCATAGACATAGCCTGCATTGATAGGTATTAATGCAGTGGCCGAAAAAGGATTGTAGTTGACCTGTGGATTGGAGCCGCCACCGAAGGCGCCACCATTAAGGGTCTCGATCATACCGTTACCGCCCGCGGGCTGCTTGGCATTTCCCTGATTTTGAGAATTTCCGCACGCTGAGACAATTACTAACAGCAGCAGCAGTAGAGATGTGAGGGAAAATAAACGGCGTTGTCTGTCCATCACGTTTACCTTTACCTTGAACTAATTTGAGCTCTTTCGACATCGAGCTATACTCAATAATGTATGTACGATTTATAAGGATATCTAGATGCTTGCTCTTCCTAAAATTGAAAATATCGCATCTTTAACTGTAAGTAGTGTGTCCTGAGCCTCACCCCCTTTCCTGTATTCTTTCTTCCTGGCTGGCTTGCCGTGTTAGCACTGCTGACCTGTCAGCCGGTAGACTAGTACATTGTCAAACATCGTGTGATGGGTTGTGTGCCCGCTACGCGGGCGGGATGGGGGGAGATGCCGGGGGCACAGCCTCCGAGCCCCCCGTCAAGGGGCTCGCCGCTTGATCATGCCCCCGGCATGCTCGCTAGCATCCCCACCTCCCCAGCACATGATGTCTGGCAGACTACCAGGCACTCTCCAGGTTAAACGACCCCCAGCAGACCTGCACGGGTGTCGCGGTTGATTGGATGTTTGAATACTTCGCTTAACACCACGCACGCGGCACCCCTGGCCCAGGCCTCCTCATCCAGTGGTTTAACTATCAGTTCGAGGCCTTTGTCCAGTTGGTCGAAAATATGTTGTTTCATCATCTGGCTGGCGGCCTCCAGGCGAGCATCGCCGGTTCGCGTTCCCTCACCGGATAGCACTATGAGCTGCGGATTAAGCAGATTGACGAGATAAGAAAGGCCAAGGCCTAACCAGCGACCAGCTTCATTTAAGATCGCCAGAGCCACGGTATCGCCCTCACTGGCAGCCCGAGCAACATGATCGAAGGTTAACTGGCTGGGATCTTGAGCCGCCCACTGCATGGAAGTTTGTTTACCAGCAGCCAGCGCCTCACAGGCCATCCGGACGACCGCCTGATCGGCAGCCAGAGCCTCAAGACAGCCAGCTTTTCCGCAGCCGCATTGAGGTCCGCCCGGTTGCATGGTGATGTGCCCAAATTCGCCCGCGCCGCCCATGGCTCCACGGTCGATCTGGCCGTTAGCTACAATCCCCATGCCGATACCGCGCCCGATAGTGGCGACCAGAAAATGTGGCAGGCCACGACCCTCACCAAACCAATGCTCGGCGATCGTCAGGGCGTTGACGTCATTTTCGATATACACGGGCAACTGCAAGCGCTGTTCGATCGGTTGAGCTAGTTGTACTTGCCGCCAGCCAAGGATTGGTGAATAGCAACAGACGGATTCCTGGCTATCAATCATTCCAGCCAGACCGATACCGACGCCGATCACCTTTGATCTGGGCACGTCTGACTCTTCAATCGTCGTTTCTACCGTCTGTATAATCGTCTCGATGGCGGTTTGAGGATCTCGCAAGCTGGTTGCCAGCGTAGTCGTGCAATGCACAATCGCTGCTTCCATATCGGTAAGCACGGCGACTATTGATTGCTCGGTGAGCTTGACGCCCACAACAAAGCCTGCAAGAGGATTAATGATGAGAAGCACCGGGGAACGGCCGCCCTTGGATTGGCCTCCGCCTATCTCGCGGATAAAGTCTGTGGCAAGTAATTCGCCAGTCAGACCTGACACAGCTCCCTGGCTGAGACCGGAACTATGAGCGATATCGGTGCGTGATAATGGCCCCCGACTCCTGATGAGATTAATCACAATGCTTAGATTAATCTCCTTCATGAAGTCGCGGTTGCCGGTGCGAACCAGTCCACTTTGACTGTTTGCCTTACTGCTTGACATTTCTACAGACCCCCGGCTATACTTTTTTCATTGAAAATAGATTACCATCACTTGATGAGATATGTCAAACTCAACTATTCGTAGCGAATATTCAGTGGTGAATACACAGGCGAGATAAAGACTTATTTCATCAAAGGGTTCAAGGAGGCAGCTGTTGATTGAGATCAAAGACAGGCAGATTCTGATAGATGGCAAGGCTTGCATCATTCTCGCAGGCGAGATCCATTATTTCCGCCTCAGACGTGAGGAATGGCAAGATCGCATCGATAAGTTGAAGGATGCTGGTTGTAACGCTGTTGCTTCCTATGTGCCCTGGTTGTGCCACGAGCCATCTTCCGGTCAGGTTGATCTGGAAGGGAAGACCCGCTCGGAATTGGACCTGGGTGGATTTATCGATCTGTGCAAACAGAATGGTCTGTATTTCATCGTGCGTCCCGGACCTTTCATCATGGCCGAGATGAAAAACGAAGGACTCCCCCACTGGATTTATAGCAAGCATCCGGAAATTGTCGCGGCTGGTTGGGACGGACGACCGATACCTACGCGTACGGTTGACTATCTGGCTCCGGCTTTTTTGCGGGAAGCCCATCAATGGTATAGCCATGTCATGCGGGTGATAGCCCCTCGTCTGCATGACAACGGTGGTAACATCATCGCGGTGCAACTCGATAACGAAGTCGGAATGCTTTCCTGGGTCAGTAACAGTCCCGACCTCAGCGACTATTTGCTGGCCGACTTTGCTGGCTGGCTGCAGCGGCATTATGATTCCCAAACGCTGCAGACGCGCTATCCTTTCGGACTTGATGATGCTCAGGCACGCGTGGCAGGATTACGTTCCCCAGGAGAGGAATACGCTGCCGAACTGCTGCACGACCTTGGCTATTATATGCGGGAGCGTTTTGCGCGCTATATTGCTATTCTGCGCAACTACGCTGAAGAGTTCGGGGTTACTCATGTGCCGTTTATTATTAATATTCATGGCACCGATGCAGGCCGGGGTCACACGTATCCAATCGGTATCAGTCAGCTTTATGAGGCGTATACGCAGGATGCGGGATATATCTCTGGTTCGGATCACTATCTTGGTGATCTGCAGATCGGGAATTTCCAGGATCTCTACCTGATGAACGCGTTTATGGCTGCTAGCAACAGGCCTGAGCAGCCGTTAGCTTCGGTGGAATTCGAGTGCGGCAGTGGTGATTATATGGATAGCAACAGTGTTCGACATGATCCTGCGGCTGTAAGTTTTAAGGCTCGTATGTGTATCGCTCAGGGGAACCGCTTACTCAACTACTACCTTTTCTCTGGAGGCACTAATTCCCTGCTCTCAGAGGCTGTTAATGATGGCAACAATCGTATTGCCTTTACCGGCGAGCGTCACGGCTTTGCGGCTCCGGTGAACCCTGAAGGCCAACTCAGCTATTCGTACTGGCCGCTGGCAAATGTCAACAAGGCGATCTCTGCTGTGGCTGACAAGCTTGCAAGTATGCACGAGGAGCATGATGCGTTGGCTTTCGCCTTCATCCCTGACTACTACATGACCGAATACCACTATCCAGCGAGTGCCAGGGTGAACGAAATTGTAAAGGATCTTGAAGCTGGTCGTGGTAAGCAAGCATGGGAGGCATTGGGCAGGTCTATGCTCCTTGCTGGCTATCGTTTTGGCGCACTGGATATCCAGAATCGGCAGTTTGATCCCCAGACTACTCCATTGCTGGTCTTGCCCTCGGCAAAATATATGGATGGAATGCTCCAGCGCAAACTGGTGCAGTATCTGCAAGCGGGCGGCAAGGTGCTGCTGTACGGCGAGGTGCCGTTGTTCGATATGGAGGGTGGTCGGGAAACCGTACTCGCTGATGCACTGGGTCTGAAGCCTGCAGGATCACGCAGGGCTTCTCAAGATTATTACCTCTCGTTGTGCGCCGAGGGCTGGCTGGCCCCGCGTCCCGAGGTAAGTACCCAGTATGCTCAGTTTTTTGAGTCGGCGAGCGGTAAGGTAATCCTGCGTGCGGCGACCACCGGCGAGGCCTGCGGCTTTGATATCCAGGTTGGACAGGGACGTGCGGTAGTGATCTCGGCGGCTTATCCCAGCCACATTGCTGTGTTCCAGACAATCCTGGAGAAACTTGGGGCGCAGGCTGGTCTGACTCACAATTGTAAACACAATGGTATTTTTATGACCAGCTCAACCTCAGAAGCAGGTGAAAGATTTCTGCATATCCTGAACCTGGATGGTTTCGACAAGGAACTGCACATCTTCGAACATGGATCCCCCCTCTTTGATGGTCGCTTGTTACAGCTACAGCGCAGAGAGGGACTGATGTTGCCGCTGAATCTCGCGATCGGTGATGTTCGTATCGCCTATTCTACGGCTGAGATTGTGGGGATCAATGATGAAGATATCGAGTTCCGCCTGACACAATCCCAGGACGTGATTGCCATCGCCAGTCCGCGAACGGTGGCTCCGAGTCAGGATTACGATGTGGAACGGCGCGATGATCTGCAAGTAGTCATCTCGCGTAAACCTGCTGTACTTGATGATCGACTTACACTACGTTTTGGCTGATAACAGTATGTAAGCCGGTAAGTTGCTATGTGTGGGAAGGCTTGATTGGTCTCAGTTGGATGTGATGGTGTTCGGAACCACGCAGGATCTCTAGCGTGATCACTTCGCCATGGGCAGCCAATAGCTGTTCGTATAGTCCATTCAAATGAATGGGCCAAAATATTATGTCTTGTCTGTTCAGGTGATGGAAAAACTTGAGGAGATACAACTTTCCGAGGCGATCTGAGGCCGCGTGATATGACTCACGCGGCCTTTACGGTTGTGATGTGTGGTTACTTTATCTGCTTTCCTGACTTCTACTCTGCTCGATAATTGCCACTGCCTGCGCGATGCCATTCTCGGCTCGAATGCGTTCTCCGAGGGAGGCTGCTCTTTTTCTCATTTCTCCATCTGACATCACGCTTTCAATTGCTGTAGTCAGATTGTCGGCGGTCAGACGCCGACGCGCAATAGGTTTGGGACCGACTCCCAATTCATACACGCGTTGTCCCCAGAAGGGCTGATCCGCGAAAAATGGCGTGACAATTGATGGAACGCCCGCCGCCAGTCCGGCGGCGGTTGTGCCAACCCCTCCATGATGCACGACCGCCGCCATTTGAGGGAATAGCCAGCTATGGGGTATGGAGTCCGTCATAAACACGGATTCCGGCAACTGCTCTTTCTTTAATCTTCCCCAGCCCGTATAGAGCACACCACGCTGGCCTGTACGTGCCAGGGCCTGCAGCGCGATATCGGCGGCCTCCTCTGGTTTGCTACTGATCATACTGCCAAAGCCGATATAAATCGGCGCTGGACCTGATTGGAGGAAATGCAGTAGATCCATGGGCGCTTCCCAGCCATCTGGTGGTTCCAGAAACCAGTAGCCTGTAACATGCAGTGTCGCATCCCAATCCTCGGGAGTTGGCAGAACCTGTGGGCTGTAGCCGTAGAGGACTGGTTGTTTTTGTCGTTTCAGGGCGGCGAACGGTCCCCAGAATGAACCTGGCGCGAGTTGTAAAACCTGGCGCCTGGCTTTGTTGTCCGCTGCACGGAAAGGCTGCCACATTGTTTGCTGTGCCAGCCGATGGGATGGCTTGTTGATCCATCTGGTCATGGGTGTTTGTGGCAGCGGCGTTAATGCACCAGGGAAGGCGCTGGTGGGCGTAAACGGGACTAAATAGGCGGGCATGAATGGAATATCCAGTTTTTCTGCGAGCGCCACGCCGCTAAAAAGTCCACCCAGTCCGCCCAGAATAAGATCGGAGTCCTGACAGGCTAGCAGTCCCTGTTCGGCTGCTTGCACGGCTTGTTGTTGGGAGGCCCGGCCCATCTGCGCGAGCATTTTGAGCATCTTGCCCTGTTCTAAGAGCTTTTGCATACGCTGGGCCACGGCCTTTGCGCTACCTCCTGTCGTAAAGAACTCCAGCCCATAATCCGTAACCAGATCGTGAAAATCATCGGAGGATAGGATACGTACCGTATGTCCTGCCTGCTTTAATCCTCTTCCCAGAGCAACATAAGGTTGGACATCTCCGCGACTTCCTCCTGCAATAATGGTAATTTGCATCGTAATAACGTCTACTCCTCTATAAATGATTGCTCAAGCAAGCAATTTTTGCGTAAAAAATTTTTAATGCTGCTCAAAAGAGCGCAAGATGTTCGCTAATACCGTCGCAAACATGCTGATATCCAGCTCAGGATCCATGATCTTCTGGAGTGCCAGGCCATCGAAGAAGGCAAGTAGCATGGTGGCAAGAATTGTTGGTTCAACCGTTGTGGCTCCAAGTGTGTTCTCGATCGACATGGCAATACTTTCCCGACCCTCTGCCAGCAACTCACGAACTTTCGGAGCCATCAAGGTATTATGTAATCCGAGCGCAAATAATTCATGCCGCAGTCGATACCATTCGGGTTCCTCGATAATCTGATCTATTGGTTGCTGTAATACCATGGGAAGCATATCCTGAGTATCAGTAGACTGCATTAATTGCTCGGGTGTGCGCGTATAACGTTCGCTGACCGCTTTGAGCACCTCAACCAGGAGTTGATCCTTGCCGCCAAAGTAGTAATGCACCAGTCCAGGTGCCGCATCAGCCGCTTTTGAGATTTCTCTCAGCGTTGTGGCTTCATAGCCTTTTTCAGCCAGCACTTTATACGCAGCCGCAATAATGCGTGTGCGCGTTTCTTGTACTGTCTCTGACGACGTAGCTTGATTTTTTTGCTTGCTCATACAAGCAATATACCATTGTTCTGCTATCTGTGCAAGAGGGAAGTATGCCAATGCAGGGCTTTCCAATTCTCTTTTTGTCCCGCCTGCGGCGGGAGAAGAGGGAGGAGATGCGAGGACACCTCGCGCTCCGGCAAGGGGCTGGCCGCCCCTTGCATCCCCGCTTGCAACGAGAATTGGAAAGCCCTGCTATTCAGTAGAAATCTCTTCACAAAGCTGTATTTATACGGTATACTCAAAGCACACGTTACATATACAGACACAAACACTATTTCCGTGCACATTATTTGCTCAATAGAATAACGCATGTTTGCTGCTAGGGGAGTCCGCGGACTGAGAAGTAGACGCATATCGGCGTCACTGACCCTTGAACCTGATCTGGATCATACCAGCGTAGGGAAGTGGCATATCGGTTTGCTTACGGTCCAGGATATCAGTCAAGCTATGTTTTTCTGGGCTCATGGTAGACATATGATAGCCGCTACTCTTCGTTTTCGGGGTAGCGGTTTTTTGTATGTCTTGAGCCGATATGTAGAAGAGGTGGTGTCATTCCGGGTTGAGGAACTATAATGCATGACCCACAAAAAGATGATTTGAAACTGGTCGTCAAAGGTGTGACCAGAACATTTTCTGCCGGGCGCCGACAGCTAGAGGCGCTGGCTCCGCTGGATCTGACGGTGGGGCAGGGAGAATTTGTCTCGCTGATTGGGCCCAGCGGTTGTGGAAAAAGTACGCTGTTTAATATTGTGGCGGGCGTTGATACACCGACAACGGGTGCTGTCGCGATTGAGGGGGATTGGCAGGGTGAGCGGGCAGGCAAAGTCGGATATATGCCCCAGCAACCGTTGCTTCTGCCCTGGCGGACCGCTGAAGAGAACGTCATGCTGGGTCTGGATGTACGCCGCGTGCCGCAGAAAGAGGCGCGACAGCAGGCCCATGAGTTGTTAAAGCGCTTTGGCTTGCTGGAATTTGCCGATAGTTATCCTGCCACTCTTTCCGGCGGGATGCGCCAGCGGATTGCTTTGCTGCGTACGATCCTCTTCAATGCTTCCTTTCTTCTGCTGGATGAGCCATTTGGGGCGCTGGATGCCCTGACCCGTATCACTTTACAGATGTGGTTGTTGGATCTACTGGAAAGCTTTCATTCAAGCGTGTTATTTATTACCCATGATGTCCGGGAAGCGATCCTGTTATCGGATCGTATCTATGTACTGAGTGCGCGCCCGGCTTCTGTCTTGCGCATCGTGGATGTAGATTTGCCACGGCCGCGCCGTCAGCAGATGCTGGCAGAGGCTCGTGCCGTGGAATTGGAGCAGGAACTCATCTTACTCCTGATGAAGGAGCAGCCCTTATGAGTCTTAAACGTCTGGCTGGTTACGGACCCGCCGTGGTACTGACTGTCGCCATCTTTCTGCTCTGGGAACTGGTCGTGCGGGCCAATCTGGTTAACAGCCATTTACTGCCTGCTCCCATCGCGATAATGCAGGCATTAGTAGATAACTGGGATGTGCTCTCGGTCCATACCTTGCAAACCAGCCTGGAGACGGTACTGGGTCTGGCTATCGCGACCGTGTTTGGTCTCGGGTTGGCAATATTATTGGATCTCTCTCCATGGATCCGCAAGTCCGTTTATCCGCTCCTGATTACCTCCCAGACCATCCCGATGGTGGCACTGGCACCTCTGCTGGTGATCTGGTTTGGTCTGGACCTGACACCAAAGATTATTGTGGTAACCCTATATTGTTTCTTTCCGATCGCCGTGGCCTGTGCGGATGGACTGGCCAGCACAGATCCCGAGTTGATGAAACTATTGCACAGCATGCGTGCATCGCGCTGGCAGACCCTGTGGCTGGTGCGCCTGCCTGGAGCTTTGCCATCCTTTTTTTCTGGCCTGCGGATTGCAGCCACGTATAGCGTGACCGGCGCGATTGTCGGCGAATATGTGGCGGCCGAACAGGGCCTGGGACTCTACATGAAGACATCGGCCAGCTCAAACGCCATCGTGCTGGTCTTTGCGGCTATTGTGGTTACCGCTCTCTTAAGCTTATTTCTCTTTGGGCTGGTCTCATTGATTGAATATATTGCCCTGCCCTGGCAGCAACGCTTTGGGCAAAAACGCTAATCAAAAATCCTAATTAGGAAAGGTACTCAGCTTGATGAAATCACGTACCCGTTTATTTTTAAGTTTTGGCATCCCGTTGCTCCTGATCCTGATTGTTGGTGGTCTTTATCTGGCCCACCAGCAGGCCAGTCACGCGCCTGAGCAATCCACCACCACCAAACAACCTCTGACACCGCTTAAACTGGCTTTGGATTGGACCCCAAATACCAACCATACAGGTGTCTATGTGGCCATGGCCAAGAAATGGTATCAAGACGAAGGGATTGCGCTCCAGATTCAACCATATTCTTCTAATGTGACACCTGATGTACTGGTCAATAATGGTAAGGTCGATGTCGGTATCAGTTCAACCGAGTCCGTTGTTTCGGATGCAGCAGTTGGTCAACCAGCGGTCTCGATCGCTGCGATTGCGCAGCATAATACGTCCTCCCTGGCTGTTCTGGCCAGCTCTGGCATCAAGCGGCCTCGGGATCTGGATGGCAAGACCTATGGTGCCTTTGGAGCTCCTTATGAAGAGGCGGTCATCGATCAGATTATCAAGCAGGATGGTGGGAAAGGAACCATCAAGAGTGTCACGCTGGACATCGATCCTTTGCAGGCGTTGCAGAGCCATCGTGTTGATTTTGTGTGGATCTTTGAAGGTGCTGAAGGGATTCAGGCGAAGCATCAGGGGTTATCGTTAACGACCTTTCCAATCGTTAAATATGGCATTGCCGATTATTATACGCCAACCTTTATTGCCAGTCCCAATGAGATTAAAGCGAAGCCGGAACTGCTACGTAAGTTTATGCGGGCGACGGCACGTGGCTATGAATATGCGCGCACACATGTTGAAGATGCGGCGAAATTATTGATGCAGGAGGCCCCAAAGGAACATTTCCTGATCAGGCTTATGTGATGGATAGTCAGCAATATCTAAGTTCGCGTTATGCCGATACAGGTCGCCGCTGGGGACAGCAGGACGCCGCAGCCTGGCATGGCTATCCACAATTTATTCTGCACGCTAATGGTGTCAAGGACGCCAATGGCAAGACCGTCACTAGCTTGAATCTGGACTCCCTCTACACCAATCAATTTCTCCCATAACGATCCTTCGCTATGAATAGCTTCCATGAACGGTAGAGCTTTGACTTTAAACGTCAGAGCCCTACCGTCTCTTTTTTTTTATATGGCCGGAAGTAACAATTTTTCTGTCACCATTTAACTGGATTCAGACGTGGCATGGCTAGGATCAATGGTCGAATTGCATATTTCTTATAGCGATATTATACGGAGAGCACAGCATGAATACGCCTCAAACACATACGCCACTAAGTGTGATACCGCTGCACCCACTCGATATCATGCAGGAGCGAACACCCATATATCCAATCTGGCCCACCTCACGACCGGGCCCGATGCGTAAACAGCCACCTCCAGGGATGCGCCCGATCAACCCCTGGCGTAGCGATCAACTGGTATACAAAACAGAAACATAAAAGAAGTATGGGTGCTTTAGTGCCCGCGTGCGGCTGAGAGCCACGATACTGTTTTAGACGTAAACCTCAGACATACTCATAGAAGGGAATGCATATGTGGGATATCAGCGACATTTTGCTTGCCAGGACCACCCCCTTTACGTTCAATGCTTTGCATTGTCTGCTCAGAGCCTGTGGTTTAGAGGACGATCTTGAGGACTATGCCGACTTTTTTACCTTGTTCGCTCCACCCGACGAGGCTTTTTCCGCGCTAAAAGAGAAATCACCTTTTGATCTGATGAAAGATATCGATAAATTGCGCCTGCTGCTAAATTTTCATATAGTTCCACTCAAGTTGAGTGTTGACGATTTGCAGGATTTGTTTATGCAAAGCCATGGCGAACCAGAACTCAAGCTTATGGCCGACCAGGGAGAGCGCCCTCGATCTGTGACGTTAGAAACGTTGTCTGGTTTCCCTTTGCATGTGACGCTGGATGCTGACATACGTGTTGCAGATGCTCATATTCTCCATGCTGATATCCTGACCGCTAATGGCGTTGTCCATGTGATTGATAAGCTGATCTGGCCTCCCGGACTCAGCGAAGCCTGCTTCCATGGGAATGTGCCTTTTAGCAAAGCTGAAGAAACATGAATTCAATCTTTTTGATGATAGTTATCAAAAAGATTTACTAACACTTCTGCCTGAACCTATGCTAGAGTTGACTGCATACCAACCATATAAAGCAAATCAAGCTGCCAGAGTATGGCTACTATGATTGCTTTGAAATGTATGTTGTATTTTACGCGGAAAAGGCAGGCACTAACATAATGAACAATAACCATCCACACTTAATTGCTACCCTTGAACAGACTCCCTCTGCATTAGCCGATTTGACTTCCAGTCTTAGTGAGGCGGAATTAGATTTTCGAGCTGCGACTGATGATTGGAGTATTCGAGAGATACTGGCCCATCTGGTGGATGATGAGATGTTTGTGATGCGTACGCGTCTGGAGCGTATGGTGGAGGAGGAGCAGCCAACGCTTGCAGCCCATGATGAGAAAAAATGGTATCAACAGCGCAATACCGCACGCGATGCCATTTCTATGCTACTGCAAGATTTTGCGATACAGCGTGCCGCCAGTCTGGGTATTTTGCAAATCCTCCGTGATGAAGAGTGGCTACGTGCAGGGTATCAACCTGAGTACGGTCATTTTACCGTTGAGGAGTAGGTGGGAAAGTGGGTTGAGCATGATGTGCTCCACTTACAGCAGATACAGCAGAATATACGTGCTTATCGACGGAAGTAGCGAAACGCAGATGCTCATTCAAGTATGATCAGCAGGGCGTAATGTCTATGTGATGGGTTATAGAAAGCGAGATGGCTGCACAAGGGAGTGTGGCTATTCTCCCAGGCAATGCTCAATGACCTCAACTAACTCATCTAATTCAAAGGGTTTTTTCAGCGTTTGCATCTGGCGCTGTTGAATTTCTTTGTATGGTAAATTGGCGCTCATCAAGATAATTGGTATATCTTTATAATCCTCAACCGCATGGAGTCGATCGTAAAATTGGATACCATTCATATAGGGTAACTGGTAATCTAACAATATACCGTTGGGCTTGATTTTTTGTATAATCTCCAGTGCCTGACGCGCATCTGTCGCCAGGGTGGCATGATAGCTGGTTTCATTGTCGATTACTTGAATGATCGTTTCGC
This sequence comes from Dictyobacter vulcani, assembly GCF_008974265.1. Lineage (GTDB taxonomy): Bacteria > Chloroflexota > Ktedonobacteria > Ktedonobacterales > Ktedonobacteraceae > Dictyobacter > Dictyobacter vulcani. The sequence continues at coordinate 359,795 of NZ_BKZW01000003.1, forward strand.
CAATACTCTGATCATCCTCCACAACCAGTAATGTTTTATACAGGTTATGGTTGGCTGTTTCAGGCTGTGTATAGGCATTCGTAAATGGCTGTTCCGACATTATTCCCTCCCCTACAACATATACATGAGTTCATATGATGAAGGCTTTCTTGTTATACGTAGGTTTTTAGCAAGAAGATGTGTAACCCTCTGTGTCTTTTCGTCTTTATCAACTATCGAGCACCTGTATGTATGAAGCAATGCATTTACTTGTTTTTTTGGAAAGATATACGACCTTTAGCTCTTATTGATAGTATTTTTTTGTTGCTTCCATCTTTATAGACGCTGATCAGTCTAATTTCCGGGCTAAATGTCTAAGCATTTTCAGCTAAATTTAATCTTTAGAGATGTAACTCCCAGTCATTTAATACTATGGGCGATGTTAGCTGAGTGATTACAGTGCTACTAAACTACTAAACTATGTCGGAATTTAATTTTAGTGGTGGTATGTGAGATAAATAAGTGAGCGGCTGTGAACTCTTCCTGTACTATTTTTGGACTGATGAAGTGCGATCAAGCCGCTCAAATCAGCATACACGTGATGATTTTTATGTGTACGAGCTTTACAGGCCGCCTGTATTGCGCATCAAGCCGCCATCGATAAAAAATGTCGAGCCAGTGACATAGGCTGCGGCATCTGAAGCCAGATAGAGGGCCAGTTTACCAATCTCTTCTGGTTGTCCATACGATGCAGCGGAATCTCATCCAGCAGGGCCTGATATTTTTTTGGATCGGCTTTGACGTCTGCGTCAATGGGGGTATCAATGGCACCCGGGCCGATATTATTGACGGTAATATTGTGGGGGGCCAGTTCCAGACAAATCGTACGCATCAGCATACGTACACCACCCTTGGCGCAGCAATAGGGCACGTTCTCTGTCATTGCAGACATAACTGATAAAAAAAAACTCCGCAGCATCTTATGATTACCTGATGAGAGATATTAATGCTGCGCCCGATTACTGCGACTTACATCTACGGTACACCGTCATGTCGGAATATAATTCCTTAGTGAGCGTGGTATGTTGAGTAAATAAGTGAGCTGGCTGTTGACATCTTCCTGTACTAATTTTTGGACTTGTCATGAAGTGCGTATGAAGCCGCTAAATCAGCTTACACGTGACTGTATCTTTATCGTGTACGAAGTTATATACACCGCCGTGTATCGCGTCAAGCAGCCATCGATAAAAACACTCGTCAGCCAGTGACATAGGCTGCGGCATCTGAAGCCAGATAGAGGGCCAGTTTACCAATCTCTTCTGGTTGTCCCATACGATGCAGCGGAATCTCATCCAGCAGGGCCTGATATTTTTTTGGATTCGGCTTTGACGTCTGCGTCAATGGGGGTATCAATGGCACCCGGGCCGATATTATTGACGGTAATATTGTGGGGGGCCAGTTCAGACAAATCGTACGCATCAGCATACGTTACACCACCCTTGGCGCAGCAATAGGGCACGTTCTCTGTCATTGGCAGATCTTCATGAACTGATGAGATATTAATGATGCGCCGGCTATCTGGCGCTTGACCATCTCACGCGCCGCCGCCTGCGCGCAGAAAAAGGTTCCCTTGAGATCGATACCCAGTACGCGGTCAAACTGCTCCTCGGTCACATCCAGGAATGGGCTGTGAATCTCCATACCTGCATTGTTGACCATAATATCCAGCCGATTAAACTGTTCCACCGTTTGTTGGATTAAAGCAGTGACCTGGTCATACTGAGAGACATCGGCTTGAATGACAATGGCCTTGCCTGCATTTCCTCAATACGTTGGCGAACTTCTTCGGCCTTATCTTTGGCGTGGGCATAGTTAATAACGACCGTTGCACCTTCCTGTGCGAATGCCAGTGCGATCCCGCGCCCAATGCCACTATCAGATCCAGTTACAATGGCAACTTTTTGATCGAGTTGTCCCATGCTACTGTTTACACCCTTTCTTTTAGGTAGTTCTGAAGCTAAAGTTGTGTTCCGGGGTTCTCAGATCTACTATCAGTAGCACGATTGCCAGCCCAAAAAAGTTGTCCTGCCGGTATTAATGCATTTCTTCAGGTGTAGGGGTTGGTGTATTGCTATCTATGCTAATGGACTGCTGACTGGACATGGTTTCGACGTGCTGTTTATCAATCGCTTGTGTGGCACGATAGACCGCGTACATGCGCTCAATGGCGGTAATATTGGAGAAAATTGCCAGGATGAGGAGGGCCCACATGGTGAGGCCAAAGAGGAGCCCAGCAGCCAGAATAACCACGCGTTCGGGCCGTGCCAGCAAGCCAGTTTTGCACTCGATGTTCAGACCTTCGGCACGGGCTTTGGTATAACTTACCATCAGCGAACCAACAATTGAAATATAGATGAGTGCGATCATCCATAATTGTACATGGTCGGTAAACCAGAGATGGTCCTGCATTGTGGGAGTAAGTAATGCATAGAAGAGGAGTCCACCCAGGATGATTGCCTCTGAATAGCGGTCCAGTGTCGAGTCAAAGAACGCCCCAAAGGTTGTGGCTTTATTCCGCAGGCGCGCGGTCGCCCCATCAAAAAGGTCGAAGATACCGGTAAACAGGACCATCAAGCCACCGGTGATAAAGAGACCTTTGCCAAGCACAATCGCAGTAATCACGCTCAGAAACAGTCCGATGAGTGTGAAGGTGTTTGGTGAAATGCCGAGATTGGCTAACGGGCGAATAATTTGCGCCGCGAGATTGCGGACCCATTTTTGTATGTCGTTGTTGAACATCTATATCCTACCATTTTGTGTTAGTAATGCTCAATCAAACTCAGATAGAGATCGATTGTGTTTATTATTGTAACATCTAGGGACTGACGAACGTCAGAGTCAAACGGGTGGTTTTATAACGGACAAGAGGGTGTAGAGAAATTACAACTCTGCTTTATTTTTATAGCACGTTTGGGCACAGGAAAAGTGTGACTCCAACAGCAAATGATGCTCGATCATTATTTTAAGACCTGCAACTGGCAAAATGGCTTTTTGTCTCAAAAGGTTCAGCATAACCGTGTTTATGAGAGTGATGAATAGTGCCCGCATAGAATGGTTATGTGATGTGTAATAGTTTTGTTTAAGGAGGTGTGCGATGGCAATGGAACAGGATTCTATCGTGGTTGGTGTGTTTGCCAGTCAGGTTCAGGCCAAGCAAGCGATAGAAGATCTTAAAATGGCTGGTTTTGGTGATGATCGCCTGGGTTTTTTAGCACGTGTTGAGGGTGATCCAGATATCAAGATAGAATGTTGGTATGCCTGCTGCTACCGGAGCGCTGAGCGGTGGTGTGCTGGGAGGCCTATTAGGGGCGGCTGCTTCGCTCTTGATTCCTGGTTTTGGACCGGCTATTGCGGGTGGAATTGTGCTGGCAACCCTGAGTGGAGCCGCGATTGGCGCTACTGCAGGTGGGGCGATTGGCATACTGACCAGTATTGGTTTTTCGCAAGAAGATGTCAAATTTTATCAACGCGCTCTGGAGCAAGGCCAGACCATTGTAACAGTCAAAATTTCTTATGATCAGGATGAGGCCATGGCGATCCTGTTACGAGATGGCGCATCCAATGCGGCCGTGAAATACAGCGAGTTTAATGCTCCGCCCTCTTTGCGCCAGCGTCCAGGTGAGGAAGAGATGCGTGAACATGATCCAGAGCGCTAGTTACGAGTGCGCGGTGTATATCATGGCTTTTCAAGAACAGGCGATGTGCCAATTCTGGCAGTCGTAGCGTTTAGTAGTTGTGGTGTGTCCAGTGTGGGTCGTCTAAAGGACAAAATTGCGTGTTTGGAGCATTTGCTACCGCATACTCTCTTGATTGATGTGTTGAGCCTTGAAAAACCACAGGCAAACTTATGACAATAAACGTTTCTGTTGTTGTGCCAACCTATCAGCGTCCAGACTTCTTGGAGCGGTGTTTGCGGGCACTGCTCAGTCTGGATTATGATCCAGCTGAATATGAAATTCTTATTGCGGATGATGCGAATAGTGCTGTGACTCGCCAGCAAGTAGAGGATTGCGCCCGGAGTGCTGAATTGATGGGGCATACCGTTCGCTACCTGGCTATAACAGGATCTGTTCATGGGCCTGCGGCGGCCCGCAATGCGGGTTGGCGTCAGGCGCAGGCGGATATCATTGCCTTTACTGATGATGATTGTATTGCTGAGTTAAACTGGCTTCGGGCCGGGGTAGCTGCTTTTGTGGATGATGTGGTGGGGGTCTCCGGAAAAATTGTAGTTCCACTCCAGCATGAATATACTGAATACGAGTATAAGGCTTCCCTGCTCAGTCAGGCGGAATTTGTCACGGCAAACTGTTTTTATCGTCGGTCGGCCTTGCAGCAGGTTGGTGGCTTTGATGAACGTTTCCGTGTGGCCTGCTGTGAGGATCGCGATCTTTTTTTTACTTTGCTGGAACACAATCTAATCTGTGTGAAGGCTCTTGAAGCTGTCATCCTGCATCCCGTACGTCCAACGCATCGGGGGAGTAGCTTGCGGCAGCAGCAGAAAAGTTTTTACCAGGCCTTACTCTTCAAAAAACATCCAGCTCTCTATCGACAGCGCATCCAGCCAACCCCGCCCTGGAATTATTACTGTATTCTGGGTGTCCTGCTGCTATTGATCCTGGGTATTGTAGCCAAACTCTGGTTACTGGCGGGGATCGCTTTGTGTGCCTGGCTTTATATGATCGCTCGTTTGTGTATCCAGCGTCTCCAAAAAACCTCACGTAAGCCTGAACATGTATTTGAAATGATCATTACCTCTACCCTCATTCCCCCTTTATCCTTGTTCTGGCGCTGGCTTGGTATGTTGAGATTTGGTGTTTTCTATCTCTAATTGATCTCCAGATTGATCTTAATGCTATTTCACTCTTCGTTTGCATTTTTTGGCTGGTGGTATGTTACAATTTGTGTGCATGAGACGTGATGCGCCAGGGAAGGTGAATGGTAATGAAGGCTGAAAGGTAACCGCGTTTCTGCTTTTCACAGGTAGCCTGGAATACTAACTACTTCAGCAGGGCGCAGTGCATGAAGGAGGCAATGATGATTAAAACTATGCAGGATCGGCGTCTGGCCTTTAGTTCCTCGGCTCGAGCGGTTGTGCGTGGAGCAGAACGTGAAGCGCTGCATATGCATGCATCGACCTACCATCCTGAGCATCTTTTCTTAAGCATTTTACGTCTTGATGATGAATTGGATGCGAGTATTTTTAGTCTGCTTGGTATGGATATCCGTGCCCTGCGGCGTATGGCGACCGAAGTTGTTGGCAATGTGGAGATTGGCCGACCTGCTAAGCATGAGATGCATCCCTCGAAAGAAGCGCAAGAGTGCCTGGATTGGGCGATGGCTTTCGCGGAACAGCGCCATTGTTCAGAGTTGCGTGCGGACCATATTCTGTTAGGCGTGCTGCGTCACCCGCAGGTCCAGCCGCTCCTGTTGCTGCTGTTCTCTCCCGGAGAGGTTATTCCTTCATACTTGAATGAGGAGAGTGGCATTGCGTATACCAATGCGATGGATCAGTTGATCCAGATCAAGATTCGCGAGCATAAGCGCGTGGGCAAGCATATCTCTAATTCGCCGATGGTGAAGTGTGAGCGGCCAACGGTTACCTTTGCCGATATACTGGGCGCTAATACGGTCAAGCAGGAATTGCATAGCTTGATTGCTTACTTACGCTATCCACAACTATATCAACGTTCTCGAACCACAGCTATGGAAGAAACCCTGCTGGTCGGCCATCCCTGCACTGAGCGCACCTTACTGGTACATGCCATCGCCGGTGAAGCGGTGGTTTCACTGGTCTCGCTCTCGTTGTCTAAACTGGTGAACCTGATCAATGCGCTGGCTGTCGATATGGTCGATGCCGAAGACCTGGCCTGGCTTGAACAGGAGTATCCAGTCTTTTTACGTGATGATCTGGCTCAGACTGCGCGTAATCTCCTGCACGTTACCTTCGATCTGGCTAAAAACTGGGCTCCTTGCCTGCTGTTTCTGGAGGATCTGGATGCCCTTTCCCGGTTGGAGAATAAAGAATATCGCCTGGCTCTGCAACGCCAGTTGGGGGTAGAATTGGATGCGCTGGACTGGCAGTTGCCAACGGCCGTGATTGCGACGGTGTATAAGCCAGAGAATCTTGATCCTGCGCTGGTGGAAGTCGGACATTTTAATCGCCGTGTGACGCTCAGCGAAAGTTATGCCGTCCATCCGGCCGCTCAGACAAAGCTGTGCCTCTCGTGCAAGCAAGAAGTTCTGGCAGCCTGGCACTACTGCGTGTACTGTGGAGCTTCGCTGGTCAAAACGTGTCCACATTGTGGTGCTCCGCATGTGGAAGTTGAGGGCGCGCGCTACTGCTCCTCCTGTGGCAGCGATGTCTGGTCATAGACTTAGATTGACTTACTGTATTTTGTAGCTGCATTGCTCTTTATATCGTTTATCTTAGATCCAGACTTTAAGGAAATACGTTTAAATGGGAAGAGAACTTTTCGCTATCAAGTCGGTTGCGGTTATCGGTGCATCGGGTAATCCGCACAAATTAGGCTATACCATAGTCAAAAATCTGGTAGATTATCACTTCAAAGGTTCCATTTATCCTGTCAGCCTGCATGCTCAAACGATCCTGGGCCTCCAGACCTATCCGCACGTGGCAGACATTCCCAGGGACGTAGATCTGGCCGTGATCTCGGTCCCTTCTGTCGCGGTACCAGGAGCTTTGCAGGAATGCGTGCAGAAGGGCGTTGCGCTGGTGATTATTATTTCGGCCGGCTTTAAGGAGATCGGTGGGTTTGGCGAAGAATTGGAGCAGAAACTGCTGGATAGTATTGCAGGATCAAATACACGCATCCTGGGACCGAATTGTCTGGGTTGGATTAATGCGTCCCAGGCATTGAATGCATCTTTTGCGGCCAATTTTCCTACATATGATGGCATCTCTTTTATTTCGCAATCTGGCGCACTGGGAACCGCGTTTTTGGATTGGATCAGTGCTAATAATCTTGGCCTGCACAATTTTATCTCGATTGGTAATAAAGCTGATCTGGATGAGAATTTTTTTCTGGAGCGCATGCAAAGCGATCGCCTGGTGGCCTGCTATCTTGAGGATATTAGAGATGGCAGAAAAATTATGGAACTTGGACGAAAATACAATGCCGGGCGACCGGCAATTATTTTGAAACCGGGGAGAAGTGCCGCGGCCTCGGCGGCGATTAACTCGCATACTGGTGCCCTGGCTGGTGGCTATGCAGTTGTCCGGACCGCTTTGCAGCAGTGTGGTTATATCATGGTTGACACGATCGGGGAACTCTTTTATACCATGAAAGCGCTTGCCTGGCAGCCGTTGCCGACCTTTAATAAGGTGGCTATTGTCAGTAATGCCGGTGGGGCGGCCGTCATCGCAACCGATGTGCTGGTAGAGAAAGGACTGGAACTGGCCAGTTTGAGTCCGCAGACGGTCGATATCCTTACTGATGCTTTGCCACGTACGGTCAGTATCCACAATCCAGTGGATGTGGTGGGGGATGCGCTCTCGGACCGCTATCTGCGGGCCATGGAAGCGGTGCTGCAAGATGAAGATGTTTCCGCGATCATTGTCATCCTGACTCCTCAAGTCATGACTGAGATCGAGCAGACCGCAGCCTATGTTGGTGAGATGAAGAAATATGGCAAGCCGATCCTGGCCGCTTTTATCGGCGGTACGCTGGTAGAAAAAGGCTTGCAACTGCTGGCAGAGAAGAAAATTCCTGCCTACCATTTTCCTGAAACCGCGGTGAATGTACTGGCCCACATGGTCTGGTATGCTGAATATCGCAAACGCGCTTCATATAGCTGGCTTGAGGAAGATGCTGCCAGTCTCTATGCGGCGCAACACCAGGCAGCCATTCTTGAACTTTATCAGCGCTCTCACGCTGTTAATGCTCCAGCATTGCCACCTGAAAGTGCGAATGAACTGGCTCGCCGTTATGGGATACCCGTGCCTGCATCCTCTGTCTGTGAGAGCGTCGAGCAGGCGATCGATGCGTCGGTTGGTTATCCCTGCGTGCTGAAAATCGCTGCTCCCTCGCTTCTGCATAAGTCGGATATTGGTGGCGTGATTACTGATATCAAAGATGAAGCCACTCTGCGTGCAGGCTACTTGCAACTTGAGGAGATTATTCGCCAGCATCAGATCCCAGAAGCTACGATCCTTGTTCAGCAGCAGGTTGGCGAGGGAACTCCAGTGATCATTGGTGCGACACGGGATGCGAACTTTGGCACGGTACTGATTTTTGGCAGTGGTGGCATCTATACTGAGATCCTGCATGATATTTCTCGCCGGATCGCGCCGGTAGAACGCCATGAACTCCAGAAAATGCTGGAAGAGACACGCATCTACGAGATCCTTAAGGGGGCGCGTGGCCAGAAGGCAGCGGACATCGCGGGGATTATCACTGTGTTAAAAGCGGTTGAATATTTGATGCAGGACTATGCTTTTATCCAGGCAATCGACATTAATCCATTAGTGATCAATGAGCAGGGGATGTGTGCTGTGGATATTAAGGTCTTGCTTGCTTAGAGGTGAACCATGTGTGACATGCTTTCAGCGTAGGCCTGAAGGGATGTCACACGTTTTGTTCTTGACAGCGTCCAATGATGTAGTGTAATGTCTCTTTGTATGCTTGCTTAGGATAATATAGGAGTCGAACAGCCTCCTCCTTTTGCTGTTTGCTAGCTATTTTGTAGCTCGTGTTTATCCTGATCTCCCCTGTAACTGTGACCCTTCCAGTGTGAATACATAAGTGTGACGATGAAGAGGCTAACTATGGTCACCAGAGCACGTGTGGAAGAAGTACACATCATTTGGATGACGGCTGGACTCAGCTGTGATGGGGATACAATCTCTATTACGGCGGCGACGCAGCCGAGTATTGAGGACGTACTTTTAGGCGCCATCCCCGGTTTACCGAAAGTACATTTACACAATCCTGTGCTAGCTTTTGAGACTGGAGCCAGTTTCATGTCCTGGTGGTATAAAGCTGAGCGTGGTGAGCTTGATCCTTTTGTGCTGGTGGTTGAAGGTTCCGTTCCTAATGAAAAAATTAAGGCGGAGGGCTACTGGGCCGCCCTGGGTACCGATGACAGCGGCCAGCCCATCAAGACCAATGAGTGGATTGATCGCTTAGCACCGAAAGCCTGGGCGGTCGTTGCTGCGGGTACCTGTGCAACCTATGGTGGTATCCACGCGATGTCCGGTAATCCCACCGGAGCTATGGGCCTGCCGGATTATCTGGGCTGGGACTGGAAAGCACTGTCAGGTGCTCCTATTGTCTGTGTGCCCGGATGTCCTGTTCAGCCTGATAATTTTATGGAGACGTTGCTCTACCTGCTGTATCAAGCGGCTGGCCTGGCCCCGATGATTCCTCTGGATGAAGCATTGCGTCCAACCTGGCTGTTCAATCAAACGGTGCATGAAGGTTGTGATCGTGCAGGCTACTTTGAACAGGGGGAATTCGCGACCGAGTATGGCTCCCCGACATGCATCGTCAAACTGGGCTGCTGGGGTCCAGTCGTGCAGTGTAATGTGCCTAAACGTGGTTGGATGGCCGGTATCGGCGGGTGCCCGAATGTTGGCGGCATCTGCATTGGCTGTACCATGCCCGGCTTCCCCGATAAATTTATGCCGTTTATGGACGAGCCACCGGGCGGCAAACTCTCCTCTAGCGTAACGCGCTCGTATGGCCGTGTGATTCGCACCCTGCGCCAGTTTACCAATGACACCCTGAATAAGGAGCCTTCGTGGCGTCATAAAGGGAAGGTTCTCACGACGGGCTATCAACCAACGTGGAAATGATATCCGGCGATGCTCCACGCATTCAATGGGGAAGGAGATACATATAACTGTGAGCACTGAAATCAAACGACCGGGGCCCGGTAAGGTTCCGCCACAGTTAGTCGAGATGTCCTGGGATCCGATTACACGTATTGTTGGTAGCCTGGGCATCTATACCAAGATAGATTTCAACCAGCGTCAGGTGGTGGAATGCCACAGTACCTCTTCGATCTTTCGTGGCTATAGTCTGTTTATGCAGGGCAAAGATCCACGCGATGCGCATTTTATTACCAGTCGTATATGTGGTATCTGTGGTGACAACCATGCTACCTGTGCCGTCTACGCCCAGAATATGGCCTTTGGGGTCGTCCCGCCGCCCATTGGTGAATGGATCCTCAATCTCGGTGAAGCGGCCGAGTATATGTTTGATCACTGCCTGTATCAGGATAATCTGGTCGGGGTAGATTTCTGTGAGCAAATGGTCAAGGAGACCAATCCAGGTGTGTTAGCAAAGGCTGAACATACCGAGGCTCCCCATGCGCATCTGCATGGGTATCGCACCATCGCTGATATCATGCGCTCGCTTAATCCCTTTACCGGTGAATTCTATCGCGAATCCCTGCAAATGAGTCGTACCACGCGCGAGAAATTCTGCCTGATGGAAGGACGTCATGTGCATCCTTCGACCCTCTATCCAGGTGGCGTTGGTACCGTAGCAACTATTCAGGTCTTTACGGACTACCTGGTCCGGCTGATGAAATATGTCGAATTTATGAAGAAGGTTGTGCCGATGCATGATGATCTGTTCGACTTTTTCTATGAAGCTTTACCAGGCTATGAAAAGGTTGGACAGCGGCAGGTGTTGTTGGGTTGCTGGGGGGCGTTCCAGGATCCAAATTACTGTGATTATGATTATCGCAACATGGAGCGCTGGGGTGAGGCCATGTTTGTCACGCCTGGCATTGTGATCGATGGCAAACTACGCACCACCAATCTGGTTGATATCAATCTTGGCATGCGCATCTTGCTGGGCAGTTCCTTCTATGAGGACTGGCAGAACCAGCCAACCTTTGTGGATAAGGATCCACTCGGCAATCCTGTTGACAGGCGCCATCCCTGGAATCAGACGACGCTCCCGCGTCCGCAGAAGCGCGATTTCCAGGGCAACTATAGCTGGGTGATGTCGCCGCGCTGGTATGATGAGCGCACAGGTAAATATCTGGCGTTAGATACCGGTGGTGGTCCAATTGCCCGTCTCTGGACGACTGCACTGGCAGGCCTGGTTGATCTGGGAGGATATATTCAGGCGACCGGCCATAGCGTCAAGATCCGTCTGCCAAAGACGGCGCTCAAGCCTGAAATGGAACTGGAGTGGAAGATTCCGCGCTGGAGCAATGCATTGGAGCGGGATCGTGCGCGAACGTACTTCCAGGCCTATGCAGCGGCGGCAGCGCTCTACTTCGTGGATAAAGCTTTAGAAGAAGTACGTGCTGGCCGGACCAAAACCTGGTCAGACTTCAAAGTACCGCAGGATGCTATTGGTTGCGGTTTCCACGAAGCGGTGCGGGGCGTGCTTTCCCATCACGTGGTCATTCGCGATGGCAAGATTGCCAACTATCATCCGTATCCTCCAACGCCATGGAACGCCAATCCACGCGACATCTATGGTACACCTGGACCCTATGAAGACGCAGTCCAGAATACGCCGATTTTTGAAGAGAATGGTCCAGACAACTTTAAAGGTATTGATATTATGCGTGCCGTGCGGAGCTTTGATCCCTGTCTCCCATGTGGTGTCCATATGTACCTGGGCGAAGGCAAAGAACTGCAAATTGTGCACTCGCCTACTTTTGGTGTGAATCCTCAGGTACCGTAAATAGCAAGCCTGTTTTCCTGCCGACTAAGAAAGCGGCAGGAAAACAGCTCGATTTCGACGAAAGGTGCCACCATGCAACGCGATACGCAGCAACAACAGCAAGCAGAACGCATTGACGTATTGATCCAGCAAGTGGCGACGCTCGCTGATCCGCAGGCACGTACGATGGCGCAGGAACTGGTGCAATGTACCATGGCCATGTATGGCGACTGCCTGGCTCGTATGCTGGAGGTGATCGGACAAAGTGAGCTAGCGGGCACAGAGATTATCGCGGCTCTGGGTGCGGACGAACTGGTTGGTCCACTTCTCCTGTTGCATGGTTTACATCCTGTGGATATGCAGACGCGTATCCAGCGTGCTCTGGAGGAGCAGCGTCCTTATCTGCAGAAGCATGGTGGGGATGTGGAACTGGTCAGGATTGAAGAGGGAATCGGCTATTTTACTTTCAAGGGTAGCTGTCAGGGCTGTGCCGCTTCGAGTAGCAAGTTGCTCCGTAGTATCGAGGAGGCTATTTATCAGGTAGCCCCGGAACTGGATGAGATTATTGCCGTGGAGGCTGAGAAACGCGCCGTTCAGCCAGTCAAGTTTATGCCCACCCGTCGCCGTAAGCCCGAAGCAGTTGTGTCCAGTGGATCAGGAGAGGATTAGTCGATGTGTGCTCGGGCTGCCTATACTTCCATGCGTAGATTGCGCCAGTTGCTGCAGACGCCAGTATCGGCTACTGGCATGGCAGCAGCAGAGCATTGTGAGTTATGCAATGAACTACTTGCCACTAACCATCGCCACCTGTGGGATTGGGCGGCCCGGAACGTTGTGTGTGTCTGTAGTGCCTGCTCATTATTGATGATCCGTCCAGGTGCCGCCGCGGGCAAGTATCGCCTGATTCCGGAGCGCTATCTAGCTGTAACCGATTTTGAACTCACCACCAGCGCCTGGAGTGCTCTCTTGATCCCGGTCAACATGGCTTTCCTGGTCCAGAGTGCTCAGCCAGAGCCGCATGTCTCGGCCTTCTATCCCGGACCCGCTGGCGCGATTGAGTCGGTGTTGGACACCGACCAGTGGCAGTCTCTGCTGCAGGTGAATCCCGTGCTGGCCGCGTTGGAGGCGGAGGTAGAAGCTTTGCTGATCAATCGGATGCGTGCACCCTATACTTACTACCTGGTGCCGATCGATAGCTGTTATCGGTTGGTTGGTTTGCTGCGGCGCTCCTGGCATGGTTTTAGTGGTGGTGATGAAGCATGGCAGAGCATGGATGACTATTTTGTAGCGCTACAAGCACAGGCGATGGTCTGTGATCAGCTTTCAGTGACGAAAGGATCAGTTGATGCCAGATCTAAACTTTGAGGTGACCGGAGCGGAAATAATACCCTTTGCCGCCACACCCACGCTGGGCTTTACCGTCAATATTACCAACGCGGTGCCTGCACAGCTTATTTCCAACGTATCTTTGAGCTGTCAATTGCAGATTGTGGCTCCCCAGCGTCGTTATAACCGCGAGGAGCAACTGGGCCTGCAGGATGTCTTCGGCACTCCCGAGCGTTGGGGCCAGACCCTGCGGAACTTCTTATGGCAACATGTCAGTGTTGTCGTGCCTGCGTTTACCGATAGCATTACCTTCACCTTGCCGGTAAGCTGTACCTATGATTTTGAAGTACTCAGTACCAGATATCTGGCTACCTTACAGGACGGGATGGTCCCGCTGCTTTTCTTATTTAGTGGCACTATTTTTTATCAGGATGAAGAAGATAATTTGCAGGTCAGCCGTGTCTCCTGGTCCAAGGAAGCGATCTATCGTTTGCCCATCTCACTCTGGCAGTTGATGATCGAGCAATATTATCCCCATACCAACTGGATTCGCTTGCAGCGTGATGTCTTTGATCAACTCTATACCTATAAAGTCCAGCAGGGCCTGCCCACCTGGGAGGAAGCGATCAACAAGTTACTGGCGACAGCGCATCAGGAGGTGAAGCCATGAAGTTAGCACAGATGAAAGAGATCGCGGACGCCATCCTCTATGAGGGATATCTGCTCTATCCTTATCGCCGTTCTGCCATCAAAAATCGGCAGCGTTGGACCTTTGGTGTTGTCTATCCACAGGCCTACAGTCTGGCCCGGGGAGGGCAGGAGCCGTGGACGATGCGTACCGAGTGCCTGTTTCGAGGAACACCCCACCAGACGCAATTGACGGTAATGGTGCGCTTCTTACATCTCTTGCAAAATAACGTGGTTCATGTGGATAAGCCTGCGGCCATTGCTCACGATGGACTGATCGTGCCACGCCAGATGCATGAAGAGTGGGAAGAAGGCGTGACGCGTGAAATTATCCTACCAGATCTGACCCTGAGGCGTGTACTGACCCAACCGATCGAGCAGGTGATTTCGTTTCCCGGCCGTTATGTGGTCCAGAGTTTATCCAATGGATCGATACGCTCTTCATGGCGTGAGCAGCAAGATATTCTGGGTCTGGTCAAGATCTCGGCTTCTAACGTGCAGGCAGATATCTATAAACTGGTGGTCAGTATTGAGAACCTGACGCCGCAAGCTGGCATCGATATGCAACAGCGCGAAGCAGTGCTGCTCAATTCCTTTATTTCAACCCATACTATTCTCCAACTGCAACAAGGCACCTTCTTCTCATCGCTAGATCCGCCCGATGAGCTGAGTGAGGTAGCGCGTCGTTGCCAGAATTGCCATACCTGGCCGGTGTTGATAGGTGACGAAGGAGAGCTACAGACGATGCTCTCTTCGCCGATAATTCTTTATGATTATCCTAAAATCGCGCCCGAAAGTGTTGGCTCATTTTTTGATGGTACCGAGATAGATGAGATGTTGACTTTACGCATGCTAACGCTATCCGACGATGAGAAGGAAGAGCTCAGGCATGGTGATGAACGTGCGCGTGAGATTCTTGAGCGCACCGAGTCCCTTTCAGTGGAACAGTTGATGAAACTGCATGGAGTTGTTCGTCGTGACGATGAGCGTCAGTCAGTTGATGAGAGAGGGAACAGACAATGAATGAGCATGTTGGTTTACAAGTTGTCGGCGTCATTGGTGGTGTGGCCAGGCAAGGCGATCATGTACGGCTGCATCCACACGCTAAAGCTGATGCCTTTGATCTGTTACTGGAGCATCGAGCAGGTCGCATCGAGTTGATTGAACAGGATTTTGAGAATCGCACATACCTGGTGGTGACGCTGGATGATGATCCTGGTCGCGAGCAAGAGGATGAGCGTATCCTACCCGGGCACCGTTTCTTCTTTTATCCCGATGAAGTTGAGTTAATGGTGGAGGAAGCCTGATGGATCCAACTACTGGTACTACAACTCATCGAAAGATCCTGATTGCCTGTATCGGCAATATCTTCTTTGGCGATGATGGCTTCGGTGTCGAGGTAGCCCGACAGCTTATGGCACGTTCTTATCCCAGCAATGTGCAGGTTGTCGACTTTGGCATCCGCGGGATGGATCTGGCCTATGCCTTGCTGGAGGATTTCGATGAGTTGGTGCTGGTAGATGCTGTCCCGCGTGGTGGCCTACCGGGCACCCTGTATCTGATCGAGCCCGATCTGGTGCCGATCAGACAGGCGGGAGAGCAAGGTATATTCCCGGATGCCCATAGCTTAGATCCACTGAAAATCCTGGCCTTCGCTCGCAGC
The DNA here is from genome assembly GCF_008974265.1 of Dictyobacter vulcani. Taxonomy (GTDB): domain Bacteria; phylum Chloroflexota; class Ktedonobacteria; order Ktedonobacterales; family Ktedonobacteraceae; genus Dictyobacter; species Dictyobacter vulcani. The sequence continues at coordinate 375,158 of NZ_BKZW01000003.1, forward strand.
CTGGGTGCGCGCCCCATCCATACGTTACTGGTAGGTTGCGAGCCTGCTGCAATGGGATCTGATGATGACTTATCGATGGGATTGAGTGAAGCCGTACAGGCAATGATTCCGGATGCAGTCGCTATGATTGATAGGCTGGTGGCAGAACTGAGTTTGGCCGAGACTGTAGACCTATCCTCGAAAGGAGGATTCTCATGATTACCGTACGCATTCCCGTGTTCGCCATTTTTATGCTGCTGGGTATGTTGATGTTGCTGTTGATAGGTAGTCAACTTCCCGATATAAGGCGTTATTTACGTATGCGCAATATGTAAATTAAGCCAAACCTGATCAGTCGATCAGATTCAGGTACAGTAGGAAAGCGTTATGCATGAACTTTCTATCGCTGATGCAATTGCTGAGACTGTAATCGAGCAAGCGACTAACCATCATGCCAGTCATGTGAAGCATGTGTCTGTGCGGATTGGCGAGGCCAACGCGGTGATAAGTGAGGCCTTGATTTTCTGTTTTGAGGTTATCGCTAGCTCAAATCCATTACTAACTGGAGCACAATTGAAGGTTGATATAATTCCCCATCAGGCCCGTTGCCGCTGGTGTGATTGTGAGTTTCACGTTGTGCAATATATCACGCAATGTCCGCGCTGTGGGCGTTGGGAGGCAGAAATGCTCTCAGGAACGGAGTTTTTGATTCAGGACATGGAGATTGATTGAGCGGCTTCAATACAGGGAGGGGAGAGTGAGTATGTCCAAGGTATCTATCGTACAGAATATTCTGGCGGTGAATGAGCGCATTTCCAATGATATTCATCAGCTGTTAGCCGAGCGGCAAGTGTGCACGATCAACCTGATGAGCTCGGCTGGGGCCGGGAAGACGACGTTACTGGAGCAAACGATCAAGCGTTTGAAGGGGCGTTTAGAGATTGGAGTGATCGAGGGCGATGTCGAGACGAGTGCAGACGCCGAGCGTATTGAGGCCGCTGGTGCTCAGGCGGTGCAGATCATTACTCAGGGTACCTGTCATCTGGAGGCCCATATGGTTCAGATCGCTCTCAACGAGCTGGATCTGGAGCCGCTCGACATCCTGTTCATCGAAAATGTCGGTAATCTGGTCTGCCCGGCTGGTTGGAACCTGGGCGAAGATCTGAAAATAGTGGTTGTAAGCACAAACCGAAGGTGATGACAAGCCAGCTAAATATCCCGCGATGTTTGCGGCCTCTACAGTGATGGTTATCAATAAGATCGACCTGCTACCCTATGTCGATTATGATCTGGCAACGGTGAAAAAATTTGCGCTGGCCGTTAATCCACATCTCCAGATCTTTGAGTTAAGTAGCCGCACGGGAGAAGGACTGGATGCCTGGTGTGAGTGGCTACAATCGATGGGACGTAAAGGCAAGCGAGCTTCCTCTCTTGCGCAGCGGGTCGAGTTGTAGTTACCCATAGCGTTGCGCCAGTGATGGCAGCTAAAGGAGAAATGCGATGTGCCTTGGAATTCCTGGCCAGATTGTCGAGATTGTCGATGAGCGCTTTGATATTGCTAAAGTAGATGTTTCTGGTGTGAAGCGCAATGTCAGTATCAGCCTGGTACGTCCTGAAGGGATTGCGGTCGGTGACTGGGTACTGGTGCATGTAGGTTTTGCTATGAGTAAGATTGATGAGCATGAGGCGCGGGAAACACAGAAAGCCCTCAAGTTGATGGGTGATCCATATACTGATGAAATGGCGATGTTTAATAAGAGTCAGATTGAGTGAGGAAGGGATGGGGAGATGGCAGTTGATCTTCCAGCTATTCTGGGCGCGCGGCTCGCCCAGAGCACAACGATACCAGAGACCTTCTTCACCGCGCAAGCGGGTCAGATTGCTGAAGCCTGCTGGTCGATGGCGCGGCGCTTTCATCAAGGAGGTCGGTTACTGGCCTTTGGGAATGGCTCCTGGGCTACCGACGCCCAGCATGTCTCAGTTGAATTTGTGCATCCGGTGATTGTAGGGAAGCGAGCTCTGCCCGCGTTAGCTTTGACTAATGATAGCGCTACATTGAGTGGTATGTTATTTGATACTGCCCGGGAGGAAGGAGCCTTTGCCCGCCAGATCGGCGTGCTGGCGCGGCCACAGGATATTGCCATGGGATTTTCGCCGGATGGCAATTGTGCCAATGTGAATGCCGCCTTACGTAAGGCACGTCATACTGGCCTGCTCACGCTGGGGCTTTGCGGAGGGATGGGAGGCATCATGGCCAGCCATGTCCGGCCAGAGGGTGCTGTCGATCTGCCCGCAGCCAACGAGCAGGCTTTTCTGGATTACTGCTTTGTTGTTCCCAGCACTGATCCACTGACGATTCAAGAGACGCACGAGACGCTCTATCATGTTCTCTGGGAACTTGTCCACGTCTTTTTCGAGCACGAAGGGGTGTTACGATGACCAGTTCGCCACAGCAATCCCAACCTGCTGCTACGTCTTCAGACCAGCCTTTATCTGATTCCTTGCCAGTAAGTGCTGCATGTAGTCCAGATGCCGCTGAGCATTGTCTGACCTGTGGTGATGTAGCGGTGTCGGTACGGGTTGTGCAGGTCAATGTTGAACAAGGGACCGCTCTGGTGACTGTGGAGAGTACAACGGAAGAGATTGATATCAGCCTGCTTGATTCCGTGGCCGTTGGTGATACGGTGCTGGTACATGGTGGCGTCGCGCTTGAGCGTTGTGGCTTGAGCATGCATGGAGAGGAGGTTGACGTTGATGACTGAACAAGGTAGCAAGTATGATCAGCTATTCTATCCCTATCTTTTTGAAGGTGAGAAAACTTCGCGTGAGGCTGTGATTGACCAGGTGCGACATTCAACGCTAGAAAAGTGCCATGAGATTGTGGCGTTGCGCCAACAGCTGTTTCAAGATGCTGGTGAACTTATCATCGCGGCCGGACAGGCGATGGCGCGTGCTTTTGCATCCGGGGCGACCCTCTTTGCGTTTGGGAATGGAGGGAGTACGACCGACGCTCAGGATCTGGTTACCGAGTTGATTCATCCACCATATGCCCACTGGAGACCATTGCCAGCGGTCGCTTTGACTAATGATATCGCCGTGATTACTGCCATCGGCAATGATGTTGGCTTTGCCTCTATCTTCACGCGTCAGTTGATTGCGCTGGGACAGCCGGGCGATATTGCGGTCGGCATCTCGACCAGCGGCAATTCCACTAACATTTTGCAGGCTATTGAGCAGGCTAAAAAGCAAGGTTTGCTGACAGTCGCCTTGAGTGGTTATGACGGTGGCAAGATCGCACATTCACCGGCCACAGACTTTTGTATTACCGCGCCCAGCGACCATATCCCACGTATTCAAGAGGCCCAGGCCAGTGCTTATCATGCCTTATTAGCAATCATCCAGGCTCTACTGGCAGCGCCATAGCCTGCAAGCGGCCGGGAAGCGCGTGAAAGGGGAACTACTTCTATGAAGTATGTCGATGAATATCGGGACTCAAACCTGGCAAGTCGGATTGCGAGCGAGATCGCACGTTTAAGTGACGGCCGCCAGCTTAAATTTATGGAGGTCTGTGGTGGCCATACCCATACGATCTATAAGCATGGCATCGAGGATATTCTGCCTCCCAACATCGATCTGATCCATGGTCCGGGCTGTCCGGTTTGTGTGTTGCCGATGGGGCGTGTTGATGATGCGATTGCGATCGCGCATACAGATAATGTCATCTTTACTACTTTTGGTGACATGATGCGGGTACCTGGTTCGCATGGCAGTCTGTTGGATGCGAAGGCAGAAGGGGCGGACGTGCGCTTTGTCTATTCGCCACTGGATGCGCTCAAACTGGCACGTCAATATCCCGAGCGTCAGGTGGTCTTTTTCGCCATCGGCTTTGAGACGACCGCACCATCTACCGCCGTGACGCTCCTGCGTGCCCGGGCTGAGAAAGTGAAAAACTTCTCGATCTTTTGCAATCACGTCACGATCATCCCGGCGATCAAAGCCATTCTGGATTCACCAGATCTGCGGCTGGACGGCTTTGTGGGACCGGGCCACGTGACGATGGTGATCGGCCTGCGCCCCTATACTTTTATTGCGCAGCAACATCGCAAGCCAATCGTGGTGGCGGGTTTTGAGCCACTCGATATTATTCAGTCCGTGCATATGCTGGTCCAGCAGATCAGTAGTGGGCGGTCTGAAGTAGAGAATCAGTATGTGCGGGTGGTGCGACCGGAAGGTAACGTCAAGGCGTTGGAAGCGATGGCTATGACCATGGAACTGCGGCCATTTTTTGAATGGCGCGGCCTGGGATTTATTACGCAAAGCGCTTTAAAGCTGCGACCTGAGTTTGCTGAATGGGATGCTGAATTGCGTTTTGAAGTACCTGGCTTGCGCGTGGCTGATCCCAAGGCCTGTCAGTGTGGCGAGGTACTGAAAGGTGTGATCAAGCCATGGGAATGCAAGGTCTTTGGGACCGCCTGTACCCCTGAGACTCCGATTGGTACCTGTATGGTGTCCCCGGAAGGAGCCTGTGCCGCCTACTTTAGCTATGGACGTTTCTCAATGGCGTCTGAGCGCAGTCGCCTGAAGATTGCTCCTGTCGTACAGACACAGGGTATGTAATAGGTATATGTGCGTCTGGTAGCCTGCCTGGAGGTTTGAGTTATGGAATTGCAGTCATCACAAAGCGATGAGGTTCTGGCAAAGATTGAGCGGAGTCGGCAGGCCCGACGGCATAAGTTCTACCTGCGTGATGAGCATGTCACGTTGAGCCATGGCAGCGGCGGCAAGGCTACCCATAATTTGATCGAAGGAATTTTCGCACCCGCCTTTGCCAATGTGGTACTGGATCGTATGGAGGATGCCGCTCAACTCACATTGGGAGGATTGCGACTGGCTTTTACCACGGATAGCTATGTGGTCAATCCACTTTTTTTTGCCGGTGGTGATATTGGTCAGCTAGCCGTGCATGGCACCATTAATGATCTTGCCATGGCCGGGGCCGATCCTCTATACCTCTCGGTCGGCATGATCCTTGAAGAAGGTTTTCCGATGGAATCCTTGCGCCGCATCGTGACTTCGATGGCACAGGCCGCTCGGGACGCGGGCGTGTTGATCGTGACTGGCGATACCAAGGTTGTCCAGCGTGGTAAAGCTGATGGCATCTTTATCAATACCGCGGGCGTCGGAACGGTCCGGGCCGCCGCTGAACTGGGACAAACCCAGGTACGGACCGGTGATCGTGTCCTGTTGAGCGGTGCGGTTGGTGACCATGGCGTGGCGATCATGCTGGCCCGCGAAGAACTCGATATAGAGACCGACGTGCAGAGTGATAGTGCGCCGCTTCATACCCTGGTTGCTAGCTTGCTCGATAACGTGGGTGGAGCGATCCACTGTTTTAGAGATCCTACCCGGGGCGGGATTGCGACTGCCCTTAACGAGATTGCCCTGAGCGCTGAACTCTCAATTGCCCTGGATGAGCAGGCTATCCCGGTACATGCAGGCGTACGGGGTGCCTGTGAAATCCTTGGGCTGGATCCACTGACCATCGCCAATGAAGGTAAACTGCTGGCGATTGTAGCTCCTGAAGCCGAGCAGCAGGCGCTCAAAGTCATGCGTGCTCATCCGCTTGGGAAAGAAGCCATGGTCATCGGTACTGTCCAGGCAGAGCCTGCGGGCATGGTCTTCCTGCGTACCGATATTGGCGGCACCCGTGTCCTGGATATGCTGGTAGGAGATCCCTTACCGCGTATTTGTTAATGTGCTGATGAGAGCGGTATTCCTCCTTCTGTATTCATAGAAAGAGGAATACCTATATACTCTATACATGTGCTATAAAGATCAGAGGTGGCCTATTACGATGCTGGTTGAATAACTTTTTCGGCCCGCATCTGTTTCACTGGAACTTCTATTTTGATCCAGGTATCACAATCGGAACAACGGAACAATGTACGATCATATGTAGCAGGTTTCGAGCGATTATAGCTGGCATCTTTACGGACAATGTTCATATTTTTATTGCATATTGGACAGTTCATACTTCCTCTCCCCTCAATCCTCTAAATTTATCGTCCCCTATTACATAGTATACTGATACATGCAATTCTACTTGTGAGGTTTTGGGGAGGATCCAGGGAGGTTTTGCAAATTCATTTTGGTGTGTTGTGTGTTGGATGTAACCAGGAAGGGGAACGAGGCGTGTTGGAACTGTTGACACGAAACATAAAAAAGTACTGAGTTCCTGATGATGAAAGGATAAAGTGTGATGAGTGATTTTATCCAGCAATATGCCCCTGATCCAAATCCCATTCCGCAGCCCGTGCGGAACGGCAGCGGAGCCACCGATCCTGGTCCCAGGAACGTCGTATTGGATCGACTGAATCCAAATACGCTAGCCCCACCTGGCTGGTGATGTTGGCTATATTCCTTTTGCCATGGGTCACTACATTGAGAATACCGGCAACACCACCCTGCGCTTCCTCGAAATATTCAAAAGCGACCATTTCGCTGACGTACCGCTCAACCAATGGATGGCGCTGACTCCACCAGAATTGGTCCAGGCCCATCTGAACCTGAACCAGACTGTCATGAACTCCCTACAGAAGCAGAAACATCCCATAGTGAAATAGCCACCTGCCAGCGTTAGTGCTGATCAAAACCTGTTTATACAATGGAACGGTGTTCATCCGTTCCATTCTTATTTATTGACTCCCCTTTCCCCTTTCCCCACCAAGAGTAACCTCCTGGATATTGTGCGCAAAGCCTATATTGACAGATTTGCTTGTTACGGTTAAGCTTGCATGCAAAATGAGATAAATAATTACTGGATAAAAATGAAACTGGAAACCGTATACATATCCTGTATCTCGAAGGAGATTACAACGTGGCAAATGCAGCAAGTGTCATTGACCTTCCATCTTTCCAGGAGCGGCAAGCGCAAGGACTGATCACCGTTCGTTTTCATCCGAAGCATGATTTGCTGATCTGGAACTATACCCCCAAATGTCAGTATGAACAGGCCTGGGATGAGGTAACCATGCAGGCACGTGGTCTGATTACCGAGACTGATGGCACCATTATTGCACGACCATTTCGTAAATTCATGAATATTGAACAGCACCAGGGACCACTGCCGCTGGAACCGTTTAAGGCTACCGAGAAGATGGATGGTAGTCTGTTGATTGTGAGCACCTATAAAGGTGAAAGAATCGTCGCGACGCGTGGCAGCTTTATCAGTGAACAGGCACTAAAAGCGAACGAGATTATCGCTAAACGCTATGAAAATTTTGAATTTCTGCCGGCATATACGTATCTTTTTGAAGTAATTTATCCAGCTAATCGGATTGTTGTTGATTATGGCAATACTGAAGACCTCACTTTGCTGGCGATCATTCACACCGCGTCAGGTGAAGAAAAAGATATCCATCATCCAACCTACAGCACAAACTTGCTGTTTCCTATAGTGAAATATTATGATGGCATTGCTGATGTGGAGGCCCTCAGACGGCTAGAGGAAGCCAATCGAGAGGGATTTGTGCTGTGCTTTGAGAGTGGTTTGCGTTTGAAGGTAAAGTTCTCGGAATACCTGCGCTTGCATCGGCTGATGACGAATGTGAATGCCCGGCTAATCTGGGAAATCCTGAAAGATAATCAGTCGCTAGAGCCGCTCTTAGATCGCGTGCCAGATGAATTTTATGCCTGGGTGAAAAAAATATCCAGCGATTTGCAAAGCCAGTTTCAGGCAATTGAACAAGAGTGTATACTAGAGCTTAATCAGGTGAAAGATCTGCCAACGCGTAAGGAACAGGCGGCGATCATTGCCACAAAAAAATATCGTGCTGTGATTTTTTCCATGCTTGACAACAAAAAATATCAGGATGCCATCTGGAGACTGATCTATCCATCCGCATCCCGACCATTCTGGATTGATGAAGACCAATGAAAAAAGTTCTTTTTCTCAAGGGCTTACCAGCGTCTGGTAAGTCGACGTATGCCAAAAAGCTGGTGTCTGATCAGCCAGGCAGATACAAGCGTATCTCTAAGGATGATCTTAGAGCCATGGTGGATAATGGGAAGTGGAGTAAAGGCAACGAAAAGTTTATCCTCAAGGTAAGGGATAATCTGATCCTTTTAGCTCTTGAGGAAGGCTATCAGCCGATCGTTGATGATACCAACCTGCATCCCAAGCATGAGCAGGCTATCCGCGAGCTAGTGCGCGGCCAGGCGACGGTAGAAGTGAAATCTTTCACGGATGTCCCATTAGAAACCTGTATTGAGCGCGATCGCCAGCGGCCCAACTATGTTGGTGAACAGGTGATTCGTAAAATGTATCAGGATTTCTTGCAGGTTGTGCCGCCCACTATTGAGGATGATCCCACATTGCCAAAAGCGATTATCTGCGATCTTGACGGTACCCTGGCGATACTCAATGGTCGTAATCCATATGACGCCGAGGAGTGTGAGCAAGATCTACTCAGTGAGCATATCGCCAATATCGTACGCTTTTATAGCCAGACAGTGCATGTATTACTGTTATCTGGTCGCAAAGAGTGCCATCGTTCACAAACTATGCGCTGGCTCGCGCAGCATAATATTCCCTATACTTCACTGTGGATGAGACAGGACGACGACACTCGCAAAGATTCTTTTGTCAAAGAAGACATTTATCGAGAACATATTCAGGGAAAATATGCGATTCAATTTTGTCTCGATGATCGCAACTCGATTGTGAATTTATGGAGATCTCTAGGATTGATCTGCCTGCAAGTTGCCGATGGCGATTTTTAGAATAGAATGGGCTGTTGAGAGGCAATTTAAGCTGCTTTTCTTTGTGCATGGCACACATGGCAAATATCCCCTATAATATGAAAGAAAGATTCGCTGTAAGAAAGAGCATAGACCAACATGGAGAGGAACGCAAAGCCTGTTACCATGTCTGGTCAATCAATGTTGATCCTCACGGGGGACAGATATCCTTGCCTGGTATGGATGGACAATAGAGAAGAGTATGCTATGCGCTTTCTTAATGTAACTCATTTGGAGGATCATACGTTGTTGAAGCATCGTTTGCTGAGCATCCTGGCAATTGTCACCTCGATTGGTGCGTATTTTATGTTGCTCTTAGGAGCGGCCGTTACCAAAACTGATTCGGGTCAGGGTTGTGGTAATTCCTGGCCATTCTGCCATGGACAACTGATTCCTGATTCGGTGTCAATTGCGACGGTTTATGAATATAGCCATCGTATTATGTCTGGGGCCGATGGTTTCTTGATTTTTGCGCTGACCGTTTTTTCCTGGTTGATGTATCGACGGGATTTCCGCATCAAATTATTTGGTTTTATGAGCCTCTTCTTTGTGGTCTTACAGGCTATTCTGGGCGCGCTAACCGTTATGTATGAAGGCACGTATGCTAAAGATGGACTGCTCTCATTACATTTTGGTTTTTCTTTAATTTCTTTTGCCAGCGTGATCCTGTTGACCATGCGCATCATGCAATTAAAGCAGGTTACTCCGGAGAACCCCGAGCGCACAGCGCAGCAAATCTCTCCGATCTCTAAAGGGATGCAGATTGTGGTCTGGGCTGTGACCGCCTATACCTATGTGGTGGTTTACACGGGAGCCCTGGTACGGCACTCTTCGGCTACGCTGGCCTGTGGTGAGCAGTTCCCAACCTGCGGGGCTACCTATTTTCCGAATATTTTCACGGCCGCAGGCATTCAGGTCATGCACCGCTATGCCGCCAGTAGCATCTGGTTGTTATTACTGGTCTTGATGATCGTACTGATTCGCGTGGCTCGTGATCGCCGTGATTTAGTCTGGGGGAGCCTGTGGGCATTTGTCCTGGTTTCTTTGCAAGCCATGAGCGGTATGGCCACGGTCCTGAGTGGAGCCCAACTGCTGGTCTCACTTCTGCATACCACCATTATTGCCGTTCTCTTCTCAGTTCTGTGTTATCTGTGTGTACAGGTCGAGTGGCCCTGGAAGCGGCACGTCGTGAATACACGTCCAGTGATCGCCACTGAGAGCTCAAAAGAATACCTGCACGAGACCGTCTAAGTCGTTCTCGGGTAAGTAAAAGTAGAATAAAACGCCGGCCAACAGTTTTCGTTGGCCGGCGTTTTATTCTACTTTTATCGCATTATGCATGGGTCTACATTGGCACAACTACATCGCCCTCAGCGCCACATCCCGAGAAGTGCAGCCCATCGGCCTTTGCTGCTACTCCCGTACACGTGTAGGTTTTGGGTGTCGGCAGTTTAGCTGGCACAACTGTATGCTGCATCGCATCGGTGACAGAACAGCTCTGGCCGTTGCGACGAATACTGAATGTATGAACGGCTAGCGTATCGATCGATGGACTGGTGAAGCCAAGTGTGGCTGGTTGGCACTTCTGATAGGCCTGCCAGAAACATGTTGCAGCCTGTTTAGCCGTGGCTGCATTCATGGGAAGACCCCGAGGTGTCATTTGTACCTTGCCGCACTGCTGCACTTGTAGGGTTTGAGTTGGGGTTGGATTTTGAGCTCCCGCTACGCTAGAATCACACGCTGCTAATGTCGTCATAAGCAGAAGACAACTGAGTAGCATGGCTGCCACAACTCCCTGAGTCGTCCTGTGACTCTGCCGCCAGTAGCGTTGTAATCTATGTACCATGTATCGTATCTCCTTTGAAACCAGTGTTCTAACTGTACTCATGATAGAAGACGATACGCACTCTGAAAAAGTTCCCAACGCACAAAGACACCTGGATGAGATTGGTTCATCCGGGTGTCAGTGAAATGATCTCTAACTGCTTCGATTTATCCTTATAGGGGATATACAGCAACTATACATTCCATTTCAGGCCAGCGTTCGCGTAGCAAGGTGCTCAGGGCGTGTAGACCCCATTGTTCACCGGCGGTGTGCCCGATGATGGCAACCGTTATACCTGTCTCTTGAACTGCCCGTCTGGCGGCGGGGCGGAATTGTCCGGTGATATAGAGCTGTACATCGCTGGCGGCGGCTTCTCTGATGAGCTGATCGTTCATGGCACCTACGACAGCAATGCGTTGGATATCTTTGATCTGTTTTTGATGCATTGCTGGCTGGACCGCAAAGATGTCTGTCAACGTGGTGGTTATGGTATTGAGCGCTACTCGGGGAATATCGCCAAACATACCATAGGGAATTGTGTCGCGGAAGGCAAATGGGATTGGCCTATACATTCCTAGCTGTGTGGCCAGTCGGGGATTGTAACCAAAGGTCAGGGCGAGATCAAAGGAGAGATGATAGGCCAGCATGCCAATCCTGGCGGGCAATAGCATGGCGTCGATTTTCCAGGGACGGTGCAGGAAGAGTGCGTCCAGTTCTTGCTCATCTATCCAGTGCCCGATTTCAGGCCATGGCTCGATTACCAATCCGATACGCCGCACTGGATTTTGGCCGGATCGATAGATACCGTGTTGATCATCCAGGAAGCGCATCACCTCCAACTGCTGATCGAGAAAGCTGGCTATGGCCTCAAGGGTTGGATATGACATACTGCAAATTTCCTCGCTATTTTGTTCTTCTTTTTTTAAAGATAGCAAAATTGGCAGAAATCGGGGAATATATCATTCAGTAGGTACGTTGTATATAGTGTATGACATCAAAAAGAATTGTAGCGCTTCTGTGAGAAATGGTTTCTTCGAGCGTCAATCTGTGGAGAGATGTCAACACAGGAGCACAAGATATGAGACTTTACGTTGGTGGACTTCCTTATCAGACCGATGAGCAAGAGCTCCGTGACGTTTTTGGCCAGATTGGCAATGTGACTTTTGCCACGGTAATCACAGATCGTGAGACAGGCCGTAGCAAAGGTTTTGGTTTTGTAGAATTTGAAGATGATGATCAGGCTCGCGCAGCTATTGATCAGCTGAACGGTTCTATGCTGGGCAACCGCACCATTACGGTAAACGAAGCCCGTGAGCGTCCTGCTGGTGGTGGTAACCGCGGTGGTGGTTACAACGACCGTGGCGGTCAGGGTGGTGGATATCGCGGTGGTCGCTACTAATTAGCGATATTTACGAACCGACAAAGGAGCGATCAGTCTTTGACTGACCACTCCTTTTTTTTCTGTTTGTTTAATCGATTTTAACGACAATGGCAGTAATATTATCTGGTCCGCCGTTTTCATTGGCACGCTCAATTAATTTCTTCGAGCTTTCTTCCGGCGTATTATTTTCCACAATCAAGCGAATCTCAGTTTCCGAGATCAGACCGTGTAGACCATCGGTACAGAGCAACAGGATATCGCCAGTTTTTACCTGGATGGGAGCACTGAGATACACCTCTACCTGTTCCTTGGTACCCAGGCAGCGTGTGATGACATTGCGTGAAGGACTGGTCAGGGCTTCCTCGGCAGTCATATTTCCTTTCAGCACTTCCTGTGCTACCAGACTATGATTTTCGGCCAGCTGCTTGATCTCCTGATCAGTAATCAGGTAAGCCAGGCTATCGCCTGCATTGGCGACATAAAGTGTGTGATTATTGAGCACCATGGCGACGCAGGTGGTACCCATGGTTTTACTACTCAGTTCAGAATTTTCCCGGATTTTAGCCTGACTTGTTTCGTAGACGACGGTATTGGCCTGCCGAAGAGCGTTGCCCAGAGCAGTGGGAATATCATTAGAGCTGTCTTGATAGTAGACTTCTTGAATCGTCTTCACGGCCAGTTCACTGGCAAGTTCGCCATATGAATGACCGCCCATCCCATCGGCGACAACGAAGAGGGCGCCTTTGGCTCTCATAATGTTATCGTTATCTGGTAATACTGCAATCAAATTATCTTCATTAGTAGGACGGGTACGACCGATATCAGTTAACTGTGCAACCTGTAAGTGTAGAGGGGCATTAAGCATCTGATACTCCTTATCGAATAGAACCAGTTTTTTTAGATGGAGAAATTGTTCAATTGAAACACTTTTAACAAAATCATAAAAAACAGTACTCCAGAAAGGTAAAAGTCGTAATGTTCCGCCAGCATCCAGCTCTTCGCGATAGCAGTCCCGAAAAGTCTGGACCATCTCCCGTCCATATTCGCGCCTGAACTCAGATGGATAGGCCAGGAGAAGCCATTGATAGAGCCGTTCGGAACAGGATTGCATCCAGTGGAATGACGCCATACGTTTAAGCCTCTCCTTGCAATAGATGTTTCATCTGAGCGATGCTGACCAGTTGTTCCAGCCGCCTGGCTTCAGCGCGTACGACCCGTTGACCAAAATCTGTGAGCCGATAATAGCGCCGACGCTCATCGTCCAGATCAGGATCTGGTCGGTTGCCAGATTCCTCCAGCAAGCCATCCGCCATCATGCGTTTGATCGAGCCATATAAGGTGCCAGGACCCATATGCATCTGATTATTGGTGCGCCGCGTCACCTCTTGCATAATGCCATAGCCGTGGCGCTCCTTATCGGTTAAGGCCAGTAAAATGTGAAAGACTGCGGGTGTCAGCGGCAAGAGTGACTCCGGTTCGTCTTTGTTCTTTTTGATGATCCCCTCCTGATCAAAATCACTAGTTTATATCTGCTGTGGATGTATCCGTTGTTGATATAATAAACCGAAAAGAATCGTTTGTCAAGGGGATGTCGGATAGAGTTATTGGACCGAATACCTTAGATGATGCTGCGGATTAGACCACCATCCACCCGCAGAGCAGCTCCACTGACAGCTGACGCCAGCGGGCTACACACAAAGGTGACGAAGGTGGCCACCTCCTCGGGTTGAATCAGGCGCTCTATCAGCGAGGTTGGACGATTTTCCTGCATAAATTTGCGTTCGGCAATATCTGGTTTCTCACCAGGAAAGAGAGATTGAATAAAATCTGTTACGCCCTCGGTTTGCGTTGAGCCCGGTAGCACTGTATTGACCGTTACCCGTGTACCTTTGGCTATCTCAGCCAGGCTGCGAGAGATTGAGAGTTGCATGGCCTTGGTGGCACTATAATGAGCCATTTCAGGTGCAGGCGAGACGGCTGATTCACTGGCAATAAAGATGATGCGCCCCCAGCGCTTTTCCATCATGCGTTTAAGATAATAGCGACAGAGCCGCACCCCGCTCATGATATTGGTCTCAAATATTTTCTGCCACTGCTCATCATTCGTATCGAAGAAATCCACTGCTTCAAAGATGCCCATATTGTTGATTAGAATATCTACGTCTGGTTGTTCTGTGATGGCTTTCTGACAACCTTCACTGGTACTCAGGTCGGCCACCACCGTAGCAAATTTTCCCTGTGGAATACTGGCTTGAAGGTCTTGTAAGGTTTTCTGGACATTTTTTTCTGTACGTCCATTGAGAATAACCTGGGCACCTTCACGGGCGAATGAGGCGGCGATAGCTTTGCCAATGCCCATGGTTGAGCCTGTCACCAGGACTTTTTTATCCTTTAATTGTAAATCCATCATATGGCTCCGATCGCTAGTTATGTGGAAACATTCCACCTTGATACACGCCTGATGGATCATATGAGTTACTCAACCAGCAGGAGGGTTCAAAAACGTAGCGCGAAACCCGATCCAGTTCATACGTGAACAGGCCGCAGCCGCGAGGGCTGCCGCTACTGTTTGATGTATTGGGCGGCCTGATGGGCGAGGCCCATGATGCTGAGCATGGGATTGACGCCGCTGGCGGCTGGAAAGACGCTGCCATCACAGACAAAGAGTCCCTGTACGCCATGGACCTGGCTATGGGCGTCGGTTACTGATTGGGCAGGATCTTTGCCCATTCTACAGGTTCCCATCTGGTGGGCACTGTAGACAATCAGGCGGTTCACTCCTAAGCCATTGCGTTCTAGCTGGCGGTCAAATGTTTTCCAGGCACGTTCACCAGATGTGTCAAGCTGTTGACGAGAAAGCTGGCTGCGTTTGCTCTGGATCGAAACGACTTCAGAGGCTCCGGCGGCAAAATGGATCCTGGCGGCCTGGCGCATGCCATGCAAGAGATGCTGGCGATCAAAGACCGAGGTTACATAATCGATGACCGGCTCTCCATGGCTATCCAGGGTCACTTGTCCCTCGCCTTTATCACGTGTCAAAATGATAAATGTCGCGAGGTGGGCCATCTTTTCCATTGACTCACGATAATCACGGGCGGAATGCCATGCCGAGCCCATGCCCAGCAGTCCTGGATGAGCAGGAGGCACCTCTAACTTGTAGCCATAATTCCCATGCAGATGTCCAAATTCATCACTATATGCCGATTGCATGACTCCTTGCCAGGGATAGACTTTGTCGGGATAATGACCGGCTATAGTGGTGGTTGGATGCAGGTGGAGGTGCCGACCAATGTGGCTGTTAGTCAGACCGGAGCGGAGGAGGACGGCGGGTGAGTGGAGTGAACCAGCGGCCACGACGACTGTGCGTGCATGAATGGTGACCTGGTAATTTTTCCCTGTGGTGTGTTCATGGACGCTTGCTTTGACGCCGACCGCTTTTCCCTGTTCAATCAGCACCCGCTCGGCACTGCAATCTACAAGAATCCGGGCTCCGTGCTCATAAGCATCCTGTAGATAGGTTTTCAAGGTTGATTGTTTGCAGCCATAGCGACAGCCAAAGCCACAGGTACCGCAACGTTGCTCGCAGCCAATCGCATTCCGGCGTAAACTGTCAACATGATAGCCAAGCGTTCGAGCGCCATCAAAAAGCAATTGATTCTGGCGATTATGGGCGCTATTCTCTGTATTGATGCTGATGCGCTGCTCAACCGCTGCGAAGCTTTCTTGTAGTGATGTACCAGTAAATACATCCTTGAGGCCTGATGTCTCTTCCCATTCGGACAGGATATCCGGTGGCGTGCGAAACGAGGTATCCCAGTTGACAATTGTGCCACCACCCAGGGTGCTACCGGCCAGAATAGAGACACCGACATCTCTGGAGGTGAGTGAGCCGCGTTTAAGATAGAGATCAGACATGGATTGGGCTTCTTGCAGGCTGAAGTCGGCCTCACTATGGTAGCCACCTTTTTCGAGCACAATCACATTTTTGCCGGCCAGTGCCAGTTCACCTGCAACCACGCCGCCACCCGCGCCAGAACCGATCACGACCGCATCGCATTCCAGCACAGTATCCTGCTTGATCTCATATGGTTTGAGCGGGCGGGCAACAGGTGGTGGTGGCTCTGCCGGTTGATAGTCGAGTGCTTCCCAGGTTGGATTGCGTCCCTGGGGATCGGGGGTGGCAAAGAAGAGAAAGCCACTCAAGCGTTTAAGGACTTGATAGCCCTGTCGTAACTGTGCCAGCGGACTATGAGCCATGGCCCGTAAATATTTTTCGCGCCGTTCCAGTGGCAGATCACTAAATGGACGGGCCTGGCCAGCCAGCAGGAGTCCAGTGGCAGGATTCTGAAATAGTGTTAGCAAACGATGAAAATCAGCTTGCGATTCCTCGTTTTCCTGTCCTAAGGTTTCGGCGATCAGCAGGGCCAGATGTAGATCACTGGCTTTACTCTGATAATAGCTGGCCCTGGCTGGTGAGGCTCCAGCAGGAGGGGTAAGGGCTGGGAAAAAGGTATCACAAATAGTTTCTAAGATGTGCATCTCACGAGCGGAGAGCCAGCCTGCTCCATTGGAAGATCTGGTTGTGTTTGGTGAAGATGAAGTGACATCCATGACGCGTCCTTTAAGCTAACATTGCTACAGGTGCTGTCCCATTGAGCACTAACGTCAAGTATAACACATGCTGGGATGCATACCTGTAGCTTATTTACGCTCACTTTAAGAGACTGATTTTTTGCCTGTCAGTCAAGATGAAATGGGTTGGGCGCTTATTCCTGGACATCGCGTGGATAGACTTTTTTTGCGGCTGCACTGCTTGCCAGATCAATATCAACCGTGACAAATGGCGTCTGACGCGAAGTGGTGGCCAGTACCTCACCATCGGGATCGATAATTACACCATGACCGGCGAATAAGTTTTCATCGACGCGATTAGATGAGAGCACAAAGGCACCGGAAGCAATCGCTGCCATGCGGATCGCAACCATCCATCGCTCAATATTTAGTGAAGAGGCGCGAGGGACCGCAATGATATTTGCTCCCTGACGACCATAATATCTGGCCCACTCATTGAACATCACTTCTGTACAGATCAAAAAGCCAATCGCCAGATCCTGTACACGCGCTAATGAAAAATCGCGTTGATTGCGATCAAACCAGTTGCGCTCATAAAAATCCTCTTCATTCGGGAAATAATATTTATCGTGAATCCCCCGATATCCTTGCGCCTCAGTCCAGGTAAAGGCGCGATTGAAATGCTGATCCCCTGCAGTTACCAGATTGGTTCCCAGAACAGTTGTAGGTGCCAGCGCTGATATCTGCTTCATCATCGCATCATGTTCCGTTTGCGCCCGTTGCCAGACCTGCGCATCAAACTGCGGGGTCCTGACGAACCAGGCCACAAATGGCAATTCGGGCAGAAGCACTAACTCACTCTGCTGTTCCCGTACATAGGCAAGCAGATCTTTCCAGGCGGACTCAAATTCATCGCGGTTATCAGGGAGCTCGCAAACAGTTACTTTCATCTGAATTATACCTATCTTCTATTCAACCAGAGATCTTTTTTGTTCAGCTTTAACTCATCATACAATGTCAATTGATTGAAGATCAAATGAGCAACGCAAAATACAGTATTTGCAGATGAATGTTTTTGGTGACAGATAAAAAGGAAACAAAAAGTCGACTTGTTTGTATCCAGATATACATACTGTTGCACTATCGCCTATACTATAGAATAGTAATAGCTATCGATACACAGCCACAGGTGCATAAATGCTCTGGCTATCGGTAGCATAAAAATGCAAAGGGTAGATGATATGTTGCAGAAAGTAGAACATGGGAGTATTTTTCCGCGTGAAGATGGAAAGATTATTGATGAACACTTCGGCGTCTTAAATACCAAACAGGATGGTTTTAGTCTGGCACATATGTTCGCGCCGCCAGCCTGGCGGGAGCCAGCCCAGATCGCCGAGTTTGATGAGGTTGTGATCGGGGTCCAGGGTGTGCTGGCTATCGAGGCCGATGGCCAGCGGATTGAAATAGGAGCAGGCGAAACCTGTCTGGTGGGTCGTGGTACCCGCGTCATCTACAGCAATGCTCGTGAGGACGCCCAATGTGAATACTGGTCCCTTTGTATGCCTGCTTTCCGCCCAGAACGCACACAAATGGAAAGCTAAATAGCTTCCCTGTTATCTCATGCTGTAGGCGTGAGGTGTCGGAGAACGAATTTGCACGTGCCATCAACTATTACTGACATTAGTACCATCATGAGTCAGAATGTTATGCATGTTGATGTAGCTTGGTGCAAAATTTAAATGAAATAATATTTTCTGTTTGTAGATTTGTATCACTTATTTGATCCTGAGAAGTCACAGAAGAGAGTTCGAAATCAATGAAATGGTATCCTTACGGACATGATTTTGGTAATGCTGAAATAGGTGGTGTTACCGTCATTAACGGAAAGACCGTATCGCTGAGCATTCCGACTGCTTTTGCTAAAGTTGATCCCACAGCTTTACGCAACCTGGGTGTCAACGTCGATCAATCGAATGTACACGTTATGCGCTTTGAAGAAGAAGAAGCGGCATATGCGATTGGTGATCTGGCCTTGCAGCAAGCGGTTGAAGTGTATCATGGACGAGGCGATATTCAACGTTATTCCAGCCGCTTTAGCCTGCGCGGCTTGTTGACGATTGCTGCGACGCTGATCCCTGATACAGAATTTGGTATTTATGTCGTCACAGGTTTGCCCGCAGAGACATATATTAAAAATGCTGCTCTACGTTCGGCCATCAAAGAATCTTTAGACGGCACCTATACATTTACACTTAACGATGAGACAACGCCGCGCAGGATCGTGGTTGAACTGGCAACCGTGGTGATGGAAGGTGCGGGCGCTTTGATCGCATACAACGATCGTTCCAGCAACAAAATGACTGAGAGCGCTGTGATTGATATCGGCGGACGTACCACCGACCTGTATGTGGCGCGTGGCCAGGTACCCGTTGTCGAGTATTGTAAAGGTAAACCAGTTGGGGTCGAAACCGCTACCCAGATGGTGATGGATTCCTTTGAGAATAAGTACGATCGTCCGCTGTCATTGTTTGAGTCCCGTGAAATTATGCATGCCTACGCGGCGCAAGAGCAAGGGGAGATCGCCCGTTATCCTGAAATCTCATCGTATGGACAGACGATTGGCCATTATGAGCTTGAGCGTCTGGTCAAGGAAGCGGTGGAACAGGTTGGTAGCGAGATCGTATCGTTTGTGGCATCAGCCTGGCGTCAGAGCGATCGCGACGCGGTAGCCGCCAGCTTCAAGCCAGTCCTTAATATTGGTGGTGGCGTCTTCTACTTCTATAGTTTCCTGAAAAAGCGTATCCCCCATCTCACCCGGCCTGATGATCCCATTCACGCCAACTGTATTGGTTATTGTACTCTGGCTGGTCGTCTCCTGATTCGTAAAGTACAGTCAGGAAGTATCACCAATAGTAGTAATGGGAATTCTGAGCGTATTCGTATATTTTAAATTATATATTCTAAATCATAAGGTAGAGAGATAATCATATGACACAATCTTCATCAGAGAAATTCCTACATTTCACCGTTGGTCTGTTGAAGGACTCTGAAGCATTAGAGGCACTGAGGCAGGATGCTGTCAAACACCATATGATTGATAACCCTGGACAACTGATTGCGTTACGGCTGACTGAATATTACGAGATGATGAATCAGGGTATTGTACAGCCAGTTGTGCGGGTGCCTGCAGTAATGAATCCTGCTGGCCCAGAGGTGAAAGCGAAACCAGAGATGGAGACGCCGGTGCGTGTTCAGGCTGCTCCAGTGCAACCTGTGACGCAAACTGCCCCTCCGCGTCCAGGTTCTCTATCTGCATATGAGAACGGGCCTATCCGTCAGGCAACTGGCCGTATGCGTGCCATCATGCAGGGTGGGAGCGAAACGATTGTTTCTACCTCCACCAATGCCGAACAGAACGCCGATGATGCCGCCGATTACTGGTCAATCCTCTAACGGATCTGGCGTGTTATAACAACAGGGATAGCCACCATCAACAGTGGCTATCCCTGTTTTTTTGGGCTCAATAACAAGGGTATTTTTTGCTCAGATCAGAGGTGCACAGGCACAGCAGGCGAATCACTCCTCACGGGTTTATGGTGTGGGACGTGCGGTCACTGCGCGCGTCCCACACCATAAACCCTAATCCCGCGCTGCAGGCGCCAGCGAAGAGCATTAAATAACCCTGACTTAATAAAAACTGAACTTGACAAGGGCAAATCAAGAAGGCTATAGTAGAAGAGAAAAAAATGTTTTCCTACTGAAAGAAGGTGATTTCCTGATGGACGATGGTCCGACTAGTTCTTTCGAAATGTCTGCATTCTTTTGTTTCCATCCTGACACTCATAATAGTGATAGTTATTGGAGAGAAATAACAGGTTCTCCAGGTTCTGTGGCTGACTTTCAGCAGAAGGCATCTATATTGCTGCTGTAATGGCTGTACATGTTTTTCGGTAAGATGGTTGTGCCACCACTGATGGTGGTTTTTTTGTGCCATTTTTTGGAGTTGTTGATCTCATATTATCCTTAATACATCACTTTTATATTTGATCCTGCCAATGATGGAAAGAGAAGGTAAGTTGGCATGAATGCCGATGCTGAACAACGAAGTATAATTGTTCAATTTTCAGTAGCGCTAATTCGGACAGCGAGAGCGATGACTATGCAAGACCTGTATCCTGTAGATAACCGATATGGTTGCAGGAAACTATAAACCGGGTTATTTGTGGTCTTCTCCTCTGTGCTGTCCACCAAACAAGGAAGTATAGATGGAGGTACTGAGATGGCTCAGGTTTATATCCCTGAAAACGCCCAGGAGCGCGAGCAACTCCAGGGTGGTTCTAGCTCGCCACGACAGAGTCGCCCGCCGCACGAGGAGACGCGCAAACGTCTGGGACTGATTGATCTTGGGATTGCTCTGGCTCTGGTTGCCGTTGTCTCTTTGATCATTGCCGCTGCATCACGCTGGACGGCTCCACTCACACCAACTATTCATATTGATTTATCACCGACCGCATTACCAGTGTATGCAGGCTATTCTGTATTACGGATGCTGCTGGCATATCTATTGTCCCTCATTTTTACCTTTATCTATGGTCATATCGCTGCTACGAATAAACGTGCCAATGTGGTGATGGTACCTTTACTCGATATTCTACAAAGTATTCCGATCCTTTCATTTCTTCCAGGCGTGGTGCTGGCACTGGTTGCGCTTTTTCCAAATTCTAATATCGGTCTGGAACTGGCCAGCGTGGTATTGATTTTTACCAGCCAGGCGTGGAATATGACTTTTAGCTATTATCATTCCGCTCGTACCCTTCCTAAGGATTTAAAGGAATTTTCCGCCATCGCCCGTCTACGTCCGTGGCAGAAGTTTTTAAAGTTAGAGGTGCCCGCCTCAATGATCGGGTTAATCTGGAATAGTATGATGAGTTGGGCTGGTGGCTGGTTTTTCTTGATGGCTTCTGAGCAACTGGTGCTGGGTTCGCGTTCCTTTCAGTTACCCGGATTGGGATCTTATCTGCAGACGGCCGCCAGTACAGGAAACAGCAGCGCCTTAATACTGGGGTTATTCACACTTATCGTTTTAATTATTCTGCTGGATTTCTTCTTCTGGCGTCCATTGGTTGCCTGGGCGGATAGGTTTAAGCTGGAGATGAATAGTGAAGGTGATGCTCCTTCTTCTCCGGTCCTGAATGTGTTACGGCGTTCGGCTTTGATCAGTGCTATCAATCAACACATCTTTAAGCGTGTGGGCGCTTTTATGACACGCATCTTAAACAGGCTCCAACCGCTGCCAGGTGAACGCAGTTTTGTGACGGAACCGAAACAGCATGGGCCACGTTTCACGGTGCGCAGTCTGGTTATGGGTATGCTAGGACTGTTGCTCCTGGGTGGTGTCTTGTTTGGTCTATGGTCTATGCTCATTTTATTGAAGAATGTTACTTTGCTGACCTGGGGACAACTCTTGCTTGCTACCGGAGCGACATTCTTGCGCACCCTGGTTGCCCTGCTGATTGGCCTGGCCTGGACGTTGCCAGTGGGGGTGGCGATTGGGCTTTCGCCTAAATGGTCAAAGCGCTTGCAGCCAATCGTGCAGGTCGTGGCATCGATTCCTGCTACCGCTCTTTTTCCTATTTTGCTCGTGGGGCTGATCGGCTTGCCAGGTGGACTCTCGTTAGCCGCTGTTTTGTTGATGTTGCTGGGAACCCAATGGTATCTGCTCTTTAATATTATTGCCGGTGCCATGTCTATTCCAGGCGACCTCAAGGAAGCTACGACCATTTATCATGTGCGTGCGTGGCGCCGTTGGAGAACCTTAATTCTACCGGCGATTTTTCCTTACCTGGTTACGGGCATGTTAACGGCGAGCGGCGGAGCCTGGAATGCCAGTGTGGTCTCGGAATATGTCACCTTTAATGGTAAAACGTTCAGCACACCAGGCCTGGGAGCGTCAATTGCCGCGGCAGGCGCGGAAGGGAATTTCTCGCTCTTGCTGGCAGGTACGTTATTGATGGCGGCCGTCGTTATCTTAATCAATCGCTTGCTCTGGAAGCGTCTTTATAGTCTGGCCGAGCGCCGTTATACTTTGAGCTAAGAGGAGAAGAGAAGCATGACTAATTTCAATATCCAGGCTGGCGAAGCGCTGCTTGAGGCACGCAACATCAAGAAAATCTATGATATGGATGGTAAACGACCACGTGGTGTTAATCCTCCAGTAGTGCTGGATGATATCAATCTGACCATCAGGGCAGGCGAATTTGTTGCTTTGCTTGGACCCTCAGGTTCTGGCAAATCCACGCTGCTGCGTATCCTGGCTGGACTATTGCGGCCGAGTGAGGGACAGGTTTTATTCAAAGATCTGCCCCAGCAGGGTCCTAATCCGCATTTATCAATTGTGTTTCAGTCATTCGCTCTTTTCCCCTGGCTAACCGTGCTGCAAAATGTCGAACTGGGTCTGGAAGCTCAGGAAGTACCACCGACCCAACGCATGCGCCGTTCATTGTCCGCTATTGATACGATTGGCCTTGATGGCTTTGAAGATGCTTATCCTAAGGAACTCTCAGGCGGTATGCGCCAGCGCGTTGGATTTGCACGTGCGCTGGTTGTCGAGCCGGAGCTACTGTTTATGGACGAGCCTTTTAGTGCCCTGGATGTTTTGACCGCTGCTAATCTGCGCAAAGAGTTACTTAGCCTGTGGCGTGAACATAAGATCCCGACCCGTGCGATCGTGATGGTTACCCATAATATTGAAGATGCCGTCTTAATGGCGGATCGGATTGTTGTGTTGGGGGCCAACCCTGGTATTATTCGCGTTGAACTGCCAGGACTGCCAATCGAGCAGCGAAACGCTACGAATGATAACTACACAAAGACCGTCGATCTGATTTATCGTATCATGACCAGTCCACGCGCGGACATTTCCAGCTTGATGCCATCAACCACTACCAGTAAACTGATAGCGCCCAAACAACAGCCTTATCAGGTATTACCACACGTAGCTATCAGTGACGTCACCGGCCTGATCGAGCTTGTGCATTCTAAAGGGGGGAGAGAGGATATCTATCAACTGGGCCGTGATTTCCAGTTAGAAGTTGATGACTTGTTGCCCATGATTGATGCCGCCAATATGCTTGGTTTTGCTGAAGCCCGGGAAGGTGATTTTGTGTTGACTGAAATCGGGAAGCGTTTCGCCGAGGCGGGCGTACAGGAAGAGAAAGATCTTTTCCGCCAGCAGGCCATTAAAAACGTTACCATGTTGCGACATATTGTGCGTGATTTATCTGGTGAACCCAGCCACACGCTGCCTGAAGAACACTTCCTCAATGAATTGCAGCAGCACTTCAGCGAAGATGAATCCTGGGCTCAGCTTGAAACCGCCATTAACTGGGGACGATATGCAGAGATCTTTTCCTATCAAGAGGAGCGGGGCGTGTTCCGTTTGGAGGAGCAGGAAGCGATCAGCGAACGCGTTTAATGTTTACTTGAAAGAGAGGGTTCTTGCGCCTTATTTATGTTCGCAAGGACCCTCTCTTGACATCTCTTGATCTCTTTGTGATAGTAGGTAGGATAGTTTGGTTATGTGCGAGGTTTATCGGGCACCATAATCTCATGGAGGACAGGACTGACAAACTCGGTCGCCAGACAATCCATATGGATGATATCCCAGAGCTGGCCACGCATAAATTTGGCCTGCCGCCGCCGCCCATATTCCTTAAAGCCGGCCTTCTTATAGGCGTTCTGGCCGGCCAGATTATATTCCCAGGTTTCAAGATTGACACTGTGCAGACCAATGACCGTAAAAGCATAGTCCAGCATTAAGCGCGCAGTCTCGCTCCCATAGCCACGACCACGATATTCGGCTTCCCCGATCTCAAGCCCAAAGCTGGCACTACGATCGCGATGATTAATGCTGTCCAGTTCGGTACGACCAATTGGCGCCATCGTTGCGCGATCATAGACGGTGAAAAAGGCCGCGCGGCGCACTTTTTCTTGCTCTACATCCTTCTCAAAGTAGGCTTCTATCTCCTCCAGGGTGGAAGGACGAGGAATATACAGGGTGCGCAGAACGGCAAAGTCGTTGATCCAGCGATGATACAGCGGTACCAGTTCCCGACGAATAGGACCCAGTGCAACCTTTTCGCCAACAATATTGATAACTGGCTGATCATTTGTCTGCTGTAGACTATCCATGTCTTTTTATCTCCTCTTCTTGCTTTTTAGCTTTTATCATCATAAAACACCAGGTCAAGTCCATAAGCATATAGAGTGTTTTAATTGCAGCTATGTCTGAGGTATAGGAAATGAGGAATGAGTAGTTGGGCTGATATATAGCGCTGGCCTAAGCAAGCTTGATAGTATTATTGGCTTGTTGTGGATACCTGAATGTCCTCTAAACGTCGGCGTAGAAAGGCCTGTTCAACTCTATTCTGGGTCAGGCTCAATGCTGTTTGATATGCTTGTCGGGCGGCAGGCCAGTCTTTATTTCTGCGTAATAAATCAGCGCGAGAGGCGTGAAAAAGATAGTAATTTTGCATGCAGTCCGTTTCTAGTTCTGCTTTGCAGCAGGATATATCCTGCTCTTCAATAGTCTGAATTTTTAAGAGATCAACACTATTGTTGTTCTCGTGGAAATGATGAATAGCTTCTGGTGAAATCGACAATTTCCACGACAAATTTGAACTCATTTTCGACTTCAGCCAACATTTAATCAGGCCATGTTTGGTCTAACTGTGGAACATAGGATGTGATAGCTTTTTTGTAGCTCAGGATGGATGGATCTTCTGACATACAAAACCCAGATTTGATAACTAACGTTAGTTTTGCTATAATGCGAAATGCGGTCATGGCATGGATACCGTAGGGCGAATGTGTGGATCTTCGCGGTAATCGTGGGGCAAGCCACGAAGCTACGCGATGGGTGAAAGGTGGGCAATGTATGGCTCTTTTTGATGATATGCTTGCGCAGGAGATAACTATGCTGGTTCAGCAGCAGCAGCAGGAACTGGCTACAGCGCTGGGAGAGCAGGGTTTTTTAGCGGATGATCTCAGGTTGTTAATCCAGGTGGCTAATGGCGAATGTTCGCGCTCTATAGAGATGGTGAGTCAGGTGGAGGCCGCGCTGGCGCGTGTAGTAAAGGTGTTGACGGGCAATGCTCTCCATCTTCAGGCTCAGTTGCCAGATGCCTTCTGGAAAACAGAGATCGGGATCCTGCTGTCGCGTACACGCTGGTGGATCTCGGTGGATGATTTGATTACGATCAGTAATGCGGCGGCCCTGGCGTTTGGCGAGAATACGCAGGCAAATCGCATGCGTATTGTGCGCGCCATGGATAAAGGTGTGCTGGAATGGGTGCCCGATCCTTCTGTGGTCAATCCTCAGCAAAATAAGCGTGTGCTTCGTCCGCAGGTGGAGCGGCTCCGTGATCAGCGGAGCTTACCTGAATAAAAATCGCTAATCATATCTATGTATGCTACAATTTTATGTAGATGAGATGTATGTAATCAGCATTGTTGTATTCTGGCAGTGTACTTCCAGAGCACTAGAAGGACCGCAATCATGACGAAGGAACGAGATCCAAGGCAGATTCGTAAGGCGTGTAGCCGCTCACTGATGGGCCATTATCCTCAGTCGCTAGCAGGTATCCTGCATGAGTTGGCCGAGACGGTGAGAGCAGATGAGTCACCTGACGTTTATGGCGCAGGAAATATTATTCGAGATTTTGAAGCTGAGGTTGCCCAACTACTTGGCAAAGAGGCGGCCGTCTTTATGCCGAGCGGGACGATGTGTCAGCCGATTGCTCTACGGATCTGGACCGATCGTCGGCACCTGCCACGCGTTGGCTATCATCCGACCTCGCATCTGGAACTGCATGAGTTCCAGGGTCTCCAGCGTCTGCATGGATTGGAGACCGTGTTAATTGGTTCTCCATATCAGCTTCTAACACTGGATGATCTCAAGGCAGTGGCTGAGCCGCTGGGCGCTTTGCTGCTGGAGTTGCCGCAGCGTGAGATTGGTGGACAGCTTCCCAGTTGGGATGAACTGACCGCGATCACTGGTTGGGCTCGTGAGCATAACATTGCTACCCATCTGGATGGAGCGCGTCTCTGGGAATGCAAACCGTATTATCAACGTGAGTATGCTGAAATCGCTGGCCTGTTTGATAGTGTCTATGTCTCCTTCTATAAAAGCCTGGGTGGCATTTCTGGCGCCGTCCTGGCTGGTCCTGCGGATATGGTTGCTGAAGCGCGGATCTGGCAACGTCGCCAGGGTGGTAATTTGTATCAACTGTATCCTTACGTATTAGCTGCCCGTAAAGGACTGGCCGAGCGCTTACCACGCATGCAGGCCTATCATGAAAAAGCCGTTGCCATCGCCGCTGCCTTATCTGTTTTCCCGCAGATTGAGATTCTGCCAGCCGTGCCCCAGACCCATATGATGCACGTATTTATGCGTGGCGACCGTGAGCAACTGGTCGAGTCCGCCCTCGATATTGCCGAAGAGACAGGAACCTGGTTGTTTGGCTCTCTCAGTCCTACGCAGTTGCCTGCCTATCAAAAGTTTGAGTTATCGGTTGGCGACGCCTCATTGGATATGAGCACTGACGAAATCGTCAGCCTGTTTGAAAAGGTATTTGCGCAAGTCGAAGCAGCACGCTAGAAGCGTTCCAGAGCGAAAGTGAAACATTATGTCAGACGAATCCGAGATGGAAGAACAATTTATTTCTCCTTTGCAAAAAGAAGGAGAGGATAACGAAGAGCGTATCGCGCGCCTGCTGCGTACAGGCAGTGTGCGCGACCTGATTACGGAGGCCCATTTCTGGTTGGGCTACTATCAATGGCATGAAGATGCCACTGAAGCCTTGCCCATCGCGATGTCGCTCTTAGAGTGCGCCTCCGAAAAATCGGTGGATTAACATCCAGTTATATCGATTTAGTCTTCACGAGCCATGGATATCTCAGATAGTTGCTGAGCACAATGCCAGGCATACTTTGAGTCTATCTGAGATGTTCGATGGCTGTTTGCGATAGCTGACAGATAAGCGGGGTAATCTCCTCCAGGCTACGCGTATTGCCTGCTATGCTATCAAAACTCTCGAAACTGATGAGTGTAAAGAGTATTGCGACAGCGTCCTCAATTTTTTCGGGTGCAGGACAGCCGTGCTGTGCCGCCATGCGTTCAATGAGCGTTCGTACTCCCTTGCGGCGGCGCTCATCTCGTGAGTGCAACACCTGTTCAAATTCTGGATCCAGGGCAGCCAGTGCCCGTAATCGTCGCGTCACCAGGCGATCCGCATCCCAGAAATGGCCAAAGGTGGTGATATAGGCGCTCAGCGCATCACGTGACTCTGGCTGCTGAAAGGCGCTCGCCAGTTGTTCCATTCCTCCACTGGCCGCCAGTGAATCACATAGAGCCTCCAGTAATCCTATTTTCGAGCCAAACTGATGATAGACTGTCATGCGGGCTACATCGGCCTGACGTGCGACCAGATCAATGGAAAATTGCGTAAAACCATGGCTGGTCATTAATAATTCACGGGTAGCATTGATGATACGACTTCTGGTCTGTTCCGTGTTTGCCTGTCGTTGACCGAGTCGATAGGGACGAGGACTCATGATAAAACTTGACGCCTCTCTGTATTTAATTGTATAGTCAGTATAGTTAATTTAATCGTGATTTGTATAGACTGTCTACCTAATAATAGAGCCGTCGTGCGAGCTTTGTAAAGAGCTTGCTTGTAGATGGATGGTTCAGCAAAAAGGAAAAAAGCATGATGCAACGACCATTTCGTTTTGGAGTTGTTGGTGGAAGCGCTCAGTCCCGTCAGGCCTGGGTGACATATGCTCAACGGTTGGAGGAGCTTGGTTATTCAACCCTCTTATTGCCAGATCGGATGCAGATGGGGCTGGCTCCTTTTGCCTCACTGAGTATTGCCGCGGCGGTTACGACCTCGCTACGCGTGGGTAGCTATGTTTTTTGTAATGATTATCGCCATCCCGCTATCCTGGCCAAAGAAATTGCCACGCTGGATATGCTGTCGGATGGCCGCTTTGAAATTGGTCTCGGAGCCGGTGTAGGTCCCATGGATTACACACAGATGGGCCTGCCATTTGAATCTGCTGGTATCCGTGTTGGTCGGGTGGAAGAAACGATCAGTATCATCAAGCAATTCTTTACTCTGGAACGCGTCAATTTTACTGGCAAATACTACACGATTACCGACCTGCCAGGACTTCCCCGTCCCGTTCAGCAACCCCATCCCCCCATTTTTATTGGCAGCGCGGGACGCCGTTTACTCTCTATCGCCGCGCAGCAGGCCAATAGTATTGCTCCTAACCTTAAATACGCGGCACGAGAAGTCGACCCAACCGATGCATCCATTGCCCAAAAAATCGACTGGATTCGTGAAGCTGCTGGAGAACGCTTTGATCAGCTAGAACTGTGCCAGTCAGATTTTAATCTGGTGCTTACAGATAGTTCTGTGGAGATTCCTCGCGTGCTTGCTGGTCCTCCGATGCCGATCAAAAATACGCCGATGAGCACCGAACAGGCTGTTGAGCATTTCCTGAAGCAGCGCGAAGAACTGGGCTTCTCCTATATCCAGGTCTCTGAAAGACAGATGGAAAACTTTGCTCCTGTGGTTGCTCGCCTGGCCGGGAAATAGCTTCTTTAGCTTGCCCGGGTTGATGGAAAGTATTCAGGCTGGGGCAGGACCATAGAGGCGTTGGGCCATCGCCTCAACGGTGGCCATAACATCTTTCATCACCGGTTTATTGGGAAAGAAGAGGACTTCACTGGAGACGCCCTGGAAGTCCTCTTCAGTGACATTGAGACCTTTGTAGACGAGCAAAAGGAGATGGGAGCAGTTGGCGGCATGTACTTTTTCAAGCTTGCGACGCAGGTAGTCGGGATGCCAGAAGCCAACTAATTCGATGAGGATACGCCGATGTTCGTCACGGCTATCGACCATCACAAAGTCAGGAATCATGACGGTATCGCCGAGGATGAGCAGTTCGCTTTCGCGTAGGAGCCTCCATTTGCCGCGCCGCTCGCCGATTTTGGCCGCAAATTCAGCCGCGAAATCAGCTTCCAGACGGCTATCAAACTCTCCCGAGCGCTTGAAATGGGATTGTAAGTTGCTGGTATGGTCCATTTTATAGTTCATCGCTCCGCGCCCCTGAGGTGGATAGACCGTGGCGTGCATCTTCCACTGCTCACAGAGAAAAAGCGCGGGCAGAAAGGCTGCCATCTGTCGTCCATAGCGCAAGGTTGCGCCGACAAAAGGCGAGATAGGTCCATCAAGCTCAATGCGATATCCTCCCGTAGAGAGGGAGTGCGCGATAAACATCAGTTTGAACAGTTTAATGAATTTCCAGATATCTTTATAGTTATCGGCGATCTCAATCGTAAGATGAGAGGCCCAGTAGAGTACGCCGCGTGCCAGTTCCAGATTATAGCGTGCCAGTAGCATGGCAGGCGTCCAGTCGGGTCCAGTATCTGTCAGGCGATAGGAAGCATGGCGATCCGCAAAGAGTAATGCTTCAACCTCCTCTGGCGACAACTGTAGATTCTGAGCCACTGAGGCCAGCGCGCCATCCCGTGAAACTGGATGCAGCATATCGCTGTTCGGAAAGACGGGTCCATAGGAAAACATGGTTTCGCGCACAACTGTAGGCGTTTGCGGAGCTGGTAGTGGTGTGAAGGTGGCATTATCAACTAAAACTTTAGCCAGCCCACGCACAAAAATATAATCGATCCGTGAACCAACATATGCCGTCAATGCCTGCTCCCAGGCTTCCTGCGTGCGGTCACGCTGGGATTGAAAGAGCTCAATCAGTTCGGCAGCAATCTGTCGGCGTTTAGGATCCTGTTGATCTACCATTGCAATCGAGACGCTTTTGCCGTGAAAACGTAGCTGGGGACGGATCAATTCACTTGTTAACATCAACAATCCTTTTTAGGCACGTGACGGCGTTGGACTTTACTTTCCTCAATCGTTTTGCGTGCCAGGATCTCAAATAATACTGCCTGCTTTAGTTCTTGTTTGCGCAAGATACGGCCGAGTCGCTGGATATACTCGCGTTTGCTGGAACTACCACCCAGTATGATAGCGATCTTGGCTTCAGGCAAATCCACCCCCTCATTGAGGACTTTAGCTGTCACCAGAGCGCGATAGCGGCCTGCTTGAAAGGACTCAAGGATATGTTTGCGCTCGGCCACACCGGTCTCATGGGTAATGGCAGGAATTAAATATTGCCGTGAAAGATTGTACGCCAGTGTGTTAGATTCCGTAAAGATCAAAATCCGTTCCTGCGCATACTCGCGCAAAAGCTGTTCCAGCATCGACAGCTTTTCCTGACAGCCCTCGATAATCTCCCAGATGCGCTGCCGGGCCAGCAAGGCCTGACGCGCCCGAGGATCATAGGCTGACAGGCGAAATAATTCCTGTAGCCAGTGTGGTCCATGGCTACTTCGCAAGCGCTGTTCACGGATGTAGGAAGTATAGATCGCATAGGTGGCATCATACTCTTCGCGCTCTTTTTCCGTCAGATTAATCCGAATGCGTTGTGTGCGATAGTCCGCCAGTTGCTGGCCCAGCAGCGACTCCATGCGCTTCGTATAGACAATAGGACCCAGCAGATCATCCAATCTCCAGCGCTCGCCAGTCTGTTCTGAATCCTCGGGATATGTCGCGGTCAACCCCAGTCGATAAGGTGCGGGTGTCATCAGGGCGGCTTCGCCCCAGGTTTTTGCGGGGAGGTGATGAACCTCATCACAGATCAGCAAGCGAAACTCATTGCCATGTTCCGCGATCATATCTCCGGCCGAATGATAGGTTGTTACCGTAATCGGCAAGACGCGCTTCTCCGCATGGTAGTAGACGCCGATCTCAGTCTGGAACATATTGGTCAGCACCACATACCATTGATACAGCAGGCTGACGGTTGGCACCAGCACAAGTGTCGAGGCATTGACATGCTTGATGGCATGTAAGGCAATAAACGTCTTGCCGGCTCCAGTTGGAATCACCACGCTCCCACGCTTATCTGCCTCTAACCAGGTGGCCAGCGCTTCCAATTGATAATCATGTGGTTCGCGTGGATCATGGAGTGACAACTTCAAACGTTGCCAGCGCGGCACCTGATTGCGGATCTTGTTTTCCTTGAGCCATGAAAGCAAGGCTGGATAATGATACGCCTCACAGCACCAGCGATTATGCACGAACTGAAATGGTGGAGGCGCTTCAAAGCTATCCGGAACGCCCTGTAACACCAGCGTACCGCCAAGGAAGAAGAGAGATGCTTTCATACGCATACCATAGCAGAGCGGGGACTGTTTTGTCTAGATATTATGGATAATTTATGGCAGCAAAAACCGGAGGTGATATACTTCCCCTCCGGTTTTTGTTTGCCATATGATGTCTTAACGACGATTGTATGAAAGACTACTCCAGACTATGACCAGCATAATAGCGGCAATAATCGTACTGACGATAGGCACACCTTCGATGCTTGGTTCACCTGCGATATGAAAATGAAAGAAGCCAACGATCAAGAAAATGGCGAAGAGGCCAATCATAATGCCGCCCAGGATACCAGCAGGCGCTCGGCGACCCGCAATAACTTCACCCAGGATACCGACCAGTGCGGCAATCACGATCCATACAATTAACTGTACAACTGTAACTTCCATGTTATACCTCCATGTAGGACACGAATAATTCCTGATAACTATCTTAAACACGATTCAAGGGGAATAGTAAACTCAACAATTATATTTCTGCGTAAATCAGGAGTGAAATTGGGAGTTTAATGTTGTGCATGTCAATAGAATTATTAGAGAAAAACTAAGCAACCATACATAAATATTGTTTTTTGCTTGCCTGTTTAATGAGATAAAAATCATTAAAAACCCATTAAATATTTTTTCGTGTAGTAAATATTTAATAATTGATAGCTCACATAAAATCTTATCCATTTAATACTTCTTGTATATTGTGTCGCAGTAAGGTGTAAGCAAGGATTAGCGGCTAAAACGTAGCTTGCCTGTCAGAAACTTTGTACTGCAAATGCTGTAAAAATGTTTTGCACTTAACTGTCAAAGTCATGTTAATGCATCTTTTGCATTACACATTGCATGTCTATAAACACATATCTTTGCAAAAACATGTGTTTATTTTGGGATGATACATTGTGACGCTCTGGTAATTACCTTGTATGATGGTTATAATTTTTACCATACGCATATTGTTGCAAGAAATGTAGCAAACTTGTTAAGTGTTTTACATTCTTTGCATAATTGATTCGGCCTTAAAAGGAGAAACTGACGTGTCAGTAAAAGAGCCTATCGCTATTGTAGGTATGGGATGTCGTTTTCCAGGAGCCAAAAATCTTAAAGCCTTCTGGCAACTCCTCCTTGAGGGCACTGATGCTATTAAGGAAATACCAGCTGAGCGCTTTGATGTAGATGCAGTGTATGATCCGACTCCTGGATCTGCTGGCAAACTGATTACACGGTGGGGAGGCTTTCTTGAGGATGTGGATCAGTTTGATCCTTATTTTTTTGGCATCTCTCCTCGTGAAGCAGCACGCATGGATCCGCAGCAGCGTTTGTTGTTAGAAGTAGCCTGGGAAGCGCTTGAGGATGCTGGTGTGCCCGCCGAGAAACTGATCGGGTCTAGTACAGGCGTCTTTATTGGTATGTCGACCAATGACTATGAAGATTTAGCATTTGAAGATCGCGAGAATGTTGATCTCTATATGATGACGGGCTGCTCACGCGCTGTGGCTTCAGGCCGCCTGTCTTATATCCTGGATCTCCAGGGACCAAGCATGACGATCGATACGGCCTGTTCCTCCTCACTGGTGGCTGTACACCTGGCCTGTCAGAGTATCTGGAATGGCGAGAGTTCCATGGCCGTGGCAGGAGGCACCAATCTGGTCCTGGAGCCGGAACAAGGACTCGGCTTTTCCAAGATGGGTCTGCTTTCTCCCGATGGTCACTGTAAGACCTTTGATTGATGCGCGTGCCGATGGCTTTGTGCGTAGCGACGGTGTAGGCACTGTGATCTTGAAACCTTTTTCTCAGGCGTTGGCTGATCGGGATCCTATTTATTGTGTGATTCGTGGTAGCGCGGTGAATAATGATGGACGTACCAGTGGACTGCTGGTGACGCCAGGATTGAAGTCGCAAGAGGATGTTCTGCGTAAAGCTTATCAGGATGCTGGCGTGGCTCCTGAACAGGTACAGTATATCGAAACACATGGAACTGGTACGATCGTTGGTGATCGGGTAGAGGTTACGGCGATCGGGCGCATCTGTGGGGAACAGCGTTCACCCGAGCATCCCTGTTTGATTGGTTCGGTGAAAACGAATATTGGACATAGTGAAGGGGCCGCTGGCATCGCTGGTCTGATCAAGGTTGCTCTGTCGCTCAAGCATGGTGTGATTCCACCTAACTTACATTTGCAGCAGCCACATCCTGATCTGCCGTTACAGGAACTCAACCTACGTGTTCCGCAACAGATTGAGCACTATCAGCAGCGCGATGGCCGTCCCGCCCTGGCTGGGGTGAGTAGCTTTGGCATTTCAGCGACCAATGCCCACATGGTATTGGAACAGGTGCCGCTATTAGCGCAGATGACGCAGCAGGAAAGCAGCGAAGAGCCTCAACTGTCGCAATTGTTTACGCTTTCCGCTAAGACCTCCGAGTCTCTGACTGAACTGGCGCATGCCTATCAGACAGAACTTATGGCAGCCAGCGGGACCACTCTTCCGACGCTGGCGGATATTTGTTATACCGCCAGTTGTCGTCGGAGCCATCATGATCAGCGTCTGGCCATATTCGCGCAGAGCAAAGACCATCTGGTAGAACAGTTGCAAGTCTTCAGCCAATCCGAAAATCAACAGGGCATCGTCAGTGGTGCGATTCCAGCACGCAAACCTAAAATTGTCTATGTCTTTCCCGGGCAGGGTTCACAGTGGTTAAAGATGGGACAGCGTTTGCTGGAACAGGAACCTGTTTTCCTGGAGACACTTCAGCAATGTGAGACGCTGATGCGTCCTTACGTGGATTGGTCTTTATTGGAGATCCTGACCACCAATGAAGATCCATTGATCCTGAACCGGATTGATATTGTGCAGCCTACCCTGATGGCGATCCAAATCGGACTGGCCGCTGTCTGGAAAGCCTGGGGAATTCAGCCGGATGCGGTGATTGGCCATAGTATGGGAGAACTGGCCGCAGCCGCTGTTTCGGGCGCATTGAGTATGCAAGACGCGCTTCAGATTATCTGTCAGCGCAGTCAACTCTTGAAGCGCGTATCCGGTAAAGGTTGTATGGCTGTCGTTGATCTGACCCTGGATGAAGCGCAGAAGTGGCTGGTTGGCTCTGAAAATCAGATCTCAATTGCCACCAGCAATGGACCAAAATCAACGGTCTTGTCTGGCGATGTGGCGGCGATTGAGCAGTTGATGCATAAGCTCCAGGAACAAAAAATTTATTGTAGCTTGATTAAGGTTGATGTCGCCTCTCACAGTCCGCAGATGGATCCATTGCTGACTGAATTACAGCAGTCGCTGGTGAATATACAATCACATGCAGCAGTGCTACCTTTCTACTCGACCGTCACAGGTGCTCCACTCACTGCGGACCAGTCGCTGGATGCTTTCTACTGGACCCAGAATCTGCGTCAGCCGGTGCTCTTCTTTCCGACCGTACAACGTTTACTTCAGGATGGCTATAGCATCTTCCTGGAGATCAGCCCACATCCCATTCTGATGACTGCTGTGCAAAAAGCCCTGGAAGTAGAAAAAGTGGATGGTGTTGCGCTTTGTTCCTTACGTCGTGATATGGATGAGCGCTCGATTATGCTCCAGTCGCTTGGAGAGCTCTATATTCGGGGCATTTCTGCCGACTGGTCCGCATTTTATGCTACGCGTGGTCAGTTTGTGACGCTACCCACTTATCAATGGTTGCGCGAACGCTACTGGCTGAGCGAGTATGAGACGGAGAGTGGACCGCAAAGTACATCGACACGGACCAGCCTGGCGCGGGCCAGAAAAACCAGCATGCATCTCCTTGGGGGTCCCTGCTTTACCTCAGCCGCTCGTCCAGGTGAGTATGTGTGGGAGTTTGATCTGAGCTGCGCGCTCTTCCCGTATCTGACCGACCATCGTATCCAGGGCAGAGCTGTCCTACCGGCGACAGCTTATCTTGAGTGTGTATTAGCCGCCGCCAAAGAGATTTTTGGCGAAGATTATTGTGCGCTCGAGGATATTGTCTTCAAGAAGGCGCTGTTCCTGCCCGATGATGGCAGTCAGCATGTCCAGCTTATCATCGCGCCAGCCATGCCCGGACTGGCATCTTTCCAGTTTTTTAGTCTGCAAGGTGAAAGTTCTGCTACCCATAGTCAATGGGAACTGCACGTTAAAGGTACGCTACTCCTGAGTCGACAGGCTCAAATATCGACAAATATTGATGTGGTAAGTCTGGAGCGTATCCAGAAAGAATGCTCTGATCTTTATGTCGGAGAACAACATTATCGTAGCATGGAACGTCAGGGACTTGAATATGGCCCCGGTTTCCAGGGTATCGAGCAGGTCTGGCAAGGAGAGGACGAAGCGCTCTGCCAGATCCAAATTCCGTCGGTTCTTCGCGCCAGTATTGATAAATATCAATTTCATCCCGCATTGTTTGATGCCTGTCTGCAAGCTGTCCTGGAGGCATTGCCACAGCATGTATTGAACAATGATGAGACAAGCGCTCCGATTGTGCCGATTGGCATTGAGCACCTTCAGGTCTATCAGCAGGTACGCTCGGACGTGTGGAGTCATGCTCGAGTAGAACTGGAACAGACAGATAATGCCAATCAGTTCAAGTTGTCCTGGCAAGTTCTGGATGAAGCAGGACAACTGATCCTGGAGGCGAGTGGTGTCTGTCTGCAACAGCTGACTGGTGATACCTCTACCGAAGATGCAACTGAGATCACTGATTGGTTGTATGAGATTCAATGGCAGGACACCATGGAAAAGCCGGAGGAGCAAACAAGCGAGCGTGTGGTCGCCCATGATAAAGGTAGCTGGTTGATCTTTGCTGATCGTATTGGTGTGGCACAGCAGATTGCTGAGTTTTTAGAGATGTCGGGAGATGATGTGGTGCTTGTTTATCCTGGTGAGGATTATCAGGAACTGGCGCCACTGGCACACTATCGACTCCATCCTGCACGGCCAGAAGAATTTCAACGCTTCTTTGCAGCGATACACGCGTCCGACCTGCCTCCATGTCATGGTATCCTGCACTTTTGGAGCCTGGAAGCAGTTCCATCCCTTCACACATCGTCGACACAGTTGAAAGACGCAGAAATCCTGGGCTGCGCCAGTACTTTACATATCATCCAGGCCATAGAGCCGCTTCACTGGCCACAGGTACCGCGCCTCTGGTTAATTACCAACGGTGTGCAAGCTATTGGCTCGTCAGACCAGACTATTGCCGTGGCCCAGGCACCCCTATGGGGACTTGGAAGAACCATCGTCTATGAACATCCCGAATTGCGCTGTGCCCGAGTTGATTTGAGTACAAAGATTCGTCTGACCGAGATCCAGGCCTTATTCCAGAGCATCTACTCTAACGATCCCGAGGATCAAATAGCGCTGCGTGGAAAGCAGCGTTATGTCGCCCGTCTCGGCAAAGTTGAGCCTGCCAGTCTGCATACGCGTCCATCGTCGTATGCTTTTACTGCCGATAATCCTTTGCTGTATGAGGAAAAGCCCTGTCGTATTGACGTGCCTGCTCCTGGGAGCCTGGATAATCTGCGCCTCGGCGTTGCCTCTCGACCCCAACCTGCTAAAGGAGAGATCGAGATCCAGGTCAAAGCTGCTGGACTGAACTTTAAAGATGTACTGTTTGCGCTTGGAATGCTGGATTATCAAAATGGGGCGGTCCACTTTGGTCATGAGTGTGCTGGCCGGATTACGGCTCTGGGTGAGGGAGTGGAAGGTTTCCAGATCGGCGATGAGGTAATTGCGGTCGGCGCACCGGCGTGCTTCAGTCGTTTTGTGATCAAGTCCGCTGAGTTTGTACTGCCTAAACCACGCCAACTCAACTTCGCGGAAGCCGCCACCACGCCGATTGTGTTTTTGACTGCCTACTATGCTCTTGAGCATGTGGGACGCCTGATGAAGGGCGAGCGTATCCTGATCCATGCCGCCAGTGGAGGCGTGGGCCTGGCCGCTGTGCAGATCGCCCAACGGATCGGGGCCGAAATTTTCGCTACGGCCGGTAGTCCAGAGAAGCGGCAATTTTTACGTGACCTGGGCATTGAGCATGTGCTGGATTCGCGCTCCCTTAGTTTCGCCGATGAAATTATGGCCATCACAGATGGCGCGGGCGTTGATGTTGTCCTGAACTCTCTGGCTGGAGAAGCCCTGACCAGAAGCTTTGCCTTGCTGGCCAACCATGGTCGCTTCCTGGAACTTGGTAAAAAAGATATCCAGCTCAATAATCAATTGAGTCTCTCCCCGTTTGAACGGAACCTGTCTTTCTCGGCTATCGATATCTCGTTGCTCTTGCGCGAGCGGCCTCAACGTATGTTGCCCTTGCTGCACGAGATCCTGCATAAATTTGAGACACATACTTTTGTACCATTGCCAACGCGCGAATTTCCGCTGGTCGAGACGGTGGAAGCCTTCCGCTTCCTTGCTCAGGCCAAACACATTGGAAAAATCGCCATTTCATTTGACGCAGTTCCTGCTGAAGCCTCTGACCATACGGATCTGGATACTGCTCTGTTCAACGCCTATAGCAGCTACCTGATTACTGGTGGTCTGGGTGGACTTGGCCTTACCATCGTTCAATGGATGGTGGAGCAGGGGGCACGGCACTTTGTCCTGGTTGGTCGCAGTGCTCCTTCTACGGATGCCAGACAGTTGCTGGCAGCTCTTAAGGAGCAGGATATTGATATCCTGGTAGCGCGGGCTGATATGACGCAGGCTTCCCAGGTAGCCGAGGTCCTGAGCCAGATCAAAGCCTCGATGCCACCATTGCGTGGTATCTTGCATGCGGCCGCCATCCTCAGGGATGGTATTCTCTTGCAAACTGATGTAGAGCGTTTGCAATCGGTAATGGCCCCCAAGATTCAAGGAGCCTGGAACCTGCATCAGCTAACGAGAGAACTCCCATTAGATTTCTTTGTCCTCTTCTCCTCGACTGCGTCCTTGATTGGTCTACCAGGTCAGGGGAATTACTCGGCGGCCAATGCCTTCCTGGATGCTCTGGCTCATCATCGCAAAGCCCTGGGATTGCTCGCCCTGAGTATCAACTGGGGAGCCTGGTCGGAAGTTGGCCTGGCGGCGGCGCAAGCCAATCGGGGTGGCCGTCTGGCACAGCGCGGCATCATGAGTATTCCGCCACACCAGGGTCTGGAGGCGCTGGCTTTGTTGCTGCGCAGTCAGAAAGAGCAGGTCGGCGCGATGCCCTTTGACGTTGTACAGTGGCAGCAATTTTATCCATCGGTCAGCACTTCCGCCATGTTTGCGCACCTGCTGGAAAGTGAGGCAGGCCATGCTGGAACGACTGAAACAGGACAGGAGCAGAAGAAGCTGGCGGTAGAATTGTTACTGGCAGCGACAGAGGCCGAACGAGCGGAACTACTACAGACCTATCTGAGCGAGCATACGGCGCGTATCTTACGCATCCCGGCGGCCAAACTCGATGTTCAACGTCCATTGCATACCCTGGGCATTGATTCATTGATGGCCGTGGAACTGAAAAACCAGATCGAGTCCGATACCGCGATTACTGTTCCTGTGGTGCTCTTATTGCAAGGTATCACCATTCAACAACTAACCGCATTCTTATCAGGCGAACTAACAAGCAAGACCGCCACTGACAAACCGCAGCTTGCCAGTGAGCGTGATGAGGATGCAGCAGAACCGCATGTACAGGCCATGAAGCGCTAAGCAACTCGTTGCCATAAAGGCTGAAGGATATTGGCACGTACCTGAGAGAGTTTATATTCCTCAGGTACGTGCCAATATTTACAGGTTGGCCATGTCATTTATAGCCTATTATGGCTACGTTTATTTGTGTTTCAATATGTTTCAATTGATTTCATGCTATGCTTTTCCCAACAATAAGCAAGCTTTCATAAAGAGGTGATGGGGCTGGTAGGGAATGAATGTATTATGCGCAATGTACTGTTTAGCTGAGAGTCTATACAAGCGTTTTACCTTTCATATTGATGCCAGGCAGAAGGTTGCTGCTCGATATAGCGCTGGAAACTCGCCAATACTGACAAGAGGTTGCCATGTTGATTCTACGTAAGAACAAATATAGCGATGACAGAAGCACTTCATCGACGAGGTTTAATCAACGAATATCTATGTATAAACTTAAAAAGAGCAATATTCGCATTGCGAATGTATTGTTGATTGTATTGATATTGCTACTCGTACCTGTTGCTGTTTTACGTATGATTAATCGTCCTGAACTGCCATGGTTTGGTGTTGGTAAATATAGCAGGCCACGTACCCACACGACTCTGAATCTCGCCACATTAAAGCATATGAAAATGACTGCCTCTTCTTCTTTTGGCCTGACTCCGCAAGATCTGTGGAAGCTGTATAATTTGCCCGGCAAGGATGGTGGTCAAGGCCAGTTAATTGCAGAAGTGATTGATGGCTCTATTCCAACCATGGAGACCGACCTGAATGGTTACAGCAAACGTTTTGGTCTGCCCCAATGTACAGTTGCCAGCGGCTGTCTGACAATCCAGAATCAAGGCAACAGCTATATCCCTAAGGGCGATGATCCTGCTGAAGGTATTCTGGATGTGGAAATTATGCATGCCGTTGCACCCAGAGCAAAAATTCTGTTGTATATCATGAGAACCGATAATACCTCTATTGCCAGTGGTCCAAATAATATTATTAAAAAGCCTGGATTGAGATCAATCAATATGAGTTATGGTTTTGAGGGGAATGGTAAACGCTTTGAAGCTCTGTACGATGATAATCCCAATCATGTAGCCATGTTTGCTGCTTCTGGGGATGAGGGCTATGGTAATATCACACCACCATCTGTCTATCCAGGCGTAATCGCCGTGGGTGGTACAGTTGTCAATGGTACGAATGAGACCGCCTGGGCCGGTTCTGGTGGTGGACTCAGCAAACTTTATCCAGAACCGGATTATCAGCAAAGCTATGGTATTCCTCAGGCCAAAGGCGATCGTGGCAATCCTGATGTCGCGGCTGTTGGCGGCACGCCAATGAGCATTTATGAAATGGGACGCTGGCAGGGGGAGACAGGGACCAGTGTCTCATCTCCTATCTGGACCGGCATTGCTGCTCTGGTTGATAAACCCATCACGAACGAACTGCTTTATGGTCTGGCGAAAGTTGAGCCCAATTCATTCAAAGACATTACCTCTGGCACCAATGGCAAGTGTGGTTTTTACTGTACCGCGCGTCCTGGCTACGATTATGTCACTGGTCTTGGCACCCCCAGGAACTTTGTCGCCAATGTCAACGCCATGAGCAAAGCCCGGGCAATATCCCTCAAACCATAAAAACTGTCCCCCTGTTGCATGTGTCTGCTTCTGCTTTCCATGTATCCTTTCTAGAGGGTGCGCCTGCGACGTTCAAAAATATTTATGTGTGATGAAAAATACTGCGCGAGGCGCAGTGTTTTTCATCACACATTACTAGAATAATGGGTACTTTAGTGCCCGCGTGTGACTGAAGGTACGAAAACATATAGACACAGATCATGAAAAGCAGATACTACCCTGACTGATAGCTCAGTGAAGAAGCTAAAAATTCTTAGAATGTGGATTGCATATATACAATCTATCTATAAGTATGTTATGGTAGAGGTGGTGCCCCTTGCTGATTGTATCTACTTGAAATAATCCTACCCGGAGGTAGACTATGAAGGAGCTCTCATCTACTCCAGAGCTAGCTACTAAACAGGCAACTTCACGTTCACGCTATCCCCGCTATGTATTTATCCTCTTTTGTATAATCAATTTGCTCAATTATGTGGATCGCAATATTTTTACTGGAGCCTCAAATGCTATTGCTAAAGATTTGCATTTGTCACTGGATCAGGTAGGTTATATTGCTTCGGCCTTTTTAATTGTCTATGCCGTGGCCACGATTCCATTGGGCTTATGGGCGGATCAGGCGCCGCGTAAAAATGTTGCGGCCTTCTGCGTTGCTGTGTGGAGTATTGCTACCGCCTGGACCTCACTGGCCTCAAGTTTTGTGCTGATCTTTCTATCGCGTATGATTCTTGGTATTGGTGAAGCCGGATATTATCCGGCTGGAACCGCCTTACTCAGCGATTATTTTCGTCGTGATCAGCGTGCCCGCGTGATGAGTGTCTGGGGAGTGGCGCAATACACCGGTATTTTTATTGGCTTCGCGGTAGGTGGTGTGCTGGGTGCCAGGGGACTCTGGCGGCAGGCATTTCTGGTTGCGGCCTTGCCCGGTCTGCTGGCGGCATTTCTGGTCTGGCGTATGCGTGAGCCACGGCGCAATCAGGCTGATGAAGAGGCAATGCTGCTGGCAGAACAGGGTACCTTGCCTACCCTGGAAAAAGAGATTCTCCCTTTACCGGCGCGTCCAACCGCCAGTCTATCTGCTATCCTCAAACAATGCTGGCAGTTGTTACATATCAAGACCCTGCTCGTACTGATTGTGGTGCAGACCTTTGCCTTCTTTGTACTTAGTGCCAACGTCACCTATCTGCCACTGTTTCTACAGCAAGGAGACACCTTTCACCTGAGCCAGGCATTTACTGGTATTTACTCAGGTGGTGTGATCATTCTGGCTGGTATCCTTGGCAATCTATCAGGCGGATTTTTCGCGGATCGGCTGGAACGGCATTTTGCAGGTGCACGCGTCCTGGTCAGTGGACTCAGCTTTCTGGTGGGTGCCCCAGCCTTTGTAGTGGCAGTGCTGGCACAAGACTTCACCGTCTTCACTATTTTCTTATTTCTCACTGTGTTTCTGCTGGCCATCTACGGTGGTCCCTGTACCGCCGCCACGCAAGATGTAGTTCCCTCATGGTTGCGCTCATCCTCCATCGCTGTCTCCGTACTATTCGCGCACATGCTCGGCGATGCCTTTGCGCCAGCCCTGATTGGTGTCATGGCGACCAACTTTGATCCTA
This sequence comes from Dictyobacter vulcani, assembly GCF_008974265.1. GTDB lineage: Bacteria > Chloroflexota > Ktedonobacteria > Ktedonobacterales > Ktedonobacteraceae > Dictyobacter > Dictyobacter vulcani. The sequence goes on from NZ_BKZW01000003.1 coordinate 417,885, forward strand.
CCCACGGCCAGCATTTTCTGCATAACGTAGCGGGTCGCGAGTTAGGCCAGGCGCTATTGATCACCTGTACACCAGCACTTGTTATTGCTGGACTTGTAGGAATTTTTGGAGCGCGTTGGATGAAAAAAGACGTAGATGCAGCCCTGGAAGCCGAAAAAGCTGGCGAGCAACCCCTGTAGCGGCAGCCGTAAAGGCTAATACTTTTCACGTAAGCCTTTTTCTGGACGAGATTGACGAAAGCATCTAAGCCGATCAGAGGCCCAGTGACTTCAAAGGATCAAGAAAAGCGAACAGGTAGGTTTGACCCTTTGGGTCGATTCGTGCCTGCATGATATCCTTGCTTGACCATGAGCAAGCCTCTTCACGCCTTGCTTCACCGCTTTTTCACTTGCGTGATCCTGCGGAGGTGAGGGTAGCGTGGAGGCAACCGAATCGACCCAAAGGGTCGAACCTACACGTTTTACCCCTCTTGATCCTTTGAGAAGGTGTTCCTTCACCGTCATGCTATCATTTCAGCCATTCAATCCTTAAGTGAAACGTATTAGCCGTAAAGGCTGCCGGTACGACTGGTCGCAGCCTTAAAGGTTGCCGCTACTATATGTCTTCATCTCCGGTGGCCTCGCCTGCGATCAAGTTGCGAGCCAGGGCTTCAGCACTCATGGTGGGCAGTTTTCGTAGCTCGCGTGGGATAAAATAGCTGACCAGGCTGATTAAAAAGATGCTGACCAGGAGATAAATCCAGCCGTCCCAGGCACCTGGACCGAAATTGAAAAATACGAGAATGGCTCCACTAAAAAATACTAGACCAACCAGCACGATCAGCACGCGGATGATGAGATGACTCCACCAGGGCAGAGAGCGACCGTTGGCTTGCAAAAATAAGCGTTGTCGTTCTCTCCGTCGATAGCGCTGGATCTCAGTATTGTCAGGCGCTTTATAGGCACGTATAATCAGCACAATTCCAGCAATAGTCAGTGCCAGAAAAGTCAGCAAGAGCGCGTCATGGAGTAATCCTGTGGATTGCGTAGGCTGCAGTGAGCCTGGATTATCCAGGAAGCTAGAGATCAATCCCAGCAGGCCTAAGCCGCCAGTAATCAAGAGTAGGAGTCCATAAATAGGATAATACCGTTTCCGATGCAGTAGTCTGCGGCGATATTGTTCAAAATCGGGATTTGATGGTGCTGACAAGGTGTTCCTTCTCTCCTTGCTAGAAACAGGTTTTCAAGTATAGAAAGAATGCGAGCGCCCATTTCAGGGCGCAAGCATGGTTTGATAGTGGTATATATCTCATTATAGTGTGTTCGCGCTTTAGTGGATTGCCTGCGCCTCCTCAACTTTATAGCCTGCGGTGCGTAGACTGAGGAGCAGTTCGTCACACTGGGTTCGATGGCGGGTCTCTACCGTGATGACCGCCTCATGTTGCATGAATGGTATCTGGCTGGAGACACGCTGATAATGGACATCAATAATATTGACTCGCATGGCAGCAATGATATTGAGCATATTGGCCAGTTCACCAGGACGATCGGCCAGGCTGGCATGAATGGCGAAATAGCGGCTTGCGCTGACCAGACCATGTTCCGTGAAGCGTCCCAGTAGATTAATATCAATGTTCCCACCGGTAATAGGTGTCAGCACACGTCGATTCTTCAGGTCGATCGTACCATTCAGCAGCGCAGCCACGCCGGCGGCTCCCGCTCCCTCGACCAGAATCTTGTGGCGCTCCATCAAGAGCAGGGCTGCATGAATAATCTCTTCATCCTTGACCAGTACGACATCATCAACCAGTTGCTGAATAATTGGAAAGGTGATTTTACCTGGCCGTTTAATCGCGATGCCATCGGCAATCGTGGCAATTGCAGGTAAGGTTTGTAGTTTTCCTGCATTCAGGGAAGCGCGCATACTGGCCGCGCCAGCAGCCTCTACCCCGATAATTCGAATTGATGGCTTAAGTGCACGGGCCGCCAGGGCAATACCAGAGATCAAGCCCCCTCCACCAATGGGTACCACAATCGTATCCGCTTCTGGTAACTCATTGAGCATTTCCAGACCGAGGGTGGCCTGACCAGTAACGATATCAATATCGTCAAAGGCTGGAATATAGATGGCTCCCGATGCTTTTTGTAGCTCCAGGGCATGCTGCACCGCATCATCATAGGTCGCGCCAGACAGGATGACCTGTGCGCCAAAGCTTTGTGTCGCTGTTACCTTGGTCAGGGGTGCATTTTCAGGGACGACAATGGTGCAGGGTACCTGTAATTGGGATGCTGCGATTGCCACGCCCTGAGCATGGTTACCGGCAGAAGCCGTAATCACACCCGCCTTACGTTGTTCTTCGGTCAGGCGAGAAAGCTTATAGGTCGCGCCACGCACCTTAAAGGAGCCACCAAGCTGCATTTGCTCAAATTTAAGATGAATAGTAGCCTGTGTCAGATCACTGAGCACGCGTGAATGTACCAATGGGGTATGCTCAATCAACAGCCTTAAAAATTGATTGGCCTGCCAGATATCTGCGAATGCCACAGGAGGATGAACGTGCATATCCTCATGCTGGTTAGCCACCTCAGTGTGGAGATTATCTGTAGCTTTGATAGTCGTATTTGTCTTATCCTGTGCCATATAAATACAAGTCCTCTCAAATGAGTCGCGTCTTCTGTAATAAAATAGGAGGCAAGCGACAGCGCTTTAGCCAGTTTTATTTTATCAGATCGCAAGGCTCTTTGCCTGCGGCTGCTATTGTGGCTTATAATCAAAGCAATGAAAAGAAGGGACTATCAAATTTCTAATGAGACGCCAATATAATCATACTTATACTGCTCGTTATGATGAAGGCGATTGCTATGGACACCTGACGCCAACCGCCTTTCTCCGTTATACGCAAGATATTGCTGCGCTGGACGCTGAAGATATACAACTGCCTGGGGATGGCTATTGGATTATTAAGCGAACCGTCATCAATTTTGCTGCTCCTGTCCAGATGCATACACGCCTGGAAATGCAGACCTATGGGATGAGTTTTAGTCGTATTACTGCTCAACGTGGTTATGAAGCCAGAATTGCTGGTGCCGGCCAGGATGAGCCGGTGATTACCGCCCGATCACTCTGGGTCTATGTGGATAAGCGTGGCCGTCCGTCGCGCATGCCCGCAGGAACAGCCGAGATCTGGTTGCCCGATGGTCCGGTTGCGCCCCAGCCTGAGCCCGCTTTTCCAGCCTTTCCCGAAAGCGATCCTGAGATTGCTGAAGTCGTTGTGCGCTTCTCCGACGTCGATCTGATGCGGCATATGAATAATGCAGCATATGTTGAGGTATTAGATAACGCCGCCTGGGAAAGCTATACCAGAGCAGGTATTACCTCTGATAATGCTGTGCTCAATGCCTTACAATATGATATCGAATATCTCGAAAGTGCTCTCCTGGGCGAGAAGTTAACCATCAAAACCTGGTTTGACATAAGCGTAACCCGCCGCAAGCCGCTGTGGTTTGAACCCAGGCGGATAGGCGGGTTTCTCGTGGGCTTTAGCCCTCGCTTGTTGCAATATCGTCTTTTCTCCTGTATACTGCAACAATGGAAAAGACGAGTACATTGCAGTATCAGCGTGACGAGCACCGCGTCCATCTTATTGTGTATCATCTCATCTGGTGTCCTCGTCGTCGCAAAGCCATTCTTACGGGTCCCATCAAAGAACGGTGTCAACAGATACTCGAAGAGAAATGTCTGGAAAAAGGGTGGAGTATTCTCACCCTGGCGATTCAACCTGACCATATTCATCTTTTTATCCGCGTCTGGCCTTCTGAAAGTGCCGCTGATGTGGTGAAAGAACTTAAGGGCATCACGTCCTTTCATTTACGAAGGGAGTTCGCCCCTATCATGAAGAAAATGCCTTCGACCTGGACCCGTTCCTATTTTGCCAGCACGGCTGGTGCAGTGAGTGCTGAGACCATTCAACACTATATCAATGCGCAAAAAGGAATCTAGCGGGGAGGAAGGGAGGGAGTCATCGCATGGCAAAGGCAACGAAAACCATCACACAAGCAATGCAGTATCCATCCCGGTATGCTGCCTGGTTTACGACCACCCAGGCATTGTTCAACACAGTGGCTTCCTTCTACTTTGAGGTCATTACAGCTCACGAGCAGGTGCTGTTGCTTTCCTCACACAGAGCCTTGCATGCCCTTGAGACATTGACCCATGCGACGGAAGAGAACCCCGATCCGGTGATGCCGCTCGATGCCATTGCTCCTCAGGTTCCTGCCCTCTTTCGCCGTGCCGCTATTCACGCGGCTCTTGGCTCCGCCCACGCCTTTGAGACGAGCTTGCAGAAGTGGCGTGCGCGCAAAGAGAAAGCGGCCCTCAAAAAGAAGCGTTTCACCGAGCACCCACCGGTTCCCCCGCGGACCTGGAATCGGTCGCCGACGTTCTACAAGGGCCAGTGGAAAAGGCGCACTGCGTCCTCCATTCTTCTCAAGCTCTGGACAGGGGCGAGGTGGATCTGGGTCAACGTTCGGCTCTTGAGCCGTGACCTGCCCGATGGCTATGAGCCCGGGAGTCCGTCGCTGGTTCGCCATGGCTCACATTGGCGGTTGCATACCCCGGTCGAAAAGACCTTCACCAGTCCGGGGAAGGTGGCTGTGCAACTGGCTCATGCCCAGACACGCATCTGTGCCATTGATCTCAATCTCGACCATCATCTGGCGGTCTGTACCATCCAAACAGCCGACGGCTCGACCGTTGCCACCACCTTTCTCAGTGGCGGCAAACGCGTAAATGGCCGTAGGAAGTGGCTGCTTGGTCGTATCGCCCGCAACCGTCGTAAGACGGGTATCCTGGCCGAAAACGAACCCGATAATGTGGCATTATGGAAGAAAATCCGTCATGTGGACGAGCAGGTCGCGCACCTGATCAGTGCGCGCATTGTCCACTTTGCTCGTCAGCATCAGGCGAGTGTGCTGGTATTTGAACATCTGGGCAAGCTGAAGCCGCAAAAAGGCCGCTACAGTCGCCGAGGGAACAGCAAACGAGCCTTCTGGATGAAGGGGCGTATATTCACCAATGCCAAATATAAAGCGTGGAACGAGGGCATGATCACGAGTCGGGTGAACCCGCGCAACACGAGCCGCGAATGCGCCCGTTGTCATGGCCTGATTGTGCGCTACCATGCCAAGCAGGGGCCCGAGCCAGCAGGCTACACCCCTGGGGCACCATTGGCCTGGTGTCCTGCGTGTGGCATGAAGGGTCATGCCGATCGCAATGCGAGCCTGGTCATTGGTCAGCGCTTGCGTACACGTGCTCACCATCAGGAAAAGCCTCGCGCTCCTCTCCTGGGTCCAGGAGAGAGGGATGAGAAATCATCAGGTGTTGTCCGTTCCCAAGACGCCAACAGCAAAGGTGGCCCATCGCGCCGCCGAGCACGGAGGCACGGAACGGGCAAGGGGCATGGCACCGCCCATGAGGATCACGCCAGGATGGTGGCGCCCTCAGCTATTCCTCGCCCATTACCTCTGTTCAGTGAGTTGTAGCAACGCTATCTATCTCGAACAGTGGCGTACGCAGGAGTGGAAGAAGCCGCCGCCCCTTCAGGGCGTGCGGAGTGTCACTCCACTCCTGTCCCCGGAGAAACTTTTGTGCGCTATCAGCAGATTTTGCGTGGTAATGTTGTTTTAGCTCGTGCCTGGTCGCGCTGGCTCTGGCAGGCAGGTGCCCAACAAGCCTGATTTTAGCTGTGAATTTCGTGGTATGCTAGTAGAAAGCAATCGTGTACATTCGTGATGAAAAATACTGGCAGCTACGCGATGCGTTCCTTCCTATGTCCAGCCCATTGCAACGCACTTTATACATGATAGACATTTCAAACGCTGTTGTTTGTATTGTTTGAATAGGAAGCCGAGTAAGGAGCTTGTACTATGGCTATGGCGAACAATCCACATATGCTCGACTATGAAGTCGAAAGGCGTCAGTTTCAATTGAACGTGCCGGATCACTTTAATTTTGCGGTGGACGTGATTGGCAAATGGGCGCAGGATGTTGAGAAACGGGCAATGCTCTGGGTTGGACCTCTGGGAGAAGAACGATCGATTACCTTTCATGAGTTCGCGGACCGTTCCAGTCGGGCCGCGCACCTCTTTCTACAACTGGGCATTCAAAAAGGCGATCGTGTCCTGGTGATGCTTCCGCGTTTGCCTGAATGGTGGGAATGTATCCTGGGCTTAATGAAAATTGGTGCCATCGCTATCCCCTGCACGACCCTCCTGACGCCTCAGGACATTCAATATCGGGCAGACATTGCCGAGGTACACGGCATTATCACCGATAGCGAAGGTATGCAAAAAGTGGATCAGGTGCGCACACAGTGTGCTACGCTTCAGCATACTATTCTGGTTAATGATCAAAATACCGCTCCAGTCCAGTCATATTGGACCGATTATAGATCTGAGCTTACCAGTGCCACGCCCGAGTATCATGCACCTGAACTCAGCAGTGATGATCCATGCCTGATTTATTTTACCTCTGGTACCGTGGGATATCCTAAAATGGTGCTGCATACCCACACCAGTTATCCGCTTGGCCATACTATTACCGGCAAATACTGGTTGGACCTGCATGAGGACGATCTACATTGGAATGTGAGCGAGCTTGGCTGGGCCAAGGCGGCCTGGAGCAACCTATTTGGTCCCTGGCTTATGGGGGCGGCCATGTTTATTCAGGATAGCCGTGGCAAATTCAATCCGCTTGAAACGATTGATATGCTGCATACATATCCGATCTCAACCCTCTGTGCTCCTCCCACTATTTATCGGATGCTGGTATTAGACGAACCCATGCAATATTTAAAGGCACACGCACCGCAAGCATTGCGTCACTGTGTTGGTGCTGGTGAACCCTTGAATCCAGAAGTGATTCGTACCTGGGAACAGCATACCGGCCTGACCATTCGGGATGGGTATGGGCAGACGGAGACCGTGCTCCTGTGTGCGAACTTTCCTTCGTTGACGATTAAACCGGGCTCGATGGGGAAGCCATCACCTGGTTTCGAGGTCAGTGTCATTGATGACAACGCACAGGAACTGCCCGTAAATACAGAGGGCGATATCGCTGTGCGTATCAAGCCTGAGCGACCCAAATGGATGTTCAAAGAGTACTGGCGTAGTCCCGAAGCCACCGCTGCCAGTATTCGTGGCGATTGGTATATTACCGGTGATCGGGCCTACAAGGATGAGGATGGGTATCTCTGGTTTGTGGGTCGGGCCGATGATGTTATTATTTCCGCTGGCTACCGGATCGGACCTTTTGAGGTTGAGAGCGCTTTAAAAGAGCATCCTGCTGTGGCGGAATCAGCCGTGGTGGCCAGTCCAGATGAGTTGCGTGGTGAGGTTGTGAAGGCCTACGTGATCCTGGCACCAGGATATAATGCCACACCCGAACTGGCCAGCGAATTACAAGAACATGTCAAGCGTGTCACCGCCCCATACAAATATCCCCGCGAGATCGAGTTTGTGGATGCTGTACCTAAAACGATCTCCGGAAAGATTCGGCGTATCGAGTTACGGGAGCGGGAGCGCCAGAAGAAATCCCGGCAATAGCTTCTGGCTAAAGGAATAGCAGGAATGAGTCCTTGAAGCCAGCCCTGCATATCCGTTCAGCAGATAGGGCAATCCATTGCCCTATCTGCGTTTTGTATCACGTATCTGACGTGCTTCTGCCAGCATATCCTCGGTTGCTTCGCGGACCCGTGCCGCAGCGCGACGAGATTGTAGGTCGACGACAGAGGCGATAAGCGCAATCCGCTGCTGCATGGTATCAATTACGGCTTCGGCTTTTTCCAATGGCAACGTTTGTGCTTCCCCAGACGTTACCCGAGCCCCTTCCCGCGTTTTATTCATGTGCGGGCCTCCCCTGGGGCGAATATGGATATTGAGGCGTTGAACGCGCTGACCAGAGCGAGCGGCAAAAGTACCGATGCTCTCTCCCATACGATTGAGGAGATGCCCATCACTGGTCGTCTCCGATGGTCCAGGTACATAGCCCATCAGCGGTGTCCTCCTAATCAGTGGTCGTCACTGGTTCAGATATGGATTGGTTCTCAGCGGTAGCGCCAGACTGTTGGAAACCCTGGCTTACACTGCTCGTAAAAGATGTAAGTTTATCCTTTGCTATTAAAACTCCAGCTGTGCCATAGACGAGCCCTTTGCGTATGACTTTGCGGGCACGTGGTGAGAAGATGGCAGCAGCTATTGCAGCCGTCACGGCAATTTCAGGTTCTAGATAATCCTCAAATTCCATGGTATGCCTTTTCCTTTCATTGGAATGAACAATGAGTTTACTATTCCAATCGACAAACCGGTACAAATCTCCTGATTGTTTTAGCGTTGCCATATCCAAAAATGGAATTCTCTTTGGATGATCAAACTGATAATGCCCATACGAACATCTGGCAGCAAAAGATACACCGTTGAAGGCGTGATAGAGGATATTTATAGCCGCGAGCCTGGGTGACTGTTAGCACGTAGCAACTGAGGATGGCTCCGGGACCCTGAAAGCAGCCAGGGCCCCTTTTATTCAGAATAGAACCTGATGATGAGCTATCTGTAGTAGTTTAATAAGCGAGGTCGAGCTGAGAGGAGCGAATTTGCATTGAAAGCGTATTGGAAATAGCAGAGAATGCCGCCATTGCCAGTTTCACAAATACACCTACCAGCAGATCAATAAGAATATTTATAAGTATTTCTGAAATGATACTCCAAATCATTTATCAGCTCCTTTTGTATAATCAAGCGATGTGTCTAATACATTATCTATGAACGTCTTTTCCGATATACATCTCTCCGGTTACTCGCGAGTTTATCCTCCAATTGTTAAGTCAGTTTTAAGTAGATGTTATTTTGCATGCGAAAAATATTTTCAGTCATAGCTCTGGATGCACATTCTGAAGGTGCATCATAATCGCAGGTGGGATTTTTTAATGCCTTTTTCAGGGGCCGGGATATGAGATGGCGAGTGGGATGGATATTTGTAGTTACTGGTAGACTGGTTCTATAAGACACGTTACTGGCCCTTTCGAGCACTGAAACACCGGCAAGCCAGTCCGTATCCTTTAAAAAACAGCAGCGAATACCACATGATTGAAAGAAAAGAGTAATGATATGGAATTTGAAGATTTTGTAGAACCTGAAATTGCCGTGACGGCTGCGGTGACCGCCGCACTTTGCTCGCCGCGCGCCCGCAAAGTTATGCGCAAGGGGCTTGTCTATGGTGTGGCTGGCATCCTTACCGCCGGTAACGTGGCCACCGCCTTTGCTAACAGCATTCGTCAGGGGGTTAAGCAAGCCGAGGGAGCAGCTGTACATGCTGATGAAGAAACTCCTTATTCAGCGCAAAGGAAGGAAGCAGGTATGAAGCCTGAAATGGTGACTACTTCAGCGCAGAAAACCACTACAAAAACGGAGAAAGCAGGAGGGAAGCCTGCATGACACAGATCCGAGAAGGAAATCCATTAACCACCGAGCGAGCCGAGCAGATGCTGATACAGGCAGGTGGACAGCTAGGGAACTGGCTGGGTCTGGCCAGGCTGTATTGTCAGCAAACGGCCCAAACGTTTCGCCAGGAAGCTGTTCGCATGGATCTGCCAGCGTCGGTCTCGACCAGTCAGACAAAGCGCATGCCAACGGAGCGACCTGCCCTGGAAAAGGCCGAAGAAGTGGTCGAACAGTTAGAGCAGTGGGCAGTGATAGGTAGCCTGCAAATGAAGAAGACCATTGCCTGCCTGCGGGAAGATGCGGAAGATATATACGTAGAAGCTCAGGATATGAGTGCCAGGTGGAAAGCTGAACGTGAGCCAGCAGAATAGCCTGTTTGAGCAGCCTGGACTGATGGATAAGAGAAGGGTGGAGGGATTTCCATGAGTGTAGCAGGAATGGTTACTACTGAGCCGCATGTGTTGCATGCCATTACCGGGCGTATTCGCGTCCATATACCGGGATGGTTGGGGCGCGGGAAACGTTATCTAGAGACGCAACTGCATCGGCTTCAAGGCATACATCGTATCCGAGCCAATCCGGTCACAGGCAATGTGCTTGTTTTCTTTGATCCCACGGCTCTCAGCGAACAGGCTATCCTTTACGCGATACAAACGCTTGATCTGGAGCAGATCAATAGTCAGCCCGTCGAACCCAACTTGCCACCAGCGATCCGTGAGAAACAGGGTAGCACGGTACGTGCGCGTATCCCGGTGCGCGGCCTGGATCGTGATCCTCATCTGGCAAAGCTCGTAGTGGAGCATCTGGAAAAACAACCCGGTGTCAGTGCGCATGCTAATCCTTTAACCGGGCGTGTGCTGGTAGAATTCTCAGAACACGAAGCAACATTGGATGATTTAATTGCTGAGATTGCTGGCCTGGAGTTACCCGAGCTAGTGGGTGAAGATCGCCCCGCCTATCCACTGGATATCAGTCCACTGATCCAGAGCGCCACGCGTATGCTGGGAACGGCCCTGGGGTTGAGTTTTCTGGCGACACGGCGGCTCATCGGCCAGGAAGAGACTTTGCCTGGCGCTGGAACAGCCGCGTATGCCGCCGGTGCCATTGGTCTTTTCCAGGGATTTCCACCTGTGCGTACTGGATTGCGGCGCTTATTCGGACGTTCGGTTGCTGATCTCATCTTTACGATTCCAAGCATTATTTTACTGACTCTTTCCAGTAGTCCACTTGGTCTGGCCGTGGCGGGAGCGGAATCGCTACGCCTGTTTACAGAAGTGCAAACGCGGCGTACGGCCTGGCGTATGCATGAAAAGCGCGTGGAGCAGGCGCCTTTCATTCAATCAGACGCGGTGATTCATCTGGAGGGCGGCGACCGGGTACCTCTAAGCGCATACATTCGTGAAGGCGTAGGCACGGCCAGCGGCTTCGATGGCATGCCAGTACCTGCCTATCCAGGCGCATTGATCCCACCAGGTGCTTGCTTATATGGTGGTCCCTTTGTCTTACAACTAAGTGCAGGAGCCTCGTTTGAAGGCTTTACACCACAGCCGCGTTCCGTGCCCGTTGCGCCAACGCTCTATGATCACTATCAACGCATCCAGGCTCCCCTCTCATTGATCTACGCTGGACTTACTGGCCTGTTTACCAGATCATTCGGGCAAGCATTCACCGCATTATTGCTTGTTAATCCCCGCACTGCTTCAATCGGTATAGATAGCGCGGATCTGCATGCCAATGCACGTGTACTACGGGCCGGCGTGACGATTGTAGGTACTCGGATCGGCAGGAGCATCCGTCGTCCCAATCTTTTGCTCCTCGACAGCGCCCGTTTGCTTAGCGAAAAGCTTGAGCTTACCAATGCCTTACCTTTAAGTAAAGATATGGATGCAGCTGAAATACTCATGCGTGCCGCAGGCATTTCAGCTGCCGCAGGCTCACCCTGGGGCAATATCTTTGCGACCAATACGATTACTCAGGCCACCAGCGGCAATTTTGATGGCAAGACCGCCACGGCTTTCGCTGATGGCGTACGCTATACGCTTGGACCCATTGATGAGGGGGAAAGCTTGCCTGAGGCTGCGTATCTGCGCCAGCGGGGCAACTATGTTCTGGTCCTGCGGCGGGAGCGTGAGGAAAGGCCACTGGCAATTTTCGCTCTGCGCCCGCGCCTGACACCCGAGGTCTCCATCCTGGTGAATGTCTGTCAGCGTGCTGGTGTTGATCTGGCGCTGCTTCCCAATGGTGATGAACTGGTCTTACGGGGAATGGCGCACCGGGCGCATATCTCGCTGATCGAGAATAAGGCTGTGCTAGAAGTTATTGCTGCACGGCAGAAAAGAGGCGAGCTGGTCGCATTTGTGTCAGATAATGTGAGTGCGATGGCCGGTTTTGCCGCCTGTGACCTGGCAATTGGTCTGACCGATGACCGCAGCCGTTTTCCTGCCCGCGCCGACCTGCTGGCCCCTGATCTGGCCGCAGTTGCAGCGATCATTGAGGCGGGGGTAAGGCGTGATAGTGTGGTGCGTGATTCTGTTGTCCTCTCGATTGTTTCTGCACTCGCCGGTATTGGCTGGGGATTTCAGGGAATGCCAGCGGTCAGGATTGCCTCACGGATTGTCTATGTTACTTCCTTAGCGGCACTGGCGGATGGCTGGTATCGACTACGTGGTGGCAAACGTCCTCGTGCCACGATTACCCGCCTGGTTGATCCCCAGCCAGAGCGTTGGGGAAGGCAAAGCGTGGATGATGTATTCCGTCTGATGAATACGAGCTTCCAGGGTTTGACCACCAGACAGGCACAGGAACGTCAACGTAAAACCCCAACCATTGAGCGGCACAATGCTCTGCTCACAGCGGTACAGGAACAATTTCGTTCACCTCTGACGGGCATCCTCGCGGTGGGGGCAACGCTCTCACTTCTGTTTGGTTCAGTCGGGGATGTTATCATCATCGGTGCAACGATTGCTGCTAATACTATTATTGGCGTCTGGCAGGAACACAAGGGTAATCAGGTGGCCGAGACATTACGACAAATAGGTGTAGCGCAGGCGCGTGTTTTACGCGATGAGCAAGAAAAAATAGTCTCTTCTACTGAAGTTGTCCCTGGCGATATCCTGTTGCTGGCTGCCGGTGATCGCATCGTGGCGGACGCACGGATCATTGATGTGCAGGGTCTGGAGGTAGATGAAGCCATGCTTACCGGAGAATCATTACCGGTCAGTAAACAGGTGGTGGATGGCAGCGATAGCGAGCATATTGTGCTGGACGGAAGTAATGTGACCACAGGAACCGCGCGTGCCGTGGTCGTGGCGGTTGGTGTGCATACACGTATGGGTGCTACCAGGCTCGCGCTGACAGCAGAAGACGAGCAGTCTAATCCGTTGGGAATACGCCTGAGCCGTATTCTGAGCGTCTTCCTGCCAATCTCCGCGGCCGGTGGCGCGCTGGTCGTGGCGGCCGGCTTGCTCTGGAAACAGCCCTTCACAACTATTCTGTCCATTGGCGCGACTGTTGCTCTTGCAGGCGTACCAGAAGGTCTACCATTACTCTCAAGAGTAGGTGAAACTGGTGTGGCGCGTCGGCTGGCCAGGCATAATGCTATTGTGCGGCGTTTGGCCTCAGTGGAGGCCCTTGGTCGCGTAGATGTGATCTGCACAGATAAGACAGGAACAATGACGGAAGGGCACCTGCGACTGAGTATTGTGGCTGACATACAGCAGGAATCTACACTGATCAATTCATTGCCGACATCTCTGTCCAACGTGTTACTTACCGCAGCCCTGGCCAGCCCCCATCCTGAGTCCCAGGGAGCCCAGGCGCATGCTACCGATGTGGCAGTTGTCCAGGGGGCTATTGCAGCCGGTCTGGGCGAGCAAATCTTACTTACGCATCAAGCAGAACTTTCCTTTGATCCAGTGCGCTCTTTTTACGTGAGTATTGCCCGGGAGAAACTCTGCATCAAGGGTGCACCTGAAACTCTGCTTTCTCGCTGTAGCACTCTACTGCAAGATGGAGTGTCAATGCCCCTGGACGAGGCCGGGCGGGCCAGGCTCTTGACGCGTGCAAGACACCTGGCAGCCCGAGGATTACGGGTATTGATGGTGGCTGAAGGGGCGCAAGACATACCTCTTGACGATCCTCAGCATCTCACCGCTCTTGGCTTTGTAGGCATCAGTGATCCTCTGCGCCCTACCGTGGGGGAGGCGGTAAAACATTGTCAGCAGGCAGGTGTGCGCGTGGTCATGATTACTGGCGATCATCCGGTTACTGCACGTGCGATTGCGCAGGAGGCTGGCCTGCTCCAGGGAGACGCAGAAGTACTGAACGCTGCCGCTATCGCGGATTTGCAGAATGGTGATCTCGATCTACTGCTCAAAAACGCGGCCGTGATTGCGCGCGCCACGCCCCTTGATAAATTACGAATTATTGAAAGTTTGCACCGCCAGGGACATACAGTTGCGATGACCGGCGATGGTGTCAATGATGCCCCGGCCTTACGGTTGGCGGATATCGGTATCGCTATGGGCAAGAGCGGGACGGAAGTCGCGCGGCAGACAGCGGACGTGGTTCTGGCTGATGATGATTTTGCTTCTCTTGTTCAGGGATGCGTTGAAGGTCGTAGCTTCTGGCGTAACATGCGTCGTTCACTGGGACTATTATTGGGCGGCAATATGGGAGAACTGGGACTGGTCGTGGGTGCTAGCCTGCTGGGAGCGAATACGCCGTTGACAGTGGGCCAGATTCTGGCGGTGAATGCGATTACAGATATCTTCCCAGCCCTGGCCGTCATCTTACAGCGACCAGAGCATCATGAGCTGTCGCAACTGCGGCGCGAGGGTATAGCGGCGCTGGATACATCATTACGCAACGAAGTTTTGCGCCGTGGGCTGGCAACCACACTGCCATCACTGGCTGCTTATCTCCTCACGCTTGGCGCAGGCTCGCTTCCTCGGGCCCGTTCAGTTGCTTTCGCCAGCATTGTTTCCACCCAACTTGCGCAGACATTGATGGCTGGTCGCTCGGAAGGACACCTCACGCGCCCGGTGCTTGGCGCGGTCGGTGGATCGCTGGGGTATTATTAGCGGCATTTACTATTCCCTCCTTGCGCCGCATTCTCAACCTGGTTATCCTGCCACCATCGTCCTGGCTATTGATCTCAGGCGCTGCGCTGGCAGCTATTCTCCTTAATAGCGTGCTACGCAGTATGACTTACAAGATGCAGGCAGCCCCTATTGCTGTCCCCGCGATATCATAGCTGACGAGGACGGCATTTCTTGACATCTATGCAGATAATGTTTGAGAGACCATGGCCAGCTACCTTTTATGATCTCTTGAACATTGCTGCTTCTCCTGTAAAAAATGAATCCTTACATTGATTTTACATTTGTGAGGATTTTTTTTGATGATTTTGGACTATCTTATGAAGAGAGAAACAAAAAGCAAGTTATTAAAAGCATCATCCGCTGAGAGCTAGTAGAAATTTTGTATAGAAAAATCGAAATACGCAATTTGATACGATAAGGCAAAGGGGAATGATTATGTATTATCGAGATCCTGATGAATACCATTTAACGCATTCTTATCCAGTCACCCCCAGGGGATACATTGCTCCTGAGGCAGTGCTTGACCATTCTACAGCACATACCTTTATGTCAGAAGGAACACTTGTTGGTGAGAACCGTTTTCCCGCGCCTCAGACTCCCAGGAAGACGCACAGGGTGCGTACTGGTGCATTGATTGTCTTTACGCTGGCATTGCTCTCGATTTTTTCGGTTGGCCTGTATGCTGGCTGGCAGTTTGCTGGAAGTAACACATCAACTCCAACAGCGAATATAACCACGGCAACGACCGCCGCCACGAAATCGACGCTTGATTCGACCGCTGTCCAGACCCAGAGAGAAGTGGCGATCGATAAAATCAAGCCATCCGTCGTTGAGCTGCAGGTAACAACAAATCAGGGACAGGCTATCGGTTCGGGTGTGATTGTGGATAACAATGGTGATATCGTTACCAATAATCATGTGGTCAATGGTGGCCAGACCATCCAGGCGGTATTTAATGATGGGAAGGTCAGGACTGCCCAGCTGGTAGGAACCGTGGCGGCGGATGATCTGGCGATTGTGCGTGTGCAGCCATTTACGAATATGCAAGTTGCCGCGATTGGTGACTCCTCGCAGCTTAAGGTTGGTCAGGCAGTACTGGCGGTTGGTAATCCATTGGGGATCACCGAGACTGTCACCAGCGGTATTGTCAGCGCACTCAATCGAAGCGTGAGCGAATCGAATACTGTCACGATTGAAAACGCGATCCAGACCGATGCAGCTATTAATCCAGGCAATAGTGGTGGCGCATTGATCAACGAGCAAGGACAACTGGTGGGTATTCCTACACTGACCGCCATTAATACCGAGACCAATACGCCTGCTAATGGTGTTGGTTTTGCCATTCCTTCCAACGTGGTCAAAACAGCTCTGGCTCAGGCTCTGCAACAAGCTAAATAGACTGAGTACAAAGACGCGAGGCACTCTTGCTTATAGGGTAAGTGCCTCGCGTCTTTGTATTTATGCGTGGCTGAGGTGCTGGTTGATTTTTTTGATGATACCAGGACCTTCATAGATAAAGCCGCTATAGAGCTGGATCAGGCTGGCACCGGCATCTAAGGTGCACCTGGCATCATCGGGTCCAAAGATGCCGCCGACGCCGATGATAGGAATGCGACCATCCAGTTGTTTGGAGAGATAACGGATGACTTCTAATGAACGTGCATGTAATGGTCGGCCGCTGAGTCCACCGGTTTCCGCACTTTGTTGCTGGAGTCCTGTACGAGACAGGGTTGTGTTGGTGGCGATAATACCCCGCACATCGCGCTGCAGACAGACCTCGACCACATCGCTTATCTGCTCCTCCGTCAGGTCTGGCGCGATCTTAACCAGTACCGATTTTGCGCTCCTGCGTCCGGTTTGTTGCGCGAGTTGTTTGGTCTCCTGCACAATTGCATGCAGCAACTGATCCAATGGCTCTTTATCCTGTAATTTGCGCAGGCCAGGTGTATTGGGTGAGCTGACATTGACGGTAAAAAAGTCTGAATAGGCATCCAACTTCCGTAAGGAATACAGATAATCCTCAATGGCTTCTTCCTGGGGTGTTACCTTGGATTTGCCGATACTCCAGCCGATCGGGATTCCGGGTTGAGGAAGCCGGGCCAGGCGCGCCTGGATGGCATCTGCGCCATCATTAGGAAAGCCCATGCGATTGATCATGGCTTGATCAGCTGTCAGGCGAAAGATACGTGGGCGAGGATTGCCCGGTTGTGCATAGCGCGTAACCGTTCCTGCTTCAATAAAGCCAAAGCCAAGCGCTGCCAGTGCCGGCAGCGCGATACCGTTCTTATCAAAGCCACCGGCCAGTCCCACAGGATTAGGAAAATGAACGCCAAAAACATCTCGTTCCAATACAGGCGATTTATAGGCACTGGTTGCCTCGATGATTTTGAGGATGGTCTGGTGATGAGAAATACGCGCCATCTGATCCATTAAAAAGTGGTGGGCAATCTCGGGATCATTGGCGGAGGTCCGGAACATGGCGGGACGAATAATGGCTTTAAACAGCATTGACTTCCTATCTTTCAACCTTGTTAAGCAATAAAATACCGTTTCAAGTATAATGGTAATCCGTGAATTTGGGAATAGTCTCACGCGAGTATGCTGGATAATGGTGCCGTGGCTATGGTTACATCGTAAGGCACCTGTATTTCAGGCGTGACATATATAGAAGGAGTCGCAGGCATGTTGATTCGTAATGGAGTGGCGGTCCTGGCGAGTGGTCCGGCTCGGCTGGATATTCGCACGCGCGGTGAGATCCTGATCGAGCTGGCTGAACACCTGACCCTGAACCTGACGAGCAGGTTATTGAGGCAGATGGGTTATTGGTCCTGCCGGGATTTATTGATTCACATGTGCATTTTCGTGATCCAGGTGGTGCCCATAAAGAAGATTTCCTGAGTGGTACCCGGGCCGCCCTGGCCGGAGGGGTTACAACTGTACTGGATATGCCTAACACGCAACCACCTACGGATACGCGAGAGCATCTTTTAGAAAAAATGTCTCTGGTGGCAGGTAAGGCGGTGGTGGATTATGGCTTATACTTTGGGGCGACCGATAACAATATTGAAGAAGCGGCCACTCTGGCTAAAGACGTTGCTGCCATGAAGCTCTATATGGGATCCTCAACCGGCTCGCTGCTGGTGACAGAATTTTCTCCTATCTACCGGCACTTTCAAACCTTTCCTTTACATAAACCGCTGGTTGTGCATGCTGAAGACGAGCAATCCTTGAAATATTTCGGTGCGCTGGGTTCACAGGATCATAATCAGTCCCGCCCACCGGTCAGTGCCCAGATTGCTTTGAGCCGTGCGCTGGCTATTGCGGAGAAGACCGGTCGTGTCTTGCACGTTGCGCATACTACCACGCAAAGAGAAATTGAATTGATTCTGGAAGCAAGGCAGAAAGGCGTACATGTGACTTTTGAAGTCACCCCACTTCACCTTTTCTTGAATGAAGAGGATCAGCATCGACTGGGCAATTTCGGTAAGGTGAATCCACCCCTGCGCAGTGCCAGTGATCAAGCCGCTCTCTGGCGCTATTTTGATGCTATCGATACGATTGGCACCGATCATGCACCGCATACACGGGCAGAAAAAGAGCAGCCATATGACAAAGCTCCATCAGGTATTCCAGGCGTCCAGACGCTGTTGCCACTTCTGTTCAATGCTGCCAGTGCGGGAAGAGTCAAACTGGAAGATGTCATTCAGCGCTGCGTGGTTAATCCGGCGCGTATCTTTGGCTTAAAAACGAAGGGGGCCCTGGAAGTAGGCAAGGATGCAGACATAGTGTTGATCGATCCAAAGCAAGTATACGAGATTACCAATCAGCAGATGCTCTCAAAGTGTGGCTGGACTCCATTTGCAGGCACAAAAGTTACTGGCAAGATCCAGCAAGTGTATGTGCGTGGTAGCCTGGCCTATGAGCAGGATACCTGTCTGGCTCAAGGGGGTAGCGGTAAACAAGTGCAATATGCAGCCCGGTAAATTTCCGGGTAGATATATTTCCAATGTCGAAAGGGATGTAGCTACAGCATATCCCTTTCGGCCGCATCAGGCTTAAGATTATGAGGAAGGCATACTCGCTTTGCCTCTTCGTGATGAAAGCGTCTGGCGCACTGCCGTGAGGAAGGCCTCAATCTCAAACGGCTTCCCGATTCCCATGACCGCTTTGAGACGGTGTGCTTTCTCTTTGACGTGTGCATCAACTGTCATCAGCATCACCGGAATCGTCATGCCATAGCGTGCCCGTAGTTCTCTGGCCACCGTCTCTCCATCGAGCAGTGGCAAGCCTATATCCAGAACGATCATCGCAGGACGCTGGCGTGCTACCTGTTCCAGTGCCTCTTTTCCATCCAGGGCAGTTTCCACTACAAAGCCCTCTTCTTCCAGCACTACCTGGATAGCCTGGCACAAGTTGTCGTCGTCATCGACGACCAGAATATAGGTATCGATTTGAGGTACCATTTGGGGCTCGATTGCATTTTGTTGTAGCTGCATACGTACACTTTCTTCATCTGTTCTCATCAGCCCTGCTCCTCTAAAAGTAGTGGAAGGAGGATGGTGAACTGGCTCCCCTGGCCCTCCTGGCTTGTTACCATAATCGTTCCCTGATGTTGTTCAATCACCTGAGCGACACTTGCCAATCCAATGCCTGTGCCTTGAATATGGTCCGTAACATTGCTAGCCCGTTGAAAAGGGGTAAAGATATGAGAAAGATCGGCCGCAGGAATCCCGATGCCTTGATCGGCCAGGACGATCCGTGCCCATGTTTGTTCGTCGTGTTGTTCGCGTGTCACCTCAATGCTGATATCTCCACCATCGGGACTATACTTGATGGCATTACCCAATAGATTGGTTACCATGCGGTCCAGCCGTGTGGCATTGCCAGAGATAGGAAGAGACTTGCTATCTATCGTAAGCAGTAGATTATGCCGCCGGGTTGTCGCTTGCTGCTCGGTGACCACTGCCTGAAGCAATGGCACGAGATCAAGGGGCATGAAACCGTCGACTACAGGTTGAGATGCGCGCAGTTGTGAGAGCGCCAGCAGATCATCAATCATGCCTGTCATTTTGGTGAGTGCTCGTTCCATGGCCCCGAGTCGCTCAGTGATCCAATTGCTATTCTCGGATGGCTCCCGCCGCATGCGCCTTTGTACCAGTTGTAGATTGGCTTTGATCGCAGCGAGAGGTGTTTTCAGATCATGCGACACACTCGAAAGAAAGGTATTACGAACCGCGATAGTGACTTCTGCCTCGTTATGTTTTTGTTGCTCTAGCTCTAAGAGGCGCTCGCGTTCACGCTCAATCTCTTTACGCTCATTGATATCATGATAGTAAACCGAGAGACCTTCAGACGAAGGATAGGCGCGGACCTCAAACCAGCAGTTCAAGGGTGCGAAGAACTCCTCAAAACTTACACTCACCTGCTGATTCACTGCCAGATGGTATTGTTCATAAAATAGCGACCCGATGGCCTGAGGAAATTCATCCCAGATACTTTTGCCAAGCAAGTCTGACTGCTGGCGTTGTAAGAGGATCTCCGATTGTGCATTCAGATAGGTAAAATTCCAGTGCAGATCCAGAGCAAAAAATGCATCACCGATACTTTCCAGAATAGTCGTGACGCGTTGTTGCGCGTGCTCGGCTGCCTGGCGGGCTTGCTGTTCCATCTGCAACAGGTGAAGACGCGCCTGTTCTCCCTGGTGGCGATCAATGCCAACAGCAATGCTATTGGCAACGGTGGCCATTGCTTCAAGCGTAGAAGGAGAGAGAGGATGACGGGCAAATAAAGCCATTACACCAATGAGGCGATCTGCAATGAGCAATGGATAGCCAGCAAAGGCGACCATCCCTTCACGGGCTGCCCATTCTTTTTCGTGAATGTGTTCATCTTCCAGGACGTTATTTGTCAAAATAGGTTCTCGTTGTTGGGCAATGCGACCAATCTTAAAGGCGCCCATTGGTATCCTTGCATGCCCTCCATCCAGATGGGTATAAAGGCCAGAGCTGGCCTGGAGTTCCAGTATATCTTGCTCTTCATTCAGGATCCAGATGCGGGCGAAGGCGGCGTCTAGATGCTTAAACAGCGCTTGTGTACAGCCATTGAGCATAGCGTGTAAGGTTGTGCCCTGAGTCAGAGCAGTACTAATTGCCAGACTGAGCCTCCCCAGACGAGCTTGTTCTGCCAGCGCGATCTGAGAACGTTTCCGTTCGGTAATGTCGCGCGAAATCGAGAGCAGATGGCTTAACCGGTCCTGGGCATCCAGAACTGGAGTAACCGTTACCTCCCACCACTTTGGTGTGCCTTTGGCCGTGAGTGCCTCACCCTCAAAGGTGGCGGTTCCTCCGTTGCGTGCCGTGGCAAGTGCGTTGCTGGCGAGCTTGAGGTTTGCGCCGGACCAGAATGAAAGCCAGTCTGCAGAGTAGCAGGTGGAAAAATCATCAATTTCCATCACCTGCTGGCCGCCACGATTCATGTATAGCAAATGCCCATTGAGATCTAAAAGCTTGATACAGTCAGATGACTGTTCAATTATCTGTCGGCGCAGCTCAGGTTGTAATGTTCTTGGTGGAAGAGCCAGGAGCTCTTGCTCATCTGAGATGTGCTGGGCAGAAGCGCTCTTCTCGTATGGAGATAAAGACATTCAGTCTCCTAGGTGTTATGTGTCGGAATGTTGGATCTGAAATAGTTTTGATGAAACCTTTTTTGTATCTCTCACTAAAATAAGAAAAACGCAGCGTTGCCATGGTGGAAAGTGAGGTATGCAAATAAATAATCTTAGTATCAGTGTACCACAAAAAATTACTGTTTGCGTTTATCCCATCCCTGTTGAATAGAAGGGCGAAGATTTACCTCTGGGCTGGATCAATGGGGATGCTCATGGCATTACTGATCATAATCATCAATCTTCGCCAGCGCAAAAAATAAAATCCTCAGTTTTTTCTCACTATGGACGAATGGTGAAAATAACCCTTTTAACCAGAGCCTGAGACAGGTATAATCTTACCAAGAAAAACAACATGGGTTCAATGTAGGAAGATTGGTTATTGCTGCCACAAAAATATTATAGGTGCGATAAAGCCATGTAGTTAGCAAGTGATAAGAGCTGTTTTGTAAGCTGAGGAGCTATTATACGCTATGGTTGTTGTTCGTGAGCATCTGAAAAAAAACCTGCTGATGTATGTGGGAGGAGTAATATATCTCCTCTACCTGCTTTCGGTGGCGTGGACAGGTTGGTTCGATGTTTTTTTTAGCGGTGCAGCCCTGCATGTAGGAGCAAAAGGCATTGATTTTTACCAGTTGCCTGATGGAGCCTGGGCTTTCTGGCATGGCGGAAGTTTGACGGGCCAGCCTTTACCTTCGGGGGACAGTATTTCAGAAGTGTTTCTACTAATGCTAACGTATACCATCCTCTATTTACGTTGACTATCGGTTCTTTTCTATCTTTATTTGATCCAGCTTATGCGCCCTATGTGTGGCTCTGTACAAAAGTTTATTTATCGCTGGCCTTAATTATCTATTTTGTCTGGAGTTTTAGGAGCAATAAATATATTGGTTTTGCTACTTTCATACTATTGGCCAACTTCAGTAGCTATTTAGAATTGGCCGCCTGGCAGTTTCATTCTGTCTTGAATATGTTGTTGCTGCTCTTTTTAATCGCTAGTAGCAAAAAGCATTCAGCGGTCTTGATGGGATTATGGTATGGACTGAGTATGCTCATCAAGCCGATTGGCCTGCTCTTTCTGCCGCTGCTCATTTTCAAGGGACGCTGGAAAGCTGTGGGAATTGGCGTGGGACTATTTGTCCTTGCGACGCTGATTTTTCTCTATCAGGGTATTGGCACATATTATACGAATAATTTACAGACCAACCTTTCTTTATCAGGAACGCTGGGGCCTAATCAAATCATTACGCTCTCTGCCTGGTTGCACTATAATACCCACTGGCCAGATTTTGTCTATCAGGCGATCCAGTATTTTGCACTGCTGTGTATTGTTGGGTGGGGATTATTAAGCAAGGTGAGTATACCTAAAGCTGCCTTTCTGATGGTAGCTTACTATTTGTGTTTTTATGAACAGGTCTTTGAATATCAATGGAGCACCCTGGCCTATGTCCTGGCCATCTGTGTCCTTATCTGTCCCGAGTTCCAGACGAAGCGTTCGCTGTTCTGTATTCTGTTGACCTGCTTGCCGAGCTGCTTTCTCCTGCTTAACCTCTTACATATTGATGTCACGAACATGGGAGATCTAGGGATGATTCCGGGGCGACGGCGTGGGATTGGATGGTCATCAGCAAAGTGGTGCCACTTTTCCTCTTAGTCGCCAGCGTCTTGATGGTTGATATCAAGTTAATTCCTGGTCAATTGAAGGTTTTATGGCAAGCTGTGAGCAGAGTGAATGAGCGAGCTGGTGTTTTTCCTGAGAAAGTGCCACCTGCAGTGTTCCATCCTCAGCTACCTATAAGCGAGCAGACTGAGGATGGAAGCTAGCAGCCTAAGAAAATGTGGCTTTAGACGCTGGTGTTGGCAGGACTGAGCGAGCTCTCGACCTCATCTCTATCGAGCTGCGCGTCTTTACTGGCATATTCTTTGAGGGCCAGGGCGGCAAAGAATGAGATAACGGCCATAATAATAATGTAGATTGCCAGCGGCACATAGGAGTGATAGTTGGCAATTAAGAGGGTTGCGATGATCGGTGCGGGACCACCCGCGGTCAGTGAGGCTAACTGATAGCCCAGCGAGGCACCACTATAACGCAGTTTGGCGCCAAAGTGCTCGGAGATAAACGCAGCCTGTGGACCATACACCGCGGCATGGCAGATTCCGATCGCAAAGGCCATCGCAAAGACCACGGCGACAGGATTTTTCGTTTGCAGCAGTAAAAAGAACGGAAAAGCAAACAGTGCCATCAAGACTGTTCCTACCATGAACCAGCGTTTACGCCCGATGATATCAGAGGCATAACTGGCTGTGGGCATAAAGATGAAAGAGACTACTGCGGCAACAATGATGCCGGTATAGAGAAGATTAAGCGGAATCCCTAACGTGGTCACCCCATAGCCAAGCACAAAGGTCGTGAACAGATAGAATGGAGCCTGCTCCCCGGAGCGCAGCAGAGCTGTCAGGATAATTTCTTTCCAGTGATATTTGAAGGCCTCGCTGAGAGGCGCTTTGGAGAGGCGATTCTCCTCTTTGAGTCTGGTAAACGCAG
Organism: Dictyobacter vulcani; assembly: GCF_008974265.1. GTDB lineage: Bacteria > Chloroflexota > Ktedonobacteria > Ktedonobacterales > Ktedonobacteraceae > Dictyobacter > Dictyobacter vulcani. The sequence continues at coordinate 441,669 of NZ_BKZW01000003.1, forward strand.
GCGTATCCAGGATGCGGATGCGGATAATGAGTCCTATCACGATCAAGACGGCACTAAAGAAGAACGGAATACGCCAGCCGATACTGGTAAAATCTGCGCCAGAGTAGATTGAGCGAATGACAATGACCACGATAGCGGCCAGCGCCAATCCAAGAGGAACCCCTGTCTGCGGCCAGCTGGTCCAGAAGCCACGGCGGCGATTATCACCATATTCCAGTGATAAGAGCACCGAGCCACCCCATTCACCGCCGACACCAGCACCCTGTAAAAAGCGTAAGATTGTGATCAGCAGAGGGGCCATAAAACCAATCTGACCATAGGTGGGGACCAGGCCCATCACGCAGGTTGAGATACCCATCAAAAGTAAGGTTGTCACCAGCACCGATTTACGCCCCACGCGATCTCCGAACCAGCCAAAAAATGCTCCACCAATCGGTCGAGCGATAAAACCAATATAATAGGTGGTAAAAGATGCCAGGATGCCTGTGACTGGATCAAGCAAGGGGAAGAAGAGTTTGTTGAAAATAGTAGCTGAGAAAAAACCATACAGGAAGAAATCATACCATTCGATCGCAGTACCTATCGTACTGGCACTCAAGATTGGAAGCATTTTGCGGACTGTGACGCCCTCTGACGATACATTTGCCGCCATTGAGACCTCCTGTTACTACCCATACAAATGATGGATAATTGATGTAACACACTACAGCATTGTTTTATCTATCAAAGCCAGCATTGGCATTGATGTCAGCATCGTGTTCAGGTCTGGTAGCTAGCGAAAGGTGGGTGTATTTGTATCATTTAATGATACAGTTATAGAAAGAAGCTTTTCTTACATCACTTATTGTATCTATAAATATATCAACCCTTTTATTATACTGAGTAGTATAGATAGCGTCAAGTCGCTTGCCTGGCAGGACAGGGCCTTTTCTCGCCACATCAAAAGTTGGTGTTAGTTGCGATATACATATATGCTATGATAGAGAGGCAGTTCATGAAGAGGGATTGAAAGTATGGAATCGATCGTTGAAGCCGTATTTTATCATGCGCAACAGCAGCCGGAGCGTCCAGCGCTTTTTTTTGAGCAGCAGATAATCAGTTATGGACAACTGGCAACAGACATTACGAGTTTTGCGCATGCCTTGAAGTCCACGGGCATACAAGCCGGGGATCGTGTCGCCTTATTTTTACCGAATTCGCCGGCCTTTATTATTGCTTATTTAGGGACACAACTGGCCGGGGGCATTGTCGTGCTGGTGAATAATCAGTATCGCAAAGTGGAGCTCAGCCATATTCTCAATGATGCTGGTGTACGCCTGTGCATTACCAGTGTAGCCGGCGCTGAAGAAATACAGGTACTTACCGTCCCAACTTTGAAGACGCTTGTGCTGGTCGATGTCAGCGAGTCAGCAGTATCAACTACTGTATTTGAGCAGATTGCCTTTGAGGATTTCATCAAGCAAGGCGCTCAACCAATTGCTGCACAACAGCTGGATATACCTTTCCAGACAATGCCTCAGGCTACCGATCCAGCGGTGATAGGCTATACATCGGGCACCACCGGACGCTCAAAGGGAGCGTTACTGCTGCACCGAAATCTGCTGGCCAATAGTATCGCGGTAACCACTGCCTGGCACTGGCAGCAGCAGGATCGACTCTTGTTGACGTTACCCCTTTTTCATACCCATGGCCTGATGGTCGGTGTCCATGGGACGCTGCTGATGGGCGCCAGCTTGATCTTAAAGCAAAAATTTGAAGCCGCTGATGTTTTCTCCACCCTGCAAAGCAATGCTACCATCACGCTCTTTTTCGGTGTACCAACCATGTACTCGCGCTTACTGGCCGAAGCCGAGCGCCAGCGTGTCGCCATACGGCCCCTTCGGTTGTACGTTTCTGGCTCAGCCCCTTTGAGTCCACAACTATTTAAGGACTTTGAGCGTGTGTCTGGCCAGAGAATTCTGGAACGTTATGGTATGACCGAGACGATCATGAATCTGACCAATCCTTACGATGGAGAACGTCGTCCGGGCACCGTTGGTGGTCCGTTTCCAGGTCAGGAGGCGCGTATCGTCGCTGTGCAGTCCCGCCAGCTATTGCCACCAGACGAGATCGGTGAAATAGAGGTGCGCGGCCCCCATGTCTTTCAGGGTTACTGGCAGAGGCCAGAGGCCACAGCAGAAGTACTGGCGGCCGATGGCTGGTTTAGCACAGGAGACCTGGGTTCCTGTAGTCATGATGGCTACTACACCATTACCGGTCGTGCTCGTGAATTGATTATCAGTGGTGGTTATAATATTTATCCACGCGAAATCGAAGACGTACTCGAAAGCCATCCGGATATCGAGGAAGTAGCAGTGATTGGGATGCCAGATCCAGATATGGGTGAGCAGGTGGTGGCTATTATTGTTCCTGTGGCGGGCCGGGTGCCTGATCATGCCTCGTTGATCGCTTTTTGCCGTGAGCAACTGGCCAGCTATAAAAAGCCACGCAAAATCATCGAGGTGGATTCCCTACCACGTAATGCATTGGGGAAGGTGCAGAAACATATCCTGTCTGCACGATTTTATTAGGTGAGTAAAATGAAGGCATATGGCTGCCACTAAAAAGGCAGCCATATGCGTAGTCAGGGAGACTTGTAAATCAGGAACGCTGTAACCTCAGCGCGGACGCGATATCGCCCAGGAACGCTTGTTCAACTGGCGAGACTTGTTCTCCTCCGAAAAGCCCCAGGAACCCTCCTTCACGTGCCGCCGCCGCAACATTATAAGCCATGCTATACACAAACTGCTTATAGACACTGGCATCTTGAGGAGAGACTTTATCAAGTATACCGGCCGCTTGCTGACAGTAAGCCAGAGCAGAATTGCGTGCCATATCTGTGTGTTTGGCCATTTGCTGGATATCACCAATCGGCGTCTGACGACCAGCTCGCAGGTCCTCAATACCTTTTGTCAGTTGCTGACCCAATTGCCCAAGCATTCGGCTTGTGGTGCCTTGACTTTGCAAGGTCTGGACGCTTTTTCCGATTGCCATGGCTTCCTGAACTATACCGATGATCCCCGATGGTGATGCGGACATCATGGCAACGCTCACCTGCATTGGAGCCGCCAGTAATGTTTGCCATTCTTGTTGCGAGAATGGATAACCACTTGGGACTGTATAGCCTGTAATAGGAGCTTCAGGCATGACGTTTCCCGTGGACGCAGAACGCTGATCTGGTCGGTTTGGTATGGTCCCCTGGCGATAAGGTTCCTGACCTGGAGGGTTCATCGCGGTTTGTTGATAAGGGACTTGCTCAGGAGCGCCCTCCTGACGATACGGAACCTGACCCGGAGGATTCATTCCCGCCTGGCGATAAGGATCCTGATCTGGTTGGTTCGGATTCCACTGATTCTGGTTAGGATTGTTGTCACGACCTTGATTAGGAGTTTGCATGATTGTATCCCCTGGCCGTTCCCTGGCTGCGATTCGATCCAACTTTATCCATCAACGCTTATCCATTCACCTATGTAGGAGTTGTATAGGCTACAAGATTCTTGCTTAGACCTGGATTCTATTCTATTCTATTTGCTGTATGCAAACTCTTGAATAAAGAGGATGAGTCGAAATTCGCATAAATCTGGCCAGGATCTCTGTATTCATGCTCTGGTGTATGAAACGTCTTTTATTTTGCAGGTGGATTATTTTTACTGCCTGACCAGAGCGTTAAGAGAATCAGTAAAACTTGTATCGGCATGCGGCTATAGTGATAGTAGCGAGCTTTTGAAGGTTTACTATGCTTGAAATATACGTAGGCGTGATAGATATTGGCCGGCACAATCGCCACCAGGAGCGCAGCCAGACCCTGTGAGGCCTGACGTTGAAAACGTGGTAGCAGCATACCATAGCCACCCAGCAGTTCGAGAGCACCAGTAATATAGAGTGCTGCGCGTCGGAATGGCAGGAATGGTGGAATGATTTTTAGTTGCGTTTCTGAAGCCGTAAAATGGAACGTAGAAGCGAGCACAAAAGTTAGTCCTATCACTGTACGTAAAATAGCTTTTATGGCGTATAAAGGTTTATAATAAGAATGCATGCGGTCCTTCTTTATCGATAAGTGATCCAGCGATAACAAAAATATATTTGATCATAACGAATCTATGTTTGCTACGCAAGAGGTAGCTGAATTTATGTTGTTAGCCAGTCAGCTTGAAAAATATATTTAGTATAGAATTTGGAGAGTGCCATGCGCTATTGTCTGCATTGTGGCGCGGCTAATACGGATGAAAGCCACGAGTGTTTTGCCTGCACGTGTTCCCTGACAGGTCCTTTGGAGGCAGACGCTGATGCGGTCCTGCTGCACAATCGCTATCGTTTACTCACGCAGATTGGCAGTGGTGGGTTTGGGGCCGTCTATCGCGCGCTGGATACACAGGAGCATGACTTGCTTGTGGCAGTCAAGCAGATTCATCTGAGCGGATTGAGTCCGCAACAGGTTATTGAAGCGACTGATGGGTTTAATCGTGAACTTCAACTACTCTCAGATTCGCTGCATCCGCATATACCGAAGATCTATGATCATTTTACTGATCCAGAACATTGGTATCTGGTGATGCAGTTTATTGATGGTGAGACGCTGGAAACGTATCTGCACAACAATTGGAGTACGAATGCCAATAGCACTCGCACACTCCCCCTCGATGAGGTCCTGGATCTGGCCGCGCAACTGTGTGATGTATTGCAATATTTGCATGAGCGCCAACCAGCCATTATTTTTCGGGACTTGAAGCCCGCGAATATTATGCGTACCTCTCAGGGCAACCTGTACCTGATTGATTTTGGCATCGCCCGCCGCTACAAGCCCGGCAAGGTCAAAGATACCATCCCGTTTGGCTCTCCTGGTTATGCTGCTCCTGAACAATATGGCAAAGCGCAGACCACACCCCGTGCCGATATCTATAGCCTGGGTGCCCTGCTCCACCAACTGTTGTCTGGCACTGATCCCTCCCTTAATCCTTTCTCATTCGCGCCTTTAAGACTCTATGGTCAGGATGGTCTGACTGAACTTGAAACCTTGATTACGACGATGGTGGCACTGGATGCCAGCAAGCGACCAGCTACCATTGAGCAGATCAATAAGCAGATTCAAAGTATTATTCAGCAACGCCAGCAGGGGGTTACCATTAATGGGCTATCCCAGATTGATAATCCTCAAAGTTCCTTGTCAGGCCCACAGAGCCAGAATTACACTTCTGCATACTATGTGCCTGGCGGACAGATGCAGCAGCAACTGACAGCCCAGCGCAAAAAAAAGATCTCGCGTCGCGTTGTAATGATCGGCGGTGTTACTGCCGCGGCTCTGTTTATGAGCTCTGATCTTGTGAGTCTGGCTTCAAATATATTTAGTCCAATCACAGGACGGCGCGAAGGAATGATACAGGAAGGTCATTCCTCAGGCTTACCTCGTGTTGACACATGGTCCTATGACACAATTTTAACGGCACAACCCCAGCGACTTGTGCGCTATTCTCCCGATGGACAGCGTTTTGTTGCTGTTGATAAGCAAAACACCGTCACCATCTGGGCATCAGGCCAAATAGCTATGTATGAGCAAAGAAGTCAGTTTCATGTCGAGAGCAAAGATCCGATCCATGCTGTGGAATGGTTCAGGGATGGCACAGCACTCTTTGCTGTTACCGAACAGCAAGTTTATTTTCTGGACTTGCAGCAATTAAAAGCTATCCCGCTCAAGCTGGATTTGCATACACCGATTGCTACTCTGGTCTGGCATCCAACTGATGCTAGCTTTCTGGTGAGTGGTCAGGATGGGAGTATCTCTATTTTTACAGCGATTAATCCTGATCAACTGACAGATTGGAAACTACTACAACGCTGTGCGCTAAAAAAACCTCAAGCCCCCATGAGTCGCGGACCACTTGCTAATGCGACCTGGTCGGATCAGGGCGATCAGGTCGCTTCACTGAGTCCGGCGAATGAAATTAACATCTGGATGGCCAAAACTGGTGAGCATGTGTTAAAGATTCCGATGTCATTGGATGGTGGAAAAATTACCTACCTGAGTTGGTACAAAGGTAATAATCAAGTTTTGATAGTTGGAACCTCGGAGGGCGTCCTGCACCTTATCGACTGGTTGCGTCCAGGTGATAGTGAAAGATTGCAGTTGCCTGGCAAAGTTGCTGTGCAGGATGTTGCACAGTTTTTGCCTGGCTCTCAGCTATTCATCGCGACCAGTCATGGCCTCTATGTCTGGTATCCCATGTCTGGTTTGAAAGCATTAGAACAGCTAAAAGTTCCCGCTGTGCCAGATAATCTTTTGTCAATTACTGTGGCTGGAAATTCCCAGCCAATCGTGCTGGGGACAACCGGTACAAATGAAATTTGTACCTGGCAATAACTTAGCCTGTATGCCATACGTATACTCTATAGGCCTATCTGACTTTACAATGCCTGCTTTGAAGCCAAAAAGAGCCTTCATGACATGCTATTTTCATAGCATGTTAGCAATAAGGAGAGTCTATAATGGAAAAGAAACCACCGGTTGGGAAAACATTGGCCTGGGTCTATGGAGGAGTCATTTCTTTTGTGACTGTGTATATTGTTGGTGGAATTATTCTAGACAAAATCTGGCCTAAAAATTAACAGCCAGCCACGCGTATAACTCTTTTAGAAAGCCAGATCAAACCAAAAAAATGATCTGGCTTTTTTTGCTCCCATTTCCCCTTGCAATTCTCGCAAAATAGTTATAGAATTCTAGTATCGACGGCGGGATGGACGAAGTAGAATTCTATCTCCTATCAGGAAAAGAAGTACTAGAAATTAGACACAGTTTAGATAAAGTATTGACACTGTGTTATAATGCATTTGGTGGTAAAAATACCGATGTCGGACTAAAAGATAGTTGACATCTTCACCTCACAGTAAAACCTATCTGAAAGCATCTATACAATAACAAGTGTATGTCCGCGTGCGATATACACGCTCTCATTGGTTCCAGAGTAGATAGCGTGATCAGTTTCCCCAGATAGAAAAAGGACAATTTGATGTCCTTATTTGTGTCGCAGAAATATATAAATAATATACCACTATAAGTAGACACCGGAAGTCTACTACAACCTAAACCCATTTTTTTGACGTCCCATTTGCAACTCCATTTAAGGTTGTAGTTTATCATGTCTAACGGAACCATTCGTAATAGCCAGACCTTTCTTTTTATTGCTTGCTGTTTTACATTTATAGCCAATGGACTCCTGGGAGTACTACCGGGAGCAAGTTTAGTTATTCTGTCACAACATACGCACACGGCACCGAGTACGGCAGGACTCATTTTTACGGTGAGTGCATTCGGAACTATCGTTGCAGTTCTCTTGAGTAATACGCTGGTCAAGAAGATCGGCTCTAAAGTAGTGGTGATGGTCGGCCTGCTGGGCCTGATCATTTCAAGTGTCATCATTCCATTGGCCCAACAATTTTCTGTCTGGCTGGGTGCTGAAATGTTGCAGGGTATCAGCGCCGGATTGATCAATATTGGAATTACGATCACACTGACCCTCAATTTTGGCAATAAACTGGGTGAAAAATTGAATATGCTGCATGCCTCCGTGGGCATGGGCTCGTTGCTGGCACCGATTTTGCTCTCTTACTCATTAACACTGAGTGGGAGTCCATTGCTGGCTTTTCTCTGTACCGCCTTGCCAGGTGTCTTTTGTCTGCTGGCCTTTTATGTCCTGCGCTTTGAAACCAGGCCTGGACTTCTGGGAAGCGCTAACGCAAACGCCCTCCCACTACAAGATTCGATTATGCCAGGTGAGCCGAAAAAGGCCTTGAAGCAGACGCTGCTCTGGTTTGTGGCTTTACAGGTTTGTTTGTATGTGGGAGCTGAAGCCGGCTTCAGTAGCTGGGTTGTGACTTCGATCAGTCAGCAGGCTGCTGTCAGTATTCAGATGGCGACACCGGCGGCCACACTCTTCTGGGTGGGGATGACTTTTGGACGTATGCTGGTTGCACGTTTGATGAAGCGTGGCTACCTGACCAATGCCCAACTGCTCTACATCAGTATGTTTGGTGGTGGTGCAAGCGCGATCCTGCTGACCGCTTGTATGCAAATGCCGGTCATCTGCTTTATCGCCAGCCTGGGCACAGGCATCTTCCTGGGACCAATCTTCCCAACGTTGATGGCCATTGCCACGCGACGCTTCGCGCAATTGCCAGGCATGATCTCAAGCGTCGTCCTGATCAGTTCTGGCTTTGCTGGTATGACCATTCCAGTTTCAATTGGTATGCTGCTCCCATTACTGGGAGCGCGACAGGTTATGTTGATACCAGCGCTCATGTGTCCCTTGATCGCGGTGCCATACTACCTGGCAAACCGCAAAGAGCGGAAAATTGTCGATTATCGACAGCGTGTACAGGCCGCTGAGATACCCATCTACGACCTGCAAACCGTCAAAATGCCTCTGGTAGAACAGGTAGCATAATAACTATCCATTGTGATGCTCCAAAACAAAAAAATGTTTTGGAGCATTTTTCTCTCTATAAAACCCTTGTTTATTTTTCTTCTAACCCATAAAATCCAGTTAATGTTAACATTCAGGGCACCACTAGCGATAAAGAAGTAGAAATAAAGCACGAGGAAAAAGATGAACCAGATACAGCCTAAATCATCCTTTGACTCCTCGCCAGTTGCACTTCTTTATGATCGCTATGCGCCCATTATCCTCCATGCCGTAGGCCATCACGGTCACTGGTAAAGTACTCTGGCATGTCACCTTAAAAGATGCGTAACGCTATAGGTTATAGATGAGTAAAAGCGGTTGACGATCTGGAGTTGATGGATTTTTGCTGGTAAAGATTTAGCCATATCTTCAATCGCTATAATAGGAAAGTACCAGTTTTTCCAGTATATTGGACACAGGGTACTCCAAGTACTGTATTCTTACAATACTGTATAGAGAAATTACGCTTTTTCTATGAGCAGTGATGATGCATTCTTTTGAGGCAGAGTATTTTAAGAAGGAACGTTTTTTTGTGATGAAGAGACTACAAAGTTCGCAATGGTTACTGAGTGCTATATTTTGTATGCTACTGCTGGCAGCATGTGGTGGACAAAGCGCACCTACTGGTGCCACAGGAAATGGAGATACATCAAATGTGGTCCCTTCTCCCACCCCTCACACGACCAGTAAGACACCAACGGCTAAGAAACCAACCGCGACGCCAGTCAATATTGCGATGAAGCCAAAACCGACGACCGCTCCGATTGTAGTGCCGACCGTGGCACCGACAACTGCCCCGGGAGTTGTGCCAACTCCCGTTCCACCTACCGCGGCACCTATCGTACCAGCGCAACCACCAGTTTCAGGTGGCAATAGCGTGCAGTCAGCAGCTCAAGCTGTATTTGCCTTGATCAATCAGGAGCGCGCGAGCAAGGGACTGGCACCATATATCTGGAGCGCACAGCTGGTCCAGAGTGCTCATAAGCATAATCTTACAATGGCCGCCGCCAATCAACTTTCCCACCAGCTTCCCGGAGAAGCTTATTTTGGTGATCGTGAGCGTCAGGCCGGAGTCAACTGGGTTGCAGCCGCAGAAAATATTGGTGTTGGCTATGGCGATCCTACCAACGCCTCGGTTGGATTAAACCAGGCCATGTTTGGCGAACAGCCTCCCGATGATGGCCATCGCCGCAATATTCTCTCAACCGGCTGTACCATGGTAGGTGTTGACGTCCTGGTTGATACTGCCCATAGTCGCATCTGGCTGACCGAAGATTTCGCCGGTATCTAGTAGCGGTAGTGCTTGCCGCTGCAACCTCTTCACGTATGAGAGACCACCAACCGTAGTTGTCACCAGTTTCACGTTTGCGCGAGGTCGCGCAGACGTGAAACTGGTCGCCTGCGTCTATTTCACCGATGGCTACGGTGCGTTTCCTGATGAACCCCCTTCCCTACCTGTCTTGTGGATCCTCTCAGTTGGAGGACTGGATACCAAAAGCATTCCCTTTGGTGAAGCTGTACGGTTGATCCCTGATGTAAAATAGCAATACTTATCCTGTTCTGGTTTTTATTGATGAGAAAGAAACATTATGGACATACATGCCTATCCCAAAGTGGAACTGCACCTGCACCTGGATTGTTCACTGAGCTATGAGGTGGTACATACTATTGATCCGACGGTGACGGAAGAGATCTATCATCGTGAATTTGTGGCTCCCGCTAAATGTATCAATCTAGTGGATTTTTTAAAACGTGCCCCGATGGGTATTGCTTTGATGCAGACCCCGCAACATTTGCGCCTGGTGGTCAAGGATCTATTTGCTCAGTTGCAGCGCGATAATGTCATCTATGCTGAGATTCGTTTTGCACCCTTGTTGCATACCGAGCAAGGTTTAACTCCAGCAGAGGTGGTGAGGATTGTTGAGGCTGCAACCAGTGAAGCTAGCGCCGAGACCGGGATTGAAGCGCGGCTCCTGCTCTGCGCCTTGCGTCATTTTACCGCCGAAGAGAGCCTGCAAACGGTCCGTCTGGTCGAGCAATTTCAGGGAACGACCGTCGCTGGACTTGATCTGGCAGGTGATGAAGCGGGCTATCCACTTGACGCGCATATTCCAGCATTTCAATATGCGATTGAGCATGGATTGGCACGGACCGCGCATGCAGGCGAGGCCAGAGGAGCCGCCAGCGTCTGGGAGACCCTGGAGCATCTGCAGCCTACCCGCATCGGTCATGGCGTACGCAGCAGTGAGGATCCTAATCTGCTCGACAAACTGCGGGCCGAAGGCATCCATCTTGAGCTCTGCCCAATGTCCAATCTACAGACCAATATCTATGATATCTATGCCGATCATCCCATCGACTATTTGTATCGCCAGGGTGTTGCACTGAATGTTAATACAGACTGCCGCATGATTACACCAGTGACGCTGAAGCGCGAGTATGAACAGTTGCATGCCAATTTTCAATGGAACAAACAAGACTTTCTCACGTGTAATCTGTATGCAGTAGAAGCCGCATTCATTCCGGCAGAACTGAAGCACAGGCTTAAAGAGCGCTTGCAGGAAGCCTACGCTGCTTGTGATTAAGTTAGAGATCCTCTACCATTGTTGCTGTATGTAGTTCTGTCAATCAGGTTTATTCTTTCACATCTACATGTGAGAAAAGAGGAAATATGCAGACAGAAATGCAGACAAAAGGCTTCAACAGGCCGGATGAGGTCAGGTCATTACCCAAAACAAAGATCGAGGTAATTGATTTTGGGGAACTCTCATTGATGAAACTGACCTTTGAGCCTGGCTGGAAATGGTCTGAGCATGTGATGCCCGTGGCAGGAACTACAAGTTGTCTGGTACCACATTTCAATTATTGTCTCTCGGGCCGCCTGCATGTGCGTATGAATGACGGAAGCGAGAGCGAACTGGGACCCGGCGATGCGCAATTGCTGGCTCCAGGCCATGATGCCTGGGTCGTTGGAGATGAACCGTATGTGGGCCTGGATTTCCAGGGTGGTCATCTCTATGGGAAATCCTTCCACTAATCTAAAAAACCGCATAGAGAGTACGGGAATCCCTCTATGCGGTTTCATGTGCTCTGTAGCACTTATTGATCTTCTTTAGCGACCAATGGTTGATAATCTGGATGGTGTTCAATGTATTGCGCGACAAATGGACAGCTTGGGATGACTGTAAGATGTGCGGCACGAGCATCTTCAAGGGCGGTGTGGGCCAGCGCGGCTGCCAGGCCATGGCCCTCAAAGGCCGGTGGCACACCAGTATGTAAATAGGTAATGCGATCCCCTGTTTGTTGATACGTCAGGACTGCCAACTGACCATTGTCCAGTTGTATTTCGTATTGTTGCTTCTCTTTATTGTTCTCTATCCTGGTTGTGTTATGGCTCATGAAACTCCTCTCCTCTATAAAAGCTTCCCGTTCTGATGTTTGTGATAGCGAGACTAATGAAGATACAAACAATGTGTCCGCGTAGATTCATTCCGTCTATTAGTCCTGTATCTTCATTTTGAGACGCTAGCCCAAAGCGACTTGAGTATTTGTACACCGCCCGATCACCGTTTCATGGATCTCATCAGTGGTATGCCAGAGTGTCAGAATTTCACATAATAAAAGCAGCATGGGCGCTTTAGCGCCCGAGTGCTGCTGGCCGCACGCTTGCCATGGGGTGTGGGCATCAAACACTATCGTTTGTTTCTTCTTCGCGATGAACCTGGAAGATCTGACGGCCGGGAAGCTGGATGGCGCTAAGGTTGCCGGTGCGCCAGGCTCCGGTATCGAGGCCGATCTTATGGTGTTTGATCATGGGAGCTGGATGTTCCCAATGGCCGAAGACCACGGTTTTACCCCAATCATAGTCACGATCCGCAAAACCTCTGGCCCCCCACATTTTGGAGAAGGGAGGTGTTGACGAGAAAGGCTTCCCTGGCAGAACGCCTGCATGCACGTAATAGGCGTGAGCATCCTCATAATCAATCCGTGTTTTACTCAGCCACTCACCAACATCAGCTGGTATCTGGCCATCGCAGCTTTCCCATACTTTGCGCGCACCAGGCATCATTGGTATCTCTCTGAAGGCCGTACCATCCCATTGTTCCAGCCAGGCATCCTCATGATTGCCGCGTAGAAAAAAGCAATGTGGATGTGCCTGCTGGATCTCCTGCAACGTGCGGATCACCGCAATGGAGTCCTCGCCCCGATCTACATAATCCCCTAAAAAGATCAAATGATCCTCGGGCCGAAAAGGTAGTAGGTCGAGCAAGCGTTTTAGCAAGGTTACTTCGCCATGGATATCACCGATTGCATAGCTGTTATAGCTCACTGGCTCATCGAGCAGTTCATCATCCTGCATAAATAGTGCTCCCTTATCTCTATTTTTCACCACCTACCAATTTTTATGGTGGCTTCAGGATCCCAACGTGGTTAGCTGTTGGAGGGTCAGATCTCGTACGAGTTCCAGGATTTCAACATTGCCTGCAAACTTTGCGCCGGCGGCCTGATAGAGGTCTGGTACATTGCGGGTAGCGCCGAGCGAGAGTGCATGGCGATACTGCTGTAGCGCACGCTCAGGATCTTGCAGGTAGTTGTTCCAGACTTGATAGGCACCAATGGCGGCAAAGGCATATTCTATGTAATAAAATGGCTCATCAAAGAAATGGCTGATCCAGAGCCAGCCCATACCTGCCTCATCTTCCAGACCACTCCAATCAACAGATGGTTGATAGATTCTGGTTAATTCTATCCATTTTTGTGAGCACTGTGCTGGTTCGAGAGCCTGTTCATAGTTCTCATACGCCCACTGCTGGAAGGCATCGCCCTGGATAATCGTAGGTAGATAGTTAGTGAGCATATTTTCCAGATGTTGAATTCGCAACAGACGTTCCTCTTCGGCAGTGCAGAGGCCTGCCTGCTGAAGATACATGGAGCCGATGAATTCCATGCTGGTCGAAGCGACTTCAGCAAATTCGATTGGCACTGCACCTTCCTGACGTTGCTGAATATAGGGGAGCCCAACCGTCTCAAAGACATGGAATGCGTGGCCCGCCTCGTGGCAGACCAGGGAGATGATTTCGGCTGGCAGATCCAGATGCCCGAAGATAAAGGCCCGGCGCTTCACTTCCAAGGGGAGATTATAGCCCATGTGGGCTTTATTGGGCCGCTCTTCCAGGTCAACCAGTTTTTCTTGTAGCAGGGTCTGGAAGTAGCGTCCCAAATCTGGGTGGACCAGAGTAAACAGGCCTGCACATTGCTGCAATACTTCATCAACATTGGTTATCGCACGAGGAGCCTGTGTGGTGCGTGGATTAACGTTAAGATCCCATGGACGCAGAGTGTCAACGTTCAATAACTGGCGGCGCCGCTCCCAGATCTGGTTGGATGCTGGCACGATAACCTGCTCGACTGCTTGATGAAATGCTTTACAGTCGGCGGCCGTGTAATCGAAGCGTAAGAGTTTCTGCCAGCGATACTCGCGATAGCTCTCTAGTCCCGCGTTCTGGGCGATACGTTGTCGCAATTGCATCTTTTCAATCCACAGCGCTTCCATTTTCTGGCGATCAACAAAGCGGCGCTGCGCGGTTGTATGCCAGGCTAGCTCGCGGCGTGAGCGTTCAGGATCGCGCAGCGGAACGTGCAGAGACATGATCGAGACCTTTTTTCCCTCCCAATCAACCATCTGGGCTCCGCCAACCTGATAATACTCATCACTGAGAGCTTTTTCTTGATTGAGAAGAGCAAGATTTTCTTCACGGTAAAGCCCGGCTTCAGCTCCCATATTCCGCAACGGAATCGTAAATCCCTCTGGCTCCAGGCCGCTGGCTAATAGTTGTTCTTTCAACTGCTGCGACTGGGTTTGAGCAGGTGCATAGATCTGCTGCAAAAACTGTTGTTTACGGCGTGCCACATCTTCATCGGCGGTATTCTGAGTGCTGGATATCTCAAAGCGCACCATAGTTTCATCAATCAGTGCGCTCAGATCTGACCATTGCTTCAGCCAGGCAGATAAACTCGTTGGCGTCAGCGTTTCCTGTAAAAGTTCACGGTACCAGGGCTCAATCTGCGGCCACGCTAAAAGCTCAAATTCTTCACTGGTCTGAGGAAGGGGACTAAACATAGGTGATACCTTTCTTCATTGAGATGCTTTTATGCTACAACGAAGCTGATGTGTCTGTCCAACTTGCCAGTTACTTATCGGATAGCGATCTGACCTGACCAGTGAAAGACAGAGGGTGATTCGGATAATTGTGCTACTATAGAAGGTTCATTACGTATATACAATAGAAAAAATATGCTATTGTGGAGTACGTATGTATACTGCTTGCTTACTTGTGGCAGGTAGTGCTGGCATGCCTGAATTGTAGCCATGCGCTACGGTGAAATAACATGGTATCCCGAGGGGAAAGGATAAAGATATATGCTAAGTGGACATGCACTTTTTATCATTATTCCACTAGCTATCTGGATCATTGCACTGATCCATTGTAGCAAGAATCGAGCTTTAAGTGGAACGGCCAGGTTGTTCTGGGCGATATTTATATTTGTGACTAATTTCTTTGGCGCGATTATGTATTTTATATTTGCGCCAAAGCGGTTGCGTTCTCGTGCTCGGACCGCCTATTATCAACCTTCAAAGCAGCAGAGACAGCAGCAACAATATTATCAGCCCTCGCGTCCGCCACAGGAGCCGTATTATCGTCCGGCAGAGCGAGCAGCGGCGGAGCCAGAGCCATATCGGCCCTATGGTCAGGGATATGCTACCCAGAAGCAGGAGCAGCCGGTAGAGCGAGCGCCAATGCAAGCGCCAGCTTATAATCCATATGAATATCCGCAGGCTACTTACCCTGAGCAGACGCAGCAGCAGTCACAATAAGCTCTGTCAATTTTTATGGTGAATTTTCTGCCTGCAAAGAAAGCTCTCGCCGCAGGTCAGACTCTGTATTATTTTCTGTTGAAGTAGCCGCTCCGGAAGCCAGTGCCACAATCTCACGATTGCGGATCTGACTTTCTGGATAGAGGCGGATCTTCAGTGTTTCGCTATGAATCTCGCCGATGGCTTCCACCTTACCGACCCGGCAGATAGGCACCCAGGCATCAGGTCGGGCCGCCAATTCCTCAACCTCCCATATCGTCGTCAACTGTGGCATATAGCTGCCATCGCTCTGTCGAATCAATCGCATAGAATAAATTCCTATCCTTTTTTTATCTCTCTATTTGCAGTCTATCATAAGGACGTTAAAAAAAGGGTTAAAACTCTTTAACAATCTCATTATGGCGTTGTTTGTTCAGACGTCCACACGTTGCGGCGGCAAGCGCTACCGCTACTTTTGGGAGGATTGACACTTTTTGTGGCTGCGCTACATATTACAAAGGGAGAGGTAACTTCTGTGCTTTTTCTTATAGAGAAGCACTGTTCCTGCTGAGTTTTCTTTGAAAGGAATTCATTCATGCAAGCAGTCAATGTCCCACTACAGCCGGCGGCTGATCTGTTGGAACATAAGAAGACGCACTTTGCGCTCTGGCGTCCAGCGGTGACAGATCCAGTCCCCCGTCTGATCATTGGGACTTTTGTAGCCGGCGAGCCTGCTCAGCTGGTTGATGAACAAGCATTTCCATTGTCTCCTTCGGCAAAGGGGCCGGATCTGTGGGATATCGCAGCCAAAGACTGTCTGCTTGAGAATGGTAAGATTTATCACTACTGGTTCGAGGTTACTGATAGTAATCTTTATAAAGAGAGTCATCCACGTATCAGGTGTACCGATCCATTTGCGCTCAGCGTGGATTGGCGTTTGCTGGGACCGCGACCTGATGATCCGCAGTTTGGGGATGAAGATCGCTATCCGGCGGGCGTGGTGCTGTATAAAAATGGTGAACTTATCGCGTGTGATCCCGATGGTCAGCAACCTGATTGGCGTAATGATCCGCCGCTGGAAACCTTGCCGGTCAACACGCAACTGGTGATCTATGAGTTGCCTGCGACCTGGGCGCGTACCCGTAAAGAGGGCGGTGTAGAGGTTGCAGCGGGAACATTTCGGGATGTACTGGCCCTGGTTGATCCCGGTGCGATTCCATTTAGCTTCTTTGGCCTGGCTGTCCTGCAAGAAGGCCGCGCCCATCTGCGGGATCTGGGAGTTACGGCGCTGGAGCTGTTGCCATCAGCGGATAGTTTCGTCAAAGGTGGCTGGGGCTACGCAACTACCAATTACTTTACTGCCGATCATGATCTGGGTATCTATGGCCGTAATCGTAAACCAGCGCCAGGTACTGAGCTGGCTCGCTTGATTCGTGCCTGTCACCAGAACGGTCTGCGCTTCTTTGATGATGTTGTGATGGCCTTTGCCGCTCGCAATCCATATCGCTCAATTAACTTTCCTGATTTCTTTATTAAATTCAATGATGGTGATCCCGAAGAGTTTTCACAGGGTGAGCATCGCGACGGTTTTGGGAGTGACCTCTTTAAGTATCAATATGAGGTCGAGGGCTATGATCCATTTACAGGCCAGCAGCAGCGCTTGTTTCCGGCCCGCTCTTTTATGTTGACCTATCTTGATCACTGGATGCGCTATTATCGCATTGATGGTGTGCGTATCGATAGTATTGTGAATATCGCGAACTGGGACTTTATTCAGAGCTTCAAGGCCGCTGCGCATAGCATCTATCAGTCACGCTGGCATGAGCAGCGCAATGAGCCCGACACGGCGGGTGCGCGTTTTCTGGTAGCTGGCGAAGAACTGGCGATGCCACTGGACCTGCTGCATGAGCAGCGCATCGATAGCCTGTGGAATGAATACTTTAAGCGCTATGTGCGCTCCGCTATTGTTGGTCGCAGCCATCCTGATGAGCCACTCTTTGAAGAGATGGTCAAGAAGATGGTAGATTGTCGCCGCATTGGTTTTGGCGATGGTTCACAGGCCATCAACTATGTAACCTCTCATGATGTCGAGGGCTATGGGAACGAGCGGCTCTATGACTACCTGGAGAGCAACGGCATCTATGAGAAAGAGCAGCGGATCAAACTGGCTTTCACCTGTTTGATCACCGCGGTTGGTATTCCTATGATCTTCGCGGGCGAGGAGTTTGCTGACCAGCATGATGTACCTGCTGAAGGACCTGACAAGCAAACGGATGCGGTCAACTTCGAGCGTCGGGATGATCCCTGGCGTGCGCGTATCGTTGATCATGTGACCCGACTGGTGCGGCTCCGTACCAAAGCTGAAGAACTCTGGAGCAACGAGACGACGTTTATCCATAGCGACTTCAATGATGGTAAACGCGTCATGGCCTGGATCCGGGGTGAAATTGGTAGCCGCACGATGCTGGTTGTTGTCGCCAACTTTAGCGATTACATGACTCCTGATGCCAGCACGAAAACCGCTGAATATCGCATCAACAACTGGCCCGAACTGCCAGAAGGTATGCGCTGGCGTGAAATCACGCAGGAGCGCAACGTGTCGGTCGCATGGGCTGGCCGCGAACCCATTTTTCCCTGGGAAGCTAAAGTCTACGCCGTAGTCTAGTAATTGCATGTGTCTCATCCGCGACTATGTGGATGGGACACATTTTTTAGTGAGCCAATGGGAGGGTGAACCAGAAGGTTGATCCTTGCTTTAATACACTCTCAACCCCGATCTGTCCTCCATGGCGAGCAATGATCGTCTGGCAGATGTAGAGCCCGAGCCCTAATCCCACCCCTGAGCCAGTTTGGATACTCACGCCTGGTTCCTGATAGAAGCGCTCCCATACATGCTTTTGAGCTTCAGCAGATAAGCCAGGACCATGATCCTGCACCCAGATGCGTGCTTGCTGATCCTGCACTGTTAAGCCAACGGTGATTAGTTGATCTTTGTTGGAGTATCTGATGGCATTGTTGAGATAGTTGCTAATGACCTGTTCAATGCGCCCCTGATCTGCCCGGACAATGACAGGTTCTGTTACCTGCATTTCCAGTGTGATTGTTCGTGTGGGGGTATTAGTACGCTGATCCTCTACGCTTTCATGTACAAGGTTTTTCAGGTCACATTCTTCGATGGAGAGGGTTAGTTTGTTGGCTGTGATACGTGAGACATCCAATAAATCGTTGATCAAGCGCTGCTGCAGTCCTACTTGATGAAGCGAACGTGCCAACCGTTTCTGAATCGTCTGGAGTTCAGTTCGTACCTGGAGTATGGATGGTTCCTGTCTATCTGACAGAAGTTTGTTTACCTGCCGATCAGCCAGTTGCAGGTTGCCTTTGAGTGCTGTAAGCGGAGTACGCAATTCATGACCCGCGATACTGATAAATGCATCTTTGCGTAACTCCTGTTCTTTAAGCTCTGTAATGTCATAGGTAATCACCAGAATAGAGATCATTTTCTGATCACCGTCATATTCAGGGATTAAATTCGATTGATACTGGCGCATCCGACCATCAATTGGAAAGTTGTATTCCACCGTGAATGGCAGGCCAGCCTCTACTACCTTTGTGAGTTGTTGTTCAAAAAAGAGACACTGTTCTTCTGGTATGCCCAATTTGCGTGAAGTCTTACCAGGAAAAGCCTCTGGTGGTAGGCCGGTGGCGCGTGTAACTGCGGCATTGGCATAGAGGTAGCGGAACGTGGTGGTATCATGGCGAGTGATGATGTCTGGCACATGATCGGCCAGCATTTGAAATGCATGTGCCGCGCGTACCAGCTCATCATTGATCCTTTTCTGCTCCGAGAGATCCATCACGAAGCAGATCCACTGCAAAGGATTTTGCTGTACGGCTGCCGCACCAATAAGAATTGGTATCCGGCTCCCGTCTTTGCGGATGTATTCTTTTTCAAATGGCGCACAAGAGCCTCGCGACTGAAGTTGCTGGAGAGTGTGCTCATCAAGTGAGGCATATTCTGGCGGCGTCATTGTTGCCCAGTCGATGCGCTGCGCCTGTACATCTGCTTGCTGGTAGCCGACTATTTGTAGAAATGCATCATTGGCTTCAATGATGCGGGTGCCTTCTGCAAAAACAATGCCGATAATATTGGCATCGGATAAGCGTTGGCTCCGGGCTTCACTGCGCTTTAGTTTTTCCTGTGTTTGCCGTAGATCTGTCACATCGCGTGCTACAGCCTGTACAGCAACGATGTTACCGGACTGATCTCGCTCTGGCGTTAGCTTTGACTGATACCAGTGCACACCGTCGGGTGTTGGAAAGGAGAATTCAATAGTTCCTACTTCACCGGTGGCAAAGACTGCCTGCAAAGCCTTATCCCAGATCTCAACCTGAGCGTCTGGCATTCCCATCTCGCGATTTGTCTTGCCTATAAAGTCAGCTGCTGCCAGGCCTGTGACTCTGGTTGCAGTATGATTGACAGAGAGATGGCGCAGTTCGTGATCAAAGCGCGCAATGATATCGGGGGCGTTATTGATAATCCGTTGCAAGAGCTCATTCTGCTGCTGAAGGTTTTTTTCCAGGCATTTGCGCTGGCTGATATCCTCAATGACAGAAATGAAATATTGTGGCGTTCCATCGTCGGCGCACACCAGCGAAACCGTCAAATTGATCCAGATGAGAGATCCATTCTGGTGGATATAGCGCTTTTCCATGGTATAGGTTGTGCGTTCACCGGCTAAAAGTTGCTCGACAAAGGCTATATCGACGGATAGGTCGTCTGGATAAGTGATCTCTTGAAAGGTGTGCTGGAGTAATTCTGTGTGTGTATAGCCTACTATCGAGCAGAATTTTTGATTGATCGTCAGAAAATGACCATCAGGAGCCACATGCGCCATGCCGACCGCTGCCTGTTCAAAGGTCGCCTGGAAGCGCCGCTCCATCTCCTGGGGTGTACCGGATAGTCGAGTATTTGGTTCAGCTTGTTCCTCTTGTTCTGGTGGATGTTTTCCCATCGGAGCTCTCTCTTTCTGCAGATATCCTTCTGTTGGTTGTATATTTGTCATGGAGCGGGCTCGCTATATCCAGTAACTGGAGAAAGAAGACCGATGGTATTTACTGCTCAGTATTGCCACACGTTTAGCATACGTGATTCTGCCAGAAAAAACAATCCTGTGCAAGATAGATAGCTATTTTGTAGCATATTGGTAATAAACAGGTTTGTAATAATTCATTGTGAACGCTGCGAAAGCTTCATTCCCTGTAACGTTTGTATATTGATAATGGCGGATCTGCCGGGTATACTTTTTTTATTCAATTATTTGACGAGTGCTCAACCAAAGGCGGTAAAAATATGGATGAACTTGATGCTTTATCAACACTTTTTCGTGTGCAGCAACCCGAGCTATACTATAATATTCCAACTCACGCCCAGGGTCCACAGGGTGAGCTACCGCTAACACCAAAGATGTTACGTGAGTGGGCCAGCGGAGATTTGTTTGGCTTATCGCAAAACGTCGGTATGGGCTGGGAGCCTGCGAAAGTTTTGGGTAAACATATTTTGATGATGAGTACGCAGGGTGGAATTCGCGCGGAAGATGGCTCACCGATTGCTCTGGGTTATCATACCGGACATTGGGAAGTCGGGCGCTTGCTACGTGCTGCTGCCGGTGAGTTTAAGCGTTCTGGTATGGTTCCTTATGCCGCCTATGTGAGTGATCCCTGTGATGGTCGCACGCAGGGGACGACTGGTATGTTTGATTCCTTGCCCTATCGTAATGATGCTTCGATGGTGATGCGCCGCCTGATCCGTTCTTTGCCTACGCGTAAGGCGGTTATGGGCGTAGCTACCTGTGATAAAGGCTTGCCCGCTACCTTGATGGCGCTGGCCTCACTCAGACATCTGCCTGGTATCCTGGTGCCTGGCGGCGTAACTCTACCTGCTGAAAATGGTGAGGATGCGGGAAAAATACAGTCGATTGGAGCGCGTTACACACATGGCGAGATTACATTGCAGCAGGCTGCCGAGATGGGCTGTCGGGCGTGCGCGACCCCTGGTGGTGGTTGTCAATTCCTGGGAACGGCCGCGACCGCGCAGGTTGTGGCTGAGGCGCTCGGGATGGCCATTCCCCACTCGGCTCTTGCTCCCTCTGGCGAACCGATCTGGGAAGCGCTCGCGACCCAATCTGCCCGCGCATTGATGCAGCAGATCCAACTGGGCCGGGGCATGCAGGATATTCTCACTGATGCCTCGATCCGCAACGCTATGGTTGTGCACGCCGCCTTTGGGGGCTCCACCAACCTGCTCCTGCACATTCCCGCTATCGCCTACGCCGCAGGACTGCGTATTCCTGACGTCGCGGATTGGCAGGAAGTGAATCGTCAGGTGCCGCGTCTGGTTAGCGTCCTACCAAACGGACCTGTAGACCATCCGACCGTTCGTGTATTTCTGGCTGGTGGCGTGCCCGAAGTCATGCTCCATCTGCGCCGTAAGGGCTTACTGGATACCAGTGTACATACCTGTAGTGGACAGACCCTCGATCAAGTTCTCAACTGGTGGGAAGAATCTGAGCGCCGCCAGCATGTGCGTGCGCGCTTGTTAGCGGCAGACAATATTCATCCTGACGAAGTCATCATGGATCCAGAGACGGCCCATGCCCGTGGACTTACCTCCACCGTGATGTTTCCGCTGGGCAATCTGGCTCCCGAGGGTGCTGTCATCAAATCCACCGCCATCGACCCATCCGTGGTAGACGAAGATGGTGTTTATCGTCATACGGGACCGGCTCGTGTCTTTACCAGTGAGCACGCTGCTATCGAAGCCATCAAAGGCGGCCAGATCAAGGCTGGCGATATTATGGTTCTGATGGGACGTGGACCAGCTGGCACCGGTATGGAAGAGACCTATGAACTGACTGCTGCCCTGAAGCATTTGCCCTTTGGCAAACATGTTGCCCTCATCACTGACGCCCGCTTTTCTGGCGTCTCAACCGGAGCCTGTATAGGCCATGTTGGTCCTGAAGCCCTCACAGGCGGGCCGATAGGGAAAGTGCGCGATGGTGATATCATCGAGATCATCATTGATCGCATCAACCTGCATGGGCAGCTCAACCTCATCGGTGACGGCGTCAGAAGCTTCACACCTGAAGAAGGAGCTATCCTCCTCAAAGGACGTACTGCCCATCCAGATCTCGCTCCTGATCCTCATCTACCCGATGACACACGTCTCTGGGCCGCATTGCAATCTGCCAGCGGTGGCGTCTGGCGAGGCTCCATCTATGATGTAGACCGTATCATTGCTGTCATCGAAGCTGGTAAAAAAGCTCTCGTTAACGAAAAGCCATAGATACGAGCAGAATATGTGCTTGTTCAAGCAGGTTGCATAATATGATGAGCAGTGGTTTTGTAAGTAGATTTTTTGTGCATGAGGATACGTGAGCCGCAGAAGATATTGCGGCGTGTAAAAGGGGTCGGGGTATCGCGTTCATAGCGTTCACGGACCGCTGGATTGTGCAGAGCGGTTGGCACAAAAAACCAGGGCTCGCTTAAGGCTGTATCGTACATCGGAGCATGCACCCATGCCGGACAGTCCAGTCCGTATTGCTGGCAGAGATATTCGACCGAGGCAGCGCAGAAGAGGGCCCACTGCCAGTGCTCTGGTGGTGGTTGCGCGGCGACAACGATCGGATCAGCGAGCAAGCTCTGGCGCTCATCTGCGTGATAATCAAAGAAATCATTAAGGAAAGCACCCACAGCATAGCGAGGGTCGTCTCCTTGAGAAATCCCTTGATAGATATCTTTGATAGTATGTAGTTCATTTGTGAAAGTAAGTATCATATTCATCCTGGCTCATTACCCGTCCTTAAGAGGCTTTCCTTTTTAGTATACCATTACCACCTTGCAGTAGCAGTAAAGGTGAGAGTGACACTCCGCACGCCCTGAAGGGGCGGCGGCTTCTTCCACTCCTGCGTACGCCACTGTTCGAGATAGATAGCGTTGCTATGACTCACTGAACAGAGGTAATGGGCGAGGAATAGCTGAGGGCGCCACCATCCTGGCGTGATCCTCATGGGTGGTGCCATACCCCTTGCCCGTTCCATGCCTTCGTGCTCGGCGGCGTGATGGGCCACCTTCGCTGTTGGCATCTTGGGAACGAACAACACCTGATGATTTCTCATCCCTCTCTCCTGGATCCAGGAGAGGAGCGCGAGGCTTTTCCTGATGATGAACCCGTGTACGCAAACGCTGACCAATGACCACGCTCGCATTGCGATCGGCATGGCCCTTCATGCCACACGCAGGACACCAGGCCAATGGTGCCCCAGGGGTGTAGCCTGCTGGCTCGGGCCCCTGCTTGGCATGGTAGCGCACAATCAGGCCATGACAACGGGCGCATTCGCGGCTCGTGTTGCGCGGGTTCACCCGACTCGTGATCATGCCCTCGTTCCACGCTTTATATTTGGCATTGGTGAATATACGCCCCTTCATCCAGAAGGCTCGTTTGCTGTTCCCTCGGCGACTGTAGCGGCCTTTTTGCGGCTTCAGCTTGCCCAGATGTTCAAATACCAGCACACTCGCCTGATGCTGACGAGCAAAGTGGACAATGCGCGCACTGATCAGGTGCGCGACCTGCTCGTCCACATGACGGATTTTCTCCCATAATGCCACATTATCGGGTTCGTTTTCGGCCAGGATACCCGTCTTACGACGGTTGCGGGCGATCCGTCCAAGCAGCCACTTCCTACGGCCATTTACGCGTTTGCCGCCACTGAGAAAGGTGGTGGCAACGGTCGAGCCGTCGGCTGTTTGGATGGTACAGACCGCCAGATGATGGTCGAGATTGAGATCAATGGCACAGATGCGTGTCTGGGCATGAGCCAGTTGCACAGCCACCTTCCCCGGACTGGTGAAGGTCTTTTCGACCGGGGTATGCAACCGCCAATGTGAGCCATGGCGAACCAGCGACGGACTCCCCGGCTCATAGCCATCGGGCAAGTCACGGCTCAAGAGCCGAACGTTGACCCAGATCCACCTCGCCCCTGTCCAGAGCTTGAGAAGAATGGAGGACGCAGTGCGCCCTTTCCACTGGCCCTTGTAGAACGTCGGCGACCGATTCCAGGTCCGCGGGGGAACCGGTGGGTGCTCGGTGAAACGCTTCTTTTTGAGGGCCGCTTTCTCTTTGCGCGCACGCCACTTCTGCAAGCTCGTCTCAAAGGCATGGGCGGAGCCAAGAGCTGCGTGAATAGCGGCACGGCGAAAGAGGGCAGGAACCTGAGGAGCAATGGCATCGAGCGGCATCACCGGATCGGGGTTTTCTTCCGTCGCATGGGTCAATGTCTCAAGGGCATGCAAGGCTCTGTGTGAGGAAAGCAACAGCACCTGCTCGTGAGCTGTGATGACCTCAAAGTAGAAGGAAGCCACTGTGTTGAACAATGCCTGGGTGGTCGTAAACCAGGCAGCATACCGGGATGGATACTGCATTGCTTGTGTGATGGTTTTCGTTGCCTTTGCCATGCGATGACTCCCTCCCTTCCTCCCCGCTAGATTCCTTTTTGCGCATTGATATAGTGTTGAATGGTCTCAGCACTCACTGCACCAGCCGTGCTGGCAAAATAGGAACGGGTCCAGGTCGAAGGCATTTTCTTCATGATAGGGGCGAACTCCCTTCGTAAATGAAAGGACGTGATGCCCTTAAGTTCTTTCACCACATCAGCGGCACTTTCAGAAGGCCAGACGCGGATAAAAAGATGAATATGGTCAGGTTGAATCGCCAGGGTGAGAATACTCCACCCTTTTTCCAGACATTTCTCTTCGAGTATCTGTTGACACCGTTCTTTGATGGGACCCGTAAGAATGGCTTTGCGACGACGAGGACACCAGATGAGATGATACACAATAAGATGGACGCGGTGCTCGTCACGCTGATACTGCAATGTACTCGTCTTTTCCATTGTTGCAGTATACAGGAGAAAAGACGATATTGCAACAAGCGAGGGCTAAAGCCCACGAGAAACCCGCCTATCCGCCTGGGTTCAAACCACAGCGGCTTGCGGCGGGTTACGCTTATGTCAAGAGCATGCTGATCAATCGTGTAAGCGGAGCTAGTACATTGTCAAACTTCGTGTGATGAGTTGTGCGCCCGCTACGCGGGCGGCATGAGGGGGGGAGAGATGCCGGGGCACAGCCCCCGATCCCCCAGTCAAGGCTCGCCGCCCCTGGCATCCCCGCCTCCCCATCACATGATGTCTGACAGATTACTAGCCGCGAGGAATGAGGTTTAGGATTGATCGATATCTCATCCAAATAGATCCATCAGTGTCTCATCAACCAGATTTTCTTCCTGCCAGGCAGTGGGAACATAGCGATCAAGGATGGCCTGGGCCTCTTCGGCGCTGGTGACATTGAGGGCCTGACAGAGATGGAGGGTATCATCCATATCTTGTAATGGCCGGAAGGCCGTTAATTTAAGGGCCAGCATACAGGCGAGTTCGGGTAGCCAGATTTCCAGCATCTGGAAGGTCTTCCAACGGACCAACTCACCTTTTTGAATAATCTCTTCGACAAAGAGCGCGCCATCATCATTGATCCAGTTGCGCGGCAGATTGTGACGGGACGCGACGGCATTGCTGGCCTGCTTGAAAATCTTTTGTCGTCTTGTTTCCTGCTGAGGATCAGTGCTGCTTGCGAGCGGAACGATATCTACATCATGGGTTGAGAGGCGATTGCCAATCTGCATCAACATATAGACGCCACCAAACACAATAATCTGGACCGGTGAATCAATGCCGCGCTCGGCCAGTTCGGCTCCTAGCTCCTCCAGCAGCGTCAACACCTCGTCCCGTTGCAGCTTTACTTCGGGCATTTCAGCGCTCTCCTCTTCATACAATAGTATTGATTGTACCACATGTTGATAATACTTTTGCTCGCTATTCATACATACACTATAATCTTTTTCACAGATCATCAAAAATTACTCATAAGATAGTGTTTGATTGCTATGAAACTCGTGATCCGCCTGGCGTTATTTTCGCGCCTTTGGCACTCCAAGGGTTTTAAGTGTGATGTAAATTTTGCGCGAGGCGCAAAATTTACATCACACTTAAAAGAAGTATGGGCGCTTTAGTGCCCGAGTGTGGTCCTGAGCTATCCAGACACCTATTTTTGCTGAAATAAGGGCGTGGAAATATTTATTTATGGTTATGTAACCTAGCAAAAAATTCCCTACTTGTTTACCTCTCATTATGGTTATGATATGCTATTTTATAGCCCACTCATAATATAGCTTTAGAAAAGTATTTGCCCAGAGTTAATCATCTGAAGTGTTTTATCCTATGTATTTGGTTTCCTACATAGTATATCTCCTCTTTGAGCTCTGACAACGTAATCTGGAGCTATGTTATCTCCTGCTTGAAAAATCATTCTGTATTTGGCCCGTTGTATCCAATGAGAAAGGGATATCCATAATTATGTTATTTGGCCAGGGTAAGCCATCATCCAGTAAGCCTTCTGATGTGTTAAAAAGTGCGCAAGAACATGTCCTTTTAATCATTGATACAAATGAGGTTCGTTCACAAAAATTAGCATCCCTGTTGACACTGGCAGGTATGCGAGCCATTGTAACCACCACCAGCTATCAGGCATTTGATCGCTATATAAAGGAACGCTTCTGGCCTCTGGCAATTCTGATTGGTCAGAGTGAAGATATGACCACGCCTTTGTTTGGACGTTTTATGCAACGCCTGAGGCAGGAACTGCAATATGAAACTCCTGTTGTGGAACTCTCTTCATTTTTTCTCAGTGATGGCCTGATCTTGAGCGCGGAAACGCTGGTCTCACCTACGACCCACATTTTTTCGCAGCAAAATAGTGCTGTGCTCAAGCGTATCTGGCAGTTGATGCCCTCGGCCGCTATTTCCTTGAAACAGGCTGAAAAAACAATCGTCATGGATACATTGCCAAAGTATGGATTTCAGCCGCGGGTGACGCGCACGAAGCGCTCGTTTTCTTCGCATTTATATTACCAATTGAAGGCCGCGCGACTGGTAATTCCTGCAGAGCAATGGGATAATCTCTTACGGGACGTGGGTTTAGCCCAATATATCAGGGAAGAGAACTGGCCACCGGCCGTAGATCAATTTACCATTCCGCCCGAATATTTTTCACTATTGATGCGTGCCGTCATGTATTCTAATCCACGTAATCCCATCCAGCAGATCTATCACTGGGCCAACCAGGTTGAAGCAGACGCGCTCCAAAAGGCTGTCTTGATCTTTTTCATGCAACAGATTCCCAAAGTTATTGGGCCAGACCTGACCATGCGTGCTCTGCTCAATATTATGACGAACGAGATTGATAGTCGACGCGGAGAAAAGCTGACTGAGTGGAAGCGGTTACAGGATGGCTCGTTTATCTTTGCCTTCTATAGCAACATCTTTGCCTATAGCGTTATCGGGGCGACCCAGCCTTTATGTGGTACCTGGCAATCCTCCTTTGATCTGATACTCCGGCTGACCAAACAAGAACAGCAGTGGTATATTCGTGAAGTTGAATGTAGTAGTCAGACCCATACTGGACACTGCGTCTTCCAGATCACACCCACCAAACAAAAATAGCCATGGAAGCCTGTAACGTTTAAATGTACCCACATTTAAGCGCCACACGAAAGGGTTATCCCTATTGTCGGGATAACCCTTTCAATATTTCGGCCGAATTCACATGATGTTTTTAGGCGAAAGGCTGATTCCAGCGCTCACTGTGAGCGATCTCACCTAAGGGTTTCCTTTTCTTGGCTCCTTTACTGGTAGCTGAGACAGGATAGCCGAAAGGGAGGACCGCAAGGACATTGATGTCTTCTGGGATATCGAGTAATGGCCGAACCTGTTCCAGATTATCGAAGCCGACCCAGTTGGATCCGATGCCGCGTGCCCAGGCGGTCAGGATCATTGACTGGATCGCTCGGCTGCCATCTGAGATCGCAAACGGACTATGTTCCATCGCAACCACAATTGCCATTGGTGCCTGTGCAATATACGGACCAGTGCGGGCCAGTGGTGCAAGCTGGCGTAATGTCTCTTTATCCTGCACGACAATAAAGTGCCAGGGTTGTCCGTTCATACTGCTGGCGGACAAGTGTCCTGCTTCGACGATTTCGTGAATAATGTCCTCTGGAATCGGCTTGTCCTGAAATTGACGGACAGCCAGAACCGTACGAATCGCGTCAAATACTTCCATGATTGATCACCTTTTATGTATTACTCGCGGAGCTATTTCCTGATAGGATTATCAAGGAATTCATCTATATCTTTAGCATATCATGCAGTTAGATAGCAAGAGAAATAATCTGTATCAAGTGTACTCAGGATCTTTTCTCGATCGCCTGCGATCCATCCTTCAATGTAAGTATGAACGAGTTGATTAATTGAAGTGTTATTCATATGTGCCTCCATAAGAGAAATACTCTTTATCAGATTATCAAAGCTCCTGGCCGATAACAATGAATAGATGTTTATGGCAGGAAAATAAATGTGTAATGATCTATCTGGTAGTAATCTAGTATACTACTTATAAATAGTGTCATAAATAGTAAGTAGCTAGTAGAAGTATCAGATTGATTATGAATAAGGAGTATATCGCATGTCGAGAGCAAGAGATCAATTTTACTCAGGGCTGGCGAATGTAAATGGTACAAGTATCTTTTATGAAGTTGCGGGTCAGGGTCAGCCGCTGGTTTTAATGCATAGTGGTTATTCACATAGAAAACTCTGGGATGATCAATTCGAGGCACTGGCCCAATCTTATAAAGTGGTCCGTTATGACCTGCGTGGTTATGGCAATTCCGCCGTTGTCAAAACCGATACGCCACGCTATGCTGACTGGCAGGATCTCTATGGTTATTACAATTTTTAGAAATTGAGCATGCATACTTGCTTGGCTTATCCGGTGGAGCTCTAACGCGTTGATTTTACCTTTGAAATCCAAAATGGTGGATGCCCTGTCCTCGTTTCGCGGGTGTAAGTGGCTTTGATTTTGGGAGCTGGATACATACGAGTCATTAGAGGAACATTTGTCCCTTAGCGAAGCCTTTGACGCATTGGATGTGCGCGCATTCTGATCTGGTTCTCTATGACAACTCTGCGGCCGATAGTGACAGCTTAACGATCTGGCAACGCGCTTGATCCTGAACAGCGCTGACTATTGTGATCCACATGGATTGCTGTCGGCGCCGGGTGTAGTGTGATTGGGGGTGGATCATCGGCAGGGAACAGTCGCTTGAGGAGCGGCGCAGGATGTGCGCGTTCTTGATCGGTTGGCACTTGGAAGGCTGCAGAACGCCTGAAGTTGTCAGTGCTGAACGGTTGGCGATGTGCCAGCACAATTGGACACTTCCCAACGATCCTGCCGCAGCGCCAGCACAAACAATTGATCCTCCAGCAATCACGCGGCTGACTGAAATTAGTGTACCACACTGATTTGGTCGGCGACAAGATGTACCTGTTGATCCTGGAATAGGTGAGATCCTCGCAGAACAGATCAAAGGAGCCCAAAAGATTGTTCTACCAGAAGTTGCGCACCATTTGAACATGGAGAAACCCGTGGAGTTCAATCAACTGGTGCTGAACTTCTATAAAAGATTGTAACTGCGCACGGGTAGATTGGTTGGCGTCGGCTCAATATTTTTACTGAGGTTGCCGGAACTTCTACTTTTTTGGAATGGGGGCTATTGCGGGGGCCACTCGCTGGCGAGCATACATAGAAAACCATGTCATGGGCTCATGGAGCCGTTCATCGACCTGGCGTAATATCCCTTCCTGCGTGAAGCCCAGGCGCTCGGCTACGGCCCGACTGGGCTTATTGCCTACGGCGGCCCGAATCTCTATTTTGTTGAGACCATATTCCTGGAAACCATAGGTGACGAGTGTTCTACAGGCGCGGGTAATGATGCCACGGCCCTGCATATCCTGGGAGAGCCAGTAGCCAATTTCCCCCACCGACTTCTCGCGAATTATTCTGGGATAGCCAATGGATCCGACCAGTTGTCCACGATACCAGAGATTTGTCGGCAGCGCTGTCCCGTCCACAAATTGTTGCATACTGCCTTTCATATAGGCCTGCATTGACGCGTGCGTTTGCTCAAAAGCAGCCCATGCCATCCATTCTTGTAAATATTCGAGATTACGCAGGGTCAGAGCCAGATATTCGTCCGTATAATGTGCCTCGTTCAGACGTAACTCGATCTCATCATCGACCGGTATCTTTAATGCTACGTTGCTCATATAAACTCCTCTATAATTATGTGCCTATTCTAATTGATGACTGCCTGTTGCGCAACCGTATGTTTCTGTTTGTAGAGAATTAGTATCCGAGTAAAGCTTGTGATCATGTGAGCGATAGTATATTCCAATACTGTGATATTATTTATGAAAGGGAAAAATGACTTTATTGGAGACAAGCGATGAACAAGGCTATGCGGCGATTTCCTAGTGGCATCTTAACACTCCTTTTTACTGATATTGAGGGTTCAACCCGTCTCCTGCAAAGATTGGGGAGCCGTTATGCCGATGTGTTGCGTGAGAGTCGGCGTTTGTTGCGGGCTGCCTTTGCGGAACAGCATGGCTATGAAGTGGATACGCAGGGTGACGCCTTCTTTGTGGTGTTTGAGCGCGCCCAGGATGCGATCAATGCAGCCGCGACCGCCCAGCGATCTCTGCACACTGCGCAATGGCCCGAGGACGTTACTGTGCGCATACGTATGGGGATTCATACTGGAGAGCTACAGGAGGTCGAAGAAGGCTATATTGGACTGGATGTGCATCATGCCGCTCGTATTATGAGTGCGGCCCACGGTGGGCAGGTGCTTCTCTCAGAGAGTACCCGCGACCTGATTGTCAATGATCTTCCCGCTGAATTAAGCGTAGAGGATCTCGGCGAATATCGGCTCAAAGATATTCCTGGCCACAGCCGCCTATTTCAACTTTTGATGCCGCATCTCCCTGCTACTTTTCCTCGTCCTGCTACCCAGGGCCCTCGTCGCTCGCTACAAAATATTCCCCCGATATCTTCCGCATTTGTGGGGCGCGAACAGGAACTGACAGGTCTGACCCAACAATTACAACGTCCAGATATTCACCTGCTGACGTTGATCGGAACCGCTGGCGTGGGCAAGACACGCCTGGCCCTTCAGGTAGCCAGCCAGTTGGAAGACACCTTTGCGGGACAGATCTGCTTTGTCGCTCTTGATCGTGTCAGGAATGCTGATGAGGTGCTTTTCGCGATTGCGCAGGCACTCGGTGTGCAGGAAGATGCTCATCGTACGCTGACTGAACAGCTCAAGCAGGTCCTGCGTGAGCTGTCTTTGCTCCTGCTGCTGGATAACTTTGAGCATGTGTTGCCGGCGCGGTTAATCATTGCTGACCTGCTGGCGAGTTGTCCAAAGCTCAAAATACTGATCACCAGTCGCGTCATGCTGCACCTCCAGGCTGAGCACCTTTTTGAACTCGCGCCATTGTTATTACCTGCCTCAGCACAGGCAGTGGACATAGCATCCTTGCAGCGTTTTGAAGCAATTACCCTGTTTGTGCAGAGAGCGCAAGCGGTACAGTCCACATTTGAACTTAACCAGGATAATGCACCTGCCATTATCAAGATTTGCCGACACCTGGATGGTATTCCCCTGGCGATAGAACTGGCGGCCGCGCAGGCCAGATATTTTACCCCGCAGCATTTACTGTCCCGTTTGGAACAGGGCACCATCTTCTTACGAGGCAAAGCTCACGATGTGCCAGAGCGCCAGCAGACCCTGCGGGCCGCGATTGCGTGGAGTTATAATCTGCTAGAGGCGGATGAGCAGAGCGTCTTTCGTCGGATCGCAGTATGTATGAGTGGTATAACGTTGGAGGCGGCCGAACATATCTGTAGCGCTGTCAGTCCGATTGAGAAGATGGAAATTCTCAATATCCTGGATAGTCTTGTTGATAAAAGTGTGGTGCGGCGTTCAGAGGATGGCCATGCTGGTCCGCGTTACTGGTTGTTGCAGGCGTTGCATGAATATGGATTGGAACGCCTGGCGACAACTGGAGAGCTAGAGGCCACGCAGGCGGCCCAGAGCGAGTATATCTTATCCTGGCTCACAAGAATTTCACCATTATTGACCGGGGCTGAACAGGTTTTCTGGCTGGATCAACTTGATCATGAGTATGAAAATGTACGCGTTGCCCTCAGATGGTTGCTGGGAACAACAGCCCATACTCCTGAGCACATCGAGCAGGCGATGAAACTCTGCTCGACATTGATGCGTTTCTGGGAGATTCGCTGTTATTTTGCCGAAGGCTCGGCCTTTCTGGACCAGGCTCTGGCAGCCAGTGAGGGGATATCGCCAATCCTGAAGGCGCAGACCCTGCATAACGCTGGCTTTATGGCACTCCTACAAAATGAGACCGGGCGTGCCGAAAACTTCTTACGTGAAGGTCAGATACTGTTCCGTGAGAGTGGCGACAAAGAATCTATGGCCAATATTCTACGTCTGCAGGGCAATCTGGCGATGGTCAAGGATAATTATAAAGTGAGCCGTCGTTTACTTGAAGAAGCGCTGACTCTCTATAGTGAACTGGGAAATAAACGCCGCTGTGCCTCGACACGTGAAGCCCTGGTACAGATTGCCTATATTCAAGGAAGCTATCAGCATGCTCTTTCCCTGGCAGAGGAAACGCTAGCTGTCTACGAAGCCTTAGGTGAACACTATGGCACGGCTTATCCATTACTTGATATGGCTACTACCCTCTTTCTGGCTGGACAGGATCCAGCCAGGGCTAAAGAGTTTGCTGAAGAAAGCCTGGCACTTTTCAGTGCCGTAGGCAATAAAAGGCTGGTTGCGCTGGTCATGGTCTTACTTGGACAATTGCATCATGTTGCAGGTAATACGGAACAGGCACTGATCATTCTGGAAGAGGCCAGCCAGATTTTTAAGGATCTCAATGAGCGCCATGGGAGCGCGGAAACCCTGGTTGCCCTGGCGCGTATTAAGACCCGTCAGGGAGATAGAGAAGGGGCGCGCGCCTGCTATCATCAAGCCTGGGAATACATATCTGTCCTCAAAGGCAAAGAACTTGCTGCGCTCTGCCTCGAAGGCTATGGACAGATCCTGGTGACGCAAAAAGAAGTGAGCCACGCTGTCCAGTGTTGGGGTATCGCCGCAACCTGGCGAGCCCAGATCGTAGCTCCGCTACCACCAGTTTATAGAAGTGCTTATCTTAAGGCTTTGGAACAGGCTCGCGCGAAACTGAGTCAGGAAGAATTTCAGGCCGCATGGTTAGCTGGAAGTCAGCTTGTTCCGGAGGCTCTCCAGGCCAGCTCGCTCACGAAACTGGCTACTCTGTTCACAGTTACTCCGGATGCTCCTGATGTTATCATCCACTCTAATTAACCGGTAGGATGAGGCAAATTTCTACTGATATCGTATATGCTTTCTTCAGACGAAACAAGTAGCTTTACTGCTAGTAGTGTGTATAAATTTTATATACAACCTTGCATGATTTTATACGTATCTAAAGTGGATATACAGAACAATATAGCTCCAGCTACCAGGAGGAATAAGCTATTATGATGCCACCAAGAGAAGCCAGCGAATCAGATTCTAGCTCGATATATGATGGATACCCGGGAGAACAAGCATATAGCCAGCAACATTATGAGCGTCCTTATCAACATCAATCCATGGGTGGAGCGGCTGGAAAGCTCTATCCTTCAGCCCCTGATAACAAGAACGTATTGCGCCTGATCGCATTTGGCATGTCCCTGTTGGCCTTGATTGCTCTGGCTTTTATCTGCCTGAGTATTGTTGGCGGAACTGGTGGATGGATCAGTTTTTGTGCAGCTGCGCTGGCCATCTTTATTATTGCTGTAGTCGCCATCGATAAAATTAAATAGCCCTCCTGTTCCGAGACAGCTTTTCTATGCCATATCCATGACTGTTTTTGAGAACCTGTGTTTGATATATACTCTGTTTTTGGCGCAGGCTCAATATAGTTTTGCGTACCAACATTTCCATATAGACTTTTTAGCGATACAGTACGTGTTGAAAGAAACAGCTCTATTTCTGCGCTGTTGATTTGATGCTCTGTGTCAAGTAACCAGGCATTGCTAAACACGACTGGATACCATCCTTGTAAAGGGATAGAAGGATATTGCTATGAGTTCAGAACCGAATGGGAAGGTGGCACTGGTGACCGGGACGTCGTCGGGGATTGGTTTGAGTAGCGCTGTGTTGCTGGCGCAGCATGGTTTTACCGTGGTGGCGACGATGCGGGATATACAAAAGGCCAGTTCGCTGGAAGAGCGTGCTCGTGAAGCCGGCGTGACTATTGATCTGCGTACACTGGATGTACAGGATGCTGCGTCGGTGGCGAATTGTGTGCAGCAGGTGTTACAGACATATGGTCATATTGATCTACTGGTAAATAATGCTGGTGCAGGCTACCTGGGGACATTGGAACAGACTTCAGAGGAAAATTTACGGCGCACGATGGAAGTGAACTTTTTTGGGGTCTGGCGTATGACCCAGGCTGTTTTTCCGGCTATGCGCGCAGCTGGTTCGGGTCGCATCCTGACAGTTTCCAGTGTTGGTGGCATCATCGGGCAGCCATTCAACGATGCCTATTGTGCCGCCAAGTTTGCTGTTGAAGGTTTGATGGAAAGTCTGGCCCCGGTTGCCCAACGTCTGGGGATCGATATCGCCGTGATCGAGCCGGGTCCTGTGAACACGAACTTTGTGGCAGCGGTGAGGGCGACATCAGCAACGCCAACGGCTGAACTGCAAGGAGTCTATGGATCGATGCTTGAAGTCTACATGGGAGGTTCGCAGGAGCGTTTCGCATCTATGGGACAAACCCCAGACCAGATTGCAGACATCATCATCCAGGCCGCAACCGAAGATACCCCGCATTTCCGCTATGCTACATCCGACCTTGTCAAAGGTCTGGTGGCACAAAAATATACAGATCCTACCGGGGACAACATGGTGAAATTATTCGGATCCCGCCTGGGAGAAAACTAAAGTGTCTCCGCGCCTCTGGCGTTTATCATGATGATATGCAGAAAACCTGTGGGAAGTTGAGCAATCATCATTGATCCAATCTATTCTTGCAGGAGCAACTCTCCCGCCTCAAAATGGAGGAGGGAGAGTCAATCAGGATTTATAAAAGGATATTAAGGGTGATAAACAAAGCTGACGCCGGGCCCTGCATGATAGGTATTATATGATAAGACACCAGGAGCTACAACATTCCAGCTAGAAACGTTGAGCGATCCATCAGCATTGATGCCTTCAACGATACCAACGTGGCCGGTTCCTGCACCAGCATTTTGCACTCCAGGTTGCAATACAATAATGGAATGCAATACTGGTGTATATGAATTGATCCATCCGTAGAGGGGAGCCTGATAGGCGTAGGTGGCAGCATTGCCAGACCAGGGTACCTCATAGCCTGTTAACTGCCAGTAGCGATATTGGGCCCAGTAGGTACATTGACCGGGGGTGGCGTGAATGACCAGATTAGCCGCAGACACCTGACCGCCCGCTGCGGCTGTCACGGCCTGTGAGCCACCAGTTGCAATATCCAACGTGCTCTGTCCATTGCTCAACGTATAGTCTCTATTCACGCCGGCATAGGTAACATTACCGCCAGCATCATAGCCATCCTTCATCACCGCGGTCGCAGTTGCTGCTTGTGCCGCAATCAGAGCAGTTTGATTATCATGTACGGAGACCGAGTTCGTTTGAGGCTGGATAAGACGCAAAAGCCCGTTTGCGTTGCCATTTTGCGTGGGTAATACAGCCGCTAATACACCAACCAGCACTATCAGGAGCGTAACAGCGGCGCTAATATTAATGATCAGGCGCCGCCCTTCAGGCGGTCGCATGGTTCCTGTACTCTTTTTACCTGTGGAGGGAATCAAGATGGGGGGCTGTTGA
Source organism: Dictyobacter vulcani (assembly GCF_008974265.1). Lineage (GTDB taxonomy): Bacteria > Chloroflexota > Ktedonobacteria > Ktedonobacterales > Ktedonobacteraceae > Dictyobacter > Dictyobacter vulcani. The sequence goes on from NZ_BKZW01000003.1 coordinate 477,979, forward strand.
ACGTGAGTGGTAGAGTCAGCAGTTGATTCCTGATGTTCATTGGTAGCTGGTACAAGCGCTCCTGCTGTGTGTTCAGTATCTGGTATTGATGGCGTCTCCTGCTTATCCTGAGGGTCTACTTCAGGAGTTAAAGCCGTATTTGTAACTGCTTCTGTCGAAGATATGGAATGGGACTTTTCCTTCAAAAACATGGATGCGACCTTCCCTACGAAATATTGAACATACGTGAGTATGATAGGTGGATTTTAATAGAATAATACAAGTGTATATAAATAAGCTGACGCTGATCAATGAAATGCATAGATAACAGGACCATGTATCTAGTGGTGGTTAAGAAATAATGCCATCCAGCACTTGTTTCTTGAGGATGAATTTGACTGCAGTACCGGTGTAGAAGAAGTGGCAGTGCTGAGTAGTTGTAACACCCCTTTGACAGTTGGTAGCACTATGGATTATACTTTCTACATACCCATACCCAGGGGGTATGGGTATGTAGAAAGTATAATCCTATTGTTTTAATTATTAGCTAGCATGTGTTTTGTCATATGAAAGGTGCATATCAGATGGTTATATTGCAACATCTTGCTGACGCATTAGTTATGGCTTTTAGTATGTTCTGGGAAATACTCTGGCCTCTTATTCTGGGTTTTACGCTTTCGGGTATTGTACAGGCTGTGGTATCACATCAGGCACTGGCAAAAACGTTGGGGGGCGATTCTCCGAAGAATGTCTTGTTTGCGACATTATTTGGAATCGCGTCCAGTTCTTGTTCATATGCGGCGGTCGCGCTGGCGCGCTCTATCTTCCAAAAAGGTGCCAGCTTTACCTCTGGCATGGTTTTTGAGATTGCTTCAACCAACCTGGTTATCGAACTGGGTATTATCCTGTTTGTTCTGATGGGCTGGCAGTTTGCGCTGGCAGAATATGTTGGTGGCCTGTTGATGGTTATCATCATTGCCGTCATTTTTCGGCTTACCCTGACGCCACGGCTGGTCCAACAAGCGAAAACACAGGCTGAGAAGGGGATGATAGGAAAAATGGAAGGGCATGCCGCCATGGACATGAGTGTCTCAGGAGGCACCTTCTGGCAGAAGTTATTCAGTGGGAAAGGATTCACAGCAGTAAGTAACTACTTTGTGATGGATTGGGCATCTGTATGGGTAGATATCCTGCTAGGTCTGTTGATTGCAGGGGCTCTGGCGGCATGGGTCCCAGAGACCTTCTGGCAGGCCTTTTTCTTTTCCAATAATCCGACGCTGGCCAGAATCGAAGGCCCATTACTCGGGCCGCTGGTTGCCATCTTTAGTTTTGTCTGCTCCGTTGGCAATGTCCCGCTGGCGGCCGTGCTCTGGAAGGGTGGAATTAGCTTTGGTGGTGTTGTCAGCTTTATTTTCGCTGACCTGATCATTCTGCCGCTCCTCGATATCTATCGTAAATACTATGGTTGGAAGATGATGGTTTATATTCTGATTACCTTTTATCTCACCATGGCTGCTGCTGGCTATATCGTCGAGTTCCTGTTTGCTGCTCTGGGCATTATTCCCGAGAACCGTAATATAACTGCTATGAGTGAAGGTATCCAGTGGAACTACACCACTATACTTAATATTATCTTTTTGCTTATCGCTGTACTGCTCGTGATCCGCTTCTTGCGCACTGGTGGTCGGATGATGCTCAAAATGATGAATGCATCCAGTGAGCAAGATATGTCTCAGCACGCCCACATGTAAATAGCCACCTGAGCGCTGGCAAATCTGTATACGAACTTGCTTGCATACATATTTTTGAGCTGTTAAAATAGTTGTAGTGATTATGCTATGGAGAAAAGTGTGTACACAAAGTATTGACGCCGCTTCATTGTTCATGTAATTAGTCACGTTTCACTTACCTGTAGTAGTGCGGGTGAGATATGCTGGTGCTGGCTTACATCCACCGTTTTCCTGTTATATGGACAATATGTTTGTTCATATTCCTCTCCACGTGCTCCTCCAGCCCCCTCTATGCAGATTCCTTCTGCCTTTTTCTCAACTTTTTCTGTTCTGATAAAAAATACTCATGATATATGCAGTCAACGCATAGGAGAGAAGAGCTGATATGTTTATGATGCCCGACAATTTTACGTATAGAGCCAGCCAGAGCTGTGATGCGACTGGCAATGGTGGGATTGAGCGTCTGTATGCTGCGTTGAAAAATAGTGAAGCACGCTGGAATCTGACGATCGAGCAGCCATTCAATCTATCATTTAATTATGTCGCACCTGCTCGGCGTGCAGATGGTACAGCCGTTGTGATCAAGGTGTGTTTACCCAGTGATGAGTTCGCACTGCAGCATGCAGCTCTGCGAATCTGTAATGGACATGGGATGGTACGCCTGCTTGATTATCATGAAGAGGATGAAACGATGCTGCTTGAGCGCCTGGAGCCTGGTGTAATGTTGAGTACAGTAGAGGATGATGAAGAGGCCTTCTCGCAGGCTGCTGCTGTGATGCGTCAGATTCGACATCCAGTGCCAGCACAGCATCCATTCCCTACCATTCAGGATTGGGGACGTGCGTTGGCGACTGCGCGTGCATCCTATGCTCAGAATAGCAGTCCAATCCCATCGAAATTGCTTGACGAAGCCTGTGTTCTCTTTGCCGAGCTTGCTGCCAGTCAGACGGAACTGGTAGTACTTCACGGGGATCTCCATCAGGAAAATATCTTGTCCGCTGAACGTGCTCCATGGCTGGCGATTGATCCCAAGGGAGTGATTGGTGAACCCGCCTATGAGACTGGCTCACTGCTGCGCAACGAACTTCAGCGTGTGTTTGATGCCCCTCAACCATTGCGGGTAATGGCACGCCGTGTGGATCAGCTCGCTGCTGAGCTTGACTGTAAGCGCGAACGCATTCGCGGCTGGGCCCTGTCCCAGGCAGTTCTTTCTGTCCTGTGGGACGCTAAAGAACCGGGTTTCCCTACGGCCTTTGATCGGCAAATCATCGCTGCCGCTGAGCTGCTAGCCCAACTCAAAGGCTGAGCAACGTAAGGTTATCGAGGATAGCGGCGTGATATATTGGCGTGGCGATCAGAAATCGGTCCAGGAAAAATGAGCGAGTTCTTGCGTGACCATGGGAATGGTGAACCAGAAGGTTGCTCCCTGCTGTGGATGGCTGACCACGCCAACCATGCCATGGTGGAATTCAACGAAGGCGCGACAGAGGTAAAGTCCAAGTCCCAGGCTCAGGTCCAGTTCATTCTGGACGGTGACACCGGTTGAGCGATAGAAGCGTTCCCAGATCAACTCCTGTTCCTCTTCAGGAATACCCCAGCCCTGATCCTGGACAGCTACCTGAGCCATTGAGCCTTCGATACTCAGACGGATCGTAACTGGTCGATCCGCCGGCGAATACGCATGGGCCTGGCGCAAAAAGGTATTCACCACGCGCCGGATACGTGCCGGATCGGCTACGACTTTGTAGGGATAATCAGGATTTGCCGTCTTGAATTTATAGACACGCTCGGGGGTAACTATTTGTTGCTCTGCTATGGCTGCCGATACCAACTCCTGAAGATCACAGTGACGCATATTTAAGGTCAGTGTATTGGTTTGAATGCGCGAATCATCCAGCATATCATGGATCATGCGCTCCTGGATACGTGCGCCTTGCAGTGCGTTTTCTAATGTTTGTTGAATATTTGTTTGATAGATATCCCATTGCTCATTGCTGGTAGGCATCGTACCTCGTTGCAGGCGGCGTTGAGCTAGCTGTAGATTTCCCATCAAAATTGTCAACGGAGTACACAACTCGTGACTGGCTAAATCCAAAAATTCGTTCATGCGCTGATAGGTTTCGTTCAATGCCTGTTCCCGAGCTTGTGTATGCGAGAGTTGTGTATATAAATGGAACTGCTTCAGGATCAGTGTAATCAGCATGGACATGGCCTTGACGAGTTCAATCTCACCCTCAGAGTAATTGATGTCATTGCCACTTTTGGCCAGTACCAGGCAGCCAATCACATGATTAAACACAAATAGCGGCAAGCAGAGAAATGTCTCGGGTCCAGTATCAGACTGCAACGCTGTCTGAATATGAATATCTTTACGCGGTAGGACCAGGATTTCTTGCATCATGAGCTGAGCTAAAAACTGTGGGCCAATGAAGTCAGAAATGGACGTGGTGGTGGTTGATTGCTGGGGTAGCATTGCCTGCTCAGGCGTAGATCCGCTCATCGCGATAAACTGGACTTGATCATGCGCGGCATCTATCGTCAGGAGCCACGCATGATCAGATGCGAGTTGCGAGCGCAGGAGGTCAATGATCGATTGCGTAATCATCTGCATATCAGGTGAAATAAGCATCTCTGCCGCCAATTGTGTCTCTTCATTTCTCTCATCGTTAATTGGAAACAAACCCATTAAAGCCAGGAGCGCTTGAATAATTTGTTGCGGCTTTTTATTTCCTGCCTCTGAGAGAGGAGCCTGGTGAATAATGCAGATTGCTGTGTGTGGTGATTCTTGATTATCAGGTATCAGTGCACAATACACATCTACCCGGAGCATCTGGCCGTCTGGCTGTTGGAGAAGCACCCCATGCGCTTCTATTGGAGCGGTTGCCGTGCCTCGTAGTGCTTCAGCCAGAGGATCTGCATGACCTGCCAGGGGAAATGGTTGGCCGGATACCTCATCAAACAAGTGGATATACTCGGAGTAAGGATGGCTGACCCTCGTAGTCGTGGAACTTAAACCTAGCAGACTGATCGCGACCGGATTCGCTAAAACAATCTGACCGTACTCGTTGTAGATGAATGCGCATTCATTAATAGAACCAAAAACGCTACAAAAATCTTTTTTCCTTCTGACAATCTTCTGTGTTTCTGGTGTTTTTTGCTCTGGCATCATTCTTTATATCCTCGGCCAATGGGTATGCTGCATACATAATAAGTAGAAATTATTTAATTGCCATAGTATAGAATATCGTGACCTTATACAGCAAGCAGAGCCATATATTAAATATAAAAACTGTTTTTGTATTTAATGAATTATTTTACCGATTATACTACAAGTTAGCAGGCGACTCTCAGTATATTGATCTGGCATAACGCATAGCTTCTCGCCATAAAAGTTTTTTTATGACGTGATCTGTTCCAGCTATCTCCTTACTCCTCTCCTCTCTCTACCCGCTCCTTGATAAAAGGTCGTCTTCATTAAATTTTTTATATTTGTATGATCTATTTTTTCGGCGTTGTAAGCTTAAAGTAAGATAATTTCATCATGAAACGCAGGCCTGCTTTGCTGTGTAAATAGTTAACTTTTATGAACATAGTGGTGAATACAAAATTTACAATTGATCAACATGGATCACCGAATATTCTCCTATAGGGATGTAGCAAGGATGGCAGGTGGGATTAGATTGTTGTTCCTGACAATTTACTACATCTCCTGGAGGTACACTTGAAAAACATACAACAACGTTTTCTTCACTGTGCGCTGGTACTGTTAGTCGTTATACTGGCAGTAATGACAGCAGGCACAGTCCATAACACAACACCCACGCTTGCCGCAAGCCGGAACACACGTGCCACATACCACATCCTACCGGGCCATATGATTCCAACTTTAAAGAATGCTCTCAGCGGACATGTGACCGCTGAGAGCAATATCCTTCGTTTATCAATTGGCCTTACCTTACGCAATCAGGCGGCTTTGAAGACACTGCTGACAAACCAAACCGATCCTACCTCTCCCTACTATCAACAGTATCTGACGCCCCAGGAATTTGCCAGCCAGTTTGGTCAGACCCAGCCTGCTGTGGATGCGGTAATTGTCTTCTTGCAAAGTCAGGGGTTCACGATTAACTCAATCTCTCCCAATCACTTATTTATTAACATTACTGGAACTGTGGGACAGGCGCAGAAAACTTTTAAGGCCATGATCCATGATTTTGCCTACCTTAACCGCACAGTTTTCGCACCTACCAATGAGCCTTCCATACCTGATTATCTTGCTCCTATCATCCAGAGTATTGGGGGACTGAACAATATTCCTCAGGACCACCATCGTCCTGCGCTCCACAAAACCATCAAGCCGCTGGTTGGTCCTGGTGGAGGCTATACGCCCAATGAACTCCGCACTGCCTATAACGTTACCCCGTTAATCAGCGCCGGCTACTCTGGTGCCGGTCAGACCGTCGCCATCTTTGAATTAGATGGTTATAAACCTTCTGATATCGACACATACCTCAGCAATTACAGTCTGGGACCAGCAAGATACTCGGATGTGCTGGTGGATGGGGCCACGAACACTCCGGATGGTTCTGCCACTGAAGTAGCATTGGATATGGAGGTTGTGTCAGCGCTCGCGCCAAATGCTGACCAGAAGATTTATATCGGGCCTAATTCTTTTATTGGCGTTAATGATACCTATAATCGGATTGTAACTGATGACATTGCCAGAGTCACCTCGACCAGCTGGGGGTTATGTGAACCATCGATTGGGAACGCGGAATTGGGGGCGCTCAGTAATATTTTTGCGGAAGGGGCCGTACAAGGACAGGCCTTTTTTGCCGCCAGCGGTGATACTGGAGCATTTGACTGTCGTGGTAACCCTACGCTCCTGGCTGTAGATTCACCGGCCAGCGATCCATATGTGGTTGGCGTTGGTGGGACTCGTCTGACTACGGGTACAGGAGGAACGTACTTGAGTGAGTCAGCCTGGAGCAGCGCTAATGCTAGCCTGGGTGGTGGTGGTGGTATCAGCTCGTTCTTTACTCGACCGAGCTATCAGACCGGTATCAACCTGACCAATGCCAACCGCATGGTGCCTGATATCTCAGGCAATGCTGATCCAGCTACAGGCTACTCTGTCTATTGTACAGCCGTTGGTGATCCCTATTGTTCGGGTTGGTTATCGGTAGGTGGGACCAGCGCGTCTGCTCCCCTCTGGGCTGGCATCGCGACTGATATTAATCAATATCTGGATGATCATAACAAGCCTGTGCTGGGCAATGCTCACGTGCCATTGTATAAACTCTACAATAATCCACAAACATTTCCGCCATTCCACGATATTACCACAGGTGATAACCTGTATTATCCGGCTGCCCCTAACTATGATCTCCCTACCGGTATCGGTACACCAAATGTCTGGAATATTGCTCGCGACCTGGCCGGTATAGTAACGCCAACACCAAGTCCAACACCGACACCAAGTCCAACGCCGACACCAAGTCCAACGCCGACACCAAGTCCAACACCGAGGTTAAGTCCAACGCCAACCTCACCGACCCCACAGCCATTGCCTGATCTGTTTATTCAGCAAATACATGCAGGCGGTACAACGCTCGGTATTGGACAAACATTCAATGAGCAGATTCGGATTTCAAGTCTGCTGACCTCGGGGCCTGTAGCAGCCTCTAACCGCATTAGTATGGAGGCGGTACTACCAGTTGGTCTTAAAAATGTGACGGTGAGCGGCACCAATTGGTCAATCATAACGACAGGATCGGTCAGTCCGGTCTTGATTTTTGCAACGTATGTGGGTACCTATCCAGTGCTTCCAGGGACCACGCTACCGCAGATTCTGCTGACGGGTACCGTGACTGGAGCTGTAGGCGTTGCTATTACTGATACAGCCGTGATACTGACTCCAGCTGATCGGCAGGCAGCTAATAATCTGGCCACCGATACATTCGTGACAACTGCAGCACCTGCACCCATTACACCTCTACCAGTGCAGACGCTTATTCCTGTCACGTTGATTCCATTGACAATCCAGCCATTACCACCGGGTTTACCGAATCTGCAGTTTCAATTAGCGCATGCCGGAAACATCTTTCATGTTGGTCAGTCGGTAACCTCAACGCTGACCGTTAGCAATGTGGGAACCCAGCCTTTTAATACTGGTAGCCAATTGTTGCACCTGACTGGTGTCCTCCCCATCGGGTATAGTAACCTGAGCATTACTGGCACCAACTGGCAGGTCACCACTACTTCAAGCACTAGTCCGATCATCTTTTTCGCGACCTATACCGGTATTACACAACTCGCAGTAGGACAAAGCCTGCCAACCATCTTTATTACTGGTACTCTGAGCAGTGGAGGATTGCCATCAATTACCAGTGCTATCTATCTGAATGTGGATAAAGATAATTATCCCTTGAACAATCTCACCATCGATACCATCAATGTCTTGCCAGTAGCTAATGTCCGCAGAGAGGATTAAAGCCACACGCAGGATAATTTCTTTGCTATGTGAGATTGGTGGGTAGTCATCAATCTTATATAGCACGTTAGCATTATGTTGTCTGTACTTGTTTCTGTGTGTTATGCTTTCATTGCAGCAGAGGATTTTTTTGTCGACGCGATGTATGTTAAGATGCTAAAAAGAGGTATATTTATATGTTGTTGATTGCGCTGAAAGGTTTTTCTGGTTGTGGGAAAAGCACCATCAGCCGTGCTTTGAGCCAAAAACTTGGCTGGCCTCTCATTGATAAAGATGATATTAGAGATCTGCTAGATGATACTATCCCGTTAGTTGGTGGCCTGGCATATGAGGTTATGTTCAATGTCGCTCGCCGTCAACTGCAGCAGGGATTGAGTGTGATCTGTGATAGTCCATTAACAGGGAGCATTTCATATGAACGTGCTCAAGCGATAAGCAGAGAAGCACATGCCTCCCTTGCTATCCTGGAATGTGTTTGCTCGGATTCGTCCAATTGGGAGCAACGTATCAATGCCCGCAAGACACTCCAACTGCCTGTACACCATCAGACTGATTGGCATTCCTTCCAGCATTTTCTACAGCAACCAGCCACTCAAGAATCCTACACTATCACGCATCCCCACCTTATCATCGACACCAGCCAGCCGCTCGATGTATGCCTGACAGAGATTATGGCATGGCTAGAACGCCTTGTTCATTATTCGGCTTGAAGGCTTTGAAGAATCTCTGTGACGGTTTCTTCTGGCGTTTGTTCTGTGTTGTCAATCCACAGACCGATGCCTGCCATAGAGGTTCTAAGCTCACGGTCAAGGTAGGTTGCCCAGGCAGAACCCCGGGCGGGTTTTGAGCGCTGTCGATCTCTCTGTTGAGTAACAATATCAACATGCGGAGCCAGCACTACCAGCGAAAAAGGAACACCATTTAGCTCTTCCTGTAAATGCTGCCAGCGGTCTCCCAGGATTATGTCATCAAGCACCACTATGAAGCCTGCCTCAAAGAATGATTTTCCCAGCAAGCACATATTCTTGAGACGCAAGCGAAGTTGTTGTGCCGCCTCGCCATGCGGTTCGCCTGGATCACGCTGGCTGACCCATTTTCCTCCGGCCACGATCATGCGTTGCAACATATCAGCTTCTATATGGACGCCGCGCTGAAAGCGTTGTGCGAGTAAATGGGCAATGGTGGACTTGCCGGCCGCCATAATCCCAGTTACTACAATGATTGCTGGCTGTTGATTATTCAAGGGACATTACTCTTCTTCTAACTCCAGATAGATCTTTAGATAGATATCCTGAAGTGTTAGTGACATATCAAGGCTTTCGAGCATAAATGCATCACTTTTTTTTGATACAAACTGTCTTCCCACTTATAAGCATTGACACGGTGAAAATGCTTCACATACTAGCGCTGTGAATCGACAAGCAAAATCTCTTGGATAGTGGGATATTTCTGATAGGCCTCTAGTTTCTCGCCCTTATCTATATGTTGAGTGGAAGGGGACATAACTTCTACTACCACTGTTGGTGAATCCATAACTTTTTTGTCCAATCGGCAGGATCGCATGATACCGATAAATCTGGACAGTAATAATGATCCTCAGATAAACGCAGAATAGCACCAGGTCCATACGTAACACATTCACTATCCAGGAGAGCATTCCCGAACAGACGCGCCAGATTCACCTCAATCTGAGCGTGGGCTAGTGAGCCACCAGTCATCATACGAATATATCCATCAATATATTTATACTTACGATCCTGGAAAGCCTCAATCATTTTCCAATAGTCATCTACTGTATAGCTACGCTGAGGATCGAACATCACTCCCCTCCTACGCCATCAAAAACAACTCCACTTATGTACGATATACGATATCCTAAAAGGAACATAATTAGCAACAAACGACCACTAATTATATAGAGTTCAAAGAAATTACGTCATCTGTTTCTAATGTGATTACAGGCCTAATCAGAAGTAATTATTCTTATGAATCTTCATTGCTTGACATAAGTGACAAGAGTCTAGTATTCTCACAGACAGCGAAGCATCAATCCAAATATTTTTGCTATAAGCGAAAATATAGCAGTTATACATTTTGAAGCCATAAAAGAGCCAGTAAAGAGTTTACTATGAAAGTTTATGCAATCAGCGATTTGCATCTTGGTGTTCCCAGTAATCGGCTGGCATTAGCCGAGTTACCCTATTATCTTGATGATTGGTTGATCGTGGCGGGTGATGTTGGCGAGACGGCAGAGCATCTCCATTACGCGCTCTCCATTTTAACCAGACGCTTTGCTAAAGTTCTGTGGGTGCCAGGAAACCATGATCTCTGGACAGTTCCGGGCACCAAAGATAGCGCGTTAGAAGGTGACGAGCGCTATCGTTTCCTGGTCAATATTTGTCGCTCCTATGGGGTCAGTACTCCGGAAGATCCATATCCAATCTGGAAAGAAGCTTTTGTGCTGGCACCGCTGTTTCTGCTCTATGACTATAGTTTTCGACCGGCTGATGTCTCTGAAGAGGGAGCCGTGGCCTGGGCGCAGGAGACTGATGTTCTGTGTTCCGATGAATATCTTTTGCATCCAACCCCTTATCCAAGTAGACAAGCCTGGTGTCAGGCACGGCTGGCGTATACTGAAAAGCGCCTGGCGGAGATTCCAGCCGCTTATTCGCTGGTTTTAATTAACCATTTTCCACTGCGCCAGGAATTTGCTCGTGTCTATAATATTCCACGTTTCTCAATCTGGTGTGGTACGACACAAACAGAGGATTGGCATACACGCTTTCCGGTTTCTGTCGTTGTCTCTGGCCATATTCATGTACGTACGACCGATTACCGCGATGGCGTACGCTTTGAAGAGGTCTCGCTTGGCTATCAGCGTAACTGGAAGTCAGAAAAAGGCGTGCAGGGATATCTACGCGAAATTCTCCCGGGACCACCGCTACCGGAGCAGCAGCCCGCGACCCAATGGTATCGATGAGTATGTATTTATTGTCATCATTCAGGAAAAAAGTGCTTGATCCTATTATTTATGGAAAGTATGCGTGATGATTGAAGATATATGGCAGCCGCCTCCTTCTACATTGAAACTAGAACAAAGTGCTGTGCATGTCTGGCGTGCAGACCTGCGTGCTTCACAGGAGAGTGTGGAACGTTTCAGACACATCCTATCTCCTGAAGAACAGGCCAGAGCACAGCGTTTCTATTTTGAACGTGACCGTTATCGTTGGACCATTGCCCACGGTATCTTGCGGATTTTGCTGGCCAGGTACACTGGACAAGATCCCCGAGCACTGCGTTTCCAGGTGAACGCTTATGGCAAACCGAGTCTGGTACAGCCTGATCAGCAACCGCGGCTAGAATTTAATCTGTCGCATTCCCACGAAATGGCACTCTATGCGTTCACCTGGCAGCGACAAATCGGTGTAGATGTCGAATATATGCGTGACGACATTGGCTATGAAGAACTGGCCCGGCATAGCTTCTCTCCAACTGAGCAAGCGGTATTGCTATCGCTTGCGACTTCGCAGCAGAAAGCAGCATTTTTTAAGTGCTGGAGCAGCAAGGAAGCGTACATCAAAGGCCGGGGTATGGGATTATCACTAGAACTCAATCTCTTTGATGTTGCGCTGGCACCGGACAAGCCAGTAGCCCTGCTGGCCAGCCGCGAAGATCCTGCTGAAGTACAGCGCTGGAGTATGGCGAAGCTGGAACCAGGCGCTGATTATGCTGGAGCCCTCGCCGTTGAAGGCCCACTCCCCGACATATCTTGTTGGCAATGGAACGGCACACTATAAGCGTGGCTGAAACCGTATCAAAGAAGGAAGCCTGCACCATAAAACAAAGCGCATTTCCTTCTTTGAGCCAGATATATTTTGATAACATCAGGTAGTACCATGCTACATAGAGAGCCAGGATTATTGATCGTAAGCCGCTAATGTGGGCAGCTTACCTCAAAGAGAATATTATTGAGTGCTTTGAAGTAGAAGCCGTAGCTTCCTCTCATGTTCCTGGGCCCTTGCGTGAGCTGAATCTCTGTGGCTTCCAGACGGCTATAAGTCTGGTCTACCTGTGCGCATGTTTCTAGAATAAATCCAACGTGAAAATCTTTAGGATATGCTGGTGGTTCCTTCTCGATGTCTCGATATTGACTCAGGACAAGTGTGAAATGGTGTCGGTCTGTCATGACAGCGATAGCATTCCCTTTCTGTTCCAGGAACTGGAAATCGAAGCGGTCCTGGAAGAAGGCACGCGCCTGTGCGAGATCGTCTACACAGAGATTGAGATGGTTGAGTTGCATGAGATTCTCCTGATAAACGTGTTGAGCTAAATTTGTTGTGGCATGTTTTTTGTGCCTGCCTGGTGTACTCGCAAGGCTGGTAGGGCCAATATTATTGCCAGGATGGCCAGAGCGATGATCAAGGCTCCCGACCAATAAGGACTGGCGTGTCCAAATTGAGCGTAGAGGATACCGCCGAAGATTGGTCCAATGATCATGGCCAGGGATTGCATGGATTGGCTGGCACCACCAACCAGTCCTTGTTGCTGGGGGCCAACTGCCTGGGATGTCAGGCCGCGTAGAGCGTTTTCAACCAGCCCACCGGCGCCAGCAAACAGGATGACACCAGCGATCATCAGGAGCGGTGAGGCGACGATGGCTACCGCTCCCAGCAGGATGTAGCTAATGGCAACCAGGATCAGCGAGCCGATGCTGAGTTTGACGTACCCAAAGAACGGCAGCAATTTGCCGACTAATACGCCCTGTGCCACGATATCGACGATACCAACCAATGTGGCAACCAGTCCAGCCTGGGTCGGATTCCAGCCCAGACTATCCTTCATCAGAATAGTCAGGTTGGCCTGGAGGCTGGCGAACGGAAAGGCATAGAAGAATCCTGCCAGTAGCAGCCAGCGCAGGTTGGCGATACGGAAGACGGTTCCTAACTGCGCCAGCGGATTCAGGTCGCGCAGACGAATGCTGCTGATGCGATGTGCTTTTTGCAGGCTTTCCGGTAAGAAGAAGAAACCCCAGAGCAGGTTGAGAAGTGTGATCGCAGCCGCAACCAGGAACGGTGTGCTATAACTGACGTTTGCCAGCAAGCCACCAATGGCGGGTCCAAGAATAAATCCAACCCCTGAGATCCCACCCAGGAGACCAAAGTAAGAGCCACGCTCTTCTGGCTCGGTTATATCTGCGACATAGGCAAAGAGAATGCTGAAGTTGCCGCCAGTCAAGCCATCAATGATACGCCCCAGGAAAAGAATCCAGAGCGCACCACCCAATCCAAAGATCAGGTATCCAAGCGCTGAACCGAGTAGGCAGATAAACAGGACAGGTCGACGACCATAGCGATCACTCAGCAAACCCAGTCCAGGGGCGGCAATCAGCTGGCAGATACCGTAGATTGAGAGCATCCAGGCCACTACCAGGGCCAGATCATTGCCATTGCTGATATACTGGCGGGTCATAAAAGGCGTTACAGGACCAACAATGGTGAAGCCAACCGTATTTAGGAAGGCAACGATAGCCAGAAAAATGATCGCCTTGCGTTTAGGCGTGGGCTTCTTTTCTCCTTGTTGGACTGGTGGGGCTTCCGTTGTACTCATATGATATATTCTCCTATCTGACTCTTTTTGTGTGTGTAACAGTCCCTACTATAAAAGTCAGATGGATGAACTGGCATCATATTTGTGGATGAAGGAAGGATGATTGTTAGCCGTTTATATTGAGTTGTCTGGCGCGTTCGCTCGCCTGGATACGGTTGTTGACATCCAATTTGCGGTAGATGCTCTGGACCTGGGAACGTATCGTATTGACCGACACTACCAGTTCGCTTGCAATCTCGGCATTAGAGTTGCCCATAGCCAGCAGGCGCAGCACTTTTTGTTCTTGCTGACTTAACGGCTCAGAGAGCAACGTTTGCGCTGAGGTTGAACGCTGGCGGCCCTGTGGCTCAAAGGCGGTGAGCAATTTCCGGACATAGGTATGTAACACTTTGCTCTGAACCTGCGGTAAGTGGTTGCGTAGCAAGGTAGCCATCTCCTCACCTTCATCCAGGAAGAGGCGCAGATAGCCTTCGCCCTGGGTTAATTGCAACAACTGGTGTAGTTGCTCATGTGCCTTTTGGTATGTACCTTGCCGCGCATGGGCCAGCACAAGCACCACCAGGACCTCCAGACTGAGCAGGACATGTCCTGTTTGCTGCGCACTGGTGTAAAGTTCTTCGAGTTGTACGAGTGCTGGAGTTAATGCTCCCTGTGACAACAAAAAGCGGACACTCATCAGCTGTTCACGCCTGCGTTGGAGTAATGGTAAAGTCTCCTGAGCCTGCTCAACCGAGGCAAACCAGCGCTCCACGGCCATCTGATTAGCGCTGGCAAGCTGGAAACGAGCCAGCATGCTACGTACCTCGCGTGAGAGTTGATTGCTCTGGGCTGTTGTGGGTGTTTGCATGCGTACTAACCAGGCCGTGAGACGCTGCTGAGCCTGTTCAGTCTGTCCCTGAGCCTGCTCAATACTGGCCAGACACATCGTTGTGTGGGCTAAGGTATCTTCAGTATGTGTCTGTTCACTCAGTTCAAACGCTTCCTGAGCGGCCTGCCTGGCCTCCTCAAGCTGATTCCATTGATAGTAAATGTTTGCCAATCCTAATTGCATGCGTGTAATATCATCGCGATCTTCCTGGATTCTGGCCTCATGGAGAATCTGCCGAAGTTGTTCAGCTGTATGTCGCAATTCTCCAAGTTCAAAACTGGCCCCACTGAGCATTCCCCTGGTTGCGCGTGCATACAGAAGGTTCCCCTGCTGCTCACTCAGTGTCAGTGCTTCCAGCAGAATCCTGCGCGCAGCCATAAGATCGCCGGTCAAGATCTCGCCAACACCTACCACCGTCAGAGCCAGATTGCGCCAGGTACGTTCGGTGGCCGGAAGCCAGGCCAACGCCTGTCTGGCCCAGGTTACTGCCGGCAGAATATTTCCTTCCTGCCGCGCCAGAAGTGCTCGAAACGCAAACACCTCTGCCAGTTTCTCTATATTATTCGCGTCCCGCCAGTATTGTTCAGCCATCTGTAGCAAGCGCTGGATTTGCGGCAAGCCATGTGTTGTGCCGGGATCCTCCAGCAGTAAAAAAAGTAATGACATGGCATAGCGTACACAGATATCTGGATGGTGGATCAGTTCTTCTTCCGGTAGACCTTGTAGCCAGCGTCTCAGGCTATATATTTTTTGCGCGGCCGGCGTGTGGTCCTGTTGTTGACTTGCGATCAATTGTTCAATGATCTTGATTGCCCGTGGAAATGCCTTTGCCTCGAGCGCGGCCTCAATCGCTTCTGTTTGCAAGCCATGTTCTTCATACCAGATACTGGCCCGCGCGGATAACAGGCGCAGAGCGTTATCGCCTAGTTTGCGTTGTGCCTCCTGGCGCATTACCTCAGCAAAGAGTGGATGATAGCGCGCCCATTGATTTGATCCATAGAGCGGAATCAAAAACATGTCGCCAGCCTGTAATGCCTGGATGAACTGCTCGCTATCCTGGCTTTCCCGAAGCGCATCACACAGTGGAGCCGTAAGGAGAGGCAGTACACTGGTCTGTAAGAGGAATTCCTGCAGTTTTTCTGATAATGTAAGGAAGACTTCATTCAATAAATATTCGCGAATACTCCAATAGTTCTGGCTGAAGTTGGTCAGTATTTGTTGAATGGTGTGTGTATTCGCTGTATCAGCCAGGGCGCGCGCCAGTAATCGCAGACCAGTAGCCCAACCTTGAAGTTGCTCATGAATATGGCGTAGATCTTTTAAAGAGAGTTTGAATGGTAACTCCTGCTCAAAGAACGCGCATGTCTCTTCGAAGGAGAAAGCTAGTGCAGGCGGATAAATATCTAGCAGTTCATTGCGGCCGAGCAGGCGAGCTACCGAGAACATGGGATCGCCGCGTAGAATGATAAAGCAGTGGAGAGATCCCGGGAGGTGATCAAAAAAGAAGTTGAGCGACTCAATCACCTGTGGCGAGTTGATGACATGGCAATCATCCAGGATCAGTATGGCGGGATATGTAAATTGGCTTAATTCATTGATTAAGGAGGTCAACATCATCTGCAACGGCTTAAAGGGAGGCAGGCGATGGGCCCTCAATAATTCCAATGCTTCCTCCCCACAGCCGGGGTGTAGGGTCTGGCAAGCCGCGATCAGATAGCGCCAGAAGCGTACCACATCATTATCTTCATCATCCAAGGTGACACTGCCAACACGTGGAAAATCAGCACGTGTACTATTATGGGCGATCCACTGGCTGACTGTGGTTGTCTTGCCATAACCAGCAGGTCCCGATACAACTGTCAGCTTATGTTCCAGTCCTCGATCTAGCAATTGCCATAACTGCTCACGGGGCAGCAACGATTTTTGTAACTGTGGTAATTGTAGTTTGGGGAGCAGTAATGGCTCGAAAGATACTGCGTGCGTTATTGTCGCATTACCTACATTATTTAAGCTGGCGATATTGTTGAATGGTTGTGGAGTTGTGGCAATGTCCTGCTCATGCAGCAGGTCCGCCATCTCTTCGAGACGATCTATACTCAATTGTGAACTTAAGCCGAGATAGCGTTTACGCATGCGGCCCTGGTGGCGTCGATAGGCATACCAGTAGCCTTCATCCTTGTTGCGCCGCCGTTCTTTTAAGAGATTGATGCGCCCATTGCGTCCAGCAAAAGCAAATGCATCATGGGTCTCAAGCCAGCGCAACCAATCATCACTACTGTCCATCAAGGCAGGTGATGGCTCGTCTGTGGGCCCGATAAAACTGTAGGCTGCCTGTTCAGGCAACCAGCGAAGGATATAGCGTGCGCTTTTGGGCATGAATCATCCTGGCTCTCTGCTTTTGTTCCCCAACAACTCGTGGGGATGATTATACGTTGTTGGGGAGCAAAAAGCAATTGTTCCCCAACAACGTATACATGTGAATGTAGCAATTAAAGGCCAGGATACTTATGAGAGTGTATGGATAGTGTTAAGCGTAATCCGTTGCTTACAGGCTTTGGCCTACGACATGTTCAACCTTCACATGTAAGATCACACGCTCATCACCGGGATAGCGGCTTTTTGAGCCATAGCGCTTGGCCAGGGTATCATAGAAGGCTCCCTCTGGATCCTCCTCAATCCGCTCAACGACGCCGCGAAACTCGGCGTAGATATAGGGATCACGCTCATCGGTGATAGATACAGAGACGCGTGGGTCGCGCTTGATGTTCTCATACTTGGTGCGCGACGTCGTATGGGTGAACTTAATATGTTCGCCATCCCACAAAAACCACATTGGCGACGTTTGTGGATCGCCATTCACCCCAATGGTGGCCAGGTGCGCAAAGCTTTTACCTTGCAGTATTTGTTGCACTGTTTGATTATTAAGTCCTGCCATAAGAAAAGCCTCTTTCTATTATCCGCTCTGGAATATCCAGACGAGTGATGCTCTTTAAACAAGTAATAAGGCGTTCATTAAATCCTTACCATTATAGTAATACGGACAATAACGAAATAAAGATGATCAACCAGATGGTAAAGATGTTATATCTCTGTAGTATCTAGCGTATTACCAGCCGGGATTCCAGAGATAAAGTCTGGCTGGATCCCGCCCCATGGTGGCGATGTGTTGGCTATCGGGTGACCAGGCAGGAAACGAGGCTGTATAGGTGTTTTCTTCTGAATCATGGCTCTGGCCCAGCAGTTGTCCTGTTCTGGCATCCCAACACTGTAAATTTTCATAATGGTCGGTTATACGACCTCTGCTAAATCCTATCCGCATCCATGGTTTAATCTCGTAATAACTGCACGCCACAATGTATTTGCCATTGGGTGACCAGGCGACCTCCGCCAGATTATTGTCCACGGAATCCAGGGATGAGAGTTTGCTACCAGTGTTCGCGTCAAATATCGAGACACATTGCTTGCCGGGCTGATCCCCGCTGCCTGGAATATAATCGGCGATAGCCACACGATGACCATCGGGGGCCCATGCCAATGGAACAGGTATAGTCATATAGGAGTAACTCTGACTTATGCCATCCTCGATTGGCGCTTTATTTGCATTTAGTGAGGATAATTTTTTTCCTTGCTTGATATCCCAGATGATGGCATTGTCTTCTAGATCGTTGAATGCCAGCTTATCGCCGGTTGGTGACCAGGAGATCCATGTGTCATAAATATAATGCTTAACGAGAGAAGGTTGGTTGTTGCTGCTAATTTTCTGTAACACATTGTTACCCTTGCTAGCCGTGATATCCCATATTTTTATCTGACCCGTGTAATCATGGGTTGCCAGGTGTTGGCTATCAGGTGCCCAGGAAAAAGCAAAGCAAGAGCGATAATTGCCTACAATGGCTAATTTATATGAGGTGATAGTTAGTGGCGTTAGAGGTTTCCAGCTTGAAGTGTCATAGATCAGGATTGAAGCAGGTTCTTTTAAATAAGTGTTATTATGGTGATCGATGGCCAGATAACGACCATTGTGCGACCAGTTGATCTGACGGCTGGCTTGAGATTTTGCATTCAAACTGTGCTCCAAAACCTCACGTGCGATATCCCAGATAAAGATTCCTCCGCCGCTGGTTGTGGTGGCGATAAAGCGACTATCAGGTGACCATGCAGGTGTATTTGTTATGGTACCTGGCATCAGATTAATGGTGGCGGCCGCTTGAATACTTTTGTGGTTGATCTCATCAACATGAAAGAGTAGATCACGGCGCCACGGTTGATCAGCGTTGGCCTTCCAGGCCAGCCCACTGGCCAGCAAGCCAGCGGTGGTAAGTCCACCAATAACGAAATTTCTTCTTTTGATGACCTTCTGTTGAGCGGGCGAAATAACAGGTTGCTTCAGCTTTTGTAGCTCGCTCATCACTGTGCGTATGCTATCTGGCCGCTTGTCAGCTGGCAGCGAGACCATGTGCATCACCAGTTGTTCCAGGCGTGCTTGTTGTGGGTCTGGCGAATTGAGGGGGGCAAAATGCAGTGGTGAGTCAATGGGATCATTGCCGGAAAGCAGATAATGCAGTAGCGCGCCCAGGCTATAAATGTCTGACCGTTCATCAGTTTGAGCCTTGCCATATTGCTCAGGAGCCGCATAGCCAGGCGAGCCAAAGGGGATCGTATCCTTCTGCTGAGCCTGTTTAAAATTGCGTGCGATGCCAAAATCGATCAAATAGAGCTTACCGGGTCCCGAGCGAATAATATTGTCCGGTTTCAAATCGCGATAAATAATCGGTGGTTCATGTTCATGCAGATAAGTCAGCACCTCACAGAGCTCATTGGCTACAGCTAAGATCTCTTTTAATGGTAATGGATGATAGTCCGGGGAGCCAGGATTGGTATAGCGCTGTTTGAGATAGGTTTCAAATGATTCACCCCCGAAATAGGTCATGGCCAGATACCAATGTTCCGCATCAGAGAATGCTTCGCGTAGGCGAGGCAACTGTGGGTGCCTGAATTGTGAAAGCAACTGTACTTCGCGATTATAGGTATCGGTGGCTTCAATAATCTGTTGCGCAGACAACCCTTTAAGGTTAATCTGTTTCAATGCGACCAGTGAATTGGCTGAGTGATGGGTATCTCGCGCCAGATAAACCGCGCCAAAGCCACCATCGCCCAGTTTGCGCAGCACCTCATAGCGCCCATGGATCAGTGAAGTTTGTTGCGTTGATGTATAGAGCATAGATTGTTGTTGTGATGAATCACCTGGATTATTATTCGCTCCCACAAGCTTCTGTGTTTTACGCATATTTAAACTCCTGCTCCTATCTCTATTAAATATACGTATGCACACTCTATTATTTCACAAGCTAAATGTCGTCTCCATTATGTTGTGGTTGATAGGTGATAATCTGCTAATAGATGGCGTAATTATATATTGATATATAAAGCCTGGATTAATGGATATAAGTATGAGTTTTATTCTGTAATGATGTGCAGATGAATGCATATCTATCTGAGATTTCATGGAGGAGCAACTGATGGGTAGAAAGCCGCAACTCTTATGGCCTGGCATAGTATTATGTTTTGCGCTGCTATGTATATTACAGGCCTGTGGATCAACGCCACAGGCGCCCGAGACCAAATCCGTGAGGAGTGCGCAACCAGTGGCAACTCCAACACCGACTGTGCCAGTCGTGCCGCGGAAAGATGTAACCTTCACGACTGCGGACCACATTAAGTTAACTGGCTGGCTCTATGGCAGTGGCACGAACGTCATTGTATTGAGTCTCGTACCAACGTCGGGAAAATCCTCCTGAAAATCTAGGATTAAGCTAAACATGAATGCCAGGCATCGGTATTCAGTGATACCTGGCTGTGGTGACACTCCGCACGCCCTGAAGGGGCGGCGGCTTCTTGCACTCCTACGTAGTCGGCCCCCTGAGTCGGTGCCTCGTTGAGGCAACTCGTTGAAGACCGTAGTGGGTGAGGAATACACTCAAGCACAGATCCACACATCTGCTCGCTTGAAGGGCGGTGCCATGCCTGTTCACCGTTTCATGCCGTACCCGACGGGTGTGCAGCCAACGTCGGGTGTTTGGCGACCTGGAAAGGGTGAACACCTTTCTCTTTCGAAAACTGATGCATGCATCAGTGGGAGGCTTTTCTTGAACGATTTTGCCTGGCAACACTTCCTAAGGCCGTACAGCCTGTGCTGTCGTGCCTTCGTTGCACCTATGCAGTATAATCCAACCATGCATTCTATGCAACAAGCAAGGGCTAAAGCCCACGAGAAACCCGCCTATCCGCCTGGGTTTAAACCACAGCGGCTTGCGGCGGGTTACGCTTTTGTCATTGTGTACCTGTTTAGCGAGGAAGGCTTGGATAGTGCTTGATCAGTGTTTCCAGGATCCAGATAATAGGGGTGACAGTGCTGTACAGGAAGAGGTAAAAGGTGAGCAGGAAAACGGTGAAGAGGATTGAGAAGAGTAGCAGGCTGCGTGCTTTCTGTCGATCTTTGAGCACACCCAGTACGTTTTTGACCAGTCCCAGCGGGTTGGTCAGCACATCCCAGCTATTGAAGCGTAGGAAGCGCCCGATGTAGATACCTACGTTTGAAACGAAGAGGTAGATGATGATCAGTAGCCAGCTAAAGACTGGCGGTACAGAGAGGTCCAGCATGCGATGAATCAGGAGCAGTGAAAAGCCTCCTAGCAGCACGCCGCAGAGAGCGAGGGACAGAATGACAATGGTATCAAACCAGAAAGGGACTGTGTTGACTTCTTCCTTGAGATGGTGGAACTCCGTGACCAGGTACGTTGAATTGGGAAAGAAGACGAACCAGATACATAGGAGCAGGATGACGAGCCAGAGTTGTGAGGTCACGGAAGTTAAAAAGAAAAAGAGGGCGATGCTGACGCAAACGATAGGAATCCAGGCCAGAAAAAGGTTGAGCAGCATTGGTTTATAGAGTGGGTAAGGGTAGATTCTGGCGCGTGCAAATAGGAGGCCGACAGTTAAAATGGAAAAAAGGATTGTACTTCCGAGCATCGGCAAAAGCAGTGCTGTTGTGATAAGCAACTCAAAATGCTGATTCATGATAAAATTTTCTCTGTTTACTACACTAAAGACACATCAAATACAAAGCTATTATAACATGCATATGCTTGCATAGTATAGATGATGGATGAGCTTTCCAGAGCTATGTGATTTTTCTTTTTGGCGCCTGCGGCGCCAGATTAGGATATGTGGGATGTGTCAGGTGTGCGGCCGCGGCCGCACACCTGACACATCCCACATATAGAAAAATTGTTTGATTCTGATCTCAACGCGACTGTTACCTGAAAATGGAATAGCCCTGTGAGCATTTCAGGATGATTTTATGGTCGAGGAGCCCAAATATGGTATACTCAAAACTACTTTAGCCGGAACGGGTGGGAGGTGCGTGTTTTCCAGTCTTTGAGCCAATCAAGGCCTGGACGGGCGCGAGATAGAAAGCAGATGGGTAACTGGCCAGATCAACAAAGAAGAGGAATAAGTGTGAGTCAAGATATAATCTCCCCAGCTTCGCTAGGTTTTCTGCGGGTCGCGGTGGTCGCACCAGAGTTGCAGGTGGCAAATGTTCCCTATAATACCCGGGCTATTAGTGATGCTTTGCATGATGCCGCGGCCAGGGGATGTCAGTTGGCGCTCTTTCCTGAACTTTCCATTACCGGATATACCTGCGCTGATTTGTTTTATCAGGCAGCGTTGCAGCAGCAGGCCATTGAGGCTTTGCTCACGATTGCACGGGTAGCAGGAGAGGCTAACGTGGCCGCTGTAGTTGGCCTGCCTGTAGAAATTGGTGGCAAACTGTATAATTGTGCCGCCTATGTCAACGCAGGAGCGGTACTGGGTATCGTGCCGAAAACATATCTGCCCAATACCAACGAATACTACGAAGAGCGCTGGTTTACCTCATCCAGGAATAGCTCTGTAGATGTTGTGCAGCTGGGTGGAAAGGTCATTCCTTTCGGGACGGATCTACTGTTCGCGGCCACTAATTTTCCTGGCTGTGTGCTGGGTATCGAGATCTGTGAGGATCTGTGGGCAGTTCAACCTCCCAGTGGTGATCAGGCCCAGGCCGGTGCCACGGTCCTGCTCAATCCTTCGGCCAGTGATGAAGTTCTGGGTAAGGCTCCATACCGTCTGTCATTGGTGCAGCAACAATCTGCACGCTGTCTGGCGGCCTATCTCTATGCTGGCGCAGGTCCCGGTGAGTCAACAACCGATGTTATTTTTTCGGGCCATGCCTTTATCAGCGAAAACGGCAAGATGCTGGCCGAGACCGAGCGTTTCCATTTCTCGACCCAGATGGCGGTTGCTGATGTCGATGTACAACGCATGACACATGAACGCTTACGCAATAGTAGTTTCTCAGCGGCCCGGCCGTCCCGGACATACCGAACTATTCAATTTGAGATGCCTGTTTCGACACGGACCAGCGAGCAGAACGCGCTGATCCGTCCCGACCTGACGCCAACCCCTTTTGTTCCAGCAGATCCAAACCAGCGAGCCAATCATTGTCAGGAGATCTTCCAATTGCAGGCCATTGGACTGGCCAAACGACTCAAGCATACCGGTGTCAGGCATATCACCCTTGGACTCTCCGGAGGTCTGGATTCAACGCTGGGCCTGCTGGTTACGCAGCAAGCCTTTGAGATGTTGTCTTTGCCGCTCGAAGGTATTGTGGCAATTACCATGCCGGGTTTTGGCACCAGCAAACGCACGCGGAATAACGCCGAACTACTGGCGAAGGCGCTGGGTATCACCCTGAAGGAGATCCCGATCCGCGAAGCCGTACTGCAACACTTCCGGGACATCGGACATGACAGCAATGACCATGACATCACCTATGAAAATGCTCAGGCCAGAGAACGCACCCAGATCCTGATGGATGTGGCCAATCAGATTGGTGGATTTATGGTTGGAACCGGAGATCTCTCAGAGCTAGCGCTCGGCTGGTGTACATACAATGCCGACCATATGTCCATGTATCATGTCAATTCCGGCGTGCCTAAGACCCTGGTGCGCTATTTGATCGAATGGTGCGCCGAAAGCGTCTACAGTGGTCAGACCTCGGATGTATTACAGGATATTTGTGCCACCCCGATCAGTCCTGAATTGTTGCCATTGGGTGAAAATGAGGCGATCCTGCAAGAGACCGAAGTCACCATCGGACCCTATGTCCTGCATGATTTCTTCCTCTTTTATACCGTACGCCATTCATTTACGCCACGCAAAATCTACTGGCTGGCCTGCCAGGTCTTCGCGGGACACCATACGCCTGCTGAACTGCTTCGCTGGTTGCGCCTGTTTTATCAGCGCTTCTTTGCTGCTCAATTCAAACGTTCAGCCATGCCTGATGGACCAAAAGTAGGATCGGTCGCCCTCTCACCACGTGGCGACTGGCGTATGCCCAGCGATGCCAGCAGCGCCCTCTGGCTCCAGGAGTTAGACGCCATAGAGCACACCCTACCCAAAGAGTAGTTTCGACCCTCGCGGTCGATTGTCTCTTGTACTATTATTAGACTGGAAGATGAGAACAACCAATCATCAAAGGATGAGGCATAATAGATGGACCTTCGTCGTTATCTTCTTTTAATTTATCAGGTGCCAAGCCAGCCATCGGGAATCCGTGTAGGTATCTGGCGCGAGCTGAAGAAAATGGGCGCGCTCTACTTGCAACAAAGTGTCTGTATTTTTCCTGAAATAGCGACACTGCGTACAATGCTACAGAAGATTACTGAACGGATCACAGAGCAGGGAGGAACTTACCACTTGTTGCCCCTGAATGAACTACCTCAGGAAGAAGAAAATAAAATCGTTGATGGTTTCATTGCTCAGAGTAATCTGCAATATGATGAGATCATTGAGAATTGCGATGTGAATTTCAGCAAAGAGATTGAGTTTGAAACCTTTCGTCAGAATTTCACCTACGCAGAAGCGGAAGAGATTGGACAAGAGCTCGATAAGATCCGTCGCTGGTATGATCGTGTGGTCGAGCGTGACTGGTTTGGGGCGGCCCGACGAGAGATCGCGCAACAACGTATCGAGCGCTGCGCAAAAATGCTTGAAGAGTTTGAGGAAAAGGTTTTTCTTAAGCAAGAGGATGATGAGTCGCAAACAACCCTGTTCACTCAGGAGAATAAACAACTTCATCCCCGCCGTACCGAGCGGAGCCATCCACACAAAAGTTGAATAGTGACTGCCAATCTAACTGGATAGATGCAGCTATTTTTACTTGAACCGAAAAGAAAGAGGGACCATCTAGTAGCCTGTATAGAGCTATAGATGGTCCCTCTTTCGTCCGCGAGCAGGACTCGGACTTATTTTCTGCCACGCAGTTCTCGACCAAGCGTCAAGCTCAGTACGACCAGGATGACCACGATCAGAATGGCTCCCGAATAAGGTCGGATCGGTGTCAGTGAGGCCACATTATTGATCAGGGCCAGTAAGAGAAACACTAGTAAGCTACCAATGAGAATAATCATATCCCCAACGATGAAATTATAGACCGCTTTTAGAGGTTTCATCAGCAAATACGCTCCCTTTCTTTTCCTATTTATTCTTCCAAACTACCAACGGCTGATGCTGCGATTGAGCGCTTCTGGCTTTTCAGCCATGTAACCAGCACAAATGAGGCCAGTAGATAGATGGCAGCAAGAATAGGAATGAATGCATCCGCAAAAGGCCAGTCAACCTTAAAGCCTTCGATCATCCAGAAGGTACCAAATGATGTGAGCATAATGCCAACCACAAACTTCAGCGTGTTTTCAGGCACCTGTTTGAGTGGGGCGCGTACCAGTGCTCCCAATATGATTACCAGGATGCCTGCCACGATAGCGCCGATCGCAGCTGAGGCGATACCACCGATACCACTATGAGATGAGGTGGCATTACTGCCAAACGTAATCACGATGAAGGCGACTTCCAGTCCTTCAAGCAAGACAGATTTGAATGAGAGCGCCACCGCTGTCGGTTGAATCTGGGTGATATCTTCACCACGCGCACGCATCTCCGCCATCGTCTCCTCAAAAATAGCTTCCTCATCATGGAGTGCTTTCAGACCGCTATAGCGCAGAATAGCTTTTTTGAGCCATTTTAAACCAAAGAGAATAAGAATAAATCCAACGATCAAGCGTAAAAGCTCGATGGGAACATAATAAACAATCGCCGTACCAAAGACTGCTACAATAACAGCCAGGGCCACGGCTGCCGCCAGGGCGCCAATCATCGCACTACGCCAGTTTATCGTGATGCCAACGACCAGAACAATCGTAAAGGCTTCGACAAATTCTACGGCTGATGCGAGAAATGCCGCAACGGTCACTGCCCATTCCATAAGAGCAAACTCCTTTTTCACAATTACAACGAGACGGCCATGCTTTATCTACTTACCAAACTGTTTGTGATACGCACAAAGAAGAACACTGTGTGTCTCTTTACCTATTGTAACATATATTTTTTGTAACATATGTTGCTAGCAACAGGTTTTACACCATTTTTAACAGGCGAATAATTGTAAGTTAACTTCTTTCAACGATAAAAGTTCTCCAATGTAGATTGTACGATTGGAGAACTTTTATTATCTTTTTTTCATAGTAAGAAGATGGAGTGATTGAATATAAGTATGAGCTTAAAGATGCTCAATAGTCTGTGCCAGAGCCTCAAGAACCGTGATCAATTTTTGTGTGACTTCAGCATCCACAAGCTCACCAGCAGGATCCAGTTTCTTGTTGATATGAGGGATGGAGAGTGTACCTGCTTCGGGAACATTTGCGCCTAAAGCTTGCAGGGTCAGCATCAGCGATGCATGGGCTTTATCTCCTCCTCCCCATAGTGGAGATGCACTGATGGCCACGACCGGCTTGCCCGAGAAATCGCCGCTAGAAACAGTCCAGTCGAGCGCATTCTTCAGCACACCAGGAACCCCGAAGGCATATTCAGGAGTACAGATCAGTACCCCATCTGCATCGGTCAGCAATTGCCGGAATGTTTGTACCGCCGCAGGCGATTTGTCATCATCAATATCTGGAGAGAAATGAGGGAGATCTCCCAGACCTTCATAAAGTGTGAAATCCATCGTTGCGGGTGCCAGTTTGATGATCGCACGCACAAGTCTGGTATTAGTTGAACTGGTACGCAAACTGCCAGAAATAGCCAGGATACGCATAGATATATTCCTTTCGCGCTCTGTCCAAAAGAAAGAGTTGGTAGGTATAGGTTAGTGTCGACCATAATGGTAGTGGTCTGGTAGCAAGTGTACACGTTCAAGTGGACTTGAAGTCAAGGGGGAATGTTCGCTCTTTGTAGATATCCGTTTTTGTGTGAGTTACAAAGAAGAAGTAAAAATACCGCGTATGAAAGAGTAAAAGAGGCTGGACCACGTATGTGTCCAGCCTCTTTTATTGTAGAGATCGAGCTTGCTATTTTTTAAAGACAAAGGTATTTCTTAGCGCCATTGGCCCATCATAGCTCCATGAGCGGGCTTGATATGCTTCTGGATCGCTGGCTGCTCGTAATAAAGATGTTTGAGCAGGGGTGAATATTGCATGGAAGGTTGGATTTCCTTTTTCGGCAGGCAGATACGCAAGTTGAGCCTTATAGATTGCTCGTTGTGTGTGGGGAAGAGGAGCCACTTCTGCCGGAACACTATCTAAATGGTGTTCAAATATACTCAGTAATGCCGTACTTTGTTCAGTTGTAGCTCTGGCATCAATGAGAAATACCTCTTGCCAGAGTTCATTGTTATTGGCATAGACCGGCTGTGTCATGCTCATAATGGTCAATTTTGAGACATCCAGATCCTGAATTGTTCCAGCCTCGATATAATAACCGTTGACGCGCCAGAACGGATAGTTGGGTCCAGTCCCTCCATTGACGCCGTCCGCACATTTACAAGGATTACAGTCGCAAGGATTGCAGGAGCAAGAATCCCCACGAGCCCCGAAGACGGATCCTTTGAGTAGATAATTTTGTTGGATCACGGTAATCATATGTCATTCTCCTGAAAACAAGCCAGACTTTCAGACGCTAGCGCAGCGCCAATGTGCCTGATCCAGCATCACCAGTGTAAAGAAAAGTTTTTACAGAGACACAGTAGAGGCATACTATTTTATACTTCTGGAATGAGTATAGCATAAAATACATGAGTATACACATATTGATCTTGATAAATTAATACTGATTCTTTGCCTGAAACATTGTATCCAGGGTGCTCGCGGAGATTTTTGGTCTGACCGGTAAAATTATTATTGTATGAGTAGGAGATGAAAAGGAGCGTAAGATGATACAGATATGTTGTTTGATGATGGGGAAGATGAATTGTAATGGATGTGTGGGTAATATCACCAGAGTATTACAATCTTTTCCTGGTGTTGAGGTGCTCAGTAGCGATCTCGCCACAAAAAAGATCTCAGTGCGTTATGATCCTGAACTGGTCAATTTTCAAGAGGTAGAGCAAGCGTTGGTAGATGCTCGCTATCCTGTCATCAGCATTGCTGTATCTACAGAACTGACAACAGGATAGCTATCCCGGCTAACTCGTTGAAATATCACCACTGGTAAGACGTACCTGTAAGGGGGAGTGGGCCTTACAGGTACGTTTATGGTGTGCAGTGGCTATAACCGCCGTCGCTGGTCCATCCTGAAGGGAAGTTTTCCCAGTGTAATGTCAACTTGCCATCACAGGTTTGCATTTTTCCGTGATAAATCTCCTTGAATTGAATAGGATAAGTGACGATACTTCTGTTATTTTTATCGGTACCCCAGGCGGGAGTGCCGAGTTGATAGGATTGGATGTTGCTACCCAATAGTTGGTGCGTATTGTACAGGCTCTCAATGACCAGCGGTGGGCGACCATAGTAATAGAAAGCACTGCAACCTGCAAGCAAGCTAGCCAGGACGACCAGCAGGATGGCTGTGCGTAGATGTGGTTGAGAAGCCGGATAAGGTGGGTTGGGGAGAGACTTCTTATCGACCACGAGAGTGTGTGCCAGCAGATCACCTAAGTGCTGATGCTGTTTTGTGCGTTCGATACAAATGAGCGTCAGTAAACCTGCGCCAAGCGCATAGAAGAGCTGAAGAGCTTCTATGGGACGTAAGATATTGCGTAGAAATGCCTGCCAGGGCGTGATACGCCAGCTTTTTCGCTCGTTAGCCGCCGGAATTACATATAATCCCAGGCCCGTTTTGCCAATAGTTGTACTGAAGAGAGTTTCCAGCACAAAAAAGTAGCTAAAGGCAAGCAACGCGAGCCACCACCAATCAACGCTTGTCGTAGCCGTATATGGATACCAACCAGTTTGTCCGGCTTGCGGTAATGTACCACTTATGATACGTACAACGCCAAAAGTCGTATTAACAATCAAGGCCAGAATATTCAGACAGAGAAAGTCTAATATGCCAGCAATAACTCGCTGCCTGACAACTGAGACATCAGGTGCAGGATTGGCAGAGATTGATGCAGCGGCATCAGCATGATCTGTCAACAAGGGAGCCCCTATTCTCTATTATCTATCTTGACAATAGTATTTGATATAGATATCTGCAAAAACACCAAAAATGGTCTTAATTTTAATACGTTATCATTGCATAATTCGATTTATAAAATAAATGTTTTAGCAATAAAATCTTTCCAGAACGAAAAAATTCTTCTGATGATAAAGCTAGAATAATAATGTATTGCCTGAACATAAGACCGATGCGGCATTGATCAGGAAAGTGGTTGGCCGCACCTGGGACAGATGTGGGTGGGTGTATCGTGGAGTCGATCATATACCTGTAGCGAGAAGCCACAGTGTGGACAATATCTGGCATGCCAGTTCTTTGGTTTTTTAAAGCTGCGCCCCCCACCTCCTCCGTCAGAAGTATTATGGCTCGAAAATAGATCAGTGAAGAAAACCAGGAGTAACGCTACGGTCAGAACGGTGACCAGACAGATGATAGCCTTGCCACGACTCAATTGCTGCACGCCCATCAGTGAAGGTAAGCAGAGCAGGAAACTGTATAGTGTCAGGAGTATGGCCATGGCAGTTAGCGGAAGGCGTAGCTGTGTTGCCATGTTTGGAGCAATCGAGAGCAACAGTGTGGTGGCAATCAGCAGTAGAACAGGAGGCGTAGCAATGACCAGTACACTGTACAACTGTGTATGGTAGCTGCCTCGGCCCTGTTGCGTATGGGCAAGGAAATGCAGGGCCAGAGTCCAACCCAGGATCAATAAAGGGGCCAGCAGCGTCAGCGTTATCACCACTGCAGGTGCCAGGGGCTGTGGAATCAGATGATTGAAGCTTATGTCCTTGAGACCCTGGTTTAACGCAGGCAACCGTCCCCAGATGCAGGCGCCCAGGCCGGTCGTCAATGCGAAGCAGCCGAGCCAAACAGTCAGGATACTCCATCGAGCATGCTCTTTATGTCGAGCGAAAGTAGCAGGTACTGGCCAGAGATATGTTATCAGCACCTGCAAAGGAAAAAAGACCAGGGCCTGGAGATGTCCATCTGCCGGTAGCACAAGAGCGTTATCATTGAGATACGGGCTAGCGTTCATTACCTCATCCTTTTCGTGGGAATGTACCTGTCTGTCTTATCACCTCATAAGCATACCTCTACCTATGTTCCCACGCTATGAACCGGATCTCGCTGTGATTGTGAATATATTCACTCTGGATAAAGTTCAGATCGACCTCACAGAGAAGCCTTCGATCTTTTTTTCGTTGATCAGACGGGCGATTTCAGGTGGGCCAGCAGTTGTGATGGCTGCGAGTTCCTGGCGTAGCTTGAGAAGCGTCTGTTCTTTGCCTTTGCATTCAAGCATGACATCATAAGCGCATCCAGATACGCTGGCAAGAAATGTGATAAAGGCGTTGACATCGACATACATACTATGTGCGCCTGAACGTTTGGCGGGATCCTGTTCGGAATAGTGCAACTTGGGCTTGCGATCCCGCCAGGTGGCGAAAATGCTGGTCCAGGGGAGATCCGTCAGTGGAGTATTGCCATTGATCTGATGATGTAACGAATCAACAATCAGTGGTACGCCTGTTTTCTCGCAGATTGGCAAGAGATCAAGGACTGACCAGGAGCGCTCATCATTCTCCAGGCGGATGCGCCGCTGGCTCTCAACTGGTAGCGAGAGCAAATTACGCTGAATACGCTCCGCGGTCGCGCTCCGATCCCCATAGACTCCGCCACCATGTAAAACGATATCTCCATCGATGCCCAGAATATCCATTAGATAGCAGTGGTATTGTAGATCCTTAATGCTTCTCTCCCAGATCTCACCCGCGGCAGAAGGCAGCGTAAATTGACCTGGATGGGTAGATAACCGCATTCCTTGCGTCAGGCTCTTGATTTCATCCTGTAAAGGGAATGCAATTTTTGTAAGCTCAACCTCAGCATGTGAACCAAATGGTATGAGGTCAGAAGAGAGGCGATACATCATGATGTCATGCTCGCGATTCCAGCGCAAGATAGCCGCAAGTAAAGCCATATTTGCATCTACCAGCGTCTGCAAATATGGCAATCCCTGCGTACGTAGCGTCGCCAGCCGTAATGTGCGGAACGTGTTGGCCATTGAAAGATTAATACAGGCGTATCCCAGTTTCATACCATGCTCCATCTTATAGTCATTATGTCATACTAATGTATGAAGAGAAGACGCCTCAAGCAGATCTTTTGTGTCATCTTCTATTATTCAGACAGAGAATGTACCAATCAAAATGCAGTGCTGGCTGCCACGGGCCGTGCAATCGGTATCAAGTTTGAGTGGTTTGACCGTGGGGCTTGCAAAAATGTAGTCAATACGAAACACAGCCCAGACCTGATTAAGGACACGCATTCCCCAGGAATATCCAGTGCCGGTCCCGACTGTTGTCTGAGTATCCTGCATTCCCATAGAGAGATCCTGATAGGCTTGTTCGCGTTCACTGGTATTCATATCACCCAGCAAGAGCAAGCGCTCATTGTGTTTGAGCAGCGGTTGTAAAAACTGCTGGAGTTCTTTGATCTGATTATCGCGGCGTTGTGGACAATAAAGGCAGTTATAAACGGTCTGCACCGCCGAGATCGGATGGGCATTCACGACGATAAGGGTTTTTCCATTCCCCAGATCTAGTCGTGCCCACATGACGCGTGGAATGTCCCAGACCGCGCGCGAATCATCGGGTGCCTGAAGTATGCCATGTTCCAGAATAGGATACTGGCTTAGCAACGCCTCTCCTGGTGGTACTTCGTCCTGTTGATACAAATGATATGGATACTTTTGCTGGATGTCCGTGGCCAGATCTAGTCCGTTCGCATCGGCCTCCTGCAAGGCAACGATGTTTGGATCCTTTAGATTAATGATACCGCGCAAATAGCCATCGCGCCTGTTACGCCCACGGAAATTCCAGGTAAGCGCGCGCACCTGTTGAGCACCCGCCGTTTGATCCGTGCTCGGTCCGCTAAAGCGGGGAGGGCACCAGAGACTAAAAAGAACCAGGCCAAACACAAATACAACCCTTAAGATGGCTGTAAAGCGCCAGAGCAAAAATGGTAGCAGTAATAGCAGTGGAACGAACAGGTAGGGGGCAAAGATGTTAGCCAGGGCCAATATTCCTTCACGTTGAGGAGAAATAGTATTACTGAGCAACAAGACATCAATCACCAGAAGATAGAAAAGGGTGATTATAATCAAGGCTTTAAAACGTTGTTTGCCCCAGATACGTAAAAACCAATTCATTGTATTCCTTCAATACCAATCTTTTATGATTATATTATAACAATACTCTTCTTTAATATATATCGCAAGATTAGCTGGAAATATCTCTCTAGAAGATAAGCTCTTGTGCGTACTGGGGCACTAAAGCGCCATATCTCATTTAGTATGTTGTGAAAAGGATGTGCTCAGCACATCCTTTTCACAACATACTAAACCTTTTTGAGTGCCTAAGGCGCGAAAATCGGGATGGAGAGATTCGCGGAAAGCATGGCAAGCAAGTGCTAACAGAGAGCATGCGTTATTGCTGTGAAATCATCCGGGCTCGAAAGCATTCAGGGGAGTGATCATTGACCATGCCAATTGCTTGCATAAAGGCATAGCAAATCGTGGCACCAACGAATCTGAAGCCACGTTTTTTTAAGTCCTTGCTCATCACTACACTTCTGGCAACCGCATCCTGTTGCTGTGCATCGACCAGGGGTTGCCCATCGACGAACTGCCAGATGTAGCTATCGAAGCTACCAAACTCACGTTGGACCGCTAGAAAAGCGCTGGCGTTTTCAATGACGGCATTTATTTTGAGGCGATTACGAATGATGCCTTCGTTGGCCAGAAGGTGGGCTTTTTTTTCGTCATCGTAGTGTACAATCTTTTCAGCGACAAAATCATCGAAAGCGCGACGATAATTCTCGCGTTTCTTGAGCACCGTAAGCCAGCTTAATCCGGCCTGTGCCCCTTCTAGATTGAGCATCTCAAACAGCAAGCGGTCATCATGAACCGGCACGCCCCATTCTTCATCGTGATAAGGAAAGAACAACTCATGGGTCTGGGCCCATGCACAACGCACCTTACTGGTTTCATCAGGACGAGAATCAATTCTAATTTCTTCTATCATTTTGCCAACACAATCTAGCGATATCATGACCGTTGTTGGTGAGGTGGTGCTGATATCGCATTATAGTATGCTTTTCATGTTTGTTAGAAGGATATTACCACAAGAAGGTGAGCTTAAAATGCTCTTCAGGCATTTTGGGTCGCCACATCATCAATCCATTGTTGTATTGATCTATTGCGCTGCTCTTCTTCCCAGGTATACCAGGCTTTTAGCCACTGTTCATCAACCATACGGAGCACATCTTTAAAACGCCGAAATGCTCCTTTCCCCCGTATTGCGATCGACAGTTTTTCTGCTGCCTGTGTATCCCCGGGTTCTACAATCTCGTTGATAAAATCTTCCATCCATGAGTATGATTCACGGGAAGAAATCGGCTTAATCAGTACATATGAATCATTGCCGATTACATCATCTAATGTGACCCCTTGATTTTGTTGTGCTGCAATTTCTTCGTCGTCTGTAAAGTAGACAATGGCCCCGGTTTCGATATTCAAGTAAGCGGTAGACTCGTCTGTAGTTGATAATGCAATCTCTAGCATCCCATCATCGATGGGTTTGCCATTAGGAAGTTTAAACATGCTGAGCGTCTCCTGATCTGATATCTCGCACCTTGATTTTCCTGTTTCAAGCGCGTGCCTTAAAGATGTAATAATTATTATGGTATAACAACGGCCTACAGTTTTCAAAAAAACAAGCACCTGTACTGTAAATTACCATGGTACAGGTGCTTGTTTGCTCGGGTGAAAGGTGTTTTTAATGCTTTGGTGGCCTCTTTTCGGATCGATAGAGGACATATCCATCTAATTTATGTGGGACAAAGTAGTTGCCACCCGAGTCATTGATGATTTTGACCCAGGCTTTGAGCGCTGGCAAACAGTTATATTTTTGTGTGGTCAGGCTCAGATCTGTCGCGCACATAAAGGGAGGTCGGCTAGATTTATTGACCGCATCTTCAAATGCCTGGATGCGTTTATGATTGTCACTGATGCCCTTACTGGCATCAGTCAGATTTTTATATGTCTGACCGGGCACATAATCGCCACCGATTGTTGAGCACATAATTGGATGTTTGGTGTTTATCGTCGCTGCAATCAGGCTGTAACAGGTCCAGTGATCGGTGAAGAGGTAGGAGACATGTAATGCTTCGAGTTGTTGGATCAGGTGTTGACGCCGATTACTGGCAGCCTGTGCTCTGGGAACTTCGATGAAGGCAATACATGTTCCTGCGATCAAAATGACTGCAAGCGCTGCAAGAATGAAGCGGCTGGCATACAATCGGAATCTGGCCCATGAGAGTTCGGGGCGAAGGTGCCAGGCTGCCTGCCACAATGGTGCCAGAATGACTGGAGTAATTGCCACCAGGCTAACAATATAGCGTGCGTGATAGCCCGGTTGATCAATGGGACCTGAACTATTAATATAGGTAACTATGGCCAGAATGCCAGCGCCAAGCATACACAGGCGAGCTACACAGATGGTCCGTGTTCTACGTACTTCTTCGTCACTCAAGCCTTCCTGGTTGTGCCTGAGCTTTTTGAGGAGCAGTATAGTGATAGTTACGGACGCGATAATCAAGAGAATATAGCCGATACTCCAACTGGATTGGATGATGCCACAACTCAAAGAGCGACGCGTATTATCGCCCATAAAAGGATACTCAATCACCGGACAAAAAGGAGAACTGGTCGCGGTTGGCAGGCTGACCTGAAAGGTTTCGACGATCTTATGCCAGAGCGTTAATTGTTCCGCGGGAGCGTTGCGAGGTGTACTACCAGCCATGCCAAACAAGGTATTTAAAGGGTTGGTATTATTGATGATCGCATAGCTAATGCTTGGCAGTAAACCAATTGCCCCTCCTAATAGTCCTGCAAACCAGCCACCCCAGATGAAGATCTCACGCCAACAGATGATGACAAGCAGTAGTGTTGACATGGCATAAAGAGGCAGTCCAACCATATCGCTCCAGATGCCGAGTCCTACGACAATCCCAAACAGCATGTATCCTGTCAGACGTTTAAGTCTGGTGCGCAGGGGGGCCTGTGGTTGGTAGGAGAGCGAGAGCAAGGTCGCAATGAGAAAAGAGAGCGAACCAAACAGTAACGTTTCAGCGGATCCGCCCGTGCCCAGGGTCTGGCGACTCAAATAAGGAATAGAGCCGACACTCATCATAGCAATAGTCACCAGAGCCATTTTCCTGGAATAGATTACGCTGGTAAGTTTATAGATAACATAAAAGAAAAGACCGATCAGTAAAATAACTCCCAGTCGTAATGCCGTAATAGATGGGCCGCCGGTGAGGTGATAAAAGATGGCACCCAGGTAAGCTTCCAGGATACCCATATAGTCCTGCCCATAGAACATCAGGGGGAATTTTCCCTTGTAGGCGATATCATTGGTAATGATCGCCATAATCCCTTCGTCGCTATTGGTAGGAGGCCAATGTAAGACGACCAGCAAGATGCGTAAGCCAACAGCAAACGCAATAATTGCAGCCGCAATGAGGCCATATGAACTTACTTTCCTATTTAATACCCGAACATCTGGCAACTTGTGCCTCCTCTATTTTGTGCCATAGACAACCTCGTCAATATCTATCTGTCATAGATCTATAGCTATTCTACTAATTGCACACCACAAGGTCAAGAAACAAGTTCTATCGGGTCAATATTTCATGCTTTCTTACAGATTTTGACCTGACTGGTGCCATACATTGTATATTTGCTATTCATTGATGGCGAGGTAGCTGGTTATGTTTCAAGCTACCAGGACAAAGAGCCAGGAAAACCAGAAGTGACTTACTGGATTGGTAAGTCCTACTGGGGCAAAGGGGTTGCCACCAGAGGACTGACTGCGTTCCTTCTGCATTATACGGTGCGCCCTATTTATGCGCGTGCTGCTAAAGACAACATAGCATCCCTGCGCGTACTAGAAAAATGTGGCTTTATCAGAGTTGGTGAAAACCGCGATTTTGCCAGTGGACGTGGACAGGAGACAGAAGAACTTATCCTCCAACTGCCGCTACGGGGTATGTTGGGGATATAATTTCCTCATGTTGTCGCCAAATATTTTGATTGCTTGCTTGCGTGGTAGCAGGCGTGAAGTCAGGAATGCGGCTGCTCGATTGGATTTCCCGGCGATTTTACTGGGTGTCGTGCCAAGGGCATTGATGGCTTCTGTGATTGTTGGGCCTGCCTCCATATAAGGCATGGGGATTTCCTTATAGTGTGGCTGGGCATGATGGAAGCCAGGGGTATTAGTTGCTCCTGGGGCAAAGCCGAGTACATCGATTCCCGCGCCACGTAATTCATCCCATAAGCCTTCGGCGAGGATCAAATTGTAGGCTTTAGTGGCGGCATAGTTTGTCACGAGGGCGGTACCCTGTAATGCCGATGCCGATGAGAAGAAGATGATGCCGCCATGGCCGCGTTCCCTCATCAAGCGTCCGAAGTGATGAGATAATTTCAATGGAGCCAGACAATTAATCATAATCTGACGTTGAAGCGTCTCCAATGCCACATCCAGCAAGGGACCGACAGAAGAGAGTCCTGCGATATTGGCGACAAGTCCTATTTCCAGATTACTGGTTGCTTGTTTGACTTCGGTAAGAAACGTGGGGTCAGACAGATCCACGACTAGAGCTCTGGCTTGCACGTTATAGGCTTGTTGCAAAAAGAGTACCTGTTCTTGCAATTTTTCGGCATTAACATCAACGGCCAGAATGTTAAGCTGGCGTGCGGCAAGCTGATTCGTACATTCTTTGCCCAGGCCAGAGGCGGCTCCCGTAACCAATGCCCAGGGGCCATAACGTTGTTCAAATGGCAATACTGCTGGCATGAGGAATCCTTCCTGGTTTTGTGAGGTGATGAAGACATGTTTTCAATAGAATAAGCAGTTTTATATGCTTTTTTCTATTCTACCTCATAAATAGGAAGATCGCTATAGTGTTTTGACATCTGAGCTCAATACTGAACCGCGTTTAGTCCAGAATCGAGCC
The DNA here is from genome assembly GCF_008974265.1 of Dictyobacter vulcani. Lineage (GTDB taxonomy): Bacteria > Chloroflexota > Ktedonobacteria > Ktedonobacterales > Ktedonobacteraceae > Dictyobacter > Dictyobacter vulcani. The sequence goes on from NZ_BKZW01000003.1 coordinate 515,258, forward strand.
CAGAAAATCCTATTCCAATAGCATTTTAGCGCGTTAAGCACTGGTGGGCAGAGCGATGCTGGATTTTACGCGTACAAAATCCTGTACACCCGATCGCTGCAAGATGAAGCGTTCAAAGGCAGGAAACAGCGGCAAAGCGACAGCTTGATCCAGTGACTCTGGTTTCCCGATTTCATATGTCTTCTTTTGCCAGAGCAGCGTCCCATGTTCGGCTGTCACAAGATTGCGGTACCAATCTACTTTGGGTCCATAGGTTAAGGCGATGACAAAAGCATCGCCTTGCGCTAAGACAATGATTGGTGTCTCATAAGCCTTACCACTACGTCGTCCTACATGGCGAACAACCGCGAACTGGCTGCGTGAAGAGCCAGCAAACTTCAGCATCACGCGATTAAAAACGTACTTATTAAAGTAGCGTATGCGATTAGCAAACATTTTTTTTCCTCCTTGAAAAGGTAGAAACGTAGGAAAAGACAGAAACATAGCTATGGTGGTGTTAAGGCACGCATGACGATCTCAACCAGCGCATCCGCACGGTCCAGACCTGGCGGCTGCGCCTGCTCACCTGTGAATACCAGACTGGTGAGCGCATACGTTAATAGCCCACCAAGCAGTGCGCGAGCTAGCGCATCAAAGTCAACTTCAGCGATTATCTGTTGCTCTCGGGCACCTTGTAACAGGTCCATAATAATAGCGATACCACGCTGTGGTACGGTCGAGAAAAACATGGCACCAAGTTGTGGGAAGCGCGGCTGTTCGGCAATAATGATCCGTAACATGGCCAGATAATCAGGTTGGCTCATCATGATCAGGATCTCATGAGCAAAGCGGGTAAGCGCCTGACGCAGCGCCGGGAGATCCTGTGCAGTTGGCAGGGTTGAAAACTGTGCTGCAAAGCCTGGTTGCTTTAGTGTCAGGTGACTCAAGACATCTACAAAAAGTTCTTCTTTCGTCGCATAGTGACGATAGAGCGTCTCCTTCGAGGAAACGCCTGCCTCCGCTAGAATTGCATCGGTACTTGTTCCAAGATAACCTTGCTGAAGAAACAGACGATGGGCGGCATTTCTGAGCCGTTCGCGTGTCTGTTGAACACGGGTGTTGGGTTTGCGTTCCATAGCTGCTCCTTTCTTCTTTAAAGTAACGTACCTTACGGTACGATATAGAATCTTATACGTCGATTGTCAAGGAATGGCAACAGGCGTGATCCATAGTGCTGAGTTTGAACTCAAGGCTATGGATCATGCCTGCTTGAAGTTTAATGATCTTCTTTGTGTTGTGATTTATTTGTTTAATTCTATTAATTTACCGTCTTGAGACAATATTAACTTATTTCTTATAAAGTTTCTAGTGTAAATTAGCTATGCATAGGATTTTCTATCCGGGGCAACTTTGAGTATTTAGAAAAGGTAGTAAATGTTATACCTGTTCAGTTGTGTTTCTATAAAGTAAGATCATGATCATTTTTATCCGGTCTCGATCTCTCATATCAGTGATATGAACAGGTAAACTATGCTATGAGCATAGAAAACATCTTTCACGGGACCTTATTTTTCTGGTACGGTACACGTATACGTATACGTTTTCTGTTTTGATGAGACTGCACAAAAAGGAGTTTTCAGAATGAAGATTGCTGCACTCTATGATATCCATGGAAACCTGCCAGCGCTAAATGCTGTGTTAGAGGAACTTGAAGAGGTGCAACCGGACCTGATTGTTATTGGTGGAGACACGGTATCCGGCCCTATGCCCGGACAGGTTCTGGAGCGACTGATGCAGTTTGGTGAGCGGATTCGCTTTATTAGTGGCAATGGCGATCGTGAAGTTGTGACGGTTTTTGATGGTCTGCCAATTCGATCGGTTATTTCAGCAGAAGGGCAGGCAGTAACTAACTGGGTTGCTCAGCAGTTAACGAGGTCGCAGCGAGATTTTCTGGCCCGGTTACCTGAACATGTAACATTCAGTGTTACAGGATTGGGCGAGATCTTATTTTGCCATGCCACGCCGCGTAGCGATGAGGAGCTTTTCACTCAGCTTACCCCCGAGGAACGCCTGGCAAGCATCTTTGCTGGTATTGAGCAGCAGATGGTTGTCTGTGGGCATACCCATATGCAGTTTGAGCGGAAGATAGGTCAGTTACGCATTCTTAATGCTGGCAGTATTGGGATGCCTTATGCTGACCAACCAGGTGCATACTGGCTGCTTTTGAGTCCAGAAGGATCCATATTTCGTCTGACGAAATATGATAACGTGGCAGCAGCAGAGCGGATAAAAGCGACGACCTATCCACAAGCACAGGAATTCGCTGAAGAGAATGTGCTCAAGATACCAACCGCGGATGAGGCCATGACTCTCTTTGAATCTATGGCTAAAGAAGGCTAATTTAGGGTTTGATCCTCAGTATCGTCATATATATGTACGATAAAGTTAATATTTATGCGTTTAAATGTATGGAAACTGTTTTGATGGGAGAAAGACATATTTTATGGCAAGGAGGAGAATTTTTCATGGAAAAGCATTCTGATCATTCGTCTTCGAACCAGGATCCACAACGTCATTTTGACACGGGAGCCTATCATCCAGGTGAAATAAATGTACCACCAGCTCCGTCGACAAGCGAGGAGGGAGTAAATGTAATCTATACATGCCCCATATGTGGAGTGGCTGTCTTTACCATAACAGACAACATTCTTAGTTACCGTCAAGATCACGTTGTTTCGCCAAAGAACGTAAATGATCCCACTTCTGTAACCATAGAAGCTTACCATCCAGGTGAATTCGGACATCCTAGTTAAGAAGCTCACCATCCATGTGAGCGAGATGTATCACCATCTGTGTAGATGAAGCCATGTTTACAAAAATGTCTTTGCTATGAGATAAGAAAAAGCATGACAGAACAACAGCGCCCAGGATCTTCCAGTGAGGGTGCCACCATAGCTATGGTGACACCCTCTGAGGTTACCTGGAAGGTTCCTTCATACCTGACGACGCTTATTGGTCGCGAAAAGGAAGTGCATGATATTTGTAACCGCATTCAGCAACCAGATACGCGTCTGCTCACACTGCTCGGACCTGGTGGTGTAGGGAAAACGCGGGTAGCTTTGCAGGTTGCGCAACAACTTCGCGGCAAATTTTTGCACGGTATTTATTTTGTCTCTCTCTCAATGGTGCAAGATGCACATTCCGTATTCTCTTCTATTGCCGACACGCTGGAGTTGAGAGAGCAAAGCGAACGCAGTCTTTTTGAGCAGGTAAAAATATTTCTTGAGCAGAAAGCTTGCCTGCTGATATTAGATAACTTTGAGCATGTCCTGGCGGCCGCTCCGGAGCTTGAACAACTCCTGCTTTATTGTCCTGGCTTGCGCCTGTTGGTGACCAGCCGTAGTGTGCTTCATCTCTTAGGAGAGCATCAGTATCCCATTGCCCCTCTGGCTTTTGCTGAGCAGGTTGAGCAGATGACAAAAGAGCAACTGCTTCATTTTCCCGCTATCTCTCTTTTTCTGCGTCAGGCACAGGCAATCTTACCCGGATTTCAGCTCACGCCGGAAAATAGTCAGGCTGTAGCAGGTATTTGTGCGCATCTGGATGGATTGCCTCTGGCGATTGAACTGGCGGCTGCCAGGCTCAAACTTATCCCACTTCCTACTATGTATAAAGAACTGCCGCAGCGACTCGATTTATTAACCAGTAAGATCACCTCTTATCCTGTCCGGCAACAAACTCTGCTTAATACTCTTAACTGGAGCTATAGTCTTTTAACTGAGACAGAGCAATATATTTTTCGGCTTTGCTCGATTTTTGCTCAAGGGAGTACATTAAAGGCTGTGGAGGCAATCGCAACGGGCAAGTTAGCGAGTTCAGTCTCGGTGATGGACACGATTGCGACCCTTATTGATAGTGGTCTCCTCTATCAGGTACTGGATACAGAAGAGATACCGAGATTGCGCATGCTTGAAACAATGCAGGCCTATGGACTTGCACGTTTGCAGGAACATGGGGAACTGGCTGCGAGTCGGCAGGCTCATGCCGAATACTATCTTTCCCTGGCAGAAGAAGGCGAAAGCTATCTCAAAGGAGCACAGCAAATATCATGGTTGAGGTTGTTAGAAAAGGAACATGGAAATTTTCGCCTGGCATTGCAGTGGCTGCTTGACCAGCAGCAGAGCGAACTCTTGCTGCGTTTCTGCCGGGCCCTCTCGCGTTTCTGGTTTTTACGGGGCCACTGGAAAGAGAGCAGAGGATGGATGCAATCAGCATTAGAGCTTCCTACCACTCAGGCGCAGACGGTGACGCGTACGCAAGTTCTGCAACGGGTTGGTGAACTTGCCTTCTATCAAAATAATGTGGATAGTGCGCGCTCGGCTTTAGAGGAATGTCTGGCATTATGTACCTCGGATCAGTTCATCGAAGAGCGCATTAATGCTCTGTGTGGTCTCAGTATGCTGATGCGGAAGCAGGGTGAAAGTGCCAGAGCCTCTCAACTTCTGGATGAATGTGAGCAACTATGTCGTGCCACATCAATGATCTGGGAACTTTCGCAGGTATTGCGGACGCGAGGCTTTACTGCCTGGACGCGTGGTGATACTACCCTGGCAGAAACATGCGCGCATGAGAGTCTCAAGCTGGCTCGGCAAACCGGCGACCAGGCCTTGATCGCCAAAGCGCTTTCCCTTTTATCTGCAGTAGCCATGCAGCAGAACAAGCTAGCCCAGGCCATCATGATGAATCAAGAAATTTTGCGGATTGCTGAGCTCCTTGAGGATACGTATTTGTTAGCCACGACGGTACAGAACCTTGGCTATTTGCTGGCAAACGAGGAAAAGTTTGCTGAAGCGCTGGCGCTCACACAGCAAGGACTTGGCTTATTTCGTGATCTAGGCTATAAGCTTCTGACCGCCAATACTTTGCATACGCTTGGCTATATCGCTATGCAGCAAGCGAACTATCCGCTGGCGTTCCATTCATTTCAAGAAGGCTTGATCCTGGCACATGAGCTGCACAATGATGTCGTATCAGGCTGGCACTTTATTGGACTGGCGGAACTGGCCTGTATCCAGACAAAATATATCCAGGCAGCGCAGTTCCTGGGAACAGCGGAACTGCGTCTGGATCCGGCATTGATCATGAATACGGCTGAGCGTACCAGGTATGATGAGCTGGTAGAACGTGTCCGGCAAAAACTGGGCATGGCACAATATGCGCGTTCCTGGCAAGAAGGCCAGAAAATGGAGATGCCACAATTTCTATCCATGATAGAGAAAGGGGATTTGTTATCCTATCGCAAGGAAGATACGCCGCCAATTGTCCATTTTCCTGAAACACAAGCCTCTATTCTTCCTTATCAATTAACCCGTCGTGAGCTTGAAGTGATACGACTCGTCGCGCAGGGTTTAACAAATACACAAATTGCCGATTTACTGGTAATTAGTGCCCGTACAGTAAACTGGTATCTTACAAATATTTACAGCAAATTGCAGGTCACGTCCAGAAGCGCGGCTACCCGCTTTGTGTTTGAGCATGGCCTGCTTAACTGATGTCATATAGAGCGAAGCTACTGTGCCGTGTGAGTAGACCTGATAATGATCATTCATTGAAGATGACCATTATCAGGTCTGGCATTGTGAGAAGATTACCGAGAAAAAGCTGTGCGCAGAGCCGCTATTGTCAGCGCGATAGCGCCGCGCGTCGCAGGTGTCTCAGCCAGGGGATTAAGTAACAGGAAATCATGAATGGTGCCCATATAGCGCACGGCGGTTACGCGGACGCCAGCTTCTTGTAATTTATGCGCATAAGCCTCGCCCTCATCGCGTAAAGGATCGTTTTCATCAACGATAATCAAGGCTGGTGGCAGTTCCCGCAACTGTTCAAGTGATGCCTGTAGTGGTGAGAGCTTATAGTTTTTTCGCAGTGCGACATCTGGCGCATACGCATCCCAGAACCATTTCATGGCTTCGGACGAGAGCCATAGCGAGCCATCGCCGTAGCGACGATAGGATTCCGTGTTCATGCCTGCGTCTGTAACTGGATAACACAATACCTGGAACGTAATCTTTGGTCCATGGCGCTCTTTGGCGAGCATGGTGAGGATCGTGGCCATATTGCCACCGACGCTATCACCACATACCGCCAGTTGTGCTGGATCAATACCGGCAGTATTTCCCTGTTCGGCGGCCCAGATCAATGCTGTATAGGCCTGTTCAATCGCGACCGGATAGCGAGCTTCAGGAGAACGGGCATAGTCTACAAATACGACGGTAGCCTGTACGCCATTGGCGATCTCACGAATCAGGCGATCATGGGTTTCTTTATCACCCAGAATCCAGCCCCCGCCATGGCAATAGATGATGCCTGGTAACGTGCCACTGACACCCTGTGGGCGCACAATCCTCAGTGAGACCTGTCCTGTTGGTCCCCCGGGAATTGTCAGATCTTTAACGTCCGCAGGCAAGGGAGTAACAGGGCTACTTCTTTGAACTGAGACAAGGATATTACGAGCATCAGTTGGGGTTAAGGTATAAAGGGGAGGGCCGCCCTGGGCCTCAAGTCTTTTCAGAAAGGCTAATGTGGCGGGCTCAAGTAAAGAGATACGTGGATCAATACTGACAGTCATAGTGAACATCCTTTCTGCTCTTCTTTTTCTCTTTACATGCAGGCAAATACATCGCCTTCTTCAGGTATACTCGCTAAAAAACAAAAAGCAATCAACCGAACGGATGATTACTTTTATGTACGAGCTTTCATTTTTAATGCTACAGAATATGCGTAGATTTTAGCTAAATACAATGTTTACCAGGCATAATTGCTGTGATTTTATGCTATATCTCCATCTCGTTTATCCAATAGTACTGGTTTGTGCTAACATCATCAGATATCCATTTCTTTACACCTGTAGGGTAATATAGTTCATCTTTTTACTTTTATTGACATAGATAGCCTTAGATAGCACTTGCTGCCAGCGCATTTCACTATAGTATATGGAAGACTTGAGGTTATCGTCACAAAATTTCTTGTATCAATCGTTCTTTTGAGTAGATTAATTTTATGAACCCTTAACATTCAGATAGTATTTATTTCATAAAAATATGATACACTTGGTAAGTTAGATATAGTAACATATTATTGTTTGGGCATACTCTAGTATATTTGAGTTTGATATCTCTTTCTATGAATGATTGTTGTCGTTGCACGTCAATAAAAATTGTACGTCAATAAAAAGGAGTCAAGTCTTGAAAAGATCATGGGGTGTTCTTTTCGCAGGCGTTATGCTCGCAGCATTGTTGCTGACGCTCTTCATCGGTAATGGTAAATTTGCCAATGCTGCCACTACCAGGAGCCTCGATGATACAGCATGTAAGCTGAATTCGCCTACTGGAACAGCAAAGCACGTTATTTCTATTCAGTTTGACAATGTGCATTTTACCCGCGATAATCCCAATGTTCCTTCTGATCTGGAACAGATGCCTAACCTATTAAACTTCATTAAGAATAATGGTACGCTTCTCTCAAATTATCATACCGGTTTGATTGCGCACACCGCAGGCGATATCTTGACTAGCCTGACCGGTCTGTATGGTGCTCACAACGGAGTACCCATTAGCAACAGTTATCGCTATTTCAATGCTAATGGTACAAGCAGTTCGACACCAGCGTTTACGTACTGGACTGCTCCAGTTTCCAGCGCTGCCAATGCACCATACAATATGATCACCGCACCAAATACCAATACACCAGCCCCATGGGTTTCTTATACCCGCGCTGGTTGTAATGTTGGTGCAGTGTCCACTGCTAACACGGTTCTAGAAAACATCAGCACCGATATTCCGACCGTCTTTGGTGCTAACTCCCCAGAGGCCGCTGAAGTCAAAGCCAATCCTGGTCAGGCTTACAGTGACTTTGTTGGTATCGGTATCCATTGTGCCCAGAATGACGCAGTCTGCTCAAGCGCCAACAATGGTAAAGCCGATGTCTTGCCAAATGAGCCTGGTGGCTATACTGGTTTCAATGGTCTGTTTGGTCATAAAAATGTTGCTCCACAGATCAATCCTGGCGGTCCTTTGTTGGACCTTAATGGTCAGGTCATTCAGGACACCAAGCAGCATATCGGTTTCCCTGGATTTGACGGCATGAGTGCCGCCGTATCGCTGTCCTATGTTGCTGCGATGCAAGAGCATAACGTACCTGTTACCTACGCATATATCTCAGACGCCCATGATCCTCATGGTAATGATCCACACAATGGCGCGTATGGTCCAGGTGAAGATGGCTACGTCAAAACATTGAAATCCTACGATGATGCCTTCGGTAAGTTTTTCGCTCGTTTGCAGCAGGATGGCATCAATTCCAGCAACACACTGTTTTCTTTTAGCGCTGATGAAAATGACCACTTTGCTGGTGGCCAGCCTACACCTGCTAACTGCGATGGTGTAACAGTTCCCTGTACATATCAGCAAGTTGGTGAAGTTAATGGTAACCTGACAGGCCTGCTGGCTACGCAGAAGAACATTACCACACCATTTTCCGTACACGCTGACTCAGCACCTAACTTCTATCTCCAGGGCAATCCTGGCCGCCAGGATCCTACCACACGTACTTTTGAGCGGGCGGCGGGCGACCTGACTGCAACCAATCCTTATACTGGCCAGAACGAAAAAATTACCAACTACCTGGCTGATCCCGTTGAGATGAACTTCTTACACATGGTTACAGCCGATCCAGCCCGAACTCCGACCTTTACTATGTTTGCTAAACCTGACTACTTCCTGTATGCAGGCGCACCCAATTGTAATCAGGCCTGTGTTCAGATCGAGAATGCGTATGCCTGGAACCATGGTGACCTCTCACCTGATATCAATACCACCTGGTTGGGCCTGGTCGGACCGGGAGTACGCCAGTTGGGTGTTGATCATAATGTCTGGGCTGATCAAACAGATCTGCGCCCAACTATGATGTCACTGCTGGGTTTGAAAGATGACTACACCCATGATGGCCGAGCCATGTTTGAGGTCTTCACCGACAACGCTCTGCCACAGCAGGTACGCCACAACAAAGCGTTCTATGTACAACTGGGACAGCTGTACAAGCAGATCAATGCTCCGGTTGGCGCTCTGGGTATGCAGACTGTAGCAGTTTCGACGACTGCTCTGGAAAGCGACTCAGCCAATGATCAGACCTACAACACGCTGGAAGATGGTCTGACCACCCTGACGGGCCTGCGTGATACCGTAGCCGGCCAGATCCAGAATACGCTGGAGACGGCTACCTTTGGTGGTAACACCCATATGCATGTGGCCGCTACCAGGCAGGCTGATCCATTCAAACAGAGCCAGCAGTTATTCAAGAAAGTTCAACAACTTTCCAAATAATTGTTTGACAGAACTTTCAATAGTAGCGCTCAAGCCCGATAATATGTGAAAATAACAACCAGATAGTGGGTATCATCAATGGCGATGATGCCCACAACCTGGTTTTTTTTATGGATAATCGTAAGGGGGATGCTGCGAATGGCTGTATTGAAAGATGAACCAACATTAAAAGATCTACAGCAATATATGGCTGCGGTATGTGTAGAACGAGGCTGGACCAAAGACTCGCCTGCAGAGAAGTTTGTGCTTTTTATCGAAGAGGTTGGAGAATTGGCCAAAGCCATGCGTAAAGCTGCTGGCTTGTATGAAGAGAAAGCTAAACAACGCGACATAAATCTGGAAGAAGAATTTTCAGACGTGCTCAGCTATCTCTTAGATCTGGCCAACACCTTTGATATTGACCTGGAACAAGCCTTTCGTGCTAAAGAAAAGGTCAATCAATCCCGAAGCTGGGAATAAAAGCTCGTCCCATGGCGTGAGATGGATTTATTTTAAAGCATCTCAAGCGGACGTTGACTGGTTGGTGCTGGAAACTCACTATCGAGTTGCTGAAGGTCTTGCTCGTTCAGTTGTATATCCAATGCAGCTCGATTCTCGCGAACATGCTTTTGTGAGCTGGTTTTGGGAATGACATTCAGATTGTCCTGCCTGAGTAGCCAGCTTAAAGCGATCTGGGCAGGTGTTGCATGATGGCGTGATGCAATCTCCTGTAGCTGTGGATGTTTGAGCAGGCGGCCCTGTTCTATAGGTGAATACGCCATAATGGGTATGCCGTGCTGGCGACACCAGGGTTGGAGATCATACTCGATGCCGCGCCGCGTTAGATTATAGAGTACCTGATCAGTGGCCACCCCCTGACCATCCGGGAGCGCTATCAATTCCTCCATGTCCGCGTTATCCAGATTGCTGACGCCCCAGTAGCGGATCTTTCCGGTGCGCAGCAGGGTATCGAATGAGCTCAGGATCTCGCCAAATGGTGTGCTGCCACGCCAGTGCAGGAGATAAAGATCGAGACGATCGGTACCCAGACGTCGCAGACTGTCTTCGCAGGCTGTGATTGTGCCATCATAGGTAGCGTTATATGGAAGTACTTTACTGACCAGGAACACCTCATCACGATGTCCTGAAATGGCTTCACCAACGAGTTTTTCTGTCGCTCCATCGCCATACATTTCAGCCGTATCGATTAACGTCATGCCGAGTTCAAGGCCCAGCCGTAAAGCCGTAATTTCTTCCGCGCGTCGCTCCTTGCGTTCCCCATACCCCAGGTCCCCTGTCCGAGTACCGGTATCTGCTCTCCTCCTGGAAGACTGATCGTACGCATAGCTGTGGCTGCCATACCTATCTCCTATTAAAGCGTCGTAGTATCGACGTGTTCACTCTTGATTTTGCTAAGCCAAAAAAATCCTTCATGTAATAGTGACACGTCGACTACTTAAAAAGGAGAACAGGATGACTCTAGGGCTCGAATGTTTGCAAGTGGCGTACTGGTGAGGCGAAAAGTGTGAACAGCGCCAGAATAAAACCGATGCCCGCGATCCACAAACTGGTACGTAAACCTATCCATGTACTTAGAAAGCCAGCCACAAGAGGGCCGAGCGTCGCTCCACCATAGCTTAGCAGGCGCAAGGTTGCATTCATACGGGCCATCAACGCAGGTGGTGTCCTGGCCTGACGTAAACTGGTGCTCTGCACAGCAAAGATACCAAGGGCGGTACGCACAAGGAAGAAGACAATTGTGAAGAGAATAACCATCAGTGTTTTGCTACCCGTAATCAAGGGCAACAGGATAAAAGGGGCGCTACCCAGGGTAAAGGTCGCGCAGATGGTTGGTCCAAGTGGAAAGCGTCGTGCGAGTGGGCCTGCAATCGCTGAGCCAAGCAACCCACCAATCGCCGCCAGTGCATAAATCAAACCAATCAACCCTGGTGCAAAATTTAACTCACGTACCATATAGAGCAGGAAAGCAATATCAACGATGGCGTAAAAAAAGTTCCAGGCTCCAGCTTGAATAGCAAGTGTGCGGATATATGGATTTTTTCCTACAAATTGCAAACCTTCCCCAATTTGACGGAACAGGTGCGTACCTTCTGTCTGCTGCGGTGGCACCTCCTGATGACGGATCAGGAGCAGCAAAACAATGGATACTATATAAGAGAGGCTATCGGCCAGTAAGGCTAAGGGCGCTGTCAATAGCTGAACAAGCACACCTGCCAGCCCGGGACCGGCTACTTCTGCAGCGGCTGAACTGGAGTTGACCTTGCTATTGGCCTCCATGAGATGCTCCTTTGACACGATTAACGGGATAAATGAGAGCCAGCAGAGATCAAAGAGGACCGTACCAATGCCTACACAAAAAGTGATCAGGTAAAGTACTGGTAATTGTAAAGCATGAGAGAGCGCCAGTAGTGGTACCAGCACGATCAGCAGTGCCCGCACGGCATTTGCCAGTATCATGAGCGGGCGCTTGCGTCGGCGCTCTATCCAGGCGCCGAAAATGAGTGGAAACAATAGGTAAGGGGCCGTTTCCAGAAAGCGTAACAATCCCAATTGCTCAGGATTGGCATTGAGGGTCAGTACCGCCGCCAGTGGCAGCGCCAGCAGGGTGATCTGTGAACCAAACAGTGAAGTGGTTTCTCCTGTCCAGAATTTTAGAAAATCCGTGTTTTTCCACAAGCTTTTTGGCGGAACCATGGTATGGGCTGGGACCGCGATATCCTTATCAGGGTGAGTTAAAGACATATCCAGGCATCCTTCAAGTAATAGCAGTAGTTGATGGTTCATGCTCTCGGGAAAAGAGACCTGGATTGAGCATACACTGAAAAATATGCCAGCTGCATGTCACATTTTAGTCTGTTCTCTTTCACTGTATACAAGCCTGTACTGGTTCATTTCTCGCTGGTATAATGACCAGATAGCAATGTCATATTTGGCTTTCATTCCAGGGAAGGTTGGACAGATGTTACGCTTTGATCGTATTCTAGGCCTGCTCTTATTTTTGCGGAGTGGACAGACTATCTCTGCCGATGAACTGGCCCGACACTTTGCCGTCTCCAGACGCACGATTTATCGGGATCTGGAGACTCTGAGCTTGCTTGGAGTTCCTGTCTATGCCGAGCGTGGACGTGAAGGTGGCTTTCAACTTCTGGAAGGATACTTCTTGCCGCCGCTCATGTTTTCCCAGAGCGAGGCCGTGGCATTATTACTTGGTATCAGCCTGCAAAAGAATTTGCGCGCCGCGCCTTTTCCTACCGATATCGTCATGGCAGAGCAAAAGCTGCTGGCTGCTCTCCCCGAGCGCGTGCGCAACGTGTTGCTTAAGGCCAGGCAGATCATTGGCGTTGAAGCACTGCCAGAAGATATCTTTCATCCAGAGACAGGCTTTACTGCGAGTAGCACCCAGTCTGAGAAAGAGAATGGTGCGGAAAGCGGTGTCATCAGTGTATTTTTGCAGGCCATTCTTGATCAGCAACCTGTGGTCTTTTATTATGCATTGCGGCACCAGGATCACTGGTACGAAGTGCAGGCAGTCCCATGTGGCGTCTTCTGGGATCGGGATCACTGGTATCTGGTCGGTCAACGTGCAGACCGACCAGAGCCGCGTATGTGGCGTTCTGACCGTGTGAGCAACATTCGACCACTGCAGTCATCTACTATCGTCGCTCAACATGATTTCGATGTACGCGAGATGCTGGGTCGAAAATGGTTGACCACGGCTATCAAGCAGTGGAGTCAGCAAGCACCAGTAAAGATTCGCCTCTCAACCCAACTTGCTACCCGCCTGCAACGCGATTGGTACTACCGCCACGCAACGTATGAGAATCTTGAGTCGGGACAGCTACTGATGACTTTTGGGGAATCAGATCAAGCCATTGTGTTTGAGTTATTGCGCTGGCTAGGACCAGACGCAGAGCTCCTTGAACCAGCAAACTGGCGGGCAGCGCTACGGGAAGAACTTCAACACATGCAGGCGATCTACGCAGATTAACGCTGTGTTGTTCCTCCATGGAACTTTTATTTCTATATGTATATCGGTTGTTTTATTTAACATAAAAAACTTTAGTATCATAGTCAGATAAGATTTTCAAATAGAACGGGTATCACTCTGATACTCGTTCTATTTGCTATAATTGGGGAGAGTTCCAAAAGCGTTTTACGTGCTTCTTTTATGTGTTGATCTGAGCATAGCTTGAGTATAGTGTTCCCTCGATTGATCCCGTTTGCTGGAATGACTGGATAAGATCATGGGCTGGAGTTCGTCGTGAAATAAGCATTGTGCGTAAGAGGTTCAGTAGATGCCGATCTGGATCAGCCTGCAAAGCGTGTTCAGCCGCTTGCAATATCTGCCATGTACCTTCAGTAATTTCCTGGCTGCTGAAACCCTGACGTGCTGATAACTGATGGAGGGCTGCATCCGGAACCAGCGCCTTGCCCGTCAGGGTCTGATCCAGGACTAATCCTTTGAGTAAGGCAAGCAGGCCTGCATAGATAGCAAAGTTGGCGCAACTATCGCAGGCTTTGAATTCTATTCTGCCTTCCTCGGCAGGAATACGGGCGATTTTTGTCAGAGAAGGATTGCTCGCCAGTAGATCCTCTGCTCGCCCAAGAAATACCATTGTCGCTGGCCGAACGCCGGTACGCACAAAGGTACGTATCGAAAGTCCTTCCCAGAGTTCCCCATGATAAAACGGTGAACTATAACTGAATGGAATAATAAAAGGACTATAGTAGGTGAGTTTCTGGCCCAGCGTGATGATGTCAGCTGTGGAAAGCCCTTGTAGTGAGAGGTTGAGATCAGGACCATAGGTTAGCATTGGTAAAAGTGCTGTTTGCTTTTCAGGGGATAGTTGCCTGCGACTTTGCTCATAGTCATTTAACGGTGGATCAGGAACAAAGGTCTTGTGATAAGGGTGGAAACTGATGCAGACCGGTGTTAAACCTGCTGTGCGGGCCCGGGTGGCCAACTGCTGAAAACTGGTGGCCAATTCCGCTACCGCACCCATGATAGTGGAACGGATCGTGGTGCGGATCTCGATGCCTTTTGGTGGGCAAGCGACGACCTGACCTGCATTGTTGTAGCGTTCAAATCCTTCAATGTACCAGCGTTTGTATTTGATGCCTGCATCCCCGATGCGTAACTGAGGATAATCCTCCTCGTAAAATGGAAGCGCATCTACAATGGCTGCCAGATCAGCGAAGGATGTATTGGTAAAATCAACGAAACGCTTTTTTCTATCCAGGAAGGCGACTTCGTGCTCAATACCAAAGGCAAACATATGTACTCCTCATTATGCCCAATCATCATCGTCTAAAGAACATTGTCCATGTTGATCAATTAAATTGGCCTCATAGCCACAGAGGATGCACCAGACGACGGCTTTCGTGGTGGCTGAAGGCCAGACAAAATAATGTTCTGAACAGAGGAAGCGGCCACAGCTATGACACTGTTGGTGGCGGTGCTGACGGCAAGCCAGACAATCAAGTGCTTGTTGGACAAGATTTGGCATAGTTCTTCTCCCTTATCCTTGATAGCTGAACACGTAAAATACCAATAGCTTTATTTTTGCGCAGGTGCAACCTTACAAGTATAACAAAATTTAGCTCTGCTTTTAAAGTGTAAATACGCCATATTTTAATATATTGAATGTAATATGATGCATTTCATTTCGACACCAATATCCTGCCACTGAAAAATAGTGGTTTGCTCGGTCTGATAATGCCTGTAGCAGCGGAAGAATGTTTCTTCTTGCCAGATAGGTGAGATAAGCTTTACAATAAGCGTAGAAAATGAGGAAATAGAAAGAAGGAGGGAACATTTTTAAATCTATTCTCTGGCTTTGTTCAATAATAGAATGGCTTTATCTTGTCTGAAAAGGATTTTCACAACGATGAAGATTTCGAAGCAGTCTGAAGGCATCGATGTTGATGCCGCCACCGGTACAGCGCGGCGTCCGCTATCCTTTTTTGGGATGGTGAACCTGAATCTTTTCTGGTTTGCTAATCAGTTTCACTGGCAGGCGCTGCTGGCCGTAGTTATTCCTAGCATGGTTGCCAAGTTCCTGGATCCTGCGCAGAAGAGTATTAACCTCGCGCTGGTCGTAAACTGGGGTACGTTGGTGGCTGTGGTTGTCAATCCGCTGGTTGGTGCACTCTCCGACTATGTTGGATTTCGTATGGGTCGGCGCCGACCATTTATGATCATCGGTACCATCCTCAATGTCATCGTCCTGCTCATTTTTGCTTTCTCGCCTACTATTGTTCCACCGGGTCTGTTGCTCGTGGCTTTCGCGCTGCTGTTTTTGCTGCTGCAGTTCAGCAATAATTTTGCCAATTCTCCCTGGAGCGCTATTATTGCGGACAATGTGCCAGTACGACAGCGTGGCCTTGCCTCTGGCTTCAATGGCCTTTTCAACCTGCTGGGGACGGTAGTTGGATCAATCGTGGCCGGTGTAATCGTCAATAAGAACGATCCTTTGCCCCTGTATCGTACCCAGGTCGTGCAGATCTTTTTGTTGATCGCCCTGGTACAGAGTGTCATCGTCATCTACACCGTCCTGACAGTCAAGGAGACACCTCTACCGGCCACTGGCCGTCCACCTTTTGTCTGGCGGCAATTCCTGCGTAAATTCTTCTTCAAACCTTCTACCTATCCCAATCTCTCCTGGGTCCTGCTGGCGCGCTTCCTGGTCATGATGGGTATCTGGAGCGTCTACTATTTTCTCCAATATTACTTTGACGATGTCCTGGGGGGAGCGGGTACCAGAACCATCTTTTTCAACAACGCGTTTTCGGGTGAATTTTTCAACGGTACCCTCTTCCAACCGGCGGTATTGCTGCTGGCTCTGCCGATGTCGCTTCTGGCAGGCTGGGCTTCAGACCACTGGGGACGCAAGATGCTTGTCTATCTCTCAAGCGCGATGATGACGCTTGTTTGTTTTATTTTCATCGGCTTCCAGAATCAATATGCCGCGCTGCTGGCTGGCGCCTTCTTTGGTATTGGTTATGGGGCTTATACCAGCGTCGACTGGGCTTTAACGACAGATGTATTGCCCCTCACGGACGAAGCCGGCAAGTTCATGGGTATCTGGTCTGCGGTCGGCATTCTGCCCCAGGTGGTTGGTATCACCATCGGTGGCGTGATTCTGCAACTGCTGCGCACCATCCCCAACCACTTCGGCTACACCTCCCTTTTCATTCTCACTGTCATCTACCTGGTACTGGGTACCCTCGCCATTCAACGCGTCCGGGGTATTCGCTGACAACACGGAAGAGATACAGACTGTTGAAAAACAGTCTGTATCAAGCTCGGCCAGTGCTCAATCACTCAGTCTAATCAGGACATTGATTAGAAGCAGCACACAACTATTCCCCTTTTGAACTGATACCCCCGGTCTGATGAAAATGTGCGCGATAACTGATGAATAACTGATGATTTTTTGCTTGTCTTACCTTATGAGAATATCCTATCATTACTTTCACAAAGAATATTCCAGGCATATTGACGTGTTCTGGCTCTTTTTTAGCCGTTATTTGTAATTTCTGAACAACACGGGTATCTCTAGTGTTTTTGCAGGAGGAGTACGATGCTCCATATCTCAAAGCGCAAACTGCGTAGTTTGCCTTTCCAGACCAGACTTCGAGGTCTCTCCTTATTCACCGCGTTATTGATTCTCGTCATCAGTAGCTTTTTTGTGCAGCTACAGGTGACGCACGCTGCATCCTATTGTCAGGTGAACTACTCTGTTGTCAATCAATGGCAGGGCGGTTTTACTGGCAACATTGTGATTCAGAACACCAGCGCTTCCGCATGGAACAACTGGTCCCTGACCTATACCTTTCCCGCATCCGGTCAGAGTATAACTCAGAGTTGGAATGGTACTGCTACCCAATCAGGGCAGAACGTGACGTTTGTCAATGCCAGTTACAATGGAAGCGTGGCCGTGAACGGTACTGTCAATCCAGGCTTCAATGCGAGCTGGTCAGGCAGCAATCCTGCTCCTACCAATTTCGCGGTCAACGGCAATGCCTGTAATGGCTCAACGCCGCCGACCCCAACCCCAGTACCGCCAACTCCAACTCCAGTACCGCCAACCCCGACGCCAAATCCTGGTACCCCAACTCCAGTACCACCAACCCCGACGCCAATTCCTGGCACCCCGACGCCAACACCGACCCCTGGCACACATGTTGATAACCCCTATTCTGGTGCCAATGGCTATATTAATCCTGACTGGGCAGCATCCGTTCAGGCAGGTGCAGCGCAGACAGGAGGAACTCTGGGCCAACAGGAAGCGAAAGTAGCCAATAATTCGACGGCCGTCTGGCTGGATCGTATCGCTGCCGTTACCGGTGGCAGTGGAGTCACCAAGACGCTGTCTGGCCATCTGGATGCAGCTGTGGCTCAGGCTAATGCGAATCCAGGCAAGCCCGTTGTGATTACCCTGGTCATCTATGATCTGCCTAACCGCGACTGTGCGGCCCTGGCATCTAATGGTGAGCTATCGATAGCAAACAACGGCCTGGCAACCTATGAGTCGCAGTACATTGATCCGATTGCAGCTACCCTTAGTCTCCCCAAGTATCAGAACCTGCGCATTGCAGCTATAGTTGAGCCAGACTCGCTGCCGAACCTGATTACCAATCTGAGTTTTGCTAAATGTTCTGAGGCCAACTCCAGTGGGGCATACGTCAAAGGTGTCCAGTATGCACTGGATAAACTGCACGCTATCTCTAACGTCTACAATTATATTGATATTGCCCACTCTGGCTGGCTTGGCTGGTCCAGCAACTTTGGCCCCGCTGTAACCTTGATCACGAATACTGTTAAAGGCACGGTAGCTGGCGTCAATAGTGTGGATGGTTTTATCAGTGATACCGCTAACTATGTTCCAACCACCGAGCCATTCATGACTGCCAATCAGCAGGTTGGTGGCAACCCTGTTCGCTCGGCCAACTTCTATCAATGGAATCAGTATATTGATGAGGGAACATATGGAACAGATATGCGTAATGCCTTTATCAGTGCTGGCTTCCCAGGTGGTATTGGTATGTTGATTGACACCTCGCGCAACGGTTGGGGGGTCCAAACCGCCCGGCTGGAGCGAGTAGCTCGACGGACCTCAATACCTTCGTTAATGCCTCAAAAATTGACCTGCGTGTCCATCGTGGTAACTGGTGTAACCAGAAAGGTGGTATTGGTGCGCGGCCAGTGGCCAATCCTGCACCAGGATTTGACGCCTATGTCTGGATCAAACCTCCAGGTGAATCAGACGGAGCCAGCCAGGCGATTCCGAATAATGAAGGTAAAGGCGCAGATCCTATGTGTGATCCTACCTTCCGTGGCAGCAACCAGGCTAACGGTGGCAACCTGACCGAAGCTATGCCTGATGCACCATTGGCAGGACACTGGTTCCAGGCCGAGTTCGATCTCCTGGTAAAGAATGCCTCACCATCCTTCTAGTAAAGCGTCCAGGTGTCAAGCCCGATTAAATAATGATGCAAGCGTAGTCGTGACTGTCACCGTTATAATGTGACAGTCGCGACTACTTTTGTGTACACTGAGCGCGGCTATCGCTCAAACGTGGTGTGTTAGTTGTCTCTGCCGTGTTTGCCAGATTTAGCATTCATCTGGGCGGCATGCGCGGACAGGACGCTGGCGGTACTGTCGGAACGGGTGACACGATAGCCATCATAATTCGGATAGAGCGTGCCATCATCTTGCAGGCCAGTTAGAATCCAGAATTGATCGCCATTGCCACCTGCCTGGTAGACCGTATCGGTCCAGGAGCGATAAATGGCATCGCGCGCCGCCAGATCACGCCAGCCATACTCTTCCAGGACGACAGGTTTGCCGGCGGCATGTCCATCATGAATATGATCCTTGATCCACTGGACAGACCAGGGAGCATCCTTGCCCCAATCATTGGGATAGAGGTGGATTTATATTCAATGAACTTTCATTGAATATAACACTGACTGCATAGTATTTTTCCCCACTTGCTAGAGGATGGGAATTTAAGCTATATTCTCAAATAAGTAATCGTTGCATGAGATAGGTAGTAGCATCAATAAAGGAAGTGGAAATATAACTACATCAGCAAGACAGTGCTTGAAAGAGTGGGCACGCCGTATGAAAAAAGATATTCTGGCGCTGACTGTGGCTTATAAAGATCCTCGCGTGCCATGGTATGCACGCGTCCTTATCGTTGGAATACTGGGCTATGCTTTTAGTCCGATAGACCTGATCCCCGACTTCATTCCTGTGATTGGTTTGCTCGATGATCTGATTTTATTGCCACTTGGTATTATGCTGGCCATCAAATTAATCCCGCCAATAGTTATGCAGGAGAGTCGCTTGCAGGCTGAACGGATGCTAGAGCAACGTAAACCATCGAGTTGGCGTGGGGCGCTGGTGATCATTTTGATCTGGCTGCTCTGTGCGAGCCTCGTGGTCCTGTGGTTTTTACGCTGGCATTAGAAGTATTGCTCACAGCTCTCAAAGCGTTAGACTGTAAATTTGGAGATTGCACACTGGATATCACTATGCTTCAGACACATAAAGAAATAGAAAAGTGCATAGTCATAAAAGCTATAGCTATTGTACAGGAATAGCACGGATCTGGGTCAAGAAATCATCGTAGATCGTGAGCTGTTTACGGAGCTCAACTCTCGTCTCAGCAACGTCTGAACGCTGTATTTCCCGTAGTTTTTCGCGGTGTAGACGACGTACTAACGATTTTAGTTCAGTGATATCATCCTTCTCGTTAAGAGTCGCTAAAATGTCATTTACAGTCTGAACATAAACTTCACCTTCATTTGCGTGGCGCTGACTTTTTTCCTCAAAATATTCTATGAGATCTTTCTTACATGTGATGTTTGGCATGCTTAGTAACCTCCTGTTCGTGATTGCCAACAGTATACCATATTTCATACCAGACAATCGTGTGGGTGTTATCAACCCACACGATTGAAGCGTTCAGCATGCTTTTCAGGAACATGGTATGAGTGGATCTTTTATGAGAGATTATCGGTTGCGACGAACCATTTGCCTCCGACACCCTGGCCATTTGTTTGTCCGGCGGCGGTATCGGCAGCATAGGTATAGAGGAAGTGCCCGTTGTATTGTACTTGCATGCCGCTGTCATCCTTGACCGCAGTAAGTTTTCCGGATAGACCAGTGACAGCAGGTTGAGCTGCATCAGACAGGAGTGGAGGCCAGGTACCTGTGCAACCGGAGCCGCAGGCAGAGGTTGTTTTGGTATCAGGGGTAAAGTAGTAGAGGGTCATGCCATGCGTGTCTGTCAGGATTTTCACCTTTTTGCCATCAACCGTAGCCATGGCAACTTTGACCGCCGGACCAGCAGAAGTACTTGCGGCCGTGGTGGGGGTGGATGTAGACCCATAGGAGTTTTTATCACCTCCAGATTGACTGGACCCATAAGAAGAGTTTTTATCACTTCCAGTCGTTGTATTGTTGCTTGTGCCAGTATTATTGCTGTCGCCACCTCCACAGGCTGCAAGCACAAACATAGCCATTACCAGCATACTGATCAGGACCGAAATTCGTAATGTTCGCAAGATAGTGTTCTCCTTGATGTCTAACAATGTCATATAATCGGTTACCTGTGTATACGTTAGCAGGTTACAGGGATAGATTATTTGTAATGTTGTTGTAACCTGTCTACGTACTCCTCTTTAGGACCATAAAATGTGTTCATAAAATATTGAGGAGACCTTTGAAGACAACAGGCAATCCATCCGGACAGGAGCCACTGGAATTTCAGACTTTTTACCAGGAACACCTTGGTATGATTTATCGCTATGTCTATAGCAAAGTAGGAAATCGCCAGGAAGCAGAGGACCTCACGACACAAATATTTATGAAAGCCATTCGCAACGTAGATATTGAGCGTGGACAAGCGAGCATACAGACCTGGCTCTTTCAGGTTGCACGGACGACGATTGCTGACTATTGGCGTCAGTATTATCGTGCAGAAGTACGATCCCTGGAAGAGTTACTGGAAGCTGGCTGGGAAGGACCTGTAGAAGAGCAGGGACCGCTGGATAACCATGCTCCCGAAGAGTTGATACAGGCAATCTTGCTGCTCTTGCCTGAGCAGCAGAGAGAAGTGTTGAAATGTCGTTTTCTGCTTCATCTTACCATTAAAGAAACGGCGATCCGGATGAATATCACAGAAGCCAATGTCAAGGTAACACAGTTTCGCGCGCTGAAACGTGCCGCGGAACTTGAACCGATCATAAAAAAGTTCTAGCATAGAGTGGATAAATACCGGGAGTATAATCATGGCAGGTGAAGATCAGGAGCGGCTTGAGGATTATCTAGCACTGGAAAACTACATCGAAGCCCTCCGCGCTGGCAAAGTAGTCCATCCTCCAGCAAACCTGACGCTAGAACAAGCACGTATCTATCAGATGGCAATCCTTTTTCATGCCGCGACCCACGATGATGCGGAGCCACGTCCAGAGTTTGTTGATGATTTGCAGTCCCAGATTCTGGCAATGAGCACCCAACCCCAGGTGCCACAGCCAGAATCATCCGATTTATCCAGGCAGAGTCCTGTACCAGTTGATAACACTATAGCAGCGAGCAGAAAAGCAGGAACGCCCCAACCTGTGCAGTTCGTTTCACGTCGCCGCATCCTGACAGGCGGCGCGATTGCGGCCGCCTCATTGGTTATTGGTACTGGCATTGGCGCTGGTATCGAGAGCCATAACCAGCCTGCTGCTGCACCACCTCCACCGCTACCTGGCAACACAGATCAACGGCTACAGATGGCTGAGGGTACACCGACCAGATGGCATTTTGTAACCACGCTCGCGGATTTAGGCACGACGGCCGTGCGCTTTACATCCGACGCTATCGTGGGCTATGTCCTGCGGACGACAGATGCCAGAGCCGCGGACAATCCAGAGCATGTGATTGCCCTCTCGGCTGCCTGTACCCATAAAGGCTGCCTTGTTCAATGGAAAAACACTGAGCGCCACTTCTTGTGTCCCTGCCATGGTGCCATATTTGATGCTCTGGGAACCCAAAAGACCACTGACTATGCCTATACACTGCCACCTTTGCCCGATTTAAATACAAAAATCGAAGACGGCAAAATATACGTAGAAGTTCCACGTTAGCCAAGCGATGAGCATAGAGCAGCAGCCCTGGTCTTAACCGAAACGTATTAATTGCCAGGGCTGCCAGTACTATGTACCTATGTTTAGCACATGGCAATTTGGAATGGAAGTTAGTGGACGAGATTTGTATTGTATTGCGACATGTGAAGCTCAGAATAGCTTTTATTTTACTTATTATGGAGATAGATGCTTATACTAGAATCGTCCGTATCGATAAAAATTGAATATATCTGCATTGAAGTTTATTTGTGTATTGCGTATACTCTTATTTAGAGATATATCTATCCAAATGTGGCAAATGGATTATATTTCTCTTGTCTTTCTTTTCTTCATGAGGAGTCTGTTCTTCGTCTGGAGAGAAGTATAGCTTTTTTCTTTATCTTTACCAGGGAGAAAAACAGGACAATCTTTGAGGATTTTGTCTTTTTTTTTCTTTCCCAGCAGCGAACAGAAGGAGCTAAGCTGTGAAAAGAGTCTACATGACAACCGGTCTTGCGTTTGTGCTAATCACTATCGTATTTTTTGCGGCAAGCGCGACCAACTTTGGTACTCAGGCATCTGCTCAGAGTCCAAAGCCAATGAAAGCAAAAGCATTTAAGCATGCCTGTACCCAGGCTAAAGCTGGTTATGCTGCCTGTCGGGCGTTGCAGTCAACTACAAGTGTGGCAACGCCAGCAAGCCAGACACAGGCAGGTGTAACTCCTAATGCTCAGGCACCAGGTGCAAGCGCCCCTTATTCGCCAGCCAACCTGGCCGCTGCCTACAAGTTACCAACAAGTGCCAATGTTGCCCAGACAGTGGCGATTGTGGATGCATATGATGATCCCAATGCTGAAAGCGATCTGGCTACCTATCGCTCGCATTTTGGTTTGCCTGCCTGTACATCCAGCAATGGCTGTTTCAGAAAAGTAAATCAGAGCGGTGGCACCAGTTATCCCGCAGCCAACAGTGGCTGGGCGGGTGAAATTTCACTGGACGTCGATATGGTGAGCGCGATCTGTAATCACTGCAAAATCCTGCTGGTAGAGGCGAACTCTAGCAGTCTCAGCGATCTGGGAACTGCTGTCAACACAGCTGTAAGCCTGGGGGCTAATGAGATCAGTAACAGTTATGGTGGAAGCCAGTCGAGCAGTGATACGTCTTCCTGTAACGCATACTATAACCATCCAGGTGTCGCAGTGACAGCCAGTTCTGGCGATGGCGGACCTGCGGTCGAATCACCAGCCGATTGTCCGCATGTGGTCGCGGTTGGTGGAACAAGCCTGAATAGCAATGGGTCTGAAACAGCCTGGAATACCAGCTCGACTGAGGGCGCTGGCGGCGGTTGTAGCTCCTACATTACGCGACCAGGCTGGGAGAATAATACTCTGACTGGTTGTGCGCAGCGTGCGGTAGCAGATGTTTCAGCGGTCGCTGATCCGAATACCGGTGTATATGTCTACGATAGCTATCAGTCAGGCGGCTGGTTGCAGTATGGTGGAACCAGTGCTTCTTCACCCATCATCGCTTCGGTGTATGCGTTGGCGGGTGGCGTTTCCGGTGATGCCGCCAGTATTCCCTGGAATAAACGCGCCAATGGTTGTCTCTTTAGCGTAGGTGGAAAATCCTATGCATATCAGACAGGACTTGGCTCACCGAATGGCACCGGGTGCTTCTAATTTCATGACTCAGCCCGAAATGTCAGGGCGAGCTGGTTAGCGAGGACCTCCTGGACGAGATTGTGTTCACTGAAATACGATCCTCTTCCGGGAGGTCTTTTGTGTAGAGCCGGAAAGTCTGGTTTTCGCGGTGAATTTAAACGTTACCTGTGGAGTTGAACATGTCAGCATGTCTTGATGTAAATGTATAGAAGTACGGTAT
The DNA here is from genome assembly GCF_008974265.1 of Dictyobacter vulcani. Taxonomy (GTDB): domain Bacteria; phylum Chloroflexota; class Ktedonobacteria; order Ktedonobacterales; family Ktedonobacteraceae; genus Dictyobacter; species Dictyobacter vulcani. The sequence continues at coordinate 539,623 of NZ_BKZW01000003.1, forward strand.
CCTTGACTAATTGAATAATTGGATGTTATGTTTAATATCAGTAATGATTTTGTGGCCGACAGTCGGTTTGTCAACTATATTGCTGGTCGTTTCTAAGGTAGAAATAACTGGAAATAATCATTGAGAAATGATAGTTGTTTTCTATTTAAGCTTTGCCTGTCTTGCCGAACAACTATCGCGATTTTCGATTTCCAAGGAAGGAAAATTGTATGTCTTCTCTTATTGAAGGCCTCAAGGCAAAAAAAGTATGGAAAGCCAACGTTGTTGTTCTGCTGGTCCTTCTTCTTAACGCAGCACAATTGACTGGAGCCATACCTGCCAGAGCCGCTGGCACTCCTCCCAATGTTAGTGTAAAAGTCCACTACTCGCGACCAGATGGTATATATGATACCTGGAATATGTGGATGTGGACCGTGGATACCGCTGGTACAGGTCATAATGGCGCAAGCTATAACTTCAATTCTCAAGACTCCTATGGCGCTGTGGCTGACCTTTCTATTCCTGCTGACACCGGTCAGACCGTGCCGACTGGTCAAGTAGGCTTTATCGTACGCAAAGGCGACTGGGAAGCCAAAGACATTGATACCAACCGCTTTATCAATGTTGCTGCTGGTCAGAATGAAGTCTGGCTTGTTTCCGGAGATGCGAATGTGTACACATCATTAAATGATGCTCTGGAAGCGAAAAAGCCACGCGTGTCTAATGCCTTTTTAGAGGCCCCGAAAACGGTGGTTGCCAGGTTAAGCACCCCGATTACTTTTCCCTATGCAGCCTCAGATGTCACCGTCACTGACACGACAACCAGCAAGAGCATTCCTGTCAGTAGCGTTGCCCCTCAGGACGGAAACACCAGCAAGCCATCAGATCTGGTAACCATCACCCTGGGTGTGGCACCCGATGTGACGCATAAGCTGGAACTGGCACTGAAAGACATCAAAGCTAATGTGATTACCCCACGCAATGTGCTGAATGATGTCGCGTATACCTATAAGGGTACCGATCTGGGAAATCACTTTACGCCTTTCTTTACCACGTTCCGTCTCTGGGCTCCGACCGCCTCTGATGTACATGTGCAACTCTTTAATAGCGAGAGTGGAGCGATGACCAAATCTATTGCTCTGCACAAAGCTGGAAAAGGCACCTGGGCAGGTCTGGCCTTTGGCAATCTGAAAAACTGGTACTATCTATATCAGGTCACCGTCCTGGGCGATACCCAGACTGCTGTAGATCCCTATGCGACCGCGATTGCCGTGAATGGCACCCGAACCATGATCGTTGATCTCGATGACACTAATCCTACAGGTTGGAGAGGTGACCACCATCAGACCCAGGTGCATCCTGAAGATGCGGTCATCTATGAAGTCCACACACGTGACTTTACCATCAACCCGAACTCGGGTGTTAAAAACAACGGTAAGTTTCTTGGATTTACCGAGAAGAACACCAAAGGTCCAGATGGCGTCTCAACTGGCGTTTCAAGCCTGAAGGACCTGGGCGTCACCGATGTCCAGATCATGCCAGCCTATGGTTTTGCCAGTATTGACGAGAATCGTTCCGACCAGTACAACTGGGGTTATGATCCACGCAACTATAATACTCCTGAAGGTGCATACGCTACCAATCCTCATGGCACCACCCGCATCACTGAATTTAAACAGATGGTGCAAAGTCTGCACAAACAGGGTATCGGTGTGGTTATGGACGTCGTTTACAACCATACGTTCAGCACCAAAATCTCAGACTTCGATAAAATCGTGCCTGGCTACTACTACCGCACAGATTTCTCTGGCGCTTACACCAATGGTTCAGGTACCGGTAACGAAATCGCGGCAGAGCGTCCAATGGTGCAGAAATTTATCCGCGACTCGGTCAAATATTGGGTAAATGAATACCATGTTGATGGTTTCCGCTTCGACCTGATGGCTCTGCTGGGTGTGGATACCATGACAAAGATTTCCCAGGACCTGCATAAAATCGATCCAGGTATCCTCATTCATGGCGAACCCTGGACCGGTGGCACTTCTTCCTTGCCTGCGGATCAGTTACTGACCAAAGGAAAGCAGAAGGGTCTCAAGCTGGCCGTTTTCAATGATAATCTGCGCAACGGACTCGATGGCAACGTTTTTGATCACAGCGCCCAGGGCTTCGCAACGGGTGCGACCGGTCTGACCGACGTGATTAAAAAAGGCGTAGAGGGCAGCATCAACGATTTCACTGCCTCTCCAGAAGAAACGATCAACTATATTACCAGCCACGACAACATGACGTTGTGGGATAAGATTGCTGCCAGCAATCCCAATGATAGTGTAGCGGATCGCATTAAGATGGATGAACTGGCCCAGGCTGTCGTTATGACCTCACAGGGTGTGCCATTTATGCAGGGTGGCGAAGAAATGCTACGCTCAAAAGGTGGAAATGATAACAGCTATCAGGCCGGCGATGCCGTCAACCAGTTCGACTGGTCACTGAAAGCTCAGCATAAAGATGTTTTCAGTTACTATGCGAACTTGATCAAATTGCGCACCAGCCATTCCGCCTTCCGCATGACAAGCGCGGATCAGATCAAACAGCATCTGGCCTTCCTGGACAGCCCGGCCAATACTGTCGCTTTCATGCTGAAAGATCATGCCAACCACGATGCCTGGAAGAATATCATCGTTGTGTACAACCCGAACAAAACCGCAACTCAGGTTGCGCTTCCCAATGGAAATTGGAAAATGGTTGCTACCGAAAACCAGATTGGACAGAAAGTACTCGGTCAGGTAACTGGCAGTGCTACTGTTGCGCCAATCAGTACGATGGTGCTCTACCAGAACTAAGTGGCCTCTATATAATCTCAGGTAGCGGGAAGATCAAATGGTTCTCCCGCTATCTGCTCCGCAGAGCCGCTTCCTTCAGTCCTGTTTGACCCCAGGCGCAGGGAAGTTACAGCGCAACGTGGAGAGGATCGTGTTAGCTATCCCACTATTGACACTTTCCTGTAATGCCAAAGCGCTGGTAGATGCACATATCTATCAGTAGTAGTTCCTTAATCCTTTTGCAGTTGTATTACTCGACGAAGAAAATACACACATGGAGGACCTTTCCAATGACCGGAAAAGGATTTCTGCTCCGCTTGAATCAGCATAGGCGCTTATCTACTATTTATGCTGGTGTAACCCTGGTACTGGTAGCTATTCTTGTGACCGTTGCTGTGCTGGCATTTACTCCAGCCAGACGTGCTCAGGCCCATAGCGCACAGGATTGGACAACGCGTTCCATTTACTTTATTGCCACGGACCGTTTTAGTGATGGTGATACCTCAAACGATAATTATGGTGGTTTCAATACCAACCGGTCCGATCCCACGGCCTGGCATGGTGGTGACTTCCAGGGTATCATTTCACATCTTGATTACATCAAGAACATGGGCTTTACCGCCATCTGGATTACGCCTGTGGTGATGCAGCATGATGCTCATGCCTATCATGGCTACTGGGGCTATGATTTCTATTCGATTGATGGCCACCTGGGAACGATGAGTAAACTTCAGGAACTGGTGACGCAGGCCCACAATCGGAATATCTGGGTGATGCTGGATGTAGTCGCCAACCATACCGGCTACTATAACTACAATACCCCAACCTTCCCTGATTCCGCTGATTACCATCACAATGGTAATGTGGCCGACTACAACAATCAATGGGATGTTGAGAACCAGGACGTCGCGGGTCTCAACGACCTGGATCAGAGCAACTCCTATACACGTTCAACCTTGCTCAATAATGTGAACTGGTTGGTCAATACCACTGGTGTGGATGGCTTGCGTGTAGATACCGTCAAACACGTGCCCAAGGATTTCTGGAAAGCTTACTCACAGAGTGCCGGTACCTTTACCATTGGTGAAGTCTTCAACGGTGATCCTGGCTATGTTGGTGATTACACCCACTATCTGGATGCCACACTGGACTATCCAATGTACTACACCATCCATGATGTCTTTGGTCAGAACAAGTCAATGTACAACATCAGTAGTCGTTACAGTTCTGACTACCAGTATCGTGATCCAAACACCAATGGCGTCTTCATTGACAACCATGATGTTGACCGCTTTCTCTGCGATGCCAGCGGAAATCCATCAGCCACCTGGGATAAGTGGCCCCAGTTGGAGATGGCACTGTCATTTAGCTTCTCCAGTCGGGGTATCCCCATTATGTATTATGGAACCGAACAGGGCTTTAATGGTTGTGCCGACCCTGCGAATCGCGAGGACATGTTCAACTCATTCAGTACCACTAGCACCCTCTACAATTATGTTGCCAAACTGAATCAGGCCCGCAACCTCAATCCTGCGGTCCAGAACGGCTCACAACATGAGAAGTGGGTTGACGATACATTCTACGCCTTTGAGCGCGAAAAAGGCACCAACAATGTGCTGGTCGCCCTCAACAATTCCTGGGGAGTCGTACGGTTACCATCCCTAATCTGGATAATTTCAGCAGTGGCCAGACCTTGCATGACGAATTAACCGGTACTGCCTACACGCTCTCAGGGAACAGCATTACCCTGACCCTCAACAGCCACCAGGCTGTTGAATTAACCAATCGCTACTAAACAGGGCTTGTTCTTCTCGTAAAGAAGCAGCCACCGAACACCTCTGTTCGATGGCTGCTTCTTTTATACACGTTACCTGCGCTACGTGAGCACATAGAAATAAGAAACCTCCACAATAATGCAAAAATAAATTTGCTGTATGTAGCTATGCATATGAACATTTTATTGATGCATGTTACATATAGTGTAGTTATATATATTTTGTGGAAAGTGTGATGAACGGTGAAAAGACCAATATTGTTTGCACTCCATAGCTTTTTAGTTTTGTTGTGCTGTGTGAGTGTTATTTTTTTCTGCTGTCAAAGCTCACAAAAAAGCTATCACGCCCATGCGGATCCGCCTCTGTTTAATCCCCCTGTCCCTTATACTGTAGGATCTTATCCTGCTGGGGTTGTATCAGGAAATTTTATGGGAAATGGTTTCCAGGATGTAGCGGTTACAAATGAGTTGGACGACTCCGTAAGTATTTTAGCAAACAATGGGTTGGGTGTTTTTACCGCTCAATCCCCCATTTCAGTAGGTGTTAATCCTACTGGCATCGTGCAGGGAAATTTTATGGGCCAGGGTCATTTGGATCTGGCAGTCGCAAATTTAGGAAACAGCACTTTTAATATTCTCGCTAATGATGGGCATGGTCACTTCACCTTGCAGCCCCCTTTGTCCACTGGAGATAGTCCTATCGGAATAGCAACAGGAGATTTTCGAGGTCTGGGTCGTAGCGATGTGGCAATTACGAACGAGTCAAGTAATACAGTCAGTATATTTTTCAATGATGGCACAGGACACTTTTCCGCTCCCCTTTCCGTTGCTGTTGGCCATGTTCCCGTTGGTATTGTCGTTGGTGATTTGATGGGGCAGGGTCATCAAGATATTGCAGTCTCCAATGGCAATGATGCAACTGTGACAATCCTGGCTAATAATGGTAGTGGTGGCTTTACTGCCCAAACACCTCCTACTCCAGTAGGGAACGCACCGCGCGAGATCGCCATTGGAAATTTGATGGGTCATGGACGTCAAGACCTCGCTGTAGTCAATGCGAACGACAACACGGTTAGTATTCTGGTTAATAATGGAAACGGTACCTTTAATGCTCAAACGCCACTTGCTGTTGGGTCCCTTCCTTTTGGGATCACAACTGGAAACTTTCATAATGCGGGGAACACTGACCTGGCAGTAACAAATTTATTGGATAGGACAGTGTCCGTCTTTCTCAATGATGGTAGTGGTGGTTATACACCTCAGACACCAATCGTTGTTGGATATAGTCCGCGTGGGATTGCCAGTGGGTATTTTACAATGCCAGGGCATCAAGGGCTTGCGGTTGCTAATTTTGGCGGAGACACGGTCAGCATACTTTTAAGTCCACAAGAAGTAACACCGACGCCGACACCAAGTCCGACGCCGACACCAAGTCCGACGCCGATACCAAGTCCGACGCCGACACCAAGTCCGACGCCGACACCAAGTCCGACACCGACGCCAAGTCCGACGCCGACACCATTTCCGTTGCCAGATGCGGCTGTTGCACTTAATCATGCGGGAGGACCAACCTTTTTTCCAGGGCAAACTGTGACTGCAACACTTCGCGTGTCTGCCTCAGCACAATCGGGCCGGATCTCAAATCCGTCTTCTATCCGGGTGGTTGATGTAATTCCGCTTGGTTTCAGTGGCGTATCGGTTGTGGGCACGAACTGGTCTATTATCACGACCGGGAGTACGAGTCCGCTTCTGATGTCTGCGACATATATCGGGCCGCCGCCATTGCTGCCAGGATCAGCACTACCACCCATTACGATTACAGGTAAAGTGAATGGTACTGGTGGTTCTATCCTGGTTCAGACCGCGACGGTGGGGATCGCGGGTGATCTCAACCCGAATAACAACCTTGCGACCGATATGCTGTTTATTGCACCCGGGCCATTTGACAGTGCTGATAAAAGCACCGCGCATATGCTGGGTTTTGGTCCCCCGATTGTCAGAGCAAACTTGCCAGGGAATTTGCCAGATGTAGCAGTGACCCAGATCCATCTCGGGGGATCTAATTTCTTTGTCGGACAAACTGTAACCTTTTTCGTCACTGTTTCTAATGCAAGTAAGCTGATCAGTATTGATCCAATGCTCTTACCAATTAACCTTAGTGAAGTTATTCCGTTGGGACTCAGCAATGTACATGCAGCAGCTACAAACTGGACTATTTCCAGTTCCGGCACTACAAGTCCCTTGTTGATCTCCGCGCAATATACAGGAACCAATCTCATTGCTCCTGGTTTGAGCTTACCAGTAATTAAAATTACCGGCGTTGTGACTGCCAGTGCGCCGCCACAACTGGTCAGTGTAGCTCAATGTGGGATCAGTGGTGATCTTGATCCTAACAATAACCTGGTTACAGACACTATTATTATCCTGCCAGGACCGATGAGAAACACCGCGCGTTCATTCTTGCCTGTTGTACCATCTTTGCTTTCGCAGGAAGAACAACAAAAATAATACGGCCATAGTTTCTTTTCCTGGAAAGGGTTGAGTTGTATTGCCAGGTTTTGAAGAAGGTGAAATAACTCTTTTAATGAGTTATTTCTCCTTCTTATGTTAAAAAAAGGTTATGCATTGATAATTAGACAAATTTCTGTTCGGGTTTCATATATATTATTAAGAGAATGACTCACTATATAAAGACCTGGCTAATACCCAGAGTATATATGTAGATGAGGGTCATTCATAAGAAAAGTAGAGAAAGGTTTTTTGCTTCATGAGAAATATAACTAACAGATGGATCATATGTTGTGTCTGTGCTGTGATCATTGGAGGCATGCTGATCATTGGTTCAACTATGATGCCCAGTGCAGCCCTGGCCGGACCTCGTATGTCGGCAACGGATATTTGTGGAGTTGGTACACCCTGTGCAACTGTAGTTATTGGTGGAATCCCAACCGTAGCACCCGGTAACTTCTCCTCCACTTTTGGTACGCCTACGTATAATAACGGTACAGCTATTACCACATCGCTACAAGATCAAGTTATTCCACTTAAATTCCCTAGCACCGTTACCGATCTACGTGGAACTGGAATAGGCTGGACTGTTCAAACGTCTGATGCAACTCCTGTTACTTTTAACTATCCATCTGTCGGTGGCACACCAGTAGCTTCACCTGTCACCTCTACTATGTCTCTAGATGCCACGAATCCGGTCTCTATCACATGTACTGGTGCTTCAAACTGTTCTTCGCCCTCTGCAATTACGAAGGCAGCTGGTGGATCGCCAATAGTGGTAGCTCCACTCATGTTGGCCGATGCAGGACTCGGAAAAGGAATTGGAGCTTTTAGCATCTCAACCCTTGCTAACTTTGTTTTGCCAGCGAGTGTCCCTGTGGATAACATCACTGGTGGAACATTTTCTGTGACTATTACGCAAGCTGGTGTATAAACGTTTTTCCATGTAATCGTACTGAAAAGGAAATCCGGATTTCTGATTTTCCTTTTCAGAGTGTAGTGAGTCGATGTAAGCCAGTCTGCACAGATATGTAATCTTCCTCTTTATTGTAAAGGGTATCTGACATGAGAATGTTCTCCGTCTTTCCAGGTTATCGATTTTTTCTTTATGTGGTGGTGGTGGTATTGATGGTGATGATGTCATTAAAAATGGTAACCAGCGTGAAAGCTGTGAAGGTGACCGATCATCAAGCAATGTTTAGTCTCATGCCTACCGTCTGGGATCGCCATGATCCGATCACCGCAGGCTTATTTATGTTTAAGACTCATCTTGCCAATCATCTTCATGCGAGCATCCTCGTGACCAATACCGGGAATGGCCGTGGTACGGTTAATCTCTATCCTGCGGATGCCTCTTCCGCGCCAACCGGAGGCGCATCTTTTAGTTCTCGTGACGCTGAGCTTACTGATGTCGGATCCTGGATAAAGTTGAGCAAGGAGAAAGTAACTTTGGATCCTGGTAAAAGTCAGAGCGTTCCCTTTGAGATTACTATTCCTGTGAATACTGATTCTGGTGAGCATATAGGCGGTATTATTGCTGAGGACGTTAAGCCCCTGGTCGCTCAAGCAAAAAAAATCCCCATTCATATTCGAGCGCGTTGGGCTGTCCCGATCGTGTTGACGCTTCCGGGTCCTACTCATGAAAAATTAATTGCAACGGGTATTTTACCTGATAGAGGGTTAGTATATCAGCATCTCATGATCGGGTTAAGCAATGCTGGAAATATACGAGTAAAAGCAAATGGTTCATTGCAGATCCTGGATGATCATGGTCACCTTATCCAGAAACACGCATTGCAATATGAGACTTTGTTGCCGCGGACAAGTATCCAGAATCGGTTTTATATTCAGCATAAAGCCCTTGGAGTTGGACACTATCAAGCTGTGCTCGACCTATACTATGGGCATAATAAAGTGCTGAAATATAGAACAGAATTTATCATTAAACCACCAGTAAAGGATCTCGGTGGTGCTATAGTAGCGCTGGTCAAACTTGGTGATACGGATGATCTCTGGAGTTTGTTTGCTCCCTGGCAGATAGCATCGGGTGCAGGTATCGGCTTAATTTTGCTGGGTTTCCTTGGTTATGGGCTTACCAAATTTTGTCTTAAGGTAAAGCACCAGCTTTCTCAACACCAGGAGCATTAATCCGTTTGTATTGTACTTATTCTTTACCAAAAGCATCGGAGGGTAGTTCCTTCGATGCTTTTTCGATCCATAATTACGAAATACTCCTATTGTGATATTGATGAGAATTCAATGAACTGGTATATACATATTGACATATACACCAGGTTTGGGTACACTTTTAGAAAAGGCAAAGGAGTAAGTGGCGATCTCTTAAAGCGACATACTATTTAAGGTGTATTTTATACATTGAATTTCTATGTTGATCCGCACAGATGAGCAGTCATTAGAACAACTGGACGTACGTAAGAAAGGAGGAAAAATGCGCGCGATACGACGCTATCCCGGTTATCTGTATTCAGGGCGCATTCATTGACAACAAGCAATAGTGTGTAACATGGAAAGTTATGCAAGCAAAGGCAAGGAGCTACTCATGATAAAGGTGAAGCTTTGGCCATTGGTCGTAATCTGTCTGTTCCTGCTCCTGTTACCCATCGGTGTTCTCTATTGGCCTTCCGTGGCTCATGGAGCGAGCAACATCAACACCGCGGCTACAATCTCCACACCTATTAATGTAAATGTCACGGCTACCAGTGCACAATCTATTACACTTACCTGGTCCTCTTCCAGTGATAATTCAGGCACAGGTGATGTTCCCGCTTACTATATCTATAACGGTTCCCAGATTATGGCTACCTCGATGGGAACCTCAGTGACCGTCAGTTCACTCGTACCCGCGACCAGTTATACTTTTACTGTACAGGCATACGATAAAGATGGGAACACCTCAAGTCAGAGTCCAGCGCTCACCGCCACCACCAAAGCCATTGGTACCAGCGCCTATCAAAAAAGCGCCTATTTTGATCAATGGGGGATCTATGGTAATGGCTATTATCCCTCCAACGTTGATACTTCAGGGGCTGCCGCTAAGCTCACAACGATTATCTATGACTTCGAGAACATCGATCCGACCAACCTGACCTGTTTTGAAACCATCAAGGCCTCGGACGCCAGCAATGAAAGCGATCCCAATGCAGGTGATGGTGCGGGTGATGCATTTGCCGATTACCAGAAGAGCTATAGCTCAAATAGTGTAGACGGCACCTCCGATTCCTATAGCCAACCAATCAAAGGCAATTTCAACCAGTTCCGGCAGCTGAAAGTAAAGTATCCAAATCTCAAGATCCTGCTTTCGCTTGGAGGTTGGACCTTTTCAAAATACTTCTCCGATGTAGCTGCATCTTCAGCCTCACGGCAAAAATTTGTGAGCTCCTGTATTACGATGTTTCTTAAAGGTAATCTACCCACGGGAATCAGCGGAGACGCAGCGGGAGGTACAGCTTCAGCGGCAGGCATCTTTGATGGTTTCGATATCGACTGGGAATATCCAGCCACCGCGGGACATACTGGCAATCATTATGGCTCGCAGGACACTGCAAACTACACGTTGTTACTGCAAGAGTTTCGCAACGAGCTGGACAGTTACGGCACCAGTATCGGCAAGCACTTTCAGTTAACAGCAGCCGTTCCCTCGGGCCAGGACAAGATGGCGCATATGCAAACGGATCAGATTGGTAAATACCTGGATTATGCTAATGTGATGAGCTATGATATGCATGGAGCCTGGGATAGTACTGGTCCCACGAACTTGCAGGATACTCTCTTCAGCTCGCCCAATGATCCCTCGCAACCTATCGCACCTGGTAAAGAAAAATATACCGTCGACACGTCCATTCAAGACTGGACAACTGGTTCAGCGGACTACGGTATTGCTGGTGGCTTTCCCGCCAACAAGCTGGTGATGGGCTTCCCTATGTATTATCGTGGCTGGACAGGTGTTGCAGCGGGAAGTAATCATGGTCTGTATCAAAGCGCGAGCGGACCCTCTCCCGCCTATTCCTATAGCCAAACTGCAGGTACCGCTGACTATAAAGAGCTTGCGGCCGCAGGTTTAACCAGTAATGCCAATGCTAACTTCTTTGATCCCACCACCCAGGCCGCCTGGATTTATGACGGCACAAACTTCTACACTGGAGATACTCCACAATCGATCACAGCCAAAACAGCGTATCTCAAGAGCCATGGTATGGCAGGTGCCATGATGTTCTCGCTGGATCAAAATGATCCTGCCGACACTTTACTTAACGCCATCGTCAGCGGCCTTCCCGATGGATCTCCGACCCCAACGCCAACGCCCAATCCAACACCGACACCGACGCCCAATCCAACACCGACGCCAACGCCCAACCCGACACCAACGCCCAACCCGACTGGCAATCTGGTCACGAACCCTGGTTTTGAGAGCGGGACATTAAGTGGCTGGACTTGTGATGCGGGTGATGTCGTGGTCAATAGTCATGTGCATAGCGGTACGTATGCACTGCAATTGACGCCTTCTAATTCGACAACTGGACAGTGTACGCAGACCATTAGTGTGCAGGCTAATCACAGCTATACATTGAAAGCGTACGTCTGGGGAAATTACGCTTTCCTTGGTGTGAATAGTGCCGGTGACACCTGGACGAGTAACAGTAGTTATGGTCAGTTAAGTTATCCATTTACCACGAACGCCACCACCACCAGTATCACCATCTATGTCCATGGCTGGTATGGACAGGGCAATGTCTATGTCGACGATGTCTCTTTAAGTTAAAGCCATGCGGCCGCAGAGATGAACTTTGCGGCCGTCCTTTACCAGATCTTGTTGAACCGAGCCATGTCGGACACTGGCTGCAAGGAGAGCGAGAATGTTGCATACGAAACGCCTGCAAGTGTTCAGTATTTTTGTATTGCTTGGCAGTATGCTGATCCTGTTATTTTGGAATACATCGACTGGCGTACTGGCGGCAGATAATAATCTGTTGAACAATGCTGGTTTTGAAACTGGCAATCTGAATAGCTGGAGTTGTGATAGTAGTAATACTGTTGTTAGCAGTCCTGTTCATAGTGGAGCCTATGCATTACAGCTCAATCCAACCGGTTCTACCACAGGACAATGCACCCAGACAGTTGCTGTACAACCGAATACGGCTTACACGCTAAGTGCATATGTGAATGGATCGTATATGTATATTGGTGCGAACGGTTACGGTAATAATTGGACGAATAGCGGAAGCTATACAAAACTCTCGTATACTTTTACCACTGGGAGTACAACGAGTAGTGTAACGATATATATTCACGGATGGTATGCGCAGGCCAGTGGCTATGCTGATGATTTTATCCTGGCTGGTCCAGCCGGTTCGGGTACACCGACGCCAACGGGCACAACTGTGCCAACTCCAACGATAATACCAACAGCAACTCCAACTATCATGCCAACGGCTACCCCAACGCCCTGTCTGACATGTGGTAGTCTCCCCAAACATGTTTTGACTGGCTACTGGCAGGATTTTACCAATAATGCACCTGCCTTGCGCCTGAGTGCGGTCGATGCCCAGTATGATTTGATTGCCGTTGCCTTTGCCAATGCGGACGCATCTACTCCTGGTGGTGTTACCTTTAGTGTCGATCCAGATCTATCGAACGCTCTGGGGGGATATACCGCAGCGCAATTTACCAGTGACATTGCGTCACTCCATGCGCAAGGCAAGAAAGTTATCATCTCGGTTGGTGGACAAAATGGCACCATCAGTGTCGGAGATGCGACGGCCGCTACGAACTTTGCGCATAGTGTGTATGGGATAATGAAGACGTATGGTTTTGATGGAGTGGATATTGATCTTGAAAATAGCGTCAGTCCTACCTATATGGGCAGTGCTTTGCAGCAACTCTCCGCCCTGGCAGGATCTGGCCTGATTATTACCCTGGCTCCGCAGACGATTGATATGCAATCAACCTCAAGTGCGTACTTCCAACTGGCGTTGAATATCAAGAGTATCTTAACGATTGTCAATATGCAGTACTATAATTCGGGTTCGATGAATGGTTGTAATGGTAATGTCTACTCCCAGGGCACGGAAGACTTCTTGACCGCCCTGGCCTGTATCCAATTGCAGGGAGGACTGCGTCCTGACCAGGTTGGGCTGGGTTTGCCAGCGACGACCTCGGCGGCCGGAGGAGGATATGTCGCACCATCCGTCATCAATAACGCCCTCGATTGCCTGGCCAATGGTAGCCATTGTGGATCATTCACGCCCGCGGCGCAGTATTCAACCATTCGTGGCGCGATGACCTGGTCCATCAACTGGGATGCAGCCAGCAATTACAATTTCGCCCATACCGTCGGTACTCACCTCAAAGCTTTACCATAATGCATGGAAAGGGAGTGAGGAGGCAAAAACAGTTTGCCTTCCCACTCCCTTGAGCGAATGTACGTAGCAGTCAGTGCTTATGGATGGGTCCATGAGTACCATGGAGTGTCATACTGGAGCCCTTGTTTCTGATACGTGAACGAGTATTGGAGATTCTGGCCAGTGTACAGGCCACCGATAGGATATTCCCAATGTCCAGTACCGGCGTTGTAGGTCATATAAACATTTTGTTGTCCCTGCCCGGCCGGAATATAGTGAATAATCACGTAGCCAGCAGTCCAATCACATGGCTTGAACCAGGGAGTGGCTGTACTAGCACCAGTGCTATCTGCACCCTGGATAAAGCTACCGGATGGACAATTAGATATTGGTGTAGGTGTTGGCGTGGGGGTAGATCCCGGTGTTGATGATGGTACCGGAGTCGGTGTTGAACCAGAACCGCCGCTGGTGAAGACGCGTACATAATCGATCAACATAGGAACGCCAGAGGCCGTCGCGCCACTGGGATTACCAGGCCAGCTACCACCCATTGCTACATTGAGGATAACGAAGAAGCCATGATCCACCGCATTGGTCCAGGTCGTTGCATCTACACTATTTGCCGAGACCTGCCAGAATTGGTTTCCATCCAGGTACCAGCGAATCTGCTCAGGTGAAGTACTTCGATCTATCTCAACGCGATAGGTGTGGAATGCTGCCTGGCAGGTAGTTGGCGCGCAGGGCTGATGGCCACCAAGACCATTTGTCTCATTACATGGACCACCTGGCATATAGCCGCAATGGAGCGTGCCATATTCCATATTGGTGCCATTGACATTTTCCATGCCATCAATCTCACCAGCCATGGGCCAGTTCGTATAGTTGCCCCGGAATGAATCGCCAAGCATCCAGAAGGCTGGCCAATAGCCCTGAGCCTGCGCCCCGGTCACATTTGGCATCTGGAGCGATGCCTCGAACGCAATCATCCCACCGGCAGGAGCCGCGAAATTTGTGCGTTGGGTCTCGACACGGCCCGACGTCCAGTTGCCATTGGCATCGCGAATTGGCTTAATCGCCAGATGTCCGGAGCCATCCTGATAAACATTGGCGGTACTATTGGTCTCGGACTCAACCTCACCCGTACCCCAGTTGCCGGCACCACCGGGATAGCTGGTTCCGAGATCGTAGAGCCAGTTGGAGTTATTGAGACCCGTGCCAGCTGCTCCATTGAACTCGTCGCTCCAGATCTGTGTCCACGAGGCCGCGCGAGCGTGCGGTACATTATTATTTAAGGAAGCGAAACTCAGGGCCGCTAAAGCCAGCGAGCCAAGGATAGCCAGGACAGTAATGCGCAAGGGAATATGTGAACTTCGTTGCTGAGAACCGTTTGTCCGGTTCTTCGGTTGAAACATCTGCATTGATTGTTCCTTTGCTTTGTTATTCTGTTCAGCATTAAAAAGAAAAAGGCTTCCAGTGTTCACATGTTATGGACTTGTATGCTTGTTCCCTACAGGTTGACCACCCCCTTTCTGAGCCAGTACATTGTCAAACTTCGTGTGATGAGTTGTGTGCCCACTACGCGGGTGGGAGGGGGGAGATGTCGGGGGCACAGCCCCCGAGCCCCAGTCAAGGGGCTCGGCGCTTGATCATGCCTCCGGCATGCTCGCTTGCATCCCCGCCGCCCCAGCACATGATGTCTGACAGACCACTAGTAGCTGTTGAACAAACTACTTGTTTTCATATGCCTGATAGATATTTATGCTGGTCCAACTGGCTATGGACAGTGTTTATGACAACACTATGACATGACAACAGTATTTAAACTCTTGTGCAAAAAATCAGGCATATTTTTTTATAAATATATGCGCAAATGCGCACAGAAAGGATTACATTTACAGCAAGCGAGGATGAAATGCGCCACTGGATGTCCGGGTCACGAGATGGGTAGGTATCTGGATACGGCTGGAATGATCGTTTTTTGTTGTATCTGGTAAAGAAGAAGAGAAAGCCTGCCATTTCTGTTCAGGTTTATGGACATGCTCGGGATCAATCATGTTTAAAAGCAATTTAGTAGCCTGATATCCCATTTCCATAAAGGGCTGATGCATGGTGGTTAAAGGCGGGCGCATGTGGGCGGAAAGCAGATTATCATCGAAGCCAATAATCGAGACAGCCTCTGGAACTTGAATCTTACGCTCTTCAGCAACTTCCAGCACGCCATAAGCCATCTGATCATTGCCGACAAAAATTGCACTTGGCCATGTTCCACGGTCCTGAGCAAAAAGCATTTCAGCGCAGCGACGGCCACTGGCCGGCTCAAACTCTCCTTGCAAAAGCAGATCTGGCTCCAGCGGAATTCCAGCCTCCAGCAGTGCCTGCTGATAGCCTTCCAATCGTTGTAACGCGCAATAATAGTGTCTGGGTCCCATAATATGTGCAATGCGCCGATGGCCAAGTTGCAGTAAATAGTTCGTAGCTTCATATGCGCTGGAAAAATTATCGATGCCTACCCAGGGAATATGCGTTGGTTCTTTCTGGTCATCGATCATGACCAATGGTAGACCCTGCTGGAAGAATGTATCGAGATGGCTTGAGAGTCCACCAGGCAAAATAGCAAGCAAACCAGAAACCATACGCATAGCCAGAATACGATCGAGCACATCTGAATGGTTGCGTTCAAGATTCATGCTATAAAGAACGACTTCGTAGGGTGTTGTTTCAATATATTCAGAAACGCCGTGCATGATTTCAGGAATCGCTGGCCAATTCAAGGGGGGAGCGAGGACGCCGATCAAGCGTGTACGGCCATTAGCCAGTTCGGTTGCGGTGACATTCGGGACAAAATTATGTTCCTGCACAATGTCCATCACGCGTTCCCTGAGCACAGGATCAACTGACGCATGCCGATTTAGAACACGCGACACCGTGGCCTTTGAGACCTGAGCCATGCGTGCAATATCATTAATAGTCAGTTTTTTCTGCATAATCATATTCCTGCATCATCGCAATGAAATCGTGACCGAGCTGTACTTACAAAACGAACCTGATAAGAACATATTGAATGTGTAGTACATGAGGAATATACCACAGAAACCGGTTACTGTCAATACTAAAGGAGTATTTTGTCAGGATTGTGGAGCATCGCTAACTATTTTTCATATTGTACAATCGCTGAGATCGCCAAGCTATCATAACAGTCCGGCGATCTCAGCATAGACACAGGCATATGCGAGCAGCGCAAGCGCGATATATGCTGGCGTTAACTCCACAAGTATGCATGACTGGTTTTAGTCAAGGAATCGAGCAGAGTAAAGAGGCATTGAACGTGTCTCTTTTTTGAACTTCTAGCGTAGAAGGAAAGTATACACTGTCTTGAAGGAAGTTGCTCGTGAAGGTAGAGCAAAGAAAAAGTGTAGTTTGACTCTCCGAGAGGCAAGGGTGCTTTTTGTGTGAGTAACCTTTCGTAGACTCGTTTTTCGCCTGTTTGCGCAAAAGGAGAAAGTATTCCTATGATTTCAGGTACAGGCCCGCTTGGTTCAGGAGTCACACTTGTTTTGTGGATTACCGCCCTCATTATGATTCTTGGCTCCCTCTACTTCACCTATGGTTCAGTGAGTGGTCGAGTAGCAAAACGTCAATTTTACGCGATCAGCGCGATCATCACCCTGATTGCAGCCACCGTTTATGCCTTGATGGCTGGTGGTTATGGAACGCTTCTCCAGCAACCAGGAGGACACCTTGTCTTCTTCGGCCGCTACATTGACTGGACATTCACGACACCACTTCTGCTTTTAGATCTTGCTTTATTAGCCTTAGCGAGAAACTTTCCGAATCGTGCTGGCGTGATCGGGTCAATACTAGTTGCTGACGTCTACATGATTCTGACCGGTTTTGTCGCCAGCCTGATTCGTACAGAGTTTCGCTGGGTCTTTTTCGCTGCCAGTTGTGCTGGTTTTCTGGCCGTCCTCTACTTTGTCCTGACAAAACTCATGCCCCAGGCCAGCTTACGAGGTAGATTCATTGATGGTCATTACCGCCGTCTTACCACTATTCTCGTCGTGCTCTGGATCCTTTATCCTGTTGTCTGGGCATTAGGAAAAGAAGGATTTGGCGTCATTCCGACTCTGGCCGAGACCGTGTGTTATGCCGTCCTGGATGTCTGTGCTAAAGTTGGCTTTGGTCTGGTTCTCGTGTCCAATCGAGATGCACTCGAAGATGTCGATCGCGAGATTAACCCGGTGGTTGAGCGTCCAGCCGGACAAATTAATCCGCGCTATTAGCCCTGCTAGTCAGCGCAATGATACCGTCGAGGTTGGATTATCAGAACCCTAACTGATCAGAGATCAGAATTGAGAGGACCATGATGGATTCTGCCGCAGCAGTACAAGCCATGGTCCTTTTACTCACCGTAAAGGACAGATCCTGATGCCACCTTTTTTTGCCATTCCTCTCAGAAACTGGGACGGCCAGGCACTACAAAAGCACCTGGCAAAAATGCTCCTGCCGCGCACATTTGCGCTTTACGATGGTACAGATTGGGAGCAAGCCGCGGCAGAACTTCAGACCCTTCATCTAAGTTATCCGAGTTACTATCTGGTTCCCCATCATGGCATGAAGGATGGTTACCTTTCCTATCAGCAAGCGGCTGGCTGGGAAGCGGTCGAACATCTTTTTCGTATTCCTCGTGTTCGCCCCACGGTTGTACAGCTTGCTCAGGATACAACTCCACAGACCATTGTGGACCTTGGCTGTGGAACCGCTCTGACCAGTATTGAGATAGCGTGTAGTTTACCACAGGCCAACCTCTATCTGGTTGATTTATCGCCGTACGCGTTAGTTGCAGCACGGCACCAGGCCCGTCAAGCCAATGTACTTTCTCGCGTAAACTTCCTGCACGCTGCGGCCGAAGATACCAGTTTACCAGCTAATAGCGCTGACCTGGTCCTGATCTCACTCCTCTTGCATGAACTGCCATATGAACACGCCAGAAATGTGCTGCGTGAAGCTCGACGCCTGCTGCGGGACAACGGCCGGCTCATTATCTTTGATCCCATTCAATGCGCCTTCCCCTGGCCAAGGATTGATCGCGCTGTAAATATCTTTCTCATGCATCTCATGCACGAGGTCTACTGGATGGAATACGCTACCAATCCCGTCTGGCACACCTGCCAGGCAGCCGGATTCCACCACATTGAGCGCCAACTCCTCTTTGCCCTCCCGTGGATTTATCAAGTAGTGTACGCCACCAAATGAAACGAGCAGGCCTGGCAGCGGAATCCGCCATTGTACTGAGCAGATAAAGATTTACGTACGTTGGGTCAGGGCCAGGCGAACTCCAAGGCCAACAAAAACACCTCCAGTGAGCCAGTGCATAAATCTGCTTGTACCTGCATGGTTTTTGAGCCAGCGACTAAGCAAGCTTGCCAGGAGCGCGATACTGCTATCAACAGCCAGGCCAGTAATATTAAACACGAGACCGAGAACGAATAACTGCATCGGGACATGGTTCTGTGATGGATTGACAAATTGCGGTAAAAAGGCAAGGTAGAAGAAGGCTACTTTTGGATTTAGCAGTGTGGTCAGCATTCCTTGCAAAAAGATTTTTGTGTTTCCTCGAAAAGCAAAAAGATATTTGTTAGTGTTGGCATAGAGATGTTCCTTTCTTACCTGCTATCTGGTTTGGCATTCGATATTCTTTTCTTCGTGATACTTACTATCTTACCCGCAAATGGAAGGTTGTGGTAGTCGCGCCAAGATGCGTCGACAATATTGCCCGCAAACCTGTGGCAAACATCCCGACGAAATGAAGGCGGCGATACACAACTGCATGTGTGCATCGCCGCCTTCATTTTTGTTCAAGTCACCAGATAGTAGAAAGACTCTGGTGTGCCGGACTAGCAATACGTTTAGTCTTCGCCGGCCAGGATCAGAACCGGACTGACTTTATCTTCTTCGGTACTGGAGATATCGGCGTGGGTCAACTCTTTGAGTCCGAGCACTGAGGCAAATGAGATGACCGCCAGGATGATGATATAGATCGACACAGCTTGCCAGGAGCCTGCCCCGATGTTGATAACTACATCGCTGCGCCCCATGGCTGCCAGGCTGGTTTTGCCGTTAAGGAGCAGTAAGGCGATAATTGGAGCCAATCCACCAGCCAGTGGAGCCGCCAGTTGATAACCGAGCGAAGCACCACTGTAGCGTGAGCGGGTGCTGAAGCGTTCGGCAATCATGGCTGCCTGAGGTCCATAGACCCAGGAATGGAAGAAGGCCAGTGAGAGAATGACAGCCAGGACAAAGAGGACGGTCGAGCCGCTATTCATTAATAGATAGTATGGGAAGGCGAACGCGATCATCAATACGCAACCAATCAGATACCAGCGGCGGCGACCAATGCGGTCTGAAATAGCGCCGAAGACGGGAATGGTGCACATTTCTAAGACTGCGGCTGCGATGATGCTGTTCAGGATCAACGTTTTATTGAGGAGCAGTTTATCTACGCCATAGGTGACCACAAACGTGGTGAAGAGGTAGAATGGTGCCTGCTCGATGAAACGGGATCCGGCACTCAGTAAAATTTCGGGTGTACTATGACGGAAAGCATGTCCCAGCGGTGAGGAGGCCTCGCGATTCTGCTCTTTGACTTTGGCGAAGAGCGGAGTCTCCATGACACGTAGACGAATATACAGTCCGATGATAATCAGCAAGGCGCTGACAAAGAAGGGAATACGCCAGCCCCAGGACAAGAAGGTATCTGCTCCCATCGATGATTGGACGATGTTAACGACAATCGTTGAGAGGGCCAGACCCAGTGGCGCACCGAGCTGTGGCCAGCTGGCCCAGAAACCACGATTGCTTTTATGTCCATATTCCATTGCCAGCAGGACCGAGCCGCCCCATTCGCCGCCCACGCCCAGGCCCTGGAACAGGCGCATGATGGTGACCAGGATAGCTGCGAATATACCCAGTGTGGCATAACCAGGTAAGATACCGATAATAAAGGTTGAGACACCCATCAACATCAGTGTCGCGACCAGTGTGGATTTACGCCCGATCCTGTCACCCATGTGGCCGAAAATCGCACCACCGAAAGGACGAGCGAGAAAGCCAACCAGGAAGGTTAGTAATGATAGCAAGGTACCGACTATATGATCGGCTGAGGGAAAAAAGAGCTTGGGGAATACCAATGTGGCCATGGTGCCATAAAGGAAAAAATCATACCACTCGATGGCGGTTCCCAGTGTACTTGAGATAATGACGGTGCGCATCTGTTGAGGAGTTGGTTGGTCTACGGATGAAATATCAGTGCTCATTGCGATCCTCCTTTGGAACATAGCAGGTAGAAAAAAGATAAGATCCCGAAATCAATGCGTGTATCTTCATTGATGCACGAATGCCTGTTTATACCTCCTTTGCGTTTGCTGAATGACACAGCCTCTACATGAGATCCTCAACGGCATCCTGTCCCGTATAATCTTTTAAGTAGCAAGCTGCCAGTAGCGAGCTCAAGGCCATGATCATCAAATAAATTGCGATCAATACCCAGACCGGGTAGGTTGGATTATGGGGTTGCGCCCTGCTGAGTAGATAGGTTGCGATGATTGGAGCTGGACCACCGGCGATAATTGAGGCTAATTGATAGCCAAGGGTTGCGCCTGTATAGCGAAACCGGGTGGGAAAGCGTTCGGCGATCAAAGCCGCCTGTGGTCCATACAGACAGGCATGGCAGCCACCTAGTGAGAGCGCAATTGCCAGAACAATCAGGACCGGGTTACCAGTATTAAAAAGCAAAAAATAAGGAATGGCGCAGGCTCCCATCAACAGCGTGCCATACATAGTCAGGCGCCGTCGCCCAATGCGATCCGAGAGCGCACCATAGATAGGGATGGTGATGCAGGCCAGTAACGCAGCCAGGATCAGGCCACGATAGAGCAAGGAAGCTTCCCAATGCAATATTTCTACGCCATATGAGAGCATGAAGGTCGTAAAAATATAGAAAGGTGCCTGCTCGCCAGAGCGCACCAGGGCTGAAAGCAAGATCTCACGCCAGTAGCGCCTCCATGTCTGCCCCATAACCTTATGGGACTGCCGTTGCTGCTGCAGATGTAAAAAAGCCGTTGTCTCAGGAATGCGTAGCCGAATGTACAGTCCTACCAGCAGTAGCATCGTGCTTAAGAGAAACGGCATGCGCCAGCCGATGCTCTGGAAGGCTTCCCCGGGATAGAGATTTTTAAAGAGCAGTAGCGAAGTCACCGACAGACCCAGACCAACCAGCGCGCCCGCCTGGGGCCAGCTGGTCAAAAATCCCCTTCGAGCAGGATTACCAAACTCCATCGTCAGCAAGACCGAGCCGCCCCATTCTCCACCTACCCCTACTCCCTGCAAAAAGCGTAAGAGTGCCAACAACAGGGGAGCCAGTAGTCCCAGTGTGGCATAGCCTGGCAGCACGCCGATCAACATGGTCGCAATCCCAATTAACAACAGCGTTGTTGCCAGTGTGGGTTTACGACCAACGCGATCGCCAAAGCGGCCAAAGAAAATACTGCCCAGCGGTCGAGCCACAAAACCCACGAAATTAGTGGTAAAAGCAGCAATGACCCCGGCATAGGGATTCAGGCCTGGAAAGAAAACGGCAGGAAATACAGTGACGGCTAGAAAGCTATAGTAAAAAAAGTCTAACCACTCAATAGCTGAGCCGATAGTGCTGGCAACAATAATTGGAAACATTGATTCATGGCTAGCTGTATCCTCAATTGTATCGAAACGCAACGTGGTCATTGAACCTCCCTGATAGCTTGCGACTGTGCAGATATCAGTCAGGATAGCAGCTATAAACGTCGCATGGAAGACTTGAAGCATAATCCAGGTATCCATGTTTCCCGTATTGTTGATCGGGGTTGAGGATAAGTATACAGGTTGGAAGTAACAAAGCCGTAAACGGAATATATTTTGATGTAAACAAAAATATAAACATTTTTGAGCGTGCCAGCATAAAGAGTTGAATTGCTCGTCATATTGGCGCATACTATAACCACTAGTACATTGTCAAACTTCGTGGATGGGGGGAGATGCCGGGGGCACAGCCCCCGAGCCCCCATTCAAGGGGCTCGCCGCTTGATCATGCCCCCGGCATGCTCGCTTGCATCCCCGCTTCCCCGGCACATGATGTCTGACAGACTACTAGAGCGCAGTTATGGGAGTGAAGCTAACCGATGCTGAAAATACTGGAACGCAAAATAACATTACAGCTACTCGTCTTCTACGGTCTGTTTGTGATTCCGCTGGTGCTTGGTGGTGCTGAACTCTATTTTTTTCAGCATGATGCTCTGCAACAAAGCGCGCAGCAGGCGGATTTAAGTCTGGCCCAGGCGTTGGCGCAGGATGCGCATACCTATGTTGAGGGTACGGCTAAAGAAGCCTGGGAACTGGCACAAAGTTCAGCCGCCGTGCAACTGGATCGGCCGCAGCTTGATGCGCAATTCAGTACCTCCAAACGTGTCCATCCCGAGATCGGCCAATATTTTGTTTATGATGCCACGGGCAAGTTATTGTTCACATATCCGCAGATAGATCTGAATACGCGACAACTCTTCAGTGCTGTACCAGTTTTGCAGGAATTACAGAAATCCGGCAAAAGCTTTCTACTGCTAAGGCAAAGTGTGCAGTCAGCTTACACATATACTGTGGCGATTGCCGCTCCCATTATTCGTGGTAAACAGCAACTGGCCGGCGTGGTCATGCTGACAGTAGTGCAACAACAATTACAGCCACACTTGCTGGCAGTACAGCAGCAGTTTAAACAAAATGGCGAGATGCGCATCTGGATTATGGATAGTCAGGGTGCATCCATTGTCAACACGCAAGGGCGTCTTCGGATATCTCTTTACTTCAGCGTATGCCGGAATTGCGTGCAGCGTTAACTGGTAAGGCAGATAATGTGGTTGCCAGGGATGGACAGCGCGACTGGCTGTATAGTTATGTGCCGATTCGTGAAACTGGCTGGGTGGTAGCGGTTGGACGACCGGTTGACGATACTTTTGCCACTGTAATCAGTTTTCAGCATAGTCTGATTATTGCTTTGATCATGTTGCTGGTTGGAGCCAGTGTCTTCTGGTTTGTCATGCATGGCTGGGTGGTTGCCCCTATTTCCAGATTGGCTCAGGCGGTTGCCATGATCAAGCCTGATCAGTCCAGGAAAGTCACCAATCACCGCTTACTGGTGCGGGAAAAGAGTCGGCAGGACGAGATCGGGCGGCTGGTCAATGCCTTCTCCGATATGGAAGAAGAGATCCACACGCTCTTTCGTAAAAGCGATGAGCAGAGCTATTCTCGCCTGCAAACCCTGGATGCCTTGCTGTTCAGTATGGACGAAGGAGTACTGCTGGAAGACCCAGCGGGCGAGGTCGTCTATGCCAATCATCGCTTCACCCAATTTGTGGGTATGTCAATGCCAGTTATTTCCCAGGATACTTTTCAGCCCAAACATTTGACCGAGCGCATGGAAGCTCTGGCGGAAAAGCCCGAGGCATATCTGGAGGCACTGCATCAGGCCGAAAGCGGCGCTGGACCACAGGTTATCGAGTTCCAGGTGCATGGCTACTACAATCAACTTGGCCAGCTGGTGCCATCGCGACGGCATATCCGCATGCGCCTGTTCCAGGTACAGGATATGGCGGGCCAGCTTATTGGTCGCGGCAAGATTATGAGTGACGTGACCCGGCAGAACGAAGCCGAGCAGGTCAAGCAGAATCTCCTGGCCATTGTCTCCCATGAATTACGCACGCCGCTCACCACGATCAAAGGCTACGCCACCAGTTTGCTGGAGACTGATATCGAAGTTGATGAACATATGCAGCAAGATTTCCTGCTTCGTATTGTCGAAGAAGGCGATCGCATGGCTGAACTGGTCACCAGCTTGCTGGAGATGTCGCAATTGGAGGCCGGCACCCTCAAGCTGGCACCTAGCCTGTGCCGTCTGGATATCCTGCTTACCCGAGTCCTGGAGAATGCTGAGAATGGCCAGCTGCAGATCCAACTCTCTTTACCTGACGAGTTGCCCGTAATCTATATCGATCAACGTCGCATCGAGATGGTGCTGCGCAATCTGCTGGAGAATGCCCGCCGCTATGCCGGTGGCGAAGCTGAGGTAGCCATCAATGTGCGCTACACTCAAGAGCCAGAGGAGAGTGGCATCTGTCTGAGCCTGGAAGATAATGGTCCTGGTTTACCGGCTCACCTGACCGAGCAGATCTTTGAAAGTTTTTATCAGGTTGATGGGGGTCGTGAACGCAGTAGTAGCGGGGTTGGATTGGGACTGGCTATCTGTCGTGGGTTTGTCGAGGCCCATGGTGGCCATATCTGGGCTGCGAATCGTGGTGATGGAAAAGCTGGTGCGAGTTTCCACATCTGGTTACCCGAACGTTTACTCCATACTGCCAATTCGCCAGTTCGTCCCTTTAAACTGGAAGAAATCTTCTAGTACCACAAGAAAGAGTGTCAACGTATGCCACTGGAAAAGCACATCCTCGTCGTAGATGACGAGCCAGGAATTCAGGATTTTGTGCAGCGCAACCTGGAACTGCGAACCTTCAAGGTCTCACTGGCGAGTAACGGACTGGAGGCGCTGGCCCTGTTTGAGAAAAATAATTTTGCGCTGGTAATTCTAGATATTATGATGCCACGGATGGATGGCCTGGAAGTGTGTCGGCGCATCCGTAAAAGTAGTACCGTGCCCATTATTATCCTGACCGCGCTGGGAGAAGATGCTGATAAAATCGCGGCCCTGGAGCAAGGGGCTGATGATTATCTGACCAAGCCCTTTAGTATCGGTGAGTTGATGGCCCGCATCAAAGCGGTCCTGCGCCGAAATCATTGGGCCGACCATCCTATTTCTGCTGGCACCCGGCGCTTCGGAAACCTTGAAATCGATTTTGAGCAGCGACGCGTCTGGAAAGATAGCATCCTGGTTAAATTATCGCCCACTGAATTTGAGCTCCTGCAAGAACTCGCGCTCCATCCAGATAAGATCTTCACGCATGAGTCCCTGCTCAGACGTGTCTGGGGGAGTGAATATCGCAGCGAAGCTGAATATCTGCGTGTCTACATCGGTCGCCTGCGTCGCAAGCTTGAAAATAATCCTGCTCAACCCACGCACATCATAACTGAACCTGGCATCGGCTACTATATGGTCGGCTAAAAAAAGGTCATCAGTCGCTGGTTCTGGCTTGACAACGGCTTTTTAACATGATATATGACTCATGTGTCATATTTGTATAGTAGCCTGATAATGTGTTCTTTTTCATAAATCTGAAGGAGATTTGAGCGCATGGAATATATGTCTGAGGAGCCTAACTTACTCTGGAAACCGGCGGATGAAATCAAGCAACAGGCCAATCTGAGCAGTTATATGCATTGGCTGCAGCAAGAAAAAGACGTGCACATGGAGACGCAAGCAGAACTGTGGGACTGGTCGGTCAACCATCTGGAAGATTTCTGGGCCTCTATCTGGCAATATATGCAGATCCAGGCATCCGAGCCCTATACACAGGTGCTGGCCTCACGCCAGATGCCCGGGGCTGAATGGTTTGTGGGAGCCAGATTAAACTACGTGGAACAGGTATTTCGGCATGCCACACCAGATCGTCCGGCGCTGCTCTTCCGCTCTGAGACGGGTCCATTGCAAGAGGTTTCCTGGCAAGAATTACAGCATAAAGTGGGTGCCGTCGCCAATGGACTGAAGGCGTTAGGTGTTGGCGTAGGCGATCGCGTCGTGGCTTATGTACGCAACAATATCGAGGCCGTGATTGCCTTCCTGGCCTGTGCCAGTATCGGTGCCATCTGGTCCAGTTGCGCTCCTGACTTCGGCACCAAAAGCGTGGCGGATCGCTTTCAACAGATTGAGCCATGCGTACTCTTCGCTACTGATGGCTATCGCTACAATGGCAAATTGCAGGATCGACGTTCGACCGTGGCGGAACTGCGCCAGGCACTGCCAACATTACGCAAAACCATCTTGATTCCATCGATCTATGAGGCACCTGACCTGACAAACGATGCAGATATGCTGCTCTGGAACGAGTTGCTTGCATCTGATACCACTTTAACCTGTACCCAGGTAGCATTTAATCATCCTCTGTGGGTACTCTACTCTTCTGGAACGACCGGACTGCCCAAGGCGATTGTGCATAGTCAGGGAGGTATTTTGCTTGAGCATGTGAAGTTTCTGCACTTGCATATGGATCTCAAGCCCGAGGATCGCTTTTTCTGGTATACCACTACTGGCTGGATGATGTGGAATTTGCTGGTTGGTGGTTTGTTGGTTGGTAGTACGATCCTGCTCTACGATGGTTGTCCCAATTATCCTGACATCGGTGGTTTATGGAATCTCGTGCAAGAAGCCGGGATTACCGTCTTTGGTACCAGTGCTGGCTATCTGACCGCGTGTATGAAGGCTGAGATTACTCCGGGTCAAACCTATCAGCTAACGCAACTCCGTGCGCTGGGGTCGACTGGATCACCGCTCCCGCCGGAAGGGTTTCGCTGGGTCTATCAGGCGGTCAAGCAGGATCTCTGGCTGGCCTCGATCAGTGGCGGCACCGATGTCTGCTCGGCCTTTCTCGGTGGCTCTATTCTACTTCCAGTCTATGCGGGCGAAATCCAGACCAGGGTGCTGGGGGCCAAACTGGAAGCATTTGATGAACTGGGACGCCCGGTGATCAATACTGTGGGCGAACTGGTGCTGACAGAACCTCTACCCTCGATGCCACTCTATTTCTGGAATGATCCTCAGGGGAAACGCCATCGTGAAAGCTACTTCGCTTCCTATCCCGGCATCTGGCGTCACGGCGATTGGATAGAGTTGACCAGCAGAGGGAGTGCGATCATTTCCGGCCGCTCGGATTCAACCATTAATCGTAAAGGTATCAGGATGGGGAGTAGCGAGATCTATCGAGCCGTTGAGGATTTACCCGAGGTGGTTGATAGCCTGGTGATTGGTGTTGAGTTGCCTGATGGAGCTTATTATATGCCTCTGTTTGTCGTCCTGAAAGATGCGCAACCCCTCACGGAAGATGTAAGTAAAAAGATAAAGACCAAACTACGCTCGACTATTTCTCCGCACTATGTTCCAGATGCAGTGGTGGCTGTTCACGAAATTCCACGTACCCTGAGTGGAAAGAAACTGGAAGTACCGGTGAAAAAGCTGTTTATGGGTCTGCCCCTGGAGAAGGTTGTCAGTCTGGATACATTGAGTAATCCCCACGCTTTTGATGATTTTATCCGTATTGCCGCCCAATTCAGAACTACGAACGGATCTGCCGTGAGTAATTGAGCAAAATCTATGATTATAGCTGACCCCCTTGACAAATCATTGATTTATCTGATATATGAATCATGTGTCATGTTCCTGTAATGCTTCAACTGTATCGCTTTATTTATTTAGCCTGACCTGTTAAATGGCGTTGACAAACTGAATTTATTTAGCCTGGCTCTTTATGTGCTCAAAGTTGAGCAGTCTTTGCCGCTATCCGCGTAAGCTTTGCGGGTAGCGGTCTCATAACATAGTTGTGAGAGGGGGCTTTCATGTCAAAACTCTTTCGCTGTCTCGCGGCCGTGACCCTGGTTCTGGTCACCGTATTGATGTTTATTGTTCCATCTTTTATCCGTCAGGCGCATGCCAGCGGCAGTACTTTTACGCAGTACACCTATAATGGCTCTGCTGGCAGTCGTCCTTATTATGTCTACACCCCCGCTAACTACCAGGTTGGGACCGCTGTTCCCATGATCGTCATGTTGCACGGATGTACACAAAACCCAACCGACTTTGCTAATGGTACCCAGATGAATGCACTGGCAGATCAGAAGCAGTTTATTGTGGTTTATCCGCAGCAGACGAGCACCTACAATTCCTCCTCGTGTTGGAACTGGTTTCAGACGGCCGATCAGGCGCGTGGCAGTGGTGAACCGGCCATCATTGCTGGTATCGCTCAGACGGTCGAGCAGACAACTTCCCAGTGGACGATTGATAGTAACCGTGTCTATGTCGCGGGTATGTCGGCTGGAGCCGCGATGAGCGCGATCATGGGTGCGACCTATCCAGATATCTTCGCGGCCATTGCTGTGCACTCAGGACTGGAGTATCAAGCGGCTACCTCGCAGACAGCGGGTGTTACAGCAATGTCGCAGGGTGGTCCCAGTCCAACACAGCAGGGACAGGCGGCCTACAACGCCATGGGCAGCGCGGCCCGTGTCGTGCCAACCATTGATTTCCAGGGACAGAGCGATTATACCGTCTATCCGGTCAATGGCGACCAGGTCATCCAGCAATGGATGCAGACCGATCACCTGGCGTCCAATGGGAGCTATAACGCCAGCTTTGGCAGTCCTTCAACCACGACGAATGGTTCCGTTTCGGGTGGCTATACGTATACCACGCAGACCTGGAACAATAATAGTGGCACAGAAATTGAGGAATACTGGAAAATTAATAGCATGGGCCATGCCTGGTCCGGTGGCAGCAGTAGTGGATCGTATACAGATGCCAAGGGACCCAGCGCCACCAATGCTATGTATACATTTTTCATGAACCATCCCATGAATGGCCAGAATCCTCCACCCACACCAACGCCGACCCCTGGATCCACCCCGACACCAACCGCGACTCCAGGATCGACGCCGACTGTGACTCCAACACCACCGCCCACCAAGAGCATCACCCTATCCTCGCTGGCTAGCGAAGACGGTTATGTGTATCCCAATGATGGTCTTCCGATGGGCTCGCTGGCCTATCTACAGGCCGGCTCAACCTCGCTCAACCAGGCCGAAGTCAGCATCGTTTCATTTGACACCAGCAAGATCCCGGCCGGCTCGACCATCGTCAGCGCGACCCTGACCCTGTATCGTTACGATCCCT
This sequence comes from Dictyobacter vulcani, assembly GCF_008974265.1. Lineage (GTDB taxonomy): Bacteria > Chloroflexota > Ktedonobacteria > Ktedonobacterales > Ktedonobacteraceae > Dictyobacter > Dictyobacter vulcani. The sequence goes on from NZ_BKZW01000003.1 coordinate 568,972, forward strand.
ACTACTATCAAAACGATCTAGGCTCAATCAATGCTGATATCGCGCCGATTGGTGGTTTCAATGGCAATAACGCACTGGAACAGGCTGACTACAATGCCAGCGCCGGTCAAACCAACGTTGGCGCCTTCAATATTGTGCCGACCCAGACCAATCAGGCGACCACGGAGACCGTGGACTCCAGCGCCTTCAAGTACATCAATGGAAGCGGGCATACCCAGTTCAGAATCCATTTCCAACTGGCAACCAAGAACACCTACCAGATGGATGTGATGGATTTTTACAGTGGAGATTCAGCTGGATCTTACGTGCCAGTCCTGAAAATCCAGTATCAATAGATATCCTCGCTACTTGAAAAAGTCGGAGAAAAAGTCGGAGCAGCAAGCCGGTGTTTGCTGTTCCGACACCACGATTCCTATGGATTTTACACGCCTGTCCTGAAAATCCAGTATCAATTAGTCTAAAGAGGAGGCTTTGATGTCCAAATTGTTGCGCTGCCTGACTGCCCTGACCATGTTCATGGTTATCCTGCTGGCAGTTATGGTTCCGTTTAACCAGCGGGCACACGCCAGTAGTGGTACCTTCACACGCTACAGCTATAATGGGTCAACCGGTAGTCGGCCATATTATGTCTACACCCCCGCTAATTACCAGGTTGGGACTACTGTACCCATGATTGTCATGTTGCACGGATGTACACAAACCCCCACTGACTTTGCCAATGGCACTCGAATGAATGCGCTGGCGGACCAGAAGCAATTTATTGTGGTCTATCCACAGCAGACAAGTAGCTATAACCTTACCGCGTGCTGGAACTGGTTTGATCCTTCCAATCAGGTACGTGGCAGTGGCGAGGCGGCTATCATTGCCGGTATTACTCAGACGGTCAAGCAGACAACTTCCCAATGGACGATTGATAGTAATCGCGTCTATGTCGCAGGCATATCGGCCGGAGCCGCGATGTCCTCGATCATGGGTGCGGCCTATCCAGATATTTTTGCCGCCATTGGTGTCCACTCAGGATTAGAGTATCAGGCGTCTACTTCGGCGTTCACAGCGGCTGCGGTACAGGTATATGGTGGGCCCAGTCCAACGCAGCAGGGACAGGCCGCCTACAATGCTATGGGTGGCGCGGCCCGTGTTGTGCCAACCATTGATTTCCAGGGGCAGAGCGATTTTACCGTCTATCCAATTAATGGTAACCAGGTGATTCAGCAATGGATGCAGACCGATCGACTGGCTTCTAATGGCAGCTATAACGCCAGCTTTAGCAGTCCCTCAACCACGAATAATGGGACCGTTTCGGGTGGGTATTCGTATACCACGCAGACCTGGAATGATAATAGTGGTAAAGAGATTGAGGAATACTGGAAAGTTTATGGTATGGGGCATGCCTGGTCTGGTGGGAGTAGCAGTGGCTCATATACAGATCCATATGGACCTGGTGCCACCAATGCCATGTATACGTTTTTCATGAACCATGCTATGAATAGTTAGCCGAAAGGATTTTCGTACGTGTACTGACTGCAGCCGCCAGGGCCAATACGTTTCGCTTAAGCCCAGGGACGGTTTGATCCTTAGAGGAGATGAACGAAAGTAGGTTCGACCCTTTGGGTCGATTGGTTCCCTGCATAATATCCTTGCTTGACCATGAGCAAGCTATGACATGTGAGGCAATGCATTCGTGTGGGGGGAGACAATCGACCCAAAGGGTCGAACCTACCATTTGTATCTCTCTTGATCATTTTTGCATGCGTTGCTTCATGATCATGCCACCATTGTAGCCATTCCATCCCTAACCGAAAAGTATTGGCCGCCAGGGCTGCCGCTACGATATGACGATGGCTCTGCCTCACACATATGAGGCAGAGCCGTAGGAGTGGGTCGTTTAGCTAGGAGATGAAGGCGCTAATGGCTGCAATTGGTTCTGGTTCTACATTGAATAGCAAGGTATAGTGGTTGAGAGTAGGAAAATTCATGAACTGGTTGTCTTTTATGGCCTGTTGCATAGTAGCGGCTGCTGTTTCAGAGAGGAGTTGATCATCAGGAGCGAAGAGTTCCTGACCTGCGCGCAGAATCAAGGTGGGGACAGTAACATGGTCCCATTGTTCTTCAGGTTTGGCCTCATCCGCGTGTTGTCCCTCTTCCAAAATGCCTTCGCGATAACTGCGCGAGATAACTGATCCATCACTCTGGATGGCGACATCATTTTCAAAGTAGATATCCACATACTCATTCCAGTAAGGTCCCAAAAATGGAGCCGCTTTGAGGCGCTCAATGTATTCTTGATAGGATGGGACTGCCACGCCCAGACGGCTGACGGCCGCGTTTAACCAGGCTGGCTGGTCTTCTATTTTTTGCCAGGGAAGCGGTGCTCCGCCATCTAACAGAACCAGTTTGCTTAAGCGCGTGGGATAGTGGGCCGCAAAGTACAGCGAGATTAAAGCACCCAGCGAGTGTCCAATAATAACTGGCTGTTCCAGTTCCAGCGCATCGATGAACGCTGCCATGTCCGCAGCATGGATTGGCACGCTATAGCCGTGTTCTGGCCGGTCGCTGCGACCGCGACCACGGAGATCATACGCAAAGACACGATGATCACGCGCCAGTTCTTCCGCAATTGCCTGGAAGCAGAAGGCATTTGCCGTCAGACCATGAGCACAGATGATCGGCGTTCCATGGGTTCCCCATTGGACATAATGGTGGGTGAGCCTGTCGGTGGTTACAAATGTATCGCTGACCGGTTGTAGTGGCATAGGTTTGACCCCTTATCAAGAAACCTGGAGGTGAGGATACCTCCAGGTCTAACTGCGTTTGATGGATATTACTGCCCGACTTGTGACGCTTTGATAAAATCACTGACCTGAGTCAGTTGAGCTTTTTTGATTTGCAGGAACATAAAATCACTTACGCCACCGTGCTTATCTGGGGTCCATGTCAGGCTGGGACCAAAGCCCGTATCATAATTATTGAAATCGTGGTCTAACGCGTCGCGCAGACTATCGCGGGTCAGGTTTTTACCCGCTTTGGTCAGCGCATCTGAGAATATCTTGGAGTTGATGTAGCCATAGAACTTGTATGCGCTGAATGCCGCGTCACTTGAGGTCGCTTTTAAGTATTCCTGACCTACGGGTGAAGTGGTGCTGGTATAGCCGCTCACATACATACCTTCTCCAGCGGGTCCGAGCACTTTTGCCCAGGAATTATCGGCCATTGGATAATTGGCCAGATAGCCCATGGCTGGATGATAGCCCTGGCTGGTCGCGGCGGCCACGAATTTAGCCGTAGGACCGGGCAAACCATTCAGGACGATGACATCTGGATGGCTGGCCTTCAAGGTTTGTACCGCCGCTGTAAAATCGGGCTGAGTCGGGCTATAACCTACTGACGCTACCAACTGAGCTCCATTTTTTTGTAACGTTTCACCTAAGGTCGTTTTTTGCTGCAAGCCCAGCACATCATCCTCATAGAGCAAGCCAACCTTTTTAGCATGCTGCTTGTTGGTGAGATAATAGCCTATGACGTGGCCTTCATCCCCATAATTGGGCTGTGTCATCCAGACCCAGGGAAGAGCTTTGCCCTGTGCATCTTTGAACTTCGCGCCACCACCAATTGGATCAACAAAAGGAATTTTTTTCGCGCTGATATAACTTTCTGCTACATTCGCATTCCCTGAACCGCAGACCTGGAAAAGCGCGAACGCGTTGTCCTGCTCAAACAACTGCCGTACTGCTCCCTTGGTTTTGGTTGAGACACCATCATCACTGACTTGAACCAGTTTTACTTTGCGTCCATTGATACCGCCGGCCGCATTGATTTTGTCGAAATAGAGTTGATCCCCGGCCAGGATTGGTGCGCAGATGACTTTCAATGGTCCCGTCGTATCCAGGACCGCGCCAATCGTAATGGTATCGTTGCTCACACCAGGTGCGCTGGCCGCTGTTGTGGTATTGCTATCGCTGCCCCCACATGCTGCCAGGGCAAACATGGCGGCCACGGTAACCAGCAACGCTGCATATCGTTTTCCTATCCGCAGCCGAACAAAAAGATCCATGCTGTCTAGCTCCCTTTTGTTAACACCACTTGCGTGGTCAAAAAAATATGATACATGAGTCATGTTTCACATATAACCGATCCAGACATGAATGTCAAGGGGGTACGCATAAAAAAGCATCTCTTGACAGCAGTATCATCTTCATGGCATGATACATAAAACATGACTCACCTGTCATGTTGGTGCTTGTGAATGGAATTCATAGCCAGGACGGAGGCAGATGCAATGAGCGCATTTTTGCAAGTCGTCATAGCGGGACTGGTAACAGGCAGTCTGTATGGACTATTAACGCTAGGGATCGTGTTGATCTATCGCACTACGGGAGTGCTTAATTTTGCTTATGGGGCCATTGCTTCCCTGTGCGCCTGTTTTATGTATATTTTGTTGACGGGCCCCCGACTCAATTTCTGGATAGCATTGGTACTCACACTGTTATTTTCACTCCTCCTGGGGATCGTGCTGGAGCGTGGCTTTGCTCGCCCTGTACTGCACGCGCCGGTCTTCACCAAAGCTATTGCCACACTGGCTCTGGCTCTGGTATTGGAAACGATTGCCCAGGCTATCTGGCCGCAGCTGGCTGAAGTGCAGCACTTTTCAACTCCTTTTGAAGGTCAGGCTCTCCATCTGGGCGGAGTCTATTTGTCGGCCATCGATATCGTCATTCTGGTGGTGACTGCGAGCCTGATGCTGGTCTTAAACCTCTTTCTGATGCATACCCGCATGGGTATCGCCATGCGCGCCATGGCCGATAATATTCCCGCAACGCGTTTGATGGGAGCTTCCGTGGGACGTATCTTTATGCTGGTCTGGGCTTTGAGCTCATTCCTGGCAGCGATCTGCGGGATCTTACTGGCCGGTCAGAGCAACCTGATCAATGTCCAATTTATGGATCCTATTCTGCTACCAGCCTTTATTGGAGCTGTGTTGGGAGGCCTGGATAGCCTGCCTGGATCGCTCATTGGCGGGATCCTGGTTGGCCTGGTTAGCAATCTACTGGCTTATTTCCTGGCCGGACACATGCTTGGAGCAGTAGATATGAGCAATCCGGCGATCCGCGATACATTGATCTTTGTAGGATTTGTGATAGTGCTGCTGATCAGGCCGCAAGGGCTGCGTGGTCGGGCACTGCTGCGGCGTGTATAGCAGAAGGAGTGGCAGCGATGACACAGAAGCCAGCAGTGGATCAGGAGCTCGCGCCCGACGTAGTGGCGCAACCAGAGCTCACAGGTAAAAAAACGCTCGGTGGCCGCCTCGCCAGTCAACGCGTCTGGTTGGGCTGTATCGCGGGTATCCTGGCGTTGATCCTGTTGCCAATGCTCTCGGATCTTATCTTTGGTGGTAGTTCAGATTTTCAATTGCACCATATCTCGTTGATTGGTATCTTTATTCTGGCGGCCCTGGCTCAGAACATTCTCACCGGCTACGCGGCCCAGCCATCATTGGGCAATGCGGCCTTCTTTGGTGTGAGCGCGTATGTTTTGACCTGGTTGAGCAGCGATCTTGGGCAGCCCTACTGGATTGGGATTCTGGCAGCGGTTGTGGTTTCGGCACTGCTCGGTTTGATCGTTGGTACACCCGCGCTACGTATTTCCGGTGCCCACCTGGCTGTAGCCACATTAGGATTGGTCACGACCGTGGGCGCACTCCTGAATTTCTGGGATACCACGGCCGGACGCCAGAACTATGATCTGAGCAACCTACCAGATTTTTTGAATGATGACCGCACTCTCTATTATTTCATCTTTGCTATCGTGGTCTGCCTGCTTTTCTTAAGTTATCACCTGCTCCATTCGCGGGTTGGCCGGGCCTGGATCGCGATTCGGGATAATGAAACGGCGGCCGAAGCCTTTGGCATCAATTTAACCAAATATAAGCTACAGGCCTTTGTGATCAGCGCTGCCATGACCGGGCTGGCTGGTTCCCTGTATGCGACCTGGGCCACCACCGCCTCCTCAAGTATGTCGAGCGCGGACCAGACCATCGCTTTTCTGGCTATGATCGTTGTGGGTGGTCTGGGTTCACTGACCGGTTCGATACTGGGAGCCATCTTTGTTGGCTTTCTCCCCTTGCTCCTGGGTCAATTGCCCAGTCCAATGGTGATTGGTTCGTTCCAATTGCAGATCTCAACCTTGATTACAGGTATCTATGGACTATTGTTATTGCTGGTCCTGATCTTCTTTCCCAGTGGTTTGAGTAGTCTGGGAACACAGGCAGGCAACTGGCTGCAGCGCAAACCATCCAAGGGAGGGACAGAATGACTGAGGTGGTGCCAGCACGTTCATTACTGGAAATTCACAAGCTGACGGTGCGCTTTGGTGGCCTGGTCGCGATCAATGAACTGGATTTGCAGATCGCGGAAGGTGAGATCTTTGCCCTCGTCGGCCCTAATGGAGCTGGTAAAACGACCGTGCTCAACTGTATTAGTGGATTGATCAAGCCAGCGGCTGGCAATATTCAATTTGAGGGACGGGAGCTCCTGTCTTTGCCAGCACACAAACGGGCCTCACTCGGCATCGGGCGCACGTTTCAACAATTGCAGCTTTTTAGCAGTATGACTGTGCTTGATAATTTGTTGACCGCACGCCATACACAGTTGCAGGCAGGCATCCTCTCAGGCATGCTGCCTTTTGGACGCAGTAAGCGTGAAGATGCCCACGCGCGTCAGCAGGCCATGGAGACCCTGACCCTGCTCGGCTTAGAGAGCTACGCTCAGCGTCGTGCCGGTTCCCTACCATTTGGTGCCCAAAAATTGATCGGTGTAGCCCGTGCCCTGGTTCTGCATCCACGCCTGGTGTTGCTCGATGAACCAGCCGCAGGTGTACCACCCCAGGAAGTACAGGAACTGGCCACGCGCCTGCGTTTCTGGCAAAAAGAACTGGGCACGACCCTGCTCTTGATCGAGCACAACATGCGCCTGGTTCAGGCCGTGGCAGATCGTGTGTGTGTACTGGATTATGGTAGTAAGCTGGCCGAGGGTGATCCCAAAACTGTCTTGAGTGATCCGGCAGTCCTGGAAGCGTATCTGGGACGTGGAGCCAGTAAAGCAGTACAGCAGGAGGGGGTATCGCATGTTGAAGGTTGAGCAACTGCACGTTGGCTATGGCTCGCTTGAAGTGCTGCATGGCATATCATTTGACGTGCCCGAGGGCGCTATTGTGGCTATTTTAGGCTCCAATGGGGCCGGTAAGACCACCCTGATGCGTGCGCTGAGCGGACTTATCCCGATTAAATCCGGGAAGATAGATTTTGCTGGCAAAGCCGTGGGACGGCTGGTGGCGGAAAAGCGCCTGCGGGAAGGTCTGGCTCTGGTACCAGAAGGACGTGACCTGTTTGGCTCGCTCACGGTCCGTGAAAACCTGTTGATGGGAGCCTACACGCGCCGTTCACGGACAGAGATCGAGCAGGATATTGAACGTATCCTGGAACGCTTTCCGCGTTTGAAGACGCGTCTCCAGGCTCATGCAGCCAGCCTGAGTGGAGGAGAAGGCCAGATGCTGGCGATCGGGCGCGCCTTAATGTCACATCCACGCCTGCTCTTGCTGGATGAACCGTCACATGGTCTGGCCCCGATCATCGTCGAGACTGTCTTTGAAGTCATCGAGCAATTGAACCGCGAAGAAGGCCTGACAATTGTACTGGTTGAGCAGAACGCCCATCAGGCCCTGGAAGTAGCGCATACAGCTTATATCTTACAGAGTGGCAGCATTGTCCTCAATGGTGAGGCAACCACCTTAACTGCCAACTCAGCAGTGCAAGAACTATACATGGGTGGCTAACGTTGCCCGCATCGATATGTACCTGTGGAGAAGAAGGAGTTTTGTTTATGAGTAACTTAAACGGAAAAGTCGCCATTGTCACCGGAGCTGCATCAGGTATCGGCCTGGCGGTCGCCCAGGATCTGGCGGGGCAGGGTGTACGTGTGATTATCTCAGATGTAGATGTTGAACGCGGACGAGCGGCTGCAGCCGAGTTGGAAGGGGCTCGTTTCCAGGCCGCCGACATGACCCGACCAGAAGATGTACACAACCTGGCCACCAGCACCATTCAGTCCGAGGGGAGAGTAGATATCCTGGTCAACAATGCAGGCATCCAGCACGTAGCCCCGATCATAGAATTCCCTGAAGAGAAGTGGCGGCAGATTATCGAGATTATGCTGACCGCGCCCTTCCTGTTGACACAGGCTGTGTTACCCGATATGTACAAACGTAACTGGGGACGCATCATCAACATCGCCTCGGTTCATGCTTTGCGTGCCTCACCATTTAAATCAGCTTATGTGACAGCCAAGCATGGCATTCTTGGACTGACCCGCGTCACTGCCCTGGAGGCGGCGGAACACGGCGTCACCTGCAATGCTATTTGCCCATCCTATGTACGAACCCCTTAGTCGAAAAGCAGATCACCGACCAGGCTAGAATCCATAACATCCCTGAGAACGAAGTGGTCGAGAAGATTATGGTAGCCGAAGGTGCTATCAAGCGCCTGATAGAGCCTGCCGAGGTCGCGCAGCTGGCCACCTATCTGTGCAGTGATGCTGCCAGTGGTATTACCGGAAGCGCTCAGACCATCGACTGTGGTTGGACCGCGCACTAAGTGTTATGACAGATCATGGTTGGAGGTCAGATGGTATGTTGAAATTCTTTGACCAGTTCAGCTTTCATGATCTTACCCATGACATTGCGTGGCAGTACCTCCACGAAACGGACAGTACGGGGAAGTTTGTAGCGTGCAAGCTTTCCCGCGCAAAAATCCAGGATCTCTTGTGCGCTCAGACTGTCGGCGATCCGTGGTACAACTACCGCCAGGCCTACCTCGCCCCAGCGAGCATCGGGCTGCGGAATGACGGCCACCTCAAGTACCTTGGGATGCGTTATAATCACACTTTCGACTTCAGCTGGATAGATATTCTCACCACCCGAGATAAACATATCTTTCTTGCGGCCAACAATATAATAAAAACCCTCAGCATCGCAGCGTGCCTGATCGCCAGTATGCCACCAGCCACCGTGATTGGCTTCAGCTGTGGCCTCTGGCTGTTGCCAGTAGCCAGAGCAGACATGTGGACCGGACAGTACCAGTTCGCCTACTTCACCTGGCGGTACATCCTGGTCATGCTCATCGACGATGCGAGCGCGCGAATGAAAGATAGGTTGTCCAACCGAGCCAGCTTTACTGAGTGCATATTCTGGTGCCAGGCTAAAGCAGTTTACGCCGACCTCTGTCAGGCCATAGCCCTGTCGAAATCCCAGTCCACGCTTGGCATAGCCAGCAATGATACCGGGTGGACAGGGAGAGCCTCCAGCAATAAAGAAGCGCACCGACGAAAAATCAGTACTGCTAAAATGAGTATGTTCCAACATCTGCTGAAAAACTGTCGGGACTGCGAATACCACCGTACAGCGCAGCCGTTCAATAGCTGAAAAGATCGTCTGTGGTGCCGAATGACGCAGCAGCACGACCGTTCCTCCCAGATGATAGAGAGGAGTTGTCAGCACATTGAGTCCACCGGCATGAAAGAAAGGAGCAAATGCCGGCGCAATATCCTCTTCACGTAGTCTCCAGCTAACCTGCGTATTGATCGCATTCCAGGTAATCATACGCTGCGAGAGCATCACGCCTTTAGGTCTACCAGTTGTCCCGGATGTATAAAGAATCAGCGCTGGCTCCTCACCATCGTTAGTGATAAAGGAGCGTACCTGAGCCGCCAGCGCCTTCTCTGCACCAGGAAATTGCTGGAATGCAAATGCTGGTAATGCTTGCCAGCTATGTTGCAGGACACTGATCAGGTCTGCGTGGTCCGAGTCATAGAGCAATAATCGCGGTTGACAATCGTCGAGAATCAGACTGAGCTCGCGCACAGTCAGGCGCCAGTTGAGTGGTACCAGTATTGCTCCCAGCAAGGTACAGGCGAAAAATGCATCCAGATATTCAGGCGCGTTGAAGGCCAGGATCGCTACTCGTTCACCCTGCTGCAGGTGGTAACTTTGCTGTAGATAGGCCGCCAGGGCACGGGCACGCAGATTGAGCGTGTGATAGGTAAAGTGTGTGCCAGTCTCATCATCGATTAAACCCACTTTAGCCGGACTAAGAAGTTCACGTCGGGCCAACCACTCGCCAGGAGTAATGAACGTCATGGACCACCTCCGTGTGGAACTACATTGTTCTGTGTTGAATCCCCTCGTTCATATTGTATAAGAAATCAACCAAATCTTCTACTACTTCCGAAATTTTCGTATTACTTATAGTCAATGAAGGATAATTGTTAAGGACGAATATGGGAGATTTTCGTAAGAGCTATTGTATAATCTGATAAATGGGTCAGGTATCATGTTGTTTAAGATAGTAGAGGTAGAGGACTAATAATGAGTAAAGGCAATGAAACTGAGAATCCTCTGATGCCGGTCACGGCGCGGGGAGAGGCTACCCGGCGTAAGATTCTCGATGCCGCCGAAGAAGTCTTTGGCGAACTGGGATATTACGAGGCCAGCATCTCAGAAATTACCAGACGGGCCGGCGTTGCGCAGGGGACGTATTATATCTATTTTCATAGCAAACGCACGATCTTTGAAGAGCTTGTCCGCGATATTGGTGAACGTTTGCGAGCCGATATGCGCACAGCCATTGCGGGCGCCTCCAATCGTATCGAGATTGAGCGCCGGGGTTTCCAGGCCTTTTTTCAGTTTGTTGCCAGCCATCGACGCATTTATAGTATCGTTCAGGAAGCGGAACGTGTAGCTCCCGAAGCTTTTTATGCCTACTACCATAAGATCAGCCAGGGCTATATCCGTGGATTGCAAGAAGCCATGGATGAGGGCAGTATTCGCAACCTGGATCCAGAAGCCATTGCCTATACGTTGATGGGGATCGGACATTTTATTGCCTTACGCTGGCTAATCTGGCCACCAGAAGGCGGACAGGTAGAGTACAGAAGTGAACTGCCAGAAAGTGTCTTTGATTCGATCATGGAATTTATCACTAATGGTCTGGCGGTAAACCTGCATGAGCATAATAGATAAACATTCCATGCTTGAGGGTAACTATTGCTTTTCAGTCGATGTCCATTTATATATCTATTTTTATGCAAGCTATACCTGAGGTACAGCAGCATATTTAATGCTATTAAAATTTGGAAAAAAACTTCTAATCAGTATAATGTCATGTAGAAGCGTTACACATACATATTAAATGCTTCAAAAACATTTTATATCTTTTTCTCCTGACTTTAATTAGTCTGTATATGACTCCCAAAAAATGTGTACGAGAAAAAGATGATTAGAAGGATTATATGATGCAAAATAAAACAGAGCAACATTCAGGTACTATTGATCCTGTGGCGACGCAGCCTGCTGAAGAGATACTAAAGGGTTTTTCCTGGTTTGCACATATGAGAGCCAATGCTCCTGTGATCTATGATTGGCAGGTGAATATCTGGCATGTGTTTCGCTATGATGACGTCTATCAAGTAATTACTGATCATGATACCTTCTCTTCAGAAAATGTACCTAATTTCTCAGAAAATCTCTTTCTGCGAGATACTATTGTGGCTCGTAACCCACCGGATCATCGCCGCTTGCGCCATCTCATCAATCAGGCCTTTACTAAACGTGCTATTACTCACATGGAAGACAGTATTCGTCAACTCACACAAGAAATGCTGACAAAACTCCTATCTCAAGGAAAAATGGACGTCGTGTCTGATCTGGCGATGCCTTTAACCACCAATATGATTGCGGCTATGCTTGAAATACCATTTGAGGATTGGCATCTTGTGGCTCGTTGGGTAAAAGGTACAGACGGCGACACTCCTCCTCAAAATCCTAAAGAGATAGCCAGCGTCCACAATCGCCTGGGTCAGGAGATGTATGATTACATCGCTGATCTTTTGCGTGAGCGCCGGCGCAATCCACGTGAAGGCCTGATCACTGCCTTGAGTACGGCAAGCAATGAAGATGGAGTATTGAGCGATGATGAACTGCTAAAATTTTGCGTCCTCCTGCTGGTTGCCGGACAGGAAACGATGCAAAACCTGATCGTTAATACGCTCTACTGCTTAATGAAATTTCCCGAGTCATATGCCCAACTGCGCCAGCAACCAGCATTGATGCCTGGAGCGATTGAAGAAGTACTCCGCTACCTGCCGCCGTTCTGGGTTTCTGTGCGTCGTACGCTTGTGGATACCATAGTGGGCCAGCAGGCTATTCCAGCCAACGCAATTATTAACGCCTGGAATGCCTCAGCCAATCACGATAGTCAGTACTTTTCCGAGCCCGAACGTTTCGATATTCAACGCCGCCCCAACCGCCATCTGAGCTTTGGTCATGGCGTGCACTTCTGCCTGGGAGCGCCCCTGGCGCGCCTGGAAGCCAGTATCATCCTACCAATGTTGCTTAATCAACTCAAAAATGTGCAGCCTGACCCGGCTATCCCCACCCAGATCACAGATGGTCCCTTGCATCACATTCGCTCATTACCGATTATGTTTGAAGTATAAATACAGTTACTCAAGCAATCCAGAAATGTAATATTCTTTGTATCAGAGACGAGCCATTCATTTCTTCCTTTTTCGAGTGGTGACTGAATGGCTCTGTCTTTATTGAGGAAACTGATAATTGTGGATAGATGAAAAATCCTGGTAGCTGTTGAAAGAGATTATGGGCCCAGATTTTAAGCAGGCATAGCAGCAAGGGGCAAGGTGAACCAGAAGGTTGATCCAGTGCCAGGATGGCTGGTCACGCCTACGGTACCATTATGCAGATGAATCAAGGTTTGGCAAATATAGAGCCCTAATCCCAGACCAGCGTTGAAGTTGGGTTGCGTGACCTGAAAAAAGCGCTCCCAGATATGTTCAAGATCATCCTGTTGGAGTCCCTGACCATGATCCTGTACCCAGATGCGCACGTGATCCTCTTCCAGATCGATGCCAACCGTAACCGTCTTGGACGTATCCGAGTATTTCAAAGCATTGGTCAGATAATTTTGCAATACCTGTCCAATCCGCACATGATCGATCATCACCATAATGGGAGCATCTGTAGGTATGTGGAGATTAATGGTGCGTTGTGAGGCAAGCGCACGTTGATCCTCGACCGTTTCACGCACCAGCTTGACCAAATCCAATAGCTGGCAATCGAGTTCAAGCTTCTGGTTCTGAATCCGCGACACATCCAGAAGATCCTGTACCAGACGATTCTGAATATCGAGCTGGCGCGTGGCGCGCTGAATGAGCGAAGCCGTCTCCGTGAGTGATTGTGCCGTATTTGTGGAGAGCGTCATTTCATTATGCTGGAGTTTGTGCAGTCGGCGTTGCACCAGTTGCAGATTCGCTTTAGCTGCGGTCAACGGCGTACGCAACTCATGACTGATCATACTGATAAAGGTATCTTTGCGTTGGTCCAGCTCTTTCTTTTCCGTGATATCGCGGGTCACACCAAGCACAGAGATAATATCGCCATGGGTATTCAGTTCGGGGACCAGATGAGACTCATAATAGCGCATGCCAGCCGGTGATGGAAACGTATATTCGATAATCTTCTCTTTTTTCGAGGCGAACGTTTCGCCCAGGGCACGCTCCCAGAGCACCGTATTCTCTTCTGGCATCTGCAGTTCGCGATTACTCTTGCCAATCACTTCTTTAAACGCCAGGCCAGTGGCTCGCAGCATGGCTGGATTGACATAGATATGATGAAAAGCAGGATCAAAGCGGGCGATAATATCGGGGGCGTTTTCCGCCACCATGCGAAACGCTTGATGTTGTTGCGCAACTTCAAACTCTTGTTCTTCCACATGTTGCTGCAATCCAACCGTGCGAATCGCATTTATCACGCTTGAACGCAGATGCTCAGGTGTCGTTTTCCCTTTGATGAGATAATCCAGGGCCCCTACCTTCATCGCCTTCACTGCAATTTCTTCATTGCCACTGCCAGTCAGGAAAATGACGGCTGGTAAGTGATGTACCATCTGGGATTGCAAGGCTTGCATAAACATCACCCCATCCATATCGGGAAGATGATGATCGAGCAAGATGCAATCAAGTTGTTGTTCCGCACATAGCGCTAAACCTTGTGCACCATTTACCGCGTCATAGATCTGATAGTGCGTTTCAGGATCGCGTTTAAGATAGTGGCGAAAAAGCTGGCGATCTGATGACGTATCATCAACAATCAGGATACGCCACGCTTGCTCAGACATAGAACTCCTCCAGAGTGAATATACAGGTGCGACAGATGGTAAACAAAATGTGTCATTCTTCCTATTCTTTTGTAGTATAGTCATATCCGGGAATGGATTAGCTAATGAATAGAACTATTGTTTTTCTTGACTCAAAATGGCCTGTTCCTATGGATCTATCGCATAATTAATCTTCTTTTATTGACGCTTGACTCTCCTCCTACCGGATAGCGTATCTTACTCTTAAGCCACGATTTAGCGAAATAAAATGTATACACATAGTCAGCGACAGATGATCATATCTATCGCAGGATGTTTTATGCTAGCCTATATGGAAAGCGGCGCTTCTTTCACGGCTGGTTTCTATCTGATAGAATGGTTTCTATGGCAGTAAAAACAGCATTCTCACGGCATGAGTTTAGCGACATACTTTCTCACTATAATCTGGGAGCGTATCTAGACTTCGCCCCTATTGCGCATGGAAGTGTACAAACGAATTTCTTTCTGTGGACAACACAGGGGCGATTCGTGTTCAGGTATTATGAAAATCGTTCTATTGGTTCTGTATTATTTGAGAGTCAAGTCATTCAGTATTTGAAGGATCATCAGTATCCATGTCCCGCTGCGTTGAAGAACAGGCAAGGAGAGGCAGTCGGCCTCTATCATGAAAAACCATATATCATCTTTGAATTTGTTGAAGGGCAGCATCTCGAGTATCCGGATAATCTCCAGAAAAAGCAGCTTATCCAAAAGGTGGCCCAACTCCAGAATATTACTAGAGGTTATAAGCCAGAGAACACAGGTGATAGATGGAACTACGATACTGAACAATGTTGTGAACTGGCACACGCTGCCGCAAAAAGGATAGGTACACCAAACGCACAGGCAAAGCTAGCATGGCTTGAACATGAACTGGCACAACTTCAACTTCCAGCCTCCTTGCCAAAAGGGATCTGTCATTGTGATTTTCATTTCTCAAATATCCTCTTCAAAGATGGCGAATTTAACGCGTTGCTTGATTTCGATGACGCCAATTATACCTTTCTCACTTACGATCTTGTTTCGTTAATCAATCTATTCATGGCCACATTTGATTGGAACACCTGGCCTGACTTTAAGCAAGATGAGCATGTCTTTGATTTCAGGCAGGCCAGGGCCACAGTGTTGGAATATAACCGGCATCGACCGTTAGATACTAATGAAAAAAAGTATCTATTTGATGTCTATAAACTAAGTATTCTGTTTGATTGTATCTGGTACTTTGAGCGGGGATCTGTCAGTGATTTTTACGAGCGAAGAAAAATCACCTACCTGGATAGTTTAAGTAGGGATACGTTTACGGCTGAACTTTTTGCTGCCCCTGGCTAGTCCAGCTTTCAGGTATCCCACTAAAATCTCCCTGACTGATTTGCTTACCTTGACCTATCTCTGGTTTTCTCCTGTACCTCCTCGGGATCACCCTGATCGAGGGCGGGTGCCACTACTTCATCGACTGTTAGTGAATTTCGTCCGGGAGAAAAGAGTGTACGCAGGTGTAGCACACGTTGACGGCTGCGTTCTTCATGTAGATTACGTACTCTGGCTTTGAGTAGATCAGTAAGCGAGACCAGCCCGACCAGTTTATGGGGCTGATTACGCTCGACGACCGGCAGAACTGTCAGGTCTGTCTCGGCCATGCGGTAAACGACAATACGCAGTGGCTCATCCTGATAGCAAACGACTGGATCTGGTGTCACGGCCTGGGCCAGACTATGCCCATCCAACGCATGATCCTCACTTTGTTGACGCATGCTAGCCAGCGCGCTATTGGTGAGAACGCCAATAAGGTGCTGCTCACCATCGAGTACCGGATAGAGGCGTTGACCGCGTTGTGCGTGGTCCTTTGCAAGCAGGTGAGCGAGTTCCTGTTGCGGCATATCCGCTGAGAGCGCAACGACTGCTGTACGCATGACATCGCGCACAAAGAGAATCTCTAATGGATCGGTGGCATATTCCCTGGTCAGATGATACCCGCGCCGACTGAGTTTTTCGGTCAGAATAGAGCGGCGCATAAACAGTACTGTGAAGCCATGAGCGATTGTACAGGCAATCATCAATGGTAAGAGTGCATTGATATCATGGGTAAGTTCCAGGGCAAAGATCATGCCAGTGAAAGGGGAGCGCATGGTGCCACCGAGTATTGCTGCCATACTGATCAACGGCCAGAATCCCAGGCCCTCGTGGGGCAGGAAGAGCGTTTCTAGCGCACCCAGCGCACCCCCCATCATTAAGAGTGGAGCCAGTACACCGCCCGAGGTGCCTGAACCGAGCGAAAAGGCCCAGATAATGGATTTTACGAGCAGAATACCCACGATGAGTTTAACTGAAATATCGCCTTGTAGCAACAAATGGATCGTATCATAGCCCACTCCCAGGGCTGGAGGGAAGATGAAGCCGCCGATACCAATCACCAGACCACCAATAGCTGGCCACCACATCCAGTGGATTGGCAGGCGTTGAAATGCATCTTCAGCCGCATAGACGGCTGAGGTCAGCAGCATCGCCATCCCGCCCGCGAGTATGCCAGCCACGACGCAGCCCAGCATACCTTGAGGACCAATGAAGAGCGGATGTGGTGGGACAGGAAAAAGTGGTCCTTCTCCCATAATATAACGGCGCATCACGGCAGCGGCGGCACTGGCAATGGCCACTGGCACCATGCTACGTGGTTTCCATTCAAAGAGGAGCAACTCGACCGCCAGCAGAACCGCAGCGACTGGCGATGCGAAGGTGGCAGACATACCAGCGGCTGCACCCGCCACCAGCAACGTTTTGCGCTCAGCACTGGTAAGATGGAAGACTTGTGCGATCATCGAGCCAACCGCACCACCGGTCATGATAATGGGACCTTCGGCACCGAAGGGACCACCAGAGCCAATCGAGATCGCCGATGAGATCGGTTTTAAAAGAGCGACCCGTGGTTGGATGCGGCTGCCATTAATGAGGATAGCTTCAATTGCCTCAGGAATGCCATGTCCGCGAATGCGTTCCGAGCCATAGCGGGCCATAAAGCCGATGATCAACGCACCGATGACAGGCACAATAATCACGAACGGTCCCAGGTGATTGCTTGCGGGCGAGACCAGATCTGTTCCCCAGCGTTGGAAAAAGAAGAGATTGGTAAATATACCAATCAGCTTGAGCAGGGCCAGCGCTACAAAAGCGCCAATAATACCAATGATCAGGGCTAGCAGAGAAATGACCACGACGCGAGACGAAGTCGTAAAATCGCCTAACTTTCCTAACGCTTCGGCATTCCCCAGCCTCTCCAACTTCTGCATGATAGTTTGCTGGCCTCGCGCATATGGAGGAGAGACCGGTGATGTGTGTTGCGTATGTGCAAAGGATGATGACGTGTCTTTTGGATCCATAAATTCAACCTTTATCTTCTTGTGAACGGCTATCTCTATTCAGTGCATCCTGATTATGGGCAAGGATCGTTTCAAGCGCTTGCAGAAGCATAGGACCAATTGTGGCGAGCTCTGCCTGATGATAGCGTGCCTGTCGCTGGAGTATCTCCTCGCCATGGGTGGTAAGCGTAACAATGACCTGCCGTTGATCGCTATCATCACGATGACGTTCTACCAACTTATGTTCGGCCAGGCGATTGATCAGCTCAACAGTACTGTTATGTTGAAGTTGCAGCCGCTCGGCGAGTTCGCGCACAGTTGGCTTGCGGTCAGTGGGCAGGCCTTTGAGCGCGAGCAGCAACTGATATTGCTGCGGCTCAATACCCTCTGCTCTGGCGACCTGTTCGCTAAAGCGCAGGAAGCGTCGTATCTGATAGCGCAGTTCAGCGAGTGCCTGATAATCAATGGTTGGTTGCTCATTGTTAGAATTCATTATCCACCTCTATAAATATCGGATTACGATATAATTATAGCGACTGTCAAAGAAATCTGTCAATGTCTTCGCGACTTATTTAAGATACGAGATGGGGAACCAGGAAATATGTTGGTGACAAGAAAATAATTTTTTGCTCTGAAATGGAGACCCTGGCGACGGACACGAGTATTTAAGGGTGGGCCTGGATTATGCGTGAAGCGCATATGCATCTATGGTTTCGCACCGGAGCATATAGATCCGCCTGATTGCTTATGGGAAGAGCAGTAGAGATAGAATTTGTTCTGCGAGTTGAGGATAAGTTGATGACCGATGTTCAATAGTGAATAGAAAAAAAATTCCTTGAGAGGACTCTATCCTGGCGAATCCAGTATTGAAAAAGGTGCGCATATAAGTGTATTCATTTCTATTTTTTGATGTGTTATACTGTGTGCACGTCAGGATTTTTACAAGAAACGAGGAGGCTTCTGTGGAACAAAAACAAGAACGCGTACATTATGATGAATTCGCTGAGCAATTCGTTTCCATTGTAACTGAACATTGGTCAGACATTTTGTTGATTATTAATCGTCAATCACCTCGCCTGTCGTCCTTGTTGCGGATTGCTGTTCCCACTACCCTTAAGCGCATGAACGGAAGCTGGCGTATTCAGATTATTACCCGGTGTATCTCGCAACGTGATGGTTTACAGTCTACTAGAGACAATGAGATTGTGGCGCAAGCCATTCGGCTGTGGGCACATACAGCCGCGCAGCTGCGTTTACCACGTATTACCGTCGAATTCATGTTATAGCTGTCCTGTCAAAAAACAGGCACCAGAATGAGCGCCTCTCGTTTTATCGTTTCGCCTTCACATGACCTGGTGCCAATAGATGTTTCCGCGCGTGCTACTTTTGTTCCTGACGTGCTACAAACTGGCGCAAGACCCCGACCACCAACTCATGATCTTCCTGCTGCGGTAGCCCTGAAACTGTCACAGTTCCCACAATGCCCACGCCGCGAATGATCAAGGGAAACGCTCCGCCGTGTGCCGCGTATTCCTGTGAAGAGATTAAATACTTCTCTTCTATAGTTTTATCAGCGTTCTTAAGTGATCTGCCGACGAAAAAAGAGCTATGGCCAAAGCGATTAACGACATTGTTCTTGCGCCGAATCCACTCGCCATTATCAATTGCCGTACCCTCCATCGCAAAATGGAAGAGTTGTAGACCATTGCGTGTAATGTCGATCGCTACCGGTTTACTATGTGTTCTAGCCTCCTGTAACAGGGCAAGGCCTATCTCCAGGGCCAGTTCATTAGGAAAACGAGAAAACTGAATCTCCTCTTCCTGCTGTAACAGATCTTGTAATACATTTTCTGCTGAACTCATATATATTTTTACCTTTCCAGGAAATAGCAGCGTATTGTAGTACTCTGTCAGGCTTCATGAGAAAGATGAGCCCGCTACGCGGGCGGGAGAGGAGGAGGCCAGGGCACAGCCCTGGAACCCAGTCAGGGAATTGCATCCCCTGCACCCCTGCCTTTCGCATCACCTTTGACAGAGCCGTAGTTGCTTTCGTGCCTGAGTATAGCACACTTTATAGAAGGACCGTGTCAGTGAGTGAATATTCATACTAACACTGATCGAGTGGAAATAAGTGAGAACCGCAGGTTGTTTTCGATATATATAGAATGAATTTGCAACACGAGTCAGGAGTGACTCGTAGTATAAAGGCAGTTTATAAAAGCTGTTTTGTAGCTGGAATATCTGGAGTGGATAAGAAGAGAAACCCCCATGTCTATAGACAGGTGGATTTTTCTCCTTTCACTGCGTCCCGCGCTAATTCAATCAAACAGTATTATTTACAAAAGATTTACCATTTTTTAACAAAGAGGATAGTTATAGGTATTATTACGTGCTATACTGGATTTGTTATAGTGAGGAATACTCACTTTCTATTAGTAGATAAGAAAGTGCATGCTATGAGACGTAGGAACACTAATAATTTAAATGGATCTGGTAATCATCGTGATAAAACAGCGACCGAGCGTTATAATTCCCTACGCAACAAAGGAGCGGTAACGGATGATGAGCGGCTCTTAAGCCGTCCCACACAGCCGCTGGTCAGTCCCAATGAGCCTGTTCCGGATGAGCTCATCCAGGAAGAAGATCATGCCTTTGAACGTGCGCTGAACTTTGATTACACCATGACTGATCCCTGGCGCGTGTTCCGTATTATGAGTGAGTTTGTCAATGGATTTGATGTACTGGCACATATTCCTCCATCGATCGCCATTTTTGGCTCGGCCCGCACAAAGCTGGATGATCCGAGCTATGCCGCAGCTACTGAGACCGCACGCTTATTAGCGCAAGCTGGCTTTGGCGTAATTACTGGTGGTGGACCAGGAATTATGGAAGCCGCGAACAAAGGCGCGCAAGAGGGTGGTAACCTCTCCATTGGTTGTAATATTGAGCTCCCCTTTGAGCAAGAATCCAATCCCTATCTGGACATCTCCCTGGATTTTCGCTATTTCTTTGTGCGTAAAACCCTCTTTGTGAAATACTCAAGCGGCTTCGTCATTTTTCCAGGTGGTTTTGGCACCATGGATGAACTGTTTGAGGCCCTCACGCTCATCCAGACCCAAAAGGTCAGTAACTTCCCCATCATCCTCTATGGATCCGAATATTGGGGTGGCCTGATGGATTGGCTGCGCAAGACCATGTTGAGCGAAGGAAACATTTCTGCCAAAGACCTGGATCTGTTACGCGTCTCCGACGATCCCCAGGAGATCTGTGAGTGGGTTGCTGAGGCTTATCAGAATAATGTCCAGTTCGAAAGAATCAACAGCCACCGCGAGACCTCGATCCGCTAAATAATCGCCTGCAGCCAGTCATTAAACATACCAACACTAAAACGGGTAATTTGCTCGATAGGGCAAGTCGCCCGTTTTTTTTGATCTCCAAGAAGCTTTTCTTGACAGGATCGCAGCTTACGCCTTATTATATCGAATATGGATATATCTATAACGGATATAAAATTGGTGCGCTGATTTAAGAAAGGCCTCAAAAATGAATTCCTCATCCTCTTTTGCGGCAGATGTGCAGGTACGTCCAGCACAACTTTCGGATCTTCCCATGGTGCATGCATTGCAGAGCAGTCTGGCTGAGACAACTGTTCCTGCAAAAGCTGGACAGGCTAACTGGCAGGGATGGAAGCTGGATCGGCAGACGCGCGTGGCTATTGATAGTTGTGGACAACTTATTGGATATGCTGACCTGGTAGAACAGCAGCCAGGCTGGTTTGTAGCAGGCGTCTGGGTGGATCGTGAGTGTCAAAGGCAAGGGCTGGGCACTTTTTTGCTACAAACTATGGAAGCACAGGCAGCTTTGCTGGCCCGGGAAGATGGATATCATTTGTTTGCCCAGGCTTGGCGAAACCAGACCGCCGCCAGGCGACTCCTGGAAAAAGCCGGTTATGATTGTGGCTCGACCTTTCAACGCATGCAATTACAACTGAGCGCGCCTCTACCCGCACCATCACTGCCCACAGGCATCGTCATACGTCCATTTGATCCTACCAAAGATGAGTGGGCTGCCTATCAAGCTGATGAAGAGGCGTTTCTGGACGAACGGGGGAAACAACCCAGAACGCTGGAAAAGTGGCGTGCCCGTTTCCAGATGAACACTCCGGAGTTTGATCCAACTCTCTGGTTTATTGCCTGGGATCAAGCACAGATCGCTGGTATTATCTTTAATCACAGCCAGAATAATATTGGCGAACTTATGCATCTCGGTGTACGCCGTCCCTGGCGCCGACAAGGACTGGGTATGGCACTATTATTACATGCGCTCAACACATTTCATACTCGTAACATTGATACTATTCAACTTAATGTAGATGCTCAAAGTTGGACTAACGCCCAGCTACTCTATGAACGCATTGGTTTCCAGACTATTGATTCCTATAGCAACTACATTCGCAATGTGAACAAATCTTAAGGCATGGTTCAAAGAAAGCTCAAAAGGATGTGACAGATGGCACGGAAAAAGAGCGGGCAAGGTAAAAGCAACGGAGCGGGCCAGAGGTGTAACGGCGGCCTTCATGGCTAATACATTTCACTTAGCGATACGTTGAGAGATGGTTCGACGTGACCAGCAAGCCATGTGTACGTGGCGCCCTCTCCACGTACGATCCGCTGCTTTTCTGCACCATATTTTTATGGTCCCAAAAGCGCTTAAGGACTCTGTTGGCCAATGGCAAAACGGGCACCAAAAAGCCACTTTTCGGTGCTCCACAAACAGGCAAAAGACCCACATGACACAGAATCGAAAATGGCAGGCTGAATTTCTACCCGTAATACCATTGGCCAACAGAGTCCTTAAGTGAACTGTATTAGCCTTCATGGCTGCGAACGTCGCCTCACGAGCGAAGCCAGCCAGCTAGCGGAGTTTATGTGCCTGCTCGCCTCCCCTCCCGTAAACTTTCCTGCACCATCCTCCGCGAGCATGACTGGCTTCATTGGTCACTGGAGATGGTGGACGGAGGTTGTCGTGGGGCGAGGCACTGAGGCAGGTGCTGGTGAAGTGCCAACTGGCTTCGCTCGTAGAGGAAGATTTCGCAGCCATAAAAGCTGCCGTTACGAATGACTGCGCATTTTTCTCTCTGCGAGGATGGGGAGGCCCGGTTCTTCTCAGCTGTCACATGGATGTGAAGCACACCTAACATAAAAATATCGTATTCGCTAAGTGGTTATGAGTCTGCCTGGATCTGCTCTGGTATCTCATACGCATCACGCGATCTGACCGCGTGATGCGTATGAGATACCAGAGGTTATGCTTCCGGTTCTTCTACAGTTGTGCTCTCTGTGGCTTGCTTGCCAGTGCTGCCGGGACGGCGTTTGAGGATTGTGGTGCTGAGCGGTGCCAGGGTGAGCACGATTGAATGTTTGCAGGATTGCCAGGGAATAGGATCGCTGGTCATATCTTCAGGATTGATCACGCCACTGCCACCGTAACGTTCGTGATCGCTGTTGAGTATCTCATGGTAAACGCCACTTTCAGGAACACCAAGGCGGTAGCCGTGGCGCGGCACAGGGGTAAAGTTAGTGATAAAGACCAGCGTATCATCGGAATTCTGGCTAAGGCGCTGGAATGAGATCACGCTATTATCGCTATCGTGCGGATCAATCCAGGAGAAGCCAGCCGGATCACAGTCCAGGGCACTGAGCGCGGGCTCAGCCTGATAGATCTGGTTAAGGTCGCGAATAAAGCCGAGCAACTGACTATGGTGTGGATCACTGGGAGGTGTCAGCAGATGCCAGTCCAGGCTTTCCGCGAAGTTCCATTCGCTCCATTGTGCGAACTCACCGCCCATAAACAACAGTTTCTTGCCAGGATGGCCCCACATATAGCCATAGAAAGCGCGCAGATTGGCAAATTTCTGCCAGAGATCCCCTGGCATCTTGCGGATCATCGAGCCTTTGATGTGGACTACTTCGTCGTGTGAAAGTGGTAGCACATAGTTTTCGGAATACGCATACATCATCGAGAAAGTGATGTTGTTATGGTGGTAGCGACGATGGATAGCATCGAGTTTCATATATTCGAGCATATCGTGCATCCAACCCATATTCCATTTGTGGGTAAAGCCGAGTCCACCGACATACGTGGGACGCGTCACCAGTGGCCAGGCGCTGGATTCCTCGGCGATGGTGACAGTACCCGGAACCTCAGCATAGACCGCTTCATTGAGTTGCTGTAAGAAAGTCACAGCCTCCAGATGTTCCCGTCCGCCATGCTGATTGGGGATCCACTGTCCTGATTCGCGGAGATAGTCAAGATAGAGCATTGAGGCCACGGCATCTACCCGTAGAGCATCGATATGGTACTCGCGTAGCCAGAAGAGCGCGCTGGCAATCAAGAAGTTGCGTACCTCGCTACGTCCATAATCAAAGACATAACTTCCCCACTCCTTATGTTCGCCCTTGCGAGGATCTGGATGTTCATAGAGATGGGTGCCATCGAAATAGCTCAGGGCATGTCCATCCTTGGGGAAGTGTGAGGGGACCCAATCCAGAATAACACCGATGCCGGCCTGATGCAGATAATCTACAAAATACTGGAAATCTTCAGGCGTGCCAAAGCGGGATGTTGGCGCATAAAAGCCTGTGACCTGGTAGCCCCAGGAGCCATCGAAGGGATATTCGGTGATGGGGAGCAATTCAACATGGGTAAAGCCCAGGTCCTTCACATAGTCAGTCAACGCCGGAGCCAGTTCGCGATAGGTCATAAAGCGATCTTCCTCTACTGCCCCTGGTTGATGACGCTCGGGTATATGTCGCCATGAGCCAAGATGGACCTCATAGACCGACATGGGAGCATTCAATTCCTGGCGTTTTGGTCGTTGTTCCAGCCAGGCTGCATCCTGCCATTCATGCTGATGGATATCTGTCACAATACTGGCCGTATTTGGGCGCACCTCACAAGAAAAAGCGAATGGATCAATTTTATCGGCAGCGTAATTATCGATACGCGAATAGATGGCAAATTTATACAGTAAACCAGCCTTGAGTCCTGGAATAAAGCATTCCCAGACTCCCAGATCATTATGGCGCAACTGCATCAGGTTGGTGCTGCGGTTCCAGTCATTAAAATCACCAATGACTGAAATCGTGCGCGCATTGGGTGCCCAGACCGCAAAATTCACGCCCTCAACGCCATTAACCACACGTAGATGGGCTCCCATCTTCTCATAAAGGTGAAAGTGCTTGCCCTGACCAAACAGGTAGAGATCAAAATCGCTAAAGATGGAAGGAATTTCCTGTTTAAGTGATATCTGATTGGTATCACTTCCGGGTTGTTGTGGATGAAGTGGTGCTGACATAAAAGATATCCTTTTTATCCGATGTATTTCCAATATATTGCGTATACATCTTTAGCATAGCACATTTCGCCAACAATGTGCCTTTTGCTTATGCTATTGCCGCTATTATAATCCTAAGCTCATCAACTATGAGTAGAATTTATGGTTTTTACCTGGTATGAATGGTTTTGATGAACCCTTCGCCAATCATAGTGACTTCCATTTGAGATAACATGAACATGTGTTAAAGGCCGCGCTTATGGATCAGGGTGATGTAAACTAGATATGAGGCAGAAGCTCGGTGCTCTACGTATATAGTGTAAAGAGCATAAACGCGTACCTGCGCTGTCTGGCAAGTTGGGAGGCCTGTGTGTGACATGGGGCGGGTGCGTGGGATGATAGATGAAGAAAGGATACAGAAAAAGTCATGGCTATAGATACAAAACAGATCAAAAAGCGTCTGGAAGAGACCCGTCAGGAACTGGAGGGCCATCTGAAAAGCCTGACACGGCCAAGTGCCGCTGACTACCTGACTGATCCGGCTAATGATGATTATCAGGACATTGAAGATGAGGCCGTAGATGAGCAGCAGGAGCAGCAGGATCGAGCCGTCAAATTCAATGAGCAGACGCAGCTGGATGATGTTAATGCAGCCCTGAAGCGTATTGAGAATGGCACCTATGGGCGTTGTGTGGTTTGCGGTCAGCCGATTCCTGAGAAGCGACTGGAGGCTATTCCCTGGGCAGCGCGTTGTGTCAAGGACGAAGAAGCTGCCGAGCAAGGTATGATCAGCAGAGATGAATTAAGTCAGGATACTGACGACACACGTTTCTCCTAGTTGTTGCTATCTCAGTACAGATCGAAAAGAAGAGTTTATTGCAGCCCCTATTGATGTGATCCCAATTACCTCTACGCATTAATAGGGGCATGGTCTTTGTACATACATTAATTCTAAGCGTAATGATAACAAAGATCGACATACCCCAAAATCATCTTGACGCGCTCTGATCTGTCCTCTACAATGAATACTTATCAATCTTCAAATATTTAGTGTACAGGGGAGAACTGAGCGGGTATGGGGTATGAAATGCAGCCCTCATTTTTGAGGCGCAGAGTGTTGGTGGCGGCGGCTCCGGATGATCGAAAGGCGATAGAACTGGTTAAAGTGATGCGCAGCCTTGGGTTAACGGTGATCATGGCCACAACGATTGGCCTGGCAGCGCAGGCGGACGAAGTAGCGGTTTGTGTGATCATTCTGCATCCAGATACGTGGCGTGGTACTCCCTCAATTATTACCGCCATGCGTCAGCATCCACGTCATATGATTCCGGTCCTGGAAGCGCCGATGAATCTGCCCCGGGGATCATGGGCCATCGAGCCATTCTACCTGATGGATGCCCCTCTGGAAACCGCCAGAGCCCTGGTTGGGCTGATTCGCCAGCATCTTCAGACCATGCTCGAACATGAGCAAGCTATGAGTCTCCAGCAGACGCAGTTACATCCCTGGTTGCGCTCTCCCGATGCCTGTGCCCCCACCTTCCCACCCCCAAAAAAGCCTGTTTCCAACCTGCTCCACTATTTGTTGCTCAGCTGGCCACTGGCCTTTGTGCTCTGCGTCAGTTTTCTGGCCTATTATTTTTTTCAGCTCAATGCAACTATTAATACCCAGGCCAACACGACCCCGACCGTTGTCAGTACCTGGCGCGATCACCCTTATAGCGTTGCTGTGCCTGGTGTCGGGTGTGATCCAGGTAGCGCTGATTGGATTCTTTCAGGTGCCTATAAAGAGCAGCCCATCGAGCCCGCTGAATCTAAAGCAGGCAGAGCCACTCCTCCTGCTCAATTGATCCAGGATAAGTCTATCATCTCAACCTGTCAGCAAGACGGAGCGCTACTGACCCACATCAGTCATTATGACACTTTTGCCAGTATGATCTTTGCCAGTAAAGGGCTACCCTTGCCGCAGCATTACGCTACTCAGATTACAGCTACATCCGTGAACACCAGTCCAGCCGCCGTTTTCAAGTTTGGGGTACGTGATCAGAGTGGGTCTGACATGAGTGGAACTGAGAGTGGCTATGGCAATGATGTGTTGCAGCTCGGGGTAAATGGTGCCTGGGAGCTTGTACGTTATGGCAATAGTAGCAACGCCGTCGAGAAGCGCTATGCTCGTGGTTTTGTCACGCCCGCCCAGAGCTATAAGCTCAGTGCTGACAGTAACGGACCCGTGATGTCCTTCTCCATTAATGATCAGCACATTGCCACTATTATTGATGCGGCCTATGCCGATAGCTATGGTATCTCCTTTGGTTTGCGCGATCCAGGAATCCACACACCTCCCAGCGTCCTCTTCTCCCATTTCTCTTATATGCCATTAGCCGCTACCTATGCAGGTACCCCGGAGGCCAGTGCGAGTGCTACCGCGCAGGCAATCAAGACAGGTATGCTTGCCACACCCTATATTGCCAGCGTACCCGGTTTTGGCTGTGATCCCGGGACCGGACAATGGCAACCGATCACTGAAGCCGACCAGCATATCAGTACACGTTGTACCGCCCATGGACTCAGTGTCGCCCAGAAACAAGGCATCAGGTCAGTAAGTCGGATCCCCTTCTACTGGCAGGACGGTAATTTTCCTACCAACTATCGGTTGAAAGTCACGGTTGATCTTAAGCGTTCCAACAATGCTGGGCTGGTCTGGCAACACGCATGAGTGGTGAGGGACTGGTTGGCTATACTGGCTTTGTCCGTAGCGATGGTAGCTGGAGCATGGTGCGCTATGATAGCGATGGAAGCCAGCATCAAATGGCCAGTGGGCGTGTGTCTCGCCAGACAAGCTATACTCTGGAAGCTGCCGTAGATGGTGAGATTCAAATTCTAAGTATCAATGGTGTCCGGGTAGCCTCCGTACCTGACACCGTCTTTAGTAGTACCGACCATGTTGAACTCCTACTTCTCTCCAATAGCCAGCACTCAGCAAGCACTATTATCTTCTCGAACTTCGTTTTTACGCGCAGCCAGTTATATAGTTATTATTGGTGGCCAGGATACTTGCGAATGGTTATATGCTTTAGTTATATATTATTATGCGCAAATGCAATTGCAAGGGCGGCTGTCACCTCTCTAAGAGCAACTTTACTCTGGTCAAAGACGGTAAACATACGAAAGAAGCTGTGAATCATACCGGGGTAGCGCGAGAGTTGCACCGGGACTCCGGATGCTTGCAGGCGTTGTGCGTAGTGTTCGGCCTCGTCGCGCACGGGGTCGTACTCGGCGGTAATAATCAGTGCGGGCGGTAGCTTACTTAAGTCTGTCGCTCGCAATGGAGAGGCATAGGGATGGTGGCTATTCTCTTTGTGAACAAGATACTGATCCCAGAACCAGATCATCTCATCTCTTGCCAGTCCATACCCATCCGCATAGGTCGTGTAGGAAGTTGTACCTGGTTCGTAGTAGTCGGTTTCGCCATAGATGATAACCTGAAAGCAGAGCTCTGGCCCGCCGTGGTCACGGGCCATTAAGGTTACTGCCGCGGTTAAATTTCCGCCCGCACTATCGCCTCCGACTGCTATATGTTGTGGATCGCCATTAAACTCATGGGCATGCTCGGCTACCCATTTTGTTGCTGCGTAGCAATCTTCCGGAGCGGCTGGAAACTTGTGTTCTGGCGCTAAACGATAGTCGACAGAGACGACAATACAGGGTGTCTGGCGGGCAAGCGCACGACACACAGGATCGCTGCCTTTGATGCTGCCAAAGACCCAGCCACCTGGATGAAAATAGAGTAAGACA
Source organism: Dictyobacter vulcani (assembly GCF_008974265.1). Classification (GTDB taxonomy): domain Bacteria; phylum Chloroflexota; class Ktedonobacteria; order Ktedonobacterales; family Ktedonobacteraceae; genus Dictyobacter; species Dictyobacter vulcani. Next base: position 597,707 of record NZ_BKZW01000003.1, read on the forward strand.
GGAAATGGGCCTATGCCCTCTGGTGTATAGATACGGAGAGAGATATCTCCGCCAGGACCAGTGATGACGCGATCAGTGATGAGCGCGACTGTTTCGGGTTCTCCTGCCTGCTCGATAGCATTCTGCTCGGACAGAAGGCGTTGTTGCGCGAGCGAAAGTTCCGGTACTGGCTCTGCAGCGTTTATAGCTGCTATTTCGCGTAGATAAACGGTGACCTGTGGATCAAGTGGCATGGACCTGGCTCCTCTAACGATAAAATAGATTGGGCGTGTCGAAATCTAGCATCACACGTGTTTACAAGTTATCATTGGCAGATGCTGAGTGGTGATTTTACGCTGAGTCACGGACAATCAGTTTCAGCGATGCTGGCGGAACCTGCCTGGTTGGCTCGCCGCGACTGGCGGCCATGATGTTTTCGACCAGGGGATCCAGGGATTGCTGACGATCAAAATACATGGTGGTGAGTGCTGGAATGCTGAATTGGGCCAGCGGGATGTCGTCACAGCCAATAACCGCTGCTGTAGCTGGAATACTGATGCCTTCATCGATAAGTGCCGCCAGGACCGCAAAGGCGACCTCATCGTTATAGCAGCAGATCCCATAAGGGGATGGCTGGTGAGTCAGGAATTCTCTGATAGCTGTGCGGGCGGCTGGACGGGATGCAGGTACCACAAAAACCGGTGCCGGCTCAAGTCCATGTTCGCTACATCCCTGGAGGACACCCTTCAGGCGGGCCTGCACCAGGAATTGCACATCCTGGCGCTCGGGCGCGGCAAACACAATCTGCCGTTGACTGTGTCTGAGCAGATAATCAACCTGTGTTTTTCCCACCAGTTGTTGCATACCCTGATTATTCATCCCGGGCAGGATAGGTACCTGAAATTGTTGTAAGAAACTGGCAATTGCTGGATCCGTCTCGTCTCCATAGGATACAATCACGCCTGGGGTCACATTGGCGGAAGGATGGATTTTTGTGGCCAGTTGCTGGACCCCCACATAACTGATGAGCGTAAAGCCATGTTCGACCAGGCGGGCTTCCAGTTCTTTGAGTCCAAGCGCCAGACCTGGATCAACCTGCTCAAATGGTAAGACTGCCAGCACGATCTGGCTATGGCCTGCTCGCAGGATACGCGCGGGTGTAAACGGACGATAGCCAAGTTTTTCGGCCTCTCTAATGACGCGTTTACGTGTTTCTTCTGGAATACTCTGGCGTGGATCGTTGTTCAGGACATAGCTTACTGTGGCTCGCGAAACGCCGCTGGCTTGTGCTACATCGCTGCTGGTGATTCGTTGCTGTCCTTTTTCCATCGCAAATCCATTCCTCGCTGCCCTTTTTCCATTGCAAATTTCCTTGACATCCGCTCGTGCCTCAAGTATACTGTTACTTACACGTGTAAGTCAAATCTTTTTTAGCAGCGGGCTTACTTACACGTGTAAGTAAGCCCGCTGCTATTTGTATAGAAAGGAGCTGCGAATGAATATCTGGTCAGTTCATTCGGCTGGCAATGGGCCTTCTTTATCAATGTACCTCTGGGGATTATTGCTGTGGTTATGGCTCAGAAGCTCCTGCGTGAAACACCTGCGCAACCAGGAACGCGCTTTGATGTTCTCGGTTTCCTCACTGCTGCCAGTGGTAGTGCCATCCTGCTCTATTCGATCTCAGCGGTTAGCAGTGGTAGCGACATGCTCTGGAATAGCATATGTTTCATGCTTGGAATCATCCTGTTAAGCACATTTGCACTGATTGAACTCTCCAAAGCCCGGCGTGGGCAGCAACCGCTACTAGATCTGCGACGTTTTCGCGATCGCGCCTTTGGCTTTAGCGTACTTGCCCTGGTCTTTGTTGCCTTCATTCGCTTTGGTATTCTTTTCCTCATTCCTATCTATCTGCAAAATCTCCACCAGCAAAGTGCATTCCAGGCTGGACTCATCCAGGCGGCTCAGGCATTGAGTACACTGGCGATTCTGCCAATTGGAGGTCGACTGACTGATAAGCTTGGTCCGCGTCCAGTCGTGCTAGCTGGTTTGATCCTGATGACTGTGAGTGCTTTACTGATGGTGACTCTGGCTTTAGATACAGCCATCTGGCTGATCATGGGCATCTTGCTGTTGCTGGGGGCTGCCAACGCACTGGTCCAGCAGATTCCTGTAGCTGCCATGTCCAGGATTAAGAATGAGGAGCACAAAGAAATTGCCAACGGCTCAACGCTGGTAACAGTTCTGCATGCCACAGCAGCCCCGATGGGTGTAGCTATCCTTGCCAGCGTTGTGCAGGTGCGCAGTCAGCACTACCTGACCAGCCTGGGACTTCAGGGTCTGACAGGCAAGCTACTCCAGCATCAAAGCACCCTGCTGGGTATGCATGAAAGTTTTCTGATTGCTGCCAGTCTGGCAGTTGTTGCCTTCATCGTCATGTGTTTTGTACCAGGTAACAAAAAAAGAATCCGGCAGCAGTCCGAGCAACCAGAGCAAGCTGTAGTAGCAGAAGAACTGGCCATTTAGTGTCTGTGCCCTTTCTGTTATAATGGCGTAAAATGACAAAGGATGTTGAATATGTCTTTAAGCGAGAGGGCAGCTATCGTAGACCTGGAGCATACACTGCATGCAGGTGGTATGCTCCAGGCGGATCAGGAGTTACCAGTCTGGTCGTCTGACAGCTTGAATGGAGCAGGTCAGACGTGTGGGGTTTTCATAGAGGCTGGTGCCATTAGCGGACTCTGGCTACGCTATTGCGGCCTGACCGACCTGCCTGCATCGCCAGGCAATTTGCGGCAATTGAAGAAGCTCTATGTGGATGCCAATCAACTGACTGCCCTGCCGGACTGGCTGGGAAACATGCCAGAGCTAGAAGAGCTGCATGTTGATAGCAACCAGCTTACCAGCTTGCCAACAACGCTCTGGCAACTGCCGAAACTCAAAGTCTTATCACTTTATGGCAATCAACTGACTACATTACCTGCAGAAATAGGTCAGCTGACCCAACTTGAGTATCTTAGTGTTGGCAAGAACCAGTTGAAAGAGCTACCAGAAGAACTCTGGAAATTGAGGCGGCTACAATCCTTAAATGTCGCGGAAAACCAGCTAACTGTGATCTCTGAACACATCGGAGATCTACAACAGCTACGCACACTGGATCTAGCCCATAATCGTCTGACCTCGCTACCTGCGCGGTTAGGTGAATTAACGCAGCTCAAACACTATCTTTATCTTAGCAATAATCAGCTTACCACGCTTCAGGCTGATCTTTTTGAACGGCTCAATCGACTTCGTTACCTCAATATTACCGATAATCAGCTCACTGAACTACCAGCCAGTATCGGTCGACTCAGTAGCCTGCAAGAGCTCCGACTCTACAACAACCAGCTCGAAGTCCTGCCCGAATCCCTGGGAGAACTGACACTACTCCAGGAGATTCATCTCATGAATAACTGTCTGACCAGTCTGCCGGAAACTCTAGGGAAGCTAACAAATCTACATGAAATTCATATAGCCAGTAATCGTCTGGCGACATTACCCACATCGATTGGGAAACTGACACAATTAAGGACATTGGATTTAAGAAATAACCGTGTTGAAGTTCTGCCCGAAGATATTGGGAGCCTGGAACAACTTCGATGGTTGGATTTGCGAGCTAACCGATTAACCGTCCTGCCAGCGAGTCCTGGTCAATTAACGCAGCTAGAAAAACTAGACCTGCGCTGGCTCAAACTGACCGTGTATCCAGACTGGTTAGAACAACTCTCCCGACACGGCTGCCGTGTACTTCGTTAGTTAAGGAAACCATAACATATGTGCCTGATGTATATATGGTGCAACTATCATTAGATTCCACTATCTCTATTGCATGGTTGGTGAAAAATATGAAGACATAGTGAGATAAAGCAGGCAAAAGGCCTGAAATTATAGAAAATGTGAATATAAGTTGTTTTTCTACCGTTTTGTAGCTCTTGAAAAAGAAGAGTTAATGAGTACAGATGTTCTTGTAAACTTCTCGTAGAAAGATGAAAAATAGCTTATGATCACAAAAAACGAATATTTGATTGCACAAACGAAACTGCAAGAGCTACGTAGACAGCGGCCTCGGCTTGCCAGGGCTTATCGCGAACTTGAACAACAATTAGAACAAACTCCAACGACACTCCAACAACTGCGCTTGCTTTTTACAGGGCTGCGAAAAATTACCATGGCTGGTATTGCGCTTCATCCAGATGTCGCAAACCTGGAACCAATGCTTAACGGACTCCAACTCTCGGAGGAAACTATTGCATTCTGGCGTTCTCGTCTGACAAAAGAGCTACCGCAGGGTCGCTTACGTTCAGACTTGATCTATATTTTTGGTGCCTTACTCGAAGAATGGGTCCATGAAAAGAGCGAAGGTACAAATTCTCATCCTGTTGAAACCGAAATAAGTGCTCAACTCCTGGAAGCAGCCTGTCAGCCTACTGAAACTTTATCTGATTTCTCGTTGCTAGACGATCTTTTTGCTGAGCGCACATTAAAAGGAAAAAATATTGCCACACGCTTTCAGGCGTTAGCAAAAAACGTTTTGCGAGAACGTATTACCACCTCAGAACTAAAGGAGGTGCTTGAACATTTAAGTGTCAGCCCATTTTGCTCTGCTACTATCCACAGGCAAGCGAAGCACTTCTTGCAAGATAGCATTATGTGTAAAGAGATGGCTGATGCGTTATCGATTCAGTTAACCCATCTCAATGAATGGAACTGGCCTGAAGATGGTGTGAATTACTTTCCGTTCTGGACAATGAGTAAGTGGCGCCTATTTATCTCTTATGAACTCTTCACGATGTGCTTCCTGGAAGCTCTGGGAACACGTTTGCAAAATGTCTTTCAGGAATTTCTGTTAGTGGAATGTGCGGAACGCGATGAACAACTGCTGGCTATGTTAAAAGAACCTTCCCAGGATGACAATGAAGTCCTGTTCCAACAGACTCTCCAGCAATACAGGCTCGCTGATAGTGATATCTGGATAAATCTACTTTCACATCCCGATAGGGAGTTGACCTTCAAAGACTTTAAAGCATTTTTTAAACAACCCCCTTTTCATAGCTCGATTGTGGCTGTGCGACAACGCCTGCGCGAAAGGCTGCAGGGTGCCAGCACCACGCTTGATGGCTATGAATCTCGGCGTAAGGTTGATGGGATGAGGAGCACCCTGCAATTTATTAATACGGAGATTCAACTCGCGCGTGCAGCCTTTCCTGACACTCCTCTTTATGTGCTTAAACTTGATGTGAAAGATTTCTATCCTTCTCTTCCGCATGATCTCCTGATCGCTGTACTTGAGCGTTATGGTTTTTCGCCAGCAGATCTGGCTTTTTTTCGTACATTTTTAGAAGTGCAGGTACAGCGAGGAGACGAGAAGGCTTACATCTGGCGCGGTGTGCCGCTCCATCACCGTTTTTCGAATGTGTTGGGTGAAATGGTGTTAAAGCTTCTGGATCAGCATATCTTGCGCAATGCACGTGTACAGGTTATTCGTCTGGTTGATGATATTTGTATTCTGACACCGTATGCGGATGAAGCAGTCAAAGCCTGGCAAGCAGCACAGGAATTCTGCCAGCAGACTGGACTGACCCTTAACCAGGAAAAATGTGGTGCTGTCTGTATTGGTGGTAGCCTGCCTGAGCAGTTACCGCGCTCGCTTCCTTCCTGGCTGCTGTTAAAGCTCAATGAGCAAGGTGTATGGCAAGTTGATTTGGAGGGATTTGATACTTACCGCGAACAGGCGCGGCAACGAGTACTGCATTATCCATCGCTATTAACGCAGATCGAGGTCTATAATCTGCATGCCAAACATTTAATTCGCGCTACGGCCATGGATTCTGATTTAGGTGAAACTCATCGAAAAAGCATCGATGTGGTTGCAAGGAGGTTCCATCAAGCCTTCTTTGGCCAGGGACATGGTATTGTCGATGCACTGCACCAGGCAATCCGTGAGCGTTTCCTTGATAATGATATGAATATTACGCTGCCAGAAGCCTGGTTTTACTGGCCTATTACCGCAGGTGGTTGTGGTTTGACTCTAAGTATGATCACGGCTTCCGGATATGCAGAGCAGTGGGTTAGCGAGGATAAAAAGACGATACCAGCGAAACTTACTGCTACCTGGCAAAGAGCAGGAAATGATTGGGCATATTTTTATTCCTCTCATATCAATCATGTACCTATGAAGGCTCCAACTACTACTCCGGGTATGGAGGTGCTGGTAAACGATTTCATCCATCGGAGCAACGAACTGGGGTATCGCAGTCAACATACCCTGGGACCCTACTGGCGCTGGATAGTCTACATCTATGGTCCACAAATTATTGATCATCTGGGCACATTTCGTTTCTTGAATACAGAATTAGTGCCACTGCACATTATCTTGCAACAAGATCAATATGCAGCGGGAACTGGAGGTAATGATGGCGATGATCTCTTCTAAATAGCACAAACTCCAGCCCCACAGTCAGCCGAAGTTGTAGCTCTTCCAGTGTATGAAGCAAACGAGAGCTGTTCAGGTGATTAAATGACGGAAATTGTCGAAATGCTTTCTCATCCAATTGATTGCATTATTGAATGGAACATCTAGTTTTTGACAGATTTTTGTGCAGGGAGGATACCGATGTATTTTACGCTTTCTCGGTGTCCTCTCTGGGGTTACTGGATGCAGAATTCGTTGTTTTCGGGATCGGCCATGGTGATCCCGAAATCGCCGAATTCTTCGCAGCGGTAGAGTTCGCGGGCTCCGAGTTTGGTGAGGTGCTCGACTTCAGCAATGGTGCGTTGTTTACGCTCTTCAGGGGAAGCCGTCTCTTGTCCATGCAGGCCAACGTTAATATCCAGGTGAACACGGTTTTTGACGGTTTTGGCTTCGGGAACATGCTGGAAGAAAATGCGTGGTCCCTTTCCCTCTGGATCCACGATGGCGGATGCTTTATTCCACTGATCTTCGGGAATGTGTTGCGCCTGTAAAAAAGCTGGCCATGAGTCGTATCCCTTAGGAGGATCCTGGATCTTGTAATGTAGGACCTCAGCCCAGAATGCCGCTAGCTTTGTTGGATCAGTACAATCGATGGCCACCTGTACAGATAATCCCATGCTTGTTTGCTCCTTATGATACTATTTTGCTTTCATGTTCTCTATATGAGCCAGTATAATGCTGAAACTGGACATATTCGTTCCTCTTTAAGGATCATTTATTAACCTATTCAGAAATATGTTGTCAGCAGAGTGGAGTTAGGCTTGCCAATGCAGGCATTGAAGTGCTTCACAATGAAACACTTACTGTATTTTTGTCGTTTCTCTCTTTAGATGCTGTGTATTGCGTTGATAGTTGTGAGACCTTTTTGGCCGCTCATGAGTATTAATGTAGGAAGAGTTTTTTATTCCTGTAGCTATGAAGACAGCAGCATCTGTTATCACGCCAGGATGTGTGGGTGGGCTTTTGACATGTATCTTCTTCCATTCGTCATACTACAGAGATAGTGTATTATGGAATATATTTCTTTGTCGTATCCCGTATATACAGTAAAAAAAGCAGGGGGAGCTTGATGGATAGACACCTGGGCGCCAGAATGGTTTTTCGGGTCGAGATTGCGCCAGAGGATGAACTTAATACCGATGTGTCGGTTATTTATGCCTTTGGTGACGAATTCAGGCATTTGCTACAGCATCATGGTTATGCGTTTGTCTCTGTCTATACTGGTAAGTTGGGAGGGAACAATCGTCGCTATCAGGTAGCGGCGGATAGCGAGCAATGTGATCTGCAACAGAAAATGCAGCCTGATCTCTTCCAGCAATTGAACTTTCTGCTCTGCGCCGCCGGTTCGATTGTGCATATCCTCTTTCAGGCTGGCAAGCGCACGGTTCAACCTCCAGGATTCCTCAGAGTAGCTTTGACGCTAGGTGATATTGAAGTGCCAGTGGTCCCTCTTGATGTTGAAGACGATGAACGCATTGCCACGCTGGTTACTTATATCCTGGCCAAACATCAGTTGCAATACCTCCCCGAGCCTCAGCAGATTCGCATCCTTGGTAAAGTTATCTCATCCCGGAGCTAGCCGGACCTGTACTTTTCCGACCAAGAAAAGCAGTCACCCGGCTCCTGAAATGCTGCTGGTATTGATTGATCAATACAACAGGCGCTAAAAATGATACAATTGAGCGTATCAATCCCTCATTGCTCATCTTTCCTGAAATGGTTTTCATGGACATGCCAGGGCTGGCATATATACACCGCTTGTATTATCAATGCGAGTATTCCAAGGAGAGTACACCTATGAGTGCAGCACTATTTCTTCCAGGTATAGTTCAGAGTACTGTGCAGACGGATCGCCTGACTGTCGCTTATTTGCAGGCAGGAGCAGGAGAAGTGCCCATTGTACTTGTGCATGGCAATTGTTCTTCTTCGCTCTTTTTTCAGGATTTCATGTTGCAGTTGGCGGCTGCCGGTCGCTACACTATTTATGCTCCAGATATGCGCGGCTACGGAGATAGTGAAACATTGCCAGTAGATGCCACGCGTGGCGTACGCGATTATGCTGATGACCTGGCCGCGTTTGTCAACGCGCTACATCTTCCCAGTTACCATCTGTTTGGCTGGTCCCTGGGGGGAATGTCGTGATGCAATATGTCATTGATCATCCTGGTAATGTGCGTTCATTGACCTTGCAGGCGCCCGGGTCGCCATTTGGATTTGGTGGTACCAGAGATGCACAGGGGACACCCACCTGGCCGGACTTTGCCGGTAGCGGAGGCGGCACCGCTAATCCTGATTTTGCGCAGCGCCTGGCCAATCAAGACCGCACCAGTGATCAGAGTTCGCCACGTACCGTCATGAATACCTTCTACTTTAAGCCACCATTTCGGGTCGCGCCCGACCGTGAAGAAATCTATCTGACCAGTATGCTCTCCACAAAGATTCATCCAGGCAATTATCCAGGAGACATGGTGAGTTCGCCAAACTGGCCGCTGGTCGCTCCGGGAACGCAGGGAGTGAATAATGCTCTGGCGCCAAAGTATTTACATCAGGCTGACTTCGCGGACATGAGTACACAGATACCTGTGCTCTGGCTCCATGGAGCAGACGACCAGATTGTGTCCGACACCTCAGTCTTTGATTTAGGTTTTCTTGGGCAAATAGGAGCTATTCCTGGCTGGCCCGGGGCGGATATCTATCCGGCGCAACCCATGAAAACCCAGGTACGTACCGTGCTTGAGCAGTACAGAGCCAACGGCGGAAGCTATCAAGAAGTTGTCTTGTCCGATTGTGGACATTCGCCACATATCGAAAAGCAAGACGAGGTTCTCACATTGTTTACAAACTTTATTGATAGGTAACCAATCTGAAGAAATTTCTAGCGATTGACAGCAGTCTGGCTGCGACCAGGCGTTAGAAAAGCCAGACTGCCGATATCATACAGATAGAGAGCACGTTTTTCTTGATAGCGTGTGGTACAATAGGCATGCCCAACTGGCGAATCAACTTGTCAAGGAAAGAAGGAAAAGGGAATCGTGCCTCTTAAACGCGCGCGTCTGTATGATGTCCTGGCATTGTGTACGGCGATCATTGCCATTGTTCTGGACCAATGGACCAAGTCTCTGGTTGTCCGCAATATGGCTGTTGGTAGTCAGATGCCGTTTCCTGTCCTTGGACACTACCTGGTACTCGACTATATTCATAATTCAGGAGCTGCCTTTGGTATGTTGTCCGGTGGAAATGGCTCAATCGTGCTCGCTGTCTTGATTGCCGCTGCCATTCTGGTTGTCTGCACCCTCTACGCGAGAATGATCAATACCGGCCCTCTGGCATATAAAATCGTCTTTGGCTTGATCCTGGGGGGCGCTACTGGCAACTTGCTTGATCGCATCATCCACAGTGGTTATGTGGTCGATTTTGTCTCCTTCCGTATTCCTGAGATCAATTATTACTTTGCTATTTTTAACGTCGCCGATGCCTGTATCTCGGTCGGTGTCATCTTGCTGTTCATCATGGTCCTCTTCGGAGGTGTGAAGCGTGATCATAAAGAGCCACATCATGCGGCCAGTGAGCCGGATGTAGAAGGTGAAGCGTTAAAAGAAACTTCTGCGGTAAAAAAACCTAAATCGGAGCACAATGAATAACGACACATCATCCTCAACAGTACAAACACAGTGGACGATCACCGACGAGCAGGCGGGCACGCGGTTAGATCGTTTTTTAGCTGCGCAGATCAGCGAGCTATCGCGTAGCGCGATCCAGCACTTGATCACCGATGGCTCGATCCTCATCAATGAGAAAGCCACCTCCAAAACAGGCTATGCCCTGCGGCTCAACGACAGCGTGCGCGTCTTGAATTTTGTTCCCTCCTCGGCGGTCAAAAATGTGGTACCCCAGGCCATGCCGCTCGATATTGTCTATGAAGATGTCGATTTTCTGGTCCTGAATAAAGTTGCAGGCATGGTTGTGCATCCTGCTCCAGGACATCATGAGGATACTCTGGTGAATGCCCTGGTGGAACGTTATCCCGAGTTACGCAGCCAGGAAGCAGACCTGCGCCCCGGCATTGTGCATCGTCTGGATCGTGATACATCAGGACTCCTGATTGTGGCTAAAAATCTGCGTACCCAGGCTGCCCTGATTGAGCAGATGAAGGCGCACCAGATCGAGAAGCGCTACCTGGCCCTCGTCGAAGGTGTTATTGCTCTGGAGCGTGGTAGCATTGAGGCACCGATTGGCCGTGATCCTCGCAATCGCCAGCAGATGACGATCACCTCCATTGACAGTAAGGATGCGATTACTCACTTTAAAGTTGAGGAGCGCTTTCAGCACCACACGCTGGTCCTGTTGCAATTAGAGACTGGACGCACCCATCAGATCCGCGTCCACCTCAAAGCCATCGGACATCCCGTGGTTGGCGATCCTACCTATGGCACCAATCGCCTGCGCTATGGGATCACCCTCAAGCGTCAGTTCCTGCATGCTTATCAACTGCGCTTCCTGCATCCCACCACTGGTGAAACCATCGAGCTCGAAGCTCCACTTCCATCTGATCTACAGAGCGTTCTCGACCAGCCTGAGCATCTCTAATACATAAAAAAGCTCCCATCCGAAATCAATCGGATGGGAGCTTTTTGCTGCCGAATTTGAAGCATTGATCCAGACAGGTGAAAATGGTAGCCAAAATGGTGGTTTGCTTGCGAGAAACATGTTGACATGCTAGGATAGGCGCATATCTCGTCTAAATTGTAGTTAAGGAATATATGCATATGATTGCTTTGATCCAACGGCTATTTAAAATACGTATTATTCGTTATGGTCTGGTAGGTGGCGTTGGCATACCAATCAACGTAGCAGCCCTCTACATATTTCAATTGCTTCTGAGTAATTTCCACCTCACTTTTAACTTTAACCTGACAGGTCATCCGATGACGGTGAACGCGCTCTACGCCCTGGCTTCAGCGTGTGCCTTTGAGGTAAGTACCATCATCAATTTTGTACTTAACCAACTCTTTACCTATCGTGAGCAAAAGATCGAGGGATGGCATTGGATGCGTCGTATTGCCAAAGCCCAGTTGACCAGCCTTTCCGCGTTATCACTCTCCTTTGCTATTGGTCTGATACTCGTCTACGGACTGCATGTGAATGAATATATTGCCAACCCGATTGGTATCATTCTCGTGTTTGTCTATAACTTCTTTATCTCGAAAAGATTTGTGTTTAAGCCAACCACAGCGCTGAATCCTGATGTCAACGTTCAGGCAAAATAAGGACGAAGCAAGAAGCAGGCTGCTTTCAATTCTGGCGCATGTTTTTATGGATGAATATCAGGAAGATATTTGATGGAAAATAAAAAGGAATTTGCCGGTGGCGTAGTGGTCGCGGTAAGTCGTAATCCAGAACATACTTTTAGCAAGCCGAAGCGCGAAAGCATCCACCTCATGGCAGGTTTAGGGGTTGAGGGAGACACACATCTGGGTAAGACAGTCCAGCATCGCTCACGTGTGGCGATTGATCCGACCCAACCCAACCTGCGTCAGGTTCACCTGATCCATTCCGAACTCCACACTGAATTACAATCTTCCGGCTTCCAGGTGTCAGCGGGCCAGATGGGAGAGAATATTACCACGCAGGGTATTGATCTACTGGCTCTGCCAACTGGCACGCGCTTGCATCTGGGCGAGCATGCCGTGGTTGAAGTGACCGGCTTGCGTAATCCCTGTCTCCAACTGGACCGCTTTCAGCCAGGACTGATGTCAGCGGTCCTCGGGCGTGACGAGCACGGTAATCTTATCCGTAAAGCTGGCATCATGGGCATTGTACTCATCGGCGGTGCAGTGCGCCCCCATGATCCGATCCGCATCGAGCTTCCACCAGAACCATACCAACCCCTGGAGCGGGTTTGAGGTGAGATTAGGAAGTTATGAGATCAAAGGTGTAACCTTACAGCAGGTCGGCTATGGCTGGCTAGATATCACGCAACTCAAGCCTGCTTATTGATGTTTTGTATTTTCGAAGGAGAAACAGTGCCACTAGAACCTATTGATAGGCTACAACTCGAGACGTTGGTCAACCAGATCTTTTCCAGGCAGCCAATACAGGTAGAGCGGATGGCTGAAGGCTCTTCTACGTTTGTGTATCGCATTGTCTATCCAAATGAGCTCTTTTATCTACGTATCTTGCCAGAAGAAAACGCAAGTTTTGCTCCTGAGGTCGCTGTACATACACGTCTGCGGCAGATGCAGGTTAAGGTGCCAGAGGTGATCTACTTTGAGCATTATAATGAACAGTTACAGCGGTCAATCATGGTTACCACCGAAATCAAGGGTCGCTCGATCAGCCAATCTGGGTTCCTGGACAAGCAGGAAATGCACGCTATTCTTGTGGAAGCAGGACAAGATCTGGCATATATCAATGGCGTGCCTGTCGATGGTTTTGGCTGGATTGCACGTGAGCAGCCAGATACAGAGCTTCTGCGAGCGCCATGGTTGACGCACCGCACCTTTGCGCTTGAATATTGGGAGGCAGATCTGGCCTTTTTGGCGAGAGACACCCTCCATGCTTCAGAGATTACTCTCCTTGAGCATATTCTTGCCCACTACGACGCCTGGCTGGATTGTGAGCAGAGCTACCTGGCGCATGGAGATTTTGATACAACTCATATTTATCAGCAAGATGGTCGATACACTGGCATTATCGATTTTGGGGAGATTCGTGGAACCAACCGTTGGTACGATCTGGGTCATTTCCATATGCGTGATGGTGAAGCTCTGCCCGATCTAGTATTGCCAGGACTCATTGAAGGCTATGGAGAGAGCATCCCGCTTCCATCAAACTATGAACAGTCTCTTTGTTTTACCAGTATTTTGATTAATGTGCGTGCATTGGCAAGGAGCCTACAAAAGCGTCCTGCTAATCGCTATACACTGCATCAACTGAGTGTCCTGAGGAAAGATCTGGCTGTATTGCGATTTTTCCTGTGAAACATATGTTTAGCAGTTTATATGAAAGAAAAAATATATCGTAAGAAAATACGGGAGAATAACATCATATTTCGTGCGCATCGTTTATGTTGACAATGGGTGAGCGGCGGGTAAAGAGGATAAATAGTATAAGGATGGATGCGAGGATCAAGGATGATCCAATCGTGCCAAAACCAAGCCCACCTTTTACTTTTGTTTTGGTCAGTAGATCTCCCATAGTGGCACCAAATGGACGCGTGAGGACGAAGGCAAGCCAGAATAAGAGGGTTTTAGAGATGGTGGTGAAGAAAGTGGCCAGGATGATGAGTCCCAGTAAAATTGAGATGAAGAGTACACCTCCGGCGAAACCAAGATGGGAATCATCGGCCAGGAAATCGCCGAGAGCGGTGCCCAAAGTATTTGAAAATAAGATGGCCGTCCAATAGATTAATTCAACTTTAAAGGTTGTGATGTTGTTGACTGATAATGACGCTGTACTCAGACGCCAGCAGGCAAAAATGATTAGCAAGATCGTACACAAAATAAGTGAACCCCGCGCGTAGCCCAGCCCTAGCGTGCGATCCATAAAATCTGACATGGTGGTGCCGGCTGTGCTGGTGGCAAGAATGACAGTCCAGTACAGGAATGGGTGATAGCGCTTCGAGAGCAGTTGTGAGATGAGCGCGATGAAAAACAGGCTGATCAAAATAATTGAACTCAGTGCATAACCTACATTCATGGTCATGGATAAGAGGTCGCCCGCCGTTTCCCCCAGGGTAGTAGCGCAAATCTTCATGATCCAGAAATAAAGAGTGATTTCAGGAAATTTCTTCAAAGGTATCTCCAATCGCATCAAGCTTGTATGTCGGGAGGTGGTAACTCAGTTTGGCTTTAAATCTTTTTGAGTGTACATGCTATCTTTTTACAGTATATGAATGTGATCAACAATCAAGCAATTAATTTGAGCTAGCTTTGGAATTTGTATGGAAGAAGATTAAAGTGAGATGAGATCACACAAATTATCTATTTCTTCTTTAACAGAATAATTGCCAGTAAAATACGATAAACTCATTGAACATGTTGAATGCTTGTGATGTGAAACTTCGCTTGCCCATAAAATTGCACAGGATGTTATAATTGCGCACCAGCCCTGTCCGCAGGATGAAGCAGGCCCATGAGGTGATCCGGCCTGGAAATGTATATGGAGATTGCCTATATCTACTCAGACATGCTGAATACGCTCTCCCGTTAGTTGACTGCAAATAGCTAAAAATATAGCAAAGGCCACGCAAGCTAGCGAAAATTTGTAAATAGTTTTGAAATGCTGACTTGACTGCTAATCGTTTTTAGCGTACTACTATTCTGTCGATAGTTTTCAAGCCATGTAACGCCTACAAGTTGAAGCTTAAGCATTGATGGAAAGGTACGGTTGAGCTACATGTTGAACAAAAAACCTACTTTTGCAAGTGTCTGTTTACCAGAAGCCAGTGAATTTATAGTAGAACTAACAGACACTGATCTGGACGCAGTTATCGGCGGCGCTGGCTATGCAGCCCTGGATGGGCCTGATGGCATGACAATGGAGAAATATTACAGGCTGAGAAAATTTATCAAGGCTGTCTGCAAGTGCATAACAAAAGAGCTGAAAGAGATGGACGGGATGGACGGGATGAATCAGTAACGCACCTCCCATAGTCCAGGAATGGCGTTGTAGTGACCGTGCCCTTTACATGAGTGGAGAGGGCACGGCCCATTTTATGGTGGATATGTGGTCTGACTCATTTATCAGGCAGATCCAGGTGTGTCTGGGGTGGCCGTTTCCAGATGATACCAAGCAGGCCGCCGATAAAGGCAAAAATGAATTGAGAGAGCAGGGCGGTGATGGCTGCGGCTACGCAGGTGCAATAACTGGCCAGATAATTGAGCGGAAATGGGAATGAGCCATCTGGCGGGAAGGCCTGATAGAGGGAGTTGTCTGGTGGCTGTGCCCCCACCACAAGGGGAGCATGATAGATCAAGGCAACCACGCCCGAGGTTATCAATGCCGAGATAAAAGCCGCCAGCAAGGCACTGATATATCCCTGAACAACCGAATTCGTGCGTCGAGTGACCCAGAAAGCACAGACACCATAGCTGAGCAGGCTGAGCACGGCATGGATAACCAGCAGCAGGAGGGATTGGGACCGTGGCCCATGGGACATCATATGTCCACTTGCCATACCCGGCATAATCAACGCCTCCATTACCACCGTCGAAGCCGTAAATGGTAACGGGAGCATCAACAGTAGCCCCAGAATAATACCTTGTCCGATGCCAAACATCGTGCCAATGCGTAATGGTTCGCTGGCGCTATGCTCATTCTTCTGCGCAAAATATCCCAATGCCAGATACCCCAGTAATGGAAGCATGACCAGTAACGCTGAAAACTGCGGCTGATCAAATGGCTCGCTCGTGGTCAGTGAAACCACCACACTCAGTCCAACCAGGAGCACCTGAATAAAAGCAACCACATAGATCACCCGCCCATACCACGGTCGACTGCCAGCACGTTCAAGAAAAGAGGATAACATATGAGTTCATTCCTTTGTGTTTCAGTAGTGCAGGGATAAGAATTTTATCCCTGCATAGAGCATAATACATTAGCATATGCTTGTGGTGCTTGAGGTGACCTATTTGCTATTATGGATAGATAAATTCATGAATATTAATAATATGTTATACAAGTATTCAATACGTTTACTATGTCCGTATGTATCATACTAGATTGATACGGCATTTATAGTTATCAGGACTAAAAGCTTTTGATAAATATGCTATATGTACGTCTGTCTATAATTGTTACGAGTATTTTATGCTAGTAATGTGTATATACTCATTTAAAATGAGCATAATCAGCAATGGGAAGGAATCCATATATGAACTCGAATGTTTCCTCCACTTTACCCAGGGACCGGGTAGAGCAAAATAGATATGTGCAGCTACGCAGGCTGGGTGCTGGCATCATTGATATGATTGCCGTTTCCTATATTCAGATTTGGGTGAATAATATTTTTGGGTATATCCCGGATGCTAAAAACGCTCATGAGGTGGTATATGGAGGTGGCTGGGGGTATATCGCTTCGGCAGTACCGGTGGTTGACACTATCTGGTTGTTGACGTGCGTGGTGGTGTATTTTTTTGTGCAGGAGGCTCTTTTTAGTACGACTCTGGGAAAGACAATAGTGGGGGTGTGTGTGGTGGATATCCATGGTAGACCTATATCGGTGCGGGCTGCATTGATTCGCAATGTGGTACGCCTTGTGGATGCGTGGCCTAACTGGTATATCGTGGGAATCATTGCGGCACGCATGTCACCAAATTATCAACGCCTGGGGGATAGAGTGGCACGCACCTATGTGATCGCTGTCGCTGATCGACCGACTATCCATGTTTCCTTTACTTTTGTCTGGTTGCGCCTGGGACTGATAAGTATGTTATTTGCCGTAATGGTTGGAAGTGCCTGGGGGTTTATCTATACCAGGCAACCAGTGCTGGTCATTCAGGATTGGCGAACTATTAATAATATGTATGGATCTAATCCCATAACACCAACGCCAGCTTGTGGTCAGGTTGATCGACCATTTAACGACTATGTGTTAAGTGCACCGATTGAGCAATATTGGTTAAAAGATCCGCACTGGGGAAATGGCACGGTGACCTATCCAATTGTCTATCGGCTAGCCGGTCAGGAAAAAACCTGTGATGGTACCATTACACTCAAATGGCAGGGTCCGTTTTCGGAGCGCTGGGAAGTTGTGAATGTAAAGGTACCTTAGTCTGGTTCCGCTGGCTGTGTGCATCGCTCAAAGTTATGCACACGGCATGTTGTTAAAATCTGTCGGTGGTGCTGATCCAGGTGTGCCCGGCAGGGAAGAGTTGGTTGAGCACGGACAGGACCTCGTTGGAAAGTTGTTGGGGCTGCTGTGTGAATATCCATGAGACTGGACGGTAGCCGAAAACCAGCTGGGTGAGGTGCTGCGGTGAGCATTGGAACGTAATCGCTGATGGAGATGGCGTTGTGCTAAGCCGGAGCTGGTTACCAGTGATATTCAGGGCAACGTATTCGTCGCCAATGGCAAAGTGGATTTCGCCTGACCAGTGAGCGAGCGAACGTTGCCAGCGAGCCTCAAGCTCTGGTAGCATAGCGTTGAAGAGCGTGGGTAAGTGGGCAATGCGCCCCATCCAACCAGCAAAGCGATGATGGAACTGCGAACCGCGCACTCCCCATTCCTCGGAAGGATCTTCCCAGTGGGAGGTATCCGGTACTTCCAGTTGATCAATGCTGCGATACAGTTCATCCGAGGTGGGTGGTAGATAATAGATATGGCTCGCTGGAGCCTCGGGTCCATCGGTGAGATGTACATGGGCCTGCATCAGCGCGATTTGCGCGGACCAGTTATCCGCTGCGATCTCAAGCGTATGTGTAGCGGCTGGCTCACGAGAGGCGATCAGATAGCCTTCGACTTTTCCGGCAGGTGAATGTGCGAGCAAGATCGTATTCTGGCTGTAACGGTCACGTAGCAGTGCTTCCAGTTTCTCACGTGAACGCTCAAAGCTGGCAGTGTAACTGCCCAGGCGGCGCTCGTACAGGTCGCGAATGGATTGAGCATCCTCTAGTGTGGCCTGTTGGACCGTGTAATCACTTCCTGCATGGGCCAGAATCGCGGCACGATTGATATCATAGGCAGTTACATCGAAGACATCGGTATAGCCGTAGCGATAATAGAAATTGGGGATACCATCCAGTAGTAGCAGGCTATGACCCTCGTCGTGTGCAATCTGGATAGCATCATGCATCAGCGCACTGGCGACGCCCTGTTTGCGCGCTGCAGGATCGACTACAACCGAGCCGATACAGGCCGTAGAGATACGCGCTGCACCCATACGTAAAGTCCATTTATAGAGTGCATAGCCGCCAACCTGTGTATTGTTGAGGAAAGCCCCACGTAATTGCCGTGACATAAAATTCGGCTGTGTGAAGGCCTGCTGACCTCTGTTCCGTGCCCTGGTGGGATCGGGGGTTCCTGAAAACGCCTGATCAGACCAGATGAACTGCTGCTCCATTTCCTCCTGAGTAGTAAGCGGACGGACAATAACTGATGATAAGGCCATATATGCTAATCCTCCAATGCATAGTGCGCCATGCATCCTTTGCTGGCGCTAATATGTTTAAGCGTAACACTGTGAGGATCGCTACGTCAATGCGCAACTTGTGTCGCATTTTTTTTAGCTCATTTTGCTATGTTTGATCAATTGTGGCGCAATAACTTTGACACGGTTTGAAGGGATGGCGAAACCAACACCATTGGCTGGCGTCTTAGTTTCAGGATTGATGGCTGCCAGCGTCGGGATGCCAATCAACTGTCCATGCATATCTACCAGCGCCCCGCCACTGTTACCAGGATTAATGGGCGCATCCGTCTGAATTGCGCCGGACAGCATCTGTCCATTGTCGCCGTTAGCTACATTGCGGTCCAGAGCACTGATGATGCCGTTAGTGACTGTCTGTGTAATCCCGAGTGGATTCCCGATCGCCATTACATCCTGGCCTACACGTAACTTTGAGGAATCTCCCAGCGTGGCTACTGAAAGCTTGACCTGTGCAGGATCAACCTGTACCACGGCCAGATCCTCGGCCGCTGAACCGCCGACCAGGCTACCCATCACGGCCTGTCCGGTTGCGAACACCACCTGGACGCTTTGTCGGCCCTCCACCACATGGTTATTGGTGATAATATAGCCGCGTCGATCGATGACTACACCTGAGCCGACACTATTATTGCTGGAGCCACTGACATTGATTTGCACTACTGCTGGTTCAACACTGGCAATGACCTGTTCACGTAACGCTTCGCGATCATCCCCATCTGGTCCTGCGGCATTTCCTGTTTGCAGGTCGCCGAGTATTCCCCTATCAGCGAACTGCCAGCCCGCCAGCATGCCTCCGCCAAAGACAATTGCTAGCAGGAGTGCGCAAATGGCGATGATACCAGACGTGAGCGACCTTTTAGCTGGAGGATCAGGTCTGGAAGGACCCGCTAGCGTATTTTGTGCGGCAAACTGTTGATCTTCATCTGGTCCATACATAGAGCGGCGCTCCTTCCATAATAGAGATCCATGGTACAGGCCTGCCTGTACAACTCTGGTGAGCTAGACTTTTTCTGCCCTTTCCACATCTCCCTGTCTGGTCCCTGCCAGGCGGCGTGAGCGGATTACCGAGGCCACAATGGCGATGACCAGTACCAGCGCAATGAAGAGTAGCGAGGCATAGGTCGGGATGTGTATGTGGAGTAAGCCGGGCAAAAGCATCTTGACTCCAACGAAACATAAGATGACGGCCAGGCCAGTTTGCAGGTAGTAGAATTTGTGGATAATGTTGGCAAACACAAAGTACAACGAGCGCAGGCCCAGGATGGCGAAAACATTTGAGGTATAGACAATAAAAGGATCCGTGGTCACTGAGAAGATGGCAGGGATCGAGTCAACCGCAAAGAGCAGGTCGCTAGTCTCGATTACCAGTAGCACCAGCAACAGTGGCGTAATCATTTTACGTCCATTACGCCTGACCACAAAATGATCCTTCTCGAATCCCTCGGTGACCGGCAAGAAGCGGTGCACAAACTTGACCAATGGATTATTTTCTGGGTGTACCTCGGATTCTTTTTGTACGCCCATTTTGATACCGGTGAAGATCAAGAAGGCACCAAAGAGATAGATGATCCAGTGGAACTGTTCAATCAGCACCGAGCCAACGCCAATCAGGGCACCACGCATTAGCAGAGCACCAAGAATACCCCAGAAAAGCACGCGGTGTTGATAGGCAGGCGGAACGCTGAAATAGCTGAACAGCAGCACAAAGATGAAGATGTTATCCACGCTCAGCGATTTTTCAATCAAGTAACCTGTGAGAAACTGTAAAGCGACCTCGCCGCCGCTGACAAAGTACAGTCCCAGATTAAAAAGCAAGGCCAGCGAGATCCAGACGACGCTCCAGATGAGCGCCTCCTTGATTGAAACAGCATGTGATTTGCGATGGAATACACCTAGATCTAAGGCCAGTAATACCAGCACAAACAGGTTGAACCATACCCATGGCCAGACGCCTGTTGTTAATGTCATCTATCTCTCCTATTTTTTGCTTGCTTTTTCTCAATTTAAGATAAGTACAACAATTTGTTCGAAGTACCGGACAAGTGCTCAAGCTATTTAAAGCCATGATATTTCGTATTCAGGGGAAGAAATCAACCTCACCTGTCAATTTTTCCAGGTAAATTCCTGGTGAAATTGGCGATGTAAGCTGGTCAGCCATCGCGTATAGTATGCATACACGATCAATTGTTGTTCATAATTGTCCAAAGGAAAACTTCTACTATGGAAGACACGAAGTACGATCCGTCATTGTTACGTTCACTCTCGAATCAGATGGCGGATGCGGTTGAGCGGGTGAATGCATCGTTGGTGACTGTGCATGGTCGCTCACGCCAATCGGCGAGTGGTCTGGTGGTTGCACCTGATCTTGTCGTTACAGCGAGTCATATACTAGAACGTGAGAATGACTTAAAAATCCAATCGCACCAGCAAACCGAGTTCTCAGCGACCCTGGTTGGTCGTGATGCAACGACTGATCTGGCGCTTTTGCGTATTAAAGACCTGAACCTTCTGGCAGCCGTAGCGGCCAGTGAGCCAGCCCGTGTTGGACAACTGATCCTGGCTGTAGGGCGTCCTTCGGAAGATGGACCGATGGCCAGTTCCGGTATTGTCAGCGCTCTCGGTGGTCCGGTACGTACCGGACAGGGTAGTGTGCTGGAGCGCTATATCCGCACAGATGCCACGCCGTATCCCGGTTTTTCGGGTGGTCCTTTAGTGGATACCCAGGGAGCCGTGCTTGGCATATTGACCACTGGACTCTCCAATGGTATTCCGCTAGCAATCCCGATGGCCCAGGTGCAGACGATTGTGGATGCCCTGGCGCAGCAAGGATATATCAAGCGTGGTTACCTTGGTCTGAGCAGCCAGCTTGTTCATCTACCTGAAGCCCAGCGTGCTGGCCGTGAACAGGAACACGGACTCCTGATTGTTAATGTTGAGAAGGATAGTCCGGCTGAAAAAGGTGGCCTGCTACTCGGTGACATTCTGGTCAGCCTGGATAGTCACACGGTGAGTGATACCGAGGATCTCCAATTGCTCCTGACCGGTGAGCGTGTTGGTCAGGCATTAGCGGTCGAAGTCATTCGTGGCGATGCGATCCAGACCCTCTCGATTACCCCGGGACAACGCAAATAGGTAGGCACTGGATAATACGTGTTCATCACACACATGGAATGTTTTAGTCAACGCGTGGTATGCGGAAGAAGAACTGGTTCCACACTTCTTCCTCCTGATATATAAAAAGAATGGGTAGGTTTTTCCACATGACACAATCAACAACACCATCCACACAGTCTTCCTATCCGCTACCAGATGTATTTTCGTCGGCCCTCACCGAGATGTTCAACCAGGCACGACCCGCCATCGTCCAGGTGCGCAATGAGCAGCGTGGAGGTGGTACCGGCATCGTCTGGCGGCCAGATGGGCAGATTATTACCAATAACCACGTGGTTCCTAAAGATGGAGCTGGTATTCAGGTACATTTTGTCGATGGTCGAACTCTACCTGCACAGGTGCTGCACCGCCAGCCAGAGTTCGATCTGGCCTTGCTCAAAGTAGATGCTGATGAGCTTCCCTTTCTACAAGCCGGTAACTCCGCAAAGTTGCGCGTCGGTGAATGGGTCTTTGCCATCGGTCATCCCTGGGGACAGCGCTGGACCGTTACCGCTGGAATCATGAGTAGCATGAGCACCCGCCAGATAGACGAGGACATCAGTATTCCCTACATCAAATCGGATGTATTGCTGGCACCTGGCAACTCGGGTGGTCCCTTGCTTAATGCCGATGGCCATGTGGTTGGCGTCAATGCCATGATCTTTGGTGGTGACCTTTCGGTCTCCATCCCCAGTAATGTCGTGAGTGAATGGCTGACAAGTCTGCCTGAAGCCAGAGGTATTCTGGGTGTTGGACTCCAACGTACCGATCTGCCGCAAAGCATTCAGTCGCAGTTGCCAGCCAGACGTGAACAGGGCCAGCTTGTGGTCAGCGTCGTCGAGCGCGTCGCCGCGCAACAAGAAATCTTCCTTGGTGACCTGTTGCTCGACATCGAAGGCCTGCCCATCGACAGCGCTGCCACACTACGCCAGCAACTCGCGAATAAAGTTCCTGGCGACAGCATCAGCCTCAACATCGTCCGTGGTGGGATCCTCAAAACCATCACAGCCACCGTGCTTCCAATTAGTAGCGCCAGCTAGTCATACCTAGATTACTCTACAAGTAAGCCAGTCGTATCAATTGTGACTGGCTTACTTGCTTTTTCCCGTCAAAATAGTTTCTGGCACACGTGGTATTATAATACAGGCAAGCGTTATTCGGGAAAAATACCTAAAGGAGAAGTAGAGCATATGACACAATCTACTAAAAATATAACCCCTGAGAATTTAGAGCAATATGTGCAGCACGGTTACGCGGATAATAATGGGGTGAAGATCCACTATGCCAGTCTGGGGAATGGACCATTGATCGTAATGATCCATGGTTTTCCTGATTTCTGGTATTCATGGCGACATCAGATGATCGCGCTGGCGGATGAATATCAGGTAGTGGCAATGGACCAGCGTGGCTATAATCTGAGTGACAAGCCGACAGATGGAGAGCAGTATAAAATGCAACATCTGATCGGTGATGTTAAAGCGGTCGTGAACGCGCAAGGAAAGCAGAGCGCGATCATTGTTGGTCACGACTGGGGTGGAGCGGTCTCCTGGCAGTTTGCCATGCACTATCCAGACGTAACCGAGAAACTGATCATTTTAAATCTGCCGCATCCACGTAATATGGCTCATGAGCTGGTGACCAATCCTGAACAGCGGCAGAATAGCCAGTACGCACGCGATTTCCAGCAAGAAGGATCCCACCTCAAGGTTACTCCAGAAGTGCTGGTTGGTTTTATCAAGGACGAACAGGCCCGCCCACACTACCTGGAAGCTTTCCAGCGTTCAAGCATCGAAGGCATGCTGCAATTCTATAAACAGAACTATCCCCACGAGCCCTATCGAGAGGACCCTTCGCCCGTCATCAAAGTCAAGGCTCCCGTCCTACAGTTCCATGGTCTGAAGGATGCCTTTCTGCTGCCCGGCTCTCTCAACAACACCTGGCAATGGATCGACAACACCTACACCCTGGTTACAGAGCCCAATGCCGGTCACTTTATCCAACATGACACACCGGAACTCGTTTCACGCACTATTCGTAGCTGGCTTTCACAATAATTTTGAGATGGGCGAAGACGAGCGTCTTCGCCCATCACAATTACGTTGTTAGCCTGGTGCGTGTGATGAGAGAGAAATCGTGGGCAAGCCACGAAACTACAGGGGCTTTGCGTGGTGCGCTCAGACATAGTGTATCCAGAGAGATGTCTCCATTCAATCATGCTGATGGTTATTGATAAGTGACCAGAAAAATAACTATTTACTTTTCTGGCTTGGAAAACCTTTTCCTAGATGATATCATGTTTATCATAAACTCTAGTGGGTGTTAAATGCCATCTCGTTGCGACGGGTATAAAAAGAGGAGTCTTAAAATTTATGAAAAGTAAAGCCAATGTCGGCGTTATTGGATGTGGGCAGATCAGTTCCATCTATTTAGAAGCTCCCAGCAAATTTGATATTTTGAATTTTACTGCATGCGCAGATATCGATTTAGAGCGTGCACGAGCACAGGCACAGCGTTATAATGTACCAAAAGCCTGTACGGTAGAAGAGTTATTGGCGGATCCGGATATTGATGTGGTCTTGAATCTGACGATTCCAAAGGTACATGCCCAGATCGGTCTGGCGGCTATAGAGGCGGGCAAATCGACATATAGCGAAAAGCCTCTGGGCATCCATCGCGGAGAGGGTAAAGCCCTGCTTGAGGCTGCCAGAGCTAAAAACTTGCGCGTTGGTTGTGCTCCTGATACCTTCCTGGGTGGTGGTATCCAGACCTGCATCCAGGCTATCAACGAGGGTTTGATCGGTGAGCCCGTCGCGGCCACAGCCTTTATGCTCGGTCACGGTCCAGAGTCCTGGCATGCGGATCCAGAATTTTTCTATCAACCAGGTGCTGGTCCTATGTTTGATATGGGACCCTATTACCTGACCGCGCTGATCTCGATGCTTGGACCTGTGGGTCGTGTAACCGGTTCATCCCGCATCACGTTCCCAGAGCGTATGATTACCAGCCAGCCGAAACATGGTACGATGATCAAAGTGAACACCCCGACCCATATTGCTGGCGTGATGGATTTTGAAAGTGGAGTTGTCGGGACAATTATCATGAGCTTTGATGTCTGGTCCCATCAGTTGCCCCGTATCGAGATCTATGGTACCGAGGGAACCCTGGTCATTCCAGATCCCAATACCTTCGGTGGACCCGTGCTGGTGCGTACAGTCCAGGATAGTGAGTGGCGCGAGTTACCTCTCACGCATGCGTATACTGAGAATAGCCGTGGTATAGGTCTGGCTGATATGGTACATGCTATTAACTCCGGTCGTGCTCATCGCGCCAGCGGTGCGCTGGCCTACCATGTCCTAGACATCATGGAGGCCTTCAACGATGCCTCCGATCAGGGCAAGCACATCGAACTCACAAGCCAGTGCAAGCGCCCGGCTCCACTCAATCCTGGTAAACATGACTGGAGTGAAGATCGCTAACGTGCCATGATCTTCAAGATTATGGTGTTAAAGCAGGCACACACTGACCCCTTTTGAGATGTAGGATTGGTGTGTGCCTGGCATAAAAGATACGGCGAGATATAGACAAGATAGGAGAACATTTTCATGGGCAGAGACGTAGCTAATCGACGATTACGAGCCGGCATAGTAGGCGGTGGCAAAGGTTCTTTTATCGGCGCAGTCCACCGTGTGGCGGTAGAACTGGATGGTCAGGCGGAAGTTGTCGCTGGCGCCATGTCTACCGATCCCCAGCGTGCCGAGGAATCGGCTAAAGCCTGGTTCCTGGACCGTTCTTATGCCAGCTATGAAGAGATGGCTGAGAAGGAGGCCGCGCGCCCCGACGGCATTGACTTTGTGATGGTGGCTACCCCGAACCACATGCACTATCCTGTAGCTAAAGCTTTCCTCCAGCATGGCATCCACGTCGTCTCCGATAAACCAATGTCCTTCAGCCTTGAAGAAGCCAGGGAAGAAGTGGCCCTGGTCGAGAAAAGTAACCTGATCTTTGCCGTAACCCACAACTACACTGGTTATCCGATGGTGCGCCAGGCCCGTGACCTCGTGCGCAGTGGAGCTATTGGCGAGATTCGCAAGGTTATGGTTGAATATATCCAGGACTGGTTGATGGATTCCCAGGAGAACAGCGGTAACAAGCAAGCTGCCTGGCGAACCGATCCTACGAAGTCTGGTATTGCTGGTAGCGTTGGTGATATTGGTACCCACGCTGAAAATCTGCTCGAGTTCATTACTGGTCAGAAGATTGCCTCTCTGAGTGCCGATCTCAGCACCTTTGTTGCTGGTCGTCAACTGGATGATGATGCCAATATGCTCCTGCGCCTGGAGAACGGGGCCAAAGGCCTGCTAACCTGCTCGCAGATCGCGGCCGGCGAAGAAAACAACCTCAACATCCGTGTCTATGGCACACGTGCGGGACTGGAATGGCACCAGATGGAGCCCAACACGCTGCTCTTCAAGCAGCCGGGCCAGCCCACCCAGATCTATCGCACCAACGCCGCATACACCAGTGACGAAGCCAAAGCCGCCGCCCGTACGCCTGGTGGCCATCCCGAGGGCTTCTATGAGGCTTTCGCCAACGTCTACAAACAGGTCATTGCCGACATCCGCCGCGTCGAATCCGGTGAAAAGCCACTTGGTGGCTATCCCACTGTTTACGATGGTCTGCGCGGCATGCTTTTCATCAGCAAAGTTGTTGAAAGCTCGCAGAAAGGTGCCACCTGGGTCGACATGAATGCCTAAGGTGTGTACAGAAACATCAGCAAAGAGAGCGAGTTCCCGCTATGGGGCTCGCTCTCTTTGGCGTACTAAGCGCAGAGACCTTTGGAGCAAGACATGCCACATTGGGCTGTCGTCAATTTTCCGCAGCAGTCACTATTGGTCTTGCAGTGTGTACCAATCAGTGCAGTACAGTAATGGGGATCATGCGGGCCACCTATGCAATGATTTGAGCAACAGTCACTTTGCTTGCTACAGTGGTCCCCATTAGGATTACAAGCCGCCCGCGCTGTACCCGCGCCACTTAAACCAAGGATACCAGCCAGTGTACCTGTGAATAATATACCAAGGGCCTGCCGACGAGATGTATTAGTGGCCAGCGATTTGGTCAGTGCATCAAACTTGCTTGAGTCCATGGCTTTTCCTCCTTTATCCAGTGCCTGAAAGCTTTTAAGATTAAATTAGGAACCTCGTTCCCTCATTCAGAAGAAGGAAGCGCTTCGGCCAATCGGGTATCGCTAATCATATAGCAGCCGGTTACAGAAGAAGAATATAAAGGAAATGCACCTCCTGAGTTCATCAAATGTGTAATCACAACTATTATTTATCGAAATGTGTTTCATAGCATGAATACCATAAACAATGATAGAAGTCAATCGAGCGATGAAAGGCTATAAATAGGTGAGTAATGCAATGTGGGCGATGAAAGAGGAGGTTTTCTGAGAAGATATGCTGGCTTTGAATGCCAGAGATTAGCGTTCAGTTGATGTCCTGGATCAGGTATTTAGAAACGCTGTACTGAGGCGGCCTGAGAGAGACTGCATCAGTACGATGTTGATCCTGTAAAAAATGGGGTGTACTAGGCTACATTTTCAGTGAGTTGACCAGAAACAAGGTTGCATAGGATTTTGACCGAAACTCCAGAGAATCGAGACAAATGTGGTGCTGATCACCGAAAGCCATATCTGGCCAATGGCCAGGCCAATGTAAAAGCCACGCGCACTTGATCCATCGGTTGCTTGCATGCATATCTCCTTAAATCACAAAAAATAGATTGCAGCGAGAAAAATACCATTATAAATCTACCATATCCAACGCATCTGCAAGAGTTTTTGTGGTCCAATTTGTGGGTGGATGTTCAAATAACGGCAATTGTGTACCTCTATCAGGGTGTTAATGAGCTTTAGCGAACCATAGCCCATATCAGCAATCTTGATTATTGGTTATATTCAGGACAGTGAGTTGATAACTGTTGTTGTTATTGTTGTCCCATTGGTTGCTCTGGTTGCAAAAAGTCATGTTTAAGGATGTCGCAGCGAATGGGACAGCAATGAGCGCATGCCAGGTGCCATCTGACTGTTTTGTCATTTGCGTGTCTGTGACACTGTTCCAGTTGTTATAGCCCCAATGCATTAAGATATTGGTAGCATTGGCAGCCATTGCCCCCTGATAGATGATCGTGACAGCTTTGTTTGCTATCGGGGGAGAAGTGCTGGAGACGACCGCAATACTGGTGGTGTCCTGTAAAGAACTGGGGATGGGCATCGACTGTTGTTGCAGTTTTATGCTGGTCTTATTAAAGGAATTGTGGATAGAGGTGATGGTGATACAAGCTACAATAAATGCGAAGAATAGTCCACCCATACTGCTACTATTGACCTGAAAAAGGCCCCCCAGGAGTAATAAACTGAACATGAAAGCCAGTGTACATAAAGAAAACAGTGTTGGTAGGATGCGTGAGTGAGGTCTTGCGACTTTTTTCAATGAGCTTTTAGGTTTACTCTTATTTCGTTGAAGGTTAGCAAACTCCGGGTTATATTCATCTGTTAGTTTCTGTCCATCCCGAGTTGGTCTATATGTATACATCTCTCCAGCATAGTCACCGTATGAATGGTGTTTCTGGTCACCTGTCTCTTCTTGTCTCATATTTTCCTCGCCAATTTTACAAATATCACCTACTCTTATATGTGACGAGAAATATCGCTATGCATCAAAAATGATATATTTAATAAATAAAAGTCTGCCTCTCCTGACCTTTTGTTCAGGAAATATTCCTGCTTTTGGACAGTCACAGCAATATACATGCTCTCCTATACTTGAGCGGTGATAGCAAGAAGACAGTTCGATAGAAAAACGAACAGAAGAAAAGAGGATAATCTATTATGTCAAAACTGCTGATGCAGGCCATCCAGGTATATCAGTATGGAGGGCCGGAACAGCTCAAACTGGAAGCGATTCCCTGTCCAGCGCCACAGGCAGGTGAGGCCTTCGTGCGCGTACATGCTGTTGGCGTCTTGCCGATTGAGTGGAAAATGCGCCAGGGACTTTTTAAGGATACGCGTCCGGCCACGTTCCCCTATATTCCGGGTAGCGCTATTGCTGGAGTTATTGAAGATGTTGGTCCTGGAGTGACAGCATTCCAGAAAGGACAGGCTGTCTTTGGTCGGACCAATAACGGAGCCTATGCCGAGTATACGGCCGGCGCGCTAGAGACGCTGGCCCTTAAACCAGAGAAGCTTAGTTTTGCAGAGGCAGCGACGATTTCAGGAGGCGCAACCGTGGCCTGGACGGCGCTCTTTGAAAGTGCTGGACTCCAGGCAGGTCAACGGATTTTGATTCATGCGGCCGCCGGTGGTGTTGGCTTGTTCGCAGTGCAATTTGCTAAATGGAAAGGTGCAGAGGTCATCGCAACGGCATCATCATACAACAGAGAGTTTATACGTTCCCTGGGGGCGGACCACGTTATTGACTACACTAAGACCCGCTTTGAGGAGGTGGTACAGGATGTTGATGTGGTGCTTGACACGCTGGGAGGCGAGACACTTCAACGTTCTATGCAGGTTGTTAAACGTGGAGGAATCCTTGTCTCCCTCCTTGAAAAACCATCTCTGCAAGAGGCCGAGCGCTATGGTATTCGTGCGATGTTCAACTCTCCAGCATTTCCTTTCCCATCCACCAACCTCCTGCAAACTATTGCCAGGTTGATGGTTGAAGGTCAGGTCAAAACCACGATTGCTCAAACCTTTTCCCTGGATGAGGCAAGTCGTGCCCATGCTCTCAGTGAGACTGGCCATGGGCGTGGGCGTATCGTGTTACAGGTGGTCCATTGACTCTCCACCAGGTTTGCGTGCTCTCTTACATCTCCAGGCTGTCTGTTGCAGCCACGGCCTGGAGGGAAATGATGGGCTGCAAGCCTCCTATTTATCTGGCGTTAGTTACTTCCCCAGGCTTCGTGTCTTGCGCACAAATAGTTGTGATAAACTGTAAAGAATGTAGCGGAAGCGGATAGCGAAACTTGAAAAATATTTGTTTGTAATAAAGACATTCTCATTTGATGACTGAAATTCCTTTGAAGAGAGGCCACTATGGAGAAGAGAGTACAATTTGATTTTGAGGTTGAATTTACAAATGGTGGTGGTTTACAAGGAAAGGCTTTTCGCCTGGATATTGCAGGTGATACTATCAGCGATCAGGAACTTGCTGATTAGCTGGTGAACGATATGCATTTATTGATGGTAGGGAAGGTACACATAAAGCATAAAGTGATTATTGAGGAGAAGCATAAGCGGACTCCCATCAATACTCAGGCGGCTGGCGAGAAACTGTTTGACCTGAGCCATACTATTGAGCATGGTCTGGTGACCTATAAAGGCTTGCCAGCTCCCATTATTTGCGATTATTTAAGTCGTGAGGAATCGCGAAAACAGTATGCCAGCGGGACCGAGTTTCAGATCGGGAAGATCGAGATGGTCACAAATACTGGAACCTATCTCGATTGTCCGTTTCATCGATATGAGAACGGGAAAGATCTTTCGGAAATTGGAGTGGAGAGGCTGGCTGATCTGGATGGCATCGTTATTCGTGCCGACCATAAAGAGAATTTTGTGCTGGACGTTGATAGCTTTCGTGGGAAAGAATTGCGCGGACGAGCCGTCCTTGTGCATACTGGTTGGGACGCCTATTGGAATAGCGAGCAATACTTTGAGCATCACCCACACCTGACCGAAGCCGCTGCCCGCTACCTTGTCGAGTGCGGCGTAAAACTGGTAGGTATCGACTCAGTAAACATCGATGATACCAGGGGCGGTGAGAGGCCAGTCCACACAACTTTACTGGGGGCTGAAGTCTTGATCGTGGAGCACCTGTGCAATCTTGGCCAGCTACCAGAGTCAGGTTTCACTTTTAGTGCGTTGCCACCCAAATTCAAAGGGGCCGGAACATTTCCTGTGCGTGCGCTGGCAAAGTTACGCTCATAGCGTCCTCTGCCACAATAGTAAGGACAGCTGTGATGATCTATCGGGATATAATCAGGAGGCAAATAATGGACGAAAAGATTAACCTGGCAGAGAAACTGACATTATTCGCGGATTACTGGTCTCCACGGACCGTGGCGCAATTGAACTCAAATAATACCATGTGTAACTCCCTCCTCAACCTTACTCGTTTGTGATGTGGTGAGGAGGTTGTTGCGTCCGCTCAATACATTTTGGTTGCAGCCTGGCCTACATAATTTTGTTGCTTAAGTTTGGAAAATAGAATTTGTCTCCATAATATTTGGCTTCTTCGTGTCAATAGTATTCTTGCATAGCGTATTTGTAGTATCAGTGTGGTAAAGAGTATTTTGATATAGGAGAGAAATTTATAGTCAGAAAAATTATTTACTAAAGTGTGTGGTAAAAAATTTAACTTGCTAGAATGTATGGAGATGTGTAAATGGATCAAAATACATTTTTGTCGCAGCCGGGCTATTATATGGCACGTGGCCATCGAGGTTGTCTGTCTACATTCCTGCTTGGAATCATTCTCTTTGTGGCAACGGCACTGGTATTGATTTTTACCGGAAATCCTAATCTATATCCCACCGTAATCATCATTGGCAACTTCCTGATACCAATAGTTTTTGTGGTATTTTTATATGATCACCAGCACCTGAGTTCTCTGAGTCCTGAGACGATCGGGCGTAGTTTTGGCATTGGAGGCATTCTCGGGGTGCTCGGTGCGTCAATCTTTGAAACGATCTTACTTCCCCGACCGGCTTCTCCTGATCAGGGCCTGACGTTTTCAACCGCATTTTTGGTTGGGCTTATTGAGGAAGGCAGTAAGATTCTGGCAGTAATCATCCTGGCCAGGCGTATGCAAGCGCGTTCACAGATCGATGGTTTGTTATTGGGCGCGGCAGTTGGTATGGGCTTTGCCTCTTTTGAGAGTACTGGCTATGCTTTTACCGCGTTTTTGGCCAGCCAGGGACATATCACGGCCTCGCTTTTCTCGACTATTCTGCGTGGTTTGCTGGCTCCTTTTGGTCATGGAACCTGGACAGCCATTCTTGGAGCTACCTTATTCCGCTATAGTGAACGAGGGCGTTTCCACTTTGGCCTGCCCTTCATTCTAACGTACCTGTTTGTCTCTGTTCTCCACGGTCTATGGGACGGTTTCCCTCTCTTTCTTTTTCCCTTCATCATTGATGTCTCTGGTATTGACATCCCGCTGGCGTCAGTGATTATCGGCCTGCTCGGCCTCGCCATTCTCACCATTTTTTATCAACGTGCGATCCGCCAACGTATCCTGACTGGCCAACTGCCACCGCTAAATAGATTGCCGTGAATATCACACTCCAACAAGGTAGCGACCCCAAGAGGAGATAGCCCTGCATATGATAAAATTGGAATACACATAAATTACTAAACAAGAGGGTTATTTCATTTATGGTAAATAATGTAGATACTTATCGTTTTTCCAATGCGCTTGGATATACCTTTGAGCAACTGGCGGAGATGCACAATGAAAGTTTTACTGGCTACTTTGTGCCTATCACGATGACTCCGGCTCAGGTGGCGGACTTCTGGCGTGTCAATCAGATCAATGCTACACGTTGTGTGGTGATGCATGCTGCGAATAATGCGTTTGTGGGGATGGCTCGTATGGGGACACGGGGGACACGTAGCTGGTGTGGTGGCTTTGGGATCGTTCCAGAATTTCGTGGCACTGGCGCAAGCACGTTACTGGCAAATGAGATGGTGCGCGTCGCTCTGAATAGTGGGGTGGAGCAGCTGCAACTTGAAGTGCTGAGCCAGAATAGCCGCGCCATCAAGCTTTATGAGCGCGCCGGTTTCGTCAAGCAACGGCGCCTGCTTGGTCTGCAGATCACTACTTCAGAGTTGCCTGTGAGTACCGTAACAATGCCTGTTATTGAGCGCGTTGCGCTGGAAAGCTGCCTCTCGTTATTTCAGCACCATACAGATCGACAGAGTTGGGGCCGCGAACTTGCCAGTTTGCTGGCTATGGATACTGAGGCGTTTGTGACATCCAGTCCTGATGGACAACAAAGTGCCATTATCGTGCAACGAGCCAACGACACAATCCGTTTGCTGGCAGTATTGCTACCGACGCAATCCACCCATGCTGTCCTGGCTACATTACTACACGCTATCGCAGCCGACGCCACCACGATCCAGATTTATAATGAGCCCGAAGATGGCTCTCTCTTCCAACTCTACCTGGACCTTGGCTTTACGGAATTCTTCAGTCAGTATGAGATGTTTCTCAACCTTTAGTTTAAGATGTAAATTACCCAATGACTAAAAAGTGACAAAGAAAGGATGGCTGCTTTTATCCAGGCAATGGAGAATGCGGGCTTTGAATGTATGCCAGGTCACCATGTTGAGAGCCTGCTCCAGGGGGAAATAACCCACTTCCAGGCTCTCGCTACTGGTAGTACAGACACCGCCAATCGGACGGGCCAGCCAGAGCGTATTACAAATGCCGCTGGCCAGATTCTGGTAGATGCCGCAAAATTGCAGGACCTCGATGTCGATTCCTGTCTCTTCTTTGACCTCGCGTCTGGCCGCATCCTTTAGCGATTCGCCCTCCTCAACCTGACCACCAGGCATCTCCCAGCCTCTGCGAGGTCCTTTGATTAACAGGATCTTGTTATCCTCATTCAGTACAATCGCAGCAGCCGAAATAATATGCCTGGGGGCAGTCATGCATCATTCCTCTTCTTTAATAGCCGTAGAAATGGATTTTACGCATCCAGTGTCTTGACCATTGTATAATAATTTGAGCCTGGCGGATAATCCTCAACGACGCCGACAACTTTATAGTCATGGCGTTCATAGAAGGTTTTGCCCTGGAAATCAAATGTAGTCAGTAAGACCTTGCGGGCATCATTTTCTTTCGCCAGCTGTTCAACCTGGGCGAGCAACGAACTGCCTAAACCCTGGCCGCGTAACTCATCTGCCAACCAGAAATCATTGATTTCCAGCCAGTTCCAGTATAATTCAGCTGTAATACCGCCAATCCAGTGCTCATCTGCATTTATCACTATAGCATTGATCTGCTTGACTGCACCTTTTTCACGTGCCGCTTTATGCAGGGGCGAGCTCTGATTATTATATTCTCTGATCTGTTCGTGGAGAAAATCGGTAAATCCTTCCTGCGGTTCAAGTGTAACAGTGACCTTATAATCCATACAATTACCCTTCTACTCTATCTATTTGATATGTATATGATAGCACAAAAGTGTTTTGCGCGAATAATTGCTCCAGGTGAGCATGGGGAGCAGCCCCAGGGATTATGCTGCTACGTGTGGAAAGAATCCGACCGTAGCTGGAGCGGTTCATGTACTCCAGCTACGGTCGGCTGTTTATGAGAATAGGTCAGGCGACAGTATTGTTAGCGAGTGCGTTTTCGTCCTGCGGAGCCTGCTGGCGGACGGTGCCAATGGCATAGATGGCGAAAATGGCCATGGCAATCGAGAGGCCTCCGGCAATGGCGAAGGTTATCTGTGGTGTGATCCAGGGTGCAGCAACCGCCTGAGTCAGTGGGGCGATAAGCAGTGCGAGGGAGATCGCTGTACTGCGGATACCCATGATCTGAGAGCGATTCTGATCGCTGGTAGCATTCAGGTAGACGGTGCCCAGTGCTGGCATTAAGAGTGCACTACCAATACCTGTGATGGCCGCCGTGACAATCAGGAGCTCATACTGGCGCAGCCAGAGCATACCCAGATTAAGTGCCGCTCCTAACAGAGCTCCAAGCGTAACAAGTAGTCTTTTTGATCCTTTATCGCTGAGACGGCCCAGGAGCATTGGGAATAGTGCTACAGCCAGACCATACGCACTGATAATCAAGCCATACTGGGATGGACTATAGTGGAGCGTATCCTTGAAAAAGAAAGGATACTGGGGCAGCGAAAATGGATAGACAAACATGGTTCCCAGGTCAAGCAGCAGTAGTGGTGCAAAGAGCAAGGCCAGACTTGTAAGTTTTGGGGCATTGCTGTCTCGTCCCTTGATACCATTGCGTTTATTGGCCTGACGCTTCAGCTCTTCCAGACGTACCTGCTCCGGTAGTGTTTCGGGCAGCAAGGCCACGGCCAGCAGGGCCGCGACCAGCGCAAAGCCTGCTGAGAGCAAGAACGGACTGCGAAAGCCCCATGATTGATAGAGCATACCGCCAATCGCGGGTCCCAGGGCTATGCCGCCAGCCTGTGCCGTCGTCATAAAGCCAATCCAGCGGCCCTGTTTATCCAGCGGAATTGCATCTCCGACCATCGCCATGGAGGCAGGCATGAAGCCAGCGACAAACGTTCCTTCCAGGAAACGGATGGCAATGAAGAGCGGTGCCGTATTAACATAGGCCAGTAACAGGTTAGAAATGATAAAACCAAACAGTGCAAAGAGCACGATTGGTTTACGTCCATAGCGATTTGCCAGGACCCCCATTGGTGTACTGAAAAGGAACGTGCCCAGTCCAAAGGCCCCTTCCATCAAGGCCAGAGTTCCCGCACCCAATCCTAGCGCCTCCAGGCGCTGTGGAAATACTGGAATGATAATGCCGAAGCCAGTCATAATCAAAGCCAGGCTGGCCGGAAGAAAGGCCAGGGCCGCCACACGTTTCACTTTTTTGGGTGGAGAACTGGCTGCTATCTCCTCCATCTGTATTTGCTCTCCGACTGGAGTTACTTCTGTTCGATCTGATGTCGTCATATATATGGCATTCCATTTCTTTTATGTATAAAGCTTTACAGGGAAAGTAGCTATTTTTTTAGATTGATGAAGAGCAGAAAAGCAAGATCGCCATATTGACGATCTTTGTTTATCTATAAGATGTATAAGTGTGTGTCTACCTGATTTTATTCCGCTGCTTCAATAACAGACAGAATATTGCCAGTGGGATCTTTGAACCAGGCCTGCCAATTCCTATCCGCTTGAGTATGATACCATGCAGAGGCTCCTAAAACTTCTTGAATCTTGCTAATTTTATAATTTACGACTTTTTGGGTGGTGTAGTATTTGTAGCGGCAATAAATTCTGTGTGGCGCAAGCGAAGATATGTTATGCTGCATAATGTGCAGAGCAATGATATGGAAGGCTGTATTTCAGGTTTCTGGAAAGTCGAGGGAGTAGATGACCGGGCGTATAGCTATCTCGCAAGATGCGTATAAGACGCTGCGCGTGCCGCAGCGTTATCTTTCGAGCGTGGATGTGGGCTGGGAGGGATTGGTGGCCGAGGCGTTTCATGAGCCGGTGGAGTTGGAGGGCTGGATGGTTTCTGGTCCGCCAGATGTTTCGCTGGTGCTATTTTCCGGTGGTACGATGCGCATGGAGCAACGACCCCTGCATGGTGCCTGGGAAACGTTGTATATGCGTTCCAATGACATGCTCTTGACTGCTGGACGGGATGCAGCACATGAGGTACGCTGGCAGGGTATCTCTGACCTGCCGATGCAGACCCTGCATTTACATCTGGGTAAAGAACTATTTTGTCATACCGCTGAAGAGGTGGCGGATAAACATATTCAGCCGTCAGTGTTGATGAGTCGCTCGGGTTTTCAAGATCCTTTATTGACACAGATCTGTCTGGCGCTCTGGCGCGAACTTGAGCAGCAGGCCCCAGCGGGCAAGTTATATGCGCAGACTGCCGCCCGGATGCTAGCTGTTCATCTTTTACACCATTATAGTGAAACCAGAATCCATACACCCAAAGAAACCTATCAAGGACTCAGCGCCCGGCAGATGCGTCGTCTGGAGACTTTTATACAGGAGCGCCTCAGCCAGGATCTCACACTGGAAGAGTTAGCGGAACAGACCGGCTTTAGTCCTTATTATTTTGCGCGCATATTCCGCCAGACAACCGGTGAAAGTCCACATCAGTTTGTGCTACGCCAGCGTATCGAGCGAGCTCAGCAGTTGCTGGCGCAAAGAAACATCTCCCTGGTCCAGGTGGCCTTAGAGAGCGGATTTACGAATCAGAGCCACTTTACGCGCACCTTCAAACGATATCTCGGCATGACCCCACGCGCCTATCGCCAGGAACGCATCATCTGGGCAATATCAGGATAAAAACGCACGAATATGCAAGATTGCCCCACACCTTTCGCCGTATCATAAGGTACAGATATGTGTTATTGATCAGTGAAAGGAAACACTCTCATGGCCCTTAATCTGTATATGCTTGGACTGGTTTCCCCGAACATGGAGAAGTCGCTGGAGTTCTATCGAAGGCTTGGACTGGCTATTCCCGAGGGCAGCGATGGACAAAAGCATGTTGAAGTTAAGATGAAAGGTGAGATTACATTCTTCTTGAACGCCCCTGAACCGGCCACTGTAGGAGAAAGTTCTCGCGTCATCCTGGAATTCTACTTGCAAGATCGCGCCGAAGTTGATGCGAAATATCAGATGATGGTTGAGTATGGTTACGAGAGCTATCGTGCCCCCTTTATAGCCTCTCCCATTGGCATGTACTTTGCCATGATCAATGATCCTGATGGCAACACCATTCTACTTTCTGCTGACGCCAGATAAACAAGTTTGCCACCTTTCGCACTTTTACACCGAGCTTGACAACTTTTTTGCCGTTATGGTATGCTCTCTTTAAGCAATTATGCAAATATTTGCATAATTGCTTAAAGAGCTGATGGTGTTAGCAACCACCATCGATACAATTTAGCGAGGCATGGAGGCAAATGTCTCTAAAAGGTAAAAAGGAGTAACCAGTCAATGGTTGATCTACGCGAAATGAGTCGGATGCGTGTGGTCTACACGTTGCCAGGCATGGAAGCTGTGAATGTGCGCAAGGACCTGATCTACAAGACAAGTGATGGGGCAGATCTGAAGATGGATATCTATTATCCAGAAGATCTTCAGAGCCAGTCCTGCTATCCCGCAGTGATTCTGGTCCATGGAGATGGACCGGCGGAACTGCTGCGGGACGCCAAAGAGCATGGGGCTTTTGTTTCTCTGGGGCAGTTGCTGGCGAGGATGGGAGTGATCGCAATTACCTTTAACCACCGTGTAACTGATGGTTGGAAAAGGCTTGAAGAGACTGCCAGCGATGTTGATGATCTGATGCAGTATGTCTGTGAGCAGTCTGAGTCTTTACAGGTGAAGAAAGATGCTCTTTGTATGTGGACTTTCTCGGCTGGAGCACCTTTCGGGCTACGTACAGCTTTGAGGAATGCGCCTGCACATATACGTGCTCTTGTTGCCTACTATGGGTTGCTTGACCTGCAATCTCTCCGTTCCATCGTGCCAGCCACGACCACTGATGCAACGTTGCGAGAATTCTCGGCCATCAGTTATCTGGAAAAAGATGTACAAAGCATCCCACCACTTTTTATCGTGCGTGCAGGATTGGACCGGCCCGATCTCAATAGCATCCTGGACACCTTTGTCGCTCAAGCCTTCAAACAAAACGCCTCAATTACCGCTGTAAACCATGGCACCGGACACCATGGTTTCGACTTCCTGGATGACAATGAACGTTCACGTGAGATCATCAGACAAACTCTCGATTTCATTAACGCGCGTCTGAAACTTTAAATGCCTAAATAGACAAGGGTATGGGTTTCATCTCATGACCGATGTCAAATACAAAACCCTCCATGCCAGCGGCAACGAACCGGGGAGTGAAACCTGATTGTTGCAGGGCTATGTGGGCGCTTTGCCTATCCATAGTGTTTTTGCCTTTCATCAGCGCAATAGTAGATACATTTTCTGGCTCGTTCTTCAGTATCATGGAAACCTTGTGCCTATCTGGAGACACGAAGAGCTATATCCATCTAGTTCGGATGCTTCGGCACCCATTATTTTGAGTTTTTTTGGGTGCCATTGCCATATGGTGTTCCGCTATTGATCGCTGATCATGGCAAGATGTTGCCCCAATTGAGAACGATCCTTGCCTCAACGTTTTGAGGCTACGAACTCCATAGCTTCTTTTGCCAGAGATAACCATTCTTCTATGGAAGTTGTTGCTATAATAACCCACTCTTTCATGAACTGACTATTCTTTCTGGGGTCAAATGGTTCTCCGTTTCCCGAGGCGATGAGCGCGTCTACTCGGGATCGGGGAAGTTTGACAACGAGCTTGTCTCTAACAAGCATGGCAAAGATTTTCTGTCGAACTTTCAGTTCAGATGAGCCGAATTTCTTTCCACCCGAGGGTGGGGTTACCTCTGGCAGATCGAGGAAATTTTCGACCAGTGTAGCAAAACGCTCTTCTGGTGTCGTCGGTAGTTGACTCATGAAAGGTGCGCCTCCTCTGCTCAATATATTGCTACATTTATCTATAGTGTTTGTTGTGCTATCAATAAAATGATCCAGGTGACCTCTCACTTGATCAGGACAAAACGTTTACCAGTGCGCTGGACGAGTGAGCGATGATGGGAACTTTGTGCTGGTATCGCCCTTTGCAGCATCCAGTTGAGATTGGATGAGAAAGATACTTCCGGTGAGATTGGCGCCTTTGATGTTGGCATCTCTGAAGTCAGCTCCAATCAGATCGGCCATTTGCAGGTTGGCATCCCTGAGGTCAGCTCCAATCAGACATGCTCCTCGCAGGTTGGCACCTTTAAGATTGGCGCCTCTGAGTTTAGCCCCGATGAGGTCCGCGCCCCTATAGTCTTTTTTCTTGTGCTGGACTTCAGCGCGGACGAGTTCGCTGGCGCGCAATAGCAGTGCATTAATGGTCTGGCGATGGGCAGCCACGTCGAGTGCCAGGAGAACATCCGGACTTTGATGGGTGAGGTGTTCGGTTTCCTGCAGTGCGAGCTTGAGCTTGTCGTGGATTGAGTGGGTTGCTAGTAGTGCTAGAGCTTCAGTCAGATACCAGAGCAACTCATGGAGGTCCCGCATAATCGGGAATATCGCAAACATTTGCTTTGAGGTATTTTTGCCCTGCCGCCAGTCCTGTCCATGGAAAGTAACCTGGGAGATTTTTTGTCCGGCGCCGAAGCAATCATAAACGGTACAACCGCGAAAGCCCTGTTGTCTGAGGCGTGTATGAATGCCGCAGCGAAAGTCTGCCTGCAGATTGGGACAGGCCTGTCCAGCATTTTTGTTGATCGCAAAGTCTACCGAGGCCGAGAAGGCTGGCACGTGACAGCACAACGCGAAGCAATGTGCACAGTTAGCGCGCAGGCTGGCGTGATCACCTTTTGAAATCGGACCTGTCTGTTCGAGCTTTTCAGCTACTATGTGTGGTTCCGTGTCTTCAGAATCAGAAGGCGTAGCGTTGGAAACTGGTAGTGATCGTGCCATTAGCAACTTTTTTCTTTCTATGTGTGACGAGGCGCACTATTGGTAACTCACGACATCATAGTGGCTGGGGATGGAATTGTCAAACGAAAAGGTAAGCGAATATGACAGAAGGTGACGTGAAGAGGTGAGTATACTGCTCTTACAATGAAGTAACTATGATTTTGAGAGGAGTGTC
Organism: Dictyobacter vulcani; assembly: GCF_008974265.1. GTDB lineage: Bacteria > Chloroflexota > Ktedonobacteria > Ktedonobacterales > Ktedonobacteraceae > Dictyobacter > Dictyobacter vulcani. The sequence goes on from NZ_BKZW01000003.1 coordinate 637,939, forward strand.
CGATGCAGTATGGTTTTATCATCCCACGTGGTAATGTTCACGAGATTTTGGAGTTAACACAGGAGGCGGAAGAGGCAGGGTGGGATGGCGTGTTTTACTGGGATGGCATTAATATTGAAGTTGTGGGTGAGATGTATGATCCCTGGGCGGTACTGGCGGCGATGGCAGTACGAACCAACCGTGTGCGTATTGGTGCTATGCTGACACCTCCATCACGCCGGAGACCCTGGAAACTGGCGCGTGAGACGGTAACGGTAGATCACCTGTCGCATGGACGCCTGGTTGTTCCTGTTGGTCTGGGGGCGTTAGATGATGGTGGCTTTGGTAAAGTGGGTGAGGTCACCGAGCGCAAAGAGCGTGCTCAATTAATGGATGAGAGCCTGGATATCCTGACCGGACTCTGGAGCGGACAGCCTTTTAGCTATCATGGTCAGCACTATCAACTCGAAGAAATGACCTTCCTGCCGCCACCAGCCCAGCAGCCGCGTATTCCAATCTGGGTGGTTGGTGCCTGGCCAGCTCAGAAATCTATGCAGCGTGTTCTCAAATATGACGGTCTCTTGCCCACCGCAGCCGCTCCTGGTGAACATGGCAATTTAAAGCCAGATGATATTCGAGCCATGCGCGCATATATCGAGCAGAACCGCACCAGCACGACCCCTTTTGATATCATCTGGGAAGGTGAGACTCCAGGCGATAATCGCGCACAGGCTGCAGAGATTGTTAAACCATATATCGACTCAGGAATTACCTGGTGGATGGAATCACGCTGGCTCACTCCGGATCTGGATGTTATTCGTACCCGTATTCGACAGGGACCTCCTCGTATCGTTTAGGAATGACCTGAACTGGTTTAATCAAGAAGCTTATAAAAGAAGACCGTACTATCGAGCGTTCCGTTGGCGTTACGGGCATAGGCAGGGATGGTACCGGCTTCCTGGTAACCGGCCGTGTGGTAGAGCTGTTCGGCGGCATCACCCTGGCGGGTGTCGAGGATGAGGAGGGTGCGCTTCTCATCGCGTGCAATCTGTTCAATCGCCTGTAGCAGCGCACGGCCGATGCCGCGCCGACGCTGACTGTGTAGCACAAAGAGCTTTTGTACTTCGGCCCGATGAAGGGCATTTGGTTTAGTCGCCAATCCCAATTGGATCGAGCCAATGAGTTGTCCCTCATCCCGGGCAATGAGCAGGACACAGCTATGCCGGGCTATGTCCTGGAATACACTGGTCCAGTAGTTGTGAGCCTCTTCAGTATTTAAGGGAGGCAGAAAGCCAATCGAAGCCCCATGGGCAACGGTATCCTGTAACAGATGGATTAATGCAGGCAGGATACTCTGTTCTTGATCAGGATCAACTTTGGAGATAGTAAAAGATGGTGTATCGGGCATAGAATAATCATGTTCTTTCCGCTAATTTATATTGTTGTTGCGATTGCCATATGCTCAAGCCGCCAGTCTTTGCTCTAAAGTGAGAAAAGGCTGGCGGCTTGAGCATATGGCAATCGAGCGCAAGGCTCGAACCTACGCATGAAGGGTGAATTACAGCGTGATGACTTGATCGGGAGGATTGCCTTCGAGGGCCGCATAGAGATCCGGGAAGCAGCCGACACGGACACCTTCAACCGTATCGACAGGATCATAGGTACCCGCCTCATTTGGGGTAGCCAGACCACGCTCACAGGCGCATTGATCGCAGAGCATGAGCAGCATACCGCGCTCCCGAGCTATGGCGCTGAGCCGTTCGCCCAGAGGATCACCTTTGCGCAAAGCGAACGTATTATCATCAAAAAAGAACATGCCAACGACTTCGGCCCCATGGCGATGCTCTTCAAGCTGTGGAAGGATCATTTTGCCCAGTTTATAACTGACAGTATGTCCTGTAGAGCTAAAAATGTATGCAACTTTCACGTTGTAACCCTTTCTTCTTGTCGTGATATCTGGAAGGCACTATTTCTGGTGGGTTGCCAGGTACCTCCTGAAAGACGAATGGCAATAACCAATCAGATAACTGTCCTGTTCTTGACTCTGCGTCTTGCGTACCCACGTGCTTTTTTAGAGCATGTTTGCGCGAGCAAGCTACTGACCATACTAAGAGTAGCACATTGTACGCAGCATATGCCATATTTGTCGTTTTAATCGAAGCGTTTTTGTTTCCAACATATGTCACCGGATGGTTTTTCAAAAGGCATAATCAGGAAATATGAGGAATAGCATATCTCCCGACAAAGAGGTCTGGTGTTTTTGGCTGACCACTTAGCGGAGAACAAAAAAAGCCCTTAACGAAAAAGACCTTTAGCATTTGGTAACACTCTGTATAGTGAAAGTGATAGACAACACTGTGCTATTCAATCAGATGAGTTGCCGAGCAACTTGCGAAACAAGCGGCATTGCTGATTGCTTTTACGGACCTGCCAATGCGCAAGGTTCCTGTACTGTTTGAGGCAGGAAGCCTTCAATAACATTCACAATGCTACAAGCGCATTGAGTTATGAGCAGAGGCACTATTTTTCTCTGCAAAACCATTTGTGAGGAGTGACAATTATTATGAAATCCAGTTCACCAGATAAAGAACACATTGTAGTTGGTAAAGATGAGTTAATCCATCAGATTGCTGCCAAAGCTGGCATGAATCTGAAAGAAACGAATAAAGTCATCGACGCATTTACTGAGGTTGTCCGTGAGGGTGTAGCTAAAGGCTATGAGGTTCGTTTAATGGGTTTTGGAACCTGGAACCTGCGTGATGTTGCCCCCCGTCGTGTCAAATCCATTCGTGGTGGCGATCAGATTACGATTCCCGCCCGCAAGCGTGTTGGTTTCTCTGTTGGCGCAGTCCTCTCCCAGGCTGCTCTAGATGCCATGCCAGGCCGAGCCAACAAAAAGCCCGACGTACAACGCCACGGGACAGGCCGTTAAAATAGTTTGAAGCATTCCCTTCTATCATGCTATCCTGAAAAGGAAAGAAGTCCTGTACGATGGCATGATAGGAGGCATATTGCTATGCAAACTCAGAACTCACCCTTTTTACTCGGGCCAGAAGACGCATCCAAAGCTTGTCTGCTCATTCATGGCTTTAGTGGTTCGCCTGTAGAGATGTTTGGACTAGGAAAAATATTGGCGGCACAGGGCATGCGTGTCTATGGAATAGTGCTTGCCGGCCACAGTGGCGATCCAGAAGAGTTAATCAAGCATGGGCGTAAACAATGGATTGCATCAGCCGAGGCCGGGTTGATGCGACTGGCTCATTATCCACAGGTTTTTGTGATAGGCCTTTCTATGGGTGGTGTTCTGGCACTCTTATTAGGCATTAAACATCCGACCAGGGTTTCTGGTGTGGTAACACTCTCGACACCAACCAGTTTCTATGATCGCTGGCAAGCTCGGGCGATCCCATTTTTGCGTTATGTGATGAAATGGTATTATCCGCTTGAGCGCCTGGATTTTAACGATCCTGACGTGCAGGCTGAAATGATGCAACAGGCACGCTTGCGCGACCCCAATGCAACTATTGATTTCTCCGATCCACAAGCCATTGCCACCATTAAAAAGATGGTACGATTACCTATACCCGCGCTGGCCGAACTTTTTCTGTTGACTGATCACAGTCGACGGCAACTTAAGCGTCTTACCACTCCCCTGTTGATTATCCAGAGTCGTAAAGATCAGACTGTCAATCCGCGCAGTGCTGACGAGCTTTATCGTCGGACGCGTGCCGCCTCTCCCAAAACTCTCCACTGGCTGCAAAAATCTGATCATCTGATCATTGCTGGCCCCGAACGAGAAGAAGTGTTTGCGCATATCAGCGATTTTATCAAGGCTACAACCCCGACTGACGCAACGCCTGCGCGATCGCAGTCTGTTCATCTGGTCGGACCAGACGAAAATCCTGTTGATCATTGAGATACACCAGGCGTTGTTGCTGGTAGATCACTATCATATCCAGCTTATGGTCCTTGTTGAGATCCACAAAGCGTAACTCAACTGGCACCAGTTCGTCGTTGGTATGGTAGAGTTCAGGTCCAACAAAGCTTCTGGCTTTTGCTGCATCGCCAGCAGGTAACTCGATGACCTCAATACGTTGATGCAGGTTAATGGCTATAAAATGGCTAGGGGTGCCGGTCTGATCATTGTTGTGTCCAACCCTGGCATCGACCTGGAACGTACGGGGACGACCATAGTGCAGATCATCGAGCCAGACCGAAAACCAACCACCGACTGCACTCAACATCATCCACAATAGCAGGGTAGCAGTCATTCCAAGTAAGAGATAGAGCCAGAACGAGCGCTCTGAGCGTAAGTGGTGCGCTTTTTGTGGTACGAACACTCTGTGTACCCGTGTTACCTGCTTCGGGCGTAACTCCCCATAGGAGATGCGAGGCGTGGGTGTTTTCGCCACCTGATGATCCAGTCCGGAAGCAGCCTTCCGATCTTCTTGTCGCCACTCAGCAACCATCGTGCCCATTTTTGTTACCTCGCCAGATGGCCGAGAGGCACGTGGAACAGAAGACGGAAAAAGATTCGCGCTGGCGTCTGAATTATTTGATGCTGACATCGCTGTATCTTCAATTGGGCGGTGGCGCAAGATACTTCTTGGTGCAATCTTATCGGTAGATTCCAGAATTGGCATCGCGTGTTTTCCCTTCTCGCTTACAAACTGCCGTTCCAGCTAGCGTCCTGCGAAGAAAAGCACTCCAGGCAAGCAAGTATTCTTGCTTCCTGTTATAGAACCTGAGTTCTAATTTGGTCATTTGTTCTATTTTAGCTGAACAAAATAATCCTGTCAATCCACTAGACCAAAAGGAGAAAAAAGTCAGGCCGCCACCTGGTACAAAGCAATTCTATAAAAGACGAGGTATACACCACACCACATACAAGAGCACTATTAGCTGATACACATATTCTAGCTGTAAATATGGCAAATTGCAAGTTCTGGATATGCATGAGCCAGTGTAACAGTAAAAGGAGAGCACCACATCCAAATCCCTGGAGATGTGGTACTCGCTAGCCAGACATTATTTTTGTTCCGCAACGTGTCGATATTGAACTTGCAATGAACGGGTAAGTGGATGGTTGGCTCCCAATGACTCTTTACAAATTTTCAAACCGCGGCGGTAGTATGAACGAGCCAGCACATATTTGTTTTGCCGGGCGTAAACATATGCTATGCGAATATATAAAGTAGTCAGGGTGGTATCATTTGTGTCCATAATTGGCTCCAAAAGCTCTAGTGTACGCAAGCAGAGAGGTTCAGCCTGCTCATATTTTCCCTGGCCAATTAAGACACCGGCCAGATTACTCAGACTACGCACTGTAGCAGGATGTTCCTTGCCCAGCGCCTGTTCTTGAATCTTTAAAGCTCGTCGATAAAGCATCTCTGCACGTGCATACTGATCTTTATGAGCGGCTACTACAGCCAGATTATTCAAATTATTGGCGACATCAGGACTCAATGGGCCCACTTCTTGCTCTAAAATTGGGACAACCTTCAGGTAGAGTGTTTCTGCCTCATCAAATTCACCGAGTTGAATAGAGATGAAGGCAAGCTTACTCATGCTCAATGCTGTGGCTTCATGAAATTCTCCCATTACGCGCTGACGGCAGAGCAGCGCACGCTTCGCGAACGGTTTGGCATCAGCAAACATGCCGCGTTTCACATACAGATCCGCCATACTATCCAGGCTGGCAACGGTATCTGAATTTTCCTCTTCCATAACCAACTCCTCCGCTACATTCACAAGAAACATGGATTTTGATGCTTCGATTCCGGGCAATCGATAGAATGGATTTTGCTTTTTCTTTTTGCATACATCAATAGAAGCAACAAGATTATACGCCTTTTGTTGCAGCTGGTCTAGCCTATAGCTCTATAAGTTTGACGTTATTGTTTTTATTTTTACAGACATCTATAGCATTAATCTACACAAGAAATAGCTTACATATAGAATATGATAAGCAGTTGGAATGGGCCATCAAACAAAGACAGGCCAGATTTTTTCAGTGAATCTAGTTGGAATTGTTGGCCTGGAGTGGTTTCATCAATTCTAAAAATAAGCCATTTAGATTAGCCTGTGGGGCTACCTGACTGACTATTTTGAAATAAGCGAAAGAGTTGATTACTGTCTTTATAATGGATCTTTACAGAGAAAATACTGCCTGTTGAATAGCGTATCTGAGTGCTGTGGAGTAAGCAGTGAAAATATGAGAGATACACTTTTTTTGAATAGAGGACATGTAGATTGATTTAGATAAAATAATGGATGTTGTGAAGAGGACATATAAAGTCCTTTCAGCTGGTTGCGGGATGATTAATGGTATAGTTACATTTTTTCTAGAATCTCAAATGTAAGCAGAAGAGAGGACAGCACAAAAAGTAGTACCTCAACGGATAATGTTGAGTAGACATAGAGCGACTCTTACTCGATCCTCTCTGCCTCACTGGTTAATATGATCTCCTCTTATTCCTGGTTTTTTATGATCTCAACTGCTCTAAAGCCGGTTCAGGTCCTTGAGTTTTGCGGAAGGATATGTTAACTTCTTTAGTATATCCTGTTATTTTCGTCTGCTATATAGACAAAATATACGTAGATACTTTTTCTTGCCTCATTGTACTCTTCTCTTTCTTAGTGCGTTGATTTCTACTCACTGGAGGTTATCTGCTATGGCTGATGCTACCTCTCCTCAAGATGGGGGAAAATCCATTCCGGCTCGCAACACTGAAGTTGTTGATGATCAGCACACTGCTCTCCGTGACTGGCAGGCTATCGAGCGTGATAGTGAGTTCCGCGAGCTTGTTCGCACCAAACGCAACCTGATTATTCCCGCCACCATTTTTTTTCTGCTCTACTATTTTGTTTTTTTGATTGTGGTTGGATATATGCCTGACGTGGCTAATGCCAGCGTGTTTGGCAATATCAATGTGGCCTATTTGTTTGCACTCTCGCAATTTTTCATGGCCTGGATTTTGATGGGGATCTATGTCTGGCGTGCCGGTACGTTTGATCGGCTGGTAGAGCGCATTGTGGCGCGCGTACGAGGGGGAAATAAAGAATGACCTCAAAAGAACTGCAAACGCTGCTGATGTTTGGCGTCATTGTGCTGATTACGCTGGGTATCACCCTCTGGGCTTCCCGGCGTACGCGTACCACGACTGACTTTTATGCCGCCGGTCGCAAAATTAGTGGTGCCCAGAACGGTCTGGCAGTGGCAGGCGATTATATGTCTGCCGCATCATTCCTGGGTATTGCTGGCCTGATTGCCTTCTTTGGGTACGATGGCTTCATGTACTCGGTTGGCTTTCTGGTCGCCTACCTGACGGTTCTGTTTCTGGTAGCCGAGCCATTGCGGAACATTGGTAAATTTACCATGGCAGACGTCCTCTCCTTCAGATTGCGCAATCGTTCGGTACGGACCGTCGCCGCGATATCAACGCTGATTGTCACACTGATCTATATGATTGCGCAGATGGTCGGGGCTGGATCCCTGGTAAGTTTGCTGGTGCCGAGCCTGGATTATAACTGGGCGATCATTATCGTCGGCCTGCTGATGATCTTTTATGTCATCTTCGGTGGTATGCTGGCTACTACCTGGGTACAGATCGTTAAAGCGGTACTACTCATGGGTGGTACGTTGATCCTCTCGATTCTGGTATTGAGTCATTACGGTTTCTCGCTGGGCAACTTCTTTGACGCTATTCATGGGGTTGTTGGAAAATATTGTACCGGTGGTGGCACACTCAAGGATGGAGCATGTAGTAGTGGAACCCTGGTTTCCCAGAGCTATCTTACTCCAGGCCTGCGTTACCATGGCACCTATGGCCAGCTAGACCTGATCTCACTTGGATTGGCTTTAGTCTTAGGAACCGCTGGTTTGCCCCATATCCTGATGCGCTTCTACACCGTACCAACGGCTCGCACGGCTCGCTCCTCGGTTGTCTGGGCGACAGCAATCATTGGCGTCTTTTATATCCTGACCACCTTTTTGGGGTTTGGGGCTGCCACCCTGGTTGGTAAAGCCCATATCGCCAACCAGAATCTGGCAGCACCATTGCTGGCTGAAGCCGTCGGTGGAACCCTCTTCCTGGCCTTTATCGCTGCTGTCGCTTTTGCCACGATTCTTGCTGTGGTCGCAGGACTTACTATTGCTGGCTCATCAGCCTTTGCGCATGATATCTGGCTCAATGTGGTCAAACGCGGCCGCGAAGACGAGCGCGAGCAGGTACTGGTAGCGAAAATTACCGCAGGCATCATCGGCGTCATCTCGATCTTCCTGGCCATTGCGCTACACTATAGCAACGTGGCTTTCCTGGTTGGACTCGCCTTTGCCGTAGCGGCCAGCGCTAACGTCCCATCAATCATCCTCTCGATCTTCTGGCGGCGCTTCACAACTGCCGGAATGATCTCAAGTATGCTTGTGGGTCTCATCTCATCGGTGATCCTGATCATGGTCAGCCCGGCCATCATGGCAGTTGATCCGCCAGGAACCGCCGCCGCGGCCGCCCATTTAATCCAGGCCAAAGCCCTTTTCCCACTCGAGAATCCCGGCCTGGTTGCCATCCCACTCAGCTTTGCCGTTGCTATCGTTGTTTCTCTGGTCACCAGAGACGAAGCGGCCGTTGAAACCTTTAGTGAAACCAATGTCCGTGCCAACCTCGGCATCGACGCCGAGGTCTAGGCTGTTTTTTGCTGGATACCAGTATGCAAAGGCGCGTACTGGCATCCTTTTTCTGTAGAGTATCTTTTAGAGGTAGAGAATATGCCCACTAATTATGTGAGCGATGCTGATATTTGTTCCATGACCTGTTAGCACCATTCATCTTTTTTTGCATAATCGAGAGCTGAATGATAGAGAAAACGAAACCGGCGATATTTACTCATCCTCTTGATATGAATAGTATAGATCATACGATATATTTTGTTGTAGTATTTTGTGGTTGTTGGATGGATGTTAATGAACTTATCATGGGGGGTATGCGTAGTTCATAATAAATAAAGTTGTTGATAAAGAAAAAGGAGCAAGGTTGCTATGAAGCCGAAGCCGAGTCACCTGGGATTAAAATATGCGGAGCAGTTTCAGGATCGGAGTATTGTGGATGTCTATCATCATCGTCCTGTGTATGCGGATGAAGCTATCAAAAAGCTGGCGGAACTTGTGACGGATGAGCCACGATCTGTATTGGATGTAGGTTGTGGGACTGGTGACCTGGCGCGGCGTCTGATTAATGAGGTGGAGCGAGTGGATGCAGTGGATTTTTCGCAGGCCATGCTTGAAAAGGGCAGGTCGCTCCCAAATGGAGACCATCCCGGCCTGCACTGGCTATATGGACGAGTCGAAGATGTATCATTGCAACCGCCATATGCATTGATCACCGCCGGCGAGAGCCTGCATTGGATGGAGTGGGATATTGTCTGTCCACTATTTGAGCGCCTGCTCACGCCTCATGGCTATCTGGCCATTGCGGGCAGAAGTAGCGAGAAAAATCCCTGGGATGAAAAACTGCTTACACTCATTAATGAATTTTCCACCAATAAAGAATACAGGAGCTACGATCTTATCGACGAACTGGAGCAGCGGCACCTCTTTGAAGTCCGTGGCAGTTTTGTAGCAGCGCCTGTTTCTTATATTCAAAGCGAAGAAGCCTATATTCAATCCTATCACTCGCGCAACGGCTTATCGCGTGAGCGCATGGGGAAGAGGCGGCCAGGCGCTTCGACGAGGGCGTCAGGGAGCTTATTGAGCCCTATGCTCAGGATGGGCAACTGACGCTCTCGATCGTAAGCAGCATGGTGTGGGGCAAGCCAGGTTTTTTTAAATAAACCTGTATATCAGCGTATCATTCGTTATAGAGTTGGCGTTTCGTTGATGGTGATGATGCCGGTGGAGCCATTGATGGTGACGTGCTGGCCTGTGGTGATGCGTTCTGTGGCTCCTGCGACTCCGACGACGGCTGGAATACCGTACTCGCGCGCAACGACGGAGCCATGGGACATTGCACCGCCCATCTCCATGATCAGGCCGCTGGCAGTGAGAAAGAGCGGGGTCCAGCCAGGATCAGTAGAGGGCGCGACCAGGATTTCTCCAGGTTCCAGATGGGCACCGATTGGATCCAGGATGACGCGTGCCTTTGCGGTTACGTGTCCGCTTGATGCTGGCGTGCCTTGTAATGTGTCATCACTGGTGCGGGCGGTTGGAGTTGCCATGGTTGGCTCGGTACCGTCCGAGAGCAAAAAGCGTGGCACGTGTTTACGTTTCTGTTCGTAGGTATAGCTGGCACGACGTTCCTGTACAAGTGGGCGCAGATCTTTGCCAGACAAGCCAGCGCGTGCCTCAGGAATGGTCACGAAAAAGATATCCTTAGCCTGTGTTAAGCGTCCAGCCTTAGCCAGTTCCTTTCCCACTGGCCAGAGCAACTTCCGTCCCTGTGTCATAAGCAGGACAAGCAGATATTTCGGCATTTCACGCACGCCAGACAACTCACGGATCCGCTTCAAGTAGAAACTGACCAGTTTGCCGCGCAGCCAGCCTTTGCGTCGTGCCCGGCGGATTAACTCAAGCCGCATTGCCTCCGCTTCCTGTTGGCCACGCTTAAATTGTACATCAGGAGCCAGTTCAGCGTTGGTGAGTTGGAGATAATTGGCGAGTGCGCCCAGAATATGGGTAGGATCCTCAGACCAATGTGGAAGTCCTAGATCGATCTCTGCTACACCTCGATGACCATAGTTTTGCAGGAACTCCTCCAGGGCCTGTTGAAATACTGGAGGGAGTATGCCCTGATGGTATTCTGCTGCTAGCTGTGCCGGAGGAGTGTCACGGACCTTACTGGTCAGCAGGGGATCCTTTTGTAGTTGTTGCGCCAGCTTCCAGAGTGCCATATCCATGGTGGTGGTTGGATTATAGGGCAGGCCGCGCAGCAAGACCTGGACTTCATCGGGTGTCGCGAGGCGCTTGAGGAGTCTGGAGGCCAGTACTTGAGCACCGATTCCGGCAAAGGCGACCGGAAAAACGGTGCGGATCACCCGGATACCATCAGTCAGTAGCAGTTTCTCCACGGCGGTTAGATATTCCTCGGATGTGGCGGCGTGAAATGATGTGCTTTGTTGCCGCAACTGCGCTTCTAGTCTGGCAATGCGTTGCCGTGCCGCCGCTGGACGCCAGATGGCACGCGCAGCCAGCAGGGGGATTTTTGTCTGTATGACTATCTGGAGAAACCTGAGCAGCGCATGTCCACGCGAGTAGCGGCTCGGAGTCAGTCGTTGATCAGTAATCAAGTTTTGCAAGATTACTGAGCCGCGTGTCTCCATCCCCTTTAAAACCAGGATGATGAGTTTACGACCAAGCGTATTGCGTATAATTGGTGTGACATCGATAAAGAGGCGTTGACCCATATCAACCAGGACCGGGAGACCCGCCAGGGGATCCTGTGGTGGTTGGCCTAGAATAAAGGTGGCGGCAGTGGCGCTGAACAGGCGGAAAGCTTGTATACCCATAGGGGTAAACGGTCCATAGACGCCCTGTGCCACACTCAGCGAAAAATACACTCGCAGGTCATCATCCGTGCCTGGCGCATTGGCGGGCAATGGATACAAGGTTGTAATTGGACGGGTTTGTGTGATCCAGATCTGCTCGGAAGCATCCAGCGCCCACTCGATGTCCTGAGGTAGAGCATAATGAGCTTCGATTTGTGCCCCTAACTTTGCCAGTTTGCATATTTGCTCATCAGTAAGACAGGGTGTTTCGCTATTTCCGACTCCTTCGATATGTTCAGTACCGCCGTCCGGACTGGGCTGGATGGCGAAACGTTTATCTCCCAGGTGACGCTCAACGATCTCGCCGAGCAGCGTATTGACGACAAAATGATCGGGATTAACCTGTCCAGAGACGACCGCCTCGCCCAGACCAGGATTGGCATCGATCACCGCCTGCTGCCGTTTGCCGGTTAATGGATTGGCAGTAAAAAGCACCCCGGCGACCGAGGACGCGATCTGGCATTGTACGACAACAGATAACTGGACCGTGCTCTGGTCAAGCACCAGACTCTGGCGATAACTAACGGCGCGATCTGTCCACAATGAGGCCCAGCAGCGTCTGACTGCATCCGGTACCGCTTCAATACCAACGATATTCAAATAGGTATCCTGTTGACCCGCAAAGCTGGCGGATGGGAGATCTTCAGCAGTGGCTGAAGAGCGTACAGCGACCGGGATTGGTGCTCCATCTCCTAGCGTGTGATAGGCCTCACGAATAGCCTCTGTGATCGCTGCAGGTACATCCGCAGCTAACAAAAGAGTGCGAGCGGCCGTTGCTAACTCTGCCAGCCTGACACTGTCGCTGTCAGGGGTGTGGGCCAGTTCAGCCAGAATAGTGTCCAGCCCGGCAGCCCGGGCTACTAATGTATAAGCCATAGTTGTCACGCAAAATCCTGGCGGGACCGCGAAGCCAGCGCGGGTCAATTCACCCAGGTTGGCTCCTTTGCCACCTACCAGAGGGAGTGAAGCATGATCAAGGGCGGAAAAAGGTAGGATGAATGCCTCGCTTTGCCGCTGAGAATGAGTATTGACCTGTTGTTGATCTTGCATAATACACCTGCTGTTTTATCAATCGTGATGTTCATCAGATTGTTTCATTTGACTTGCTTTGGCTAGTAGTGCCATTGCATGCGCGACCTCGGCCTGTTCCTGTGGCGAAAGCTGTTCGATCAACGTCCATTGTCTTTCTGAGCGCTTGTGTTCGATTTGGTCGATCAAACCACGGCCAGCGGACGTAACCTTCAGACGTTTCGCACGCCGATCGTTTTCATCCTCATATCTATCCACCAGGCCCCGTTCGACCAGTTGATCCAGTAAACGGCTCGTAGCGGAGACCGAGCGCCGTAAGAGTTCGGCCAGCCGTTTGACCGTCAACTCGCCCTCTTCTTCCAGGAGTAGCAGTGTTGCCATCTGTGGCAGGGTAAAATCAAAGTCTCCAAACGAGTTTAAGACATTGAACAGGAAATCCCGCATGGTTCCGCGCCGGAACTGGCTCATACTGTGAATAAATAGCTGGCGATCTCCGTTACTGATAGTTGTATCCTCCGAATAGTTGCATAGACAATATAATTGCAATATTGCAATTATATTGTGCACGCAACTATTTTGTCAATGTTTTACAAGAGTTGATTGAGTTTGGATGCTATTATGGAGGGTACCGTAACAGCGTTTTTGTAGCTGTTAAAATCATTACATTTAAATAGCGTTTATCAAGAAAGGTAATGTATGAATGGCTTTACTAACACTACCCTCAGAAAATTACAGAGATAGTTACCTTGAGGCTCTTGGCGAATTGCAAGCCGAGGGTCGACAGCAGAATATTTCCCGGGAACAGATAGCTACCCATTTCTCTAGTTTTGTGCAACGCTTGCATGATCAGGCAGACATTGCCAGGATCGAGCCGGGACAAATTCCCTTTTCAGAATTCTGGCTGGTTGATGGAAATGACTATCTTGGCACGTTTATTTTACGCCATAAATTAGATGAGTTCCTGTTGCAAAAAGGCGGGCATATTGGATATGTCATTCGCCCATCGCGCAGAAAGCAAGGCAATGGAAAGCTTATCCTCAACTATGGGTTAGAAAAGGCGAAAGCTCGTGGTCTGGAGCGTGTACTTTTGACTTGCGATGAGGAAAATAGGAGCTCCAGGGCCATTATTGAAGTTAATGGAGGTGTATTGGAGAATATTATTCAGATCGAGAGATGGCCTGTGCCGATATGTCGCTACTGGATTCAATTGGTATGAACGGAATAGATAACTGTGGAGCAGCGGTAATGACCCGCTGCTCCAGAAAATTTAAGCGTAAGACCAGTCCATGTCGCGGAGCAGGGTCTGGAGGGCCTGCGAGGCACGGCGGAACAGGTCGGGGCCGCTGAAGCCTTGATATTGACCAGCGGCGGCCAGATGGGGTTCGAGGGCAATGTAGCCGTTGTAGCCATCGCTGCGCAGGCGTTGCAGGATGGCAGGCCAGTTAGATTCGCCTTCGCCGGCGACGGCCATAGAACTGTCGGCGCGTACATCTTTGACATGGACGTATTCAAGCCAGGGCTTCGTTGCTTCGTAGGCGTCGGGATAGGGTCGCTGGTCGCATTGCAGGTAGTTTGCAGGATCCAGTACCGAGCGGAAGTGCACGTCGTTGATGTTTTTGAGCAGGTCCACATTGCGGGCGATTGTGTCGCCATAGATGTCCTTCTCATTTTCGTGGATCAACTGGACATCCGCCTCCCGGGCACGACGTGTCATCTCTCGCAGATTGCTGATGACCTGCTCGCGATAACTGGCAGGATCGCTGGTTCCGGACCCGGCTTTAGTGGGTGGATAGAACGAGAAGATGCGGATATAGCGCGTATCCAGGGCTCTGGCCACCGTAATGGAGCGGTCGAAGCGCGCCAGATGCTCCTCGAAAGAGCTATCGATGGGCACTTTACCAATGGGTGAACCGATGGCGGCCACGACGATTCCGGCATCTGTCAGGGTGCGCTTGATAGTCTGGACCTGTTGATCAGAGAGATCCAACACGTTGATCTTATCAACCGAACGCAGATCGATAGCGTGGATATTCTCGCTTTGCAGGACCGCGATCTGTTCATGCAGATCGGGTGAGATTTCGTCGGCGAATGCTGAGAGACGGATCATGAAAGTTTTACCTCCCTGCCAGTGCGGGCAGATTCATAGATGCCAAGGATAATTTCGACTGGATGGCGGGCGGCCTGTCCATCTACCAGTGGGGTGCCGTTCTGCTGGATGGCCCGAATCATATCTTCGATCTGAGCGGCGTGTGTGGTTGCCTGCAGAGCGGCTGGATCGCTGGCGGTGGCGGCCTTTTCAGCTTTTGGTGTTTCAGACTTTTTGACTCCGCCACCATAAGGGCCTACCTCTTCAGAGTCCTGACTGGCCAGGTGTAAATAACCAAGGCGATCATCTTCGATGACGGCCGAGCCCTTGTCACCGCAGACCTCAATGCGCGTGGTCACGCCGGGATAAGCGCCGGTGGTAGCCGCGATAGTACCCAGAGCGCCATTGGCGAAGCGCAGGACCGCCACGGCTACATCCTCGGTCTCCATCGTATGTACCAGTGTATCGGTATAGGCATGAATGCTCTTGACTGGTCCCATCAACCATTGCAGAATATCAATCGAGTGGATCGACTGATTCATCAGGATGCCACCGCCATCCAATTCCCTGGTGCCACGCCAGGCTCCACTATCATAATATTTTTGTGAACGCCACCAGGGAATGACCGCGTTGCCCAGCACCAGGCGGCCCAGCGCTTTTTCCTTAATCAATTGATGAACCTGTTGCGAGGCCTCATCAAAGCGGTGTTGGCTGATCACAGCCAGTTTCTTGCCCGTCTCCTGCTGTACACGCAGGATCTCTTCGATGCGATCGTGACGGATCTCCATCGGCTTTTCAATAATCACGTTGCTACCAGCACGCATAATCTGGCAGGCATGCTCACCATGCATTCCGCTGGGCGTACAGACATCAACCACATCCAGTTCCTCAGCCGCCAGCATCTCTTGTAAACTGGTATAGGATTTGACGTGAAATTTATCGGCCAGTTTCTGCGCTTTTTCCAGTACGACATCGGCTACCGCTACCAGTTCAGCCTTTTCAAGACTTTGAATGGCTTCCGCATGGGTGGGTCCGATCACGCCGCAGCCTACGATGCCAAAGCGTAGTTTCTCCATGATATATATCTCTCCTTGATCAATGTTGGATTATAAGCAGATAGAATTATAAAGAGTCCAGATAGTACACCAGACGCTCGTTGGCCTGGGCGATTGGGCCATCAATTACCAGCAAGAAGCAGGCCCGGCCCTGTCCGATCATCGCCTGCCAGGTACTGACTGCCTGGGCACGCAGGAAATTATCGCTATACGTACCAGCCAGGATGGGTTCGTGTTCACGGAACAGGATACGCAGGCTGACCAGATCTGGTGGACCATCCATCTCGCTCTGCTCGGTTGAATGATAATCAGCAGGAGCCTCACGTAGTTTGAGTGGGACGCCCAGGCGCTCGTTCGCCAGTGGATAGAGTCGTTGCGCCACCGCTGCCTTTAGTTCCTGGGGAGCTTCGCCATTAATAGTGAAATCCAGATACGCAGGCTGCCGCCTCCGTAGCGTACTCGTCACCGCCGATACGATATTCTCCTGTTGTGAAACCTCCGCAGGCGCATAGAGCGTCAGACCCTCAGCTGTAAACGTTGCTGACCAATCCTGAAGCACTTGCAAAGGATCTGGCAGGTCGCGTAACTTACGAGCACCGGCTTTATAGTTCTCGACCGCAGGCTGGCCTGAAAAGGTAATATCATGGAGATAGCCATAGAGTGCCATCGTCAGTTGCCAGCCCAGGAAGCAGGTTGTCAATGCCGTTAACCGCTCGACTGGATCACTGGCTGCCAGATAGGGTTGATATAATGTAAAGAATGGTAGATCGTGGGTAGCCTCGGTGATCATGTCAGTCGAGAGGTGAACACGTAGCAGCCCCTGCGTACTGAAATCGGGGGCCTGCGGATTCAAATCCTGATCCCGGAAAATCACTACACCCTTGTTATCTTTGCCCAGACTCTCCTCCATCAACTGCTCAATCCAGATTATCAGTGAGTTCCAGTGCTCCGGAGCATCAAAGAGCAGGCGACAGGTAGCGGCGTTACTGGCTGTAGAGAGCGCGGCGGCCAGTTGGACAAACGGATGTTGCGCAGGCTGACTCGCGGCCAGTTCCAGATTGTAGGCTTGCCAGGCCTGACTCAAGACATGGCGCAACTGGCCAGGATGATTGGAGTGCCGCGTAAGATAGAGGGCAGCCGGTAGCAGAAAGACGCGAGTTGCCGGAGCACTCATGCGGCCACCAGTGCCACTCCCACCATCCAGCTGGAGCGGTCGGCTGGGAGCATGCTGCTCACGGGCAAAACGATCCAGATAGGAATCGGGCAGCGTCATGACCAGCAAATGTTCCGCGGGTGAGAGGCCTGCTTGCTCTAACAATTGAGTAAACCAGGCCAGATGGGTGATCGGCTCCTCAGAGGTCATCCCCATTGCCACCCCGACCATCATCGTATCCTGCAATAGATGCTGGAGTTGCTCAGGAGCAAAGGTGTTTCCATCACCAAACTCCAGACCTTTCGCCTCGGCGAGCTGGCGTACAATCGCGTTCAGGGCTGCTGGATCAGTACTATCCAGGGGATAAATGTTGATGCCGGCATCGGGTGTTGCTGTGCAGAAACCAAGTTGTTTCAGGACACGCACCGTAATAATCGAGCCACCCATACCAGCCCAGATAATATGGCGGATACCCTGTTGCCATAACGCCTGCGCCTCGTCCTCGACCGTTTCCAGTCCAGTGGGATCCGCTAGCAAGCGCGCGACTCCCTCGACCCAATCCAGCTTCAGTGTGCCATTTTCGCTCCCGAGTTCCGCCATCTTGCCCGCGCTACGGCGCAAGAAGCCAGCTGCATCCTCTGCAACTAGCTGCTCAAGCGCCGCCGAATGGTGTATCGTCGTCTGCCCATCTGTCATCGCAAAAACCTCTTCTTGTTTTTATACTGCCTGTTTACTACTCTCAGTCCACTGAGTACGTAGTGTAGCCAGGGCTGGACCAGCCTCGGCAGCCAGGTATTTCCAGTTGCACTCGATCGAGATGCGCTGATCATAGCCAGCCTGATGTAAGGCAGCCAGATAGGCGCGAAAATCCTCACCAAAGCGACCAGGGGCCGCGCGTTCCTGCTTCTCGGCCACATGGACATGTGCCAGTAGCGAGCCATAGGGGAGGATCGACTGCGGTTCCTCACCATTGCAAGCCATATGATAGAGGTCTGCTAACAGGCGTGCCCCGGACTGTTCAATGCCTGAGACCATCGCTCCACCCTCAGCGACCGTATTAAAGACGTTGGATTCCTCATAGCGCAATGGCTCAAGTACAATCTGAACCCCATGTTGACGTGCCTGGTTACTCCAACTGGCCAGATGATCTGCCAGCTGCCTGGTCGCAGCAGCCTTATCTATATCAGCAGGACAGGCTCGAGCCGGCCCACTACCAAAGACAAAGATACGGATCCCAGCCTGTTCCGCCCGCTGCAATGCGGTGCGCATATATTTTTCCAGCCGAGCTCTATCCACTTGCTGGCTCGGAGATTCTACCAGCGTCAGCTGTGAAGGAAGCAACGAATTTGCCGCCTCAATCGGAAAGGCAAACTGGCGCGCCGAGCGCAATTGTTCCTCAAACTCTTGCTGTGAACGCTCAGGTATCAGAAAACGCTGAACGCTTTCCTCTAGATAGTCATAGGAATGATTACGGAGCTGTGGAATATGCTGAAAAGATGTGCAGATACCAAACTTCATTGTCGTTTCCTCTTTATCTACTAACAACGAACGCGTTACAAAACGCCCAGACGTTCGCTCCTGTTATATAGAAAGTTTGTCAAAGTGTCCATTCACCCTGCGCCATAAAAATAGCATATCACACATAATTGTTTGCTAGTTGGCAAAGTTAATGATCACCAGTTGGGCGACGCCTTACTTTCTGTAATCGGCAGCTCTCCTATATCCAGGCATCGTTTGTCGTCAGTCGGGCAAGGATAGTGCTGGCAGATGGCCTGGGTAGCGCGTTTATAGCTACTCTTAGCTGGAGCATAAAGTACGTTGCTGGAACTGAATATGTGTTATATATACATAAGTATATGTATTATTTGTCTCTATTTTTCAGCACAGTAATCGTTTACTTTTTTGGGGATATGATCAGGAGGATGCAATGAGGTCAAATAATGAAGAGGCACGGTTGCTCTGGCCTGTAGAGGTAACAGTTGGTGATGTGGTGTATCCACCGGGGAGTAGCCTGGGTCCACGTATTCAACCATGGTTGCAATTTGTTTTTGTGTATACTGGTCAGATTACATTGCAGCTAGATGAGTACGTATATTGTATTCCAGCGAATAGTGCTTTTGTGCTTTACCCGGGTCATCAGGAGTATTTTGTGTTTGCTGATGATTGTGAGACCGTGCATAGCTGGGTGCATCTGGATTTTGTGAAGCCTGATCATATGTTGATTGAGCGTTTACAGAAACTGACCTGGCCGCTTCCATTATCTCCAGCGATGCAACAACACATGCACGATGCACTTGTGCTCAAGGAAAGTACTTTTCCGACCGCTAGCGAGATCCTGAAAAGCCTGGGGATGCAGATCTGCTGGCGATATATTGGTGAGGGTGAACAACTGGCCAGCAAGAATGGTGGTCTGACGCATAGCGCTGTTGAGCAGGCAGTGCAGTATATTTATGAGCATATTGCCGAGCCACTCACTTTAAGCAAGGTTGCCGACGTTGTTGCTATCAGTCCTGCCCATTTGATTCGACTGTTTCAGGTGCAGTTGCAGAAAACGCCAATGGCCTATGTGTGGGAGCAGCGCATTGCTATGGGGATCAAATTACTAGAACAGACTGGCCTCCCTGTTGGCACAATAGCGGAGCGCTGCGGCTTTCAGTCCCGGTTTCACTTCTCCAGGCGTATCCATCAGGCTATTGGCTATACACCTCTGGAGATACGCCATCGTTCCTGGCGGATTGAGACATGAGTGTGAATTTTGTTGTCAGGCCATCTTACTCGTATGCTTGAATGTATACCCAGGGCTTTCCAATTCTCCTAGAGGAGGTGAAAAAAAAGAGATTTCCTTGTAGAATACAAAAAACTTCAAAACCACAAAGGAAATCTCATATGGATTATACTACCTTGGCGGTCAAGAGAGCATCCGTGACGAATGAAGAAAGCCTTCTGTTGCTCTCACTGTACGAAGCGTTCCAAGCCCTCCCAGACCCACGACGTGCTCAAGGAAGACGCTACGAACTCGCCTTGATCCTGTGTTTGTTGGTGCTGGCCAAATTGGCCGGGCAAAAGAGTTTGTGTGGAGCGACCGAATGGCTGCGTCATCGCAAGGTCACCCTTGCTGAGCGCTTTGGGTTACGCCGAAGCAGTCTGCCCTGTCAGATGACCTATTGCCATGTCTTAGCAGCCATTGACGCCAAGCGCCTTGACGAGATCCTGTCGGCATTTTTCCAGCGTTGGGAGGCTCAAACCCGATGTGGAGAGGAACCCAGTCGCTTGCTCACGCCCGAAGGCCACGCTGATCATCGGCACCTGGCAATTGATGGCAAAGCGCTTCGGGCCGCGAGCAAACAAGCTCATCCGATCCATCAACTCAGTTGTTATGAGGTGAGTACTGGCAGAGTTCTCTGGCATTGCGATGTGCGAGAAAAGCACAATGAAATCAGTGATCTCAAGCCACTATTGACCACCGAGACCGTGAAAGGACGTATTCTGAGCCTGGATGCTTTGCATACCCAACGAGCGTTTTGTGCGCAGACCAAGCGGCTTGAAGGGGACTATCTCCTCATTGCCAAAGACAATCAGCCAACGCTGAAAGAAGATATTGCTGATCTCTTCGAGGATCCTACTCCTGACCGTCGACGCTGGCAGGAAGCCGAAACGTGGGACAAAGGCCATGGGCGGCTGGAACATCGTCAGATTGTGTGCAGCCCAGACTTGAACGACTGGTTTGCCAAAGAGTGGCAAGGAATTGAGCAGGTCTTTCGCATCGAACGCACGACACGCTTTCTCAAAACAGGAGAGAGCCGCCATGAAGTCGTCTATGGGTTGAGTAGCCTTTCCTTACAAAAAGCGCCAGCCTCACAAATTTTAGCATTGATAAGAGAGCATTGGGCCATTGAAAATCGCTTACATTGGCGTCGCGACGTGACACTGGGAGAAGATGCATGCCAAACCCGAACGGGCCTTGTTCCCAGTCGCCTTGCTCAACTGAACAGTACCGTCTTAAGTTTGATGGATCGTGTCGGCGTGCGCAATGTTGCCCGACAGATGCGCTATTTCGATGCATCATATGACAAGGCTCTTGATCTCTTGCTTACTGGCTACTGTTCCGTTTTCTAGAATTGGAAAGCCCTGCGTGTGATGGCAGTGCTATCCAATTCTGGTTGCAAGCGGGGATGCAAGGGGCGGCCTGCCTCTTGCCGGAGCGCGAGGCGTCCTCGCATCTCCTCCCTCTTCTCCCGCCGAAGGCGGGACAAAAAGAGAATTGGAAAGCCCTGAATGTATACCACACCATATTGCTCAAACGACCAATATAAGGTAATATAGGGTGGCATGGGAGCGCGGTCACATAACTGGCGGCTCCTTTTCTGTGGTCATTTATGATTACTCTGCTTTGCCTGAATCATACATATGTGTATTTAACAGTAATTTTTCTGTATGATCATACAGGCTTAACTTGAGCTAACTAGACTAGTACATTGTCAAACTTCGTGTGATGGGTTGTGCGCCCGCTACGCGGGCGGGATGGGGGGAGATGCCGGGGGCACAGCCCCCGATCCCCCAGTCAAGGGGCTCGCCGCCCTTGCATCCCCGCCTCCCCATCAAATGATGTCTGACAGACTACCAGGGCATACCAGTTATAGGATGGAATGATGGCTTTGAAGCAGAATGTAAGTGTGCCAGGATACCAGACGAAGAAAATTAATCATTCGTGGGTCTGGCACCTGCGGCGTTGGACCTCAACAGGACAGGCCTACGTCTATCTCTTACCTGCCTTTATTGTTCTGGCCGTATTTTCGTATGGGCCGGCCGCCTTTGTCTTTTATATGAGTCTTTTTAAATGGAGCTTCCTGAACCAGGGAGTCCAACCATTTATTGGCCTGGCCAATTACGAGTATCTATTACATAGCGCCACCTTCTGGCATGCTTTGCAGACAACTGTACTGTATGTGATCATTTCGGTTCCCCTACAATTATTTCTCGCTTTGTTTCTGGCGCTGTGTTTGATGTCGGGTATTCGAGCCAAAGCCTTCTGGCGACTGTTGATTTTTATGCCATTTATCACACCTCTGGTTGCCACAACCGCGATCTGGTACTGGATGTTTGATAAATATCATGGTCTGTTCGATGGCTTGTTGAGGTTGCTACATCTACCCGCGATTGATTGGCTGGGTGACCCGCACTGGACCCTCTTTAGTATTATCCTCTACACCACCTGGAAATCAGCCGGTTTTAGCCTGGTGATCTTTCTGGCAGGCCTGGGGAATATCCCAACCGAGCTTAAAGAGGCAGCCCGGGTTGATGGAGCGGGAAGCTGGCATATTTTTCGCCATATCACCTGGCCAATGTTAATTCCGATCACTCTAGTCGTCATGTTATTGGGTACTATTGAAGCCTTCAAAATGTTTCAGCCAGCCTTTCTGCTGGTTGGTCCAGTGGGAGGCCCTGACAATTCCGCGAACACTTTGGGGTTATATCTTTTCTCAGAAGGTTTCTCTACGAATCCCCATGATGGACGTGGCGCGGCCATCTCGGTCATCTTATTTTTATTAGTCTTTATTGTTTCGATTGTGCAGTTCACTCTCTCCCGACGAGGAACGCAGGCGGTAGAAGCATGAAGACCAAAGAGGAGTTCCGCGTCATGGCGAGCAGACGCCGAAGAGCGCTCAGAAACCGACAAGGGAAGAGTTGGAGCTATTTGCATACTCAGACCGTGCTGCGTTATTTTTTCATCATTGTCGCAGCCGTCTTCGCCTTTTTCCCAATCTACTGGGTGGGAATCACATCGCTACTCACCACGCATAGTGCTGCCGATGTCGTCCCGCACTTCTGGCCGGACTGGGAATGGTCTAACTATAGCCGGGCCTGGGATCTGGCACCGTGGCTACAGTTCTTTTTGAACAGCATCTTTGTTGCCACCTGTACCGTTGCTCTGTCAGTGCTGACCTCGTTGCTGGCTGGATATGCCTTTGGCACCATGAAATTTCCCGGTCGCACCATCTTGTTTTTGCTGGCCCTCGGACTGATCATGATCCCTGGCGAAGCCACCTTGATCCCAAGCTATCTGATCGTCTCAAACCTGGGTTGGATTGACACCTACCAGGTGCAGATTATCCCATATGCCGTAAGTATCTCAGGCATCTTTCTAATCCGACAATTTTTTCTATCCCTGCCGCCATCCCTATGGGAAGCGGCCCAGCTAGACGGCTGCTCGCGCTTCGGTTTTCTGTGGCGCATCGCAGCCCTCTAGCCCGACCTGCCATTGCCGTTGTTGCCTTGCAGGTTTTTATTGGTAGTTGGAACTCCTTCCTCTGGCCCTATCTGGTGACCAGTTCGGACGCCCATCGCCCAATCGAAGTTGGTTTGCAAGCGTTTATGAGTGGAGAAGGTGGTACAGATCCAACCGGACTAGCTGCCGCCGCAACCTTTACAACGCTGCCAGTACTGATTGTCTTCTTACTGGCGCAACGACAATTTATCGAAGGAATATCAGCGGGCAGCACCAAAGGCTGATTGTTTATAGCCATGATGCTGTTCGTTCTCTCATATTTTTTATGTGTTTGTTTATTTTTTCTTCTATCCATGAAGGAAAGGGATTTTATGTATCGCAAATGGTTTCACCCCACGTTCGTTTTGCTCGTGCTCACAGTTCTACTCTTATCTGCCTGTGGTACAGCAGCGGATACAACCGACCAGGGCAATAAGGGGGGAACAAGCAACAGCAGTGACCCAACCAGCTTTGATGCCAACAAGCAGTATTCGATTAATTTCTGGGAGGCTTTCGCCGCTGGAGCCAACAAGACTAGCCTGGAAAGCCTGACCAAAGAATATATGGCCAAGCATCCCAAGGTTAAAATCAACCTGCAGGCCTACGATTCGTATCCAACCCTGCAGACAAAGTTGAATGCAGCTATTGCCGCCAAAAATCCACCAGCCATCGCACAGGTTTATGAGAACTGGGCCGTTCAGTATAAGCAGAACAACAATATTGTTTCTCTGAAACCATATATTGCTGGTAAAAATGGCTTGAGCAACTCAGAGCTTTCCGACTTTTATCCTTCGCTGTTAAAAGATGGCCAGATCGATGGCGAGCAGTATATGATGCCCTTTAACAAGAGTGATGAAGTCGTTTACTATAATGCTGATGTCCTGAAGAAATACAATCTCACCCCACCAACCACCTGGGAGGAGATGATCAAAGATGTAGCCAAGGTTACCAAGAGCGATGGTTCACAGTGGGGTCTCTCATTAACACCAAGCGTCGATGAGTGGTCCATTTTGTATAAAGCCCTGGGTGGAAAAGATTTTGTTTCTGCTGACGGTCAGAAAGTCACCTTTACGCAGGATAACAACAAAACCTATGCCAAAGCCGCCCTGGAAACCCTGGCTCCATTGGTCAAAGCCGGTGCCGTGCATGTGACCAAGCAATATGGTTGGCAGAACGACTTCACTTCTCAAAAAGCTGTCTTTGGTATCAGCACAGTGGCCAGCTATAGCTTCCTGAAAGCTTCAGTCAAAAATAGCTTCAACTTCAATCAAGCAGCTATTCCTGGTGGTCCTGGTGGACAATACACCGTTCTGTACGGCACCAACCTCTCGCTCTTCAAAGGCGTTAGCGATGACACCCGCGCCGTTGCCTGGGATTATCTGAAATTCCTGATCAGCAAAGAGACCAACACCACCTTCGTCCAGAAGACCGGTTACCTGCCTATTCGTCAGTCTGTGTATAGCAGTCCTGATATGCAGGCCTACTATACCAAGACACCTGCTCGTAAGGTTGGCTCAGAGCAGATCAATAACGCCTTCGTTGCTTCCAGCGCTCCTGGTTGGCAGAAGTGCCGTGATGAGATCACCAACGATTACACTAGCGTTCTCAATGGTCAGACCACATCTGATGCTGCCCTGACCAAAATGGAGCAACAGTGTAACGATGCCTTGAACGGATAAACAAGGCCATCCCCCAAAGAGAGAAGACGATCGTAACTATTACGGTCGTCTTTTTTCTTTGCGTGGATTCCTTGAAAACTTATGTGTACGACTGATGGGCAGAGGATGGCTGGATGTGCGATACTGTTTTTTTATTAGTAATAGTGTAGTTAGAGAGGGAAAGAAAAAGAAGTATGGCACATATACAGTTTGGACTGGCATTGCCCAGTCGGCCCCTGGATGGTATGACGCGCAGAGGCTTTCTGGAGCAGACGCGCAAAAATCTTGATGCAGTGGTGGAGAGTTTTGACTCGATCTGGTTTATTGATCATGTACAATTCAAGGATAGCCAACTCCTGGAGGGGTGGACTGCCCTGACCCATATGGCGGCGCTGTATCCCACCTTTCAATTTGGCCACGTTGTCCTCTGCCAGTCGTTTCGCAATCCTGCCTTGCTGGCCAAAATGGCGGCAACTGCTCAATTTATGAGCGAGGGGCGTTTCATACTGGGTATTGGTGCTGGCTGGCACCAGGAAGAATACGATGCCTACGGCTATAAATTCCCACCAGCCGGGACGCGGGTAGAAGAGCTAGATGAGACGTTGCAGATCGTCAAAGCCCTCTGGACCGAGCCCAGGGCTACTATTGAGGGGAAGCACTATCAGGTCCGCGATGCCTACTGTGAGCCGAAGCCAGAGCCATTGCCGCCGATCATGGTTGGCGCATCCCAGCCGCGCATGTTGCGCCTCACCGCCCGTTATGGTGACTGGTGGAATGTCTCCCAGGTTGATATCGAGAGTTATCGCAAACTGGTCACAGAGAGCGAAAAAGCCTGCCAGGTGGTCGGGCGAGATCCAGCCACCCTGCGGCGTACATGGTTCGGAGGCTGTCTCTGTGTTCCCGAAGGTACAGATCCCGCCAGCATCGACATGAAGCAAGTCCGCTCGCCAAATCCTTTTGTTGGCACGCCGAGTCAGATCATCGAACAAATGAAACCCTTTGTTGATCTGGGGGTCGATTACTTCATGCTCAAAAATGAGGGCTTTCCGGACAGTACCTCACTACGGCTACTGTCCGAAGAAGTCCTGCCACGCTTGAACTCCTGATTGGAACCTGAAGCGAGTGCAGGACCGAAATTGGCGATTTTCTATGCGCGGGCGAGGCGAGCGACGAGATCTCGTTCGCCTGGACCGAACCATGGTGGATCTCCAGCGGCCGCGTTTTCGATGACGCGTTGGGTGCGGGTGGTGGCCGGATAGCGACATGACAGCGTGGGTCACTGAGGACCCATTTGAGCAAGGCCTGGCCCCAGGTTGTAACCCCAAAAGGAGCGAGCGGCTCAAGTTGTTGAGCGGTTGGTATATTGCGCATCAGACTCCCTTCGCCAAAGGGACGCATCACGATCACTCCCAGCCCCAGGTCGGCGGCCAGCGGCAGGATATCTTTCTCGACTCGCGTTGCAAGGGATTGTATGGGATCTGGATAACTGAGATGCGGCCGGTTTTGATGACTTTGCGTAGTTCGTTAAAGGCGCTATGACTGTAGTGGGTAGCCCCGATCGCGCGAATCTGGCCACTCTCCTTGAGCCCTTCCAGCATTGGAAGATGCTCAAGCCAATTAGCCAGATTATGAATCTGGTAGACATCGACACGGCCACCAAAGAATTGGAGCGCTCGCTTCACCTGGGCCTGTCCTTCACTGCGGCTATTGGCCCAGACTTTTGTGGCCACCAGCGCATCTGCGCGTTTGTCACGCAAACTTTCTCCCAACACCTGTTCTGCGACACCATACATCGGCGAGGAATCAAAGAATGACACCCATTGGAGAGTGCTGTATCCACCAGCATACGTGCATTTTTCTGAGCAGACTCGCCGCGACCATCAAACGTGCGCCAGGTTCCCATACCGATGACTGGCACCTCTAACGCACTGTTACCCAAAGTACGATACTCCATACAGTGATCCCTTTCTCTTACCTTGCGACTAAAAGAGTTTCCTTCCCAGTATAGTATAGCTGACCATGCCGTTGGGTATAGCAATAGTCGTGAGGCATTGTTCTCAAGCAGTGGCATGGGCCAGAAATGAGCATGAGATTTTCTGTACCTTGAAAAAATATTTTCACAATTGCTTTTTTAGCCTGGATATAATAAGATCCAGATTGAATGGGGCTGTTCAAGAAATACTTGTCCTCGAGAACAATCTTCAACCTCTCTACATAGAGTTTATGAATGGACCAATAGCAGTGTCAGCGCCTTTTTAGCTAGTTTTGTCCTTATCTGTATCTCGTTAAAAAGTCTTGAATAGTTTCAACAAAAATCAGCTGTAAAGCAAGGAGCAATAGCGTATTCATGATTAGCTTTCCAGAAATTTTATTGCGTCTGGTTGTCTCTCTGATTCTTGGTGCATTGATTGGTTGGGAACGAGAGTACAGTGAGCATAATACTGGTATTCGGACGAACGCCTTAATCGCGTTGGCACAACCTTGTTCACAATTATTTCTGGCTATGCTTTCCATGATCTCACCCAGGTACCACATGTCCAACTCGATCCAACGCGTATCGCTTCCTATATTATTGCTGGTATTGGATTTCTAGGAGGGGGCTCGATCTATTTTCGCCAGGATCAACAAAAAGTCAAAGGACTGACTACTGCCGCCTCGGTCTGGGTTGTGGCCGCAATTGCCATGGCCTGTGGTGTTGGCTTTTTACTCGAAGCCACGATTACCACCATCATGGCTCTGATGATCCTGGTCGCGATGCGTTACCTGGAAGCCGTGGTTCTGCCGTATAAAAATCGGCACGTTCACAGTATTATAGTCAGCAGTGGCAGTGACAAAGAAGGCTTCTTGATTGGTAGTATCTACGATATCCTGGATAAATTACAGATACAGGTTATTAGTATGGATATCCGCACGAAAAAGGTAGAGGATGGGAACGACCTGCGCACCCTACAAATTGATTGTTACTGCGGGGACAAGAGCGTAATGGCTCAGGCCATAGACAAGATCCAGTCCTTAAAAGGTATCAAGAGCATCAAAACTTCTGCCCGTAAAAGCACAGGCGATTAAGCCAGATAGTGATTTCGTGTTGCAGGCATGAAAAAGGGTCCCTTGCATGATCAATACTGCAAGGGACCCGATAGGTTTTGTTTATTCTGCTTTGCGCTGCTGGCGGTAGCGTTTGATCAGGGTATTGGTTGAACTGTCGTGTTTGAGATCGGTCTGTTCCGCGCTCTCCAGTTCAGGAATGATGTGGTTCGCCAGGACTTTACCGAGTTCGACGCCCCACTGATCGAAAGAATTGATATTCCAGATTGTACCCTGGACGAAGACTTTATGTTCGTAGAGGGCGACCAGTTTGCCAAGCATGGCCGGAGTCAGGCGGTTAGCCAGGATTGTATTACTGGGACGGTTGCCTTCAAAAGTACGATGTGCTACCTGATAGTCAGCCACACCATCAGCGGCAACCTCTTGCGCGGTCTTGCCGAAAGCCAGGGCTTCAGTCTGAGCAAAGAAGTTGGCCATCAGGAGGTCATGGTGAGGTTTGACCGGATTAAGCGTCTGGCTGAAACCGATGAAATCACAAGGGATTAGCTTGGTTCCCTGGTGGATCAATTGATAGAAGGCGTGCTGGCCATTGGTGCCGGGCTGGCCCCAGATAATAGGTCCAGTCTGGTAGTTGACCTCATGGCCTTCGAGATCCACATGCTTACCATTGCTCTCCATATCCAACTGCTGTAAGTAGGCGCTGAAACGTTCCAGATACTGATCGTAGGGCAGAATAGCCACGGTCTGAGCATCAAAGAAATTGTTATACCAGACGCCGAGCAGGCCCAGCAAGACCGGCAGATTCTGCTCAAAAGGTGTGGTGCGGAAATGCTCATCCATAGCATGGAAGCCAGCCAGCATCTCATAGAAATGCTCGGGCCAATCGCGATCATCAAAGAAAGTCCGATCGCCGAGTCATAAGAATAGCGACCACCGACCCAGTCCCAGAAGCCAAACATATTCGCGGTATCGATGCCGAATTTGGAGACCTCTTGTTCATTTGTGGAGACAGCCACAAAATGTTTCGCAACGGCCTTATCATCCTTCAACGTAGCCAGCAGCCAGTCACGAGCCGAGCGAGCATTGGTCAGGGTTTCCAGAGTCGTAAAAGTTTTGGAAGCTACGACGAACAGCGTCTCGGCAGGATCCAGATCATGGACTGCTTCGGCAAAGTCCGTGCCATCGACATTCGAGACAAAGCGGCAGGTGAGATTGCGATCGCTATAGTAGCGCAGAGCATCATAAGCCATATGAGGGCCGAGATCGGATCCACCAATACCAATGTTGACAATATTGCGGATACGCTTGCCGGTAAAACCTTGCCACGCGCCACTGCGAACCCGACTTGCAAAGTTCGCCATTTTCTCCAGCACAGCATGTACCTCAGGAACGACATCCTGACCATCCACGACGATCTTCTCGTCCTTTGGGGCACGCAAGGCCACGTGTAAGACGGCTCGCTTCTCAGTAATATTTATCTTTTCGCCGCTGAACATGGCCTTGATGCGCTCCTGCAGACCAACCTCTTCAGCCAGCTTTAAGAGTAATTGTAAGGTTTCCGTAGTCACCCGATTTTTAGAATAATCAAAATAAATATCCTCAGCCTCAACCGAGAAACGCTCACCGCGTTGAGGATCTTCCGCAAAAAGTGTGCGCAAGTGAAGGTTACTAACCTTTTGGTAGTGTTGTTCGAGAGCCCTCCATGAGGGTAGGTCTGTCAATCGTGTTGACATCTGCAAATCTCCTCTTTAAAAATGACTAATCTCTATGGCCGTAAGAATAACCAACCTTTGAGAGTATACCACTGTTTGACACGATCTAACTTGCTTCCTCGCTACATGCGGGAAGTCAGGTATTCTACCACTAAGTTATGAGTCATCCCGAATTTTTGGGATGTTTTTCTAACACCTTTTATCTGCCAAAGACTGTAATGTCTGGATATTGGGAGCCAAAAGGTAGCCAAGACTTGGACGATAGTCGTCCCACAGACGGCTGATCGCCCAACGTAAGCGGTAAAGCGGTGTAATAGCTTTTTTGCATCGCTTTCCGGTTCTTTTGCACTTCAGATGCAAGATCATTTCAACAAGATCCCCGTGGATAGGAGTGAGTAAATGGAGGAGAAAAGCATAAACAAGTGTCACAATACCTAACAGCTTGAGTCGGTTTTCCATCGCGTACAAGCGCGGACTCTCCATCGCCAGCTCACTCTTTCCATAGCGGAATACGAGTTCTATTTGCCAACGTCTCCGATAAGCAAAAACAATCTCCCAAGCCTGCTCTGCAGTTCGAATACGCTCATTAGTTACCAGATACCAGACTTTCTTATTCACGCGAACTTTTACGAGATAAAGTTGATACGTGTATTGCTCATGCCAGATCGGTGCCCACCAAATATCACAAGGCATCTTTTCTCCAGTATGGTTATCACGTATTTCTTTATGAGATAAATACTTTTTATGCAATCCAATCTGCCATAATTTTTTCTTTTCCCCTTTCTCATTGAAAAATATATGTCCTTTTTTCCAGCGAATCACAAAACGCACACGTAATTTCTGTAACACTTGTATCCAAGGACCTGATGCTGCTCCACGATCAAATATGTGAAGGAGCTGATCCCCCCATTTCCGAACAACTTTTCTCAATAACTTTTCTTGTTGTTCTCTTAACTTTGTCGCATCATCACCTCTGGTGGTCCACCAGCTCATCACCGCTACTTTTACCCTTCCTTCCATTCCTATGATCAATGCTGCTGTCCACTGCATTCCTGCCACTGTAATCGCTTTCTTCGGCGGAAAATTAAAGACCATACCTTTTTTTGAGCGCTGCAATCTTTTCGCTTTACTAGAAGTTACTGGACAGATTCCTTCTAATTTCTCGCTTTCCGCTTTTTCTATGACACTCTCATCCCAAGGGCAAATAATCCTTTTCCCTTGTTCTCTCATACGTGTCACCTCTTTATCAGCTTCTTCTAGTAAATAGTGATCTATCTGCAAAAAATTCCATTTTATGGAGCGAAGCAGGTTTCCCACTCTCTTCGTTCCAGCAGTCGCTGTTTTTGATTGCTGCGCATATCCATCGAGGTAGGAACCTAATTCACTCAAAAGTAGTCCCTGCTTGTTATTTCTGAAACGAATAATTGCAACGCATACCTGTACTAACGTTCGCACTAACCTCTTATCTATCAGCCTATCAAGCACAATCAAAAGTGGCATAAGAAATTCTTCAAGCAATTGAGCTAATTCCTGTGATGCTCTCTGCGCATCTTGTTCCTCGGGTTGAAGTATGTCATACTGAAATGGCATGAGTTGGGGGCCTCCTGGTTTTTTGCTGTCAGTTGAATTTTTAACAGTTTAACTCAGGAGACCCCTCTTTGCCTAGTTCTTACTTTTCCGGTTTTCTCTCTTTCTTTCCGGCTAGAAATGTTCCTCAAAAATTCGGGATGACTCATAAATTTAAATTTTCCCCGGACATGGGGTGAGTCAGGAAGTGGTGAAGTGGCCTGGGATAGAGAATAGTCGCTTTTGTGAGCAGATTTTGTATCTGCTGGCTACTAACGTGACTGGCTATTGGGGCGCTCTGCTCACGTTGTTTGAGAATCACCAGATAGCGTTGATAGAAGCGCAGTGTATAGCCAGGTTCATAGGTTGTTTCAGGATTTCCAGTACCTGCCCGGGCGAGACGATAGTGTCTGGAGATAGCCGTGATGGAGGCAGTGAAGCACTCATCTGCGCTGCTATAGGCTTCCTCTAAACTGTTGGGATTAGTGATGGAACTGGCTCTCTCCTCAGTGACTTCACCGGCGGCAAAGTAAAGCTCAGCCAATGCCAGCAGATAGCCAGGCGTTTTTTCTTTGATATCCACGATGGGAGGCAGATACAACGTAGAAGGGCCAGTGCTACTGGCGTTCTGGCTGGAAAGTTTGATAACCTCGTCAAGCATAGTCCAGGAAAGTGACCTATCCTCCAGCGAGTGCAGGACGAGCTGGCAAAGCGCTGCTGCCAGAGAGCATTCCTGCAGAGCAGAGCTCTCATAACCACCCAGACGTGCAATCGTAGCGCGTTTACTGAATGAACGGATCAAGTAAGCGAGAGCCATATAAGCAATATTTTCTTGTTCCGCAGATAGCGCTGGTGAGGACTGATACAACTCCTGTAAATATACCAGAATCTGGTGGCATTGTTCATAGACCTCATCCAATAACGTACCGGCATGGATCTGAACAGGTTGCTGGGGCTCAAGCCGTCTGAGCAAGACCTGCTGCTGTCGCCAGTCACAGAGATCCAACAACACAACTGCCTGAGTTAAACGCGCCTGCACTTCACCATTCCAATCAGCCCCCACCTGATAAAGAGTTCTGCTCTGGAGCAGAAAACTGAGGGTCTGTTGAAACTGTGCTTCAATTTTTTCAGGAGGCATTTGCGTGATCAATGCCTCTATTTTGTCTCCTGTTTGATAGAGGGCGGCATACGTACTATAGCCTAAACCAAGATAGAGCTGGCCCGCTATATTCATATTATGGGTTGGACGTAGATATTTGCGCGCTCTGGCATAGTGATGTTGAGCCGTCTGATGTTGACCAAGTAAACGTAAAACATGACCACAATGCAGTTCAATTTGAAACACCAGATCTGACTGTGGGAGAGGTAAGAGCTCAACACTATCGAGTGCGCGTAGGTAGTAATGCAATGCTTGCTCATAAGATCCAAGCAGATATGCGTTATTGCCAAGCGCATCCAGAATCACCGACTTATATTCGTCTGCTGCGAGTGCCAGTGAGAATTCCAGTTGCGTTTGTGCACTTGAGAGATCTGCCTGTTCCTGGGCCAGCAATCCTTTAAGCAAGGCGGCCCGAGCCTGTTTTTGTAGCAGTGCATTCATGGTAGGATCCAGTGGAATATCCAGCACTGCAGTTGAGAGCGAGAGCGTATCCGGACCTTTGCCCTGCAGAATCAGGTTCAGTAAGAAGGTGGCATCCTGATCATTGATGCGCTCATCAGGTTGTTCTCTAAAGGACATTGAGGTAAGCGTTGTTTTGTGTGTTTGTGTTTGTTCCAGTAAACTCTCAAGCTCTTCCGCTGGCCGATCAAGTTGGAGTGCGAAGAAACGCAGAGCCGAATAGGACGGAATAATCTGTCCGCGCTCAACCGCGCTGACATAAGATTTCGAGAATTGAGGTTTTCCCAACTCTGTTTGTGTGAGCCCCCGTTGGCGTCGTATCTGTCGAATAAACTCTCCAATGGGCATATGCATGGGGAGGCTCCTTTCTTGAGGGGACGATGGGGTACCAATGATGTATGGCGCGCTTTATTCCTCTCGCTAAATCTACCTGATTTTTATTAGATCACCATTATAGCAGTTATTTGCGCCCTATGTCAAGAAATGGAAGCAATTCCAAGAATTTTCCAGGAAATGTGGATGTGAGTAAAGAATTGAATTTGGCATAAAAACAGCTTAAAATAGCATCGTGATTATATTGTGCTTCTAGTTAAAATGGAGTAGCTGATGAGCTCAAATTCGCAGAAGGACTTGTTGCAGGAATAGCACAACTATAAACATAGTTGCAATGTACCGACCTCTAAGAAGAAGAGGTAAAGTAATGCTGAAGAGTTTGAATAAAAACTAGCATATCCTGATGTGAGGGGAAAAGGGCGTGCGAACTTGATCGCATTGCCAGCGCCGAAGCAATTGAAAAAAGCCAGTGCCTGGCAGCAACAGCGCGTTACTATTGATGAAGTGGTTTCAGATTGCGAAGATCTGAAACCACTTCTGGTTGAAGAATAGCCACGAGATACTTTGCCGTTAATGGCCCTTCAGGATAGAGCATAGTGATAATTTTCTGTCAGGATCGTGCGCAGGTTTTTTTTGGCACGAGAAAAGTATGTTTTAGCGGTTGCTTCAGGCATGTGGAGAGCATGCCCAATTTCTGAGAAACTGAGCTGTGATAGGTAGCGCAACGTGGTAACGGCGCGATATTTAATCGGTAGTGCTTGAATTGCTTCACTCAGGATGTGTTGCAGTTCATGGTGTTCGGTCATCTCGTCAGGCAGAGGACAGGGGTCAGTAATCAGCGCGAGATTGTTTTCCTCTTCGGCATCTGTATCTGTATTGATCGATGAGAAAGGCAGGGCCTGTCGGCGGCGACGACGGAGTTCATCAATACAACAATTGTGAGCAACCTGGAATAACCAGGGTTTAAACGGCCGTTCTGCATTAATGTTCGGGAGTGCTATATACACGCGCAGAAAGACCTCCTGTGAAAGGTCCTCGGCCATACCACTATCTCCTAATAAACGATAAAGATAATTGAAGATCATACGATTATAGCGATGCAATAATTCCTCGAATGCTCTCTGCTCACCTTTACAGCAGAGATTAATCAACGTAGTATCTGTATAGCTCTGGTATATATTTGTTTCCACCATTGTAGCGACCATCGAGTTGCCTCACTTTACCTTCAATCTAGGAGCCTGATATTTATTGTATATCTACCATAACATCCTCCTGTAAGAAATTCCATAGACTTTTATGGAAAATCAGGCGCTTTTCCATTTTATAATCAAACTTTAATCCAGAGTAGTAGAAGATAAGAATCCTCTTATCTTTTGGGCTGTGTGTGATCTTTTCGCATGGAGGCAGAGGAGAGAGGCGGGCGTAGCTATGGAAAAGAGGCTAGCCGCCAGGAGTTGTCTGTTTGGCCAGAAAATCTTTGACGATAGCATTGAAGATGGCTGGTTGATCATACATACAGGCGTGACCGGCTTTGGGAATTATTAACAGTGAGGCGGCCTGCATTTTTTCTTGTAGCAGTTCACCCAGGGTTGGAGGGACAAGTGTATCACCTTCTCCCCAGATCAGCAGGGTGGGAGTTTGTACCGCCTCGATCTCTTCATCCAGATGTTCCGATATAAGATCGCGAACTGCACGCAGCAAGGTGAGAAAGCCCATGCGTAACGTGTCTAGCGAGACAATCATAAAGAACTGAGGAGACATATAGCGAAAGGATTTGAGGAGTGGCACGGCATAGCCAAAAATAGAGCGCACCTGTGGAAAGACGGCGGGCGCGACCAGGATCAGACGTGAGATGGCTTCAGGGCGGTGAGCCGCAATCCATAGTCCGATAAAGCCTCCCATTGAGTGGCCGATAAAGTCCGCTCGTTCTAAACCAATTGCATCCATCCATTGCAAGAGCCAGCTGGCGGCTTGTAGCAAGGCAAAGCGTTGTTGTATATGTGCCATCGACCCAAAGCCAGGCAGATCCACCAGATACACACAATATTCTTGTGCCAGATCTTCTACATTGTGCATCCACCAGCGGGTCGAGGCTGAGAGTCCATGCAGTAATATAACCGGAGGTCCCGATCCCACGCGTTGATAACGTACCAGAATATTATTCACCTGGACGTATTGTACTTTTGAACGTAATATCATTTCCTTTATATAGCACAAATTTCATAAAATGGACAGTACCAGCAATCGCGGCGCGACCCGGATAGCTGGTACTGAACTGTTGCCATCCAGGCGAATCAGTCGGACTGCCTTTGATCTAATGTGCTTAAATGCGTTAGCAAACGCTGGCGATCCGCTTTTGTCTTGAGCACAAAGACTTTGCCAGGATAGTATTCAAGGTACTTGTATGTAGTATCTATGGTTCTATCGAGCTCGCTCATTCTGAACTTTTCGTGATGCATACGCAAGAAATCCAGCACTGGTGGCTCTACGCCATTATTATAGGTTTCACGATAGTGTTGGGAAAAATCGGCGGCGGGTGGCTCCGAGATAGCCTGATAGATGGCCAGATAGCGGGCTGAAAATTCCTCATTAAAGCCGGTTGCAGGTACCTTTGTTTGCTGACGATACAGATCAAGGTAGGTACGCATAAACTCTGTGGGCGGACGATCTGTGTGATCATAGAAGTAGAATATGCCTTTCAGTAACGGGATCATCAACTTTGTGGCATAAGGATTAGTGCCGCGCAAACTTTTATCCACATGACGATACAGCACACGCCATACCGCTACTGCCAGAGGAATATCCAGCAGGACAATGCAATCAGCCTGATGCAGAAGTGGATCCGTCCAGAACAGATAGTTGCCCTCGGTCACCCAGCCGGGTTGCTTCAGGATCGTTAACGCTTCTTCTACATAACAGGCTAGAGGTTTCATACCATGTTTCCAGCCAACCTGATCCAAATCATAATGAGGAATACCAAAGCGTTTCGCCAGTTGTCCTCCCAGAGTGGTCTTGCCGCTGCCAGAACCACCAATAATATGAATCTTGAGCATCGTCTTTTTTTCCTTCATTTCCGTATAAAGCTATATCTTGAGGTATACATGAGGAATAAGGGGTGAGAGGTATGCCAGAAATGTGTACAAAAAAGCACCTGCTCACTGTTATGCAACGGGAAGGCAACTTCCAGAGGAGGATGGAAAACAGAACGGAATCATAAAAAGAACCATGCCGAACCTGAAAAGAGAAGTTGCTAACGCGATGCCATAGAAACCATTAGAGACCAAACACATTTCTGTTGCATTATCTACAAACAGCAACAGATCTGCTTTTCTGGTTCTATTCATCTGGCATACATTAGCGCTGAGCTGGCATAGTGATCTCCTTATTGAAGAAATTATGTTTACCTGATAATAATAAATAAAATCCTACAAAAAGTCAAGATTATGAAACAGACATATTTTATGCACATGTAACAGGCGAATAGGTCTGTGGGTGGGGTCGAGAAACGGTTCTATAGACTCGTTACAGGTGATGGCGTTGACCTTATTCTATCTGTGTACAGAGGCACACTGGTCTGGTAATCAGATCATACGAAACGCTTCTGGACGAACTAAGGAATGAACACAATGCCCGGCTCAGGGTGTAGTTGGATAGAAAATGGTATTAGTGATGTCAAATTTAAGCATAAGAGGCAAGATTTCACGGCGTGGGTTCCTGACCTATAGCGCGGCAGCAGTGGGCGTGGTTGCTCTTGGTATCTATGGGAGCAAAGCTGATGTGCATGCTGTTCCCGGCTTGAGGGACCCAAAGGCGGAGCATGCCGTACAGGCTGTGATGGCAGCATTGGAGAGCCATCAATTGGTTGCTCTGGGTGAGGCCCATCAGTTACAAGAAGAGCATGACTTTATTATAGATTTACTAAAAAATTTGAAACCTGGCACCATCAACGATATTGTCGTGGAATTTGGTAGCGCTGGCTATCAGGATGTGATGGATCGTTTTACTGCTGGCCAGCCAGTTGAGGATCAGGTATTGCGGCAAGTCTGGCGCAATACTTTGATCACAGGTGCCAATCCTGTCTGGGATGCACCGGTGTACGAGCGCTTCTTCCGGACGGTGCGGGCACTCAATCAAACACTGCCCGCGGCCCATAAGCTGCGTGTGTTGTTGGGAGATCCAGCGATAGACTGGGAGAATGTCAGGCGGAAAGAAGATTGGGGAAAACTGGTTTTGCAACGGGATGCACACTATGCAGGCGTGGTCGAGCGTGAAGTGCTCCAGAAGGGGCGCAAAGCATTGTTGATCGCGGGCACCAGTCACCTGTTACGTGGAGTGCGTGCCGAAGGAGATCCAAGCCAACCACCTGATATGGCCCCAATCAACGTCACCGCCCACCTGGATGCGGCTCATCCAGGCAGTGTATTCGTCATCGATGTACTCATGACCATTCCAGGCGATCAGAGTGTACAGGCAGATGAGCTTCGGTCCTGGCCGAAACCCGGCTTTGCCCGATTGGCAGGAACCTGGTTGGGAGTCGAGACGGTCGCTGGCAATAGTAATATACAGGTTTTGATGCGAGGGTCGGCAGCAGATGCCGTCCTTTACCTGGGAAAGTCCGAAGAACTAACGGCTTCACGTGCTAATCCCGCTCTTTATATGGGAGGAGCGTATGCAGAAGAGTTGGAACGGCGGGGTAAATTATTGACGCAATGGGGGATACAAGGTCCTGGCGATCCATTGCAGCAGGCTTTAAAAATCGCCAAGAAAGGGCCACGCTACTTTGCATAGATGAAGTTTATGGCGTGAGCCTGTGGTAGCAAAATCCAGGCAAGTACAAAGATAACAGAAGATCTTCAGCCATCTTTGTACTTGCTGACGCCGGGAGGACTTAGTTTCCCCTGGTTATCTCACCTGCGAATGACAGGCCACGGGCTTCAAGTGCGCTGCGGAGCTGTTTGAGTGCATTTGGCCCAATGCCATGGAGCTTTTTGATCTCGGTTTCACGTACCTCCACTAGTTGTTCCAGCCGCCAGTAGCCAGCCCCGCTAAGTGCCCGGAGTGCAGGCTGAGACAGCTTCGCTGGTAGATCGCTTTCCTGTTGATTTTGCATGTTGATTACCTCCCAACTTTTGAAACGGATGATGGTTTTCAGGCATCATAACATGAAAATAAGCATAAAACTTCTTCTATCTTGCCACGATCTGCCATACACTCCAACGCACACAGTTTTTCTATGAAGAAGTAAGTTTGCCGCTTTGCATCGTTGTGATGTAAGCGGCAAACCTATGAAGCAATGTAGCTACGATATGACTAATTGTTGACTTGCTCTGGTGGTAGATTGTAGACGCTTTCGAATTTATTGGTCAGGTAGTCTACGAAGTATTGTGGGTTGGGAGCTTCACCAGTGGCGCGTTGTATAAGCTCTTCGGGTTGATAGATGACTCCGTATTGGTGGATATGCTCACGCAACCAGGTAAGGATAAAACTGGTATCGCCAGTCGCCAGCTGTTCCTGGAAATCCGGGAAGGTTTGCTGGAGCGTATGCAATATCTGAGCCGAATACAGATTGCCCAGGGTATAAGTTGGGAAATAGCCGAACTGCGAGGTCCAGTGGACATCTTGCAGGACGCCTTCCGTCTCGGTTGGAGGTGTGATGCCCAGATATTGCTGGTATCTTTCATTCCAGAGGCGAGGCAGGCTTTCAACGGCGAACTCACCATTCACCAATCCTTTTTCGAGCTCAAAGCGAATCAGGATATGCAGATTATAAGTGACTTCGTCGGCCATTACGCGGATCAGGCTGGGTTTGACTGTATTAAGGGCGCGCACAAAGATGGCTTGCTCAATATCCTTAAAGTGCTCAGGGAAGGCTTGCTGGAGTAGTCCATAATGGGCCTGCCAGAAAGCTGACGAACGACCGATAGCATTTTCCCAGAGGCGTGACTGTGATTCATGGATACCCAGAGAAGCACCATTGGCCAGCGCGGTACGCGCCAGTGCGGGCGAAATACCCTGAGCATAAAGTCCATGGCCGCCTTCATGCATGCCGGCCATAATCCCCATCGGCAGATACTGCTCATCATAGCGATTGGTCACGCGCACATCAAAGGGAGCGCCAAAGTCAGTCGTGAAAGGATGTTGAGAGCGTGCCAGTTGACCACGCGAGAAATCATAACCTATCACACGCAAAAGTTGATCACTCAGAGTATGCTGCTGTTCCGGTGCGAAATGCCCATACAGACTGGAGGCATCAATGGTTTGACCGCTTTGCTGGATGCGTTGTAACAGACTGGTGCTTACCGCGCGCACCGACTGAAACATCGCCTCCACTTTACGTGTCGTCAAGCCTGGCTCAAAATCATCCAGCAGGGCATCATAGGGAAACTCGGTATAGCCGATGCGCTCGGCGACCTCGCGTTTAAGCGCGATAGTCCGTTGCAGGAAAGGTGCAAAGAGAGCAAAATCATTATTGGCACGTGATTTCTGCCAGGCATCTACACTCTCTGAACGTAGCCTGGCCTTCTCCTCCACCAGACTTTTAGGTAGCTTTGTGGCGTGATCGTATGTACGCCGGGTCTGGCGGAGCAGGCCACGATCAGCATCGGTAAATGATTCCTGGGACGCTGCCTTTTCCGCATTCGACAATAACGTGCCCATCTCCTGAGCTGTCAGGCGTTCATGGATAATACTCTCGAGGATCGCGACCTGATGCATACGCATCACGCCAGCCTCAGCCGGCATAGCGGTTTGCTGATCCCAGGACGCCAGAGCCAGCAAAGCTTCCAGGTCCCCGATTGGATGGAGGTATTCCAGTAACGCATTCAAATAGGTGTTTTGTGTGGTAAAGCTGATAGTGCTTTTTGATGCTAGAGTCATACTGTTTTTTTACCTTCATTAGTAGTATTTGTAGATAGATATGCCTGGCACTTATTTTATGCAATCGGTCAAAGCTGTGGCAACACCCTGGTTAGTGTTGGTTGCTTGTTATCGCACGATAAGCCCTTGTTTGTCTCTACATTTTAACATGGCCTGGGTCTTAAGAAAGCGCTAAAGAGAGCTATTTGGTGTTGACGTATGTAGGACAACAGAAGTTCCATTATGGAACCTCTGTTATCCTGAAAAGCTCGGATAGTTTTAGGGTTGGTTCATCCACTTGCCGAGATGGCGAATGGTATGGACTTGTTGAAAGCCAACCTTTTTATAGGCAGCACGGGCCGGCGTACGATCCAGATTGGTCTCGACGATGGCGCTGTCCGCTCCGTGTGCTTTGAAGCGGTGGAGCATGGCTAATAACAAGATGCGGCCCAGGCCGAATTGCTGGAAGCGTGGATGGACTCCGATTGGTTCTACCTGGGCAACCTTGCGTGTTGGCTCAAACCAGCCAACGCAGAATCCGACCAATGAGCCGTCAGGAGCTTCGATGACCAGATCTAAATCAGATCGATATTGCGGCATACGCAGGGTACGTGCGCGCCATTCGGCCGTCATCGAGGTACTTTCAAAGGCGGCGCGTTGCAGCTCAGCATAGGCGGCGACTTCCTGCTCACCTTTGAATAGGCGTAACAGGAAACCATCTGGTAGCGATGGCACAGCTAAAAGATCGCGCAATGGATGTTGCAGCAAGACATAATGATCCTCCTCGTCCAGCGTAAAACCATGCTCCAGAGCGAGCTGGCGGCGGTCTAAATCATCATCGCGAAACTCGATCCAGTAGGGCAGCGGCCAGCCTCGCTCTGTATCGAGTTCAAGAAAATGTTTGTCTGCCCAGGCGAACAGATCCGTGATGACATCGGTAAAAGTAGAGCCGGGCAGAATAAAAAGATCGAGGGCGGCCCAATAATATTGCCAGGCTGCGAAGCCCACCACATTGCCTGTTGCATCTGTCCAGAAAACGGCATTCTGGCCAGTGTTCATTGTCGGTGAACTGAGTCGCCAGGGTAAATCGATCACGTGACGACACGCAAATGGCATCCTGTTCACCAGATCCAGGATGCGAGGCAGATCAGCCTCACCGCGGTATGGATGACGGGTAATAGTCATGAGAGAGTCCTTTCCCTTGAATCATTCTCGCTATGTAAAGAATATCATGTTCTTTGTATGTTGTCCTACTTATTATCGTGATAGATACTTCTAATCGATGTGATCTTATTGAAGAGAAGTGGCAGCGGTAATCGACCGCAAGGGATAATCGACCTCAAGGGTCGAAACTACGGATTGTTTTTGGTAGCTATCGTTACGATTCATCGGATGAATCATGAGAGTTGGTGTCTGGCGGGATCTGGCTGTAATATTGGAGCCAGTTGATGGCGATTTCACTCTGGGCCTCGCGTAGCGAGATTTTTCCGGCGCAGACCTGATCGTGGAGGTAATTTTCGACCTGATTTTTCTGCCGATAGCCGGGTAGGGGCTTGTCGGGTTCGGGCCAGAGGTTGGAGATGTCGTTGGAGCCGCCGAGTTGGAGGCTGACCAGGTGATCTATTTCATACTGGCCTGGCAGGCGTTTTTTGATCCCATAGGAGGCATAGATTTTCCTTTTAAGAGGTTGCGACACATTGCGTACAGAACTGGCGTACCCAGGAGTGCAGATATCTTTCGCGGTAATTTGAGGAAAAATAGCTCCTGGCGTGCATGCACTATCCTGCAACGATCCCTCGATCTGGCATCCGGATGTCTGGGTCTGGTGACCCCAGTCGGGTTCGATATAGGATTGGAAGGGCTGGTTGCCTGTATAGGGCGATGATTTTTGCTGCAGCGCTGGTATCGGCAACAGGTTGAAGCTATACAGGATGACCAGGAACAAGAGCAGCACAATCAGGATCAGGAGAAGTCTTATGGCCATAGCTACACTTCCTATAGTCTAAAAGTATCAGTAGTCAACCACTAATCGGATTGCAAGATAAGCCACGTGTCCGCAAAATAGCCGGCCTGCAGATCAGGCCAGCGTATCCAATAATAAAGCATGCCGGAGCTACCCCAGCGCATATGGATGCGCTCATCGCTATCAAGTTGTAGCAACAAACGCCAATCCCGACTTCTGGTGCACAAAAGTTCGATGCGCGGATCCTCAACGTTGCGTACTCCTGAACGCATCAACTGGCACTGTTCCTGCATATCATCCTGCAGCATATAGGGATGTCCCAGAACGCTATGGTGTGGCTCATATTTCCCGGTGCCAGCAGAAAGTGAACTCACCAACTCGTCGTACCGTTCTTGTTCGTCATCACTCCAATCGAAATTTTTGATCAGAGATTGCGGTAACTGGGACAGCGTGGAATCATTGGCGCCATGTACCTGGCAGGCGGAAAAGCGGTCAGCGCAAGGCAAGGATTCGGGTGGTAATCTGGGTTGGAGGTGGGTGGTAGTGCGACGATAAAGCACGGACCAACTTCCCAGATCATCGGGATCCGCGCCATACGTCTGCTGCCGGGCGGCATAGAAAAACCAGAGCATGCCATAAGCCGGTAAGGAGTGCTCACTATCGTAGGGAGCCAACTCCGCCAGCCGTAGTTGCGCAATAAACGCCAGCGGAAAGCGCCTCCATCTGGGCCATGCTACATCTGGTGGCAGATCTGGTATGCCTCCTATTTTGGATGATCCGGAAGCCAATGCCGCCTCTGGTGTCGGGGTAGCAATCAGATGTATTGAAGGAGCTAGCAGGGCCGGTAGATCCTTGAGCAGGCGCGACAAGCCTGCCGCCACCAATGCATCATGTAGCGCCTTTTTATTCATCGCGACATTATTCCTCCTATCTATCAGCTCACACGCCGCAGATAGGAGCTTTGTTACATCTGCCTGCCAGGGATGATGCGTATATCCAATAGTACAACTATGCTAGCGATGAAAGAAGGTTTATTTTATATGAAGTATAGTGCCGAAATTCCTAATGGTTGGAAAATGAATCTGGCAGCGATCAAAGATCCTGTGGAAGCTTATGAGGCGATGACCAATGTCGCAAAAGCCGCCGATGAGGCTGGCTATGAGTCCGTCTGGATGGTTGATCATTTTCATACCATTCCTAAACCTTCCCAGGAAGTGACATTTGAAGTCTGGATGTCGCTGGCAGCTATTGCGCGTGATACCAAACGTGTGCGCATCGGCCAGATTGTGACCTGTAATGGATATCGCAATCCTGCCCTGCTGGCGAAAATGGCCAGTACGCTGGACGTGCTCTCCCATGGCCGCTTGAATTTTGGTATCGGTGCAGGTTGGTACGAGCACGAATATCGCGCCTACGGCTATCCCTATCCCGATGCTCCGGAGCGGTTGCGCATGTTGCGGGAAGCGCTTCAGGTCATTCATGCGATGTGGGAGCAAGAAGAGGCCCATTTTGAAGGTAAGTATTACCAGATACGTGGAGCCATCAACCAGCCAAAGGGCGTCCAGAAGCCGCATATTCCAATCCTGATTGGTGGTGGAGGAGAGAAGGTCACACTCAAACTGGTCGCGCAATATGGAGACGCCTGTAATGTGAGTGGTGATGTGGAAACAATCAAGCATAAGTTGGCCGTCCTCAAAAATCACTGTGAGACAGTGGGCCGTGATTACGGTACCATCCATTGTACCATGGGTGCTGTTTGTTCTATTGCGGATACAGACGAAGAGGCTCTGGCGCTACTGCCAGCGCAT
This sequence comes from Dictyobacter vulcani, assembly GCF_008974265.1. Classification (GTDB taxonomy): domain Bacteria; phylum Chloroflexota; class Ktedonobacteria; order Ktedonobacterales; family Ktedonobacteraceae; genus Dictyobacter; species Dictyobacter vulcani. Next base: position 681,602 of record NZ_BKZW01000003.1, read on the forward strand.
GTCAGAGAGCAGTTGCGTGATACCTCGTTAGTAGGCAGTCCTGAGACGATTCGTCAGCGCATAGCTGCATTAGAAGCGGCGGGAATTCACGAGTTAATTCTAGATTTCCCCAACAGCGGCACCGATCTGACCCCCCTCTACCGCTTCGCGCGTGAATTCATCAAACAATAGAATAGGCCATGCTCATTCCATGTTAAACGTGGGCTATCCTGAATATGTGAGGGTAGCTAGAAATAAGGGAACCTCCTGAGAGATACTGTCTGTAACCAGAACCGACAGAGATGCCCTCAGGAGGTTTCCTTGTGCTAAGCGGGATTGCTAAAGTGACTGCTTATTGGACGTTCAAGGCAGCATCATCCACATAGAATGTTGAAGAGGCTGCAGAATCAGTGGTACCCAAAAAGGCGACCTGAATTTGCTTACCTTTATAGCTTGAGAGTGATGAGGTCACATCAAAACTATACTGTGTCCAACCCTGTGCGTCGATATTACACTTAGTCTGTACAGTTGAGATAGTTGCCGCAGTGGTTGTACGCAGACGTACACGGAAGTAATCGTAGCAGGTAGTAGTGCTCGTTTCATTGGTACCAATGTAGAGCCAGTAGCTCAGCGTGACCTTCGAGGCAGTGGATGGAATAGTGACTGTCTGATAGATTGTGTCGGTACAAGAGTTGTAGCCACACAGGTCGGCACTATTGCTACCAGTATGGGGGTTGCTGCTATCTACGATCTCATAACCACCAGAAGAACTCTCTGTCCAGGAACTCGAACCACTCTCAAAACCACCATTGGTCAGAATATTACCACCAGTAGGAGTAGGAGTTGGCGTGGCTCCGATAGGGGTAGGAGTAGGAGTTGGTCCAACCGCTGTGGGAGTAGGTGTCGGGTTAACAGGAGTAGGAGTTGGTGAGCCGGTGCCGAACTGAATATCCAGGATCGCGTGTAGCTCGATGCCATTGGGAGCAACACCTGTCTGGCCATGCAAGAAGTCGAAAAAGCCGACGCCGGTGACGGTCACAGGTACGTTAGCTGCCTGGAAACCACTATTAGGTGTATAGCGAGCATCAAATTCTGCGCGTGCTTTTTTGATACCAGTTAAAAATGGGCTAGAGGCGCCGGTACAAGCAGGGTCGGGAATCTCGACAATCATGGTTTTGCCGGTTGAATCGGCAAGGACCAGATGATAGTCAGAATCAGCCTCCAGTTTATATTCGGTCAGGGTATCCTGCAGTTGATATTGCGTGCTTTCGGTTGGCTTAATACGGTTGTTAGATGGCAGGGTACCCGGTTTCGCCAACGAAGTTAAGTAAGAAATAGTGGTTGGTGTTACCGACTGAAGATTGACCGAACTAGCATCGGCATCGGTGCCAGTCTTGACGGACCAGCGCTCAACGCCACACGAGCCGGTGCTGCTTTTGGGATTTACAACAAAGGCCTCTTTGTCTGTATCTGTCTCTGCATCTTTGTCTTGTTGGACTGCATCCTTGTCTGTTGGAGTGGCATGAGACATAACAGCGTATCTCACTGAACCAATACCCACGACCAGTGCGACGATGAGCACAAGGACAAGGGTTATTATGTTGTTTCTTTTCATGGAATGTTCCTTTATCTGGACTGAAAATATGTGTTGTGTACTGAACGCTGCAAGCGTTGCTTGCTAAAATAAGGGAAAATAAACGTTGTTACAGGCTTTGAGGCACCTCCTTTCCTTTTCTTCCTGTCGCCAATTTTTGTCCTGCTGATTTTAAATATGTGAATACATCTGACCAGGTAATACAGGAAAAAATAATGGCATGAAGGAGAGGGGGGATGTCAGGTGATTTACCTGCTGTGGGGGGATTGGAAGAATGCTTGTAGGGCATGCCAAAAATGCAGGCTATGATACCAGGACCGCGTAAATTCCAGCTTTGAAATGTCTGCATTGACATCTCAGGCTTGACTTTTATCGCCACGAGCATTGGTTTTCCATTCTTCTTGCTTTTACTTACGCATGAAAGGCCGGAAAATATCCTGATTAATTGAAAGATTTTCCTCGCGTGCTACTCATTATAAGTACTGACCGTTCAGAAAAGCATCATAGAAAGTATTTTTGTCATATTAATAGTATAACATTAATGTGACATTAAAGATATGTATTTTCCCGCCATTCCTGAAAATTATAACTAAAAGAGGTTATCTATACATTATCTATATGTTATTAGCAGATTAATTATTAAGAACTGCCAACCAAATAGACCTGATCTTCGTTATTTGCATGCATGTAAATAATTGTATAGATTAACAATAAGATATGATAATCTATCATCATAAAAATACATGTATTACAACGCACGTGTATTTAGAAAGCTTGTTTTATGATCAACTATGACTCTAAAATATCTTCAGTTTCTTTTTGAGCGCTAACTTTTTTGTTCATGAGCGAGATTGACCATCAATCCAATTCAAAAGCTCTTGCAGAGAGCTCCTTCTTTATTGAATAGCATGACATTGACGTTAACGTTAATCTTGTTGTATACTGTAAGTGAGCTGAAAGAGGGAATGTAGTAGATGTGTGGGGCTGAATAAAACCTCAGGAAATTATTCAACGCATCATTTTTTAGCGGTCTCTTTTTGTGCTGTTCGTTGTGATTCCAGTGGGGTATGTAGGTGTGGTCTTATTGAGGGATGATGCACTGTTCTTTTTGGAATAGAAATGGATGGTTCTTATAGCGATAAATTATCTGTATATGTAAAGCAATTATAGATGGGAAAGCGGTTTTAATGCAAACTACCGAACGGAACGGAATTCGAATTACTACTGATCAATTGGCAGAGCCAAAAAATGGAAAGTTCTTGCAGGCATTTCCTGCGTTACAGCATAGAAACTTTCGGCTATTCTGGTCTGGACAGCTTATTTCACTGATCGGAACCTGGATGCAGACCACGGGGCAATCCTGGCTGGTGCTGCAACTGACACATAATTCGCTGGCACTGGGAACAGTTGGCGCACTGCAATTTTTGCCGGTGCTGCTATTCACCTTGTTTGGCGGTGTCCTTGCCGATAAACTGCCCAAGCGTAGAGTACTGTTATCAACACAAACCTTTGCCTGTATCTTAGCGACTATATTGTTTGTGCTCTATGTGACCCATACCGTGCAGATCTGGCATATTTATGTCCTGGCCTTTCTGTTAGGAGTAAACAACTCGCTTGATATGCCCACACGCCAATCTTTTGTGGTAGAGATGGTCGGGCGAGAAGCACTGGGCAATGCGGTGGCCTTGAACTCATCAGTCTTTAATATGGCCAAAATCGTAGGGCCGGGTGTAGCAGGTCTGATCATCGCACGCTTTGGTGAAGGTCCACTGTTTCTGAGTAACGCGATCAGCTTTATTCCAGTCTTGATCAGTTTACTCCTGCTGGATACCAGTAAGTTGTTTGCAGGCAAACGTCAGACGACAGCGGAGCCGGTTGGTCCGATAAAGAGTTTGCACGAGGGATTGCGCTATGTCTGGCAGACACCAGCAATCTTCCTGATTGTAGCTGTGGTAGGAGTTGTTTCACTGTTTGGTGTCAACTTTAATGTTGTCGAGCCATTAGTCAGTACTGACCTGCTCCATCAGGGAGCACAGGGATTTGGTCTGCTCTCATCTTCCTTTGGTGTTGGAGCCTTGATTGGTGCATTAACAATCGCCACAGGACACAAAAATCCTAGCTTCAAGAAGATGCTAACGTATGCAGCTTTCTTCTGTGTTGGACTTGGAGCAGTAGGGCTTTCCCATAATTATCTGTTATCACTGGTCATCGCCATGGTAACCGGCTTCTGTATGATTACGTTTACCGCCGCTGCCAACACTACACTGCAGACTGTGGCACCAGACCATCTGCGTGGTCGCGTCATGAGCGTGTATATGCTGGTCTTTGCGGGTAGCACCCCGATTGGTAACCTGTTTACCGGCTGGATGGCTGGCCTGGTCGGGATCTCGTTGACGTTGATCGTCAATGCCGTGATCAGTCTGGTGGCTGTGATCGTTGGCTGGTTTAAACGCGAGAACGCCGAGAAAAATCTCCAGCAAGTCTTCCTGAAATAAGAGGGTAACGTATAAAGAAACAAAAAGGCGCGCACTGTATTCTTGTGACACAGTGCGCGCCTTTTTGTTAACTTAAAGCTGAAGGGTCAGGCTTACACCACTTACGAGAAGCCTGTGACACTGGTTTCAAAACATATGCTAAAAAAATATGAAACAATCGTTATATAAATACATGCAAATTATCTTTGTTAAAGACAGAATGTATGAGCATGGACATATTTTATGTGGATACATCTAAAGGAGTGATTTATGTCTATTCAGACGGATTACAACACCACACGAATGGAAAAGTGCTGAAAGAATTGCCTTTTATTGCGGCTAGTGGTGTCATTGCCGCTTCAAAGAGTGGTGTGATGGGAGATAGGAAGGTCTGGCGATCGCACAGGGGTATAGAGTGCTAAAAAGAAATAATAGCTGTATCTAAGGAACTGAAGATAGCAAAGGAAGGTCTGGCGAATGCACCAGGGGTCAAATTAAACTAATTCACTGCATACTTACAGCTTGTGTTTCTAAGCATACTGGAAACAGATACTGGCACGTAAATTCACTTCCTTGAAGGAGCAGTGACTGCGAAGTCGTGGGATTCTGGCAAGTAGAATCCACTCCCGAAGATGGCCACTGAGCTATAAGCGCTGGATTTGTGGTCATGGGTGTCGAACATGTTGCTAATGCCAGCAAAAGCGTGGGTTTCTGGTCATGGCGCAAGAGTATTGATGAAGCACGAGGCGAAATGTTAACCTTGTAGAGAGTGGGCAATTGACTTGTTTATGATAAATCAGATTTGCAAACCTGCAGGCCTGGCTAAATCGTTGAACCTTTGCTTGTAAAAGAGTGGTCAATGATTCGGTTGATGATATCATTGACCCACTCTTTTATGAGGTGGCTACTCAATGCGTAGTGGTCCACGCTGGACGCCTTCGCGCATGGTTTCTAGATCACCAGCAGGCACATATTCTACCCACCAGGTGACGCCCGCTTCGGCCAACGCTTTCATTAAAGCGCGATCTTTCTCCCAATCTTGGGAACGGCTGCGACCGCCTAGCTTGATCTCGTAGGGTTTTGATCTTTGCTGTTCACTGCTGTGGCTTTCCATAAAGGCTTTGAGTTCTCGTACATCAGCAGGTGTCCAGTTATTTTCTGGTTCTCCAGATTTCTGCTGTTTGTAGAGACAGCAACCATCATATTGAGCTGCTCGTAGTGAAGTGCCTTTTGTTAGTGTTGCTTACTCCAGGGCCCCATTCCATGGACACTATCGACGGTGATACGGGTGATATAACCCGCGGGTGCACCATCTGGGATAAATTTTGTGCCTGGCCCGATATAGATCTGAGCCAACTTATTCAGCAATTCAGGCGCACCGCCTTCAGTAATCCTGGCGTGTCCATTGATGACCAGATAGTTATCCAGAGTGTTAGTTTTGCCACCTGTCTCCATCGAAAGCGCCACACGCGCATCCCGTTGGATATTTTGCACTTTTTTGTGCAGGTTCATATGAGCGCAGACAATCTCATCGTTATCCAGCCCAACCCATACAACGGTAACCTGCGGGCTCCCATCCTTATTCAACGTTGTCAGATGAGCCAGATGCCCTGAAGTTAGAGCCTGCCGTACTTCATCACTTAAAACCATAGTATTCACAGCCTTTCACTAAGAAAATGTATACTCCAAGTATAGAGAAATGTAATCCTTCCTACAAGGACGCACAATAATGTGCTAAGGGTTCCTGACAATACAATTTTGCCAGGAACCCTTGAATGTTTGACCATTTGTGTCGTTAATGTATCAGGCAGATGAACTTATTCGGTGCCGCCGGAGTTGGCCAGGGTGCCGGTGAGTGCTATTGCTGGTTGTCCATTTTCGGCATTGACCCAGACGCCGCAAGGGCCACCTTCAGAGCTGTAGTTGATATCGAGGGTAGTACCGTCCATTCGATATAAGGGTTTCATATATCCGGCGACTGTGTCGGCTTCCCCTGAGATATAGTGACCAATCAAGGCGCGACGGAAGCGGTCGTTGGATTGATTGGGGAAACTGCCGTGGACCAGCGATCCGCCAAAGAACAGGACATCACCTGGTTCCATGATCACCGAGTGCACTTCTTGCTGTTCAGGGATGGGAACCTGAATATCAGTGAAACTGGCCTGGGTGTCGGCCTCGGTAGTGCACATGATTGGCCAATCCTGGCTGCCAGGGACTACCTTCATACAACCGTTCTCTTCATCGCAAGGATCCAGTGCCATCCATGCCGCCATGCAGGTGCCCGGACGAGCACGTAGGAAAAAATTATCCTGATGCAGAGCCTGTCCACGTGCCTTTGGTGGTTTAAAATACAGCATTGTCTGGGCGGCATAGGGTTCACTGCCAAGGAGTTCTGTCAGCACCTCATTTAAGCGAGCATCGATTAAGAAACGCAGGCTGGTCTCATCCCAGTGATGCATATGAATCATACGTGGATAGCGTTTCAGCGGATCATTGTTCTCAGGATCAACGCCAACCGTATCACCTGGATAGCTGCCTTTAGCGCGCAGATCCATATAATGGTTCCGGAAAAATTCAGCCTCGGCGGGCGTGAAAAGTTGCTTTACGACCACATAGCCATTTTCAACAAAGGATTGTTTTATATCTGTAGCAATCATTCTTTTTCAACCTTTCCGTATAGCATCTTCTGTTACACATAGATAAGGAGTAGCATCAGTGTTACTAAGAGCATACTGTAAAATGTTGCAAAAAAGGATAGCTGAAATTGTGCTTATGTGTCTCAGATGCACAACATTGTAGCGTGTGGACACCGGATACATAGTGTGGAGCTTGTCTGAAAAGTTGGTAGGTGTCGTGTATGTAATGCTGACGCATAGAGCCTGCACAGCGTGCAGGCGGCTCCAATCTATGCGCGGCAACCCTGAGGACAGGTAAACGGAGTATGTTCGGAGAGACAATCCGAGCAGCAAATCAGATGACGATGGCAGGCATCATTGGTGCAATTGACATACTGTTCAGATGGTTGATGACAATAGACACAACGACCTACAACTTCATGCTCAGGCTTGCGGTCAGTGGCAAAGTCCATCAAGATACGGTTATCAAAGACATACAGCTTGCCTTTAAAATGCTGATTGGGATACTTCTCCATATAGGTCACGATGCCATCCTTCAACTGATAGACATCCTGCATCCCATTTTTCAGTAACAGGCCCGTGGCCTTCTCACAGCGTACACCGCCGGTACAGACCGTCACCACTGGAGCATCTGTTAACTGCTGCAATTCAGGCAGCACAGCTGGTAGATCGCGGAAATTTTCTATTGCAGGCAGAATCGCATTCTCGAAATGCCCACTTTTATGCTCATAATCATTGCGCATATCGACCAGATAAAATTTCTTTCCGCTCTCATACCACTCATGTAACTCGTCCGCTGACAGATACTTACCAGTGAGTTGCGTAGGATTAACACCCCATTCCGCCACACTATTACTGATAATATCTGAGCGCACCTTCACCGACAATGATGGAAAGGCCTCGCCGTTTCCTTCACTGCGCTTATAGTTGATCTCCCGAAACGCTGGATACTCATTCATCGCCTGGACATACTGTTTGATCTTAGCAACCGGTCCCTCGACCGTGCCATTGATGCCTTCCGCCGCAATAATGATGCGTCCTTTTAAGCCAAGCAACTGACACAGTGCCCGCTGCCACAGCTTCACCGCCTCGGGATCGGCAACCTCGACATATTTGTAGTACAACAAAATCTGATAACTCATGCTAATAGTATAGCAAAAATAGCGCCAAAGTGCAGCCTTTTGCTGCGAATCTGATATCTGGTTAGCATGTGGTGGACCAGTTTGCCCGCTGATTTTGATGTCAGGTGCGCTAGTGAGTATGTTTCCTTGTGAACTCTAGCTGGCAGGTTGTTGAATATGCATGAAAACCACGCGCCAGCCATCGGGATCTTCGATGGTCGCACAGCGATCTTCGCTCCAATAAGGATTTTCGGGAGGAACTGATGGATAGCCCTGTGTATGCAGCCTTGCTACAATACGGTCCATCGCTGCTCGATCATAGAGATAAAACACCAGGAGATTATCTCTTGATGGTGCGGGACAATCGCTTCCGTCGACGTGATGAGTAAATTCCAGATGATAGGCTACTCCTGGCAAGCCGAGTAGCACGCCAGTATAGCCTGCCCCTTCAAAGGATTCGAGCACGTTTAAACCGATGCCATCACGATAAAATGCTACAACCTCATCCAGACGGTCAGTTGGACGCGCTACACGTACACGTGCTATTGGGAGATCTGCAGGCCATTGTTCAGATATCATGTTTCCTTTTACCTTTTCTAAATATATTATTGTTATTGCTGCAAATAATCAGCTAGATGAGTATTGCTACTATAGCAAAAGCGCCTGGAAAAGAGTCTGTCCAATTGGACAGTTTTTGTATCTATCAATAACCCACAAACCTGGCAGGGGAGGATGTCTTGACTTGTCATCAGCTTGATGCTATGGTTTTGTGTAACTTTGTCTTACTTCAGGGGTGAGTATTAATGACGCGCACGACGCCAGAGATACAACAGGGATTACTCATTACACATGATAGTTTACAAGCCATAAAGGTTGATACGCCAGCATGGTTTACCTGGTTAACCGAACATAGCGTTTTCCGTTTTACCTCCTCGTCTGGTAAATTTACCGCTCGCAAGGAGCAGCGATTTGCAGGCTGGTACTGGTATGCGTATCGTCGCCAGCAGGGTTTGCTGAGGACCGCCTATCTGGGTAAAAGCGAGGAAATATCGTTGGCTCGCCTGACCGAAATTGCTGGTTTGCTGCATACAATACATCCTCAGAATCCACCGATTACTGGAACGCCTGCGCAACAATTTCTACTCACCACAAAGATAACCCCGCCAACACTCTCATCCGCACTTATTGCCCGACCACGCTTAATCGACAGCTTGAGAAAGCATGCCGCCAGCAAACTATTTCTGATTACAGGTCCAGCAGGCTCAGGCAAGACCACTCTCGTCAGTGCATGGCTGCAAGATCTTTCTATTCCTATAGCCTGGGTTTCGTTAGATAAAGATGAAAACGAGCTAACCCATTTCTGGCACTATGTATTGGCCGCCATGCAAAAGATTTATCCAGTGCTGGCGGGGCAACTTTTGTGCTTGCTACCGACATTACAAAGCGGGAACATGGAATCCTTTTTGATTCCGTTAGTGAATGCTCTGGGGACATTGCCTGAGGATGTGATGCTGGTGCTGGACGATTACCATACGTTGACCAATCAGCAAGTACACGAGAGTGTGTCTTTTCTACTGGAACATGCATCAGATAGACTGCATATAGTCATTGTGAGTCGCTCCTTGCCGCCAGTACCGCTAGCCCGTTTGCGTGCTCGGAGGCAATTGATGGAGCTAGGTTTTAATGAGCTACGTTTTAGTGGTGAGGAAGCTGAATCTTTCATACAGAGTTTAACTGAGCGTCGGATTACATCAGAGGAGCTTGCGCAATTATTGGAACAAACAGAAGGTTGGGTAACTGGCCTCTATTTGACAATATTAGCCTGGAATAGAGGTGGGTCGATAAATGCTACCTATCCGTCTGTTGTTGATGGGGATCAGCAAGCTATTTTTGAGTATCTTGCTAGCGAGGTACTGGCCCGTGAGTCTGCTCAGGTACGTGATTTTCTGCTGCATACCTCGATTCTGAAACATTTGCAGGCCGTGTTATGCAACGCTGTCACACTGCAAACGGGTAGCCAGGATATTTTGCACCACCTGGAGCGAGCGAATCTTTTTCTAACGCGACTTGATAACCCCCAGAACTGGTTTCGCTATCATCACCTCTTTGCTGAATTCTTGCGGACACAATTGGAACAGGTCTATCCTGAACAGGCGAAGATTTTACATAGCCGGGCTGCGATGTGGTATGCGCAGAACAATCAACCAGCAGAAGCTATCGCGCATGCAGTGCAGGCAGGCGATTTTGTGCAGGCAGCCAACTTTATTGAGGAGCAGGGACGTAGTCTGCTGATGCAGCAAGAAATTTTGATTCTGTCTGACTGGCTGTGTGCTTTGCCGTCAGAAATTGTATGTAGTCGTCCACGTCTCTGTATCTTTATGTCCTGGGTATCACTGCATACCGCTTATCCTGCATCAATTGAACACTATCTATGCTCTGCCGAACATAGTCTGCAAGGTAACGATATTGATCTTGGTGAAGCGAGAGAGCTACATGGAGAGATAGCAGCCATTCGGGCGCGCATATCTATCTATCAGAGCGAGATTCAGCAGAGTGTTGAATATTCACAGCAAGCCCTGGATTGCCTTGGCGAGCGCGATCACTATATGCGTGGCGAGGTAGCTCTTAGTATGGGTACGACGAGTATGCTCCTGGGAGAGATGTGGGTTGCGCAAGAGAGTTTCCGCGTAGCGATTAATCTGAGTTGGGATTGTGGAAATCTACGGGCTGCCTTACTGGCAGTGCGTTCTCTGGCAAATCTTTATGTAAGCCAGGGTCGGCTGTATTATGCACACAGACTCTATCAAGAGAGCCTTGAGCGGATTCGCCAGATAGGGCAGGAACATATACCGCCGCTAGGATTTGTGCATGTAGGTCTGGCAGAGATATATTATGAATGGGACGAGTTGGACGCTGCGGAGCGTCATGCACGGCAAGGGATTGCATTGGGCCAGTAGGGAGGTGATGTAAAGATCTGGTTGCTTGGGTATATTGGATTAATTTATATCATGCATGCCCGTGGCGAGTCTGAGGATGTATGGTCGCTGTTTAATGAGGCAGAAAATCTGGTGAGACAGGCCAGTTTCACACGGGGACACGATTTCCTGAGGGAAGTGCGGGCGCACCTGAATGCTATTGAGGGTAATTTTAATCCCTTGTTATGCTGGGCTCAAGAAAGCAACCTGAATCCTGCAGACGAGCCAGAAACTGTAGATAAGGATGAATATTATTTGTTGGCTCAGGCCTTAATAGTGCGCAACGAGTTTGATTCTGCTCTTCATCTTCTGGATCGCCTGTTAGCACAAGCCAGGCATGAGCAACGCTATGGTGATGTTATCCGTTTTCTTCTGAGCATGGCCCGTATTTATGAGTTGCAAGGAAAGCACGAAAGCTCTTTAAAGACGCTAGAGGAAGCCCTGATCCTGGCTGAGCCCCAGAACTACCTGCGCACTTTTAGTGACGAGGGAATGCCAGTAGCGGTCCTGCTCAAGAAATTGCGTCGGACCTATCAACAAAGGATGCTCCCAACGCCACCCAATATAGCTGGCTATCTTAATCGTCTGCTCAAATCCTGCAAGCATGAGGTTGCTAATCAGGATACCCCACAGGTTGTTACGCAGCAATTAAGTAAGCGCGAACTGGAGGTCTTGCGGCTCCTGGCTGCAGGTTCTTCCAATCAGGAAATGGCTGAGAAAATGATTATTGGTTTGAACACAGTCAAAACGCATCTGAGCAATATCTATGGTAAATTGGGGGTGCGCAACCGTATTCAAGCAGTCACGCATGCCCGTGAGTTGCATATACTATAAACAATATTTTATGTAACCTGGCAATCACGCTTTCAGGTGATGCATTCAGTCTCCTCTGGCTTTACACTGCTAAAGTGTGCTCAAGGTGAGCATATATGTAAATAAAGAGGTATTGAGAAGCTATGTTTTTAACTGATGAAGCGATTACTGAGCGTTATGCGACCGTGTTGCGGAGTTTGAGCGAGATCGCGGAGGCATATTATTTCCAGGGGAGTATTGATGAGGCAAGGAAGATCTGGCAATGTGCGCAAACACTGCTGATAGACCAGGAAGTACAGTCTGAGCAGCGCGTGAAATTCCTGTTGCGTTATGGACAGTTTTTGATCCAGTATTACTTCCTCACTAATCATGATGAAGACCTGATGCATTCCGTGGTCCAGCAGGCGCAGCAAGGAGCACAAAATCTGCAGGACGAGGAGGCGCTTGCCATGGCATACTATCTGACCGGCCAGACGCTCTATTATCATAACTTGCTTGGGGCAGAAAGTGACTATAGCAGGGCACGAGATTACTTCGAGCAGGCATCCGCCCTGGGTAAGAAGATTGGAGATTTTTATCATCTGTCTGAATTCCTCTTCTATGCCGGCCTTACCTATGATCGGGAGAAGCCTTTGGAAGAGGCTAAAAACTACTATCAGCAAGCATTAGCACTTGCTGAGCAGTATGGAAATAAATGGGCTACATCTGAAGCTATGCGCCATCTGACGGATCATACCGAAGGTGAGCAGCGTTTATACTATGCTTTACATTCATTGAAAATACGCGAAGAGATGTGTTTTAAGCGGGGGCTTCCTCCTGCGCTGTTGCTGGTGAGCGATATTTATATTGAGCAAGGTGATTTGATCCGCGGGCTGGAATATTGTCAGCGTGCTGAGCAACTGGCTGGCGAGATGGGTTTGCAAACCTATCTTCTACATGCACTGATTACACATGGCGATATCGCATCCAGGCAAGGACAAATTGTCGAAGCCCGTGAACATTTTGCTCGCGCTGCTGAACTGGCGCAAGAACTGAAGATGGCTTATCTGCTTACTATTGTGAACGAGAAGTTAGCGCAACTGGCAAACGAGCAATAAGGTTAGACGGATTCGGCTTGTCCAGCAAGAGACCAGGGCACACAGCCCTGGTCTGAGGTTTTGAATGATAGTGGATGTGCTTGTTTAGTTTCTGGTGAGTGTCTGTGGATTGACGATATTGAGTGGATTTCCTGCTGTGAACGCGACGAGGTTATCAAAGGCGGCATCGAAATAGACTTCATAGCAATCTTTCTCGACATAGCCCAAGTGGGGCGTGCACACCACATTATCCATCTGTAGCAATGGAGATGCAGTTAGAGGTTCGACTTCATAGACATCGACTGCGGCATTGCCAGGCCGACCAGCACGAAGCGCTTCTTCCAGCGCACCAGGTTCGATCAATGCTGCTCGGCTGGTATTTACGAACAGGGCTGTAGGCTTCATGCGTGCCAGATCGCTGGCTTTGACGATGCCTCGTGTCTCAGGCACCATTTTGACATGCAGGCTTAACACATCGGCCTGAGAAAATAGATCTTCCTGACTGGAAGCGACGGCGAAGCCATCGGCCTGAGCGCGGGACAGGGAACCCTCACGTCCCCATATCAGTACCTGCATGCCGAAGGCTCGACCATAGTTGGCCACCAGTTTACCAATATTGCCATAGCCAAACACACCCAGCACGCGACCATGTAAGCCAAGTCCCAGGGTCTTTTGCCATTGTCCCGCTTTCAATCTGGCGACTTCCTGCGGAATATGGCGCAAAGCGGCCAGGACCAGACCCAGGTGAGTTCGGCCGTAGCATAAGGTGAGCCACCGCCAACCGCGACTGGAATACCATGGCGTGTACAGGCATCGACATCAATATGCGGGATGCCTCGGCCAGTCTGACTGATAAAATTTAGTTTTGGTAGTCGAGCGAGCAGATCTTCAGTGATCGCCGTACGTTCTCGGATCAGCACCAGGGCCTCTGCATCCTGAAAACGTGCCGCCAGTGTTTCCACATCCTCTACACTATCCTGATAGACAGTCACTTCATGTCCAGCCAGTTTACTAAAGCAATCAAGATTTCGTACAGCATCCTGGTAATCGTCAGGAATTACAATTCTCATTTCTTCATTCTCATTTCAATGGTGTGTATGACATTTTAGATGCCACATAACGTGGTGCCTCTGTATTATATAGCAGATTGGATAGGGTGAGCCTGCTCGGACGGGAACTGGTGGCAGCCGCGAGGACTACCGGTATGGAGTGGAGGGACTAATCCTGTGTCCAGCCAGCGATGCTCAGGCTGGCAGTTTGGGACTGGGCAAAAGGTGTCAGACCATTGCCATTGGTCGGGCCAAACGCTAGTTGATCCATACCCACGGCCTGTGTTGAGCCCAGCCGTAGTGCATAATAAGGACAGTCATACTGACTACTACAGAAGATATCCAGATTAGATTGTTGTGAGAAGAAAAAGGTTGAACCATCATTTTTGCGAATGCTGGTTAAATGGTGATCTTGATCAAGAAGATATAGTCCATTGTCCGGGCTTTCCCGGGCTGCATTGATATTTCTTACCAGTGTTAAATATGCGCCGTTTCCGATTGCGTTAATAGCTACAATTGCCTGATCCTGAGATGTATAGAGCGTGGTATTGGTATTGAGGTCTGTGATGGTGCTAGGGCCGCTATTGGAACATCCACCGCTGCAACTACCGTTGCCCATGCCAATACAATGGCTCATAATCAGGTCCTGCATACTGGTAGTAGCATTTTGTGAGTAGCTATCGCAGCTTGAGCCACGATGAATGAGTTTTGATTGTGCAGGTTTTCCATTGGTTGCAAGCGTATAGAGATAGACACTGTTATCTGTCCCCTTAAGATAGACGCTTGTGCTACTTGACCAGCCAATAGGAATAACCTGGTTAATGTTCTGCATCGCTAGCTTTTCCTGGATCAGTGTGCCATGCTGAATGTCCAGTTGATATGCCTGGGATGGAAGTGGAGGCTGGGGTATAGCATTCGACCAGGTGTCAAAGAAAACGTGACCCGTCTCAACTTCATCAAAATGAGACCAGGAAAGCTGGTTTATCTGGACTGGATCAGAGGTGCAGTACAGAGTCTGAAGTCCCTGGCCATCGATGCGCAACATCTGTAGCTTTGCAGGCTGGCCACTGACAGAGGTTGAGAAAAGGATCCATTGCTTATCCGGAGACAATACCGCTTGATCGATTGAAAACTTATCGGATTGTAGCAAGGTCACCTTATTGCTATTGGTCGCTGAATAGCGGACCAGTGCCCCTGAATACTTCTGATTGATCGCATCATAGAAATGCGAATAATAGATCAACTGCGGATCGTTACCCCGTTTAGAAAGGTTTAGAAGAGTCGGCTTGCGTACCTGTCCAGTGGATGGACAACTGGTCTCATAGGTTGGCAGTGTCGCCGCGACAATTGAATCTTTAGCAGTTGCAGTTGCTTTAGAGGTTGTTCTTGTCGTCTTTACAGGTGTTGATGTGCTTTTGATTATAGCGGCCGGGCCTGACTGCATTCTAAGATACCAGGTGCCCAGCGAAGCGAATACGACCAGTACAAGGCACAGCGCTATCAGCAGCGTCCATAAACGCCGCGGCCGGCTCCTCTCTGTCTGTGCTGGAAGTGAGGGTGTTGGATTGTGTTTCGCGGCTCCAGCAAGCTCGTTGCCTGTTACCGTATCGGGACGATACACCGTACGATACTCGTCAGAAGACTGCATGTGGGTTGTCATCAGCGGTGTGGTCGGCTCCTCTTCGGATGGTTTCAGCAGTGGAGTAGACGTTGTGTGAGGCGTTTGATTTTCCCATGCCATATCTGTCAGTGCAGCAATAAAAGCATCGGGAGTAGGATAGCGCTCGGCCTCATTTTTTTTCAGTGCTCGTGACACCACCCGATCAAGTTCAAGTGGAATTGAGGGATTGAGCGATCTCAGTGGATGTGGTTGTTCATAGAGATGCTTGCTTAATAGTAGGATCGTGTTCTTTGCTGAGAAGGGTGGGGTCCCGGTAAGCATTTCATAGAGTACAGCACCAACACTATAAATATCGCTTGCTCGACTGGCCCTTCCCTGAATCTGCTCAGGTGCCATGTATTGAGGGGTGCCCATAATGCTAACGTCGCCAGTCCGTGTGATCTCAGCAGAGACAAGTGCGTCGGTGGTTGCCTCATCACGGATAAATTTAACGAGCCCAAAATCACCCAGGACAGGGGTGTTATCGTCCTTAAAAAGGATATTACCGGGTTTGATATCGCGGTGAATATAATTGTGTTGATGTGCATATTGTAGTGCATGTAATATTGGAATAATTATCTTAAGTGCATCTGCGATCGGCAACATTTTCTGTTTTTGTAAATGCTCATGTAAAGATCCGTGTGTCAGGTAGGGCATGACAAAGTAAGCGATGCCATCCTGTTCACCATAGTCATAGATCGCTAGAATATTTGGATGATCAAGGCGAGCCACCACCTTTGCCTCACGGGCGAAGCGGCGCATAAAGGTCTCGTTGTCATGTGAGCGTGGGCTGAACACTTTAATAGCAACTTCCCGCTGCAAATGAGTATCTGTAGCCAGAAACACAGTTGCCATACCGCCCTGACCAATAGATCTCAGAATGCTGTAATTTCCCAGCGACTGACCGATCAATTCTTCTGGCGGCATACCTGCGTCTCCTTCGCGTTCATTTTATCGTCATGACAAAAGCTATAAAATTGTATAGGTGTAGAATAACGTATAGAAATAGAGGCTATATAAGGGTAAGGTTATGTTTTACTCACTATTATAAGCTTGCTTGTATATCTTGTAAAGGATGATACACCAATTTATAGGAAAGCATATATGTATTACGCTGAGAATAAGACAACTTCTCTCAGAGAGGCTCAAATAATCTTCAAGGAAAAATACAGCAATATCGCGTTTGTGTGACTACCCTGACATTTCTGATCGTATTATGTAGAGGTGGGTATTAAATTGGATAGTTTTTTGAATGGAGTGTTGGGATGCGTGCTGGCGAGCAGGCGAAGTTCTGGCGTGATCCTGCGGTGCAGGGTTTGGAGTTGTTGCGGGCGCGATATGTCACGCATACTTTTGTGCCGCATATGCATGAAGGTTATGCGCTGGGAATCATTGAGCAGGGAACCGAACAGTTCTGGTATCGTCATGCGAACCATATAGCGCCACAAGGTAGTATCTTTCTGGTGAATCCAGGTGAGATACATACAGGATCGGCTGCCGAGAAAGAAGGATGGAAGTATCGGGTGCTTTATCCTGATGTTTCCATTTTGCAAGAGGCGGCCCGACAGATCGTGGGCAAGCCATATGATGTTCCATTCTTTCCCGAGCCCGTGGTCCATGATCCAGAGCTGGCGCGGCAGATCGCGATTCTGCATCAAAGCTTTGAAGAATCTGCCTCCTCATTAGAGCGCGAGTCCCGCTTACTGTGGACATTTGCACAATTGATCGTACGCTATGCTGATGATCATCCCCGGCAGAAAGCGCTCCCCAATGATCAGGGACGTGCGCAGCGGATCAGAGAATATTTAGAGGCGCATTACGCAGAGAATATCTCATTAAAAGAACTGGCGCAACAGTTTTATGTCAGCCCTTTTTATCTGTTGCACTCATTTCGCAGACAGATAGGCCTACCACCGCACGCCTATCAAGCGCAGATTCGTGTACAGAGAGCCAGAAACCTGCTCCGGTTGGGTGTTCCAATCGCAGAGACTGCCCAACAGGTAGGCTTTGCTGATCAGAGTCATCTGACCCGACACTTTAAGCGCATTGTGGGCATATCACCGGGTCGCTATAAAGGTTAGCGGTTCACCTTCTCCTTTTCAGACAACTCAAAAAAGAGCAATTTCAGACAATATTTATGTGTGTGTATGTGTTTATACTGGAGGTATGAGTACAAGATCTTCAGAATTTTGGAGCGGCGCACGTGCAGAGCTGCCTATTTTGCTCGGGGCGTGCCGTTTGGCATGATTTATGGAGTTTCAGCGCTGGGAGCTGGAATTCCAGCTGGAATTGCGCAGGCTATGTCCCTTGTGGTCTTTGCTGGCTCCGCACAATTTATCATTGCTCAACTGGTGGCGGCAGGAACACCGGCACTGGTGGTCGTCCTGACTGCATTTATCGTTAATATTCGACATATGCTTTATAGTGCATCGCTGGCCAGGCATGTCCAGAAATTGGGCTGGCGCTGGAAGATCGTGCTGGCATACCTACTTACAGATGAGGCTTATGCGGTAACGATGCAGCACTATCAACGGGCAGAGATTGAGTCCGATTATAAGCACTGGTATTTCTTTGGTGCCGGACTGACGCTATGGACTGGCTGGCAACTGAGTACAGCAGTGGGAGTGTTCCTGGGTGCGCAGATTCCCGCCAGCTGGTCGTTGGATTTTGCATCGACACTGACCTTTATTGCCCTGGTGGTGCCAGCCCTCAAAGATCGCGCAAATACTGCCGCCGCTCTGGCAGCGGGCCTTGCCGCCCTGGCTTTTGTAGCATTACCGCTGAAGCTTAGTATTGTCGCTGCTATCTTCACCGGCATCGCCGTTGGTTTGCTCATGGAAAAGCGCAGTAAAAAATATCATGCTATGAGTGAAGAGGGAGAAGAAGTATGCCACAGCAAATCATCTGGATAACGATTATCGTGATTGGATTATTGACATTCGCCACACGCCTTTCCTTTATTGGCTCTACAGGAAAGTTGCGCCTGGCACCATTGCTGCAGCAAGCATTACGCTTTGTGCCTGTAGCCGCGCTCTCGGCCCTGATTCTACCAGACCTCTTCTTAAAGCAAGGGCAACTGGCACTTGCCCTGAATAATGCCCGTTTACTGGCTGGAATTATCGCGATCATCATCGCGTGGCGCACCAAAAATGTCCTGTTGACAGTTGGTACGGGGATGATAAGTTTATGGCTCCTGCAAGCACTATTCGGATTGCACTAGCATAGATCGGTGATCTGGTAAAAAGATGATGATAATGTATGCGATGTTGGGTTTGCCACGAATTTTTTGCTGAAATGTTATCTCTATTGCTATAAAATAGTAAGGAGCCTATAATACTTATAGGATTACTTGTTTCTAGTAATACATAGCAATTAGTTGTGGTAGACAACGAGCAATCCTGCCAGGAAGCAAGGTGACAATAATGGCACTGATACACTTAGAAACTTTCATTCAAGCCCCGGCAGCACGTTGTTTTGATCTTTCCTTAAACGTCGATGCCCATAGTCAATCCCTCTCTAAGAGTCATGAACGTCCGGTTGCCGGAGTAACGTCCGGCATGATGAAACTGGGAGATACCGTGACCTGGGAAGCCACCCATTTTGGTATTCGGCAGCACCTCACCTCAGAGATTACCGTCTATAAGCGTCCCACACGTTTTACAGATGAAATGGTCAAAGGCGCGTTTCACGAAATAAAACATAGCCATGAATTTGTGCCACAGTCAGAGGGTACATTAATGATTGATGAATTTCGGTTTCGAGCCCCCTTAGGGGTCCTGGGACGTCTGGCCGAAATGTTATTCCTGACGCAGTATATGAAGAAACAGTTGTTAATAAGAAATGCATACTTGAAGCAGACTGCAGAAGCTGAAGAAGTGAGAGCCATCTAAGATCATTTTGCTGATGTAACGAACACAACGCGGGCCACTCTTCCTATAGCCTGAAGATAGTGGAATATAGCCCGTGTTGACTGGTGATAAAACATTTTAGATCTCCAGGACGATATGACCGTGAACTGAGCCTTGTTCGAGCAGCGTGTGAGTATGCTGAGCCTGCTGAAGGGGGAGGATAAGGCCATTTGGATGGGGCGGTAGCTCTCCCTTTGTATCTCGCACACTGATCTAAAAACGCGCGATATAAACCAGTGTTATCTGGTGGTGACGCGGCTATTGAATTGACAACGTTTAATTCCAGATGCCGACGATTTGTTTGCTATAACGTTTTTCCTGAGCCTCTTTAAGCAAGAAATTGGCCACATCTGCGGGTGAAATGATTTTGAAGCCGCCGGGAAAACAGTCCGGTACCACCTTATAGCTGGCTGTATGCCGACCGTCACGGATATAAGGACAGCCAGCCAGTACCCAATCTACTGAAGAGGCTTTGACCAGCGCGCAGGCATGATCATGATCACGAACGGCATGGCGAAGCGGCGAGCGCCGTAATAAGCCGCCAGTGATAGAACCGCCCAGTCCACAGGCAGTCATTTCCGCAACGCCAGTAATGCCCAGATAGCGCGGAATTTTGAGCTGTTGTACTGCTGTCAGTCCAGCCTGCACACTATCTGTTACCACTGTAGATGGCTTAAAAACATCACCGCCAACCACGTTAATCAGTACATTGATCTGCTGTGATTGGAGTTGATCGATAAAGGACTGTGGTTGATAGATATCACCTTCTACAACGACAAGATTAGAGGAGGCGTGCTGGACTTTGGCACGATTACGAGCGAGCGCTGTTACATGATGTCCGGCTGCCAGTGCGTACTCGATCGCAAACGAGCCAACGCGTCCTGTGGCCCCAAGAAGAAGAATGTGCATAGGATATTGCTCCTAACTCTGATCGGTCAAGGATTATTGAAGTGCTGTCCCTGTTTTTGTAAGGACTGTTCAAAGCTTACTTACCTTGCTATAATAAATACTAACAGTTTATTTTTTATGCGTCAAGTCTAAATTTATACGGAGAGTATAAAATAGTGAAATCATTTCGTGAGAAGCAGAGAGCATTACGCGAGGACGTGATCCTGGAGGCCGCCTACCAACTATTATTGGAGCAAGGCTATCAAAAAATGAATATGGATGAGCTAGCTGCGCGTGTTGGGGTGGCAAAAATGACCATCTATCAGCATTTTTCCTCCAAGGAAGCGCTGGCGATTGGCGTGATTGTGCGTGGGATGAAGATGATTGAAGCAGAACTCACACCAGAATTTGAGTCCACTGCCTCCGCGCTGGAGCGCCTGGAAACGATCCTGCGCAAAAGCCTGGAGCGCCGTGCAGCAATGCGGCGCATTAACATTGAACTGGCACCCGTGGTCGTGCTGCAAAATCCTATTTACCAGGCCCAAAGGGAGCGGCTAGCCACGCAATGGTCACAACTGATTGAGCAAGCCAAAGCCGAAGGCAGCATAGATGCTACACTCTCTACACCAGTTCTGGTACGCATGCTGTTCCAGGTTTTCCATACAGATTTTGACGACCTGCTAAAATCCGACATTATTGATGCAGAGGAACTGGCTCATACATTGATCACTGTTGCCATCAAAGGTATGCGTACCTGATGGGTATCTGCTATTACAAAGCTTGATAATAACGAACCAGAGGCAAGGCGTATAGCCAGCTTTCTCGTACGTTGTTCTCGCAGGTGCGTGACCTGTATCACCACCTGTACCCACAACAGCTAATTTAATGCCATTTTCTTTCATCTTTGCCAGCACAAATTTGTTCAATTGAGTACCTATGCCACGGTTTTGATATTCAGGATGCACTGCAAGTAATTCCACTTCACCGCTTTTATCCTCAATATTCAATGTGTAGGCTATAAATCCAGCAATTATTCCCTCTAGTTCAGCCACCCAGACTATGGTTTTCTCATCATCTTTACAAAAGTGCTTAACCACTTCGCTCTGTTGTTTCTGCCAATCTGGATAGAGCAATGAATAGATTTTTGAGCCTAAGACTTGCTCAAAGGAGATAAAAACTGGAGCCCAGGCTAACAAAGATAATTGAATCAGTTCTTCAATGTCATCATTAGAAGCAGGTCGAATCGCGAATTTCATACAGCACCTCTCTTTTTAATTCGTAAAATTTCATGGTTTTTTTTAATGCGTGCAGTGTCCATGACAGGAAAAGCTTCTTGACGCAGGCTTCGTCATTTTTTAATATATCATTATTGATCGTATTTTTTAATATCATTGGAGGTTTTTTTGCAGCAAACATCTCTGCTCAAACGAGGGCTCTGGCTGGAATATATGACGCTTGGCTGGAATGTAGTTGGTGTATTTATCGTGGTGACTGCAGCCTATATGGCTCATTCGGTTGCTCTGGCGGGTTTTGGACTCGATTCGCTCATTGAAATTTTTGCCTCGATGGTGGTGGTCTGGCAACTCACCGGGGTCAACCAGAACCGTGAGCGATTAGCGCTCCGACTGATCGGGAGTGCTTTTATTGCTCTGGTGGTATATATTATCGCGCAATTATTCTACACATTTATAACTGGGACGCATGCAGTATCGTCCACTGGCGGTATTGTCTGGATGGCTGCAACCTTTATCGTTATGCTTCTACTTGCTTCCGGTAAAAGAATAATCGGACAGAAATTGCAAAATGAAGTGTTACTCACGGAAGGGCGTGTAACGCTGGTTGATGCCTATCTTGCCGGAGCTGTCCTGCTTGGTATTGTTCTTAATACACTCTTTGGTTGGTGGTGGGCTGATCCCCTTGCCTCCCTGGTCATTGTATATTACGGTATCAGAGAGGCTATTCATGCGCTGCACGAAAGCAGGGAAAGCAAACCAATGTGCTAATATTATCGCGGAGTCTGGTTGACCAGTATATCCTATTGGGCCAAGAAGAATATGTATAAGCGATCGATGAGCCACAAAAATCATGGAAGAAGGTCTCTATAACGGCATGGAAAAGACCGCCACTGGTAAAAAGCAACGTCCGAACAGGAAAAAAATTCTCAGGATCATCCTAGTCTGCCTGATGTTATTCGTAATCTTTATTTTTTTGAATAATGGTCCTCTTTTTGTCAAAGAGCGGACTGGGAGACCATTTTTAGTGGCAAATGGAGCACTTTCGCAACCATATATTACAAAAGGTTTGACCAACCAGACCTGTGTCGCTGCGCGTATGCTTCCGCCCGCACATCCATATCTGGAAAATACTATTGCATCAATGGATGCTGCATTTAAGCTTGGAGCCGATGTTGTTGAATTTGATGTGCAGTCAACCAAAGATGGAAAATTTGCCGTCTTCCATGACTGGAATCTTGATTGCCGAACCAACGGGAAAGGCGTAACCACTACATACACATTAGCGGAATTGCAAAAACTTGATATTGGCTACGGATATACCGCTGATGGAGGCAAAACATTTCCTTTTCGTGGCAAAGGCATTGGTTTGATGCCCTCACTTGAAGAAGTACTGAAAGCATTTCCTGATCGACCATTGCGTGTTGATATCAAAAGTGACAATTATCAGGAAGGAGTACGGCTGGCGGATATCCTTTCTGCACTACCCGCGCCTTTTCAAAAGCTTCTGACAGTTGAAGGAGGAGACCAACCAATTGACGCTGTGCATCAGCAACTTCCTCAGATGAGAGTGGTCTCAAAAGCGATCATCCAGAATTGTGTGCTGCAATATGTTGCCATCGGATGGACTGGCTATGTGCCACCTGCCTGTCGAAATATAGAATTGCAATTGCCAGATAAAGTTGCCCCATGGCTCTGGGGCTGGCCTAATCGCTTTCTGGATCGTATGGACGCTCACAATACACGTGTTGTCCTGGTCCAAGGGAATGGGACCCAGGATTTCTCAAGTGGTTTCGATACGCCAGGTGACCTCAAAAACCTTCCGACTGGCTATGATGCTGGAATCTGGACTAACCGGATTGATCAAATTGCACCAGTAATTCATCCTAAATCGTACAAGTAAAATGAGTGAAATAACTTCCATGAGTTATCCCGAATTTTGAGAACATGTGTTCGAGTAAGAAAAAAGGGGTGAAAAGAAGAAAACAAAGACCTCCTGAATTATACTTGCACTACCAAAAAAAAACGCAAGCAGGAGGTCTTTGAACATCGATGTCACTCAAGTATGCCATAGCAGGAACAAAGCGGCAAGAGGCGCAGGAAAAATTGCAGCGAGTTACCAGCTTGATGGAAGAATATCTGGAGCCGCTTGCCAGGCCGCTAGACGCGTATGTGGATAAGCGGCTAGTGCGGACATTCTTCCAGCTGATCCGAACCATTATCGAAGCTAGAAATCAGTCAACAGGATTGATGGTCAGCGAATTAGGGTCAACCATGCTCAGCGGGAGACAAGCGACAGCAGGAGAAAAGAGGATTCATCGCCTGCTCACATCGGAAAAATGGAGTGAAGAGCTGATCAGGATCTTCCAATGGAATCAGGCCCAAGAGCGATATGAAGAGTTAAAGAGAGAGGGAGAGGAGATTCTCGTCGTTTGGGACGGAAGTGAGATAGAAAAGCCAGAGAGCCAAAAAGCAGAAGATTTGTGTGCAGTTCGGTCAAGTAAAGCAGCAAGGCGAAAAAAATCACGGAAGGGAATATTTAATCAGCCAGGAGGAAAACCGATCATTGTGCAAGGATACGAGTGGACAGCGTGTGTGGTTGTAGGAGAGAAAGGGAAGCCATCACTGGCAATGATGGACTTTTGAAGTAGAAGAGGTCCAGATGCTCAAACGACCAAAGAGGAAGAGGAAAAAATGTTAGCGAAAGTAGCGAGGGAGTGGGGAAGAAATGTATTGCACGTGTTTGATCGGGGATACGCTGGTGGTCCATGGTTAGAGATGATGTGGAGGCGGCACGTTGATTTCGTGATTCGATGGAAGAAAGGGCATCATTTTTTTGATGAAAATGGGGAAGAGAACTCATTAGGTCAATTAGGAAAGAAGAAAAGATCAAGAGATCATCGTATGATTTGGGATGCAGTAAAGCATGAGAATCGCAAGACAGGGATTACCTGGATGAAGGTACGACATGCATCCTATTCAGAAACATTATGGGTTGTGATTGTAAGAAGAGGAGGAGAACTATGGTATTTAGTGACGAATCGATGTATTGAGACGGAAGAGCAAGCATGGAAGATCTACAAAGCCTACTGCAGAAGATGGCAAGTAGAAACCGTGTTTCGCTATGAAAAAAGTGAATTGGCGATTGAAACGATTCGCATCTGGAAGAAGGAGAAGCGTAACAAGTTTTTTCATATCATATCGCTCGTCCATTCATTGCTTTTGCATCTTTTAGATGATGATTACAGAGATATCATTACATGGATTTTCCGTGAGTATTGTCATCGAACAGGGAAAAAGCAGAAAGAAGCGAAAGTTCCCATCTATCGTCTCAGATGGGCTTTAAGCCGCTTCTTTCAAGAGATCCGACCTGTATTTTTATTTGCCTGGAATGTTCAACCCTCAACAGCCTTCCATCAAGGGTTGAACGTCCGTTCTCAAAATTCGGGATAACTCATGCAGATGCCAGATTTCTGGCATAGAGACTCTGCTATTTAGCTTTTTTGTTCTTTACGGCCCTGGAGATCAAGCTGCTTAAAATCTTCATCGCTCAGCTTAATATTTACTGCCGCGACATTTTCCTCCAGGTGTTTTACTTTACCAGTGCCAGGAATTGGTAACATTACCGGGCTGCGCATGAGTATCCAGGCAAGGGCTACTCCGCTGGGAGTGGTGTCATTCTTTTTCGCAATGGTATCAAGGAGTGTACCAGGCTGGGCCAGATTTCCTGAAGCCAGTGGGAACCAGGGAATAAAGCCAATATTGTTGCTGGCACAATAATCGAGTACTTCCTCGCTCTGACGGGTCACCAGATTGTACATATTCTGTACAGTGGCCACCTTAAAGAACTTTTGTGCGGCCTGAATTTCCTCAACATTGACTTCACTGAGACCCACGTGCCGGATCAAGCCTTCTTGTTGCATTTGTTTGATGGCATCAAACTGCTCATCGCGAGGCACCTTAGCATCAATACGATGCAACTGCCACAGGTCGATGCGTTCCACACCCAAACGGCGCAGGCTCATCAATACACACTGACGTAAATATTCGGGTCGACCGAGTGGTGGCCAGATATCTGGTCCGTGGCGGGTCAGACCACCCTTGGTCGCAATAACCATATCTTTATACGGATGTAGTGCCTCATGGATCAGGTTCTCACTGACCTCAGGGCCATAACTATCCGCGGTATCGATAAAGTTTATACCAAGTTCTGGTAGCCGCTTCAGCGTGCGCAGCGCTTCTGCGCGATCCTCTGGTTCGCCCCAGATACCATTGCCTGTGATGCGCATAGCTCCAAAGCCAAGACGATTTACGGTAAGATCGCCGCCAATTTCGAATTGTCCACTGGCGGCAGCATTAATAGTCGTATTCATATTCTCTCTCATCCTCCCTTTACACCTTTGCAATCTTTACAGTGTCTGGTACGCGGTAGAGGCAAGCAAGGTTTCATTATATTCCATTCTTGCTGTCCCGATTGGTTATTGAAACACAAGTATAAACATAGCGAAAGTGTTGTTACAGTTTTGCTATGCTGCGTTGATCAGGTGTGTTGAAACGAAGCAGTCAGGCAGATAACCGAGATCATATCGAGACAATTTGAAGTGGTTGATTCCGAGAAAGAGGCCGTGTGCCATGAAGAGATGGTTGTGATAAGATAGTGCGATGCTGGCCGATTGATTGTAAATATATCAGCACATAGATAATGCAATGAGGTGGATAATCTAATGGAAATGTCCCGGGCTATTGATCTGGACATACATAAGAATGAGAATTGCAAGAAGGGCTGAGGCACAACGGCTATAAATGTCTTTAAGAAGAGGGGAGAAAAACATGAACGAGCAGCAACGATGCAGGGATTATGATAAACGTATGCTTGTGCGTGAGAAGATTCTCCAGGAGATAGTACAGATGAGTTTGCATGATGGATCACTCAGTAGTTCTTTATACGTGATTCTAGATGCACTTGAAGAGCGGGGCGACTGTGAGCTTGAAGCAATTACGCAAGCGATCGATGAAATTGATACATTTAAGCAGATACTCCAGGAGCTACAAGGTGAGTTATTGAGTTTGCATAAGCTCAGCAAATAAGTTCCAATCATCTTGATTGGAACAAATCTGAACAGTCAGTCATGATAGTATTCAGGTTGTCTACGCGGGTTCAGCCTTGCTCACTATTTCATTAGCTGTGACCTGGAAATGAAATCCAGAATAATCTTCAAGTACGTAAATGAGGCCGGCCTCTCGCTTCAGATATTTCCAGGTTACAGTTCCTATAGCCTTCCCATTAGCGAACTTTACCCTCTCATTGAGACTATAGTCTCCATCTGAAATTAATTCTCCATATTGCTGACTATATTGCCGATACATGAATAGACGAAATTTAGGAGTATCTTTATACATGTGGTGCTCCTTATTTGAAGCTAAATCAATATCTCTGGAGGCAGATAGTATCTTTTATTAGTATGCCAGAGCTTCTCATTTTTTTGCAAGCAAGCAGTACCTTTGTGATAAATAAAACTGTAAAGGATACTGTCCTATGTGAATAGTTTGGCCGTATCATTTGAAGCTATATTTGTCGCAAGGAAAAAATTATCAATAAAATGTGTAGCTATCCAGAATGGTAGCTACACATTTTATTGATGTTGGGAGCAATATTAGTAGATGGCCAGTGGCTGCTCTTCAAAGTACAGCCTGACAGGAATATTGCCGCGAGTGGCATTGGAATATGGGCAGACCTGATGAGCGAGTGCAACCAACTTCTCGCCGGTTTCCTGATCCACATCAGGGATAAAAACATGTAACTCAACTTCAAGTCCAAAAGCGCCCTCGCCCACCGGTCCAATACCTGCTTTAGCGGTAACTGTTGAGGCACTAGCATCAACCTTCTGGCGACGTGCCGTTAGCATCAGCGCGGACTGGAAGCAAGCGGCATATCCGGCCGCAAACAATTGTTCAGGATTTGTGCCCTCACTTCCAGGACCGCCCATCTCCTTTGGCACACTAAGCTTCACGGCCAGATTGCCGTCCGACGAGCGCGCCTGTCCATCACGTCCACCCTGGACGGTTGCTTCTGCTGTATAGAGAACTTTCATTATTTTAGCTACCTTTCTGTAATACCGAACTATGCTATGCCGCTATTTCTCTCTGTCTTCTGTTACACTAATGTGGCCTGATTTTCACTTCATCATAAGGTATAAATTGGTAGAAATTAAATTGTAGGCAATTTAATTTCTACCAATTTATACCTTATGATGAAGTACTTTGTCAACCATGTCAGCATAATGGATGCGTAGAAAACGGCGCCTCGTGACATATATACCCATGTGTTAATGCATTCTACAAAGCTTAGATACAATAGTTGCTTAAAGCAGGTAAAAAAATCTAGCTCTATCGCTTGGATCTTCGTCATGGTGAAATAACTATCATCCATAGTTGACTGTTGGTATTCCGATTGTGAGGTGTGAGAGACAGCGTCTGGATTTCATTTTAGAAATATTCTACAGCATAAAATCCGGTCAGATGCTCACATATAACCTTTTCAGGTGCTATTAAAATTGTCCTCTGATGCTAGCAGCGCTTTTGATAAGTGCTAAAGCAAAGATAATTGTTAAGAGTTATATATCCATTCAGGATAGTTTTATTAAAAAAGCTTTAAATTTGTTGTTCATTCAAAAATTGCCCTCTTTGTATGGTGATTTTTAGTGCTAATTGATTTATACTGTTTATAGAAGAAATAGTGTAGCATTTGCTATACACGTTTCTTGCTCGTCACAAATCTCCGCATGGTGATTCCTGTCTGCTGCCAACAACAGGGATCGAAAAGAAGCGACCTTAATGGCACATAGTTGTCAGCAGACGTATGTGCTCATTGTGTAAGGGTCAAAAATAACTGCGAAAAGGAAGGGATGCTATGTCGCAACCACAAGCACGTCTCCGAATGGTCCTCGTCATACTCTTTATTTTTCTCTTTAGCCTGGGCACCATTTTATTTGCTCCAAAATCGTCGTCGCCACAAGTTGCCCATGCTGCAACCACCTACAAAGTGCTGTTTGATAACGCACATGCTGAAACAGCGGGTAATGCTGACTGGGTTATCAGCACCAGCCAGCCAGATCCACTGGCTCAGAATGCAAATCCTCAGGTAGAAACTGATTGGACTGGAGGAATAAGCGCCTGGGGTGTGGCACTGCAAAAGACAGGCCGTTATTCACTCAAAACAAACACCAGCGCGATCACATATGGAAATACCAGCAATGCTCAAGATCTGAGCAATTTCAACGCTTTTGTACTTCCCGAGCCAAATACGCTCTTTACAAGCAGTGAGAAAACCGCCATCCTCAACTTTGTGAAAAATGGTGGAGGCTTATTCATGATTGCTGACCACAATGGTAGTGATCGTAACAATGATGGTTCTGACTCGCTCAAAATTTTCAATGACCTCATGAATAATAATGGGGTTAAGAGTGATGTGTTCGGTATCCAATTTGATGTGTTGAACATTGCTTCTGAAAATCCCAGCAATGATACCCCAAATGGCGATCCTCTCTTAAGCGGTCCATTTGGAACTGCCCAGGGAAGTATTATTCGCAACGGTACCACGGAAACATTGAATAAAACAGACAATCCAGCCGCCCATGGTATTATCTATCGTGCCAGTTCCTCAAATACAGGTACGACTGGAGCCTTCTTCTCTGGCAGTACTTATGGAAGTGGTCGTGTATTAGCAATGGGTGATAGCTCAGCAATTGATGACGGCACCTGTGCGTCAGGCAATACCTGTTACAATGGCTGGAATGATCCCGCTGCTCAGGATAATATTCTTTTCCCCAATGGAACCGAATGGTTGGCATTAGGTAGTACAGGACCAGGACCAACCCCAACCCCAACTAAAATCCCAACCGGCACGCCAACGCCTCAGCCTACTGTAACACCAACGCCCCAGCCCACTGTAACACCAACGCCAACTCCTACAGGTAATCTGTTGCAGAATGGTGGATTTGAGAGTGGTAGCTCTCCGTGGGTAGAAAGTTCCATCGGTGGATATGAGATTGTTGATTCCTCCAATCCGCATACTGGTTCGTATGAGGCCTATCTCTGTGGATATAATAATTGTCAGGATAGCATCTATCAGACGGTGACTTTGCCAGCCAGCAGTACATCGGATGTGTTGAGTTACTACTGGTATGTAAATACGACCGAGACGACACACTCATTTGATTATCTTTCTATCCAGGTTCGCAGCACAAGCGGCACCGTGTTGAGTACACCTCAAAAGTTGAGTGATGGTAGTACGACTGGGAGCTGGCAAAAATCATCTTTCGATATTAGTGCCTACAAAGGTCAGACCGTGCAGATTGCCTTTGTTGCCACGAACGGAAATCAGAATCCCACTGATTTTTATGTTGATGATGTAGCCGTCGCCAGTAACTAATTTTGATGTCATTGAACCAGATACCATGGCTTGCGTTGTGCGAGTTCTGGTTTAATGATGACCTATCGCTTTAAGTGAAAGAGAAGAGCCATCTCGTGGTTGTAACGTTATGACAACTGCGGAATGGCTTTTCTTTACTGAGAATCCGATGCGTTTAGTCTCTGTTGGAATGTAATACAATGGTGGTCAACGAATATGGTGCAATGGTGGCACCAGACGAAGATCCTGATGTAGAGGTAATGGAACTACTCTGTTCACCATATGTATAAACAGTAGTATGTGTAGTGACATGATAGCCATTGAATGCCAGTGACACTATATAACTATGAGCAGGATCTTTGATCCCGATACTCTGCGCGGCCAAGTGCTGCAAGGCTCTCAGTTTTGCATCGGAGACGCTACAGGTTTTGCCTCGTGCCTCGCGCAGCTCGGCGAAACGAGCCTGGGACAGGAGGGCAGGGGTTGGAAACCGGGAACGCAGAGCCAAAGCTGTTGGTAAGTTGGGATTGAGCAAGAGGCGGGTAAACTCTGGAAAGAGTTCATCGCAGATTGCGGTCAGCTTGTTTTTGCGTTGCGTACTCTCGACGACCAACTCCGCGTGATGCTGAACCATTCCACGCAACTGGGCGGCGGCCTCAGTCGGAGGCGCAAGCCGGCGAACGGCCTGGAGAGGATCATCCACCTGGATGCCTTTCTCTAGCTGATTGTAAAGCTGGTTGGCCAGACCGAGCGCATCGCGTTTATCCGATTTGAGAAGCCCTTCCCGCCGCTTCTGAACATGGATAATATAGACAGAAATATCAAGCTCTTGAAGATACTGCATCAAGGTTCGATGATAGTGGCCAGTCACTTCAAGTAAGACCTGAACCTGGAGAAGAGGCACATAGGTCTCGATGCGGTCGATGAGCGAACGGAAACCCTCGCGGGAATTCTCAAAAGAGAAAGCGGGACAATGTTCAAAGCGCTGATGGCGAGCGAGCAACGTCGTTGAGAGAAAGCCAGCGACGTGGGTTCGTTTGCCGATATCAACGCCAACGTACAGCGTTTTTTGAGCCAGGAGGGGAACTGTTCCTAGTGAATCTGGAGATGATGTTTTGCGTGACATGAGCGCTTCCTGCCTTTCAGGCATCATTGCCTGTTGCTTCCATGACAACCAACGACGATGTTGGGTGGAGAAGCGAGATCCTGTGGGCGTGCCTCTACCAACTTCGGACGAGAAGTATGGCCTTCAACCTCATATCAGGTGTGCGCACACGCCCCCCAAGTTTTTTTCAAGAGTCGAACTCCAAAGCGTGGAAGGGTTCTGCAGGATTTTTTCCAGCAGGGAGCTACCCCACTGAGCTTCTCCAAGAAGAAGAGTACACTCGTTCCAATCAAAGATCAAGAGGTTTTGGAGAGATTCTGTCCGAAGCGCTGGCCATCTTTTCGAAACCCGAACGATGCTCTATCAATGCATTGCCGAGGCACAGGCAGACGAGCCAGTCACGCGGCTTTGTGCGACGCTTGGCGTGTCCGTGAGTGCGTACTATGCCTGGCGCCGACGCCGAGAGCGTCAGCATCAGCGAAAAGGTGGCGAGTTAAAACAGGCGATTGAGGATGTTTATGCTGCCAGCTGGCAGAGCTATGGGAGCCCACGTATCCTGGTGGAACTGCAAGCGCAAGGCTATCGATGCTCCTCACGCAAGCGTGTGGGCCCGCTTGCTGCGCGAGCAGGGCCTGTGTGCCCGTTCCAGACGTGTGAGAACGACGACGACACGCCAAGCCCCCCGCCCAGAAAGCAGAGAATATTCTGAATCAAGATTTCCAGGCCACGGCACCTCATCAAAAGTGGGTCACCGATATGACGATGATGCGAACCTAGAAGCTGTGCGAAAAGGCCAGCAGAGCCAGGAGGCCTGTGATAAAATGGGAAGAAAGGAGCAGACAAGAGCAAGTAACAGGGATGATTGATGATAGAAGAGATATATAATGAGAAGGCGATCGTATCCAAGTGATATCAGCGATGAAGAGTGGGAGATCCTTAAACCGTTGCTTCTGGTAGCAAAGCCTGGTGGGCGACCAAGAACCACAGATCTGCGTGAGGTGGTCAATGCAATCTGGTATGTGTTACGTACAGGGTGCCAATGGAGGATGCTTCCCCATGAATTTCCGCCTTGGTCCACCGTGTGGTACTATTTCCGCATTTGGCGCAAGGCGGGCGTGTGGAGCAGATCCATACTACCTTGCGAGAGCGCTTGAGAAGCGAGCTGGGACGAGAAGCAACCCCTTCGGCTGTGATGATCGATAGTCAATCGATGAAAACGAGTCAAAAAGGGGGGAGCGTGGCTATGACGGCGGGAAGAAAGTTAGCGGTCGCAAGCGGCATATTGTGACTGATACGCTAGGGCTGATTATGCGGGCAAAAGTGCATCCAGCAAACCTGCAAGACGGGAAGCCGTTCCATTGGTGTTTGCTAGAATGAACGAGCAATTTCCTCGTATCTCGCATGTGTGGGTGGATCAGGGCTACACGGGCTTCGGCAGAAAATGGATAGAGGAACAGTTTCATTGGAGTGTTGAGGTGGTCCAACATACCCCGAAACCTCGTGGGGAGTGGGTTCCCATCGGTGATCTCAATGATCTCGCCCATCTGCGTTTTGAGTGGCGTCGCTCCCACCTCAGCGGACAGGGTTCCGAGGGGCTCTTCCGCGTCGGTGGGTTGTCGAACGCAGGTTCGCTTGGCTTACCTTTTGTCGTCGGCTCTGCAAAGATTATGAGTTTCTGCCTGAAAGTACCGAAAACTGGATCTATACGTGTATGATCCGCTTAATGACTCGCCGCTTGGCGCGAGCCAGCCCTGAAGCCTTTTCGCACAGCTTCTATGAGGGCTGGTTGTATCTCGCAGGAATTCTGGACGTGTTTTCTCGATCCATTGTCGGTTGGGCACTGGCCTGAGACCGAGATGAAACGCTGGTCCATCATGGCTGAGAGATGGCGGTATCGCGCCGCCGTCCACAGCCAGGATTGCTGCACCATTTTGATCGTGGTTCGCAATATACCAGTTCAGCCTATCAGGATGTTCTGGCACAAACTGGCCTGATTGTGAGCATGAGCCGAACGGGTAACTGGTATGACAAAGCTCCTAGGGAGTTGTTCTGGAGCACGCTCAAGTGGGAAAGCATCTCTGGAATCACCTTCCCAACACGAGCGTTAGCCTAACACGCCATTTTTGAATACATTGAATGCTTTTACAATCGTCAACGTCGCCATTCTTCTTTGGGATATCTGAGCCCAACGCACTATGAAGAATTGATGACCCAGCCACCCATTTGTCCTGTCCACAAAAGTGGGTCAAGCTCAGAGAGCGAAGAGGTGGGGACCCCCTCTCGTGGTGCAATGAGCACGCCAGAGGGACTGAAGGAATGAGTGCGAGACAGATTTTTGTGCTTTTGGAGCGCGTGACGAGAGCATTTATGGTGAGCTACAGGTGGAACGAGCAACGGGAGATGTGTGAGTTATGGGGAATGCTGACCCAAAGGGATCGAGAGATCTTGAACCAAGAGAGCGAAAGCCACAAGCTCTTGGTCGTCCTGTTCTTTTTGGGGCTGTTTGGAGATTGGCCTCGACAGTTTGAAGGATGGCTTGAAGAGGTATTTCAGGCGGCGAGCGAGCATGGGAGAGAGAAAGAACTGATGGAAGGCTATCAAGAGAGGATGAGGCAAGAGTTGTCTCGAGATCCGTATAAAGGAATCGAAGTGCAGTATCGATCATATGTGATTGAGTGGAAGCAGAAACGGGGAGGTGAGAGTTGTGTTGGAAAGAGAGGACGCTTCGAAGAAATGCAAGAGAGTATGAGTCGCTATGGATTGGTGTCTTACTCGCGGTGTGATTGGACGAGGCATCATTGTGCCTGGTCGCAAGGAGTGTGAACTGGATATCTGCCTGTCGTATCTCACCTGAAGTGTCGGTTCTCCCATCGTTGCTGACAGGAGTCTCTGAAATGGTGTCGTGGGTGTCTGAGTAGGGAGCAAGCCAAAAACCGCGATGAGAGAAAAAGGGAGAACATGGGCAAAAAAAGAACTCAGTGAGATATTCTCAAAAAAGCTTACCTATCAAGTATACCTGAAGAGAGCCAAAAAATGAATGGCCCCCCTTTGAGGGTCAGGGCTTTCCAATTCTAGAAAAGGGGTGAAAAAGAACAGGGCTTCGCAAAAGTCCGGGGAGGTGAAAAAGAAGAGTCAATCCAGTAGAATGAAAAAAAAATCAAGGTCATTCGAGGAAAGACTCTGCATGGAATATAGCACACTGAAAACGGAAAGCAAGACCATTCAAGAAGTAAGCCATCGCACCTGCGTTCGTTGTACGACATCTGTGCGCAGATCCCTGATCAGCGGGCAGCCCGAGGGAAGCAATATGCGTTGGCGGACGTGCTCATCGTGCTGATCCTGGCCAAACTGGCTGGGATGAAAAGCCTGTTGGGAGCCAGCGATTGGGCGCGAGACCAAGGAGAGAGGCTGCGCGAGCAGTTGAACGTGAAGTGGAAGCGTATGCCGTGTGCCAATACGTACAAATATGCGCTCGCTCGGTTGGAGAGCCAGCAGATCAATGAACGATTTCGAGATTGGTTGCTACGGCAGGAGGCAGAAAGCCGATGTGGTGACGAACCCAGTCGTCTCGCGATGCAGGCAGAGCAGCGCGCTGTTCATGTGGCCATTGATGGCAAAGTGTTGCGGGGAACCGGTCAGCAGAGCTATGGAGGAGAAAAGCCGCAGAGGCATGTGTTGCATGTGTATGAAGTGCAAACAGGAATTGTCTTGCATCAGTGTCCAATTGCCGACAAGCAGAATGAAGTCAGTGCCCTCAAGCCGCTGTTGACCGAAGTGCTCTGCAAAGGGCGCATTTTCACCGTCGATGCTGCTCAAAGTTATCATGCGTTTGGACGCATGGTAACTTTGAGCAGGAGGAGAGGTGATTCTGATCATCAAAGACAATACGCCCGTGACTCGAGAGGATCTGGAACTCTTTTTCGAAGATCCACACGCTGATCGAAGCACCTGGCACTCCTATGAACAGGTCGAAAAAGGTCATGGCCGACTGGAGCGGCGCCACCTGCTCACCTCACCGGACCTCAACGAGTTGCTGGATCGAGAATGGGGAGAAGTTGGGCAGGTCTTTCGATTACAACGGGAACGCAAGACGGCAGAGAAAAGGAGCGTAGAGGTCGTGTACGGATTGACGACCTTGAGCCGAGAACAGTGTTCGATCCAGCGGCTTTTCCGCCTCATCCGCGACCACTGGGCGGTGGAAAATCGTCTCCATGGGCGCCGTGATGTGACGTTGGAGAAGACGATGTGGCGTTCGCGTTCCTCCTGTCGCTCAAATGCTTGCCGTACTCAACTCGCTCGTGCTCTCCTTGATGGATATGCATCAGGTTTCCAATGTGGCTCGTCAAATCCGGCGATTTGCATCTCACCAGAGGAGGCCCTTGCTTGGTTACTCTGACTTTGCGAAGCCCTGACAAGCAACTGAACTTGACCCACCTGCAAATGGCGTTACCCCAGTTACTGGAAACGGCCCGACGAGAGCAATGGACGTATGAAACCATGGTGGAGCGAGCCCTGGGCGCAGAGCTGGATGGCCGCGAGCAAAAAGCGACGGCTCGCCGTCTCAAGGCTGCACGCATTCCCAGCAAAAAAACAGTGGAGGGTTTCGATTTTTCGTTCCAACCCTCGCTCTCCGAGCGGCGCATCCGGGAGTTGGCCGACTGCCCTTTGTGCGGACCTGCACCATGTGGTCTTTCTCGGCCCTCCGGGAACGGCAAGACACATTTGAGCCTGGCTCTGGCCAATCGGCACTGGCAGAGGGACACAGCGTCCTGTTTACGACGCTGGCGGAACTGGCTCAGTCCCTGGAGTGCCTCGCATCCTGTCTCATGCGTCAGCGCCTGCGGCGCTACATCGCACCCAGTTTGCTCATCATTGATGAGGTGGGCTACACCAGGCTCACGCTGAACAGGCTCATCACTTCTTTGAGTTGGTGGCAGCCCGCTATGAGCACGGCTCCATTATCCTAACGTCCAATACAGCTTTACTGGCTGGGGAGCGTTACTGGGGGATGAGGTACTGGCGACGGCTTTGCTTGACCGGCTCCTGCATCATGCAGAGGTCATCGCCATCAATGGAGCAGTTACGCATGAAGGAGCGCCGAACAGAGAGCCGAACCCCCTCAACCTTGTCAGACACAGCACGACATGCCGCCGGCGATTTGCCCACCGGCGTGTAGCCAACTGGCGTTCACGATGTCGGCGTTGGATCGCCTGGATTCCGGCGCAGTTTGGTCGGCGTTTTCATCGCCGACGTTCTTAACGTTTGTTTTTTAACGTTCGTTTGATTGGGGCGACCAATTCAAATCGGCTCGTCATGACACGGCCTTGTTCTCCACCAATTTTCGTGAAGAGAATATGTGTAAAATAAAAGAAAAGAAGCAAATTATTCAGAACCGCTTGTAGAAGAACTGAAAAAACTCATGATCATTTTTCCTGAGCAGATCATGTGAAGATTGAGCAGATTCACGTGGATGAAACCGTCAATGTCGTGCTCACTCAACAGAAGCTACTACGATTTGTCCACATGTGGCACGACAGCAACCCATATTCATAGTCATTACTCCGTCACTTCGCGACCTGCCTGTGAGTGATATCCTGTCGACTCCAGGTGATGGTCCGACGTTTTCTTTTGCCGGAACCCGGCCTGCCCTCACAAGACGTTTGCTGAAAGCTTTTGGCCGCTTGCTAGCCCATTTACCTCAGCACTACCAAATCGTTTGCGGGCCACCTTCAACACCTGGGTCTGGCTTTGGGGGCAGAGGCCGGAACACGTGTGGCAAGCCAGTTAGGAATGGCCGCAAGTCCATCAAGCCTCTTGCGTTTTCCTTGCGTCCTAACTCCACTACCGATCCGACCAGGCGTTGTCACCAATGATTGGACTCGATGATGGGCCACAAGCGCAAAAGGCGTTATGGGACCTTGATCTGCGACCTCTCGACAGGCAACGCGATTGAAATGCTCCCGAATCGCACCGTTTACTACGGTGAAGAACTGGCTACACGAACACCCTGAGGTCACGATCATCAGTCGCGATCGCTGGAGTGAATACGCACAGCAGCCCAACAAAAGCAAAGCGCCCCCTCCAAAGGCCCCCCCCCAAGAAAAAAAAACAGGTGCTGAATGCTGGCATGGTGCTGCAGTCAATTTGACCGAGAGTGTCTCAGCACTGTTTCCTCGCATTCGACGGAACTCAAAGTAACCACCTCTCCCATGGCACAGCACCTGCTCTCAGCTCCACAAAAGACCCGTCAGCAGCAATATCAAGAGCTTCAGAACTTGGCGCAACAAGGGTTGAGTGCTGAGCGGATCGCCCGTTGGTAGGTCTGAGTGAGCGAACCGTCTACCGCTGGCTGACCCAACCTCAAGCTCCTTCCTGCACGTACCAGCCGTTCCAGCAGTGTCATTGACCCCTATCAATCCTATCTCCTTAAACGCTGGAATGAGGGATGTCGGAAAGGTTCTGTGCTCTGCCGTGAGCTCAAAGCCCGAGGGTAATCATGGGTCAGAACGTGCCGTCTATCGGTATCTCACGTACCTGAGTGCCCAGAATCCTCCAAGCAGGCACACACCGCATTCAAGCTCCTCTCTCCAACAAACGGGTCACCTGGGTTGCTTGTGACCGCCAAGAGGACCTCGATGAACACGAACAGCAGGAACTTGGACTGCTTCGGCAAGCGAGTGCAACGGCGGGAGCAAGGTCTATCATCTGGTTCAAAGATTTGGGTCAGATGGTTCGTCAACATAAGGCAGATCA
>NZ_BKZW01000004.1 GCF_008974265.1 Dictyobacter vulcani
CCACCGGAGCGGATGGCGTCGGCCACTTTATTGGTGGGCGCATCTCGTACTTCTTCCCAGGTGGCGTAGGTATCGACGAGCTGACGATAGGCTCGTCCGGAATTGATGTCGGATGTATGTTGCGAGAGGATTGTTCCGATGAGCCCGCCCAGCGGATCATAGTCAGGATCATTGCGCATTTCGCCATAGGTATCGATGAGGATATCATAAACTTGTGTCAAATGAATTGATGGTGTGATGGCTGCCGTCATTCTTTATCCCTTATCTATCTTCGTGGTTGGTGTTTGCTCTCTTCTTTATAAGACGGCTATGCCGAGCAAAACGGATGTGTCGCGAAGAGAACTTTGTCCTTATTGGAGTCTTTGCTACCTACGTGAACGTACTTTTGGGTGAGTGGTGCAAAACGCTTGACAGGATCATAATGCTTATGGCATAATCATCGAGCTGCAGAAAGACGACAATCACCTGGCTTCAATGAGCCCGGGTGCTCCTGTCCCTTCGCATCCGTTGTGCCACGCTAAGGTGGCTCTCCCCGAGATCGCTGATCTCCTGCGTCTTCCCAATGAAGTATTGAGAAAAGGAAGGCTGTGCCCTTTTTCGCAGGATAGTGCATGTCTTCTGGCTCTGACGAGTCAGAACAACGAGATTTCGGCGGACCTGAAAAAGTGGTCCGGAAAACGCTTGACAAAGCACAACAAATCTGCGATACTACAGCTACATGAGACAAGCAAACGAAAAAAACACAGACGCTTGTTGAATGACGAAACACACGTTTCGTCTGGTACCTTGACAACTGAAGAGTGGAAAGCAGAACAGCAACTGGAACAACATGAATCGTTTCTAGTTTCCTGTCAATTCGATCCCGGACTCTTAGGGGTTCGGTGATCACAACAATAATCTGCGAACAATTACAGCCAATGTTGTAAGACTTGGCCTTGATCGCAACTTCACATGCAATGAATAGTTACTCGTTGAGTAGCTGTTATATAAAAAATTGGATGGCGAGTTTGATCCTGGCTCAGGATAAACGCTGGCGGCGTGCCTAACACATGCAAGTCGAACGCTCTGCGCAAGCAGGGAGTGGCGGACGGTGAGTAACACGTGGGCAATCTACCATCAGGTGAGGAATACCGGCGAGAAATCGCCGACAATACCGCATAGGCTCGCAAGAGCAAAGCTCGCAAGGGCGCCTGAGGATGAGCCTGCGCTCGATTAGTTAGTTGGTGAGGTAATGGCTTACCAAGACGACGATCGATAGCTGGTCTGAGAGGACGATCAGCCACACTGGGATTGAGAACGGCCCAGACTCCTACGGGGGCAGCAGTGAGGAATTTTCGTCAATGGGGGCAACCCTGAACGAGCAACGCCGCGTGCAGGATGAAGGTTTTCGGATCGTAAACTGCTTTTCTCTGGGACGAGAACGGACGGTACCAGAGGAATCAGCCCCGGCTAACTACGTGCCAGCAGCCGCGGTAATACGTAGGGGGCAAGCGTTGTCCGGATTTATTGGGCGTAAAGCGCACGCAGGCGGTCAGATTAGTCTGGAGTGACAGTCGTCGGCTCAACCGACGAAGTACTTCGGATACTGTCTGACTTGAGGGCTTCAGAGGGACACGGAATTCCGGGTGGAGTGGTGAAATGCGTAGATATCCGGAGAACACCGATGGCGAAGGCAGTGTCCTGGGAAGCATCTGACGCTCAGGTGCGAAAGCTAGGGGAGCGAACAGGATTAGATACCCTGGTAGTCCTAGCCGTAAACGATGACCACTAGACGTTGGGGGTATCGACCCCTCAGTGTCGCAGTTAACACAAGAAGTGGTCCGCCTGGGGAGTACGGTCGCAAGATTAAAACTCAAAGGAATTGACGGGGACCCGCACAAGCAGCGGAGCGTGTGGTTTAATTCGATGCAACGCGAAGAACCTTACCAAGGCTTGACATGGATTTGCACCAGCCGTAACTGGCTGTCCCTTCGGGGCGGATCCACAGGTGCTGCATGGCTGTCGTCAGCTCGTGTCGTGAGATGTTGGGTTAAGTCCCGCAACGAGCGCAACCCCTGTCGTTAGTTGAATTTCTCTAGCGAAACTGCCATTTTAAAATGGAGGAAGGCGGGGATGACGTCAAGTCAGCACGGCCCTTACGCTTTGGGCGACACACACGCTACAATGGTCAGGACAAAGAGTCGCGAACTCGCGAGAGGGAGCCAATCTCGTCAAACCTGGCCTCAGTTCAGATTGGAGGCTGCAACCCGCCTCCATGAAGTTGGAGTTGCTAGTAACCGTAGGTCAGCACACTACGGTGAATACGTTCCCGGGTCTTGTACACACCGCCCGTCACACCACGAAAGTTGGCAACACTTGAAGCCGCTGGGCTAACTCGCAAGAGAGGCAAGCGTCGAGGGTGGGGTCAGTGATTGGGGTGAAGTCGTAACAAGGTAGCCGTACCGGAAGGTGCGGCTGGATCACCTCCTTTCTAGGGAGCTTGGATATCCGTCAGGAGATTTTCTGACACATATGATATCCACTTCCAGGTCGAACAGGACAAGAACGCATTTGTGCCAGCCGTTGGACTGGTTTCCACTCTCCAGATGTTGGGGTCAACAGACACACGCTCCGGTGTGTGGCCTGCCAGCATCGCACCTTGACAACTGAATACTGTTTATCTTCAATTTTGCTGAGCGATTTATGTCAGCCAGAGTTGAAGCAGAGGATCGCAAATTTTTTGCGAAAAAAATCAAGAGATCAAGCATTCACAGAACACACATGATGAAGAGAAGAGAACAAGCTACACAGAGTACGAGGTGGATGCCTTGGCGCTAAAGACCGAAGAAGGACGCGGAGACCGGCGAAACGTTCGGGGGGAGCTGCATGCAAGCGATGAACCCGAGATTCCGAATGAGGCAACTCCTCCAGAGTGATGTCTGGAGACCGCCTGCTGAACACATAGGCAGTGACGGGGGGCAGCGGGTGAACTGAAACATCTCAGTAACTCGACGAAAAGAAATCAACCGAGATTCCCGTAGTAGTGGCGAGCGAACCGGGAGGAGCCCAAACCGACCATCTTTCGAGATGATCGGGTTGTAGGACTGGCAACACAGGAGAGCATTTTACTTGAACACGTTGGAAAGCGTGACCAGAGCGGGTGACAGTCCCGTAGAGGACGGAAAGCTCGAATAGGCCAGTATCCTGAGTACCACGAGGCACGTGAAACCTTGTGGGAAGCTGGGGGGACCACCCTCCAAGGCTACACATCTTTAGCGACCGATAGCGAACAAGTACCGTGAGGGAAAGGTGAAAAGCACCCCGAGAGGGGGATGAAAGAGACCCTGAAACCACGTACTCACCAGCAGTCAGAGGCCACTGTTCCATGAGGAACTAAGGGCTGATGGCGTGCCTTTTGTAGAATGATCCGGCGAGTGCATCGTCGTAGCCTGGTTAACCAGCGATAAAGCTGGGGAGCCCCAGGGCAACCGAGTCTGAACAAGGCGAATGTTGCGGCGATGCGACCCGAAACCGTGTGAGCTATCCATGAGCAGAGTGAAGCGGATGTGACAGTCCGTCGAGGCTCGAACCACCAGTGTTGCAAAACTGGGGGATGACTTGTGGATAGGGGAGAAATTCCAATCGAACACGGAGATAGCTGGTTCTCCCCGAAATGTATTGAGGTACAGCTGTATGAAACACTATCCTGGAGGTAGAGCACTGAATGAGCTAGGGGCCACGTGCTGGTTACCAAACTCAACCAAACTCCGAATGCCAGGACAGCATGCATGCAAGTGAGACGGCGGGGGCTAAGCTTCGTCGTCAAAAGGGAAACAGCCCAGACCATCGGCTAAGGTCTCAAAATTGATGCTTAGTGTAAAAGGGAGTCAGTACGCCCAAACAGCCAGGATGTTGGCTTAGAAGCAGCCATCATTTAAAGAGTGCGTAATAGCTCACTGGTCGAGTGTAGTGGCACCGACAACGTATCGAGGCTCAAGCATCATACCGAAGCCATGGAACTCTATCATTTGATAGGGTTGGTAGGGGAGCGTTCTCAAGCAGAGAAGCCAGACCGTGAGGACTGGTGGAGCGAAGAGAAGTGAGAATGCCGGAATGAGTAGCGTCATGTCTGTGATAACCAGACACACCGAATGCCTGAGGGTTCCTGGGCACCGTCAATCGTCCCAGGGTGAGTCGGGTCCTAAGCCGAGGACGTTATAGTCGTAGGCGATGGCAAGCAGGTTGGACATTCCTGCACCGGAGACATTTGTTATGAGCAATGGGGGGACGCGGTAAGGAAGGTGAGCCCATCGATTGGACAGGATGGGTCTGTACGGCGAAGTGCGAAACCGAGGAAAATCCCGGTTTCCTGTGCATGACACGTGCAGCGAGCGGACGTCAGTCCGCGGAAGTCATTGGCCCCTACGCCGCCGAGAAAAGCCTCTCGCCAGAATGCTTCTCCGCCCGTACCGCAAACCGACACTGGTAGGCAGGGGGAAATCTCCCCAGGTGATCGAGCGACCCTCTGTTAAGGAACTCGGCAAATTAACCCCGTACCTTCGGAAGAAGGGGTGCCCTAGTAGCGAACTTGACGTGTCAGGAGCGTGAGGGGGTTGCAAGAAATTGGCTCAACCGACTGTTTACCAAAAACACAGGTCTCTGCGAACGCGAAAGCGGAAGTATAGGGGCTGACTCCTGCCCAGTGCCGGAAGGTTACGAGGAGCGGTGTTCGTAGCTGCGAATCTAAGCCCCGGTGAACGGCGGCCGTAACTATAACGGTCCTAAGGTAGCGAAATTCCTTGTCGGGTAAGTTCCGACCCGCACGAAAGGAGTAACGAGTTGAGCGCTGTCTCGACAGAGGACTCGGCGAAATTGAAGTACCCGTGAAGATACGGGTTACCCACGACAGGACAAAAAGACCCCGTGGAGCTTTACTACACCTTGACCTGGAAACGAGTTGAAGCGTGCGTAGCATAGGTGGGAGTCGGAGAACCTATCCCTGTGGGGGTAGGGGAGACAGCAGTGAAATACCACTCTCGTTGCGGTTTGTTTCTCATACGTCACCGTGATCCGGGACGTAGACAAGATCAGGCGGGTAGTTTGACTGGGGCGGTCGCCTCCCAAAGAGTAACGGAGGCGCCCAAAGGTTCCCTCAGGGTGGATGGACATCACCCGTAAGAGTGCAAAGGCAGAAGGGAGCTTGACTGCAAGACGGACAGGTCGAGCAGGGACGAAAGTCGGGCTTAGTGATCCCACATTCCCGAGTGGAAGGAGTGTGGCTCAACGGATAAAAGCTACCCCGGGGATAACAGGCTTATCTTGCCCAAGAGTTCATATCGACGGCAAGGTTTGGCACCTCGATGTCGGCTCGTCGCATCCTGGGGCTGGAGTAGGTCCAAGGGTTGGGCTGTTCGCCCATGAAAGCGGCACGCGAGCTGGGTTCAGAACGTCGCGAGACAGTTCGGTCTCTATCCGTCGTGGGCGTAGGAAAATTGAGGGGCGTCATCTCCAGTACGAGAGGACCGAGATGGCTCGACCGCTGGTGTGCCAGTTGGCCTGCCCGGGCCAGAGCTGGATAGCTATGTCGAGAAGGGATAAGCGCTGAAGGCATCTAAGCGCGAAGCCGCACCCAAGACGAGTTTTCCCATCACTTCGTGTGATCAAGATCCCAGGAAGACGACCTGGTAGATAGACGACACGTGGACACCTGGTAACAGGCGTAGCGAAGTCGCCCTAATGATCGTACGGCTTGTTTCACATCAGTATCTTCATCGTGGACACTCGCGTGAGTGCACTCGGCTTCAGCTCATCGGCTGGCAGAGGCGCTCGGCAAAATTGAGGATAAACGGTATTGCAGTTGTTGAAAAACATTATGAGGCTTTCCCTTTGCGGGGAAGGTCTTTTTTGTTTGTAACAAGGTTTCCGTGGGCCCCCCGTCCGTTGAGTTTTTTCCATACATGACTTTTCAGGCTCCTCTTTGTTTTTACTGGCAACGTCCGCTATAATGGTCGGTGATAACTACTCTATCGTTCATTGACTTGCATAATAAATAAGGTCATATAAAGAGAGGGCCAGGAATGTATTATCGTTCCCCATATATATGTGTACGGCGTCTGAGCGCCGCGCTACTTATGCTCTGTACGACACTACTACTATTGACTTCCTGCGGTGGGGCGGCCAGCGGAACGATAACGCTCACTAACGGCCAGCCAACATTGGCCTCCGAGCAGGTCCTGACGATTCCACTGATCGGTACTACCAATGTTCCATCCTTTGATCCAGCCACGGAACTGACTGCCAGTTCGAAAATACTCTTTAATATGCTCTATAGCGGACTCGTGCGCACTGACGATCATCTGCAACCGGTACCCAATCAGGCGACCTGGACGATTTCCGCTGATCAGAAGCAATATACTTTTCATTTAAAGCCAGATGTGACCTTCGGTGATGGCTCAGCGGTTACGGCTCGCTCCTATGTGGATTCCTGGACCCGCGCTGCTCGGCCTGCCAATACTTCTGCGCAAATTTCTACATTGATGTATGCAATTGAGGGTGCCCGTGAATTGCATAGCGGCCAGGCTAAAACGCTGGCTGGCGTTCATGCCAGCGATGAGCATACGTTGCAGGTACGCCTGACGAAACCTGCTCCTTATTTTCTGGCCGCACTGGCCAATCCGCTCTTTTTTCCGGTCAATCAGAAACTGATATCATCCTATGGCGAGCAGCTATGGCCTGCGACGGCCGCTACGCAGGGACTCGGTAGCGGACCTTTTGTGCTGAAAGATGTGACACCGGATGTGAAGATGACGCTGGTTCCGAGTCCACACTATGCTGGCGCCCGGCCCATCCTTAAACAGGTCAATGTCTATTTTGTTAACGATAGTCGGGTTGCTTATACCGCCAATCGCGCGGGCCGCTATGATCTGGTGTGGGATCTGTCACTACAGGATCAGTTGCCGGCGGCAAAGCTGAAGGGTTTTTTACGGCCTGATAAGTTGCAGACCGATGCTTTTTTCTTTGATACCAGTAAGGCTCCATTCGATAAGCTGGAACTACGACAGGCGTTCGCGCATGCACTGGATAAAAAAGCCTTTGCTTTGACGGTATTGCATGATGCGGTCTCGCCAGCGGAGACGCTGCTACCATCGGCTGTACCGGGTTATCAGGCTCAGCCAGATACGTTCAATGCGGCCAAAGCCAGAACCTTACTTAAAGCGGCGTATCCCGATGTCAAACAGCTGCCGACTATTACCTTTACCTATCCGACTTCTCAGGTCTCGCCAACCATCACGGATGCTCTGCAGAGCGCCTGGAAAAAGAATCTGGGTATCCAGGTGAATCTG
Organism: Dictyobacter vulcani; assembly: GCF_008974265.1. Taxonomy (GTDB): domain Bacteria; phylum Chloroflexota; class Ktedonobacteria; order Ktedonobacterales; family Ktedonobacteraceae; genus Dictyobacter; species Dictyobacter vulcani. The sequence goes on from NZ_BKZW01000004.1 coordinate 7,323, forward strand.
CGTCCACTGGAAGATCAGGCGTATCAGCAGGCGGTAGACAGTCATAGCGTGCAGTTTGGCTTCGCCTCCTGGCAAAGCACGGTCGCTGACCCGTATCTGTTCGCGAGCAGATTCCTGTCCTCGTCAGACCAGAATGTCTCGCAGTGGCATAATGCTGCTTATGACCAGTTGCTGGCCCGTGCCGAAAGTAAAACTGGATCCGACCGGCTGGCTCTGTATCAGCAGGCGGAACAGCAGCTACTGTCCCAGGCTGTAATCGTACCCCTTGATCATCCACGGTTAGCGGCCCTGCTGCCGGCCTGGCTGCGTGGCGTATCCGTGAATGCAGATGGCCTCTCCTTTGGTGATTGGTCGCAGGTAGCGATTTTAAACCATAAAGCTTGATCCTCCGCTCACTATGTTCCTGAGCCTCTTTCGCCATCGTGCTGGAAGAGGCTCATTTTTATGCTGCTCACTCGACGCATGTCTGGCCCGGGTGCTAGAATGCAATATTGCAGTATCCTCAACACGACACATGGGCATAAGCTCATCACTCAGCTTTGTAGGATAGCTGCCATATCCAAAAGGGTATACCATAGAATATATGCGTGTTCTGTCAGGCTTGAACAGAATACTTGAACATTGAAATCGGAAGTGTGGAATATGTATCTGGATAAACCGTTACAAACCTATCTTGATGATCTGGCTTCGGCGAAGTCTACTCCTGGCGGCGGTTCTACTGCGGCTATGAGTGGGGCCATGGGTTCGGCTCTGGCCTGTATGGTTTCGCGCCTGACACTGAGTAAAGCTGATTATGCCGCCGTCCATCCTGAAATTGAATTGATTCTGGCGCAGACTGAGCAGTTGCGCGCCCGCTTTCAGGCGTTGATGCAGGCTGATATAGACGCGTATGGAAAACTCTCAGCTTGTTTTAAGTTGCCACGTGGGACTGCTGAGGAGAAGGCGGCCCGTACACAGGCGATTCAAGAGGGACTGGTGGTGGCTGCGCTGGTGCCGCTTGAGATGGTTGAACGCGCGGCTGAACTGGTTCGGCATTGTCAGCGCATCGCCGAGATTGGCAATAAGAATGTCCTGAGCGATATCGCGACGGCTGCTATGATGGCCTCGGCCGCTGGTACCGGCGCGGCCTGGATGGTACGCACAAATCTGAATTCGATGAAGGATGCCGAGCGGGTCAGTGCCTTGAATAAGCGCCTGAATGCTGGCCTGGATGCCATTTCGGCGGCTGGCCAGGAGGTTGTCGTGATTGTAGGGGGGAAAGCATGAGCGCAACACTGTTGAATGGCCGTACGCTGAGCGCTACCATAAAGACCGAGTTGCGCACCGATGTCCAGCGCTATCAGGATACCCATGGCCATGCGCCCGGACTCGTGATTGTGCGTGTAGAGGGCGATGCGGCGTCTGGCTTTTATAGTAAGGCTATCTTGAAGATTTCGCGTGAGCTTGGGGTTGAGGCACGTTTAGAACTGCTGCCTGAGCAGACGAGCGCCCAGGAATTGTCGGACTTACTGCTTCGCTTGAATCAGGATCCTCGCGTCCATGGCATTATTGTGCAGATGCCATTGCCCGCTCATCTGCCACAGGACCTGGTTATCAATGCGATTGCGCCCGAGAAAGATATCGATGGCATCAGTCCGGTCAGCGCGGGTAACCTTGTGCTGGGATTACCGGGTTTTCAACCATCAACAGCGGCGGCGGTGATTGAAATCCTGAAACGTAGCGAGATAGAACTGGCGGGTAAGCATGTGGTGGTGCTGGGACGCAGTAATGTGGTTGGGAAGCCACTCTCCTTACTGTTGTTGCAGCAGCATGCCACGGTCACGATCTGTCATTCCCGCACGCCCGATCTGGCCTCTTTTACCCGTCAGGCGGATGTCCTGGTGGCGGCGGTCGGTCGGGCCAGGATGGTGACGGCCGAGATGGTGCGCCCTGGCGCTACGGTGATTGATGTCGGGATCAATTCCTTACCGGAAGGGGGAATGGTCGGAGATGTCGATTTCGCTAGCGTTCAAGACGTGGCTGGCGCGCTCACGCCAGTGCCCGGTGGCGTGGGACCTTTAACAAATGTCCTGCTACTGAGGCAGTGTATTGAGGCAGCCTGGCGGCAGGCCGGGCCAGAAGCTCATCACGCGTAGGCATAATCAGTATTATGGCGGGCAGTGCTAACACGAAGAGTAGCGCTGCCCGCTATAACACTAATCCTGTGTGGAAGCCGATTCATCCTGGTTATTCAGGGTAAACCAGAAGGTAGAGCCTTCACCTGGATTACTCTTCAGACCTACGCTCCCTCCGTGTTTTTCAATGATCGAGCGACTGATATACAGTCCAATGCCAAAGCCGATCGCTGAGCCACTGACAACTTCGGTCCGCTGGACGCGATAGAAACGCTCCCAGATATGCTCCTGATCCACTTCGGCGATGCCCGGCCCATAGTCCCGTACCAGTACGTGTATTTTAGTATCCTCGGGTCTGATCTCAACTTCGACCGGCTTGTCGTTGGCGCTATATTTGAGGGCATTCGACAGATAATTTGTGATTACCTGTTCAATATGATCGCGATCCAGTAATACAATCAGTTCGTCCTGCTGTTCAGCAAACTTGATGGTTCTGCTGGGAAACAACTGGGACTGCTGATTGACGGCCTCCTGGATGATTACGGTCAAATTGTGGCGCTCAAGCTTGAGATCCAGTCGCTGATCCTGAATGCGTGAGATGTAGACGATATCATTGATCAGGTGGGTCAGGCGGCGTACCTGGTTGTCTGCCCTGATGAGTAGGCGCTGTAAGGACTCGATGGTGTTTTTATATTCCTCCAGCGTAATACCCGTCTTTTGTATTTCGCGTTTGGTGGTGCGCAACAAAATCTGGATTGTGCCTTTGATAGTGGTGATCGGCGTTTTCAGCTCGTGGGCCGTAATACCCAGGAAATCACTGATGCGCTGGTTGATTTCCTGCATCAGTTGTGGGCTGATCGTTTCGGCCTCGGTCGTCCGATTCTGCTCTGCCTGCTGTTGCTCGCGCTTAATCTGTAGCGCTTGCTCCTTGAGTAATGTATGGAGCTGTGATCCTTCACCAAAATGCTTGATAAAGCTACTGATATCCTGCCTGTCTTCCGCTTTTCCTGCTTCGGCATCTGCTTGTATCCAACTATGACAGGCATAGATGTAGTTGAGTAAGGCAGTCAAAAAGATGTAGTGCCTACCCAGCAGACGCTGTAGCTCTTTACGACAGTAGGCCGCTTTTTGTTTCTGGGTGAACAGATACGCTACACAGGAAAAGAAGCGCATCTCCAGCGTCGCATCTTTGGGTGGCCAGGCATCGAAGCGTCCGGCTATACTCTGTAACTGTTTGATCTGTTGGGTAATTTCTTGCGTGGTTGGCACAGGCATCGTCAGTAATGCCAGGATGTCGTTTTCGTTCAGACCATAGGTAGTATGTAAGCGCACGCAGTGATAGTGTAAGTCATACGGGATGCGGCAGACATACGAAAGGTAGAGAAAAAGTTTCTCCTTAAACAAGGCTGGCAACGGATTTTCGATATATGCGGCACGTGTATGCCTCCATAGCGAATGCAGCAAGGATGTATTTGTCTTGACTGCATTGAAAAAAGGAGGAATGAAGCCAAATTCTTGCCTGATATCCTTGAGTAAGGATGCAGTGGTAATCTGATTTGAATCAGACATATGCCAATCCTCCATTTAGTTTGGGCGCTCCAGAGTAGTATAGAGAGAAAAATGTTGAATGTGTAAAGTAACCTATATCTTCAATAATTTTTTGTATAGAAACATATAGGTGGAATCCCCAAAAAAAAGAGTGGCCTCATCGCATAAGGCTGCGATGACTTTTTTCAATAAGTTTCGGGTCTCTTTGTATGATCACGTTTCAGAGGCGGGATTTAGATGCATGCTTACTAACTGAGACGAGCATGCATACGAGGAGAACGTGCACGAAATTTGTGTGAAAACTGGTTGTAGCTGGTCACTCCAGTCCGATTTATGCGCGGCCAGATTGGCGGCGCCTGGCGGCAGCGGCCTTTTTGCGTCGTTCGCGCCGACGGCGGTCCTGCGCGGCCTGTTCTTCCGGAGTTCGTTCCCTGACTGGATTATCTGTCGCATCCTGCTGGACGGTCGGTGCGGTTGTCGCCTTCGTTGAGCGGCGGCGAGAAGCAGCAATACCCTGGAGCAAGATCAATACGAGGACCGCTGCGGCCAGGACCAGGACGACGGTGTAGAGTGGCACAATGATTACAGCCAGCGAATCTGGAAAAGAGCCGGTTGAGATACCCAGATTGAGTAGCAGTACGATACCGAGCAGGCTATATTCAATGCCGGTCAGGATGCCAACCTGCTTATACCAGACCAGGTTATAGCCTCGGGCCTGCGATGCTCGTAGCCGCTTCAATCCCACATACAAATTGTAGAGTCCCATTCCAATAAACAGGACGCTGATGAGAGCAGTAAAACGTGGATCAAGATGAATCATGGATAGTTTGCTCCTGTATGACGGTTCCCGTATCAGTTCTTACACAGAATCTTTTTCAGCTGATGCTTACCCGGGCCGTCAACAAAATATGTTGATAGATGTATCCTTCATCATACAACTTTTTCCTGCTCTCTTACATACCGCTTGCTACATGTGTAGCCGGATGTGGTTTATTGCCAGCGTGATGATGCGGGTCTGCTGATGTGGCAGGATACTTCTGGGTCCGTGATAGGATGCAAATATATAGATGCATAGCAGACCAATCAGGCCGACGATGACAGCAAAGAAGATCCAGAAATCTCTGTGCTGGATAGGTCTGGCTTTGCGGCGTGTCTGGATGACCGAGTTGGTACTGGCAATGTAGGCGGGACGCAGAATATTCTGGATCGCCCGGGCCTGGGCTGCTGGGATCAGCGCGTTATCTACTGTCTTCAACCTGATTGGTGTTTCTGTCCTGACTGGGAGTCCGGGATTAGACGTTGGATTGGGTGCGGCGGCGACCATAGAGGTAGGCTGGTCGGCGCTATAGCGTTGGGTCAGGGTTAATTTTTTGGCAGGTTCTTGTGCCCGGTCAGGTTGCTCGGCCATATGCACGTGTTCATCGAGCTGCGCCGCCGTTTTAAATCCCGGTCGACGGAGTGGCTGGCTGGCCGGGCCGGCGTTTCTGGCGGGACGCTGTGGAGGATTTAAGGGACGCCTTGTGGGGGTAGGTGGAAATAAAGAGCTCTCTTGATTTGTATAAGTATGTAGAGATTGTGATACATTTTGAGGGGGAGGCGTGGTGGCAGGTTGATCCTGTTCGCGGGTAGCTGTGGCCACGATATGGGTGGCATCGATCGGATGAAAACCGCAGTTATGACATGTGCGGGCCTGGTCGGGTAGCTCCGTATGACATTTAGGGCAGAAAAGCATTATATCTCACCTTTGTTGTGCTGGCCCCCTCATCTTTTTTAGCGTTGAATCAGGGTCTGTACTAAATAGAATAGTATAGTATTTTTTTTAAGAGAAGATAGGATATTGTAGCATATTACTGTTAAGCATATCTGAGAAAAGGGATCTTTGTTAATAGTTTTCGGTGATAGTGGGAAATATGGGGGATAGGAATACTGTTTTTGCCTATCCTTATAGGATAATAACGTGGGTCAGGACCAATTTTGTGGATGAACGAGGGAGCATAGGATGGAAGTAAGAGGCCATCAGCCCGAGCGCGTACCACAGGAGGCATGCTCATTTTTTTTCCCTCTCTGTCACCCTATGCACCTATCTTGATGTCCACTGAATGGAGAATGGGTAATTTTATTGGCTGCAGCCGCCTGATTGCCTCTGCCATGGATAAGTACTAGTACCGGTCGCTCTGAAATTTAGCTGCTTGCCTGTGAGATTCCGTGAGCTGTTTCAAGATGTACCAGGATATATAGGGTGTTCTCCTGATAAGATATCGGGAACTTCAGCCTTGACTAACCCAAAAAAAACGCTAAAATCTCTATAGACTAGAAATTATTTAGAGGTTTATGAGGTTTGCATGCATATCATTGTTGTTGGCGTCGATCATACTACGGCCCCTATTGCATTGCGTGAGCGCCTCGCTTGTTCTGCGCGTTATATTCCCCAGCAGCTTCAGGCGACCCGAGAGGTAGCGAGCGAATGCGTTTTTCTTTCTACCTGTAATCGCGTTGAGCTGTATGCTGTCTGCACGGATGCGGTCCAGGGGCGTCTGGACCTGTTGCGTGTTCTGAGCGAGACGCGACAGGTTCCATTAGCGGAACTTGAGTCACACTGTTTTTGTTTTCTCGATGAGCGGGCGACGGCGCATCTCTTTGGTGTAGCCAGTGGCCTGTATTCTCTGGTTCCAGGTGAGCCGCAGATTCAGGGTCAGGTGGTGGATGCATTAGAGATTGCGCAGGGGAGTGGTTATGCTGGCCCGGTGACTTCTGCGTTGTTTCGAGCGGCGGTGGTAGCGGGGAAGCGGGCTCGCAGTGAGACGGGGATCAGTCGCAATGCGGCCTCATTAAGCCACGTCGCGGTCCAACTGGCGCGTCACCTGTTGCCAGATTTTCGTCAGTCCAATGTCCTGTTGATCGGTTCGGGTAAGATGAGTGAACTGGCGGCCCGTAATTTAAAAGATAATGGGGCTCAGCAGATTGTGATCGTCAATCGAACCCATGCCAATGCCATGGAACTGGCGGCCTCTCTCCAGGCAACCTTGCGTCCTTTTCAAGAGCTTTCCGAGGCTTTGCTGGATGCTGATGTGGTTGATTAGCTCTACTAAAGCACCCCACGCTATTATTACTCCAGAGATTATGGAACCTATTATGCGGCAGCGCGAGGGTCGGTCTCTCTTGTTTATCGATCTTGCCTTGCCGCGTGATATCGATTCCTGCGGTTGGAGATATGGCGGATATCCACTTTATATAATGTCGATGATTACAATCTGAGGTCGAGCGAGGTATACAACTACGCTTATTAGAGGTCGAGCATGTGCAGCAAATTTCGCAAGAGGTCGACTTTTGAGCGCTGCGAAGCTCGCTGGTGTAGTGGATACGATAGCGACATGCGCGATTAAAGCGGCGAACCATGTATGCGTCAAGCGAACGCAACTGGCACGCACCATGCGTCAGCTTTCTCCTAGTCTTTCTGAGCGTGAGATGGCGGCGGTGCAGGAACTGACGAATCGCTTGATGAATAAATTATTACATTACTCCAATGCTACGTTTAAAAGATGCCGCTGCGGTTGGTCAGGGGCATATCTATGCTGAAGCTATGCGCTATCTGTTTGATTTAGAAGAGAATAATGATGCGATTGACAATAGGAACGCGAGCCAGCAAGCTCGCCATGACCCAGACCCAGTGGATTGTCCAACGATTACGCCAGCAGTGGCCAAATCTTGACATTGTTGTTGAACAAATTCGGACGACCGGTGATCGTGGTAACCAATGTTCCTCTGTCTCAAATTGGTACAGATGGAATCTTCGTTACTGAGATGAGCGGGCTCTGCATGAGGGCCAGATCGACCTCGGTGTCCATAGTCTTAAAGATCTGCCAACGGTCCAGCCGGACGATCTGCGGCTGGTGATTGTCGGACCACGCGAAGACGTGCGGGATGTGTTTGTGTCGCGTGAGCCGTTTCAGATTGTTGATCGCCGTTTGCAGCCGGTTGATGCCGCGCATTTTTCGCCAGCTGCCCTGCGCATCGGTACCTGTAGCCTGCGCCGTACTGCTCAACTGCGCGACTTTGCGCCTGAGGCGCAGATCCTCTCTTTGCGTGGGAATGTGGATACGCGCCTGCGTAAGCTGGATGCCGGTGAGTATGATGGTATTGTGCTGGCGTCGGCTGGCCTGCATCGCTTAGGTCTGCGTGAGCAACTGGCTGAGCGCCTGACGTATTTGCAGTTGAGATGATGTTGCCGGCTCCCGGTCAGGGTGCGCTGGCTCTGGAATGCCGCGCCGATGATCGCATCCTGGAACTGCTGGCCCCTCTCAGGGATGCTGAGGTTGAGGCGACCACCACTGCCGAGCGAATGTTTATGCGTCGCCTGGGAGCTGGCTGTTATCTACCGGTGGCGGCCCATAGTGCGATCAGTGATCAGACTCTTGCGATATCAGGTATCGTCGCCAGCCTGGATGGCCAGCGACGCATTCGGGTGCAGCAGGCTATTTCCTGGAATGAGCACTCTACGCTGGCAGAAGCTGATCAGCTGGGTGTCTCGCTGGCCGAGTCGGCTCTGGTCCAGGGGCGCAGGAGATTATCCAGGAGCTGACACTGCCCCGGGATCGGGAGCAGCTTCAATGTCTAACAATTCTGTGGCTACTCTGGCTGGCAAGCGAGTGCTGGTGACGCGTACGCGTGAGCAGGCCAGCGCGCTCAGCGAGCGCCTGCGTACCCTGGGTGCCGTGCCGATCGAGTTTCCAACTATCCATATCGTGCCTCCCACGGATTGGACGGAGCTGGATGCTGTGCTGGGTCGCCTGTATGCTGCGCCTGATGCGGGCTATGATTGGTTGGTGCTGACCAGCGCCAACGGGGTGCATATCTGTATGCAGCGTCTGCGCACGCTCGGTTATGATCCGGCTGCGTTGCGCAACGTGCTTATCGCCACGATCGGACCCGCGACCGCAGCGGCTCTGGCTGAATATGGGGTGCATGCCGATCTGGTTCCCGATGAGTATATCGCCGAGGGCGTGATCAGTGCTTTGATACGTGATGCACAGGAGCGTGGTGTGTCGCTAGAGGGACAGCGGATCCTGCTGGCCCGGGCGGCCGAGGCGCGTAAGATTCTTCCGCTTGAGCTACGCGAGGCCGGGGCGCTGGTGGATGAGGTGCCCGCGTACTACACCCGGACCGTGGCGCGGGACGATGAGCGCGGCCGTGAGATTCTGCGCCAGCTCCAGCAGGGCGAGCTCGATATTTTAACCTTTACCAGTTCTTCAACCGTACGCAATTTTGTCTCCTGGTTACAAAGCTGTGCCCCTGACGCTCCCGAGTCCTTACTCAAGCTGGTGCGGCAGCAGGCACTGCTGGCAAGTATTGGTCCCATTACATCACAGACTGCTCGTGAGCTTGGCCTCAAGGTTGATATCGAGGCGAGCGAGTTTACTATCGAGGGTCTGGTCGATGCAATAGTAGTATATGAGGAAAAGAAATAATGGCAGATCAAGTAACTTCAATCGCAGGCAATGACGTTCCACAGAGCGAGGCCCGACCTGCGGTGGCACAACCTAAACCGAAACAGCCGCGCCAGCTGGTGCGCTTTAGCTTCTATAAATTGGATCCACAGTGGCAGTTGTTGCCTGAGGATGTGCGTGCGAAAGGCAAGCAGGAACTCAAACAACTCTATGCTGACTATGCGGCCGATGATGAACTGATCCGCAGCTTCTCGCTTTATGGTCTGCGCTCAGATGTCGATTTTATGATCTGGCAGGCGACCTATGATGTGGATAATCTGCGCCGTTTCACCAGCATGTTGCGCCGCAGTAGCATGGGACCTTACCTGCGTGAGGAGCGTTCGATGTTGTCGATGACCAAGCGCTCGGTCTATGTCGGCAAAAACGCACGCGGTGCCCATGATCCTCGCCTGGTAATTACCCCTGAGGATCGCAAGTATCTGTTCGTCTATCCTTTCATCAAGACGCGTGCCTGGTATGCCTTGCCGATGGAAGATCGCAAGCGCATGATGGGCGAGCATATCCGCGTCGGACTCACCTATCCGAGTGTCTCGCTGAACACGACCTATTCCTTTGGTATCGACGACCAGGAGTTTGTGGTGGCCTTTGAGACCGATAATATTCAGGATTTCCTGGATCTGGTTCAGGAGTTGCGTGAGACCGAGGCCAGTATGTATACCTTGCGTGATACGCCGATGTATACCTGTGTGGCTGAGCCATTTGAGCAGATTCTGGAGTCGCTTGGCGCGTAGCAGATTGAGGGATAACTTTTATGCAGAAAACACATTCTGACACGTTTTCGCTGGCACGCTCACAGGAGCTGTTTGCGGAGGCGCAACAATTGCTCCCAGGCGGCGTGAATAGTCCTGTGCGGGCTTTTCGCGGCGTGGGTGGTGATCCCGTTTTTATTGAGCGCGCCGAGGGAGCCCATCTCTATGATGTAGATGGCCACCGCTACCTGGATTATGTGCAGTCCTGGGGTCCGATGATCCTGGGCCACACGTATCCTGCCGTGCTTGAAGCCGTGGTCGCCGCCAGTCAGCGTGGCTTTAGCTTTGGTGCTCCCACCGAGGCCGAGAGTGTCCTGGCCCGGATGGTGATCGAGTCGGTGCCTTCGGTTGAGATGATCCGTTTCGTCAACTCGGGTACCGAAGCTACCATGAGTGCCCTGCGCCTGGCCCGCGCCTATACTGGCCGTAACAAGATTATCAAGTTCAGCGGTTGCTACCATGGACACGCTGACATGTTGCTGGTCCAGGCTGGCTCTGGTGTAGCTACGATGGGCCTGCCGGATAGTCCCGGGGTACCGGAGCAGACAACGCAGGATACGCTGACCGCTGAATATAACGATACGGCGGCCGTTGAGCAGTTGTTTGCGACCTATCCTGATGATATCGCGGCCGTAATCGTAGAGCCGATCGCCGCCAACATGGGACTCGTACCGCCGGCTCCAGGCTTCCTGGAGTCCTTGCGCGAGTTGACCGAACGCCACCATGCGGTCCTGATCTTTGATGAGGTGATGACTGGTTTCCGGGTGGCACTCGGCGGGATGCAGGAGCGCGTACAGATTACGCCAGACCTGACCTGCTTTGGCAAGATCATCGGTGGTGGCCTGCCGGTGGGTGCCTATGGTGGCCGGCGCGAGATTATGGCGCAGGTTGCTCCTCTGGGATCCATGTATCAGGCTGGTACGCTCTCAGGTAATCCCCTGGCTATGGCCGCTGGTATCGCGACCCTGAACGAGCTACGCAAGCCTGGACAATATCAGGAGCTTGAGCGTAAGGGTCAGCTATTGGAAGAAGGTTTCACGAAAGCACTCCAGGATCACCAGATCGAGGCCAGCTTTGTGCGCATCGGAGCGATGTTCTGCCTGTACTTTAACCGTGAGCCGGTTGTTAATTATACTGTTGCGAAGCGCTCAGACACGGCGCTGTTTGCACGTTACTTCTGGAGTATGCTGGAGAAGGGTATCTATCTTCCCCCATCCCAATTTGAGTCCTGCTTTATCTCGCTCGCTCTTGAGGATGCCATGCTTGAGGAGACGGTCCGCGCGGCTTCTGCCAGCCTGGGCGCAGTTGTGTCATAGTTACGAGGAATAAATGAAGATGAATACTTTCCCTCATGTACGCCTGCGCCGGCTACGCCAGAATGAGAAGATCCGCAGTCTGGTGCGTGAGACGCATCTGCGTGTCGATCAACTGATCTATCCGGTCTTTGTGGCTGAAGGCCTGACCGAACCACGCGAGATCTCTTCAATGCCCGGTGTGATGCAATGGCCACTGGATCAGATCGGTGGCGAAGTGAAACGCGTGGCGGACCTTGGTGTACCGGCCGTTCTGCTGTTTGGTATTCCCAATGAGAAGGACGAAGTGGGCTCACAGGCGTATGCTGAACATGGAGTAATCCAGGAGGCGATTCGCCGCTTGAAGGTGGAGACACCCGATACTTTGATCATTACTGATGTCTGCCTGTGTGAGTATACCAGCCATGGCCACTGTGGCGTCATCCACAACGGCACGGTCCAGAATGACGAATCACTGAATTTGCTAGCCCAAATGGCGCTTTCACATGTCGAAGCTGGCGCGGATATTGTGGCACCTTCAGATATGATGGATGGTCGTGTGGCCGCTATTCGGCGGCTTCTCGACGAGCGTGGATACAACCAGACCCCCATAATGTCCTACTCGGTCAAATATGCTTCGGGCTTTTATGGACCTTTCCGTGAGGCCGCCGGTTCGACGCCCCAGTTCGGTGATCGTCGCGCCTATCAGATGGATCCAGCCAACGTGCGCGAGGCTCTGCGCGAGCTTGAGCAGGATATCAGTGAGGGAGCCGATATGGTCATGGTCAAGCCAGCGCTCTCCTACCTGGACGTTATTCGCCAGGTGCGTGACCATTGCGACCTGCCTGTGATCGCTTATAACGTCAGTGGGGAGTACTCAATGGTCAAGGCCGCAGCCCAGAACGGCTGGATCGACGAGCAACGCGTCGTCATGGAGATCATGACCAGTATCCGTCGTGCCGGTGCCGATATGATTATTACCTACTTCGCACCCGAAGTAGCACAATGGCTACGTAGCTAGCTAGCTCTTGTAAACTATGTTATAGTGAAGACAAATGGCAGCGCTGAATATCCAATCAGCGCTGCCCTCGTTATTTCGCTTGTAGGTTCGACCCTCGCGGTCGATTATCTCGCTTCACGCTACCATTCGCTTTATCACGATGCGTTGGTGTGAGCCGAGAAAATCGTGGGCAAGCCACGAACCTACGCGAGCGGTGTCGCGATGCGTTGGTGTGAGCCGAGAAAATCGTGGGCAAGCCACGAACCTACGCGACCGGTGTCGCGATGCGTTGTGTGAGCATAACCCAAAGGCGAATTAGCGTGGGAATTTCATCTTTCCCGCCAGAAAGCGGCAGAATCCAGCGAACAACAGCGCTTTACCGGCTTTACCCATTAAGGTGGCAATCAAACCGAATGTAAGCCCAAGGGTGACCCCGATTCTACCCGCGGGATGTCGCATGACTTGTTGTAGTACTTGCATGTATGCCTGCCCTTTATACTAAGAATAGCTGACCTTAAAGCATTGATAGTTTGGCTTCCCAGTAGGGACCGACGTTGTAACCTACCAGGGTAACGTAGCATATATGGGCTACCGATGTCCAGAGGGAAAGCAGCAAACAAGCCAGGCGCACCAGAAATGTGAGCCTCTGTAAGTGCCTTAAAAAACCATAAAGATTAGAAAAAGAAATTCCTTCAAAATACTGTTACCATTCCCTTAGCTATTGCGTTTTTCTTTGTTATAAGGGAATTGTACTAACTATAAGGTTTTTCTAAATAAATTCTAAGGTTTTTCTAAGGTTGTTGTACCAAACAGTTTTTAAAGAGAGAAGTACTGTGTAATGGTTGGGAAAAACGAACTCAATCGCACATATCTGCCGATTAATTCGTATGGCGTCATTGGCGATTGCCATTCGGCGGTACTCGTATCGCCGGACGGGTCAGTAGACTGGGGATGTCTACCGGACTTTGATAGCCCGGCCATCTTTTGTCGTTTGTTGGATGCTGAACGGGTGGTTTCTTCCAGATCACTCCGACCGAAGGAAATATTCCTGGTTCTCAGCGTTATCTACGTGGAAGCAATGTTTTGCAGACGCGCTTTGCGAGCATCTCGGGCGAGGTCGTGCTCACGGACTTTATGCCGGTTGAGACGCTGAGTGCATGGCCGTATAAGGCTATGAACAACAATACCTGGACCCGTGATGATGGTTCCTGTCACTGCATGGTGCGTATCGTTGAATGCATGCACGGTGAGATGTCGGTGACCATGCGGCTGAAAGTAACGCCAAACTATGCTGGTGATGCCAGTGATGTTGAGCTTGTTCCTGATCATCTGGGTGCTTTGATTACCAGTGGTCAGCAGCATGTGGCTCTGTCGATCGTGGGTGCTGGTTTACTGCCTTCGTATTCGGTCCAGGTAATCAAAGAAGCCGATGAGGCGCATGCGACCGTGGTGGCTCAGGTAACGTTGCGTGAAGGTGAGCGCCTGTTGTTCGCGGTCGGTATGGGCCGGACGGTTCGTTCCGCTCGTCGCCTGGTACAGGAAGAGTTGCCAACCCGTAATTTTGACGCTGAACTGGCTCATACGCTGCACGCCTGGCGCAAATGGATCGCTGGTAACAGCTACCATGGTCCTTATGCCGAGTGGGTTGAGCGTAGCGCGCTGGCTTTGAAGTTGATGACCTATGCTCCTACGGGAGCGATTGTGGCGGCACCCACGACATCCTTGCCGGAGCACCTGGGTGGCGTACGCAACTGGGATTATCGCTTTACCTGGTTACGTGATGCGACCTTTACCCTGTATGCTTTTAACGTTTTGGGCTTTACAGAAGAAGCACGCGCCTTTACCCATTGGTTGCGTCGTCTCTCGTATGCGAATGGTGAAGATCTCCAGATTATGTATGGTATCCGCGGCGAGCGTGACCTGGCAGAATTTGAACTCCATCATTTAAGTGGATACTGCAATTCGAGTCCTGTGCGTATCGGGAATGGTGCGGCCGAGCAGAAGCAGATGGATGTCTTTGGTGAGGTACTGGATTGTATCCACATGTACCGCCGCCAGGGTGGCTTTGAGCGCTACGGCGAGACCCTGGATGGTCCCTTGTGGTCCATGATGCGGATGCTGGTGGAGCATGTCTGTTCCCATTGGCAGGAACCTGATAGTGGTATCTGGGAGGTGCGTGGTGGCCTGCGTCATTTTGTCTATTCCAAGGCAATGTGCTGGGTGGCTCTGGATCGTGGTATCCGTGCCGCTGAGCAAATGAACCTGGAAGCAGATCTGCCACGCTGGATCGCTGTGCGCGACCAGATCCGTGCGGACATCTTGATGAATGGCTATGACACGAACCTGGGTGCGTTCACACAGTCGTATGGCGATGGCACGCTGGATGCCTCTAATCTCTTGTTGCCGCTGGTTGGCTTTATCGCTCCCGATGATCCACGTATGCGCTCGACGGTCGATCGGATGATCGAGCAGTTGACCGATGAGCATGGATTCCTCTATCGCTATCACGCTGATGATGGCCTGGAAGGATCCGAAGGCACCTTCGCTATCTGCACTTTCTGGTTAGTTGATAACCTGTCCATGCAGGGACGTGTGGATGAGGCTCGTTCGCTGTTCGAGCGTTTATTGACCCATGCTGGACGCTTAGGGTTGTTCTCTGAGGAGATCGATTCCCAGAATAATATGGCGCTGGGTAACTATCCACAGGCCTTCACCCATATTGCGTTGATTAATAGTGCTAACAACCTGCGTAAAGCAGAAATTCGGATGGCCGAGCACCACACAGATCCACTGGTGGCTGCGATTCGCCTGCAAAAGCAATAGAACAGACACGAAGCATCATCTTTATTATCCTGCAATCATTCATTTCGTAAAACCGAGGGGCGCTGGCAACGGCGCTCCCTCGGTTTTTTTGCGTTCTTGCCCTTCTATGCGATAATAAGCCGACACCAAAAAACAAAAGGGCTTTTTTCCCCTGCTTTTCCGCCGCAGTAAGCGGCTTATAGATACAAGGAGTAACGTGGCATGGCGTCTACTATTCATTATCCTGGCACCAGCCTGAAACCTCGTCGCGATGAGAGTTTACAGGGTGGCCATCTGTGGATCTTCTCGGGGCGCTCCAGCAAGCCCCGCATTGGGTTGAGAACGGCGGTATTCTGGACGTGAAGTCCGACACGGGCAAATTTATCGCGCGCGGCTATTATAATTCCAGTACCGATATCGCGATCCGTATCCTGACCCATGATGTTGATGAGGCAATTGATCTCGATTTCTTGCGCCGCCGGATTCGCAGCGCTGTGCAGTTGCGTGAAGCGTTTGATCCTGCGGTTACCAATGCCTATCGCTTAATCAATTCTGAGGGTGATGGCCTGCCAGGACTGGTGGTTGATCGCTATGCGGATATCCTGGTTGCTCAGATTCACACTGCGGGCATGGATCAGCTACGCGCTCTGGTGATTGAGGCTCTGGCACAGGAGACCGGGGCTGCTGGTATTCTGCTGCGTAGTGATAGCCTGTCCCGCCGCCGTGAAGGCCTGTTCGCGCAGGATCCAGAGGTGGTGTCGGGCGAGGTTCCCAAACAGGTCGAGATACGCGAGAACGGCGTGTCTTTCCTGGTTGATCCCTGGGAGGGTCAGAAGACCGGCTTTTTCCTGGATCAGCGGGATAAACGCGAGGCGCTGCGCAAATATACCCGTGGCAAGCGTGTCCTCAACTGCTTTAGCTATACCGGTGGATTCTCGGTCTACTCGGCCCTCAACACGCCAGCGGCCCAGACGACCAGCGTGGATGTTTCTGGATCGGCCATTCATACCGCCAAACAGATCTTTACCCTGAACGGTCTTGATCCCGAGGAGCATCAGTTTGTGACCAGTGATGTCTTTGAGTATCTTGAAGCCGCCTGGAAGGAAGGTGAGCTCTTTGATGCGGTCGTGCTGGATCCACCGGCTTTCGCCAAGACGCAGGGTGTGCGTACCCATGCGCTCAAAGCCTACCGTCGCCTCAACTATCTCGGCATGCAGGTCCTCAAACCAGGTGGTATCCTGCTCACCTGTTCCTGTTCAGGTGTCATCGGTATGGACGACCTCCTCGGCACCATCTCGGTCAGCGCCCAGCGCCTGAACCGCACTGTCCAGGTCCTGGAATCCTACACCCACGGTCTCGACCATCCGATCAACATCGCCATGCCCGAAACCGCCTACCTCAAAGCCGTCTTCTGCCGCATTTCATAAACTCAAAACATGGCTCCGATTTATCCCAGCGGAAGCGTAGGGAAAGAAATCGGAGGCATGTTTTGAATTTACCGGGCGGTTTCGGTGGCAGGATGTATGAGCATGGTGCCGGGAACGACTTTGGCGGCTTCTCCGTAGAGGTGGGCATATGAGGCCCAGGTTGTGACGGTACCGATTACCTGCTCGTCTGTGGTGAGTATCTCGATTTCGGTGATGGAACAATTATAATTTTCGCTGGCGAAGAGTACGGCCATATCCAGGTCGGGACAAATATCTTTGATCGTTCTGGTGAAGATACCACCATGTCCGACCACGACAATCTTCTTGCCGCTCTTGCCAGCGGTGACCTGGTGAAGTCCGGCGCGCATCCTGGCGATCAGGGAGATGTAGTTCTCGCCATCAGGGAATGTGCTGCTATGCTTGCCATCCACCCAGTCCTGGACGATGCGGTTATGCAGGTTCCAGTTCTCTTCGGTCGGTGGGCGTCCCTCCAGGGAGCCAACGTGGATCTCGCGGAAATTTTCGACCAGGGTTATCGGGAGCCTTTTGAGGCTGGCGATAGGCTGGGCGGTCTCCTGAGCACGCTTGAGGGGTGATGCATAGACTTCGTCGATCTGTTTATGTTGAAAGAACTCTGCCGTCTGTTGGGCCTGTAGCCTGCCTTTGGGCGTGAGTGAATAATCTACTTTTTTGTATGAAAAATCATGGGTAAGGTTGGCGGGATTCTCTCCATGGCGGATAAGATAGATCGTATTGCGGTTTTCGTTGTTCATGTAAATCCTCCACTTTTATTATTGCTGTGATAATGAAGGATGTCAATCTACCCATGAGATAAGCGTGGACTCGCCGGTGGTTTTGTGTTTGCTTATGATATGATGAAGTATGCACACATTCAGTATTTTTTTTTGCGAAAGGTAGCTATTGATGGAATTTTCTGGTTCGCAAACAATTACGGCGCCCATTGAGAAGGTCTGGGCATATCTGGCCGATGTACATAAAGTGGCGGCCTGCGCTCCTGGTTTTCAGAGCCTGGAGGTGATTGAGCCGGAACATTGGAAAGCGGTGGTGGCGGTTGGCATGGGGCCGGTCAAGGCGAAGTTTACCATGGATATGACCCGGCCCGAGATGGTTGAGCCGGAGAAAATGGTGGTGAAAGCCCGTGGCAAGGCTCCCGGTAGTACCGTGGATCTCTCGGGCACAATGCATCTATCGGTCGTGGACGCGACCCAGACAAAGATGGATTGGCAGGCAAATGTGATGGTCGGGGGAACGATCGCCAGTGTCGGGGCACGCCTGATGAACAGTACGGCTGAGAAGTTGACTGGCCAGTTTTTTTCGTGCCTGAAAGCAAACTTGCAAGCTCCTGATGCCGAAGCCACGGCCGAAGGCTAGGGCTCTGTCAAAGTTGATGAGAATGCAGGGGTGCAGGGGATGCAATCCCCTGACTGGGTTCCAGGGCTGTGCCCTGGTCTCCCTCCCCCCTCTCCCGCCCGCGTAGCGGGCTCATCTTTCCCATGAAGCCTGGTCCGCTTTTTTACCACAAAAATACAAAGGGCACGCATCCATCATTTGTGGATGCGTGCCCTTTTTTGCATTCTACAAAATGGAGAAAGCGCGAGATAAACTAGATGTTTTTCTCCAGGTTTTTGAAGAAGTTGCTCAGTGAGCTTTTGAAGATACCCTGACCGATTGGATTGTTGGCTGTAGCAACGAGGCCTTCCAGTTCGGCATTGCCATTGTATGTGAGCAGGGCACCATCGGCCTCGTCAACCAGGCTGACCTGAGTGAGGGCGTTGATTGAGCCACCTTTACCATTGCGAACCAGTTGCAGTTCGAGGTAGCTAGGATCCTGGCGGCGAACAATATTCAGATTGAGACCGTATGGGCCACGCAGACCTGGCAGGCTTGTGGTGATCTCAACAAACAGGGTGTTGGGGTCCACGTAACGAACCGCGTTTGCACCTGGGATGCTTGCTTTGAGTACTTCAGGATTGAGAATCGCATTGAAAACCTGTGCGCTATTAGCTTTGAATTTATGTGTACCGTTGAGTTTCATTTAGGAAAATCCTTCCTTGTTTTGAAATATTGACGCCCGCCACGTCAGTTGACGAACATGAATAAGTACGTTCGTATTGATCTATATGATCAGGCACTATTGTAGCGGTTTCTGTCCAGACTTTCAAGTAGCAAGAGGCAATTATGCCAAAATTCCTAGCTTACTTTTCTTACCTCTCTAACATACACGTTTTGATGCATATCGATATTAATAAGGCAAATGTGCTATCTATGCACGTTATCTGTCGATACTATGCTATACTGCCTCTATGTATTTCAACATGTATAGTATATCTGTAAATTGTGTTATAAATGGGGAGCAATTGACAGATAAGATGCATTGAGATGCTATCAAGATTGTAGTGTCAATGAGACGCATTGAGATAGCATATGCCAACTGAGTATGTTTAAACATAAGAAAAGAAAGCAGCTGTGATGGTTTTGAATCAAGAACATGAGGAACAAAATCAGCATACATGGCGTTCGCGTGTGGCACGTGAGCGCCGAGGTCTCTCGGTCTCGGTTGAGGAGACATTGGGGGATGCTTCTTCAGGGGATTTTAGCTGGGTGGATGAAGATGGACGGGGGGCGACCAGTTTTACACGCTCAGTGCACGATACCTCGCTTGTTCCACCCCGCTTTAGCCTGCAATCCCGGACGGTTGAGGCGATTCGCTCTGATCATGCTCCGGGCGCTGATGATAGCTCATATGTCGTTGTTTCCTCGCCTGAGGATGGGGAGCGGAAATCGCATCCGACCGCCCAAAATACCAATGCCTTGCTGCGTTTTGCGCAGCGCTTGACCTCATCTTTTGTGGCTTTTAACACGGCGACCAGTTCACTCTCGGCTTCGGAACATCTGACTGAACCTGTGGGATTGGAGCCGGCGGCACGCGAGATCTCAAGGAGCCTGAAGGCGTCTTCGCTGGCCTCGATCGCTGACATCGAGGTCTGTACCGCTTCGACCATGACCGGAGCATTCCCAAAGGATATCCATAGGAGTAATTCTCCTTATCCAACTTCTTCCCGCGATCCCCATAGCCGTCAACGCCTGGCTGGCCGCACCACGAGGATTCGCCTGGAGGTGGTGCCAGGCGCGGCTTCACTGAAAGAGAAAGAGCGCCTGGCGGCGTCTCAGCATAATCCATCGTTGTCGGAAGTCAAAGATTCTCTGACGCCAGTCCCGGAGCAGGCGGGAGCGAATACAACAGGTATCCACCTGAAGGCGATCGCGCCGCTGCACCAAGAGAGAGGTTCAACCAGCGTGCACCTGCCAACGATAGGGGGATCACGCACCGAGCCAAAGTCAGATCCAGGCACTACCCAGTGTCCTTTTCCTATAGTTGATAAAAGCCAGTCTGATGTGGCGCATCAACCATCTGACATTCTCAACGGCACTCTAGAAAAAGCACCCCAGGGAGCGCTCTCTGGAAGCGGCTTTTTTGCCAGCGGGCAACGTGAGACAACGATCGCCAATCCATATATCACCTCAACCAGTGTTGTGCTAACCACGCTGACCAGTAATCCAGGTCCTGTGGTCGTGCAATATATTACCCTCCAGTCCCAGGTCGGCTTTACCGTCCACCTGACAGCACCACCAACCATGCGCACATCATTCAACTACATTGTCTTATTGGGAGAACTTTTTTAAGTGCCCACCCAGCACGGCCCGCAAAGAACGGACGGGGTTAGCTAACGGCGACTAACCCCCCCATTTCCTCCTCATTGTTGCGACCTCTAGACGTATGAGCAGGTTTTCGTACCGGCAGCGCTGGTCGCCAATACGTTTCGTTTAAGCATTTTGTGACCATAAAAAACATGGTGGAGAAAAGCAGCGAATCATACGTGGAGAGGGCGCCACACGCGGAGGCCGGCATGCGGCGTGATCATGGAGCGAGGGGCACAAAGAGCATCGCATGCCTGTGGCGCCTACACCGAGACGGATCCTGTTTCGTGATCCTCTTCGAGAAGGATCCACGCGCTCTCCCACCACGTTGCTGCGCGAGCAGGCCACGGCCACAGCACACACGATCCCTGTAGGCGCCACAGCACTGCGCGTCGTGCTTGCACGCTGGCCTGCGCAAACGCAGCAGTGCGGCCTCCGCGTGTGGCGCCCTCTCCACGTACACCTGGCTTGCTGGTCACGTCGAACCATCTCTCAACGTCTCGCTAACCGAAAAGTATTAGCGACCAGCGCTGCCGGTACGCGGGGGCTCTCAAGCGCATATTATTTTAATCAGCCAGCGGACTGGACAGGTAGCCTGTCTGTGAGAAATGCCAGCGTTGTTGACCCGAACTGCTCTTAAGTGCATAGATACTATTTAAACCGCTGAAACAAATCAAATCATTGACCATATGTAGAGAATCAAAACTAGCAGTTGACGGTACCAGGCTATGCCAGGTCTGACGCCCGTCCTGTGCTCGCAGGAAATACACATCAGTTTTGTTTTGATCCTTTGATATAACCGGATCCTTTGACATAGCCAGTCCGCCCGAGAACATATCGTAATACACCACACCAACGCCACTATTGTTGGCTACGATATTTCCCATTGAGTGATATGGATGGATCTGACTCCACTGTAGCTTATCGCTGCTGGCCTGATAGGCGGAGATGGTGCGTCCACCAAGCACATAGACGGTATCCGTGCTTGCGGCCAGATCATACACGACGCCGCTGCTGCCCTGCTCAGGTGCTGTTATATTCTGGAGTGATTGGCCTGTGTGTGCATTCAAGACATTTATGGTTGGATAGAAGTTACTGATATAAAGTTTGTTATTCGTTACGACCATATGTTGTGGTTGTCCGTTGTTGAAGGTGGAGGTATTGTGCCAGAGGGGATGTCCATTAGTAGCACTCCAGGCTGTGATACCATCGGTAGCCAGACCATAGATGATGCCATTTGCCATTAGCCAGTGCACACCCCCTCTACACTGGATGGAGGTTGATTTTATGCATGAAAACGGCGTATGCCAGGCAACTTTACCACTCTGCTCATCCAGTGCATACAGGTCTCCCTGGCCATTGTCCGTATCTGTCACGGCATCAATAATGAGACTCTGGTAATACATCAGCAGAGCCCCGGTAGAATATTTATCGGTCACATGGCTCATCGTTGTATGCCAGAGTCCTTGTCCATCGCGTCCACGAAAAGCATAGACATTGCCATCTTGTGCTGTCAGATAGAAGTTATTCCGGGTTGCCAGTTGGAGACCTACCAGCATATTATTCGCTACTCGATGCTGCCATATCACCTGTCCATTGGTTGGATTAAGCGTGAATATGCTCCTGCTGGCTGGTTGGTTTGTGCCTGTGCTCCACAGGAAGAGATGGGTAGAGGCTGGCTTTGTCGGTGGATTGTTGGCTGACTGTCGTATGTCTATGTGTTGTTGCTTGTTGTTTAGCATGAATAATAGTGTGCCGCCGAGCAGGATTATAATCCCCAATAGACTGATAAGCGTGAACTTACCTATGCGTGGCTGTTGCTTCACCTGTGGATCGAAGCTCGGTTGCATAATGAGTCTCCTTTGACCTGGATATATAAAGCGACGCCTATACAGTAAGTATTCACCCAGGCTATCTATGCTTGCTATATATAGAGACGCATTATACGTACAAATAATTCCCCTGGCCTGCACATAGTTGAAGCGTGACTTTCAATCACACCATGGAGGCGGGTCACGCTTCATATCTTGCCATTTGAATGCTGGCTAACTCAGCTAGTCTGCATCACAAACGTGCTTTTTTCTCCACTATTTTTCGTACCGGCAGCGCTGGGATTCTTCCGTCATTTGAATGCTGGCAAACAAAATAGCTAGTCTGCATCCCGAACGCGTTTTTTCGTTGTCATTATGGCCATACCCCACTATTTTTTTTATACTTTACAATGAAATTAAAGCAAATTGCTGACGACGATAAGGATGGTGTTGCGATGTGGCGAAGGCAGATAATAGCTAGCATTGTGCTGTGGTTACAAACATGTAGTCAGTCCGTTACTGCTACCCTGGAGGATGGCAAACAAAAGAAAAACATTCGGGCTCTGGATGGTGTCCGTGCTCTGGCCTGTCTGGGCGTGGTGAGCTTCCACTTGAATCTCTGGTCTTATATTGGGCATATCTGGGTGCCGGCCCTGGATAATACGGGGGCTATGGTTAGCTCGCTGGGATTGATCGGAGAGAGTGGCGTCTTGTTATTTTTTGTGCTCTCGGGCTTTCTCCTATTTTTGCCCTATGCCAGGGCTATGTTATTTGGTGGCGATTGGCCATCCCTGCGGCGCTTTTATATTCGCCGTGTCTTCCGTATCTTGCCAGCTTATTATGTGACGCTCTTTCTCTTGCTGCTCTACTGGAGTCCTGAGTATTTGTTGCCAGCGAACAGAGATAAATTATGGCTGTTTTTGACGTTCCGCATGGATCTTCCTGCGACCTATCAGCAATTAAATCCTCCCTTCTGGACCCTGGCGATCGAGTTTCAATTTTATCTGTTGCTGCCCTTGCTGGCATGGGTTATGCGCTGGCTGGTGCGCTGGGGAAGTCTGCATTTTCGTGTGCTGAAATTAACCTTTTGTCTGCTTGTCCTGTTCGCCTGGGGTATGGCGACCCGTTACTGGGGCTTCAAGATGGCTGATAGTAATCAATTGGATTTTCTGATCGCGCATAGCGTAGCAGATGGCTTGCGTCCCTTTATCTTTGGTACGGTTGGCAAGTTTTTTGAATCTTTTGCGATTGGTATGCTTGTCTGCATGGTCTATGTCTATTGCCAGCAAGCTCCTACGATCTGGAAAACCAGGCGTGTGCTGGCTCGGCTTGCGCCTTTTAGCTTTGTGCTGGGCCTGACGCTTTTATGTGTGGTCAACCTCTGGCACTATTATGTCATCTACATGTTCACCCGTAGCCTGCATTTTCTGGACCCGTATCAAGAATTTCTACAAGCTTATCGGGACATCTTTATGCAGGTCGGCTTTTCTCTGAGCTATGGCTTCTGCCTTTTTGCTATCTTGCATGGACCGCGCTGGCTCCAGCGTCCCTTTGAGTGGTCTCCGCTGCGCTGGCTTGGCTTTATTTCTTTCAGCCTCTATATGTGGCATGATACCTTTGTCCTCTATTTCCTGACCACAATCCTGCCGCGCTTCCAGGTTATGAATTGGAGTGGACCCGCTAAATATAGCGTCTATGTTCTCTGGCTCTGTGTCACGGCCGTTCCACTCTCGGTCATCTTTTACCGCAGAATCGAGCTACCCGGTATCCGCCTTGGGGAAAAGCTCTGTCAGCTCAAATTCTCATGGAGAAAACCAGTTCCCATTCCTGTCCCGACCCGTGAATCCGAAGAGGCGCCTGTGGCTGTTTTATTTACCACCACCAACCAGACGTTATGATGCGCAGTAGGTTCGACCCCTTGCGGTCGATTACCTCTGCCATTCCTACCAGGGAAGGATTACACCAGCAGCGGAAGGGTGATGATGAAGCGGCTGCCTTCTCCAGGAATGCCGCTACTCTGCACGGAGATGCTGCCACCGTGCAGGCGTAAAAATTCGGCGACGATATAGAGTCCGAGGCCGATGCCGCTGGTCTGGCTGTTGCCGATGTTGTGGGCGCGGTAGAAGCGTTCGAAGAGGTGGTCCTGGGCATCGAGTGGGACGCCAATACCTTTGTCGGCGATGACTATCTCGATGGTTGGGGCATCATGACCCGCTGGAGGCTGCGCCAGCGTGATGGTGATCGGACCTCCCAATGGACTGTATTTGATGGCGTTCTGGAGCAGGTTGACGAAGATCTGTTGCAGGCGGGCGCGGTCTCCACGTAGTCGGTAAGGCGCTGGCGCTGGTTGGATGATACAGTTGATCTGGTGGTTGGTGGCGGTCATACTGTATTTTGCGACCATGGCGGCAGTGATTTCGGCGATATCGAGGTCTTCAGCATTGAGTTCGATCTGGCCACGGTTAATATGGGTGACCTCTAGAAACGTATTGACGATATTGGTGAGCTGGCGTGCCTGCTCTTCGATGTAGAAAATACTTTCGTCGAGCCGCTCCTTGAGCTCTGGCGCGACCTCGGCGGTCCGGTTGAGGATGCGCGACATCATCTGGCTGTGGGCCAGGACGACAGTGAGGGGAGTGCGGAACTCATGGGCGGTGATCGCCAGAAATTCGTCTTTGAGCGCGTTGGATTCGCGCATACTGGCTTCATTGGTGCGTGCGATCTCGGCTTCCTGTTGCCAGCGGGTCTGCTCGATTGCCATTCCAGCAAACTGGGCGATGCCTTCGATCACTGCCATATCCCAGGCGTTGAATTCCAGGATCGGTAGGGGGCGTGTCGTCTGTGGACCCTGGTCAACCGGGCTTTTGTGCCGGGTTGAGCGGTCCAGCAGCATGATGCCGAGGAGTTGCTTGTTATGGGTGATAGGCGTGGCCAGGACCAGGGTATGCATGATGATGCCCCCGCTATCCTCGTTTGAATCTATGACCTGGTCACGACTGACCAGGGTCGCATGTCCTTCCCGCATCTGTTCGTGCAGTCCTGCATATTGCGTGTTCGCGGGCGTCAACCATTGGTTTTGTTCTTCAAGCCAGGGGCCAAGCTCGTCTTGATTGAAACCGATGGATAGCAAGGGGCTAAAGCTCTGCTGCTGTTCATGATACATTTGTACGACGCCGCGCTCGCTGTTGAGGGCGGTCAGGGTCATGGCCAGGACGCGGTAGAGGATCTCTTTGATGTCGGTAATACCTGAGACGGCTTCAGCCGCGTGGAGCATGGTTTCGAGGGCGAGGCGTATTCTCCTCTCGGCGCGGACCTGTTCGGTGATGTCGCGAAAGGCGCTGACAATGCCGATCTTGTTTTTGTCGTTGTCCAGCAAGGGCTCGATATTGACCTCGATCGCGTGTTCGCTCCCGTCGTGGCTTTTATGGAGATAGCGCTCGCCGCGGACACGTTCGCCATGCAGGGCGCGAGTGAGTGGAAACTGCTCGCTGTCCAGTGGTCGACCGGAGAGGGTGTAGGCGGGATGTTGTTCCAGATAGGTGGCGAGCTGCTTTTTGGTCTGGCGGGAGAGGCCGATGAAGCGGGTCGCATTGTCGTTACTCAGCACCACTTTGCCGCTGGCATCAAACACGACCAGGCCTTCACTCATGGCGTTGAAGACCGCGTCCAGTGTGTTGGCGCGTTCATTCGCCAGGGCTTCCGCCCGTCGAGCCTCGGTCAGATTATGGGCCTTCTCAATTGCCAGGGCGCAGTGGGCGGCAATATCCTGGGCGAAGGCCACGTAGCCTGATGAGGGTGGTTTGCTGGTGCTGTGATAATTGACAAAGGCAAAGCCAACGCAGCGTTTCTCCGTAAATGGTATCCATTCTTTGCCAGGTTGCTGGGTGCCACCGACGAGCAAGGGAATGATCAACACGTTCTCCAACTGGTGATACTGGAACCAGTCGCGCTCGGCAGTACTGAGTTGCTCGCACTGGACAAACTGTGGAGCCTGATTTTTGATGGCGTTGCCACAATGGACAAAACTGGCCAGGTTTGCATCCGGAACCTGCACGCCCCGCAAGCGCCTGGATGGTGCGCTGAGCTTCAGTTGATTTTTCTCTAACAACGCGATTATTGCGTGCTCGCTATGCAGTCCATGGGCCAGATGCTCAGAGGCAATTTCCAATACTCGCGGCAATTCCTCGCCCGAATTGACTGCCATCGCCACCTGATAAATGGATTGTGCTCTTTCAATTAAGCGCTCAGCCCGGTTGCGCTCGCTCTGGGCTTCTTGATATAGACGTGCATTATCGATCGCCACCGCGGCCTGTTGTCCAATGGCACGCGCCAGTTGTTGTTGGTCCATTGTAAATTTGGTCGTGGCCCCTGGATTATCCAGGCACATCATACCCACAGGCCGATTTTCCCGGATCAGGGCGACCAGCAGTACTGAGCGCACAAAAAATTTCTCGGCCAGTGGTTGGAGTGAGCTTTCCGTGGAGAGGTCATCGACGATCAGTAGCCCGTTTTGGGCTAGCAACCGTTCGATGACAGGATTATGAAACGCAATCGAGCTATGGTGCCACATGCGGTCCGCGACCTGCAACACCTTACTCTTGAGATTCTGGGTCGACATATGGTAGGCCGAAGGCTGAAATTTGCTCTGAGCTTCATCGAGTAACCAGACCGCACACCGCGAGAGCTCGCAGACTTCTGTTGCCCGTTTCACCAGCACCTGTAAGATACGCGTCGTATCCAGAGAAGAAGCCAGCAACTCTGACAATTCCCGCAACAACTCGCTTTCCCGCAACGCTTTGAGCAGCCGCGTATGCTCCTGACTGTTGGTAGATGCTGGGCTTTTACTTCGCATAAATCAGACCTCTTCAGGAAAATGCTTTTAGGGCATAGAGAGTGCAAATATTCATCGCAAACAAAGTCGCCAGAAATGTAGGTAGAGGTTATTTTCTCTAGTTGAGTCAAAGTGTAGCAGATGAATCGATGTCGCGTCAAGAAATGTGTTCCGCCATCGTAACGGCAGCCTTCACGGCTGCGAGCATGTTATAATGGCAGCACTCGCGTCTCTGGTGGCGCGAGATAGCTGGCGTGTAGCGTTTTCTTGCGCGTATTTTGTAAGTGACGGAGTTTGTATGGCGGTTAGTATTGGTATTGAGCATGCTACGAATGAGTGGCGAACCTGTCTGGTGGAGGATGAGGCGGTGCTGGAGTGTCGAACATTTGCGGCTGTGACGGCGCTTGAGGAGTATCTTCAGCAGACCTGTGGCTGCTATCCTGAGGTGAGTATTGCGCTCTCGACGCCGTTTGAAACAGCGTTCTCTTCACATCCACATGAGTCGCTGGCGGCTACACCTCTGGCAGGCTTTCTGGCTGACCTGTGCTCTCTTTCGCAACGCGTCTTTGTGCTGCCTTCGGTTCGCCATCTGGCTACGGTTCCGCCATATCGTTTGCTCTTGCGACCCGGACTGGGGAGAGCGGACATGCTATGCATCGTGGCTTTGCTGCTCTATCGTATGCGCAAGCAGGATGCAGGCTGGTCGGAGCTGAATTTTTGCTGCCTGGAATTGCGTGCCGCGTCCTATCGACTGGTGGTGCTACGCAATGGTCAGATCGTGGATGGCAATGGGGAATGGGTGGCGCTGAATGGTCCTGCGGATCTGCAGAAGCAGGCTCTCCTTGAGCAATTGACCAGGGATCTGGCGGCGATGCTGGCGATTCATCAGTTGGAAGATGTGGTGTTGCTTTCCCGGACCGAGGCTGAGCGTAAGGATGCTGTGCTGGAATATTTCGCGGATCGCTATCAGTTTTTTCTGTTTCCACACAGCGAGACCGAACCAGCTGGCTTTGAGGTTGCCCGGGGCGCTGCCATACTTGCCCATGGACTTAGCTGGTCCGGTCTCGCTTCAGAGGTGGTGCAGCAGTTATTTGCCGCCGCGCCGTATGCGCAGACCCTCAATCAGCACCGTTAAGACTGATCCTGCCACCACGCCAATCGTGGTGGCCATTTTACCAGATTGAGTTTTTTTTTCCTTTTCCTTGCGTTGCTTCTGATCTTGCTGAATCTGGGGACGCATGATGCGTTCCTGCTTCTCCAGATTTTTGCGCTGGTTTTTTTCTTCTTCGTGGCGTGTATGCGCGATATGGGCATAGTCTGCCTGCTCGGTCGGCTTGGAATTGATATGACTGTCCGCTTCGGCGTCTGGTCTGTCCTGATTCAATTTGCCGCCCATGGTACTGACGAAGGTGCCCAGATCATTGGGAAGTGGGCGTACATTCTCGAAGAAGAAGGCGTTGACTTCGGCTCCTAACATCAGGATGACTGCGAAGTAGTAGAAGAAGGCCAGCAGCACGATGGCTAAACCGATCTGTCCCTGGTAGGTTCCCAGCAGGTTGGAAGTATAGAGCGGGAACAGGGAGATAAAGATTTCCAGTAGAATGGCGGCTACGATGGCTCCCTGCCAGCTGTTGCGTGGATTAATACGCTGATTGGGGACGATAACATAGATGGCCTCAAACAGTAAAAACGCGGACACCAGACCGCCCGCATAACCTCCTAGCTGGATGATGAAGCCGTTAGCGGCTACCGTTGAGAGGAAAGGGATCGCTTTCATGGAAGGATTCTGGCTGACAATGTGCAGGATGGTTGCGGGTAGTGCGGCCGCAAAAACCATAATTGGAACCAGCACGGTAAAGATCAGCATCATCATGATGGCGATGAGGTTTTTTTTCACGAATGTTCGTGGGCGTACGCGGTAGACGATATCCAGGCTACCTTCAATGGCGACGAAGAGTCGTGAACCACCAAAGACGGCCAGCAGAACGGCGATAATGGCCAGAAAACCGGCCGATTTGGCCAGCCTGTCGGTGACGCTCTGGACCAGATCTTGCTGGACCGATTGTAATCCCGGGATGGCTTTCAAGGCGCTCAGGATCGCTGTGCTGTGCTGTTGTCCGGGAATCAGGGTTAAGACGAAGCCCAGGATGGCTACCAGCGCGATGGCAATGGGCAGCATCGCGGTCAACAGGCTGTAGGCGAGGGCGCCTGCGAATGTCGTGGCCCAGTCGTTGCCAAACTTCTTGAAAAATTGCTGGAAAGATTTGGCTTTTTTTGGCGCTTCTGAGATTATTCCAGTTGCTTTGTCTTTGAGCGATTCGCTCTCCGTATGGGTTTCACTTGCCATGAAAACACCTCCATGCTTGGGTCTGCTGTTTCGTATTATAGATTGATGATTGTAATTTCTGATACTGCTCCCAGTAAAAAATACTGACATAATACCTGTGTTGATAACATTGCCTGAAATTTTTTTGATGGAAGGGCCATGAAATTTTTCTTTCTGATCTATATTATTCACGCGTGATGCCATAGGTGCGTTTCATTGTGGAGTGGAATAGCGTATAGTATAGGGACATGTAAAAGTTCTAGCTAGCATTGAGTAGAAAAAGAAGAAAATGAGTTCGCGACCACCTAAACCGTTTGTCTCTTTATTATGGGATGTGGTCCGCTTTGGGGTGCGGACCTTCTGGCAAAGTAGTGCCAATCCTGCGCGACCGCTGCTGCAGCGCCAGCAGGCGCTGGCTGTGCTGGAGCTTCCGGCGAATGCGACTCCGGAACAAATTAAGCGGCGTTATCGCAAACTGGCGAAACGCCACCACCCTGATTGTGGTGGTGATCCCAAAGAGATGCAGCGCATTATCACTGCCTACGAATATCTACGCAAAGAGCAAGCTCGCTGATGTCTGCCTGCTTGCTCTTTTTTACGGCAGGCGTGCTCCACAGGTGTTGCAGAAGCGTTTGCCGGAACGAATACGTGCCCCGCATTGATCACAAAAGATTGTTTCAAGATGGCTTGCTGGTGGTTGATAGACTGGCGTTGCCGGTTGTTGCTGCTGCGCTGGCGGCTGATAGACTGGCGTCGCTGGCGGTTGCTGCTGTGCCGGTGGTTGATAGACTGGCGTTCCTGACTGTTGCGGCTGTGCAGATGTTCCATCTGCAGCTGTTTTCTGTTGCGTGCCCGCTTCCTGTACCGACTGGATTGTGCCCTGGATGGTTTTCGCGGCCTTCACTGCCATTCCACCCAGCGTGGTTGCGATCTTAATGCCCTTTGCGATATCATCCATATCCTTCTGCAACCGATGGGTCGGGGGTAGCATGGTTGAATCCGACACCTTGTTGAAATGGTTCGGACCAATCTGCAGGCCGGCCTCATCGGAATCCAACTGAGCCTGTTCGCTTCCACCATGATCAAATTGCAGCAATATCACCAGATTCTGCTGGCTATAGCTTCCCTCCAGCTTCGTCTCCGGAGCCGCCGAAGAAACCTGCTGTCCCTTCATCAAAGACTGGGCGGCATTGACGGCCCGGCTGCGATTTTGCGTTGTCAGCACAAATCGCCCGGTTGTTTGTAACGTCAGGCGATCGATGCGCGACGTAAAGTAATCCAGGCCAACACCAGAGCTATGCACGCACTCATATTGGCCGCTGATAGGCTTCATAACAATTAACCCCCTGCCATTCAATCATGTGAGCGGCGTTCACGATTGTTTTTAATAGGCCTGATAACATGTATCCATGCTTAAACGTACGTATACTATAACATCAATTCTCACAGCAATGTTCCCGGTGCCAATTCGTGTCCCAACCCGGTTAAATCTTATTCAAAGGTCCTGTTTTGGGATGGGAAGGTCTTGCATATATTGCTGTCTTCCAATATGATACGTAACGCATTGGACTCATGGAATACTTTTTGACGATTCAATGTTTTTGACATATGCTATGAGCCATTCAAGCAGTGGGTGGGTTGAGTCGATCAGGACTCATTGATGTGGCTTTCTGGCACGCTATATAGTCCGAAAGTATAGTCTAGCCATGATTTTCTTCCATATGCGTCTATGTAAGGGTATCCTGTACGAAAATATGTGTCTGTAAAAATTTGTCAGGCAGGTTGCTCATTGCACCATTATTCGCATCGTTATAATTTCCGCTTTCATTTTTGGGATCAGGAATAAACCAGAATAGACTCTATCGAAAAAAGCAATTTTATTAGCCGTTAGAACTTTTGGTCTAATCGTATCTTGACTTTCAGGAATGAAGGCTGTATGCTGAATAAGCAATCAAAGCATTCTGAAGAGAGGTATAAGGGTAGATGTTTCGTTCCCCCAATGCACTCCCTCCCGTGCAAGCTGAGTCGGATGCTACGCATGAGCAACTTTCTCTCTTTGCTACGCGGAGAACAGGTGAACAAGCTGAAGATATGATTTCAAATAAATTAGAAGTGAAACAAGCGACACGCACAAAGAAGAGTGCCACCACGTATTCGTCGGCAGATATCCAGGTTCTTGAAGGGATTGCTGCCATTCGACATCGCCCGGGAATGTATATTGGCTCCACGTCTATCTCTGGTCTGATTCATCTGATCTGGGAGGCATTGGATAATGCCGTAGACGAGGCGGTGGCGGGTTATGGTAAAAATATTTGGGTGCAAATTGATCAAGCGGGTTGGGTGACGGTTCGGGATGAGGGGCGCGGTATGCCGTTTGATCCGATGCTCTATCAGGGCGAGTATTTACCAGCGGCAACGGTTATTTTGACGGTCCCTCACTCTGGTGGTAAGTTTGCTGAGGGCGCGTATAAGACGGCTGGTGGCTTGCATGGTGTGGGTTCTACGGTCATTAATGCGCTATCAGAGCAGTTGGAGTTGACGATCTGGAAGGATGGTCAGCAGTTTTATCAGACGTTCAGTCAGGGTGTGGCGCAGCCGCACGAGATCACTGCCTGTGATCCGAAGTTGCATGGTACGCAGATGCGCTGGCTCTACGACAGCACCATCTTTGATCCCGATGTCTATTATTCGCTGGAGTCACTGGAGAGCCGTCTGAAGGCGGCGACCTACCTGAATCGTGGCGTGACGTTCCATCTTAATGCCTGGGACGATGCGACGAACGAGCAGGTTGAACATGTCTTTTATTCGCGCGATGGTCTCCCTGACTATGTGCGCGACCTGGCTACCAGCACCAGTACGCCGCTATTCAAAAACGTGCTCAGTATCACCAAAGATCGTGATGAGGTGCGTATCGAGGTAGCGCTACAGCCGACAACAGGCTACAAAATCTCGATGTATAGCTATGCGAACGCGGTCCGTACTCGCGATGGCGGTGTGCATGAGACTGGTTTCAAGGCGGCTTTAACCAAGGTTATCAACGACTACGCCTTGAAATGGAATATTATCCGTAATCGTGAGCGCGACGGCTTCCGGCCTGAGGTGATTCAGCAGGGCTTGAATGTGGTGATCTCGGTCAAGTTGACCAATCCTCAATTCCAGGGTCAGACCAAAGATCGCTTGAATAATGCGCCGGTTGAAGGTATGGTGCGCTCGGTGGTGGATGAGGGACTCAAGGATTGGTTTGAGTCGAATGTCGGTATCGGCAAGGAATGGCTGAAGCGCATCCAGCAGATGCAGAAGGCCCGCAATGAGGCGCAACTGGTTGAGGAACTGGCCCGCGCTGGTACCAAGAAAAGTGGCGAGCTGATCGATACAACGCTGTCGAAGAAGTTTTTGCGCTGCAATACCAATGATCCTTCGCGTGCCGAACTCTTTATCGTAGAGGGTGACTCGGCCGGTGGTAGTGCCGGTCAGGGACGTTTCTCAGAGTTCCAGGCGATCCTGAAGCTGAAGGGTAAGCCGCTCAACGTAGCCAAGGCTGATCTGAAGAGTATCGTTGAGAATGAAGAGATTCGTACCATCATCAACGTGCTTGGCACCGGGACGCGTGACTTTTTCGATATCAGTGGCCTCAAATTTAATCGCGTCATTATCGCGACCGACGCTGACGTTGATGGTCTGCACATCCAGTGTCTGCTGCTGACCCTATTCCATCAGGAATTCAGCGATCTGATCGAGCTTGGACATATTTATATTGCCTGTCCGCCGCTCTACTCGGTGAAATATAAAAATAAAGTACACTGGCTGCTGGATGATGATGCCCGGCTTCAATTTGTGCGTGTGCATCCCGATGCGCAGAACCTTGAGTTCAAGCGCTTTAAAGGTCTGGGAGAAATGAATCCCAAAGAGTTGCGCGACACCACCATGGATCCTGCGCGCCGCATGCTCAAGCGCGTCACCATGGAAGATGGCATTCTGGCCGCCAAACTGGTCGCGGAACTGATGGAAGACAAAAATGCGGAGCGGAGACGCACATTCCTGGCTGAACATTCCCGCAAAATTAAGGAACTGGACGTATAAGAGATGGCTCGTAACACGACAGAAACAGATTCTTCAGGAACTGGCATTATTCGCGAGGATTTTTCCGTGATTATGTCGCAGGCTTTTGCGACCTACGGACTCTCGGTGGTGACTGACCGTGCCCTTCCTGATGCTCGCGATGGTCTTAAACCCGTGCAGCGGCGTATCCTGGCTGGCATGCTCAATGCGCGGTATCTTTCGTCGCGCCCAACCGTCAAAAGTGCTGAGGTCGTTGGCCTGATTCTGGGTAATTACCATCCCCATGGCGATACCTCGGTCTATGATGCGGCGGCGCGTATGTCTCAGCCCTTTACCCTGCGCTATCCACTGATCGAAGGTCAGGGTAATATGGGTAGTGAGGATGGGGATGATCCGGCCGCGTATCGCTATACCGAGATGCGCCTGTCCCCGGTTGCCGAGGCCCTGATGGCGGATATTGAGAAGGAAACCGTGCCGCTGCACCCCACCTATAAGCAGGATCCCCGGGTGCTGGAGCCGGATTATTTGCCGGGTCGTATTCCGCCGATCGTCAATGCCTCCAGCGGTATCGCGGTCGGTCTCTCAACCAATATTCCTCCCCATAACCTGGGTGAGGTGATGCGTGCCTGTATTGCGCTGCTTGATCGACCAGAGATGAGTGTTGAGCAGATCATGGGCTATATCCAGGGTCCGGATTTTCCACAGGGTGGCCGGATCGTCGGTATTGATGGCATCAAAGATTATTTTACGAACGGTAAAGGTCGGATCATCGTGCGTGCTGATGTGCGCCTGGAAGAGACGCCACGTAGCCGCTCGCTGGTCGTGACACAGATTCCACCGATCGGTCGCGATAAAGTCAAAGCCTCGATCGTGAAAGCCATCAATGCGCGTAAACTTGAGGGATTGATGCCCGAGATGCGCGATGAGAGCGATACCGAAAAAGGCACGCGTATCGTGCTTGAGTTGCGTAAGGATGCCGATGCAGCCCAGACCTTGATGCAGCTTTTCAAGGACACTGATCTGCAGATTGCGCAATCCTTCCAGATGGTTTTCCTCTTTGGTGAGCCAATGCTGCCCGGGCGCCAGCCCAAGCAGGTCGGCGTGCTGGAACTGCTCAACTACTGGAATGAGCATCAGATCGATGTGATGACGCGCCGTGCGCAATATGATTTGCGCAAGGCTCAGGAACGCCTGCATGTGGTGGAAGGTCTGGTGATCGGTTCCGCGAATGCCGAAGAGATCGTCAGAATATTCCAGCAGGCCGAGGATCGCGCTACGGCCCGCAAACAGATCGAGGAGCGCTATCAACTCACCACAATCCAATCCGATGTCATTGCCTCGATGACCCTGGCTCAGGTGACACGTATGGATGCCAGCAAATATGCCAGAGAAAAAGAAGAACTTGTGTTGCGCATTCAGGAACTGGAGCATTTGCTTGGAGACCGCAAGGTCCTGATCGCGGCCCTGAAAAAAGAGATGCAACAACTGATCAAACAGTTTGGCGATGAGCGTCGAACCGTGATCGATGCTGAGAACAACGTGCTGACTCCAATTGAAAAAGTTGAAAGTTTGCATCAACGCGAGCCTCTGCTGATTGGTTTTACACGCAATCAGACCCTCAAGGCGCTACCAATCGAGACCTACAAGCCACGGGGCAAAAATGGCTCTACCCCCTATACGCCTGTCCGTGGTGACGAGCAGCTGCGCCAGTTGCTGCCAACCACGACCCAGGATTATCTGCTCTGTATCTGTTCCAGTGGCCGCGTCTGCCAGATTGCTACCCACCGTATTCCGGTCACGACGCGTTCAAACAAAGGCGAGTCGCTGCGTGAACTGCTCCAACTGGAAACCGGGGAAGAGGTAGTGACGGTTCTGCCCGTGGATGCCTATGATGAGGATCGCTACCTGGTGATCTTTAGTAGCTATGGTAAAGTGAAAAAGTCGCCACTCAGCGAATATAAAGCGGCCGATGTGGATGGTATCCAGGACATGAAGCTTTCCGAGGGAGATAGTGTGGCGACGGCCTTGATCTCCTATGGTCGCGGCGAATATTTTGTCACCACCGATACCGCGCTGACCCTGCGTTTCAGTGATGAGCAACTGCGCAGCCAGGGCCGTGGTGGCCAGGGCGTGGCCGCCATCTCCCTCAACAAAGGGGGCGAGGTTATCAGCGCCTGCTATCTCGATAGCGAACCTGCCATCGAGGCCGACCAGGATATCTTCAGCATCACCAGCCTGCTCGTTCTTACCGAAGGCGGCTGGACCAAGAAGGTGCCGGTCAGCCAATTTGTTCTGAAAGCCCGTGCCACTGGTGGTGCCCCCAGTACCGATCTCGCCGAAGCTGATCGTGTCATCCAGACCCTGCTGGTGCAGGAAGAAGACACCCTCATGCTCATCGCCAACAGCGGTAAAAACGATCAGGCCATCATCCAGCGGGCCGCCGACATCAAAACCTTCCTGCGCACCCATAAAGGCGAACAAACCGTCCCCGGACGCGCCATCACCGCCATCAAATTGTAATCAACCAACCATTCCCTGGAAGCCCCACGCTTCCAGGGAATAGCTCCCAACCGAACCCTATTCCGTCGTACCGGCAGCGCTGCCGGTACGGGTATGTGCTGGCAATCGCTGTGCTTGATGTGCGTTCCGGGTAGTGATAGGATAGTTGATGATTACACCTGGGGAGGCTCACTTTTTTGTGTAGGCCTCTACTAATAAACATGGACGACGAGCGTCGATAATGCCTTATTTGATATCTCTTCAAACTGAACAATTAATGTGTTAAACTGCTTCTGTGAGGATGCCACCCATTTGTGTGAAGATCAGATCAATCATGAGCAAGGCGTGAAACAATCAGGACTGTGGCACATGTCAGGTGCCACCCATGTTGACCAATGTTTTGGTTCGGATGGCAGCAGGAAAGCGGGGAAGAGAGGAGGGCACCTGGATGACTACAATGCCTGATCCTGGCACGCATGATGAGCACCACATACTTACTTTGCTCCAGGTCGAAATGTTGCAGAGCGAAAAACGCTTTCAAGCGACCTTTGAGCAGGCTGCAGTGGGTATGGCTCATGCGAGTCTTGATGGGAATTTTTTGCAGGTCAATCAAAAGCTTTGTGACATCGTGGGCTATACTCGCTCTGAACTGCTGCTGCTCACCTTCCAGGCTATTACCTATCCAGCTGATTTGAAGACTGATCTGGCCTACGTTGAGCAATTACTGTCTGGTGAGCGTTCAACCTATGCGATGGAGAAGCGTTATATTCGTGCCAATGGCTCGCTGGTCTGGATTAATTTGACTGTCTCGCTCGTGCGCGATCAGGATGGCAATCCGCTCTATTTTATCTCTGTGGTTGAAGATATCGATGAGCGTAAGCGTGTAGAGGAAGCATTGCAGCGAGAACGGCAGGCGCTTAAGAGGCTAACAGATAATGCCCCTGATATTATCGTGCGCCTTGACCGTTCCCTTCGCCATATGTACATAAATCCAGCGATTACTGCCGCGACTGGAATGCTTCCCGCTGAAATCATCGGCAAAACCGCTGAAGAGTTGGCTTTCCCGAAGGAACAGCTGACATTATGGAATGCCGCGCTGAAGCAGGTCCTTTCTACAGGCGTATCCAGTAGTCTGGAATTTTCCTATCTCTCTCCAACGGGACTGCGCTGGTATCAGGTGCATTTGACCCCTGAACGAAATGCTCAGGATGACATTATCTCTGTGCTCTTGATCGCTCATGACATAACCGATCTCAAACAGACGCAAGCAGCCTTGCTCCAGAGTGAAGCGCGAGCTCGACGACTGATCGATTCCAATGTGATCAGCGTGATCATTGCCGATGTTAATGGGCTCGTCGAAGCGAATGATGCATTTCTGCAGCTGATTGGCTATACCCACGAGGATTTTCAGGCCGGCAAGATCGATTGGCAGGCGCTGACTCCAGCAGAATATCTTTCCCGCGATGAGCATTGCTTGCAGGAATTGCGTGAACGTGGTACCTGTACTCCTTTTGAGAAGGAATATGTGCGCCGTAATGGTGAGCGAGTCGCGGTTCTAACGGGGGCCGCAGTGGTACAAACGCAGCCATTGCAATGGGTCTGCTTTATCCTGGATATTACTGAGCGCCAGCAGCAAGAGCGTCGTCTCCAACGGGCTCTGGATGGCTTGCTTACTGTTGCCGAGGTATTGGTCATGCGTGATGAGCAGTCTGACGACCATGAGCAGAGTCCACCATCCTATGCAGAGGTGGCACGTCGTGTGCTTGACGCGATTTGTCAGGTGCTTGCCTGTGAAGGCGCGGTCATGATCAAGCTGCTTCCGGCCAGCGATATCATTGATACGCTTATCATGCGTGGTTTTGATGGGTCCATTAAGCAGACAATCACAGAGTGCGTGCATGGGCAGCCCCTTTCTAGTCGCTTTGAGAAGGCTAACCTCATTGAACAGTTGCGCGTGGGTGAGGTGATCACCCTCAATGTGAGTCAGGAAGCCTATCATGAACGTCAACCCCATGCCTCTCTTCACACAGCGATCCTCGTACCTATGCATCTGGGAACTGAACTGGTGGGACTGCTTACCCTCTATCCCCATGATGAGCACGTAACCTATACACGTGAGGAACGGGCGCTGGCACTTGCTATCGCCAAACTCGCAGCCTTGCTGATTGAACGCGAACGCTTGCAGCTTGGTCGCGAGGAAGCATGGATGCACGTGTGGGCGACACAGGAGGTTATGCAGCAGATGGATGATTTTCTCGGCATGACCAGCCATGAACTCAAGACTCCATTGACGAGTATGCAGGGAAACCTCCAGCTGGCTAAACGCCAGCTTGTCCATTTGAATATTCCCGATAGTAAGGGAGCACAACTTCTCACCCAACTGCTTGATCGGGCGGAACGCCAGCTCAAAGTGCAGAACCGGTTGATCAACGATCTGCTTGATGTTTCCCGCATTCACGCCAATCGGCTGGAACTCTCTCCGGTGTCTGTAGATCTGGCTAAGTTAGTGCGAGACGTCGTTGAAGACCAGCGCAATCTGGTGCCGACGCGTCTCTTCCACTTTGAA
Organism: Dictyobacter vulcani; assembly: GCF_008974265.1. Classification (GTDB taxonomy): domain Bacteria; phylum Chloroflexota; class Ktedonobacteria; order Ktedonobacterales; family Ktedonobacteraceae; genus Dictyobacter; species Dictyobacter vulcani. The sequence continues at coordinate 45,571 of NZ_BKZW01000004.1, forward strand.
AGCATGCCTTCGGAAATTCCGGTGTGTGCGGATGCCGAACGCATCGGCCAGGTCGTCAACAATTACCTTTCGAATGCGCTCAAATATTCAGAGGCCAGCCGACCGGTCACAATATGCGTGACCCAAACCGGCGCGATGGCGCGGGTAGAGGTAACGGACGGAGGGCCAGGACTCACTCCTGAACAGCAAGAGCAGATCTGGCAACGCTTCTATCGTGCTCCTGGCATTGACGTGAAAAGCGGCTCCGGTGTGGGCCTGGGACTCGGCCTGCACATTTGCCGCAGCATCATCGAGCGGCAAGGTGGCCAGGTTGGTGTCGACAGCACCCCCGGCCACGGCTCAACCTTCTGGTTCACCCTCCCCATCGCGTTGTAGCGGCAGCCGTTAAGGCTAATACTTTTCACTTAAAGATGGAAATGGCAATGATGTGTGGTACCGGCAGCGCTGGTCGCCAATACGTTTCGGTGAAGCATGGCCTGGCTCCAATAGTATCGGAATAATGAAGCAAAACAGGTTCAAATGATCAAGAGAAAGAAAAACGGTAGGTTCGACCCTTTGGGTCGATTGCTTGACCCCCACGATAACGCATCGCTCACCATATCACCGCTTGCTCATGTTCAAGCGATGATAGCATAACGGGTACAAATCGACCGCCAGGGCCGAACATACATCACCACCAGGGATCAAACCAATCCAATACGGTTCGTTTAGGGAATAATCCTAACGCTATTAAGGAGCGTCGTGTACGTGGAGAGGGCGCTACACGCGAGGCCGGCATGCGGCGTGATGGTGGAGCGAGGGGCTCAAAGAGCATCGCATGCCTTTGTTGGTCGCAACCCTGGCCACATAGGACCAGAGGCTGGACTTTATGTGTTCAACTGCGCCTGTGACCACATAGTCTTTGTGCGCAAGCTGTTCCAATATCCAGGCATGTGTTGTCCCTACCCAGTCAGGTTGTGACCAGGGGATTTTCTCGGCGTGCATTTCAGCCATCTTGATTGTGATTCCTTTCCTTTCATTCAATGATTGCAAGTAGGCGCTGGCAAAGATTACAGGAGGCGCTTGATCTGTTGCAGGTGGATCTCGCCGTGTTCGACATAGGTGCGGAAGATGTCGTAGATGGTGAGTCTGCCGCGCTCGGCGTGGATGCTGCTGAGTTCCCAGGCTTCGGGTGGCAGGAGCTTGAGCAGGGCGGCGCTACTGGCGCGTAGATCTGAGAAGAGGCGCAGGGCCAGGGTGCTGTTTTGCTGGCGATAGTAGAGGGATTTGCTCCAGGCGTCTTCATCATAAATGGCCAGTACGGTATCGCGCTCGGCCAGGGTTTTGCGCAGTCGCCAGTAGCCAACGGCTTCGCTATCGGCCAGGTGGATCAGCACATCATGGATGCTCCACTCGCCCTCTGCGGGCGTATAGTGTAATTGTTCCTCGCTCAGTCCGGCGATGGCTTTCTCGATCTGTATCGGCATAGCCGCATAGGCGGCGAGCTCTTCAAGTGTGGCAACGGCCATGATACTCACTATCCTTTCGCTGTACAAACAGTTTATTATACTGCTTCTTATCAGCCATATATTATATGGCATGAGCTCAGATCAGTTTTTCTTGCCGTAAGGACGTCAAAAATAAGGCCAGCCTGGAAGTAGCTTCCAGGCTGGCACATGTATCGGTATTGCGCTGAGATGCGGCGTTATCCTTAGAGGGTTGCGCCACCATCCAGTTTGATTTCTTCGACGCTATGGGCTACGTCTTTCGCAGCCTCGCTGACCGGGCTATCGGTGCGCACGACTTCGATCGAGCACTGGCCGAGCAGGGCACCCAGGACACCCACGGCGGCCCAGACTGGTGCGATGGCGATGCTGGCCACACCAATTGTCAGTGGAAACTCGATGAGCGAGCGGCCATCCTGCTTGATGATGATGCGGCGGACATTGCCCTCATGGACCAGCTCTTTGACTTTGGCCAGTAACTGCTCGCCGACAACCTGCAACTCTTCTACACCATAAACTGATTTCTGGTCTGTATTTGGATCTGTCTGTGTCATAAGATGTTTTCTCCTTATTTATGTGACTAAACATAACGCTACAATAGAAATTTCAAATGGCGTTTGTGAATTTGTTTTAGCATCTATCATTGCCAATCAGGGACTGATCATTGATAGACGTGCATATAGTATTTTAAGTAGTTGTTTTTAACTACACTTAGTATACGTAGCCAGACGTTTTTAGGTTAGATAAAATAGCATCAATTTGCTTGAATCTGTGTCATCTCTATGCAAATCCATGAAAATACGCTCTGGCATTTAGCCTATTGTGCCGGGATAGCTTTGTTTGCTATGATGAGGCCATCTTCTTAGAACGGGGTTTTTATGGCGTATTTTTTAGCAAAAACTGATCCAGAGACATATTCTATTGAGCAGTTTGCTCAGGATAAAGAGACGGTATGGGATGGGGTGCGTAGCGCTCAGGCGTTGCAGGCGATTCGGGCTATGCGACCGGGGGATCTGGTGTTTGATCTATCATAGTATGGGCACGGCGGCATTGATGGGTCTGGCCCGTGTGACTTCTGAGCCGCGACCAGATTGAGCATACTCCTAAGAGCTGGGTGGTGGATATGGCCTTTGTGCGCCGTTTTCGCGCAACCGGTGACGCTGCGGACAATTAAAGAGTGCCATTTATTTGATGATTGGAACCTGGTGCGCCAGAGCCGCCTGTCGACGATGGCGGTGCCGGATGCGTTTGTGGATTGGCTGCGGGAGCAGTATCCCCAGAATGAGCTTGTCTAGCTTTAGTGTAGAGCCAGGAAGGAAATGGCTGGAATGGATACAAATGCCTGGTGGTATGTTAATGGTCGCTGGGTGCATCCGCAGGAGGCGAACATTTCGATTAATGATGTGGCGGTCCTGCGTGGCTATAGCGTGTTTGAGTCTTACGCACCTATCATCGTCGTCCGTTTCATCTGGATGAGCATGTGCGCCGCCTCTATCGTTCTGCTGAACTTGATCGTAGCTGCCTTGCGATCTGACAGTATTATCTGCGGCGCTTTCATATAAGAAGCAGTTAATTGAAGAGATTATTCGAGCACGTTTAATTTTCCTCTATGACACCGCGGTGGTCAGTACGTTTCCTGCTGGTCATCGGAGTGGTAGTGAGCGAGGACAATTGGGGTGTTACTACTTAAGAGCAGAAAGTAAGAGTGGGCTGTAATAGGGTGATGATCTAGCGGCGAAAGTAATCAGTGAAAACTCCCGCTGGCCCGAGAGCGAACATGGACAGCGTTTTCGCTCAGGGTTTGCACAAGTGATCAGACCCAACTGACCCGCTCTACACCGGAGGCCAAGACCGCAAATTATATCTCGGCGATTCGCGCGCTCAAAGAAGCGGCCCGGCAGCATGCGAGCGATGCAACTGTTCGTCAATGAGCAGGGACATGTCCTGGAGGGGACACGTAGCAACTTCTTTGTCTTCCGGGGGGATACGCTGGTGACGCCGCGCGCAGAGGTGCTGATTGGCGTCACCCGTAATGTGGGTGTTAGAACTGGCGCAGGGACGCTTCGCCATTGAAGAGCGTCCCATATTTACTCAGCGAGCTCCCAGAGATCGACGAGGCCTTTATCACCTCATCCTCTAAGGAAATTACACCGGTGGTCCAGATCAACGAACATATTATTGGAGACGGCAAAGCAGGAACCCACACCTACGAGCTGGAGCAACGCTTCATTGATCTGGTTGCACACTAGTCTGGGCGCGACTATGCGGCACCCAGAGGTCTGATGTGGTTGGCGAGCTGGCTCTTTGGGAGCAGTTGTTCGGCCGCGGCTTTGAGGCGGGCCTCGCTGCGAACACCAAAGCCTGGCAGTTTGCGAATCTCATGCTGGTTCGCGGCCATCCACAGCTTCTCAATGCTATCGATACCGAGTTCCTCGTGCAGGCGAATCGCGGTATAGGGTCCGATGTGTTCTATCGTCATCAAGACACGCACACCCTGGGGTAGAGTGTCCATATAGAAGCCATTGTTGATGGTCATGCTCCCGACCTTGATTAGTTCGGTGATGCGCCCACGCAACCGTTCGCCCAGGCCAGGAAGCTGCAAGGTTTCGCCGCGCTCGATAATGCTGGCCGCTGGCTCCTGTAGATCCAGGATGCCACGGGCGGCGTTGCGGTAGGCCTGGATACGGTAGACATTGCCATTCTGGCCGGCTATCATATCGGCGATATTTGAGAGCACTTCAGCGATCTGGCGATTGGTAATCTGTGCTGGCTGTGCTGGCTCGTTCTCCATGCCGGGCAACGCAGGTTGAGCGTTTTTTTTTGCTACGCTTTGGCATGATCGCTGGCATGATCTGTACGGTCTGGGTAATTTGCATAATACTCATGTTTACGTTGCTCCCCTTTTCCTTGATGTGGTGTCTTATCTATATATCTATTCTTTTTCGGACCAGCAAAAATGGAGAAAATACGAGGATATCTATCTACGAGGGAGCCTGAAATTTTCTGGTAAAACTCTTGAAATCTTGTTCTAATTATAGCATAAATATGGTGCTCACGTCAATAAAATAGCGCCTTCACGCTCCATTGACCGGCCCGCAAATCGAGGTTAAAATATGCACATTGATGACCAGCAGCCAGTCGTGGCTTTTACCTTGTCTCGCTATCCGCGCCACTACCGTGGCAGCGTTTCTGGCCCACCTGGGACTTGACCGCTGGCCACTCATGCATACTGAAGGCTTAACCTTCTGGCGCTTGCTTGGTGTGGGACAGGGCCGTGTGTTTGATCCCCATGCGGACCTGCAGCGCTCAGCCCTCTTTACCGTCTGGCGTTCGCTGGCCGATCTGAGACGCTTCGAGGCCCATTCCAGGCTCATGCAACGCATCCACCAGCGCTCCGAAGAATCATGGACCGTGCATATGCTCCTGTACGCTGGCATGGACAGTGGGGTGGGCGTGATCCCTTGCAAGCCTTCATGCCAGTTCCGGTACCGCAAGCAGGACCCTGGATTATTCTGACTCGCGCCACTATTTATCCAACAAAAATCAGATCATTCCTCGGGGCTGTCCCGGCCGTGGCTGACGAACTCCTCAACCAACCGGCCCTGATCAACTCCGTTGGCGTTGGTGAGGCCCCCTTGATCTACCAGGCCACGCTCAGCCTCTGGTCCTCCCTCCCCGACATCAAAGCCTTCGCCTACGGATCCGACACTCCCCACAACCACGTCATCCGTCGCACGCGCCAGGAACACTGGTACCGCGAAGAACTCTTCGCTCGCTTCCTCCCCCTCGCCTCCTACGGCACCTGGGATGGCACCAACCCCCTTTCTCACGATATCCCCAAATGACCTCTATATGGTTGGGGGTGTGGAGCGGGTCGAGGCATAATCGTGGACAAGCCACGAACCTACATGCGATGTCCCCAAATGATATTCATATGGTTGGGGGTGTGAAGCGGCCCGAGGCATAATCGTGGGACAAGCCACGAACCTACATGCGATGTCCCCAAATGATATTCATATGGTTGGGGGTGTGAAGCGGCCCGAGGCATAATCGTGGACAAGCCACGAACCTACATGCGATGTCCCCAAATGATATTCATATGGTTGGGGGTGTGAAGCGGCCCGAGGCATAATCGTGGACAAGCCATGAAACACGTGAGATATCCCAAAATGATGTTTATATGGTTGGAGGTGTGGTGCGGCCGCAGCCGCACCACACCTCCAACCATATAAATAAAGCGAGCGCCGCAGGCGCGAGGTGTCTATGGTGATTTAGTCTGTCGGAACTAGACAGTATGGTGCAGTTCGACTATACTTAGCTCGATAAGTGCGAGAACGAACCTTCTCTGATTACCTGAAATGTGTGGGTAATCTTTGCTGTAGTTCTATATATTATGCATCATTCTCCTAAAGAAGGACTTCCATGTCAGACGATTATAATGTGCTTGTGGTGGGCGGCGGACCTGCTGGTTTGGCGGCAGCTGAGGCGGCTGCAAAGCGGGGCGTGCGCACACTGGTTTTAGAGCGTCAGAATGAAATTGGTTACCCTATCCATACCAGTGGGGGAAGCTGGGTCAAAGATATGCAGACCCTGGGCATCCCTGAGCATCTGTATCATCCCGTGAAAACGGTCTATTTCTTGACTCCACATCGCGAGGTGCCTTTCCACTATAATCCCGCGGTGGCTTGTGTGGTTGATATCCGTGGTCTCTATCAGCATCTGGCAGCCCGTGCGGTGGCGGCTGGCGCTGAGTTGCGGGTGCGCCATACGGTTGAGCAGGCCATACAAGAACAGGGCCGGATGATCGGTGTGACGGCCAAGAACCATGTGAGTGAGCGCCTGACGATCAATGCGGATGTGACTATTGATGCCTCTGGCTTCTCGCGTCATATCGGGGTGCGGGCAGATATGGGTGGCGCGTTTCATCGCTATGGTTTTGGCGCTGAGTACGATCTGTACGCTCCTAACTATCCTCAGGATGAGTTATTTCTGATTATGGGCAGTGCCTTTGCGCCGCAGGGCTATGCCTGGGCGTTCCCTCGTGGCAATGGTCGCGTGCGTCTGGGTGTCGGGGTGATTCATCCGGATAGTAATGAGGATGCTCGCGTGTATCTGGATCGCATTATGCAGGACATTCCACAGCTGGCCACGCGCTTCAAGGGTGCGAGTCCGCTGGAATATCATACTGGCCTGTTCCCGTCCGAGGGCGCGCTCCCGAGCTTTTCACGCGACGGACTGTTGCTGGCTGGTGATTCCGGTGGCCATGGATCGACGCTGGTCGGTGAAGGAATCCGTTTCGCGATCTATTCGGGCCAGATGGCTGGTGAGACGGCCGCGGACGCAGTCAAGGCCGGTGATACCTCGGCCGCCTATCTGTCGCGTTTTGATCAGCGCTGGCGCTCGCGTTTTGCCCGCGATATGGATATCTCCTATATGATCAATAAGCGTATCGCGGCCTATAGCGATGCCCAGTGGGATAGCTCGTTGGATCTCTTGAAGCGCCTGACTCCTGCGCAGGCGGCCCAGGCTCTGCGTGGTGACTTTAACGCCAGCCTGGTCATGGGTATCCTGGCCCGTAATCCTTCGTTGATCGCGACCGGTGGCAAACGCTTCCTGGATAAGATGCTGGAGCGCATCAATAAGCCCACCGCCGCCAGCGTCGAAGAAGCTCGCCGTTAGAGAAATAATCTCTGGGAATAAGTGCCTTATCTGCTGTGTTAGAAGCTCGCAGTTAGAGAAATAATCTCTGGGAATAAGTGCTTTATCTGCTGTGTTATAAATATTCAGATAAGCAATTTCCACTCTATCTACTAGCTTATGCTGTTCAATCGTGTGAGCGCAGCTAGCCGCGAGTGAGCGGCGTTCACGATTGCTTTTTAAGAGCTTATTCTGATAATATTCGAAGGAGAAAATTGGTGTCAGAAGCGATAAATGAGACTCCAAACACACAACAAAAAATCACTATGTATGCAACCACCTGGTGTGGCGATTGCCGCAATGCCAGGCGCTGGTTCGACTCACACGGCATTGCCTACGATTATATCAATATTGAGGAAAATGAGCAGGCAGCCGAGTATGTCCGCAAAGTGAATAATGGTGCCAGCTCGGTTCCGACCATCATTTTTCCTGATGGCTCTGTACTGGTTGAGCCTGGTGCTCGCGAACTGGCAGCCAAGTTTCCTGAACTGAGCAAATAACTCGGCTTTGATGCCAGCAAAAAAGCTCCTGCACATGTGTTGTAGGAGCTTTTTGTTGTGCAATTTCGTGCTCTATACAGGCGCGTTATGCTAGTAGTAGAGGAAATATCTCCACCGTATTGTTGTTAGTTGGAAGGGACTTATATCATGGCTCATCCTGGTTTACAAGACGGCCCGATCTATCTTGACTATAATGCCACCACGCCTGTAGATCCCGCGGTGGTGGATGCGATGTTGCCGTACCTGACGACCTACTTTGGCAATCCGTCCAGTTCCCATGCCTATGCTGAGAAGACGCGTGCCGCGATGGCTACGGCCCGTGAGCAGGTGGCGTCCTTGCTGGGATGCGCGCAGGATGAGATCATTTTTACCGGCTCGGGCACTGAAAGTAATGCCCTGGCGCTCCGTGGCGCGGCCCTTGCTAATCGCTTCCATGGCAATCATATCATTACCCAGGTCAGCGAGCATCCGGCCGTTCTGAATGTCTGTAAGTCCCTGACACGGCTGCATGGCTTTCGCGTGACTTATCTGCCCGTGGATAAATATGGGCGTATTGATCCTGCCGAGGTCGCGGCGGCCATCGAGGAGCAGACGACGTTGATCTCGATCATGTATGCCAACAACGAGACTGGTACCATCCAGCCGATCGCTGAACTGGCTGATCTGGCGCGACGCCATCGTATCCTGTTGCATACCGATGCCTCGCAGGCAGTGGGCAAGATTTCGACCGATGTCCAGACCCTGGGCGTGGATTTCCTGACGCTGGCCGGCCATAAAGTCTATGCGCCCAAAGGTATCGGTGCGCTCTATATGCGCCGTGGATTGCAGGTGGAGCCGCTGCTGTATGGTGGTGGACAAGAACATGGCCTGCGTGCCGGGACCGAGAATGTGGCCTTTATGGTGGCGCTGGGAGCGGCCTGTGTCCTGGCCAGTGAACAACTGGCGACCAGTCAGCCGCGCCTGCAAAAGTTGCGCGATCAGTTGCAGCAGAAGCTTGAGCAACGCCTGTCCCATGCTGTTCATCTCAATGGACACCCGAACGACCGCCTGCCCAATACCCTCAATGTCAGCATTGATGGCATCCTGGGCGAAGAAGTGCTGGCCGCCACACCCGGTATTGCCAGCTCCACCGGCTCAGCCTGCCACGAAGGCAAAACCGATCCATCCGCCGTCCTCAGTGCCATGGGCCAATCCCGTGAACGCGCCCTCAGTGCCCTCCGCCTCACCCTGGGCCGCTGGACGACCGCCAGGGAAATCAATGCCGCCGCTGATCTGCTCGCCCAGACCGTCCAGACCCAATGGAAGACCCGCGACGCCTGATTGGCTCCAGACCGCTGGCATTGAGATTATGCCGGTGGGCTGCTTGTGATATGTGGCAAACAAAAAAAAACAGGCCTCTTCACTGAGAAGAGGCCTGGTGTCGTTGCGGTGGGGGATCGAAAGCTTATCGCTCGTGGTGTCCACCGAACTGGAAGCGCATGGCCGACAGAACTTTGTTGGCGAATTCGGCCTGGTTGCGGGACTCGAAGCGGTCGTAGAGGGCAGCGCTCAGGACGTGGGCAGGAACGCCTTCGTCGATGGCGGCCTTGATGGTCCAGCGACCCTCACCGGAGTCAGCGACGCGACCGGAGAAGTTGGAGAGGGTTGGGTTCTCCTGGAAGGATTGTGCGGTCAGGTCGAGCAGCCAGGAGCTGATTACGCTACCACGGCGCCACAGCTCGCTGATCTCTGGCAGGTCCATGTCGTACTGATAGTGCTCTGGACTCTGTACAGGAGCGGTCTCGGCGTCGACCATATGGGTGTTTTTACCGATGTTGGCATGATACAGGATGTTCAATCCCTCAGCATAAGCGGCCATGACACCATACTCGATACCGTTGTGGACCATTTTAACGAAGTGACCGGCACCATGAGGGCCACAATGCAGGTAGCCTTCCTCAGCTGTGCCCTTGTTAGCTGGACGGCCAGGGGTGCGGCTGATCTCGCCAACGCCCGGTGCCAGGACTTTGAAGATGGGGTCGAGATATTTCACGACTTCGTCTTCGCCACCGATCATCTGGCAGTAGCCACGCTCCAGGCCCCAGACGCCGCCGCTGGTTCCGCAGTCAACATAGTGGATTTTGTGCTTCTCAAGTTCGGCTGCACGGCGGATATCATCCTGATAATTGGAATTTCCTCCATCAACGAGGATGTCGCCTTCTGACAGGTGTGGCAGCAACTGGGCGATGGTGTCATCGACTGAAGCGGCTGGAACCATCAGCCAGAGAATGCGGGGAGTGCTGAGTTGTTTGACGACGTCTTCCAGCGAAGTTGCGCCGCTGCTGATCGCACCCTCTTTAACACGCTGCTCGACGGTCGAAGCTGTACGAGCATACCCGACAACCTTGTGTCCGGCACGCAGCAGTCTCTGGGCCATATTGGCACCCATGCGGCCAATTCCAATCATTCCAAGTTCCATTGTAAGATGTTCCTTTCTTTAGTGCGCATATCTACATTTTTACACGAAGATCCGCCGTAAAGCGGTTCAGCGCGCATGCAAATACGGCAGAAATATATCATGCTTTACAATCGTATCAGCATAAGCCAACCACGATTGTTTTATCAGAGCATATTACTCAATCGCAGAACTGATCGAGCCGCCTGTAGGGGACACTGGCTCTCCTGCAGTATTGAGTATGCTTATTCTTTACCACATATATTTACCACAAATACTATATCACGTCTGGGAAATACCCGCAGGAAAATTCCCTGCCAAAATTTCAAAAAGTCCCGGCAGCGCTGGTCGCTGCAACCTCCTGGCGTCCGAACAAATCGCGTCGTACCGGCAGCGCTGGTCGCCAATACTTTTCGTTTAGCGCTACGTTGAGAGAGGGTTCGACGTGACCAGCAAGCAAGGTGTACGTCGAGAGGGCGCCACACGCGGAGGCCGCACTGCTGCGTTTGCGCAGGCCAGCGTGCTCGAACGACGCGCAGTGCTGTGGCGCCTACAGGGATCGTGGGTGCTGTGGCCGTGGCCAGATCGCGCAGCAAGGTGGTGGAAGAGCGCGTGAATCCTCGTACCAGTGCGCAAAGGATCACGAAACAGGATCCGTATCGGTGTAGGCGCCACAGGCATGCGATGCTCGTTGCGCACCTCGCTCCACGAGAACGCCGCATGCCGACCTCCGCGTGTGGCGCCCTCTCCACGTATGATTCGCTGCTTTTCTCCACAACGTCTTTCGCCGCCACAAAACTCGTTAAACGAAAAGTATTGGCGGCCAGCGCTGCCGGTACGAGGGAATATACGGGGAGGCGTGCGCCCGATTATTATGCATTGACATAAAATCGGGCGCGAGTATTGGTGCTATGAGACGGTGGGCGTTTCGTGTTCCAGTTTGCTGGCACGTCTGCTATACAAAAAGTAGACGACCAGACCGATGGCTAGCCAGACGAAGAAGCGGATGATGGTGATCATCGGCAGGCTGATAATCAGGATCAGTGAGGCTATCATTGAGAGAATAGGCAACACTGGTACAAATGGGACACGGAAGGCACGGCGCAGGTCGGGCTGCGTGCGCCTCAGAATCAACACGGCGGCCGAGACCAGCACAAACGCGGTCAGGGTGCCGATATTGGTGAGTTCCGCCACGATATCGATCGGAGTCACACCCGCAACAATGGCTACCACAATACCAATCAGGATGCTGGAAAGGTAAGGTGTCTTGAAGCGAGGATGGATGCGGGCAAAGAATGCTGGCAGTAGCCCGTCGCGTGACATCGAGAAGAAGATGCGGCTCTGCCCATAGAGCAGGACCAGCAGGACGGTGGTCAGTCCGCAGAGTGCACCAATTGAGATGATGGATCCGGCGGCGTTGAGTCCTGACAGGATCAGCGCATGCGAGACTGGCGATGGTACATCGAGCTTTGTATAGGAGACCATACCGGTCAACACGCCGGTTACGAGAATGTAGAGTACGGTACAAACGATCAGGCTGAGGAAGATGCCCAGGGGCAGGTCTTTTCCTGGATTGCGTGCCTCCTCGGCCGAGGTGGAAACCTGGTCGAAACCAATGTAGGCGAAGAAGATGATGCTGGCTCCGCTGAAAACGCCGCCTGGTCCGAATGGCAGGAATGGATGCCAGTTAGCGGATTGACATGGAAGGCGCCGACAGCGATGAAGAAGATGATGACGGCCAGCTTGATGGCAACCATGATATTGTTGAATTTGGTGCTTTCCGAGGTTCCCAACACCAGCAGGGCGGTAATCACCAGAATAACTACGACGGCAGGAAGATTGAGGATGCCGCCCGAAAAAGGTGAGGCGGTTAATGCATGCGGTAGCGTAAAACCGAACGTGCTCTTGAGCATATCCGTAAAGTAGCCGGCCCAACCAATACTGACCGCCGCCGCTCCGACCGCGTATTCCAGAATTAAGTCCCAGCCGATGATCCAGGCGATCATTTCGCCCAGCGTGGCATACGAATAGGTATAGGCGCTACCAGCAATAGGCACCGAGCTGGCAAATTCAGCATAGCAGATAGCCGCCAGACCGCTGGCGATACCGGCCAGGATGAAAGAGAGGATGAGTCCAGGGCCTGCATATTTGGCGGCCGCGACACCCGTCAGTACAAAGATACCCGTACCAACAATGGCTCCAACGCCCATTGCAGTGATACTCAGTGGTCCCAATGTCCGCTTGAGCGAACCTTCGGATTTATCATCACTTTTTTTTAATATTAGATCCATTGGTTTCACGCGCCAGATACTATCACGCGTTCGTGTTGCCATGCAGATTTCCTTTTCTATTCTTGTGTGGTTTTTATAGAGAATGTGCAGAAATATGTATCACAGAAAATAGGCATAATAATACCTCTACATGAGGATACGTATTCCCGCTCAGAAACGTTACACTGCTTTAAAGGAGAGCCAGCGGCAGCTTGAGCGTGAGATTGTCGTCACCAGCGGATTTCCTGGCAGGATTTCCGGTTGTGTCTCAGTGTTTTGGAACAAGAAAATAGCTGAGATACGTCATAATGGTTCTATCTTAAAAATTACAAGGGGAGAAGCGCATGCGAAAAATTATTACTACGATGTGGGTTAGCCTTGATGGCTTTATTGCTGGTCCAAACGGAGAAATGGATTGGATTGGGGAACTCTACGATGAGGCCATGGGTGTGTATGAACATAATTTTGTCAGCTCGGCTGATACGCTCTTACTCGGACGCGTGACCTATCAGAGTTTTGCTGGCGCCTGGCCCCATGTTCCTGATAGTCCGACCGCCCGGAGGAAGAGAAAGCCTATGCTCGCCTATTAAATGCCATGCAGAAAATAGTGTTTTCCAGGACGCTTGAAAGTGCGGATTGGAACAACTCGCAATTGCTCAGAGAAGTTATTCCAGCGGACATCGAGCGGCTGAAACAGGAGCCGGGACGCGATATCATCATTTATGGTAGTGCCAGCCTGGTCCAGAAGCTCACTAACCTTGGCTTGATTGATGAATATCAGCTTTTAGTTCATCCCGTTATTTTAGGTAGTGGCAAGCCTCTCTTTCAAGACATCAAAGACAAAGTAAAGTTGAAACTGGTCAACACCACCACCAATCCATCCGGAGTAGTCGTCATGTCTTATCAACCGAGTACACAGCACGACTCTGAGCTTTAAACCTGGCGCCACACTTCATCCATCCCTCTTATTATGGAGAGATGTGCGTACAGCTTGACAAATAGCTTGTTTTCCGGCTACTATATCCTCTATGGATATATCCATAGAGGATATAGTAGCCGGAAGTTTATGAAAGGTTTTGCAAGGATGGCGATTAAAGCAATTGTTTTTGATATTGGTGGCGTACTGGAGCATACTCCTGATACCGGTATGATGGAGAAGTGGGAAGAGCGTCTGGCTCTGCCTGCGGGTGAGTTTAGCGTGCGAGTGATGCAGGCGTGGGGTGCTGGTGCGCTGGAGGATATACCAGCGTCGGTGCTGCATCAGAATTTGTGTGAGGCAACAGGCATGGATGATGCTCAGGCCAATGCGTTTACGGAGGATTTCTGGAAGGATTATCTGGGCATCCCAATACCGAACTGATGGCTTTCTTTGCTAGCTTGCGACCAGCCTATCAGACAGCCATGCTCAGTAATAGTTATACTGGTGCCCGTCAGAGGGATCAGGCGCTCTATGGGTTTGAGGATATGACAGATATGATCATTTATTCCCATGAAGTAGGTTTGCTGAAACCAGATCCACGCATCTATGCTTTGACCTGTGCGCGCCTTGAAGTAGAGCCAGCCGAGATGATCTTTCTTGATGATTATGAGCCCAATGTTATAGCTGCCCGCGTTTCTGGTATTCATGGCATTCTTTTTCAAAATACTGCTCAGGCTATCGCAGATATTCAAGCCTGCCTGCTGGCCTGTGAACGCTAGCATGTCATGCGGATGTTTGTCTGATTATTGCTTCCTGATACTGCTTCACAGCAGCGCGGTAATGCGCCGGGCGGCGGCCAGCACGCGGGGCGATATTCTGGCTTCGTCGATGGTGCCCAGGACGATGACGCCGATGCTGGCTTCGAGCGGGGTGCCGTTGAGCATGAGCGGGACGGCGAGTCCGCTGGCTCCGCTCTGGATCTCGTTCTGGCTGATGGCATAGCCGCGCTGACGTGCCAGGACTATCTGGTTGCGCTCGGTTGCCTGAGCGGGTCTTCCGGCCAGGATGGCGATGCCGGAGGCTCCCTGGTCGAGGGCGTGTCGAAAGCCGGGACGGTAGACGACGTGCATGTGGGTGTGGCTGGGCTCGATGGTGGTCAGGACGATGGCTTCGTTGCCGTTGGCTGTCGTCAGGTGCGTGGTGGCTCCTAATTCTTCGGCGAGGCGCTTTAACTCCGGGACAGCGGCACTTTGTAGCTGGGGCAGAATGCGCCGCGCCAGTTCGATCAACCCCGTTCCCAGCTTGTAGCGGCCATCCTGCATGCGCTGTACCAGCCGATGCTCAAGCAGTGTGTTGAGTAGCCGATAGCTTACAGTACGATGGATCTCTAGCCTGCTCGCCAGTGCCTGTGCTGTCATCCCCTCAGGCTCAGCGGCCAGGATTTCTAACAAGCGTAAGCCACGATCCAGCGTCTGCGAGGTCTCGCCACGCGCTGTTCCTGTTGGTTGATCTGACATATTTTCCCCAATCCTCTTGTGTTGCGCCTGCATGATCTTGACATTCTATCACAGATCATGTACACCTAATATTGTAACTATTATCGGATTCGTTGTTCGATTATCGAACATAACAGACACAAAGTGGTGTCGCAACGTCTCTTATCAGCTCAGAAGGAGTCGATTCAATGGCCGAGTATGATTTTATGCCCATTCAAAATTTTGATCACCTGGAATTCTATGTAGGTGATGCCCGTCAGTCTGCTTATTATTTTAGTCACGCCTGGGGCTTTGTGCCCGTTGCATATGCTGGCCTGGAGACAGGATTACGTGATCGCACGAGTTATGTCTTGGAGCAGGGCAATATTCGCATTGTGCTGACTTCTGCCATGGGTCCTGAGGGAGAAATTGCTGACCATGTGCATCTGCATGGCGATGGTGTGAAGGATGTGGCGTTCCGGGTTGAGAGTGCTGAGCGTGCTTATCAAGAGGCAACAAGCCGGGGTGCGGAGGGTGTGCTGGCTCCGACGGTGCGCAGCGATGAGCATGGCTCGGTCAAGCTGGCTTCGATTAAGACCTATGGCCAGACGATCCATACCTTTGTGGAGCGCCAGGATTATAAAGGGGCTTTCCTGCCTGGTTTCCGGGCGGTGGATAGCTCGATGCCGCGTCGGGCGCGTCCAGCGGGGCTGGCTGGTATCGATCACGTGGTCGGTAATGTCGAGCTGGGTAAAATGAACGAGTGGGTCTCATTCTATGAGCGCATCATGGGCTTCACCCAGATGATCCATTTCGATGATCGCCAGATCAGTACCGAGTATTCGGCCTTGATGTCCAAGGTGATGCAGAACGGTAGTGGACGTATCAAGCTGCCAATCAATGAGCCTGCGGAAGGCCGGCGCAAGTCACAGATCGAAGAATATCTGGACTTTTATCGCACGCCCGGCGTGCAGCATCTGGCCTTGATTACCGATGACATTGTCGCGACGGTCCGTGATCTGAAAGAGCGTGGCGTCGAGTTCTTGCAGACACCGAAGAGCTATTATAATGATGTGCTGGATCGTGTTGGTAAGATTGATGAGGATCTCGAACAACTGGCCGAGCTGTGTATCCTGATTGACCATGATGAGGATGGCTATCTGCTGCAGATTTTCTCCAAGCCGATAGTGACGCGTCCGACGGTTTTCTTCGAAGTTATCCAGCGTAAGGGTGCGCGTGGCTTTGGTGAGGGCAACTTTAAGGCGCTCTTTGAGGCCCTGGAGCGCGAGCAGGAACTGCGAGGCAATCTGTAGATGAAGCTGGTGACCATTCAGGTCGAGCAGACATCTGCCGGTGTGGTGCGGGGGGAGCGCGTGCTCCCTTTGCCGTATCCTACGCTGCTCGAACTCCTGCAAGATCCAGTGGGCCTGACCAATGCACGTCAGGCCCTGGCGAGCGCTGAACCGGGTCTGGCCCTGGATGCTGTGAAGCTGCTGCCTCCCGTACCCAGTCCACCAACGCTACGCGATTTCTATGCCTTTGAGCAACACGTCAAGACCGCCCGTGCCCTGCGCGGAGCCGAGATGAATCCAACCTGGTATGAGATCCCGACCTTCTACTTCTCCAACACCAGCGAGATCTATGGTCCCGATCAGCCCATACCATATCCCGTGGGTAGCCAGGAGCTGGATATTGAGCTTGAGATTGCCTGTGTGATTGGAAAAGCGGGTAAGGATATTGCGGTAGAGGATGCAGCAGAGTATATCGCAGGTTATACTATTATGAATGATTGGAGTGCTCGCGATTTTCAGCGCCTGGACATGCAGCTCAATCTTGGACCTGGCAAGGGCAAGGATTTCGCGACCTCAATCGGACCCTGGTTGGTGACGCCGGATGAACTGGCTTCACGCCGTACGGGACATGGCGCGAGCGAGCGCTATGATATGACGATGCTGGCGCGTGTGGATGGTCAGGAGATATCACGCGGAAATTTCCAGCAGATCTACTATAGTTTTCCGCAACTGATTGCCTATGCTTCGCGCAATGTGCGGCTGCGGCCTGGTGATCTGATTGGGTCTGGTACTGTTGGTACTGGTTGCTTGCTAGAGCTTGGCACCAGCGTCCATCCCTGGTTTCAGCGTGGGGAAACGATCGAATTAGAGATTGATGGTATCGGTGTATTGCGTAACACGATTGTCTGATTTTAGCATGGAAAAGTACACATTGTGCTTTTCAGGAGGTCAAAGATGCCACCCTATCATCGTCTGGGAGAGATTCCGCCCAAGAGACATACGCAATTCCGTAAGCCAGATGGCTCGCTCTACTCGGAGGAGTTGTTTGGGACCGAGGGCTTCTCCAATAATTACTCGAACATCTATTACTACTATCCACCCACCCGTGTCTCACGTGTCGAGTGCTTTCAGCGCCGTCATATCGAGGGTTGGAACGAGGATGTCCATCGCCACCATCATCTCAAGACCGCTGGTCTGAAGCCGGGCTGGGATGCAGTGCAGGGCAATCAGATCTTGATGTATAACCATGATCTGACCATTGGTATCTCGCTGCCGACCGAGGAGATGAAGTATTATTATCGGGCCGGCGATGCTGACACGATGTACTTTGTGCACGATGGCCATGGTACCCTTGAGACTACCTTTGGTCTGCTTCCCTATCACGAGGGCGACTACATCATCATCCCGCGTGGTACCACCTATCGTTTTGATATCGCTCCGGACAGCGTGCAGAGCCGTTTCCTGGTCGTAGAGGCCCACGGTACTATCGCGCCACCACGCCGTTATCTCAGCCCCAACGGACAACTGCTTGAGCATTCGCCATACTGCGAACGCGACATCCGCCGTCCTGAAGAACTGGTGACCCATACTGAGCAGGGCGAGTTCGAGGTACGCATGAAGGTTGGCGACCTGATTACCAGTTACTGGTATGACTTCCATCCCTTCAACGTCGTTGGCTGGGACGGCTGTGAATATCCCTGGATCTTCAATATCGCCGACTTCGAGCCCATCACTGGCCGTATCCATCAGCCGCCGCCAGTCCACCAGACCTTCCAGGGACCCAATTTCGTCGTCTGCTCCTTTGTTCCACGCAAGCTGGACTACCATCCGCTCTCGATTCCTGTGCCCTACAACCACAGTAACATTGACAGCGACGAAATGCTCTACTATGTCAACGGAAACTTCGGTAGCCGGCGCGGCATCGAACGCTCCTCAATCTCCATGCACCCGCGTGGCATCCCACACGGCCCGCATCCCGGAGCCGTCGAAAAGAGTCTTGGTGTCGAGCAGACCGATGAACTTGCCGTCATGATCGACACTTTCAACCCGCTCAAATACGCCGCCGTCGCCCAGACCATCGACGACGACCGCTACCCCTACAGCTGGATCCCATAACCCCAGCTCCGGACCGGAGGCCCCGCATCCCACAAAAAACCATGCGGAGCTTCCGGCCGGTCGTAGCGGCAGCGCTGGTCGCTGCGACTTGTCGGCGTACGAGCAAGCAACGTCACGTACCGGCAGCGCTGGTCGCCAATACATTTCGGTTATGGATGGAATGGCTACAATGGTGGCATGATCATGAAGCAACGCATGCAAAAATGATCAAGAGAGATACAAATGGTAGGTTCGACCCTTTGGGTCGATTGTCTCCCCCCACACGAATGCATTGCCTAACATGGCATAGCTTGCTCATGGTCAAGCAAGGATAGTATGAAGGGAACCAATCGACCCAAAGGGTCGAACCTACTTTCGTTCATCTCCTCTAGGGATCAAACCGTCCCTGGGCTTAAGCACTTTTGTGGTTGCAAAAGCTGTTGTGAAAAAAAGCAGCGGATCGTCCGTCGAGAGGGCGCCACACGCGGAGGCCGGCATGCGGCGTGATCGTGGAGCGAGGGGCACAACGAGCCTCGCATGCCTGTGGCGCCTCCACCGAGACGGATCGTGTTTCGTGATCCTCTCCGAGAAGGTACGGGGTAGGATCCACGCGCTCTCCCACCACGTTGCTGCGCGAGCAGGCCACGGCACACACGATCCGTGTAGGCGCCACAGCACTGCAAGTCGTTCTTGCACGCTGGCCTGCGCAAACGCAGCAGTGCGGCCTCCGCGTGTGGCGCCCTCTCCACGTACACGACGCCACGCCATACTGTTGAGGTTATCTCCTTCAACGAAACGTATTGGGGCTTGAGCCTGCGACCTGTTCACGTATGATAGGTCCCTCACACACATGATTGTGGTGAGGCGAGCGCATCCAAGCGTGTCCCGCCTCTGGATGGCGCCTGTTATTCTCTATAGATCCTTAAAGAAAACGCTATTTTGTGCTATACTCCTTATACGTGAAAAATTATACTATATAGGAGCAGTTAATATGTTGAGAAGGATCTTGACGTATCAAACTATCTTGCGTGTATTGGGCATTATTTTTATACTGCTGGGCGTATATTGGACTATTCAGGTCACCATAATTTTTAGTCAGTCAGCACGTTCTACGTCGCTTTTGTTTGAGTTACTATGGGCTCGTATCGCCCTGATCGGGGACTGGCAGACCTTTTTCCATTTTGGTGGTATTCTGACCTATTATGGCCTCGGCATTCTTTTCCTTGGTATCAGTACCGGGAAAGTAGGAATTTCTTATATCTGCTTGCAAGTCGCGGTATGGTGTATTGGTATCAATACCTGGTACCAATCGGCCGGCGCCTTTGGACCACATCTCTTTGGCGTAATTATCACCCCTGACAATTTTTTCTGGGCTATCATGACATTGCTATGTTCATTATTACTACTGATTTTATATGTGCCCATTACACGCTGGTTACATAAAATCTTCACGATTCCTGGATCACACGAAAAAGCGCTTGCCATGCGCGCTGAAAAGTGATACAGCGGTTTTTTACGCGCGCCTCACAACAACATATCAGTAAAAAGCACTAATAAGATGCCTATACCATTCAGGATGATCTTCCTTTGAAGGAAGATCGACAAATCCCAGAAGAGGAGCGTATTCATGCCAGTTGCTATCATTTCTGATATCCACGGTAACCTCGTTGCCCTGAATGCGGTGCTGAGTGCCATTGCAGAGCGCAAGATCAAGCAAATCATCTGCCTCGGCGATGTTGCG
This sequence comes from Dictyobacter vulcani, assembly GCF_008974265.1. Classification (GTDB taxonomy): domain Bacteria; phylum Chloroflexota; class Ktedonobacteria; order Ktedonobacterales; family Ktedonobacteraceae; genus Dictyobacter; species Dictyobacter vulcani. Next base: position 65,477 of record NZ_BKZW01000004.1, read on the forward strand.
TCCAGGGGTCCGCAACCACATGAGGTCATAACGCGCCTCAAGCAGATCGGGTGCCCGGTGGTTATGGGCAATACCGACGCCTGGTTGTTGGAGCCGAAACTCAAAGAGCGGGACGATCCGGATAAGCAACGTATTCAGGAAATGGAGTTCTGGGCATCTCAACAACTTACGTCGGAAGATCGCGCCTACTTATCCGGTTTTCCGCCTACCATCTCCTCTACGCTGGAGAATGGCCAGCGCTTGCTCGCCTATCATGGTTCACCACGTTCTTACCGCGAACACATCCATCCAACTATACCTGATCATGATCTGGACTCAGCGCTGGCTGGCCATCAGGCCGACATTTTTGTTGGCGGGCACACCCATATGCAGATGTTGATCCGCCACCGCAGGAGCCTGGTGCTCAATCCTGGCAGTGTCGGCCTGGCTTTCGATCATAACTGGCCTTTTGACGATAGCGTGCAGAACCCACCCTGGGCAGAATACGCCATCATCGATACCCTTAATGATGTGCTTACTGTCGAACTGCACCGCGTATCTTTTGATGTGCAAACCTTTATTCAGATTACGCTTGCCAGTGGTATGCCCCATGCTGAGTGGTCCGCCCACCAATGGAGTCTCACCTGAACGGCTCTGATATGAGCAAGATCAGAGAAGTTTTTTGGGATGTGAGCAAGTAAACTAGCTATGTTGCCAGTAAGGGGAACGCTTTGGAAATGAACTTTGCGCGCCCTGGAATTAAGCACTGGTATTTGATAATGTAGAATAGCAAACAAGCTCTATAGGAGGATTAGGATGCTGCTGGAAAATAAGCATGCTGTGATTTATGGTGCTGGAGGAGCTGTCGGAAGTGCGGTCGCGCTGGCTTTTGCCCGTGAGGGAGCCAGGGTTTTTCTGGTTGGTCGTACCCTTGCTCCGTTGGAGAAAGTGGCACAGGAAATCTCTGCCGCTGGTGGTTTGGCTGAGATTGCTCAGGTGGATGCGCTTGACGAGCAGGCGGTAGCGAGCTATCTGGATGAAATAATAAGCAACTTTGGCTGGATTGATATTTCCTTTAATGCGGTCGGACTTGACGATATTCACGGAACGCCACTGGTTGAGATGGCCCAGGAGGATTTCGCATTACCAACTGTAAGAGCGATAACGACACATTTCGTCACGGCAACTGCAGCGGCGCGGTATATGGCGAAGAACGGGTCTGGTGTTATCCTGGCCATTACCGCTATCGCGGGCCAGGGATCTTCCAATGTTGGAGGTTTCGGGGTTGCTTGTGTGGCCATCGAGGGCTTTTGTCGGCAACTGGCCGCCGAGATGGGATCGCAGGGTGTTCGTGTTGTCTGCCTGCGATCCGCTGGCTCGCCAGACGCACCGGGGGTAGATGAGGTCTTTCACCTGCACGCCGAGCGTGCCGGTCTTTCCAGAGAGGCGTTTGAGGCCCGTGTCGCCGCGAGCACGATGTTGAAGCGCCTGCCCAGGCTGGCAGAAGTCGCGGACATGGCTGTGCTGATGGCCTCAGATCGAGCCAGCGCCATCACCGGATCAGTCGTCAGCGTGACCTGTGGTGAATAGCGGGCGTACTAAATAAGCCTCTCCCACTCAGGCGGTCTGGATCTCTTGCAGGCCGAGTTCCTGGATGGATGTCTGGCGCATCAGGTATTTCTGGATCTTGCCGGTGACGGTCATCGGATACTCCTGGGTGAAGCGGATGTATCTGGGAATTTTGTAGTGGGCGATCTGCCCACTACAAAATTCGCGGACATCTTCTTCGCTTAATTGTTCGCCGTCCCGAACCTTGATCCATGCGACAATGGCCTCTCCATATTTGGGATCAGGCACTCCAATAACCTGCACATCAGCGATCTCAGGATGGGTGTATAAAAACTCTTCGATTTCACGTGGATAGACGTTTTCGCCGCCGCGAATGATCATATCTTTGATGCGCCCAACGATATTGACATAACCCTCCTCGTCCATAGTTGCCAGATCGCCGGTATGCATCCAGCGGGCTTGATCGATGGCGGCGGCGGTGGCCTCGGGATTATTCCAGTAGCCGAGCATGACGCTATAGCCGCGTGTACATAGTTCGCCGGTATTGCCTACCGGGACGATCTGGCCGCTGGCGGGATCGACGATCTTGACTTCCAGATGTGGTCCGACCTGTCCCACGGTGCTGACGCGTTTCTCCAACGGGGTGTCGAGCGTTGACTGACAACTGACGGGCGCGGTCTCGGTCATGCCATAGCAGATTTCAGTATCCTGCATATGCATCAACTGGATAACTCTTTTCATGACCTCAATGGGACATGGAGAGCCGGCCATGACGCCGGTGCGCAGACTGCTGAGGTCGAAGTTGCTGAATTCTGCATGGTTGAGCTCGGCGATAAACATCGTCGGGACGCCGTAGAGCGCGGTACATTGTTCATCCTGAACGGTTTGCAGGACGGCGCGGGGCTCAAAGACGGCTGAAGGATAGACCATGGCGGCCCCATGCGTGATGCAGCCGAGGTTTCCCATTACCATGCCGAAGCAGTGATAGAGTGGTACCGGAATACACAATCTATCCTCGTGGGTCAATTTCTGTAATTCGGCCACGAAATAGCCATTGTTGAGGATGTTGTGATGGCTCAGCGTGGCCCCTTTGGGATAGCCAGTGGTGCCGCTGGTATATTGAATATTGATTGGATCATCGAACTCTTGCTCCTGCTGCCGTGCGGCCAGTTGTGCATCGCTCACCTGCTCGCCCAGCGCCATCAACTCATCCCAGGTCAGCATGCCCGCCTGCTTCTCCTGTCCCAGGCGTATGATGCGTGTGAGTTCTGGCAACCTGGTAGACTGGATTTGCTCGTTGGTGCTTCTGGTAAGTTCTGGCAGCAATTCCAGGATCATCTCGGTATAATGCGAGTTTTTAAAGTCGGCGGCCAGGATCAGCACACTACAGCCTGAGTCTTTCAGCGCATATTCGATCTCGTGTAGTCGATAGGCAGGATTCAGGTTGACGAGGATGGCACCGATTTTGCTGGTGGCGAACTGGGTAATACACCATTCGGCGCAGTTGGGGGACCAGATGCCGATGCGCTGTCCTTTTTGGATGCCGAGCTGCATCAGTGCCTTCGCGCATTGGTTGACCTGGCTTTGCAATTCACGATAACTCAGGCGTATCTCCTGATGGCGTACAATCAGCGCCGGCTGATCCGGATAGCGGGCCACCGTTTGATCAAACATATCACCGATCGTCAGTCCGAGCAGCGGAATACTGCTGGTCGCGCTGGCATAACTCCAGCGCAGCGCCCTCGGTTCAATGAAGGCAGGCTCTTGCATTTGTGTCATCAAAATCTCCCTTGAGGCCGATGCTGTCAATTACACACAAATAATGCACGTTATGTAGAGAAGCGTACCGGAGATCCACCCAAAAATCAAGTTGCTGGTTTGGAGCATGGTCATACGCGAGCTGATCGCAGCGACAAGCGCTAATACTTTTCGGTTAGCGAGACGTTGAGAGAGGGTTCGACGTGACCAGCAAGCAAGGTGTACGTCGAGAGGGCGCCACACGCGGAGGCCGCACTGCTCCGTTTGCGCAGGCCAGCGTGCAAGAACGACTTCGCAGTGCTGTGGCGCCTACAGGGATCGTGTGGATCCTCCCCGTACCTTCTCGGAGAGGATCACGAAACAGGATCCGTCTCGGTGGAGGCGCCACAGGCATGCGATGCTCGTTGAGCCCCTCGCTCCACAATCACGCCGCATGCCGGCCTCCGCGTGTGGCGCCCTCTTCACGTACGATCCGCTGCTTTTCTCCACCTATTTTTATGGCCACAAAAGCGCTTCAACGAAAAATATTAGCGACCAGCGCTGCCGGTGCGACGGTTCTCTGCGTTATGCGAGCATTAACCGTCTGGCCTGCGGTCGGAGCGTACTATCTTCCCGGTTGGGGCCGGTTTATGGGACTTCGGGCCTGTAAAAGATGTATAATGGAGCGAGCGTAACAGTAGAAACGTATAGTAAAGAGGAAGTCCGCTTTTCTGGTTTGTGCCATCTTTCTCTGTCAGACTTGACAGGTATTTTATGCTAGAAAAAGAACCACTGTGGCTGGCACATGAAGAAAAATTCTTGATCCCGGAGCGTTACTGGCTATTCCGATTGGTGCTGTTTTTCTTCGTGCTCTTACATTTATACTATGAATAGAGGCTCAGGGCTTTTTTCTCTTATCTGGATGGAGCCATTGACAGCTACCGAAACATACATATACACTCATTTATACTCTGAGCGAGCGCATTTATTGGAGGAAGTTACATTATGCAATGTCCTAATTGTCATGCCAGGTATGCAGAGGATGATCTGTATTGCCAGAGCTGCGGTGCTGATCTGACTAAGAAATCTACCAGTATTGTTCCCTTGCAGTCGAATCTGCCTTCGCTGATCTATAATTCTCCTGTGCCTCGCAATGTTGCGGCAGGTGTGGGGGCGCTGGCGGTTGGTGTGGGTATCGAGTTGTTGCGCCGCAATCTGCTGGCTCGCTTGCAGCCCGGGCCATCTTTCGAACGGTCCTTGCCGATGCTGAGCGATATGAAGGATCTGGCATTCCCACAGCAGAAGAAAACGACGAAATTGCCAAAGGGCTATGAGATTGAAGAGACGGTTGTTGCGGTTCGACGTATAATTCGCCGTACCCGTTAAAACAGGTTGGTGTTATGGCGCTGCTCCTGCGTGAAAAAGAGGTGCGCACATTGCTCAATATGCGCGATGCCGTGGCCGTCCTTGAGGAGGCCTTTATCGCCTATGCGCAGGGTCAGGTGCTGAACCAACCACGTAGCCGCTTGCAGTTTCCCCAGGGCGTCCTGACCTATCTGGCTGCGGCGGCACCGGACTATGGGGTCTTTGGGCATAAGACCTATACCGCCTCGCGGACGGCGTGCGTTTCTTGATCACGCTCTATAGCGCCATTGATGGACAACTCCTGGCTCTGATTGAAGCCAGCTGGTTGGGATCCATGCGTACCGGGGCCGCCAGCGCCCTGGCCACGCTCCACCTGTCCCGTCCTGAATCTTCGGTGGTTGGTCTTATCGGTGCCGGCAATCAGGCGATGACCCAGTTAATGGGCATGTGTGCCGTACGCCAGGTGACAGATGTCCTGGTCTATTGCCGGAATCAGCATGAGCGGGAGTTTTTTTGCCAGCAGATGCAGCGCCGCCTGTCCATCACGATGCATGCTGTGAACAGCATCCAGCAGGCAGTCGAGTCCGCTGATATTTTGATTACCGCCACCACGGCCGGGGAGCCAATTATTGATGGGAACTGGCTCCAGCCCGGCTGCCATATCAATGCCATAGGCTCCAACTGGGCACAGCGCCGTGAATTGGATAGCCGAACCTTGCAGCGATGTGCTATCATTTCAACCGACTCACTAGAGCAAGCGCACATAGAAGCTGGCGATCTCCTCATCCCTATCCAGGAAGGTAATCTGCGCTGGGATGATGTCTATGAACTGGCCTCTATTATTAATGGTGAGGGACCACAACGTGAACTGCCGGAAGACATTACGCTCTTCAAAAGTTTAGGAGTGGCGCTGGAAGATATCGCCACGGCCGCACATGTCTATACGCTTGCATGTCAACAGGGGCTGGGCGAAGAAATAGACCTGCTTTCTTAGAGCAGAAGAGGACACGTATGCATTGGCTGGTAACGAAATCTCGTGCTGCCCACTTTCTTTCTCTGGGCGCTATATTTCTTGTATTCATGGTCATCCTGTCTGCCTGTGGTAGCGATACAGGTATTTTTAGTGCGGGCGGTAGCTGGCAACCAGCTGGCATCAATGGCCAGCGTTTTCTTTCCGTAACTGCCGATCCCAATACTCCCAAAAATATTTATGCTGGCACGAAGCAGGGAGCTATTTTTGTCAGTCAGGATAGTGGCGACCACTGGACGCGCACCAAAGCTGACCTGGCTCATCCAGCGGCAGTGCATGCCCTGGGCTTTGATAATGCTGGTAAACAACTCTATGCCGCCACCGATAGTGGTCTCTGGCAGAGCAGCAATGGCGGACAGCAGTGGAGTATGGTCGCGGGTCTGCCACAGGATGGGTATACCGCGCTGGCCTTTGATCTGAAGACGGCCAGCAATCTCTATCTTGGGAGCGCTACCCATGGTGTCTATCGCTCCACTGACGCTGGCAAAACCTGGACTCCGGTTACGCAGGGCCTGCCTGCCAACGCCAGAATCAATGGCTTGAGCTATGATACCGACCAGCATCAGCTCTGGAGCGCGACGACGACAGGCGTCTATCGCAGCGATAATCAGGGTGCCTCCTGGAAATCCTTTAGTCAGGGCTTACCAACGACTGTCCAGACCAACGTCGTTGTGCCCGCTCTCCTCAACGGTGGCGACCATCTCCGCGTCTATGCAGGCACGGACCAGGGCTTCTTTATTTCAGAGGATAATGGAGCGCACTGGAAGAGTGGACGCGACACGCTCTCCTCTGTACCTGTGACCTCGATCCTGCTGGATTTTCATTCCTCGGATGCCAATAAGCTCTATGTTGGTACCGGTGCGGGCACATTGCGCAGTAGTGACGCTGGCGAGACCTGGCAGGCCGTGGCCCCTGGACTCCCCAAAGGCATTACCGTAGAGGCGCTGGGCATGGGTGGGGACAACTATAAAGAGGTGCTGGTGGCCATGAACGATCTCTATATCTATCCTGGTATCAGCAGCGGCGGAGGCGGCGGCTCCAATTTGATCCCGATCGTACTCTTTGTCGCCTTCTTCGGCTTACTCTACTACCTCACCCAGGGCAGTAGAAAACGCCGCCTACTCGCCGCATCCATCGCTAAACGCGCCGATGCCGATACCGAGCAGCCAGGTACAGATGCAAGCGCCGAAAAACCATCAGACACCCATGAACCCGACGCAAACCCGTAAATTCGATCCTATGATCTTTTAATAGATAAAGAGGGGAGGTGCAGGAGGGCCGGCCAGGCCTAATACTTTTCGGTTAGCGAGACGTTGAGAGATGGTTCGACGTGACCAGCAAGCCAGGTGTACGTGGAGTGGGCGCCACACGCGGAGGCCGCACTGCTACGTTTGCGCAGGCCAGCGTGCAAGCACGACTTCGCAGTGCTGTGGCGCCTACAGGGATCGTGTGGATCCTCCCCGTACCTTCTCGGAGAGGATCACGACACAGGATCCGTCTCGGTGGAGGCGCCACAGGCATGCGCTGCTCGTTGAGTCCCTCGCTCCACCATCACGCCGCATGCCGGCCTCCGCGTGTGGCGCCCTCTCCACGTACTATTTTTATGGCCACAAAAGCGCTTCAACGAAAAATATTGCCGGCCAGGCCCTCCTGCCATAGGCGGGAAGAGCTTATTTTATATCTTCTTGCAAAAGGGATTTATTGAGGGAGTGAGCTCAGGTGTTCATGGACGACCTGCCAGTGGTCGTTGACCTTCTTTAAGACGCTGGTCCCGCGTCCCATCCCCTGGATGGTTTGTCCGTCTATTTTCCCTTGCCAGCGAAAGAGATAGACACAAACGGCGGCCTGCTCATCATCCACGAGCCACTGGACATTCTCGATCGCATACTGCTCTTCAGGGATACCAGCCCAGGTTTTTTCAAAGGCTTGTCTGATCGCTTCTTTGCCTTGAAAAGAGCCGTCGTTAAACCAAAAAACGGCATCATCTGCAATCAACGGAGCAACTTCCTCGAAGCGATGGGTATTGGTTCTCTGTTCATACGCATGCATAAATGCTACTGGCGTCATGTAAATAAATTCTCCTAATGATGCAGGGAGCCAATAAAAGTTACTCCCAGATAGAGAAGGTAGACGATGACACAGACCATAATACAGGCCACATAGCAGGTAATATTCCAGGCTCGCTTGTTATTTAAGGCCTGACGCAACTGTTCCCCCATATCTGGAGGATCAAGTTCCAGATCCGGACATAGCTCTGTCAACTTCGGCAGCATTTCACGAAAGTCTCTGGCATTCGTCATACCTTCAGCAAGAATAACTGTTGAGTCATCATCCATATCGGCCATCAAGACCAGTTTGGATGGTGTTGGCTCACCCGGAATCAGCGTCAGGCGGCGCAGGGCCTCTAATTGCACGCGCAATTCCTGGTCCTCTTCAATGCCAGTGACGACCAGTTCATCGTTGTAGAGCTGTATTTCTTTACCCATGCCGAAGCGCACCACACTGATCGGATGTTTGCGCTGGCTCTCGTTCTCACTCATATGTTGTTCCGTTTTTTCTCAAATCAAAAGTATTGAATAGATTGTACACTAACTTCAATTCGCCGTCGAGTCAAAAAAACTATTCAGCAAAAATTGAAGAGTGGGAGGTAAATAGCCGAAATAGGGGCAGGTAGAGAATATGGCTAGCCGAGTTGGGGGAATTCAGCAGTATTCTTGACATGCTCGTATAGAAACTTTACAATTTGACGAAATGTGATCCAGACAAGGAAATACAAAGATTTTATGGTCCAGGTTGGTTTACTTGAAGACAATGCACGTATCGCAAAACTTTGTGCAACCATGCTGCAATATGCGGGTCATCATGTTACTGTGTATGAACATCCGCGCGAGTGTCTCGACGCGCTTCTGACAGAAGTGGCAGGTCGGCATGTTTTACCCTCGCGTTCAATAATAACGAAGCAGCCGGATAGCTTGCCAATTGATGTATTGATTCTCGATTTGCATTTACCGGACATCACAGGCATCGAAGTTTTGCATTCTCTACGCGCCAATATGCGTACTCGATCCTTACCGCTGATATTCTGCTCTGCCGCCACGCCTACCGAAGTGGCCTCAGCACTCAGTATCGCGCCCCGGGCTTGTTTTATTGAGAAGCCATTTACCTATCAAGAACTGGTAGCGGGTATCACCAACGTCCTGCAGAGCACCCATTAGCTAACGCGGTGCCATGCAGGTGGTGTGGGAGGAATAAAGGATCTGCGCAATTTTCATGCCGTTCTCTATTAGCCACCCAAAATGTTCCACAAGAAATTTACGCCCCACTTTGCCGGACTGGTGCTTGCGCTTTTGTTGTGGTCCGTTGGGAAAGAAGTTCGAGGACCATGGAGCATTCGGAAGGCTAGAATGCCTCTCAGAACACCAGTAATGAAGAGAACGGCCATCATCACCAGTAGCCATCCACCAAAATCAGCCACTTCAAAAAGGAGGATCAGAGGGAGCGTCTGAAACGAGAGATGCAAGAGTAGTGGAGGACCAAGAAAGAAGAGGAGCGGGATCAATAGCTCCCAGGCAAGGCGCCCCCCAGGCGCAGCCATTGCCACCAATTCATCTTCTGCTCGCTGTATCTTTTGCGCAAGCATCTCTGCCAGTGGAAAAGTCTGAACAGCGGCCAGAGCATGATCAACGTCGCGAGCGCGAGTATGCTATCCGTGACCAGGTAAAAGGTTTGCATACCTGGCCCTGGATAAAAAGAAGGACTCATACCTGAGAGAAACTGGATCACGCCTTGCTTGAGCATTTCCGAGGGATCAAAAGGTAGCGTATTGATGAACAGGTTATTGATGTTGAACAGCATGACCACGCCCCAGTGCTGTTGTGGTTGCATGAACAGGATTGAGTTGTATCCAATCGTCGTGCCACCATGCCAGATGCCTTGGATAGCTCCCCCGGGAGCATCGAGATACTCCCCAGTCATCCAGCCCAGCCCATAGCCCCTACGTTCTCCTTCACCTCCCATGTGGATAGCAGGTGTCTGCGTTGTGGTTATGTCTGCCGAAGAGAGCAGTGTGGTTGTCCCAATTCGGCCTCCATTCATCTCAGCAATCATATACCGGGAGAGATCGCCCGCGCTCGTGACCAGACTTCCCGAGGGATCATCACCAGTCGCCGAGATCGGTAGTGGAAGCAGAGGAACAGGAAAACCAAACGCCCAGGTGTATGCCTGCGCCAGGCCATGTTCAGATGCACCCTGAGGAGAGGTAAAACTGTTGTCCATCTTTAAAGGCGTAAAGATATGCTGTTGAATATACAGTGAATAAGACTCATGAGAAACCATCTGAACCAATAATCCCAGTAATTCATAGTTCGTATTTGCATACTCGAAGGTGGTCCCTGGTTGCCGATCGAGTGTGATAAGATGGTCCCTAACACGCTGCTCTAAGCTGGTTTGGTCGTTTACTGCGTCTCCAAAAGATGCAGATGCGGATATACCGCTGGTATGTGCGAGAAGTTGACGGATGGTAATAGGTAACTTTGGAGTTTGCCCTGCAAATTGCAACCAGGGCAGGTAAGACAGAATGGGGGTGTCCAAAGCCAGCTTTCTTTGTTCAACCAGCTGCATGATGGCTGTGGCTGTCAATGGCTTGGAGATGGAGCCAATGATAAAAGGAGTCTGTGGTGTAACAGGATGCCCACTCGTATCAGCATTGCCAAATCCACGGCTATGAACCACCTGATCTCCTTGTACAATACGGAGCGCCATACCAGGTATGTGCCATTGCTGCATTTTCGATGTAATGAGCGCGTCTAGCTGTTGGAAACCGTGCGCAGACAAAGGGGGTGTGCCGGTTGCATTGGCAAAAGGTATCGGCGTCACCAGAAAGAAACCAAGCAAACCCAACAGGAGAAGCGAAACATACCATTTGAATCTTTGAGACATACCATGACACTTTCACTTGTATAAAATGAATACAAATCCAGACAGAGTGAAGCAGTGAAACAAGAGGAGCCCCTCTCTGGGAGGCGTTATTCCCTACGCGGCACGGAACAGACTCGTCCGCAGACTTCTTGTGAATGCCGCCGCAGTGATACCCGTTGAGATGGCCATGACGATGATGATAGCTATCACCCATGCTGTCTGGATCTTGCCCAGGCCAGAGCGGCTCGCAGCGAATTGTGGCGCGTCAACCCACAGACGGATCGTCCAGATGGTGCTCGCCACGGTCGCTGTAGCCATCGTCAGAGCAAGAATGCCGATGGATGCTAAAGCGAACCGCAGTATCCCTGTGCCAAATTCACTGCGAAGCACCGCCAGAGAGAGTGAAGCACTGAGTGCCAGCACGGCGAAAATTCCTAATGTGAGACCCCCAACACTCGTGGCCAGATTGAGTACCAATAGCCCTGGTGCCTGTTGTCCCAGACATTGTTGGGCAACGGGACATGATCCCCATGACGCCGTGGGAGAACTAAAAATATATTCGGTTCCCAGCAAATAACCCACGAAGCAGACGACAAGTATCAGCGCTCCTCCGAGCAGTAAAAGTGCCTGTTTCGGCTTGATCAGAAACAATTTCAGCACGCTGGATGGATTATTTTGAAGGGCCCGTTTCACAACTGTAAAGAGGATAGGAAGTCCGCCTAACATGGTTGCCAGCAGGGCAATTGCTCCACTGTGAGCGAAAAGAGTGTAGGTAATGGCAACTTCTGGGTAGCTGCGCCCAACGGCGTCGAACGGAGCGACGGGATCGGCAGTGCGCACTAAGGCAGCCCAGGCAAATAGAAAGAGCGTAAAAGCCCAGAAGGTGGCAACGAGGGAACGGCGGACAGTGGAGAGCATGGGAGACCTCCTTCCAAAAAATTCAGTCCAATATTCAGCGAGCAATCCTGATACGGTTTCGCTTAAAAGCCCCGGCCACAGACGGAGCACGCCGAGTGACCCCTGTTGCTGGTAGGCGCTGCGGCAGCATTGGCGGAAATCTTGCAACGCGAGTGCCCCAAAGTCGCGGTGAAAACTTGCTGGTCCCATGCGAAGCAAGCAACGATAGAGTAGTAAAGAGAGAACGATCACTTTTGGTAGTATACGTGTGGGTGTCGTCTGTGCCATGTTTAAACTCCCTTTACTTCCATGATCTGGCCAGGATTTCCCAACAGAGATTTGCTGCGTGCGACGGCGAGCATCTGCTCCAGGCGATTCATCTCAGCGACGGCCACGCGTTGCCCCAGGTTCGTCAGGCGATAGTAACGACGTCGCTCGTCATCCAGCGCTGGGTCTGGCCGCTCGTCCGACTCGACGATCAACTCGCCCTCCAGCATATGCTTGATTGAGCGGTAGAGGGTGGTTGGACCAATGCGTAGCTTGCCCTGCGTCTGGTTGATGATTTCTTGCATAATACTGTAACCGTGCCGTTCGCCGTCTGCGAGAGCTAGCAGGATGTTGAAGACGGCTGGGGTAAGCGGCAGAAAGGTTTCTGGATCAGTTTGATTAGATCTCATTACACTTTCTTTCCAATATGAATATATTCACAACGGGTATAGTCTCTTCGGAAAGAGTAACCTGTAATATCAGAAATGTCAATCCCCAAATTGCGCTTTTAGAAGTATCTATTCATTTATTGGGTGCTACGTCGTATCTTTTTGTCAGAAAGTTACTGACAGGCGAATATCTGGCAATAGCCAGCATAATTAGCTTATCTGGGAATCATTTTTGGTCTGGCGTCGTCTATAATATAAGCAAGCCGCCCGGTCGCTCTCGTTTTTGATGTACTTGCAAAGATGTGACCAGGGCGGCCCCTCTTCTTGAATGATTGTTTGCGTGAGTTTCGATGCGTATGGAGGCAAATTTTGATGCTCAATGTTGCTCCTCTTCCTACCGGCTTTCAGGTGCGTTCGGCTACGATGGCCGACCTGGCCGCCGTGGTCCGTGTGCAAAATGCCCAGGAGATGGCGGATTTTGCTGAACCCCTCTCTAACGAAGCCCGCCTGCGTAAAACCTGGCAGGCACCAGATAGTAACCTGCAGACCGATACCTGGGTAGTGGAAAATCCTGATGGACAGATTGTGAGCTATGCTCATAGTCACGTACGCCCTGGAGAAGACTCCGAGCTACGGGTCTTTGCCAAGGTCTGGTTGCTTCCTGACTATCAGCGGCGCGGGATTGGTCGCCATCTTCTCCATCTGGCTGAGGAACAGGCCAGGGGGCTTGTCGCCCAAGATGTTGGTGTCACGCTGGCTGTACCATGGATCAGTGAACGTAATCAGGCGGCCCAGCATCTTTTGCAGCGCGCAGGTTACCAGCAGGTGTTGAGCCTGACCAATATGAAACTTGCGCTGGATACGCCGCCACCAGCACCAGTCTGGAACAATGAGATCGTTGTGCGGCCATTTCAAGCTGGCAAAGACGAGCAAGCGCTATATATCATTGACGAAGAAATCTCACAGGAAGAGCGAGGATACATGCCTCGTGAGTTTGATGTCTGGCAGCAACAGAACTTGTCTGATCCCTCGTTGATCTTCTTGGCTTGGGAAGCGGAGCAGATTGTGGGCCTTGTGATTGGTGGAGCCTCTAACAACCAGGGCTGGATCTGGCACCTGGGCGTCCGAAGTGCCTGGCGTAAGCAAGGACTGGGGATGGCGCTATTACGGCTGGAACAAGCGGAATTTTATCGGCGCGGCCTGCAAAAAATGAGTTTAAACGTTGACACCCTCAATCCAACCGGAGCCATGCGCCTCTATGAGCGCGTAGGCATGCATACCCACTTCCAATACCACCGCTATGAAAAGAAATTGTAGGTTCGTGGCTGGTCCACAATCGTGGGCCAGCCACGAACCTACGTCTAGAAGAATGGATGTGGGTGTGGATTGATCTCGGCCCGGCCGAGTGGCTGGCTGCGATATCCCAGGGTGACAGGTAGTTGCTGGAGTCGCGGTAGATTGGTGCGCCGATTGTTGTGTCCAAATGTCATGGGCAACATGCCGGGCAGCAGGACTTTGACGCAGCGTAGTCCACAGGGAAGATGTTCGGGCGCGGTTTGATCGACGATGATGGTGTCTGTGCCGCGCTTGAGATAGTAGGCGATCAAGTCGTTGAGGTCGTCGCGCAGATCCAGATGTTCGTATGCTTGCTGCTCCCGTGGGTGAAATGCTTCCTGGAAGGTTGTATGCTGCGGACTCTGGTATAAAAAGTGCAGTCGCTCAAAGGCTTCGGGGAGATTGTAGATCAATGGATGGTCGGGCATATGCTGGACCAGGCTGGCGTCGTTGAGCATTTTGAGGGCCCACTCCCGGTTCTGTTGATAATGTTGTACTGGCATAGCCAGATTCGCGATCAGTTCACGCAACGCTCGCAGCAGGGCTTGCTCTGGCTGTGGATGGGAGCCCGCTACAACATAGGCCCTGGGCATTCCTTCGCGTTGCTGTTCATCGACGGCGAGCAGACAGAGGCAGGGCAGGGCATGATCCAGGCTGGCATTGAAGACCTGGATGCTGTATCCATAGTGCTGTTCGAGGCGTTTGAGCAGGATGTTAATACCAGGATCCTTGATGGACTGCAGATCCAGACGTGGCAGGCTGAGTTGCGCGTACCAGGTGAGCAAGAAGGCGTCGCGCTCAATGACCTCCATCATGCCATGAAAGATGGCTTCCTCCAGACAATTGCCGAGCGCGCAGCCGTTCGAGACATCATAGACAAAGGCCGGATTCTCCGGTGTGCGTGGACAGCCATAGTAGGCGCAGTGTTCTGGAATGAGGATCGGTGAGTGGTACATAAAAGAGTAGCCCCAGGTCCAGTTAAAGACCAGTCCGGGATGATATGGGACCAGTAGCGGATGATGTGGATCTTTCTGGTTCTGCTGGTATTGCTCGGGACTGTGGAGTCCCAGTGTGGTGGGATCAAGTGCTGGTTGGGCATCCTGGATAAGTTGTTGATAGCTGGCCTGGATGGTGGCGCGTTTACTTCTGGTATTCAGGCCCGCATAGCGTTCAAGGACCTCTAACACGGATACCACCATACTCTGCTGACGCCGGAATGTGCAGCCTGTTCCTTGCGCGGTCTCGTTTTCATCATCGGTCTCGATATGGAGATGGGCTGAACCTATCGGGAGGATACTTTGTTGCTCCACGGAGAGCGAGTTGATCAGTCCCGTTTGGGGTTCCAGGTAGGTTGCCAGGATCTCTTTGGGGCTGGCCAGCGGCTGACGACTGCGATAGGTAGAAACATCTGGCTTGGGACATGGTTGCAGGCTGATGGTCGCCAGTTCTGGACTATCGTCGATGCGTTGTCCACAGTTCAGACAGGTAGAGAGAGGCATGAACGGATGTCGGCTACACTCCAGGGTGTCCAGTGCGATGGTCAGCAGGGCATGTCGGGTCCTGGGCACTACTGTATTTTGCAGGTAGGTATGGATCTCTTCTATGCCCAGGGTAGCGAGCATACTAATGCTCAAGGGCGAGAGCCAGCTCTGCGTGGCTCTTTCTACACTATCCACGAGATTGGTTTCAGTGGCTGTGTTGGTTGTGATATCGCGTGGGAAGAGGTGCTGCAGCAGCAGTTCGCGCTCCCCATAAGAGGAGGTAGCTCCTAACTTGCGGAACTCGGCGCAGCGTGCGCAGCCTTCCTGACCCGGCACGACACAGGGGCCGATAGTCGCTTTGTCGAAGCGCGTATAGAGTGGCAGTAGCGCCACGCCAGCCTCAATACAGCGATAATTGCTCTGTAAGAGCGCCTGGGGGGACCAGTTATCAGCGCAATAGATGATCAGGCGGCAGCGAGTGAAGTCCTGACGCGGGCTATCTAATGCGAGCGGGAGGATCTGATACAGATTCTCAAGTGAGCGCAGCATCTGCTGATAGATGCTGCCCTGACCCAGCAATCCAAGTGTATGTTCAGTGCGTGTGTTCATGGCGTTGTAATCCATTCCTCACGACCATCCCTGGTTGTGTGTGTCAGGAGGAGGCGTACGATAAAGGGGAGCGTCTGAGACAGAACGGGATCATGGTCCAGCGGGACGGCCATTACACGTAATCCATTGGCCTGGAAGCGTTCGAGTAACCAATTCAGGCGGGCCGACCATGTCTCTGGCTCTGCCGTTTCCGGTGCTATATAGTGCCTGTCTGCTCGCAGGTTCATTGGTAGCTCGGCTACTGCCGCTGGCACATAGGCGAAGCGATCAAACTGGATGGCCTGATAATATTGCAGCGCCTGCTCAAGTCCATGTTCCAGCGCCTCGGCTACTGTATACTGTGTTCCATAAGCTACGACCTGTTGACCTGAGCAGATCGCGAACATGGGAATGTGCAGATCGCCCGCGACATCATAAATGGTAATCTGACAGCCAGCCGCTATGAGGAGCTGATAGAGTTGTCGACCCACCACGGTCAGTGGCACGCTGTCAAGATCGACCTGTCTGTATGGCTGCCGGGTCTGGGTGAGTTGTGCTAGCGTCAGATAGTCAGACCAGTCTAGCAGCGCCCGGCAGCTTGCCTCTGCCCAGCTCATGCCTGCCGCCACTCCCCGGCCAGTTCCGCTGGTGGGGAAGACCTGCTCTGCTGGTACGAGATACGGCTGCTGCAACTGCATGTCAAAAGCCCACGCCCAGCTATCATCTACTGATGATAATCCAGCCTCGATCATGATGGCGGCCTGCTGTTGAACCAGGGAAACCGGGAGCAGGCGGCGTCCATCTACTATCCTGGCCGCATAACAGGCGCAGGCCTGCAGACTGACCTGCAGCCTGGCTGCCTGTAGGTCCAGCTTTGCTGCCAGGACATTGCGCTGCTCATGCTGGCCCAATACTCTGAGTGTCAGGACCGCCAGTGGCATCTGCACAAAATCGGTCTCAGCGCGCTCGGCAAATAAGCCCAGCTTGCTATCAAAGCAGCGTGCCAGTTGTTCCAGGAAGATTCCTATCTGTAGCGGTTCCTGCTGTTGTAGGTGCTGGATATGTTCAAGGAATTGTGCACCTGTCGGTATCTGTGGTTGCTGGCAGGCCGTACAGCAGGGATGCGGCAGAAAGCTATGGCTCTCGCTGAAGGACGTTTTGAGATTCAGCGTGGTGATGGTATGCAGTTGTTTGATACGGCCAGCCTGTGTGTAGGAAGTAAACACATTGAAGGCCAGGCGATAAGCCAGCAGCATCGCGGCAGATGGGGTGAGGAAGCGACTGGCCTGTCTGTTCGCTTGATCTGTAAAGCCAGGCAGTGTTTTTTGTTCTCCATGCGCCTGTAGCCGTAGCCACGCACACTCCCAGCAGCCGCCCTGCTCCAGCAGCGTATCTGGCTTGAGCAGCGGGCCGACCCAGGCCTGCTCATCTATGATCAGCGCCTGGACGCATGTCTTGCGCTGCTCAACACAGATCCTGTTTAATACTCTGGCACGCGCCAGCAATGGCTGATCCGCAATCGCCATGATCGTGTCGTACGCCTGAACGGTATCCCGCATGGTTGCTTCATTATCCCAGGGAAATGCGTCAAGCAAGCGCACGGTTTGCTCTGGATCGCAAAGGGAAAAGCTGGCATCAATGCTCGTCTGATAACTCATGGCGTCAATATGTTTGATGCCGCCTTGCAGGCAGGCCTGGATCATGGCGGTGAAGGTGGTGCCTGAGCCTATGACGAGCAGGCGCTGATTGCGAAACTGCTCAAAGTGATAGGCCGGCGATGTCTGAAAGGATCCAATGAATGTTATTGCTGATGCATAGGTGGTCAGCACGTCTGGACTGAGGGTAGAGGTGTGTTGCTGGCTCATGTCTTGCAAGAAATGGCGCACAAGCAATTTGTCTACCAGCTTCGTGACCATACTCTTCTGGTCTGGCTTCAGACCATCGGTCAGTGCCTGTAAGGTCTTTTCCCCATTGAGGCGGGGAGCCAGATAGACGAGCAGGTGATATAAGCTTTGCCCTTTAAGCACGATCCCGCCATGGTTCCCACGTATATAGACCCCTTCCGGCACCTGTATATAGCAGGTATCCGCTTTGAGTTTTGGTCGCATTTCCTCTGTCAACATACGTTTTTAGCTCCCATTCCAATAAGCATGAGCACACATTATTGTATGTGTCATGCCATCTATACTTGTTTGCTTTTCTGTTGAGAGGTCGTTTCTTTCACTATACATCTCACTCCCAATCTTCCAACCATGGATTTCAGTCGCAGGTTACGTTCTCCGGCTATTTCTCGTATCAGAAAATATCGGATAGTCATGTAATCGCGCGCTTTTTTGCGTATTCATAGAAGGTGGGAATAAGGAACTATGGAACCAGGTGCAGCAAAAGTGGAGCAGGTTGATGAGGCGGCCAACGGTCGTCGGAAGGTTGGTTTGCCGGTTGCCACGGCATTGGTAATTGGCAATATGATTGGATCAGGGATCTTTCTGTTGCCGGCGGCGCTGGCTCCATATGGTGGAATCACGCTTTTTTCCTGGTTACTGGTTTCTATCGGTGCGCTGTGTATGGCGCTGACCTTTGCGCGTCTCTCCCGTACGATTCCGCGCACCGGTGGACCCTATGCCTATACCCATGAGGGCTTCGGTGATTTCGCCGGATTCTGGATCGCCTGGGGCTACTGGAACTCGCTCTGGATCAGTATGGCGGGGATTACGGTGGCGCTGGTGAGTTATCTGCGTATCTTCCTGCCGTTTCTCAATCAGAGTGGCTGGCTGGCCGCGCTGGCGGCGGTGCTGGCAATTGTCCTGATGATGTTCTTTAATCTACAAGGTATCAAGCAGGCCGGAGCGGTCCAATTTATTACCATGATCCTGAAGCTGATCCCGCTGGTGGCCGTGGCAACGATTGGCTTTTTCTGGTTTCAGCCTGCTCATCTCTTACCCTTTAACGCCAGTGGTCAGCCCCCCTTTGTAGCGATCTCAGGAGTCGCCGCCCTGATCGCCTTCTCCTTTCAAGGCATGGAATCCGCCACCGTACCGGCCGGAGATATCAAGGATCCTGGCAAGACTATTGCCCGCGCAACCGTCTTTGGCGTGATCTTTGTGGCGCTGCTGTATATCCTGAGCTCGACCGTCGTGCTCGGAGTCCTGCCCAGAAATATCTTGCTAGGCTCGCAGGCTCCTTTTGCAGATGCTGCCGCCTCAATGTGGGGAAAATGGGCCTATTACGCCGTTGGTCTGGGAGCTTGCATCTCATGTCTGGGTTCCTTGAACGGCATTATCATCGTCGCCTCGCGCGTCCCGATGGCCGCCGCGCAGGACAACCTGTTCCCGCGTAGTTTTGGTCGGCTATCGCGCAAGGCTGTGCCTGCCTTCAGTATTATCACCTCCTGCTTCATGGCCTGTATCATCCTCGTCCTCAACTATAGCGGAGCGCAGGCTCTCACCAACCTCTTCACCATCCTCGTCCTCATCGCCACTGTCAACGCCGTCATCCCCTACGCCTTCTGCTCGCTCGTTGAACTCATGCTGCGCACCCGCCACGAGAACCCCCATCCCCTCACCCCCATCCAGCACATCACCATCTGGATCGGCTTCCTCTTCGCCATCTGGCTCATCTACGGAGCAGGCCCCCAGCCCGCCCTCTGGGCCTGCTCCTGCTCATCCTCGGGCTCCCCATCTACATCCAGGTCCACAAAGAGCGCCGCCCGGCAAAAAACACCCCGTAGGTTCGAGCCTTATACCATTTCGTCTGGCTGGCTGCCAAGCGCGAATTCGCCGACGGACGTTTCCTGGAGGTAGTTTGTGCCGGCCAGCTGAGCGAAGTGATCGGAGTCTCCGTATCCCAGGGCGCATGGGGCCAGCTTCATCGCGGTGGCTACAAGGTACATGGTGGCGAAAAGGACACCAACGTCTTTGAGGATCAGTTGATAGGCGATGCCTTGATATTTCCAGGAGACGCGCTGGAAGCGTGCGGCCAGGGTAATGACGAGTTGATGCGGATTGGTTGCACCTGTTATTTGCTGAGCGTGGTTTAGCAGGTAGGCATTCCCTTTATCTATAGTCTGAATCAGTGCGAGTGCGTGTTGCAGCGGGTCATACCAATAAAAACCTGGCTCAAGTCCCTGGCAGCCGTTAATGGTAAGGTAGAATTCCATTTCATAACTTGCTCCGGCGCTGGGATATGGTCGTGTCGTGAAGCCTCCGCTCTCTTCATCCTCCTGGTGCGTTTTGATTCGTGCTACGCGATAGAGGAACTCACCAATTTGCTCGATGGTGAGGTCCCTGCTGCCATATGCACGTAGCGAAGAGCGTGCTTCCATTACTTCGAACAATCCAGGATCCTGGCGCTGCAACTGATCCATATCTGGCGTGGGCAGCTTGACGGTAATGGGCCATGGAGGCTGCTTTATTGCTGGCTGGGGGGCCAATATCTGTTTAAAGCGATAGGTGCCGCCCACGATATTATTGTGCCGCCCCTGTCGACTCCGACTATGAAAGAGTAGATCGTGGAATTCCCATTGCATGAGTGTTTCGTCTTCCGCTTCTGCGGCTTGCTCATTATCACTGCTGGGTGACATAAAGTTACCCATCAGCAAGAGTGTCATGATGCTTGCTATATCGTCTGGATCTGTTTCAGGTAGCATTTCAGCGAGTGTCTGTGCTGTTTGTGCTTCTCCAAGTTGATAGATTATCTTTGCTGTGATGGCATGTTCAAGGCGTAGCTGCCCATGGGCAAGTGGAGATTCCATGACTGTCGTGTTAATCTCGTTGCGTCTGGTGTAAGCGAAGCGCGACATACGATAGCTTTGACCGTCCTGAATGTGGACCCATTGTGGTTGAAAGGCTGGTGAGATAGGGATCAAGGTGGCCAGAGGATCGCGTTCTTCGCTACCAGCGCAGATGCCAAGCATTTGATAGCGTAGCAGTTGTCCTATATAGCGGTAGAAAAAGGGTAGTGCCTCTTCTCCTTGTGCGGCCAAAATCGCTTCATTGAGCCAGCGTACCGAGCAGCGTCGCTGCGCCATGGTCAGTAATACCTGACGCAGCGCTGGCTCGCTAAGGGGATGGCCATCTGTAAGGATGGGGAGGTCACGATGACCGTATTGTTTTTCTCTTCCATACTCCTGTAATCGAGCAGGCAGTATGAGAGATGCGATGTTTTTGTGATGACTGGCATGCTAATCTCCTAGAAGAATGGATGTGGATGTGGATTGATCTCAGCCTCGGTCAGAGGCTGGCTGCGATATCCCAGGGCCACGGGGACTTGCTGGAGACGCGCTAGCTGGACACGCTCATTATTGTGGCCAAATGTCATCGGGAGCATGCCGGGCATCAGGACTTTGACGCAGCGCAGTCCGCAGGGAAGATGCTCTGGAGCGGTCTGGTCGACAACGATGGTATCCGTGCCGCGCTTGAGGTAGTTGTCGATCAGAGCTTGCAGGTCATCGCGTAGGTCCAGATGTGCATATGCTTGCAGCTTGTCCGGACTAAACGCGTCCTGGAATGTTGTGTGCTGTGGACTGTGATAGAGAAAGTGTAGCCGCTCAAAGGCTTCGGGGAGATAGTAAATCAGGGAATGGTCCATCATTTGCTGAACCAGGGTGTGGTCATTAAGCATCTGTCGTGCTTGTTCCCGTTTTTCTTGATAATTGTGTGGTGAGACAGTCAGGGCCGTTGTCAGTTCACGCAATCCTCGTAGCAGGGCCTGTTCTGGTTGTGGATGACAGCCGGCCATGACATGAGCCCTGGGCATGTCTTCCCGCTGCTGTTCATCGACGGCGAGCAGGCACAGGCACGTTAGCGCATGATCCAGGCTGGCGTTGAAGGCCCGGATACTATACCCATAGTGCTGTTCCAGGCGTTTGATCATGATGCGGATATCGGGATTTGTGACTGACTGCAGATCGAGCTGTGGGAGGCTGAGTTGCGCATACCAGGTGAGTAAAAAGGTGTCGCGCTCGATGACTTCCATCATGCCATGAAAGATGGCTTCTTCCAGACAATTGCCGAGCGCACAGCCATTTGAGATCTCATAGATAAACGCTGGATTCTCCGCTGTCCTGGGGAGGCCATAGTAGGCACAGTGTTCCGGGACGAGGATGGGGGCCTGGTGCTGGAAGGAGTAGCCCCAGATCCAGTTGCAGCGCAGCCCCGGATGATAAGCAACCAGACTGTGACAGGAGGGTTGTTGCTGGTGGTATGTGTATTGTTCCTGACTATGCAGCCCCAGCGTCGTGGGATCCAGTACCAGGTGTCCTTGCTGGATGAGTTCCTGGTAGCTTGCCTGGATCATGGCGCGTTTACTTCTGGCGTTCAGACCTGCGTAACGTTCAACCGCTTCTAGAAGAGACACTACCATACTCTGTTGCTGACTTAATGCTGAACCTGTTCCGTGCGCGTCCTTGTGCTCATTATCGGTTGCGATCTGCAGGTACGACGAGGTTATTTGCAGGACGCTCTGTTGATTTACCGAAAGTGCCTGTACGAGGCCCGTGTGTTGATCCAGATAGGTCTGCATAAGTTCCCTGGGACTGGTCTTAGGTTGGCTTGTGCGATACGTCGAGCTGTCTGGTTTGGGACATGACTGCAGGCTGATGGTGGCCAGTTCAGGACTATCGTCGCTTAGTTTTCCACAGTCGCGACAGGTGGAAAATGGCAGGAACGGATGTCGCGTACATTCCAGGGTCTCCAGTGAGATGGTGAGCAGGGCGCGTTGCGTTTTTTGAGTTCCTTTTTCCAGGTAAGCATGTATCTCTTCTATGCCTGTTACCACGAGCATGCCGATGCTCAAGGGTGATAACCATGGTTGTGTGGCATGGTCTTCCGCGTGTACGATGGTGTGGTTGGTGGATGGAAAAATAGCGTGCTGGCACAGTTCGCGCTCAACTTGTGTGGAGATGGCGCCTAAGCTGCGGAATTCGGCGCAGCGTGCGCAGCCTGCTTCGCCTGGCACGACCAGGGGTCCGATGATCCCTTTATCAAAGCGTGTATAGAGCGGAAGTAGGGCCACACCTGTTTCCAGGCAGCGTGTATTAATTTGTAGCAGCGTTTGTGGCGACCAGCTATCAGCGCAAAAAACGATCAGGTGGCAGGATGTGAAATATGGCTCGGGACTCTCCAGCGTAAGCGGGATGATCCGATATGTGTGTTTCAGGGAGTCATGCAGTTGTTGATGAATGAGGCCCTGGCCAAGTAGCCCGATGGTATGTTCGTGAATTTTGCTCATTATATTGTTATCCATTCTTCCCGATCATCCTGGTTTGTACATGTTAGCAGGAGGCGTACGCTGAAAGGCATGATCTTTATCAGGGCTGGATCATGGTCCAGTGGTATGGTCAGTATGCGTAATCGATTGGCTTGAAATCGTTGTAACAGCCATGCCGCTGATGATGTCTCTGACCGTGTGTTCTCGTCGGGCACATAAAGCTCGTTCCCACGCAGGTGTAGTGGTAGCTCGGCTACCGTCGCTGGCGTAGGAGTGCTTTGCTGAAACATTGTCGCCTGGTGATGTTGCAGGGCCTGTTGCAGTCCCTTTTCCAGTGCCTCGGCGACCGTGCATTGTGTCCCATAGGCCACCGTTTGTCCATCTGAGCAGATGGCGAAGGTGGGGATCTGGAGCGCACCGGTGACATCGTAGACTGTTAGCTGACAGCCAGCGGCTATGAGTAACTGGTAGAACTGTGTCCCTACCTCTGTCATTGGTGTGCTGGCAAGATCAACCTGTCTATATGCTTGCGGCGTCTGGGTTACATTCGCCAGTGTCAGTTGCTGAGACCAGTCCAGCAGTGCCTGACTGATTGTCTCGTCCCAGGTCATGCCTGCCGCTACTCCCGGACCAGTTGCGATTTTGTCATCTGACGTGCTGAAGACCCGTGCCGCCGGGACCAGATAGGGCTGTTGTGTGTGCATGTCGAGCGCCCAGATCCATCTATCATCGGTTGCTGCAGGCGCTTTTAGCTTGCTGGTTTCGGCGATAGTAAGCGCAGGTAAGGATTGTTGCTGGATCAATATGGATGGTAGCAGGCGGCGTTGATCCACGATCCTGCTTGCATAGTAGGCGCAGGCTTGCTGGCAGACCTGGAGCCAGGCTGTTTGGGTCTGCAGGTTTGTCGCTATCAGCTCAACCAGTTCGCCTTCATGCGTTATTGTAATCGTCTGTACCGCCAGTGGCATCTGGACATATGTTGTCTCTGTTTGTGGAGCAAATAAGCCCAAATCGCTATCAAAACAGCGTGTTAGCTGCTCCTGGAATGTTTCTGGCTGAAGCGGGGGGTGTTGCTGGAGTTGCTGGATGGATGCCAGGAATTGCGTTGCTGTGGGGGTGATCGGTTGCTGGCAGGTGGTACAGCAAGAATGAGGGAGAAAGGTATGGGTCTCGCTAAGGTATGTCTGGAGATCCATTTTAGTGAGCGTGTCCAGTTGTTCTGTACGGCTGGCATGGGTGCAAGCGGTAAACAATGCGAATACTAAGCGATAGGCTAGCAACATGGCTACCGAGGGCGTGAGGGATAGATTGTCCGGGCTGGCAGCCTGGTCCTCAAAAGCATAGTGTGGATCCTGTTCGTGATGCGCCCGTAGTCGCAACCATGCGCACTCCCAACAACCACCACAGTCCAGGGTATCTGGTCGGAGCAGCGGGCCGATCCAGGCATGTTCATCTACGACTATGGCCTGCATCAATGTACGTTTCTGCTCCACACAGAGCTTATTTAACACTCTGGCTCGTGCCAGCGATGACCGGTCCGCAAGCGCGATAATCGTATCATATGTTTGAATCGTCTTCAGCATGGCAGCCGCATCATCCCAGGGAAATGTCCCGAGCAAGCGCACGGTCTGCTCCGGATCACTGGGAGAGAAACTGGCCTTAGTATCTATCTGGTCGCCCATGCCATCGATGTGTCTGATCCCGCTTTGCAGGCAGGCCTGGATTAATGCCGTGAACGTTGAGCCTGCGCCAATGATGAGCAGGCGCTGATTGCGAAACTGCTCAAAGTGGTGCTCGGGAGCATCTTGAAAGGATCCGATGAAAGTGGTCGCGGACGCGTAAGGTGTTAATTCCTCTGAATTGAGGCTAGAAGCTTGTTGCTGATTCTCGTCTTGCAGGAAATGATGCGCGACCAATTTCTCCAGTAGTTTCGTAATCATATTCTTCTGGGCGGGCTCTAATCCTTCGGTCAATGCGTGCAATGTTGATTTTCCATCGAGTCTGGGGGTCAGATGGATTAACAGGCGATACAAGCTGCGTCCCTTCAACACGAGGCCACCATGATTACCACGCAGGTAAACGCCATCCTGCACCTGAATATAACAGCTATCTGCTGTGAGTTTTGGGCGCATATCCTCTGCCAACATATGTTTTTAGTCTCCTGGTTTTAAAGGCCATATGTAGATAAAAAAGCTCGCTATCGAATAAAATGCATTTCTTTTCCGGTGGGGAAAGCTAACCGAGCTGCACCAGATTATTATCCAGTACAAATATGCCAGCCTCCCCAATTGACTTCAGACTATATGGTCTATTTGTGGTGATACATCCTTAGCTAGATGTTGACCTTAATCGATCGGAAGCGGACAACAGCCACTGCAGCCATGACCGATGCAGCCACAGCCACCGCAACCTTCGCAACCGATACAGCCACTGCAACCTTCGCAACCGATACAGCCGTGACCGATGCAGCCACAGCCACAGCCATGACAGCCATGACAGCCATGACAGCCATGACAGCCATGACAGCCATGACAGCCATGACCCTCACTGCCACAGCCACCGCAAAAGGAGCCGGAAGCACCAGAAATTCCGGTGAATGTCATGATTTCAACATCTTCCAGATCTGCATCTGTCAGGTCGATAAAATCAACAAATTGTTCAGAGAGCTTCTTGTCTGTTGGCTGTTTGGAACTATTATCCATGTGTGTACTCCTTGTTCGTTTCATCATTTATGATGCTCACTCATCAACATGTCATTGATGAATCCCTTTTGCAGCACTCTTGGTGCTACACAAAACATTATAAGATGGATAAAAAATAGAAAAACATCGTTATGGTTGTTATGCTTGAAATATTGTTTATTGTAGAGGCATGTGTTGATGAAAGATGTAATGTTGACCATACAAATCAAGGTAATCGTTTTAATCCTCTGGGAGATGAGGGGATCTGCAATAATCCGGGCCGGGATTATTGTCGGGGCTAGTGTTATAGTTTAAAACTTCTAATCGCCGACTTTAAAATAAGAATTTTCATTGCTGATCATATTGATATTCTTGATCTCCTTCCGTAATGTAAATAGAGACATCAATGTTGATCTGGCTTAAATATTGAGCCATCAGCGGCCCCACCTCTTCCCAGGATAATTTTCCATGTTGTGTCCCGAGTTTTGGAAACGCTATGCTCTGAATTCCTGCGTTGTGATAATTGGCGACAAAATATGCCAGCCCCTTTTGTAGATATACTAACTTTGAGTTTGACTTCCAGTTATCTTTAGTCGGAAAATTGAGTATCCATGGATTACTCTCTTTATAGAGTGTTGGCCTGCCTATCCGTAATATGCTTTCTCTACATTCTTTTTGATAAACCGCAAACATAGCTGGATAGCGTTCTTTAAAAGCCAATGCCAGTCCCTTGCCCATGACGCCTTTGCAGTTAACTGGATTTACAATCACCTGAGCATTTGAAGTAAAAATATCTCCCAATTGATACTTTATAAGTACCATTTCACACCGCCTTATAAAAAACTCGCCAAAATAATATAAACTGTAAGGGTAACACATCTAGCCTCATCTGCGAACAGAAAAACCTGGTTAATATTCCGGCGAGCCAGCATCCTGGCGTACCGGCAGCGCTGGTCGCCAATACGTTTCGCTTAAGCCCAGGGACGGTTTGATCCTTAGAGGAGATGAACGAAAGTAGGTTCGACCCTTTGGGTCGATTGGTTCCCTGCATAATATCCTTGCTTGACGATGAGCAAGCTATGACATGTTAGGCAATGTGTTCGTGTGGGGGGAGACAATCGACCCAAAGGGTCGAACCTACCATTTGTATCTCTCTTGATCATTTTTGCATGCGTTGCTTCATGATCATGCCACCATTGTAGCCATTCCATCCATAACCGAAACGTATTGAGCCCCAGGGCGCATGGGGCCAGCTTCATCGCGGTGGCTACAAGGTACATCATAGCAAAAAAGACGCCGACGTCTTTGAGGATCTATTGGTAGGTGATGCCTTGATATTTCCAGGAGATGCGTTGGAAGCGCGCCGCTAGCGTGATAACCAGGTCTCTACTGGGGGAGCTAAACTACCTGTGTGAAACCATTCTTCAGCACAAAGCATGCTAGCTCTCCCAATTGTCTTCAAGCTACCATAATATTCCGCTCTACATACCATAATATTCCGCTCTACTCACCACACCCACCACACCCACCACACCCACAGCCATGATGACGGTGATGATGGCCACCACAACCACCACACCCACCACACCCACAGCCATGATGACGGTGATGATGGCCACCACAACCACCACACCCACCACACCCACCACAACCACCACCACACCCACCACACCCACCACCACACCCACCACACCCACCACCACACCCACCACACCCACCACACCCACCACCACAGCCACAATTCCCTCCATAAACTCCACCGACTTCAGTGATTTCGATTTCTTCCAGTTCTTCGTCGGTCAGGTCGATAAACTCAACGAATTGTTCGGAGAGTCTTTTGTCTGTTGACTGATTGCGACCAATGTCATGATCCATAGGTGTTTTCCTTTCTGTATGATGCTCTTTTCCTCAACCATCAATGTGGCATTGGTGGGCTCTGGTGCAGCATTCTTGCTGCGATGTAGCATAGTATCAGAGAAAGAAAAATAGAAAGCTCTTGCTAGTACGCATTATGCATGAAATAAAAGTTTATGTAGATGGAGGCGTCGGGTAAGCAAACAACGTGAACAGGACAAGTACAGGTCATTTTTTTTCATCATTTTGGTGGATCATTTTTGAAGCTATGGATCAGCTGATAAGCAAACAACAAAAAAAGCCCCTCTGGACTTTTTATTTTTTGTGGCTATCTCGATTGTGGGTGCTCGCTGCAATCTCTCCGCGTCCGAATAATAGAACGTGGCGCAAAGGTTTCCCTCGCGCCACATTCTATTATTTTTTGAATGTCATTGATGAATGATGTGCTCTTAATCGACCGTGATAAACCCGGCAGGTGCAACACCAGGGCCAGGGCCGATGGCTTTAGGTGGAGCGCCAGGGCCAGCCCAGGCGTGGAGAGCTGGGGCAGCAAAATGAAAAAGAATGAATAACAGGGCCAGACAAGCGATTATGAGTACCAGTAAGGCAATATATTTGCGAGAAGGAGTGGAAAGAGCAAACAGTGTGTTCATTAGCAGACCTCCTGTAAATTGGGATATTCAAATATATTAACAATAATATTAACAATAATATTCAGAAGAACTGATAGAAGTATGCAATAAAAAAGAGCGAAGAACAATGAAGTGGGTCACATAAAAATAGTGAATTATTTCACAGTATACTCAAAGAATGTAAATACAGCAATAGATAAAGGTACTGATTACTTTCCTGCGTGGAGGCAAGCAGCGTAAAGTCACGATTGTGCTTTAACGCGCGTTTCGTTGTAGACTATAAAGAGCGAATTGCTTTTCCAATCCGCATGCCTGGTAACAATCGAGCGCAAGGCTCGAACCTACGCCAGGCATGCCTATTTTTTCATGAGAAAGTGGGTGCTCGTCTTATGTCTACGATGCCAGAGAAGATGCATACGCGTTTCACAGAACTACTGGATATCCGCTATCCAATTGTACAGGGTGGCCTCTCTCATCTCTCGTATTCAAAGCTGGCGGCGGCCGTCTCGAATGCGGGCGGCCTGGGCCAGCTCGGTTGTGCCTGTTTTGCGACTCCTGAGGAGCTGCGGGCAGATATCCGTCGCACGAAGGAGTTGACGGATCGGCCGTTCGGGGTGAATTTTCCGATCGGGCATGTGCCCCTGGATGGTTTCCTGGATGTGACGCTGGAGGAGGCTCCGGCGGCGATCAGTATTACGGGTGGCAATCCTGAGAAGCTGTTGCGCAGTATCCAGCAGAGTGGGGTGGCGGTGCGTACGATGGTGCTGGTGGCTGGCGTACGGGCGGCGCAGAAGGCTGAGAGCCTGGGAGCGGATGCCGTGATCGCGGTCGGTTTTGAGGGTGGCGGACACCTGGGACGAGACGATATCGGGACAATGGTGCTGGTGCCGCGCATCCTGGATTCGGTGAAGATTCCGGTGCTGGCCAGCGGTGGTATCGCGGATGGTCGTGGATTGGCGGCGGCGCTGGCGCTGGGAGCCGATGGTATTGAGCTCGGCACGCGCTTTGTGGCGGTGCAGGAAAGTAATGCTCATCCCGCCTACCAGCAGGCTTTGGTCGAGGCTAAGGAGACCGATACTGTGATTATCGAGCGCGCCATTGGTCGTCCTGCCCGTGTGCTCAAGGGTCCGAAGCCGACCGAGATCCTGGCGATTGAAGAGGAGCTTGAGCGCTCACAGGCCACTCCTGATGAGCGTTTGCAGCGCCTGTTGCCCCATATTCGGGGTACCGTTAATACGCGGGCCTCACTTGAGGGTGCGCTGGATGAAGGCTTTGTCTGGGCCGGCCAGATGATTGGTCTGATCAACGACGTACCTACTACCCAGGAACTGATCGAGCGTAGTGTACGCGAAGCCTATGCGCAGGCGCTGCGCCTGCAGAAGATGTTCTAAGCAACTAAAAAAAAGAAGGACCCATTCACCGCCATTGGAGAGTGGGTTCTTTCTATGTATGTATGTATATACGTTTTATCCAGGATTTACGTTTTATTCCTGGGCATTGGCGAGAAATTGGCCGACTTCTGTCAGCGCAGCCATGGCGCGGCAGGTGATCTCAACGGATTCGTAATAAGGAATCTTTTCTTCGCGCAATAGCTGTAGAGCGGGTATGTCATGGCGGGCATAGACAGTCTGGACCAGTACTGGTTTCTTATATTTTTGTACCAGTTCGCCGAGCATGCGGGCCGCAGCTTCTTCGCGGGCCCCGAATTCCTCGGCGAGGAGCATGCGATAGCCGCCAAAGAGTCCGGTGACGATGACGCCATCGACATCAGGATCTTGCAGGCAGACCTCGGTGATGGTGGCGAATGAAAGCGGATCTTCGTCGGTGGCTCCGGCGACGTCGATTGGATTGGCGGGCGTGGCGCGGTCCGGCATCAGTTTGCGCAGTTCGCGCTGGGTGTCTTCGGAAAGCACCTGGACTTCCAGGCCGGCGCGCACGGCGGCGTCACCGGTGGCGACCGAGCTACCACCACCATCGCCTACCACGGCGATGCGCTTTCCGCCTTTGGGGGTAGGGGGCTGTACAGCCAGAGCTTGAGCGACTGGAAACAACTCATCCGAGCGAATCACGCGTACCACGCCGCTGCCCAGCAGTCCTGTGTCTTTGTCGGGTCGGACGGTGGCCTGGGTGCCGGTATGGGCCAGGGCGGCCCGTACGCCGACTTCGGTGGCTCCGCTCAGGAAGATCACGGTCGGCTTGTAGCGGTCCTGTTGATACATCTCCCTGGTCGCCTGCCGTAGTGTCTCTTCCTGGATGGCTTCAACATAGCCGGCGATCACGGTCGTGTCTGGATCGCGGGAAAGATAGTGCATGCATTCGGGGAAGGAGACATCGGCGGCATTACCCACGCTTAAGAAGGTGTTGAAGCCGAGTCCATCCAGATGAGCCTGGGCATACCAGTACATCCCGAGGTTGCCGCTCTGTGAGACCAGTCCAATCGGGCCAACGGGCAGCGGAAAGACCATGCCCAGGGCGTTCAGCTTGGAGCGGTGCACATAGAGTCCCATGCAGTTACTGCCAATGACGCGGATACCATGTTCGCGGCAGCGTGCCACCAGTTCCTGTTCGAGCACGCGTCCCTCGGGACCCGTCTCGCTGAAGCCGGCGGTAATGATCACGATGCCTTTAACGCCACAGGCAATGCAGTCCTCGACGCCTTTCTGGACATGTGGAAACGCCGTCGCGATAACGGCCAGATCCACCGGACCCGGCACGTCGCGCAGGCTGGGATAGGTCGGTCGGCCCAGGATCTCCGAGACCGATGGATTGATCAAATAAATATCACCGGCGAAGCCTCCGCCGATTAACTGCTTAGCCGCAACGTGCCCCCACTTCTGGGGAGCACGTGATGCGCCCAGTATCGCTACTGAGCGCGGCTGAAGTACTTCTTCTAATGGATAGGGTGAAATGCTCATTCACTCTCCTTGTGTTCGTCTTGTTCGTCAGAATCTTGTTCTTGTCCGTTTCCACGCTGTTCGCGTAGCAGCGCCTCGACATCACGGATCAAGCTGTCGGCGCTGGGAAGTGGACCACTGCTGGGTGCACGATCAGGATCCGCGGTGAGATCCAGTTCGTCGTCATCCTCATCCTCATCATCGTCGTCATCCCCATTGGCGACCTGCTCCTCCAGGCGGCGCACATACTCGCGGGCCTCCGGATCTTTCGCCACCAGGGCCGATACCTGCTCTTCAAAGCGGACGGCATCTGACTGAATCTCATGCAGGTCCAGTCCAAAGGAAAGGAACTGATTCAGGTAGGTCAGGAGCGCGGCCGTTACCTTGATGTTGGGGGTCGCCGCCAGATAGTGCGGGGCCGCCGCCCACAGGGTTGCCGATGACAGACTTACCCGCTGGCAGGCATCGTGGAGAATACCCACCATACCAGTTGGACCCTCATAGCCCGAATTATGGACCTCCATCTCGCGCAAACGTTCCATAATTTCATTATCGGCTGATGCACCCGTAATCGGAACCGTCAATGAGTGCGGAACATCCGCCAGTAATGCTCCAGGAAAACGACTTCAGATGCATGGAATTTCTGGCAAATTTCGATAAATGCAGCGCTGAATGTTTTCCACTTGAGTTGTGGCTCTGTACCGAGAAAGAGGATCACATCATGAGTCAGTTCGGGATCCGTATGGGCAAAGAATTGATTATCGGGCCAGCTAATACTGCGCTGGGCACCATCAACATATTTGACCGTCGGGCGAGTTTCCGTAAAAACAAAAAATTCCTCCGCATCAATTTCTGCAATTTTTTCTGGTGACCACCGATCAACTAAAAATTTAATAGCTGTTGTGGCAGAGTCTGCGGCATCGTTCCAACCGCCAAAGGCTACTACCACCACCGGATCGCGTAACTCTTCCGGCTGATCATAATATCGTATTTGTGACATGTCCATCCCTCTTCATCTGCCCATAGGGGTTCGTTCCCAAGCAAATATGTTGTTACCATTCTATCACATTCACACAATCCCTCATCTATATAAAACCGCTCCTCAAGCCACATTAAAGCATTTTATGCAACCAATTGTACCGGCCGCGCTTGCCTCCCATACTTTTCGTTGAAGCACGTTTGTGGTTGCAAAAGCTGTGTGAAAAAAAGCAGCGGATCGTCCGTGGCGCCCTCCCCACGTACACCTTGCTTGCTGGTTACGTCGAACCATCTCTCAACATATCGCTAAGTGAAACGTATTAGCGCTTGCCTCTGCGACCAGTTGACGTCCGACATGTATCGGCAGCGCTGGCAAGCGCGGGCAATCCATATATTGACGTTGAGGAGAGAAACGCCTATACTCACGGCATGGACATTGCTGACGTTTCATGTGTTTATGAAGATCATTATCTCCTGATTATGAATAAGCCTGCTGGCCTTGTCATTCATCCCACGTATAAGCATGCTGATGGTACAATGTGGGATGCGGTGCTGGCCTATCTGGCGACGAAAAATGGAGATGATTGGGTCCCACCGACGCTGCCGGATGATCCGGAGTGGGCGGGGGCACCTGCTGCTGTGCAGACGATGCTGCGTGAGAAGCGCCTGCAACGTCTGTGGAAGGAAGATGGTTTGTTGCCGCGCCCCTGTCTGGTGCATCGCCTGGATAAAGATACTTCGGGCGTGGTGGCGCTGGCACGGACGGAGCGTTCGCGCCGTCATCTGATCAAGCAGTTTCATGATCACACGATTAGCAAGAGTTACCTGGCGGTGATTGCGCGTGGCGCTGACTCCTGGGCTGACCCCCGTGCGCCCTTCACGATCACCAGACGTTCGTCAACGGCCGGGGAGCAATTGGTGGATGGTCGCTGTTTCTATACCGCAACGCCGGAGGATGAGTTTATACTGGATGGTCCGCTGGACCGGGATCCCGATGAGCGCCGACGCTGTATCGTGATTTCCGGTGGACAGGAGGCCCGCACGGCTGTGCGTGTGCTGGGCATTGAGGAGCCGTTTGCCTTGCTTGAGGTGCGCCCGATTACTGGTCGTACCCATCAGATCCGTGCCCATCTGGCCGCATCGGGGAACGCCATCGTTGGCGATCAAATGTATGCGCCATCCGGACACGGCGCGACGGCACGTTATCCCTTACTGCGCCAGTTTCTCCATGCTCATCGCCTGACGTTACGCCGCTATCCACTCAATGATCCCTATACGTTTACCGCACCTTTGCCAGATGATATCAATAACTGGCTGCATGATTGTTGTCCCATTTTATGGCATACTGTGACAAACCGGGGATAAAGAGTGAGGGTGCAGGGAGCGCAGCGTCCCTGCCGGGGTCTGGGGTGTCCCCAGAACATCCTCCACCTCACCTCACGCCGTAGGCGTGCAGGAAAGCTTTTGTTATTTCCCTGTTTGATTGGAAAAAGGTTCATAATAACTATGCAAACTGAATCCTATCCGTCGAATACTGGTCCCATGGCCCAATTGAGTGCCGAGGACAAAAAGAAGCGTCTGGATGCGATGGTGAAGATCTGGCAAAGTGATACCGAGAAGCGCTGTCAGCCGGAGCGCTTGCCTGCCTTTATCACTTCAACGGGCCTGGATGAGTATCGCTATTCGATCTGGCTGCGTTTTCCTGAATGGGAGCGTAGTGCCGTGATTGGACAGGTGATTACGCTTCAGCGTTCGTCGCAGGGAAAGCAGGTTCCAGTCTTATTTACCCAGTGGCGACATGATCCGTTGCTGCAACGCATGCCGGACTGGAAGCAGCAGTTGCCCGATGAGACGGTCTTTAATATTTCGGTGCGTTTAACTCCTGCTGGTCTTGGTGAGGGGAGCAAGTGGGCGATTGTGATGCCGCGTGATCTGGTGCCACGCTATAAGCCTGGCTGGCCTACGCAGAAGGATTGGGTGAGCTGGACACAATCTTTTGACTGGCTCGCGGTCGGCATTGGCTTTGTCCATGCCTTGCTGGACGCCCTGTAGCGGCAGCCCTCGCGGCTGCGACCACTTTATCGTACCTACGAGCGCCCCTCACGCAACGGCGCCTTCACGGCTGCCCCCGTTGCACGTATAAGTAAGTGCCTGTCTGTACGTGGAACGGAGGCAGCGGCAAGCGCCCCCGTTGCACGTATAAGTAAGCGCCTGTCTGTACGTGGAACGGAGGCAGCGGCAAGCGCCCCCGTTGCACGTATAAGTAAGCGCCTGTCTGTACGTGGAACGGAGGCAGCGGCAAGCGCCCCCGTTGCGTGGGGGCTGCTTGCTCGAACGCGAACAGGTCGCAGGTGCAAGACCTGCCGCTACGGCAACGTTCCAGAATAGTGTGGACACCCTTAAAGGATACCTTTAAAAAGGAAGAGTCAAGCATGGAAACGATATTTGAACAGCAAGCGGCAATCGAGCGACAGTATGCACGCATCCAGCGGCGCCTGGCGAAAACGCAGTTGCTTGACCAGAGCAACAAGATGCGTACCCTGGGTGTTATCGGCGTGGGCCTGTTTCTGATTATTATCGGGCTGGCTGTTTTGCCTGTGCTGGGCTTTATCTTTATTCTGCTGACCGCTCTGGCTTTTTATCTCCTGTCGCGCTTCCAACCCAAAGTCAATCAGAGCATGCTGCGCTACCAGGTCTGGTTACGTTTGCTGGATGAGCAGAAGGCACGCCTGAATCTGGACTGGGATGCGATGCCGGCGGTGCCGCCGCGCGATGAGCAGGAAGAGGTGGATCATCCGTTTGAAATCGATCTGGATATCAGTGGGGAGCGTTCGCTGCATCGTTTGCTTAATACCGGGGTCTCACTTGAAGGTATGCTGCGCTTGCGCGACTGGTTGCTGGAACTTGAGCCGGACCACGAAATGCTCAGTGAACGCCAATCTCTGGTGCGTGAATTGATTCCCATGACGCGTTTTCGCCATAAGCTTCAGCTCTACTCGCTGTTTGCGACGCGTTTCACCAGTGATCCCGTTGACGGCGATCGTCTGCTGGACTGGTTGGATACGCAGTCAGAATCAAAGCAAAAGCTCTCGTCACTGCTGATTGCGCTGGCGCTGTCTGCCCTCCTCTATCTCACCGTCATCCTGTTCGTTTTTGTGCATACCTCGCCGCTCTTTTGTGTGGTGGCCTTGCTGTGCTCGCTGATCTGGTATTTAAGAACCAAAAAAGAGCAGGGAAATCTGGCCGAAGATACCTATCAGCAACGGGTGGCCTTTGGCCAGTTGCAGCAGATCTTTGGCTACCTGGAAAATTATCCCTATGCCAGGAACTCACCGCTCTGGCATCTGTGCGAGCCTTTCTTTGAACACGCCGAGCACCGGCCATCGCGGCTCCTCGCCCGCTTAGAGCGGATTACGGGTCGAGCCACCTTAGCACGCAGTCCTGAAGGCTGGATGGCCTTAAACGCGCTTTTCCCATTAGGCGCGATCCTCGCCTATCAACTAGATCAATGTAAAGCCCTGATCGCTCAGTATCTACCGATCTGGCTGGATGTCTGGTATGAACTTGAAGCGACCTGTTCCCTGGCCAACTTTGCCGAGATGAATCCCGACTACACTTTTCCCGAACTGGTCCCTGACCGCCAGACCGGGTCCGCGCCGGTTTTCCAGGCCGAACAGCTTGGACATCCACTGATCAAAAAAAGCAAAAAAGTCAGCAACGATTTTCAACTGGATGCTCAGGGTGAGATCCTGCTGATCACCGGTTCCAATATGTCTGGTAAGAGCACGTTTCTACGCACGATAGGTGTGAATCTCTGCCTTGCCTATGCTGGAAGTGTCGTCAGTGCCAGCCTGCTGCGCACCTCGATCTTTGAGCTCTACGCCTGTATTCGCGTCACTGATTCGCTGGCCGACGGCTACTCCTACTTCTACGCCGAAGTCAGACGCCTCAAAGGCCTGCTCGAACGCCTGGAATCCGGCACCCGTTATCCCATCTTCTTCTTGATCGACGAAATCTTCAAAGGTACCAACAACTACGAACGCCTCATCGGCAGTGAAGCCTATATCCGTACGCTGGTCGAAAAGAAATGCGTTGGAGCCATCTCCACCCACGACCTCGAACTGGTCCAACTCACCGAACTCTTCCCATTCATCAAAAACTACCACTTCAAAGAAAACATCACCGACGACCAGATGAACTTTGAATACCTCCTGCGCACAGGACCCAGCCCCACGCGTAACGCCCTGCGCATCATGCAAATGGCCGGCCTCCCCGTCAAATGGGACGCCCCTCAACCGCAACCGTAGGTTCGATCCTCGCGGTCGATTATTTTCGCACACAAAAAAGGGAAAGGGGTAATCAATACACCTTTCCCTTTTTTGGGGTAATTGAACTATAAGTTGAGTGTTCCGGTATGGGGTTCAATCTGTTTGTCGCGTAGATATTCAGCACACCTACGGTAGGTCTCCTCGGTAATGAGGCCCCTTGACATATAGTGAGTGAGCATCACATCAAGCTTTAAGATGCTTATCAAGTTATAGCCATGACGGTGTAAACGCTCAACGGCGCCATGTTCGCGATCAACGAGAACAATAACGTCTTTGACTTTCAGGCCATTCTCCTCAAGGAGTGATGTCGTTTCGAGGATACTTCCTCCACGAGTGATCAGATCGTCGATAATAATCGCAGTATCGCCTTGAGTATAATGTCCCTCTATTCCGCGTTTGCCCGTTCCTTCCGGACGGCTACGTGCATAAATAAGAGGAATATTCGTTTCCAGTGAATAGGCCGTCGCCAGTAATAGTCCACCCACGGGCACTCCCGCGATCAGGGAGAAGGGGTGAACACGTGGACGACGTAATGATTGAGCTAAATCGATTTCTTGTTGCATTAATTTGCTTGCAACGCGCAGTGCGGTTGGGTTACTAATTAAGACCTTTGGATTCACGAAAACAGGGGAACTTACAGCCGATTCACTGACTGTAAAGTTGCCAAACTGTACGCCTCCGAGGTCAAATAACGTTTGGGCCAACCACAAATTATCCAGAGACTGCTCTTTCGCCACCTCAGCATCCTTTCTCTCAACAGAAGGATTTGTTTCCTCAGTATATCATATACCGTATAAGTTCAGTCAAATTTTATTTTTCATAAACTCGACCAGACTTATGCTCTTATCTTCTCACAGGAAGGCAATGGCACTAAATATCTTGTACGATTCAGCCTCGCATTTAGTTGTGTACCCCCTGGCTTTCCTCTTGCACCGGATGGGTTGTTATGGTACGCTACCTCCAAACATGTATGCTAAAAATTGCTTGAAAAAAACTGGGTGAAGATAATATGCCTGTCGTAAGTGTAATACATTTAGGAAAATCTTTTGGGGCGGAGCGGATCTTTTCTGATCTGAGTTTCCAGATTGATCCACAGGATCGCATTGGCCTGGTTGGACCCAATGGGGCAGGGAAGTCGACGTTGTTGAATATTCTGGCCGGTCGCGAGGAGCCTGATGAGGGTTCGATTGCGATTGCTCGTAATACGCGCATTGGCTACCTGACTCAGGTTACCGATTTTCATCCCGGTAATACGTTGCGCGAGGAGATGGTGTCTGTCTTTGCCGAGTTGCGGCAATGGGAGCAGGAGCTGAGCGAGCTGGCGCTCAAGATGGCTGGAGATCAGTCGGATGCCGCTCTGTTGCAGCGCTATGATCAGCTGCAGGTGCGCTATGAGCATGCCGGCGGCTATACCTATGAGAATCGCGTTGAGCAGGTCCTCGACGGTCTGGAATTTACGCGTGAGCAGCAGCAGTCTCCAGTAATGCAGTTGAGTGGTGGCCAGCAGACGCGGGCGGCCCTGGGTAAGCTTTTGCTGCAGGAGCCGGAGGTGCTGTTGCTGGATGAGCCAACGAACCATCTGGATCTGGCGACCCTGGAATGGCTGGAGACGTATCTCTCGACCTGGAAGGGTGCGATGGTGATCGTGGCCCACGATCGCTATTTCCTGGATAAAGTGGTTTCGCGCACGATTGAGCTGGCGTTTGAGCGCATCGAGGAATATCCGGGTAACTATACCAAATATCTCTCGCTGCGTGAGGAGCGTATGGAGCGCCGTCGCCGTGAGTATGAGGCGCAGCAGGCTTATATCGCGCATACTGAAGAGTTTATTCGCCGCTATAAAGCTGGCCAGCGTAGCCGCGAGGCGCGTGGTCGCCAGACGCTGCTGGATCGTATGGCGCGTGTGGAGCGGCCACAGGATATGCCGGAACTGAATTTTGAGTTTAATTCGGTGACCAATAGCGGCCTGGTGGTGATCTCGACGCAGAAACTTGTTGCCGGTTATGGTAAAGGTGGGAACGAAAACGCCCTGGTGCATGTGTCGGACCTTGAGATGTTGCGCGGCGATCGTGTCGGCTTGATTGGTCCGAATGGTGCTGGTAAGACGACGCTGTTACGTACGTTGATCGGTGAGTTGTCGCCGTTGAGTGGGCACGCGAATATCGGTCATGGCGTGCGCATCGGTTATTATTCGCAGAGCCACGATGGCCTGAATATGGAGCGCAGTATCGTTGATGAGATTCGTCAGGTCAGTGTCCTGAGTGAAGAGGGAGCGCGTAGCTTCCTGGGCCGTTTCCTGTTCTCTGGCGATGATGTGTTCAAGCAGATTGGTATGCTCAGCGGTGGTGAGCGCAGCCGTGTCGCGCTGGCCAAACTGACCCTGCAAGGCTCCAACCTGATGGTCCTGGACGAGCCAACCAACCACCTGGATCTGGGATCGCGGCAGTTCCTGGAAGAAGTGCTCAGCGAATTCGATGGCACTTTGCTCTTTGTCTCGCACGACCGCTACTTTATCGACAGCCTGGCCACCAAAGTCTGGGCCATTGAGGACGGCGTCCTGAATGCTTATCAGGGTAACTACACGGAATACCGCACCCGGCACCAGCAGATCGTGATTGGTAATCCTGCTAAAGCAGCTCCCAAAGCTGCCCCGGCCAAACCTGTGGCTCCCGCGAAAGGTAGCGGCAAAAAAGCTGGCAAAACCAAAGCCAGAACCCTTGAAGATGTTGAGCGTGATGTCGAGAAAGCTGAGGCCCGCGTTACCGCCCTGGAAGCGGAGCTCTCCCAGGCCGCTCTGGAGGCCGACGCTGACAAACTCACGCAACTCTCCGCCGACTATGAACAGGCCAAAGTCCGTGTCGAGGAACTGGTTGCCGAGTGGGAACAAGTCGCCGACATGGCCAGTTAAACGCGCAGCAAGCCAAAAGGCTCTCCCCACCGGGCATGGGGAGAGCCTTTTGGCTTGCTGCGCGGATGCTAGCTTTTTTTGCGTCTCATCCGTACAGGCAAGCCGCCGATGAAGCCACCGAGGGCCAGGATAAACGGGACCGCGGCCGCGGCCGCGAGCCAGATACCCAGGGCGATGATGGGCATGAATAAACTCGGGCGCAGGTTGATCTGGCTGATGAGGAACCTCTGGCCTACCAGGCCGAGTCCTCCCAGAATGGCTGCGAGCAGGACCGAGAAGATGCTGGTCTCGATCAGCAGGGCGATACCGTAGCGGAATGCGCCGCGAGCGGCGTTGACGCACAGGACGGCGATGCTCATGCTGAGCAGCAGCAGTCCGATATAGGGGATACTGGCCATGATGGCCAGCAGTCCAATCCCTACCAGTCCCATGATCAGACCCAGGATGCTGATGGCGCTACCGAGCATGAAGGCTTTACCTGCGCTGCCGGTGGCTGGCTCATCTTTTCTGGCTGACTTTAATTTACTGCTTGCTCGTTCGGGCGTCTGGGTCTGGGCTACGGCCAGGCTCCCCATGATGTTGTTTTTGATCACATAGGTTTCGGGATTCTGCGCATCCAACTCCAGTGAGCGCTCAACGGCGTTGAGTGCCTGCTGATGTTGCCCCTGGTTGCTGAGCACGACGGCGCGCATACTCCAACCCATGGCATTATCCGGATCGAGCTGCAGGATATGTTCAATGGTCTGCTGTGCCTCACTATAGCGGCCGGCAGTTCCCATCAACTGTCCTTTCAGGATCAGTGCAGGGAGATCATTGGGTGAGACCTGCAGGACCTGCTCGACGAGGTTGAAGGCTTCACCATAATTTTGTGCCTGGAACATTTGTTGTGCCTGGGCTACCATCTGCTGAAGTTGCTGCTCGCGCTGTGGATCCAGCGTCGAGGAGGCAACGTTACCTGTGGTGGCTGTCGAGGCCGCCCCAAAAGGGAGGCTTCTCTTTAACAGCATGCCGCTGGTATGAGGGCCAGGAGGGCTCATGGGCACACCAGTCTGGGCAAATGTCCCGCTTGGGCTACTA
Organism: Dictyobacter vulcani; assembly: GCF_008974265.1. Taxonomy (GTDB): domain Bacteria; phylum Chloroflexota; class Ktedonobacteria; order Ktedonobacterales; family Ktedonobacteraceae; genus Dictyobacter; species Dictyobacter vulcani. Next base: position 105,589 of record NZ_BKZW01000004.1, read on the forward strand.
AGATCTGGCTCTGGTAGGCTTCCCAGGATCGTAAAGGGCGTTTGCTGCTGACCAAAGAGTTGGGGCCGGTGTTGCTCGTCAAGTACGCCGAACAGATAGGCATGCAACTTTGAGAGAGTTGCTACCCTGTCGTTGGATCAACAGCCGGTCCTCCCAGGCCCATGATTATACTATGGACCAGTGGACCAATACCGTGCTCGCTCGTTTCTCTTGCCTGTTCATTGCCACGGCAAGAGGACAAAAATAGCCGGTTGGGAAATGTTTGCAACAGACCCAGTACGGCACTGCCGAGCAGTGGCTTTGAGTCATATGGGGAAGTTCGGCGCATATTCCAGACTGGTCCCGTTTGGAAACAATCGAAAATACAGAGAATCTGCGCGGCTCGACTCTGGGTTAGAACATGCTGGGAGAAAGAATGCAGACTCAAACAGGTAGATGGATCTTGATAGCGGGAATTGTTAAATGCCAGATATCCCTCACCTGAGCGTTCATCCACAAAGGCGTGGCCTGCGAAATAGAGCAGGATTGAGTCACCTTCCTCTGCTTTATGGAGACATATTTGTGTAATCAGTGATTCTATAAGTTCCCTGGTGGCATGTTGACCCTGTACGAGCTGCACATCTGGGGGAGACCACTTGCCTCCCTTATTATTTACCAACCACTGGGCCAGGGCGCGGGCATCATTTTCGGCGCTTTGAAGTGGACGAAATGTACTGTCCTGATACTGATTCATGCCGATGATGAGGCCGATATGCCTGGGTTGCTCTCGCTGTGGCGGCGTTTTTGTCAACTCTCCAGAATACATTTTGTTCCTTCCAGTTTTGATTGCGTGGCCTATCGACTGGCCTGTGTACAATGGGCGCACATACCAGTGATAGTTATCTGCATCCATTGTACCTGTGTTTATATCAACTGGCAAACATAACTACTCATTCGTACTTTACAGGTCCGGCATCTGTCTACTATAGACGTTACTCAATCGTACATAGAATCAAAAGGATGTGTTCTTGTAACAATGATTATTTACTGCGCTGATTTTATCTATATAGAATAATAACGATCCGTGTATAAGAAGAAAGTACCAGTTGCATGCGCAATGGTCAGGGTGAGTGGATCGCTTCGAGTGTGGTTTTTTTAGTGGTTTGTAGCCTATTGACAACAAGACTATTTGGGTGCTTCTCTATAATGGTCTGTAGTCGCTTACAACTTTAGTACACCACACTGCAAGTATACATTATCAAGCGCTCTGCTACGAAAAAAATGAGGACTTTTGGCTCGTACAGGATGCAGGAGTATTTCCTAAAATTCCTTCTTTTTTCAATTATCCTGAGCTGTTTTCCTCTGATATAATGAGAGGGGATTTAGCGTTTACATTATGTATCGTTAATTCTTCCACAGCTCGCGCCTGTGGCGCTCGCTTTATTTGTACGTGTCATGAGCGTGCCAGGCGGCCTTGAGGGTGACGCGATTTTGAGATACGGAGCCGCAGCGAAATATCGTTCAACGCTTATCAGCAGAAAGGATGTTGCTCTTTTTATGCCATATGTGCTTGGGATTACAGGCAATATTGCTTGTGGCAAGACGTCGGTGGGGCGGATGGTGCTGGAACTTGGTGGTGAGCGTTATATTGATGCCGATGCGCTGGTGCATCGTTTATATGAGCCCGGGCAGCCGATTGCGCTGCGGGTGGGTGAGCTTTTTGGGGACGCTGTGTTGACGGCGGATGGTGGGTGGATCGCAAGGCGCTGGGTTCGATTGTCTTTCATGATCCTGAGTCCTGCAACGTCTGGAACGGGTTGTGCATCCAGCAGTCCATGAGGCTGTGCGGGCTGAACTGGCAACGGTCAGTCCCGAGGGGATTGCGGTTCTGGATGCGGTAAAGTTGCTTGAGGGCGGATCTGGGAAATTTTGTCAGAAAAAGTGGCTGATTGTTTGCCCCGTCGAACAACAGTTGCAACGTCTGATTCGACGCAATGGTTTAAGCCTGGCAGAGGCTCAGGCACGTTTACAAGCCCAACCAGACCCTACTGTCCAGCGAAATCTGGTCGATGAAGTAATTAATAATGGGGGAACGCTGGAGTCGACTCAGCAGCAGGTTGCTGCGGCCTTTGGGCGTTTTTGTGCTCAATTTGCGCCTAAATAATCAATTGTATGGAGAACTTACGATGCGGCGATCCTGTAAATGGAGTATGTTTATATTTACTTTTTATATGATATTCCTTGCGTCGGTGGCCTGGTGTTTGCATGCTGTCTATGTTTCTCCAGTGAATGGTGCGGCCTATACACTGAAACAGATGGCTCAGCAGAATACCTGGGATGTGCAGACCGACCCTCTTATTCCAGCGGTCCAGGAAGATGGTAGCAATGCCTCTACCTTGCATCGTTCTGAGAAGTCAGAGCTTTTTCAATTGACCAAAGGCTTGCGCCCGGGGCTGCTAAACCGATTCCGGCTGCCAGGGATATTCATGCCATTCCAGTTTTTGATGTTTCTTTTTATAATGAACGTGGCAATCTTATCTCGGGTTGGCTGGCTGTACACTCACCGCAATCACCGGTGATTATTTTGACGCATGGTACGCCTGGAAATCGTGTAGATATGTTGCAACGTGCAACTTTCCTTTATAACCATGGCTATACAGTACTCTTATTTGATTTTCAAAGCTATGGTTTAAGTCAGGGCACAATGTCGACTTTAGGTCTGGTGGAATCTGGCGATATCCTGGCGGCGATCTCGTTTTTACATGCCTATCCTGATACGAGTGATAGTAAAATCGGCGTGCTTGGCCTGTCGATGGGCGCGACGGCCTCCGTGCTGGCCGCGGCCCGCAGTACCGATATTGTCGCTCTGGTCGCCGAAAGTTGTCCTGTAGATGCGACACGGGTGCCTGGTGATGTACCGAACGACCAGGTCAGGGATGCTGATCGTGAGTTGGTTGAGGATGTGTATGGCGTTGATATTACTCAGGCGCGCCCCATCGACGTGATCAACAAACTGACGGGTCGGACCGCTCTCTTCTTCGTGAATGGTGACAATGATAATCAGACGCCTCTAGCGGGCATGACGGCTCTCTACCAGGCCGCTGGCACTCCCAAGCAATCCTGGATCGTTAGTGGCGCGGGCCATGCCCAATCCTATGCTCTGGCCAGCAGCGATTACGAAACTCGCGTCGACCAGTTCTTCGATACCTACCTGCATGCCTGATTCCCCCATTTCTACGAACGAAAGCGGATCATGACGACACGCTTTCGTTCGTAGCTGCTACAGACTGAATTTCTCCTCTCCTGTTGCATAGTTGGGAAGAATGCCTATTGACATCGTGGTTGGCAATACATATAATCCCTTCAATCTCTCTGCCTTACCTGCGATAAAACGTTGGCGTTGCAATTCAACTTGTCTGCTGGCTTTGTGCGTGATGGATGCTTGCTTTCCAATGAGATAGGGCTGATTGGTGAGATTTACTTACTTCGCAACGTATTTATTTTTGTAAGGTAGTAACGTCCTTACTATTAGTACAGCAACCTGTGACCCCTTTTTGCATTGTTTTTTTATTAGCTATTCGAAGGTGGAAGGTGTTTCACGGTAACGGTGGACACTTATTGAAAGGCAGGCTGACTACATTATGCGACGAAGTCCGTCTCGTATTTTTGCCTCATTGTTAGGCTTTACGCTCATTATCGGCATCCTGACCGCTTGTGGTGCTGGTAACCCTGGTGGCTCAACGCCTGGAAACGGCAGTAACGGTGGCACACAAGGAACGATTACCATCAAGATTGGTACTGAATTTCCAACCACTGCCGGTGATGCTTCAACCGGTATGCCCGCGCAAAATGGCGCAACCCTGGCCATTAAAGAGGCCAACGACTCCAATTTCTTACCCGGCTACAAATTTGTCCAGGTTGCTAAAGATGACGTTGGTGCCAGTGGTACCCACGATCAGACCGTCGGCCAGAAGAACGTAACCGATCTGATTGGTGATCCTCAGGTCGTGGGTACCGTGGGACCAATCAACAGTAGCGTGGCCCTGGCCGAAATGCCAACCACTAACAGGGCCCCAATGGTTCTTATCAGTCCTTCAAACACCAATGACTGTCTGACCAAAGAGACTCCTGCATTTGAGTGCGGTGGCGCGAAGAGTAAGGTAAATCAGTTGCGCCCAACCGGAAAAGTAACCTATTTCCGTACCGCTACCATCGACCAGTATCAGGGTGCTGCTCTGGCCGTTTATGGGCACAAGACCAAAGGCTATAAAACCGCCTACGTCATTGATGATACCGAGGCCTATGGTGTTGGTCTGGCTAAGAACTTTACTACCTATTGGACTAAGATTGGTGGTACGGTACTTGGTAGCGCCAGTATCAAGCAGACGAACTCCTACGAGAATATCCTGACCGAGATCGCAGGCAAGCACCCAGACGTGATCTTCTTCGGTGGTAACGACTCTACCGGTGGTATTACCATTCGTCAGCAGATGAAGAGTGTTTCTGGCCTGGCCAACACACCTTTCCTTGCTGGTGATGGTTCCAAAACTTCGGCCCTGGCCAAGGCTGTGAAGCCTCTGGGTGGCGGTCCAGTTTACACTTCTATCCCTGGTATTGATCCAAGCCAGTCTCCTGCTTCAAAAACTTTCTTCGATGCTTACACCAAGCAGTTTGGTCCCGATGCCATTGGTGCGTATAGCGCCGGCGGTTATGACGATACCAAGATCTTGTTGAATGCCATCAAATCAGTGGTCACAAGCAAAAAAGCTGACGCTCCAAAGGATTCAAACGATGACGCAGGCGCCGCGAAGTTCCGTCAGGCTGTCATCGATGCCGTGCAGAACATTCAGTATGATGGAGTTACTGGCCATCATAGCTTCGACAAAAACGGCGATACCACTAACCATTTCATCTCCCTGTACACCATCGGTGATCTAGGTAGCGGCGATGGCTGGAAGTTCCTGGAGCAGGTTGACACCAGTAGCCTGCAATAAGTGACAGTAAAAAAGTATCCGGGAAGCTTTGTTTGATGAAAATTGAACGAAGGTTCACGGAATACCTGGAGAGGCATTAGCGGAAACTTTTTCAGGCTGATACCTTTCCAGGTTGTTTCTTTTCTTTTTTCCTCTCTTCATATTGTCCCTTTAGTCCGTTTGCTTCGCGAAGATAAGGAGTAACCAGCTGATGGCTACTTTCTTAAACCTGTTAATCGTTGGTCTGGCCACAGGTGCGATTTATGCCCTGATTGCGCTGGGATATACGATGGTTTACGGTATTATCGAGCTGATTAACTTTGCTCACGGCGATATCTTTACGCTTGGGACGTTTGTCACTATTGCTATTCTCAGTATGCTGGGGGTGACGGCTGCCAATCCGCCTTCCACAATGAGTTGGGTGCTGGTCAGTGAACTGGCTCTGGCCTGTATAGGCTCCTTTCTCTTTTGTGCGGTATTGGGTGTCTTGATTGAACGTGTCGCCTATCGACCGCTGCGCAATGCACCACGTCTGGCCCCCCTGATCTCGGCGATCGGTGTGTCGTTGGTTTTGCAGGATGTTGGTAAGCTCTGGTTTGGCAATACCAATGTTTCTTTTGTGTCATTGCCAATTGGTAGCGTCCAAATGGGTCCGGTAAATGTTGATGTGATTAACATTTTTGTACTGGTCGTGGCGATTATCCTGATGGCTGGTCTGCAACTGCTGGTGACGCGTACCCGTATCGGTCGTGCGATGCGTGCGGTGGCGCAGGATCGTGATGCGGCTGCCCTGATGGGTGTGAACGTCAACCTGATCATCGGCGTCACGTTCTTTATCGGTGCTGGTCTGGCCGGGGCTGCGGCTTTCATTTACAGTCTCAAGTTTCCCAATACCTATTTCTACCTCGGTTTTGAGCAGGGCTTGATTGCGTTTACTGCTGCCGTGCTGGGTGGTATTGGAAATCTGGTGGGTGCGATGTTTGGAGGCCTGATCATCGGCTTGATCTATTCGCTGGTGACCTTGATTCCTGCTACCGTCCTGCCACATGGTGGTAATGCCTGGAACAAGGCCGTCATCTTTGCGATCTTGATTTTGATTCTCGTTTTCCGCCCCTCTGGTCTTTTTGGACAGAATACACCTGAGAAAGTGTAACGCGAGAAATTGGAACGCGGCGGTTTCTCCAATGGCAATCGTGAAGACGTAGCTGCGATTGTATGGAGTAAGTACATCAAGCGTCAGAGTGAGGTGATAAAACGTGGCTGTATCAGAAAGTCCTCGTAAATTACTCCCAAATACCGAGACTCGCAAGCTTTTGCTTAAATGGCTGGTAGCCGTGCTTGTGCCTGTCTGCGTATTTACTTATGTCTGGGTTGGCGAGCAGATGGTGAATGGCGTCTGGCTCAGTCTGCTCTATCCAGATGTTACCAGTCTGGACCATGATCCCTGGTCCTTGATTATCCAGTCTCTCTTCCTCCTGCTGGTCTATGGATCGGCGATTGCGTTGTCGGGCTATCTGGTTGCAGCGGATAGTGGCCGACGTAATATGCTGGAAGTCTGGTTCGATGTTGCGTTTGCGACAGTTGTTCCTCTCGTATTACTGGCGGTGACCTCGAATCTCTTGATTAGTATCGGCCTGGCGGTAGTGGTCTGGGGTATCTACCTGTTTGTGCGTACCCGCATTCGCCGGGCGCGTCACTATACGCCGCCGGCTCCGTTGGCGAGCCTGCATGTGATTGATGATAAGGAGCGCGGGGCGCTGTTGCGCCTGGCTCAGCAGGCTGGTCTGTGGTTTGGCATCATCTTTGCTGTGATTACCCTGGTGGCGGACATAATCTTTTTTGCTACTGATCAACTGGCACCTTTATTGTTAATCTGGGTCGCGGTGCGGACGGTATTGTTGCCGGTAGCTGGCTATTTCCTGGGTCGCCTGGGTGGGCGCATGGCTCTGCGTTATACGGTTGCACCGGACGCTGGTATCGAGGTGGCGCAGTCTGAAGGGGCTCAGCGTGGTCGGATGGGATGGCGTGGGAATGCTCGCAAAGTGAGTCGCGAGGAGCAATTGCAAAGCCTCTCGGCCAGCCGGGCCAGTGAAGAGGCGCGGGATGTCGTGCCTAATGATAAACCATTACAGAGTCGTGGCGCGACGCGCATCTATCTGATGCTGCTGATGACTTTTGTTGTGCTCTATCCGATCCTGGATCCGATTCTCTTTGGCTCGGGAACTAAGGGCCGGATTACCAGCTATGGTGACCTGGGCTTCTATGTGATTCTGGCCCTGGGTCTGAATATCGTGGTGGGTTTTGCTGGTCTGCTGGACCTGGGCTATGTGGCCTTCTTTGTTATTGGCACCTATGCCTGGTCGATGGTCGGCTCGCCGCAGTTCTATGTATTGACTGGCATGATCGCGCGCCCGGAGATCTTTTCCTGGTTCTTCTGGCCCATGCTTATTATCGCGGCCCTGCTGACCGCGCTCTGGGGGGTTCTGCTGGGTGCGCCGACGCTCCGCTTACGTGGTGACTATCTGGCGATTGTGACGCTCGGTTTTGGTGAAATTATCCCGATCGTCTTTACGCAGATGGATAAATATACCAACGGTACCGACGGTATCGCCGGCGTCTATCCTCCGGCCACACCCTGTATCGGCTCTTTCTGCCTCAACTGGAGCAATAGTCCGACGCCCTACTACTACCTGATCTTGATTTTGATCGGTGTCTGTATTTTCGCGAATGTGCGCCTGCGTGACTCACGCATGGGACGTGCCTGGATCGCGATTCGTGAGGATGAGATTGCGGCTGCGTCGTCCGGTATCAATCTGGTGAATACCAAGTTGTTCGCCTTTGCGGCCGGTGCGTTCTTCGCGGGTATCGCGGGTGTCTATCACGCCGCTAAACTGGGTACAGTGGCTCCTGGAGATTTCAACTCGACTGACTCGATTATCTATCTGGCCATGGTCGTGATCGGTGGTCTGGGCAGTATTCCTGGTGTGCTGGTCGGTGCGGTTGTGGTGTATGCCATCAACCTGCTGATCCTGAACCAGCTGGATACCTATGCCAGTGATCCATCGAATTTCCTGCATTTTCTGCCGCAGCTGATCCACAACTTTACGTTCTCCAATGTGCGTAACTTGCTCTTCGGCATTATCCTGATTGTGATTATGATCTTCCGGCCTGAAGGCTTGATTCCAAGTGCCAGACGCCGGCGTGAGCTGCATCATACCACAAATGAGGATGAAGAGGCCGAGCCTTCTGCGCTGGATCAACCTCCCGGGACGCCTGAGTTTGAAGCTGAGATGAAGGTGGAGTAGTCGCCACAAAGGAGGAGATGAAAGATGAGTTCAGAAGAGGTAAGAACGAGTAGTCAGCCGGCCGCGGCGGCGGTTGCCAGTAAGACGGAAGCCTTGCTGGAACTGCGTAACGTCACCAAAACCTTTGGCGGCCTGACGGCGGTCTCGAAGGTAGATCTGATTGTACGGCCACGCGAGATCGTGAGCGTGATTGGTCCGAATGGTGCGGGTAAAACCACGGTCTTTAATCTGATTACGGGCATTTATGAACCTTCATCCGGAGAGATCTTGCTGGCTGGCCGCTCGCTGGCCGGCCTTTCTCCGGACAAGATTGTGCTTCAGGGTATTACGCGGACATTCCAGAATATCCGCCTGTTCAATAACATGACGGTACTGGAAAACGTGCTGGTGGGACAACATACGCGCTTGAAAGCCGGGGTGCTGGGATCCCTTTTCCGCACGCGTAGCGTCGTCGCGGAGGAGAAAAGGGCACGTGAGCGGGCACTGGAGCTGCTGGGCTTCTTTGGGACCGCGCTGGTGGCGCGGCAGGATGAGTATGTGATGAATCTCTCGTATGCCGATCGTCGTCGCGTTGAGATTGCGCGTGCGCTGGCGGCAGATCCCAAATTGCTCCTGTTGGATGAGCCCACGGCCGGTATGAACGAAGTTGAAACCCTGGAGGCGGTAAAATATATTCGTCGCTTGCGTGACGAGCTTGGACTTACGATTCTCTTGATTGAGCATAAGCTGGCGGTAACCATGGGTATGTCCGATCATATCGCGGTCCTGGACTATGGCCAGAAGATCGCGGATGGCTTGCCCGATGAGGTTCGCTATGATGAGCGCGTCATCGCTGCCTATCTGGGTCGGCAGTCAGAGACGAAGGCGGAAGATGATGAGTCAGCCGCCGAGGAAGCCTGAAGGAATGTCCATTACATTACAATAGATAGGTCAAGAGGTCTATAATGTTACGACTCGTTGATGTCAACACATATTATGGTCCGAGCCATGTGTTGCAGAATATTTCACTTGAGGTTGAGAAGGGAGAGATTGTCTGTCTGCTGGGTGCAAACGCGGCCGGTAAGACTACGACCATGAAGACAATCTTTGGGTTGGCGCGTGCCAGCAGTGGCACGATTAACTTTAACGACCAGCAAATCGAGCGCAAATTGACCGGTGATATCGTCAAATCCGGCCTGGCGCTGGTGCCTGAGGCCCGCCGTATCTTCCAGCGTATGACGGTGCGTGAGAACCTGGAGATGGGGGCGTATACACGCGCCAACAAGCAAGAAATCGCCGCCGACATGAACTACGTCTGCGAAATCTTTCCGCGCTTGCGTGAACGTCTCAAACAGATCGCCGGCACCATGTCTGGTGGTGAGCAGCAGATGCTCGCCATGGGTCGCGCCATGATGTCGCGACCCAAGATGATCTGCATGGACGAGCCATCCATGGGACTCTCACCCAAGCTGGTCGAGACCGTCTTCGACACCATCCTGCGCATCCGAGATGAAGGCATGACCATCTTCCTGGTTGAGCAAAACGCCTCCATGGCCCTCAACCTCGCCGACCGTGGTTACGTGCTCCAGACCGGAAAAATAGTGCTGAGCGACACAGCCAAAAACCTACTCACCAACGACCTGGTCCGCCAGGCCTACCTGGGCAGCTAACCCGTAGCGGCAGCCTACAAGGCTGCCGCTACTTGTCGAGTTTGGTGTGGAGTTCGGCGATGCGTTCGATGACCTGGGCGAGGGTGGTGACGTTGAGGTCTTCCATGTCTTCGCGCAGGGATTCCAGGTGCTCCAGGAGCTCCATTTCGCTGTACTCATTCATGTCATCCAACGTATCTTCTTCGGGCTCCGGGTTCCGGCCGACCAGGTGTAATTTAGAATCTTTCTTGCTCATGTGGTCCTCCAAATAATCAATAACTGCGTCTCTGTATTGTCCAGGCCCTCGATCAGGACCTTTGCAGTATTCAGTTTTCCTATCGCTGGTTCCTACTGTATCCTATTTCGTATCACAATAGCAATGGGTAGCGAGTCGCGGGCCCATTCGGTGAGGTCGTCGCTGCTGCGCGGCGTATATTTCGTCTCTACCAGGCGACGGGCCAGTGCATCCTCTTCGCTGGCGGCTTCCACTACATGGGCCTCGCCTCGATACAGTTGTTCTCCCAATTTAACCTGTATTTCTGGCTGCTGCATAATATTCCGCACCCAGTCTGCTTTCTCGCGGCCACCGGCCAGCAGGTAGAGGGTGGTGTCCTGGAGCGCGAACCAGATCTCAATTGTATGCATGTTCCCGGAACGCCGTCCGGTTGTGCTCAAATAACAAAAATCGTCTTCAACATATTGTATTATATTCATATAGTTTTGTGTTCCTTTCGTGATTTGTTACGCTTACGGGTACGGGTTGCAGCCTTGAAGGCCAATACGTTTCGGTTATGGATGGAATGGCTACAATGGTGGCATGATCATGAAGCAACGCATGCAAAAATGATCAAGAGAGATACAAATGGTAGGTTCGACCCTTTGGGTCGATTGTCTCCCCCCACACGATTGTCTCCCCCACACGATTGTCTCCCCCCACACGATTGTCTCCCCCACACGATTGTCTCCCCCCACACGATTGTCTCCCCCACACGATTGTCTCCCCCCACACGATTGTCTCCCCCACACGATTGTCTCCCCCCACACGAATGCATTGCCTAACATGTCATAGTTTGCTCATGGTCAAGCAAGGATAGTATGCAGGGAACCAATCGACCCAAAGGGTCGAACCTACTTTCGTTCATCTCCTCTAAGGATCAAACCGTCCCTGGGCTTAAGCGAAACGTATTGGCCTTGAAGGCTGCCGCTACGATAAGAATGATGCGTTGGGATCCTGGTGGGTCCAGCCGGGTTGGGTGATCTGGCCGTTGGTGATGAGTTGGGGTTTGCCCTGGATCTGGCCTTGCTGGTTGATGGTGGCGGTGTAGAGTCCCTGGCTGTCGGGTAGGGATTGGTTTTGCCATTTGAGGCGGCCGTGGCTCAGGAAGATGAATTGTTGGCTGTCACTGGACCAGGGGCTGTTGGCGATGGGTTGCAGCAGGGTGCTGGTCTGTCCCAGGGCGGCTGGTGGCGTGGCCTGGTTGCTGCTACTGTCACTGAGTAGCCGGGTCTGTTTTTTGCTGGCGATGTTGACGATAGAGAGATTATGGTGGCCGTCGAGCAGGAGAAACTGGCCGTTGGGGGACCAGGCCGGGATAGCGTCGGTTTCTGCTTTAATGGTGAACTGACTGTTATCCTGTATGTTGATCAGGGTGAACTGATTACCACTGCTGTAGAGGACATAGTTGCCGTCGGGCGACCAGGCGAACTGGGTGCAGGTGCAGGTGGCAATCGGGGTGGAAGGTCCTTCGAGGGTGCGTAATCTCAATTGGATTGAGAGCTGATTTTTGGTGCTATTTTCACTGGTCTGCTTTTCGATGGCATAGAGAAAGCTCTGATTCTGGTGTCCCGGCCGCCAGAGCAGGCGCTCTAATGAGGCTGGCAGGGGATGACCCGGAAGCACATCGCCTTTCTTTGTTTTATCGCTGCCCGCTATGCTGGTGGTAAAGATGTCGTTGGCGTTATTGCCGAGGATCTGGTAGTTTTGTGTATCATAAGAAATAGAGGGGATCGAGTAGGTGGGGGCGAAGGGTTTGGCGGCGATGCCACCGGGCTGGTCGCTCTGGGCGATCCACCATTGGGCGTCGCTGGGATTGGTGACCGTGTTTTTTGGGGTTTGACGATAGAGCAAACGTGTGCCGTTGCTGTTCCATTGTGGATTGCTGTAGTTGACGCTCGGACTGGAGAAGGCGATCGAGATCGGGGTGCCGCCATCGACTCCGATGGTGTTGAGGGTGGCGGGGGTGTCGGTAATGACTGGTGAGGTGGTTTCGGCTAAGAGTTCTCTGGCTTCCAGCGTTTTGTTGAAGTCTTCATCCAGACTGCGAAAGGCCAGGAGTTGATGATTGGGGACCAGGCATAGCCGACCACGGGCGTGTTCTGGGAGACGGTCGCAAAGGCATTATTGCCATCGGGATCGATGGTCCAGAGCTTGCCATCGCGTATAAATGCCACCACACGCTCCCCAGAATGTCCGGGGGCGCACGCCGCCAGGAGTCCCAGGCTGAGCACAAGGAGGAGGAATGCAAGGATGTTTTTGTGTTTGTGTTTTGTGGGCCGGGTGTCGTGCGAATGCCTGGCCAAGCGACTGAGCATAAAGAGCGCTCTCCTTTTTTTTCTTTATCTTGTGTGATATCCTCTCATGAGGAAATATCAAATTTGTAGTTAGAACCTATCTAGAACTATCTAGAGGTCTCATCGAGTGCAATGAAAAAATTTCAGCACCTGCTGTTCCTTGGGAACACCGAGGGGCAGCGCCGTCAGCGTTTTGCCACAGATGCCGGTCTGGCCGTTGTGTTGACGATGCTTGTGACGGTTATTATCTATCTGGCGCATCTCTATCCAGCTATCCCGAACATCTCGTTTTTGTATCTATTGGTTGTGCTGGGGCTGGCCACGATGCGTGGGCTCTACGCGGCTGTGATTGCGTCACTGATCGCGTTCATGAGCTTTGACTTTTTTCTGGTGCCGCCGTTCTTTACGTTCTCGATTAATAAATCCGAAGAGTGGTTGGCGCTCTTCATATTTTTAGTTACTGCGATTATTACGGGCGAGCTTGCCTCGGCGTTGCGACAACGGGCCGAACAGGCCCTTTTGCGTGAGAAAGAGACGCGGGCACTCTATGAGCTAGTGAATGCGACGACCAACGAGGATAATCTGGATCGCCAGCTGGATGTTGTGTCCCATGCGGTCGTGAATAATTTTGGTTCAGCTGGTGTGACGGATTGCGCGATTTTGCTGCCGGATGTCCATGGCAAGCTGACGCTGCAATCGGATGCGCGTCAGGATGTGGTGCATATGCAACTGTCACCGGATGAGATGCGTACCGCGGAATCGGTGATGCGCGAGGGGCGCATCTTTGATTTCTATATCGATGCCGCCAAAGAGCTCCCGTTCCGGTTCCGCCGTATCCTGCATGGGACGCCTTCAGAACAAAATTATGTGCGTCTGGTGCCGTTGCATCAGGGGACGCGGGTAGTCGGGGTAGCACGGCTGTTGATGAATAATGGTCTGCGCCGTTTTCCGGTTGAGCGGGCGCTGCTGGATACAGCCAGAGATCTGAATCATCAGGCGACCTTTTTCTGGACCTTTATGGATCAGGCCACGGCGATGATTGAGCGGGCTCGCTTGCATCGAGAGGCGCTCCAGATCGAGCTACTCAGGCGTACCGATGCCCTGCGCTCGGCCCTGCTCTCCTCGGTCTCGCACGATCTGCGTACCCCTCTGTCCTCGATTAAGGCGGCGGCCAGTAGTTTGCTGCAAGAGGATGTAGAATGGGATGAAGAGGCGAGGCGTAGTTTTGCGCTGGCGATAGAGAAAGAGGCTGATCGACTCAATCGCCTGGTTGGGAATATCCTGGATATGTCACGCATCGAGGGTGGTGCCTTGCAGGCGGAAAAAGAGTTGTATCCGCTGGGTGAGGTGATCCACGATGTGCTCGGCCATATGCAAACGATCCTGCAAGATCGCACGGTGCATACACGCATCCCAGAGGATCTGCCACCGGTGCCGTTGGATTATTTACAGATCGATCAGGTGATTACTAATCTGCTAGAGAATGCTGTTCGCTATACGCCGCCCGATTCTCCGCTGGACATTACAGTAGAGGTGGTGGGGGATGCGGTCCAGGTCAGTATCGCGGACCATGGTCCCGGTATTCCACCGGATGATCTGGAGCGTATTTTTGATAAGTTTTATCGCGTCTCAGGCGCAAAGCGCCGGGCTACCAGTATTATGGGCACCGGTCTGGGCCTGGCGGTCTGTCGCGGCTTAATTGAGGCCCATGGTGGGCGTATCTGGGCTGAAAATCGGCCTGAGGGTGGCGCGATTTTTCGCTTTACCTTGCCACTAGATAATAAAGAGGAACATAGTCATGAGTAAGAGTGGGGCTCGTATTCTTATCGTTGATGACGAGATCGAAATTTTGCGTGCGCTCCAGCGCAGTCTATCGGCGCACGGCTACGAGGTGTTTACGGCTGATACCGGTGAGGCCGCCCTCGAAGGGGTCATCCAGCATCGTCCGGACCTGATCCTGCTGGATCTGGGTTTGCCAGGGATCAGTGGCCTGGATGTCTGCCGCAAGGTGCGTGAGCAATCGAACCTGCCGATTATTGTGCTCTCGGTCAAAGACACCGAGCGCGACAAGGTTCTTGCCCTTGATCTGGGTGCCGATGATTATGTCTCCAAGCCCTTCGGCATGGATGAAGTCCTCGCCCGTGTCCGGGTCGCCCTGCGCCATACCGCCCAGATCCAATCCGGGACCGAGCCGATCTTCAGCGCCGGACCCCTCAAAGTCGATTTTGCTCAGCGTAGCGTGCATGTGAACGACAAAGATGTCAAACTTACGCCGACCGAATATGATTTGCTCAAAGCACTGATCAAGAACCGTGGCAAGATCATGACGCGCCAGATGCTGCTCACGCAGGTCTGGGGCACCGGCTATGGCACAGAAGCCCACTATCTGCATGTCTATGTCGGCCAACTGCGCCGTAAGATCGAGCCTGATCCTACCCATCCCCGCTTCATCCTCACGGTTTCCGGGGTCGGCTACCGCTTCACTAGCGACGATTAATCCCATCGCTGATGTATAGAAAACAGAGGCCGTCATTGCCCATCGGATGAGTAATGACGGCCTCTGGATGTAACGGGCCGCAAGGACCAGTACATTTTTTGTGGGATTTACCAGCGTTTGAGCAGGTGGGCCACTTTTCCTTCTGGCGTGAGTTCGTAACGCACACGGTCCGGATTGATATCCTTGAATTGAGCGTCGTCCTCGATAGCCACCAGCGTGTCACGTGGATGGATCGATTGCCAGATCTGGGTTGCCAGTTCGGGCTCTTCCATCAGATAGACATACGTGCGGTTCGGCACCTTCCCTTTGATCGCCAGGGCCTCAGCTTTACTGAAGGTGTCCTTGGCTTGCTGGTCATCCAGGTAAGGATCAATGATCTCCATCATGCGTGGCGCGGTCGCGCGTTGTTGCTTGCCGGCCAGGTAGAGGAAGATGACAGGTTTCTGTGAATCAGCGTTGTTGATCGCTGCACGGATCACTGCTCCATTGTGTGGGTTGCCCGCGGTTAGCACGGCCAGGGTGTTGTCGGGATAGGTGTCTCGGATCTGTGTGACCACGACCGGGACTGGTACCTTGCCCTCTTTTTGATGGCGTCTATGATTGTAATACGCTATGCTCATACCAAGCAGCGTTACGCCAGTACCGAAGGCGGTAGCCAGCGGCTTGGTCACTAGATTGGTACTCCAGGCAATCACGACCAGGATCGTGGTAATAATACCCAATACAAAGTTGATTTTGAACCAGAGGGTGCTGGCCTCTTCGACCTCGCTCACCTGTCCACCAACGCCGCCACTTGTTGTCATGACTGCTGGCTGGACGTTCGATTTCATCAGATCATGGACTTCGGTCGCTTTATGCTCCTCGCCCCGATTGGCGAGTTCTCCACTCCTCGTCGTCGCCACTGATCTCTGGGTACTGCCGGCGCGTTTCATGTCGCGATAGCGCACAATATCCAGGCCCAGACAGGTCAGGGCGAAGGCCCCCAACAGGCCAAAGGCGTACATCTCACCGAGAATATTAATCCGGCCCCAGACCAGAACAAGAATAATAATCGGGATACCCGTTGCCAGGGCGATTGAAATGTGCGGTGTGCCACGCATCTTGTTGCGCTGCAGAATAACTCCAGGCAGGAACTCCATTCGTGACAGCGCGATAAAGACGTGATAGGCACCAATGATGGCGGTGTTGCTGGCGAAGATCAGCAAGGCACTGGCACTGATGGCCACTTCGGTCTGCAGGACTGGTCCACCCCATTTGCCAGCCAGTAGCGAAATAATCTGGGCGGATTGTACTTCACTCCTGGCAGCTTCTGGCAGCAGCAGGGTTGAGAAGATGGTCAGCATTGGACTGGTCAGGCCAATCGTCAAGACGACCAGGGTCAGGGCAATACCTGCCACCTTTTTATGCGGCTGTTTCATTACCGGAGATAGCTGTGAGATACTCTCCAGACCTGAGAAGGCCAGGAATGAGCCTGCAAAGCCTGCCAGGAATGATAACGGCGTCAGGGTATGGCTCTTAAACATGGTCGGGATCAATGCCAGCACCTGCGGCAACGACATGTGTGTAAAGACCGTGACCAGAATGGCGATATTGCTAAAGAAGGCGATTACCGCGCCTACCAGACTAACTTTGGCGCTCTCGCTGATGCCGACCCAGTTCAGGATACCCAGCAATATTAGCACGCCAATAGTAATGAAAACAGAGGCGGTTACGCCACTAATAGCGGGAAAGACCACGCTCAGGTACAAAATACCCGATAAGCTACTGATCGCCGCGGTGAGAAAGTAATCCACCAGAATGAACATGCCACCGATGGCGCCAAACCAGGGGTTGATAGCCTGGGCGGCTACGGTTACGACACCGCCACCTTGCGGGAAGCGATGCGTGACTTCTGCGTATTTGAGTGCGAGCAAAATAAAAACTGACATCGTCAGGAACACGAAAAAGCCCGCTAATCCCTGGACCGTCTGATACAGAATGCCCGGGGTATAATACACAGAGGTTCCTATGTCCGCAAAGACAACGGCCCAACAGAGCAAAGGACCAAGCAGATTTTTGCCTGATGCGTGCTCGTCCCCGTGGCTATCCACGGCAATTTGCGTGTTTTGTGTCACAGATTCCTGTGCCATACTATTTTATCGTCCTTTGAGAAGGGAAATTCTTCATGTTCCTACCAACGTTAGAACTATCCTTACCACATTCGATAGTCCTACAACAATATACGTAGTCGAAACAATGTATGCTTACATAGTGTAGCACAGCAAGATAGCACAAGTAAAACCCCCGCGGTGGAATTTTGACCGAATTTTTAGGATCTTTGTGTAGGTTTTGACTGAATATTGAGTACTGTGGCTTTTTTCTTTAGTTTTCCCTGATGAACCATACCCCTCCCCGTAGCGGCAGCACTTGCCGCTGCGACCAGTTGGCGTCCGAGCAGGCAACCCAACGTAGCGGCAAGTGCTTGCCGCTGCGACCCCTCCCCGTACGAGCAAGCATCCTCATTGCGTCCAGGCCACTCCGCGCATGAGCAAGCATCCTGGAAACGTCCGGAACGCTCGGCGTACGACGGAAGAACCCCAACGTAGCGGCAGGTCTTGCACCTGCAAACTGTTCACGTAAGCAATGTCCCTGAGCTTGACCCGTTTTTGTGGTGGCGAAAGACGTTGTGTACAAAAGCCGCGAATCGTACGTCGAGTGAGCGCCACACGCAAGGCCGGCATGCAGCGTTCTCGTTGAGCGAGGGGCTCAACGAGCATCGCATGCCTGTGGCGCCTACATCAATCATGTCTCTTGATCCTCTTCGCCAGGGGTACGGGGGTGATCCGCGTGCTCTCCAACCACGTTGCCGAGCAACCCGGCACCACCAAATATGATCCGTGTAGGCGCCACAGCACTGCGGGTCGTTCGAGCACGTTGCCCTGCGTAAACTCAGCAGTGCGGCCTCGCGTGTGGCGCCCACTCGACGTACACGACGCCACGCTATGGAGTTGAGGTTATTCACCTTCACCGAAACGTATTGGGGCTTGCACCTGCGACCTGTTCACGTATAACCAGGCCACGCTCCACACGCATCCCCTTTCTCCTGAATCATTCACTACCAGCATTCAGCTTAATGCATATGAGCTCTTCATTCATTTATAGATGAGTTTATATGCTAATACAATAAAAAATAAATCAAAATGGCAAATCGCTCGAAAAACATCTTGATTTTTTGCGTAACTTTGGGTATCCTTGGTTCTAGCAGATATGCATGAAAAGTCATATTATCTTTATTTGAATAGATGAATAGATATCATATTTCTTTTTCGCAGGGAAGCAATTTTTCAAAGTTTGTATGTACAAATGCATAAATACCGCGGTCTACAATACGTATAACGCGGCCAATGAGCCCACCACCGCGACCAGCACAGGAAGCGCCGATGGGCAGCCGACCGCCGGCAGCACCAGCTATGCCTACGATGCTTCTGGCGGGATCGCCGGCAGCGTTGTCCAGTCCGGCGTCCGTAACCCCTGGCAGTATGCCGGTGGCTACTATGACACCACGACTGGCCTGATCAAATTCGGCATCCGCTACTACGATGCACAATTCGGCCGCTGGACCCAGCGCACCCCCGTCGGCGGTACCCTGCAGGAGACACTCAAGGCCAACCCGTATGTGTATGCTGATAATAATCCTGTCAATGCAACTGATAGGAGTGGAGCTCTCCCTGATCCAGCGGAAATTTTTATAGGCATGGGCGTTGGGGCTGCTGCTGGCGCATTTTATGGACTTCTAAGCGGATTATTTCAACAGCATAGTGGATGGGAGCTTGGTCAAGATATAATCTGTGGAGCTATATCTGGTGGTTTGGAAGGTGGTTTGGCTGCGGCAATTGGTCCATTAATTGATGCGGATGCATTAGCTACTGTAATTGGATCAAGAGTCTTGGCGGATAAAATTATAGGCTTTATCCCTCACATAGCAGAAACTATCTCTGGAGGTTTGTGTGGTTTAGTCTGATTTTTGAGAATCAACTGATACGCCATTTGGTAGTGATGATGTTCATGCTCTGTTCGATTTTTATAATAGGTTGAGCAGGGTGTGAGCATATGAAAGGAGCCATCTTGAGAGAATCTAGAGTAAGTCGTAAAACATCAATTATTATCAGTGTTGTCTGCATTATTTTGGGGATACTTTTTCTCATCCTCAGGTTCAGTATTGATCTACAGCATAATCTGCTATTACGTGGTGTTATTAATGGAATATGGATTGGTTTCATTGTGATCGGTATTATTATACTTATTACTGCACCATTCAGGCCAAAAGATTAGCTTGTAGACATCCTTAAGCTTCTAGGGCCAACTATGTCTAAAGTAGCTGAAGCCGTTGAAAAAATAAGTGGAAAGATAGAAAAAATCATTATTATTCATCATCATAAGAGGAGTGTGTGCGCTTTAGCAGCGGGCTACCAGCAGTGAGCGTACCCACTACTATCTCTTCGACAACCTCGGCTCTATTGTCGGCCTGATGGACAATGTCGGGAATATGGCGGCCAGCTACTGTTGGCGGATTACCTATGCCGACAGGAGGTTCAATTACATGAAATGATCAATAAAAGCGGAAATGTAGGTTCGGCCCTTGCGGCCGATTGGCTCCCCATACGCTATCCTCCTCTTCACCATGATCACGCCGCAGTGGGTCTCGCTTCAAGTGATCTCGGTGCGGCAAGGTTCGCGTGAAGGGCACCAATCGGCCGCGAGGGCCGAGCCTACCATTTTCTCTCTTTTTTGAGTCAACCGCAACTGTAGGTCGAAACCTATGCTTGCGCGGCCAGGAAAGCGGCGTACCAGCGGCCGCTGTCCTTGATGATGCGTTTCTGGGTGGCGAAGTCCACATAGACTAGCCCGAAGCGCTTGCTGTAACCTTCGGCCCACTCATAGTTGTCCATCAGGGACCAGGCGAAATAGCCTTTGAGAGGGGGGTCTTTTTTTGCTCGATGGCTCTGCTGATGGCTTCGATATGGCCGCGTAAATAGCGTAAGCGTTGCTCATCCACTACGCGTTCCTCGGCGTCGATACGGGTCAGGTGATCAGGAAAGGCCGAGCCGTTCTCGGTAATATAGATTGCGGGCACTGCATAGTTCTGCTGCAGCCAGGCGAGTAAATCCTGCAGGCCCTGGGGATAGACTTCCCATCCCATGGCGGTAATCTCTGCATCGGGACTGGCATTCAGGATCTCGAAGCTGTTCTGCTTCTCTCCTGGCTGCTCGCTTTCTTTCCAGGTATCCAGGTGCAGTGGATTATAGTAATTGATGCCCAGGAAATCGACCGGGGCGCTGATCAGTTCCATGTCTCCGGGCTGGATGTCGGGTGCCTGACAATTGAGATGCTTGAACAGGTTGGGGGGATAGTGGCCTTTAAAAACAGGATCCAGGAACCAGCGATTGCGGAAATCCAGTTCTTGCTCGACGCGCTCTAAAGCGGCCGCTGATTTTTCGGTGGTATAGACTGGAAATAGATTTGGTGCGATGCCGATCTGGGCCGTCTCTTTAAGCTGTGCGCGCATGCGTGGCAAGGCCAGTCCATGCGAGAGCAATATATTATGGGCGACGATGCCGACGACTGGAATATTTTTGATGCCGGGTGCATGGATTCCGATACCATAGCCGAGAAAGGTGGCACACCATGGCTCGTTGTGGGTGATCCATTTCTCAACCCGATCTCCCAGATGCTTTGTCATCAACTCGGCATAATCCGCGAAGGCCTCGGCCGTGGCGCGGTTCTCCCATCCCCCCTGATCTTGTAGGGGCGTTGGCAGATCCCAGTGATAGAGTGTCGCTAAGGGCTGGATATTATGTTTCAGCAGACAATCAACCAGTCGTGAATAAAAGTCCAATCCGGCCTGGTTGACCGCGCCAGTGCCCGTTGGCAGCACGCGGGACCAGGAGATGGAGAAGCGATAGGCGCGCAGGCCCATTTCGGCCATTAAGGCGACGTCTTGCTCCATCAGATGATAGTGATCATTGGCGATCTCGCCGGTCTCGCCCTGGAAGGTTTTACCCGGCGTGGCCGCGAAGCGATCCCAGATTGAGGGGCCCGGCCGTCTGCTGCTGCGGCCCCCTCAATCTGATAGGCCGATGTCGCGGCTCCCCAGAGGAAATCGGCTAGGAAACGGGCGGCGAGCTCGGCGTCTTCGCGACTATAAATAGATGTCTGTGGTTCTTTATTCATAATCCTTTTTTTCTTTTTCTTTTTCTACTTTGCGCGCTGCACGCTCTTGGCGTCAATAATCTTAGCCTGCTTTGCTGGCTTCTCTCCTGGTTGATCATAGAGGAAACAGTGGGTCCAGTGTCCCGGTGTGATCTCTGTACGTGCCGGTTTCTCCTGACTACAGATGGGCATGGCATGTGGACAGCGTGGATGGAAGCGGCAGCCGCTTGGTGGCTTGATCAGACTTGGAATCTCTCCACGTGTCGGAACAGAGGTGTTGCCATGATTGATGACCTGCTGGACACGATCAGGATCCGGGGCGACCGAGAGCAAGAGTTGGGTATAGGGATGCCTGGGCGACTGAATGACATCATCGCTGGGTCCGCCTTCAACCATCTGTCCGGCATACATGACCAGCGTGTCTTCCGCGAAGTAGCGGGCGCTGGCAATGTCATGGGTAATGAACAGGAAGGCCAGTTGCTCTTCGTCTTTGAGGCGGGTCAATAGATTCAAAATGTCCAGGCGGATCGAGACGTCGAGCATTGAGACGGGCTCGTCGGCCAGTACTACTTCGGGGCGGGCTGCCAGGGCGCGGGCAATGGCGACGCGCTGTCGCTGGCCACCACTCAGCTGATGCGGAAATTTCTCGATGAATTGTTCCGCCGGACTCAGGCTTACTCTTCTGAGTAGGGCCAGAACTTGTTCGGTAACTTCTTTTTCGCTACGTGCATGTCCATGGACGCGCAGTGGACGACTGAGATGGTAGCGTACATTATGGACCGGATTCAACGAAGAGAATGGATCCTGGAAGACCATCTGGATATGGCGGCGGTAGGCGCGTAGCGAGGATGCGACCCGGGCGCCTTTATATTTGACTTCCTGACCACGGAAGCGTATGACGCCCGTGGTCGGATCATAGATACGCGCCAGCATACGTGCCACGGTGGTCTTACCACTACCGCTCTCACCTACCAGCGCCGTGGCGCGGCCGGGATAGAGTGCCAGTGAGGCGTCTTCTACAGCTTTCACCGATTTTTTTTCGGCGAAGGGATTCATGCTATGGAGTGGAAACTCCTTATAGAGATGTTCCGCTTCCAGAATGGGCTTGTGGCTCTTGATTTTGCGGGGTGTTCATCTGGCAACGCTCCTTTCGGCCTGGATTTCATAACCACGTCCTAAGTCAGCAGGGCCAGGCATCTGAGTGGTCCGGGTGATTTTGGGATCGTAGAGGTGACAGGCCGCGATCTGCTCTGGTGCATCGGCGAATGGGGTGCGCAGTGCGGGTATGACTTGATGGCAGGCCTCAAAGGCCATGGGACAGCGATCATGGAAAGGACAACCGGCCGGGATGTTGCGCAGGTCGGGTGGTGAGCCGGCGATGCCGACCATTTTGCGCCGTGGCCCGTGCAGGGTCGGAAACGAGTTCATCAGGCCATAGCTATAGGGATGGCGGGCATGGGCGTAGAAGTTGTTGCGATCCGCGACCTCGACCAGTTTGCCGGCATACATAACTGCGACCCGGTCGACGAGCTCTAATAAGAGTGAGAGGTCGTGCGTGATGAAGATGAGCGCGGTACCGGTCTCTTTACACAGCGAACTGATCAGGTCCAGGATTTCGCGCTGCACGACGACATCCAGGGCCGTGGTTGGCTCGTCCATGATGATCAGCTCTGGCTTGAGGGCCAGGGCGATGGCGATAATGACGCGTTGGCGCATGCCACCGCTCAGCTCATGTGGATAGCTTCTGAGTCGATCGGGAGCGATGCCGACCAGCTTTAAGAGTTCGCGGGCCCGTTCTTTGCAGGACTGCACGCTACGCTCTGGCTGGTGGGCGCGTAGTACATCGATGATCTGGGTGCCGATATCCATGACGGGATTCAAGGCATTCATCGCGCTTTGGAAGACAATCGAGAGCTCATTCCAGCGAAATGCGCGCAACTGGGGCGGCGTTAACTTTAAGATATCGACGCCACTGGATTGTGTGGGAGAGTTCACGGGATCCGTGATTTTGCTATTTGCCTGCTCCAGGGCGGCGGTAAAGGCGGTGCGCCGCTCACCCTCTTGAATACTGGGATAATAGAGGACCTGACCTGCGGTAATCGCTGCCGGTGGACGTAGCAGGCGAGCAATCGCATAGGCCAGCGTCGATTTACCGCTACCGCTCTCACCGGCCAGACCAACAATCTCTCCACGCTTCAAGCTCAGATTCACGTCCCGCACGGCGTGGACCGCGCCATTGGCGGCATAGTAGTCCACGCTCATATTCCGTACATCCAGTAACAGATTGTTTTTGTTCTGTGTGCTCATCAGGCTACCACTTCTTCCTGTGTCTGGGGGGCTTTCTCAATCTCTGCCTGTTTCTTACGTGCCAGTTTCTCCGTTTTGGGTTCAGTGCGCAAACGAGGATTCGCGACTTCATCGATACCCGAGTTCAGCAGGGTCAGTCCGGCACAGACCAGGGCGACGCACAAACCGGGTGGGATAAACCACCACCAGCCACCGGCCAGCAGGGCTTGTCCGGCCTGCGCCCAGTAGAGCATGACGCCCCAGTTGGTTTTGGTGACATCGCCCAGACCGAGAAACTCAAACACCACGTCGGCGGCGATGGTATAGACAAACGTGCCGATAAAACTGGAGGCGACCAGCGCGATCTCATTGGGGAGGATTTCCGCGAAGATGATGCGTACGGTCGTTTCACCCGAAGAACGGGCCGCCTCCACGAATTCCCGGTTGCGCATCGATAAGGTTTGTGCCCGCAGGACGCGCGAGCCATAGCTCCAGGAGGTGAAGATCAGCAAGAGCGTAATCACCACGGATCCTTTTAAGGGAGCGAAGGATGCAATAACCAGGCCCAGCGGAATACCTGGCAGAACCAGGAATACGTTGATGATGAATGATAAAATGTTATCGATCCAGCCGCCAAAGTAGCCGGCGGTCAGGCCCATGGCGACCTGTAAGATGATCGAGCCCAGGGCGGATAGGAAACCAACCAGCAGTGAGACGCGGGCACCATAGACCAGTTGCGAGAAAACATCTTCACCGCTCTTGGTTGTCCCGAGCCAGTGACTGAGAGAGGGCGGTAAGAAGATATCATTGGAGGTGGCATCAGGTGACACATGCGTCAGCAAGGGTCCAAAGATGGCCACGAGGACAAAGAAAGCCAGGATGCCACTGCCAATGGCCATCTTGCGATTGGAGGTCAACCACTTGAATATATTGCGTCCACCACGTAAGAACGTCGTCGGAAAATTTTGGGGCTGAAGTGTCTCGGAACTTACTTGCATGTTCTATGACCTTTCCTGCCGTACTCGCGGATCGAGTAGGGTATAGACCACGTCAGCGATCAGGTTAGCAGCCAGTACTGTGACGGCGATGACCAGGAAGCAGCCTTCGATCAGGCTATAGTCCTGATGACCAATGGCGGTAATCAGTGCGTATCCAATGCCAGGATAGTTGAAGACGAGTTCGGTCAGGAGTGCGCCACCGACGATTGCTCCCAGCGAGATGGAGAAACTGGTAATACTGGGCAGGATCGCGTTGCGGGCAGCGTAGCTTAAGACGACGCGGCGTGTGGGGAGGCCTTTGGCCTGAGCCATCAGGACATAATCTTCGGAGAGGGTGGTGACCATGCTATTGCGCATCACCAGAATCCAGCCGGAGATCGAGCCCAGTACAATCGTAAAGGCGGGCAGGATGGCGTGGGTTACCACACTTGAAATAAAGTCCATCGACGTCCAATCAATGTCCAGCATGTCGTCAAAGCCACCGCCGATCGGGAACATATGCAGAATGAAGCCCAGGAAATAGACCAGTGCCAGGGCCATCCACAGATAAGGAATAGCGGAGATAAAGGTCATGACGGGGGGGAGAAGTGAGTCTAGCCAGGAGCCACGTCTCCAGGCGACCAGGATGCCCAGCAGGGTGCCAATAACAAAGGCGATAATGACCGATACACCTAACAGACCAACCGTCCAGGGAATCGAGGTTGCCAGGATCTGGCTGACGGTTTCGGGATAGTTGGTATTTGAGACACCCAGATCTCCATGTAATAACTGGTTGAGGTATGCGAAGTATTGCTGCCATAAGGGCGCATTGGTCACACCAAACTGGGCCCGTAAGGATGCCAGTAGCTGTGGGGTCACGGACTTTCCCTGCATGCCTGCTAAAAATGCCTGTGCGGGATCACCTGGCATCAGCCGTGGCAGCAAAAAATTTATGGTGACGGAAGCCCATAATGCGACTATATAGAAGCCAATTCGGCTAAGTAGACGACGCATCTTTGCTCCTCCTCTTTCTTGTTGTAGTTGTGTTGCATGGCGCTTGCCATGGATTATGCCTGTGGGGTTGCACGTACCGTCGTAAAGTAGATTGTGTTGTTGAGGATGGTGAGGTGCCCTTGTCTACACTCCAGCGAACTGGAGCATAGACAAGAGGACTACAAGGCAGTGGAAGTCAACATAGGTCACGTGAAGTGCTAGGCTGCTTTCAACTGTAGGATAATGTACTCGTTATCAGGTGTATTGGTTGGTGCAGCATAATCATACGGATTTTTCTCATCGGGCCAGCCGGTGACGTGGGTCGTGGTGTACTCATCCCAGGTTACGTTGTAGTTCAACGGAATGGCTGGAACCTGCTCCACCATGATCTTCTGCAGACCATCGATGGCGGCCTTCTGTACGGCAGTATCGTTTGAGGTCTCGTACTGTTGCAGCAACTTGTTGGTTGCTGGATCATCCCAACGCTCCCAGTTGACGGTTGCGACCTGTCCGAGTGGGGCGGTCTTACGACCATCCAACAGATCAGAGAACTGGAAGTAAGGGGTAGGTCCAGGATTGGTCCAGGAGATACCTGCATCAAATGAACCTGTCTGCAGGGCATTGATGTATGGTGTGAAGTCACCTACGGTGTTGATCTTGGCGTCGATACCGATCTTCTTCAGATAGGTCGAGATCAATTTGGTGGAACCGACCCAGTCGTCCCAACCGGAGACCGCGATCATGTTGAAGGAAATCTTTTTGCCGCTCTTGTCGGCATAGATGCCATCGCTACCTTTGGTGAAACCAGCCTTCTGCAGCAAGGACTCGGATTTGGCGGTGTCAACCGTGAATTTGCTGTCCGCATACTGGGATGCGATTTGTGACTTCTGTGAAGGCAGGATGCTGGTTGGGCTGGCTGGCTGTGCGAACACGGCGGCCTTCTTGTAGATGTCGTCGCGGTCAATCGCCAGGCTAATTGCCTGCCGGACTTCCAGGATATTGAATGGATATTTCTTGGTGTTCATGTAGAACATAACGGCGTTACTGGGGGTGAACCAGTGGTGCAGATGCTCAGGGTCTTTCTGGGTGTAGGATGCATCCAGTTTAGGATCCCAGGCCACACCTAACCAGTCGAGCTGACCGTTAGCAAGCATCAGGACGGCGCTTGAGTTGTCTTTGATTGCTGGAACGCGGATCTGATCGACATGGACGCTGCTGGCCTGCCAGAAGCCGGGGTTCTTTTTGTAGGTCACCAGCTGAGGGGTGTTTTTGTCCAGCAGATAAGGACCTGAGCCAACCGGTTTCTGGTCGTTCGCGAATTTGACTGGATCAGAAACGCTCTGCCAGGCATGTTTTGGCACGATGTAGGTACCGCCACCAATCCACCAGATCGCTACTGAAGAAGGCTGCTTCAGGGTGACGGTGAAGGTTGTCGCATCGGGAGCTGCTACATCCTGGATGAACCGTGTCCACAGACCGTTGGTGTCCATACCAGTGTTCGTCTTCATCAGGTTGAAGGTGAACAGCACATCATCGCTGGTCAGGGGTTGTCCGTCATTCCATTTGACGCCATCGCGGATCTTGAAGGTGATGGTCTTCAGATCGCTTGACTGATTGAATGAGGAGGCCAGCCAGGGATTCTTCACGCCGGTGTAGCGGTTGATGAAGAGCAAGGTTTCATACAGGAAGCCCTGGGTACCGGTGCCAGCATTGGGGCTAAACGGATTGTAGTTACTGACGTTGTCACCTTTAGGTGAGGGCACATAGGTAATGGTTACCTTTTTGTTACTGCTCTGGCCGGGTGTTGATCCACCACCGCCACCGCAGGCTGAGAGCACGAGCATGACGATCGCCAGCACTGAGACCAACGTGGTACCCAGCATTTTCCCTGGACGATGTTTGTGCTCAGCGGACTTCTCGTAAGTTCCGAATGACATACAAACCTCCTAAACGCAGGAAATAAAATCTCCACTGATTGATAAATACTTATTCTAAGCGCCAATAAATGAAGGAGAAGTGCAATTTCACAAGCTATGCTGTGTCGCACCGCATGAAGCACGGACGACCAGACTGGTTGACAACTTGATGTGTACCGGTGATGCTGGCAGAACAGGTGCTGCCATCGCATCCTGCAAGCGCAAAGCCGACTTATGATTCCAGGGTCGGACCTTGATTTCAGGTGGATCAATCATCTGTAACAACAATTCGATCGAGCGCTTCCCCATCTCATGCAAGGGTTGCCGCACCGTTGTCAGTGCCGGCTGTGCATGCCTTGAAAAAGGAATATCATCATAGCCAATCACGGCAATATCCTCAGGAACACGTAAGCCGTACTCGGTTATGGTTGATAGCACACCATAAGCCATCAAGTCACTCGCCGCAAAGATCGCGGTGGGTCGCTTTTCCAGCGCCTGCAACAGTTGAGTCGTGCACTCCTTTCCGCCTGTTGGCATAAAATCACCCTGTAACACCAGTTCCGGCTCCACTTCAATGCCTGCCTCGGCCAGTGCATCGCAGTATCCCTGATAGCGATCCAGTGATACCTGAAATTGGAGTGGTCCCTGGATATGAGCAATGCGTCGGTGCCCCTGTTGCAGCAAATGTCGTGTTGCCGCATAAGCACCGGCCTTTTGATCAGCGCCAACCCAGGAAATATCTTCTGGTGGATTGATCTGATCATCGAACATCACCAATGGGAACCCCTCGCGGCAGAGTTCCGCCAGATGTGCAGCAGATTGACCAGGATAAATTGCCAGTATCCCGGCTGTCAGCTTCGTCGCTAGAATGCGCTCAATAACATCGCTATAGTCTTTCTGATCATTGCCAGCATTCACACTGTAGAGCACCAACTCATATGGACTCTGATCAATCACTTCCGCTATGCCCCTCATAATTTCAGGGATAAGCGGCCAATGAATGACAGAGACCAGCGCGCCGATCAAGCGGCTACGGCCACCGGCCAGTCCAGAGGCCGCAAGGCTTGGAAAAAAGCCCTGCTGATCCATAATTTGTAAGATACGCTCACGTGTTTCCGGATTCACATCCGGCCGCTGGTTGAGCACGCGAGACACAGTTGTCTTGCTCACACCTGCCAGTTGCGCAATATCTTGAATGGTGATCTTACCCGTTGTCATCTAGATCCTTCTTTGACACATAACAGAATGCATACAATGTTCTTCGCACATCAGCGACCTGAACGGAAATGTTCCGGACCCGTTACTGTTAGCGGTTTCGGAAACGGTTTCATAAAGCAAGTGTAAAGGGTGCAGGCATAAAACAAAGATAACGAAAGTAGTATTTTGCGGCTTATTTTTTCTACCACTTTCTATCCTCACCGCCCCCAATCCGGTTACCTAACACCCCGAAATAGCACATCTTGATTCCCGCCTGCGGCGGGAGGGGGAGGGGAGAGAATAGCGGGGACACCCCGCACCCCGGCAGAAGGGGCTCGACGCCCCTCCTGCACCACCCCCATGACAATCCAGGCATTCCCAGCGATGCTCCCACCTTCGGCGGAAAGGGAAGAATAGCGGGGACACCCCGCACCCCGGCAGAAGGGGCTCGACGCCCCTCCTGCACCACCCCCATGACAATCCAGGCATTCCCAGCGATGCTCCCACCTTCGGCGGAAAGGGAAGAATAGCGGGGACACCCCGCACCCCGGCAGAAGGGGCTCGACGCCCCTCCTGCACCTCCCCACCATGACGGCCCAGGCATTCCCAGCGATGCTCCCACCAGGGACCTGCACGGGTATAAGCGGGGAGGTGCAGGAGGGGCGCTAAGCCCCACCTGCCGGGGGCGCGGGGGTGTCCCCCGTCATTCCCCCCTCCCCCCTCCCGCCGCAGGCGGGAGAGCATTTATCCCAAAATCAAAAGCTGAAATATAGTCATAGAAAATGATCTATTGTATACTATAGCTATGTAACTTTTTAATGGCGATGAGCAGTAATTTTCTGTGGCGAGTTATAATCACCTGGAAACTTTTTTGGTTTCTATTGCGTACCAACAAATCTGATTAAGTCAGATGCGGAGCAAGCATTGAAAGTTACCGAACAGGTAACGACAAGCCAACGACGGTTTGGTGTGACTTTTGAGGCAGTTCTCTATTTAGTTCCAGAATGAGAAGCAATGACACGCTCAACACCCACTGTACGGAACGACACACTTTATTATCAAGAACAAGAGCAGCCCTGCTGTGTGCTCGTAGGCAGCCCCGACTGGTATGACTGGCTGGCGCATGCCACAACCTTTAGCTTCACCTGTCCCTCGGGCTCTTTTACCGCCCGGAAAGAACAGGCGGGCAATAAACGTGGTGGGGAATACTGGAAAGCCTATAGTAAGCGCAAAGGTAAGTTGCTGCATGCCTATATCGGCAAGGCCCATCTGCTCTCCCTTGAGCGTCTACAGACTATCGCGATCCAACTGGCCCAGAACGCGGAAGAGCAGCAGTGCACACCAACTGCAGCATTGCCCGTTCCTTATAGTCATAGCCTGCCCATGGCGCCCACGCCGTTGATTGGTCGTGAAAAGGAGACGGAATCTATTTGTGCTTTGCTGCAACGTGTAGATGTGCGTTTGCTGACGATTGCGGGTCCCGGTGGGGTAGGGAAAACGCGTCTGACCATAGAAGTGATGCGTGTGCTCAAGGATAGTTTTCCGGGTGGCGTCTTCTATGTCCCATTAGGACTCATCTCCGATCCTGCGCTGGTATTGCCGGCGGTGGCGCAGAAACTTGGCCTGGTGGAGACGAACGATGATTCCTTACTTGAGCGTATCGCGGCCTATCTACACTCCAAGCATACGCTGCTGGTACTTGACAATTTTGAACAGATCATGGCAGCCGCTCCCCGGTTGGCGGAACTGCTGGCGCTCTGTCCACAGCTCAAAATCATGGTGACGAGCCGTGAAGTACTGCATCTACGTGGTGAGCATGAATTCGTGGTGCCATGTCTGACATTGCCGAATCTGCAACAGCTTCCTGTTAATGGGGATTTCTCCGCGTATCCTGCCATGCTGTTGTTTGTACAACGTGCTGCTGCCGTTAAGAGTGATTTTCAGCTTACGCATGAAAATGCCGCTGTCATCGCTGAAATCTGTACCTGTCTGGATGGTTTGCCGCTGGCCCTGGAACTGGCGGCTGCACGCATCAAGCATCTTTCTCCCACCATGCTACTGTCGCGTTTAGAGCAACGGCTGCTGGTGCTTACCAGTGGCGCGCGCGATCTTCCCAGGCGTCAGCAGACCTTGCGCGATACGCTGGACTGGAGTTATGAGCTCTTAAATCCGGATGAACAAAAGATTTTTCGTTATCTCTCGATCTTTGTACGCGGCTGTACCCTGTCGTCTGCTGAAGCTTTTTGTCTGGTTCTGCAAGGGGAGCACGAGGACCAGGAAGTCCCGATCCTGGATATTATTGCTTCGCTGATCGATAAAAGCTTTCTGCAGCAGCGCGAACAGTCGGACGGTGAGATTCGGTTGCGGATGCTGGAGACGATTCAGGAGTATGGTCAGGCTTGCCTGTTGGCTGCTGGCGAGAAAGATAAGGCGGCTCAGGCGCATGCGCGCCACTATCTGCAACTGGCTGAACAGGCTGAGCCAGAGCTGCGTCAGGTGCGACAGGCGCAGTGGTTGCGGCGACTGGAACGGGAAAATGATAACCTGCGCGCTGCTTTACACTGGTTTAGTACTCAGCAGAATAGCGCGGGCCATGAGGCGGCGCTTCGCCTCTGTGGCGCGCTCTGGCGTTTCTGGCTGGTCCGTAATCGTCAGCAGGAAGGCTATCAATGGGCGGAAAAGGCCCTGCTCCATAGTACCGAGGTGGAGCCTGCATTACAGGCCAAAGCCTGTTTTGCTACCGCGACGCTGGCATATAGCCAGGAACACTATGAGCGCAGTATCGAACTGTGGCAGCAGTGTCTGACGTTGTATGAGAAAATTGAGGATCAGGCGGGCGTGGCTGCGGCCCTGAATAAACTGGGAACGGCCTATGCGCGCAATGCGCCTGTGGAGGCACATGAGTTTTTTCCAGCGCAGCCTGAGTCTGGCCACGCAGTATCAGGACGACTATGGCATCGCCGACGCGTTGGAGTCGCTGGCCCAGGAGTCCTTTGCCTTTGGTTTCTTGAGCGAGGCCCGGATCACGTTCGAGGAACGCCTGGCCATCTGCCGGCGTCTGGAAGATACGCGTAGCATTGCCTATTGTCTGGAGAGCCTGGGCCAGATTGCCGCGCACCTTGGCGATTATCCACAGGCAAATCAGCATCTAAGGGAATGCCTGGTCCTGCATCGAGAGATTGGTGATCGTGTCGGTATGGCCTTTGCGCTCTTGCCGCTGGCCATTGTCACGCTCTATCAGGGTGATTATAGTATTGCCCATTCTTTATTAGAGGAATTTCGCATCGTGATCCGCGAACTGGGCCATCAGCGCAATATGGCCCGGCCTGGCAGTAGCGGCGACTTCCCGCAATTCCAGTTCACCGAACATACACCAATCAGCCAGATCCTGAGCGAAAGCTTTGCGATCTTTAAAGAAACCGGTAACGATGAGGGCATTGCCAGCAAATTGTTTGCCCTTGGCTGTATTGAATTCTCGCTAGGTAACTTTAACGATGCGCGTAAATCCCTGGCCGAAAGCCTGGATCTCTTCCAGCATCTGGGCAATCGCGTCATGACGGCGGCGGTCTACAATATGCAGGGACAGGTGGAGGCCCATCAGGGTAACTATGCCCGTGCGCGTGCCCAGTTGGAGGAATGTTTGTTGATCACGCGTGAGATCGACGATCATTGGCATCTGGCCTCACGCCTGGCCCAGCTCGGCTTAATCCTGTTGAATCAGGGTGATATTGCCCGTTCCCGTGCATTGATTGAAGAGAGTATGCAGGCCGCGCAAGACAGTGGTGATCCACGCTATATTGCTCAGTCCCTGCACATCCATGGCCTGCTGAGCCTCTATACCGGAGATTACACCACGGCCCAGAATCACTTCAACGAAAGTCTGCATACTAATCGCGAGATGCGCATTGGATCGACGCGTGCCTATCTACTGGCCGACCTGGGACTACTGGCACTACAGCAAAAGAATAGCACCATGGCCCGCATCCTGGTTGAAGAGAGCCTGGCGTTATGTCTGCACGTCGGTGATCGCTGGTTTATTCCCTCCTGCCTTGAACGCCTGGGAGAG
This sequence comes from Dictyobacter vulcani, assembly GCF_008974265.1. GTDB lineage: Bacteria > Chloroflexota > Ktedonobacteria > Ktedonobacterales > Ktedonobacteraceae > Dictyobacter > Dictyobacter vulcani. The sequence continues at coordinate 138,166 of NZ_BKZW01000004.1, forward strand.
GTGAGCGTAATGCAAGGCCAACCAGAGCAAGCCGCCAGACTCTGGGGACCGCGACCGTTATGCGGGCCACCATTAGTGCGCCCATGCCACCGATCGAGCAGACCCTCTACCAGCAATCGCTCACCCATGTCCGGAAACAACTTGGTCCGGAACGCTTTAGCACCGAATGGAACAATGGTGAAATCATGAGCCTGGAAGAAGTTCTGAGTTCATTACAAGCCAGCCCCGAAGTCAGCTCGCCTGTTGACTCGACGCTCACCCTGGAGCCACAATTAGTCAAACAACCCACATCAGAAACCAGCGCACAAAATGGACTGACCGGCCGTGAAAAAGAAGTCCTGCAGTTGCTCGCCAGCGGCCTGACCAACATCCAGATCGCCGACCAGCTCGTGATTAGTCCCCGTACCGTCCAGACGCACCTCAGCACCATCTACGCCAAACTCGGCGTCGCCACCCGCAGCGCCGCCACCCGCTACGCCCTCGAACACCACCTCGCCTGAGGCCCCAACGAGATCACGTAGGTTCGACCCTCGAGGTCGATTGGAAGAGCCCTTACCTCGCCTGAGGCCCCAACGCGATCACGTAGGTTCGACCCTCGCCCCAAAGGCGATCGATATGGGGGGAGACAATCGACCTCGAGGGTCGAACCTACATGATCGTTTTTTTTGAGCATTTGAGGTGAGGGCGAGTTTTATTGGCGTAGATGATTTCACCATTATGTCAAAGGATCGAGGCCATGGGCGTTTAATGTTGTCTCCGCCATTATGCGTACGCCATCTTGCGCATACGGGATTGGAATGGCGCTATGGGGGGCAAGAAATACGTTTTTTTCGCGGATGTAGAGATGGGCTTCAATAGGGTACATTTATGGGACACGCACTTTTCATTTCGATGGAGAAAGAGGAGAGGATGATGTCCATGCTTCGTAAACATATTCCAGTCGTCGTTGACGAATATTTATACATACCGGATCAAATGAGTAGCGCCACAAAAACGGTTTATGTTGGCTCACCTGATTGGTATGCCTGGTTGGCCGGTGGGCTACATCCATCCTTTTCATTTAAGCATGCTGGCGGAACTTTTACTGCTCGCCAGGAGCGGCAGCGGCGTGGGTGGTATTGGTATGCGTATCGCAAGCGGTCCGGTCAGGTTTTGAAGACGTATCTGGGGCGTCCTGAAGAGATGACGCCTGCCCGGTTGGAGCACGCGGCTGCCATCCTGGCGCATAAAGAGGTTAATCAGCTAGCGCACAAACGGCGTACAGCCCCGTTATCGGCGCAACTTCAATCGATCCTGAATGAGAAATTTACGGTTCCCAGTTCCGCGATTGCGTCGATTGAGCGTCCCCGGCTCCTTAAACGGATTACCGAGGGTGTAAAGGGCAAGCTGGTCTTGCTCTCGGCTGCGGCGGGTTGGGGTAAGACCAGCTTACTCAGTAGCTGGTGTACAAGCAAGCTGGCACCAGACTGGCCCATCGCCTGGGTCTCACTGGATGATCAGGATAATGAGCCGCGCGAATTCTGGCTGCAACTGCTCACGGCCCTCAATATCTCGCAGACGGACAAGCTGGCGGATGCACTGTCCAGTGTACAGAATATTCAGAATCTACAAGATGTGCAGGTCCTCAAGTTATTTTTACATGCCTGCCAGCAGATCGAAACGGATAGTGTGTTGATCCTTGATAATTATGATCGCATCCAGTCCAGCGAAATTCACAAACAATTGACTCTGCTGCTGGAGCGCTTACCGGCCAGGCTGCATGTGATTATTGCCAGCCGTACCCATCCGTGCTTTCCATTGTCCCGTTTACGTGTGCAGGGAGCACTCACCGAGTTATGCCATAGCAGCCTGCGCTTTACACCTGAAGAGACAGCTCGCTTGCTACAAAATATGGCGCAGACCACCGTTGCGCCCGAATGTAGTGCGGCTATCGCGTCCCAGACCGAAGGATGGATCGCCGGCATTCAGCTCTGCGCGCTCTATAGTAAAGAGCACGAGACGCGCTATCCACAGCAGTATACGCCGGTGGCCAGTAATCGCTATATCATAGACTATATCAGCGAAGAGATCCTGACCAGACAAAGCCCTGAACTGCAACAATTCATGTTGCAGACCAGTGTTCTGCCCCGTTTAGAGGTCGCAGCCTGTAATGCCATCCGGCAGGCCGAGGACAGTCAGTACTGGCTTGAGCAGTTGCGGCGGCTCAACCTGATTAGCGTGGACACACAAGAGTACAGCTATTGTTATCCCCAACTCTTGAAGACCGTCCTCTATCAGCAACTCCAGCGCAGCCAGCCTGTCCAGTTGACAACCCTACAGCAACGCGCGCACGACTGGTCCAGGCAGCAGGAGGAAGACACCTACCTACCTATGCAAACGAGACCTTCCGTGTCCGATACCGCAACCCCCAAACGGATCTCGCTGTACGAAACCGAAGACAAACCCGAAAAGCTGACCAATCGCGAACGCGACGTACTCCAGCTCATCATCAACGGAGCCTCAAACCGTGATATCGCCCAGAACCTCATTCTCAGCGAAGGCACCGTCAAAAGCACGTCTCAAACATCTGTAACAAACTCGCGTCCAGAGTCGCACCCAGGCCATCGCGTCGGCCAAAGCCCTCTCGCATGGCCCTCATGTGTAACGGCAGCCTTCATGGCTAATACTTTTCACGTAAGCCTTTTTCTGGACGAGATTGACGAAAGCATCTAAGCCGATCAGAGGCCCAGTGACTTCAAAGGATCAAGAAAAGCGAAACAGGTAGGTTCGACCCTTTGGGTCGATTCGTGCCTGCATACTATCCTTGCTTGACCATGAGCAAGCCTCTTCACGCCTTGCTTCACCCGCTTTTTCACTTGCGTGATCCTGCGGAGGTGAGGGTATCGTGGAGGCACGAATCGACCCAAAGGGTCGAACCTACACGTTTTACCTCTCTTAATCCTTTGAGAAGGTATTCCTTCACCGTCATGCTATCATTTCAGCCATTCAATCCCTTAAGTGAAAAGTATTAGCCTTCATGGCCAATACTTTTCACGTAGCGAGACGTTCAGAGATGGTTCGACGTGACCAGCAAGCCAGGTGTACGTGGAGAGGGCGCCACACGCGGAGGCCGCACTGCTGCGTTTGCACAGGCCAGCGTGTGAGCACGACGCGCAGTGCTGTGGCGCCTCCAGGGATCGTGTGTGCCGTGGCCTGCTCGCGCAGCAACGTGGTGGGAGCGCGCGTGGATCCTCCCCGTACCTTCTCGGAGAGGATCGCGAACCATAATCCGTCTCGGTGTAGGCGCCACAGGCATGCGAGGCTCGTTGAGCCCCTCGCTCCACCATCACGCCGCATGCCGGCCTCCGCGTGTGGCGCCCTCTCGACGGATGATTTGCTGCTTTTCTCCACCATGTTTTTTATGGTCACAAAAGCGCTTAAGTGAAAAGTATTAGGCTCAAGCCCTACCTTGCAATCGTGTGAGCGGAGCTAGCCGCGACTGAGCGGCGTTCACGATTGTCTTTCAAGGGGACCTGCCGCTACGATTTTGTTGTGCTTGTGCTACCATGGCAGAAATTTTCTTTCCCAGTTGCTGCATGGCTTCAAGCAATTCTGGCGGCTGTATCCTCAAGCAAGGACAACCGAGGTTTACCAAAAAACGTGCCAGGTGATCAAGGTCATCATCGTATGCCCGCAGCAAAATTCCATCAGATCTCTCTTCCACTGTTGCAAACGTTGGAGGAACAGCCCAACGTACCTGCTCAAGTGTGGTTTCGAGCAGAACCTCTCCAAGCCAGCGCGAAGGCATGGCCGCAATCTCTTGCAGGGCATAGGCTAGCACATCAAAGTTGTGGGGATGTACAAAATATTCCTCGCGTGGCTCAACCTGTAGAATGCGATCCAACCGGAACATACGAATGGCCTGACGCAGATGACAGTAGCCAATCGCATACCAGTGTCTTTGCAAATAGAGCACCCCATAACAGTCCAGCGTGCGTTCTGTCTGCTCCTTACCTTTCGCCTGATAGATGATCCACGTTTGTTGCCCTCGATAAGCGGCGGTGCTCAAGGTACTCACCCATGTATTCATCACCTGTACAGGAGAGGTATCCAGATGCAATGCCACCATATCCTGCACCGCCTGGACCTGCTCCCGTATGTTCAGAGGAAGCACACGCTCCACTTTCGCCAGCGCACTCACCACTCCGGGCTGAGATGTGCCGAGTCCCAGCAATTCCGCAGCGCGTAAACCCAGTGCCACCGCCACGGCTTCCTCTTCTGTCCACATCAAAGGCGGCAACTTGAAGCCAGGGAGGAGCCGATAGCCTCCATAGCGTCCACGCTCCGCCTCTACCGGGATGCCCAGGTCCTGGAGCATAGTCATATAACGTCTGACGCTACGCGGGTTGACCTCAAGCCGTTCCGCCAATTCTGCGGCAGTAATGTTCGGACGTGCCTGTAACAGATTGAGCACGGTCAGCAGACGGGAAACTGGAGAATACATAGTGCCTTTCCTTCTGGTGTTCAGCATATTGGCTTTCAAATAGGACCGATTCACGCCACATTCTATCCTATACTGTTCATGAAGAGAAGCATTTCTCGCCAGAGAGTAGTAGAGAAAGGAAATACTCATGTTTCAAGGCTTGCGAACAACCATCTATGGAGTAAACGATATTGAAAAGGCCAAGGCATGGTATAGCACCGTGCTTGGTACCCAGCCCTACTTTGACCAGCCAGCGTATGTTGGCTTTAACGTAGGAGGATTTGAACTGGGCCTGTCCCGCATGCCACACCAGGTACCACAGGCCCGAAAGCATATTGGGGAGTCCCGGATGCCCATGCAGCATGGACCCAACTGATCGAACAGGGAGCACAAGAGAATGAATCTCTGGAGGATGTCGGCGACGGAATCCTCATCGGCTCGGTCCTCGACCCCTTCGGCAACCTGCTCGGCATTATCGAGAATCCGCACTTCTCTCTCAAAGAAAGCTAAAGCGGCAGTCAATTCATGGTTGAAGTGGGACGCTCAGGCCGTCCCACTTCAACCATGAGAACTTTTACGAGAGAGGACAGCAGACATGGAACCAATAAATCGTTAAGACAAATCTGTTGCTGAAAGCCATATTACTTGCACTAAAATATTACGCCATACTTGTAAAGTATCCAGCTATAACCAATAAAAATAGTTAGCGTAATAATGAACACTGCCCATACGATATTTTTCCAGAAACGCTGGTACTGTAAGCGATTGTGTAAGAGAATGACGCTCATTCCCATACCGAGAAGGAGGCATCCCAGCAATAGCCGCCAGAGATTATGATAATGGGTGAAAAAAGTAGAAAGGAAATTTATCCCCAGCCCGATTGTGCCTCCACCCACTACCGCTACTTGCCAGGAAATAGGTTGAGCTTTTTCTTGTGTGTTGTTGTTTTGCATCTATACTTTCATCTTCCTTGAATCTGACCTACCAATCAATGCTTATTTCTATTCGAGCTGTTCATATGAAGCTGATAACGCTAAAAATTGCTATCAGCGATTTATGTATTTAACATAATAAACTTCTTTTTTCTCTTTTTGTAACACGCATATGTGCTCAGAGAGGATGCGAGTTTGCTACGAACCTGGCCACGATGTATCCTCCAGCTTAAGAACTTAAGAACTTAAGAGCGTAAGACATTTCTGTGCAGACCATAGGCATGCTGTCTGTTCTTCATAGATATAGGCATTTTTTAGTATTACTCCTTCTGTATGGCGTGGCGCTGTCCCGGATGCAACCAGGGTGCTCGCTCGTACGCCGACAGATCGCAGCGGCCAGCCCTACCTTGCAATCGTGTGAGCGCAGTTAGCCGCGATTGAGCGGCGTTCACGATTGTCTTTCAAAGGCGCCGCCGGTACGACAGGATGCTTGCGATTAAGTTGTACTTTCTTAAGCGTGTTGCCGCTTTCCACTGTGAATCTCTTGAGTATATTTTGAGGAGTAGCTTTTTTCTCTTTACCGCGTATTGAGCTAATACGCGGTATATTTTTTGTGTGAGAGGAAAGATGATTCCCTGATAACTTAGTGAAGGGTGGTGCTGGAATGGCTGGAGCACGAATTCTGTTGGTTGAGGACGATGATGTTTTGCGCAGCGTGGTTGAGCGTAATCTGCTGGCTCGTGGACATGAGGTCTATTGTGCGGCTGATGGCTATAGCGCGCTCTGTTATCTGCGTTCTCAGCCGCTGGACCTTATCCTGCTGGATATCAATTTACCAGACCAGACGGGCTGGGATGTCTTGCGTGCTGTCCAGGCTGAAGGTATGGAATGCTACTGGCGGGACGCGGGCTTGCAGGGGAAGTTGCCGGTGGTGGTGCTTTCCGCTGTGCGGGTCAGTCCGGTGCGCCTGGCTGAGTTTCATCCTCTTGCATACTTGCCTAAACCGTTTCCGATGGATGCTGTGTTACGGCTGGCCGCGGAAGCCGCGACCCGGCGTGAGCAGTGCGCCGGGAAGGAGAAATTTCATGCTTGATATCTTGATTATTCTGGTGAGCATTGCCTTTTTTATGCTGTGTATTGGTTTTACCGCCGGCTGTGAACGCTTGTAGGAGGTGCGCACGATGAATACGCCACTTGAGTATGTGCTGGTTGGTATTGTGACCCTGGCCATTCTGGTGTATCTGATAATTGCCTTATTGGCACCTGAAAAGTTCTAATTACTATATTATTCATTTTATGTGGCTTTATAGCTTGAAATCGAGGAAGAGAGATGCCTATTACGCCAAATAGCGTCATTCAGGTTCTGATCTACCTGGTAATCCTGTTATTGATTACCAAACCCCTGGGCTTGTATTTGACCCGGGTGTTTACGGGTGAGAAGACCTGGTTGACCCCCGTTTTTGCTCCGGTTGAGCGGCTGTTTTATCGGCTGTCGGGTGTGGATGCCGCGGAGGAGCAGAAGTGGACTGGCTATACTGTTTCGATGTTGTTGTTTAGTCTGGCAGGTATGCTCTTGCTGTATCTGTTTGAACGGACGCAGCAGTGGCATGGGACCCTGTTTAATCCGCAGGGCTTTGGGGCGGTTGAACAACAACTGGCTTTCAATACTGCGGCCAGTTTTACTACGAATACTAACTGGCAGGCTTATACCGGTGAGCAGACGATGACGTATCTGACGCAGATGGCTGGCCTGGCTTTCCATAACTTTGCGTCGGCGGCGACTGGTATCGCGCTGGCGGTGGCTTTTGTACGTGGTCTGACCCGGCGTAGTGCGCAGCATCTGGGTAACTTCTGGGTCGATGTGACGCGCTGTATTCTCTATATCCTGTTGCCGGTCTCGATCATCGGTGCGCTGGTGCTGGTCTCACAGGGTGTGGTGCAGAACTTCAATGCCTATACCCAGGTGGTGACGCTGGAAGGTGTCAAGCAGGTAATCGCGCAGGGGCCGGTGGCCTCGCAGGAGTTTATTAAAGAGTTTGGTACCAATGGCGGTGGTTTCTTCAACGCCAACTCGGCGCATCCATTTGAGAATCCGAATGTGCTGACGAATATGATCGAGATGCTGGCGATCTTCGCGATTCCAGCGGCCCTGACCTATATGTTTGGCAAGATGGCCGGCAATACCAGACAGGGCTGGGTGATCTTTGCCGCGATGGCGATCCTCTTCTTGATTGGTGTTTTTGTGATTATGCCAGCCGAGCAATCGGGCAATCCTTTCCTGACGCAGGCCGGAGCCAACCAGGCGATAACGCAATATCAGGCTGGCGGCAATATGGAAGGAAAAGAGGTCCGTTTCGGGATCACGCAGACGGCGCTCTTTAGTACGATCACGACCGATGCCTCCTGTGGAGCGGTCAACGGTTTCTTTGATAGCTTTACGCCAATCGGCGGCATGATACCAATGTTGAATATCGCATTGGGTGAAATCATCTTTGGTGGTGTGGGTTCAGGACTCTACGGTATGTTGATCTTTGCTGTGCTGGCCGTCTTTATCGCTGGCCTGATGGTCGGACGTACCCCGGAATTCCTGGGCAAGAAGATCGAGCAAAAAGAGATGAAGATGGCGGCGCTGGCCATCCTGATCCTGCCGACGCTGATCCTGGGCTTTACCGCGATTGCATCCATCCTGCCAGTGGGAACGAGCTCGACTCTGAATCATGGGCCGCATGGGCTGTCGGAAATACTGTATGCCTATACATCCGGAACTGGTAACAATGGTTCGGCTTTTGCGGGCTTGAGTGCCAATACGCCGTTCTATAACTGGACGCTTGCGATGGCGATGTTGTTTGGGCGTTTCGCTTTCGTGGTGCCAGTGATGGCCCTGGCGGGTGCACTGGTCAAGAAAAAAGTCGTACCAGCCAACGCTGGAACCTTCCCGACGACCGGACCCTGTTCGTTGTCTTGCTGATCGGTGTGATTTTGATTGTAGGTGCCCTGACCTACTTCCCGGCCTATGCGCTGGGTCCAGTGGTTGAACATTTATTGATGCTGGCAGGAAAGAGATTTTAACGCGATGAGTACTGATACCTTAGAGACAAAGTCCTGGAAGACACGCCGTAAGGGTGCCAGTTCGATCTTCAATGGACCTATCCTGCGCCGGGCGCTGCTGGACTCGCTGAAGAAGTTGGATCCGCGCTGGCAGTTGAAGAATCCGGTGATGTTTGTGGTTGAGATCGGGAGCGTGATTACGACGGTCGAGTTTGTGCGCTACCTGATTACGGGTCCTGCCAGTGAGGCGTTCTTTGTGTTTGGTGTGGCGGTCTGGCTCTGGTTTACCGTGATCTTTGCGAATTTTGCCGAGGCGATGGCTGAGGGCCGTGGTAAGGCGCAGGCCGATGCGCTGCGTAAGACACGTACCACGACACCGGCCAAACGCCTGAAGCAGCGGGATCGCACCAGCGGCTACGAGGAGGTGGCCGCTCCCGATCTGCGCAAAGGTGATCTGGTCCTGGTTGAGGCCGGGGATGTTATTCCTGGCGATGGTGATGTCATCGAGGGTGTGGCCTCGGTGGATGAGTCGGCGATTACCGGCGAGTCTGCCCCGGTGATTCGTGAGAGCGGTGGCGATCGCAGTGCCGTGACCGGTGGAACACGAGTACTCTCGGACTGGGTGGTGGTACAGATCAGTGCCAATCCTGGTGAGACCTTCCTGGATCGCATGATTGCCCTAGTTGAGGGTGCGGCGCGCCAGAAGACACCGAACGAGATTGCCCTGAACATCCTGCTGGCCAGCCTGACGATTATCTTCCTGTTAGCCGTTGTGACATTGGAACCATTCGCGATCTACTCGAATAATCCTGTCTCGATCACGACGCTGGTGGCCCTGCTGGTCTGCTTGATCCCGACCACCATTGGTGGCCTGCTCTCCGCGATCGGTATCGCGGGTATGGACCGTATGGTGCAGCGTAACGTACTGGCGATGAGTGGTCGCGCCGTAGAGGCCGCCGGTGACGTTGATGTTCTGCTGCTGGACAAAACCGGCACGATCACGTTAGGTAACCGTATGGCCAGTCGCTTTGTGCCGCTGCGAGGCATCAATGAGCAATCGCTGGCGCGGGCCGCGCTGCTGTCCAGTCTGGCCGACGAGACGCCTGAAGGTCGCTCGATTGTGGCTCTGGCCAATGAGCGCTATGGACTGCATGAGGAGACGACTGAGAACGCGACGTTCGTACCTTTCTCGGCCCAGACGCGCATGAGTGGTGTCGATCTGAACGGTCACGCCGATGGTTCTTTATATAGAGTACGTAAGGGTGCGGCCGACTCGGTCAAGACCTATGTGCTGGATGCCGGTGGTGAGGTCGATGAGGAACTGGAGCAACTGGTGACATCGATTGCCAGTAGTGGTAGTACGCCGCTGGTCGTGGCTGAGACCAATGTCCAAGGTCAGAATGGTCATCGCCAGGATGCAAAGGTCCTGGGTGTGATTGAGCTGAAAGATATCGTGAAAGGCGGTATGCGCGAGCGCTTTGAGCAACTGCGTAAGATGGGTATCCGTACCGTGATGATCACGGGTGATAATCCTTTGACCGCGGCGGCGATTGCCCGCGAGGCTGGCGTGGATGATTTCCTGGCCCAGGCTACCCTGAGACCAAGATGACCCTGATCAAAGAGCAGCAGGCCGGTGGTCGTCTGGTGGCAATGACCGGTGACGGTACCAATGATGCTCCTGCCCTGGCGCAGGCCGATGTCGGTGTGGCTATGAACACCGGTACCCAGGCCGCCAAAGAGGCTGCCAATATGGTCGATCTGGACTCGAATCCGACCAAACTGATCGAGGTAGTTGAAGTCGGCAAACAGCTTTTGATGACCCGCGGCGCGCTGACAACCTTTAGTATTGCCAACGACGTTGCCAAGTACTTTGCCATTATTCCGGCCATGTTTATGGTGGCCTTCCCACAACTGGAAGCGCTCAACATCATGCATCTGGCCACACCACATAGCGCGATCCTCTCGGCCGTTATCTTTAACGCCCTGATCATCATCGCTCTGGTGCCACTGGCCCTGCGTGGTGTCGCCTACCGTCCATTGGGCGCTGGACCGCTCCTGCGGCGCAACCTGCTGGTCTATGGACTGGGTGGACTGATTGTTCCTTTTGTTGGTATTAAAATTATTGACCTCCTGCTAGTCGTGTTACATCTGGCTTAGCGTGGATGGAGAAGAATAGATCATGAAGACTCTGCAAAAAAACATTCGGCCAGCCATCGTCTTAACGCTGCTCCTGACCATCGTCACTGGTTTCCTCTATCCGGGCATCGTGACTGGCCTCGCCCAGGTCATCTTCCCGTATCAGGCCAACGGTAGTATCCATACGACCTCGGATGGGAAGCAGATCGGTTCCGACATCATCGGACAATACTGGACTTCGGCGCGCTACTTTCATGGTCGTCCGTCTGCGACTCTCTCGGAGACGGACTCCACTAAGAGTGAGCCGTATAACGCGCAGAACTCGGCGGCTTCTAACCTGGGGCCAACTAACGCCACGCTGATCCAGAATGTGCAGCAGAACGTTAAAAAGCTCCAGAAAGAGAATCCAGGCACCCCTGTTCCGGTCGATCTGGTCACCGCCTCCGGCTCCGGACTCGACCCGACATCTCGGTTGCAGGAGCCCTCTTCCAGGTTCCCAGGATTGCCAGGGAGCGTAATATGAGTCAAAATGATGTTAAGAAGATTGTTATGGATCATGTACAGGGCCGCTTCCTGGGCATCTTAGGCGAAGACCACATCAACGTCCTCGACCTCAACCTCGCCCTCGACGCCGCCAAGAAATAAACGGTATGCACACGTAGGTTCGACCCTTGTGGTCGATTTCTCGGAGAACGAAGCCGACCGCTACGGAGAAGGTAGCAATGGCGGAGTTAATCGACCGCAAGGGTCGAACCTACGGGGGATGGGGTAAATCATGGCAAGTCAACCTCCGGAAAAACGTGTACAGGCAGATGGGCGACCGGATCCTGAGGCTTTGTTGGTGCGTTATCATTTGCGTGATCAGGATGTGGCGCGGCAAGATAGCGGGGAACTCCATCATGATGGTCCTCGGCGTGGTCGCTTGCGCGTCTATCTCGGGGCGGCCGCCGGGGTGGGGAAGACATATGCGATGTTGAATGAGGGTCAGCGTCGTAAGGAGCGTGGCGCGGATGTGGTGATTGGCTATGTGGAGACGCATCAGCGCGCACAGACGCAGGCCCAGATTGGAAACCTTGAGGTGATTCCGCCGCAGATTGTAGAGTATCGCGGTGTGAAGTTGAAGGAGATGGATACCGCGGCTATTATTGCGCGTCATCCACAGATCGCGCTGGTTGATGAGCTGGCCCATACCAATGTGGTGGGCTCGCAGCATCCCAAGCGCTATCAGGATGTGATGGATATCCTGGATGCGGGCATCGATGTGGTGTCCACGCTGAATGTGCAGCATCTGGAGAGTCTGAATGATCTGGTGGCCAGTATTACCGGCATTGAGGTGCGCGAGACCTTGCCGGATCGCATTCTGGATCAGGCGGATGAGGTCGAGTTGATCGATATCGCGCCGCATGCTCTGCGTCAGCGCATGAAACATGGCAATATTTATCCCGAGGAACGCATTGAGCCGGCGCTGAATAATTTCTTTCGCGAAGGCAATCTGACGGCCCTGCGTGAACTGGCGCTGCGCCAGACCGCCAATAAAGCCGAGTCGCAACTGCAGCAGTATATGACCGGACACGATATCAAGTCGCCGTGGGCGACCAATGAATGTGTGCTGGTCGGCTTTGATCATCGTCCGCAGAGTCGCGCCATTATCCGTGATGCCTGGCGACTGGCCCACGGCCTGCATGCCAACATCATCGCGGTCTCGATCCAGTTGACTGGCTATCCCGCCTTTTTGCGCCGTTGTATGGACTATTTAAAATATGATGGTGACTACCGCCAGCAGCAGGAAGAGATGCGCAAGCAGCTGGATGAGCACGCGCTCCTGGCCGAGGATCTGGGCGCGGAAGTGATCCGGCGCAGTAGTAGTGATATCGCCGGCACCCTGGCCGAGCTTGTCAAGCAGCGCCATGTGACCCAGATCGTGATGGGGCAGCCAGCGCATACACGCCTGGAAGTGCTGCTCTATGGTTCGGTCACCAATCGCATCCTGCGTCTGACTCCGGACGCCGATATTCATCTCGTACCCTTAAAAAGGGACGTAACCTGAGGCATGGAATGAAGATATCGTTAAAAGTGTTTCTAATAGAAGAGATATAGATGCATATAGCCCACGGGCTATGTTATTATGTTGATGATAGCGACCAACTTTTATCATAGCAAGATAAGCTGTTAGATAGGGGACGTTCTCGATGAGGCGTTTGTTGCTTCCCTTTACACATGGCATCGATGGCAATGCCATCGATTTTGCCCTCTCGATGGCGCAGCAGGAACAGGCAATCCTGGTTGTGATTTCCTGGCTGCATACATCACCTGACGCTACTACGACTGAGCAGCCGCGCCTGGGCTTTATTGAGCAATCCCAGGATTTTCTGGCGCTGGTAGAACATAAGGCCAGGCGTCTTCAGGTGCCGATTGAGCGCATTGAGCTCTATAGTGCCAATGTCGTCAAGAGTATGATGGCGATGGCGGGCGAGATGGATTGTGATGCGCTCCTCTTATTTCAACGCAATCACAAGGCAGTGCTACTGGATGAACTTGAGTTGAAGCAGTTGCTGGTCATGAGTCGCGTGCCGCTCTTATTTGTGCAGATGACCGCCCGCACACGCTTCTGGCATACCATCACGGCCCGCCTGGGCTGCTGGGTAAAACGCATACGCAACCCACAAAAAGTAGCTGCCGTCGTGCTCGATGAACATCTCATTCACGCCTGACGTAGCGGCAGCCTTTACGGCTGCGACCTGTTCATCGTATTTACAAGCAACCTCCACGCAACGGCAACGCTTGCCGCTGCCCCCGTTCTACGTATAAGTAAGCCGCCTATCTGTACGTGGAACGGAGGCAGCCGTGAAGGCGCCGTGACGTGGGAGGCGCTTGCTCGGACGTGAAGTGGTTGCAGCCGTGAAGGCTGCCGCTACGGGGGAAATTTTGTGCGTTTTTTTAGTGATTCTTGCTTTTTCTTTAGCCAATTTTGAGAACGTATGCCATATAATGCATCAGTTATGTCAAGCCGAGCAGGATAAGATATATCAATTAGTATCAATAATGATCTGCGAGAGGCGGCTACAGGTTGGTTCTTTCACGAATGCGGCATTGTTAGGAGAGCAAAAGCAATGGATCAGAGGGAGACACGCGTTCTCAATATCCCTGCAGAAAATGGTAATCAGGAAGCACAGATGTCCAAAGGTTTCATCGACGGCGATGATCCTGCGCACATTGCTCGTACGCAAATTATTAAAGGTAGTAAATACCCCAGTCATGAGCGGATCCGTACGGTTCGTCCCACTAAAAAAGCTTTGGAGAGCGTGAGTCCTGGCTTGTTAAAGGTCACGGATGCAATGCTGGTGCCGCCCCAAGGGAGCGGCCGCTTTTTGTTTTATCTGAAGCGTACGTTGATTGGCGCGCCGATTGCGACCTCGCAGGCTGAGCATGAGCGTCTGACAAAAGTGAAGGCGCTGGCTGTCCTATCCTCGGACGCGATCTCTTCGGTGGCTTATGCGACTGAAGCCTGTATGGGTATCCTGCTGTTCGCTGGCCTGGGTTCCTTGAACCTGATTTTGCCGATCAGTATCGCGATTATTGTGCTGCTGGCCATCGTGGCTATGTCGTACAGCCAGACCATTCCAGCTTATCCTGGTGGTGGTGGCTCATATATTGTAGCCAAAGATAACCTTGGTGTGTCCGCCGGACTGGTGGCGGCCTCGGCGCTCTTGATCGATTATGTGTTGACCGTTTCGGTGAGTGTGGCTTCGGGCGTGCAGAACCTGGCCTCGATTCCGCTCTTCCACTTCTTGAATGCGCCCCATATGGAGGCTTTGCTGGATGTGGGCCTGGTCATTATTATTACCGTTGTCAATCTGCGCGGTGTGCGCGAGTCGGGCTCGATCTTTGCTATTCCGACCTATTTCTTTATTATCAGTGCGGTCTTTATGATCGTGGTGGGTATGTTTGAGGCCTTTGTGCTGCACCATCAACCGCTGGTCTCCACTTTCCATACCCTCAACAATCAGGCGGTGCATGCCACTGAAAGTGTCTCCATCTTCCTGGTTTTGCGCGCCTTTGCCTCTGGCTGTTCGGCCATGACTGGTGTTGAAGCCATCTCTAATGGTGTGCCAGCCTTTAAGAAGCCTGAACCCCGCAACGCCCGCCTGACCCTGGTCTGGATGGCGTCGATCCTGGCTTTCCTGTTTGGTGGTATTACGATCCTGACCCTGACCAACGGCATCGCTCCAGATCCCTCCGGCACCCAGACCGTGATTGCTCAGTTGGCGTCGCACATTTTTAGTGGCCCCCTGGCTTTCTTCTTTCCGCTCTTCCAGGTTGGCATCCTCTTGATCCTGACGCTGGCCGCCAATACCAGTTATGCCGACTTTCCGCGCCTGGCCTCGCTGCTGGCGCGTGACAACTTTTTGCCACATCAATTCGCGTTCCGTGGTGATCGTCTGGCCTTCTCGATTGGTATCGTCAGCCTGGCCATCATGGCCAGCATTCTACTCCTGGTCTTTGATGGCAGCGTCGACCACCTGATCGACCTGTATGCCGTTGGCGTGTTCCTTTCCTTTACCCTCTCGCAGAGTGGTATGGTCCTGCACTGGTGGCGCTTGCGCACCCAACAAAAAACCTGGCTACGCAGCGCCATCATCAACGGCACAGGTGCTCTGACAACGGCGCTGGTGGCGATCATTATTGCTTCAACCAAATTCATCTCTGGTGCCTGGATCGTGGTAGTCCTGATCCCGCTGCTGGTCTTGATGTTCATGGGTATCCACGCCCACTACAAACGTGTCGAACAGGAGCGCACCACTAACATTCCTGCCCGCCCAACCGACATCAAACACCTCTTCATCGTTCCGATTGCCGGTATGGATCGTGTCTCCGTCCAGAGTCTCTCCTATGCCCGCTCGATCTCAGACAACGTCATCGCCGTCCACGTCGCCATCGACGGCGACGACGAAAAACGTGTCCGAGCCGCCTGGAAACAATGGCGACCCAACATCGGAGCCGACGAAAAAACCGAACTGATCATCATCGAATCCCCATATCGCTCATTGACGCGGCCCCTGCTCGCCTACATCGACACCGTACACGAGCTCTATTCAGAATACACATTGACCGTATTGTTGCCAGAATTCATCGTCGGCCATCTCTGGGAACACATCCTGCACAACCAGACCGCGCTCAGCATCAAAGCCGCCCTGCTCTTCCGGCCCGGCATCATCGTCACCAGCGTACCCCAACACCTCACCTCGCGCATGCACGACCTGCCGGAGACCGTCACGACACCATAAATATCTTCCTCATACAATCATATATAAGGGTGATGGCAGGGGGTGCAGGGGGACGGTAGTCCCTCTGCCGGGGTTTGGGGTGTCCCCAAATATCCTCCTCATTATGCTGTGCCGCCGTCAGGCGGCGCAGCATAATGCATAAAAAGTGTGCCTGGCACACCCCCACCCTTGCGTTTTCTGTGTGCAGGCTGTAGAATCAAGTATGGTTCACATGTTTTTTTGGTCCCGTAGGATCATGCCGGATCGGTTATTCGCCCTCAATCGAAGACATGCATCTCACGAGCCAACCCCCAAGAAAGGTAGCATGAAACTTAATGACCATCACTACTCGACCGCGCACTCTTGGTGAATTGCGTGATAGTGGCTATCAGGTGCTTTCGGTTAAAGCAGAGATGCGAAAGAATCTGATCCAGAAGATTCGTGACGGAGAAGAGCTATTCCCAGGGATTATTGGCTACGAGGATACTGTGATTCCTCAAATAGAGAACGCGATCCTCTCAGGTCAGGATATGATTTTCCTGGGGGAGCGCGGACAAGCCAAGACTCGTATTGCGCGTAGTCTGGTCAATTTGTTAGATGAATTCGTGCCTGCGATCGCGGGCAGTGAAATTAATGATGATCCGTTTGAGCCTATCAGTAAGGCGGGTCGCGATAAAATTGCTGAATTTGGAGATCGTACGGAGATTGAGTGGATTCCCCGGGATCGCCGCTATGGTGAAAAATTGGCGACCCCGATATTACGATCTCTGATCTGGTCGGTGAGGTTGACCCGGTTCGTGTGGCGGAAGGCCGTTATCTTTCGGATGAGTTGACTATCCACTATGGGATGATTCCGCGTACGAATCGTGGTATCTTCTGTATTAATGAGCTACCGGATCTGGCGGAGCGCATCCAGGTTGGTCTGCTCAATATTATGGAAGAGCGCGATGTGCAGATCCGTGGATATAAGATTCGCTTGCCGTTGGATGTCTATGTGGTGGCCAGTGCCAACCCTGAGGACTATACCAACCGTGGTCGTATCATTACGCCTTTGAAGGACCGTGTGGGTTCGGAGATTCGCACGCATTATCCTCTGACCATTGATCATGAGATTATGATCATGGAGGAGGAGAGCAGTAAGATGCTGACCGATGGACTGGATGTCACGGTGCCGCAGTTTATGAAGGAGATCGTGGCGGAAGTTACGCATCTGGCTCGCAGTAGCAACGATATCAGTCAGCGTTCCGGTGTGAGTGTGCGTGTTACGGTAGCAAATTATGAGAACGTGCTCAGTAATGCCAGTCGCCGCGCCCTGCGCCTCAAAGAGCGTCAGGTTGTGCCACGCGTCAGCGATCTTGAAGCCATTATTGCTTCGACCAGTGGTAAAATCGAGTTGGATACCGTTGGTGATGTCAAAGAAGAGCGTGTGGTTAAAAAGTTGATCAATGGCGCGATCATGAGCGTCTTTGGTCAGTACTTTGAGCCCAAGGAATTTGAGCAGTTGGTGGCCGGCTTTGAGCGTGGTCTCAATGTCCAGGTCGGAGACGATATGCCCTCGATGGAATATGTGAATCAGCTCTCCAAGGTTGGTGGTTTGAGTAAGGCCATCGACAAACTCAGTGGCCGTGGCAATCCCGCTACGATTGCCTCTACCGTCGAGTTTATCCTTGAAGGACTCCATCTTAATCGTCGTCTTAATAAGGATGCAGTAGGTGGTAAGACTCGCTATCGACGCTAAAGGATGCGCACCATGTTCAATCGTTTTAACCGCAATCGCTATGGCTACACACGCTGGGATGGAACGCAGAAGATCGACGGCGTAGATGCGGATGATATTCTCAACGCATTGGCCGATGATTATATGGAGGATGGCAACCTGCAGCAGGCGCTCAAGCGCTTGATGCAGGACGGCGTCAAGGGCCAGGATGGCAAGCGTGCTATGGGCTTGCGCGAGATGATGGAGCGCATGCGTAATAGCCGCAAAGAGCAACTCAGTCGCTATAACATGGCCTCGGGCGTCATGGATGACCTGCGCGAAAAGCTGGAAGAGATCAAGCAGATGGAGCGTGATGGCATCCAGCAACGTCTCGATGGCAAGCAACCATCCTCTGAAAATCAAGCCAGCCAGCCCCAGCAGGGCCAATCTGGTCAGGAGGGCCAGACATCCCAGGATCAGCAGTCTCAAGCCGGCCAATCTGGTCAGTCGGGACAGGCTGGCGACTCGGATGGCCTGACATCTGAGCAGAAGCAGCGTATGCTGGAGATGATTGCGAAGCGTAAGCAAGATTTCCTGGATGGTCTGCCGCAGGATGTGCCGGGTCAGATCAAGGGCTTATCTGATTATGATTTCATGGATCAAGAGGCGCGTGATAAGTTCAATGAGCTGGTGCAGGGCTTGCAGCAGCAAATGATGCAGCAATTTTTTCAGGGTATGCAGCAGTCGTTGCAGAATATGAGTCCTGAAGATGTCGCGAATATGCGCGAGATGATCCGGGACCTGAATAAGATGCTGCGTGAGCGCCAGGAGGGCCTTGAGCCTGACTTCGATTCGTTTATGCAGAAGCATGGTCAGTATTTTCCGGGTGTGAACTCGCTGGATGATCTGATCGAGCAGATGCAGATGCAGTCGGCGGCCATGCAGGGCATCATGGATAATCTTTCGCCTGATCAACGTCAGGAGCTCCAGGATCTGATGGAGCAGATGATGGGTGACGATCGATCCGTGTGGATATGATGGAGCTGGCGCAAAATCTGGAGGCGATCGCGCCTTCTGAGCAGATGCGTACCCGTTTCCGTTTCCGTGGTGATGAGTCACTGCCGCTGAATGAAGCTATGCGTATGATGGGCCGCATGCAACAGATGGATGGCCTGGAGGAGCAGTTTCAGGAGGCGCGTCGTCTGGATAATATCGAGGCCATCGATAGTGAGAAGGTCAAGGATCTGCTGGCGATGATGAATATCAGTCGGTCGAGCAACTCAAGGAACTGATGAAGACCCTTGAGGAGGCTGGCTATATTCAGAAGAAAGGCAACCGCTGGAACTGACCGCCCGCGGTATGCGCAAAATCGGTCAGAAGGCCTTGCAGGATATCTTTAACAAGATGAAGCGCGACGGCTTCGGACGGCATGTGAGTCCGTTCCGTGGTGTGGGTGGTGAGCGTACCGATGAGAGTAAGCCCTATCAATTCGGTGATGCCTTCCTGCTCGACCTGGAGAAAACGTTGATGAACTCTGTCCATCGACGTGGCGTTGGCACGCCTGTACAGCTGCAAAAGGACGACTTCGAGGTCTACCGGACCGAGTTCACCACGCAGTCCTCAACGGTCCTGATGATCGATATGAGTCTGAGTATGGTGTATAATGGGTGTCAGCAAGCGGCCAAAAAGGTCGCGGTGGCCCTGGAGAGCCTGATCCGCTCACAGTTCCCACGCGACAACCTGTACATCGTCGGCTTCTCCTTCATGGCTCGCGAGTACAAGCCCAACGAGCTGATGGAGCTGAGCCGTTATGATAATGATCGTGGCACCAATATGGCCCATGGCCTGATGTTGTCGCGCCAACTGCTCGCCAGGCAGCGCGGCACCAACAAGCAGATCATCATGATCACCGACGGCGTCCACCGTCTGGCACGAGGAAGAATACGGCTGGCAATTCGCCTACCCGAGTCCTCTGGCGGAGCAGCAGACCCTGTTGGAGGCCAGCGTTGTACGCGTGACGGTATCACCATCAACACCTTCATGCTCTATGATGATAACTGGATGGTTGCCTTCGTCAATCAGCTAGCCGAGCTCAATCGTGGCCGTACCTTTTATACCGACAAAGACAACCTGGGAGAATATCTCCTGGTTGATTACCTGAATAGTAAGCGGAAGTTAGTATCGTAATTATGTCTGAAGAAGTCTCACCTGTATTCCAGGCTGGACTGACACAGCTGGGTCTCTCCCCACAGGTGGGAGAGGCCTTCCTGCGTTATCGCCAGGAGCTCCTGGATTGGAATGCCCGTTTTAATCTGACCGCCATCAAGGATCCAGAGGAAGTGATGATCAAGCACTTTCTGGATTCGCTCTCCCTGCTGCAAGTCTATGAGCGGCAGCAAGAGATCCGCCTGCTCGATATCGGCACCGGACCCGGTTTTCCCGGCCTGCCGCTCAAGCTGGCGCGGCCCGACTGGCATGTTACGCTGATTGAAGCCACCGGCAAGAAAACTACTTTTTTGCAGCATATCGTCGATGTGTTCGAGCTCAAAAACGTCGAGATCATCCATGGCCGGGCCGAAGATATCGCCCATAAACGCGCCTATCGTGGAGCCTATGATCTCGTCACCGCCCGTGCCGTCACCGCCCTCGCCGGCCTGCTGGAATGTTGCGCCCCTTCTGTAAAGTTGGCGGCACCATCCTCCTACCCAAAAAAGGCGACATGACCGACGAATTCACCCAGGGCAAACGCGCCGCCAACCTGCTCGGCATCCGACTCAAAGCCGACATCCCCGTCACCCTCCAGGGACTCAACGACGGCCGCCGCCTGCTGCAATGGGAACAACAAAAGCCCTGCCCACCCCAATATCCTCGTCCATGGGCCGTCCTCACCAAAAATCCCCTCTCCACGTAGGCATCGCCCCGCCCCGCTCCGTACCGTAGCGGCAGCCTTCACGGCCTATTAGGCCCGCCCGTGCAATTTACAACGTTAACGAACTCTGCACCTTATCGGCAGCGACGGCAAAGCAGAGAGAGCGCCAATTTCGGCACCTTATCAGCAGCGTAGACACGATTTTGGCGGCTCACGCTGCCGATAATGGGAGTTTCTCCGCACTGTTGGTTTTCTTGCATTCTTGGGACGTACCCGCTCCCAGCGCAGGGAGGAGAAGGTTCGTCAAGACCAGCGTCACGCAAGCTATCATGAAGTACAAAGCGGGAAGTAAGAGAAGATTGAGCATGACTTGAGAGGCAATACGGGTTTGACCTATCTGGCCTGTTTTTCTTCTCCTTTGATCTGTACTGGTTGTCTATTTTCTCGTATCCAGCACGAATTACCCCTTACTTGTTCTGTTCTTGCTTCCCACTCTGGTGTACAACCTGCGCTGTAGTGAGGGGTTGCTCACAAAGCTGGGAAACAAAGCGAAGGCCGCATAGTGCTCATCGGAAGAGAAATCAGCGACGGCATCAGCAACATAGAAAACAAGAATATCACGCATGAAAGCATTCAAGCTTGTGGCAACACAGCCTTTATTGAGATAGGGCTCTTTGAGCAGCTCCTCGATAAGCGAACTGGCGTACTCCTGGCCCTACCTCAAATCAGAAGATTGAAATGAAGCTTTTGTTTAAAGTACTACATTATAAACATAAAGCATGATAAATTATTATAGTGCGTCAGAATAAAAGAAAGGAGCTCAACACGCATTAAGAAAGGATCGAAGCCGATGTCTAGCCCATTGCACCGCAAACGGTATGCCACGGATCTTACAGAAACGATACGACCGTTTCTCTTCAAAGTATTTCGCAAGAAGGGAGATGTGGAGAGTTTGATTAAGACGACAGAAGATCCATAACGACTTTAGAAATGTTCTTTTTGAAAGAAGGAGAAGATGGCTTTTATGAAAAAGCTAAACACACTGGTTGCAGCCCCTTTGCTTGGCCTCACAGTAAGTTTTGCTGTTTTATCGGGTGTCGCCTCTGCCCATTCACCTGCTAACGCGCACGGTTCGAATGTGACACACGCGCATCAGCAGAACACATCAGCTGCTAAAAACTATCGTTCCGATCACTTCAGAAAGTGTAAGCCTACTCGAATAAAATCGATCGCAGGAGGGCCAGTGGCATTGACAACCACGTTCACTCCAATCCCAGGAGAGAGCTTTACTGTCCCATCTAACTGTGCCTTCACCATGGAGGATCAAATCACCGTTCACCAAACGGGACAAAATACGCCTGAAAATTTTCCGTCTACTGTCACCTGCCAACTTGTTGATAGTAGAAACAACGTAATCGGGCATGCAGAAAATGACATAGACGAAGACGCGTCAAATGCTTCGTTCCCACTTAATGCTAACGTAGAACCCACGCGCATGGAGGACGAGTACTCAATCCCAGTCACCTACCACGTAGAATGTAAGTACCTTCCACCCTCAGGCACTACACCTACGGATCTAACAATTAGATCAAGCGGAAATGTGGTCATTGGTCAGCCTGTTAACACATGCGACTTCGAGTCGGAGGATGCCAAGCGAACAGAGTGTGACTAACTGGTTTTCCCGCCAAGGGCATGGGTGAAGAACGCATCAAGGCGCACCAAGTTGATCGACTGCTGGCGAGCAGTTCACCATCCACATATCCGGCATCGACAATCTGTTCCTCGATCTGTTCCTGTGGCACGAAGCCTCATGTCTCTGTGGACAGAAACATGAGGCTTCGTGGGCAATGAGGCAATCAAGCAGAATCCTTTCAATCGTGTGATCATTTCTGTTCATTTGTTCCTTCGTACCTTACTCCCATATTATGATAATCACCAGGTCTACGTTCCACTCTTTAATGGCTCTTGAGTATGAACGGACCGGATTACAGCGCTAAGCCCTTAGCGTTGTAAATTTCTCCGGCGGGCCTGATAGGCCTTCACGGCTGCCGCTACGTGTAGCGGCGCAGGCTTATATTCCAGGCCTGGTGGACGATGGCGATGGCTAGCGCGCCTGTCGCTATACCAATCAGCGGTAGCAGCGGATTGCTTTTGCCTGTGAGTATTCCTGCGGGAAAGGTGGCCAGAAAGGCGAAGGGCAGGATATAGATCAGGCAGAAGCGTAAGGGCTGGCGGTAGATATCCACGGGATAGCGCCCGAATTGCCAGAGTGCGCTATAGAGTACATCCAGGTCCATGGATGGTACCCACAGGCTGAGGCAAGCCAGCAGGACGCGGGCAGCCCAGGCGATGATCAGTCCGACTGCTAACAGAATCAGCCAGCCAAGGATGCTCCACCCGGTAGGTATAGTGCCCAGGTTGTGCCAGCCGATGGCTACGACTAGCAGGCCCGGCAGTACCTGGGATAGTGCGAGCGGCTCACATTTTCCCAGGCTGAGCATGAACAGGCTGGATACAGGTTGGACCAGGGCACTATCAAGTTTGCCGTCTCTGACCTGACCGGCGAACCAGCTTAAATTCGGTTCGACAAATGTTGCGTAGATCCCGCTGACGATCTGGAAGGTGCCGAGTAAGCTCATCGACTCGCCGAGGCTCCAGCCGCCCAGCGTGCGGGTCTGGGTATAGACAGCTCCCAGTACCAGGAAGCTGGCGGTGATATTCAGGATAGTCAATAACAGCTGAAAGAGCAGGTTGGCCCGAAATGTTAACTCTCGTCTCAGTGAAAGTGAGAAGCTGGCCGCCAGGATTCTGATGAGTTTCATTGTAACTTAACCTCCGATGGCTGTATAGCGGCGTAGGCCGGACCGCCAGATGAGTTGGAGGGCCAGCGCAAACACGAGGATCCAGAGGATCTGCCAGCCATAGCCGCTCAGGATCTGGCTCTGCTGTAGTCCGGAGCTCATGATCTCGGCGGGAAAGCCCAGCAGGGCATACATGGGCGCTATTTCTCCCAGAATGTGCAGGTTGGCAGGAAAAAGTGCGATCGGGGCCGCTGAACCTCCGAGCAGGAAGATCAGTGTTTCACCAAAGCTGACGATGGCGTGCGCCTGCTCGCTCCAGAAGGCTGAAAGTGCCAGCAGGTATGTGAAGAGAAAGCGCAGGATCGCGGCCAGCAGCAGCGCCGGTAGCGCCAGGAGTATCATCCTCACATCCCATGTGGTTCCCATGCCAATCCCGACGATGATCAGCAGGGGGAGTCCAAATAGCAGATGCAGTACACGCAGCGCGATATTTGTGCCCAGTGGCCCGAGTATAACCGGTTGCGGCTTAAGCAATTGCTGACTGAATGTTCCGTCGTAGATGCCGTTGGCAACGGTATGGTTTTCATAAGAGACCGTCATTAGCTGAACGGCCAGCAGGGCCACATAATAGGTTGAGATCTGGTGATTGCCGGGAAGCGCCACCGACCAGATGGCGAGCCCGATCAAGGGGGCCACCATCTGGTTGATGATCAAGGTTAGCAGAAAGGCGCGCCATGCCAGCCATTGCAGGATCTCGCGTTGGGTCGAGATCACGAGTAAGTGCAGGATACGCCTCATGCGATGCCCTCCCGATAGACCTGATCCATGACGCGCTCCAACGGCGGATTTTCAATGGCCAGGTCGATGACCGTACACTCGGCCAGGAGCCGTGTGGTGACTGCGGCAACCTGATCACGCTGTACACGCAGGGCAACCTTGCGGTCCTCTGTCTCCACCACCTCACCATAACCACTCCAATCAGGACATAGCTCATCGGAGATGGCGACCTTGAGGAGTTTATAGGATGACAGCGTGGCTGCAAGCTCCTCCAATCTACCATCATACTGCAATCTTCCCTTATCGATCAGCACGATACGCTTGCAGAGTGTCTCCACATCGGCCATATAGTGGCTGGTCAGCAGGATGGTCGCGTGCGTCTCGCGGCTATAGGTGGCGATAAAGCGGCGCATCATCTGTATGGCCGTGACATCCAGTCCCAGCGTTGGCTCATCCAGGAACAGGAGTCGTGGCTGATAGATCAAGGCCAGAGCCAGGCCGCAGCGCATCCGTTCACCCAGGCTCAGGGCACGGATCTGCCGTCGCAATAGCTGCTCCAGATCCAGCATCTCGACCAGCACCGCCAGGCTTTTCTTGAAGTCCGTATCCGACACCTCATAGATCAATTGCTGGAAGCGTAGCGAGTCCAGCACCGTCAGCTCACCTGGACCACTGATCGGCTGACTGCCACGAATCAAGGCGATCTGCCGCAAAAAAGCTGGCTCGCGTCGCCAGGGAATAGCGCCGAGCGCCCTGACCTCGCCACGCGTTGGATGCAGGATACCACTCAACATTTTCAGTGTCGTTGTTTTGCCCGCACCATTCGGCCCGATAAAGCCGACCACCTCACCGCTATCCACTGTAAACGAGATATTCTCTACCGCATGAATCTCGCGATAGGTGCGGTGAACCACCGAGACCAGTGCGGCCCGCAAGCCAGCCTCTCGTAACGGAGCCTTATAAACCATTGTTAGATCCTGGACATCAATCACAGAAACCATCGAAACTTTCCTTCCCTCTTGCATAAGCTTCACTGTTCTGTGCATGCATGCAACCATCCGCTGTCCGAGCCGGCCCTGCTCTTGATGGACAACAAGAATACTATACGACACTAATGCAAGAATTGAGAGTAGCTTATCTCTGGTGAGCACGAGGTGGCGCTATAAGCAGCATTGCAGCCAGCAAGTCTACATTTGCACTTGAGAATTTTACATGATATCGCGTAGGTTCGAGGCTTGTCCTCGATTGGTTCGCCGCACGATACGGCTTGAAGAGAAACGTTATCGTGATGGGACAAATCGGAGACATGCTCCGAACCTACGAGAAACGTTATCGTGATGGGACAAATCGGAGACATGCTCCGAACCTACGAGGGATGGGGCGGGAAGATATCAAAATGCGAGGCCCAAACACGCGGGCCTCGCATTTTGATTACGTTAGCGCATGCTGTTTCTGGGTAGCGATTATCGTGGTCTGGTTCGGTCAGGATATCCTGGATCTGGATGGTTTTTCCGCGCTGCGGGCTGACGGAGACCATGACGATGGGGGTCTCCAGGATTTCTTCGAGCCGTTTCAGGTAGTTTTTGGCGGCCTCGGGTAGTTCGTCGTAGGTGCTGATGCCGGTGGTGCTGCATTGCCAGCCCGGGACCTCTTCATAGATGGGTTCGCAGGCGGCCAGGTCGTTGGGTGAGGCGGGCAGGTTATGGATGGTCTGGCCACGCAGGTTGTAGGCGGTACAGATCTTGATGCTGGGCAGGGTATCCAGGACATCGAGTTTGGTAATCACGGCGGCATCGAGTCCGTTGATCTGGGCGATGAAGCGTCCGGCTACGCCGTCGAACCAGCCGCAGCGGCGCTCACGGCCGTTGTTGCCTTTGAATTCGTGTCCTTTTCCGCGCAGGACTTCGGCGGTGCCGTCAAAGATCTCGGTGGGCATGGGACCACTACCGATGCGGGTAATATAGGCTTTATAGATTCCGACCACGCGATCAATACAGCGTGGAGGCAGGCCTGCGCCAACGGCGGCATTGGCGGCCATGGTCGATGATGAGGTGACGTAGGGATAGGTGCCAAAGTCGATGTCCAGCAGGGCTCCCTGTGCGCCTTCAAGCAGGATGGTTTTGTGCTCGACCAGGGCATCGTGCAGCATCTTCTGCGTGTCGACGACGCGGGTATGCAGTTGCTGTCCATACTTGAAATATTCTCCATGGATCTCTTCCAGGGAGAGCGCGGGCTGGCCATAGATCTGGGTGATCATGCGATTCTTCTGTTGCAGAATCATCGATAGCTTGGCACGGAAGGCATCGACATCGGATAGCTCGGACATGCGAATGCCGGTGCGTGCATGTTTATCGACGTAGGCTGGGGCGATGCCGCGTGGTGTACCTTCCAGTTTCTCGCCGGTGCGAGACTCTTCTTCGAGTCGATCCAGCACAAAATGATAGGGCATGACAACATGGGCCCGTTCACTGATATAGAGGCGCGAGACATCTATACCTTGTTGCTTTAATTGCTCCATTTCCTCAAGGAGTGCCTTTGGATCGACTACGACACCATTGCCAATGATACAAATGGTGTTGGGAAAAAGAATACCGGATGGGACGAGATGAAAGGAAAACTCACCGCCGTCGTGTACCACACGATGGCCGGCATTGTTGCCACCCTGGTAGCGCACCACGTAGTCTGCGCGCATCGCCAGTTCGTCAACAATTTTGCCTTTGCCTTCATCTCCCCACTGGGCACCTATAACTGCTACTACCGCCATGATCGTGTTTCCTCTCAGCTTTCTAGATTCGTCTACCCATGCCTTATGGATAACCCTGTTGTCCATTACAACAAATTTACTCTGTTGCTGTCAATACACCTTCCTGGTGTCTCGCACTATGGTTGCAATATGTAGTTCAGCAACAATTGATCGGTAATCTGTTCAATGGGTGCCTTGTCATCGGTAAAAACTATACCTCCGTCAACGCGTCCGCGCGTGGCTACAGGGAGGACTTCGGTAGCGAGTTGTCCCAAGGTTGTCTCCGCTGAAAACTGGGAGAGATTCGCCCGGAATGTGTCAAGTGATGTCGGTTGCATGGTTGCCATAATCTCAGTATTTATTGTACCTGGTACATTAAAAACGTACACGCTTGGAAAAACGGTGCTCAGCGTATTTACAAATGCTTGTACGAGTCGATAATCTTTCGCCGTGTGCCCGGTATTGAGGGCCACGACTCCTGTGGATGAGAGGTGATTGCGCACCTGGGTAAAAAATTCACGGGTCGTAAATTGGAATGGAATATATGGTTGTTGAAACGCATCAATTGCTACTATATCATATGTATGCTTGCTGGCCGCGAGAAATGTGCGCCCGTCCTGAGTATAGACGTGTAGATTAGGCTCATTCATATTGAAATATTGTCGCCCAACGCGCACGATTGCAGGATCAATTTCCGCGCCATCGATCTGGACATTATTATAGACCTGTGTGAACTGGCGAGCAACTGTTCCGCCGGCCAATCCAATAATGCCAACGCGTTTGACCTGTGAGGGTTGAATGCCCTTATTGAAATATGGTGCCGCCAGGAAATAATCCCAGTACCAGCCAGTCAGAATATCCTGTTTCTGTGGATTATAGACCGAGTGGATGGCCTGCCCCTCATTGAGGATCAACTGGCGTGTGCCATCTGGTTCCCGGGTGACCTGGATATAGTTATAGTAGGATTCCTGTTCGTGGATCAGATGCGGGATCTCTTTGAGGGGTCCCATCTGGATGAGCAGGGCGATGGTGAGCAGGATGGCCAGCGCCGGTGCCGGCAGGATGTACGAGACGCGTTGCCAGCGCGGTAGCAGGCCCCACAGCGAGGCTGCCAGCAGCACGACACCGAAAATCAGAATGGTGCGCCGTACGCCAAAGGTTGGAATCAGCCAGAGCACAGGCAAGAAAGCACCGAGAATACTACCCACGGTCGAAATAGCATACAGCGAACCACTGACACGTCCACTCTTCTTCACATCGCTCGTCACCAGGCGGACCGCAAACGGTGAGACGAGTCCGAGGAGAATAACTGGTATGGCGAAGAGCAGCATAGTGCCAACCAGCGAGCCTAAAAATATGCCGACAGAAACTTGTTCGAGTCCAGTGACAGACCAGGTCAGGATGCTTTGACAGACAAAGGGGATGATAATGATGGAAATGCCAGCCACCGCCGTAATCATACACAACACGCGCGTGTGTGGATAGCGGTCCGCGAAGCGCCCACCCAAAAAGTAACCCACCATGAGATAAAGCAGGATCAGACCAATCAGGTTCCCCCAGATAAACAGCGAGGTCCCAAAATAGGCTCCCAGGAGACGTGATGCACACATCTCAAGGGCTAAGCTTGTCATGCCACTTACGAACACCAGTCCGCTCAGAAAGTGTTTCAACTGTTCCTCCGATTATGGTGTTCCGGTTTAAATAAATTGGAACTTACCAATCATGATATTGTAGTACGCGATGCTGACTTGTGCAAATTGACTTTGCGGTGCCTGAAATTCCAGGATGAAGGTTTTTCCCTGGTGAACGGTCACACAGACGGTCACCTGCTCCATTGTTTGATTCGCGCCCATATAGAGCAGGCCGGCCACGGACCAGGTTTCGCCGCCGATTGTCGCGGTCTGTACCGCCTGCGGGGCTTGATAGCCTGGTTGACTGGCATAGACCGTCTGAATCTCGTTCGCCAACAACTGTCCCGCGGCCGCTGTGGCGGTGTCCTGGCGCTTAAAGATCGCGATCTGATCTGCCTGCTGTGGATTCAAAAATTGCATACCAGTACTACCTGCGACCGGTGTTTTTTGCCAGCCGACGGCGTACTGATCGATAAAGCCATTGGGAGCGCACTCGGTGCCACACCAGGTAAAGCCTGCCACCGGGACCGATGTGGCGATGGCCACGGTTGTTGGTGTGCTGAGCGCCGTTGGCGTACTGACGACCGTTAGGGTAGGGGCGACCCTGGTTGTGGCATGCGCGTGAGGGGGCTGCTGCGTAGATTTTGCCTGTTGATCCTGCCGTGTACTGGCCACGATTGCTGCGACACCGAGCACGCCAATGATCAGGGTAAGCAAGCAGATTGAGATGATCAGTAGTTTATAGTGTGAGATCGGCGGTCTGGATTGTGGCAGGCCGCCTTGTCGCTGATATGGTGTCTGTGGCACCCGTGGATAGCCTGTTGGAGCGGGTGCGGGCACAACTCCGTAATGCTGCTGGCTTCCTGACGGTGCCAACTGTCTGGTCGTGGCAGGCCGAAAGTTGGCTGGCGCTCGCTGTAGCTGATTTCCTGCTGGATTAGCCAGGCCCTGGCTTTGTCTGGGGGGGAGCACAAAGGCCTCGGTGGCCTCGTGATAGATGCCTGCTGATACTGGCTGTTGCTGTCCATAAGCAAGTTCAGGTTCTTCGTACGACCAGGCGCTCTGGACCTGTGGGGATGGCATAGCCGTGTCCTGACTCAATGATGCTGTAGGGGGGGCAGCAGCGGGTGCGGGATATAGTCCTGGTGGCGGAAACGACAACTGCGCATTTCCTGGCGTGCCGACCAGTGGGCCCGATGGTCGCCCACAATTGCTACAAAACTCTTCTCCCGCTCGGAGTTCATTTCCACACCGTGCACATTTCATATATTTTTTTTGATCGTGCGGAAACCCCCGCTTGTAAACACAGGGAGGAAGCACGCCTCCTTTTGATTACCTTCTTTCGCCGATTAAGCAGCTTTTATTATACTGTATTTGTCGGGGTGTGGCTATAAAGGTAACCATATCTCTCATGACCTTTGTGTGGTGAAGCCGCTGCTGATGGTGCAGCAAACAAGCAGGCTCATGAGAGATGGATCGGGATATTTTTCAGGCCTTCGCGATCAAAGTGGTGATAGGCAATCAGTGGGGCCGCTTCCAGTGAACCACGGGCCCGTTGCAGGAATGCCGCATCGAAGGGACCACTAATGATCAGCCAGACCCAGGGAATCTGCTGCTCCTGATTGACGCGCTGCATATTATCCCGATCTGTCTGGCTGGCGCGGGGAAAGCCGGTGGGATGGCTATGGTACACGCCGATAACTTCACCGGAATGTAGCATCTCGGTTTCCAGTAACTCGCCTGGCTCAAACTCAAAATACACTGGTGAGCCGGCCGTATTTTGTAATGGTTGTGCCTGCTCCACCAGCCAGTTGCCATCAGTATCCATGCGCCCTAGCAACACCCCGCACGCCTCAATCTCCGCGCGCTGTGATACATCCTCTAACAGTGCTTCCTGCGCCGTCTTTTCCAATGCCAGATAAGGAATAGCGTGCTGTCTCATAAAGGCTCCCAGCTATGAATATAAATGCAGAAAAAGCATTTCTTTACAACAGCTATCCCTACTATACCACAGCAAGCAAGAACCTACTATATGTCAAACTTCGTTTGATGGGTTGTGCGCCCGCTACGCGGGCGGGATGGGGGGAGATGCCGGGGCACAGCCCCCGATCCCCCAGTCAAGGGGCTCGCCGCCCCTTGTATCCCCAGGTTGGCGCCTCGTACATGCCCGGGTTGATGCCTCGTGCATGCCCGGGTTGACGCCCCTTGTATCCCCGGGTTGACGCCCCTTGTATCCCCGGGTTGGCGCCTCGTGCATGCCCGGGTTGGCGCCTCGTGCATGCCCGGGTTGGCGCCCCTTGTATCCCCGGGTTGACGCCCCTTGTATCCCCGGGTTGGCGCCTCGTGCATGCCCGGGTTGACGCCTGCTTCTCCATCAAATGATGTCTGATAGAGGATTACGATGAGGCGATATCGTGTTGTTGCCAGAAGCGTTTGCCGGGATATTTTTGGAGGTCGCCGATATGGTTGATGTCCATGTCGGGTGTGTAGTTTTCCGGGAAGCTTTCTCTGGCATATTTGCCCTGGCGCACAAAGACGGTGGTGACGTCATCACCCATCAATTTCTTGATGTCAAACAGGATCTGGGGCTTGTCGTCGATGACGGTCCAGTGGTCGGCGGGATAACGCTGGCGGATCTCGTCGAGATGTTCTTGTTTGTGTACGAAGAGCATGACGTGTCCCTCGACGGCCTCGGCCAGATTACTATTGAAAATTTTCTCCGCCTGATACACGAGGTCGCCATCGGAGACGATTACTACGGTTCCTAAGGAACTTAAATAATGGACGGTCTCGATGGCATGTGGATACAATGCCTGGGCAAAAGGATAATTATGGAACATCGACAGCGTATGCTGATAGGTCTGCTCGTCCAGTTTGTCTTGCGGCACGCGCTCGCGCAGGCGCTCCAGGGCCAGAGGAATATCCACCACACTGCGTTCCTCACGCACCTCTTCATAGATATCCCAGTAGAGCTTTGTCAGCTCTGGTCCCAGTTCTGCTTGCAGAAACTCGTTCTGCTTGTCCTTAATTCCATCATTGTCGAGCAATGTATTATCAACATCGATCCAGAATACCAGTTTTGGCATGGGTTCTTTCTCTCTTATCTAGTAGATTAAAAATGTCTCGGTCCAATTATCCCACCAGTGGGAAGACAATGGCCGCTTGTTAGCAACGACAGCTTTTCCGCTGTACATCTACGTGTAATGATACGTTCTTTTATTTTCTTTTGTTTCGCTTTTGGCCTTCACCGCCAAAATTGACGGCCCTGGATGGCCGCTGGCATCGCTACTATGAATAGTGATTGGAAATGAGTGCGATTAGGGGAATCGGCCGGTGGAAGGAAGCTGCGAATGAGTTGCTCAATTTGCTCGACCTCAAATGGTTTAGAGATGAACGCGTCTACAGGCAAAGATACCTCAGACCATAGTTTGGCCGCGGTAAGCATTACGATGTATGGTGGTGTCGTGTCCCGTTTGCTTGCTTCTTTATGTAATCCTCGTACTACACCTTCCCCGTCCAATACCGGCATCATCAAGTCTGTGAGCACCAGCGCAGGCCAATGCTCACGGGCGATGTTCAGCGCTTGTTGTCCATTAAAGGCAACCAGAGGTTGGTAACCGAGTTCCCGGACCACCAGCGCCAGCACCTCAGTAATCGGTATGTCATCGTCAACAATCAAAACGATGGGTATTTCTTCATGCAAATGTGCACACTTCTTTCTTAGTCTTGTCCTTGTTCTGAGAGGGAACTCCTCTGCGGATGGGACACTCTTTTTGGGACGGATGCTTGTTGTTCTGCTATTCTGATTAAGGTGTCCCGTTCACTCTCATTGGGTGCCAGCACACGTACCCCTTCGGGTGCCCGAATCAGAAAATTGCGGAGCGTTTCATCGTGAGCAGAATAGCGCATCTTTGGCACGGAGAGAATGCGCTGGAATTGCTTTTGATAAATGAGTTGTTGTACGAATATCACATTTTCTGTGAGCAATGTCAGTTCATCCACTGAGAAATCCTGGTATGTGTTGACGCTCTGGGTTAGTTCTTTGATCACGAGCAGCGTCACACCCTGGTCCCGTAAGATGCTCAGGAATGCCGCCAGATAATCGGGAACACGTTCGGCTCCACTGCTTCTTTGGATAACTCGCTCCCATTCAGTAATACTATCAATGACCAGACGCCGTGTGCCGGTTTGCTCCAGAGCATCCAGCAGTTCTGTGGCGACATGATCGGGGTCTAATTCAACCGGATCCCAGTGGTGGAAGGTCAATCCCCCGTTGGGAGACAACGCGTTCTGCAACTGTTGGCTCCACGCAAAGCCCACTGATTTTTGCACCATCTGGTCCGCTGTCTCGCGAAAGCCAAGGAAAAGCCCCGGTTCTCCTTGTTCCACCCCTGCGAGGAGAAATTGGAGCGCGAGAAATGTCTTACCCGTTCCCAGGTTTCCCACCAGGACCGTTCCTGTCTGGCGGGTCAAGCCGCCACCCAGTAAGGTATCAAGTTCTGGTAATCCGAAGGTTGCTCGTTTGGCTGGCGTGGTTGCAGGCGGCTTCTTATTCCAGCCCATCTGGAACGGCTGCGCCAGCCGTGTTTCCAATCGTGGGAAAACCTCTATCCCTCGCTCGTTGATCGACAAACCATGGAGACCTGATAATGGTGCTCTCCCTCGTGTTTTGATCACTTCAAGGCCGCGATGGGTGCGTCCGCCAGGCAATGTATTGTAGAGCCCGATCAGTACATCCGCAGTGGTCATTTCAGGAAAGAGCGTTGCATCGTGCGGATCTGCCTCCGCTGTGACAAGTGTGGTTGTGCCAAGCAGGCTTAGTTGTGTGCCAAGATTATAGAGCAGGTGGCGGGTGGCTACAGAAGCGATCACCTGATCGTGTAACCCCTGGAAGCCATCAATTACTATGATGCTCGCCTTTATACGGCGCACTTCTGCCACAATCTCCTGTTCCGTGATGGGACCTTCCGATGGAAAAAATTGTTGTATACTAAACACCTGTACGTTACGGCCAATCAGGTCTGCCGCAAAGAAGCGATAGGAACGCAGGTGATTCAGGAGCTTGCTTGTTGGTTCAGAGAAAGCCGTCAAGAAAAGGACGTTTTCTCCACGTTGAGCAGTGGCGAACGCGATCTGACTGGCAAGAGTGGTCTTCCCACTTCCAGGAGGTCCAAGGATAACTGTGAGTGCTCCCTTTGGTAGTCCTCCCCCCAACACTAGATCCAACTGGGGAACGCCTGTTGGCTCAAATGGTGATGGCGGCGGAAGCATCGGGATCGATGTTGTATCAGGCGGAAGGAAATCCATCATGCCTTCTTTCTTGATCAAAAAAACACAGATGCTATAGTATGTCACGGGCTTCCTCTATTTGGCGAGAGGAAGGTTGCTTTTAGCACATCCATGGCATTTTATATCTTTTCTTATTGCACCGTTTCGTATACAGTATACCAAATATTGCAATATGTTTATCCAAGAGATAGCCGGTGGAGCGGGAGACATTCCCGCAATCCCCGTGCACGAGAGATGGGAGCAAGTGAGCAATGAAGGTTATTTTCAAGAGTAAAGATTTTGCCAGCGTTGATGGATCGGGCTTTGGTTTCAATCACCGCCGCCCGATGGCCAATCCCTGGCAATACCAGGGCCGGGTCCAGCATCGGCAATGGCAAGGGACCTATGAGTGTGAGTGGGAGCAAAACGTCAGCAAGGGCCGACAGCCCGAGCTGCTCTGGACCGTTGAGGGAGATGCCCGCCTCTTCGGCCTGGCCGCCGGCCTCAAATCTAAAGGTTTCACCGTCGACGTTGAACCATAAACCAATTTCTCGTACCGGCAGCGCCTGTCGCAGCGACCTCTCGACGTACGACAGGTCTCCCCATCTCGACCAGAATGCGCTTCACCGAAACGTATTGGCCGCAAGAGCATGCCGTTACTATTTGAGAAGGAGTTTGCTACGATGAATTTTGCGCTTGATGCACAGATCGCTTCACAGCCGGAGGCTATTGCGCGTGTGCTGGCTCAGGTTGAGGTGCCGACTCTGGATGCCGGTCGGCCGCTTATTTTTGCGGGGATCGGTACTTCGCTGCACGCCTGCCGGGTGGCGGCGCACTGGCTGTATACGCTGAGTGGGGGGCGCATCCTGGCGCTGGCGCTGAGTGCCCATGATCTGGCTCTCACGGCCCCACTGACCCGTGAGCACCAGGTGGTTGTAGTCAGTCATCGTGGCACCAAGCGTTTTCCTGGCGAGGCTCTGCGCCGGGCCCGTGAGCTTGGAGCTTACACGGTTGCCATTACCAGCATCGATGCGCCCGAGCCCGAGGCCGACGTAATCCTGCGTACCTGTCCTGGAGAGCTATCCAGCACCCACACCGTCTCCTATACCACCGCCCTTGCCGTGCTGGCCAAACTGGTCGGTACAATGTCTGGAGAGCACGGCCAGCAGTTCCTGACAGGACTCCAGAATATCCCGGCCGCCATTGAAGCCACGCTGGCAGAACCTGCTCCAGTCGCTATTGCCGAGCAACTCGCCGGACGTGAGCCGATCCTGCTGGCGGGTATGGGCATCGACGCCATCACCGCCGCCGAGGCCGCCTTGAAAATCAAAGAAGGAACCTACCAGTGGGCCGAAGGCATAGAGACCGAGAACGCCCTGCATGGACCGCCCGCCGCGCTGCGCGCTGGTATGGGGGCCGTGTTGATTACTTCCAGCCTCGACGACGCTGGCCGGACCCGTGAACTTCGTACAGCCCTGAAAAGCCTGGACGTGGCCACCTTTACCTGCGGCACCGGGTTCCAGGACGACCTACGTTTCGCTTCTGTAGATACCCTGCTGCGTCCATTTGTCGCCATCGTCCCACTCCAGCGCCTCACCGCCGAGATCGCCCGCATCCGCCACACCAATCCCGACGCCATCCACACCGACCAGGAGCCCTGGACCACCATAATGGCCAGCTATAGCTTGTAGCAGCAGCCTTCACGGCTGCGACCAGTCCACGTATGAGCAAGCCTCTCGTCGTACCGGCAGCGCTTGCCGCCAATACGTTTCGGTGAAGCGCGTTTGTGGCTGTGAACGATGTTGTGGAGAAAAGCAGCGGATCGTACGTGGAGAGGGCGCCACACGCGGAGGCCGGCATGCGGCGTGATGGTGGAGCGAGGGCTCAAAGAGCATCGCATGCCTGTGGCGCCTACACCGAGACGAATCATGGTTTGTGATCCTCTTCGAGAAGGTACGGGGAGGATCCACGCGCTCTTCTACCACGTTGCGGTGCGAGCAGGCAACGGCACGGCACCCACGATCCCTGTAGGCGCCACAGCACTGCGCATCATTCTTGCACGCTGGCCTGCGCAAACGCAGCAGGGCGGCCTCCGCGTGTGGCGCCCTCTCCACGTACACATGGCTTGCTGGTCACGTCGAACCATCTCTCAACGTAGCGCTAAACGAAACGTATTGGCGCTTGCCGCCAATACGTTTCGTTGAAGGAGAGAACCTCAACGGTATGGCGTGGCGTCCTCTCCACGTATGATTCGCTGCTTTTCTCCACCATGTTTTTTATGGTCACAAAAGCGCTTCACCGAAAAGTATTGGCGCTTGCCGCTGCAACCTCTTCGCGTATGAGTAAGCAACGCCATGTAGCGGCATAAGCGCTGGTCGTTCGGACAGTTTGCGCAAAGCCAGCTTCTGCTATACTTCATCTAGCGTTTTCCACTGACTAACGTGACACAACTGCAAAAAATTTAGTTGCACTGCTTGTCAGGCCTTCAACCTGCTATTTAAAGGGATTTTTGTGTTTAGTGCTTTTAAGATTGCAATGGATCGTAGCCCACTACGTTCTGGTCCATTTCTACGTTTATGGCTGGGACTGAGTATTTCCTATCTGGGTGATCAGTTTACGCTGATTGCCCTTCTGTGGTTTGTTTTGCAACTCACGGGATCTGGGATTGCTGTTAGCCTGGTTATTTTGTGCTTTCAACTTCCTGCTATGCTTACCGGGCCGCTGTTGGGAGCATTATTGGATCAATGGCAGCCACGTCTGGTCATTGGGATAGATAACTGCGTTCGTGCGCTGTTGATTGGGGCTATTCCCAGCCTGTATCTGTTGGGCGTTTTGCAGTTGTGGCATATCTATGTGCTGGCTGTACTTGCGGGTGCGCTAGCCCCGGCTACTGGAGCGGGGATTCGTGTGATCCTGCCTCATCTCGTCGCAGAAGATGCCTTGAGCGGGCCAATGCTCTATCTTCAACCAGCCTGCAATTTGCGGCTTTGCTTGGTCCAGCTCTTGCGGGGATTGTGGTTACCGGGTAGGAGCGCCCTGGGCTTTATTGATTGATGCCGCAAGTTTCCTTATTATGGGCCTGTTCATTTTTTCGCTTCCTCCCATGCCTTTGCACATACTCAAAGAAGCCGCTCTGATCAAGAAGAAGTGGTCGGCAGGCTTTCAGTTGATCTTTCGCCAGCAAGAAATTTTGCTGCTCACGGGTTTATCCTTTATCTTTTTTTTCTCGTACGGCCCCCTCGAAGCCGCGCTGCCACTCTATAGTGAAAGGATCCTGCATACTGGTGCTGAGGGTTATGGATTGCTATGGACCGGCTTCGGGGTAGGGGCGGTAGTAGGGGCGTTGCTGACAGGTTTTGTGGCTACACGTTTCCGACCAGGAATGACCCAGCCGCTCATCGCGATTCTCTGGGGTGGATTTCTTCTTCCTCTGATGGTGAGCCATTCTCTGCCTATCGCTCTGCTGTGTATGGCCCTGGGTGCATGTTCCTGGGCTCCTTATACCCCCATTGAAACATCGCTATTGCAACGCCTGATCCCGCCAGCGATGCGGGGGCAGGTATTTGGTGCGCGCCTGGCGATTACGACTGCTGCGGCTCCCCTTGGAACCATGATCGGTGGTTTTCTCTTAACCTATCTATCACCTTCAATCATCATCGGTATATCTGGCATCGCCTGTATTCTGGCCGGATTTGGTGGCTTATTATCACCAAAGCTACGCAAGCTGGACGGAAAATTGAAGCATGAGTAGTGTTGAGCGAGAAATATAGTAGGTTCGACCCTTGCGGTCGATTTCCTGACCCCCGAGATAACGCATTGCCCACCACGTCACAGCTTGCTCATGGTCAAGCGAGGATATCATGAAGGGTACCAATCGGCCGCAAGGGCCGAACCTACTGTTTGGGGTATGGGGGTTCGGTGAGCAGGGTGCCGCCGAGGATGAGGATGCAGCCGATGAGGGCGCGTGGTCCGAGGGAGGTGCCGTGCCAGAAGTAGTCGGCGAGGGCGGCAAAGACGGGTTCGCTGGCAAAGATCAAGGCGACGCGGGTCGGGGTGGTGTATTTCTGGATATGCGTCTGGGCCAGGTAGGCGATAGCGGTTGCGAAGATGGCGGTGATGACCAGGGCGATGATGACATTCGGTTGCAGCAGGATCCTACTCTGGACGATGTGTTGCCAGGGCTCAAAAAGAAGGGCCGCGATCAGGCTCAGAATGGCGACGGTTGCCAGTTGCAGGATAGCGAGCTGGCTGGCTGACTGCCCATCAGAAAACTTGTCGGTATACACGACCTGCAAGCCAAAGCCGATGGCACACAGAAAGGCCAGGATATCACCAGGATTGATGGTGCTTATATCGACAAAGGCTAATAAGTAGAGCCCTATGGTGGCACAGCCCACGCCGATCAATGAGATCCGTGATGGTCGTGTGTGCAGCACAAGCCAGGAGAGCAGCGGGACCAGTGTGACGGAGAGTCCGGTCAGGAAGCCTGATTTGCCGGATGTAGTGTAGAGCAGACTGAAGGTCTGGAGCGCATAACCCATAAAGAGAAAGCCGCCAATCACGCTGCCGCCAATCCATATTCTCGCTGATCGATGTTTTGCTCTCTCGCTGATCGCTGGTGGTTGTCGACGCAGCAATGGCAGCAACAGCAGCACGGCCACGCCAAAGCGGATCGCCAGAAATGAGAAGGGGGGCAAGGTCACAATAGCATCCTGGACCAGCACAAATGTCATTCCCCAGATTGCAGCAATCCCTAAAAGGATACTATCCGAGAGCCAGCGGAAGCGTTGGAGCATGCTTTTTCCTTCATTGGCGAATGGGCAAAACAAAGTGGAAGAAACCTGTCGTCTACATATAGAAGAGGAGTCAGGAATAGCTATTATACTCCTGACTCCTCTTAAGGGGAAGGTTGACCTTCCGTGAGATTTATAGTGCAGCGATTACAGCTTTGGCGACGCTGGCGCTGGACTGTGGATTCTGGCCGGTGATCAATTTTCCGTCACTCTCGACATGGTCGGCCCAGTTTGGCTTCACGACGAATTTTCCACCCAGTTCGCGCAGGCGGCTCTCCAGTAAGAAAGGCATGGCACTGTCTAATTTGACTTCGCGCTCCTCGTCGTCGGTGAAGGCGGTGATGGTTTTGCCTGCGACGAGTGGGGTGCCATCGGCCAGACGTGCATTGACGAGACCGGCGGACCATGGCAGACGGCGGCGACGACTTTGTTTTCGCCGGCGAACTCGCCCAGGAGCTGCTGTAGTTTGGTGTTGTCAGGCAGATCAAACATGGTGCCATGACCGCCAGGCAGGAAGATGGCGTCAAATTTGGCTGCTCCCGCGATTTCGTTCAGTGGCAGGGTGTTGCGCAAAACGCCACGGGCCTGTGCAGCCTTTGCGGCCTCTTCTGGCTTTGGTTCACTGGTTGGATCTATCGGAATATTGCCACCGCGTGGGCTGGCAACGACAACCTCAAATCCCTGCGCGATGAACTCCTGATAGGGGGTCGCGAACTCCTCGAACCATAATCCGGTAGGATGGTTTTCGTCGATGCGATCGTGACTTGTCACTACAATTAAGACGCGTTTTGCTGTACTCATATATCTAACTCCTTATTCATAAATGAGAGTATTTTTTTGTGCCAGGTCGACTTACACTTTCTCAAATGTTTGCTTCCTGCTCAGGGCTTTCCAATTCTCGTTGCAAGCGGGGATGCAAGGGCGGCCAGCTCCTTGCCGGAGCGCGATGGCAGACATGCTGGGAGCATGTCAGTCCTCGCATCTCCTCCCTCTTCTCCCGCCGAAGGCGGGACAAAAAGAGAATTGGAAAGCCCTGTTCCTGCTTCCTTGTCATTGTAAAACGCGGTCAGCTATAATACAAATAGAAAATCTGTAGTCAGGTATAAAAATATTTATGGCAAATTTAGAATGGTACCGTAGTTTTCTGGCTGTCTACCGGGCTGGAACCGTCTCGGCAGCGGCGCGCACGCTTTTTTTGACCCAGCCCGCTGTAACGCAACATCTCTCCGCACTGGAAAACCTGATTGGTGAGTCCCTGTTTACCCGTGCACCACGGCATATGGTTCCGACCACGCGTGGCAAGCAACTATACAGCCAGGTCGTCCAGGCGCTAGAGACCTTAGAGCAGGTATCGCAGGAGATCCAGAGCGCCCGGGTTGAGTTTCCGGTCCTGCGTTGTGGCGCACCACGCGAATATTTTTCGGCCGTAGCCTTACCCCAATTTATGCAACTACCCTATCGTCTAATTATGCAATTCAACGACACACGCATCCTGATCGAAGACCTGGAGCGTGGCCAGCTCGACGTTGTGCTTGCTGCCCAGCAGATCGCATCACGCGAAGTAGAATATCATAAGCTCGCTGAAGAACACTTTCGTCTCGTCGGACCACCCGATCTTGTCCCACCCACAATTGATACAACTGTATCAGAAATAGAGCAACTGACAGTAATAGAGCAGTGGCTCACAACACAAAAATGGATCAGTTATGGAGCCGAGTTGCCGATTATTCGTCGCTTCTGGTTACAGTGCTTTAACAAGCGACCAGGATTTCAAGCCACCTTTGTTGTACCCGACCTCCACATTATTGCCCAGATAATCGAGTCCGGCGCAGGCATCAGTATTCTACCGAATTATCTCTGCCATGAGCATATAGCCGCAGGAAAGCTACAGCTTTTATGGGAGCCCGCCCACAAAGTCACCAACGAATTATGGCTGGCCTATCGCAAAGTTGACCGTAGCGACGCCAAAATCAAACAGCTGCGCCAGCTGTTGCACAATGAATAAAGTAGCTTTAGCCAGGGACGCTGAAAAGGACATGTGCTATACTATGAGCTAGATTACATGCTCAATGCATTAGCACCTGATGGGTTATCCCAATGCAGACTTGTGACATCGGAAACCACCAGAGTTTTATGCAATGGGCCGCACAGGACCGATCTGCCTGGTTTGTGTGGCTGCTTGCATACTCATCAGGAATACAACCTCAAAGAGGCAATTATCAGTGAAAGAAACAACAGAACCTGCGATGGGAGATATGCAGTATTTCCCAACTGTACTCGACGCGATCGGGAATACCCCTCTCGTACGTCTCAATCGGATTGCTAGCGACGTTCCCCCACTTGTCCTGGTTAAGATGGAAATGATGAATCCAGGCGGTAGTGTCAAGGATCGTATTGGACCCAACCTGATTGCATACTGCGAGCAACAGGGCCTGCTGCGGCCCGGTGGTACTATTGTTGAGCCAACCAGTGGTAATACAGGACATGGTCTGGCGATTGCTGCGGCGATCAAGGGCTACCACTGTATTTTTGTCATGACGGACAAGGCGAGTGAAGAGAAGCGTAGCCTGCTGCGCGCCTATGGGGCGGAGGTGGTGATCTGTCCGAGTAGTGCAACCCACGACTCACCTGATTACTACAAAAAT
Source organism: Dictyobacter vulcani (assembly GCF_008974265.1). Lineage (GTDB taxonomy): Bacteria > Chloroflexota > Ktedonobacteria > Ktedonobacterales > Ktedonobacteraceae > Dictyobacter > Dictyobacter vulcani. The sequence goes on from NZ_BKZW01000004.1 coordinate 179,231, forward strand.
GTCGCCTACCGACTCGCCGATGAGATTCCCGGGGCCTGTTGTCCTGACCAGTATTCTAATCCAGCTAATCCAGCGACCCACTATGCTTCGACCGGACCCGAGATCTGGCGTGCTACGGCTGGTAAAGTGACGGCCTTTGTGGCTGGCATTGGTACCGGCGGCACTATTTCTGGTACTGCGCGTTACTTGAAAGAGGTCAATCCGAAGATCCAGATTATTGGTGCGGATCCTCCGGGATCAGTCTATTCTGGCGATAGCCCTAAGCCCTATAAGGTGGAAGGTATCGGCATGGATATGTTCCCACGCAACTATAATCCTGATCTGGTGGATGATGTGATCCGCATCGATGATCGCGCTTCGTTCCACTGGGCACAGCGTCTGGCGCGTGAAGAGGGTATCCTGACTGGTGGCTCGGGCGGTACCGCCCTGGGTGCAGGTCTGACCTACGCGAAACGCCTGACCGCCAATGATGTTGTGGTGATCCTACTACCGGATACCGGCCGTGGCTACCTCAGCAAGCAGTACAATGAGACCTGGATGCGTGAGAATGATCTGCTCGTGCAGGCTGAAAGCGACCAGCCATCCCTGGCTGATGTGCTGACCTATCGCCGCACGCATACCCGCAGCATGCCACTCGTCGTCAGTGTCCTGCCCAGCGATTCCGTCGCCGACGCCGTAGAACTGCTGCGCCGCTATGGTATCAGCCAGACCCCGGTCATGGAAAATGGCCGCATGATCGGCAGCCTGACCGAAGATCTGCTGCTGCGCCGTCTGGCCAGTGGTGAGCCACTCGACACCTGTGCCGTTGGCGAGATCCAGGGCGACGCCTTCCCAATCCTGGATGCGCATACCGCCACCAAAGACGCCTACCATGTCTTCAACGACTGCACCTCCGCCGTCGCCGTCATGCGTGACGACGTCCTCGAAGGTATCGTCACCAAAAGCGACCTCCTCGAATTCTGGGCTCACCAGAAGACCCACGCATAAAAATCCGAGGCGCTTTCCCAGGGATACAGGGCTACCGCTCCTGTATCCCTTTTTTATTGGCAAACTATGAGCATGATAGAGCTTTGCGACGAGTTTTTGCGTGAGCAGCTAAATTGTGCGGAATCAGGTCATTTATGTATTGACAAATAGCAAATAATTGCGTATTCTGAAATAGTGTCATGAATACTTTAGTTAATGAAAGGCAGGGTAATTATGCAAGCAAGTGGATATGCGTATCGATATGCAGAGGTTGCAGGTCGTCGTAGTTCGCTGCCTGGAGCATATAATGCCCACGCAGCATTTTGATAATGCGAAAGCCTTATGAAGTATTCGAACATACCGCGGACATAGGGATACACGCCTACGGGTCTACGCTTGAAGAGCTCTTTATACATGCCGCCGAAGGCATGGAGAGTTTGATGGTTGCTCCCGAACAGTTACGTATCACAACTAGCCGCCAGATCAGCGTTGAGGACATGATCCCATCTCCTTGCTTATCGCCTGGCTCAACGAACTGATCTTTCTCTTCGATACTGATTATCTCCTCTTTCGCGCCTTCACCATTGAAGCGATCAGCGAAACGCAAGTCCGAGGTCGGGCCGAAGGCGAAGTATATGACCGCCAGCGCCACGACCTGAGCAGCGCGATCAAAGCCGTCACCTGGCATGAGGCCGCCATCACCCACATAGCCGATGGCTATCAGGCCCGGATCATCTTTGATATCTAGCGCGTAAAAAGACAATCGTGAATGCCGCCCATCCTGGATTAACTATGCCTACACGATTGCATAGCAGGTTGCTTGATTGGCAGCCAGTATTGTGCGTTTCTCATCACTTCTAACCGATCACAATCCGACCCGGAACTTCTTTATATGCATGGTTTTTGGATTATATCTCCATGCTCTTCTATCATGCTGGAATTTTTTAGGCTGATTTTTACAAATAACAGACACTGGAAAGCGAGGGAATGCTATGAGTAGTCTGATTGTACCTGTGACGGTAATTGAAAAACTTACACCACATAGTAACGCTGATGCCCTGGAACTGGCCCAGGTGCTGGGTTGGCAGTTAGTGGTTAAAAAGGGCGAGTATCAGGAAGGGGACAAGATTGTCTATTTTCTAATTGATACGGTCCTGCCACTTGAGACCAGTGAGCACTTCGGCGTTACGCGCTACTTATCGAAGCAGCGCATCCGCTGTGCCAAACTGCGGGGTGAGCCATCCTTTGGGCTGGCTGTCCGGCCCGATGATGAGAACTGGGAAATAGGCTTGAACGTGGCCGAGCATTATGGGGCCACGAAATACGAGCCACCGGTGCGGCCTGGTCCTGGTGATGCCGAGCAGCAGCACCCGCTGTTCGTGGCCTATACCGAGATCGAGAATATGCGCAACTATCCGGACATTTTTGAGGATGGTGAGCCCGTCTTCCTGAGCGAGAAGGTCCACGGCACGCAATGTAGGGTTGCTCTGATCGAGGGTGAGCTGATGGCCGGCTCGAAAATGGTGCGGCGTAAGCGGCCCGCTGAGGACGCTTTTGCCAGCAGCATCTACTGGTCTCCGCTGGCCCTGGAGCCAGTGCGCACCTTACTCGAAGAGCTCGGCAAAAGCTATCGGCAGGTGATCCTGTTTGGTGAGGTCTATGGGAGCAAGATTCAGTCCTTTCACTATGGGCATAAAGCTGGCAGCCTGGGATTCCGCGCCTTTGACCTGATGGTTGACGGTCACTACCATAACTGGCCCGACTTTGTGGCTCTCTGCCAGCAATATGGTGTCGAGACCGTACCAGTTGTGGCCATGATACCTTTTGATCTGTCGACCGTGAAAAGCTATAGCGAAGGCAAAACCTTACTACTGACAGACGATGCCCATATCCGCGAAGGGCTCGTGGTGCGGCCACAGGTCGAGCGCATCCATCCGAAAACCGGCCGCGTCATTTTGAAATATGTCAGTGACAGCTACCTGTTTGGCACAAAAACAGATTACACCGACCAATAATAAATAAGCGCTGCCGGTGCGCCTGTTCTTCTCCTCCATATCCGAAGCCGGAAGAGGGGGAGCCAGCGCATCGGGAGCCTTGTTTCCTATATACATTGAGGAGAAAAAACAGTTTGGGTACGAATATTCCTTTAGAGCGCCTTGACGGCAACCGCTGGTTGATTCCCCGGCGCTACAGTGACACCATGCATGTGCCTGGCATGATCTATGCCGACGACGAACTGATCCAGATGATCTTAAATGACAACGCGCTCCAGCAGGTCGCCAACGTCGCCAGTCTGCCCGGCATCGTCGGATACTCGCTTGGTATGCCCGACATCCACTGGGGCTATGGCTTCCCCGTGGGTGGTGTGGCCGCCACCGACGCTGAAACAGGTGTTGTCTCCCCGGGTGGCATCGGCTTCGACATCAACTGCGGTGTCCGCCTGCTCGCCACCGACTTGCAATACGATCAGGTCAAAGGCGAGTGGTGGAATTGGCTGATCGTTTGTTTGAGAATTTGCCTTCGGGAGTTGGGACGGATGGTATGCGCCAGCTCACGGAACAGGAAATGCACGACGTGATGGTCCAGGGTGCAAAGTGGGCCGTCGATGAAGGCTATGGTTTTGCTGAAGATATAGACATGACGGAAGAGCGTGGCTGCCTGGAAGGTGCTGATCCCAGCGCGGTGAGTAAGCATGCGATCCAACGGGGTCGCAAGCAACTTGGAAGTCTGGGATCCGGCAATCATTTCTGTGAGGTCCAGATGGTCGATCATATCTACAATCAAGACGCTGCGGACGCCATGGGCATCGGCCGCAAAGGTCAGATTGTCGTGACTCTGCACTGCGGCTCAAGGGAATGGGACATCAAGTGGCCGAAGACTACATCAAGCTAGCTGAGTCGAAGCAGCGGGACTATGGTTATAATCTGGTTGATCGCCAGCTGGCCTGCCTGCCGATCCAGTCAAAGGAGGGACAGGACTACCTGGGGGCGATGGCGTGTGGTGCGAACTTTGCCTGGGCTAATCGCCAGCTGTTGATGGATGGCGTGCGTCAGGCCTTCAAGACCGTCTTCGGCCGTAAAGCCAAAGCGAAAGATATGCCGTTGGTCTATGATGTTTGCCATAACATCGCCAAGATCGAGGAGTACGAGATTGATGGTCAGCTCAGGAAAGTCTGTGTCCACCGTAAGGGAGCTACCCGGGCCTTTCCGGCTGGCCACCCGGCTATCCCTGAAAAGTATCGCAGTGTTGGCCAGCCGGTCTTGATTCCCGGCGACATGGGACGTTACTCCTTTATGCTGGTGGGTGGTCCCAACTCCATGCAACAGAGCTTCGGCTCCTGCTGCCACGGTGCTGGACGCCGCATGAGCCGTACCGCCGCCAAAAAGGCCGTAGGCGCCAGGGAGTTGATCCAGCAGCTCGAAAGTAAAGGCGTGACCATCCGCGCCCACAGTAAGAATTTATTGGCAGAAGAGGCGCCCCAGGCCTATAAAGATGCTCAGCAAGTTGTTAACGTTGTCCACAACGCTGGATTAGCAAGTCTGGTCGTACGTTTGAAGCCGATTGTGGTTGTCAAAGGGTAAATCACCGCCCGCGACGAATTTCACTCACATATAAGTGAAATTCGTCTGTACGTAAGTTGGTCACACAACAATTTCAACTGGATCAAGTGGTAGATCTGATCATCATTTCAGCTGAAGAACTCCTGCATAAACCACGACCTGAGATCTATCAACTGGCCGCCCGGCGTCTGGACGTGCCAGTTGAAGCATGCCTGTTTATCGATGATCGCATGCCGTTTGTCGTCGCCGCCCGCTAGGTTGGCATGCAAGCCATTCAATTCCAGCATAACGAGCAAGCCATCCCAGACCTGCAGGCGCTCCTATTGTAGCGGCTGCCTTCACGGCCAATACGTTTCACTTAAGGATTGAATGGCTGAAATGATAGCATGACGGTGAAGGAACACCTTCTCAAAGGATCAAGAGAGGAAAAACGTGTAGTTCGACCCTTTGGGTCGATTCGGTTGCCTCCACGATACCCTCACCTCCGCAGGATCAGGCAAGTGAAAAAGCGGTGAAGCAAGGCGTGAAGAGGCTTTGCTCATGGTCAAGCACGGATATTATGCAGGCACGAATCGACCCAAAGGGTCGAACCTACCTGTTCGCTTTTCTTGATCCTTTGAAGTCACTGGGCCTCTGATCGGCTCAGATGCTTTCGTCAATCTCGTCCAGAAAAAGGCTTACGTGAAACGTATTAGCCTTCACGGCTACGTTTCCAGTTGGTGTTGTAGGAATGCTAGCTTGTCGGGATTGAGGATGCTGCGTAGTCCTACGATGCTATTACCGCGTAGCTCAAGGGCTAAGACCCAGTTGAGTTGTGCATCGATGTGGCATAGAAGTGCTGGCGCACCATTGATCTCTTCGATGGAGAGTGTGTGGTTCGCTGGCACTTTGTGCATGAGTGCGATAAACAGTCTGGCGAGTAGGAGCACCGCATCAAACCACAACCAGAATACCGTCATGCCTTAGCGTTGATCAGGATGGCGGGCATCCCCTGCCTCAATCCGGCGACGATTCTCTTGAAAGGGTACGATCGTCATTGATTGGTGGTATTGATATTATCAATCCTATGCAGGTTTTGCTCTTTGACACGTTCAAGCACGCTCAAAGGTAAAAATCTCACCAGTAATGTGGAAACCAGACTTTAAATAGAGCTGGATACAAAAGGGAAGGTGTAAGTCGAGAGATTACTTGCGTAATCTGCGTAGTATTCACAAAGGGATTTTGATTTAAGAGTGAGGGAAAAGCGATGTATGTGCCTCCACCCAGAAGAAAGCATAATGTTATATTAATAATAATTTGTTCCATTCTTATTGCTTCCCTGGTAGCATGCTGCAGTGTCTGTACTCTTGTTTACACGCAAGTTTATCAGTCTCTACATAGAACATTGCAGCCCACATGTACTTCAACTATGGCGCATCCCCCTCATGATCCTCTGGCATACACATGGCCAGCAGCGATACCTCTTATGATCACGCAACCGCAACCTCGCAGGAGCATATTCGCGCGAACCTCTAGCCCTATTTTCACTGATATTTGTTGGATTCGGAGTAGCGACGGCACTCTTCTGAACGCCTATCATCTGCCGAATGATGAAATGGCTCACCCTGGATCGCTCTTCGGGCATACCTTCTACACTATTAAAGACCCAACCAAGAGCGCACACCAACTCTGCGCCAGAGACCTGTTGACGAACAGCGAGCTCTGGTGTAAGACGACAACCATTACCTCTACCACGCTCATACATGGCATCGATGACCTCATCATCACTGCTCATGAGGCTATGCGGCGTAGCGATGGCGCGCTGCTATGGTATTCTCAATCGCCTTTATATAATTTTCAACTTAGCCGTTATCATGACAGACGCTACCTACTCACAAATTGTGCTGACTCGCTCAATGTATCACTACCTCTTTGTGCACTTGACGTTCTCACCGGAAAGGTCCTCTGGCAGAGTAACCTTCTCAAGACGTATACCAGGATTATAGGATCGGGCCTCGTAATCGCTCAATCTTCCGATGGCAACCACCTCATCGCCCTTCATCTTGAAAATGGACAGCTTGCATGGAAGGTTCCTCTCGTATCCGCATGTACCCCGTCATCAGAAACATATACGGGTAAGCCAGTGCTCACTGCCACGACATTGTTCTGCGGTGATAGTTGGGGAATCACCGCAGTTTCCCTCGCGACGGGTAAAACTACCCTGAGATGGCCGTATCAGAATCAGGGCATTGCGGTGTACGCTGATCAAACATCTCTGCTGGCTGTGCTACAAAAGAGCATAGTAGGAGATGGGGAAGCAAAATTGATCTCACTCAATGCAGCAGATGGTCGGATCCTGTGGCAGAGCGCTATTGCAGCGAAACCGAGTTTGTTAGTAGGAAACCTCAATCAGGGCAAGTTTTACTTCCTCCTCAATAAAACAGGAGGGCTCAAACTATCCGCGCTCCGTATGAGTGATGGCCAGAGCCTCTGGCGTGACACTTCTTGCGACAATAGTCCAACCTCCACAGGAGCGCAAAAAACCACTGATCGTTGTTACTGGTCTGAGCCAATTATGAGCGTTCGGGCGAATTTTGAGAATAGTCCGATGTTCGCCTCATGACCAGGGGCCGCTGAAGTATGTAAATTGCGTCCTGTAGACCCCCCCTTGTCGGAAGGATACTGATGGTTACACCCGCTGTCGAAGGCATTGATCTGTTCAAAATTGCGGGCCGCTCCATTTCGAGGTGCTCACCACCTGGTGGGGACCCCGTTCAAGGAGGCCCTGCAACAGCTTGATCCAGTGTCAAGGCAGCGCGTGCAGGAGGAAGTACAACAAGCTGTGCGTCCATTTGAGGGATCGCAGGGGATCGTGGCACCAGCAGAATTGTTGTTGGGTACAGCAATGAAGTAGGGAGTTATCCTGCTGGTGCGTTGAAGTGCGCGAGAGCCACGCAGACTCTCGCGCACTTCAACGGTTGGCCCATCTCTCTTGACGATGCAATGGGATGACGACACGTTGTTTTGGAGCGACTGGTGTTAGTAGCCCGGTGGTCGTTGGAATGCTCCGGTTACTTCCGTGAGGGCTTTTGCTATCGCCAGCAGGCTCGCTTCACTCCAACGTTTTCCGACGATCTGTATCCCGATGGGCAAACCATCACGATCCTGTTTATACGGCAGCACGACTGCCGGGTGGCCGGTGTAATTGAAGACGGTGCCATGGGCGGCGGTCAGATAGTAGTTGACATCCTGGCCGTCAACGTGTAGCGGTGATGCTGGTTCGCAGTGCGGAAACGCTGTTACCATTGAGGGGGGGCACAGCAGTATATCCCACGTTTCAAAGAAGCGCTCCCAGGCGAGAATAGACTGATCGCGGAAATGCAGTGCCTCCAGGTAGTGGGCCAGAGTGGTGGGCCGTTCCTGCTCTTCCGGCTGGAATGCTCCTGTCATCATACCGATCAATGTCCCAGCTCTTGCTCCTTCCTGGTTGAAATCCACCTGTGGCAGTGTCGCTTCTTCCACCGCTGCACACAGCGGTGCGAGCTGCTTCGCCAGCTCTTCTACCGCCGTACGGATCTCCGCCGTGGCCGGAATGCCTGGAAACGTTGGCGCGAAGGCAATCCGCAGGTTCTTGAGTGTCAACTGTGGTACCTCTTCAACTGGTACCGGCGCTACTTCGGTATCCCGTCCATCTGGCCCGGCAATGATCGCGTACAGCTGTGCCAGATCCTCGACGGTCCGCGCCATTGGCCCGATGCAGGACATGATGCGTATAGGTCGGGGCCCCGGAAGACCAGGAATCAGACCGGTGAGGGGGACACGCTGTTCAGTGGGCTTCAGACCAAACACACCACAAAAATGTGCTGGAATGCGGATCGAAGCCGACAGGTCAGTGCCAATGTCAAACGGAGTCATCCCAGCAGCCAGCGCCGCTGCCGCTCCGCCACTGGAACCGCCCGGCGTGCGCTCGACATTCCAGGGATTATTGGTGCGGCCAAAGATGGGATTTGCGGATTGGTAATCGGCCAGCATCATAGCCACGTTCGTTTTCCCCATGAGAATACCGCCTGCCGCTCTGATGCGTGCGGTAACGGTACTATCCTCCTGGGTACGTAGTTGACCAGTGGTGGGAACCCGGTGGTGGTGCGCATGCCCGCTGTCGCATGAGCATCTTTCAATGTAAAGGGGACGCCATGCAGCGGCCCCCAATGCTCACCACGAGCCAGGGCTTCATCTGCTTTCCTCGCTTGTTCATATGCATGCTCGGCATCAAGCGTAATGACGGCGTTCACCGTGGGATTATGTGCATCAATCTGCGCCAAATGCGCTTGCAGTACTTCTGTGGCTGAAACATGACCTGCCCGGATGGCGGCAGCCAACTGGGTGGTACTGGAGAAAACAAGATTCATGTGATAGCTCCGGTTTGTGTTTCTGAATTCAACAGATTGAAAGAGGAGCCGAGTTCACTCTGCCATTTTCCTATTGAGGCGTTCGCCCGCCTGTATGAGAGCGTCAACTCCTGGTCGCTTGGTCATCATAATACGCCGAAAAGAAATACATGGGTCCAATTTTGAGGTTTCACCGGGATGACGTGGCTTGCCGTGCCACGATTACTCGTTCGTGTCATCTGTCCGCACAACACACATCATTTCCCCTCCCGCTCCCATCGTGTTCTCCTTCCGTGTGTATGAGTCATCCCGAATTTTCGGGATGCTTTTCTAACACCTTTTATCTGACAAAGACTGTAATGTCTGGATATTGGGAGCCAAAAGGTAGCCAAGGCTTGGACGATAGTCGTCCCACAGACGGCTGATCGCCCAACGTAAGCGGTAAAGCGGTGCAATAGCTTTTTTGCATCGCTTTCCGGTTCTTTTGCACTTCAAATGCAAGATCATTTCAACAAGATCCCCGTGGATAGGAGTGAGTAAATGGAGGAGAAAAGCATAAACAAGTGTCACGATACCTAACAGCTTGAGTCGGTTTTCCATCGCGTACAAACGCGGACTCTCCATCGCCAGCTCACTCTTTCCATAGCGGAATACGAGTTCTATTTGCCAACGTCTCCGATAAGCAAAAACAATCTCCCAAGCCTGCTCTGCAGTTCGAATACGCTCATTAGTTACCAGATACCAGACTTTCTTATTCACGCGAACTTTTACGAGATAAAGTTGATACTCGTATTGCTCATGCCATATCGGCGCCCACCAAACATCACAAGGCATCTTTTCACCAGTATGGCTATCACGTATTTCTTTATGAGATAAATACTTTTTATGTAATCCAATCTGCCATAATTTCTTCTTTTCCCCTTTCTCATTGAAAAAGAAATGCCCTTTTTTCCAGCGAATCACAAAACGCACACGTAATTTCTGTAACACTTGTATCCAAGGGCCTGATGCTGCTCCACGATCAAATATGTGAAGGAGCTGATCCCCCATTTCCGAACAACTTTTCTCAATAACTTTTCTTGTTGTTCTCTTAACTTTGTCGCATCATCACCTCTGGTAGTCCACCAGCTCATCACTGCTACTTTTACCCTTCCTTCCATTCCTATGATCAATGCTGCTGTCCACTGCATTCCTGCCACTGTAATCGCTTTCTTTGGTGGAAAATTAAAGACCAGGCCTTTTTTTGAGCGCTGCAATCTTTTCGCTTTACTAGAAGTTACTGGACAGATTCCTTCTAATTTCTCGCTTTCTGCTTTTTCTATGACACTCTCATCCCAAGGGCAAATAATCCTTTTCCCTTGTTCTCTCATACGTGTCACCTCTTTATCAGCTTCTTCTAGTAAATAGTGATCTATCTGCAAAAAATTCCATTTTATGGAGCGAAGCAGGTTTCCCACTCTCTTCGTTCCAGCAGTCGCTGTTTTTGATTGCTGCGCATATCCATCGAGGTAGGAACCTAATTCACTCAAAAGTAGTCCCTGCTTGTTATTTCTGAAACGAATAATTGCAACGCATACCTGTACTAACGTTCGCACTAACCTCTTATCTATCAGCCTATCAAGCACAATCAAAAGTGGCATAAGAAATTCTTCAAGCAATTGAGCTAATTCCTGTGATGCTCTCTGCGCATCTTGTTCCTCGGGTTGAAGTATGTCATACTGAAATGGCATGAGTTGGGGGCCTCCTGGTTTTTTGCTGTCAGTTGAATTTTTAACAGTTTAACTCAGGAGACCCCTCTTTGCCTAGTTCTTACTTTTCCGGTTTTCTCTCTTTCTTTCCGGCTAGAAATGTTCCTCAAAAATTCGGGATGACTCATATCTACTGCCAATGCACAGAAAAAAATTCTCCAATCTTGCTCTTTTTGTGCGTGCATGGAAGGTTCCTCTCGTATCCGCATGTACCCCGTCACAAGCATCGTATGCGGAGTAAGCCAGTGCTCAATGCCACGACACTGTTCTGCGGTGATAGCAGGGGAGGAGGGAGGAAAATTGATCGGGGTTAATGCCGCAGATGGTTGGATCCTGTGGGGGCACGCACAGCCAGGCCGTATTGCAACGCAACAGAGTTTGTTAATAGGCAACCTTAATCAGGGCAGGTTTTACTTCTTCCTCTATAAAACATGACAATGAAGCCGCTAAGGCCGCCGCCGATCTTTGCGGCGGCGGCTACCAGGCCCTTTCATCATGAGAAATAGTGCAGTACCGCCGGGATGTTGATGCTCAGTACGACGATTGCCAGCACCAGTACAAAGGCCGCAAAAAGCTGGCTCAGGCGCTGAGCGGGAATTTTTTTCGTCAGGCTGGTTCCTGCCAGTAATCCAATCAAACCGGCCGCGGCGAAGATGATGATTTCTAGCCAGGGAAGTGGGCCGCTATTCAGGTGGCCAAGCAAACCTGCGACGCTATTTATCGCGATGACCAGTAAGGAAGATCCTACCGCATCTTGCATCGTCATGCCCAGGAATAAGACCAGTGCCGGCACAAGTAAAAAACCGCCGCCAACCCCAAGAAAGCCGGTCAAAAATCCAACCCCGAGTCCGCCAAGCAATGTCATCCACCAGGATTGCTGTCTTCCTTCCTGTATTGGCTTCTTCGGGCGCAGCATCATGAGGGCAATAACCAACATCAATAAGCCAAAGAGCATGAGCAGCACCGGACCAGGGAGGAGCGAGGAGAGACGGGCGCCAATATAAGAGGCAACCAGGCCATAGGCCCCGAAGAGCAGCGATTTCTTTATTCGCACATGTCCGGCCCGGTAATGAAGGACCATACCAAACAGAGCATTCATACCAACAATCACCAGTGAAGCCGTCACTGCCGTATGGGTGTCCAACCTTAGAATATAGACCAGAATAGGAATGGTGAGGATCGAGCCGCCACCTCCTAAGGCGCCGAGCGCCAGACCAATCAGAGCGCCAAGCACAAGTATCAGCAATAATGACAATGGGTCCATGTTTTCCTTTTTCTTCTTCTCATACCCGGGTAAACGGCGAGGCCACAGGGCATACCCCGGCCTCTCGTTTCACCTCCGGATCGGTAGATACTAGTGCTGTCCTGCTGTGACTGGACGCTCTTTTTCTACAGGCAGGCCTGCCTTCTCCCAGGCGGCAAAACCACCTGCCATATCAATGTGCTGGCTGAAACCATGCGCGGCCAGGATACTGGCGGCGATAGCTGAACGACTACCAGCCTGACAATGCACGACAAACTCCTGTTGCGCTGGAACCTCTTGCAACCGCTGCTCCAGGTATCCAGGGGGATATTAAGCGCACCTTTCAGGTGTCCTGCTTCGTATTCGCTGGCCCCACGGACATCAAGCACAGGTAGGTTTCCCTGTTCGATGCGCTGGCGCACTGAGACCGCATCCATTTTGTGCAGGTGCTCCAGTGGTAATCCCGCCTCTTTCCACTGCTGGATTACCGCCACTGGGAGATAGCCCGCAATCTGTTCTAGCCCGATCAGGCTCAACTTTCGTTGCGCTTCAATCACCTCTGTTTGATCAGCGATCAGGACAAACGGGTGCTCATATGATAGCAGCCAGCCTGTCCAGGAGAGAAATGAGCCATTGAGTGGGATATTTATGGTACCGGGAATATATCCCGCCGCATACGCATCGGCCGGCCGAGTATCGATCACTCTCACGTGATCAGCCAGTTGCGCCTTCAACTGCTCGATTGTTTCTACGGGTGGCGTTGATAACTCACCAAGCAGTGCAGGACCAACTCTGTTGACCCGCTTCATCTGCGCAAAGTAGAAGGGGGGCTCAGGTTGTCCCTCTAAGATAGCCTGGACAAATGCTTCCTCGTCTTTGATCGCGAAGGCCCAGTTAAAACGTCGCTCATACCCTATGGTCGTCTGCGGAATCGCACCCAGGGCACGGCCACAGGCACTGCCCGCGCCATGACCGGGCCAGATTTGCAAGTAGTCGGGTAGTTCACGGGCCACCTGAATGGAACGGAACAACTGACGAGCACCATCTTCCATGGTTCCTTGCACACCTGCTGCACGCTCTAACAGGTCAGGACGACCAACATCTCCCACAAAGAGAAAATCACCAGTAAACAGACCAATCGGCTCATTTGCCCCGGCGGTATCTGTGATCAGAAAGGACAAATGCTCCGGAGTATGGCCCGGCGTATGCAACGCCTGGACCAGAATATTGCCAACTTTAAAGGTATCCTTATCCTTCAGCAATATCGCTCCAGCCTCCGCTGCATAGCTGTATTTCCACTCAGCAGGCCCCATATCAGAAAGGTAGAGTTGTGCACCCGTTCGCCGGGCCAACTCACGTGCTCCCGAGACGAAATCCGCATGGATATGCGTCTCTGTTACGGCCGTGATGCGCAACCCCTTCCTCTCTACCAGTTCGATATATTGATCAAGGGAGCGATTCGGATCAATGATTAGCGCCTCACCCGTGGCCTGACACCCGACAACGTAGCTCGCCTGGGCTAATGACTCATCATACAAGGTACGTAGAAGCATTTCTCTCTTCTCCTCTTCTTTCAAGACCAATCTTTACGTTATGCTGAAGCGTTTAACTGTTTCACCACGTCTCGTACATCACAACTCACGGAACGATTGTAGGGAAGCTTGCTGAGTACCATTGCCATCCCACAGGTATCCGTCAGGGCAGAATAGGCTAATCCACCACCCACAAAGCCTGCCAGCAGGGCCAGTGGCTTCCAGACAAACAGGGAGCCCAGCACACTCAGCAGGACCAGTGATCCGGCCACGCCACGTACCTGTCGCTCCATACTCCAGATCTGCGGCCCACGGTTCACGGGCTTCTGTGCTTGTTCCCAGGCAGTGATGCCTCCGCGCAACACATGAAATTGCTCTAAACTGGTGGTGTCAAAGACCTTCGCCGCCTGCTCGGCGCGTGCCCCACTGCGGCAGACAAGGACCACTGGTACCGAGATGGCATTCGCTAATTCTGTTTTATGCTCAGGAAGCTGATCTAGCGGTACGTTATAACTTCCGGGAATATGCATTGATTGGTATTCGGCAGGTGTGCGCACATCAATGATTTTTACTGCATTTCCATCGTGTAACAGTTCCTCAACATCACGTACCTCAATGGTGCGTCCAAGTGTTTTATTTCCCAAGGCCATGTATCGTTTCTCCAATTTTCTGTATCGTTTTTATGAATAATGAGAGAGATTTTCTCTCTCCTCTTCTCTTCGTTATGGAACTTAACCTCTGGATAGCCGGGTTACTTTCCGTTCTATTTGCTTTGATGCAGGGTGCTTTCAATCGGTTACATTCAGATTTGGGTTGGATCTATCTTTTCTTTATAGCAATGCTATGCTAGGATAAGAATAAGCAGAAACACTGACCCCTTGATGCTCACCAGTTGATACCAAGAGGATAGATACAGCACAGAATGAGGAAACGCTCTATGCACATGCCCTGGGATATTAATATCGATGTCTATAAAAATGAAGAAGAGTTGCTGGAAGGGTTGCGGCGGAATGAGAAAATGGCCTGTACCTGTATGCTCAAGCGCTTCGCGCATCGGCTCTATCTCCTGGCGCGGCGGCTGGTCAATGATGATGTAGAAGCGGAAGAGGTTCTCCAGGAGAGTTTTATCCAGGCATGCAGTCATATCGCGAGCTTTGAAGGAAAAAGTAGCCTCAACACCTGGCTCTATCGCATTGTGACTAATGCCGCGCTGATGAAACTTCGCCGCCATACACCAGAAACGCTTCCCCTTACCGCTGGAAAAGATGGTGAGTACACTGATGATATGATGACACTGATCGATGAAACACACACTCCCGATGAGGCAATCCTGGATGCGGAAGTTCGGGCCGCGATTCGTGAAGCATTGACGCAACTGCCTGACACCCTGCGTGAGGCATTTATCCTTCGTCATGTTGACGGTCTCAGTACAAAAGCGGCCGCAGCAAAGTTGGACATCACAGAGTCAGCCTTGAAGGTTCGCCTCTACCGCGCACGTCAGGCGTTACAAACGTTGCTTGCAGCGTACCAATAAAGCTATCCAGCGTCCTCCCACAAACCTACGACCCTTGATTGTTCCTTTATAATGCAGTGGCATATAATGCAGTGGCATATAATGCAGTGGCATATAATGCAGTGGCATATAATGCAGTGGCATATAATGCAGTGGCATATAATGCAGTGGCACGTATCGTGAAACGTTTTTAGTTGAGGAGAATTTGATGTCCAACTACCTGGCACTGTACGATTACCGATCACAAGTGGCTGCCTCTTATCGTGAGCGTAACAGGGCATTATGCGCCGGCGAGGATGCTGAAGTCGTTCTACGACGTTTTCGGGAGAGCAAAGATCAGCTTTTCTTGACGCATTCTCAATCCGCTCTTGACGAGGAACAGCGTCGTCATTTTCATGGCTTGCGCTACTTTCCCTATAATCCTGCTATGCGTTTTGCCGTGACTATTGATACTGATGTTGAGCCAATTCAGCAACAGATCGCAATGGATGCCCGTGAAGTGATGACCATGACTACCGTTGGATTGGTACGCTTTACGGTTGGTGAGGAGCCTGTGGAGTTATCTGTATACTGGCTTAATATATATGGTGGTGGTCTGTTTCTTCCTTTTCGTGATGCCACCTATACATCGGAAACGTATGGCTCTGGGCGCTATCTCTTCGATACGATTAAGGGTAGTGATCCCGTTCCTTTCACGAATGCCCGGGATGAAAAACAGATCATCCTCGATTTCAATTATGCGTATAATCCTTCCTGCTCTTATAATGATCGCTGGGTCTGCCCTCTGTCCCCTGCCGAGAACCGCCTTGATGTACCTATTCCAGCGGGCGAGAAAAATTATAAGTAACAATCCTCATCTCAGGCGGCTCCATACTCAGCGCTCGATGGCCAGGTTTGATTATTTTTGATAGTATCAGCAGCTTTTTTATACCAGCATAATTTGTGAACATTTATCCGGCAGCAGGAGGGGAGATGTTTGGGGGTGCAGCGGGATTCCTACAGGACTATAAAGGTGAAACCACGCTGTCGAAGCCCTTTGATGATCAGGGGCAAGGCTTGGACTGTTTGTGATCGATCCCCTCCGCCGTCGTGCAATATGATGATACTCCCATTGCGCGCACTGTGGAGAACGGTGCTGACGATCGCGGCAACTCCAGGACGTTGCCAATCACGGGCATCAATCGTCCATTCGGTCTGAACCAGTCCCAGTTGAGCTGCTATTCTCCCCACCGTTGCATTGGTGGCGTCATAGGGTGGTCGGAAGAGCGTCGGAGCTCTACCTGTTACCTGTTGAATCACTGTGGAAGCGGATCTGATTTGGCTGCGAATCTCATCCGGAGAAAGCCGTGTCAGATTAGGATGACTCCACGTATGGTTGCCGACGACATCTCCATCCTGATACGTTTGTCGTACGATACCCGGATACTTCCTAACCTGGCTTCCAATGCAAAAAAACGTGGCTTGCACATGATACAACTGAAGCACATTGAGGACCTGCGGGGTAAATGTGGGCTGTGGTCCGTCGTCGAATGTCAAAGCAACGTGGGGGGAGTGTGCCATGGCAGAAGGATGTGTCTGAAACAAAGCAATGCCCAGGACCATTGCGCTGGAGAGTAACCCGATAATGAAGAGTAGATACAGATGTTGTCTCATCGTCCCCTCCAATTTTTCTCCTGCTAATCCTCCTCTGGCCCTCCAGAGAGGAACTGAAGGAATTTCGCTTACACCTCTCGCACGATTTCTCCCTTTCGATATGGTTGTTTTTATTGGAACGAAAACTGTAGGGTGCGGCACAACTTTTTGCAAGAACAGGAATAAAAAAGCGGAGTTGGTTACGCAGTCCTGTTGCTGCTACGGAGAGGTCAAAATAGGTCCCTCAGCTAATGTATATTGCCAATTCAACGCCCAACGTGGGAGAGATTTGTCCATTCAAATATACCGCGTGGTTGCTCATGAAGCAAGGTCAGCGACATTAAGCTCATGTACTCACACTGCTTGCAAAAAGGAGCCGGGGCATTAATTATTGTTGTCCTCCTGATGCGGGTTGGTTATCGTCACCGTCACCGGATCCGACGTAGCCTGCTGACCGTTCTGGTCGGTGGCAACAACGGTCACCGTGGCGTGGGTCTTGTTGCTGCAGGAATAAGTAAACCATTTATGATGGTTTACTAGCTTTATATCTCATTTCATATAAGTCCATTCATATCTTGTCGCCCAATTAGGCCAGATCTCAGGTGAATCCACTTGTAGTTCATAATTCAGGTTTGATTATTTTTGATAGTATCAGCAGCATCCTGCTGATACTATCAAAGGGTTCTCGGGCACATCATGTAGTTGGTTTGACGTTTTGATTCATGCGGAACAGATTGCCCGGATCATATGTGGCTTTGATCTGGGCCAGGCGTGCATAGTTGCCGCGATAGGCGGCCTGTACGTGGTCGGTGCCTTCGTCCATCATCATGTTGACATAGCCTCCACCCGCTGAATAGGGATGAAGTGCCGTCCAGTAGTTTTTGGCCCACTGGATCATGCGTTCGTTGTTGGCCGGACTGGGATCGACTCCGACGATGACCTCGGCGAAGTTGGCGTCACGAAAGCTGAATGCGGTCTCGCTCATACCAACATTATGGACTGCTCCGTTTATCGGGTAGATATGCATGGTTGAGAGCATCGTCGGTAGTTGCGCGCTATGCTTCAGATGCTGTTCGATGGCCTGATCATTCAAGTCGGTAAAGAAGTCGGTCTTCCAATACCACTGTAAGCCCTTCGGGTAGAGTGCGTCGAAGAGCGTTTGCAGCGCCGGCCATGGAATTGGTCCGGCGAAATCTACGGCTGGTGGAATGCTGGCGCGAATCGGTTGGAACTGTGCGTCGGCTTGCTCTGGCGCGCCCGTGTAGCACCATACAATGGCACACATCTTCTTGAGGCGAAACTGTTCCGGATCATACAGTGTCCAAAGAAGCTCAAGAACTACAATGCTATCTCTACGTGATGGTTGCTATTTCTCCAGGGTACGACATTCGAGGCGCGGTTTGCCATGGCACGTTTATCATCAGAAGAGTTATAATACCGCGTATATCATAAGAATCAGAAAAAAATACTGAGATAGAGTCGAACGGAAAATAAAATATGTTTGGATAGTTTATTTCCCCATTCCTTCTCTGATTTTGTGCATCTCTTGATCTTGTTGGATACTATTTCATGCTTTATAATAAACAGAATTTAGCATGTATAAACAATTAAATAGTAATGTTAATGAGTCGAAGGAGAAAAATATGCCACGGCGGAGTTCTCTCTTGCGTGTTATGGTGCAATCACAACGAGAGGCAGAAAAAAAAACGTAAGGCTCAAGTGCGTGCCATGGAAAGTGCACAAACGAAAGCTGCTAAAGATGCTGAAAAGGCCAGAAAAGATTATGAGCGTGCTAAAGCAGCCGGGCAGAAAGAACAGGCTCGGCTCTATACAGAGTCAAGGATCGCTCAGGTTCAATTACAGAATGAGCAATTAGAGCAACGAAAAGCCGCGCTTGAACATCTTTTATTAGATGCACTTAGTGTCGATCCATATGTAGATGTCCAGTCCTTGAAACAAACTCCTGCTTTCCCTCCCTTCGATCCTGGATCAATAGCTGTGGCAGAAGTACCACCACCGCCCTATATATATACTGTTCCGGAACTAACTATGCTACAAAAATTGCTACCCGGAGCTAAAGAAAAACATGCTCAGGAGGTTGCAAAGGCTCAGGAAGCATATAAAACTCATTTAGCCGAGTATTCTGCTCGCGAAAACGTACGACAACAAGCACTCGCTGAAGCCAGAGCAAAATACGATCAACAGATCATTCTGGAGCGCCAGAAAATTGCCATACAACATGAAGAGATTGATACACTACAGCATGAGATTCAATCAGGTGTTCCTCAGGCTGTCATTGCTTATTTTTCGATGATACTTAATTCAAGTATATATCCTGAAGATTTTCCTCAAGATATAAAGCTTGCGTATGTTCCTGAGTCTAAACAACTTGTCATTGAATATGATCTTCCACTATTTGAGGTTGTCCCTGAGGTTGCACTATATAAATATGTTAAGGCCCGCGATAGTATTACGGAAACAGCCCGCCCGCCAGCACAGCGTAAATCTTTATATGCATCAGTGATTGCGCAGGTTACACTGCGAACGCTGCACGAATTATTTAAGGCAGATCGTACAGAACTGCTAGACACGCTTGTTTTCAATGGGTACGTTGCCAGTGTTGATAAAGGCACAGGCCGTTCAATCCGCACCTGTCTGATTACAGTTCGTACCAGTCGGGACGTCTTTACCGAACTGAATTTACACCAGGTGGATCCGCAGGCTTGTCTGGCTGTTCTCAATGCCTCGCTCTCGAAAAGTCCATCTGAACTTGCTCCAGTAAGACCTGTTCTAGAATTTAAAATGGTAGATCCCCGTTTTATTGAAGAAGAGGATGTGCTCTCTGGACTTGATCAACGGCCAAATTTGATGGAACTTACGCCTTCGGAATTTGAGTCTCTCATTACGAATCTGTTTCAGAAAATGGGTCTGGAGACACGGCAAACGCAAGCTTCCCGTGATGGAGGTGTGGATTGTGTTGCATATGATCCCCGCCCTATTTTTGGAGGCAAAGTGGTTATTCAGGCCAAGCGTTACAAAAATACTGTTGGTGTAAGTTCAGTACGCGATCTCTATGGAACCATGCAGAATGAAGGTGCATCCAAAGGTATTCTTGTAACCACAAGTGGCTATGGTAAGGCATCCTATGAATTTGCTGATGGGAAGCCGCTGGAATTGTTGAGCGGGAGTAATCTGCTGTATTTACTGAAAGAACATGCAGATATAGAAGCGAAAATTCAGATTCCTGAGAGTTGGAACGATCCACAAGTAGATCTCTAAAGGAATTGTGTAAGGGGTTATATTGGCTGACCCCCATGATGCCCATTGTGGACGTCAAATGATAAGTGTAAATGGATAGTAGCAGATCTCTACATAGTGGAGATCTGCCTGATTTTTGCTGCTCATCAAAATTTATTCTGTGAGCTCTTCCTGCTTCTTGGAGAGATAGAATACGGCAAAAAGCTGAGGTAAAACATCGCCAGCCATAGACACTTGTTTTGTCGTAGGCTTCTGCTTTATTGTAACCTTGGTTTTTGCAGTATTGATCCAATTGTGTGACACTTACGCTTGTACCATAATAGTCGGTCGTTATATTTCCTAAAAATTTTTCTTGTTTGAAACATTGCCAGCTTAAAGGATTATCATTGTTGCCAAGTCGGGCAACGATAGGGCCTTTGTCTGATAACTTCCTAACAGTTTTAACTATAACCACTCAAGTCCTATTTTTTCTAGACACACCTCTGTGTATTCTATATTGGCTTTATGTCCGCTATACTAGCAAGAAGTGCTATCACATATGAACAATAGTGAAATTTTGCTTGTTGCTACCATCTTCAGCATTCATTAAATACCGTTGGTGTAAGTTCAGTACGCGAGCTCTATGGAACGATGCAGAATGAAGGTGCGTCAAAAGGTATTCCAGACAGTTGGAAAGATCCACAAGTAGATCTCTAAATTATTGTATAAGGGGTGTTAAAGAAAGTCTCAACGCCGCCCGTTAATCAGGGCGGCATTGAGATTTTGCCAGAGTAGATGGACGATGGATCAATTATCCCTGTATCATTGTATGCGTGAAAAGGGTGATTACATACTTTTTGCGGTATCAGTTACGCGAATCACAGGTGATAGGAGGAGCACGATAAAGCCAGGTTGGATGCCAACCACTCCGATCAGGAGCGTCGGTCGCAGGCCGATGATGGTTCCTACGATACCCGCTAACAGAGCACCAATAGGAAACTGCAAACAGAAGCCTGCACCGAATAGCGACCATTGTGCATGGTTCGTATTCAGTGCAGGCATTCAGGTACAGCTATATGTTTGACGTTTCGATCGACCTTATGCAGCGGTCCAGCCAACGATGTTTGCCTGGAAGTTGTTCGCGACAGGCATGGTAGTGGCTGATCCTCCATGTATATTGCCAATAATGAGAGAATCTTTGCTATTTGTGGTTTGCAGAATGGCATAGTACTTGCCGTCGTGCGAAACATTTGTCCACGGTAAGTAGCTATTGTTGCCTGCGCCATAACTATCAAAAGAGTATTCTGCTGCCGGTGCGCTTGTGAGCAGTTTCAACTGAGTGCCATCCGTATTGATGCGATAGAGTTGCGCCACATGGGTGGCAACGTCGTTGACCGTGAACAGGATCATTTGACCGCGTGAGGCGCGTGCCAGCACCTGGCTACTCAATGGCGCGGTGAAGATCGTATGCCATGATCCACTGCTAATAGGTTTTACCTTGATGGCTGGCACTATCGTATTTGGGCCCATGACAGGATTGACACTACAAATGAGTTTGGTCTGGTCAGTGCTTATATCATAGCTCTGGTAGCTCTGGCATTCGCTCTGGTTCTGTTGTGCCGCGAATGATTTCACATTGCTACTCTGCTGAGCGACAGACTTGTGGATATCCAGTAATTGGTAGAGAATGTGAGGTAGAAAGCCACTGCCTGCTACCATAGGCATGCCGAGTAAGTAGAGGCTGCTGTTGCTCGCCATTTGAGGGGAATATAAATCGTCATCGGAGGTGGTCCAGATAGCGGCATCAACTGGCTGGCAAAGCTCATTTGGACCTGTGGTTGCTGGCGACTGGCTTGCTGCTGTGTCGTTGCACCAGGATAGCCGGGTTGCTGTGATGACAGCACAACCCGTATTTTGCCCGTGCTCAGGTCCAGTAGCTTCAGGGTATCGGTCATGGTATTTATATCGCGCTCGTTAAAGACCAGGTAATGCTGGTCGGGAGAAAGAAGCACGCCGCTTAGATCATTATTACCCTTTGCACAGTAGAGCGTTTGCGTATACTTACCATCTACACGGATGAGCTTGAGTGCATCCGTTTGCCCATCGGTTGACTGGTTCACAATAATCCAGTGGCCATCTGGTGAGACATTTGCTGCTACATAATCATGTGCCATAGAAAATGTTAGTAAATTCTGCTTATTATGTGTTTTCGTATCATATTTGCTTAATGTAACATGGGTATTGTCCTGCCAGAGGTAAGCCACGCTCTGATGTTGAGGCGTCGTGAGCGCCGGCATCACAGCTGCGCGTCCATTGCCATTGGCCGGACAACTTTGCTGTGTCTTCACCGGGATAGGGGTTGGGGTAGCTCTGGCTGTGAGCATGGCTGTAGATCCGGCTGCGGTTGTGGTTGGCAGATTGCCACATGCGGCGAACAGTGAAGCCATAAGCATAAGGAATAAACTGAAAAAGGATAGGCGCATAGATTTAGGTCGTATCATTTTTCCTCCTCGATAAACATAAAAGTGTCTACCTCAATTATGAGCTGTACCGTGCTCTATTGACACATCATCTACGCACCATCTTCTCATCATTTGCACACTATTTATGCTTTCACGAGTTCAAAATGATCTATGTAGCCTTGGAAATCTCCTGTGTGATTGACAATTTTTTAGTGTTTATTGTGTTTTAGATTTTTATAAATTATCATGAATCAAGAATGTGTTTAATAGCATTATTGATTTTTTAATTAATGATATATTTTTTTAGTTTTTTTGAGCTATAATCGGTAAAAAATCTCTCGGGAATTGGCCACCGTCCTTTAGAGGGAAGTGGGGGCAAGGGCCAATACTTTCAACGTAAGCGCATCCTGGTCGCTCCGTTGGGGTTCAGTGAGCACGTTTCCGAACGTAACGGCAGGGCCTTTGAAAGACAATCGTGAACGCCGCTCAGTCGCGGCTAGCTGCGCTCACACGATTGCAAGGTAGGGCCCTTTGAAAGACAATCGTGAACGCCGCTCAGTCGCGGCTAGCTGCGCTCACACGATTGCAAGGTAGGGCCCTTTGAAAGACAATCGTGAACGCCGCTCAGTCGCGGCTAGCTGCGCTCACACGATTGCAAGGTAGGGCCCTTTGAAAGACAATCGTGAACGCCGCTCAGTCGCGGCTAGCTGCGCTCACACGATTGCAAGGTAGGGCCCTTTGAAAGACAATCGTGAACGCCGCTCAGTCGCGGCTAGCTGCGCTCACACGATTGCAAGGTAGGGCCCTTTGAAAGACAATCGTGAACGTCCGCTCAGTCCGCGGCTAGCTGCGCTCACACGATTGCAAGGTAGGGCTTGTGCCTGCGGACCGTCCACGTATGAAATGTTCCTCACACATGTGATTGTGGTGAGGCGAGTGCATAAAAGCGTGTTCCGCGTCTGGATGGTGCCTACTCGTACGTGACCAGATCGCAGGCGCAAGACCTGCCGTTACGCTGGGATGCTTCTCAATAGGATTGAGCGCATCAGCCGCCGACAGCCCCTGCATCTCGGTTCCCCCTAAAGGACGGTGAGTCAAACACATATACGTAATGCATGAATCATTGTCCGCTTTTTGTTTCTTTTGTGAGTTATTCTGAGTGGATATCCAAAATCTTTGTAAGGAAATGTGGAATGTGATGCGCTACAAATGAGTCTTCTTCGACCGCAATAGAGGATAGAAAAGTTTGTATGTCAGCATCTCGGTTCCCGGATGAGGATGAAGATGATACCTATCTCATCAGGAAATGAAGAGCTATTATTGATATATCAAGCGGCAAAAGGGATCAAGATGCTTTTGCCGCATTGGTCGGGGCGTATGAACGTCCAATCCTCACGTATGTGTCCGCTTTGCTTGGTGGTTGGGAGAACGCTCATGACATTGGGCAAGAGACCTTTATCGCCGCATATTATGCACTACCCCGCTGGATTCCTCCTAAACAATATGCACCAGGAAAAAAGGCTGATGCAGTACTTGAACAGCAAGACTATATTGATCAACATCCACTGGCTCCCTGGCTTTATCAAATTGCCACCAATAAAGCACTCTCGTTCCTTAAGAAACATGAGCGTCATCATCAGGCGGCATTACAACTGTCCAGGAATCTCCTACCACGAATTGCCATGGATGCTACGGCAATTGAAGAGAGTTACATTGCTCGCGAACTCCTTCAGCGCGTGTTCAAAAGTCTTTCTGAAGAAGATATCGCATGTATTGTACTCCGTTTTGTCCTGGATGAAACTTATGCAGAAATAGCTGAAAGATTCCATATAAGCAAGGAAGCCGCCCGTAAGCGTATCAGCAGAGGCCTGCATACGCTCCGCTCTGTTTATGTCAGCATAGAAAAGCGAGAGGAAATATCATGAGTCTGATTAATGAGAAAGAACCTCAAGATATACATGGGAGGAGCATAGCAAATTTGTTACCTGGCTTGATGCTTATGGTACTGATGAGTTGGATGAACGCGAAAAAGAACAGCTTGAGCAGCACATCGTATATTGTGCTGAATGTCAACAATGGTTGGTAGATATCCCGCGTCTTCGTATCCTGCTGAACACACATGGAATTCTATCCTGAAAGAGCGCGGCGCATATGCAGCGCAAATGTCTTTACCCTCTTTCAGCCAGTTGATCCTGACCGCCATTGCCCACGACCACACCAGTGCAGATGCGAAGGATGTATTGGAGCCATTGGGCGCAAGACCACAACGGGCAGCGACGGTGTCGGGACAGAAAAATGTCACGAAACGACCATACCTCAGAGCAATCGGAATGCTGGTTGCCGCACTCTGTGTACTCGTGCTTGTGGTTGCGCTGTTGCCCCAACTTACCCAGACTACAATATTCAATAATTCACCAACCACTCAGATGAACGCCGCCGCTCCTAACTTTTGGGTAGTGGATGAAAAGCAGACCGTGGTGCGGAATGGCTCAGATATCTTTGCAATCAAGACCATTGAAGGTACGGCACAAGGATTTCGCCTGTACTATGCATTTCGCTCTGCGCAAGCAGCAGAAGTTCCTCATATTGAGGTCATTTCTCTTCTTCCTTCACATCCTGGGAGCACCATCCATGTCGCTACCACATCCAATCATTCGGAAAATTAGGAGCGTTTCACGTAGGCGTTCTACAGGTAGCATATCTGAATCGCGTTGGTCAAACCCTTGTTATTCAGGGGATTTCTGCACAGAAAACTACTACCTGGCACCTGAACCTACTGAAGCAATTTTACTGGGAGCCGAGTGTCGCTGGAGGATGGTATGTTGTTGATCAGAACAATCTACCAGATATAACCTGGTTCGGCCTTCTGGAGAAAAGATTGGTGTGGCATATTTCCAGACCGCAACTTCGAGCCATGCCAAAGCAGCGCACCTTTACCTGCGTCTGGGAGACTCAATCAAGGTGATTACGCAAGCAGAATACCTTCAATGGGCCGAGAAAAGCTCAAATGTGCCTCCCTGTCCAAGTGTCCGGGCCTTTATCCGTGAAAGACAGGGACGGCAGTGGCGAAGGCAACTGCTAAGGCAGGGCGATAAACAATAAATAGCAAGAATACAGCTATGAAGCAGCAATAAGAAGATCGTTTTCAGGAGGACATAAAAGAAAGAGGGATCGCCGGCATTGGCGATCCCTCCAGGCAACTTATGGTAATGTGAGAATTAGTAGGAAAGCACACACCACCAGTGTTGCCGTTGAATGCATTGCTCCAGAGCGACTGGACTGCGAAGGTACCGGTGCTCAGGGAGATATTGGCTGATGCACCCTGACCGGAACTGATCCAGGCGCATTTGTCTCCGTTCTCAGCTCCACTGCCATCGATCCAACCAGTGCTGGGGTAGATGTCTGTTTCGGTCTCAGCGAACTCATGACCACCGACAATGGTGATGCCGTCGGTCAGGCCCGCGCTACCTGCGTTCACGAAGTTGGCGCCGCAGCTTGAGCCTGCATCCGTAATATAGGGCATGTTGGTGTAGGCGATGTTGCCGTAGCTTGTGCTTGTCGAACTGTGCCAGGCGCAGTATTGTGTTCCGAAACCAGACGCGCTATTGTGCGTCGCGGTATTGATCACATACTGAACCTTGGTATTCGAAGCCGCGGTTGTGTTGCCGAAGTGGGCTGCTGCTTTGGTTGCTTCGCTGGCAAGTTTTGCCTGAGTGGGTTTGCTAGGAGCCGCGGATGCATTGTCATACCAGACGCCGGCGAGTACACCGCTGGGGTTGGTGGCATGCGTGCCTGCGGAACCACAGGTAATAGTTCCAGTGGCGACGCCCTGACAGTATTGCGTTACCGAGTTGTTCCAGCTTGAACCGCCGACGCCGTTGAAGAATCTTTGCTGGATGGCTGCTTCACCGGAGGGATCATTGCTGTTCCACTGTGATCCCCAGTAGATCAGATAGACTTTGTCCGCGCCAGTTTCGACGCCTGTGCCACCGGTGCCACCATGGTAACTAAGATTGTTACCACTGGCACTGGCGCAATTCGTACAGGTTTTTTTAACTTTCATACTGTGGATAGAGTGGAGGACATCAGTGTTTGGGCTTGCACTAACAGGCGTGACAAAACTCGCGAGGGTGAGCGCGATCGCGGTTACTAAGGCCAGCGTGCTCACAAAAATAAAATGGGATCGTTTCATTGCAGGGCTTCTCCTCATTTTTTAGGGAAAATAAGTCGAGTGCAATTTTATTTACTACATTGGTTGTAAATATAGTTATAAGTATAAAGATGGTTATTCATTTTCAGTTCATTGGATTTCTACTTTAATTCAATCCTCTGCAAGACTGGTTAAAAGTATTCTTTGATGCTTGAAAATCTATAATGAGACATCCTTTTTTATTACAATTCAAGTTATCCTATATCAGGAATCTTCTCTAACTTCTTATGTAAGCCGTCATCTCATAATTATTGATAGCCGAAAAAAAACTAAACCAATCTAAGAGGCAAATGGGAATTACGCGATCTATCCACTTCTATCTTTTTTTGGTATACTTGCTCTGAATAAGCTCATCCTACCTGACTTGCCATTGTTGTGGTGCCAGAAGAGGGACCACAGCGTTTTACATGCTGAATATCAGGTCCTCTTCACATTATCCGATGAGTAAACATTCCTGAAGGAGTTCCCCGTATGTATTCATGGCAGGATATTCCAATCACCCCACAAGCACGTACCACCATCCTACGTACCATCCTTATTTTTTTTGGTATCTGTGGCCCGTTGATGTTGAGTCCGTTGATTTTTCAGATCGTCTTTCCGTTCCCATACCCACCATTCGCTCTCCCTGATATGCCTCATCGTGTTGCTCAGATTGCATTTGTTGTGTTCTGGTTTCTTATCTGGTTGCTTGGTCTTGGCTATCTCACCAGGCTTACCGTACGCAGCAGCCGTGCTCAGGCGTCAGGAATACCGCTGGCTCTCCCCCGCTGGATCACACCCGCTCCTCCTAAATTGACACTTTTGTATGCCATAGCTATACTTGTGAGCATCTCAATAATAGAGATGCTGTATCAAGTGATCTTCTTAAGTAAGCCATTTGCCCTTCGTCTCTTTTTCGATGGTATGACCGTGCCGATCATGATCATGGTTTTTACCATGAGCATCCAGGCGTTCAGGGCAAACTCCGGTGAGCAGCAAGGCGTACAAGATCCGTATGCAGTATTGGCAACCGTTGGCTATGTCTTTGGCATGATCAGTTTTTTCTTTGTCGGCATGCTCTATCTCTTCAGTCCACCATTTGCGCTGGTTGGTCTGGTCATATCTATCTTCGGTCGCCGATCATCTACCAGAAGAACACGAGCAAATTGGGGACTCTGGTTATCCGTCGTCGGTCTACTGGCACCAATTATCGTAATCATGGTCAGTATGGCACTCAGCCACTGCTCTGGTATACCCGGCTGGGACTGTTCTATCCCAATAGGAATAGATGAGTTTTTTTATTAATTGCAAACGCTGCCGGTACGCTGCAGTCCCTTCTCTTATCATTTGTAGGTTCTCAGGTGCTATACTATGTGAGGGACAGTGTTGTCCGATCACATACGTACGTAGAAAGGTACTTGTATGGCTATTTCCGATGCAGAAATCAAAATCTCCCCTGAAGTGAGTCAGTTCCTTGCACAACCCAGAAAAATGCTTATCGATGGACAATGGGTGGAGGCCGCTTCAGGCAAAACATTTTCGGTGTATAATCCTGCGACCGGTGAGGTGATGGCGCAGGTGGCTGAGGGCGATAAAGAGGATATTGATCGTGCTGTGCGTGCGGCGCGTAAAGCTTTTGAGAGTGGTCCCTGGCGTAAGATGTCCCCCTCAAAACGTGGACAGCTTATGTATCGCCTGGCTGACTTGATCGAGAAGCACGCGAGGAGTTCGCGCAACTCGAATCGCTTGATAATGGTAAACCTCTTTCCGTGGCTCGTGCCGGTGATGTGCCGCTGGCCATTGACCATTTTCGCTATATGTCAGGCTGGGCCACCAAGCTTGAGGGCAATACTATCCCCATGCCCGGTAACTACTTTTCTTACACCCTGCGTGAGCCGGTTGGCGTGGTGGGACAGATTATTCCCTGGAACTTTCCTCTCTTGATGGCGGCCTGGAAAATGGGTGCCGCGCTGGCCGTTGGTTGTACCGTTATCTTGAAGCCGGCCGAACAGACGCCGCTCACTGCCTTACGTCTGGGCGAGCTTGTGCTCGAAGCCGGTTTCCCGGCTGGTGTGGTCAATATCGTTCCAGGCTATGGTGAGACTGCCGGGGCTGCCCTGGCGGCGCATAACGATGTCGATAAGGTTGCTTTCACCGGTTCTACCGAAGTCGGGCGGTTGATCCTTAAGGCGGCCGCAGGAAACCTGAAAAAAGTTTCCCTGGAATTAGGTGGCAAATCACCCAATATCGTTTTTGGGGATACCGAGATGCGCACTGCCATCTCTGGTGCCGCCAACGCTATCTTTTTCAACCAGGGAGAAGTCTGTAGCGCCGGTTCACGGCTCTATATTCAGAAGAATGTCTTCGATGAGGTTGTTGAGGGTGTGGCTGCAAAGGCGAAGAAGATCAAAATCGGTCATGGTTTTGATCCCGCGACCCAGATGGGACCTCTCGTCTCTGATGAACAACTTGCTCGTGTCACCGGTTATCTCCAGGCAGGTATCGAGGAAGGAGCCAGGCCCATCGCTGGCGGACAGCGGCGCGGCGATCGTGGCTACTTCGTTGAGCCAACCGTGCTTGTGGATACGAATAAGGATATGAAGATCGTACGCGAAGAGATCTTTGGTCCGGTGGTGGTGGCTCAGCCGTTTGATGATCTGGAGGAAATCGCCGCGCTCGCCAATGATACGATCTATGGTCTGGCCGCAGGCATCTGGACCAGGATATCAGTCAGGCCCATAAACTGGCACGCTTGCTGCGCGCTGGTACGGTGTGGGTCAACTGCTATAGTGTCTTTGATGCGGCCTTACCATTTGGCGGCTATAAACAAAGTGGTTGGGCCGTGAGATGGGTCATGAGGTATTGAACAACTATACCGAGGTCAAAGCTGTCACGATTGGTCTCTGATCTTTCACATATTCATTGGATGGGCCAGGCTGTAAGTTATGCAGCCTGGCCATTGTATTGCTCTTGAAGCGAATTGGGTGGATTGGCTAGCAGACAAGCGTTTGCTAGGCTGTGGTCCATCCAACAATGTGCGTTAGTATGAGATTGTCCGAAACAGCTATGGTTGTGGGTGATCCTCCATCTATATTGCCAATCACCAGTGATATTGTGTGGTTGGTACCCTTTAGAATGGCATAGTGCTTGCCATCATGAGACACATTCGTCCACGGCAAGTAACTATTGTCTCCATAGTTATCATACGTGTAATATGATGCCTTTGCGCTCGTGAGCAGTTTCAGCGCGGTCCCATCCGTATTGATCCGATAGAGTTGCGCGACATGGGTCGTATCGTTGTTTACCGTGAACAGGATTATCTGGCCCCGCGGTGCACGTGCGAGCACCTGGCTGTTCAGTGGCGCCGTGAATAGCGTATGCAATGCTCCACCGCTCACAGGTTTTATCTTGACCGCTGGTATCGTGGTATCTCCGCCCGTGAGGGGGTTCACACTACAAACCAGATGTTTATGATCGGGTGTTATATCATAGTCCTCGCAACTGAATTGTTTCAGTGATGCCGTGAGCGATTTCACATTCGTATGCTGTTGAGCGACAGGCTTGTGGATATCGAGTAATTGGTAGAGATTTTGGGGCATTGGGCACTGGATGGTAACATAGATGTGCCCATTAAGTAGAGGCTGCTATTGCTTATCCATTTGAGAGGAATATACATTTTCATGGGAGGCAATCCAGGCTGTGGCATAAACTGACTCGCATAGCGAGGTTCAACTGCTGGCTGCTGACTACTGGCTTGTGCTGGTGTTCCACCTACCGCTTGCTGTGGTGCCGGAGCACCTGGATAACCAGGTTGCAGTGATGAAAGCACTGTCCGTACTTTTCCGGTGGTCATATCCAGGATATTCAATGTATCTGTCTGTTTATGTTGATTTTGTTCGTTAAAAATCAGGGAATGCTGGTCGGGAGAAAGTAGTACCCCGCTGAGGGAACTATTTCGTTGTGAGCAGTACACGGTTTGTTTATATGAACCATTGACATTAACGAGTTCAATGGCCGTCACGCCCGCATCTGTGAGTTCGTTAATAATAATCCAGTGGCCATCGGGTGAGACATTCGCTGTCACGTTGGCGTTGCCACTATGCGTGGTAAACAGATCATGATTCTCGCCGGTGAGCGTATCATATTTGCGCACAGTCGCATGTGTGTTGTACCACCACAGATAGACCACCCCCGGATGCTCCAGAATAGTGAGCGGCGGCATGACTGCCGCTCGTCCACGTCCCTGTCCCGGGCAGTTTGTTTGCGTCGTCACCCCCATAGTTACAATTCCTGCAGCACCCCTTGTTACCTGGTAATCACAAGCAGTGATCAGCAGAGCCATAAGCAGAAGAAAAAAACAGGCAAGTGATTGGCGTACAGATTTAGGGAACATATTTTTCTCCTTGATAAACAGAAAGGCATATGCCTTAAGTATGCCCTTTCCTGTGCTCAATTCCCACACCATCTGCGCATCATCTGCACACCATCTCCATGCTATCGAGCATTTTTAAGCCGAAAATTCCTACCTTTCGCGCTCATCCTCGATCTCGCGCTGATCGAATGGTCCTGGATTCCCTTGCTGCTTTGGATCAATGTTCTTTCCGCCTCTGGTCGGGACTGGATTATGCGGATCATAGTGGTACAGGTCATTGAGTAGAAAGAGATCATACCAGCCACTGATTGTCAGCGCGGGAATGGTGACGCTTTGAAGACGCACAAAAACGCTCACATCCTGGCATGATTGTACCGGCAGCCGTGAATGCCAATACGTTTCACTTAGCGGCTTCGGCGACTGAGACGCCGGAGAACCGCGAGCCGCTTCTCAGCGTAACGGCAGGGCCCCATGAAAGACAATCGTGAACGCCGCTCAGTCGCGGCTAGCTGCGCTCATACGATTGCAAGGTAGGGCTTGAGCCTGCGGACCGTCCACATATGAAATGTTCCTCACACATGTGATCGTAGTGAGGCGAGCGTATAAAAGCGTGTTTCGCGTCTGGGTGGTGCCTACTCGTACGTGACCAGATTGCAGGCGTAAGACCCAATACGTTTCGTTGAAGGAGATAACCTCAACAGTATGGCGTGGCGTCGTGTACGTGGAGAGGGCGCCACACGCGGAGGCCGCACTGCTGCGTTTGCGCAGGCCAGCGTACTCGAACGACGCGCAGTGCTGTGGCGCCTCCAGGGATCGTGTGTGCCGTGCCGTTGCCTGCTCACACCGCAACGTGGTGGGTGAGCGCGTGGATCCTCCCCGTACCTTCTCGAAGAGGATCACGACACAGGATCCGTCTCGGTGTAGGCGCCACAGGCATGCGATGCTCTTTGTGCCCCTCGCTCCATGATCACGCCGCATGCCGGCCTCCGCGTGTGGCGCCCTCTCCACGTATGATTCGCTGTTTTTTATGGTCACAAAAGCGCTTTACCGAAACGTATGGGGCTCAAGCCCTACCTTGCAATCGTGTGAGCGCAGCTAGCCGCGACTGAGCGGCGTTCACGATTGTCTTTCATGGGGCCCTGCCGTTACGCTGAGAGACCTGCTCACTGAACCCCAACGGAGCGACCAGGATGCGCTTAAGGACTCTGTTGGCCGTGATGGCTGATCAGTGCGCGCTCAAGTCGGTTCAGAGTGCGTTGCCGTTGCAGTATCTCGATCATTGGGAAGAGTGGCGGCGTGGCTTTGCGACCGCTTAAGGCGACGCGGACCGTGCCGAAGAGTTGTCTTGGTTTGAGGGCTAACTCTGCCATTAACGCTCGCAGCTGCTCTTCTATTATTGTTTGTTCCCAGGTGGTCAGGTTGGCGAGTAGATCGTGTGTGCGTCGCAGGACGATCCGGGGTATGGATCAGATGGGTGATTTTCATCAGATGATCATCTACGATATGTGCCAGGTGATATGTGGGCAGGCCATTCGATTTGAGCAGAATAGCGTCGTCGATATCGGCCTTGCGGAACGTGATTGTACCGCGCAATTGGTCATGGACAATTGTCTCACCCTCCGTTGGCATGGCGAAGCGTACGGAGATGACAGGTGGCACGATAAAAGATCCGGAGCGGGCCAGAGGCGTAACGGCAGCTTTTATGGCTGCGAAAGTCGCCCCACGAGCGATAGCCAGCCAGCTATCAGTGTGCATGTCCCTGTTCGCCTTCCCGCTCGTGGACGTTTTTACCCCATCCCCGCGAAAACGCAGTGGACGAGGTATTCTCCAGATGGTTCTGATGTTTGTCTCATATTCCCCATGATACGCGTATATTACTTAATAGCTTCAAAAACTCTCTAGAAAAAGGAATTTCTTATATGTCTCAGGATGGAAAATATCAAGAGTCGGAATTGGTGTGCCCGATCTGTGCGCAAAACATTTTTAAGCAAAGTCATAGTCTGCTAAGTTCACGTACAAAAACCTATCTCGGTCTGGATTGGACTAATCCGACGGCGGACATGCACATCTGTTTCAATTGCCTGCATATATTGTGGTTTCTTGATAAGGCGATCGGGATGCAGGGAGAAAGTCTGGTCTGGCAGGATGAGCAGCCTCTGATTTGTCCTTTGTGCCAGGAAGAAAAGCTTATCTCGCGCGAGACTTTACTGAGCGACAAAGCGACCACGATGTTCAATACGGATTGGGGTAATCCAGCCGCTCTTAACTACATCTGTACCAGTTGTGGGTTTATGCAGTGGTTCCTCAATGCCGCAGATGGCGAGGGCGGAGAAACGGTCACGGTGGCTGATCATGAGTTGCATTGCACACGTTGCAATCATGCGCATTTTGAGCGTAGCACTACGCTCTTAAGTAGCCGTAGCGCAACCTTACTCCACCTGGACTGGACGAGTCCCGAGGCGGATACCTATACCTGTACTCGTTGCGGCAATATTGAATGGTTTCAGCAAGGCTAAATAGTTTCCTGACTCAGGTTATTACAGGAAGGATAAAAATATGGACGATATCTCGACAACTCCTGAGGATCGTTTCGCATTCCTGGTAGCAGAATTTCTTGGTGAGCCAGATGTCACGCCCCCCTCACGGGGCGTGGAATTTTCTCACTTTTTTCCAATAGTATTCACATCTCCCCCTGCTAGGCTATGCAACATAAGACACCTTCGAATACTCCCTCTATACCCACTGTCACTCTCACCTTTCCACTGGCCTCCAATGAGACTACGCGACCGGCGGCGATATCTTCATCGCCGGCCGAGTAGTCTGGCCTACATCTTGGCCATATCTTGCTTGCGGAACTTCCAGAGGGCCAGGGTGAAGAAGAGGAGTGTGTAGAGCGCGATCCCAAGCACGGCGAGCGCCTGTGAGGGCTGGTATGAGCTTGTCGTGGTCGGCAGATGGCCAGCGCAAAATTCTGACTACTCAAGGTGCTGGCCAGGCCGGATGGGAGATAAAACACGATGTGCATAAAGCCAGATCCCAGGCGTGGCGCGAGCGATTTCAGCAGTCCCTCGAAAATGGTACTGAAGGCGATCGCGCCACCTACGGCGATAATACCCGAGCGCGTCAGCACGACCAGCAGCAAGGTCAGGGCCGCATAGGGCAGCAGGGCGTAGATGGTGCGCAGATAAGCCAGCAGCAGTTGCAGGACATCCAGTTGTTCCAGATGGACTTTATGTTGTAGCTGGATGGAGAAGAACAGGCTCAGCAGTGCGACACTGAGCAGGCAGACGCCGACGATCAGCAGGACCGTGAAGATGGCCAGCACACCCTTGGCGACAAAGAGTTGGGTGCGTGCGATGCCTTTGCTGAGCCAGAGTCGCAAGGTGCCCCACGAATATTCCTGCGCAAAGACAATGCCAGTAATAATAATCAAAGCATAGGTACCATAGGAGTTCCAGGCCGAATTGCCAGCGCAAAGTTGAGTCCGAACACAAAGGATCCGGGCCACGTCAGGGACGATGTATTGTGGTAGCCGGGAACGAGCATATTATAGAGGAAAAGAGCGGTGCTGATCGCCAGCACTATCAGCGCCACCACCCCCAGACAGATCCATGGGAGTAGCCGCTGATAGGTCTTACTCATTTCCAGCCGGACGATATTCCAAAACATTCTGTAGCCTTTCTTTATCGGTGGCCGAGGTAATCGATCGCAAGGATCGAACCTACAGGTCGTGTTATGCCGTGGTGGATTGTGGCTGTTCCGTTAATTCCAGGAAGATACTTTCCAGGTCGGGCCGCACGATGTGTACTTCTTTGGGTACCAGTTGTTGCTGGACCAGATAGAGGATGGCTTCTTCGCTGGTGATGCCCTGGATGTCGATGGCGTTGTCCTTGATCTGTGTGATGCGTAGCCTGCGGTTGCCACGCAGCGCCTGCGCGGCCTGGGCTGGCTGCGCAAAGGTCAGGCGTACCGTTTCGCTGCCCTGGCTGGTCAGTTCCTTGATCGATCCCTGTTTGACCACGCGGCCTTGCTGGATGACGGCGACACGGTCACAGATCAGCTCAACTTCGTGCAGCAAGTGGCTGCTCAGGATAATGGTGACGCCCCGGGCTTTGAGCGTGTGTAGCAGCGTACGTAACTCATGGATGCCGGCAGGATCCAGGCCATTGGTTGGCTCATCCAGGATCAAGAGTCCGGGTTCATTGAAGAGCGCGATGGCCACGCCCAGTCGTTGCTTCATACCGGTCGAGAAATGTTTGGCCTTTTTTTTGTCCGTGTGGTTTAATCCCACCAGCTCAAGGATCTTATCCACATGTGTGGCTGGCAGATGTGGATAGAGCAGGGCCAGTTGTTTCAGATTGGCGCGTGCCGAGAGATTGGGCATAAAGGTTGGAAACTCCACCAGCGCCCCGACCTTTTGCAGCGGCTGCGTATGCAGTGGCGTGACCTCTTCTCCCATCAGGTAGATGCGGCCAGAGGTCGGATAGATCAGGCCCAGCAGCATACCGATCGTGGTGGATTTGCCGGCACCGTTGGGTCCGAGAAAGCCCAGGATCTCGCCATGCTCGACCTGTAGCGAGACATCTTCGACCGAATGGGCGCTACCATAATATTTCTTTAAATGCTGCGCTTCTAAGATGTAATCCTGTGTCATCATCTGTCCTTTTAGCTGAGTTGCAATTGCGTGGCGACAAAGGAACTCACCACGATTTTCTGGTTCTCGACCAGCAAGACCGCCGTTTGTCCGCGCATAATCTCGCCGGTAATCAAGGCATTGGCCAGCGCATTATCGATATAGACCTGAATGGTCCTGCGCAGCGGCCGGGCCCCATATTCGGGATGGAAGCCTTTGGCCAGCAGGAAGTCCGGGACGTCGTCGCTGATCACCAGCTCAATGTCCAGTTCTTGCAGGCGTGCTCTGACCTGGTTCAGCAGCAGATTCACGATTTGATAGAGTTCCTGGGATTGTAAGGATTGGAAGAGGATAATTTGGTCGATGCGATTCAAGAACTCTGGACTGAAGTGTTGCTTGAGGGCTTCGGCCACCTGGGGTGGATAGTTTTCTTCCTGGGTGAGCTCTTTGTTTTTGGCCTGGAAACCCAGGGAGACGCCGCGTTTGAGTACATTGCTGCCGACGTTGCTGGTCATGATCAAGATGGTGTTTTTAAAATCGATGGTGCGTCCGTGGCCATCGGTCAGGCGGCCATCATCAAAGATCTGGAGCAGGGCATTGAAGACATTGGGATGAGCTTTCTCGATCTCGTCAAAGAGTATGATACTATAGGGACGGCGTCGAATCTGCTCGGTGAGCTGGCCGGCCTGCTCATAGCCCACATAGCCAGGTGGACTCCCGAAGAGGCGTGCGACCGAATGCTGCTCACTATATTCCGACATATCCATCCTGATCAGGCGCTCCTCGGAACCAAAGAGCTCGATTGCCAGCGCTTTGGCCATCTCGGTCTTGCCAACCCCGGTCTGGCCCAGGAAGAGGAATGAGCCGATGGGACGATTCTGATCCTTTAAGCCGGTATAGGAGCGCCGAATCGCATTACTGACCGCCGCGACGGCTTCGTCCTGACCAATCACGTATTTGTGTAGATCGGCTTCCAGGCTGTGTAGGTGGTGGTGCTCATTTTTGAGGATCTGATTGACGGGAATGTTGGCCCATAAAGCAACGATGCGTGCCACATGCTCAAGCGTAACCGTGGCCTGAATATGTGTTGTTGCCTGCTCAAGCTGGTCCAGATGCAGCATCGAACATGCTTCATCCATAACATCGATAGCTTTATCGGGCAAGAAGCGATCAGCGATATAGCGATTAGAGAGTTTGACCGCGCCCTGAATGGCCTCATCGGTGATCGAGACTTTATGGAAGGCTTCATAGTGTGGGCGCAGGGTCTGCAGCATGGCGGTGGCCTCTTCGACCGATGGCTCATCGACCAGGATCGGCTGGAAACGCCGTTCCAGCGCCGGATCTTTCTCGACATCCTGGCGATATTCTTTCAGGTCGTGGCCCCGATACAGCGCAGCTCGCCACGGGCCAGGGCCGGCTTCATAATATCGGCGGCACCCAGCGCCCCTCGCCGCGCCGGTGTTGATGACGGTATGGAGCTCATCAATAAAAATAATGATTTCAGGTGAACGTTGCACTTCATCAATCAACATCTTTAAGCGTTGCTCAAACTGACCACGGAGCGACGAGCCCGCCAGCAGGCTACCCATCGAGAGCGAGATAATACGTTTATTCTGCAGCGTCACCGGCACATCCCCTTGCTGGATCCTGTGCGCCAGTCCCTCGACAATCGCCGTCTTACCCACGCCCGGCTCCCCGATCAGGACCGGATTATTTTTCTGCCGTCGCCCAGGACCGTGATCAGGCGGCGCAAAATATGATCGCGCTGGACCGTGGGATCCAGCTTGCCCTTTGCGGCTTCCAGGGTCAGGTCGCGGCCATAGTGATCCAGGGTCGGCGTGCTACTGGGTGCCTTCGGCGGCTCAATCTTAGGCATCTGCTCTTTTTCGTGGACTGGACTGGAAGCATTATGTGTATCATTAAGTGGAAATGCATCCGCTGTATTGCCCTGGCTAATCAACTCTCTCAGACAAAACGAGCAGAGAAAACTGGATGCTGCCTGTCCATTATTGGCATGGTCAATGCGAACCCGTGCTAGATTGATCTGACAACGTTCACATTTCATAGCTTCCAGGCTCCTTTCTTTTTCTGCTTCTCGCACCTACTGTAAATGCATCACAATAGGTAAGAAAAAATGTAACGGTCATTTTGATGCAATCATACTCATCCCAGCGTTTGCCCGAGCGTTAATTGCAGCGTTAAAAGCATCTCGTCCGTAGCGGCAGCCTTCATGGGTAATACTTTTTACTTAGCGAGGCGTTGAGAGATGGTTCGACGTGACCAGCAAGCAAGGTGTACGTGGAGAGGGCGCCACACGCGGAGGCCGCCCTGCTGCGTTTGCGCAGGCCAGCGTGCAAGAACGACTCGCAGTGCTGTGGCGCCTACAGGGATCGTGTGTGCCGTCGCCTGCTCGCTAGCAACGTGGTGGGAGAGCGCGTGGATACTCCCCGTACCGGTGCGGAAAGGATCACGAAACAGGATCCGTCGCGGTGTAGGCGCCACAGGCATGCGATGCTCGTTGAGCCCCTCGCTCCACCATCACGCCGCATGCCGGCCTCCGCGTGTGGCGCCCTCTCCACGGATGATCCGCTGCTTTTTTCCACAACAGCTTTTGCAACCACAAAAATGCTTAAACGAAACGTATTGGCCTTCATGGGGGCCTTCATCATGTTTGTGTTATACTGAATTGTTTTTATCCGAGGCATAGCAGCGTCTTCTTATCTGTCTTATTGGTTGAAAGGGAACTCTATGATGCAAGCGGCTATGGCGTCACCGCTGGCTAGCTGGGCAAATTTTTATGTGATCATTGGGTCCGCTGCGGCGGCGTTGACTGGATTAATGTTCATAGTGGTTACGTTGATCGCAGGCTTGCGCTCACAAAGATCGAGCGGATCACTCGCGGCCTTCGGCACACCCAACGTGGTGCATTTTTGTGCCGCGCTCTTTATCGCCGCCACGCTCAGTGCCCTTGGCAGGAACTCTGGACTGCTGGCTTTGTCATCGACCTCTGTGGTCTGGCAGGCGTTGGCTATGCGGTCGTCGTGTTACGGCGAACAATCCGTCAGAATACCTATGAGCCGGTCATGGAAGATTGGCTCTGGCATGTGACCATTCCATTTATTTCTTATACCGCACTCATCGTTGCCGGGCTTTTGCTTTCCAGCTATCCGATGCCGTCCCTGTTTTGTATTGGCGCGGTAATGATATTTGCTGCTCTTCGTCGGTATCCACAACGCCTGGGATACTCTGACCTATGTCGCGATCGAGCATTATCCTCTGGACGAAAAGAGTCAGGACTAACATAGCCTGGCCCGCGAAATAATCCAGGATGTTAGTGGCTAACATCCTGGATATGGAACCGTACCGGCCGCGCTTGCGGCTGCAACAGAGATTAGTTGGCGGTAGCGAGGCTTGGCTGGTGATTGGGTGCGTGCATTAACCAGACGTAGCCGTCTTCGAGATTGGGCTCGACGGGTGTGGCGGACATGTTGGCCGGTGGCGTGCCGACAATTCTGTACTGCATGTTCGCGCCCATGTTCATGCTTGAGACGATCACGAAGCCCTGGTTGTCCTGTTGCAATGGACCACTGGTGGTGATGTGCCAGACTTTGTTCTGGGTTTCTTTGATCAGGCCATTGAGTGTGCCTTTGAAGATGACCTGGCCGCTGCGCATCATGGCGATATTCTGGCAGGTCTGGGCGATGTCTTCGACGATATGGGTCGAGAGCAATACGACACGGTTGCCTCCAAGGCTGGAGAGCAGGTTACGGAAGCGGATGCGCTCCTCTGGATCCAGGCCAGCGGTGGGCTCGTCGACGATCAGGAACTTGGGATCGTTTAAGAGTGCCTGGGCGATGCCGGCGCGGCGTTTCATACCACCCGAGTAGGTTTTGAGTTTGCGGTTGGCGACCTGTTTCAGCGCGACCAGCTCCAGGAGCTCCTCTACGCGCTGATGGCGAGCTTTTTTGTCGCTCAGGCCTTTCAGGATACCGATGTAATCCAGGAACTCACGGGCACTCAGGTCCGGGTAGACTCCCAGGTCCTGTGGTAGATAGCCGAGCAAGCGTTTGATCTCGGTACGGCCCTGTGGGGTCATGCCGTTGTGTTCGCCCACATAGAGCTCGCCAGAGGTGCCATGCAGGATACCGGCCAGGATACGCATCAGGGTGGTCTTACCGGCACCATTGGGTCCAAGCAGACCAAACATACCATTAGGGATATCCAGGGTCAGGCCGTTCAAGGCGTGGACATTACCGCGATAGACTTTTTCTAGATCTTTGATATGAATCTCCACTCTCTGTTTCTCCTTCTGTTCTATCTTTTGCTGATGGCTGAATGTGTACTGTAAAAAGTGTGGCGTGTTTCGCACACCTGTCGTAAAAAGCAAGCGCGGATCTGTCTTACATTTTGGCCTGGCGCCATTGTTGTAATTTGCTGACCACCAGAATGACCAGCAGTGCCAGCGCGATCAGGAGCAGCATACTTTCAATGCCCTGGAAGGCGTTGGATTTGGCGACCGGGAAGATGCTGGTGCCGAAGAAGCCCAGGCTCATGTAGCCGCCGGCTGGTGTCAGGATGGTTGTACTGATGGTTGGAATGCCTTTGGGCTGATAGAGATTGCCCCAGAACCAGTAGCCGACAAAGCCGATCTGGTAGAGTGGACCCCAGATAAAGGCGGGCACGCTCACCGAGAAGGCTCCCACAAAGATGAGTCCTGGAATAACGACGGTGGCAAAGGTGGCCAGGGCCATGGGGATTGCCACGGCGTTACCGGTCAGCGCGACGATGACGCCGATGCCAACACGAAGAGTAAGAGAATCGGGAGCGCGGTCGCGATGGTCGCGCCCAGGAATTTCCCATAGAGTCGGGCTGTATGTGAGCTGGGCGTGGAGGTAAATATCTCATCGACGCGTGTACGTTTGTCTCTTTGCAGACGATCGGCCAGCAGGATACCGAAGGCGACCGGCAAAATATAATTCAGCAGGTCGGTCCAGTAGACCACCACGCGCAGGATCGGGAATTGTTTGAGATGACCAGCACATTGTTGAATTCTGGCACCCGGGTCATGATACCCAGCATGAAGAGCTCAACCAGGATCATGGCAATCCAGACGGTCGGACGTTTAAACTGCATTTTGAACTCGTAGGCGCAGGCGCCTCGGAGTACACTCAGTGTGTCAGCCATTATTCTTCACTCGCACCTTTCAATAATCCTTCTGTATTGTGGAGAAGCCACCAGCCTACCGGGAGGAGTACCAGACCGGTCAACAGTACTTCCAGGCGATTGGTTGTCCAGAAGTTAATTTGTGGCGCTACAATGGTTGGGAACAGGAACAGTGGCTGCAACCAGCTGGTGGTTTCGACCAGGTGAGCCATGAACAGGACCTGTACGATCCAGATTGCTCCCAGGATGGCACTACTGGCCGAGCGGTTCCTGGTTAAGAGTGATGCGACCAGGGCGACGGCGACGAACCAGATGGTGGTGGCAATCCAGGAATACTGCAAGCCCAGGAACTGGAATACGGGGCTGCTCTTTTTCAGTTGATCGGGCAAAAATGTCAGATGCAGAACGCTTGGGATGATCGCAACCAGCAGGCCAATGGCGATCGACCAGAGGACAATCACGGCCAGGCGGAAGATTGACGTATTATGATATTTCCGTGGCATGGTCAACTGGATCTCCAGGGCTGGATCCTGGGTGGCCGATGTTGCTACGATCACGCCTGTGATAATGGGTAGAAACATTTCAAATCCTGATGAAATGAAACGTTCCATTTTTACTCCCATGAAGTGTAGCAAAAAGGCAAAGGCGATAAAGCCCGCCGCGAGCGCGATGGGGACCCAGATGATCCGTTTCCCCATGACGCGCAGCTCATATGATACGCGAGTAAACAATGTTGTTTCCTCCAGACTAAGATGCTAATGATGACAAAGATGTGGTGTCGTATATCAGGTTCGCGTGTGTTGAGAGCCAGGTATTGGTGACGTTCAAGGCCAGCGTACAGAGCCATTGGTCAACGTTGATGCGCTTCAATTGGATGGCTGAGCATTGACCAAGCATGTTGTAGGCGCGGCTAAAAATCTCATTCAAAATCTCTTCGGTGGCCTGCGTGTTACCAATCAGGCAATACACAACATTCTGGAAGCGTGGACGGTACACGTGCTCAATTTCAACGAAGGTTTTCTCAAAATCGTTGGTTAATTGCATGATATCTACAGTCTTGATTGGATTCATTGCAAGGTTCTCCTTTACTTGATGGAGAGCGAGACAAAGGCATTATCTCAGCATATCTGCAATAAAATCAGTACTGTGAGTGTACCGTTCCACCTTTATTAATATACATAAGAATGTTTAATCACACATTCTTTGTCACGTTCTCAGTGTAACGGTATTTAATGCCTCTGTCATGCTGTCTATTGCGTACTTTTACTACCTGCAAGAAGTAATAAGCTTTACTGGCATTTTTATTATATTGTGGGCATTTCGTCCTGCGAGACGATTTCAGCCATGGCGACCATGATTTTGCGGGTGCCCTCAAAGGGATCGCGTGAATGCGAGACCATCATGTTATCGAGCATGATGACATCTGTTGCCTGCCACTGGAAGCGTACGGCTAAGCGATCAAACAATGTATTGATCTCGTCCATGACGGAACTTTCAATAGGGCTGCCATCGCCGTAGTAGACGTTGCGGGGCAGGTCCTTTTCGTCGAACATGGCCAGCATCGAGTCGCGTGTGGAGGCATCCAGACAGGAAATGTGGTGCAGCTGGACCTGGTTGAAGAAGAGCATCTCGCCGGTGTGTGGATGGCGTGAGACGGCGTTACACAGCTGGCGTGTCGAGAGCTGGTCGTTCTCTTTCCACTCATATTCAATGCCGGCACGCTTACAATAAGCTTCGACCGCCGCCCGATTCGAGGTCTGGAAGAACTGCTGCCAGCTCACATCGAGTCCAGTCACAAAGTTGCGCACATACAGCAACTTCTTCTCGCTCATCTTTTTAATGATCGCCGGATCCAGCTCGTTATAGATCTTGCGGCAATCGATGATCGGGGTCGCGCCACCTTTTTCCGCCGGCTTGACGCAATAGAAAAAGATCTTCATCGGCCAGCGATGCATATGTGAGCTCTCGTTATGGAAGAGGATCGATTTGTCGGCGGGATATGGTGTTGAGCCATAGACCTTACTGCCGGGATCCTCACGTGGCAGGTCGCCATACTCATCAAACAGCTCGGTCCCGATGGCCTTGGCGAAATTTTCAAATTTGGCCGGGCTATCGATATGGAAATTGCGGAACAGGATACCGCCATGTTTGGCCAGCTGCTCACGAATATAGCCCAGGTTATTGCTGGCCCAGTTCGCCAGATTCACCCCTCCATCGCAGGCTGAATGATCAGCGGCAGCGTATTGTCCGGGCTAAAATAGCTCTCATTGGTCAGACGCATTGCCGACAAATCAAGCTCTTCACGTTTGCGCTGAATACCTTTTTTCAAGCTTGCTTTTGGTCCCATTGTAGATGCCATGGTTGTATACCCTTTCATCATGAATCGCAAAATGTAACAGAAAAAAACAATATATCGAAGCCACGGACCAATTTAATTGGTGGGCACGGAAATTTCTTCGCGGCGGGCGATTTTTAATTTGCTGCGTAAGGATTTATTCTGGGATTGTTTCTGGTTTAATTTGCTGGCCTTTTCCTGCTCGGTCTGGTATTCGAGGGCCTCGATCTGGGCCTGTGGGTTGGCGACGATGCTGTGGAGCAGGACTTCAAAGCGCTGCATCAGGTTGGTGATCGTTTCGGGATTGAAGAGCGCGGTACTGTAGTTGACCGATCCCTGCAAGCCTTGCTCGGTTTCAAACAGGAAGATCACGAAGTCGAATTTGGCTGTGACCAGGTTGCCCTGGAAGGGACTCAGCGTGATGCCGGTGGCCTGATCATAGACGAGCGGGATGTTCTGCATCACAAAGAGTCCACGGATCAGCGGTGTGTAGTTCTGGTTACGCTCCAGGTGCAGCGCATCAACCAGTTTCTCGAAGGGCAGGTCCTGGTGTGCATAGGCATCCAGTACCATCTGTCGTACCCGTTTGAGGACTTCCTGGAAGCCGGGTTTGCCGCCAAGGTTGGTGCGCATGGCCAGCAGGTTGACGAAGAAGCCGATCATCAGCTCGGTTTCGCTGAGCGTGCGGTTGGCGATATCTGTACCCAGCACGATATCTTCCTGGTTGGTCATGCGATAGAGCAGGATATTGAAGGCCGCAAGCAGGGTCATAAACAGGGTCACGCCCTCTTGCTGACTCAGGGCCTGCAACTGCTGGCTGAGCTCGTCCGGAAAAGCGAAGGGCTGCGCGGCCCCGACAAAGTCGGCAATGGCGGGCCGTGGCCGATCGGTGACCAGCTCCAGGGCCTTTGCACCACGGAGCTGTTCCTGCCAGTACTTGACCAGGCGTTCCTGCTCCTTGCCCTGTAGCCATGAGCGCTGCCAGAGCGCGAAGTCAGCATACTGGGCCGGTAGTTCCGCTAATGGCGAGGGTTTCTCATTGCTATACGCTTCATAGAGCGTCAGCAGTTCGCGTAAGAAGATGCCGGCCGACCAGGCATCGAAGGCGATATGGTGCACATTGGTTAACAGTACATACTCATCCTCCTCTAGCTGTAGTAGTACGGTACGGATCAATGGACTCTGTTCCAGGTTGAAGAGATGTTGTCCTTCCTGGGTGGCGAATTCCAGTGCCTTTTGTTCGCGCTGATCTTGCGGGAATGTGCGCAGGTCAATGTAGGGCAGCGCCTGTGGCTCGGCCGGCATGACCAGCTGGATGGGTTGTCCATCGACTTCGCGATAGATGGTGCGCAGGACCTCGTGACGACGGACGATTTCGTCGAGTGCGCGCTGCAGGATCGCTCGATCCAGCTTGCCGTGCATACGGGCAAAGACCGGACTGTTATACGACGAGCTCTCCGGAGCCAGGACCTGGGCAAACCAGAGGCGCTGCTGGGCAAACGAGAGTTGCATTGGTCCGGTATGGGCTATGGTCCGTAAGGCCGGCTTTAGCTCTTCTGGCTGGCAGTTTGT
Source organism: Dictyobacter vulcani (assembly GCF_008974265.1). GTDB lineage: Bacteria > Chloroflexota > Ktedonobacteria > Ktedonobacterales > Ktedonobacteraceae > Dictyobacter > Dictyobacter vulcani. Next base: position 223,755 of record NZ_BKZW01000004.1, read on the forward strand.
ATTCTGCTGAAGCTTGCCGATGTATTGGGCTAACGCGCTGATGGTCGGGGCTTCAAACAGGGCACGCAGTGGCACCTCGATCTGGACAACCTGGCGAATACGGGCCACGACCTGCGTTGCCAGCAGTGAGTGTCCCCCCAGCTTGAAGAAATTGTCCTGGATGCTCAGGTCGCTTTTTCCCAAGCACCTCCTGCCAGATGGCGAGCAAGCGGGCTTCAAGTGGTGCGCGCTCCTCCGTGGCCAGCACCTCTGCCTCACGCTGCTGCTGCTGCGCGAGCGCCGGCCGGATCTGCGGGATCTCCTGGACTGGAATCCGCTGCTGCAGTGCTGTGATACTTCTCTGGCTGTCCTGAGCAATGGCGTTCAGGATCTGGGCGAAGTGGCTCTGGATCGTGCGCACCGTCAGCTCATCGAGGCGCTGCTTCTCAAAGACGCAGCGAAGCTCGACCTCTTTGCCAGGTATGACCAGCAGGGTCAGCGGAAACCTGGTCTGAGCACCAATCGAGCGGATATTGTTGACGGCCAGTAGCTGCTCATCTTTTTGTAGAATCGAGTTATCGACCGGATAGTTCTCCACGACCAGCAGGCTCTCATAGAGTGGCATGCCGCCCTGGATCTCGCTCCATTGATGGACTTTGCCGCCAGAGATATATTCAAACTGGCGTAGCTCAAGGTTGTAGGCCTGTAGCTGTTGGAGCCAGGACCAGAGTGGCTGCTCGGCCTCCAGGGCGACCCGTACTGGCAAGGTGTTGATACAGAGTCCGACCATCTGCTCGATCCCGATCAGTTCCGGCGGGCGTCCGGAGACGGTGATGCCGAAGAGGACATCGGACTGCTGGCTATAGCGGCTCAACACCAGTGCCCAGACGCCCTGGAACAGTGTATTGAGCGTCAGGCGCTGCTGACGGACCAGGTTTTGCAGGTGCTCGCTGACTTCCGCGCTCAGCATGGTTGCCGTGGTGCCAAAGCCCTCTATGGCCACTTCCGCGCTATGATCCTGCGCGACCGTGCCCAGCGGGGTTGGCTGATGGATCCCCTGCAAGCTTTTGCGCCAGAACTGCTCGGCCTTGCTCTCATCCTGCTGCTTGAGCCAGGTAATGTAGTCCCGATACGGACGGTGCGCCACCGGCTGGTAGCTCTGTCCTGTGCTCAGGGCCTCATAGCAGAGCAAGAAATCCTTCTGGACCAGCGAGCAGCACCAACCGTCCATCAGGATATGGTGATGGGTCCAGACGAACTCATGGGTGCTGGGACCAGTCTGGAAGAGGGCCAGGCGCATCAAGGGTGGCCGGGCCAGCTTAAAGCCGTTGGCCCGATCCTGCTGGAGGAAGGTTTCCAGCTTGCTGGCCTGTTCCTCTGGTGAACTGGCGCGCCAATCCTCATACTGCAGTGGCACCTCGACCTGGCGCATCACGACCTGGACCGGCTCGTTCTGGGAACCCCAGACAAAGGCCGTGCGCAGGATAGCGTAGTGCCGGGTCACGAGTTGCCAGGCCTGGACGAAGAGCTCTGGCTTGAGATCTCCCTCCAGGGTGCAGACAAACTGTTCGATATGCAGGCCCGAACCAGCATTCTGGGCTGTTTCATAAAACATCCCCTGCTGTGCTGGTGAGAGCATATACATAGACTCAACAAGCTTCTTGTTCATACTGTTGTATTCTCCTATTCACCCAGATCGATCTCAGAGAGTAGAAAATCTAACTCGTCCTGATCGACTGCCAGATCCGGAAAATCGGATGGTGTGTAGATCAGATCCGTTTGGGGCGCGTGGGCAAGCGCAGCCAGGTCCTGCAGGGCCTGGATATACTCGCTTGCCAGGGACTGAATGGTCGTACGCTTATGGATAGCGGGATTGAATTCCCAGGATATGACGAGCTGCCTGGCCTGGACGAGACTATTGATGGCGAGCAGATGGTTGCGCGAGCCAGACTCATGCTGGGTTGGTCCAGGCGACGGCTTGAGGTCCGCGAAGAGCGCACCCTCGGCCGCGACCGGCGTTTCAAACTGGCCCAGGTAGTTGAAGACCACCTGTGGCTGTTCGGCAGGTTGTAAGGCCTGCACCAACTCCTGGTCCTGGCTGAGGTAGCGTAGGATACCGTAGCCAACACCATGATTGGGAATGCTGCGCAGGTGCTCTTTATTGTGCTTGAGCTGTTCCAGCAGGCTCATACCAGCCGCGCTCCGCAACTGGACCGGGAAGATGGAGGTGAACCAGCCGATGGTGCGTGAGAGGTCAACGTCCGCGAAGAGGTCTTCACGGCCATGGCCCTCAAGCTCAATCAGGACCGCGTCGGTCTGGCTCCAGCGGGTCAGGACCTGGGCCAGCGCGGTCAGGAGCACATCGTTCATCTGCGTGTTATAGAGCTCTGGCAACACCTCTAGCAGAACCTGGGTCTCGGCTTCGGGCAAGGTGAGCTCGATATGCTCGGCGGACCCGATGCTGTTCTGCTGGCGCTGCTCTGGATAATCGATTGGAATGCCCGGCTGGCTGGTCTGGATCTCCTGGGTCCAGTATGCCGCCTCCTGGCGGGCCTGTTCGGACCGGGCATAGTCGACCAGGTGGCTGGCCCAGGCTTGGAACGAGGTGGTCTTCTTTGGTAGATCCAGTGGCTGTCCCTGACTATAGTGCTGATAAGCGGTCTGCAGATCCTCCAGCAGGACCCTCCATGAGAAGCCATCGACCACCAGGTGATGGATCACGAGCAGTAGCTGGTCCGGCATGGCTGGATTGTTTAGCTGGAAGTAGGCGACCTGCATGAGTGGTCCCTGCGCGAGATTCAGGCTACCCTGGAGCTCGGCCTCGCATTCCAGCATCTTGCGCCGCTGGTTCTCCGTGGATGTTTGGGTCAGGTTGATATGGTGGAAAGCCACGGCTTCGCCACTATCCTCATTCTCCTGTCTCCATCCACCCTTGGCTTGCGTGAAGCGCAGGCGGAGCGCGTCGTGATGCTCCAGCAGACTCTCCAGGGCTGCGCATAGATAGCTGGCATTGATCGGCTGCAGGACTGAGACGAGCATGGATTGATTCCAGTGCTGCGGCTGCGGTTGCTGCTGCTCAAAGAACCAGTGCTGGATTGGTGTTAAGGCCACCTCGCCAGTGACGGCGCTCTGCTGGGCCTGGATCGTCGGTGCATATTCGACGACCGCGCATAACTGCTCGATGGTCTGGTACTGAAAGATCAGTTTGGGCGTCAGGCGCAGGCCAAGCTGGCTGGCGCGACCGATGATCTGGATACTCAGGATTGAATCTCCACCCAGGGCAAAGAAGTTATCCTGGATCCCCACGCGCTCGACGCGTAGCACGTCGGCCCAGATCTTTGCCAGGGTTTCCTGTACCTCATTTTGCGGTGCTACATAGCGCTTCGCATCGTCCTGATAGAGGCTTTCCGGTTCCGGTAGGGCGCGGCGATTGACTTTACCGTTATGGTTTAGCGGCAGTTCCGGCAGGAACACGACCGTGGTTGGCACCATATAGTGCGGCAACTTCTCCTGCAGATAGGTCTGGAGTTCCTCCTGTGTCAGGCTGCTTGTCGGACGCAGGACAACGTAGCCGACCAGTTGCTTGCTGCCGGCGCGACTCTCGCGAGCCAGGACGACATTTTCATGGACCGCGCTATGGCTACCGATGGCGGCCTCGATCTCGCCGAGCTCGATGCGGAAGCCGCGAATCTTGACCTGGTGATCGATACGGCCAAGGTATTCGAGATCCCCGTTCGGCAGGCGGCGGGCCAGGTCGCCGGAGCGATAGAGCCGTGCGCCGGGTTCGGCGCTGAATGGATGGGGCACAAAGCGCTGGGCCGTCAACTCGGGTCGATTCAGGTAGCCTCGCGCCAGGCCAGCGCCACCCACATACATCTCACCGGCCACCCCGGTTGGTAGCGGCCGCCCATACTGATCCATGATCAGCACGTGCAGGTCGCTGATCGGAACCCCGATCAGGCTGCCGGTGCCCTCAAGCAGGTCGTTGGCCTGGATACGGCGATAGGTGACGTGGACCGTGGTCTCGGTGATGCCATACATATTGATCAGCTGTGGTTGCTGATCGCCGTGGACATCAAACCAGGGCCGGAGACTCTGGAGCTCCAGGGCCTCACCACCAAAGATCACCAGGCGCAAAGCCAGTGGCCTGCGGTTTTCGACAGTATGCTCGATCTGGATCAGCTGGTTAAAGGCTGATGGTGTTTGATTCAACACCGTGACCTTATGGGTGTGCAGTAACTGATAGAACAGCTCTGGCGAGCGACTGATCCAGAAAGGAATCACCACCAGCTTGCCACCATACAGCAATGGTCCCCAGATCTCCCAGACCGAGAAGTCGAAGGCATAGGAGTGGAACAGCGTCCACACGTCGTGCTGGTCGAAGTGGTATTCCTGCTCGGTAGCACTGAACAGGCGGACCACATTGGCGTGGCTGACCACGACCCCTTTCGGTTTTCCGGTCGAGCCGGAGGTATAAATAATATAGGCACCATTTTCGGGCTGTACCAGGTTGACGAGGTTCTCGCCGGGCTCCAGCGAGAGCAGTGGCTCGATGGCATCCAGGCCGATCACATACTCGCTGATCGTGGGCAGATTATCCTTCAGATGTTGTTGCGTCAGCAGGACTGAGATCTCGGCATCCTCCAGGATATATGCCAGGCGCTCGGGCGGATAGGTCGGGTCCAGCGGAACATAGGTGCCACCGGCTTTGAGGATGGCGAGCACGCCGATCAACAATTCCAGCGAGCGCTCCACACACAGGCCCACGTGCACCTCGGGTCCGACGCCGATCTGGCGCAGATAGCGCGCGATCTGGTTGGCGCGCTTGTTCAGCTCACCATAGTTGAGCGTCGCATGCTCACACACCGCCGCGATCGCGAATGGATCACGTGCGACCTGGCTCTCGAAGATCCCATGCAGGGTCTGCGCGGCCGGAAACGCCTGGACGCTGCGGTTGATGCTGGCCTGGATCCGCTGGTAATCTTGCTCCGACCAGACCCGTACCTGGGAGACGATCTCGCCGGGCTGTTCGATGAAGCTGCGCAAGATCTGCTGGAACTGGCTGAGCATATCATTCAACGCGGATGCCGTGATGCGTTCCCGGTTGTAGAGCGCCTTGATTTGCAGGCGCTTGCCCGGCGTGATCGCCAGGGTCAGCGGATAGCTGGTCTGCTCGATGACCTGGATGCTCTGGATCGTACGCGCAATGTTGACATCCTGACCACTGATCGCCGCCTCATCGAGTGGATAGTTCTCAAAGACCAGCAGGCTCTCAAAGAGCTGTGTGCCGCGTTCGATCTCGCTCCAGCCCTGGATCTGCGAGAGTGGACTGTAGGCAAACTGGTTGCTCTCGGTCTGCTGTTTGTGCAGTTGATGGAACCAGTCGTTGACGCTGATGTCTGGCTTGATCTGCACGCGTACCGGTACGGTATTGATGAACAGCCCGACCATGTTCTCGATCTCTTTGAGCGTAGCCGTCCGTCCGGAGGTGACCGCGCCAAAGATGATGTCGTCTTCACCGCTATAGTGGTGTAGTAACAGGGACCAGGCGGCCTGTACCAATGTATTGACGGTTACCTGCTGCTGGCGTGCCAGCATGGTCAGTGCCTGTGTTTGCTCGGCTGGCAGATACACACTCAGCTCGTTATAGCCTGGCTCCTGCTCCTCTGCGGGCTTCAGATCGAATCCCAGAGGGGTCGGGGTCGTAAAGCCATTGAGGACCTGACGCCAGAACTGCTCGGCTCTGGGTTTATCCTGTAGTTGTAGCCAGCGAATGTACTCGCGGTATGGTGTCTGACTCCTTGCCTGTGGCTCCCGTTGCTGCGAGAGGGCCATATAGCTCTCAAAGAGATATTCCATTACCAGTGGCAGGCTCCAGCCATCCAGCAGCAGGTGGTGATAACTCCAGAGGACCGCATATTTCTCATCACCGAGGCGGGCAATAAAGAGCCGCATCAGCGGAGCATGCGCGATCTGGAATTCCTGCAAGCGATCTTCCTCACGGTACAGGGCCAGCTGTTCTTGCTGCTGCTCCGCGCTCATGTGCCGCCAATCCTGTTGAATCGTCGGGATGAAGATGTCCTTATAGACCACCTGCTGCGCCTCAGACAGACCTTCCCAGATGAAACTGGTGCGCAGAATGCTGTAGCGCTGGATCACATAATCCCAGGCCTTGCGGAAAGCTGGCTCGTTGAAGCCTTGCTCAAAGGTCATGCCGACCTGGATGACGTAGTCGCCGGTGCCAGGCTCATACAGCGAGTGGAAGAGCAGTCCATGCTGCAATGGTGTCAGCGGATAGATGTCTTCGACCTGGCGGTGCATATCGATCTGCTGATCGAGTTGCTGCAGGGTCAGGCTCGCCATCGGGAAATCCGAGGGCGTAAAGCCGCCGGCATCCGCTTCCTGGCAATGAGCCAGGATCTCTTGCAGGGCATAGATGAACTCGGACGCGATCTCTTTGATGGTCTCTTCATCATGGCAGTTGCGACTATAGTTCCATTCAAATTGTAGCTGTCCACCGTGGATACGGCTGGCGACCTCAAGCAGGTGTGGGCGCTGGCCCTGTTCGCTATAGCCTGGACCAAAGTCCTCGGCGGCCGGCATAAAGAGCTGTTCCTCTGAGAAGATCTGATCAAACTGGCCCATGTAGTTAAAGCTGAGGGCAGGTTTGGGCCAGCTGGCCAGCTCATTTTTCACGCTATCGTCGGCCAGGTAGCGCAGCATGCTATAGCCAATGCCGTGATTGGGGACGCTGCGTAGCTGCTCTTTGATCGACTTGATGGCGCAGGAGAGCGATTGACAATCCTTCAGATTGAAGTGTACCGGATAGAAGCTGGTGAACCAGCCGACCGTGCGTGAGCTATCCAGGCCGAACATGTCGTCGCGTCCATGGCCCTCCAGGCTGATCGTGATCTCCTCGCGGTTATTCCACAGGTTTAAGGTCAGGGCCAGCGCAGTCAGGAGGATATCGTTGATCTGCGTATGGTAGACGTTCTGGACTTCATGCAACAGGGTGTGCGTCTCTTTTTTCGTCAGCTTCACCAGGACCGTGGACTCGGACGAGAAGACGTTGGCTCCCTGCTCATAATCAACCGGCAGCTCTACCTGGAAGCGCTGACCCTGCTCGCGCCAGTAGGCCAGTTCCGGTTCCTGGAAGGCCGGTCTGGCCGTAAAGTCAATGACCTGCTGGGACCACTGGCGGAACGAAACGGTTCTGGGCGGTAGCTGTGGTGTCTGCTGGTTATGCAATTGGATGCACAGGTTCTGTAGATCCTCCAGCAGCACGCGCCAGGAGACGCCATCGACGACCAGGTGATGGATGGCGACGAACAGGCGTACCGTTTCAGCGGGTCCCAGATCAAAGTAGACGACTTGCAGCAGTGGTCCATGCTGGAGATCCAGGCTGCGCTCGGCCTCGTCGGTATGCGTGTAGATCGCCTGAACTTGCTCCTCATGGCTGTATGTTGCCAGATTGACGACTTTGAACGGTAGTGTCTGTGGTCCTTCGTGCTTGCTGATGTGCTGCTGCCAGCGGCCTTCGTGCTGCTCAAAGCGCATACGCAGAGCATCATGCTGGCGTAGCACATGCTCTAAGGCCTGCTGCACCATCTCCGGCTGGATGCGCTGGCGCATCTCAAGCAAGGTTGCCTGGTTCCAGTGCTGGCGCTCAGGGAGATCCAGGTCAAAGAACCAGTGCTGGATCGCGGTCAGCGGCACCTCACCCTCAACCTGCTCCTGTTCGGCGGCGACCGCCAGCTGCTGCGTATCCTGCTCGGCCAGCATCGCGGCCATTTCCGCGATAGTCTGGTGCTGGAAGAAGTGCTGCGGATGCAGCGCCAATCCCTGCTGGTTGGCTTTAGCCACGATCTGGATACTCAGGATCGAGTCGCCACCGCAACCAAAGAAGTTGTCATTAACACCGATATCCGGGAAGTTCAGCACCTGTTGCCAGATGTCGAGCAACTGCTGCTCAATCACCGCGGCCTGGTTGCTGTCCTGCGGAGCCTGCTGCTCAACCAGTACAGCAGCCATCTCTGCGACGGTTGGATACTGGAAGAAGTGCTGTGGATGCAGCGCCAGACCTTCCTGGTTGGCTTTAGCCACGATTTGAATGCTCAGAATCGAGTCGCCGCCGGAACCAAAGAAGTTGTCGTTAACACCGATGTCCGGGAAGTTCAAGACCTGACGCCAGATGTCGAGCAGGCGCTGTTCGATGTCGCTGCGTGGCTCCTGGACAGGTTTCGCGCTGGCGGTAATGTGCCGCGTATAATCGGGCGCTGGCAGGGCGCGGCGATCAATTTTGCCATTGCTGGTCAGGGGCAATTCATCCATCAGGGTAATGCTGGCGGGCACCATATAGTCGGGCAGCGAGGACTTGAGATAGCTGCGCAGCTCTGGTCCGCTTGGACGCTTGCTACTGTTGCGGGCTACCACATAGGCCAGGAGTCGTTTGGTGCCGTTGTCGTCGGTCTGGACAATGACGGTGCCATCGGTGATCTCAGGATGCTGCAGGAGTGCGGTCTCGATCTCGCCCAGCTCGATACGGAAACCACGGATCTTGACCTGATTATCGCTGCGCCCGACGAACTCAATGCTGCCATCCTGGCGATACACGGCCAGGTCGCCGGTTTTGTACAGGCGGCCACCGGGCTCTGTACTGAATGGATCTGGCACGAAGCGCTCAGCGGTCAGTTCTGGTTGCTGATGGTAGCCGCGTGCCAGGCCGTCGCCACCGGTATAGAGCTCACCTGGAATGCCCACCGGCACTGGCCGCATAAAGGTATCCAGCAGATGGACTTTGGTGTTGCCGATCGGATAACCAATTGGCACCGTGGCGCCGACCTGCTCTATGTGGTTCATGGGATAGCAGCAGGTGAAGGTAGTGTTCTCGGTTGGACCATAGCCGTTGATCAGGGTACCGTGGCCCGGCTGCTGTAGCACCTTCTGTACCTGGGGCACCGAGAGTACATCACCACCGGCCAGCAGGTAGCGGACGCCAGCCAGCGCGGGCAGCTGATGCTCGACCATCTGATGGAAGAGGCCAGCCGTCAACCACAGGACGCTGATCTGCTCGTCGCGCAGGACCTGCGCCAGCTCATCCAGTGAAGGTGTCTGGACCGGGAAGAGGACCAGGCGGCCACCGTTGAGCAGGCTGCCCCAGAGTTCCAGGGTTGAGGCGTCGAACGAGCTGGGGGCCAGGTGCAGGAAGGTATCATTAGCTGTAAAGCTGGCGAAGTTGGTGTTGCGCACCAGGCGTACAATCGCTCGATGCATGACACTGACACCTTTAGGCCGACCAGTTGAACCGGATGTATACATAATGTAGGCGAGCTGGGTTGGATCAATCTCGGTCTGAGGATTCTCAGTCGAGTAGTGCTCAATCTGTGCGTCTTCGGCTACATAAATGAGCGTATGCTGCTCACTGGTTGGCAACTGCTCCCCGAACTTGCGCTGCGTCAGGATCAAAGAGATGCGCGTATCTTCAAGCATGTAGGCCAGGCGATCCTGTGGATAACTGGGATCCAGCGGCACATAGGCACCGCCGGCTTTGAGGATAGCCAGGATACTGACCAGCATCTCAAAGGAGCGCTCCATGCTTAATCCCACCAGAGTCTCGCGCCCGACGCCTCTGTCTTGCAGGTAGTGGGCCAGCTGATTGGCGCGGGCATTGAGCTGTTGATAGCTCATCTCACGCTGCCCATAGCGGAGCGCGACCGCGTCGGGTGTCCTGGCGACCTGCTCGGCAAACAGGGTCGGCACACTGGCCTCGCGTGGATAGTCGCTGCGGGTCGCGTTCCAATCCACCACAATCTGCTGCTCAGCTGTAGCGGTCAGCAGCGAGAGCGCCATCAGGGGCTGCTTGATATCCTGCACAATACTTTCCAGCAGGGTCTGATAATGTTCCGCCATGCGCGCAATCGTGGCCTGCTCGAAGATGGTGCTGTTATATTCCAGGCTAGCAGCCAGGCCGTGCGCGGTCTCCGTCAGGAAGAGCGTGAGATCAAACTTGGAGATACCAGTATTGACCGGGAGCAGTTCAAGTTCGATGTCCTGCAGGGCCGAGGTTGAGAGCGGTGCATTCTGCAGCACAAACATGACCTGGAAGAGTGGCGTGACACCCAGGCTGCGTTCAGGCTGGACCGCATCCACGACCTGCTCGAAAGGCACATGCTGGTTCGCATAGGCATCCAGACAGATGCGTTGTACATTGTGCAAGAAGTGCTGGAAGCTGGGATTGCCCGAGAGATCCGAGTACATGACCAGGGTATTGACAAAGAAACCGATCAGGTTCTCGGTCTCGCCCCGGTCGCGATTGGCTATCCCGGTGCCGACCGCGATCTGCTCCTGGTTGCTATATCTGTACAGCAGGACTTTCCAGGCTGCCAGCAGGGTCATGTAGAGCGTGACGCCTTCGCGCTGGCTCAGGTCCTGCAGCTGCTGGAGCAGTTCTAATGGGAGCACAAAGTCAAGCTGCGAGCCCTTGAAGGTCTGTTCGGCTGGCCGTGGATGATCAGTTGGGAGATTCAACTGCGTTGGTACGGTCGCCAGCTGCTGCTTCCAGTACTGGAGCTGTGATTCCAGCACCGTATTATCCATCCACTTGCGCTGCCAGACCGCGAAGTCTGCATATTGGATCTGCAGTTCTGGCAGGAGCGCCTGCTGGTCCGCCACATAGGCATTGTAGAGCGTGCCCAGTTCGCGCAGAAACACACCCAGCGACCAGCCATCCGAGATAATGTGATGGATTGTCAGCAGGAAGATGTAGCTATCGGTATTCAGTTGTACGAGATGGGCGCGGATCAAGGGACCATGCACCAGATCGAAGGGCTGCTGGACATGTTCCCGGGCGAATTGCTCAAAGGCCTGGGCCTGGAGCTCGGGCGCGACATGGGTCAGATCAACCGGTTCGAGTTGCAGCGCGATCTGCGGCAGGATGACCTGGATCGGTCGGCCCTCAATCGAGCGGAAGACGGTGCGCAGGGACTCATGGCGCAGCACGATCTCTTTCAGGCTATGCTCAAGTCCACCGACATTGACCGCGCCATGCAGACGTAGCGCGGTACTCAGGTTATAGGTGGAGCTATCATGGCCAGCTGATCCAGGAACCAGAGCCGCTGCTGTGAATACGAGAGTGGCAACAGGATATCGCGGGTCGCGGGCGTGATATCGGGTAAGCGATAGCCCTTCTCGACCTGCTCATAAGCCTCGACCAGGGTTGCCAGCGCGGCCAGCGTCGGGGCCTGGAAGATGTCGCGCAGCGGTACTTCGACCTGCAGTTGCTGGCGGATGCGCGTGATCAACTGCGTGGCCAGTAGCGAGTGGCCGCCGATCTCAAAGAAGTTTTCGTGGCGACCGATCGAGATACGTCCGAGCAGCTTCTGCCAGATCTCGGCCAGCGCCTGTTCCATCTCTGTATGTGGCAACTGTTCTTCCTGAAGCTTGACCTCCTCGATGACCGGTGCGGGTAGGACGCGGCGATCGATCTTGCCATTGGAGCTCAAGGGCAGCGCCGGCAGGGTCACGAACAGGGTCGGAACCATATAGGCCGGGAGTTTGGTGCGCAGGAAGTTCTGTAGCTCTTCTCTGTCCGGCAGCTCCTCGCCAGCAGCGACCACATACGCGACGATCTGCTGATTGCCCGGCACATCCTCATAGACCAGCGTGACATTTTCACGGATGGCGGGATGTTGCTGCAGGACCGCTTCGATCTCCTCTAGCTCGATCCGGAAACCACGGATCTTGACCTGATGGTCGATGCGACCAATGAAGTCGATCACGCCATCCGTCAGGAAGCGTACCAGGTCGCCGGTAGCATAGAGGCGCTGGCCCGGCTCGCCGCTCAAGTGATCCGGGATAAAGGTCTGCGCGGTACGCTGTGGATTCCCCAGGTAGCCGTGGCCGACACCCGTGCCGCCGATGAACAACTGTCCCGCGACTCCGACCGGCACCGGCTGCAAGTAGGCATCCAGCACATAGAGCCGGGTATTTGCCAGTGCCTGACCGATAGGCATAATTGTCAGGGTGGTCTCGGGTCGGGACGTGATGGCGAAATGGGTCACATCATCGGAACACTCGGTAGGACCATAGGCATTGAGCAAGGGCACACCTGGATTGGCCTGCCACCAGCGCTGACTGAGTTCCGTGGGCAGTGCTTCTCCGGTGACCAGCATCCAGCGCAGGCTGCGCGTGGTTGCCTGGAGTTCGGCCTCGCTACTCGTTTCCAGCATGGCGCGCAAGAGCGAAGGCACGATTTCCAGGATACTGATCTGTTTGTCCTGTACCGCCTGCAAGAGCCGGGTCTGATCATGGGCAACCTCATCGGACAGGATATGTACCTGGCTACCAGTGATCAGACCAGCGAAGAACTGCCAGATCGAGATATCGAAGCAGTGCGAGGCGGTCTGGGCGATGCGATCGCTCTGTTTGAGTTGCAGATCCTGGACTTTGATATAAAGATGATTGAGCATACCCTGCTGATGAATCATCACGCCTTTGGGGCGACCGGTTGAGCCCGACGTGTAGATGACATAGGCGAGTTGCTGCGGATCATGTTCCACGGGCTCAAAGGCCGGTTGCGCCAGGGCCAGAGCCAGCCAGTTGGTATCCAGACAGAGGATGCTGGCGCTGGTTGGTGGCAGCTTTTCCTGTAGTTCCCGGGTCGTGAGGATCAGCGCCGGCTGCGCCTCATCCAGGATCGTGGCGAGCCGCTCCCTGGGCATAAAGGTATCCAGAGGGATGTAAGCACTGCCAACCATCCAGGTTGCCAGGATCCCGACCACCATATCCACGGAACGCGGCAGGTAGAGTCCAACCAGGTGACCGGGACCAATGTCGTTGCCCTGGAGCAGGCCGGCCAGCCACTGTGCCCGCGACTGCAGTTGGGTATAGGTCAATTCTTTCTTCTGATCGATCAGTGCCAGCGCATCCGGATGGCGGGCCGCCTGGCGGGCAATCAGGTTCGGGATCGTCTGCTCAAGCGCGAACGCTTGCTGCGTCTGGTTCCAGTCGCTGAGCATGGTCTGCTGTTCCTGTCTGGTGAGCATGGATAAGGCATGCACGGGCTGCTCAGGCTGTGCGGTGACCGCCTCTAGCAGCATGATGAAATGCTCGACCATACGCTCAATCGTCTCAGGCTTGAACAGCTGCGTATTATATTCCAGCGAACCATACAGATCGGTTTCACGATCGACCAGTGAGAGATAGAGATCAAATTTGGCGATATTGCTTTCGAGCTCGAAGGCCTCAACCTCCAGGCCCGCTAACTTGAGGTCAAACCAGGCTTTATCCTGCAGGACAAAGAGGACCTGGAAGAGTGGCGAGCGGCTGAGGTCGCGCTGAATATGCAGGCTTTGCAGCAATTGTTCAAACGGCATCTCCTTATGCTCAAAGGCCTCCAGTACTGTCTGCCGGGTGCGGCTGAGCAATTCGGTGACCGTAGGATTGCCCTGCAGGCGTCCACGCAGCACCACATTGTTCAGGAAGAGACCGACGACATTTTCCAGTTCGGGCAAGGAGCGATTGGCCAGTGAGGTCCCGATCAGGATATCGTCCTGGCCGCTGTAGCGTGCCAGCAAGAGCTGCAGGTTCATCAACAGGGTCATAAACGGCGTGACCCCGGACTGCTTGCTCAAGGCGCGGATGCGCCCGGTCAGTGCGGGTGAGATGCTGAAGAAGTGATGCTTGCCCTCATTGCGCAGCACCGCTGGCCGTAGATAGTCGGTTGGTAGTTCAAGCGCGGCCGGCGCGCCCGCCAGTTGCTGGTTCCAGTACGCTTGCTGCGTGGCCAGCACGTCATCTTTGAGCCAGGCGCTTTGCCAGCTCACGAAATCAGTATAGCGGATCGGCAAGGCACCGAGCGGACTGGCCTTGCCGGCTGCGAAGGCAGCATACAGCTCTTCAAGTTCCTGATACAGCACACCCAGGGACCAGCCATCGGCCGCGATATGGTGGAAAACGATCAGTAGCATAAAGTCTGTGTTGTTGAGCTCGAACAGGCCGAAGCGCGCCAGTGGACCCTGTTCCAGGTCGAAGGGCTGGCAGAGCATCTGTTGGGCCAGTCCCAGGGCTGCCGCTTCACGTTCGCTTGCTGGTAAACTGGTCACACTGACATGTTCCAGCTTGACGCCAGCCTCTGGCTGCCACTGCTGAACGGGAGCGTCGCCGCGCTGGCCGAATTGGACGCTCAGCATCTCATGGCGGCTACGCAGCTCATTGATACTTTTGGCCAGGGCCTCAATCTGTAGGGGTCCACGAATGCGCAGGGCACAATGCTCGTTGTAGACATTTGATCCTGGCGCCAACTGCTCCAGGAACCACAGGCGCTGCTGCGCGAATGAGAGCGCGGAAGCCTCCGACTGTACTGTCAGGCTGGCTGGTGCGCGATCTGCATACTCTTTTCGGTTGCTGGCCGGTCAATAATCGACAGGAGCTCAGCGATGACCGTGCCCAGGGTCTGGTTATTGAAGAGCAGGGTGAACGGTAACGCGCACCCCAGCTGCTGCTGTAGATGGTTGAGCAACTGGGTAATGGTGACCGAATCGAGTCCAAGCGCGAAAATGGTGTCCTCTCGTTGTAGCTGTGGATTGGACTCAAGCTCCAGCAGCTGCATGATGGTGGTGCTGAAATGGGATAAGAGGAAGGCTGTTCTATCGCCAGCTGCCAGTTCGGCGAGTTGCTGGCGTAGCGTGGCGGGCTCAGCTGTAGCGCTTACTGGACTGCTGGTTTCAACGACGGCGGTTCGATACTTTTCTTCGGGGGCCGTACTGATCTCTTCGACGCTCAACCAGTCAAGCCAGGTGCGTTTGCGTTGCCAGGCATAGGTTGGCAGATTGACCATGCGGAAGGGGGCGCTATAGACCTGTCGCCAATCCACAGCGGCACCGTGCTGATAACAGTAGCCCAGGGTTGCCAGCAGTTCTGCGCGATAGGTCTTCGGCTCACCACTCTGCAAGACCGTCAACCAGGGGATTTCTTGTAGTTTTTCTGGCGTCTGTTCGTTCGTTGTACCGAGCTCAAGGATCAGGGTACAATCCATGGCGTGGAGCGCCTCGGCATTATCGCAGCTAAAGATTGGTAACAGCAGTGGCGCGATGTCGCTACTGTCCAGGCTCTCAAGCTGGAGTTCAGGAACGCGTTGTTGCAGGAGTTGTACAAAGACCTGCTTGAGTGGAAGCTGAGCGGCGAGATTGCTGATGGCCTGTGCCAGTACCATGTCCTCAGTAATCAGTGCCTCAGGAACAATACCCCACTGGATCCAGAGTCTGGCCAATCCCAGGACCAGGACCAGATTACCGATCTGCTTGATTGCTGGCTCGGATAGACGTTGTTCCTGATGGGCATCATCCAGATACGTCATCAGCGACCAGCTGAGGGCTTCGTCCAGGATGTGGTCGCATTCGCTGATCAGGGCGAAGAAGGCTGGTTCGGCTAAGAGATGTTTGCAGCAGGTTGCCCAGTTTTCGCTGGTCTCTATGTCTGCTGCAAAGGCGACACGGAGCGGGGTGTGCGTATGCATAGTAATGTGCCCTTGCGAAAAAGTGGATCCTGTGGACAGCGCAGCCTCTATCTGGTTGGAGAGTTCCGCGATTGTCTGTCCCTGGAAGACACTTCGATAGAGTCGGTGACTACGTGTAATGCTCGCGCTGGCGCAGAGATTATGGATAGTGGGGTGAGCCGGTGCGGCCAGAAACTGTGCGTAGTTGCGTGTGGCTTGTTGTAAGGCTTCGGGTGTATGGGCTGAGATGGGCAGAAGATAGCTCGTATTTTTATAGTCAAAATAAGGCATATCATGCTCGGGCATTGCTTGTAGTACAGCATGCGCATTGCTGCCAGAGAGTCCGGTCGACGTGATAGCCGCCAGCGGCGCACCATCTTTCTCCGGCCATTTCTCCAGAGAGGTCTGCGCTGTTAGTCCACTGGCTGCCAGATCAATGCCTGCATGGACCTTATTCAGATTAAGCATCGGGAAGAGTTCACGATGGTGCAGCGAGAGCGCGACCTTCATCAGTCCAGCGATCCCGGATGCGGCACCAAGATGGCCCAGGTTGGTTTTGAGCGAGCCAACACGGCAGGGCTGATCCTCTAGTCGGCCCTCGCCCCAGAGTTTGCCCAGCACCTGTGCCTCCAATGGATCGCCCTTGGCTGGCCGGCGCTATGCAGCTCGATATAGTCGATATCATTAGGATCAATGCCCGCCTGCTGATGGGCATGCTTGATCACCGCTTCCTGGGCCGCAGGATTCGAGGCCATGATCCATTCATTATGGCCATTATGGTTGAGGGCGATCCCGGTGAGCAGGGCGTAGACGCGCTCGGACGGCTGGACCTGTGAGAGCGGCTTCAGGATTACCACGCCCGCGCCCTCGCCGCGCACAAAGCCATCGGCCTCGGCATCAAAGGTGCGGCTATGTCCCGTGGGTGAGAGCAGGCCGGCTTTAGACATCATGATCGAGCTCTCAGGTGAGATCATCAGTTCGACGCCACCGGCAATCGCCAGCGAGGCCTCACCGGACCACAGGCTCTGGCAGGCATAATAGATGCTGGCCATGGATGAGGTGCAGGCGGCATCCAGGGTGACACTCGGACCCTGCAGATCAAAGACATACGAGACGCGGTTACTGGCGAATGAAGGCATACCGCCGATACCGCTATAGCTATCCAGTTTAGACCAGTTTTTGGTCTGCATACGCAGATAATCATTCCAGACCTGACCAATGGTCACGCTGGTATTGCTACCCGCAATCTCCTCAAAAGGCATGCCAGCATCTTCAAGGGCCTCCCAGACAATTTCCAGCAGCAGGCGCTGCTGTGGATCCAGATATTTAGCTTCGCGTGGTGAGATGCGAAAAGCTTTCCAATCAAACTGATCAATCTGATCCAGGAAACTCCCCCAGCGGGTCGAGATTTTTCCCGGCTTGTTGACATCTGCATCATAGAGGCGGTCGAGATCCCAGCGGTCAGCAGGCACTTCACGTACCATATCCCGCCCCTGGCGTAACAAATGCCAAAATTCTTGTGGATTGTTCGCACCTGGGAAACGCAGCCCCATACCGATGACTGCAATCGGTTCTTTATTTGGGCCAGGCTTTGTACTCATAAAACGTATCACTCCCCTACCTCTTATGCAGAAGCAGGCAACTTTCAAATCTTCTTTATGCAGTAAGAATACTGCCCACCCCGTTAGTGCGAACGTTATTTTGAGCGTTAAGTTGCTGCCCGTTTTGGACCATATCAGAGTTAACACTAGAATTAACAGCGCATCTAACGGAACAAAGCTTACTATCGAGTAGCGGCAGCGCTCGTCGCTGCGACCGGTTCACGCAAGCCATGTGCCTCAAACACGCCATCGTGTTTCGTGTGCCTGATCGTACGTCGAGTGAGCGCCACACGCGGAGGCCGCACTGCTGCGTTTCCGCAGGGCAACGTGCAAGAACGACCAGCAGTGCTGTGGCGCCTACACGGAGACGGATCGCGTGTGGCGTGGCCTGATCGTATGTGGAGGATTGTGGCGCCGACATGGATCGTGTGTGGCGTGGCCTGCTCGCGCAGCCACGTGGCGGGAGAGCGCGTGGATTATCCCCGTACCTTCTCGGAGAGGATCACGAAACACGATCCGTCTCGGTGTAGGCGCCACAGGCATGCGATGCTCGTTGAGCACCTCGCTCCACGATCACGCCGCATGCCGGCCTCCGCGTGTGGCGCCCACTCGACGTACGATCCGCTGCTTTTGTACACAATGTTTTTATTGTTACAAAAGCACTTACGTGAAATGTATTAGCCTTCATGGCCGCGACCTTCCCACGTACGAGCAGACAGATGGTTTACTCACAGATGGTTTACTCACAGATGGTTTACTCACAGGTGGTTTACTCACAGGTGGTTTACTCATACGTGGAGTAAGGGCAGCGGCAAGCGCCTCCGATACGGGAGGGGCTTGTGCGTACGATGAACAGATCGCAGGCGCGAGGCCTGCCGCTACACCGGTACGAGGAATAGGAAAGGAGTCTGGAAGGTTGGCTAAGCAACAAATTGCAAAGGGCTTTTATCGCAGAATCTTTCAGCGTTATCTGCGCCCACAGAGCGCTCAATTATTATTGCTGGCTGTGTTGCTACTTCTGAGTAGTGTGGTGGCGCTGGCACCGGCCCAGGTCTTGCGCTTTTATATTGATGCCGCTCAGCAGAAAAGTATGTTGACGATCTTGCTGGTGATGGCCGGTTTGTATCTGGTTAGTGTGGTGGTGGCGATGGGGGTGAATGTGTGGAGTACGTATTTAAGTGAGCGGTTAAGCTGGAGTGCGACAAATCGCTTGCGGGCGGATCTGCTGCAACATTGTCTGGATCTGGATATGTCGTTCCATAATGCACATACGCCGGGCGAGCTGATTGAGCGCATTGATGGCGATGTGAGTACGCTGGCGAATTTCTTTTCGCAACTGATCTTACGCGTGATCAGCAACGCTATCCTGCTGGTCTGTACCCTGGTGTTGCTGGCGCTGACCGATTGGCGCCTTGGTGTCGTCTTTACGCTCTTTTCGCTGGTGACGCTCTTTGCGCTGGGTAAGGTGCGCAATATCGCGATCCCGCATTGGAAGGTGGCGCGGCAGGCCAGTGCGACCTTCTTTGGCTTTTTGGAGGAGCGCTTGAATGGTCGGGAAGATATCCTTTCTTCCTCGGCGACCGGCTATGTGATGCATCGTTTTTATCAGGCGTTACAGAAGAGCTATAAGCTGGAGAAAAAAGCTGGCTTGCTGGGCTCGACGCTTGGTGCTACGACCGTGATCTGTTTTACCATGGGCTATGTGCTGACCTTTGCGCTGGGCGCGTATCTTTATCAGCAGCGGGTCATTACTCTTGGTGGTGTCTATCTGCTCTATCAGTATATGCTTTTGTTAGAACGACCGGTGCAGCAGATTACTTCGCAGCTGGATGAGTTGCAGATGGCGAATGCTGGCCTGTCGCGGGTGCGTGACTTATTGGAGACGAGCAGTCTGTTGCCGGAAAGTTCCTCGGGCTCGTTCGCGGCCGGACCACTGCCGATCACATTTGAGGATGTGTCGTTCAGCTATACGCCTGAACGTAAGGCACTGCAAGGGCTGTCGTTGCAGGTACCAGCTGGCAAGATACTGGCGGTGATGGGGCGTACTGGCTGTGGCAAAAGCACGCTGGCTCGCCTGCTCTTGCGCTTATATGATCCAACGCAGGGACAGATCCGCTTTGGCACCACTCCCATCGCCTCGGTTCCACTGCACACGCTACGCGATAGCGTCGGACTGGTGACCCAGGACATCCAGTTCTTCCATGCCTCGGTGCGGGACAACCTGACCTTCTTTAATCGCAGCATTGAGGATCAAACCATCCTTGAGGTTTTGGGTCAGATTGGTCTGCTGGATTGGTATCACAGCTTACCACAAGGACTGGATACACCGCTGCAGAGCTCGCAGGGCCTGTCCGCCGGGGAAGCGCAGTTGCTGGCACTGTGTCGCGTCTTCTTAAAAGATCCGCAGATCGTGATCCTGGACGAAGCCTCGTCGCGGCTGGATCCGATTACGGAACAGAAAATCGAGCGCGCCATTGATCGCCTGCTGACGAATCGGACGGGCATTATTATCGCGCACCGCCTGGCGACGCTTGAGCGTGCCGATCAGGTGCTGCTGCTCAAGGATGGGCAGATTGAAGAGCAGGGCTTGCTCGCGAGCTTGCGACAGGATCGTGATTCGCGTATCGCCCACTTGTTTGCCACCCATCAAGAGGAGGTACTGGCATGAAAACCTGGCAATATGCCCTGCGTCTCATGAAGTTGCAGCCCTGGCTCTATGTCTGGGCCGGACTGTTGCAGCTCTTTTTTCTCCTGACCATGCTCGGGGAAGGACTCTTCATTCAAGGCTTTATTGATAGCCTGACCGGACATATGCTGCTCGGCCTGAATGTCTGGAGTATCATTGTCCTCTTGCTGGTGACGCGACTGAGTAGCGTGATCTTTATGGTCCTGGCGATCCTGACACAGACCACGCTGCGCTTCGCCATTACCATTCTATTGCGGCGCAACCTGTTTGTGCATATCCTGAGCCTGCCGGGGGCCGCGCAACTCACGGATGCAGCCAGTGGCGTGATTAATCGTTTCCGTGATGATGTGGATGAGATCGTGCGGTTCATGGCCATGGTCCTGCAAACGGCGGCCATGCTTATCTCGACCTCGCTGGCCCTCTCGATTATGTTCTCGATCAATATCAGCGTGACGCTCCTGACCTTCCTGCCGCCATTGATCGTGACGGGGATGATGGTGCTGGTCTCGAACAAGGTGCGCCAGTATCGCATCCTGAGCCGGACCGCCACCGGGAATGTGACCCGCATCATTGGTGAGATCTGCCACTCGGTGCAGGCGATCCATGTGGCCAATGCCCAATCCACGGTCATGGACCATTTTCAGGAACTCAACGCGAAAAGGCAGCAAGTCTCGGTTAGCGAGCGCCTCTTCACCTCGATCCTGGAGGCCATTTCCGGTAATTTGATCTATATCAGCATGGGCCTGATCCTGATGTTTATTGCCCGGCCCTTGCTGGCCGGAACCTTTACCGTTGGCGATTTTGCCCTCTTCATGTCCTATCTAATTTTCGCCACGCAGATCCCCCAGGCCATCGGTCTCTGTCTGGCCTTCTATAAGCAGGCCGGCGTCTCCTTTGAGCGTATGCTGGCCTTGATCCAGCAGCCACCAGCCGCCCTGGTTGAAGCGGCCCCGCTGCACTTAAAGGGAGAGATTCCCGCCGTACCCCAGATCGTGAAGCGGCCCGAGGACCGCTTTCAGTCCTTGCGTATCCACAATCTCTCCTATCAGTATCCTGACACCACCCACGGCATCGAGGGCATTGATCTCCAGATTGAGCCAGGTGCTTTTATCGTGATCACCGGCCGTATCGGGTCCGGCAAAACAACCTTTCTGCGTACCCTGCTGGGACTCCTGCCTCAGACAGGCGGCGAAATGTACTGGAACAACAAAGCCATCCAGGATCCAGCGGCATGGCTTGTCCCGCCACGCTGCGCCTATACGGCCCAGGTGCCGCGCCTCTTCAGTGAAACCGTCCGTGACAATATCCTGCTGGGACAGCCAGAGGATGCGCAGGAACTGCAACATATCCTCTATCAAGCCATCCTGGAGGACGATATCAAGACCTTTGAGCAGGGGTTGGACACCAATATTGGGCTGCGTGGCGTGAAGCTTTCTGGTGGTCAGCAGCAACGTACGGCCGCCGCCCGCATGTTTGCCCGTCAGAGCGACCTGCTTGTCTTCGACGATCTTTCCAGTGCTTTGGACGTAGAGACCGAACAGCTCCTCTGGGAACGCCTCAGCAAACAGAGGCGCTACACCTGCCTGGTCGTCTCGCACCGCAAAGAAGCCTTCAGGCGCGCCGACCATATTCTCGTGCTCAAAAACGGCCGTGTCGAAGCTCAGGGAACCCTGCACACACTCTTACAGAACTGCCCTGAAATGCGCAACCTCTGGTCCGGCTCCGAAGAAGCCGTAACCTCCGAGGATTTTGAGGAGGGAATGGAAGAATTGTTGGCCTGATACAAGCAACACCTGTATCGGCAGCCGTCAAGGCTAATACTTTTCACTTAGCGATATGTTGAGAGATGGTTCGACGTGACCAGCAAGCCAGGTGTACGTGGAGAGGGCGCCACACGCGGAGGCCGCACTGCTGCGTTTGCGCAGGCCAGCGTGCAAGCACGACGCGCAGTGCTGTGGCGCCTACAGGGATCGTGGGTGCCGTCGCCTGCTCGCGCCGCAACGTGGTGGGAGAGCGCGTGGATCCTCCCCGTACCTTCTCGAAGAGGATCACGAAACAGGATCCGTCTCGGTGTAGGCGCCACAGGCATGCGCTGCTCGTTGAGCCCTCGCTCCACGATCATGCCGCATGCCGGCCTTCTACGTTATACTTTTGGCATGAGTACTGAATGCTTCACTTGGACAGCAGAAAGGATGATGCGATAGAGTGAAGCAACGGGACTCCACCTGGAAAATACCCTGCCGGCCCGCGGCTCTTCTTCGCGAAGAGACTGCCAACGCGAGACCTGTATTTCCAGGTGCTTTCCAAGGTCGTAATCACACGAGAGCGTTGCGCTTCGAGCGCCAGTAGAAGGCTCGATCCGCCTTGGAGCGTTCCCTTTCATTTCAAAGGAGCATTGCTATGTGGTTTACTGGTATCGATTGGGCTGACACCCATCATGATGTGGTCGTCCTCGACCATGAAGGAGCGCTGTGCCTGCGCCTACGGATTGACCATACTGCCGCAGGAGTTGCCTCCTTGATTACGCGCTTACGCGCACTTACTGGCCCCGATCATCAAGATGAGATGATCTGTGTGCTGGAAACCAAGACCAATTTACTCGTGACCGCTTTGCTGAAGGCCAATTTTGTCCCGTATCCTATCAATCCTAAAACGGTTGATCGCTGGCGTCCCGTCTCCGGCGCCAAATCCGACCTGCTTGATGCCTACACCCTGGCCAAAATCGCCCGCAGTGATTGGCGTGATTTGAGGCCCCTGCATCTGCCAGAGCAGGGGTTGCAGGAACTGCAACTGTTGGTGCGTGATCAGCAGGGATTGATTGGAGCGCAGACGCGTCTGGCGAATCAACTCCGCGCGTGCTTGAAAGCGTACTACCCGGTGGTCCTCGACGCCTTTGACAAGGGGACCACGTTGCAGAAAAGTTTGCTCGCTTTCATCGTCGCCTATCCGACTCCTGAGCAGGCACGTCAGGCAAGCGTAGAGGAGCTGACCCAGATCTTCAAACAGGCACGCCATCCTCATCCCCTACCGTGTGCGCAACGGGTCTGGCCACTGCTTCAACAACCGCACCTGGAGGCGAGCGCGGCGGTGGTGCATGCCAAATCCCGACTGGCGCAAACGCTGGTCGCCCAACTGCACACCCTCATGGCGCAGATCCATGACTATGATCTGGCCATTGAGGAGCTCTATCAGCAGCAAGATGAATATGAGGTCTTCGCGAGCCTCCCCAATTCTGGCAAGCGATTGGGCCCGCGGTTGCTGGCGGAGTTGGCGGTCATTGACCCTCATGAAGCCACTGTCGCCGTCGCGCAACAACTCGCAGGCACCGCTCCAGTCACCAAACAAAGCGGCAACAGTCGCTATGTAGTGCAACGCCAAGCGTGTAGCAAAACGCTTCGCGCTACAGTGTATCTGTTGGCGGCAGAGAGTTGCAAGAACATCAGTTGGGCGCGAGCGTATCATGACCAGAAAAAGAAGCAAGGCAAAAAGAGTGCGACCATTTTTCGGGGGCTGGCCAATACATGGCTTCGGATTATCTGGGCGATGCGGCGCAAGAAAGAGACCTATCAGGAGGACACGTTTGTACAAGCCCAGGCTCGCCATGCGCCAGCGGCCGCCTGAGCGGTGCGTGCTGCCGTGATCTGCACGGCATGCCGTGCAGATCACGGCAGCACGCGACAGCGGAGCACCCAGAGATCCGCGATTGGAACCGATACAGCAACTCTTTGCTTCAATGGGAGAGCCTCTGGCGCCCGTGGAGTCAAGGGGGAAGAGCAGCGGGCTTGAGACCACGGCGAGTCAAAAGCGAAACGAGCCTCACCCATTGAACGACCGTACCCTGTCTCATCATCTGGGTGTGCTGGTTGCACACCCAGCATCAGGGCACTGGGTCAGTCTGTGCTCAAAAAGCCTTCGGGATATGAGCTGAAAAGGTCTTTTTTGGCCCCCTTGACAGAGAGCGTCTCGCGTGTGGCGCCCTCTCCACGTATGATTCGCTGCTTTTCTCTGTTTTTTATGGTCACAAAAGCGCTTCACCGAAACGTATTGGCGCTTGTCGCTGCGATCAGTCGTACCGGCAGCGCTGGTCGCTGCGATCAAGCCAGCAACACGAAGAGAGGATGGGTCATCGTTTCCAGGGACATGCTCGTACGCCGGCAGGCCGCAGCGACCAGGGCTAATACGTTTTACTTAAGCCTTTTTCTGGACGAGATTGACGAAAGCATCTAAGCCGATCAGAGGCCCAGTGACTTCTTTTGAGAAGGTGTTCCTTCACCGTCATGCTATCATTTCAGCCATTCAATCCTTAAGTGAAAAGTATTAGCCGTCAAGGCTGCCGGTACAGGTGTTGGGCGAGCATTTCT
Source organism: Dictyobacter vulcani (assembly GCF_008974265.1). GTDB lineage: Bacteria > Chloroflexota > Ktedonobacteria > Ktedonobacterales > Ktedonobacteraceae > Dictyobacter > Dictyobacter vulcani. The sequence goes on from NZ_BKZW01000004.1 coordinate 247,875, forward strand.
ATGGTTGGGTGCATATAGAAGGTTATGATTGGGATGGTGCAGTTGAGTTGTTGCTGCAATTGCATCTGGAGTGTACGGATGGTGAGCGATTTACAGCCCAGGTCAAAGAAATTGTGACGTCCCTGAATACCTTTGAGGTTGAGTTCAGCACTTACCAGGTCAATCAGGATCTGTTGTATGTCCTGGACACTGAATGAATAGTGTAATTGCGACACCGTTTGGGTCTGCTGCATATCTCTTTTGCTCCTCTACAAGTTGATCGGCTCTTTCGTGGGTCCTGGTTGTGTGTCTCTAAATAGAGCAGATTTGGACCTTGAAAGAGCCGTATCAAATTTTGTCGGACAGCGCAAAGGTTTGTCTTCTTATGGTATAGGCAAGCAATATTTAGCGTGCGGATGTTTCCATTTTCTGGCGCAAGCTCAGCGGACGCATATCTGTCCAGACTTCCTTCACATAGGCCAGACACTCATCTTTTAAGCCATTTTTACCGGTATCACTCCAGCCAAGGGGAATAGGGAGGTAATCAGGCCAGATGGAATATTGCTCTTCATGATTGACGACCACACGATAGACGGTGGTGTCTTCATTTTGCTCACGGCTCATTGCGAGTGAACTCCTTCCGCTTGTTAATTCTAGCTTTGCTGCTGGTCAGCAGTAAAAAAACGATGAACCAGAGAGTCAATCATAGGACGTGTCTTGAAGCTATAACGCAGTCAGGAGTATATACTCCTGATCGGCCCACACATAGAGTGGGGATATAGTGACCGCCGCTTATCTTCAATTATCTCTCACATCCCTGACCATTCTGTACTCTCTTCATAGTTGAAGTTTACTCGCAAAAGGCGTTTTAGCCATGGTCTGGCTGGCTTATTTCTTCTACTCTATGGGGCGTACAAATTGTGCTGAATTTAAGCTGCTTTTATGCATCCTGGTGGGCAACTTTGCTCTGGTAGCGGGCGAGCCTTTCTTTGAGCTTGCGGTAAATTTGATCGCCCTCCTGCTTGAAATTACAGGCCCAGGCCAGGCGCTCAGGAAGCTGCGACTTCTGCTCCATCGGCTGCATACCCAGTCGCCGTGTCAGGTTCGCGCCTTCAGGCGTTGTGGTGACCGCATAGATGCGCTCAATCGCATACCCATCGTCCGCCAGCTGCAAGATCAGCTCGGTATAGTACATAATCAGGAGGCCCGCATAAAGATTACGCAGGTGCAGGGGCAGCGCCGGATCAACCACGATCACATCCACATAGATATCGAACGGCTCATGCTGAGAGAACGGCAGCACATCCTCAGGACGTATATCGCGCTCAATGGACGTACCACACAGCAAACGGTCCTGCAAATCAGGCGTAAAGCGAAATAAAGAAAAATAGCCGACCACCTGCTGATCCACCTTTAAGCAATGAAAGGTATACTTATTCTTCTCCTGAAAGCGCAGCCGTTCCGCCAGCGGAGTAATATACGTATCGCCAAAACAGCGAATCCCAATCTCCATCTCCGCCTGCTGATCGTCCCTGCTCGACTCCCAAAGGAAATCTCTTTTATCGGCATATCTGGCAACCTCTTACCTCCTGTCATGTAGCCCGGCGTAGCGGCCGCCTTCGCGGTTGCGACCAGTCCACTGTCGAGCGAATCCCCCGATGCGACGGCAAACCTATCGCCGTCGTGTGAATTATAAATAAAGCATACAATGCGCTAATCGATTATGGAAGCAGGATATATTTTTAGTTTTACGTGGCAAAAAAACAGAGCGCACCAGTTGCGCTCTCACACCAATAAATCCTCTTTGCAACTGCTACGCTCTGGGCCTCGATTGTCTTCCCAGGCCCACCCAAAAGAAATATAGAAACTTAGGACTGCTCATCTTGCTGGATCAGCTTCATCACAGAGATGGCCATTTGCTTTTCCGCCTCCAGGATCTGCTGGAGCATGATGTTATCAGGTAAAATACATAATATTTCAGTATTGGCGGCGGCTCCAATCGGAGGATGATACAGTAAATATGTTTCTTTGCTACGCGTATCGGGATGTTTATAAATCTCAAAAAGAATGCTCATTTTGCCATAGGTCAGTGGAACAGTAGAATCTAACAGATACCCATGCTGTTTAGCCCATTTCCTCCAGTCGGGGAGTATGGCCTCCGTTGGGAATTTGCGTTTTTTGTCCCAGTGTATTATTCGCATAGCGTTCAATCCTTGCTAGTGGAATCTATAAATAAGAGCGGTCATAGACTCTGATTGTATGACCTTTATCACGAGATTCCTCCTGTTTTTTCACCACGTATTTTAGCTCTACTAATATAAGCATATATAAATAACGATTATTTTGCATGCGCACACAAGTGTATTTTTTTTACATATATGTCACACCTTTTTATTAACCCCATTGTCTCATAAGCAATCAAGTGTTTACAACCGCCCTTTGCAACCGCCTTCATCCCAAAAAACGTAAAGTCCGTCCATTCTTGCGGCCCCGTAGCCAATACGTTTCCCTTAAGGATGTGATTGGTGACATGGTGCCATGGCCTTCAATCAACCTCATCTCAAAGGACCAGGAGAGGTAAAACGCGTAGGTTCGACCCTTTGGGTCGATTGGTTGCCTCTACGATACCCTCGCCAAGCAAGGTCATGACCGCCAGAGCGAAAAAGCGAGGTGTGAAGAGGCTTGATCATGGGAAAAGGAGGATATCATGCAGGCACCAATCGACCCAAAGGGTCGAACCTACCTGTTTCGTCAATCTCGTCCAAAAAAAGGCTTACGTGAAACGTATTGGCCGTGAAGGCTGCCGCTACGGGGGGAATATTATGATGCTAACTTCTGCCAGCGTAGAGGGAAGCATACGCTGGCAGAAGTTAGCATCACAGGTGCGAAATAAAATATGCATGAGTGCTTTTAGGATGATGAGCTATTGCGCTGGCGATCTTCATAGGATTCGACGGCGAGTTCAATCAGGCGTTCTAGTAGATCTGGATAGGCGAGGCCGCTGGCTTCACAGAGTTTAGGATACATGCAGTCTTCGGTGAAGCTTGGGAGTGTATTGACTTCGTTGATGTAAATATTGTGTGTATCTTTTTCCAGAAAGAAATCAAAGCGAGCCAGGCTGGTTAAGTCCAGGGCGCGAAATGCTTTGATCGATTGTTCTTGAATCTCAAGGGCCAGGTCATCAGAAATAAGGGCGGGAATGATTTTGGTGGAAGGCTCGACGTATTTGGCGTGATAGTCATAGAAATCGCATTCGTCGCGGATAATGACTTCACCGACCACGGAGGCCTGCAGGTCTTCATTGCCTAAGATCGCGCATTCGACCTCCCGGCACTCGATGGCTTTTTCGATCAAGATCTTATGATCATAATTCGCGGCCAGATAGGCTGCCTGGCGCAGTTCTTCACGCGACCGAACTTTACTGACACCGATGCTGGAGCCGCCATTCGATGGCTTGACAAAGCATGGATAGTCGAAGTTTTTCTCGATATCATCCAGGACCTTCTCGGGATTGCGTTCCAGTTCAGCGCGTCGATACGATTTATAATCAACCACAGGTAGACCTGCAGCGCGCAGTATCTGCTTTGTCTTTTCCTTATCCATGCTGATGGCTCCTCCAAGTACGCCGCAACCAACATAGGGAATACCAATCATTTCCAGCAAGCCCTGGAGCTTTCCATCTTCACCATAGGTGCCATGGAGCAAGGGAAAAATCACATCGACTTTCGGTGCAACAGAAGAAAGCGGATGTTGCATGAGTGGCGAAGAGGGGGCAGGCGTATCAACTACTATGGTATGCTGTGTCGACTCCTGCATGTCTGCATCGATGATCTGTGTCGTAACTGCCATTTGCTGTTGCAACTCGTATGGCGTGGTTTGTGTCATCCATTGACCTGTTTGCGTAATACCTATCGGCACCAGATCGAACTTATCCTGCTTTAAATGCTTGAGAACAGAAGCTGCCGATGCAAGTGAGGCTTCATGCTCAGAAGAGCGGCCACCGAAGAGAATGCCAATAGAGAGTTTTTTCGTCATACTTCAGGCCTTCCTTAATCTGAAGAATAAAAGAACCCATGGAGACAATCGTCGTCTGTTCTGTTTTTTCTCTTTGACGAGAGACTATAAATAATAATGCGTTAGATCAATCTCACTGACTGAATCAGAAGAATTACCTGTATCAGCAGTATGTGTAATGATTATACTGAACCATGACAAAGTCTGTCAAGGGTTTTTGGTTGCAATTTGTACCAAAAATACCTATAGTCTCAAAAGTATCAAAAGTCTCATCTTGTGACCAAAAAAAGGTACCGTAGCGGCAGCCCTGGTGGCTAATACTTTTTCCTTAAGGATTGAATGGCTGAAATGATAGCATGACGGTGAAGGAACACCTTCCCAAAGGATCAAGAGAGGTAGCACGTGTAGGTTCGCTTTTCTTGATCCTTTGAAGTCACTGGGCCTCTGATCGGCTTAGATGCTTTCGTCAATCTCGTCCAGAAAAAGGCTTACGTGAAACGTATTGGCCACCAGGGCCAATACGTTTCGTTGAAGGAGATAACCTCAACTGTATGATGCGCCCTCTCCACGTACGATCCGCTGCTTTTTTCACAACAGCTTTTGTGGCGCCCTCTCCACGTACACCTGGCTTGCTGGTCACGTCGAACCATCTCTCAACGTCTCGCTAACCGAAAAGTATTAGGCACAAGACCTGCCGTTACGACTGGTCGTAGCCGTTATGGGTGTTTTTGGTCGGCGGCGGAGAAGCGGGCGCCCCACATGCCTACGAGGCCGGCGAGGAGGAGGGCGAGGGGACAGAACGCGAGCAGGCTCAGGCGCAGGTCCTGGCCGGCGTTGTTGAGGAAGAAGTGCTGGCCGTGGGTGGGGTCAAGGTAGCTGGTGACGGTGCCGACGATCGAGGGGGCGAAGGCGTCGCCGAAGAAGTGCGCAATCACCAGCGAGAGGGCCAGGGCCGAAGCACGCAGGCCTGGTGAGACTATCTGCTGGGTGGCGGCGGCCGCTGGACCATTGTAGATGTTGACGCAGAAGAGGGTGAGAAAGAGAAATAGACTGAATATCATGAAGTCTCGGCTCAGCATGGCCAGCGCGAAAAATATGGCACCCAGGAAAAAGCCTACGCCACAAATGAAGATATGGGCTCCCGCAAAGCGTTTGTGCCAGCTATCGGCCACTATACCTCCCAATACCGTCCCGGCGACTCCAGCGACGACCACCATCAGGCCCGCGTAGAGTCCTGCCGTGGCTGCACCCATATGAAAGGCGTCCTTTTGTTGCAGGTAGGTTGGCATGAAGATCACGGTCACACCCAGGAAGAAGAAGGCAAAGATTTGCATCACAGTGAGCATGACGAAGCTGCGAATACGGATCAGGCTGGCGATGCGCGCCAGTGTTTCCTGACCGGCCTGCTTAAGCGTCTGGGGAGTGAGGTTCAGTTTTTTTGGTCTCGGGTTCGCGACCCGGAAATTTCCAGGTCAGTATGCCCAGAAGCAAGCCGGGAATGCTGCTGATCACAAAAGCATAACGCCAGCCCTGCGGAAAGCTACTGACAATCATACCACCTAGAATGAAGCCCGTCATCAAACCAACAGTCGCCCCGACATTCCACCAGCTCAAAACTTTTCCCCATTTCGAGGGCGGAAAATTTTGACTGAGCAGGGCTGTTCCAGCAGGATAATAGCCCGCCTCGCCGATGCCGAGGAGCATACGGGTAAAGAATAGCGAAAGGAAATTTCCTGCCAGGGCCGAAAAAACGGTACTTGTGCTCCAGAGGATTGTACAAAAAGCAATCATGCGCTTCTTAGAAACGCTATCCGCGAGAAATCCCAGGGGCAGCGTGAACACGGTATACACAATCAGAAAGGCCGAGGCAATAAAGCCGATGCCATCCAGGCCAAAATGGAGATCCTTCGCTACTGTGCTGGCGATACTGGAGAAAATATAGCGATCCAAATAATTCAATAGATTAATGCCAAACATAACCCCAAAAATATACCAGGTAATACGCCGGGGCTGTACTGGCGCCTTTTCTATTGGCGCATCTGCTGTTTGCAATGCCTGATCCATTATAGCTTTCCTTTTCTCATGGTGGAACCAATCGGGGGCATGCCCCGAACCTACCGATTATGCAGGTAAGAGTGAAGAGTTGATTAATCATGGGAGTAGGAAGAATCAAGGAGGGATAAAGATGGTTTTTTGATCTGCACAAGTTTGCAAGGTCATTTGTTTCTTTTGTGTTAATCTTTATATTCCACTATAAATTACCATAGATAAGTGGAACTGTCAATTTTTATGGCTTTTTGATAGCGTTTCCTTTCCCTTTACCAACATATGAGACTTTTGATACTTTCCCATGCCATAGTGTTTGATTCTCGTGTACTCCATTTTCTCTGCATGATTTTTCGCACCTGCGGTGCGAACAAGGATTTTATTATGTGGTGTCAAAAAAATGCGCTTTTGCGCATTTTTTTGACACCACATAATAAAAGAAGTATGGGCGCTTTAGTGCCCGAGTGCGGCTTAGCTGCATGTTCCCACGATGAGAGTGGGAAGCAAACACTCTTATACTAATATGTGAGACTTTTGAGACTTTTGATAAACTTGATATCTTGTATACTTGACAAACCATTTGAAATACTGTATATCAATAGAGACAAAACTTTTGCGGCGTTTACATTGATATAAAAAACGGAGAAGTCGATGCAAATCAGAGCCACATCGGGGAATTTTATGACACAGCTTTCTCCTCTTAACGAGATGAGCATGTCTTCTGATGTTCTTAATACATCTATTGATGATATACATACAGTTATTCATATTCTTTCATTAGGACAAATCCTGTGTCAGCAGATCAAGGGGCTGTGTCTCGACTCTGTCAGGAGGTGCGCTATGTAACGAAGAATCGCGCCCAGCTTTCCTTGCGCAAGGAGAAAGAGCGCGAGACCAGGCTTCCTGGGGATTTTCATCAGGTGGCGATGACTTTGCCGGTGCAGTTTGGGCAGACGGTGTATGGGGCGCTGCATATTGCGGTGGATCCCTTTAATACCGATCAACCGGCGCTACCTCTGGTGGTTGCCCAGTTGCTTGCGCAATCCTGTAGCTGGATGCTGTATACTTTAGAGCAATCAACGTTCCTCCATAGTCAGTGTCAGCATATTGACTATCAGGTCTATGAGCCCCTGACCAAGCGCGAGACTGAGGTGCTGAAACTGATGTTCCGTGGCCTGGGACAGGAGGAGATTGCGGAAAAACTGTGTATCGCGCCGGCGACCGTGAATAAGCATCGTCAGCATATTTATGAGCGTCTGGGCGTGCATAATGAGCGCGATGCGCTGCTGGCTGCTTACCATATCGGTATACTCTCACTTTTTGATGATTTAATGTCGAAAGACGAAAAGAAGGATCTTTAAGCATGAACTCTTCAAGCATGAACGTGGCGAAGCAATCATCATTTCTGTATTTGAAGCGGGCTGAGGTGATTGAAGCCTGCCAGTCGATTGATAGTGTTGCGGTGATGCGCCAGGTTTTTCGCTTACATGCATCCAATCAAACACTGTTACCGGATGAGGCATATCTGGGCTGGCAGAATCAGGAAAAAGAGGGGCTGCGCAGCTTGAATATGCCGAGCTATCTGGGTGGTGACCTGAATATTGCTGGTACCAAGATTATTAATGCTAATCCCAGTAATCCACAGCGTAATCTCCCACGTGCCAGTGGCGTGACCCTCTTGTTTGATACGATGACGGCGCGCATTCAGTGTATTATGGAGGCCGCCTATATTTCCAGTTTGCGTACGGCCAGCGTTTCGGCGTTGTCGGTGGAGCTCTGTCAGGGTGAGGATCCGATTACGACCCTGGCTGTGATCGGTGCTGGCGTGCTGGCTGAGGCCCATATCGCGCTCTTCGTGCAGCGTCTGCCACAGTTGCGCCGGATCTTGATGTTTGATTTCGTGCCTGAGCGCGTCCACACCTGCCGTGAGAATCTTCTGCCGCTCTTGCAGAAACATGAGGTCGAATTATCCCTGGCCGAGAGTGCGCAGCAGGCTATTGAGCAAGCAGAATTAATTGTGCCGGCCACCACCACCACCACCGGCTATATTCAGTACAACTGGCTCAAGCCGGGCGCGATCCTGGTCAATGTCTCGCTGGATGATGCGCTGCCCGAAATTGTCTTCAAGGCTGACAAAGTCATCGTTGATGATTGGTCGCTGGTAAAAAATGATCCTCGCCGCTTGATTGGACGCATGTATCGCGCCGGTCAAATCATTGCTCCAGATGATACCGAGACGGTAGCCGGTCCGGATCAGCGTAAGATAGATGCGCAGATTGGCGATCTCGTGCTTGGACGGCGAACGGGCCGCGAACGGGCCAATGATATTATTCTGGTAAATCCTTTTGGCCTGTCCATCGAGGACATTGGCCTGGCTTCTCAAGTCTATCGCCATGCGCAGGAACTGGGTCTGGGTACGCAGCTCGACTTTTAAGCACGTGTTGTTCCACGGCCTGTTACATTGATCGGCCTTCTTCTTCTTCGCTCATACAATTGAACGGCAACCCTTTTGGCTTTTTAAGCAAAAGGGTTTTTTGCGTTTTGCTGTTTCTAACACTTCCGCTAACGCTTTGTCTAACGCCAGGTTCGCTATCATGAGACCAACGACACAAAGTTCGATCCTGTCAATCAGGATGAGATGTTTGCTCAATAGATAGTAGTTTTTTTGCATGAGAACAAGATGACTATGCAGCAATGAAAGGCGGACTCTATGTCATCTCAGCCGAAGGGTAAAGCGTGGCTTTCTTTTCCGCAACAGCCGCGGCACGATACGCGTGTTCGCCTGTTCTGTTTGCCCTATGCGGGCGGCGGGGCCTCTATCTATAATCGCTGGGCCGCTGAGCTGCCTGCGCAGATTGAGGTGTGCGCCGTGCAACTTCCAGGACGTGAAAACCGTTTCGCGGAGCGTCCCTTTACGAATCTTAACCAGCTGGTGGAGGCGCTTGTACCTGTCCTCAAGCCATATCTGGATGTGCCTTTTGCGTTCTTTGGTCATAGCATGGGCTCGTTAATCAGTTTTGAGCTGGCCCGTGCTCTTCGTAATCAGCTGGCCCTGGAACCTGAGTATCTCTTTGTTTCCGGTCATCGTGCCCCACAGCTGCCGAGCGAACGCAAGACCTTGCATACCTTGTCGACGCCCGAGTTTATTTGCGAGGTGCGTGAATTAAACGGGACGCCGGATGAGGTGTTGCAAAGCGCGGAACTCTTAGAGTTATTCCTGCCTCTCTTGCGTGCGGATTTTGAACTGTGCGAAACCTATTCCTGTGAGGTTCAGGAGAAACTTAGCTGCCCGATCGTCGCCTTTGGCGGCTTACAGGATGAGGATGTGCCGCGTGCTGCCCTGGAAGGCTGGCATGAACAGACATCCGGACATTTCTGCCGGCGCTTCTTTTATGGCGATCATTTCTTCCTGCATCAGCATCGTGGCCATCTAACAAAATTTATCAGCCAGAAGTTGCTGAGCCAGGATAGTGCCTGCCAGCGTTGTGGCGTCGCGCGAGGACTTGCCTCATGATTACAGCCTTTTATCAGGATGTCTGGCGTTCACCACCAGCTGTGCCGCAGCTCGCTGGCAACGAGATCCATCTCTGGTATACGCCGCTGGAACAGCCAAAGGCGGTGGTTGAGCAGCTCTACCAGACACTCTCGACCGAGGAGCGCGCTCGTGCCAGGCGTTTCTACTTTGAGCGTGATCGCCAGCATTTTATTGTTGGCCGTGGCGTGCTCCGCAATGTGCTCGGACGCTATATCGGACTTGAGCCGCAGCAGCTGCAATTTTGTTATGGCACGCATGGCAAGCCGGCGCTTTTACAGTTACGCGGCAATGACATTCTCAATTTTAATGTCTCCCATTCCAATGGGGTTGCCTGTACGCGGTGGCGCTTAATCGTGAGCTGGGCGTGGATGTCGAGCACATGCGCTATCTCGCTGACGCCGACCAGATCGCGGATAACTTTTTCTCGCTCTATGAGCGCAAGATGTTGCGCTCGCTCTTACCGGAAAACGTACGCACCGAAGCCTTTTTTTGCTGTTGGACACGCAAAGAGGCGTATGTTAAAGCTCTCGGAAATGGCTTATCACAGCCCCTTGATCAGTTCGATGTGACCTTGCTACCTGGTGAGGAGGCCGAATTGCTGGCCGTCCAGGGAAAACCAGAGGAGATGCAGCGCTGGCGACTGCATAATGTTGTGCTGCCGCCAGTCTATGCCCGGCACTATAAGGCCGCCCTGGTTGTTGAAAGTAGTGCAGCGAATACTGACAGTCTGATTGAATTATGGCAATGGCAAGCAGAAGGAGAATAATGTCTTTATGATTTACTCATCCATTACCCAGTGCGTGGTACGACACCCCTGGTCTATCTTGATCGTCTCTTCCCACAATCCGATTTGAGCGTGATCGCCAAATTAGAGTTTTTGAATCCCGGGGGAGCGTCAAAGATCGGCCGGCACGCTATATTATCGAGAAAGGGTTGCGCGAGAAAACCATTACCAGCTCGACCCATATCATTGAGAGTACTTCCGGCAACCTCGGCATCGCCCTGGCGATGGTGGCCCGTTCGTATGGTCTCAAGCTGACCTGTGTGGTGGATCCGAAGATCTCGCCAACGAACCTGAAGATTCTGCGCTTGATGGGCGCGAACATCGATATGGTCCAGAGCAGGGATGATCAGGGTGGCTATCTCAAGACCCGTATCGCCCGCGTCCAGCAATTGCTGCAAACGACTCCCCATGGCTACTGGATCAACCAGTATGCCAACCAGTTGAACTGGCAGGCACATTATTATGGCACCGGCGAAGAGATGGTGGCCCAGCTTGATTCACCCGTCGATTATGTCATTCTGGCCGTCAGCACTACCGGCACCATTCTGGGGATCGCGCGCCGTCTGCGCAAAGATTTTCCCAATATCCGCGTGATCGCGGTAGATGCCGTGGGCTCAATCATCTTTGGTCAGGCACCCGGACCACGTGAGATTCCAGGCATCGGTTCGAGCCGCGTGCCGGAACTGCTCAGCCGCGATGAGATAGACGAGGTCGTGCACGTCAATGACTATGAGGCTGCCCTGGGTTGTCGCACACTGCTGGCGCGTGAAGGCATCTTCGCCGGCGGCTCCTCGGGCGCAGTGATTGCCGCCCTCTATAAACTATTGCCGACCTTCCCACCCATGTCCCGCATCATGACCGTGCTCCCGGATCGTGGTGAGCGCTACCTGGATCTGGTCTATAACGATCAATGGTTGGAGCGCGTCACCCCCAGCGTAGAGACCCCTGTGGCATCCCTGGAATTAGATATGGCATTGATCTCGTAGGGTTCGGCCCTGGTGGTCGATACTTTTCGCTTAAGCAATGGTCGGCGGACGGTGTGGCGTACCGGCAGCGCTGGTCGCTGCGACCAGCGCTAATACGTTTCCCTTAAGGATTGAATGGCTGAAATGATAGCATGACGGTGAAGGAACACCTTCTCAAAGGATCAAGAAAGGTAAAACGTGTAGGTTCGACCCTTTGGGTCGATTTGGTTGCCTCCACGATACCCTCACCTCCGCAGGATCACGCAAGTGAAAAAGCGGTGAAGCAAGGCGTGAAGAGGCTTGCTCATGGTCAAGTACGGATATCATGCAGGCACGAATCGACCCAAAGGGTCGAACCTACCTGTTCGCTTTTCTTGATCCTTTGAAGTCACCGGGCCTCTGATCGACTTAGATGCTTTCGTCAATCTCGTCCAGAAAAAGGCTTACGTGAAACGTATTAGCGACGAGCGCTGCCGGTACAATGTATTGTTTGCAAGGGTCGAATCTGTTGTGTCTTACAGATAGCAAAGAAAGTCGAGTTTTACCATGGATCGAGCTCAGGTCTATACACAGCTCAAGGATTACTTCACCTATCGGGTCCTGGATGGGATCGATGAGGAGATTGATGAATATACACCGCTCTTAGATTGGGGTTTTATCAATTCGTTGGAGATCGCGCATCTGGTGGCCTTTATTCATGAGACCTATGGGCTGGATGTGCCACCGGACAAGATGGTGCCGGCGGTGTTTCAGAATCTGCACACCATTACTAATATGGTGATGGAGATCTCGCCGCTGACGGTCTAGCTGGCCGCGCTCCGGGTGCGGCTCAACATCAGTTGGTAGCGCGTCTTGCTCGCCGTCGCCTTCAGGATCTCGCTGGTCTTGCTATAGGTGAACAGATAGCGATAAGGATGTTCATCCTGTTCGGTATTCTGGCGCAGCAGGGCCAGGTCCTGCAACTCGTCTAAGGCTGCCAGCGACTCATTCTCGCTCAGCTTCGCGGTCCCGCAGAGTTGCTCAAAGCTGGCATCTGGCCCCTGAATGGCGATCGCCATGGCCAGGGCCTGGGCGGCTGGCGTGCTCTGCTTGAGACAGAGCAGGATGTGTTCCTGGATACTGGCGGGCAGCATATCCTGCACGAGGTCGCTGATCTTCTCGTGCGTATGCAGCAGCTTTTGCAAGGACGAAAAGGCTTTCTGCTCGATCAGGCTTTTAATGGTCTCGATGGTGTAGAGGACATGGCCATTGGTCAATGCATAGAGTTTTTCGGCCAGGACATCCAGGTGCTCAGCGCTGGTCTCCGCTGGCAGCGCAAACGAAAAGAGGGTTTCCTCCTGAATGGTCGCGGTCAGGGATTGCAGTAAATAGAGAATGTCGGATGCTAGAAATGGCTGGAGCGGCTGATGGACCACGGAAGGCATCAAGCGACGCAGCTTTTTACTCCAGTCCGTGAGCGAGGTGGCGGCGTTGTTTTCTTGATCAGGACGAAAGGAGAGGATAACCATAATTGCGCTACAGGACTGCTGCCAGCGCTGGATCAGATAGTAGATGCCGCCGAGCAGATCCGGGTTGGCCCAGTGGAGATCATCCAGGAACAGGACTAGGACGCGCTGGCGCGAGAGCGCATGGCAGAGTCGGGCGACGGCTTCAAAGATCTGGGTGCGGATGATCGCGTCTTCGTTATGCGGTACTACCAGGTCTGGATAGCGTTCACGTAGTTCTGGGAGCAGGCGGCTGAGTTCGGCCAGCCAGACATCCGGGAGCAGATCGTCGGGCGCGTTCTCCTGTTCGATCCGTACTCGTAGTGCGTCAATCAGTGGTTGGAATGGTAGCGTACTACTGCCCTCAAAGGCATGGCCCTGCAGTATCGTCGCGTTTTGTACGGAGCACCACTGTAAAAATTCAGTGCCCAGCCGCGTCTTACCAGAGCCGGAGGCTCCTTCCAGCGTAATCACCTGGGGCCTGCCGCTCTGGGCACTATAGAAGCTTTCGATCAGTGTATTGTATTCCCGGCCCGCCCGACAAAGGGCGGTAGCTGTGGAGAGGAGGTAGCGACCCGCACGACTTTCTTTGTCTGGCGTTCAGCTGGAGGAGCCGAGGCACGGATGCGTTCTTTCAGGGCAAACGTGACGGAGGATGGCTCGGCTCCAATTTCGTCCATGAGCAGCCCCCGATAGTGGTCAAAGGTTTGCAGGGCCGCGACCCGATTACCGACCGCGGCCTGTAAGCTCATCAACTGTCGGCAGGCGGCCTCATTGAAAGGATCCAGGATCAGCCAGCGCGAGACGATCTCGATGGCCTGCTTGAGCTCACCGGCCCGCTCATGGAGCTGTGCCAGCTGCTCAAAGACCATATGCATACTCTGGTGCCAGTAGTCGCGTTGATAGCGTACCCAGTCATCAAAGGTCGCTGAGTCACGTAGCGAAAACCCGTCCAGGAAGCTACCACGATAATGCTTGACCGCCGTATGCAGATTGGCCAGGAGCTGGATGCGGATCTCTTCGGTCCCGACCTGGGGATTATTGGCCAGCGTTTTGATGATATGTAGTGAGGTCTGCACCGCCTGAAGATCGGAGGTGACGCCAGCCTGAACATTGATGCCGAGTGTATTGCGATCGATTATTAAAGTAGGATGTTCCATACCCTCTAAAATTTTTCGTAGTTCTAATAATGTAATGCGTAGGGCCGCCCTGGCATGGATTGCATCGCTTTCAGGCCAGAGGAGTTCCGCCAGCTTTTTGCGTGATTGCACCTGGCCTTCAACGACCAGATAGACCAGCAAGGCCAGGGCTTTGCGCGAAGAAGAAAAATGCATGCTTTCACCTGCATTCGTGACCTCTGGCGAACCAAGTAATGAAAGATGGAGACCATCATGTAGCGTGGTTTTCTCCATCACATACGGTGTGAGACGCATAGCATCTTTCTCCTTTCCGATAATAAGACAGATCTCTACATAGCGTACCTATACTTGTACTTCAATGCATGCCTTGTCTGACGTATTTTTTATGCCACTAAAAGAGGAGGCGTGAGGATGCGCAAAGACGTATAGTTTAAATGAGTTAAACAGCCCGCCCTCCAGATCGCCTGGCCCCACCACCCGGCAAGGGACGCACCAAAAACCGTCCCTTGCCTCTGTACCGGCAGCGCTGGTCGCAGCGACCAGTTCCCCGTATGAGCACGCATCATCCTCGTACCGGCAGCCTTTAAGGCCAATATTTTTCGTTGAAGCGCTTTTGTGGCCATAAAATAGGTGGAGAAAAGCAGCGGATCGTCCGTGGAGAGGGCGCCACACCTTGCTTACTGGTCACGTCGAACCATCTCTCAACGTCTCGCTAACCGAAAAGTATTGGCCTTAAAGGCTAATACTTTTCGGTTAGCCTTTTTCTGGACGAGATTGACGAAAGCATCTAAGCCGATCAGAGGCCCAGTGACTTCAAAGGAGCAAGAAAAGCGAACAGGTAGGTTCGACCCTTTGGGTCGATTCGTGCCTGCATGCTATCCTTGCTTGACCATGAGCAAGCCTCTTCACGCCTTGCTTCACCGCTTTTTCACTTGCGTGATCCTGCGGAGGTGAGGGTAGCGTGGAGGCACCCGAATCGACCCAAAGGGTCGAACCTACACGTTTTACCTCTCTTGATCCTTTGAGAAGGTGTTCCTTCACCGTCATGCTATCATTTCAGCCATTCAATCCTTAAGTGAAACGTATTGGCCTTTAAGGCTGCCGGTACGAGGGATCGCTGAAAATGTGGGCATTCCCTGATAAATGCAGAAAAAATACGCATTGGAGGGAACGTATTCTGTGCCCGGATTGGCTACTCTTCTTGTATGTACAAATGGAAACGTTGAAGATCCCTCGATTGATTGATGGGCATGAGAAATAGGTGTTGTTTTTATGCATTATGTCCTCATTCTGCTTGAAAAGTAAAGGAATGGATTGGTAATATGGAGGTATCATTACGAGGTTCGCGCCTCTCCTTGCAGCAAACACGTCTCTGGCCTTTCTCTCAGGAGAACCAGAATGCGTACCTGGTACAAGGTGTGATTTCGTTGAATGGTTCGCTTCAGGCTCCGTTGGTGCAGCGTGCTGTACAGCAGCTTGTTGAACGACATGAGATCTTACATACGGTGTTTCGTTCCCTGCCCGGTATGGATTTTCCAATGCAGATTGTGGGAAGTCCTGAGTTTAGCTGGCGGCAGACGGAGATTACTGAGTCGCTGGCAGTCGCGGAGCAGCAGGCGTATCTTCAGTCTTTGCTTCCTTCTCTTCAGCAGGGTGTTGATCTGGAGCAGGGCCCGCTGCTGGCGGTGCAGTTGCTCGATTTTGTGACGACTGGTCAGCAGTATTTGCTGGTGCAGCTGCCGGCTCTGTGCGCGGATGCCGCTGGCTTGCAGGCGTTTAGCAGTGAGCTGGCGCAGGAATATCAGGCCTGCCTTTCCGGGAGCGTGAGCTCTGAAGAGGAGCCACTCCAGTACGCGGACGTGGCTGCCTGGCAGAATGAGTTGTTTGAGGAGGATGAGGCGGAGGAGCATTGTTCTTTCTGGCAGCATGTACAACTGTCGGCTCTTGAAGTTTTCTCATTGCCTGGTAGTCAGGTTTCTTCCAAACAGACCAGCGCCACATTTACTCCTCAGATATATGATTTTGCTTTCTCACCTGCGCTGTACACAGAACTACAGGCGGCCTCGCAGCAACTGGAGGTAGCCCCGGAAAATATCCTGCTGGCTGGCTGGCAATTGTTCCTGGCGCGCCTGACCAATCAAGAAGAGCTTGTTACGGGTGTCGCATACACTGGCCGCAGCTATGAAGAGCTTCAGGGGGCGCTCGGCCTCTATACACGGGTCCTGCCCTTTACGACCTTTGTTGATCAGAGCTCGACCTTCGCGCAACTGGTGCGGCAGGTGGATCTGACCGCGACTGAAGCGGAGCAGCGTCAACTGTATTTTTCCTGGGATAAGCTGAATACGCAGCAGCGCGTCACGTTCCCGACGCATTTTGCCTATCTGCCACGCGTCCAGAACGTTGAGGATACCACGGTCGTGTTTGAGCTGACGAATATTGTCAGTAGCCATTCCGAGCCGTTTGTGCTGAAGCTGGAGGTGCTGGAGCAGCAGGCTGGCCTGCAAGTACGTTTCCATTTTGATGCGAATGCCTATACCGTGTCACAGGTCGAGCAATTTGCTTCCTCTTTCCTGACGCTGTTCCACAATGCCCTTAACGGCCAGAACAGCGAGGTCCAGCGACTGGCCCTGTTTACCGCTGAAGAAGAAGTCAGCATTGTCCAGCAGTTCAGTGGCCCACGTACAGTGTTTGCACATGGAACGCTGGTAGAGTTATTCGAGCAGCAGGTGGCGCTACATCCCGAGTGGCCTGCGCTGACCAGCAACCACGAAACATTGACCTATGCTGAGGTCAATGGCTGGGCGAACCGCCTGGCGGTAGCCTTGCAGAAGCGTGGCGTGGCTCCGAATGTGCTGGTTGGTCTGTGTGCCTCGCGCTCGATCGAGACCGTGGTTGGTCTGCTGGCTATCTTGAAGGCGGGCGGTGCCTATGTGGCCCTGGATCCGCAACTTCCGGCGCAACGCCTGGGCTATCAACTGAAAGATACCGGGGTACAGGTTGTGGTGTCCCAGGTGTTTTCGCAGGACCTCTTTACGGACTTCGAGGTCGAGGTGTTGCCGGTTGAGGCCTACCAGAACTCGCAGAACTCACAGGTTGTAGCGAACCCGCAGGTGGCGCTCAATCCGACCGATCTGGCCTATGTGATCTATACCTCTGGTTCAACGGGTACACCCAAGGGTGTCTTGCTGACGCAGCAGAATGTCAGCAACTATATTCAGTCCTTGCAGCAGCAGTTGAACTGGCAGGCTGGCTGGCAGTTCGCCACGGTCTCGACGCTGGCGGCCGACCTCGGGAACACGGTGATCTTTGGGTCGCTGGTCTCCGGCGGCTGTCTGCATATCCTGGACTACGAAACGGTGACTTCGGCTCAGCTCTGGTCTGAGTATGTGCGCAGCCATCCCATTGATGTACTGAAAATTGTGCCTTCGCACTTGAATGCGCTGCTGGCAGCCAGCGACAACGGACTGGAGATCCTGCCGCGCAAGCAATTGATCCTGGGTGGTGAGTCTTTGACGGGTACGCTGCTGGCGCGCCTGGCTGAGAGTGGCGCGACCTGTGAGGTCATCAACCACTATGGTCCGACCGAAACCACCGTGGGTGTCCTGGTCAACGTACTGGGACCTGTCCAGTCGGAGTGGAAGCGCGCCGATAAAGCGGTCCTGCCGCTGGGTCTTCCATTGAATAATATCAATGTAGTGATTGTGAATAACGGTGGTCAACTGGTGCCGGTTGGTGTGGCTGGCGAGCTGTATATCGCGGGCGCGGGCGTGGCGCAGGGATATCTGAATCAGCCCGAGTTGACCGCGGCGAAATTTGTCGAGCTGGGTTGGGCGCCGCAGCCGCAGCAGCGCTTCTATCGCACTGGTGATCTGGCGCGCTATGGCAGCGATGGCAAGATTGAGTTCCTGGGTCGTGCCGACTCGCAGGTTAAAGTGCGCGGCTATCGCGTCGAACTGGGCGAGATTGAGCAGGTGTTGCGTGAGCATGAGCAGGTTGAGGAGAGCGTCGTGCTCTTGCGCGAGGATCTGGTCGGGGAGCAGCGCCTGGTGGCCTATGTGGTGCTGAAGCATGCCTCGGCTGAGGTGGATAGCGCGCTACTGGTCTCCTTTGTCCAGGATCGTCTGCCGGCCTATATGGTGCCGACGGCGGTGGTGGTGCTGGCCTCGTTGCCACTGACCCCCAATGGTAAAATCGATCGCCGCCGCCTGCCAGAACCTGAAGAAGCCTTGCCGGTGGTAACGGACCTCTATGTGGCTCCGCGTAATCCGGTTGAGGAGTTGCTGGCCGGGATCTGGTCGGAGGTTTTGAATGTCAGGCGCGTGGGCATCTTCGATAACTTCTTTGCCCTCGGTGGACACTCACTGCTCGCCACCCAGATTATCTCGCGCATGCGTACCACGGTCGGTATCGAGATCCCGATCCTGAAGTTGTTTGAGGAGCCTACGGTCGCGGGCCTGGCCCGGCGCGTCAATGATTTGATGTTGCAGGCCGTTGGCGAGCCAGGTATCAACCAGACGCCGGAGATCCAGGCTATCCCACGCGATCAGGTCTTGCCGCTCTCGTTTGCGCAGCAGCGCCTCTGGTTCCTGGAGCAGTTGAATCCAGGCACGATTGCCTATAACAAGCATATCGCCCTGCGCCTGACTGGCAGCTTGCATGTCCCGGCGCTTGAGTTCAGCCTGAATGAGATTATCCGCCGCCATGAGAGTCTACGCACCACCTTTGCGACGCTCAATGGTCAGACCACGCAGGTTATCCATGACTCCGCGCCATTGAGCCTACCAGTCTTCACAGTGCTCGATGCGGTTGGTGTCCAGAATGTCGAAGAGGATCAGACCCTGACGCGCTTGATCCGTGAGTGTGTGGATCAGCCTTTCGATCTGGTCACGGGACCCTTGCTGCGCGTACAGCTCTTCAAATTAGAGGCGGAAGAGCATATTCTGGTGTTGACCATGCACCACATCGTTTCGGATGCCTGGTCGAATTCCATCTTCCTCTCCGAGTTGTCCGATCTGTATACGGCGAGCATCAAGGGCGAGCAGGCCGAGTTGGCCGCGTTGCCGATCCAATATGCTGACTTTGCCGCCTGGCAGCAGGAGTATCTCCAGGGTGGTGTGCTGGATGCCCATCTCAATTACTGGAAGCAGCAGTTGCAGAACGTCGAGACGCTGGACCTGCCGACCGATCGTCCACGCTCAGCGTTGCCGAGTGGTCATGCACGCCATTTCCCTTTTACTTTCAATGGTGAATTGCAGGAGAAGTTGCAGGACCTGAGTCGTAACTCTGGCTCGACCCTCTTCATGACCCTGCTGGCTGGCTTCCAGGTTTTACTGGCGCGCTATAGCGGTCAGGATGATATCAGTGTTGGCTCGCCGATTGCCAATCGGAATCGCGCCGAGATCGAGGGCCTGATCGGCTTCTTTGTCAACATGCTGGTTCTGCGCAGCGATCTCTCCAGTAATCCAACCTTTGTCGAGCTGCTCAAGCAGGTGCGTGAGACCGCCTTGCGGGCCTTTACGCATCAGGATCTACCATTTGAAAAGATCGTCGAGGAACTGCATCCAGATCGCAATCTCAGTGTAAATCCACTTTTCCAGGTGAGCTTTAGCCTGCAGAATACCCCGGCGGCGGAACTTAATCTACCTGGCCTGGTGCTTACTCCGGTCAATACGCTGGACGCCACCACCAAGGTGGATCTGGAACTGCATATGTGGGAGACCGCTGAGAATCTCCAGGGCACGCTGATCTATAATACCGATCTGTTTGATACCGTGACCATCGAGCAGTTTGTGGCCCAGTTCGAGGTCCTGCTCAATAGCATTGTCACTGATCCCAATCGACCGATTGGCGGCCTGCCTCTGTTGTCCCAGGAAAATCAGGAGAAGTTGACCGGCTGGAATGAGGTGAAAGCGCCTTTCCAGGTGACGCTGCTGACCCAGGAATATGTCGAGCAGCAGGCGGCTCAGCGTCCACAGGCGCTGGCTGTGCGCACCGTTGAGGCGGAACTGACCTATGAACAACTGAATATACGTGCCAATCTACTGGCCCATTTCTTGCAGGCGCAGCACGTTGGTCCTGAGCAGGTGGTTGGCGTTTGCCTGCCACGCTCGACCGAGATGTTTGTCGCGCTGCTGGCGGTTCTGAAGGCTGGCGGGGCCTAC
Organism: Dictyobacter vulcani; assembly: GCF_008974265.1. GTDB lineage: Bacteria > Chloroflexota > Ktedonobacteria > Ktedonobacterales > Ktedonobacteraceae > Dictyobacter > Dictyobacter vulcani. The sequence goes on from NZ_BKZW01000004.1 coordinate 267,982, forward strand.
CTGCCGATCGACCCTGTCTATCCTGCCGAGCGCATTAATTATATGCTCCAGGATGCCGGAGCGCAGATTGTGTTGACGGAATCCTCACTGGCCGCTCTGGTCTCAGTAGAGGGCATGCTGGTGTGGAACCTGGATACGCAGTGGTCCGAACTGGTTGATTATGCGACCAGTAATCCAGCGGTCGTGGCCGGACCGGACAATCTGGCGTATATGATCTATACGTCGGGCTCAACTGGTCGTCCAAAGGGTGTGCAGATCACGCAGGAGAACCTGCTGAACCTGGTGCACTGGCATCAGCAGAGCTATGCGGTGACTCCTGATGACCGGGCGACGCAACTGGCCGGTGTGGCCTTCGACGCCTGTGTCTGGGAAGTCTGGCCCTATCTGACGGCTGGTGCCAGCCTGTTTGTGCCTGACGAGCAGACGCGCCTCTCACCTGAGCTGTTGCAGCGCTGGTTGAACGAGCAGGCGATTACGATCAGCTTCCTGCCGACCCCATTAGCGGAACAGTTGCTGGCCCAGAAGCCCGAGGATAGTACCCTGCGCTTCCTGCTGACCGGTGGCGATGCTTTACAGCGTCGCCCCCAGGCCAATACACCATTTACGCTGGTCAACCATTATGGTCCGACCGAGGCCACGGTCCTGGCTACGGCTGGCGTGGTCGAGGAACAGGATCTGGGCAGCCTGCGCGTGCCGAGCATCGGACGAGCGGTGGCGCATAGCAGTGTCTATGTGCTGGATCAGCATCTGCAGAAAGTGCCGGTCGGCGTGGTTGGTGAGCTGTATATTGGTGGTGCCGGTGTCGGTCGTGGCTACCAGGGCCGCGCCGATCTGACCGCCGAGCGCTTTGTGCCTGATCCCTATGATCAGCAAGCAACCGGTAAACGCTTATATCGGACTGGCGACCTGGTGCGTTTTTTGCACGATGGCCAGATCGAGTTCCAGGGTCGCGCTGATGATCAGATCAAGGTGCGTGGCTTCCGCATCGAATTGGGTGAGATCGGGACGGTGCTGGCGCAGTATCCAGACCTGGAAGAGAGCGTGGTCACGGTCGCGACGACGCCGGCGGGCCAGAAGCAGCTTGTGGCCTATCTGCTGGTGAAGCCGGGGTGGTCTGTGACCTCGCCGTCCTCAAGGATTTCCTGGCACAACATCTGCCCGAATACATGTTGCCATCGGTCTTCATGATCCTGGAGACACTGCCACTGACCGCCAACGGCAAAGTCGATTATAAAGCCTTGCCGGAGCCACAATTCACGGTGGCGGACAACTCGTTTGTGGCGGCAAGTAGTCCCATCGAGGTGGCGCTGGCCGAGCTGTGGAGCCAGGTGCTGGATGTCCAGCATGTGAGTGTCCATACTTCATTCTTTGAACTGGGCGGCCACTCGCTCTTAGCCACCACCCTGTTGACACGTATTCGCCAGGTTCTGCACGTCGATATGCCCCTGCGCTGCCTGTTTGAATATCCAACCGTTGCCGAGCAGGCGCGCTGGATCGAGGAGGCAGGCCGTAAACACCAGCCGCCGGTGATCAGCGCGGTGGAGGAGCGCGAGCATCTGCCTCTCTCCTTTGCACAGCAGCGCCTCTGGTTCCTGGATCAACTAGAGCCAGATAGCGCGGCCTATAATAGCCCGCTCGTGCTGCATATCCAGGGTGACCTGAACCTGACGGCGTTGGAAGAGAGCCTGCAAACCATTGTGCAGCGCCACGAAAGCCTGCGCACCACCTTTGTCACACAGAATGGACAGGCGGTGCAGAAAATTGCACCGGAACTGCAACTCAATCTTACGGTTGTGGATATCAGCCAGAAATCCCAGCAGGAGCAGGAAGCCTTTGTACAGGAGACTGTCCAGCAAGAGGTGCAGCGGCCCTTTAATCTGGCCACGGGTCCTTTGCTGCGCGCTGGCTGTATCAAGCTTGCGGCTACCGAGCATGTCTTCTTCATGACGGTCCATCACATTACCTGGGATGGCTGGTCGATGAGCGTGTTCGAGCGTGAGTTCTTCGCCCTCTATAGCGCCAACGTCGCAGGCAAGTCCGTGCGCTTGCCTGCCTTGCGGGTACAATATGCGGACTACGCGCTCTGGCAGCGCAACTGGTTACGCGGCGAGGTCCTGGAAAATCAGCTCGCGTACTGGAGCCAGCAACTGGCAGGTGTCGAGCCGCTGGAACTGCCGACTGATTTCCCACGGCCCGCCATGGCCTCTGGTCAGGGTCTACGCCAGGAAGTAGTGGTTCCCCAGGCATTATATCAGGGCATCCAGCGCCTCAGTCAGCAGGCCGGTGTCACCACATACATGACACTGATGGCAGCCTTCCAGGTCCTGCTCGCCAAATATACACAGCAGTCAGATATCAGCGTGGGGACACCGGTGGCGAACCGTGGTCAGAGCGAGATCGAGAACCTGATCGGTTTCTTCGTCAATACGCTGGTGATCCGCAACGATCTCAGCAGCAATCCCAGCTTCCGGGATTTCTTGCAGCAGGTACGCGAGACCACGTTGAATGCCTATGCGCACCAGGATCTGCCCTTTGAGAAACTGGTCGAGACCTTGCAGCCTGAGCGTGAGAAGAACCACGCGCCTCTGTTCCAGGTGATGTTTGTCTACCAACATGCGGCGGGCTCACAGCATACACCGGCCAATCTGGTGGTGACGCCCGTTGAGAACGAGAAATGCACCTCCAAGTTTGATCTGACGCTCTCGGTGGCAGAAATTGATCAGCAGCTCAACTGTGTGGTGGAATACAGCACGGATCTGTTCGCGGAGTCCACCATCCAGCGCTTCTTACAGCACTGGCAGACCCTGTTGGCCACGATTGTCGCGCAGCCTGAGCAGCGCCTGAAGCAGATCTCGGTTCTGCCAGCACACGAGCTACGCTTGCAGGCCAGCTGGAACCAGACCAATGCGCCTCTACCATCCACGGCGAGCGTGCAGCAATTGTTTGAGCAGCAGGTCAGCCGCCAGCCGCAGGAAATCGCGCTGGCCTATCGCGAGCAGACCATGAGCTATCAGGAATTGAATGAGCGCGCTAACCGGGTCGCGCACTATCTGCAGGCTCGGCATCAGGTCGGACCAGACACGCTGGTGGGTATCAGTATCGAGCGCTCACTGGAGGCCCTGGTCGCGCTTATGGGTGTCATCAAAGCCGGTGGTGCCTACCTACCCCTGGATCCATCTTATCCCGCGGATCGCCTGGCCTTCATGATCAATGATTCGCAGGTCTCGGTGGTGTTGTGCAAGGCACCAAACGATCCCGAGGGTCGAACCTACATGGGGGCACCAAACGACCCCGAGGGTCGAACCTACATGGGGACGGTCTTTGTGAACCTGGATAGCTCATGGGCGGAAATCTCTTCTTATAGTTCGGAGAATCCCGAGTGTGTGACGCAGTCACGGGATCTGGCCTATGTGATCTATACCTCGGGCTCGACTGGTCTGCCTAAAGGGGTGATGGTTGAACATGGCAACCTGCGCAATCTCGTGCATGCCTTGAAGCCAGTCTATAACCTGACCTCGGAGCATCGGGTCCTGCAATATATGTCGCTTAACTTTGATGTCTCGATTGCCGACATCTTCTCGACCCTGACCAGTGGGGCGCGCCTCTGTCTGGTGCCTACGGATGTGATGATCCCTGGTGAGGCCCTGCATGAACTGCTGCAAAGCTACGAAGTTACCTCGGGACGTTTCCCGCCATCGGTGCTGCAGGCCTTGCCGAACGATAATTTGCCGCAGCTCAAAACGGTGATTACTGGCGGTGATCGCTGGACACTTGATCTGCTGGAACGCTGGATCGGCCAGGGGCGGTTCGTGAATGAGTATGGTCCCACCGAGACGACTGTGCTGTGTACGCTCGGAAAGTGTCGCCTGGATACGCAGGACATCGCCATCGGTGGCCCGATCGCCAATACCTATGCTTATGTGCTGGATGCGGCCGCGCAGCCGGTGCCGATCGGGGTATCCGGTGAGCTGTATATCGGCGGGGCCGGTGTGAGTCGCGGTTATCTTAAGCGCTCAGCCCTGACCGCTGAGCGCTTTGTGCCGGATCCCTGGAGCCCACTGCCAGGTTCACGTATGTATAAGACCGGTGACCTGGTACGCTATCTACCGACCGGCGAGATCAAGATCCTGGGCCGTACCGACGATCAGGTTAAGATCCGTGGCTTCCGCGTCGAACTGGGTGAGATCGAGAATGTCCTGAACCAGCATGAGGCGGTACGTGAGAATGTCGTGCTGGTCCATGGCGATACGGCCAGTAACAAGAAACTGGTGGCCTATCTGGCGGTCGAGTCAGAGCAGGTGAGCAGTCAGGAGATGCGTGAACTGGCGCGGCAGACGTTGCCAGAATACATGGTCCCTTCGCACTTCGTCTTCCTGCCCGCGCTGCCAACGCTGCCCAATGGCAAAATTGATCGCAAGGCCCTGCTCGTCCTGGATCTCGTGGAAGATACTGCCGTGAGCTTCGTGGCCCCACGGACCCTGAACGAAGAGGTGGTGCTGTCCTGCTGGAGTGAGGTGCTGGAGCGTGAGCGCATCAGCGTCGAGGATAACTTCTTCGCGATCGGTGGTCACTCGCTGCTGGCTTCGCAACTGGTCTCACGCCTGCGCACGGCCTTCCAGCTTGAGATACCGCTGCGTACGCTCTTTGATGCCCCGACCATCGCCGAGCAGGCCGTGTTGTTCGAGCAGCTACGCCGTAGTCAGGCGCACACACTGGCACCGGAACTGGTCGCGGTTGAGCAGCGACCACAGCATATCCCGCTTTCCTTTGAGCAGCAGCGCCTCTGGTTCCTGCACCACATGGACTCCGAGAGCGTGGCCTACTCGCTCCCGGTGGTGATCCGGCTCAAGGGCGAGATCCAGGTGAAGCTACTCGAAAATGCGCTGACCGAGATTGTACGCCGCCAGGAGAGCCTGCGCACGACCTTTACCACCGTCAATAATCAACCGGTCCAGCAGATCGCCCCGGCGACCCGCTTCACGCTTCCGCTGCTGACCATCCTGCCGCAAGAGGATCTGGATGTAGAGGCGCAGGCGCTGGAACTGGCGCAGGTCGAGCTCCAGCGGCCCTTCGATTTAGAGCAGGGACCGTTGTTCCGCACCTTGTTGATCGCGCTCTCGCCACAGGAGCATATCCTGGTGCTGAATATGCACCATATTATCTCCGATGGCTGGTCGGTCGGTATTCTGGTGCAGGAGTTGACGACACTGTATATGGCCCTGAACCAGAACAGTGTGGCTCCCTTGCCAGAACTGACCCTGCAGTATGCGGACTACGCGCTCTGGCAGCGCAACTGGCTGCAGAAAGCTGCTATGCAGACGCAGGTGCAATACTGGAAGGACAATCTTTCCCACCTTGAGCCGTTGAATCTGCCTACCGACTATGCGCGACCGGCGGTGATGACGCGCCAGGGTGCGAAGCAGGCTTTCGTGGTCTCGCCAGAGATTCTGGCTGGACTCCAGCGCATCAGTCGCCAGGAGGGCGCGACCCTATTCATGACGCTGCTCTCGGCCTTCCAGCTCTTGCTGGCTCGCTATAGTCAGCAGAACGATATTGTGGTCGGCACGGTGTCGGCGCATCGTTCGCAGCGTGAGTTGGAGTCGCTGGTCGGTTTCTTTATCAATACCTTGCCGCTGCGCACACAACTGGATGGGGAGTGGTCTTTCCGCAATCTGCTCCAGTCGGTACGCGAGACCACATTGAATGCCTATGCGCATCAGGATGTGCCATTTGATCTGATGGTCGATGCGGTCCAGGCCACGCGTGACCTGAGTACCTCGCCGATCTTCCAGGTGCTCTTCATGCTCCAGAATGTGCCCTTTACAGCAGAGAGTATCTCGGATATAGAGATGAGTGTAGTTGATATCGAGACCCACACGGCCAAGTTTGATCTGACCCTGACGGCGGCTGAGACCAGCCAGGGCCTGAGCGCATCCTTTGAATATAGTACCGAGCTATTCAAGCCTGAGACCATCGAACGCTTGAGCGCGCACTTCCAGCAGTTGCTGGCGGCGATTGTGGCTGATCCACAACATCCGATTGGTCGCTATCGCTTGCTCACCGAGCGTGAGCAGTCCCTGTTTGATAGCTGGCAGGGTCCGGCGCTGCCCGTTGTAAGCATTGAAACGCTCCACAGTGGCATCAGTAGCCAGGCACAGCAGACGCCACACAACACCGCTTTATTGTCGGTGTCGGAGAGCATGAGCTATCAGGAGTTAGAGCAGCAGTCCAATCAGCTGGCCCACTATCTGCGTGGACTGGGTATCGGGCCAGAGAGTAAAGTTGGCCTGTGTCTGGAGCGTGGGGTGTCGCTGCTGGTGGGTATGCTGGCCATCCTCAAGGCCGGAGCCGCCTATGTGCCACTGGACCCTAATTATCCGGTGGAGCGGCTGCACTTCATCCAGGCGGATGCGCAGATGGAGCTCTTGCTGACCCAGACCTCGTTGCAGGAGCAGATCGCGCTCCCGGGCATCGCGGTATTGTGTAGTGATCGCGACAGCGCCTTGTGGTCCGAGGAACCAGTCAGCGCTCCTGATGTACCGATGACGAAGGCCAACCTGGCTTATGTCATCTACACCTCGGGTTCAACCGGCCGACCGAAGGGGGTAATGGTCACGCATGCCAGCGCGACCAGCTTCGTCGAGTGGTCCCGGCAGACCTATACAGAGGCTGAACTCAAGGGAGTGCTGGCGAGTACCTCGATCTGCTTTGACCTCTCGATCTTCGAGATCTTTGTCACCTTGAATGTTGGTGGTACCGTGATCATCGCCGAGAACGCCATGGAGCTGGCGCAGCATCCCTATCGTGACCAGGTAACGCTGGTCAATACCGTCCCATCGGCGGCGGCCGAACTGGTCCGGCAACGGGCCTTTCCGGATGGCGTGCTGACCATCAATATGTGTGGTGAGGCGCTGCCGCTGACGGTGGTACAGCAGCTAGAGCAGACGACGGACATCCAGAACATTTACAACCTGTATGGTCCGTCAGAAGATACCACCTACTCAACCTATACGCTGGTCAATTCCAACTACCTGACCATCGGGCGGCCACTGAGTGGTACCCAGGTCTATGTGCTGGATCCCTATCTGCAACCGGTACCATTGGGGGTACGCGGCGAGCTCTACCTGAGCGGTGAGGGCCTGGCACGCGGCTACTATGGACGCGGCGAGCTGACGGCCGAGCGCTTTATCCCGAATCCTTTTGGTCCGACACCTGGAGCGCGGATGTATCGCACCGGTGACGTGGTGCGCTATCGTGCTGATGGCGACCTCGACTTCATCGGCCGTGTTGACCATCAGGTCAAGATTCGCGGCTTCCGCATCGAGCTGGGTGAGATCGAGAACTGCCTGCAGCGCCATCGCGACGTTAAAGACGTGGTGGTCACGGTGCAGGAGGAGTCCAACGGCACTAAGCGCATCCTGGCCTATGTGGTTGGTACCGCTGATGTCGATGGCTTACGGCACTATCTCCAGGAATACCTGCCGGCTTATATGATTCCGGCCTTTTTCCTGCCCCTGGAGGCGCTGCCGCTGACACCTAACGGTAAAGTTGATCGCAAGGCTCTGCCAACGCCTGATCAGCATCAGGAGAGCATGGCCCGTGACATCATTGCTCCGCGCAACCAGGAAGAAGAGATCCTGCTACAGCTCTGGACCAGGTCTTGAGTACCGAGCAGCCGATCAGTACGGATGATAACTTCTTCGAGATCGGTGGTGACTCGATCCTGAGTCTGCAGATCGTGTCACGGGCTCGTGAACTGGGCTTACAGCTCACGCCACGCGACATCTTTGAACACCAGACCATCGCTGGACTGGCAAGGGTGCTGGCGAGTGCGGGCAGTATCGCGGTCAACGAGATAGAGCAGGGACCGATCAGTGGCGACGTGGTGTTGACACCGATCCAGCACTGGTTCTTTGAGCAGCAGCTGGTCGATCCGAACCATTGGAACCAGGCCTTCATGCTCAGTGTACGCCCGGATATCCAGGTGGATCTACTGCAGCAGGCGCTGGCCCATCTACCGCTCCACCATGATGGCCTGCGCACACGCTTTAGCTATCGCGATGGACACTGGCTACAGACCATCGCTGCACCCGAGTCGGCCCGGCTCCTGTCTTCGATAGGATCGATGTTTCTGAATATAGTGGTCAGGACTTACAGGATCTGATTGAGCTGCACGCCCGGGACGCCCAGGCCGCGCTCAACCTGTTCCATGGTCCGGTCTGGAAGGCGGTCTGGTTTGATCTGGGGGCCGAGCAGCCATCGCGTCTCTTACTGGTGATCCATCACCTGTTAGTGGATGGTGTCTCCTGGCGCGTGCTGCTGGAAGATATCCAGGTGGCCTATAGTCAATTAGTGCAGAACCAGGCGGTTAAGCTGGCCGCTAAGACCACGGCCTTCCAGCAGTGGGCGGGACAACTCCAGAGCTATGCGCAATCAGAGGAGGTGGTCAAACAACTCCCTTACTGGCTGGCGCAGACCGACCATCTCTTCCATAATCTGCCGACCGACCATCAAACGGGCGCGAATACCGCTTCCTCGGTGGAGCATGTGCGGCAGGCCTTGAACAGGGAAGAGACGCGGGCACTGCTGGAGGATGTGCCACCGGCCTTCCACACGCAGATCAATGATGTGTTGTTGACGGCGCTGGCACTGACCCTCTTACCATGGAGCGGCAACCGGGCCCTGTTCGTCAATCTGGAGAGCCATGGACGCGAGTATCTGCAGCCCGGCATGGATCTATCCCGCTCGGTGGCTGGTTCACCAGCTTATATCCACTGCTGCTGGACCTGCGGCACAGGGCGCGACGCAACCGCTGACCGCTTTGAAGCTGATCAAAGAGCAGTTGCGCCAGGTGCCACGTTCCGGCATTGGCTATGGGCGCTGCGCTACCTGTATCAACCGGACGAGAGTTTGCCAGCGGAGCAACGTGCGACCCTGGAGCAGCTGCGCACGCTGCCATGTGCGCAGCTGAGCTTTAACTACCTGGGCCAGTTTGACCAGGTCATCCAGTCTGACGGCATCTTCGGCGAGGCCGCTGAGTCCAGTGGCATGTCGCAGTATGAGAACAACTTGCGCGTCCATCTGCTGGATATTACGGCCAGTATCGTGGATGGCGGTTTCGCCATCGACTGGGCATATAGCACGGCGCACCACGAGGCCAAAACCATCGAGCGCCTGGCTAACAACTTTATCCAGCGCGTGCGACAGATCATTGTCCTGTGTCAGGATCTGCAGAATAGCGGCTATACGCCATCGGACTTCCCGCTGGCCTGCATGACCCAGGAGCAGATTGATCGCTTGCTGGGGAATAACCGCAATGTCGAGTCGGTCTATCGCTGTCGCCCTTGCAGCAGGGTCTGCTGTTCCATAGTCTCTATGAGCCAGTCGGCGGCGACCATATTATCCAGACCTGCTTTAGCATTGATGGTCCATTGAATGTGGAGGCTTTTGTGCAGGCCTGGCAGCAGGTCAGCGCCCGCCATGGTGTCCTGCGCACTGGCTTTATCTGGAGGGACTACAGGAGCCGTTGCAGGTTGTGTCGCGCACGGCAGAGATTCCAGTCATCAGTGTGGACTGGCAGGCTGACTCGGTGGAAGAGCAGCAAGCAAAATTGGCCGAGTATCTGAAGACCGATCGCTTCCAGGGCTTCACGCTCTCCCAGGCACCGTTGCTGCGCCTGCTCCTCTGTCAATTGTCCGAGGACCACTACCAGGTGGTCTGGACTTATCACCATCTCTTGCTGGACGGCTGGAGTATTCCATTGCTCCTGAAAGACTTGTTTGCCTGCTATCAGGCCACTGATCAGCAGCGCCAGCCGGTCCTGGGGAAGGTGCGCTCGTACCAGGATTACATCCTCTGGTTGCAGCAGCAGGATATGGCGAAGGCTGAGGCGTTCTGGCGCGAGAAGCTGAGCGGCTTTATGGCTCCAACCTCGATCGCGGTTGAGAAAGCGCAGTCGGCAGTACGCGAAGTCAGCTATGGCAAATGCCAGCTGGAGCTGTCAGAGGAGGTAACACAGGGACTGCAGCGCCTGGGACGGCAGCAGCAGCTTACGCTGAACACGCTGGTCCAGGGAGCCTGGGCGATTCTGCTGAGCCGCTATAGCGGTGAGTCAGATGTGGTCTTCGGGCCACGGTCGCCGGACGTGCCGCGGCGGTGCCGGATATCGAGCGCATGGTTGGTCTCTTTATCAACACCCTGCCCGTGCGCGCCAGCTTCTCCGGACCACCCCGGTTAGCGAACTCCTGCAGCAGTTGCAGCAGCATCAGTAGAGGTTGGACCCTATGAATACAGCCCGCTGGTCAGTGTGCAGAGCTGGAGTGAGGTCCCGCGTGGGACCAGCTTGTTTGAAAGCCTCTTTGTCTTTGAGAATTATCCGGTGGATACCAGTCTCAAAGAGAGCGCCGATGGCCAGCAGCAGCTCAGTGTCCAGTTCAACCATACGGTCGAGCAGACCAATTATCCATTGATGCTGGAGGTCCTGCCGCATCAGCAGATCCTGTTCCAGCTGAGCTATACCCACAACAGCTTCTCAAACGAGGCGGCTGCCGGTCTGTTGCACCATCTGCAAACGCTGCTTGAAGGTATACTGGCGAAGCCCGAGGCGGTAGTGGCCGAACTGCCACTACTGACCAATCGTGAAGTCGAGCATATCGTCGGGAAGCTGAACCAGACACAGGTGCCGTATCAACTGGATACGTCACTGCACCAGTTGATCGCCAACCACGCCAACCGCTATCCCACCACGGTCGCCCTGGTCTGTGGCCAGACGCGACTGACCTATGGACAGTTGCAGGAACGGGCCACACAGCTCGCGCATCGCCTGCGCCGCCTGGGTGTTGGTCCTGACGTGCTGGTTGGACTGTATATGCCGCGCTCCATCGAGATGGTGATCGGCATGCTGGCGATCTTCCAGGCCGGTGGAGCCTATCTGCCGCTGGATCTGGCCACACCGAAAGGTCGCCTGGAAACCATTCTCCAGGACGCGCAGCCACGGGTCCTGCTGACCTATGCCCACCTGCGTGATCAGCTCCCGATCAGTACGATCCAGACGCTGTGTCTGAATCCCACCTGGCAGGACTTCGCGCAGGAGAGTACGCTGCTGCTGCCCGATGATGCGGATAATCAGCGCCTGGCCTATGTGATCTATACCTCGGGCTCGACCGGCAAACCTAAGGGGGTGATGGTCACACAAAAGGGGATGCTCAACCATCTCTTCATCAAGATCGAGGAGCTAGACATCACGGAATACGACCGTATCGCGCAGACGGCTTCGCACTGCTTCGATATCTCGGTCTGGCAGATCTTCGCCGGTCTGCTCAGCGGCTCGCGGGTCCATATCCTGCCTGACGAGATCGCCCATGATCCTGAGAATCTGGTGCAGGCGGTGGCCCAGGAGCACATCTCGATCCTGGAGGTGGTGCCGTCACTGTTACGCGCCATGGTCGAGATGATCCCTACGGAGCGCCTGAATGCGCAGCTGCGCAGCCTGCGCTGGCTGGTGGCCACAGGTGAGGCACTGCCGGCGGATCTCTGCCGCCGCTGGTGCCAGAACAGCCATCTGCCCCTGGTCAATGCTTATGGTCCTACCGAGTGCTCGGACGATGTGACACACCTGGTTGTCGATGAGCCACCGGCGGCACATGTCAGTGTGATGCCGATCGGTAAAGCCCTGGCCAATACCAGCCTCTATATCCTGGATGAAGCTTCCAGCCGGTTCCGATCGGAGTCGCGGCCCAGCTATACATCAGTGGTACCGGGGTTGGACGTGGCTACCTGCTGGATCCACAGCGTACGGCCAGCACGTTTATGCCGAATCCTTTCAGTGGGGTTCCCGGTGAGCGTATGTATCGCACCGGTGACCTGGCGCGCTACCTGCCTGACGGAACGGTCGAGTTTGTCGGTCGCGTCGATTATCAGGTCAAGGTCCGGGGTTTCCGCATCGAGCTGGGTGAGATCGAGGCTGCGCTCCAGCAGCACACGGCGATCCAGGAAAATGTGGTGCTGGTCCGTGAGGATGTACCGACGCAGCAGCGCCTGGTGGCATATGTGGTCTGTACCTCGGCTGCCGAGACGCCCGCGATTGACGAGCTCAAGCAGTTCTTGCGCCAGCAGTTGCCGGACTACATGCTGCCAACGGCCTTTGTGCTGCTGCCAGCCATGCCGCTGACCAGCAATGGCAAGATTGATCGCCGCGCCCTGCCGGCTCCTGAGGAGCAGGACGAGCGCACGGACGACCAGTACGCGGCGGCGTTGAGTCCGCTGGAGGAGTTGCTGGCCAACATCTGGCGCGACGTGCTCTCGCTCAAGCAGGTGCATGCTCATGATAACTTCTTTGAACTGGTGGACACTCACTGCTGGCGACACGCTTGATCTCGCGCATTCGTGCCGAGTTCCAGATCGAGATCCCGCTCAAGAGTCTCTTTGAAGCGCCGACGGTGGCTGCGATGGCGGCGCAGATCGCGCAACTCCAGCGCGAGAACCAGCATGTGGCCACCCCACCTCTGGTGCCGATGTCGCGTGAGAGCGCTATCCCGCTCTCGTTCGCGCAGCAGCGGCTCTGGTTCATCGACCAGATGGAGCCTGCCAATGCGGCCTATAATATTCCGCTGGCCCTGCGCCTGAGCGGTGATCTGAATGCCGAGGCGCTGGTCCGCAGCCTGCAGGAGATTGTCAACCGGCACGAAATCTTACGCACCAGCTTTGTGGTCCAGGATGAGCAGCCGGTGCAGATCATCCATAGCGCCGACACCTTCCAGGTCCGGCAGTTGAATATCAGCGAACTGGTAGCCAGTGCCCGCGATACGCTGATCAAGCAACTGGCGCTGGAAGATGCACAACGGCCCTTTGATCTGACGGAAGCACCGTTGATGCGCGCCACGCTGGTCCGTTGTAGTGATCCCAGACTCCAGTCTACCGCCAGTGAGTCCAGTGGCAGTGAGGCGCTGGATGAGCAGGAAAGCGAGTTTGTGCTCCTGTTGACCATGCACCACATTGTTTCCGATGGCTGGTCCATGGGTGTGCTGTTACGCGAGTTGAGTGTGCTCTACCACGCCTATAGTCATGGCAAGCCCTCACCGCTCAGCAACCTGGCGATCCAATATGCCGATGTCGCGCTCTGGGAGCGCAGCTGGTTGCACGGCGATCTGATGGATTATCACCTGAACTACTGGAAGCAGCAGCTGAGTGGCTTTACCTCTCTGCAACTGCCAACCGATCGGCCCGGCCGGCGGTGCCAACCAGTAATGGTGCGGCCTATCAGTTCTCTCTGCCGTCAGCGGTCGCTGAAGCGCTCCAGGCCCTCAGCCAGCAAGAGGGAGCGACCCTGTTCATGACCCTGCTGAGCGTGTTCCAGCTGGTCCTCCAGCGCTATAGCCAGCAGGACGACATTGTACTGGGTACGATGTCGCGGGCCGTAACCAGGCCGAGGTCGAGGACCTGATCGGGTTCTTTATCAACCAGCTGGTGTTGCGCTCGGATCTCTCCGGGAGCCCACGTTCCGCGAGCTGCTGCGGCAGAACCGCACTATGTGTCTGCAAGCCTATGTGCATCAGGATGTGCCCTTTGAGAAGCTGGTCGAAGAAATTCGTCCGGGCCGGGGTACCAATCTTGCACCGTTCTTCCAGGTCAAATTCTTACTGCAAAACCTGCCTGCCAGTGGTAGTCAGGTCCTGGACGATATCAATGTCTCGGTGATGAAACCCGAAGCCATCAGCTCCAAGCTCGATGTCATCTTACAGATCACACCGGCTGAAAGCGGCTTGCACGGCCTCATCACCTATAATACCGACCTGTTCGATGCCTCGACCATGATCCGCCTGGCCGAACACTTTAAAGTGCTGGTCCTGAGTATCCTGAACAATCCCGATGCTCATATCTCCACACTGGAAATGTTCACGCTCGCCGAGCGCGAGCAGCAAGAGCAGGCTCAGAAGCAGCGTGCTCAGTCTGCCAGGAACAAGTTTAAAGGCGCTAAGCCCAAAGCCATTTCTGCCAAAATCGATTAGCTTTTTTTGAGAAGGAGATACAACCGTTATGAGTGCTCTGAACAAGTTTAAAAATATTAAGCCCAAAGTTGTGACACAGCCAGCCCAACTGGTCAACCTGGGATCACTTCCAGAGCGGGAAGGGCTATCTCCCCTGGTCATTAAGCCGGTCGACAGCTCGGTTGATCTGGTGGCCTGGGCGCAGAACAATGCCGCTATGCTTGAGGAACAACTCCTCAAGCATGGGGCGATCCTCTTCCGTGGCTTTAAGATTGCCAGTCCGCTGGTCTTTGAAGAATTGGCCAGCAAGCTGTGTGACGACCTGTATAGTGAGAACGGCGAGCATCCACGCGAGGAGATCAGCGGCAACGTTTATACGCCGGTCTTCTATCCGCCTGAGAAAAAGCTGCTCTGGCACAACGAGAATTCCTTTAATGCCACCTGGCCGGTCAAGATCTGGTTTTATTGTGGCCGACCAGCCGATCGCGGCGGTGAGACTCCAATCGCGGATAGCCGCACGATCTACCAGCAGATCCGGCCGGAGGTGGTCGAGGAGTTTGAGCGCAAGAATGTTATGTATGTGCGCAACTATGGGACTGGCCTGGGCCTGAATTGGCAGACGGTGTTCCGCACCAAAGAGAAGAGCGAGATCGAGGCCTACTGCCGCCGTGAGCACATCGAGTTTGAGTGGAAAGACAATGACCGCCTCAAGACCTTCCAGATTCGCCCGGCCGTCCTGACGCATCCTAAGACCGGCGAGAAACTCTGGTGGAACCAGGCGACCCACTGGCATACCGCCTGTCTGGATCCCGATGTGCGTGCCTCGCTGTATGAGCTCTTTGCTGAAGACGACCTGCCACGCTGCTGCTACCTGGGCGATGGTAGCCCGATTGCTGACGACGTGATGGAGCATATCTGCGCCGTCTATGAGCGCAACGAATTGAGTTTTCCCTGGCAGCAGGGCGACATCATCATGCTCGACAACATGCTGATGGCCCATGCGCGCAATCCTTTAAAGGTCCACGTAAGCTCTACGTCGCGATGGGCGGCATGATGAGTTTAAACGACTTATAGTGTCTGGCGAGGAAAAAGCACGTGCAAAAAACAATTGAAGGCTATCGCCTTTCACCACAACAGAATTATCTGTGGCTCTCTCAGCAGAGCGACCGTTTTTATGCACAGGCCGTTGTTGAGCTCACTGGCAGTATTGTCAGTGAGCAGCTCAAAGCGGCCTGTGAGCAGATTATGCTGCGCCATGAGATCTTCCGCACCACCTTTGTCCTGCTGCCCGGTACCTCGATGCCGATCCAGGTGCTCGCGGAGCAGGCGCTCTATAGCTGGAACAGCCATGATCTCTCATCGCTGTCCGCGGCGGCTCAGGAAGCGGAACTGGCACTCTTGTTGCAGCAAGAGCGCCAGCGTGAGTTCAATCTGGAACAGGGACCACTGGTCCATCTCAACTATGTTTCTTTAGGAGAGAACAAAGCGGCCCTGGTTGTGACCTTCCATGCGCTGAATGCGGATCAGACGACGCTGCAGCAATTTGTCAAAGAGCTGGCTCAGGGCTATGCTGGCTCCGATGCTTGTTCCGATGATGAAGAAGAGCTGGTGCAGTACTTGCAGGTTTCTGAATGGCAGAACGAGCTATTAGAGGAAGAGGAGAGCGAGGCTGGCAAGCAGTACTGGCAGAAGCGCAAGGCTGCTGATCTGGCCGAGCTGTCCTTGCCAGGTGAGCGCAAGCCGGATGTGGAGCACGTGGTTTCTGCGACGCAGGTGCGCCAGGACGCAGTTTCCTCCACGCTCTATACCCGGCTTGAGCACTTCGCGGCCAGCCAGCAGAGTACGGTTGAGCATAGCCTGTTCAGCGCCTGGGCTATCCTGCTGTGGCGTCTGACCGGTAAAAGTGCGGTCCAGGTTGGTCTGGCGGTCAATGGACGCATCTATGAAGAACTGGCCGAGGTGCCTGGTCCGGTTACACGCTATGTTCCGCTGGTGGCCCACCTCTATGATCGCCAGAACTTTGTCGATGTGCTGCAGGTCACTCAGCTTTCGCGTACCGAAGCTGAAGAGATGCAGCACTATTTTGCGTATGAGCATGCCAATGCCGCGCTACCATATAGCTTTGCCGCCATCAGCCAGCAGCCCACGCCTGGCGGCTCGGATGTCAGCTTCGCGTTAAGCACGAGTATTGTCTATAGCGTGCCCGGCAAAATCAAGCTCTCGGTAATCGAGAACGCTGGAAAGCTGACCCTGCAATGGCACTATAATACCGCGTACTTCGCCGCCTCGGATATTGAGCGCCTGTCCGCGCAATACCTGACCCTGCTGGAACATGCCATCAAAGCACCGCAGTCCTCGATTGGTATTCTTTCACTGCTCAGTGCAGCCGAGCAGGAACAGCTCTTGACAACCTGGAACGCGACCGCGCGCAAGTATCCAGTCGCGACCGGAGTGGCGCGCTTGTTTGAGTTGCAGGCCGAGCGTACTCCTGAAGCCGTGGCCGTCCAGGATCAGGAGCAGCAGTTACGCTATGCGGAGGTCAATGCGCGGCTAATCGGCTGGCGGCCTTCCTGCGTGGACGGGGCATTGGCGCGGAAAGCCTGGTTGCCATCTGCCTGCCACGCAACAACGAGATGCTGGTCAGTATCCTGGCTATCCTCAAGGCCGGCGCCGCCTATCTGCCGCTGGACCCGACCTATCCGGAGGAGCGTTTGCGCTTTATCGTCGAGGATGCGCAGGCAGGACTCTTAGTGACCACCAGCGCGCTGGCGGCACAGTTGCCACAGGTCACACCGCTCTTGCTGCTGGATGAGCAGCAGGAGGCGATTGCTGCCGGTGCCAGCGAGAACCTGGAGGTTACTACCACGCCGGCCAATCTGGCCTATGTGATCTATACCTCTGGTTCCACGGGAAAGCCGAAAGGCGCGATGATTACGCTGGGTGGCCTGACCAACTATCTGAGCTGGGCGCAGCAATTTTATGCGCTTGAGAGCGGCAATGGCGCACCGGTCCACTCGTCACTGGCCTTTGACCTGACCGTGACCAGCCTGTTTCTGCCCCTGATCAGTGGCCGTGGCGTCACCCTGGTGCCTGAAGCACAGAACATCGAGACCCTGGCCGAGACGATGAAGCAGGGCCACCACTATAGCCTGATCAAGATTACGCCGGCCCACCTGGAGATGCTGAATCAGGTTCTGCAGCCCGAGGAGTTCGCCGCCTCGACCAACGCCCTGGTCATCGGTGGTGAGGCCCTGCTCAAAGATCAGGTCGCACCCTGGCGTGAGTTCGCGCCGCAGACACGCCTGATCAATGAATATGGACCAACCGAGACCGTGGTTGGCTGCTGTATCTATGATGTCCCGCAGGCGGCCGAGCTGTCCACCGCATTACCGATCGGTACGCCGATTGCCAATACCCAGCTGTATGTGCTGGATGAGCGCCTGCAGCCCGTACCGGCTGGTGTACCCGGTGAGCTGTATATCGGTGGTGATGGCGTCGCACGCGGCTACCTCAATCGTCCGGGTTTAACGGCCGAGCGCTTTATCCCCAATGCCTTTGGCCAGCAGGCCGGGGGCGCCTGTATAAGACTGGCGATATCGTGCGCTATCGTACGGATGGGGTGCTGGAATACATCGGGCGCATCGACCATCAGGTCAAGATCCGTGGTTTCCGCATCGAGCTCGGGGAGATCGAGGTCGCTGTCAGCCAGTATCCAGCGGTGCGTGAGAATGTGGTGATTGTGCGTGAGGATACGGCCGGTGATAAACAGCTGGTGGCCTATGTGGTGGCGCGAGCGAGCGAGCAGCTGAGTATCGCTGAACTGAAGACCTTCCTGCAGCAGCAACTGCCGACCTACATGCTGCCGACGCATATCGTGGTGCTGGATAGCCTGCCCCTGACCTCAAACGGTAAGATCAATCGCCATGCCCTGCCGGTACCGGGTAGTGTCGAGAGCCAGGAACAGGAAGCCTATGTGGCTCCGCGCACACCAATCGAGCAATTGATCGCTGATATCTGGTGTAAGGTCCTGCATCGGCCGCGTGTCTCACTCTATGATAACTTCTTTGAGATCGGTGGCCATTCACTGCTCGCGACCCAGCTGGTTGCACGCCTGCGTACCGCGTTGAAAATCGAGATCACGCTGAACGTACTCTTCGATCG
Source organism: Dictyobacter vulcani (assembly GCF_008974265.1). Lineage (GTDB taxonomy): Bacteria > Chloroflexota > Ktedonobacteria > Ktedonobacterales > Ktedonobacteraceae > Dictyobacter > Dictyobacter vulcani. The sequence continues at coordinate 286,128 of NZ_BKZW01000004.1, forward strand.
TCCTGTGATTGCCCGACTGGCCCAGTACGTTGAGGGCGCGCTGCGCGAGGTCCATGGGACGGTCCTGCAGCCCCTGGTTCCGGTGCCTGCGGAAGAAAAGACACAGCTCTCGTTCGCGCAGCAGCGCCTGTGGTTCCTGCAGCAGCTGGAGCCTGAGAGTACCGCCTATACCATCCCACAGGTGCTGCGCCTGCATGGGACGGTAGATGTGCGTGCCCTCGAACAGAGCCTGCGGGAGATCGTGCGCCGCCATGAGGTCCTGCGAACCATCTTTGCCGATCAGGCGGGACAGCCACTGCCGATCGTGCAGGATGTTGCGGCCTTCCAGGTGCAGCATGTGGATCTGACCAGTGATGAGGCGCGCCTGCTGCAGCACTTACAGGCTGAGATCCAGAAGCCATTTGATCTTGAGCATGAGCTTTTGTTCCGCAGCCAGATTATCCGTTGTGGCGCGCAGGATTATGTCCTGTTCGTCAACGTGCATCACCTGGCCTGGGATGGTTGGTCCACCACGGTCTTCCTGGGTGAGCTGAATACGCTCTATCGCGCCTTTCATCAGGATCAGGCGTCCCCACTGGCCGAGCTGCCCGTACAGTATGCGGACTTCGCGGTCTGGCAGCGCAACTGGTTGCAGGGCGAGGTGCTGGATCGTCAGCTGGCCTACTGGCAGCAGCAGCTTGGCTCAGCCGCCACGCTGGAACTGCCGACCGATTTTTCGCGGCCTGCTATACAGAGCTATCGCGGGCCCGCCAGCGCATCGTCATTTCGGCCGAGCTGCAAAAGGAACTGGAACTTCTCAGCCAGCGCGAAGGCGTGACCATGTTTATGACCTTGCTGGCAGCCTTCCAGGTGTTGCTCAGCCGCTATGCAGGCCAGACCGACATCAGTGTGGGCACCCCGATCGCTAACCGTACCTCCACCGAGATCGAAGCCCTGCTCGGCTTCTTCGTCAATACCCTGGTGCTGCGTAGCGATCTGGCTGGGAATCCCGCCTTCACTCAGCTCCTACAGCGTGTACGCCAGGTCGCCCTGGACGCCTACAGTCATCAAGACGTGCCATTTGAGAAGCTGGTCGAAGTCCTGCAGCCCGAGCGTGATCCCAGTCGTTCACCGCTGTTCCAGGTATTGTTCAGTCTGCAAAATGTCCAGCAGGGCGAGCAGGAACAGCTCTTTGATCTGACGGTCGATACCGTCGAACTGGTCCATGAGACCACCAAGTTTGATCTGAGCTTGATTGCCACCCAGGATGACTCCGAGCTGGTCTGCTGGTTTGAATATAATATCGATCTCTTTAAGGACCAGACCATCGAGCGGCTCTTACAGCACTGGCAGACCTTGCTGGCCTCGATCGTGGCTGATCCAACCACCGCTTTAGCCGATCTTTCATTACTGCCTGCGCAGGAAAAAAGTATGCTGGTGGATGAGTGGAGTGGCCTGACGGTCGAGTATCCACGCGAAGCCAGTATCCAGCAGCTGTTTGTTGAGCAGGTGCGGCTGCATCCACGCGCCATCGCTTTGAAGTGGCAGGATGTTGAACTGACCTATGCGGAGCTGAACGCGCATGCCAATCAGGTCGCGCACGCGCTCCGCGCCCATGGTGTCCAGGCTGATGAGCTGGTTGGTCTCTATACCGAGCGCACACCGGCCATGATCGTGGGCATGCTGGGTATCCTCAAAGCCGGTGGGGCCTACCTGCCGCTGGATCCTGCCTATCCCCAGGAGCGCATTACGCTGCTGTTGGATGATGCGCAGGCTAAGGTTGTACTGACCAGTAGCGATTTTGCTACTCGGTTGCCAGATGTGGGCCCGACCGTGTTGACGCTGAAAGAGTGCCTGGTTCCCGCATATAGTGAGAAGAATCCAGACATCGCGGTGGTGGCCAATCAACTGGCCTATGCGGTCTACACCTCGGGCTCGACCGGTAAACCCAAGGGAGTGGCGGTGCCGCATCGTGCGGTGGTGCGCCTGGTCAAAAACACCAACTATCTGCCCTTCAGTGCCGATGAGACCTTCCTGCAGCTCTCGTCCAATTCGTTTGATGCCTCGACCTTAGAGATCTGGGGGAGCCTGCTCAATGGCGCGAAGCTGGTCCTGTTGCCAGTGGCCAGACCATCGCTGGCTGAACTGGCCCAGATCCTGCTGGACGAGCAGATCAGTATCCTCTGGCTGACGGCTGGCCTGTTCCACCAGATGGTCGATGAGCATGTTGAGGCGCTGGCGCAGATGAAATATGTGCTCTCCGGTGGCGATATCCTTTCGGTGCCACATGTAAGGCATCTACTACGCCATGCGCCCGAGAGCGTGTTGATCAATGGATATGGTCCGACCGAGAATACACCTTCACCACCTGTTATCCCATGCAGTATGAGGAGCCCGGTGAGAGCGTTTCGATTGGCTATCCGATTGCCAATACCCGGGTCTATGTGCTGGATGAGCATTTGCAGGTCGTACCGCAGGGCATTGTCGGCGAGCTGTATACCGGTGGTGATGGCCTGGCTCGCGGCTACCTCAATCAGCCTGAGATGAGTGCCGAGCGCTTTATCCCGGATCCCTTTGGCCAGGAACCAGGTGGACGCTTGTATCGCACGGGTGATCGGGTTCGGCACCTGGATGATGGGAGCCTGGAATTTGTTGGTCGCCGTGACTTCCAGGTCAAGATTCGCGGGTTCCGCATTGAGCCTGGTGAGGTTGAAGTGGTGCTGGCGCAACATCCCGCCATCACGGACCATATGGTGGTGGTGCAGACGCGTGAGCTGGATAAATTCCTGGTGGCTTATGTGGTCCAGCAGGCCGGGGCCAGCATTACCAGTGCCGAGCTGAAAGCCTTCTTACGCGAGAAGCTGCCGGAATATATGGTTCCCCAGCATGTGATCTTCCTGGATAGACTGCCGTTGAACGCCAATGGCAAAGTTGATCGCCGGGCCCTGCCTGCGGTGGAGGATGAGCAGAGCGACGCGACCGTAACCTTGCTGGCCGCTCCGACCAATCCTGTCCAGGAGCTCTTATTGGAGATCTGGCAACAGGTGCTGGGCCGCCAGCAGATTACGATCCATGATAATTTCTTTGAGGTTGGTGGACATTCCTTGCTGGCCACGCAGCTGGTCTCGCGCATCCGCAATCTGATGAACGTGGATATCCCGTTGCGCGTGTTGTTTGAAGCGCCGACAATCGCTCAGCTGGCCCATTATGTGCAGGATCAGCGTAGCGACCAGGCGGTCGTTCCTGTCATCGAAGCTGGACCCCATGAGCTGGCCCCGCTCTCGTTCGCGCAGCAGCGGCTCTGGTTCCTGGAGCAGTTGGAACCCGGGAATATTGCCTATAATATTCCGCTGGCCTTACATCTCCGGGGCGCGCTGAACGTGACGGCGCTCCAGCAGACCGTGCGTGAGATCGTACGCCGGCATGAGAGCCTGCGCACACGCTTTGTCTCGGTCAATGGCGAGGCCCGCCAGCAGATCGATCCCTGCGAGAGCTTTACGCTGGCCCTGGAGCCGGTCGAGCCTGGCCAGCAGTTACAGGACTTGATCGAAGAGGAGGCACGACAGCCGTTTGATCTGGAGCAGGGACCCCTGTTCCGCGCTCGTTTGTTGCAGGTCTCGGCTCAGGAAGCACTCTTGCTGCTGACCCTGCACCATAGTATTGCCGATGGCTGGTCGCTCGGCATCCTGACGCGTGAACTGAGCCAGCTCTATACGGCCTATGTCAATGGACAGCCTTTTGCGCTGAGTGAACTGCCGCTGCAATACGCGGACTATGCGCTCTGGCAGCGCCAATGGCTGCAGGGTGAGGTCCTGGATGCGCAGTTAGCCTACTGGAAGCAGCAATTAAGCGGTGCTGAACCGCTGGCCCTGCTGACAGACTATCCGCGTCCAGTCGTGCAGACCTACAACGGGGCGCAGCGGCGGATTGAGCTATCGAGTGAGCTGAGTAACGCGATCAAGCAGCTGGGCCAGCGCGAAGGCACCACGCTCTTCATGACCTTGCTGGCGGCCTGGCAGGTGCTGCTCAGTCACTATAGTAGTGGCCAGGAAGATATCAGCGTGGGCACCCCGATCGCCAACCGTACCCAGGAGCAGATCGAGGGCCTGATCGGTTTCTTCGTCAACACCCTGGTCCTGCGCAGTGATCTCTCCGGTAATCCGGACTTCCGTGAGGTCCTGGGCCGGGTCAAAGACGTGGCGCTGGAAGCCTATGCGCGCCAGGATGTGCCATTTGAGAAGCTGGTGGAGATCCTGCAACCTGAGCGCGATCGCAGCCGCTCGCCGCTCTTCCAGTCGCTGTTTGGTGTGCAGCATGTGACGCAACAGAACCTGACCCTGCCAGGACTGGAGGTCGAGCTACCAGGTGCTGAAGCGAAGACAGCCAAGTTTGAGTTGAGCCTGACGGTGCTGGATACGAACCAGAATCTGCTGTGCGAATTTGAATACAACAGCGATCTGTTTGCGCCCGAGACCATCGAGCGCCTGGCCGCTCACTGGCAGCGCCTGCTGACCGCGATCGTGATCCAGCCCGAGACACCGATCCAGGAGTTTGCTCTGCTCAGTGCTCAGGAGCGCCAGCAGCAGCTGGTCGATTGGAACGAGCCGCAACTGGTCTATCCGGTCACGGCGACGCTGGTACAGAGCTTTGAGCAGCAGGCCGAAAAGTATCCACAGTCCATCGCGGTGGCTGATGAGCAGCGTAGCCTGACCTATGCACAGTTGAATGCGCAGGCGAACCAGCTGGCGCATGCGCTACGCCGTGAGGGCGTCGGACCCAACCAGCTGGTTGGCCTCTGTGTGGATCGTTCCGTGCAGACCCTGGTTGGCCTGCTGGCGATCCTCAAAGCCGGTGGGCCTATCTCCCACTGGACCCGACCTATCCGGCCGAGCGCCTGCACTTTATGCTGACCGATGCCGGTGTCCAGCGCATCGTGACCGAGCCAGCGTATACAGCGATCTTTGCCAAGCAGCCAGAACTGCACCTGTTCTTACTTGATGAGCAGGAGAACACGTTTGCGCAGGAATCGATGCAGAATCTGGAGCATATCAATGCACCAGAGGATCGGGCCTATGTGATCTATACCTCGGGGTCGACGGGTACACCCAAAGGCGTGAGCATTTCGCACGCCAATGTGCAGCGCCTGTTTGCTAGTACCGAGCAGTTCTACTCCTTCAACGACCAGGATGTATGGACGCTGTTCCACTCCTATGCCTTTGACTTCTCGGTCTGGGAAATCTGGGCGCGTTGCTGTATGGTGGCAAGCTGGTAGTCGTTTCCTACGAGACCAGCCGCACTCCTTCGGCTCTGTACCAGCTGCTGTTGCGCGAGCAGGTCACGGTGCTGAACCAGACGCCCTCGGCCTTTGAGCAGTTACAGCAGGTCGATGCGACCTTTGAGCCGATGATCAATTCAGCCCTGGCCTTACGGTTTGTGATCTTTGGTGGTGAGGCGCTGGATCTGAGTCGCCTGCGCCCCTGGCTGCAGCGTCACGGCGATGAGCAGCCACAGTTGATCAATATGTATGGTATCACCGAAACCACCGTCCACGTCACCTATCGCCGTATTCGCTGGGAGGATGTGGAGCAGGGCCGGGCCAGCGTGATCGGTCGCGCCATCCCGGACTTACAGCTCTATGTGCTCAATAGTGCTCTGCAGCCGGTCCCGATTGGTGTGGCGGGTCAGCTCTATGTCGGTGGCGCGGGCCTGGCTTCTGGTTATCTCAATCGCGCTGACCTGACGGCGCAGCGCTTTATCCAATCGCCATTTACCAGTGAGAAGCAGCGCCTCTACCAGACCGGTGATATGGTGCGCTATCGTGCGGATGGCGAGCTGGAATATCTGGGCCGTATGGACCAGCAGGTCAAGATTCGCGGTTTCCGCATCGAGTTAGGGGAGATCGAGAACCAGTTGCTCAAGCTACCAGGCATCCAGGCCTGTACGGTACAGGTCGCGGCCGATGCCCAGGGTGGGAAGCGCCTGATTGGCTATCTGGTGCAGGAAGAGGATTCGGCCTGGGAGACCGGTGTGCTACGGCGGCAGCTCCAGGCGGTCCTGCCGGACTACATGCTGCCAGCGCTGTTTATTACCTTGCCGGAACTACCGCTGACGGCCAACGGCAAACTGGATCGCCGGGCGCTCCCGGCACCGGATAAAGCCGCCAGCCAGGGTACACGCGAGTTTGTGGCTCCGCGTGATCCGGTCGAAGAGATTGTGGTGGATCTGTGGAAAGAGGTACTGGGTCTGGAAGCGGTCAGCATCTATGACAATTTCTTTGAGATCGGTGGACACTCTTTGCTCGCCACCCAGTTGCTCTCGCACCTGCGCGAGTTGCTCCAACTGGATATACCGTTACGGGATCTCTTTGAGAAACCTGTGCTGGCAGACTTCGCGCAGCATCTGCAAACCTTTGCCGTGGATGACGAGGCCGTCGATGCCGAGGCAGCGGCGATGCTGGCAGAGATCGAGCAGCTTTCCGAACAGGAAGTCGAGCAGTACTTTCTTGAGCACAATGCCTGAGTATCATAAGAGGAGTGATGAATTATGTCTGGTCTAGCTCAGCGTATCGCAACGCTTTCGCCAGAGAAGCGCAAGCTTTTTCTGAAGAATATTGCGGAGAAGCGTGAGAATACGGCGGCCTATCCGGTCCTGATGCGCCGTAAAGATGATGTTCCGGCACCACTCTCGTTTGCGCAGCAGCGTCTCTGGTTTCTTGATCAATTAGAGCCTGGGAGTACTGCCTATAATGTCCCGCTGGCTTTACGTTTACGTGGCGCGTTCAATGTGTCTGCTCTTGAGCAGACACTGCGCGAGGTTGTCCGTCGGCATGAGAGCCTGCGCACGCGCTTTGTTGCGCGTGCCGGCTCGGCCTACCAGCACATTGATCCAGTCGAGAGCTTCCTGTTCTCGATTGTCCCGGTGGCTGACCAGGATCAGGTGCAGCCCTTGATCGAGCAGGAGGCACAGCAGCCCTTTGATCTGGAACAGGGTCCCTTGTTCCGCGCTCGCTTGCTGCTCGTCTCCAAGCAGGACGCGATCCTGTTGCTGACGCTGCACCATAGTATCTCGGATGGCTGGTCGATGGGTGTCCTGACCAATGAAATCGGTCAGCTCTATCCTGCTATCGTGGCCGGACAGCCCTCACCCTTGCCAGAGTTGCCACTACAATATGCGGACTACGCGCTCTGGCAGCGCAACTGGTTGCAGGGCGACGTACTGAATGTGCAACTGGATTACTGGAAAAAGCAACTGGGTGGGGCCGAGCCACTGGCCCTGCCAACCGACCGCTCACGGCCAGCAGTCCAGACCTATCGCGGGTCCAGCCAACGCCTGGTCATCTCACGCGAACTGAGCCAGACACTGAAACTGTTCAGCCAGCGCGAAGGCAGCACGCTGTTTATGACCCTGCTGGCCGCCTGGCAGGTCCTGCTCAGCCACTATAGTGGTCAGGAAGACATCAGCGTGGGCACGCCGATCGCCAATCGTACGCAGGCCCAGCTTGAGGGCCTGATCGGTTTCTTCATCAATACGCTGGTCCTGCGCAGCGATCTTTCCGGCAACCCCGACTTCCGCGAAGTCCTGCGCCGGGTCAAAGAAGTCGCGTTGGGAGCCTATGCCCATCAGGATATCCCCTTTGAAAAACTGGTGGATATCCTGCAACCCGAGCGCGACCGCAGCCGCTCACCGCTCTTCCAGGTACTCTTTGTGCTGCAAAACCTGCCATCCAAACAGCAAAGCTGGACCGACATCCAGATCGAGGCATTGGAGAGCGAGCATAAGAGCGCCAAGTTCGACTTGAGTATGGCGGCCTCTGAATCCCCGCTGGGACTGACCTTTGACCTGGAATATAATACCGATCTCTTTGATGCCGCTACCATCGAGCGCATGCTTGGTCACTGGCAGCGCCTGCTCGCAGCCCTGACCGCCCGACCCGATGTACCGGTCCAGGAACTCACTTTCCTGAGTGCGCAGGAGCGCCAGCAACTGCTGGTTGACTGGAACGAGCCACAGCAGCAATTCCCGGTCACGGCGACGCTGATCGAGAGCTTTGAGCGGCAGGTGGTACTCAATCCCCAGGCTATCGCGGTAGCCGATGAGCAGCACAGCCTGACCTATGCGCAACTGAATGCCGAGGCCAATCAACTGGCGCATGCCTTGCGTCGAGATGGCGTCGGACCCAATCAACTGGTCGGATTGAGCATGGATCGTTCTGTGCGCTTACTGGTCGGCGTCCTGGGTATCCTCAAAGCCGGCGGGCCTACCTGCCACTGGACCCAACCTATCCCGCTGATCGCCTGCGCTTTATGCTGGCCGATGCCGGTGTCCAGCGCATCGTAACCGAGCAGGCATATACGCATCTCTTCGCCGAGCGGCCAGACGTGCAGTTGTTCCTGTTAGATCAAGCTGCAGACAGCTTTGCCCACGAGAGCACGCAGAATCCCGAGCACCTCAATGCACTGCAGGACCTGGCGTATGTAATCTACACCTCGGGCTCGACCGGCAAACCCAAGGGCGTCTGTATCCCGCATGAGAATGTGCAGCGCCTCTTCTCCGGTACCGAGCACTGGTTCTCCTTTGATCAGCAGGACGTGTGGACACTGTTCCATTCCTATGCCTTCGATTTCTCGGTCTGGGAAATCTGGGCGCGTTGCTGCATGGTGGCAAGCTGGTAGTCGTCTCCTATGAGACCAGTCGCACACCGGCGGCCTTCTATCAACTGCTCCTGAATGAGCAGGTCACGGTGCTGAACCAGACGCCCTCGGCCTTTGAGCAGTTGCAGCAGGTGGAGGCCGCCTTTGATTCTTCTTCGACCGAGGCGACGCTGGCCTTACGGGCCGTGATCTTTGGTGGTGAGGCCCTTGAACTGAGTCGCCTGCGCCCCTGGCTACAGCGCCACGGTGACGAGCAGCCGCAGTTGATCAATATGTATGGCATCACCGAGACCACGGTCCACGTGACCTATCGCCGTATTCGCTGGGAGGATGTGGAGCAGGGCCGTGGGAGCATGATTGGTCGCGCTATCCCGGACTTACAGCTCTATGTGCTCAATAACAGCCTGCAGCCGGTGCCGATCGGGGTGGCGGGTCAACTCTATGTGGGCGGCGCGGGCCTGGCCGCTGGCTATCTCAACCGCGCAGACCTGACGGCGCAGCGCTTTATCCAGTCACCGTTTACCAGCGAGAAGCAGCGCCTCTATCAGACCGGTGACCTGGTACGCTACCTCGCTACCGGCGAGCTGGAATATCTGGGCCGCGTCGATCAGCAGGTCAAGATCCGTGGTTTCCGCATCGAGTTAGGGGAGATCGAGAGTCAGTTGCTCAAACTGACAGGCATCCAGGCCTGTACAGTACAGGTTTTTGCAGATGCCCAGGGTGTCAGGCGCCTGGTTGGCTATCTGGTGCAGCAAGAAGGCTCGGACTGGGAGACAGGATCGCTGCGCCGGCAACTGCAGGCCGATCTGCCCGATTATATGCTGCCGTCGCTCTTCATCTTCCTGAATGAACTGCCGCTGACGGCCAATGGCAAACTGGATCGTCGGGCCTTACCAGAGCCTGAGAGTAGTCTGGCGCAATTGGAACTTGAGTATGTGGCTCCGCGCACGCCGCTGGAAGCGCAACTGGCCGCGATCTGGAGCGAGGTGCTGCAGCGCGACAAGATTGGTGTGCATGCCAACTTCTTTACCCTGGGCGGCGACTCGATTCGCAGTATCCAGATCGTGGCGAAGGCGAAGGAGCAGGAGCTCTATTTTAGCCTGCAGGAGCTGTTTCAATATCAGACCATCGCTGCCCTGGCCGCGCACCTGCAGACGCAGAAGCCGCAGGTTATCGTGCAGGCGACCGTCTTGCCGTTTGGCTTGCTCTCTGAGAAAGATCGTCAGAAGCTGCCGGCAGACGTGGAAGATGCCTATCCACTGGCCTTAATGCAGGCCGGCATGGTCTATCATGGCCAGCTCAATGCCGACAATGGCATGTACCACGATATCACCAGCTATCATCTGGAGGCCGAGTTTAACGCGGAGTATTTCCAGCAGGCGATCCAGTTGTTAGCTGCCGAGCATCCAGTACTGCGCACCTCGTTTGATATCAATAGCTATAGCGAGTTCTTGCAGCTCGTCCACAAGCAGGTGCAGGTGCCTTTCCTGATCCATGACATTAGCGCCATGACCGAGATGGAGCAGCGCGAGGAGCTGCTGCGCTGGATTGAAGAGGATAAGCAGCAGGTACTTAACCTGGCTGAAGCTCCTTTGATCCGTGTGACCATTCACCTGCGCGGTGACAAATCCTTCCAGTTCTCGCTGACCTGCCACCACGCTATCCTGGATGGATGGAGCGTGGCCTCGTTTGTGACGGAAGTCTTTACGGTCTATCTCAAGCTCCTACAGGGCCAGCAGGACAATCTGATTGAGCCGGTCACGCATTCCTATCATGATTTCGTGGCCCTGGAGCGCACGCAGCTAGCCGCCGCCGACGAGCATCTGTACTGGCAGGAGAAGCTGGCCAACTATAGCGTGACGCCGCTTCCGGTCTGGTCCTCGACCGAGCCGGAAGAAGAGGATGTCCCCCAGTTCACGTTGGCCCTGGATACCGAGACGGCGCGGCAATTGCGCAAACTGGCGCAACGCCTGACGGTTCCCTCTAAGAGTATCCTCTTGACGGCCCATCTCGCGGTGCTGACCGCCCTAAGCGGACAGGCCGATATTATCACCGGTCTGGTCTCCAATGGTCGCCCTGAAACCACGGACAGCGAGCGCATCCTGGGCTGTTCCTGAATACCTTGCCCTTACGCTTCCAGGCTGGCACTGGGAGCTGGCAGGACCTGATTCAGGCGGTCTTCAAGCAGGAACAGGAGTTGCTGGCGCATCGCTGGTATCCACTGGCAGAGATCCAGCGCCGTCATGGGGGCAGCGCGCTCTTTGATGTGATGTTCAACTATACGCATTTCCATGTCTATAAAGACCTGGTTGCTTCCTCGGCGGCGGATATGAAGGTGCTAGGACAACATGGCTTTGAGCGTAACAATTTCGCTCTGAGCACCAATGTGATGGTGGATCCGATTTCAGATCAGATCCGGCTGTCCCTGCAAAGCAATGGCGAGACCTTCACGACCAGACAGCTCCAGCGCATTGCAGGCTACTATGTGCAGACCTTAAACGCCATCGCCAGTGATGCCACGGCCGCGTACCAGGCCCACAATGTGCTATCCGAGCAGGAACAGCACCTGTTGGTGCGCAGCTGGAACGCCACGGAACAGCCGTATGCACGGGACAAAGGTATCCATCAGCTCTTTGAAGAGCAGGCCGAGCGCACTCCCGATGCTCCGGCGATCCATTTTGCCAACACACAGCTCTCATATCGCGAAGCCAACCAGCAGGCCAATGTACTGGCCCGGCACCTCCAGGGACTGGGGGTTGGTCCTGGTATGCTCGTCGGACACTGTATGGAGCGTTCCGCTGAAATGCTGGTGGCCTTGCTGGGTATCCTCAAGACGGGCGCGGCCTATGTGCCGATTGATCCTGATTATCCCCAGGAGCGGGTGGCGTATATGCTGGAGGATAGTCAGGTGCAGGTGATCGTGTCACAGCCCTGGCTGGTGGATAGCTTACCGGCCCATCAAGCGCAGGTCGTTTGCCTGGAAGAGCTTGATCTGGCCATGACCGTGGGCAATCCTGAGCTGGATTTTTATCCACAGCAGCCGGCCTATATCATCTATACCTCGGGCTCAACCGGCAAACCCAAGGGCACGATCCTGCCGCATCAGTCGGTGGTCAACTTTTTTGCCAGCATCGCACAGCGTCCAGGCATGAGTGCCGATGATCGTATCCTGGCTGTTACGTCACTCTCTTTTGACATCGCGGTGCTCGAACTATTGCTACCTCTGACGCTGGGTGCGCAGGTCTTTGTGGTCAGCCGTGCGGTTGCTACGAACGGGGCCGAGCTGGTCCAGCAGCTTGAGCAGGTGCGACCAACCCTGATGCAGGCGACTCCCGCCACGTGGCGTATGCTGCTGGCGAGTGGCTGGTCGGGTGATGAGAGCGCAGAACTCAAAATGCTCTGCGGTGGCGAGGTACTACCCCAGGAGATCGTCCAGCCCTTGCTTGAGCGTGGCGCGAGCCTGTGGAATATGTATGGACCGACCGAGACCACCATCTGGTCCACACTTGAGCAGATCGAAGCCGGCCAGCCGATCCTGATTGGTCAGCCGATCGCTAATACCCAGACCTATGTGCTCAATCCTCAGTTTGTCCCGACACCGGTCGGTGTGGTCGGTGAATTATATATCGCCGGAGATGGACTGGCCTGGGGTTATCGCCATCGCGCAGACCTGACCGCAGAAAGATTCCTGCCCGATCCTTTCAGTACTGTTCCCGGTGCGCGTATGTATCGCACCGGCGATCTGGCCCACTGGAATAGCGCCGGCAAGCTTGAATGCCTGGGTCGGACCGATCGCCAGGTCAAGCTGCGTGGACATCGGATCGAGCTGGGCGAGATCGAGACGGTGCTGGCACAGCATCCAGCGGTGCAGTCCTGTGCGGTGATTGTCTATCAGGTCGCGGCCGGCAACCAGCAACTGGTTGGTTATGTGGTGCCCGAGCCCGGCACGGCACCAGCTCTGGCCGAGCTGCGCGCCTACTTACGTGCGGCCCTGCCCGAATATATGGTCCCTAATACCTGTGTCCTGCTGGAAGCCTTACCACTGACACCCAATGGCAAGGTTGATCGCAATAATCTACCGGCCCCGTGGCGACTGCGGAGGCCCAGGCCCGCACTGTGCAGGCCCCACGCAATAGCTTTGAAGAGATTATCCTGACGATCTGGCGCGAGGTATTAGGCTATCAGCAGGTCGGCGTCGAAGACAACTTCTTCGAGGTCGGTGGTCACTCCCTGCTGGTCAACCAGCTGATTGCGCGTCTGCGCTCGACCTTCAATGTCCAGATCTCGATGCGTAGCGTCTTTAGTGCTCCAAGCATTCAAGCGCAGGCCGTACTGATTCAGGAACTGCTCCACAGCGAGCAGGACCTGTTGCCGCCGCCGCTCGTCGCTATGTCTCGTGATGAGGCGCTGCCGCTCTCGTTCGCGCAGCAGCGCCTCTGGTTGCTGGACCAGCTGGCCGAGGGGAGCCGTGCCTACACGATTCCGCTGGCCTTGAAGTTGCAGGGTGAGCTGGATGTGACGGCGCTGGAACATAGTCTACAGCGTATTGTGGTGCGCCACGAGGTGCTGCGCACGATCTTCCAGAACCATAATGGTGAGCCGGTCCAGGCTATCCTGCCGATCTCTAATTTCCGTCTGCGCCACCAGGATCTGCGCGGTCTGCGCGGTGCTGAGTGTGAGCAGGAACTGGCCGGACTGATCCAGCGCGAGCTCCAGCAGTCCTTCTCGCTGGAGCGCGGACCACTGTTCCGGGCGCGCCTCTTCTGGTTGGCGGATAGTGAGTATGTGCTGGTAATGACGGTGCACCACATCGTCTGGGATGGCTGGTCGATGGGCATCTTTGTGCGTGAGCTGACCACGCTCTACAAAGCCGAGCATGAAAAGCTGGATGCCAATCTGCCGAGCCTGCCGGTACAATATGCGGATTACGCGCTGTGGCAGCGCAACTGGTTGCAGGGCCAACGCCTGGAGGCGCAGCTCGCGTACTGGAAAACGCAGCTGGCGGGCGCGGAAGTCCTGCAATTGCCGCTGGACCATCCACGACCAGCGCAGCAGACGCAGAATGGACGCGTCCTGCTGACCCGGGTGCCGGCCGAGTTGAGTACGCAGTTGAAACAACTCAGTCAGCAAGAGGGCGTCACGCTCTTTATGCTCCTGCTGGCCTCCTTCCAGACGCTGCTCGCACGCTATAGCGGCCAGGACGATATCAGCGTCGGTACGCCAATCGCCAACCGTGATCAGGTTGAACTCGAACAGCTGATCGGTTTCTTTGTCAACACCATGGTGTTGCGCAGCGATCTCTCTGGCGATCCCAGCTTTAGCGAGCTGCTGCGCCGGGTCCGTGAGACGACCTTGAATGCCTACATGTATAAAGATGTACCATTTGAGAAGATCGTCGAGGCCGTTCAGCCTGAACGCGACCAGAGCCGCACGCCGCTCTTCCAGGTGCTCTTTAGCGTACAGAGTGGGACCGAGACCAACCGCGTCGTCGAGGCCATGGATGGCCTGACAATCACGCCGCTTGAAGCCACCGGCGAGACCTCGCGCTTCGATCTGAGTCTGGTCCTGGCCGATACCGCGCAGGGCTTTAGTTGCGCGGTCGAATATAATACCGATCTCTTCGAGCAAGTAACCGTTGAGCGCATGTTCGCGCACTGGCAGAACCTGCTGGCCAGCCTGGTGCGCAATCCTGCACAGCGGCTCAGCCAGCTGACGATGCTTTCAGAAGATGAGCAAGCACAGATAGTCCGGAACTGGAACGCGACCGAGCGTCCATATATACCGGCCTGCTGGCACCAGCTCTTTGAGCGTCAGGTAGCACGTACACCGCAGCAGGAAGCCCTGGTCTTTGGCGCGCAGAGCCTGAGTTATCAGCAACTGGATCAGCAAGCCAATCAACTGGCCCACTACCTGTTGCAGCAAGGCATCAAGCGCGGTGATCGCATCGGGGTCTGTGTCGAGCGCTCCTTCGAGATGGTTATAAGTATCCTGGCTATCCTGAAAACCGGAGCCGCCTACGTCACCCTGGATCCTGCCTATCCGTTCCAGCGCCTGGAATACATGGTTGAGAATGCGCAGATCCAGCTGATCCTGAGCCAGCCAGCGCTGGCCAGCAAGCTACCATTCAAGCAGGTCCAGCTGCTCCACCTGCATGAACTGGCCCCACGCATTGCGCAGGAGCCAACCACTTCACCGGATGTGGTCGTAGGTGTTCATGATCTGGCCTATATCATCTTCACCTCGGGCTCGACCGGTAAACCCAAGGGCGTGCTGGTCCCACACTATGGACTGGCTAACCTGATGGAGGCCCAGTGCGAGGCTTTCGCGCTGACCACTGCGGATCGCATCTTACAGTTCGCATCTATCAGCTTTGATGCCTCGGTCTGGGATATCATCGGCTCGCTCTGTACGGGCGCGACGCTCTGTCTGGCGCAGGCCGACGAACTGCTTTCCCTGCACACACTGGTTGACTTGATTGCGCGGCAGCGCATCAGTATGGTCACGTTAGCACCATCGATGCTGACACAGCTTAATCCAGCCGATGTACCGGCCTTGAAAAAAATCGTGGTGGTAGGTGAGGCCTGTTCCGAGGAGCTGATGCGACGGTGGACAGATCCAGCGCAGCGGCGCTTCTATAATGGCTATGGGCCGACCGAATGTACGATCTGTGCCACGATCATGGAGTGTACACCGCAGTTGCCGGGCCGGCCCCCATCGGTAAGCCGATCCCGCGCTTCCAGATCTATCTGCTGGATCGCAACTTGCAGCCTGTACCGGTCGGTGTGGCTGGCGAGCTGTGTATCGGCGGTGTTGGGCTGGCCTGGGGGTATCTGGATATGCCAGAGCTGACGGCAAGCAAATTTATCCCCGATCACTTCAGCGGAACTCCAGGCGCACGACTCTATCGTACCGGTGACCTGGCGCGCTATCTGCCGGACGGCACCATTGAGTTCCTGGGCCGGATCGACCATCAGGTCAAGCTGCGTGGCCTGCGCATCGAGCTGGGCGAGATCGAGGATGTCCTTAATCATCATGAGGATGTCCAGGAATGTCTGGTTATCGTTCGCGAGGATCGTCCGGGGGACCAGCGCCTGGTGGCCTATATGGTGGGAGCCAACCTGGTTTCAGGTGCCGTCAGCGAGCTACGCGAGCTGGTGCGGTCCCGGTTGCCAGAATACATGCTGCCATCCAGTTTTGTCCTGCTGGAGTCCTTTCCGGTGACACCCAATGGCAAAATTGATCGCAAGGCACTGCCGGCACCCGATAGTCTGGATATGCCGGGCGAGCAAGCCATGGTTGCGCCCCGCAGCGCCGCCGAGGTGCAGTTATTGGCACACTGGCGCGCGGTGCTGGGCCGTGA
Organism: Dictyobacter vulcani; assembly: GCF_008974265.1. Classification (GTDB taxonomy): domain Bacteria; phylum Chloroflexota; class Ktedonobacteria; order Ktedonobacterales; family Ktedonobacteraceae; genus Dictyobacter; species Dictyobacter vulcani. Next base: position 302,118 of record NZ_BKZW01000004.1, read on the forward strand.
GCAGATTAGTGTGGATGCGAACTTCTTTGAACTCGGTGGACACTCACTGCTGGCGACGCAACTACTGACGCGCCTGCGCAAAGCCGACATCGAGATGTCCCTGCGCAGCATCTTCGCCGCCCGACGATCGCGGAGCAGGCAGCCCTGATTGAGTCCCAGCTGTATGGCAAGCCAGCCGCGCAACTGCCGACCCTGACCGTTGTACCCCGGGACCAGAACCTGCCGCTCTCCTTTGCGCAGCAGCGCCTCTGGTTCCTGGATCAGTTGAATCCGGGTGATACCTCGCAGAATATTCCATTATTCCTGCAACTGGATGGTGAACTGGATCAAGAGGCGCTGAGCTGGAGTGTCCAGGAGATCATGCGGCGGCATGAGAGCCTGCGCACGACCTTCCAGACTATCGATGGCGAGGCCGTCCAGCGCATCGCTCCTGCGGTCACGGACTTTGCGCTCCCATGCCTGGATTTCAGTGCTATGGAGGCCGAGCAGCAGCAGCAAGCCGTCAGGGAACTGCTGCCACGCGAGGCCGGTCGGGCCTTCAATATCGCGCAGGATTGCCTCTTGCGCATCCTGCTGGTCCGGTTGCAGCCGCAGCAGCACCTGTTCCTGGTCGTGATGCACCATATCATCACCGATGGTTGGTCGATTGGCATCTTCTCAGCGGAACTCCAGGCCCTGTATCAGGCGCGGGTGCAGCAGCAACCGTCGCCCCTGCCCGAGCTGGCCATCCAATATGCCGACTTCGCGGCCTGGCAGCGGCAATGGCTACAGAGCGACGCCGCTAGCGAGCAACTGGCTTACTGGAAACAGCGCCTACAGGGTGCGCAGTCCTTTGAATATCCGGCCGATCATCCACGGCCCGAAGTCAACAGTCACCGTGGCAGCAACTACACCTTTACGCTATCCGAGCAGACAACCAGGACCCTGAAAACGTTCAGCCAGCAGGAATCCGCCACCATCTTTATGACCCTGCTGACGGCCTTCAAGTGTGTCCTGGCGCGCAAGACGGGCAGCGAGGATATCGTCGTGGGCACCGACATCGCCAACCGCACACGGCAGGAGACCGAGGCACTGATCGGCTTCTTTATCAACTTGCTGGCGCTGCGCACCGACCTGAGTGGAAAACCAACCTTCCGCCAGGCCGTGGCCCGGGTCCGTGAGAATGTACTGGGAGCCTATAGCAATCAAGAGCTACCCTACGATGTTCTGGTGGATCGCCTGCACCTCAAGCGGAGCTATGGTCGTACGCCACTGATCAACCTGCTCTTTGTGCTCCAGAACGTGCCGGGTGGCTCCGCCAGCGCCAGCGCCGGCAACGAGCAGGAGCAGAGCTTGAGTATCTCACCGGTCGCCAACGAAGTCACCAGCTCAAAGTTCGACTTTGCAGTCTTCATGGCCGAGACAGCGGAAGGAGGCATGGCCGGCTCAATCACCTATAGCACCGATCTCTTTGACGCAGTGAGCATGCAGCAGCTAGTAACCGCCTTTGAGCACTACCTGCAGGCCGCGCTCGCCCAACCAGATCTCCAGATCCATGAAATCCCATTGCCCGCCGAAGCCAAACAGAGCCAGCCAGCCCCTGAGCCGCAGGTAGAAGCGAGCAAGCAAGAGCGCCGCCCAGCCAGTCTGCGCAAATTAGGCAACATTAAAGGCAATCGCACAAAGCTTTAAACCTACGGTTTCTGTCATATATTATAAAGAAGGAGCTTACACTGCCATGGAATCAACACAACTTCACGCATCGCCATTGTCTATCCAGCAGGCGCGTTTATGGGAATTCTATCAGCAGAATGCGGTCTATCATGCGGTCAGCGTCCTTGAAGTGAATGGTCCGGTTGCGCTGGATACGCTGCAGCAGGCGATTGCGCGCGTGGTTGAGCGCAACGAAATTTTGCGCACGGCATTCTCGGCCCTTCCAGGTATGGATGTGCCGATGCAGGTGGTGAATACGCCGAACTATGGCTATCAAATCATCATGCTTGAGCAGCTATCGCTGGTTGATCAACATGGCTTTATTGACAATATCGTGCGCCAGCTACGTAGCCAACCAGCCGATATTGGTCAGATGCCCGCTCTCCAATGCCATGTCTTAACCCTGAGTGCCAGGCAGCATATCCTGATTATCAGCTTGCCAGCTTTCTGTGCGGACCGTAAGACGCTACAGCTGCTGGCAGCCGAAATCCAGCAGGCCTATTACTACTTGCTGGCACCTGCCGCTGACAGCGAACAGGAAGAGGATGAGCTGCTCCAATATATCGACGTGTCGGCCTGGCAGAACGAGTTGCTCACCGATGAAGATGCTGCAGAGCATAGCCAGTTCTGGCAACACCTGGACCTGACCGCACTGGATAGCCTGACGATTCCAGGGGCCAGTGCCAGCAACGCCGCCGATTTTCGACCCGCGAGCTATCAGATTTCCGTTCCGGATGCACTGACCACAAAACTGGAAGCCCTGGCCCGGGAATTACAGGCACCAGCCGAGCAGCTCCTGTTATCGGCCTGGTCGCTTTGCCTGTCCGCTTATACCAATCAGGAAGAGTTGATCGTCGGGGTAGGGAATGATGGACGCAACTATGAAGAGCTCGCCGCCGCCCTGGGACTCTACACACGCTTTGTCCCGCTACCAGCCGTGCTTGATGCCGAGGAGAGCTTTGCGCAGGTCGTGCGCCAGATCGGGGGCACCTATACCAATGCGCTGGAAGAGCAAAGCTATTTTGTCTGGCCAGAGCAGGCACAGCGCCAGCAATTACCACTGCAGTATACCTATCAGCAGGGGATTGCATCCTATAGTCATGATAACGGCGAGCAGGGAGAGCCAGTGCAGTTTGTGTTGCGGGCCAGCTATCACTGCAGCGAGCCGTTTAGTCTGAAGCTAGAGGTAGTGCACGAGGCGGACAGCCTGAACCTGCAACTACACTATGCGGCCAACAGCTTTACACAGCAGCAGATCTGCGATCTTGCGCAGGCCTTCAGCACCATCTTTGAGGATGCACTGTCCCATCCCAACCAGCCGATCAAGAAGCTGCACCTGCTGCAGCCCAGCCAGGAGCAAGAGCTACGTGCGCAATTCCAGGGTGAGCGTGTCGAGTTTCCAGCGCTGACGCTGGTTGATCTGTTTGAGCAGCAGGTGGCCCATAATCCCACGGCCAATGCGGTTACGCACAATGAGCATACCCTGACCTATGACGAGCTGAACCGCCGCGCGAACCAGGTCGCGCATGCCTTGCGGGCACAGGGCGTCGGGCATAATAGCGTGGTCGGACTCTGCGTGGAGCGCTCCGTTGAGATGCTGGTTGGTCTGCTGGGTATCCTCAAAGCGGGTGGTGCCTACATGGCCCTGGATGCGCAGTTGCCGCGCCAACGCCTGAATTATCAGTTGCAGGATGCCCGGGTGACGGTTGTGCTGACGCAGCAGCATCTGAGTTCGCTCTTTATGGATTATCCCGTAGAGACCCTGTCCATCGAAGCCTTGCAGGAGCAGGATGCCCCCGCCAGCTCCGAGGACGTACAGACCGCGATCCAGCTCTCAGATCTGGCCTATGTGATCTATACCTCGGGCTCAACCGGTAATCCCAAAGGTGTGCTGATCCAGCATGCGAATGTCAGCAATTATATTCAGTGTTTGCAGCAACGCCTGGACTGGCAGGCTGGCTGGCAGTTCGCGACCGTCTCGACACTGGCGGCGGATCTGGGTAACACGGTGATCTTTGGCTCACTGGTCTCCGGCGGCTGTCTGCATATTCTGGATTATGAGGTTGCGACCTCTGCTGCGCGCTGGCGCCAGTATCTGCGGCAGCAGCCCATCGATGTCCTGAAGATCGTGCCATCGCATCTGAGTGCCTTACTGGCAACCGACGCGGACGTGGATGCCGCGACGTGGATGCCGCGCCAGCAGTTGATTATGGGTGGAGAGGCCTTGAGCCGCACACTGATCGCACGGCTCATCGAAATGCAGGCTCCCTGCGAAATCATCAACCACTATGGTCCCACGGAATCCACGATCGGGGCGCTCTACAACCGTCTGGGCCACGTCGAGCAGATCGCGCAGGGTCCACAGGAGCGGATTGTGCCGATTGGTAAGCCGCTGGATAATCTCGCGGCTGTGATCCTCAATCGTGGTGGAAATATGGTGCCGGTTGGCGTGGTGGGTGAGCTGTATCTGGCCGGTGCAGGACTGGCACAGGGCTATCTCAATAAGCCGGAGCAGACGCAGGAGAAGTTTATCCTGAAGCGTTGGGGTGAGGACGAGTCCGTGCGCTATTATCGCACCGGCGACCTGGCACGCTATCGGGCCGATGGCAAGATCGAGTTTGTCGGTCGCGCCGATACGCAGGTCAAGATCCGTGGTTTCCGCGTGGAACTCGGTGAGATTGAGCAGGCTTTGCAGCGACATCCACTGGTACAGGAAGGCGTGGTCCTGTTGCAAGAAGTCCAGCCCGACGAACAAAAACTCGCCGCCTATGTGGTCGCGACCCAGGGCACTATTCTGGCCGAAAAAGAACTGAAGTCCTTCCTGCAGGAGCGCCTGCCGGCCTATATGCTGCCCAATAGCATCGTGCAACTGGCCGCCTTGCCCTTAACCTTAAATGGCAAGATTGATCGCAAGCAACTCAGCGCCCAGGAACCCATTAATAGCACCGCCAGCGCGTCCGAGCCCACGGAAAAGACCTATATCCGGCCCCGTGATCATGTGGAGATTCGCCTGGCTACGATCTGGTCCCAGATCCTCAATGTGCCGATAATCGGTGTGCTGGACGATTTCTTTGAGCTGGGAGGAAACTCGATCATCGCGGTCCGCTTGATGTCCTTGATCCATAAAGAATTTGCCTGCGACCTGGCATTATCCGCTTTATTCAAACATCCGACCCTGGGAGCCTTTGCCCGGGTCCTGAGACAGGGCGTGGCGGAAGAGTCGTCCGCGATTATCGTGCCGCTGCAAACGCGTGGCGAGCACCTGCCGTTCTTCTGTGTGCATCCTTCCGGTGGAACTGTGTTCCGCTATCAGGCGTTTGCCCGGGCGCTGGGAACCGAGCAGCCCTTCTATGGATTGCAGTCGCCGGAGTATGAACTGGGGGCTTCGCGCTTAGAAGATATCGCCGCACAGTATGTCCAGGCCATCCAGGAGGTCCAGCCGTCTGGTCCCTATCAAATTGGGGCTGGTCGTTAGGTGGTGTGGTCGCCTTTGAGATTGCCCGGCAATTGATGCGCAAGGGAGAGAGCGTGGCCCTGCTGGCCCTGCTCGATAGTAGCCTGCCTCCTGCCTGCCAGGCAGAAGCAGGATCCTGCAACGCTGTGGTTGAGCAGATCGACGATCAGATGGTGGCCAGTATCCTGCGCGAAGAGGGTGCCCTGCAAATCAGTGACGAGGATCTTCAGCGTTCCAGTCCACAGGAGCAACTGACCCTGGCCTGGAAGCAAGCCAGACAGACGAATTTGCTGCCAGCCGATACTGGCTTTGAGCAATTCAAGCGCATCGCGTATATCAACTGCCGTAACCTGTTAGCGGTCAAGCAGTATCAACCAGCCGTGTATAGCGGACCCATGGCCTTCTTCCGTTCAAGTGAGGTATTGGAGTTGTTTGCCGGGCAGCCCAATGCCCTGACTGGTGGCTGGGAGCGCCTGTGCCAGGCAGAGATTACGACCCATGTCGTACCAGGCAAGCATAGCGAGATGGTCGATGAACCATATGTCCGCGAACTTGCGCGCCTGCTCTCGCTGGAACTGAGCACCCAATCGCAGAGCGTCCAGATCGTCTGAGGTATTCTGCCGTACCGGCAGCGCTGGTCGTTAATACATTTCACTTAGCGCTATGTTGAGAGAAGGTTCGACGTGACCAGCAAGCCATGTGTACGTGGAGAGGGCGCCACACGCGGAGGCCGCCCTGCTGCGTTTGCTACAATGGTGGCATGATCATGAAGCAACCCATGCAAAAATGATCAAGAGAGATACAAATGGTAGGTTCGACCCTTTGGGTCGATTGTCTCCCCCACACGAACGCATTGCCTAACATGGCATAGCTTGCTCATGGTCAAGCAAGGATAGTATGCAGGGAACCAATCGACCCAAAGGGTCGAACCTCCTTTCGTTCATCTCCTCTAGGGATCAAACCGTCCCTGGGCTTAAGCGAAACGTATTGGCGACCAGCGCTGCCGGTACGCGTGATTTCCCCCTACTATCCCTGCCAGAAAGAAGAAAGGAGTTGCACCTGTTTCTCACCCAGCGGCAGTTCCCAGACGACGCGGTTTGGGGCCAGGGATCTGGTCTGGACTTTCTGGAAACCTGCGCGGGCAGCGAGGTTATCTGATTCTCTGGTACTAGTAATAGTGTAGATCTTATCAATCAAGTATCCATTTTTTTGGAGTGATACTAACAAATGGAAGAGATGAGAAACCAGGAGTCCAGCATAAAGATTTCTCAGGTGATGAGAAAGCAAGGGATCGATGGCGAGAACATCTATATAGAGATTGAAACTTTCAAGGCGGGTAAAAGGTAGAAAATCATGGATAGTAATATTACGTTCGACCTGCTCGCCGTGCAAAATTTTGTCCAGGAACGTATCTGTAAAGCGAAATAGGGAGAAATAGCCAACAACTTTACCATGCGCTTTTAGGGAATGAAAGGTGAATTCGCATTTCTGCTGAAAAGCGATACGCTCAGCAAGCGGCGTAATGAAATCTTTGCCAAAGGCACGAATCCCAATTTCCATCTCTTCTTGCTGATCAGCGGCGCTTGAAGCGCTGAACGTAATGTCCTGAAATTGTTCAAAAACAGTCTGCATAGAAAGGGCTAGCGCATCTATATCTCGTTTGGGGTAGACCCCCTGTTTCATTCCTGGAAGTACCACCTTATGGATAGTACCTTGCTTGACCTTACGGAAGAATGCTGCTCGGGAAAAACCTAGTTTTTGCTGTGCCTCCGAGGCAGTGTAGTATTGTTGGGGCATATCTAACTATGACTCCTTTAGGCATAAACCGGAATGTTTCCTGATACCCTTATTATATAGCATGAATGGGCTTTGCTGTACACATTAGAGATAATATCGTAGCTCTATTAATTATAAAAAAAAAAAAAAAAAAAAAAAAAAAAGTATTCTATAATATTACAGGAAAAACTCTTCTTTTTATAGATCAAAAGCTATTTATGCAGAACATTTTACCTGTATTCTGCATAAGTATTATATGTTATTTCTGGCAAGATTGCACATTAGTCGGTACTCTGAGATCCAATGCTATCAAAAAGATTCTTGAGTAACTATAATTTTCGCGGATTGCAAAAGTTTACAAAGTCTCGGTGATATGTTATATTTAGAGTGGTTAATCATAAGACAAGAAAGGCTGACGCCATGGCAGATCAGTATTATACAGCATCTGAAGCGCAAGAACGGCTTGGGCTATCAAAAGCCATGTTTTTCCGCAAAGTGAAACAGGGTTTCATTCGAAAAGTCGTGCCGCCTGGCATGAAGCAGGGCGTTTATCCGCGCCGTGATATTGATGGCCTGGCGTTGTCGATGCAAATGCTCTTTGAGCAGGACCAGGGCATTACGTTCAGTCGTTCGATGATCGCTGATCAGGTTGAGGAATTAGAAATTGGTTCGCGGGCCTTTGGTCGTAATTTCATTACGCCATTGCCGGAACGTATTATTTTCCAGCAGAAAAATGAATTTACCTTTCATTCTCTTAAAGTTGAAGGAACTGTTGTCGGTTATATCTCGATGTTTTATTTTACTGACGAGGTGCTGGACCAGCTCCTGACGGGCAGGAAGATCGAGCGTGATATCAAAGTCAGCGATGTCCTGCCCTTCCCACGCCTTGAGCCTTTTACGATCTATATTGACGTGCTGGTCATTGATCCTGCGCTGAGTCGCCATCTGCGCACCCTCTATGCGGGCATTCTCGTTTCGCGGTTCGCGGACCTGCTGTTGCACTTACGCAGTAATGGCTATCTCTTTGATAAGATCTATACCGTGACCTCTTCGAGTGCGGGCGAAAAGCTGGTGAGCAAAATTGGCTTTGAAAAATTAGAGCATAAATCACTGGTGCCCGCCAGAAAAGCCTTTGTGGCCGCCTTTGATCCTGAGCATATCCAGGTACTGCAAACCAGGCAACGGAAGGTCCTGGGCTTCGCGCGTCGTTAACGATTAGCATGGTAGCAAAGATACTATCATGCCAATCTATTGTGCGGACGCGAAAATTACTCTGGCACATGTGAAAATATGCTCTTTCCACATAATACTCTCTGCCCCATGCAACGCTTATAATCATATAGTACAACAATGCACAAAGTTCTAGCGTGTTGCGCTAAACGACTTTATCTGCATGTCTAATCTTGCTATTGACCTTGCAAAACTGCATGGGTAAGGAGCTGAGCATGAGCCAGACGATGACTTCTACAACTGTGGAAGTACATACTATTGTTGACCTACTACAGTTGCGTGCACGAGAAAATCCATTTAGTGCTGCATATACTTTTCTACGTTATGGCGATACCGCGAGTGAGAGTATCAATTATTTGCAGCTGGATACCAGAGCACGTGCGATTAGCAATCTACTACGTCACCATGGTGGAGAGGGCAAGCAGGTTCTTTTGCTCTATCCTTCGGGCATCGATTATATGGCGGGCTACTTTGGCTGTTTGTATGCCGGTGCCGCCGCCATCCCGGCCTATCCCCCTCATTCACAACGCGCCCTCCCACGCATCCAGGCGATTGTGGAGGATGCCAGCGCCTCAATCGTATTAACAACATCGGCGGTTTTGAATAAAGTGCAGCAGTGGACCGCGAATGTGGCGGGCCTGACGCACCTGACATGGTTGGCGACCGATAGCATTGATGAGTCGACGGCCGACGCCTGGGTGGCACCGGAGATTGACGGCGAATCGCTGGCCTTCCTGCAATATACTTCTGGCTCGACCTCGACACCCAAAGGGGTGATGGTCAGTCACAACAATCTACTGCATAACCTCTCAATGCTCCATGACCAGTTCGGTATCGACGCCAATTCGGTCGGTGTATCCTGGCTGCCTATTTTTCATGATATGGGCTTGATTGCTGGTATGCTATTGCCCCTCTATGGAAATATTCCCTCTGTATTCATGACCCCGGCTGATTTTCTCCAGCGGCCGTTGCGCTGGCTCCAGGCCATCACCGAGTATAAAGGTACCTATAGCTGCGCGCCAAACTTCGCCTATGAATTGTGTCTGCGCCGCATCGGGGCAAATGATATGGAAGAACTGGACCTGAGTTCCTGGAAGGTGGCGCTGAATGGAGCCGAGCCGATCCGCGCCGAGACCCTGCATCGCTTTACGAAAACCTTTGCCAGTTGTGGCTTCCGTCCCACGAGTTTTATGCCGGGCTTTGGTCTGGCCGAAAATACCTTGATGGTCAGTGGCGAGCCGCTGGACGCCGTACCCTATATTAAGAACATCAGTCGCGCTGCCCTGGAAGAGAACCTGATTGTTCCTGCCAGTGGCGCGATCGACGATGTCCAGCAACTGGTGGGCTGTGGAGCCGCCGTACGCTCAAAAGATGTCGAGATTGTGATCGTCAATCCCGACACCCTGGAAGCCTGTAAGCCCGAAGAGGTTGGCGAGATCTGGATCTCGGGTCCCAGCGTTGCTCAGGGCTACTGGCAGCGGCCAGAAGAGACCGCGCGCACCATGCAGGCCCATCTGGTTACCGGCGAAGGACCCTTCTTACGCACCGGTGATCTTGGTGCCTATCAGGACGGACATCTTTTTGTCACCGGCCGTCTCAAAGACCTGATTATCCTGGGTGGACGCAATTACTATCCACAGGATATTGAGCAGACCGTAGAGATGAGCCATCCAGCGCTCCGTCCCGGCTGTAGTGTGGCCTTTTCCGTTGAGTATGACGACGAAGAGCGCCTGGTCGTGCTGGCCGAGGTCGATCACCGCTATAAATTCTCCGAGGAGGACACCAACTCCCCGGAGGTCCTGGCCCAGGCTCGACAGGAGATCCTCCGAAACATCCGTCGAGCGATCGCCGATTACCATGATCTGACCGTCGCTAGAATTGTCCTGCTGCGCATCAACGGCATCCACAAAACATCCAGTGGCAAAGTCCAACGCCGCGCCTGCCGCACCGCCTTCCTGGCCAATGAACTCAACGTCTGGAAAGCCTGATCAATCAATACTCTAACTGCTCTATATAGGATCATAAGCAAGAAGCGCTTCCTATGAAATTGTAGGAAGCGCTTCTTTCTGTTATAGTGTACTCTCAGAGTTTTTCAAGCGAGAAAGATGGTATATATTTTCCATGTTGACACGTCGCCAGATTGAGCAAGCCGCCAGCATTCAACAGTTGAGCGCCGACTATCTACGTACCCTGATCGCCCCCCTGGATGGCATGTGGGAAGGCGCGATCATCCCGCAAGCCACCTTCTGGGAGATCCAGGACCAGGAGCAGAGCGTGGGCTATTTTTGCCTGGACGCGGACCAGTGTTTGTTACGCTTCCACCTGTGGGAAACCTATCAGTCGCGCGCCCAGGAGATCTTCCGCTGGCTGATCGAGAGCTATCAGATCCAGCAGGCTATGGCCAGCACCATCGAGCCAGCCTATTTCTCTCTTTGTCTTGATCTGCAGCGCAGCATGCAAGCCCAAGCCTATCTGTTTCAGGATCACCACAATGTTGTCCTGACGCCAGCCATTAGTAACTGTATTTTCCGGCCAGCCACAGAAAGCGACCTGGAGCATATGTTGAGTTTTTATCAAGCCAATATCGACGGGCCAGTCGCCTGGCTACCAGATTTTCTCCGTACACGCATCCAGCGCCAGGAACTATTTATGCTGGCAGCAGAGCAAGGCACCATACTGGCAGCCGGTGAATATATACCCAGCCAGAGCCAGCGCCCCTACGTCGACCTCGGCATGGTCGTTGCGCGTGCCTATCGTGGCAAAGGCCTGGCCAGCTACACCCTCACGCAACTCAAGCAGCACGCCTATCAACAAGGCCTGAAGCCCATCTGCTCCTGCGACGTCAGCAATCTCGCCTCCCAGAAAGCCATCCAGAAAGCCGGCTTCATCAGCATCCACCGCATCATGAAAATCCACTTCTAGGCGGGCCGGAAGCCTCGTACCGGCAGCCTTAAAGGCCAATACTTTTCGTTTAACGAGTTTTGTGGCGGCGAAAGACGTTGTGGAGAAAAGCAGCGAATCATACGTGGAGAGGGCGCCACACGCGGAGGCCGACATGCGGCGTTCTCGTGGAGCGAGGTGCTCAAAGCGCATCGCATGCCTGTGGCGCCTACACCGCGACGGATCCTGTGTCGTGATCCTCTTCGAGAAGGTACGGGAGGATCCACGCTCTCACCCACCACGTTGCGGTGCGAGCAGGCACACGAGATATGATCCGTCGCGGTGTAGGCGCCACAGCACTGCGAGTCCTGCTTGCACGCTGGCCTGCGCAAACGCAGCAGTGCGGCCTCCGCGTGTGGCGCCCACTCGACGTACACGACGCCACGCCATACCGTTGAGGTTCTCTCCTTCAACGAAACGTATTGGCGCTTGCCGCTGCCGCTACCATACGGGGCTTGATTTTTTGATCGGTTCAGGTTATGCTTTGTTTAACTTGTTTTAATAGGGGGAATTACTTATCATGTTATCATCCACAGCTACGGTGTTGCTACGCTAAGTGCGCTGTGTCCTGTAACTGACAATGGCTGTTTTTTGCGCTTCTCATAACTGGCCCACTTAGCCTCATCGGGCTTTTTTTGCTTGCCTGCTTATTCCACGCAGCAGCAGCATGCCTCCCGTTCAGCAGCACCGTTCTCCACTACTCATAAGCACACGCATACCGTGTGTCCTCATGTTTGCCAGATTACCTGGAACGCTCTTGAGCGAAAGGAAAAATAGCTGTATGGATGCTCAGTTTAGACGCTACTGGCGCTTGCTGACGACGTATCTCAAGCCACAGCGGGGACGTGTCCTCTTGCTGACGATTCTGCTCTTTATAAATATTGGTTTGCAACTGGTTAATCCTCAGATTATTCGTGGTGTGATTGACGCGACGCAGGCGGGGAGCGCGCTGCCGCTGCTGCTGACCGCGGCCGGACTTTTCATTGTCCTGTCTGTAGTGCAGCGCATCATTGCGTTTGTCTCAACTTACATGGCCAGTAATATCGGCTGGACCGCGACCAATGCGTTGCGCGCCGACATGACGCTGCATAGTCTGCAACTGGATATGCCGTTTCATAAAACGCATACGCCCGGTGAGCTGATCGAGCGCATCGATGATGATGTGACCGCGCAGGCCAACTTCTTCTCTCAATTCACGATCAACGTTGCCGGCAACGGCCTGCTGATTCTGGGACTGCTCGTCCTATTGTGGCGCGAGGATTGGCGCATCGGCATCGGATTTGTGCTCTACACGGTCCTGGTGTTCTTTGCCCTGCGTACTATTCAAGGCATCGCCGTCAGACGCTGGACCGCCCAGCGCGAAGTTACCGCCGACTACTATGGTTTCCTGGAAGAGCATATTACCGGTACCGAGGATATTCGTGCGAATGGGGCCGTACCATATGTCACCCAGCGCCTGTTTACACTGATGCGGCGCATGCTGGAAACGACGGTCGGGGCTCAGTTGGTGAGCAATCTGACGGTTTTCAGTATCAATGCCCTGTATGCCATCGGCTATACCTTCGGCCTGGCCCTGGGTGCCTGGCTCTATAGCCAGCACCAGATCTCTATTGGTACCGCGTACCTGCTGGTCTTCTATATCGGCATGCTAGCGCAGCCATTGGAGATTATCAGAGAGCAGGTCAAGGATCTCCAGGAAGCTACCGCGAGCATCGAGCGGGTCGAGGCCTTATTGAACATAGAGCCACAGATCCAGGATGGTCCGGGTGCGGCCCTGTCCAGGGGCAGTCTGGCCGTGGCCTTCCAGGCTGTCTCCTTTAGTTATGATCAGGAAACGCCGATCCTGCAGGATATCTCGTTTCAGTTGCAGCCCGGGCAGGTCCTGGGACTGCTTGGACGAACGGGGAGCGGCAAGACAACCCTGGCCCGCCTGCTCTTCCGGCTCTATGATCCAACGGAGGGCACGATCAACCTGGATGGCGTGGATATTCGTCAACTGACGCTGACCGCTTTGCGCGAGCACGTGGGCATGGTGACGCAGGATGTGCAGCTTTTTCATGCCAGTATTCGCGACAATCTCACCTTCTTTAAGCAAAGTATCAGTGATGCGCAGATTGAGCAGGTGCTGAGGGAACTCGATCTATGGCGCTGGGTGGAAGCGCAGCCGCAGGGACTGGATACCTATGTGGCGGCCGGCGGAAAATCGCTCTCGGCGGGCGAGGGACAGTTGCTTGCCTTTGCGCGTGTCTTCTTGAAAGATCCAGGACTGGTGGTGCTGGATGAAGCCTCGTCACGTCTGGATCCAGCGACCGAGCATCGATTGGAGCAGGCCGTGGATCGCTTACTGCAACAGCGGACCGGTATTGTGATTGCTCATCGCCTGCAAACGGTGCAGCGGGCCGATGTGATTATGCTTCTGGAAGAGGGCCGTGTCGTGGAGTATGGACCTCGTGCCGCGCTGGCCAGCGATCCCCATTCACGTTTTTACAGCCTGCTCCAGACCGGACTGGAGAACCCGGCGACTGATTCACAGGAGAGCGACGTGGTTGCTCAGAATATGAAGGAGGTGCTCTGATGGCCCAGACTGCGGATCGTGGAATCAAAGTGTGGCTCTTTAACTGGCGTCTGATCAGCTATCGTCCCTGGCCCTATCTGGCCTATGGCTTTTTTCGGATTACCTTCTTTGTGCTCCAGATCATACCGGGACTGATCGAGAAAAGTGTCTTTGATACGTTGACTGGCGCGGCCCCGGTTGCTGTCAGTCTGTGGGGCTTGATCGCGCTCTACGTCTCAACGGAACTGGTACGGCTGAGTCTCTCCTTTGGTGAGACCTGGGCCTACTATACCTTTCGCTATACCACCGGTGCCTTGCTGAGCTTTAATCTGTTCGCCAGTATTCTGCGCCGGCCCGGAGCCAAAACCTTTCCGGTTGCGGCCGGTGATGCGATTAATCGCTTCCAGAATGATATTGATGAGACCTGCGACTTTCCTATGTGGCTACCCTATATCATCGGACAGACCATTGCGGCCCTGATCGCGATCATCATTATGGCGCGCATCAATCTACTGATCACGCTGGTCATTTTTCTGCCACTGGCCGTGACGCTGCTCGCGGCCCGCATCGCCTGGGGTCGCATCCACCATTATTATGATGCAGGCCGCAAAGCCACGGGTAATGTGACCGGCTTTCTGGGTGAGCTTTTCAGCGCGGTCCAGGCTGTCAAGGTCGCCAATGCGGAGCAGCATGTGTTGCGTCACCTGCACACGCTCAATGATCAGCGCCGCAAGGCCATGGTGCGCACCCAATTGTTCCGTGAACTGCTCGACTCGATCAGCGCCAACGCCGTCACCTTTGGCATCGGCATCACCCTGCTCCTGGCGGGACAGGCCATGGCGGCGAAAAGCTTCACGGTCGGAGATTTCGCGCTCTTCGTCTACTACCTCTGGTTTACGACCACTCTGCCCGCGCAGTGGGGTATGTTCCTGGGCGACTACAAGTATCAGGAGGTCTCTATTCAGCGCATGGTCGAACTGATCCCGGATGAGTCAGCCCACGTGTTGATACAGCACGCGCCAGTCTACGAGCGCGAACAGCTTCCCGCCCTGGTTCATACCGAGAAAATCTCGGCCCATCAATTACAGGAACTGACCGTCCGGGGACTCACCTATCAGTATCCAGGCACCGAGAACGGCATTCGCGCCATCGACCTGCGACTCAAACGCGGCACCTTCACCGTGATTACCGGCCGCGTTGGATCCGGCAAGACCACGCTGCTACGGGTCCTGCTCGGTCTACTGCCCAGGGATGCCGGCGAAATCTACTGGAACGAGCAGCAGGTGGATGATCCGGCCAACTTTTTCCAGCCGCCCTACAGTGCTTACACAGCGCAGATCCCGCGCCTGTTCAGCGACACCCTACGCAATAATCTCCTGCTAGGCATACCCGCAGCGCAGACCGATCTAGCCGCTGCGCTCCATGCCGCCGTCATGGAACAAGATGTCGCGGAGATGCCGCAGGGATTAGCGACCCTGATCGGCTCCCGAGGCATTCGTCTCTCTGGAGGACAGGTACAGCGTGCTGCAGCCGCCCGTATGTATGTGCGCGATCCCGAGCTACTCGTCTTCGACGACCTCTCCAGCGCCCTCGACGTCGAGACCGAGCGTGCCCTCTGGGAACGCAGTTTCGCGCGTCAGGATGCCACCTGTCTGGTCGTCACCCATCGCCGTGCCGCTCTGCAACGTGCCGACCATATCATTGTGCTCAAAGATGGTAAGATCGACGCCGAAGGCACCCTGGACGAGCTACTCGCCACCAACGAAGAAATGGGCCGCCTCTGGCGCGGTGATTATGGAGATGAACAGCCGTAGTGGCAGCGCTAGCCGCTGCGACCCGTAGCGGCAGCCTTAAAGGCAGCGACCAGTCGGCGTCCGAGCAAGCAACGCCATGTACCGGCAGGTCTTGCGCCTAATACTTTTCACGTAAGCCTTTTTCTGGACGAGATTGACGAAAGCATCTAAGCCGATCAGAGGCCCAGTGACTTCAAAGGATCAAGAAAAGCGAACAGGTAGGTTCGACCCTTTGGGTCGATTCGTGCCTGCATGCTATCCGTGCTTGACCATGAGCAAGCCTCTTCACGCCTTGCTTCACCGCTTTTTCACTTGCGTGATCCTGCGGAGGTGAGGGTATCGTGGAGGCAACCGAATCGACCCAAAGGGTCGAACCTACACGTTTTATCTCTCTTGATCCTTTGAGAAGGTGTTCCTTTTTATGCTCCTCTTTTGCTTGCTTGAAATAGAGATACAACAAGCGTATAGTGTTTTTGTGTATATTCCCTGTGTGCTAATACATCTATTTCTGTATAACAATAATATATGCTAGCAGTTGTGAAAAACAAGACAAAAACTATGCTTTAAGCATTGGTCGATTTTATTGCGTAATTACTGCTGGTGAATGAGCTCATATTTTAGTTTTTTATCTCTGCATAAGCAATTATAGTGTAGTGGTTTGTATCACCATATGTAATGTTAATGCGGTATTTTATGCTTTCATTGGTATATAATAATGAATAAGAAATTCATTTGTAACGCCTGAGATTGTGAAAGCGCGTTTGTGTCCTCGTGTGTATAGGAATAATCATATGGAGAGAAGAAGCGAACATGGATGCATATCGAAGGGTATGGATGTCAGGAAAACATACGTACAGGAAGTTCGTATGCAAGACATCGCTCCCTTTATTTCTTTTTATCGTGCTGACAGCTTTGCTGGCGGCCTGTGGTAGCACAGATTCTACTTCAGTGCCAGCAGCGGCCACGTCTACTCCTGTGGTAAAGAGGACCGTGGTTCCGACCGTGTCCGGTACGGCAGTCGCCAATGCTGCTCAGCCGCTTGAAGCGATTCGCATGTTGGACAAACATACTGGCTGGGCATTGACTGCCAGTTCTATTTTGCGGACGGTGGATGGTGGCATGCATTGGAAGGATGTGTCGCCGGCGAATGCGGGACTCAATCAGTTTGCCAGGGGGCCTTTAGTAATGACCATGATGCCTGGATCGCGATCCCGCCTGACCAGCAGCAACCTGGTCAGGGTATCACGATTTTGCGCACCCACAATGGTGGCAAGAGTTGGGATCGCGCGAAAATCAATGATCCACTGGTCGGTATTGTGGATACTCCACACTTTGTGAATGACCAGCAGGGCTGGCTTGAGGCTTCCAGTACGCCTGGTGCCGGTCACACTGTCATTGACATCTGGCACTCGCTCGACGGTGGCATGAACTGGACCAAAATCGCCTCGAACACGGATAACAGCGGTTTCAACATGGGTTATGTGACCGGTCTCTCCTTCAGGGATGCGCAAACCGGTATTGCGACCGGCAATCTGAGCGAGGTCGGCGACAACACTATTCCCTCGATCTTGCTGACGCAAAATGGCGGTCAGAACTGGCAGACTGTCTCGTTGCCGCATGTGTTGGGCGGGTATACCGTGAGCTTGAATATCTCGCAGCCACCGGTCTTCTTTGGCAATCTGGTCTTCTTACCAGTGGTCATCAAAACCCAGAACGGAGACCTGTTGATCCTGTATCGTTCAGAGGACAGTGGCATGAACTGGGTTCAGACTACCCCTGTCCCTATCGCGGCCGAAAATACTTATGTCATGGATACCTTCCATGCCTGGGCAACCGATACCCAGAATGGTAAATTCTATCGCACCATCGATGGCGGAAAACACTGGACCGATACCTCCAATACTCCCTACCACCTGGGCGCATTGAGCTTTATCGACGCCAACAATGGCTGGGGCATCGCCAACCAGACACTCATGCACACCACCGATGGTGGAAAAGAGTGGCAAAAAATCCCCTACACCCAACAATAAACCCGGCTGACCGCGTGGGGGATGCGTAACGGCAAGTCTTGCGCCTGCGAACGTCCCCCACGATCCCCTCCCATCGCCTCCCTCCACGACCATATGCCCGATCCCCGACAGCCTGTTCTCTTCTCTTGACTTTTCGCGGCGGGTACATTATATTTAATGCATACATGGATATGACTGAATAACCTTAAATAGTCATAACCTTGAAAATAGAGGAGGAAGTCAGGTGACAAAGGTGGTTCGGGGAGTGGGCGCGGGGGAGCCCGAGGTGTCCAGGAGGCGTGAGCGGGCGGAGCGTATTCTGGATGCGGCGGCGGCTTTGATTCTACGCTGGGGCTTCCAGAAGACGACGCTTGATGATGTTTCCAGGCAGGCCGGGGTGGCGAAGGGGACGATGTATCTGCACTGGAAGACGCGTGAGGAGCTGTTTCGGGCGTTGATCGGCCGCGAGAAGCTGGCGATGGCCGAGGATCTGCGCCAGCGTATCAGTGCGGATCCCGCAGGTGCGACCTTGCGCGGGATCCTCAAGTATTCCGCGCTGGCCCTGATGCAGCGTCCGTTGCTGAAGGCTGTCCTGATGCGCGATATTGATGTGCTGGGAAAGCTGGCACAGGGGGAGCAGAGCCGTACGGCCCACGTAGAGAAGCTGATGGGCTTCAATGTCTATCTTGAATTGCTGCGCGACTATGGTCTGATCAGAACTGATCTGAGCTTGCGCGCACAAATATATATGTTTAGCGCGATCTTTATGGGTTTTTTCTTTGTGGCGCCATTGATGCCAGACGAATATACGCTTTCCGATGAGGAACTGGCGGACCTGATGGCCGAGACGGTCCATCGCACCCTTGAAGCAGACCGCCCGGTTCCTGCGGATGAACTTCAAACCATTTCTCAGAATTTTATGCACTATCTGGATCTTGCAGTAGAAAAGGCACAGACACAATTTCAGAAAGAAGTGGAATCATGACTCTTCAGAAGAGTATGTCTTCGGACAATGAGCAAGCGACCGCCATTATTTTAGCCCTGGATGCTGCTGCCGCGCAGCTTGCGCAGGTGGGCGGCAAAGGAGCTTCGCTGGCACGACTGGCGGCCGCTGGTCTGCCGGTGCCGCCTGGATTTCATATAACCACGCTGGCGTATCGCCGTTTTGTTGAGCATAACGGCTTACAAGAGCCGATTATGGACGCGGTCTCCGCGCTTTCTTCCTCCTCGCCAGGCGATCATACGGCCGTGCTGGAAGCTGCATCCAGGCAGATTGCACAGCTCTTCGAGCAGGGTGTGGTGCCAGACGATATTGCCGAGGCTATTCGTCAGGCTTATGCGCAACTGGGCGGAGACGAGTTGCCCGTGGCGGTACGCTCCTCTGCGACCGCTGAAGACTTGCCGGATATGTCGTTTGCGGTCAGCAGGAGACCTATCTGAATATGCGTGGGCCAGCAATGGTACTGGATGCTGTGAAGCGCTGCTGGGCCTCGCTGTGGACGGCGCGGGCCATCGACTATCGCGCGCGTCACCATATCGCGTCCGAGGACGTGAGTCTGGCGGTGGTGGTGCAGGAACTGGTCGCGGCCGATGCCGCCGGCATCCTCTTTACCGCGGATCCTGTAACTGGTAGCAGTAATCAGGTTGTGATCAACGCAGCCTGGGGACTGGCGAGGCGATCGTGGGGGGACTGGTCACGCCGGATACGATTGTGGTGGAGAAGGCCAGTGGGACGATTCTCAAGCAGGAGATTACGGCCAAGGATGTGATGACCGTGCGCACGCCAACTGGCACGCACGAAGAACCTGTCCCGCAGGATCAGTGTACGCAGGCGGTGCTCACGGCTCCGCAGGTAGCTGAATTGACGCGCCTCGGTGTCCAGATCGAGAAATTGTATGCGCAGCCCATGGATATCGAGTGGGCGCGCCAGGCTGAGCGCTTCTTTATTGTGCAGGCGCGTCCAATTACCACGCTACGTGGCAGCAATGCACCGTGCGAGGAGTGGAATGACAGCCTGAAGGTTGATTATCTATGGTCAAATGGCAACCTGGGTGAAGCAGTGCCCGACGTGATGACCCCCTGTACCTGGTCGTTGATCGAAGTGTTTATGTCCGAGGCGACCTCGCCGATGTATGCACCGGGCATTCGTGAGTATCAACCGGTCGGGAATATTGGTGGTCGCTTCTATATGAATATCAGCCTGACAACCACCATCTCCAGGAAATTTGGCGCGGGCCAGAAGCGCTTTAAGGCGGCAATTGAAGAGGCTTTCGGCCATATTCCTGAGGGCCTGGAGATTCCACTGATTCCGGTGTCGCGCTGGCATCTGGTGCGGTCCATCTTGCCCATCGTGCTGCGCGTCCAGCAACGGGTGAAAACCAATATGCGCAAGATGCCCGAGTTTTTCTCCACGGCAGCGGCGCGCTGTGAGACTTTAAAGACGCGCATCCGGGCCAGCAGCGATCCTGTGGATCTGATTACCCTCTGGCATAGCGAGTTGGAGCCCTTTTTGCGCGAGGCCAGCAGTATGCTGGAGGCTGCCACCAGACAGGAAGGGAATGGGAGCGGACTCTACATGGTTCGGCGCGATCTGCGTGAACTGGTGGGTGAGACCGATGCCAATGTATTACTTTCAGGCTTGAGCTCTGGCGCCAATCCCCTGGCGAGCCTGGGACCCTTAGTGGGACTTGATCAGTTGATACGCGGTGAGATTGATCGTGCGACCTTTATACGCCAGTATGGCCACCGTAGCCCACACGAATTCGAGGTCTCAATCCCACGGCCTGCCGAGGATCCTGCCTGGATTGATGACCAGCTGGCCGGCTTGCGCGCAGCTCCAGTGGATGTCCAGACGCTGTTCACGCGTCAGCAGGAGGCTCAGACGGCGGCCTGGGAGCGCTTCAAGCAACGTTACCCGCGCAAGGCAGTCAAGATGCAGCGCCGTATTCAGCGCTCAATGGTGGTGTTCCGCGATCGCGAAACGGCGCGCTCGGAAGTGATTCGGGTCTTCTGGGTGTTGCGCGAGTTTGTCTTGCGGGCCGGCGAGCTGAGTGGACAGGGCGAGGCCCTATTCATGTTGTCGATGGATGAAATTCTGGCTGTACTGGCCGGTGACGAGGCTCCACTGGCCCATATTCCAGCGCGCCGCACTGCCTACGAGCGCTACAGCGCGTTACCTGCCTATCCTGCTCTCATTCGCGGCCACTTTGATCCTTTGCGCTGGGTGGCAGACCCACAACGGCGCAGTGATGTCTTTGATGCCAGCGGCCAGACACCTGCATCCACGAGCGAGCTGATCACCGGCTTTCCCGGTGCGGAAGGCAGCATCGAGGGCCGCGTGCGCGTCATCACGACCGTGGACATGGGCAACGAGCTACAACCGGGCGAGATCCTGGTGACTATCGTTACCAATATCGGCTGGACACCGCTCTTCCCACGCGCCGCCGCCGTCGTCACCGACGTTGGCGCACCCCTCTCACATGCCGCCATCGTTGCCCGCGAGCTCGGCATTCCCGCCGTCGTTGGCTGTGGCAACGCCACCATGCGCCTGCACACCGGCGACCTCGTACGCGTCAACGGCGGCCAGGGCACCGTCGAAATTCTCTCGTAACGGCCCGAGACCTAATACTTTTCGTTTAGCGCTACGTTGAGAGAAGGTTGGACGTGACCAGCAAGAAAGGTGTACGTGGAGAAGGCGCCACACGCGGAGGCCGCACTGCTGCGTTTGCGCAGGCCAGCGTGCAAGAACGACGCGCAGTGCTGTGGCGCCTACAGGGATCGTGTGTGCCGTGGCCGTGGCCTGCTCGCACAGCAACGTGGTGGGTGAGCGCGTGGATCCTCCCCGTACCTTCTCGAAGAGGATCACGAAACAGGATCCGTCTCGGTGTAGGCGCCACAGGCATGCGATGCTCGTTGAGCACCTCGCTCCACGATCACGCCGCATGCCGGCCTCCGCGTGTGGCGCCCTCTCCACGTATGATTCGCTGCTTTTCTCCACAACGTCTTTCGCCGCCACAAAACTCGTTAAACGAAAAATATTGGGCCCGAGACCTGCCGCTACAGCTTTTCACTCTTTCTTCGAGCATTCCTTTGGGATATTTTTGGCTTGACAATAAGTCCTGGTTTAGCTTATGCTTTTATTGGTTTTTGCAATAGAAGACTTATTATTGAAGCTTTTATTGCAAATTGGTGATAATGATTTTAGTGTAGACGTTGGAGGCATCTTTCATGGCACGAGACGAACAAGAGGATAACACTATTTATAGCGTGGTTGTCAATCATGAGGAACAATATTCTATCTGGCCAGCTGATCGCGAGCTTCCTCTGGGCTGGCGTGAAGTCGGGAAAAGCGGACCTAAGAGTGAATGTCTGGCCCATATTAAAGAGGTGTGGACGGATATGCGACCTTTAAGCCTGCGCAAACATATGGAAGAGCAAGCTGCAAAGCAAAATTAACTGTCCTGTCTGGCTATACATAAAGGAAAGGGGCACAATGCGTCAATACTGTAAAGCCTATCAGCTCAAAGAATTGCGTGCATATCCTGACTGGACTGAGCAGCAGCCGGAAGGCGATAGTGCATTGACCGATGAGACGGTCTGCTATATCTGGGATGATTTTACGGTTGTCCTCAGTCCGATCCAGGATAAGTCACCTTTATTTGATCAGGTAACACCTGCCTGGCAAGCATTTTGTCAGTCCGAGTTACACTTTGAGATTCCTGCCGATCTGCGTGCCACCTCTCAAGAAGAGGTAGACGCCAGCCCTACCTCGCATTAAAGGGCGTATCCTGACGCCTTGCTTCTTTTTCAATGGGGATATTACCAGTCGGTAATATCCTCTCTATTGCTTAGAGATTGCCGCGACGGGCTTGTTCGAGTTCGAGTGCATGGAAAAGGGCTTGAATATTGCCACTGCCAAAACCACGGGCATTCTTACGCTGGATAATCTCAATAAAGAGCGTCGGACGATCCTGCACGGGCTGGCTAAATATTTGGAGCAGGTAACCCCATTCGTCCCGATCGACCAGCACATTTAGATCCTGGAGCGTGCTAATGTTTTCTGTGATAGGTCCGACCCGCTGGGGAGTAGATCATAGTAGCTCGCTGGCGCCGTCACCAGACCGAGTCCACGGCTGCGTAGCGCGCTGATGGTTTCAATAATATCGCTGGTCTCAAGGGCGATATGTTGTACGCCGGGCGAGCCATAAAATTGCAGGAATTCCTCAACCTGGGAGCGGCGTTTTCCATCTTTGGGCTCAATCAACACAAAGCGGATCTTTTCGGCTGGATCCTGGACGGCGATCGAGCTCATGGCGCTATATTCGGTCTGAATACCTTCTTCATGAATTTGCGCGAAGCCAAAGCCACGTTTATAAAAATCCACCCAGGTCTGGACCTCGCCGCGTGGCAGGCTGACCGCAAAGTGATCGAAGCAGGCAAAGCCAGCCGTTGCGACCGGAGTCCTCTCCAGGGGTGCGTAATCTGGTAGAAAGATACCAGTAAAATCATTGCGTTGAATAAAAGAATGCGTGGTATCTCCATAAGTGGTAACCGTGGCTCTGGTAATCGTGCCCCATTGATCATGAAAGACGGTCGGGGGCAGCGCGGAGCGGGCTCCGAACGCCAGCGCTTTTTCAAAAGCCGCCGCCACATCCTCCACACGGAAAGCGATATCCTTGAGTCCATCACCATGGCGGTGGACATGCTCCGCAATCGGGCCATCGGCCTGGAGTGGTGCCGTCAGCACCAGCGTACACTCGCCCTGCTTCATGACGATGGATTTACGATCACGACTATTTGTTTCTAAACCACTATGGGCCACCGGCGTAAAACCAAAAATAGTCTGATAGAAATGCGCGGATTGGAGTGCATTCCCAACGTAGAGCTCGACATAATCAATTCCCTGCAACTGAATTGGATCTTCTCCTGAAGGCATGACTGGCATCGTAATCCTCCTGCAAATGGTTTTGCTGCTATATCAACCAGTTCCAGCGATTGGAACTGAGGCCCGCCAAAAAAATAGTGTAATCCCAACCTGTTGCCATGGCTTCCTTAAAGAAGAGGGTGCACAAATAATCCTCTCTCAAAGAACTTGTTGACGAATAAAATAGATGAAAAGCAGCTGATCTATGTTGCTTTTCTGTGAGTCCTGTGATTGAATAAAAAAGGATTTTTTAAGAAAAATAAATTTAAAGATAGCTATACATTAATTAGAAATTACAATGAAATGAATCAGCTTGTCAAGCTAAAAAAATTAAAATAATAAATATGCAGTTATATCCTGTGAAAATAGAAAAGTAATATTCAAAAGCAGTAATTCTATCCAGTATTTATTGCATTATTAATTTTATGTAGTTGGATAATAGAAATAAATAGCGTGTATTAAATGAATTGCTTAAAATATTTTGTTCTTTATACTTATATACTATGATGTCTGGTACTAGTACATTGTCAAACTTTGTGTGATGAGTTGTGCGCCCGCTACGCGGGCGGGAGAGGGGAAGGGAGACCAGGGCACAGCCCTGGAACCCAGTCAGGGATTGCATCCCCTGCACCCCTGCCTTTGTCATCAAGGTTGGCAGAGCACTAGAATTCTGAGAGGGGGAGGGAGACCAGGGCACAGCCCTGGAACCCAGTCAGGGGATTGCATCCCCTGCACCCCTGCCTTTGTCATCAACGTTGACAGAGTACTAGAACTGCTGAATAGAAGGGTAATCGAGAGATATGTTGATACCACGACCGGTGAAGTTGCGTGATGAGTCGCTTGATGTGATGAACTTCCTTAATGAGATTGTGATGCGTTATCCGGATGCTATCTCTTTTGCGCCTGGTCGGCCGGCGGACCAGTTTTGTGATGTGGCAGGTTGCCAGGAAGCGTTGAGTCGCTATGTGGCCAGTGTTGAGGCAACGGATCAGCTTGCGCCCGTACATATTCGACAAAAACTGGGGCAATATAGTAAAACCAATGGCATTATTAATCAACTGGTATGCGTTTCCTGGCGCGTGACGAGAATATCCAGGTTGAGCCAGAGGCGATCATGATTACCAATGGTCTGCAAGAAGCCATGACTATTCTGGCGGCCGCGCTCTTTGATGGGTCGCGTGATGTCTTGTTGATTGCGGATCCGCCTATAATGGCATGACTGGCATTGCCACGATCCTCGGTGTCGAAACCTATGCGGTAGGAGCTGCGGACGAAGGAATCGATCTGGAGGCGCTCCAGGAGGCGATCCAGCACATCAAGGAGCAGGGGAAAACGCCGCGTGCGCTGTATCTGGTGCCGGACTTCAATAATCCGCTGGGCACCAGTCTGCCGCTGGCTGAGCGCCAGCGTTTGTTGCGTATCGCGCATGAGGAAAACATGCTCATCTTTGAGGATAATCCCTATGGGATGCTGGCCTATGATGGCGATTCGTTTCCGACCCTGAAGGCACTTGATCAATGGGGAGTGGTGGTGTATCTGGGGACGTTCTCCAAACTACTCTTTCCTGGCCTGCGTGTTGGCTTTATGCTGGCTGACCAGAGGATCGCCAACGAGGACGGCGAGGCTGGTCCATACCTGGCGCAAGAGCTCTCCAAAGTCAAAAGCCTGATATCCGTCAATACCTCACCGGTAACGCAGGCCATGATTGGTGGTTTTCTGCTGGAACACGATTGTTCGCTGAAGAGCTCGCTGACAGAAAAGAAGCGCTACTACCGTGCGAATCGGGACCAATTGCTCCAGAGTTTGGAGCAGCACTTTGGCAGTGATCCTGTGCTGGCTGATCGTGTCAGCTGGAATTATCCACATGGCGGCCTGTTTCTGACCGTCACGCTCCCATTTGTGTTGACCCCGCAACTCCTGCAACAATGTGTCCAGGAATACCATGTCATTGTATGTCCCCTCTCATTTTTCACCCTGCTGCCTGGTCGCGAACGCCAGGTCCGCCTATCCTTTAGTGCCGTCACCCAACAGGAAATAGCAACAGGCGTTGCCCGTTTTCAGCAGTTCATCCGGTCCCACACCTCACCGTAGTGGCAGGTGCCCTTGAAAGACAATCGTGAACGCCGCTCAGTCGCGGCTAGCTTCGCTCACACGATTGCAAGGCAGGTCTTGAGCCTAATACTTTTCACTTAAGGATTGAATGGCTGAAATGATAGCATGGCGGTGAAGGAACACCTTCTCAAAGATCAAGAGAGGTAAAAAGTGTAGGTTCGACCCTTTGGGTCGATTCGGGTGCCTCCACGCTACCCTCACCTCCGCAGGATCACGCAAGTGAAAAAGCGGTGAAGCAAGGCGTGAAGAGGCTTGCTCATGGTCAAGCACGGATATCATGCAGGCACGAATCGACCCAAAGGGTCGAACCTACCTGTTCGCTTTTCTTGATCCTTTGAAGTCACTGGGCCTCTGATCGGCTTAGATGCTTTCGTCAATCTCGTCCAGAAAAAGGCTTACGTGAAAAGTATTAGGGCTTGAGCCTGCGACCTGATCACCTCTGAGAGGTTCCTCACACACGTAGTCGTCATGATAGCATGTCCCGCCTTTGGATGGTGCTTACTCGTACGTGAATTGCTAGCAGGCACAAGACTGCCGTTACGTTGGGAGGCGTGCTAGCAGGCCCAAGCCCTAATACTTTTCACGTAGCGAGACGTTGAGAGATGGTTCGACGTGACCAGCAAGCAAAGTATACGTCGAGAGGGCGCCACACGCGGAGGCCGCCCTGCTGCGTTTGCGCAGGCCAGCGTGCTCGAACGACGCGCAGTGCTGTGGCGCCTACACGGATCGTGTGTGCCGTGGCCTGCTCGCTAGCAACGTGGTGGGAGAGCGCGTGGATCCTCCCCGTACCTTCTCGAAGAGGATCACGAAACAGGATCCGTCTCGGTGTAGGCGCCACAGGCATGCGATGCTCGTTGAGCCCCTCGCTCCACGATCACGCCGCATGCTGGCCTCCGCGTGTGGCGCCCTCTCCACGGACGATCCGCTGCTTTTTTTACAACAGCTTTTGCAACCACAAAAGTGCTTAAACGAAACGTATTGGGCACAAGACCTGCCGTTACTTTGGTCGTACGTCCGCTGATCGCAGGTTCAAGACCTGCCGTCGCTGGGGTGAAGGAAGGTTGTTATAGAGGGACCGGTCAATGGTGAGCGGATAGGTAGATAGTTTTGAGGAAATGGGTAAAGGCCTGAATTTCCTGCTGGTATTGTGTGAGTTTGGTTGCCTGGAGGTCGCGGGGGCGCTGGGGCTGGTAGTCGATGCCGTGCGGTTGCAGGCGGCTGTAGCCAAAGCTGTCGCTGTGCAGATAGAGTTGCTGGTCATAGGGCTCTGGTGCTGCTCATAGAATGCCTCCAGGGCCTGATGGACCAGCCAGGCTCCTTTGTAATAGGTGACCTGCTCGGCGCTGGCGAGGCGAAATACTTCGCGCGTCAACCTTTCAATGTGCTCCGCTGCTGCTCCTTGCTCCTCGGCTTCGCGCAAGGCTCGATTGGCTTCCGAGGCCTGACGACGCACTGCTTCGGTTCCCACAGCATGAAAATCCACCCACGGCGCGGCATAGCCTCGGTCCATGTGGCCTTCACACGAGGAACTGGTCTGGACACCGAGCACATTGAGGGCGATCACCAGTTCCATAATGCCAGCATCGATCGGTGCTCCAGTCGGATCGGTGGCACTGGCAAGCCGGTTGGCGATCTCCTGCCAGCTTGCAGGGAGCATCGTGGGTTGTTGGTGTGACATCTCAGCTACGTCCTTCTTATATACATGATTTTTTTCTGGTATATGCAAAAAGCCAGCGTTGGCGTTACTTTATTCGTCTTATACATATAGGTTGTCTTTATCTTATCACGGAGAGCGATCAGTTGAGGCGCAGATAACTTTTCTGGTGGCCCAAACGTGAGATGATGGTAACGCTGGCGAGTGCATACCGGCAGGAAGGCAGGCAAAATCTATGAATCAGCATCTTCATCCAACTTCAATGCGTGCGATTACCGTGTCCAGGGAGTATGGTAGTGGGGAGGGGACATAGCCAGGAGGCTGGCGGATCGCCTGGGCTGGCGGTTGCTGGATGCCGAGATTGTCCAGCTGGTGGCTCAGAAGCTGGGGGTGAGTCCCGAGGTGGCCTGTATCCATGACGAGCAGGTGGAGGGTTTTGCTCAGCGCCTCTTTGAAGCTATGAGCTATTTTTCGCCACCGGTACTGCCGAATGATGTAGCGGCCCTCAACGTCAACGATATCACCTATGGGCTGACCCTCAAGCAGGTCCTGCTAACCGCCGGCGAACTGGGCCATGTCGTGTTTGTCGGTCGTGGTGCGCAGCTCACGCTCGCCAGCTATCGCGATGTCCTGCACGTACGGGTCGTCGCTCCACTCCCGAAGCGTATTGAACGAGTGATGCACCGTGCAGGACTGAATGCCGCCGTCGCCAGAGAGCTGATCCACAAAAAAGATCGTGAACGTGAGGAGAGTATCAAAGAGCTCCATCACTGCTCGATTACTGATGCGCACCTCTACGACCTGACGATCAATACCGGATTCCTGGACCTGCCCTGCTCAACCGAACTCGCCCTGCGGGCCCTGGACCTCAAGGCCCAGAGCCTCTTCCATCCATCCGGTGCGTAAAGCATAAATATGTGGGAAAGCTGGTGTCTCTTAATAGAGATAGCCCGGTGCGCCGCCACCAGTGATCATCCACTTGCCATTCATCTGCGTCAGCTGGACATCCATCGTATAGGTGGTACCGCGCGAGATGGTGACATTGACCGAAGCGAACTGGCCATTAATCGACTGGTTATTGATTTTGTATTTTTGGATCGGGCCAGCATAGGTGCCTTGCCACGCCTGTTCCTGTGTCTGCAATTCACCGGCAGTCGTGACATTCATACTCGGATTGGGAGCATTTGTTACCTGTATATATTTGATTGCCGTATCATAATCTTTGTTCTTCAGGGCAGTATAATAGTTTCCGACTATTGTCTGAGGATCATCGCTGGAACCATGAGTCATAAAAATAATCGCACCCACCACCACCACAAGTAATACGACCACCATAATAGCCATAAACCAGAGGCGGCGTCTGGTGTTGCGCGTTGTCGTACTTGAAATAATACTCTGCCCGACATTATTTGTCGTTTCGACTGGCTGCCCGGACTGATCAATCTGCGACATAATTTCTCCTTTTAACATTTTCCCGGCTTTTACGCCTGTTTTGGATATCTTAGCATAAATACAGATGAATAAATAGATAACTCCATTTCTCCCATGATGATACCCGCCGGCTCCGGTCTCGCACCCTGAAAGACGCCTTGTGTGAAAAGATCAAGAGGGTCGAACCTACCTTGTTTCTGCATGGGGTGATATAGTGATAGGTACAGATTGTCCGACCATCAAACATAGCGATGGCAACCATTTAGTGAGAAATGATGCAAGATTTACTACAGACCAGGCCAGCACAGCCGGCCGACGCTGAGATCGCGGCGGTCCTGCTTTCCTCTGCGTATACACATACACAATTGACCTATCCCCTGCCCGCTGAACACGAGGGCGGCTTTATCGAGCATTTGCAAGACTTCTTCCGTCAGGACGGCAATCGTTTTAGCTATCAAAACATCCAGGTCGCTGAATATGCTTCAGAAGTGGTTGGATTGGTTTTGAGCTTTGGTGGGCGCGATGAGGCA
The DNA here is from genome assembly GCF_008974265.1 of Dictyobacter vulcani. Taxonomy (GTDB): domain Bacteria; phylum Chloroflexota; class Ktedonobacteria; order Ktedonobacterales; family Ktedonobacteraceae; genus Dictyobacter; species Dictyobacter vulcani. Next base: position 331,216 of record NZ_BKZW01000004.1, read on the forward strand.
CGACTCAATGCCGCCGCTGGAAACTGGCTTGTCAACGAGGCGGAGGATGATGAGTGGTATATTGATGGGGTTGCCGTGCTCAAAAAATGGGGGCGCAAAGGCATCGGTACGCGCCTGCTATACGTTGCGGAGCAGCAGGCGCGCCAGCACCACTATCCTAAAATGGCGCTGAATGTCGCGCAGGAGAACAAGCCGGCATTAGATCTGTATACCCACCTGCACTATGTGGTTACCCGACACACCACCCTCTATCAACGTCCCTATGTGCGCATGGTAAAAATATTGGCAAACACGGTACAGGAAAACGACGCAATGGCGAGCACATAGAGACCTGGTAGCCTCTCCCTTCAGCATATCCTTGCTTCAGCACGCACACACGGCCATCTTTCCTCGGCGCAGGTTTCGTTTCGCGGGCGATAATCCATGCTGCTATCATGTAATGACCGTAGAAAAAATACTATGGCCTATCTATAGTTTTTTCATGGCTACTGGTTACAATAAATGATATCAGGAGTATGAAAATCCATAAGATTGATAGTGGATTATAACATGTATTTTAATCATTGAATGTATTAAATGTACTGGTGTTTGATGCAAGGAGTCAATTATGCAAGAGATTGCGCCGGAACATCTACAAAATTCTCCGTTGGCGCTCGATAATCCATGCTGGTATCATGCAATGACATTGATGGAACGTCTGGCATCGTTGCAAGCACAATGTTCGGTCACCAGGATAGCAGAGCCGTGTGACAGAGAACGCGCTGCGCGCACATTACAAGCATGGAAAGAGCAAGATGCTTTTAGCAAAGGTGTCAATTTTGCGCAACGCCTGGCGGCCGAGCAACTCACTGAAGAAGAGTTCCTTGTACTGCTTGGCGAGCCGATTGAAGCGGTTCAACAGCGGACACCACCTCCCGATTGGCTGTTGCAACTGGCTGAAGTCTTTGCCAGCGTAGACCCTGTTTCCAGAATGGAAGATGAGTCACAACTGGCAACGCAACATTCATTCATTCCTATCTTCAATATTTTTTGTATCTATGCCCATGACCGCTTTATGAGTCGGGTGGCCACGCTGGATGCTGAGTACACGTATCTGCCTTTTGATCCTCAAACCATCGCCAGCCTATTTTTGCCAGACCTGACCATGATGCTCTCTCAAGCCATCAACCATACGCTGGTCCTTGAATTGAATGTTGCGCACTTGCATGGCCGCTTGTCTGGACAAACACCCGAAGACCGCTTACAAGAATTCAGCCAGCAGATGCGTCAGAAGCAATCATTACAGGTGCTTATGGCAGAATACCCGTGCTGGCTCGCCAGATCATGATCATCATCAATCGCTGGCTGGACACCTCCCTGGAATTCTTGCGTCACCTTTGCTCTGACTGGCAGCAGCTCTGTACAACCTTCTCGCCGGAAAGAGATCCGGGTCTGCTCATCGAGGCTCAGGCAGGAGCGAGTGGTGGGCGTAGTGCGATCACGTTGCGCTTCAGCTCTGGCCTGCGACTCCTGTACAAGTCAAGATCGCTGGAAACTGACCTGCACTTTCAAGAAATGCTGACCTGGCTGAATGAACAGGGCTATCAACCCTCTTTCAGGACCGTAAGAGTCCTGCCTGGTGAAGGCTACGGCTGGCGCGAGTATGTTGAAGTGTCAGGGGGCACGACGCAGGCTGAGATAGAACGCTTTTATGAGCGGCAAGGAGGTCAGCTCGCCTTGCTCTATGCACTTCATGCCACCAATTTTCAGCAGGAGAACCTGATCGCCAGTGGCGAACATCCTCTTTTACTTGATCTGGAAACGCTCTTTCAGGCGCGTGCTAAAGATTCGATATATCTTGATGCATCGATGGATGTGCTACAGTTTTCGGTGATGCGCGTTGGTATGTTGCCTATGGGGATATTTTCAAAGGATGGGCAACAGGGCTCCGGTCTTGATGGGGATGCGCTCGCGTATCAACCCAGCCTTGTGGCAGGCTTTAAGCGCATGTATACCCTCTTAATGACCAGGAGTAAAGATTTTATTGATGGTCCTCTGGCGCGTTTTGAACGTGATGAAATACGTCGTACTTTTCGTCCTACACACTTCTATCGCCAGCTACTTGCTGAAAGCTTCCAACCTGATCTGCTGCGCGATGCGCTGGAGAGGGATCGTTATTTTGATCAGCTCTGGCAAGCGGTGAAAGTACAGCCTGAACTCGCCCGGCTGGTCGTATGTGAACGCTCTGAACTACTGATTGGTGCTATTCCTCTATTTACTACGCGCCCCGACACCTGTGACATTTTTTCCAGCAGAGCAGATAGTGGTACCGATTTCTTTGAACTACCAGGCATAGCTATCGCGCAACAGACGGTGCTCAGACTGCATGAGGATGACCTGGAGCGGCAACACTGGTTTATCGAGGCGTCTTTCTCCTCTTTGCTTATGGAGAAGGAACTGCCTCTGGGAAACATCCAATAGCTACGCTTCCAGCGGGAAAAGAGGTGACGCGTGAGCGCTTGCTGGCAGTAGCCTGTCGCATTGGAGATCGCCTCTGTACCCTCGCGACAGGTGATGCACTAGGAGTGAACTGGATCGGGGCAACCTTTACTCCAGAAAACCAGTGGCTCCTTACGGCAACGAAGGCTGATCTCTATGCTGGGAATACAGGCATTATCTTTTTTCTAAGCTATCTAGGTATTATTACCGGCAATACAAAATATTCAGATGTCGTGGAAGCCGCCTATTTGACGATGTATCGGCAGGTAGTACGTTGCGAGGCGCCACTGCAAGCCGTGGGCCTTTTTGAAGGTCTGGGATCTGTTATCTACCTGCTTTCGCATCTAGGCGCTATCTGGAATGATTATAGTATGCTCACTGAGGCTCACCGGCTGGCTAAACGTCTACCAGATCTGATTCAGAAAGATACCGCGTTCGATCTGCTGAGCGGATCTGCTGGATGTATTCTCAGCTTATTGAGCTTATATCATGTGTTTCCGGAAGCAGAAATTCTGAGTATTGCATGCATGTGCGGTGATCATCTGCTGGAGAATGCTCGCCCGGCCAAAGATGGGCTGGCCTGGACAAGTTCTGTGGGTGTAGAGCCGCGCACCGGAATGTCACATGGCACAGCCGGTTGCTCTCTCAGTCTCTTCGCGCTCGCTGCCATCAGTGGCGAGGAACGTTTTCACAAGCTCGCACTCGCGACACTGGCTTATGAAAGAAGTGTGTTTTCGCCTCAGGCGCAGAACTGGCCCGACTTGCTGGAGGCAGAGGAGTCAGTGGAGGCAACCTGGTGCCATGGGGCACCAGGCATCGCCCTTTCTCGTCTTGCTTCCCTGCGCTATATCGACGATGAGCAGATACGCGCAGAGATAGCTGTTGCACTTAAAACCACGGTGGCGCACTTCGGACGAAATCACTCGCTCTGCCATGGCGATCTGGGAAACCTCGAAACGTTGCTGCTCGCGACACAAAGCCTGGATGATGCATGGTGCCACGAACAATTCAATTATTTTAGAGGCGTCATCCTGGATAGCATCGAGACCGATGGCTGGCTCACTGCCACGGCATTAAAAAGCAATCGTGAACGCCGCTCACTCGCGGCTAGCGAAGTCGCCACAACGCAACAAGCGCAAGCTGATCAGTATTGCAGAAAGGTGACAGCGAGTCAGGCGACTTCGCTCACACGATTGAGCAGCACGGCATTAAGCATCGAAACACCTGGATTGATGACCGGGCTGGCAGGCATAGGCTATGAGTTGCTTCGTCTCGCGGAACCTGAACGCGTGCCATCTGTCCTGGTCGCAGCGCCTCCCTTCACAAAAATAGCGCAACGCTAATCAGCACACACGAGAGAAACGGAGAGAAAAACACGATGGCGAAATACGCATTTTTCAGTATTCCCGCCCACGGACATGTGCTACCCACGCTACCTTTGGTGGCTGAACTGGTTTCACGTGGTGAGCACGTCAACTATTATATGACGGGTGAGCATAAAGACAGCATTGAAGCGGCCGGCGCTCGCTGGCATGACTTCCCCTTTTTTGGGAAGCTGTCATTAGAAGATGAAGAGCGTGGTACGAATATTCTCATCGAGAGCCTGCGCGCCGAGCAGACGGATTTCATCATCTATGATTTCTTTTTCATCTGGGGAACTCTATTTGCCAGGGCTTTGCAGATTCCAGCGATCAACATTCGTGGTACCTATGCCAATAACAGACATTTCTCGATGCAATCTATTCATCAGCATAAGAGCCACATCTGGCGCGGCAAGGATAAAGACGATTCGGCCAAATATTTTATGCCTCCTCTCTACGCGCAATTCGCAAGGATCGGTAAATTCCTCAATGTGCCCCTGCCTCTCTCTGATGATCCCTTTGATGTCTTTGCAGGCAACGAAGCGCTCAATATTTACATGATGTCCCGCAAGTTCCAGCCGTATGCCCAGACCTTTGATGAGCGCCATGTCTTTGTGGGCTCCTCAATCCAGTCTCGTGCCAGCAACGGAGATTTCCCTTTTGAGGCTCTTGACGGTCGTCCTCTGCTCTATATTGCTCTGGGCACGCTCTTTAACCACCGCGCTGACATCTTCAAAACCTGTCTGAAAGCCTTTGCTCAGACCAGCTGGCAGGTCGTGCTCTCCCGCGGTCGTCAATCGACTATCTTCGCCCTGGGACCTGTTCCCGCTAATTTCCTGGTGGTCAATTATGCCCCGCAGCTAGAGCTTCTGAAGCGTACCGCGATTTTCATCTCTCATGGTGGCATGAACAGTACGATTGAAAGCATCATGGCCGGCGTGCCTGTGATCTATATTCCACAAATCGAGGAGCAGGCCATCAATGCAGAAAATGCCGAAAAATTTGGCCTGGGCATCGCTCTTAATCCCGAGAACGTGACCGTTGATCAGTTGCGCGATGCTGTTGAACGTATTACCAATAGCCGCGCGTACTATGAGGAAAATATCCAGGCCATGCGCAGTAGTATCCAGAGCGAAGGAGGATATAAGAGAGCTGTTGATGCCATCCTTTCATTGAATGCCCGCGGAGAACTGGCCCCAATGTCATCCTCTTCGTCATCGTAGCGGAATGTCTTGCGCCTGCGACCCGCCTGTGCGAGCAGGCACACGAGATATGATCCGTCGCGGTGTAGGCGCCACAGCACTGCGGACGCTTCGAGTCCGTTGCTCCACATAAACGCAGCAGTGCGGCCTCCGCGTGTGGCGCCCTCTCCACGTACACAACGCCACGCCATACCGTTGAGGTTCTCTCCTTCAACGAAACGTATTGGGCGCAAGCCCTACCTTGTAATCGTGTGAGCGGCGTTCACGATTGTCTTTCAAGGGGGCCTGCCGCTACAGGTTGAAGGCGGCGGCGAGGAGTTCGAGGGCTTTGACGCGGTTCTCGTGGCCATACATCATCATCGAGATCATCAACTCGTCGGCTCCGGTCTGCTCGATCAGTTTGAGGAGTTTCTCACGTACCACTTCGGGACGGCCGGCGATCTGGCGGCTGCGCGTGTCGTCGATGACGGTCTGCTCGGTGTAGCTATACTGCTGGTTTCGGGCCTCTTCAGGACTGGGCAGCGGCCCGGCCTGTCCGGTGCGCAGGCGTAGCCAGGCCAGGGCCATGGCGGCTCCAAGCTCGTTGGCTTGCTCGTCGGTTTCGGCACAGATGACGCCGGTGGTCAGGATGACTCTGGGTTCCTGCAACTGGGTTGAGGGCACAAACTGGTCGCGATACAACTTGATCGCTGGTATGGCGAAGCCGGGATTGATGTGGTGGGCAAACGAAAATCCGACGCCGAGGGCTGCGGCCGCCTGGGCGCTGAAGTCGCTGGAACCCAGGAGCCAGAGCGGGGGTAATTTGATGTTGCTCGGAATAGCTTTGACGTTGCGGAACGTATGGCCAACCGGAAAATTATCCTCGGCGTTTGAGAAGGCCAGGAGTTCGCCCAGTTGCTCAGGGAAATCATCGGCATTTAAGGCCTGGCGCGAGCGACGCAGTGCCAGCGCGGTACGGGGATCGGTGCCGGGGGCGCGGCCAAGTCCCAGGTCGATGCGGTCAGGATGCAGCGCCTCTAGCAACTGGAAGTTTTCGGCGACCTTGAGGGGAGAATGGTTCGGGAGCATCACGCCGCCAGAGCCGACGCGAATATTTTTGGTGACCTGTGCCACATGTCCGATCATAATTTCCGGGGCGGCACTCGCCGTCATCGTACTATTATGGTGTTCCGCTAACCAGTAGCGGCTATAGCCCAGGCGATCCGCCACACGGGCCAGTTCAAGTGTATTATGCAACGCCTGCGCGCTGCTCGAACCTGCATCGACAGGAGAAAGATCCAGAACAGAGATAGGGAGAGTCATTTATATCGTATCCTTTTGCTTCATGAGTACCATGTGCACAAAATAGTTTGCATACATTCTCTTATTCATAACAGTAGCGGACCCAAAATTATTCATATGCTGGATTTTTCATACAATTTGCTCGTCGGGCGAACAGAGATTTTTTCTTCATGTGTCCAGGGGAAGATACCCCACTTGCGGGGAAACTCACGCCACGAGTGTCGTTTAAACTGGTGAGACCTGCTGAAGATTTTTTTCGTACTGATTATTAACCACGAAAGGGTATGTTACTATATTACATATGCTCAATTTATGATAAATATACTAAGCTGAAACGACCTCTGGTATCTGGCCCGTAATTATATTGGGAGAGTGTGTAGATGACAGAAAATTATCATGAATTAGCCAGAATTGAACGTGTACCAAGTGGGATCGCGGGATTTGACCAGATTATACATGGTGGTCTGTTAAAAGGCGAAACCTATCTTATTATGGGTGCACCTGGTGCTGGCAAAACAATTTTTGGTAACCAATTATGTTTTAATCATGTGGCTGCGGGTGGCCGCGCTATTTATATGACTGTCTTAGCTGAGACGCATAGCCGGATGCTGTCTCATATGCAATCGTTTGACTTTTTCTCATCGGAACCCATTGCCGATAAGCTTACCTATCTCAGCGGCTACTCCACGCTGGAGCAGCAGGGCCTGGATGCTCTATTGACCTTGATCCGTAAGGAGGTTCGTCGTCATCGGGCCAGCCTGCTGGTCATTGATGGTATGATCACGATTGAGCAGAACGCGAACTCGCTGAGTGAGCGGAAAGAGTTCTTGCATTCCTTGAGTGTGATTACCGAGGCAGTTGGTTGTACGACTGTTTTGCTCATGCAGTATGAAAAAATGGCGTATGATCAGCCCGAGCATACGATGGTGGATGGCTTATTCAATTTATCCTCACATCTGAGCGATTCCCGCTGGATTCGTGAGCTTCAGGTGCATAAGTTTCGGGCAGTAGCTTTCTGGAAGGTCGTCACCTGTATGCCATTTCGACCACAGGTATCGAATTCTATCCCCGTATCGATGCCGTGCTCAAGTCGCAAAGCCGGCCTTTGCCTGCAACACTGACCTCAGCGAAGCCGCCTGAGCGGCTGGCCTTTGGGGTGTCGCGCCTGGATGAAATGCTCAATAATGGTATTCCGGTTGGCAACTCGACGATCGTGCTGGGCGCACCCGGCACGGGCAAGACGCTGCTGGGTTTGCACTTTTTGTATGCAGGTGCAAAGCAAGGAGAACCGGGACTCTACTTTGGTTTCTATGAATCCGAAGCACAGTTGAAGCAGCGTATGACCCAGATGGGATTGGACATGGAAGACGCGGTGGTTAAAGAGAATCTTACCTTTATGACCCAGCCACCGACCGAGGATATCATCGACGTGCTTGGTGAGCAGATCCTGGCGATGGTGAGGGAGAAGAAGGTGCGTCGACTCTTCATCGATGGTGTTGTTGGTTTTGAGAATACGTCCGCATCACCGGAGCGCCTGCTGCTTTTCCTGACCGCGCTTTTCACGGCCTTGCGTAATCTAGACATTACCACCATCTGGTCCATTGAGCTCGCCGATCTGTTGAGTCCCACGCTTGTAATCCCTGAACGGATCAGCAAGATCGCGATCCTGGTCGAGAATATTGTCTTTTTGCGTTATGTCGAACTGTACTCACAGCTCTATCGCTTAATCTCCATTATCAAGATGCGCCAGAGCGGTTATGATCCCTCGATACGTGAATTCCGGATTACGGATCAAGGACTGGACGTGGCGGCGACGTTTGATAGTGCTGAGGCGATTCTGACTGGTGTGGCTCAGCCACAGGAGGCAAAGAGCCAGCGCCAATTTATCCACGATACTTCATCCTCGCAGGAGAAGCACCAATGAGCATGATTTTAGTGGTTGATGATGAAGTATCGATCATCGAAGTATTGCATGATGTCCTATTGGAGGAGGGCTATCAAGTCATGACTGCTAATAATGGACAGGAAGGCTTGAAGTGCATGGAGAAGGCACAGCCAGATCTGGTGTTATGTGATGTCATGATGCCGATTCTGGATGGCCGAGAATTATGCCGGCGGATGACCGCTAATCCGCGCTTTAGCTCGATTCCTTTGATTTTTATGACGGCGGTGCATAAATCTTTTCGTCAGGATGATTGCAAATATGTGGCGGTGATTGCGAAACCCTTCGATATTGATGAAGTCCTGGATATGGTGGCTCAATATACGAAGGCTCCTCTTTAAGGCATCAGAACGACACCAAAAAACATGGCGAGCGCAACGCTCGCCATGTTTTTTGGTGTCGTTCTGATGCCTTAATTGGCAGGGGCAGGTTGCATGGAGCGGTTGAGAGCAGAGAGGACGGCCTTGATCGAGGCAAGCTCAATATTGGTATCCATGGCTGCGCCAAAGAAGGGTCCCTGCGGCGTTTGCAACTGGATATAGGCGACCGCCTGTGTGGATGCGCCATCGCCGAGCGTGCTCCGAATAGTTGCTCAAAGAGAAACTGGCCAGTTGATGCTGATTGAGGGCGCGCACAAAGGCGTCGATTGGTCCATTTCCTTTCGCCCGGATCTCATGGATGACAGTATCCACAGCGATGGTGGCCACGCATTCCAGGGCCTCGTTTCCACTGGCACTCAACACGGTGCGGCCCTCGAAACTCACCAGTTTGAAGGGAGCGCCGCGCAGCAGATATTCCTGCTCAAACGCGGTATAGAGCTCATTGGAAAGGATCTCGGAGCCACGTACATCGGCCAGCTGTTTGATGACTTTGCCGAACTCGATATGCATGGCCTTGGGCAGTTGCAGGCCAAACTCGCTCTCCATCAGATACGCTACGCCGCCCTTGCCGGACTGCGAGTTGATACGGATAATCGCTTCGTAGGTGCGACCAATGTCCTTGGGATCAATTGGCAGATATGGCACATCCCAGAGCTCGCTGCGGGAATGCTCCAGTGCCGCCATGCCTTTGTTGATGGCATCCTGGTGCGAGCCGGAGAAGGCCGTGAAGACCAGTTCGCCGGCATAGGGCTGGCGCATCGGAACCGTCAGTCGCGTGCACTTCTCGTAGATCTGCTGAATGGCCGGCAGGTTCTCAAAGTCCAGACATGGATCAACGCCCTGGGAATACATATTGAGGGCCAGCGTCACGATATCAACATTGCCGGTGCGCTCACCATTGCCAAACAGCGTCCCCTCAACGCGCTCCGCGCCCGCAAGCAAGCCCATCTCAGTCGAGGCCACGGCGGTACCACGATCATTATGCGTATGTAGACTGATGATCGCGGACTCACGGTCGCGCAGGTGGCGACAGAACCACTCGATCTGGTCGGCATGGATATTCGGGGTCGAGACCTCAACGGTCGTCGGCAAATTCAGAATAATCTTATGCTCAGGGGTCGGTTGCCAGATATCCACCACCGCCTCACAGATCTCCAGCGCGAAATCAAGCTCGGTCAGCGAAAAGCTTTCAGGAGAATATTGGAACGTAATCGCGGTCTCTGGTATGGTCGCAACCAGTTCCTTGACCTGGCGTACACCGCGCACCGCAATATCCACGATCGCCGGCTTATCCAGCCCAAAGACGATCCGCCGTTGTTGTTCCGAAGTCGAATTATATAGATGGACAATCGCCTTTCTGGCTCCGCGCAGCGACTCAAACGTGCGCGTAATCAGATCCTCTTTCGCCTGCACCAGCACCTGAATCGTCACATCATCCGGCACACGATCTCCTTCGATCAGGCGGCGCATAAACTCAAACTCGGTCTGCGAGGCCGCTGGAAAGCCAACCTCAATCTCTTTAAAACCAATACCCACCAGCAGATCAAACATCTCAAGCTTCTCTTCCACGCTCATCGGAATCGGAAGAGCCTGGTTGCCATCGCGTAGATCGACACTACACCAGATTGGCGCCGTCGTAATCATCTTCGATGGCCACTGCCGATCTGGCAGCACGATTGGCGTAAAGGGTCGATATTTTGAGATAGATCCTTTTTGCATACCGCCACGCGTTTGCGTACTCATCAGCATCAAAAATCTCCTTTTATGCATCATCGGCTGTAACGGCACGCCCTTGTGACCAATACGTTGTACTTAGCGATATTGTGTATCCGCTCATGCTCATGAGCGGATATTTTTAAGGTGGGCCAATATGACGGCAACTCGCAAAGGGATGGCTCGACATGAATTAAGCAGGATCGCTTTGCAAGCACGCTGAATGTATTGTCTGCTATCATAGCATAGCCCACCACCCTGCAATCAGCGGCTTTGCGCCTGTTACCCTGATTTCATGCGCTTGTTGCCCTTTATGTGGATAAATGTGCCATATAAGAGGGCGCGACGAGTCATCCTGTATACCCAACAAGATAAAAAGACCACATGTCGGCCAAAAAAAGTAGCGAAAATTTCCATATTCCCCGCCCCTCGTGGTCGATTGATTGCCATATTCCCGCCGTAGGTTCGAGCCTTGTGCTCGATTGGTTCCCCTTTATACGTTGTCGTGTGACGGGTGATATAGTGTATAGGTAGTATATCTATAAAAGAAAGGGATGTATCTTTTATGTGTTATGACGATAATGCGCGTCCACCGTTGCCTCCTGGTGAGGGAGGGAGTGCGCGCGGTGAGGATATCGTGTTGACTTCGGCCGATGGTACGCGTTTCGCGGCTTACGCGGCCCATCCTGATCAGCCCTTAGGGCCCAGGTCATCATCTATCCCGATGTGCGTGGCTTACATCAATTTTATAAAGAGCTGGCGCTGCGTTTCGCCGAAGTCGGCATGCAGGCCGTAGCGATCGACTACTTTGGCCGCACAGCCGGTTTAACGTCCCGTGATGATTCATTTGAGTACATGCCACATGTGCAGCAGATACAGTTGCCGAGCTTCTTTGCCGATGCAAAGGCTGCCCAGGACTACCTGTATAGCACGCCGGCTGGCAAAAAACCAACGTTTCCAGTTGGTTTCTGCCTGGGTGGCACGCTCTCCTTCCTCAGTGGTACGCAGCAGGACTTTGGCTTTGCCGGTGTCATCGGCTTCTATGCTGGTATGAAACGCAACCTGAACGGCGAAGGCACCATCCTGGACCGGGCTGGACAGATCAAATATCCTGTACTGGGCCTGTTTGGCGGCGCCGACCAGGGTATTCCTAATGACCAGGTGCAGTCTTTCGAGCAGAAGCTGGAGCAGAGCGGTGTTGAGCACGAGATCATCAGCTATCCCGGCGCGCCCCACAGCTTCTTTGATCGTCGAGCCACCGACTACGCAGAAGCCTCCACCGACGCCTGGAACCGCGTCCTTCGTTTCATTTCCGCCCATATACAAGCGTAACCGGTAGGTTCGACCCTCGTGGTCGATTGGCATCCTCACTGTCACCATCGCCCCGAAGAAGCGTGATCTCCTTCGGGGCAAAATAGATGTGGCGCGAGGTAATCGACCGCGAGGTAATCGACCGCGAGGTAATCGACCGCGAGGGTCGAACCTACGATGGGATCGTGGTTTGCTCTGCTTTTTGTTGTGGGCGGGCTTGAAACCAGTTGAAGAGGTAGGCGAGGGTGAGGGTGGCGAGCAGGATGTTGCGGATGGTGACGACTTCGAAGAAGCCTGCGGGTAACTGGATGTGCCGGGGATCCAGGATCTGGGAGTAGAAGATGATGTAGATGCCGGTGGTGAGCAGGCAGATGGCACCCCAGAGATAGGTCCAGATGGCGTTGAAGGCTCCATCGTAGGCCAGCAGCGGAATGAGCCAGATCAGGTATTGGGGGCTGAAGACTTTGCCGGTGCTGATAAATACAAGCGTCAGGGCGATCATGGTGCGGGTGATGTTGAGACGTTGCTGCCATTGCATCCAGTAGACATAGAGGACACCAAGCAGAAAGAGGACGGTGAAGGTGGGTGATATCAGGTTGTTGAGTCCGGTGTAGATGTTGATTGAGCCAAAGTTGTAGACGATCCTCCAATTCACGCCACCAAGATGGGCCAGCCAGAGCAGGGAGGCTCCTGGCGATTCGATCTGGATGGGACGCTTGAGAAAATAGTCGAACTGGCTGACGACCGCATTGTTGAAGTCCAGCAGGGCAAAGCTGCCGGTGATGCCGATGATCATGACAAAGAAGAGCAGGCAATTGCGCCACTGCCAGCGTGTACAGCCACGCAGGGTGTGGTAGAGGTCGCGTGGCATCTGGGCCAGCGAGCTATCTGCGGGCCGATAAAAGCGTTCTTTGCTTTGCTGCTCGGCAATAAAGAGGGCTGGCAATAAGAGAATAGGATAAATTTTGAGCAGGACACCCAGGGCCAGGGCTATGTATGCCAGCATCCAGCGACCGCGTCTGGCCGCGATCAGGCTCATCAGTGTCAGTGCGGCTGGCAGCAGATCATAGCGCATCGGGACCAGCGCGCAGGCTCCGATGATCAGGAAAAAGAGGAAGGCGATGGCCGCGCCCGGGATTCCATAGCGTAGCAGGAGCGCATAGACCAGGATCACCAGGAGCGACATCAGCAGGGCAAACGCGACCTGATAGAAGGCGACGGGAGCCAGCAGCGGTAACGAAAAAAGGAGTAGGGTCAGTGGTGGATATTCCTGTGGCAACATCTGAAAGGCCTGCTGGGCCGTGGTGAGATGCAGAAACTGACACTGGACCGCCGGTAGTAAGTGCGTGGCAGAACTTCCCAACCAGAAGACCAGGGCGTCACATTGATAGCGGGCCGGATCGGTAGTTGGATAAAAGCACTGCGCGGCCGCCCCACAAAACAAGAGAAATGTCAGCAATAATAAGAGCCACATACCCTTTTTGCTACCAGGTTGATGTAATGTATGTTGGATGTGGATAAAATATTTCTGTGCTTTATCATATGTAGTAAAAATAGTATTTTTCTGTATCAATAGCCTGTCATCCTTTTGTGTCGCTACGGCTGATGAAAGGATAGCAATCTCACGGTTCTTGTAAGCATATTCCATTCAATCCTGTGTATTATAAAGTGTCTTAAGCAGAACAACAAGCTGCAAAATGCCACGAAATGTGACAGCAAATGGCCCCATACGGCTCATAGTCCGTATGGGGGCCATTTGTAATGCTTCAATGGAAAGCCAGAAATTTTAATGGGTAATGGTCCAGACTGCTTGCGTATGCAGGCTGGCGGGAACATCAGGCTGCTCGGTGGCGTCAGGATCAACATAGATTGGCAGCACGACACTAAAGACGCTGCCCTGACCCAGTACGGTCTGTACCTCCATGTGGCCACCATGGCGCTCAACGATTTTGCGCGCGATAAAGAGGCCAAGCCCCAGGCCGGTGCGCGAGCCGCTCTGGATCTCGACACCGGGCACGCGATAGAATTGCTCAAAGAGATGTGGGAGATACTCTTCCGCGATGCCGATACCCATATCCTGGATCGAGACGATCACCTCATAGCCAGATTGTTGCAGCGTCACCGTGATCGCGGTCCCATGTTTCGAGAACTTACGCGCATTTGACAGCAGATTGATCAAGACCTGCGAGAAGCGATCGCGATCCACCTCTACCTCGATGGGAGCACCCTTCATTTCATTGACGAGTGTAAGTACGGCGCGGGCCGTATAATCATCCAGCAACTTGCGGCACAGTTCCACCAGATCGGTACGCTGACGCCTGAGCGCAAACAGATTGGTCTCCATCAACGACGTATCCAGGAGATCCTGTACCAGTACCTCGGTGCGAGTAATCGAGCGCTCCATATCGAGCAAGCCCTGCTGGACCGCCGTGACCCCATCGCCACGCTCAAGCTGGTGACGCATATGCTGGGTCATGCCCTTTAAATTCGAGAGCGGAGACTTGAGTTCCTGGAAACAATATCCAAAAATTTATCCTTGGTGGCATTCGCGGCCACCAGTTCTTTGGTGCGCTTCTCCACCAGGCGTTCCAGGGACTTGGCATGCAGGGCCAGTGCCAGCTGCTGCTCCATTACTTTACGGCTCAACTGGCGTGTCTGAATGGCCCGCTGCAATGCATTCACAAATGCATCCCGATCAATCGGCTTCAAAATATAATCGTACGCGCCACCACGAATCGCCCGAATCGCCAGACCATGATCGCCGTGGCCCGTAATCAGCAGCACGGGGTATCCGGGCGCAGCTCGCGGATATGCGAAAGCAGCTCAATGCCATCCATGCCCGGCATCTTCACATCGCTCACAATCGCATCATAATCATTATCCCTGATCATTTCCAGGCCTGTTGAGCCGAATCCGTCGTGACCACCTGAACATTTTTCATACGCAGGTCTACGACCTGGGGAAGAGCCTGTAACAGGGCCGCATCATCGTCCACTATCAGGATTGGTGAATTGTTATTTTCTTCATCCATAATGTCTAGACCTATTCTACCTGTTTATATATTAATACGAAAGCCATGATTAATTTGTTTCGTGGGATAATCCTCTTTCAATAGCCTATTTTACGAGCATCGCCCCCGGTTGTCTATTCGGTCACCAGCTCTTTTTTCAGGCAAATTAAGTTAAAAGGTGGTATACCAGGTCGATTATCCAGTAAAACACACATGTACAGTGAAAAAAAGCCGCTGTCTGAACTGCAAAAAGTCATAAACTTATCCATTTTGATCTGGGTCAAAAGTACCAGACTTACCTGGATCTTTCTTTTACACAAAAGGTTGCTTATGAAAAAATTGCACATGATACAGTGTAAGATAATATAGTGTAAAATATATTTGAATTTTAACGTGCGTAAGGAATAGAAACTCTACTTTTTCAGTGAGCAAGGAGTGAGATCAAGAACATGGATTACCAGCAAGCCATCGCGAATTTGAAAGTAGCTTACAATAGCGAGAGTGCCAGCAAACGAAATCAGGAAGGGAAGCAGGATTGGAAACTTACTGAGCGGCAGTCCTTTCTCGATCTGTTGCAGCTTGAGGGAAAATCCAGGCTGCTCGAAGTGGGTGCAGGCACCGGACAGGATAGCCTGTTTTTTCAGCAGCATGGTATGCAGGTAATCAGCACCGACCTCTCTCCGGCGATGGTTGCGTTGTGCCGTGAGAAGGGTCTGGAAGCCCATGTGATGGATTTCCTGAGCCTGGATTTTCCGCCCGAGTCCTTTGATGCCCTCTACGCCTTAAATTGCCTGCTGCATGTACCAACCAGCGCGCTCCCGGCCGTCCTGGAGAAGCTACGCGGTCTCTTACATCCCGGTGGCCTCTTCTTCCTTGGTGTGTATGGTGGCATCGAAAAAGAAGGGATCAGTGATAAAGACTGGCATCAGCCGCCGCGCTACTTCTCGCGCCACACCGACGAATTCATGCAACAGGCTGTCGCGCCCTATTTTGAAATCGTCTCCTTCAAATCCATCCCCTACAAGATTCCGCCTGGTCATTTCAATCCATGACCCTCCGACGTCCCGCGTGACGGGTACGCCTCGTACGGGAACTGATCGCAGCGACAGGCGCTAATACTTTTCACTTAGCGATATGTTGAGAGATGGTTCGACGTGACCAGCAAGCCAGGTGTACGTGGAGAGGGCGCCACACGCGGAGGCCGCACTGCTGCGTTTGCGCAGGCCAGCGTGCACGAACGACGCGCAGTGCTGTGGCGCCTCCAGGGATCGTGTGTGCCGTGGCCTGCTCGCGCAGCAACGTGGTGGGAGAGCGCGTGGATCCTCCCGCACCTTCTCGAAGAGGATCACGACACAGGATCCGTCGCGGTGGAGGCGCCACAGGCATGCGAGGCTCGTTGAGCCCTCGCTCCATGATCACGCCGCATGCCGGCCTCCGCGTGTGGCGCCCACTCGACGGACGATCCGCTGCTTTTTTTTACAACAGCTTTTGCAACCACAAAAGTGCTTCACCGAAACGTATTGGCGACGAGCGCTGCCGGTACGCCTCGTACGGGAACTGATCGCAGCGACGAGCGCTGCCGGTACATGGCTTGCAGGAGTGGCGTGGCGCGTGGGGTGCCGAGGCCGGTGGCGGGATCCCAGTTGGAGGTGGCCTGGTATCCTGGGATGACGTAGCTGAGTTGGCGGACTTTGAGGATGTAGGCGTTGTTGCCGCGTGTGATGTCGTGGAAGAGGTTGTGGTAGCGGGCACTACGGCCGAGCCGGTAGAGGCGGGATTCAGGAAGCCGAGTGGATGGCCGACTAGCTGGTTGCCGAGTGCGGCCAGGGCGGCCCATTGCGGTGAGCCCGCGCTGGTGCCTCCAAGAGGGAGGTAGCTGGGCGACCGGTGAGGATGGTGGTCACAACCAGGACTCCGGTGGAGGGATCGCCGACATAGGCGACATCCGGGACGCTTCTGGTGTTACCGATGCCTGTGATGCCCTCCTGGTAGTCGGGACGGGCGAAGATGTGGCTGAAACCGCCTCCTGGTGCGCCAGAGCGATTGCTCCAGACGCTTTCGTATGCATAGCTGCCGCCGGGATCAAGAAACAGGCTGGTGCCTCCAACGCTGGTCACCAGCGGATCGCTGGCCGGATATTCTACCCCCTGTCCAATCGCGATTACGCGTCTGGGCATGCCACCATAGATGGGCGATAAGGTGCCGCGATCGCCGGATGAAGCAAAGACAGACATACCTTGCGCGCGTGCTTCTTCAAATAGTTCATGCTCTTGTCGGGCAAACTCGATTGGTAACGTGGATTCCGGCTGGCCAAAGCTCTGTGAGAGGACGCTGCCCAGGTGCTGCTCGATCGCAAATTTTGTGGCGGCATAGACATCCTCGTACTCCTCTGAGCGGCTCAGTACCAGCGCAATCGCGGCCCCAGGAGCGATCGCGTGGGCCCACTCGACATCCAGACTGGTCTCGATGGCCGCCAGCTTTTGGGTCTTACTTTTGCGATTAAATGGCGTGAGTCCTGTGGGTGCATAAATAGTCAACTGCGGTTCTGGCAGGTGGAAGAGTTGGTCGAAGAGCCGGAGATCACTGCGGACCGAGGGACTCTGAAAGAAGTCAACGATGACGATTGTCTGTCCTTTGCCGGTGATACCCGCATTCAGCAAGGGCTGGATCTGGTAGGCGCGGCGAATCTGCTGCGGGCTATAGCAACGCGGTCGGATCATGCGCCGTAAACAGGCTGGCAAGCCTCGTGTCACCGGTAGCGCCTCATTGTACACTGGAATAACATGGGTGGGTGGGTGTTTTGCTAGCTGTTGAGCCGCGTGGGCAGGCAGAGCCGCCCACGCTGTCTGTGACTCACGTACCAGGCTCCCATAGACCAGTAACAGACTAATCAAGCCAACCAGCAGCCAGCGCATAGCTTTCATAACCCACTCCCCTCATGATGTGACGCAGGTTCGACCCTTGCAGGTTTTCGTATATAGTGATTTTTTTATGTATGGTGGGGTGTCAGATGTTCTATCTCTTTGGAGTATAGAAGGAAAAATGCGCGCTGGCATCAGCTATATGGTGGATTCATGAATATTTGTCTACTCATGCGAATGGTGTAATGTATTACTAGTAGGAGTATAATTGTCAGCATACTCCTGATAAGCAATCGTGAACGCTGCTGTGCCTGCACGATTGAACGGAATTACGCGCTAGAAGGAAAAAACACCATGTATACTGTTGAAGCGGGTCGGCCGCGTCCATTAGGTTCCACGCCAGACTCTGAGGGAGTGAATTTCTCGATTTTTTCTGAACATGCCACCAATATCGAATTGCTCATTTTTGAGCATAGGGATGATACTATTCCTATACAGACGATCCTGCTGGACCAGATAAAGAATCGTACGTTTCATTTCTGGCATGTCTATGTCCGTGGACTCAAGCGTGGAGCGTACTATGCGTATCGTGTCTTTGGTGCGGACCAGACCGAGCAGACGGGTGATCGTTTCAACTTTAACAAGGTGTTGATTGATCCGTATTGCCGGGGCATTACCACCGATTTATGGCGGCGTAGCGATGCGATTGGTCCTGAGGATAATGTGGCAACCGCCCTGCGTAGTACCGTGATAGATATCTCGGATTATGATTGGGAGGGTGATCGCTGCTTGATGCGGCCGATGAGTGAGACGATCATTTATGAGCTACATGTTGGCGGCTTCACACGCTCTACGTCCTCGGGAGTCAAACATCCAGGCAGTTTCGCGGCGCTGATCGAGAAGATACCGTATTTGCAGGAACTGGGTATCACGGCGGTCGAACTGATGCCCGTCTTTGCCTTTGATCCCACGGGCGTCACGCGCACCAATCCTTTGACCGGCGAGCCCCTGACCAACTACTGGGGCTATGATCCGATCTGCCATTTCGCGCCCCATCCCGGCTATTGCGTCGATGTCGAGGGACGTCACCACATCGACGAGTTCCGCGACATGGTCAAGGCGCTGCATAAGGCGGGCATCGAGGTGATCCTGGATGTCGTGTTTAACCATAGCGGTGAGGGCGACGACAACGAGCCGACCATCAGCTTCAAAGGCATCGACAATCGCATCTACTACTTCCTGGATCCGCAGGACAAGCGCACCTATCTGAATTATTCCGGGTGCGGCAATACCATTAACTGCAATCATCCATTGTCACCAAACTGATCACCGAATGCTTGATGTTCTGGGTGCAGGAGATGCATGTGGATGGCTTCCGCTTTGACGAGGGCTCGATCCTGACGCGTGGCATCGACGGCAAGCCGATGGACTATGCGCCTGTACTCTGGTGGATCGAACTGTCAGATATCCTGGCCGACACTAAAATCATCGCCGAGCCCTGGGATGCCGCTGGACTCTATCAGGTGGGCAATTTTCCCGGCTATCGCTGGGCGGTCTGGAATGGACAATATCGGGATACGATCCGTGGCTTTGTCAAAGGCGATGGTGGGATCATCGGGGCGGTGGCGTCGCGTATCGCGGGCAGCCAGGATATCTTCTATGAGGCCGGCCAGCGTCCGATCAACGGGATCAATTTTATTACCTGCCATGACGGCTTCACGCTCAACGACCTGGTCTCCTATAACGAGAAACACAACCTGGCCAATGGTGAAGATAATCGCGATGGACTCAACTATAACACGAGTTGGAACCATGGAGTCGAGGGCGAGACCACGGATCCCGCCATTAACGCCCTGCGTGCGCGGCAGATCAAAAACTTCTACGCCATCCTGCTGCTCTCCCAGGGAGTACCGATGCTGCTGGCCGGAGACGAAGTGCGCCATACTCAGCAAGGCAACAACAACGCCTACTGCCAGGATAATCCACTGACCTGGTTTGACTGGAACCTGCTGGAAAGCCAGTCCGAGCTCTTCCACTTCGTCAAAGCCATGATCGCATTCCGCAAAGAGTATCCAGGTGTCCGGCGCGAGCGCTTCTTCACCGGCAGCACCGACCGTTCCGGTAAAGAAGACATCGAATGGCACGGTTGCCGCCTGCTCGAACCGGGCTGGAATGATCCCAACTCCCACGTACTCGCCTTCACCATCTGGTCCGGCGAGGCCAGCGCCGATGCCGACCTGCACGTCATGCTCAATATGGACACCGCTGAGCTCGACTTTGAGATTCCCCAGCCCACCAGAGGTCGCTGCTGGAAAAAAGTCATCGACACCGCTCAGTCTGCCCCTGGAGACATCCAGATCCGCGAGCAGGCCCCGACCATCGGCGACAGCCACATCGGCCTGCCATCCCATAGCGTCATCGTCCTTGCCAGCGATCCCGCCGCGCAGGCATAAAACCAGGGTACAGTCTGGAACGACATTTGTGTTCCAGGCTGTACCCTGGTTGGTGTGATTTGCGAATGTGAAGACCCAACTCCGGGAGCACCGGGACCCCAGAATATTTGTTGGCGAAGCAAGAAAGCACAAACCGTGGCGACAGCCATGAAGGCCAATACGTTTCGTTTAAGCACTTTGGTGGTTGCAAAAGCTGTTGTGGAGAAAAGCAGCGGATCGTCCGTGGAGAGGGCGCCACACGCGGAGGCCGGCATGCGGCGTGATGGTGGAGCGAGGTGCTCAAAGCGCATCGCATGCCTGTGGCGCCTCCACCGCGACGGATCCTGTGTCGTGATCCTCTTCGATAAGGATCCACGCGCTCTCCCACCACGTTGCTGCGCGAGCAGGCCACGGCACACACGATCCCTGGAGGCGCCACAGCACTGCGCGTCGTTCGTGCACGCTGGCCTGCGCAAACGCAGCAGTGCGGCCTCCGCGTGTGGCGCCCTCTCGACGTACACCTTGCTTGCTGGTCACGTCGAACCATCTCTCAACATATCGCTAAGTGAAACGTATTAGCCATGAAGGCTGCCGTTACGGGCGGGGAAAGGTGAGGGCCCAGATCCAGACGCAGGAGGCGAAGGCGACGCTACCGGCGATGACGAAGATGTGGAAGATTTCGTGGTAGCCGAAGACGCGTGGGAAAGGGTTGGGCCAGCGCGTGGCGTAGGCGATGGCTCCGATGGTGTAGAGGAGTCCACCCGCGATCATGGTGATGACGAAAGCCCAGGGTAGTACGGCCAGGAAGGCTGGCATGGCCAGGATGGCGATCCAGCCCATCAGGATGTAGATGGAGGCACTGAACCATTTGGGCACGCGTAACGCATAGGGAAACAGGGCGAAGATGATGCCCGCAAATGCCAGGATCCAGATGGCGCTGAGCAGGGTGATGCGCACCCATCCGGACAGGATGTTGAAGCAGAGGGGCGTGTAGGTTCCAGCGATCAGCACAAAGATATTGGCATGATCCAGGGCACGCCAGATGCGGCGTCTGGCCGGTTCCCAGTGGGCAATATGGTAAATCGCGCTCACCGTATACATCTCGATCATGCTTAGTCCAAAGATCAGCAGCGAGATGAAGCGTGGTAGATCGGCGCGACTATACCAGCACATCATCAGCGTTAAACCTACAGCGGCCACGGCGGCGGCGGCATGGAACCAGCCTCGTAATAGCGGCTTTATTTTTTGTTGGACTTTTTCAGTCACAGCTATATCTTGTTTATTCACTGTTTTATTTCCACTCGCTAGTCATATAAAAAAAGTCATGCCATTCAATCGTGTGAGCGAAGCTAGCCGCGAGTGAGCGGCGTTCACGATTGCTTTTTAAGAGCATGCTGAACGTTGTTCACATGATTGAAAGGTAGCTTCTGCGAAGAGTAATTACATTATATAGGTATTTCTAAAAAAGTGCACTATTGCTAGCTAACAACCTCAGCATTTGGGTGAAGTGAGAGCCAGTGATTTCACGCTTCGTATGAAAAAAGGATATCACTATTAGTAACAATCCAGCGTCAAAATCCCATCCCGACGGAGCCACCCGCCTCAGCGCTTTGCATGCCAGGAGCGCTCCAGTAGGCAATGACGCAAGCACGCGAAGCAAAGAACCAGTCAAGTCTTTTCGTGCTATGGCGTATCTACTTGAGACTATTTTTTTCTAAATTTCTAGAGATATTTGTATTTTTTATCGAAAAAGAACGCAAAAATAACTGACCAAAAAGTAATAAAAATCGTCGATCTGTGGAGATATTTGTTTTGTGAATAGATTGAATGTAAAATAGATCTGTTGGTTGATGTGATAATTATTTTCCTAAGGAAGGGAGCGCTAATTATATTGTTGTTAAAAAATAGAAGCATAAAAACCTATTGGTTCAATTTATTGGCGTACCTTACGTTAACCAGGTAGTATGTAAAATGTATTGCCTCGTAACATCGTACGTACCGATTCATATGCAGAAAGCAGGTTCTCTATGTCTTTCTCTTCACGGCCTAACGAAGTTCCGCCACCACCACTGGAAAAAATTGGTGATCTGGTTTACTCGCCTGGAACTGACTTGCCATTTGGGAAACGAATACGGATTGGTTTATCAGAGCAGACGATTTATGAAAGCGCGGTCGAGGAAGGTTACCGCACCGGTATTCGTGCCCACCTTACATTTCTTGAGGACCATGAATGCTTGAATCCTGTACCGTTAGATGATAATCAATTTACCATGATTATTGAGCATCTTGTGCCCACGACCCTGAATGCATTCGAGCAAGGACTCTGGCGCTCGCACTTCATCGCCGGCTGGATGGGCGTTTATCTGGGATTGATTAAGGACGAGGATGACATGGATCCCGACAAATAATGGATCCTGGTCCCGCACAATTTTTATAAACAGGCATGACCAAACCTACTGGTTGTGCCTGTTTTGCGTTACGATACATGTAGGTAGTAGGATGGAAGATGGGGCATATGACCCTTGGGTGGCGGGATTGGGTGTACATATAATCTAATATGTATTGGTGGTAATCAATCTTTGGGAGACCCTGAACAAGACGAATGGAGGGATTCATTATGGGTGGACGGCGGTTGCGGAAGCGGTGGGTGGTGGCGCGGACGCTGTTGCTGCTGTTATTTGTACTGGGATTTTGTGCTTCGGTTTTTCCGGGGGGACGTTCGCTGGTGCGTGCGGCATATATTCTGCCGGCGTTGATTGCGGCGACGCAGCCCGGTGCTCTGGTGGCCGGCGGTGAGCCAATCAAGCATAGTCAGTTGACGATCTCCGCGTCCAGCGGTCCGGTCTATCTGGATGTGTATGCGCCGGATAGTCCGGAGCCTGTGTTTGGACGTGCGCGCAGCGGGGTGCTGGTCGTGCCGGGGGTGGGGGATAATCGTCAGGTGCCGCAACTGGTCAATCTGCTGGAGGCTCTGGCGCGTACCGGAGTGGTGGTGATGAGTATGACGACTCCGACCTTGATGGCCTATGATGTTTCGGTTCAGGATACCGATGCGACCGTGCTGGCGTTTGAGAAGCTTCAAAGCTTGCCAGGTATGCAGGGACGCCGTAGTGGCATGATTGCTTTTAGCGCCGGGGTGCCGCTGACCAGTTTCGCATCTGCTGATGCGCGGATTCGGGATCAGGTGGCCTATATGGCGGCCTTTGGTGGCTATTTCGATACCAGGACTCTGTTGCAGACCTTTGGTCGCAGGAGCATTACTATCGATGGCAAGCGCGAGTCCTGGCTGCCGATTGACATACCCATAGAGGTCCTGACCAATATGACCACCAAAAACTTTTCCACCAGCGACCAAGACATGATCCGAACTGCTCTGGCTCCCAAAGCTCAGCCTCTGAGTGCGAGTGAACTGGCCACGATGTCGATTGGTGCTCAGGATGTCTATCATTTATTGAAAGGCGATACACCGACGCAAGTCGATAACGAGTTGCGTTCCCTGCCTCCTGACCTGGAGCAGTTGCTTGACGAGCTAGCGCCCAGGCGCGTCATCAAAGACATTCATGCACCGATCTTCTTGCTGCACGACCGCAACGATGCCTCGCTGCCTGTCACCGAGACTCGCGCCTTTGATATCGAACTGACGCGCCTGCAGCATAGCCATGAATATGTCGAGTTCCATATCTTTGACCATGTCGAGATGCGCTCAGGACTCAATATTGGTCAGTTGATCGGTGATGGTACGCATCTCTTTAGTATCTTGAATGATTTGCTGTATGCGGCTTCATAAGAAAAGGACGTCACACCCGTGCTCATGCTTTCATCCCTCTGGCTTGTCATCGGCCTGGTTATCGGCCTCATCTGTCTGGCCGCCCACCTGCAACCTCAAGCGTGGTCCAGAGCGTCCTGGCCGTTTCTATTGATTATCAGTGGTGGGTCAGGGTATCTGGGAGGCTGGCTGGGTGTCTGGCTCTTCGGACGGCTCTTTGCACCCTTCGCCGCCCTCTGGATCGCCATTCTGGCCAGCCTCCTGATCCCGCGTCTGCTGGTACTGCTGCGCCAGCAGACGTTGAGGAAAGCTACTGAGTGAGGTCCTGGCGCTGGAAGATGAACATGGCCAGCCCGAGGAAGATCAGGGTATAGAGCGCAATGCCAATCGCAGCCACGGTCGGCGAAGCCTGCGTTGACGCAAATGGGGACGGATTGGCGGTCTGCGTCGTGGTGTTTAACGTGTCGATGGATTGAGCCAGCCCGCTGGGCAGATAGGCGATGATGCGCGCCACAGTCTCATTGAACAGGCCACCAATCTGTGCAACCAGGGATTCAATCACCAGTGAATAGACCAGGCCGATGCTGATAGCTGCAGCCGTCGAACGCGTGAGCACGGCCAGCAAGAAGGTCAGACTGATATAGGGTAATAATGTATAGAATGTGCGCAAATAGCTTAGCAGTATCTGTGCAACATCAAGATTTTCTGTATGCAACGTGCCCTGGATTGCGTATGAGCAAATGAGAGTCACCAGACTGGAAGTTACTAACGCGACCACTGTCATAAACAGGGCATTGCCGACCAGGATCAGCCATTTAGCTACCATCAACATTGGTCGTGGCAGGCCCTGGCTCAGCCACAACTGGATGGTGCGCCAGTTGAACTCGCGGGCCACCATCACGCTGACCAGTATGATCAGCAGGATTTTTCCCAGCGAGGACAGCCAGCCGAGTCCGAAATCTGGTCCCTGTGGCCAGGTGATGGTCAGGGCCGCGCCTCTGGTGGTTTCAGATATCCCCTGCACTATAAAGAGCAGGCCCACGATCAGTATGATTGCTACGACCAGAATGGCGATCTCGATCCAGAAGAAAGGACGTCGCACGCTTTTCTGATACTCCATACGCAAGATGTTATAGAACATATGCTATTTTTTCTTTCTATACCCAATGTCACCAATGGATCAATAGATATCAATAATTGCAAGAAAAACTATTTCGTTAAGGTCAGGAAGACGCTCTCCAGGTCTGGTTTTGTAATCGAAACCTCCTCTGGTATGGCATGTTCCTGAACCAACTTCTCGATGACCAGTGAGCTTGCCACGCCCTGGACATAGACAAATTGTTCCTTTGTCTCGATCGAATGGGCATTTTCCAGTTGTTCGAGAATCTTGACCGTGGCTGTAGTGTCATTGGTGTGGATAGATACAATTGGATCTGTTTTCAAGAGCTCCGCAATGGATCCCTGGGCGATCAGGTTGCCTTTTTGCACGACCGCCACGCGATCACAGATCTGCTCCACTTCATGCATCAAATGGCTACTGAGGAAGATCGTCACGCCCTGTTCCGCCAGCGAGCGCAACAACTGCCGAATCTCCAGCATACCGGCAGGATCCATGCCATTGGTTGGCTCATCCAGGATCAACAGTTCGGGTTGATTGAGCAGTGCCAGCGCGATACCCAGGCGCTGTTTCATACCCAGCGAGAAGGTTTTGGCTTTGCGGTCCGCTACGGTATAGAGATCTACCAGCTTTAAGGTTTCATCGATGCGACTGGCGGGCAAATCCGGACGCATCGTGGCCATCATTTCCAGATTCTGGCGTGCGGTGAAAGGAAGCAACAGGGCCGGTGAGCCTACCATCATGCCCACGCGGCGCAACACATTATTCTGTTCAGGTGTGACCACCTCGTCAAATATCTTGATCTCGCCTGCGGTAGGACGCATCAAGCCCAGGATCATACTGATCGTGGTGGTTTTGCCGGAACCATTGGGTCCCAGGAAGCCAAAGATCTCTGCTCGCTTTACACTCAAAGAAACATCCTCGACGGCCTTAACCGCACCAAAATGTTTTTTCAGCTGATTCGTCTCTAAAACTATTTCAGTTTCCATAAATCTTCTTTCTTTACCTCATACGAAAGTTGTGTAGAGAATATATTATCTGCCAGCGCATGGTTTTGCCGCGAATGTGCTCTCCCCATAATACGCGAGTCAGGCACAACTGGCAATAAGCTACAAAGCTATTTCTTCGCCAACAGCATCTCAGACACGATCAAGGATTACCAAAAGTCAGGTTGGTCTGAGATCAGGTGGCGGCGGCCATGAGAAAAATTGGGGCGCTGGTAACGTTTATTGATTGCAGCATTTCTGTTACAATAGTAAGCAGATTGATGGAAACGAGGAAATGAGCTTATGCGGCCAGAGAGCCGTTCCATGCGTGACAGTATTTTAGCGGCAGCAGTACAACTTTTTGCCCAATATGGCTATCATGCCGCCCCTTTACGCGACATCGCGCGCATCGCTGGTATTCAGGCGGCGAGTATTTATCATCATTATCCCAGTAAGCAGGCCTTGCTGGTCGAGATCATGGAGACGCATATGCAGCGTCTGAATACCAGTCTGGAATATATTTTGAAGGAGACAGATGATCCTCTCCAACGCCTGCACGATGCCATCGCTAACCATATCCGTCTGCATACGACCTACAAAGCGGAATTTTTTATTATTGACACTGAGATGCGGGCCCTGGAAGAAGAGCACCGGCCCTATATCCTGGGCCTGCGTGACAAATATGAAGCCTTGCTCCAGGAACTGTTACTGGATGGCATGGAGCGCGATGTGTTTCGCCGCAGCGATGTCAAGATCGCATCCTATGCCATGATCGCTATGTGTACCGAAGTTGCCACCTGGTTCCGCCCCGATGGCCGACTCAGTGTCCAGCAGGTAATCACCATCTATCGCCAATTCATCACCGAAGGACTGCTACACACGCCAGAGGTCGTCGCGCACATGCCAGACGGGGCAGGCCACCTGCTTTAAGCGCATTACCGCATCGCTAAGGTACCAGGCAGAATAGCTGAACCGTACTAAAGTCCACATTGGCATACCCTGGACCAATGCTGTCCGTAGATTCTCAACAGGAGCCAAAAAGAAACGCGAAGCTCACAGCTTCGTTTATACTATATATATTGAAACAAGGGAGCGCCTTATTGCTATGGGAAGTGAAAAGAAGTACCAGAGGAGATATGTAAAACTTCTGGTCTCGATGGCTTTACTACTACTCGTACTCATAAGTAGTAGTGTCATTTTTGCTGAAAAAATCAGGGGAGATGGAGATGAGAATACGCACGTGAGAGCAACGGCAACCAGAGCGGTTACCAGTGTTGCCACCACGCCAGCAGTGACACCGTCTGCCACCGCCAGCAGCACCGTGACGGCCACCGCCACACCGACCACCCTTTTTCATGAAGATTTCCTTGATAATCACAACGGCTGGGCGATCTCGAGTACCTCTGGCTATATCCGTGCTGTCTCAGACAACAAGCTCACACTGGCTGTCAGCGATCATAAAATCTTGATCGAGAACGTGCCCTCTGTCGGCCAGATCGGTGATTATGTGCTTAATTTCAGCTATGTACTGGATCAGGTCGACAAAAACGACAAGATGGGCATCTATCTACGCGGCGATAGCAATCTGGACCATGATTATCGCATCGATATTTTTGGGAATAACACCATTACCATCAACAAAGAATATCTGGATGACAATAAGTTGCCGCAGAATGATGAGCTGAGCCGGATCAGCAAGATCCCGTCGATGAAACCCATTGGCCGTGAAAATCATATCCAGGTCGTAATGAACGGCCCTCGAATCACCGTCAAAGTCAATGGAGCCGAGATCGCGAGCACCGATGACTATGATTACACCAAAGGCCAGGTCGCGCTCTTTGTTAACAACGGCCAGTCATCAGATCAGGCCATGGCCTCATTTCTCAGCATGGACGTCCAATCCATCGTTGATCCTCTGCCTGGCCTGACGCCTACACCTCCCAACACCGAGACTCCCACGGAAACGGCCACAGCCACGCCGTCCGCCACCCCTAAACCGTGACGGCACCGTGTCCCGTAGGTTCGAGGCATGCCCTCGATTGCCTCGACCAATGATAATCTGGCCCCAAGGCGATCACGGCATGCCCTCGATTGCCCCGGCCAACGTCAACGGCTTGCAAAACATGTGTGATGATGCATTGCGAGGTGATATAATTGCATCTGGATAATTACGCGCCAGACGCGTAATTGTGGATTTCCATCTTGAAGAAAGCAGGGTCCAAACAATCTATGTGACACTCCGCACGCCCTGAAGGGGCGGCGGCTTCTTGCACTCCTACGTAGTCGGCCCCCTGAGTCGGTGCCTCGTTGAGGCAACTCGTTGAAGACCGTAGTGGGTGAGGAATACACTCAAGCACAGATCCACACATCTGCTCGCTTGAAGGGCGGTGCCATGCCTGTTCACCGTTTCATGCCGTACCCGACGGGTGTGCAGCCAACGTCGGGTGTTTGGCGACCTGGAAAGGGTGAACACCTTTCTCTTTCGAAAACTGATGCATGCATCAGTGGGAGGCTTTTCTTGAACGATTTTGCCTGGCAACACTTCCTAAGGCCGTACAGCCTGTGCTGTCGTGCCTTCGTTGCACCTATGCAGTATAATCCAACCATGCATTCTATGCAACAAGCAAGGGCTAAAGCCCACGAGAAACCCGCCTATCCGCCTGGGTTTAAACCACAGCGGCTTGCGGCGGGTTACGCTTTTGTCACACATGTCTGATCAACAGTATTTATTGAGCAATCAGTATAATGATTCCGTGCGCCTCAATGCGCGTATCCAGCTCCACGAACGCTTCAGCACCAATCCCAGGAATTTGCAGCACTGGATTTTTGAGCAGCTAGTTATTCCGGCTCCATATAATATCCTGGAACTCGGCAGTGGTCCTGGCCCATTGTGGAGCAAGAATCTGGTGTACATCCCGATCGAGTGGCAGATCACGCTCTCGGATTTCTCGGAGGGTATGTTGGAGGATACCCGACGTAATCTGGGCACGGAGCGTTTCCATTATGCCGTGGTCGATGCCCAGTCTATTCCTTTCGCGGATAATACCTTCGATGCCGTTATCGCCAACCATATGCTCTACCACGTCCCCGATCTTGCCCGCGCCTTTGCCGAGGTACGCCGTGTACTCACTCTGAATGGGCATTTCTATGCCGTTACCAATGGCAGCGAACATCTGCGTGAGATCAAACAATTCTGTGAGCGTGCCGGCATCGTGCTCAATGGCGTCCTTGGCTCAGCTGGTGCAATATCCTTTAGCCTGCAAAATGGTACCGAGCAACTGGCACCCTGGTTCCCACATGTTGAGCTGCGGCGCATGGAGAACAACCTCTCGGTAACCGAAGCCGAGCCATTGCTCGCCTTCATCCTCTCCTGCTTTGCGCCTGGCAGCATCACCGCAGACCAGCTCGACACCCTGCGCACCATGATCGATCAGGAACTCGCTCAACACGGCTCAATCCACATCACCAAAGAAACCGGCCTGTTCATCGCCTCGTAGCCTTCAGCCATGAAGGCCAATACGTTTCACTTAGCGAGACGTTGAGAGAAGGTTCGACGTGACCAGCAAGCCATGTGTACGTCGAGTGGGCGCCACACGCGGAGGCCGCCCTGCTGCGTTTGCGCAGGCCAGCGTGCACGAACGACTTCGCAGTGCTGTGGCGCCTCCAGGGATCGTGTGTGCCGTGGCCTGCTCGCACAGCAACGTGGTGGGAGAGCGGGTGGATCCTCCCGTACCTTCTCGAAGAGGATCACGACACAGGATCCGTCGCGGTGGAGGCGCCACAGGCATGCGCTGCTCGTTGAGCCCCTCGCTCCACCATCACGCCGCATGCCGGCCTCCGCGTGTGGCGCCCACTCGACGTATGATTCGCCGCTTTTCTCCACCATATTTTTATGGTCACTTAAGCCTTTTTCTGGACGAGATTGACGAAAGCATCTGAGCCGATCAGAGGCCCAGTGACTTCAAAGGATCAAGAAAAGCGAACAGGTAGGTTCGACCCAAAGGGTCGAACCTACACGTTTTACCTCTCTTGATCCTTTGAGAAGGTATTCCTTCACCGTCATGCTATCATTTCAGCCATTCAATCCCTTAAGTGAAAAGTATTAGCCGTGAAGGCTGCCGCTACATGAGGTTGGTTATTGATCGTAGATGAAGATGACGAGTGCGTCGAGTGCGAAGGCGCCACGTACGATTTCTCCGCTGAGCTTATGCGGGCCGGGCTCAAGATTATCCTGGTGATAGATGATGGTCTGGGGCTGTTGTTCAAGGTCCTGACTGGTGTCTTTGCGTTGTACATAACGATCATCAATATAGATGTCGATAATGCCTTGAGCCGAGGCGGTGTCGGAGAGGATGGCGATGCCAAAGCCGGTGAACTCATACTCGAAGGCGGCACCTTCACTATTGGTGTAGTGTGTGTTGCCGCCGTAGTCGCCAGATTTGTGTCCCTGTTGCTCTGAGCGTGTTTCCCAGCTTCCATGATAGGTGATATCCGGATGGTCATCGTTGATGGTGATGCGGCGGACGCTCTGGCTGATCTGGCTTGAGGTGCGTGCCCGCAGTCTGTTGGCCTCGTTTTTGCGTTGCTCGAATTTCATCAGGAACGTGGTGTAGTTCCTGATGGTTTCCAGGATCGCGGGCGTGAAGCGGTCGCTGGTAATCTCGTCACGGCGCGAGCTGATGGCCTTTTTATAATATTCTTCGGCCTGGCGATACTTTTCCTGGTGTTCATACAGGGAGGCCAGATTATTGTAATCCAGCGTCAGGGTGTCCGCGGAAATCGTGTTTAGCTGCTCATCCAGGGCGATGGCGCGTAGATAGCATTTCTCGGCTTCCTCAAAATCTGAGGTCTCCTCCAGATATTTGCCGACTTTGCTGAGGAGTTGCGCGACCTCGGGAAAATCAAGCTGCCAGTTGTTGGCGATATCCAGGGCTGTCTGGGCATGAACATAATATTTTCGCGCCACGATCCGTGTGCGCAGCCAGTCGCTGGCAGAGATGTTTGGAAAGGTGGCATTGATCAGCAGGACCGTACTTTCCGCCCAGGTGTGCTGTAACAGGGGATGCAGGCTTTCCTTGATGACGTCCTGGACGAGGCGGTGGATGGTGAGTGTATGTGAGTGGTCGGTCTTGCGCAGAATGGAGTATTTGCGTAATTCTGCGATGGCTTGATCCAGCGCGACCGGATCGCTGAAGGAGTTGCGGAGCGCAAAGCCGAGGGCCTGGGCACCCTGCTGGATCAGCTCGCGGTAAATGGCATCGGGATGCAGGAAGGCACAGAGGTAGAGCAGGTCGCGTGCGACCTCGCTATGTTGCTGGATCTTCTGGAAGGCCAGGTTCCAGGTGGTGGCGGTCGGTTCTGGATGATCGAGTGCGGACCCACCGCGCTGATTCAATAGACGACTGCGTTGCTGCTTGAAAAGCCGTAGATAGTGTCCCAGGTCACAGCCGGTCTCCTCGATATACGAGCCCGCCTGATCCAGTGCCAGGGGAATCCCATCGATCAGCTGAGCGATTTCCGCGGCCAGCTGGCATTGAGCGGTTTCAGCGTCCGCCAGCTGTCCATCGGGAGGCAGGACATTGGTGCGACGTAGCAAAAACAGCGTACCCTCCTGCTTGTTCAGGTTGTCCAGCTCAAAGATCTGGCGATCTGTGTGAGGATCTGGAGTCGTGACGTAATCAGTACGCGTGTCTCGCCTAGCTGGGTAATCAGCCGTGCCAGCGTAGCCAGATCCTGGACATCATCGAGGTTATCAATAATGAGCAGACAGGTTGGATGCTGCCGGAACCACTTTTTGGTGAAATGGCCTGTGTTATTGCTTGTGCTATCCGCCGTCTGCCCACCCTCAGTTAATAGGCCAGTCGTAAACGGCAACGAAGTAAAGTCCGCGCTCATGACCTCGCTGGAATCGCCACGGATCCAGAAGACGCCTTGATACTGTGCCCGATAGGCATAGGCATATTCCGTCACGAACTGTGTTTTCCCGATGCCGCCCAGACCTGTAATGGCTACTACATGGGAGAGTTTCCGCGATCCAAAAAGCCGATTATGCAGCTGCTCCAGGGTCTGGCTGCGACCGACAAAAAATGGATTGCGCTGAAACGGCACATTCCAGGGGCGCTCCTGGAGCTCATCCTCGACCTCGGCTGGAACGGCCAGACTGCCAGGAAGTTGTTCTGTGGCGACGTTGAGGTGACGTGTGTATTCTTTGATCACGTTGTGCGAGGCGCGAATATTGCCATTTTCGATGGCCGACAAGTAGGTTTTTGAGTAACCAGTTTTGGCCGCCATCTGGGTAAGTGTCACATTCTGGAGCTGCCGTTGCTCTCTGAGGAACGCGCCAACCACCTGTTCTTGCTCATTACCGACCTTAATAGGATTATCTTTCCTGCCCACACGCTCTATCCTTCTAGCTGGTGATTTTTGTTATCAGCGATGAAAAAATTGTTTTAAAACTATCCAATAGTTGTTCAGTCTCTGGTGTGTAGTATTTACAATTATAGTAACAATTTTCTCTAGACAGATAGAAATAGCCCACATACAATACAATAGTAGCACGAAAAAATTGTTTTACAACAATTTATGCCCACCCATAATGTGACCGCTTGAACCTGCGGGATGGGTTCCGTGGGCCGAGATAATCGACCGTGTGGGAGAATACCGTATGCCAATGTTTTTTGTAATGATACTCTACATATTGCTTTTAGTTTTGCGCGTTGCCTATCTGCTGGTGGAGTTTATCGGCCATCGTTTAGTCGATCGCTATCCTTTATTGCACCATCGGCCACGGTCGCAACTTGTCAATATTGTAGTCTCCAGTAAGCGCAAAGCTTTGCTGCAGAAAAAGTTACTGGAATTGTAAGGTCTGGCTGTCGCGAATAACGTTATATATACATGAATTATGCTCTATATTATTATACTTCCTATCCAGAGGCTCTGGCTACTAATCAGTAGCCAGGGCTTTCCAATTCTCTTTTTGTCCCGCCTTCGGCGGGAGAAGAGGGAGGAGATGCGAGGACTGACATGCTCCCAGCATGTCTGCCATCGCGCTCCGGCAAGGGGCTGGCCGCCCTTGCATCCCCGCTTGCAACGAGAATTGGAAAGCCCTGTCAGTAGCCAGGGTTTGTGTTTGCCAGCGGTTGTGGGTGTGCGGTTTGCAGGAAGCGGGCGACGTAGCGGCCGAGGATATCGGTTTCAAGATTGAGGAGCATACCCGGGTGTGCCTGGCCGAGGTTGGTTTGCTGGCGTGTGTAGGGGATGAGGGAAATGGAGAAGCGGTCGGTCCAGACGTCGACGATGGTCAGGCTGACACCGTTGAGGGCGATAAAGCCTTTGGGGATGACATAGCTCTGGAGTTCTGCTGGGAGTTCGATCACGACATCCAGCCCGATACCATCTTCTTGTGTGCTCAGGATGGGGGCGCAGGCCTCGATGTGCCCCTGGACCATGTGGCCGCCGATGCGACCGTTGGCGAGCAGGGAGCGTTCCAGGTTGACGCTGTCCCCGGGTTGCAGGCTGCCAAGGCGGGTGCGGCGCAGGGTTTCGGGCATCGTATCCACGCGAAACCAGTCCTCGCCCTTGGCGGTTACGGTCAGGCAGGTACCGTCAACAGCTACGCTATCCTTGATCGCGACATCCTGTAATATCTGGTGGGCCGTGATGACCAATCCGGTCTCTTCACGCGCTAATAAACTGCCCTGTTCTTCGACAATACCTGTAAACATCGTTCGGTTGCTCCTTCAATATTCTCTTTATGCATCGCGATATTTGAGTTGCTGGATCGTGCAGGCCATTTCTACGGCGGCCTGGGCGAACTCGGTGCCGCGTGGGATGCGTTCCTCGGCCTGCTGGGTGGTCTCGGCGCAGAGGACGCCAAAGATAATCGGGATCCCGCTGTCGAGGCGACGCGCTGGACCCCCTGGGCGGCGGCGTCTCCGACGAGGATGTCGTGGCGGGTGGCGCCCTTCATGACGCAGCCGATGCAGATCAGGGCATCGTAGCGCTGGGGCGTGCTGAGCATGGCCTGGGCGACTGTAGCCAGCTCATAGGCTCCTGGCGCATGTACAACCTCGATCTGCTCGGGCGCGACATGCAGCCGGACCAGTTCTTCATAGGCCAGGGCCAGCAGGGCCCCGGTGACCGGCCAGTTATAGCGTGCCGCTACAATGCCAACTTTGAGTCCACTACCATTCAGCTCGGTGGGCGCTGGCGTCCCTAAAAATGATGCTTGCATCTACTTTTTACTTTCTTGCTCGTGCTAACCACATGTTTAAACAAGGGTGCTGTGTTCTGGATAGGTTTGTTTGAGTGCCTGCGCGTTCAGCAGGTGTCCCATGCGCAGCGACTTGGTTTGCAGATAGCGAATATTGTCGCTGGTCGGCGTGATCTCCAGCGGGACGCGCTCCACGCGAATACCTGCGGCGGTCAGCGCCTGAATCTTCTTTGGGCTATTGGTGAGCAGGCGCACATGGCTAATGTGCAGGTCCTGCAGGATCTCGATGGCGCAGGCATAGTTGCGCGCATCAATTGGATATCCCAGTTTCTCGTTGGCCTCGATGGTGTCCAGGCCATGATCCTGGAGCGCATAGGCCTGCAGCTTGCCGGCCAGTCCGATGCCACGTCCCTCATGGGGAAGATAGAGCAGGATGCCGCGTCCCTCGGCGGCGATGGCTTTCAGGGAGGCATGGAGTTGCGCCTGACAATCGCAGCGCTGCGAGCCCAGGATATCCCGGTGGCGCAGGCCGAATGCAGGCGGACTAGCAGTGGCTTCTCCTGTTTTTCCTCGATATCCCCGAGCGTGAGCGCGAGATACTGTTCGCCGGTGGAGATCTCTTGATAGGCCAGGGTGTTGAACTCGGCCTCTGGCAGGGGGAGCCTGGTTTGAGCCACGCGGCTGACGTGATGCTCACGGCGGAAACGGGCGATGGCCTCCACCGAGATTACCCCGATATCCCAGCGCCGCGCCAGCTCACGTAAGGTCTCACCACGGGCCGCATTTCCGGCCTCATCCAGCACCTCACAGATTACCGCTCCCGGCGTCAGGCCGGCCAGCTGCATCAGGTCCACCGACGCCTCCGTATGCCCGCGCGCTCCAGCGTACCCCCGGGACGCGCCCGCAGCGGAAAGACATGTCCGGTCGTGCCAGGTCCTCGGGCCGGCTGGTTGGATCTACCAGCGTACGGATCGTGTGAGCGCGATCTGAAGCCGAGATGCCGGTGCTGGTGCCGTGGCGTGCATCGACTGAAACCGTGAAGGCCGTACCCTGTAATGGCTCGCCTTCATGGGCGATCAATGGTAGTCGCAAGCTATCCAGGAGCTCGCCGGCCATGGCCACACAGATCAGGCCACAGGCCTCATGCAGCAGGAAATTGATCTTTTCTGGACTGGCAAACTGGGCCGGCAGACACAGGTCGGCCTCATTTTCGCGCCCCTCATCATCACATATCAACAACAGCTTGCCCGCCTGTACGGTCTGAATGGCTTCAGGGACTGAGAGATAATGGAAAAATGTTGTTTCTGGCTTATGATGCATGCTGCTACTCCTCGGCTGTCCGGGTCTTATATGTATGTGTATTTAACTTTTTTCTGTATAATGGACATTACCAGTAATAAAGATATCCTCACCAAACAGGTGTGTCTCACGATCAGAAAGCTGCCAGGCTTTGGACATGACACCCAGGCCGGTGCCGCCAACGGGTGTGGGGCGGTTGCGCCTCCAATGATCTTGGGTGCGATAAAGGCGGCGACTCGATCAACGCAGCGGGCATCAAAGGCACTGCCGAGCAACTGTGAGCCGCCTTCGATCAGCACATGCATATATCCCTGTTGCGCCAGTAGTTGCAGGGCGGCCGCCAGATCAACATGTCCCTGCGCATCAACGGCCACCGTATGCACGCCCGCGCCACAATCCTCCAGCCAGTGATACTGGTCCGGTGTACAGTCATCGCCCACGATAAACCAGGTGCCTCCGGCCAGTCTGGCCTGTAGAAGTTGAAGTCCGGCTGGCAACTGACCATGGGTGGCCATTACCACACGCAGCGGACCAGTGCGTGTGGTCCTGCTGATCGCGCCCGGTGATGCTGCGAGGCGGACCGTGAGCTGTGGATCATCGTGTGAGGCGGTCTGGGAACCAATCATAATAGCATCCACGCGATCGCGTAGATCGTGCACCCAGGCCCGCGATTCCGATCCACTGATCCAGTGGGCATCTCCATGGCCGCTGGCAAGCTTGCCATCCAGGGTCATTGCCCACTTGGCCGTTACATAGGGGCGTTGTCGGGTAATAAAGGTCGCGAAGGGGCGCACCAGCTCTCTGGCCTGCTCAAGGTTCAGGCAGGTGGTTTCGATACCGACTGCCCGCAGCTTTGCCTGCCCACGACCACTCATCTGTGGATTTGGATCAAGGGTGCCGATCACGACCCGCTTGATGCCGGCCGCGATAATGGCATCGGTACAGGGTGGGGTATGGATCGTCACGCAGCATGGCTCCAGCGACACATAGAGCGTCGCCCCTTGCGCTGCCGAGCCTGCCGCTAGCAGTGCTTCTACCTCGGCATGAGGACCATAAGGAGGAGCCGTGGCGCCCTGGCCCACGATTGTGTTCGCCCGTACAACCACCGCACCTACCGGGGGCCGAGGACTGGTTCGACCTTCAACCCGGGCTGCGCACAACAGTGCCTGCTGCATTGCCTCTGTATCATCCACCGACGTATCCTTTGCTATGCTGGAAACAGCACCACTACGCCAACGGGACAGGAAGGGTAAAAAAGAAGGCAGGAGGGGAGAAGGACATGTAGGGGCAACGGTCTCTTCCTGGCAGCCGCAGCATAGCAGAAAGACATGCTTACCTGCAGGCAAGCAATAGCAACAGTCACACCTATCAAAAGAGGCCCAAAGCGAGCGCAAAGCGCCTCTACTGTCTTGTCTTCTCCATCCGGACTATACCGTCGGCCCTGGAACTTCCCCAGGTCCACCAATGTAGCTCTCGCTACAAAAGGTCGCGGGCTTTACCGCCGATCGGGAATTGGAAATAGACTCAGCCATTTCCTCACCCTGCCCCGAAGACAATCATTGTATATAACAAAGAGTAGTGAAAAAACAGCAGTTTGTCAACTCGTATTTTCAAATGCTGGAACGTGCAACTGTATTTCAGCTATGGCGTATTTCGCATGTGGTACACTGACAAAAAACAGTTGAGCCATCAATGCCCATGTCCGATAAGTCCCCTTTTTTACAGGAAAAAGTTTTGCCACAGGGAGGATGCGATGTTTCGTTTAGACCATAAAATTGCGCTGGTGACCGGTGCCGGTTCAGGTATTGGCCGCGAGATTGCGCTGCTCTATGCCCGGCAGGGAGCCTATGTCGTTATCGCGGATATCCAGTTAGCAGCGGCGCAGCGGGTCGTGAATGAGATTACGGCACAGGATGGCCGGGCCCAGGCGGTCCAGCTTGATGTCGCTGACGAAGCTCAGGTGCAGGCTGTTTTTGCCCGTGTGGTGCAGGAACATGGTTGCCTGGACATTCTGGTCAACAATGCTGGCGTCAGCCATGTCGGCAATATTCTGGAGACCAGCCTGGATGATTGGGAGCGTGTGATGAGTGTCAACGCCCGAGGCGTGTTCCTGTGTGCGCGTGAAGCTGTCAGGCTGATGGTGGCCCGGCAGCCGCAGGGTGGGGTGCTCGTCAACATTGCCTCGGTCGCTGGCATGGTCGCCCTCGATCGCCGTCTACCCTATAGCGCCAGCAAGGGAGCCGTCATCAGCCTGACGCGCTCGATCGCCATAGATTTTGCGCAGCAGCACATCCGCGCCAACGCCATCTGTCCCGGCACGGTCCACACACCCTTCGTCGAGGGCTTCCTGGCAAAGAACTTTCCCACGACCAGCGACGAGGAACGCGACAAGCTGCATGCGCGCCAGCCAATCGGGCGCATGGGTAATCCAGACGAGATCGCCCATGCCGCGCTCTATCTGGCCTCCGACGAAGCCGCCTTTGTCACCGGTTCCTCACTGGTCATTGATGGTGGGCTGACAGCCGATAATTCTGTTTTGATTTTCTTATAGTTTTGCCAATGCGAAAATATACAAAAGGATCAAGATGTATGCGGAGTCTGAATAAAATTCGCACGGTGCTGGTGGGTTGTGGAGGTATGAGCGCGGCCTGGTTGCAGGCGGTACGTGAGTTGCGGGAGGTCGAGATCGTAGGCCTGGTGGATATTTTTGCTGATGCGGCCCGCCAGAAGGCTCAGGATTTCCAGTTGCAGGATGCCATTATCAGCACCGATCTGGCCAGCGTGTTGCAGCAGACACAGGTGGATGCGGTCTTTAACTGTACCATTCCCGAGGCCCACTACGAGATTACGATGACCGCCTTGAAGCATGGTTGCCATGTGCTCAGCGAGAAGCCGCTGGCCGATTCCATGGTGCACGCCCGCGAGATGCTGGCGGCCGCGACGCAGGCAGGCAAGATCTTCGCGGTGATCCAGAATCGGCGCTATGATCCGGCTATCCGCAGGATCCAACATTTTCTATCCACACAACAGATTGGTGAACTGACGACGGTCAATAGCGATTTCTACATCGGGGCCCATTTTGGCGGCTTCCGAGAGCATATGGAGCATGTCTTGCTGCTGGATATGGCCATCCATACCTTTGATGCGGCCCGCTTGCTAACCGGGGCTGATCCTGTCTCGATCTATTGCCATGAATGGAATCCCAGCGGCTCCTGGTATGATCGCGATGCTTCCGCGATGGCTATCTTCGAGATGACCGGTGGGATTGTCTACACCTATCGTGGGAGCTGGTGTGCCAACGGCCTCGCCACTACCTGGGAATGTGATTGGCGTTTCATTGGCCAGCGGGGGAGTGTTAGCTGGGACGGTGGAAGCCAGCAGCAGGCTCAGATCGTCAAAGCCACCGGCGGCTTCATCTCCGACTACCAGGACATCGACATCCCCGCCTACGAAACTCAGAACGTCGGCGGCCACGCTGGTCTGATTCGGGAATTCTTTACCTGTATCCAGAATGGTACCCGGCCCGAAACCAGCGCCGCCGACAACATCAAAAGCCTGGCCATGGTCTTCGGCGCTATTGAAAGCGCCGAAAGCGGCCAGAAGGTCAACATTATCTCGTGACGTTCATGCATTCCTGGGCGAACATACGCACGGACTCCAGGTTGGTAGCGGCGTCAACGAAATGGATGAGCAGCTCCTGGATGCCTGCTTCTTCGTATTCGGCGATGCGCTCACGAATCTGGGCGGGTGTGCCAATCAGGCTGGATTTGCGCATGTTGTCGAGGTTGGCACGCTCACTGTCCGTGAGTTTGGCGATGGCCTCTTCCTCTGTTCTGGCAATCGAGCAGGCGTCGACGATAGCGGTGCGGCGGATCGTGTTGTAGTCCCGACCCAGTGCGTCGCAGTGGTCTTTCAGGACCGACAGCTTGTGTTTGATGTTGGCGATATCGCCACCGACGTTACAGGCATCACCATACTGCGCCACCAGTTTCAGCGTGACTTTCTCGCCGCTTCCACCGATCAGCAGGGGAATATGTGGCTTCTGGACACCCTTAGGCTGATTGATTGCCCCACGGACCTGGTAGCGTTTCCCCTCAAAGGTAGCCTCTTCCTGGGTCCACATGGCCAGGATGATCTGGAGGGCCTCACGCAGCATGCGCAGGCGCTCGGAGCATCAGGATAGTCATAGCCATAGGCCTTATACTCATGCTCATACCAGCCCGCGCCAATGCCAAAGTCCAGGCGACCATGGCTGAGCACATCCACCGTACTGGCCATCTTGGCCAGCAGGGCCGGATTGCGATAGCTGTTGCAGGTCACGATCTGTCCAATGCGTACCGTTTGGTGTCACGAGCCAGGGCAGCCGTGCTGGTCCAGCATTCAAAGGTTACTTCTTGCGTTGGCGTCGGAACCGTATGAAAGTGATCATACAGCCAGATCGAATAATAGCCCTGTGCCTCAGCCTCCTGCGCCACGCGCGTCATGGCCTCATAGGCCTCAACCGGATCGCTGATCCCCACCAGATCCATACGCCATCCCTGTGGAACGATAACCCCATAATCCATGGTAAATGAAACTCCTTCGCTACTGTAAAAAGAAAATATTCAATCTTTTATCTTTATAGCCTACGCCATCTCCAATCAGAATGCAAACGCGCTCGTCATGCTGGCGCACAGAGTATCTTATTGCCAGTCCCACTAAAATATTTTAATACGGATAACAATAAAATTAAGCTTAAAGGATTGCATAATCGTGCTCATGGCGGCGTTGCTACAAATAAAATGGAAACATGTGGAGGTTGAAAGAATTCTTCTGAGGGCATATAATCAGATTAATGTATTTAATGGATAAGAAACTCTTTTGCTTTATGCGGTTTTTTTAAAAGCAAGCAAGGGTATTGTGCGGTAAAGATTCGCTATGGAATTGAAGTAGTAAGAAAGTTCTCCAAGGAAGGAAACTGATACATTGAAAGCACTTTTATTGATTATTCGTAGGGCGTGGCTTCAACTTTTACAGGTACCGAAGCGATTTTTGGCTTTCCTTCAATCCAAAAAGCAGCTTTTTAGTCGACAAAATATACGTCAGGCCTTTCCACTATTCTGGAAACACCGTGAACGGATGGCCGCTTTTTTTCTGGTGCTGCTGATCTTGCTGATTTCGCTGGCCTCTATCTATAGTGAAGTCCGGCCTGCGCAAGCCAGCCAGCCCAGCTCGCGACGGCTGCAGGCCAATATTGGTGGGGAGCTGCCTACTCCCGAGGCTACTCTGCCCGATACGTCGGCGACGCAGCCACCCAGCGAGACCGCGACTCCTACTACTGATCCTTCCACCTCACCAACAGACGGCAATACATCGACGCCTTCCGATACAACCTATCCGACCTCAACCGATTATCCCGACACTTCTGCATCGCCGACAGATACCCAGGCTATGAACCCACCAGTCAGTCAGGAAACCCCAACCCCTGTGCCAACTCAAAATAATGCGGCCAAAACACCTGCCGCTACCAGTACTCCGACTCCTGCACCGACGAAGAGTCCAACGCCGACCCCCACAGCTACCCCAACCGTTACCCCTACAGAAACAGGTACGCCAACGCCGATCCCAACCGTGACGCCGGTGCCGCTGACCGGGACGCCTGTCCTGACAAGGTTGGAACAGGTCACCGACCAGGCGTTTGGACAGAATGATACCTATGTACCGAATAGCTGGGGTGTACAGAAAAGTCGCTTTGTGCGTACCTCGACCGGTGATCTCTTTACGGTCACTATCGATGCGGGCCAGAATCTGCAGAATCGGCAGTGGCATCTGCTGCACCGGACGACGAGTGCTACGTGGGAGGACCTGCAACACGGTAATGCGGGAACCGAGCCGATCAATATTTTGCGCGGACCCCATGATGAATTGCACCTGTTTACCTGGCCGGGGACCAATGGGACGCTTGTCCATCTCATCTCAACGGATCTCGGGAAGACCTTTAAGAGCGAGAACGTAGCCGGTTCCTGGCTCAAGGATCAGGGCTATAGTGGTAGCAGTATTGATGCTAAAGGCAACATAGTTATCTTCCAGACTGCTGCTGATAAGCCGGGTAGCTTCTTGTGGTCCTTTTATTGTGTGACGACGCATCAGTGGACCTTCCATCAGAGCGATATCGATTATCGCTATACCTATGCCTTCTTCTTTCCAGGCCAGCACAATGATATGACCATTGTGGGTATGCGTGATGTCAAGCGGACCGAGCTGAATTTTCCCTCAGCATCGGGGAACTTCAACTATGTCTTTAATGCCATCAAATATTTCTATATTAAAGATGTGTCGCATCCAGTCCTGCAGGAAATCAAAGTTGCTGAGGTACAGCCACAGAATAATAATGATATCGATGTAACCTATCTCACTGATAGCTATGTCGATAGTTATAATCGTGTCCATATCCTCTACAACAACCTGTATGATGGACCACATCACGTGGTGATTGCTGGTGGCAAGATCATCAAAGACGTGAAACAGGACATTACCGATGGTCAGAAAGTGCGTATCACCCAGGATACGAAGGGCCACTTCTATCTGATCACCATGAGTGAAGATGGTAAGACGCTCAATATTTATCCTGGTAGTGACACCGACACTGATGGCACGCAGCTTGCTCCTGTGGTCAAGCTTGATATCTCCAGTCTGCCAGGTTGCTCGGATGATGACTTCTGTCATTCTCCAACCTTCACTGTACCCAGAAGCGGCAATCCTCTCAGCGATACTATCGACGGTGTTTATGGCAATTTCACCAAAGAGATCTACTTCCAGATCAACCTGCATGGCAATGCAGACACGAAGAATCCATAGTATCGGGCTTTGCGACTCGACCAGTTAACAGAAATGTGGCGTCTCAGACATGAACTGAGAGGCCACATTTCTGTAGTAGAACGATAGACGTGTGCTGGCTTGCTTCTGCTTTACGCAAACTTGCGGCTATGGACCGCGATCATTGCCAGGACCATCAGCACCACACTATAGAGGTGTGGCAGCCATGGTAGCCATGTGTTTGTGGCAGGAATAAGGTAGAGTAGCGCGCTCAAGAGCACCAGGGGTACTCCAAAGAGCAGAGTGACGTAGATTTGTTGCAGGTAGGTGCCCTTGCCGCCGACTATCCTGGCAATCAGGTAGAGAACACCACCGGACAGGAGAAAAGAGATGGGGGTCAGCACAAAAACCAATATCGCGGTCGTGATAACTACCACATTTTTCAGATCCTGTACACTCATTCCTGTTGATCTGGCGACGCTACTCAGGTCGGATGGCGCTATAACGTAAGCGACCCCTATAATTAACGCGTTGAGTATACCCAGCAGTAGCAGTTGAAACCAGACAATGCCCCAACTGCCCTTCTTCTTTTCTGCCACAAAGGTGTTGATTCCAGGGTGTGTGAGTACTTTCAAATATTGACCAGGCAGGGCAGCCAGAGCCTGTCCAAAGCCTGGTTTTGAAGCGTACTCATAAGAAGATTCTGCCATGTTTGCGCTCCTTGCAGTTACTCGCAATTTCATCGTAGCTATCTGATCGTAGCTACGTTTTCTGCATTATATTTAAACCAGTTTACAGTATAAACCGGTTTAAATATAATGGGATTCCTGCTCATTGTCAAGCCATCCTCTCGACAACTTCTAGGCAATGTCAAAAAGACCGTGCATATTTCTGCTTCAGCTATTGACAAAAAAGAATTGCATGATTTATTATTATTGCATGATCAAGAAAATTTAATCGATCAAGGATAGTTATATGGACGAAGTTTATGAGCTCCAGAATCTGGAGCAGTTGCGGGCGATCTCGGATGCGTTGCGGGTGAGTATTTTACGCATCTTGCGTGATCGACCGATGACGACCAAGCAGCTAGGGGATCATCTGGAGATGGCTCCGGCGAAGGTACATTATCATGTGCGCGAGCTGGAGAAGGTGGGCCTGGTCCAACTGGTGGAGACACGTGAGAAGGGTGGGATTCTGGAAAAGTATTATCAGCCGATTGCGCATAGCTTTCGTGTGCCGCCAGAGATCCTGCTGGCAACTCCGCCCGATGATCTACTGGCTGCGCTTGGGGGATGCTGGATGATGTCAAGGATGGCTTCTTGCGTGGCATGCGCCAGGCGGTTGAGCAGAAGAATGAGCGGGCCAATGTTTTGCTGGCTGAGGTCGAGATCTATGCGACCCATGAAGAACAGACGCAGCTCTATCAGCAGATCTTTGCCTTACTTGCGCCCTATGAACAACGCCGCGATCAAGTAGGCGAGACCCTGCATAGCGTCTTTATGCTCTATCCCGTGCCGTCTACCAGTCAGCTAGAACAACAGAGCAGAAAAGTGGCGGAGTCCGCGCAAAGTTATACCGAGTCACCCAGAGTGATGCCGTTCTCTCGAAGTCTATCGTCGGAGTGGTCCACTATAATAAGGCGGATCTGGAGCACATACTGGCCGATGGACAACGTTTGCACCTCCTGGTGGTCGGGAGCTGCTTTATTGCTGCTGACGTATCAGTAGAGCTGGCTGATCGAGCAATCGAGAAGCTGAAATTGATCGGCAAACTCGAGGCTACGCCCGCGGTCCGCAAAGTATTGGAAGCGAAACTCTCATAGGAAAGATGGGTGCAGCCGTCCTGACAAATAGTAACAGTGGAATTTTTAGGCTGGAGCTATAGTCTGAGCAAGAAAACGGGAGCGCAAGCGATAAGGGCACAAAGAATCTGGA
This sequence comes from Dictyobacter vulcani, assembly GCF_008974265.1. GTDB lineage: Bacteria > Chloroflexota > Ktedonobacteria > Ktedonobacterales > Ktedonobacteraceae > Dictyobacter > Dictyobacter vulcani. The sequence continues at coordinate 375,296 of NZ_BKZW01000004.1, forward strand.
TCGCCAGGACCAGTGACACTTGCTTTGGCTGCCGTGGTAAATGCTTGATGGCGAAGAAGGCTATGATCGGTATTTGTAACGCCATGAGGAGCTGCCAGATATGGGCTGCCGCGCCTTCATCGGCTTGACGGGCAATACCGAAGAGTGCAATGTTGCCCAGCACCAGGGTTAGGGCGACCAGCGACATAGCGACTGGCAAAAAGGCGCTGGGCTGTCTGAGCGTTGAATGCATATCAGTCATGATGCTTTCCTTGCTTGTTATCATGATGTTTGCTCTGGAAGATCGCAATGCTTCCAACTGATCAAAGCATACCATAGATCCTGCCAGGAGGCGACCCCTTGTGTGCTCTTTCATGAGCACTCAGGTGTTGTGAGCCAAACAGTCGTTATGGATTGATCAAGGATAGCCGTCCCAATAGGAGGGGAATACAATGACCACAGAGGATATTCGGTCTGTTACGCCACAGGATGAGGAACAGAAACTCCCATTTTGGGTTAATCGCAATTTCGCCTGGCTGTTTAGTGGCCAGGCTATCTCTAATATCGGCGATTTTGTCTATGGCACGACCTTGCTGATCTGGGTCTTTAGTCTGACCAGGTCGGCGACTGCGGTCAGTGGTGTCTTGCTGGCCCAATGTATTCCGATGTTTGTGCTGGGACCCCTGGCTGGCGTGTTTGTGGATCGCTGGAATCGGCGCACCACGATGCTGGTCTCTGATCTTTGTCGGACCATGCTGGCGCTGCTGCCTTTACTGGCACCGGCCGACCTGCGTTTGCCGGTGATCTATAGCAGTGTCTTCCTGCTGAGTTGCTTTGGACGCTTCTTTATGCCTGCCAAATCCGGGCTCCTGCAAGGAATTGTGCCGGAAAAAGGCTTAATGCAGGCCTCTTCGCTCAGTCAATCTGTCTCCGCGAGCTCCCTGATTCTGGGTCCTGCGCTGGCGGCTCCGCTCTACTTTGCCTTTGGACCATTTTTCGCGCTGGCCATCAATGCTGCGTCCTATCTGGTCTCCGCGCTCTGCATTTTCAACATCCGAGCGCCGCGTGAGGTGCTGCATCCCTATGCAGCCACGCCAGAAAATATGACGGCCACGACAGCAGGTAGTGTCCTGAAAGAGCTGGTGGAGGGACTCAAGTTCGCGCTTGGCTCACGCATCCTGCTCACACTGATCCTGATGCTGGCGCTGGCCATGCTTGGTGGCGGTGCTATTAACGCGCTCGATGTGGTTTTTGTCAACCGAAACCTGCACGCGGCGCCAGCTATCTATGGCTTTATCGAGGCCGCTGCTGGTGCCGGTGTGCTTGGTGGTACATTGTTGGCGGCCCTCTTCTCCAAGAAACTGCAGGCGCGCCAGCTGTTTGCCGGAAGCCTGTTCCTGCTTGGCGTTGGTATCATCATCTATGCCTGTCAGAGCTGGTATATTACCGCCATCATCCTGGCCTTTGTCATCTTTGCCCCCCAGGGAGGGCTGCAGGTCGGCTTTGGTCCTATCTTTATCACGAACACCCCGCGAGAAATGATCGGACGAACCCAATCCTTGCTCGACATTAGCTCATCAGGAGCCAGCCTGCTCTCGATCGCCATCGCCGGCTACCTGGGACAATTTATTTCTGTCCCCATCATCTTTATCAGCTGCGGCATCCTGATCTCAATCTCCGGCCTCATCGGCTGGTTTGCCCTCGCGTAGCGGCAGCCTTCAAGGCCAATATGTTTCGTTGAAGCGCTTTTGTGGCCATAAAAATAGGTGGAGAAAAGCAGCGGATCGTCCGTGGAGAGGGCGCCACACGCGGAGGCCGACATGCGGCGTGATGGTGGAGCGAGGGGCTCAACGAGCAGCGCATGCCTGTGGCGCCTACACCGAGACGGATCCTGTTTCGTGATCCTCTCCGAGAAGGTACGGGGAGGATCCACACGATCCCTGTAGGCGCCACAGCACTGCGCGTCGTGCTTGCACGCTGGCCTGCGCAAACGTCGCAGTGCGGCCTCCGCGTGTGGCGCCCTCTCCACGTACACCTTGCTTGCTGGTCACGTCGAACCATCTCTCAACGTCTCGCTAACCGAAAAGTATTGGCCTTGACGGCTGCCGCTACGTCGGGATTATGCGTTGACTGTCTGGCTTGATTTCTGGGCGATCAGTTCCTCGGTGACTTGCCAGAGGCGTTTGCCGAGCTGCTCGTCGTTAGAGATTTTGGAGGAGGTGGATTGCTTGCTTTTCTCGAAGTATTTACCGTTGACGGTGGTGACTTCGGGTGCGGTGGCCAGATAGATCGAGGTCTGGGCTCCCTGTTCCGGTGTGAGCATGACGAGTCTGCCCAGGCGGCCCAGCAGGCCGGTGCCGAAGAAGCCGGAAGCAATAACGCCGGGATGCAGGTTGTTGACGGTGACACCAGTACCTTCCAGGCGACGGGCCAGTTCATAGGTGAAGAGGGTCAGGGCCAGTTTGCTGTTGCCATAGACCGGGAAGCCACGGTAGTTTTTCTCGGCCTGGAGATCATCGAAGTTGATCTTGCCCATTTTGTGGGCGGTAGAACTCACATTGATGATGCGGGCGGGTGCGCTGGCTTTGAGCAGGTCGAGCAGTAGATTTGTGAGGAGAAATGGGCCAATATAGTTGCTGGCCAGGGTGCTCTCGATGCCGTCCACGGAGACTTCGCGTTTGTTGTTCATGCGGCCGGCATTATTGAGCAGGACATGCAGCTGTGGGTATTTTGCTGTGACTTCCTGGGCGAGCTGGCGCACCGAGGCGATCGAGGACATGTCCGCGGTGAGCAGGTCCACGTTCTGATTGCCGCTGATACGCTTGATTTCGGCCTGGGCCTCCTCGCCTTTGCTGCGATTGCGGCAGACCATGATCACGGTCGCGCCTAGCTTCGCCAGTTCGAGCGCGGATACCTTGCCAATGCCACCGTTAGCCCCGGTGACAAGGCAGACCTTGCCCTGCATATTCGTATTTGCCATTTGTAAATCCTTTCAAGTAGAGCGTCCTATAGAAAATAGATAGCGTAGAATCATGATAAATCCCTATATGATAAGCAAACCGACCGGTGATTCTATTCCCACGCGACAGATTTTCCAGGCATTAGCGAGTGACGGTGAACCAGAAGAAAGGTTGGATTTTACGCAGGCGGCGATAATGTCCATGGGCATCAGGTTGCTCAAAGTGTAGCTCAACATCGGGATCTTCGGCCAGATAGAAACTGCTCTCACTGATCGGGATCAGCGGACGCAAGGTTGACTGTTGAAGATAGAGTTGCTGTCCCTGCTGCTGTATATCCAGCGTACCGAACATCCCGCTATATGTGCCGGCCATAGTCTTGAAGCGCTCGGGCGATAGCTCAACGGTGGTGCGGGCGAGCGGAGGCAGATCCAGTACCAGATTGGTGAGCTGGCGGGCGACTTCTGCGCAGTTGAAGCCCCCACGGTTCGAGAGAAGGATGATGCTCAGATCGTCCTGGGGAAAGTAGCAGATGAAGCTGGAATACCCTGGGACTCCGCCGGCGTGGCTGCGATAGGCGTGGCCGCGATAACTGCCGATGCCCCAGCCCAGCCCATAATTCTCACGCTCGCCATTGTTGAAGGTGAGCGGGGTATACATGCGTGCCTGCAGTTGATGGTCCAGCAAACGTCCTGCACGCAGAGCCTGCTGCCAGAGCAACAAATCATCCAGGCTTGAACCGATGCCGCCCGCCGCGTAATGGGCCGCCGTAGCTATATAGGGTGCATTCTGGTATTCATGCGCATTGCGTTCATAGCCGCCGGCTCGATATGGGATAATGTCTTCTCGTTGGAGATATGAGGAATGTGTCATCTCCAGTGGCTCAAAAATCATGCTCTGCAGCGCCTGGCCATAGTCCAGGTCCAGGATTTTTTCAATGATGCAGCCCAGCAGTACATACCCGGAATTGCAATAACTATATCTGGTGCCCGGCTCAAATTCCAGTGGCAGATCCTGGAAGCTCGCTACGATTTCCGCGACAGATTGCAGGTGAGCACCATGTTCCCAGAAGCCAGGCTGCGTCACGAAGTTGGGTATGCCAGAGGTATGGGTCAGCAGGTGGGTCAAGGTGACCTCATATTCATAGCGTGGATAGTCCGGCAGATAGGTCTGGATGGGAGCATCAAGCCGTAATTTGCCTTGCTGCTCCAGCAACATAATCAGTGTGGCCGTAAAAGGCTTGGTGACTGATCCTAGTCCAAAGACCGTCTGTGGCGTCACTGCCTGCTCCCACTCCAGATTCGCTAAGCCGTGGCCCTGGCGATACAGAATCTGGCCATCTTTTACCAGCGCTACGGCCATGCCTGGTTCATGTGGAGCTACGTGGGCGGTGAGCAGGGCTTCGATCTCGGCAGTATGCATATCGAATCCTTTCCTGTGTTTGAACAAATAATCTTGCTGGCTTGAATGCGAGGGTTGCTTTCGTAGTATAACTGCCTGGACAGTAAAAATAGATCGCTCATTTGGACGATGTGCAAGCAGTGAAACATGTGCTATGATAACGTTAAGAGTAAATTCAATCCCTGGATGCTGTTGGCGAAATTGTCGCCTGGCCAGAGATAGGCCTCATTTGAAACGATCAAGAAATGTGAAAACGCGTAGGTTCGACCCAAAGGATCGAACCTACTGAAAATATAGGCTTCTTTCTGTTAGAAGCGGTTTCTGCTTGCGAATCGTGCTAAAGGCAAGTAACGTCTTTGCTATTGAAGGAGCGAATAAACACGATGAACAATCAAGGAAATCCACAGACAGAAGGTTTTATTGGTGATTCGTTGCATGGTGCACGGCAGCAGCTTGAGGGCCATATTGGCGATGTGATCGATCAATATGCCGGCCGCGTTCCCGGTGGCGAGCGCTTTACTCCAGAAGCTAAACAGGCGGTCTCGGGTATACTGGATGGTTTGCAGAAGCAGCTTGAAGCCGAGGCGGCTAACCGCATGGGCGGCCTGGGCAATCCTGGCAGTCCCGCCACAGGCAATGGCAACCAGTCATCAGACCAGGGCGGCCTCCTCTAAGCACCGCGTGGGCCGTTTCTCAAGGCGGCCCATCTCCTCCTCTTTGGTGATCTACGCTATTCTGCTATTGCTGAATATATCAACCTTCTTTCTCTTCTTGTAACATAGCCGATAGTCAGTCGTATAAATCATGTCAACGGTTCCACTTTTTCAAGGCGTGCATAAGAGCTTATTTATGATAGCGATTGATGACGGAGGATCGGTATGTCTCAGCAACAGTCTCAGTTTCATGAGGATGGCCCATCAGAGCATCCGTATGGTTCCCAGTACTATCAGCCTCCGATGCCGCGAGAGGTCAACCGTGATCCACGCGAACAGCCGGGCTATTACTATGATCCGCACACACAGGCTGAGAAGTTACAGCCCGCAGCCAGGCCGCGCCAAAGCTCCTCGCGCAAGTGGTGGGTGGCAATTGTCATCGGCCTTATTTTGTTTATGGGGATGATGAGCTCGCATTTCGCTGCCAATGGCCATGAACCTATTTCAGCTCCCCATTTTGGCCCCCATTTTGGTCCCTACCACATGGATGGTAAACCCGGAGGACCTCCGCCTGCAAAGATGATGGAATATCAGGGTACCGTGCTGGACCTGCGCACCATTGACGCTAACATCCATGTCCATACTGGCAACAGCGGCAATGTGCAAATCAACTCCGGTGGCAACGCTCCTCTCAGTGGCGGCTCGGATGGAACCACGATTACGCTTGAACAGACAGGCTCAGGACAAGATCTGTTTGGGAATGGGAATAAAGATATTGATATCACTATGCCTGCAAGCATGAGCATGAATATTGAGACCACCAGTGGGAGTGTAGAGGTTGCTGGCGTGACTGGTAAAGTCAATATTACCGCTGTAAATGGTGATATCCAGCTTGATCAGGTGACGCTGGCCAATGGCTCCAGTGTGCAGACGACCAGTGGCGATATCCACTTTAATGGTGCCCTGGAAAATCACGGCACGTACGATTTTAATACCGTCAGCGGCTCGGTTCAGCTCCATTTACCTGCTTCAACCCCGGCAAAGGTGACCACGGATACTATGAGCGGTGATGTGCATAAAGGTGATAGTGGAGCCGTGAATTCCGCTTCACCCGATGTCACCGTGAATACTGTCAGCGGTGACATCAACGTCGAGTATGATGGTAAAAGTCCCAGATAATGGAGCGCGGGCCGTTTTGAAAAACGGCCTGACTGCACTTCTTGTTGTCTCTGCCCTTATTCGTTTTCTATCTGTGTTTTGCCAGGTAGTTCCTCCCGCTGGCTCTTCTGCAACACCATTGTTGATGAGTCGTATAGAGTATAAGTATTGTTTTAGCTTTTATTATTTTGCATATTTATTTCTATCTATAATAACGGCAGGTTATGGAGGACCAGTATGTCGCAGCAGCAATCTCAGTTTCATGAGGATGGCCCACCGGTGGGTCAGTATGAGCAGCCTCCGCTCCAAAGAGAGGTCAACCATGATCCACGCGAGCAGCCCGATTATAGTCAGGGCTATCACTATGATCCGCATACGCAGGGCGAGAAGCTGCGTCCCATGTCCGTCAGGCCGCGCCGACGCTCCAGGCGTGGTCTCTGGATCGCAGTCGTGCTGGGCGTCATGTTTCTGGGCGTCATGTTTCTGGGGGGAGCGCTCGGCTATCATAACTATTCTTCGCGCCTCAGTCCGCACTCAGAGGCACCTTCATATGTGACGGAATTTAAAGGCACGACAGTGAATCTGCATGCCACGAGCGCGGACATCCATGTTCATTTTGGCACCAGCAACGTTGTGCGTGTCTCCTCCATTGGATCTGATACGTTTAAAGGTGACACGGATGGTACCACGATTACGCTAAACGAGGTTGATCAGCGGGGTGGTCTGTTCGAGCACCGTAATCAAACAATTGATATCACTGCACCCGCCGATGAGCATCTGATTCTGCAGACAAAGAGTGGAAATGTCGAGATTGATAATATTGCCGCTCAGGCCAATGTCAATACCGATAGTGGTGATATCACTGTGGATCAGGCCCGCTTTGAAAATGGTTCGAGTTTGCAGACGAAGAGTGGAGATATTCATTTTAAGGGTAATCTGGCAGAAAAGGGAACATATGCCTTTACGACTGATAGCGGCAATGTCGATGTTGGTTTACTCGCTTCAACCCCAGCAAAGGTAACCGCGCATACCGTGAATGGACAGGTGAGTCAGGCCCCCAGCGGACCGACCACGGCCTCATCTCCTGATCTTACCATCAATACCAATACAGGTGATATCAAGCTCGAATATACTGACTGAACCTATCATGAGGATGATGGCGGCCCGGCATCGGGCGCCATCTTGTTGTAGCGGCTTAGCGGTGGTGATTGATCGCGCGTGGTGCGACTCCGATGGTGTAGGAATCGCTATTATTTTTTGTATTGGTGTCGCCGGGACTGCTCACCGTGGCCTGCAGTGTGAGGTCAGGTACGGCATTATTGGTGAAGCGGCCGGTGATAACAAGCGGAGTAAGGCTTTGGCCTGCCCGCAAGGGAAGGATACCGGTGTAGTAGGCTCGGACGATGGTGGTGAAGTGACTGGTCGTGTACGTGGTATGCCAGACATTATTGTTGCTCCTGACTTGCAGATTGGTGAGCCCGCCAGGTATCTTTGCGGTAATCCAGATGGGCACTGGACCCGTGAGCTGGTCGCCATGATTGCTGACAATGAGACTGAACGGCAGTGTATCACCAACGTGTGAAATCTGGAATGTCTGCGGCACCGACCAGTGAATAACCAGGTCGGCAGGCAGGATATGCCGTCTGGTCGCCGCCTGCGGATGGGCCGAGACAGTGGCAAGCATCACGCCTGACAATAAGAGACTGAAAAGTAGCGCCCGTAGTATAGCCTGGGGGCGGTTTTGTATACCTACGTTTCCTCGACGGATAGCGAATACATTTCGCATAGATTTTCCTTTCAGATGTGAGGAGAGAAGTGCCCACCTGAAAAGAAGCAAGTGCCGACCTGGAATTTTTCAAGGCATTCTCTCCTATCGCCTGACACAATGGTCACATCTCTTTATACCAGAGGCAAGAGCCGTTGTACATGCATGATTCATCAATATAGTGCACATTTTTCCACGTCCCTGTTGTTTGTTTTCCACAAACCTATCCCGCCAGGAAAGTTTGACAATGCCAGAGAACCGGTGTATATTTGCATGGAGTTTATAGTGTAAACTGGTTTCGGCTAAAGAGAAAGCTACCATCACAATGGAAGAGTTGCAGCTCCAATCGATCCAGCGGGCCCAGCGGATCGGTAGCTGGACCATCTTCATGGAAAGTTATACAGTCAGCCCTTCTACTGGATCCTGGCTCTGGCTTCGATCCTGTTTATCCCCTGGATTGCCTGGCGCTACCTGCGTACGAACGATGAGTTTGTGATGGGCATCTATTTGCTGGTTGCCTGTATCGTCAATAGTGTTGGCGGCAGTTTTAAGGTCCAGAGTCTTGAACAGTTCGGAGGAACCCTGCTCTTCCCCTTAATCGCGCTCGCCATGATCGTCTATGGTATACGTGAGCACCGCGAGTTTCGCCAGCTGACTCTACCTGATGAAGGGAAAGAAGTCTGAAGATGGAAGAAGCAGAGGTAGGTGTTCCCCTGGATCCCGAACAACTCAAATCAGGCTTGCAGCCAGTGCAAGAGCTTGATCGCATTATCCATGAACCGGCGCGACTCATGATCCTGGCCGTCCTGAGTCGCGTCGAGGAAACCGATTTTAAATTTCTAGGTGTGGCTACCGGACTCACCAAAGGCAACCTGAGCCGTCAGGCCAGCCAGCTTGAAGAGGCCGGCTACATTGAGATCCGCAAGTACTACAAAGGCAAAATCCCGGCCACCAGCTACCGTCTCACCACAACCGGCAAAGCCGCCTTCAGTGCCTACTGGCAACACATAACCACCCTCCAACAACACATCCACCCCTCGTAGCGGCAGGTCTTGAGCCCAATACGTTTTGTTGAAGCACTTTTGTGGTTGCAAAAGCTGTTGTGAAAAAAGCAGCGGATCGTCCGTGGAGAGGGCGCCACACGCGGAGGCCGGCATGCGGCGTGATGGTGAAGCGAGGGGCTCAACGAGCAGCGCATGCCTGTGGCGCCTCCACCGAGACGGATCCTGTTTCATGATCCTTTCCGCACCGGTACGGGGAGGATCCACGCGCTCTCCCACCACGTTGCTAGCGAGCAGGCGACGGCACACACGATCCCTGGAGGCGCCACAGCACTGCGAGTCGTGCTCCCACGCTGGCCTGCGCGAACGCAGCAGGGCGGCCTCCGCGTGTGGCGCCCTCTCCACGTACACCTTGCTTGCTGGTCACGTCGAACCTTCTCTCAACATAGCGCTAAGTGAAAAGTATTAGGCTCAAGACCTGCCGGTACTACGGGTGTGGATGGTCGTATGGGAGGGAGTGGTTGATGGCTTGATCGAGGAGTCGCCAGAACTGGCTATTGGTTTGCCGGCTCTTTTTTCGTGGTCGATGGTGATGGGTTTGCAGCCATAGCGATCGGCTTTCATGGTGACGAGTTGGTAGTCGTGTTGTTTGAAAATGAGTTGATATGATGGTCCCATTTCCATGGTACATGGCTGGTGCTCTGGCATGTACGGAAAGGTATAAATCAGGGTGTACAACCTCTGGACCTGGAGCTTGTTGCTATAGGTCAGTAGTGGGTGTGGCGTGTGTGAACCAACTTCTATAATCTGGATCTGGAGCTGATCAGGTTGTGCGGTCGGCCTTGCTTCTGCCTGGTTGCCACAACTGCTGAGGAACAGGGCGAGCGCTGGCAGGAGCAGGCTCAAGAGAAATGTGCGCTGTTTGTGTTTCATATCCGAGAACTCCTTCTATATCTATCTGATAAATGTTGCTCTATTTTCATGATAAAGGACGCACATAGAGCGTGGGTTGTTTCCGCACAGGCCATGGAAATGCCGCCACCCTCGGGCCTGGAAGGTGGCGGCATAGCTTGTCTGGTTGGTTTTTTATGATTGGGTTTGAGGTTGTGGTTTGGCATTATGGATGGCCTGGTCAACTTGCTGCCAGAATTCATCGGTGGATTCCCGTGGTCGTTGCTCGTTGTCAACGGTGACGGGTTTGCAGCCAAAGCGATCGGCTTTTTAGCGTGGTTACTTTTGTGGCACCCTGTTGAAACACGAGGCGGTACGATGGTCCGGTGGTGCGTACACACAATGTCCGGCCAACGGGCATGACAGGCAAGGTCTTAATCAGTGCATAGAATTTCAGCACCTGTGCTTTGTCTGCCAGCAGCAGCATTGGTCGGAACGCATTCGAGCCGGCTTGCGTGATCTTGATCTGGATCTGATCCGGGGCGGGTACGACTTTTTTGGCCAGTGCTGGTGTACTGGTAGCCGTTGGTGCCGCAGCGGCAGGCGTGGACTGCGCCTGGTTGCCACAACTGCTGAGTAGTAAGATAAGCCCTGGCAGGAGCAGGCTGAGTAAAAGCCCGCGATAATTTTTCTGCATAATTGAGAACTCCTTGCATGTTTTTCAAAAAACACTTACTTCTACCATCAATGACGTTCTCCGCCACCAATTTGTTCCCGAGCTATCGTTGCCAGCAGGCCAGGAAAATCGATCCGCTGGTTGCTCGTCTGGCCTCGGATAGTATTAGTATGCCTCCTTGGGTGTATCAGTACAATAAAGATAGAGTAAGAACAAAAATGTACTTGTATTGATATAGGAGGTTCGATTTTAATGGAAAAGTATGAATCTCACCTTTGGTCTTTATTCAACTTGACAGGTAATAAGATATCCCGGCGTATGATGATGGCGGGTGTCGCTGGTGCGATGCTGGCACTCCATGCTTTACCTGTGTTTGATGATATTGCTCTGGCTGCGGCGCATCCGCGCGCCTCCAGTGCGGGGGCCTCAACATGGGCCGCGAATCGCCTGGATGTCTTTGGTATCGGCACTGATAATGCCATGTATCATAAAACCTGGACCGGTGCCCATTGGTCGCCTTTTGTCAGTAGTTGGGAGGGTCTGGTGGCGTCTTTAGCAGTATTCCAAGTGTGGCTTCCTGGGGTCCGAATCGGTTGGATCTCTTTGGCCTGGGTAGCGATAATAGTCTGTACCATAAAGCCTGGAACGGCTCCCAATGGTTTCCTTCCGTGAGTGGTTGGGAAGGCCTGGGTGGCGTCTTTAATAGTCCACCGAGTGCGGTTTCCTGGGGCCCGAATCGATTGGACATCTTTGGACTGGGTACTGATAACGCCATGTACCATAAAGCCTGGAACGGCTCCTACTGGACGGATGGCTGGGAAAACCTGGGTGGCATCTTTAATAGTCCACCGAGTGTAGTCTCCTGGGGCCCCAATCGGCTGGACATCTTCGGACTGGGAACCGACAATGCCATGTACCATAAAGCCTGGACCGGTTCCTATTGGACCCGTGGCTGGGAGAAGCTCGGTGGCATCTTCAACAGCGCTCCGAGCGTGGCCTCCTGGGGCCCCAATCGGTTAGACATCTTCGGATTAGGCACCAACAATGCCATGTACCATAAAGCCTGGAACGGCTCCAACTGGTCCAGTGGCTGGGAGAATCTGGGTGGTGTCTTCAATAGTCAACCCACTGCCGTCTCCTGGGGCCCCAATCGGCTGGACATCTTCGGACTGGGTACCAACAACGCCATGTACCATAAAGCCTGGAACGGCTCCAACTGGAGCAGTGGCTGGGAAGGCCTGGGTGGTGTCTTCAATAGTCCTGCCAGAGTCGTCTCGTGGGGATCCAATCGATTAGACATCTTCGGACTGGGAACCGACAACGCCATGTACCATAAAGCCTGGAACGGCTCCAACTGGTCCAATGGCTGGGAATCCCTCGGCGGCGTCTTCAACCTCTTTTAACCTTTTTATCGTAACGGCAGCCACGAGGTCCAATACGTTTCGGTTATGGATGGAATGGCTACAATGGTGGCATGATCATGAAGCAACGCATGCAAAAATGATCAAGAGAGATACAAATGGTAGGTTCGACCCTTTGGGTCGATTGTCTCCCCCCACACGAACGCATTGCCTAACATGGCATAGCTTGCTCATGGTCAAGCAAGGATAGTATGCAGGGGACCAATCGACCCAAAGGGTCGAACCTACTTTCGTTCATCTCCTCTAGGGATCAAACCGTCCCTGGCTTAAGTGAAACGTATTGGCCACGAGGGCTGTTGCTACGGCGACGACGACGAGGCGCGTGGGAGGGTGAGCCAGAAGGTTGAGCCCTGGCCCGGGATGCTGTCGACGCCGACCTGTCCTCCCTGGCGTTCGATGAGTTGTTTGCTGATATGCAGGCCGAGTCCCAGGCCGATGCCTGAGCCACTTTTGACGGTAATGCCGGCAACCTGATAAAAGCGTTCCCAGATGTGTTGTAACTGGTCTGGCATCAGGCCAGGCCCACGGTCACTCACGGCTACACGTGCCATCTGGCCCTCGATACTGAGATGCACCTCGACCGGCATGTCTGCCTCTGAATACTTGAGGGCATTGGTGAGATAGTTGGTGACGACCTGGGCCAGCCGGCCAGCATCGGCGAAGACTGGCAGTTCCAGATCGGAGGTATGTAGATCGATCTGTCGCGCTGGCGTGAGCATGCGTTGATCTTCCACGGCCTCTTGCACGACCTGGACCATATCACACAGGCTTACCTGCAACTCCAGCCGATCCGCCTGGATGCGCGAGATGTCGAGCAGGTCGTTCACCAGGCGATTCTGCTTGTCAAGTTGCCGTTTGGCTCGCTCCAGCAGTTCCAGGATAGACGCCAGTGGCTCTGGTTTTATCGGATTCTGGTCCACACTCTGTGTATGCAGCCGCTGCAACTGGCGTATGGATAGCTGCACATTGGCCTTGATGGATGTGAGCGGAGTTTTGAGTTCGTGGCTCACGATGCCGAGAAAGGCGTCCATCTGTCGGGCCGCCTCCTGAGCTACCAGTTCGCGTGCGTGTGCTTCCTCGTGGGCGATGAAGAAGCGCTCGCGCTCAATCAGCAGGGCGGCGAGATTCCCCATGGCGGCGGCCTGTACGCGCTCCTCCGGGGTGAATTCGTGCAGTTGTTCGGCCGCGTAGAGGACTATTACCCCTACCAGCGTCCGGCCAAGCCGCATCGGCACAAAGAGGCTGGCGGAAAGATCGTGGCGCAGCCGTTGCTCACGATAGGGTGGCTGACTGACGTCCAGGGCGACGACCTCACCAGTGCGTAAGCGGGCCGGAACCGTGGCATCCTCGAAGCGTTGCGAGAAGCGTTGCCCGCAGATCTTTTCCTGGAGAAAGCGGTCGGTTGCTGGATCGAAGCCGCTGGTAATGATCTTGTCGATCACCTCTATTCCAGGGACAAGTGCCATCATCAGTGCTACTGTACAGTTAAACGTGCAGCAAATCACGTTGAGGAGCCGTTGGGCCGTATGCACCCACATCTGTGTTTCCTGTGGGCCGTTTTCGCTCGGCTGCTCAGGACTGGCGACCAGTGCCTGTGCCACGGCAATCAGGGCCTGCAAGGCTTCCTCTGTCTGTTGATGTTCTGCTTGCATCTCTGTAATATCGTGGCCGATGACCAGAACTGAACTGAGCTGATGGGCTGCGTCCTCCTCGGGAACGAGGAGCGCCAGATAGTAGCGGTCGCGGAAATCGAAGGTGATCTGCGTTGGCTGGCCTGTGGTGACGACCTCTGTCAGCGCCTGGTCAAAGAATGTGCAGAGCTCGCGTGGTAGATCTATATCCCAATATTTCTTGCCGATCATGCTCTTGACCGGTATGCCCAGGATGGGTTCGAGGGCGGGATTGGCATATTGTAAGCGGAAGGTTGCTGCGTCAAAGCGCGTAATCACGTCCGGGGAGTGCTCGGCCAGTGCCTGGAATGCTGCCAGCGCGCGTGTACGCTCATGTTCTACCTGTTTTTGTGTCGTGAGATCGAGCATGAAACTGACCCATTGCAAGGGATCCTGCTGGATGGTGGCCGCCCCAAGCAGGACCGGGACCCGACTACCATCCCGGTGTATGTATTCTTTCTCAAAGGGCGTGCAGACGCCGCGGGTCTGTAACTCATGAAGCGCCTGCTCATAGAGTGGCTTATATTCCACTGGCGTGATGTCTACCCAGTCGATACCAACTTGATTGAGCTCAGCGCGCTGAGCACCGATCAGATTGAGCAGGGCATCGTTGGCCTCAATAATCTTTCTTCCCTGAGCGACCGCGACGCCGATGATATTGGACTCCAGCAGGTGGCGGGCGCGTGTCTCGCTACGGTGGAGATCCTCCTGGGCTTGCCAGAGATCTGTCACGTCACGCGTTACCGTCAATACGGAAACCACTTCTCCTGTCTGGTCGCGTTCGGGGGCCATTTTGGCCTGGAACCAGCGTAGACCATTGGGAGAAGGACAATTGAAGTCGATGCTTTGTATCTCGCCGGTCGCAAAGGCCGCCTTCAGGGCTGTATCCCAGGCCTCGACCTGTGTGGGAGGCATGCCTAGCTCGCGATTGTTCTTGCCAGAAAATTCGGCTGCAGTCAGGCCAGTGATGGTTGTCGCGGCCGGATTGACGTAGCAGTAGCGCAGATTGTGGTCAATGCGGGCAATGATGTCCGGTGAATTTTCTGCGATCATCTGGAAGGCCTGCTTTTGCTTGTGCGCCGCTTCAAGCGCGAGACACAATTGTGCCTGTTGTTCTCTGAGTAGAGCATTTGTCTGCTCTAGTTCCTGCTGCTTTTTTTCGACCTGGTGATGGAGTATGCCTTTCTCAACGGCGGAATGCAGGGCCAGCCGTAAGGATTCAGCCGTCAGACCATCTTTCGTAATATATTCAACGGCACCCCTTCTCAGTGATTCAAGAGCCAGGTCTTCGCTTTTGTGGCCTGTGATCACGACGACCGGGAGCAAGGCGCTGCTCTGTTTTTGCTGCAGGGCTTCCAAAAATACGCGCCCATCCATATCTGGCAGATAATAGTCGAGCAGGATCACATCCAGTGGCGTCTCTTGATAGGCACGCAGGCCATCCTCACCTCGGCTCACCTCAACGAGGGTATAGGTTTGTTTGGGGTCATGCGACAAATAGCGCCGGATGATAGCCCGGTCTTCAGGATTGTCCTCGATCAATAATACGGTACGTGTTCGGACGGCTGTTGACATGTATACCTCACACTTTCGCTTCTGGCAACTGGACGGTCTCAAACCAATACTTGAGCAGGTTGTTGAGTGCGGCCGCATAGTGGTCCAGGTTGACTGGTTTGAGTAAATAACCGCTGGCCCCCTCCTGATAACAGCGCTCTATTTCTCGGGCACTTGATGACGTGGTGATAATGACTACCGGGATATGTTTCAGACATGGATCACTTTTGATGCGTGAGAGTACGACGCGCCCATCCAGTCCGATCAGATTGAGATCGAGTAAGATCAGCGATGGTGTCATACTTGTTCCCGGGGCAGCATAGCCATTGCGCTGATAGAGGAAATCTAATATTTCCTCTCCCCTGGAACAGCGGAACAGGCGATAGGGCATGGCTGATTTCTTGAATAGGCGCGTCAGGGTGATGAAATCTTCCTCGCTGTCTTCAGCTACCAGGATGGTATGTTTTGTGTTGTGCTGGCTCATATTATTTCACCTCTGGACTTAAAGTGAAATAAAAGGTCGTGCCTTTTCCCTCCTCTGATTCCAGCCAGATTTTTCCCCCATGCCGTTCAACGATTTTTTTAACAATGGTCAGTCCAACTCCGGTGCCACCGCCATATTCGCTGCGTCCATGCAGGCGTTTGAACATTCTGAAAATCGACTCATAATACTCGGGTGAGATTCCGATGCCATTATCCTGCACATAGAAGGTTGGCGGGACCTTGCCTGGTTTCCTGGAGGGGAGGACGCCAATTTCCACGCATTTTTCGGCCTTGTCATTGTATTTCATCGCATTACTTAAGAGGTTATAAAAGACTTCTCCCATAGAGACGCGATTACAGAAGACCACGGGCAGTGGAGCGGGAAGCTTCACGCGGGTCTCGGTTTCCCGTAGCCGTAGATGGAGCATCTCCAATGCCTGGTGGACGACCTCGTTGAGGTCTGTTTCCTGCAGCACCAGTTCGGTCCGGCCCAGTCGTGAGTAATGGAGCAACGAGTTAATCAGGTCTTCCATCCGTTGGGTCAGGGTGATCAATGTTTGCAGTTTGGCAATGCCTTCCTCATCCAATGGAACGCCAATCGGATAGTCCTCTATCAGGAAGTGGGCGTAGTTGTGGATGCCGCGCAGTGGCTCTTTCAGGTCGTGCGAGGCAATATCGGCGAAAATATCTAATTGAGCATTACTCTGTTCAAGTTCCGCGTTGACACGTGCCAGTTCTTCAGATTTGCGCAGCACGACGTGCAGCAAGGCATTGCGAAAGTCGTGGACGGCATCCACTTCACTCCGTTTCCAGGGATGGGCCACGCCTTTCACGGTCTGTTTCCAGGCCTCGAATGAGCTACGTGGTGTGAGGGTTTCCTGTCCATCTATCTTAACGGGTTTATCGGGATTGCCCGCCCACTCGATGGTTTGAACGACTTCCTGGCGGAACCAGAGGATGGCCTGGCGGTGGGACTTTGAGAGGAGCAGGGCCACAACCCCACTGGCCTCTTTTCGCCATGGCCTGGCTTCAGGATAAAGATGGGAGAGGGAACTGGTGGCGAATATTTCACGTTCTGGCTGCTTCAGAATCCAGTCCAGGATTTTCTTGATGACGAGTGCCGGTGGCGTTTTCCCCAGCAGATGAGTGTCTTCGTCAATACAGATTGCGGCCCCCGCTGCGGGCACAAGGTCGAGCACGGTGGGCATATGTCTGGTCAAACCGTGAATCAATGTTTCTTCGCCAGAGAGGAGTTCAATCAGCGTGGCCTGTACCTTTTGCGCCTGGATGATCTCGCTGGCATCTTCTTGCGCCTCCACGTTTGGCAGTTGTAGCGACATGGCGCGTCCGAGAATTTCGCAGGCACATCTCAGACCATAGGACACGAAGTGTGGCGTCATATGATGACAGGCGATCAGGCCCATAGCCGGTCATTACGCACAATAGAGATCGACATCGAGGCCTGGACCCCCATGTTCTTGAGGTATTGGACATGGACGGGTGAAACGCTGCGCAATGCCGCATAGCTCATATCGAGTATCTTGCCTGTGGCAGGATTAAGCTCAGGTATGATCGGGGCCGGTTGATAGTTGACATCGACAATCAGGCGTAGCCAGTTGAGCAGATAGAGGCGGCGCGCCTGCTGTGGGATATCTGAGGCCGGATAATGCAGGTGTAGATAGGTTTCCAGATCGTCGCGTTTGTCTTCCGCGATTACTATGCCGTGGCCATCTTCCTCAAAGCGATAGACCATTACCGGTCAAAGCCAGTCAGGTCACGCACATGCTCCGCGATCATCTGACTATAACCGTTTACCGTCGCAGCCTGATGAAGTCTGGTGAAGGCTGACTGGATAGAGTGAAAAATCTCCGGTGAAAATTGTTGTTTGGCCTGAAATGATGCGACATCGGGCGCGCATTCTAGTTCAAGAATGAGGAAACCATTGTTGCGGTGAGCGATGCCATCAAAAAGGTGTTTCTGGCCCTTTAATTTCATCGTAAACAGATAGAGTGGACTATTTCCTAACGTTACCCGGGTAAGCGAGGCCTTGAATGACATAAGCTGATCAGCATCGAGAAGAATGCTGAGTGGAACATGCAGCAGACTTTCCGGTGCTATACCGAGTATCTCTTGTGTTGTTGCGCTGACCTGAAGGATCACAAAGTCTGGTTCTTGTAGAACCAGTAACACCCCATGTGGTTGAATACTCCGGGAACCTGGATTGGTTCCCGGTCGCATTGAGTCAGATCGGCCACCAGTGCCGCGTGTTGCTCTTGCATATACCTGTTCCCTTATCGCTAATTTCCTCCTATACATATACATAGCCTGAATGGCGGAGTTTTGCGCTGGTTGATATATGTTTAGAGTATATTCCCTGTCAGGAGCAGCAAGCAAGCTGATAAATAGAAAAAGGATGAGAAAAAAAGAACGCGCAAAAACGTCAATGGTGACTGTATGGCGTAGCGTCATGTACGTGGAGAGGGCGCCACACGCGGAGGCCGCCCTGCTGCGTTTGCGCAGGCCAGCGTGCAAGCACGACGCGCAGTGCTGTGGCGCCTCCACGGATCGTGTGTGCCGTGGCCTGCTCGCGCAGCAACGTGGTGGGAGAGCGCGTGGATCCTCCCCGTACCGGTGCGGAAAGGATCACGAAACAGGATCCGTCGCGGTGGAGGCGCCACAGGCATGCGCTGCTCGTTGAGCCCTCGCTCCACCATCACGCCGCCTGCCGGCCTCGCGTGTGGCGCCCTCTCGACGGACGATCCGCTGCTTTTTTTCACAACAGCTTTTTGCAACCCTGGTACAGCGACAGGTAAAAAGCGCAATTTTTATGGCATGTGTTGCAGGGCCTGCATAACTTTCTGGATCTCAGGATAGTGGGCAACCTCTGCGATGGGAAACCAGGCTACGTCCTGGAGCATTTTGTGTTTGGATTTGATGTCCTCGGGATCATGGCCCAGGCTGATCTGGGCATCTGGCTCGACCTCGACGAGATAGGTCCAGGAGATGCCGATATCATAGGGGATGGTGAAGAGGAAGCGTACCAACCTGCCGTGCAGTCCGGTCTCTTCGGCTAGCTCGCGTACCGCGGCATCACTGGGATGTTCGCCGGGCATCAGGCCACCTCCTGGCAGGATCCATGAGGATCCGCCTTTGCGCCAGTGGTGCAGGACGAGGAGTATTTCTGTATTGTTGTTGCGTAAGACTGCGGCGGCTCCGCGTGTTCGTGACATAGTTGCATCCTTGTCGTGTCTTGCTGTGTTAAGCGTGTAAAAATCCGTTTTTGTAGTGGGCCAGGATAGCGCGGCGACTGCCGGCTGGATAGTTGCGCTCAGTGGGTGCCAGGCTGTGTTCGCAGCGGGCACCATAGGCCATGGTACTGGTCATGGCGGCTCCCAGCGTCTGTCGCTCGGCGGCGCTAAAGGCCGAGCCACGGGCCACCTCGTAGTCCGCGATAAAGGCCAGGGATTCCTCACGGGTTGGTGAGTCGGCGACATCCGGCAAAAAGGGAATGTAGGTAAAGGTCATGGCTGCATGGGCCACCAGGACCGGTTCCTTGTTCAGGTTCAGACTATCCCAGTCATAGACAACGTGGGCTCGCTGTCCGAGATAGCGGATATGCTTGGCGCTCCAATCCACGTGACCAAGCAGTAACTGGCCGGCACCATGATCCATGATCGCTCGGGCCGCTCTATTGAGCTCGTCGATCCACTCGGCTCCCTGTGTGGTGGCCTCGAAATCAAAGATATTGCTGTGCGGCCTGCCCCAGAGTGTACCGGGTGCAGGCGGAAATCGAAATGCCGTACATCTATGCCAGCAATCCGGTCCGGCTGGCGCAATAATTGTAGTTGCCAGGCCAGCAACTCGGCCATCTTCTGCCGCCACTGTGGCTCATGGGCATCATGATACTCACCCTGATCATCGAACTCCTCGACCAGCGCCACGCCATCCAGCAGTCGTGCAGGCCGTAGACTGGACGCGTGCTGGGATAGCCCTCGGACAGTAGATAGTGTTGGACGCGTACCACATCCTGCAAATGTGCCAGTGAGGCGGTGGGACCAGCAACTTCAACACGATCTGTGTGCCATTCTGCAACTGGAGACCACAGACCACGCCAATACTGAGCGCATAAAACAGCGTATCCGCGATCCGCTACCCAACTCGCGCGCACAGAACGCATCGATCTGCTCCACTACCGCAGCTGGATCCGCCGTCCGAAAAATCTGTTCCAGTGGATAAGGATTATTCCAGCGTTGCAGTTCATCCTTGATTAATAGTTGAAGATCCATCTTTCAGTCTATCCTTTCTCACTTTACCTTCTTAAGTATCGCACAATCAGGCAAGTCGGGCGACACTGGATGGTTGCTCGTGACACTTTTTTAGAGTGTGAACCATTTCACAGTTATAATTCTGTGTAAGCTGTTATGATAACCAATTAGAGATGAATTTGAATGTGATAAGATGAACTTCCTTGCAGCGTTACCCATTATTCAGGCACACGTCATACACCCGTAAAGGTATTTTTCTTTTCTTTTATCCGATCACATGGAGGTTTTATCAGGAATGGACTCTTCTCATGATAATGAACAACCATTAACGCCATTTGAGATGAATAAAGATAATAATGGACCCACCATGCCATCGCGCTCATCGGGAGCGGGTCTGCCCCGCAGGGCTATCCGCCAGCGCCGAATATGCCCGGTTATCCGCCCTATGCGGGAGCGCCGGGAGCGAGCTATGCGCCGCCGCCGCCGAATTATCCTCCTCAATCGGGAGCAGACTATCCTCCGCCAGCGTATATGTCTGGCGCGAGCTATGCGCCGCCGCCGCCCCCACCACCGACAGGGGGGTATTTTGATACTTATGGGAACACGACGGCCAATCAGTGGCCGACGCCACCAGCGCATAATACTGCTCCCTCGCCGCTAGCCAGTAATATGGGGCGACCAATGCCGTTATGGGCATATAGCGGTGGCATTGTATTGATCGTGATCGTTTTAGCGATCTGTTTTTTTCTGGGGGGAGGCGATTGGGCCGCCGGTGCCGCATGGGTTGGTATCGTCGCGTTGATCATCGGACTGCTCCTGCCGATCGTCTGGTCGGGCGTACGCGGGGCCGCCTCGCATTCTCCACCAACATGGCACGCGGCATCGTCTCGATTCTCTGTATTGTGGTCCTGCTCGCTGGCTCACTTCTCACCTATGTGCTTCAACCCAACCTGCATATGCTGCAGGGGAGCTACTTTGAAAATCATGAGCAGTGGCACGACGCGATCGATCAATATACGCTGGCCGGCGAGAAAAAAACCAGACAGTCAGGCGTTAGCGCGCACCTACACCTCATGGGGACTGGCCCTGAATAAAGCCGGGTTGTATACCCAGGCCTCACCCGGTTTACGACGGTCTACACAGATTTCCCGACTGTGACCGATCAGTTGCAGCGGGCGCATCAAGGTGAAGTACAGGCCAGGGTAGCCATTGGCAAGCAGAATTTCCAGCAGGGTAAATATAGTGATGCCATGCAGAGCTTCGACAAGCTCTTAACGCTTTCCTATTGTGATGCGGCCTGCCAGAAAGAAGTGAAGGGATTGGATGCCACGTCCCTCTGGAATGTTGGCAAGGACCAACTGACCAACGCGTGCAGCATGGCGGTGACTACCTATCAACGGCTCGACAAAGACTTTGCTGATACAACCGAAGGCAAGAATGCCCACAATGCGTTGAAGCAGCCGCAAAATGTCACGGGCCATTTTGTCAACGACGTGCCAGACCGGCACTTTACTCGCATGTCGCTCGTCAAGGGCCTGCGTGGCCATATGACCAGTGATCAAATGTTTAGTCTCTGGGACCACACCACGCTGAAGACGGACATGAACGCCAATGGAGATTTCACCTTCACAGGAATTCCTCAGGGGAATTATGACCTGCTCTGGTATCAGAATGTCAACGGTACCGAACACGTAGCCTTTAGATATAATGACCTGACCCTGGTTCCACTCCACCACGCGAATGTCGGCCCACTCTGTCCTGTTG
The DNA here is from genome assembly GCF_008974265.1 of Dictyobacter vulcani. Classification (GTDB taxonomy): domain Bacteria; phylum Chloroflexota; class Ktedonobacteria; order Ktedonobacterales; family Ktedonobacteraceae; genus Dictyobacter; species Dictyobacter vulcani. The sequence continues at coordinate 396,934 of NZ_BKZW01000004.1, forward strand.
ATGTTGGCACCGTCAACGCGTAGATCTGGCCTACTTTGCGGTCGATTTTAAGCAGAGGAAGGATGATCAAACAATGGAATGGATTGAAGCTTTTTACGCTCGGCAAGATCAGTTAGCGCGTGTCTATAGTGGTCCCATGGCGGACCAGGATCGTGAGCGGGCCCATATCATTTCGGCTGCTCTGGATGGACAGCCGGGACGGGTGCTGGAGATTGGGGCCGGTGGTGGTCAGAGTGCGCAGGCGACCGCGCAGTGTGGACATGATGTTACGGCTATCGAGCTTGTTCCCGGGAGCGCCGCCCATGCGCGCAGCCTGGCGTCCCGGGCGGATCCTGGGAGTCTACGCGTACTTGAGGGAAGCTTTTATACGCTGACGCTTGCAGAGACCTTTGATCTTGTCTGCTACTGGGATGGCTTTGGGGTTGGCAGCGATGAGGATCAGCGTGTGCTCCTCCGGCGTATTGCTGACTGGCTTGTTCCAACTGGAACAGCATTGATTGATATCAATACACCGTGGTACTGGGCCAGGGCTGCGGGTCGTCAGATGTCCCGCGCTACCTTTGTGCGCCAATATGACTTTGACGCCGACGCATGCCGGTTGTTCGATCACTGGTGGTCACCTCAGGAGCCCGGTGAGCGCGTCACCCAATCGCTGCGCTGCTATTCGCCCCAGGATCTGCGCCTGCTGCTCGAAGGTACAGGGCTGATCCTGGAGCATATAGAAGCTGGCGGGGCCCTCGATTATGATACCGGCACCTGGACAGCCCGGGTCCCGCTTTCTCAGGCGATGCAGTTCCGCGCCCACCTGCGCCCCCTCACGTAGCGGCAGGCACAAGACCTAATACATTTCGGTTATGGATGGAATGGCTACAATGGTGGCATGATCATGAAGCAACGCATACAAAAATGATCAAGAAAGATACAAATGGTAGGTTCGACCCTTTGGGTCGATTGTCTCCCCCCACACGAACGCATTGCCTAACATGGCATAGCTTACTCATGGTCAAGCAAGGATAGTATGCAGGGAACCAATCGACCCAAAGGGTCGAACCTACTTTCGTTCATCTCCTCTAGGGATCAAACCGTCTCTGGGCTTAAGCGAAACGTATTGGGCACAAGACCTGCCGCTACTCTTCGAGTATTGCCAGTTCGAGCTGGCTGAGTTGTTCGGGGTCGATGATGACGTTGATTTCGGCTATTTTGTTGTGGGTGATGGTGATCTTGAAGACGAGTCCCAGATGTCCAAGTGGGGCTACGACGGCTCCGATGGCTCCATCTATGAGTGCAACCTGTGCTTCTCGGGCACGGCCTGAGAATTGTTTGGCGACGGCTGTGGCACCATGGACCTCTCTGGTCCTGGTTGCACGGTTGACGCGGAACACGACATCTGGATCAAGGACGCGAGCAGGGCGTCGAAGTTACCGGTTCGTGAGGCGGCGAGGAAGGCTTTGACTACTTCACCTTGCCGGGTGAGATCGGTGTCCTGTTCGGTGTCTGTGCCCCGTACGCGGCGGCGTGCGCGGCTGGCGAGTTGCCGGGTGGTGGTGGCGGTGCGTCCCACGATGGGCGCGATCTCCTCGAATGGCATGGCAAAGAGATCGTGTAGCACGAAGGCGAGCCGCTCAGCAGGAGTCAGGGTGTTGAGTACCACCAACAGCGCCAGCCCGACCGAGTCGGCCAGCAGTATTTCTTGCTCGGGATCGATCTCGGCGCTCGTTGTCGGCTCGGGCGTATACTCATCCAGGGGTTCCTCGCGCCGCGAGTTGCGGGAGCGCAGCATGTCGAGGCAGACGCGTCCAACCACGGTCGTGAGCCATCCACCGATGTTCTCGATCTCGCTGGTATCAGAGCGACTGAGGCGCAGCCACGACTCCTGTACCGCGTCCTCGGCCTCGCTCAAGGAGCCGAGCATGCGGTAGGCCACGGACCGGAGATGTCCTCGATGGCTCTCGAACTGCTCGCCTAACCATTCATGTTCTTTGCTCGATATACTTTTATCCATAAAACAAGCTCCCTTGCTGAAATAGTGTGGTCTCAATCGGCCCTATTTGTTGTGTTATAGTAGTGACGAGCCAGCCCTGGTTGATGTGACAGCGTGGGTGCCTTAATTGAGTTTATGGCCGCACTCGATGCAGAATCTGGCCCCGGCCACGGAGGGGCAGAGCAGTGAGGACAGATTTTGGCGGGTTGGTGGCCGCAATAAGCACAATATTTCCAGGCGGCCTGGATAGGCTGCTGGCAGGCACTACAGGTCAGCTCGCTTTTGTCGACTGCATTCTCCTGGCTGGTATGGTGTTTATGATGGATCTCAGTATGGCGTTCCTGGGATGCTCTGGCAGGTTGGGAGCGTAGGGATAACAGCAGTTTATCACTATGGCGTAAGAATTCGGGTTCCATGTCGGCGATGAGCTGCTGGCGTAGCGTGGCGACTCGGATGGGATAGGCCGTCTGGAGTCGCAGGTTGCCGGGATGGGCGATGATGCTGAGGATGAGTTGGTTGGGTGCGACTTTGGCGGATGGGCGATGGCGGGTCAGATAATAGGTGATCATCGCGATGGCGTTCTGCACACACTCCTCGGCCTGGCGCGAGAGTGGGGGATCATCTTCCCTGGACAAAGGAGTATTGGCATAGACGGCATCGATATGGGCGCGCAGCGTATCCACATCTAAGCCACAATTCTTTAGCAGCGTTGCCTCATGGCTACTGCCCTCAGCGAGCACCCCTAGCAGGAGATGCTCCAATTGAATAGAGGCGGCCCCGGCCTGCCTGGCCTCTTGCCGGCATGAAAAAGGATCTCACGTGTCTGTGGCATCAACCAATCGATTTCAAGCGAGTGCTGGCCAGAACTTTTTGTCATTCCCACCGTCCCCCCTGTACATGCATATTTCTATAGATGGATTATATGTGTGTGTCTATCCAATAATATACATAGAGTTATACTATACATTTTAATCAAGCTGTGTCGCTTTGTCTGTGATCAGTTCCACTTTTCTTGACCAGTTTGTTTCCGCAGAGTGGGTAAGATAAGCGCTTGCGTTCTCCGGGTGGGTACAGTACAATTGCCGGGATGTTTGGGTTGGCGTCGATGGCTATTTCATGTAGACATGGACGCGTTCTTGTGAAAGGGACTTTGGCGATGGCGTACGATAACCAGGAAGAGATTGTGGCGCTGGTACAGCATATGGCGGCGATTCCGGAGCGACTGGTGCGGGCAATGACCGATAAGCCGCGGGACAAGTTTCTGTATCGTCCGGCTGCGGGGGAGTGGACGGTGCTGGAGATTTTTGCCCACATGCGGGCCGTGGACGACATAGTCACCACGCGTATCTATATGCTTCTATCCCGGGACAATGCTCCACTGGTCTCCTTTGACGAGCGGCGCTGGGCCGAGGTGGCGCGCTATCTGCAGCGCGACATCCACCAGTCGATGACGCTCTTCACGCTACGCCGCATCGAGTTTGTCACCGTGCTACGCCAGCTATTTGCCGAGGACTGGCAGCGCAGCGGCCAGCACGAAACCTATGGCACCCAGACCCTGCTCAGCATTGTGCGCGACCTGGTCTCCCACGAAGAAGAACACTGTGCCCGGATCGAACAACTCATGCAATAGACTTGCATAAGCGAGCAGTATAGAGAGGAATTGATACATAGCAATGACGCGAGAACAATTAGACGAAGCGATCCAACTGCGTGAAGAGGGACGCGCCAGGCAGGACCTGGTGATCCTGGAGCAGGCCCGCACGCGCCTGTTAGAGCTGAGTGCCGCCGATCCAGATAATGCCGAGATCACCTATCAACTCGCGGTGAACCACGACAACATGGGACTCGAACAGGATGCCATTCGCTACTACCTGCGGTCCTTTGAACAGGGCCTGAGCGGACCAGATCTTGAACGGGGCTTAATGGGCCTGGGCAGCACCTATCGGGCCATGGGGGAATATGACAAAGCGATTGAAATATTGCGCCGGGGTGCCAGAGAGTTTCCTGCCAACCGAGCCATCCAGACCTTCCTGGCCATGGCCCTCTACAACACCCAGAACTACAAAGAGGCCATGGAGATCGTCCTGACCAATCTGCTCGAAACCACCTCCGACGAAAAACTCCAATATTTCAAGCGCGGCCTGCTCTATTATACCCAACACCTCGACGAAAGCTGGGAATAAAGTGTACCGGCAGCCTTGAAGGCTAATACTTTTCACTTAGCGATATGTTGAGAGAAGATTCGACGTGACCAGCAAGCCATGTGTACGTGGAGAGGGCGCCACACGCGGAGGCCGCACTGCTGCGTTTGCGCAGGCCAGCGTGCAAGCACGACTTCGCAGTGCTGTGGCGCCTACAGGGATCGTGTGTGCCGTCGCCTGCTCGCGCAGCAACGTGGTTGGAGAGCGCGTGGATCCTCCCCGTACCTTCTCGAAGAGGATCACGAAACAGGATCCGTCTCGGTGGAGGCGCCACAGGCATGCGATGTTCGTTGAGCCCCTCGCTCCACCATCACGCCGCATGCCGGCCTCCGCGTGTGGCGCCCTCTCCACGGACGATCCGCTGCTTTTCTCCACCATGTTTTTTATGGTCACAAATGCGCTTCACCGAAACGTATTGGCCTTGAAGGCTGCCGGTACTAGTAGATGATGATGCCGGTAAAGAGTTGGACGTGGTCATAGACCCAGTGGGCGTCGTCTTTGGACATGTTGACGCAGCCGTGTGAGCCGACGTCGGCGGCGGTGTCGCCAGAGACGTCCTGGTGCGGGAACTGGGTGTTGGGTCCGTATTCGGCACGCCACCAGCTGTCATGGACAAAGTAGCCGTCGCTATGATATTGCATGGCGTAGTTGATGGGGGTGTCGGGATACCAGTATTTATCGCCTTTGGGGGCGATGGATTTAAAGGTGATGTGCGTCTGGTGACTTTCGACCCACCAGCTTCCTGGAGGGGTGGGTTTGTCGGGCTGGCCGGTGGTGACCAGGAAGGATTTGATCAGGGTGCCTTTGTCGTAGACGCGCATGGATTGCTCGCCGAGTGAGACGACCAGCACACGGCCATCGGTCTTGCCGTAGGTTTTCATCAGGTCCATGTCGGCCTGGTGAGGCTGGTTGTACGCGGTCTTGTCGCCGGCGTTCTGGGTCATGGCCTTGAAGTTGTTGAGGTACATTTTGGTGTTTTCGACGATCTGCTGGTAGTCGGCGAAGGTTTTGGCGGCTGAAACGTCGTCTTTGATCCAGGTGCCGATGCCGGTTTGGTCGTCGTATTCAAAGCCCATTTTGTAGGTGGTGTTGTTGAAGGTGTCGAGGTGTGGATGATCCTTCTCCCAGGCGGCGGCCTGTGTCTGGAGTTGCTGTTGCAGGCTCTGCTGCTCGACCTTGATCGCGGGCATCTTGATATCTTCAACATGGCCACGGGTGGTGTCTAACGCGGCCTGGTAGGTGGTGGCTGTTCTGGCGTTCTGTAGTGCTTGCTGGTCGCTATTATATTGCTGTTGATAAGTATCCGTCTGTCCACCATATTGTTTCATGGTGTTGATCCATTGCTGTAGCGACTGAAGCTCCTGCGTCCCCTGTTGCTGTAAGCTGGCGCTAATGGCCGGCGTGGGTGTTGGTGTCGGTATTGGCGCAGCTTTTGTCTCAGTAGCCATCTGACAACCGCTGAGCACCAGGCAAAGTACCAATCCACTGAGCAGGGAGGATAACCGTGATCGTTGCATAGAGGTTTTAGAAATGTTTTGCTTGATATACATATGTAATATCCTTTGCAAATTATGATTAGTGAAAAGACATCCTTGCTTGCTCATATACATACAGGGAAGGACTTATTGATGACTAAACATATACTAATAATAATATACCCTGCAACATAACTGTCAAGCCTACACACCTTTCAGGCCATGCTGCCGCGCTGGATTTTAGCCAGAATGTCCTGATGGAGCTTCTGGCTACCGGCCAGGACAGGGAATACTTGTCATTGAGTGTGTTGATAGGACGTAAGGCTTTGCCTTCGTGGTCGGTGACGATGCCTCCGGCTTCAAGAACGATGCTGGCGGAGGCCAGGAAGGATTCGCCGGTGATTTCGTCGCCAATATCAATGTAGGCGTCGTAAGTGCCGCTGGCCACATAGACGCTATCGATGGCCGAGCTACCGGTGCGGCGCACCACGCCCAGGCGCGGGCTCTCGGTCAGCAGGGCCCGTAGCGTATCGCCGTTGCGCCCGTCCAGGTTGAGTCCTGCTACGCAGTCTTTCATGGCCGTGGTACTACTGACCTGACAGCGCCGGCCGTTGCGGAAAGCCCCGCCGCCCTTCTGGGCCTCGAAGACGGTTCCGGTATACAGTTCTCCCACCAGGGCCCACTGCACATTCTCCGGGATCACCGCGGCATCGATCGGGAGGACGGCCAGGGCGACTGCGGCGACCATGACGCCCCGCTCGACGTTGGTGGAGCCGTCGATTGGGTCGACAACAATCCGATATTGTGGATTTTCGGAGGTGGCGAAGGTCGGGCGTTCCTCTGTGATAATCTCAAAGCCCAGTCCGCTCTCGGTCAGACCATTGATGATCAGATCTTCAGCGTCACGGTCAAACTGCATGGTCGTATGCTTTTGGGAACGTGCATAGACCTGCTTACGATCATAGCGCTCTGCCTGTGTGTAAGCTCGTACCTGTCGAAAAAGCTGTTCCAGAAGTTCTAACATAATTGTTTTTTGCCTTACTCTCGCTGCACTATTGTTTCAGCATTGCTGCGGTACCTGCAAAGACTGACCGGCGTTGGCGCTCTGAGTGCCACATTTCAGGTATTGCATCCTTTGCAATACTCCTTACTATTCTATCCTCTTAACGCTTTGTAATGCAAAAATGTTGCGACGGGTTTCCTGAAGCAGGCGGGTGCGCGTCACCGCAAGCGCTCCTTCATTTTGATCACAGGCCAGCCAGCGCCTTCCCAGCCGCTCGGCTACTACGGGCGTGACGCCGCTACCGCAAAAGCAATCCAGGACCAGATCGTTCTCTTCGGAGGAGGCGAGCAGCAGTCGTTCGAGTAGTGCGACCGGTTTCTGGGTCGCATAGCCGGTGCGCTCAGGATCCTTCTGGTGCAGGTGGCTGATATCGCTCCAGACATCGTCAACCGACATCGTGCTATCTGCTCGATAGCTATACAGTTTGCCCGCCGAACGGATCGTCCAGATTGGATGACCATCGGGACCAATCTCTTTGCGCATATGGTTGCGCTTCTTGTCGCCCCTGGGCTGGCCGATGCGCTCACTATGGAAGCAATACTGTGAAGATTTGGTATACAGCAGGACCGTGTCGTGCTTGCGCGCAAACGCTTTGCGGGCGCGGCCACCAGATTGATAGTGCCAGATAATCTCGTTCTTGAGTCCGGCACCTTTCTTGCGCGAACGCGTGGTAAACAACTCATCCAGTATCACCCGCGCATAATGGGTGGCGCGCCAGTCCAGATGCACATAGAGGCTCCCATCCTCGGCCAGCAACTCATAGAGATAATAGAACGTCTCATAGAGCCATTGCAGATAGCTATCCAGATCATTATTCCAGATATCGCGATACGAAATACCATCCCCCGTCAGGATCTGCGCGCCATTCTTAAAGGTCCGGCCCGTCATAAAGGGTGGATCGATATAGATCAGATCAACCTTACCGGCAAACTCGTCCAGGAGCGCCGCTAACGTGCTGCCCCGCTCCCCATGCACCAACCTGTTGTACCAGCCATCTGCACATAGATCTGCTGACAACTGCTCAGTCTGTGGCTGATAAAACCCCGTAGTCAGCAATGAACCCCCCGAGGTATGTGGAATTGCCTTTCCCCGCCAGACCAATTCAGCCATATACGCGCAAAATCTCCCTCTCTGAGTTTTCATCTGCCGACACTGTAACATATGCCCACCAGAATAGCCACCATGCTCTCATATCCCCATGGCGCAACGCATCCCGTAGGTTCGAGGCTTGCCCTCGATTGTCTCGGCTCAGGACTACGTCTCGCGCAACACATCCTGTTCGCGTACGTGTTTTGTGTAGAGCGACAATTGGGCACAAGGCCCAAATCTACTGTACAACATGGGTGAGCATGGTATAATGGCCATGCAGGTGACGCAAGCGCTGCAATAGATTTGTCTTGATACGAATTCTGTATTCTTGCATGGGCAGCAGGAATAAAATGGTGCCCGCACAAAAATTTTTGGGGATAAATTAGATGTCAAATGTTTTATGGGTTTTATTCAGTATAGTTGCATATGTCGCTGGACTGTACATCATGTTGAAGACGACGCCAATGCTGCTCGCGCGATCCTATGACGAGGGATTGTTTATGGCCATTGCTGCGGCTGATATCCTGGGCGCGATCCTCTCGTTTGGGGGTATCGTGGTGATGTTTGCGATCTTCAATGGGAATATCGTGATTAAAATTATCGATTTTCTTTTACTGATTGGTATCCTGTTGATCACGGGTCGTCTGGCCATGTTTAGTCTGCGCCCACGCTATGTGGCCGGAACCAACAAAATCTCGCAGATCGTGGCCGGCATCTATTGTATTTGTCTTGTTGTGTCCTCGATCTATTATATGGTCGTGATTTTCCAGTCGTGATCCTGACCCATTACCGAGACAAAAAGAGGAGGTCGTTGCAGTGCAGCGACCTCCTCTTTTTGTCCTACCACGAATAGGTGTGATCAATGTCTTTATGGCTCTACTACGGACTCTTGAGGAACCTGCGTTGAAGCCGCAGTTGTCCAGACCAGCGAGAGATCGTTGGCGCGTCGGACCTGGATGATGAAGATGCTATTATCGGAGTTGAATGCCTGAATATACAGCAGGTTGTGGCGGATGCCCAGGATTGTCGGGACCATGTTTCCCAGCGTTTGTTCCTGCAGTTTTTTGCCGCTCTTAAGGTCCAGCGTGATTAGCCGTGGGCCATTGGTCAGATAGAGTTTGTCTCCACTAATTGTGCCGTAAAAATTGTTGGCAGGGTGTTCAATCGAAAACTGCCAGATTGATTTTCCGCTGCGTGCATCGAAGGCATGGATGGTATTGATTGGATTTTGTGTCCGTGTTTTTTTGTGGGGCAGGTCGATAGTAGCCAATCAAAATATTGTTAGTGATTGGTATGGCCTGGTGGTTACCAAAGCTATCTAACTGATCAACATTACTGCTATCTGGCAAGCGACGGAAGCGCGTATCGCTTTGCCATAACTGATGGCCGGTTCGACTATCGAAGGCAGCGATGCGTGCGGTGTCTTTTCCGTTGCATTCGGGATTGTTCATCGGGCAACCAACTAGTGTTTGGACAGAATTGGTGTCTGTAGCGGTTACGCCATCTTTGGTCTCAACATGGGTAAAGAAATCCCATTGGTCCATGGTTTTTTGTTCCCAAAGCTTCTTGCCTGTCTGCTCATCGAGTGCGTAAAGGTATTGATAGGGGGTGAAGTAGGCAATGCCGTCAAAAACAGTGGCTGCCAACTGGGTATCTCCAGTTGAGCCCCAGGCCGTGAATTGCCAGCGCTGTTTCCCGGTTCTGGCATCAAGTGCATGTAAGATTATGGCCGGGAGACCTCCCTGTAGATGGTTGGAACTTTCCTTGATGTAGAGCATCGCGTTGGAGACATTAAAGCCTGTGCTGTTGATTTTTGTCGTATTATGCCATAATAGCTGGCCGTCGCTGAGTGTATAGGCTGAGGAGGTGCCATCGACCTGATAAATATAGAAGGCGTTGTTATTAATGCCTGGAATGAAGTTAGCACTATATTGTGTTTCGGTATGCCAGAGTTGCTGACCAGTATTGGCCGCAAAGGCGTACAGGTCGTGTTCAAGCATGGCATACACAGTATCCTGCTGGACGATAAAGTGGGTATTGCGTGCATCGGTTGACTGGCGACTGGTAAGTTTATGTGACCAGATGGTCGTGCCGGTTTGCCCATCCAGTTTGGTGAGTGTATTGTTAAATACCTCATAGATATTGCCAGGTTCCGAGGCTACTGTGGATGTGGGGATAGTGTGCCCTGAGGTAGAAATGCTGACTATTGGATGGAGCAAATGAGTGGCGGCGAACCAGCTACCGATGAGTAATCCTACGAGCAGCGTAGCGGCAAGGGTATTCAGTATAGGAATTCTTTTGCGTTTTGAGGCTGGTGGTTTGGGGTTGTGCTGGTGTGTCTTGAAATTTTTTGTCCACGAAGTGATGGGTTGATCAGAGCCAGTGGGTATTGTGGTTTGTGCAGACGTTGCGTCATGAGTTTTGGTAGCATGCAGGCGTTGTTTGATTTGTGCGAGAGAGTCTTGATCTTCCCTTGTTACCGTGGGATGGTAAATATGGCGCAGCATCTCAGTGAGTTCGCTGGCGACAGGATCCTGTATCTGTGAAGGCGAGGACTGACTGGTTTGTTCGTCGATTGTGTCTGGCTGAAAGTACTCGTCGTGATGGTTCATGATTTATTCCTCCCTCTCACCGATAAATTGCGATTTGCGTAAAAAGTTCATGGTACGTGAGAGCATAGCGCGTACTGCCAGGTCAGTCTTGCCAAGAATGCTGGCGATTTCGGGGCTACGCAAGTTATAACCGAAGCGTAGCCAGAGTATTTCCTGTTGCTGTGCTGGCAGAGTGTCTAATATATCTTTGAGCTGTGCTATCTTGTCCAGTTGTAGGGCTGCTTGCTCAGGATCATGCACCTCATTGGCGTATAGCGTGTTGGTAATATGCTCTAAAGGGATATTGTGGCGTCCACCAATTTTGCGAAAAGCATCAATGCTTTTGTTGCGCGTGACCCGCCAGAGCCAGGCGACCTGGACTGGTTCAGCAAGCGACGCGAAATGAGCATCCTCCATGGCGGCAATAAAGACATCGAGCAGGATATCTTCGGCATCTTCGCGTGTGCGCGTGTGCTGGCGTAGATAGGTAAAGAGTGGTGTCCCATAGCACTCAAAGAGCGCATCTGTGGATGCACCTGTTGTTTTCTGGTCACGTTGCTGGTGCATAATATATATTTTCCCCTCTGCCTGTTTGAGATCTCGCTAAACACATCGTTTGAGTGCTCAAAAGTGTGACATAGGGGGCAGAATAAAAAAGAGAGAGGATTCCCTTAACAAAAAGGATCCTCTCTCTTCTCTATGCTAGAGGAAGCGTTCGTACCATTGGAGGGTGCGGCGCAGGCGGTCGGTGCGTTGAGCGGGCGTGCCGATGCCGGGCCAGTCCATCAGGTGGCTGGTGTTGTGATAGGCGACGAGCTCGACGGGTTGCTTGCGTTTGCGCAGGGCGATGAAGAGTTGCTGGGATTCGCTGAAGGGACAGCGCAGGTCGTCGGCGCTGTGCAGCAGCAGGAGCGGGGTCTGGATGGCGTCCAGGTGGCTGAGGGCCGAACGCTCGGCGGCCAGCTTTTTTGTCTGTGATGGACATGTCGAACCAGAGGGCCTGGTCCGAGAGCAGTGCGGCGCTGACCAGCGAACTGATGCCGTTACGGCTGACGGCGGCCTTGAAGCGCGTGGTCTGCGTAAGCGCGTAGTTGGTCATGTAGCCGCCATAGCTGAGTCCACTGATGGCGAGGCGCTCGCCGTTGATGGCTTCAGTGGCAATGACATGCTCGATGCCGGCCATCAGATCCTTGAAGTCATCGCCGCCCCAGTCGTTGAGGACGCGACGGCAGAAGCTTTCCCCATAGCCGGAGCTACCGCGTGGATTGGGAGCCAGCACGGCGTAGCCACGTCCCGCCAGCACCTGAAACTCATGGACATAGCTATCGCCCCAGGCGAGTGTGGGTCCACCATGGGGTGCCAGGATCAGTGGTGCTTTTGTATTCTCTGGCAGTTGCGGCAGATAGAGCCAGCCCTCGATCTCCTGTCCATCGAAGCTTTTCCAGCTGATGCGTTTGGGTCGGGTCAGGCGGTGGCTTTGCAGGATGGCGTCGTTGACACGCGTGAGTTTGCGTGGCTGCCTCCCACTACTATCCATACACCAGATATCGCCCGGCGTAAACCAGTCGGCGCGCACCATGGCGATGGTCTGGCCGTTGCGGCTCAGTTGTGGACTGATATAGCGTCCATTGCCATTCGTGAGGCGCTCGCTGCTCTTCTGGCCGAGATCCAGGCGATAGAGATGGAGCTGACCGTGCTCCTGCACCGGTACCAGCAGGGCCTGGCTATCGGGATACCACTGCGGCGCAGCCACATATTCATCGCGCAGTTCGTCGATGATCCAGGCCTGACAGGTAAAGTTGCTGGCATCCGGGACCGCCGGCTGCTTCATGCCCGTCTGGGGATCCACGATCCAGGGCGAGATATTACTGGCCTCGGTCTGGTCCGGGGAATAGAGATAGGCGATCTGCTTCCCATCGGGCGACCAGGCTGGCTTCTGGGCCAGACCCTCTTCCGGGGTCAGGCGGCGCATCAGGCCGGTCGAGAGCGTCAGGATCCAGAGGGCCATACTCACACTCAGATCAGGATCGCTGCGGCGGTTGGCGCAGAAGACCACCTCCTGTCCATCGGGCGACCAGCAGGATTGTACGAGGTCGACCGGCTCGGAGGTGAGGCGCATCGCGTTGCCACTGAGCGGGACCAGCCAGAGCTGCTGATGACGTCCATGATTGTGTCCAGCACCGTCCGTCTGGCTTCCCAGGCGCGTATAGATTGTTTGCAGGCGCTCGGTGACGATACTGCCAGGCTGCTCATCCTGAGGCTTCCAGGCACTATGGGCCAGCAAGATCTGTCCATTTGGATGCCAGCTATATTCGCTGACGCCCTGCTTGAGCTCGCTGACCTGCTCGGCCTCGCCACCATTGAGAGCCAGGAGATAGATCTGCGTCATGCCCGAGCGATTGCTCAAAAAGGCCAGGGACTGTCCATCGGACGACCAGCGCGGCATGGTGTCATGGTAAGCACCACTGCTCAGTTTGCGTGGAGCCGTCAGCTTGCCGCCATTGCTCTCTACCAGCCAGATCGCGCTCCGGGTCGCATCATCTTGCGCATCGCATTCCAACACCACATAGGCGATCAAGCGGCCATCCGGAGAAATCTGGGGATCGGAGGCCACTTTGATGGAGAGCAGATCCTCGATCTCCATTGGAGGAATGACCGACATTTCAGCGACCAACGGGGCGGATTGGCCAGCTTGAGGTGGCAGGTCCTCGATCGGCACCTGGATCGTCGCGGGCTGCTCCTCAGGAAACGTGTGTAGTGGTTGTTCTTCTTGCTGAGCCGCCTGATCGAGATAGATATCGCGAGCGTGGCCCTCTGCTGGCTCCTCTTCCACCGCAACAGTGGGAGCCGCTTCAGCAGCAGCCGGCTGGATCTTTTCGTGCTCGCCGGTAGTAGGTAGCGGCTCGTGTGGCTCTGCTTGCGTGCCCGCCTCCGCTTCTGACTCCTGGGATGGCTGTGCTGGCTGCTGAGCAGGAGCCTCCTCGTGTGGAGCTTCAGCCGGTGGGCGCTGCTCAGTTGGTTCTTCGTTCTCTAGCGTACTCATACAAACAAAAACCCCTTCAATGCATAATTATAGTTCATAAAATACTAGCAAATGCTTCATTTTACCTTTATACGGCAAGCCGCACTGGACCAACTACAGGCCCTCTACTCCCTTGCCCGAAGGCGGCAGGAGCTACTTTTCGTATGATGTTGGACGCGCCGTTGACATCGGCATTGATCACGCGGCCATCGGCTGCACGAAATAATCCTCGTTTGACGCGCTTGCCCAGATAGATATCATGCTTTTTGACGGGTTCATTATCCAGGAAGCTACACTTTGACGTATAAGACTCTTCTGTGACCTGAACCGTAATGCCTACGAGCTGTGCCTTGTACGTTAACATCGCAATAAAACGAGCATGAGGAATGCTCACAAAGTTTTGATTAGTACGACGACCCATATTCGCCTGCTGTTTCCACTGGTCGTTTTTTCCAATGATGAGCGTGCCAATGCCTTCGGCCACCAGCAGATCAATGATCCGGCGTGCCGATGTATGCAAGTAGTGATCAATCTTACGGGTGCGCTTGTTCGTCAACCGCTCGAGTCGGTTCGTGGTATAGCGATTGCCTGCGAGCTGGCTCTGAATACGTGCGCGTTCTTTATTATACCATTGGTTGATGCTCTTGATCGGACGCCCGTTAACAATACGTGGCACGAAGCCATCCTTGTTTGCTGTTAGTGTCGCCAAGTTATTCAAACCAATATCAATGCCCGCTATTAGGTCAGGGTGAACATCTGCCTGGATACTCTCTTGCTCATAGACGGTTTCCAGCACATAATAACCAATGCGCGGGACAATGCGAACCTGATCAATAGTTGTCTGCTGGGTAGGGACTTCGATGGGGAGCCCTGAAGGAACAATCATCCTTCGCTTCCGTAATGCTTTTTTGCTGATGGCCTGGTCGGTATACACAAGGACATTTCTTCCGTTCGCCTTGTCTTTATAGCGTGGCAAGCCAGGTCGTTTTTGAAACTTGTCAGGATGCAGAGACCATTCTTTGGTCGCAGCGAAAAAACTTTTCCAGTTCTTATCCAGCCCACGTAAGACCTGTTGCGCTACTTTCGCGGGCAACGCTTTGTAGGCTTCATGTGTCTTCATGCGCCGGTCCATCTCATTGTAGGAAAAATAGATACCTGTGCGGATAAAAGATTGCCGCACTTCATAGAGGGCCGCATTATACAGATTTTTCGAAGCAAAGGCAGCAGCATCAATCGTCTGGTAGCGAGGGTCGTTTTTGCCAATAACCGTCTGTTCAACTAATTGCATCGTTGCCTTCCTTCATTTTAAAAATGGTACTATGAATGGTTCTTTCAAATAATTCATGTCCTACGTAATCTGAGATATATTTTAGCATTTTTTCATCGTTTTTCAAGAACTTTCGTTCGCTCCTTGTATGGAACTATTGTGAAATCAGCGTAACGTGGTTGTATAACTATGTCTTCTTGTTTGGCATATTTGCTTCACTTCATCAAATGATGATGGCATAGTTACTAGTAGTTTGTCATTGTTCAATTGATGGATAAAGGCGTTTGAGTTTGATGCGCGCATCCGCGGTGGTAAAACGCCAGTTGATCGTTACTTTTGCCTGGTTGCGCTCACGTTGCCAGGCATCCACCTGAGCGGCAAGCGCCTCTCTGCTTGGAAAGCGATCGGACAAGCATTGACGCGCTAAAATGGACAGTTCGATCTCGGCCATATTCAGCCAACTCCCATGCTTGGGCGTGTAGTGGATTTCTAGTTTCTCGGTCAATCGGCGGGCCTCGGCTGGTTCAAACGTCTCGTAAAACGAAGAGGGGTATGGGTATTGAGATTGTCCATCACCAACACAATCTTGTCCGCATGGGGATACTGGACGTCAATGATCTCGCGCAAAAAGAGTGCCCAATCCTTTTTCGTGCGCCGCTTACTCACACGCACCTGACAGGTCCGGTTTCGGGTTCCATCGCCACAAACACGCTGCACACTCCTTTCCGTTCGTACTCATAATCGATGCGTTCGGGTTCACCCGCTTCCATCGGAATCGGCTCGCGGGTATGGGCCAACACCTGTTTACTTCCCTCATCCATGCAGATCTTTGGACGCTTTGGATCATACGGACGCTGGTACACCTCCAGCACATCTTCCATATGATACACAAAATCTGCATTAGCCTCCGGGGAATACAATACTGGTTCTTTAGCCACGGTTTGAGTTCATTTTTTTTAACGTCACCCACACCGTTTGGTGGCTGATCTGATCGACGTACCCCAACTGCACCAATTTGTCCGCGAGCATGCGCATCGTCCAGCGCTTTTGCCCTCCTTCCGTCTGACTACACGCGAGCGTGACCAACTGCGCTTCCAGTTCCCCATTCATTTTCCGTTTCTCCGGTCGTTCCGGCTGGGGACGCCGCACGAGTGCATCCAGCAGCCCTCCCTCCACAAAGCGTTGACGGACCCGTCCTACGGTTGCCGTTCCACGCCTAGGGTTTCAGCAATCTGCTGATCTTCCCAACCCGCTCCATGCTCTCCTTGATCGGCTTTCAGTAAAATCCTCGCATGGGTCTGGCTGCGCGCTGAAGCTTTGCCTCCGGTGAGCATACTCTCTAACAGCTTGCGTTGTTCTGCGTCTAACTGGATGCTATACTTCTTCATGGATGCCTCCTTGAGATCGGTTTTTTGATTCGTGACTCAAGGATACTCCTTTTGTTCCCATTTATCAAATCAAGGATGACAGAGTACTAGCGTTTGACGACATTTGATATCATTTCGTAGAAGTTTAACATATACGTATCGGCCAAAAGGAAGGTTAAAAAATAGCCTGGGGATAGCTGCCACACCACAATGGTATACTTGAAGGATTATTAGTTGAGATAGGAGCATACATTATGCAATCGCCAGAAGGTTTTGAGCAGACGAGCCGCAGAGAGATGCCTGGTGAGGTGGTTGTGCAGCTTACGCAGTTGTGTGAGCTGCATGGCATTGAAGTATTTGTGGATGGAGGCTGGGCTGTCGATGCATTGCTGGGCGAGCAGACGCGGCCCCATGGGGATCTGGATATTGCCTTGCCGCATCAGGATGTTCCCATGTTACGAGCATTGCTAGAGGCACGCGGCTATCGGGATGTGCCGCGTGATGATACGCGGGACTGCAATTTTGTGCTGGGCGATCAGCACGGCCATGAGGTGGATTTCCATTCCTATACCTTTGATGAGCAGGGTAAGTTAATCTTTGGAGTAGATTATCCGCTGGATGCGTTGACGGGTCGAGGATCTATCCAGGGCTATCCGGTGAAATGTATTTCCGTGGAGTGGCTGATCAAGTTTCATGCTGGCTATGAGCTGGATGAGGATGATTATCATGATGTGTCTGTCCTGTGTCAGCGCTTTGGTCTTGCCCTACCAGCTGAATTCGCCAGATTTACGTAGGACGTTGGTGGCTCGTACGGGAAGAGGTAGCAGCGACGAGCGCTGCCGGTACGGGATGATGTGCTATGATATAAAAGGTCTGGTTTGTTGTGCTTCTGCTTGTCTGGGGGGTCTATGTCATGATTGTACGCGATGTTATGTCTACGAAGCTGACGACGGTTGAGCCTGATGATACGCTGGCCCATGCGGCGAATCTGTTTCGGCAGTATGGCTTTCACAATTTGCCAGTGACGCGCCGCGTGCATACTTCTTTGGAGGGGGGCGTGCGGACGACGTTGTCGACGTGTGAGGGCTTGCTCTATGCACAGGATATTGATCTGGCGGCGGCGGTTTCGCAGCGTGAGGATGAGCGGCGGCCCTGGCAGGAGCGGCGCGTGGTGGAGTTGATGCATAGTGCGGCGATCCGGGTGACGCCTGCGGCCAGTGTGGCTGCGGCGGCCCAGATGCTGGTTGAGCGTGGCTTGAGCTGCCTGCCGGTGGTGGAATATAAGCAGGTAGAGAATGAGGTGCGCTCGATCCTGGTTGGCCTGCTGACGCGCAGCGATCTGCTGCTGGCGCTCTCGCGTTCAATGGGAGCCTTTGAGCCGGGGATGCAGCTGGATGTGGCGCTCCCGCATGGCAATATGGTTCCGCTGGCCCGTACCCTCGCGCTGGCCTCCGAGCTACGCGTGCATATCCGCAGCGTCCAGGCCGCTCCGCTCAGCGATGGCACCCTCGATACCGCCACCCTGCGCCTCGGCACGATTAATCCTATGCCCCTCTTGATCCGGCTCAAAGAAGAAGGTATTCAGTACTCGTTTGGTAGCCCGCTGGCCGGGTCCAAATGATCAGAGAAAAGGCAAACTGTGATGACTGAGCAATCCCAACCGGCTTCCACACATCGGGCGCGGCTCATCTTTGATCCGCAGAAACTACAATATAATTTTGGCGGCCAGCATCCTATGGATCCTGGTCGGTTGCGTGCTCTGGTCGATCTTCTGGGCACCAGTGAGCTCTGGGATGCGAACGATCCCCGGACACGGCTCGATCTGCGGCCCGCGACGCTGGATGAACTCAGTCTGATCCATGAGCCTGCCTATCTGGCGGCTGTCCAGCAGCTGAGTGTGCCGGACGCGCCGACGATGAGTGCTGAGGAGTTGGAGCAGCGCCGCGATCTGGAGCAGCGCTATGGCTTTGGGGATAGTGATACGCCGACGCTGCCGCAGATGCATGAGGTGTCGGCTGTGATCGCGGGCGGCTCGCTGGTGGCGCTCAGTGCCGTGATGGGTCTGCCCGAGGGTGGTACGTTCGCCTCGGAAGAGGAGCGTCCCCTGCATGTATTTCATCCACAGGGTGGCCTGCACCATGCCTGGTCGGACCGTGCCTCCGGCTTCTGTGTCTATAATGATGCCGCCGTGGCGATTGCCCACGTCTTGCAGGCCAGCGAAGCCAAGATCCTGTACATCGACTTTGACGCCCACCACGGCGATGGTGTCCAGCGCGCCTTCTATGATGATCCACGCGTCATGACCATCTCGATCCACGAGACGGGCCGCCATTTGTTTCCCGGTAGCGGCGATGTGCTGGAGATGGGTAATGGTAGTGGCCGTGGCTATTCGGTCAATGTGCCGCTGGAACCCTTTACCGAGGACGATAGCTATATCGAGACCATGGATGCCCTGCTGTCCCAGCTGGTGACGGCCTTTGCGCCGGATGTCATTGTGACCGAACATGGTTGTGATACCCACGCCTGGGATCCCCTGACGCACTTGAACCTGACCATGCGTGGCATTACGGCGCAGATCAAGCTGGCGCACCAGCTGGCCCATACCTATTGTGGTGGACGCTGGGTCGCGCTTGGCGGTGGTGGCTATGCCCTCTACAGCGTGGTGCCGCGTGCCTGGAGCACGCTCTGGGCCGAGATGTCGGAGCAGACCCTGCCTGAAAAGCTGCCACAGGAATGGCTGGAGCGCTGGCGACCACTCTGGGAGGCCGGGATGGCGCGTGAGCAACTGGGGCAGCAGATTATGGGCAAAGAGCTTAATCTGCCCGAGTTTCCGACCACCTTCAAGGATCGACCGGAACTCTTTCCGCCGCAGCCACGGCGCTGGGAGATCAACTATACCAATCGGCAGACCGTGGGTCTGGTGCGCCACTTCCTGATTCCATCCTCGATCCGCCAGGCCTTTCCCGTGGTGCGCAGCCACTCGCCGCTCTCGGACCTCTTTGACCTGCTGCACCTTAACCGCACATCTAGTCCCTCGCGGATTCGTACCCTGCAAACCGCGCGCGGACCCGTGATCCTGCGCGACTTCTGCCCACCTTCGCTGCTGGAGCGCCTGCGGCCGGACAAAGGTCTCTGCTCGTTTGCGCGTGTGCCGGAGCGCGAGCATCAACTCATGCTCGACATTGCACGCAGTCAAGATTGTGCCCTGACGGTGGCCCATACGCCATCGGGAGTCATCGTCGGTCAGGTCACGATTGCCCCGGCCGACGAATGGTGGGATGGCGTCGAAAATCTGTATGAGGTTGCCATCGAGGTCAGTGCCGACTGGCGTGGGGTCAGCATTGCCCGCGAGATGCTGGCCTTTGCCCTGGAGCTCGAAGCTAAAGAAGACATGATCTTCTTCGCCATTGGTCTCTCCTGGCACTGGGACGCCGAAGGACTCGGCATCTCCACGTTCCGTTATCGCGAACTGATCAAGCATCTCTTCGGGACCCAGGGCTTTGTTGAATATTCTACCACCGAACCCAACGTCAGCATGGAGCCCGCCAATGTCCTGGTG
Organism: Dictyobacter vulcani; assembly: GCF_008974265.1. Taxonomy (GTDB): domain Bacteria; phylum Chloroflexota; class Ktedonobacteria; order Ktedonobacterales; family Ktedonobacteraceae; genus Dictyobacter; species Dictyobacter vulcani. The sequence continues at coordinate 416,549 of NZ_BKZW01000004.1, forward strand.
GCCCGTATCGGTGATCGCGTGGACCAGCGCGTCTCGCGGCAATTTCTCAACCGCCTGATCCGCTCCAGCTCATTTACCACCTTTTAAAAAGCAATCGTGAACGCCGCTCACTCGCGGCTAGCTGCGCTCACACGATTGAACGGCATCCTATGCATAAGCTGGTGTCGAAGCTACATTTTTTCGAGATTCAATTGCCAGGAGACACCGTATTTGTCTGCGACCCAGCCAAACTTTGGACTGAATGGATAGGTTTCTAAGGGCATCATTACCTGGCCGCCTTGCGCTAATTTCTCGTAGATGCGCTCAATTTCTTGTTCGGTCCGACAGGATATGTACATCGATAACGAGGCGGTAAAGGTAAAACCATGCTTAATGTGACTATCCATGCACATAAATACCTGTCCATATAATGAAAAGATCGCATGCGATATCGTGCCTTCGGTACCGGGCTCGTTGGGTCCATAGCGATTGATCGCAATGATTTCGCCCTGCTCAAAGACCGAAAGATAGTAATTCATGGCTTCCTCGGCCTTGCCCTCAAACATCAAGAATGGCTTGATTTTTTGCTGCGTATACTCCATTGAAATCCTTCCTTCTCTTTGTGCTAATGATACGACTGATCAAAAAAGCTGTGTTTGTAGATTAGCATACCATGAGTAGCACAGAAAAAACTTCTTCAATCTTGCTCTTCTAGCTTGTAACGGCAGGTCTTGAGCCTGATACTTTTCACTTAGCGCTATGTTGAGAGATGGTTCGACGTGACGAGCAAGCCATGTGTACGTGGAGAGGGCGCCACACGCGGAGGCCGCCCTGCTGCGTTTGCGCAGGCCAGCGTGCAAGCACGACTTCGCAGTGCTGTGGCGCCTCCAGGGATCGTGGGTGCCGTCGCCAGCTCGCTAGCAACGTGGTGGGAGAGCGCGTGGATCCTCCCCGTACCGGTGCGGAAAGGATCACGAAACAGGATCCGTCGCGGTGTAGGCGCCACAGGCATGCGATGCTCTTTGAGCCCCTCGCTCCATGATCACGCCGCCTGCCTGCCTCCGCGTGTGGCGCCCTCTCCACGGACGATCCGCTGCTTTTTTTTACAACAGCTTTTGCAACCACAAAAGTGCTTCACCGAAACGTATTAGGTCTTGAGCCTGCTCCAAAGCGGTACCATAATTTACGCGGTACCGCTTTGGGGCAGACAAGCGCTATACCTGTAACCATCACGCTTAATTGACATGAACGAATACTTAACGCCAAAGCGTGCTTTTGTGGATAGTTGCATCATAGCAGGGGCAGACCGCTGTGACTGTGAATCTCCTCACAGTCACAGCGGCAAACAGGTAACATTTTCTGTCTTCGCATAAGAGTGGAGATGCTGGATCACTCTGCTTTGAGCCATACGCGTAGTGGTCCGAGGGTGGTAAAACCTGCCTGTAAGGCCTGTTCGAGGCTCTCATTTTGTTCATATCCGACTATGGGCATGGCTGGATAGTAGCTGGTCAGCAGATCGAGGATGCCAGCCCAGTACATCTGGGTATCCTGCTCAGGGGTAAAGATATTGGAGAGGCCAATGACCCCGGTTGTCCTATTGCCAATCGCGCCCGCCATGATTTGATCTTCTTTATAAGCGGCCACGATGCAGATATCTGTATTTGCTAACAGCGCCCGGCGAAAGGTATCATTCTGTTCCAGGTCGGTGTGTGCCCACGCCGACTCCCATGCCAGCAGTTCTGCCTCCGACTCGATTTTTTTCCACTGGATGCCAGCTTTTTGCACATGTGCGGCTCCTGTCGTGGCAGGTCGGAAAATCCACTGTGCCTCAAAGAGCTGCTGGAAGCCGAACGGAGCAAGATCCAGATCGGCAAAACTATCCTTCACGGAGATAGTATGAGGCTGCTTCTCCTTGAGAAAGGTTGCCAGTGCTGGCTGCTGAAGATCCAGCCTGTCGGCAGGTGCCAGCGTCACCAGATTAGGATAATAGGTAGGTGTCTGCCGGGGATGGAGCCAGTATGTTTCCTGAAATTCTCCTGGCGCAGCATGTGATTGACAAACAGTATCACACCAGACTGCGTTATTAAAGACGGCTAATTGTAGATAATTCTCATACATATGGTCGTGTCGATTTTGATCCTTTCTGCGATATCGGCCATAATTATAGCATATTTCCTTTCATCGTAGCGGCAACCGCCGCTACGATGAAATCTTTTGTTGTTTAGCTTGTGAGCCATTGGATGATGTAGCGGATGTTGTTGTTGTGGGCCCAGCCATAAAAGGTGTGGTCGAGGGGTTGGGGGACGTCGATGGCGCGGGCGATGGGGCGACGGCCTCTTCGAGGGAGTAGCCGAGCAGGCTGGCGGCCCCTACGAGTTCTGTGTCTGTGGGAAGGCGTTGGGTCAGGAGTGTGCGGCAGCGCCGTTCTATTTCGCGGAAATAGTCGAGGTTGGCCTGGATGATAGCAGGACTGGTGGTGCCGCCATGCGAGCAGAGGACGTGCCGGGGTTGCAGGCGGACAAAGTGTTCGAGGGTGTCGAACATATCCTGGACACCAGAGACGTCTTTGATCAAAGGGAAAGGGGTCTCCAGGGCATCAAAGCCGAGCAGCAGGCGCAACTCGGGTATCCAGGCGGCGATATGGTCCTGGCAATGTCCGGGTGCGCTAAAGAGTTCTATGGTCAGGTCGCCACCATAGAGGGTCATGTTGTCCTGGAAGGTGATGGTGGGAGGCGTGATGGTGACGCTATTGAAGTGATTGGGATATTCGCGCTGGAAGCCGGCCAGGAAGGTCTGGTCTTTCTCGGATTCCATACGTTTGTGGCAGTGTTGCTGGGCGATAATCGGCGCGATGTGCTCACCGGTAAAGTAGCTATTGCCCCAGGCATGATCCCAGTCGGCGTGGCTATTCATCACTAGCAGCGGTCGCTTGCCCTGCTCACCCTGGATATCTTGCGTGACAATCGCCATATCTTCCGGACAGATCATCGTATCGCAGAGCAGCAGAAAACGCTCTGTGGTTAGCAGATAGCAATCAACCTCCATGCCGTTAAATGTTTCCGGGCCCGAAAAATGATCTGGCCTGACACGCACGCGGTTGCCGCGATAGACGCGCACACGGCGATCCTGGCTCATCGCGGGTACAAATGTAACATCTGGCGTTGGCATTAATCCCTCCTCGAACAGTTTGCTTTTCTACTTCAAAAGCGGCAATCATGAGCAATAGTGCCTGTATCTTAACAGCTTTTCTTGAGCCATGTCTACTTTTTTGGCGCTTGCATGCTTGTTGTGCTGGCTTGAAGCAAGCACTCTATCAGTGCTTCTAGCAGAAGAAGAGCAAGATTGAAGAAGTTTTATCCCATGTGCATGTTATGATGAATATGCTCCACACATAGGAGCACTGCCACTAGCAATACATAAGGAGCCGGTATATATATGATGGATACTACACCCTCACTGATCACCTTCTATAAAGGTTGGGGAACCTATCAGAAGAATCTTGTCGAAATCATCAGACCTCTTACCCCCGAACAACTGGCATTGCCTGTCCCGGGACATCAATGGACCATTGGGATGCTGGCCCAGCATCTCGTGGGCAACCGGGTCTGGTGGTTCCAGGTGTGGATGGGTGAGGGTAGCCCTGAACTTGCGCCCCTGGCGCACTGGGATCCTGCGGATGACGTAGAGCAGGCTCCGCTAAATGCCACTGAACTGGTGGCTGGACTTGAGTCCACGTGGCAGATGATTTACGACGCTCTGACCCGCTGGACTGCCGCCGATCTGGAGCAGATCTTCCAGCCACCTGCCGCCTTGAAAGAAGAAGAGCGGGAACACTTTCCGCCATTCTCACGGCAATGGATTATCTGGCATGTGCTTGAACACGAGATCCACCATGGCGGCGAGCTTTCCGTAGCCCTCGGCAATTATGGCCTCAATGGAATTTACGGCGACATGTAGCGGCAGCCTCGTACCGGCAGCGCTGGTCGCTAATACTTTTCACGTAGCGCTATGTTGAGAGAAGGTTCGACGTGACCAGCAAGCAAGGTGTACGTGGAGAGGGCGCCACACGCGGAGGCCGCCCTGCTGCGTTTGCGCAGGCCAGCGTGCAAGCACGACGCGCAGTGCTGTGGCGCCTCCAGGGATCGTGGGTGCCGTGGCCTGCTCGCGCAGCAACGTGATGGGAGAGCGCGTGGATCCTCCCCGTACCTTCTCGAAGAGGATCACGACACAGGATCCGTCTCGGTGTAGGCGCCACAGGCATGCGCTGCTCGTTGAGCCCCTCGCTTCACGAGAACGCCGCATGTCGGCCTCCGCGTGTGGCGCCCACTCGACGGACGATCCGCTGCTTTTTTTCACCATATTTTTATGGTCACAAAAGCGCTTACGTGAAAAGTATTAGCCTTCACGGCTGCCGTTACGTTGTTAAGTCGCTCAAGCAGTAATTTTTGAGGGTTCCCCAGTGGTAGGAACGGGTGGCTGCTCGGGACGCTGGGCCGGGGCCTCGCCGCGTTTACGGGGCTGCCAGACGGTCTGGTAGCGGGCCAGGAAGTAGGAGCCAATGACCAGCAGGCCAGCCAGGGCCTGGGCGATCAGGGTCTCGACGGTTGGGAAGATTGCGAACCATAGTCCCATCCAGGCAGGAATGGGCAGGTTGACGGGTGTGGTCGAGATCCAGTGCGCCAGTTGCATTTCCTGGGCCTGCTCGCCAACCATTACCAGCAGGACCGCGCCGAGCATGACGCCGGTCAGGATCAGCATTTTCTTGTAGGGTAGGCGATGATGCAGTACAAAGGTCAGTGCGCCCACGATACCGGTCAGGACCAGGCCGATCAGTACACCATAGAGTATGATCAATGAGCCGACCTGCAGACGTAGCGTTTGCAGGAAGAGTACAACCTCAAAGCCTTCGCGATATACCGAGGCGAATCCCAGCAGGATCAGGCCGGACATCAGGCGTGACTGTGAGGCACCATCTTCTTTCTTCTGGCTTAGTAACTTTTTCTTCTGCTTATTCTGCATCGAGATCCAACCGGTCCAGTAGATCTTATGGAAGAACCAGTTCATGATCACCAGCAGCACAATGATCGCCAGCAGTCCTGTCGCGGCCTGGATATTGAGTGCGGATACATTGTTGGAGAGGGCACTCAGCAGTCCTACGACTGCGAACCAGGTCAGCACGACAGCCCCAAAGCCAATGCCCGAGCCGATCGCGATCGGCCGGCGGTAGCCCTGGTTCTTTCCCATCATACTGGCCGTAATCGCCATCAACACCAGAATACATTCCAGTCCCTCACGGAAAACCAGAATACCTGTATTCACGATTGCCGCCTCTGGACTAATATGGGCCGCAACGGGATTGGGATTACCAGAGGCGGTAATACCCTGCCAGACCAGGATCACTGCTACAATAACGGCTCCGATGATGAGCAAAATACGTCCTGCAAGGAGGGTGGGCCGCGCTATCCTCACGGATCAAATCCTTTCTAATATTGCCAGAGAGAGCGCATTTTTTGCCTCCCTCATAAAATTGCTTGCGATACATGAAATATTAGGATCGGCTAATATCCGACTTAACTACTAAGATATTAGGGCACCCTAATGCTTTTGTCAAGAGGAAGAGAAATGAACTTGTGTGTATGAATGGATTGTAATCCCAGCCATATCCTGGTGGGCTGGTACTTTTGCCTGGAGCGAATCAGGACTGGCGGTAGGACACACGGGGCGTAAGAGGTCAAACGTCTCTTGTCAGCAGTGAAAATATTCAGTATAAAAAATAGGTAACCTGATTGTTGAAGCTATCGTATGCTCTATGTAATCCGTTGCGTTTTGTCATATGCAGCTAATTTGACCGCATATATCTGATCATTTGCTGAGAAAATCTGCTTTTAGTTAAGAATAAGATAAGAAAACTTGGAAAAAAATGAAACTACCTGAGTGTGTTACCCGTATATACAATAGAGCCGATACGAATGATAAATGAGGGAATGGAGATGCAGAACGTTTCACCTTTCAATTTTGCCAGTGATGATGATGTCGAGGGTTTTGAGGATGTTGAGCGCTTATTTAGCAAATTAGAGAAATTCACTCCACCTGCGGATATGGTTGCGCGTATTATGGGTGCCGTTGTCAACCTTCCCTCACCCCAGGAGTTGCAAAAGATGCAGGACAGTGCTCCTACATATGCTCAGGAGGGCCTGATCGTGCTCCACAATGGCAAAGAGCCATCGTAAGTTTATGCACACAAAAAGGGCGACTATCATCGTGATGGTCGCCCACATATTTTTGGCGATAGATGGATCACAGGCTATCAGGCAATCTGGTCTGTGAGTTTACCGGTTGAAACCAGCCAGCGGATAAATTCCATGCGGCGATTCACGATCTGGGCCTGATTCTTCTCTTTATCTGTATAATCTTTACGAAGCTTACTTAGTTGAACAACCTCTTTTTCGGCAAATCCACCTTTACGTAGAATATCACGATCTTCGTAGTGGTCCATATCTTGCCTCCTTTGGGATCAAGAAAAACTAGCATGCCGTTCAATCGTGTGAGTGAAGCCGCCTGACAGGCTGGGTTGCTTCGATAGAAGTGATCAGGTTTCCACGCTTGAGTTGTGGCGACTTCGCTAGCCGCGAGAGAGCGGCGTTCACGATTGTTTTTAATAGCAGGTAGGTGAGATTGGCAACATGCGTTGGATGCGCTTTAGAAGTGCCTGGACAGGATACGGTTTCGGTAAATGGTCCAATGTCAGGCGCGTCTCTCCTCGTTCGCGCATATATTGGCGGGCGCTGGTGACTGAACTTGAGGTGATGAGAACTGGTATGGGTGCAACGGAGCGCAATGCTTGCAATACATTCCAGCCATGGATATCACCGGTAAGTTCAAGGTCAAGCACTACGAGATCAGGAATGACGGAATGGAGAGAAGTGATGGCTTGCTCACCACTATGTACAGAGACGACGGTATAGCCAAGGGTTGTTAATGTATCAGCTTCCAGCGTGGCAAGCGTCGGATCGTCTTCAACCACCAGGATGTAATAGCCAGATTTGCGTCCTCCATCTGCCTCCTGGAGAGGCTCTACAACTTCCAGGTGCGATGTCGTGTCGCTATCCGACGGTTCCTGCTCTGTGTTCGGATCTTGCATGACGGGCATCCTGCTTCCGCTAGCTTACCAAACAGACGGCCTGTAGATCGTCGCCGGTGCGACTGAAGAATGAGCCAACGTCTATCTTGTTCTGCTCGTTTCCTCTAAGCACAGCTTACCCGATAATGCGTGAGGAACACGTGAAGATTGGGCAATTGTGTGAAATCTGTGTGAAAATCGTTAATATTGTGCACTTTTCCCAGTCTCTCGTGGGGGGTCAGATGTACGCCTTTGCTCATGCTGAGGTTGACAGACTAAGTATATTCAAACCTGGATGTGTCTCTTTTTTTTTCTGCACCCAGGTATGTGTTAATATTCCTATATTGTCCATTCCAGAAAATTTTTAGCCGATATGTATAGAGATATGTGCAAAAAGTAACCTCTGTCCTATTCATGGGTAGAAAGGAATTTTGACAATGGGTAATTTTATCAAAGGCGTTTTATTAGGCGTGGGTATTGCTTTACTGGTGGCACCTAAGAAGGGTGAGGAGATGCGCGCCATGCTCAGTGAGCGCATCGATGCCTTGCGCGCGTCTGCAGAGAAGAGTGATACCTTGAAGCAAATCAAGCAAAAAGTGACTGAGAGTGTTCAGCAAGGATCGCAGAGCTGGAGTGGCCGTACTACCGAGACCCGCGCTCGTGATCATGCCGGCAATCCCATAAGTCCCAGCCGGCCAGAAGCGCCGCCCCGGCCGATCGTGACCGACGACACGACACGCTCGGATCCCTTCAATCAACCAAACCGCTAGTTTTTATGGCAGTCAAGCAGTCAGGGTTATCCCTGACTGCTTTTCTTATAGTTGTGACTACCCCAACGAATACTCTCATCCACGGCGACGCAGAGCTTCATGGAGGCGTTCCAGCACACATAATGTATCGTCGCGACGATCAACAGGCTTGCTAGTGGGGTGGACCAACTATGCCTGCGAGATCCTGTGCGATGTTCCAGGCATCCGGGGAGCCAAGGCCCGTAGCCAGATCATAGCCTTCTGTTGCTGGATAATATAGATTATTTCCACTGATGATATCGTGATAGGCAAGAGTGGGCTGTGGAGTATTGTAGAGCCTATAAAGAGCCGGATTGGCATGTCCCAGGGTCGTCTGCTTGTGTGTGATCAGATAGTGATTGATATCAACCGCGATACCAGCCAGAGCGGTGCAGCAATACTTGTCCCACCAGCAACAAACCAGCCTGAACAACCAGCGATGGAAATGGTGCAATAGACAGCGTTGCCTGAAGCAGGATCAGCATTTGCCGAAACGTCAGGCACCATACGGTGAGGATTGGTCACATTGGGACCATATTGATAATCAGGGCGATCGAAGTAGGCGCTGATCCCACCACCACTACCAAAGCCACGAGGATACAGGGGGAGTACGCGGGATTTGACCAGGCTGATTCGCTAAGATAGGCGTTATCAGCTTTGAGGTTGAGGTGAGTCCCACCAACACTAATCACATAGGGATCATCTGCTGGTGAGTCAACGGCGAGATCGGCATCATTGCAATCATAGGCACCAGTGTCCCCACTAGCAGCAAAGAAGGACTGTCCTTGCACTGCCCCTTGAGTAAAAATGTTACGAAGAGCAAGGAGTTCTGCATTTCCAGATGCCTTTTCGCATTCACCCCAACTGGTGCTGACAATGGGTGCGGCATTATCAGCGATGATCTGGTTGTAGGTAGCATTGATACCCGCCGTCGTATTGGGGCCAATATAGATCTTCTGTGTGGCGCCAGGAGCGAATCCCGAGACAATTTCCATGTCCAGGGCAACTTCCAGCGCATTTACTCCTGGCGTATTTGTCGCCCCATTGACCAGGACTGGGACAGCCTTCACTGTACCAAGATTGTAGGTACTGCGATACGTATTGATATCGGACGGATTATAGCCATCCAATTCAAATAGTGCAACTGTTTGTCCGGTGCCGTCTGCACCTTCCTTGAGCAGGGGATTGACATGATAAGCGCTACGGAGCTGGCTTGGAGTGTATCCACTAGCCGAATCTGCATGCTGGAACATCTTTTTCTTCAGAACGAGCGGATGGTAATGTGCGACATTATCTAGCCCGGCAATCGTTTGTATCGCTGGAGCGATCGTATCAGGAACCGCTGGATCAACCGCTGGAGCATACACCAGGCGCCCGTTGAGGTCATAACTGTTCAGTTTGGTGCTGAAGGCTTTTTCGACGAGACCCGCTGAGCCGGAAGCATAGATAAACAAGTTGTTACTCGCGACCGACTCGACATGCAGTCCTTGCTGGTGTAAGTAAGCAACGATATGATCGATGGCGGCTTGCGTCGGGCCAAATTGAGCTTTGAATGCTTGAGGAGTCAGATAGTGACGATAGAGCACTGATGCTGGATTCGCCTGTGCCGCAAGCAACCTATTCAATGCTGGCTGATTACGGAGTGCCAGGCCAATAGAGAGATGAAGCGGTGTCTCTTTGGGCGTCGCTCCAATGGAAGGATACTGTTGCAGCAGCGGTATGAGGTGACCAGGCAGTATATGTCTCTGGTTGCCTGCGGTACGTGCTGCAGCAAAGAGTGGTGGGACGCTAAAAAAAATTTGAGATGTGCTAAACACAAGAAGAATGGCAAGGAACTTACCAGCGAGGGGGCGATATCCTTTTTGCTGCCCGGTCTTTTTTTTCATGCTACCTCCAAAGAGAATTAAACACTGCACCTTTGGTTACGAGGCTTCATAATGTGATGCGGCGGTTTTTGGTGGTGTTGGATCACTCCCAGTGAGTGGCAAGCCTGGAAGCCAATTTCTATGGGAATTTGTCCTGCGGTGAATGTTGTTGCTGTTGCTGTTGCTGTTGTTAGTATTAGTATTGCCATTGTTGTTGTTAGTATTGCCATTGTTGTTGTGAATATCGTTGCCGTTATCTCTATCATGATGTTGGGGATTTTGCTGCTCCTCAACGAAAACAGTATCGGTTGCAGTGCTATACGTCCCAATATTTCGCGGCGTGTCGACGGTTGCCGTATCAGTAATACTGGGGACGGCATCTTCGGTCAGGATGGCTGTAATGGTTATTGGAGGTAATGACTCGCCTGCCTTCACAGGAAATGGTCCCACAAAGGTCGCCGTGATTACCGCCGGGCTCGTCGTCGAGCTGATGGTAAAGCTCCAGCCAGATCCAAAGGCTTGCAGATTCTTTTCTCCAATCGGAATGATATCCGAAACGATGATTGCGTTTGGCGAAACAACAGGGCCAGCAGTCTTAGCGTTGGTGGCTGTCAGTGTATACGTGACTTTGTCACCAACCATAAACAGATGATCGTCACCGCCATTTTTATCGTTTTCACTGTTCTGGTGCGTCTTGGTAAGTACCAGATCGGATACGCTGGTTAGAGTCGGCGTTGGAGTTGGCATTGACGTTGGAGTTGGCATTGACGTTGGAGTTGGAGTTGGAGTTGAGGTTGGAGTTGGAGTTGGTGTCGGCGTTGAGGTTGGAGTTGGTGTCGGCTTTGGTGTCGCGTTGGAGTTGGTGTCGGAGTTGGCGTTGGTGTCGGAGTTGGAGTTGGAGTTGAGGTTGGAGTTGGAGTTGGAGTTGGAGTTGAGGTTGAGGTTGGAGTTGGTGTCGGCTTTGGTGTCGGCGTTGGAGTTGGTGTCGGAGTTGGCGTTGGTGTCGGAGTTGGAGTTGAGGTTGGAGTTGGAGTTGGAGTTGGAGTTGAGGTTGGAGTTGGAGTTGAGGTTGGAGTTGGAGTTGGAGTTGGAGTGGCACATGAAGATCGAGTGATTACATTGGTATCTAATGTTACAGCGCCATTGCGCGCATAGAGGCTGCCGTGCTCTACGGCACGTGTCGCGAAGGAGATGGAGGTGAGTGCCAGAATGTTTCCTGAAAAACTCGTGGTCGTTCCAATCGTCGCAGAACTACCAACTTGCCAGAAGACATTACATGCTTGAGCACCATTGATCAGCAACACACTCGCATTACTCGCCGTGTTGAGGGTACTCCCTATCTGAAAGATAAAGACACTCGAAAGGTTTCCTTGACCGTTGAGGGTGAGTTGGCCGGTCAATTGAGCAGAGGATGAGAAACAGTACACTCCTGACGTGAGGGTTAAGCCTCCGAGATCCTGGCCGGTCAAATCCGCATCGCAGTGTTGTCCAGCTCCATTCACATATGCGATCGTCGCATCACTCTGCGCTTGTCCTGCCACCGCATCGGCAACGTGTACCGCCCCGTTCACGATTCCAGGTGGAAAACCCGTCACTGCACTCCCTGGACTCACGCCAAGATCACCATTTACCACGGTCGGACCAGTATTGGTGACCGTACTTCCGCCAAGCACAGCGAAACTGCTAGCCGTTCCAAGAGGAGGTTGGGTCGCAGAAGGATGTGCATGAACCTGTAATCGTGCAGCTGATGAGAAAACAAGCGCACAACCTAGTGAAAATAGTATCACACTCGTTAGAATGATGCCCATTTTTGACCTGAAAAATCTTTTCATCAGTACAGTTCTCCTGCTAAAGAAAGTGACACTTCTTTAGAACAAGTAATTAAGGTAATATTAGCTAATTGAACGAAATAGATCAAAAGAGTATCTCGCAGTAAAGAGAAAATAGAGTATTGAATTCCATTTTCTATATAAAGTATACTTGTAACGTATATTTATCAAATGAAAATGTATTAATATAATTCGTGCTAATTGATCTACATATGTTTATCAAACACTTCAACAGGTATTCACTGGAACGTGCTGTGTCGATTATCAACTGGAAAACAAAGCTAGCAATTTGGTGGTCCTGGATTACCGTTTATGGTGGGGGTCAAAAAGAATAAGGAGGGTAGAAGCTTAATTGTAGAGGAGAGGACCATCATGCAAACAATGTCACCTGTTGTCATTGAGGACATAGAGAGCCATGTGACCTTTGCCGCACATACACAGGCGGTTCAGGTGCTATCCAGGTCATGCATACCCATCTTCACGAGCTACTGACGCTGGCAGATCTTGCCTCGGTCGCCTGCTTGAGCCCTTATCATTTTAACCGCGTCTTTCGGCGGATGATTGGTATTCCCCCCGGCGAATTTTTGTCCGCGCTCCGCCTCCAGACGGCTCGCCGCTTGCTTTTGACGACCCCGCTCAGCGTTACCGATATTTGTTTTGAGGTTGGCTATACCAGTACCAGCTCGTTTACGTCCCGTTTCGCCCAGGCGGTCGGTGCGTCTCCACGCCAGTTGCGCCAGCGTGCCCATGAATTTGATTTGGAGCCGCTGGATAAAGAAATGCGTGTGTCCAGACCACCGGTTGACCGACAACAGAATGTGATCAGTACGCCATCGACCTTGCAGGGCTATGTCACCGCACCTGCCAGCTTTCAGGGCGAAATCTATATTGGTCTCTTTCACCGTTCTCTGCCGCAGGGCGCACCGATCAGGTGTACCAAGCTCTATGCCCCCGGTTTCTATCAGATCCCCAATGTGCCAGACGGTGCCTATTATTTATTGTCGGCCGCGTTTCCCTTCGCCAATGATCCCCAGAAATATCTCTCTCCGGGCGAAAAAATGCTGGTGGCCAAAAACTCAAGTCCACTGATGATCCACAAAGGCCACATTTCTGGTATCCCGGATCTCACGTTGCGGCCCCCGCGCCTCACTGATCCACCATTGGTGATGGGGCTTCCATTGCTCTAAAGGGGGAGCCGGCAGGATTAATTATTTTCGTTTAATCGAAGTTGACTAAATGTTGTCAGGTATGCTTAAATAAGAGTAGTCAATTGTGACTAAAAAAATCAAGGAGAAATATATTCATGTTTATTGCTGTCAATAAAGTTAACGTACCTGCCGACAAACAGCCAATGGTGATCAAAGGTTTTGAGCATGCCGCGCCAGGCATGAAGCAATTCAAAGGCTTCCTGGGCCTTGAGCTCTGGACTGCCGACGACAACAGCCTCCTGGCGATCTCACGCTGGGAAAGCAAAGAGGATCTTGACGAGTACACCAAAAATGATCTGTTCAAGCAGCATCATGGTGGTGCCAGCCGCGAAGATTCCCAGCCCGGATCAGTCACCTACTATAACGGCCAGGTGCTTTCCTGAGCAGATTGGCTCCGCTATGTTTGTAGCGGAGCCAATTCTCATTGTCCCGGATCTGTCTTTGATGATTAGCGGGGGATATCCAGGCCCCGTTTCTTGAGATGAGCCGCGATGGCGTCGGTATAAGCAAAGAGGGCGGTACGCCACCCGAGTGGAGTAGCAGGATCGTCTGCTGCTGTGACCAGCGTCCAGCGGCCTGGTGGGCCAGGAAGCCCGACAGCATTTTTCCCGAATAGACAGGATCCAGCAGAATACCTTCGGTCTGCCCCATCAGCATAATGGCATCTAAGCATGCTTCAGTTGGATCGCCATATTCACGGCCAACAAACTCGTCATGTATCTCAAATACGCCTCGCGCCCGCTGCGGATCGCGCTCAAGCAGACGGCAGAGCTCGGTCCACCATATTTCCATCTTTTGATAGCAGGCGGCCTTTTTTTGATTGACGCTGATACCGATCAAAGGACAGGTGATGCCCTTTTCGCGTAGTGCCAGCAGCAATGCTGTGAAGATGCCACCCGTACCAAACGGTGTATAGATCGCATCCAGCTGGATACCCTGTTCCTCAACTTGCTGTGCGATCTCCAGCCCGCAGCGAATATAGCCCAGACAACTGTGTGGAGTGGTGCCACTAACAGGAATCACATAGGGCTTTTTTCCCTGTGCCAGCAGTGACTGGCAGACATCATCAACGGCAGGTTGTAGATCCCAGTGGCTGGCGGCCTCGACGAGATGGACCTGCGCCCCCATCAAGTACACGGTCAGCAGGTTTCCCTGGATGGCCTGGTATTGATCGCGGCTCAGAATAACTACGCAATCCATACCAACCTTGCGCGCAGCGGCTGTGGTCAGGCGTGCGTGATTGCTCTGGGCGCTGCCGCAGGTCACCAGCGTATCAGCTCCTTGCGCCAGTGCGCGTGCCACTTCATATTCCAACTTACGCGGCTTATCGCCACCCAGCGTCAGATCCGTCAAATCATCGCGTTTCATCCAGAGCTGTGGTCCGAGCCTTGCACTCAGCGTAGGCAAAGCCTGCAGCGGCGTCGGCAAACGAGTCAGCGAGACGCGTGGATACTCCTCCAGCGCAGCTTCAAGTGACTTCTGCATCTCTTTTCTCGCTCCTTATATATAATATAGCCCGGCCAACCATCAAAATAACAATGGAGTCGAAAATGTAGGTTCGACCCTTGCGGTCGATTAACTCCCTTTATTCTATCCTCCCTTAACCATGAGCAACCTGCTATATGCCTTGTTCTACGTGATCTTGATCGGAGAGGTTGATTTGGGGGAACCAATCGGGCAAGCCCCGAACCTACGGTGGCTTGGATGTTGGCTATGGTTTTAGCGAACCCAGGAAATCCAGTACAATCTGGTTGAACTCGCTTGGTTTCTCCATAAAGGGATGGTGCGCTGTGTCTGCCATAATGATCTTTCTGGCAGCGGGTATCTCGGCTGCTAGGTGCTCAAGCGGATTGGGTACATCCAACGCTCCTAGAATGATGAGCGTTGGTACTGCAATCGTTGATAGACGTTCAATGGCAGGTGGTTCTAACGGGATTGGGTGCATCTGATCCTGGATCTCCTCATCTGGACGTTCCCAGTTGCGCGTGGTCATTGCGCGCACCCGTTCGCGCACATCGGGAGCCGCTTGCGCCGGAAGTCGGCCTGGTCCATCCGTCCATAAATCTAGTGAGATATCAACTGCTCGTGCGATATCGTGTTGCTCAAATGCGTCATTCAGGCTGGTATACATACGCGCCACAACTGGATGATCTTTCATCATTTCTTCGGATGGCTGAAATCCGCTGACTCCTGCTGTGACAGGGATTAGCGCATCTACCAGCTCAGGATGTTCAAGTGTAAAATCGATTGCCAGCGCGCCTCCTCCAGAGACTCCCATCAGATAGGCGCTCTCGATGCCCAGGAATTTCATCAATTCGTAGAGATCCTGGCGCGCGGAATAAGGCTTCTCCCCGGTAACCAACCCAGAATCGCCAAAGCCGCGCTGATCATAGCGGATAACCCTGTATTGTTGAGCGAAGACGGCGAACTGATCGTCCCATGATCTTCTATCCAGCAGATGTCCATGTATGAGAATGAATGGATGCCCTGTACCGGCCACTTCATAATATAGTTTTGTGTTGTTCACATCGGCAAAGCCCGTCTGCACATTTTCTGTATTTGCCATAGTGTTATTCCTTTCGCTTTATCTTTCACACTCTTAGTATGATAACAGCATAAGCGGTTAAGAACGACCCTATATAGCTAGCTTGCAGCTGGAACTGAAGAACCTCAGCGTAAAATCTACGTCGCATCGGTCGCTAACCGTTGCTTAAGTTGAACGTATTAGAGTGTGCTGCCCACGTCCGTAAATGCTGTTACAGTGAAACTTATATACTTGAAAGGCATCAATAAATGGAAGAACAGGTTACGCCAGACTTGATCGACATTGGCGACCAGCGCTAATACGTTTCGGTTAGCGAGACGTTGAGAGAGGGTTCGACGTGACCAGCAAGCAAGGTGTACGTGGAGAGGGCGCCACACGCGGAGGTCGCACTGCTGCGTTTGCGCAGGCCAGCGTGCAAGAACGACGCGCAGTGCTGTGGCGCCTACAGGGATCGTGTGTGCTGTGGCCTGCTCGCGCAGCAACGTGGTGGGAGAGCGCGTGGATCCTCCCCGTACCGGTGCGGAAAGGATCACGAAACAGGATCCGTCTCGGTGTAGGCGCCACAGGCATGCGCTGCTCGTTGAGCACCTCGCTCCACGAGAACGCCGCATGCCGGCCTCCGCGTGTGGCGCCCACTCGACGGACGATCCGCTGCTTTTTTTTACAACAGCTTTTGCAACCACAAAAGTGCTTCAACGAAACGTATTGGCCCTGGTGCCTATGGGTGCAAGACCTGCCGGTACGCCGACAGGTTGTAGCGACAAGCGCTGCCGCTACGGCAGCGCTTAGGATGGGTTGTTTGTTCAGGCGATGTAGGCGTAGGCGGGGATGGTCAGGAATTCGATGAAGTTTTTGTCGCTAATGATCTGGTCAAGGATGGTGCCGGCGGCGGTGAATGGGCGTGCGGCATATTCTTGTCTGCCGATGTTGTCCTGGAGCCGTATTTGTTCTTCCTGGAGAAACTGGCGGAACATGTCGATGGTGATGCGGCGACCATCGTTGAGGATACCGCCGGGATGGTTGATCCATTGCCAGATCTGGGCACGCGAGATTTCGACGGTGGCGGCGTCTTCCATCAGGTGGTTGATGGGGACACAGCCGTTGCCGCGCAGCCAGGCTTCCAGGTATTGCAGGCTGACGCTGATGTTGTTGCGCAGTCCGGCTTCGGTGATGCTACCAGCGGGCATCTGGAGCAGGTCGGCGGCGCTGACGTGGACATCTTCCCGTTTGCGCTGTACCTGGTTGGCCTGTGGCATCAGGGCATTGAATTCTTCGAGTGCAATCGGTACCAGACCTGGATGGGCGACCCAGGTACCATCGTGCCCGTCGCTGGCCTCGCGTTTTTTGTCGGCTCGTACCCGCGCCAGGGCGGTCTCGTTGGCGGTGGGATCATTTTTGATCGGGATCTGAGCCGCCATACCACCAATGGCATGGGCATTACGCCGATGGCAGGTCTGGATTGTGAGGAGCGAGTAGGAGTGCATAAAGTGTGTGGTCATGGTGACCTCGGCACGATCCGGTAGGATGAAATCAGGATTATGGTGGAACTTCTTGATCACACTAAAGATATAATCCCAGCGTCCGCAGTTGAGTCCGGCTGCGTGTTCACGCAACTCATAGAGGATCTCGTGCATCTCGAAGCTTGCTAGAATAGTCTCGATGAGCACGGTCGCTTTAATCGTGCCCTGTGGAATACTGAGGAGCTGCTGGGCCAGTACGAAAATGTCATTCCAGAGTCGGGCCTCAAGATGGCTCTCCATTTTGGGGAGATAGAAGTAGGGGCCGCTCCCATTGTCCAGCAGTTGCTGGGCGTTATGGAAGACATACAGGCCAAAATCGAAGATGCCTGCTGAGATTGGTTGGCCGTCAATCAGCACATGCTTTTCTAGCAGGTGCCAGCCGCGTGGACGCACCATCAGGACCGCGGTCTTGTCCTTCAGTTGATATGTTTTACCATCGGGATTAGTAAAGCTGATCGTGCGCCGGATAGCATCGCGCAGATTAATCTGTCCCTGGATCGTGTTTTCCCAGGTCGGGGTATTGGAGTCCTCGAAGTCAGCCATGAAGCCGTATGCGCCCGAGTTCAGCGCGTTAATAATCATCTTACGTTCAACCGGACCCGTGATCTCGACGCGGCGATCCTGGAGATCCGCCGGAATCGGCGCGACGGTCCAGTCTCCGTTTCTGATCTGTTCGGTCTCAGGGAGAAAATCAGGTAGCTTTCCGGCATCGAGCTCAAGCTGGCGTTGGGCGCGGGCCGCCAGGAGTTCTTCGCGACGCGTGCCGAAGGCGCGGACCAGGCTGGCGATAAAGGTCATGGCCTCAGGAGTCAGGATTTCCGCAAAGGCCGGGGAGATCGCGGCCTTGATCTCAATACCCGGTGCATAATTAATCGTTGATGGGTGGTCATAGTGCCCTCCATCCTTTCTGCTTATGGTGTATGCGCGTTGCCTGCCAGCTCCAGCAATGCTAGAAGCTGGCAGGCAACGCGAGTCGCGCTCAACATATATTAGTGGAATTGGCCTTCTTCGGTTGAGCCGGTCAGGGCAGTGGTGGAGGATTGTCCGCCGGAGATGACTTTGGCTACTTCATCGAAATAGCCGGTACCAACCTCGCGCTGGTGTTTGGTGGCGGTATAGCCCTTAGCTTCTAATGCGAACTCCTCTTGCTGCAACTCTGAATAGGCGCTCATGCCACGATCTTTATAGTCGAGGGCCAGTTTAAACATACTCTGGTTCAGGGCATGGAAACCGGCCAGCGTAATAAACTGGAAGACATAGCCCATCTTTGAGAGTCGCTGCTGGAATTCCGCGATGGCGTCGGGCTCCAGTTTTTTGCGCCAGTTGAAGGATGGAGAACAGTTATAGGCGAGGAGCTGGTCGGGATACTGTGCATGGATTGCGTCGGCGAAGCGCTGGGCCTCTTCGATATTTGGTTCAGAGGTTTCACACCAGATCAAATCGCAGTAGGGAGCATAGGCCAGCCCACGAGCAATCGCGGTCTCCAGTCCGTTGCGGATCTTGTAGAAGCCTTCGTGGGTGCGCTCATCGGTCAGAAATTGATGATCGACTGGATCGATGTCGGAGGTGATCAGGGTGGCGGCGTTAGCATCCGTGCGAGCAAACAGGAGGGTTGGGACGTTCAGGACATCGGCGGCAAAGCGAGCGGCCACCAGATGCTTGATCGCGGTCTGCGTTGGGATCAGGACCTTGCCACCCATGTGGCCGCATTTCTTTTCGGAGGCCAGCTGATCCTCAAAATGGACGCCGGCCGCGCCTGCCTCGATCATCGCCTTCATCATCTCAAAGACGTTCAGAGGACCACCAAAGCCGGCCTCGCCATCGGCGATAATGGGGCAAACCAATCAATATCGTCCTTGCCTTCTGAATGATAAATCTGATCGACGCGCTGGAAGGCCTGATTGATCTTGCGCACAACCTGCGGCACGCTATTAGCGGGATACAAACTCTGGTCGGGATACATCTGACCGGCCAGGTTGGCATCTGCGGCAACCTGCCAGCCACTAAGATAAATAGCTTTAAGGCCAGCCTTTACCTGCTGTACCGCCTGATTGCCGGTGAGCGCACCCAGGGCCGCCACATATGATTCACTATGGAGGAGCTCCCAGAGCCGTTCCGCACCCCGGCGAGCCAGTGTATGCTCAATCTGGAGTGTGCCCTGTAATCGCAAAACATCTTCCGCGCTATAAGGACGCTTGACTCCGTGCCAGCGCTCCTCTGTCTCCCAGGCATTTGACAATTCGACGGCATGTTGACGTTTCATCATGATGTGTGTTCCTTTCCCGGCAATGAACCAGCGCAGATCATAAAAGATCGTGCGTACATTTTTTGTAGACCACAGTGTCTACGTGTTACCTACTAGAAAGGATACCTGGAAAAGCAGCAAAAGAACTAGGATTTGAGTTCACAAGTACTGAGGTATAGCATAAGTAAACGCTTATATGTGTAGCCAGCTAACATTTTAGTAAACGCTAGCAAAATAGTCTGTAAATAAGCTATACTGTACGATTATCGTTTCTTTGCAAAGGAGCAAGGGGAATGCGCAATCTGAATCTTCATCAACTGGCAACCTTTCAAGTAGTAGCGAAACATTGTAGCTATGTGCGGGCCGCTGAAGAATTACATTTCAGTCAGCCGGCGGTCTCGGCCCAGATCCGTCAGCTCGAAGAGACGCTGGGACTCAAGCTTTTCGATAAGATTGGCCGCAAGACGCATTTAACGCAAGCGGGCCAGGAATTGTATCGCTACACGCAGAAAATTTCAGCTTTAATCGACGAAACCATGGAGACGATGGAGTCTCTGCGCAGTCCGCAGTATGGCCGTTTAAGTGTCGGAGCTGACACCACGGTCGGCACCTATGTGATTCCTGCCCTGCTCGGAAAATTTCGGCAGATTTATCCGCATGTCGAGATTACGCTGGAAGTCGTGAACCGTGGCTATCTGCTTGACGACCTGCTCCACAACCGTGTCGACCTGGTGATTATGGGCAAAATTCCTACCGAGACACCCGTCTATGCCGCGCCCTTCGCCCCCAACGAACTGGTGCTGATTGCGCCCACCACCCATCGCCTGGCCGGCTGCGTCAATGTACCCATGACCGACCTGGCCCGTGAACACTTCCTGCTGCGCGAAACCGGATCCGGCACCCGGGCCGCGCTCGAAGGAGCCTTCCAGGCCGCCGGCCTACCGCTCCAGGTAAGCATGCAAGTTGGTAACAATAGTGCCATCAAACAAAGCGTAGCCGCCGGACTCGGCATCGGCCTTATTTCCCGTGTGGCTATCGACATGGAACTGGAGACCCGGCGGCTCGTCATGCTCAGCGTTGAAGGTTTTCCCATCATGCGCCACTGGTTCCTGGTCCACCTCGAAGACAAAAACCTATCCGCCACCGCCCGCGTCTTCAAACACTTTTTATTACAACACGCCGTCGACCCCACATAGGTGTGGAGCTTGCCTCCGATTGGTCCGGCCGCCATCAAAGCCAACCGAAATACGAATATCATGAAGGATCTCTTGGGGGTGCAGAAATCGGAGGCAAGCTCCGAACCTACGTGTCGTGTCTATTTTTGCCTTTGATGAGCATGCTACAATATTTTAAATCATTTCCGTTCCTGATCGCGATTCCGATGCCAGAAATGCAAGGATCATGGTAAAGATGTTCTGGTGGTCTGGATGGTCTGCTGGCTGCAGTGTGCGTGTCTGCATTTCTAGCAGATCGATGTAGAGCCTATCCATCATTTGCGCATTTTCAGGATACAGGTAACGCTGCATGTTTGTGCTGGCGCTATGTTTATCCAGGTGTTGGTATTCCAGGATACCTAAACGTTCTACTGTATCAGCGTTGCTTATATCGTGATAGCACATGACCAGCAGGCGATCGAGTTGTGCTCGATAAAACTTGTAGGCGCTGAAATGTTGCCAGCGTTGGCGATACTTTATGTAGCGAAGCGCTCCGAGGTAGGAGTCATACAATATATTGAGGGGCTCTGCAAAGCGAGCAGGCTGGTAGGTACTGGCCGTGGCTGGTGATATTGTTTCTGTGTGATATACACAGGTGGTATCGGCAAAAGGCAGGTTATTGGCTGTATCAGCTATGCTGAGGTCCAGTTTGGTATAGGGGGAATAATCCTCAAATAGCACCACATAAGCGGCATAGCCTACGCGAGCGGTCAGCGGAAAAGCCACCAGCACCTGTCCGATATGCGCGAGGCAAGCCGCCAGATGGTTCATAGTTGTATCAAAGTCCTGTGAGACAACATGCAAATCGATATCAGAATAGCGATCATGCGTCCCTTTTGCATACGAGCCAAACAGACCAATTTCAGACACCTCTGGCTCGGCCGCAAAGGCCTGGACGGCCCTGGTATAGAGTTGTTCCACTTGATCGATCATAATTATTTCCCTTCGAACTTTTCAGGCTGATTTTATCTATCCTTCAGCGCTCCCTTGCCAGACGATACGTTCGTGGGCACCTCCAGCCAGTTCGTCTGCGGTATCGTCGATTTTTATATATACCTGTTCTACATGATTATTCAATTATGGTAGATGATGAACTCTTTAGCAAGTTCAATACCAGAGGTTGTGGTGGAGCGAGGCGTGGAGGGAGGTGTTAGCGAGGGGGGGCTGGCTACGCTCGATGGGGAACTGGTTGCGGCCTTCAAGGCTAATACGTTTCACTTAGCGATGATGTGGCAAGAAAAGACATGGTGCAGAAAAGGAGCGGATCGTACGTCGAGAAGGCGCCACACGCGGAGGCCGGCATGCGGCGTGATGGTGGAGCGAGGTGCTCAAAGAGCATCGCATGCCTGTGGCGCCTACACCGAGACGGATCCTGTTTCGTGATCCTCTCCGAGAAGGTACTGGTCGGATCCACGCGCTCTCCCACCACGTTGCTGCGCGAGCAGGCCACGGCCCACACGATCCGTACCCGTGTAGGCGCCACAGCACTGCGCGTGGTTCGAGCACGCTGGCCTGCCAAAACGCAGCAGTGCGGCCTCCGCGTGTGGCGCCCAGTCCACGTACACCTTGCTTGCTGGTCACGTCGAACCATTTCTCAACGTATCGCTAAGTGAAACGTATTGGCCGCGAAGGCTGTCGCTACGGGGAGTGGCTCTCCTTTTTGGGATAATGGTATCCTGAATGTGGTTGAAAATGGATCTTTTAACGTCTCCACTCTAATGGTATACTCGCTTTATTGATATGTAATTGCATGAAGGGAATCAATTATGGCGTATACTGTTTCAAATGAAGCATTGAAGCTTAATGCGACTGCCAGTTTGTTTCAGGGGCAGGCATATGGGGATGATCTACCGGTGTCGGTGTTTCAGGTAGCTTCGGTGCCGGGCGGTGGCCCCAGTCTGCATGTCCATCCATATCCAGAGGTGTTTGTCTTGCACAGAGGTGAGGCGACGTTTACGGTGGGGGATGAGACTCTAAAAGTCAGTGCCGGGCATGTGGTGGTAGCGCCAGCCAATACGCCGCACAAGTTTAAGAATACCGGTGATGAGCCGTTGCTGCTCTTCTCGGTCCACCCCAATAAAGAGGTCATTCAAGAGGGGCTTGAAAACGACTAAGGGTCGTGCTCTCTACGCCAGGTATATCCCCAATTGTTTAGTTGTTAGGGATATACCTGGCGTTCTTTTTGGTTATTCTGACCAGGTGAAGCCGAAGAGGTTAAGTGTTTTCGTATCTATAGCGGGTAATGGGGAAAGAACTACTGTGGCTTCTGTTTTGTTGTTTTGCTCAGATAGTGATGCAATGCGTTGCAGGAGCTCATGCGCCTCCTGATATTTTCCCTGTCTGACATAGAGATTGGCCAGTCCGGTGAGGGGATAGCGCATGGCAGGATGAGTTGCATCTGATAGCTGCTCGAATAGTTGGAGTACGCGCAGATAGCTTGTTTCAGCTTCGCTATACTTTCCCATTTTGAAGTACAGCATTGCCAGTGTGTCCAGAAAAAAAGCGAAGCGGAACGTTTCTGTACCACATGTATGTTCCTGGATATGCAATGCGCGCTGTAGTAATGTTTCGGCTTCGCTATATCTTCCTGTTGCGATATAAGCAGCAGCAAGGTTGTTAAGGAGCGCTGCAAGTTCAGCTGTTTCTACCCCCTGGGCCTTTTCCTGGAGGGCGATCGCTCTGAGTAATAACGCTTGGGTTTCTTGTGAATTGAGTCGACCTTGCGCGCAAGAACTAAGTGCTAGAGTACACAACACCGTAGACAGGCAGGGATGGTCAGGTCCAACTACCTGTTCTTGCAATCTGAGCGATCTCTGCGCAAGCTCGCGGGACTCTGAATATTTTTCAGCTCTGAAACACAACGTTGCGAACATTTCTAGCGGCAAGGCGAGATCAATATGCTCTGAGCCCAGGGCCTGTTCTCGTTCGTGAAGAATACGTCGAAAGAGTTGCTCGGCTTCTTCATAACGACCAAACTCGGTCAAGAGGCAGGCCAGACCGCATAAGGGCCGGGTAGCTTGTACGCTATCAGACGGGGGCATCTGTTGATAGAGTTCTGACGCACGCTGATAATGCATTTCAGCTTCAGCGTAATTTCCCTGTTTGCGTTTAATATCTGCGATATCGTTCAACAGCGTAGCTACATCTACATCCAGAGCTTCAGGTGTCTGTTCCAGGAGCAGCAGGGCCTGCTGATAGAGTGTTTCGGCCTTAGCATACTGTTCGCGTTGTGCAAGATAGCTGGCTGTTTTCGTGAGTAAGGCGTAACGTGTCGCGGGAGCGCACGTTTCCTCGTCACTCTGTCGGATCAGGAACAGAGCATGCGGCAGCAGTTGCTCGCACCACGGCCAGACCTCCATAGAGGTCTGATCGGTAGGGAATGCCTGATTTACCATCTCGAATACGTGCATAGCCCAGCGCTGACGCACGCTCTCCTCTAGTCCTGCCTTGAGTGTGGTTTGTACCAGGCGATGGATCGTCAGCGTTTTGGTCTGACCGTGACGGCGAATGAGCGAGTAGGTTAGTAATTCTTTGAGCGCCGCATTGAATTTTCTGGGTGTGGTCAAGACTGTTTGTGAGGTTGGCCCCAGGCAGGAAAATCCTTCGGTGAGTAAACGTTCTGGAATCGCATCCGGGGCAAGGAAGCTACAGATTGTCAGGACATCGATAGCTCCGGGCGAGCCTGGACGCACTTTCTCAAGAGAGAGATGAATGGTGCGCTCAACAGAGAAGGGATGGTCGGCATATACATTGCGTTCTCTGAGCATTTGTAGCGGTGAGTCCTGGAACAGGTGCAGAAAATCTTCCAGGCTGCATTGAGTCTCTTCTATATAACTGCCAGCTTGATCAAGTGCCAGTGGCAATCCCCCCATAGCTTCCGCGAGCAGATGTGCTGTCGCTACATCTGGTCTATGATCAAGTTGGGCGTTGAATGGTGCGTGAGGATTGATGCGTCTTGCGCGCCCCAGCAAGAAGTGCACACTTTCCTCCAGCGACATCTGCGGTACTTCTATGCTCAGCGCCAGCGTACCAACCGTGTAGCGCCGTGTGGTCAGCAGCAGGGTACCGCGATTGGCTGTCGGCAAAAACTCTTTCAGCATCTCAAGGTCTTCAACATTATCCAGCACCAGAAGCCAATCGCAGTGGGTATCGAGCCAGTTTTTCATGGCGGCTACCACCTTGTTTTGATCTGACTGCTGGCTGGCGGGTAGTTGTAAGCATGTCGCGATAGAGATAAAACTGGAGATAAGCGTTTCTTGTTCTTCTGCTCCTACCCAGAGCATCGCCGTATAGTCCTGCGCATAACGGTAGGCATATTCAAGGGCCACCTGTGTTTTTCCGATGCCCCCCGGACCACTTAATGCGCAGGATCGGGTAAGGGTCGCGTTTCTCTGTCGGGAAAGGATCGTATGCAAGTGGTTGAGTAGAGTTTCGCGTCCGGTAAAAAAAGGATTGCGCTGATATGGTACGCACCAGGGTATCTCAGCGGACGGCACGCGGATGCTGCTTCTACTGCCAAAGAGGTCTTCAGGTGAGATGTGCAATGCCTGGCAGAGCAATTCACGTGATTGTCCCTGTGGAACGGCTCGATCGCGCTCCCAGCGCTGAATACTCCTCGCGATACACCCATCGCCTCCGCCAGTGCCTCCTGCGAAAGATTGGCATACAAGCGTGCCGCCAGCAAACGTTGGCCTAAAGAAATAGCATCTGTCCTGGGTGTTGATTCCATTCAATACTCCCATTAGCCAGGGAAAGCTGCTCGCAACCAGCAGATAATTCCCGATTGTTGTTTCTGTACATGTATAAATACGTTTGTAGCTATAAAAATCTCACCATCTCTGATATCATATCTTAAAACACTAAAGTGTCGTTAGATTGTCGTGTCTCTGTCGTGGTGAAATAGCTCATTTTAGAGCATAATAAAGAAAGCGATGGACGAATCGTTCTAAATCGTAAGATGCTTAAATTGAAGCCAATAAAACTACTATCTTGATTGAAGAAAAGTAGTAAATGTGCATCAATACGAAGAAATATAAGTCTCTCATATGAAGCATTTGTACA
Organism: Dictyobacter vulcani; assembly: GCF_008974265.1. Classification (GTDB taxonomy): domain Bacteria; phylum Chloroflexota; class Ktedonobacteria; order Ktedonobacterales; family Ktedonobacteraceae; genus Dictyobacter; species Dictyobacter vulcani. The sequence goes on from NZ_BKZW01000004.1 coordinate 441,923, forward strand.
TCGCGTTAACTACATTCTAGTACCATTTAGTGAGTTATGCAGGAGGAAAAACATGCATTTCTTCTCACGAAAAAACCTGGCGATCAGCGCGCTTATGATGCTGATGCTCTGTGCGATGGTTCTGTTCAATAGTGGAACCGGCCATGCTTATGCAGCTACGCATGCTCCCTCGGTAGCCTCGCAGGCTACTACACATAATATCGTAAGGCCAGCGGCCGGGACGGTTCATGGATGTCCGGTGGGATATGCCTGTATTTATCCACAGAATGCGGGCTGGAATGGCGATCATCCATCGAATACCTACTACAACTATGGCACCTACAAACTCTATAATCAGTATGGCAACCATTACATCTACAACAACCAGACTGGTGGCGCGCCGTTCTGGCTGTGCACCGATTCTTATGGTAAAACTTGCCCATGGTATGTCGCCGCCGGTACTTCAGCGCAGACTGACTTTACTCCACTCAATTCTGTCAAACTCGTTCCCTCGTTGTAAACCAGGAAACGTCTAAAAAACCGACCCTCTCCTTTTATCAGGAGAGGGTCGGTTTGTGTGTTTCAACAATCGAAGAGAGCAGATATCTGTGGCTATGATTGACCCAGCGAGGCCAGGAAGATGGCTTCGGCGAGGGCGGCGCGCTCGATTTCCTGGGGGTCGACGCTTTCGTTGGGGGCGTGTACGTCGGCGGCGGCGTCTTCGGCTCCCAGATGAGTATTTCGGCTTTGGGCATGACGTGGGCGAAGGTGTTGATGACGGGGATGGAGCCGCCGCTACCGGTCTCACCGACTTCTTTGCCATAGGCGGTGAGCATAGCAGCGCGGGCCGCTTGATAGGCTGGACCATCGGTGGCCATGGCGTGTCCTTCACCTGTATCTTGTTCCGAGAAGCTAAGCTGGACGTGCCATGGCGCGACGGACTCCAGATGACGGGTCAGGATGGCCAGGGCGTCTTTGGCGCTGTGTCCGGGTGGGACGCGCAGGCTGATCCGCGCACGGGCCGCGTCGATCAGGATATTGCGGGCTCCGGTGACGGCGGGGGCGTCAAGTCCGGTGACGTTGATGGCGTAGTTGGACCAGAGGCGGCTGGCGATAGAGCCGGTGCCGACCAGATCTACTCCTGGCAGGACGCCAGCGACATAGCGGAACACTTCTTCCGGCACCTCACTACCATGCCAGGGCTGGCCCTGGAGTCCAGGATGGCGATGCTGCCGTTGTCGTCGTGCAGGGTGGAAAGGATGCGGATCAAGGCGACCAGCGCGTCGGGCGTGGGTCCGCCAAAGCCGCCGCTATGCAGTTGTCCTTTCAGGCTGCGTACCTCGACGACCACCGAGGCCATGCCGCGCAGGCTGGTGGTCAGGATCGGCTCGCCGACCCGATCGTTGCCGCCATCGGCGACCACCACCACATCGGCTTGAAATAAGTCGGGTGCGCCGACACATAGGCTTCGAGGCTACTGCCAAACTCTTCTTCGCCCTCGACAATAATCTTGATATTGACCGGCAACTGGCCCGTCAGACTGCGGATCGCCGCCACATGGATGGCGATGCCCGACTTATCATCTGCCGCGCCGCGACCATAGAGGCGTCCATTTTCTCCTGGGGTCAGCGTAAACGGTGGTGTCCGCCACTCCTCGACATTGCCCGCGGGCTGGACATCATAGTGGGCATAGAGCAGCACCGTTGGAGCTCCCGCCGGACCAGGGATCTCGCCATAGACGGCGGGATAGCCGGTGGGCTGGTCCAGCAGACGGAGCGCCTGAAAGCCGGCGCGCTGCAAGATATCCATCGTCATGTGGGCGGCCTCGACGACAGGTTCTTTCGGGAAGCCATCGGTTGCGATCGAGGGAATCGCGACCAGTCTGGCCAGATCTTCGAGCGTGGCTGGCATGGCCTGAGCGACCGCCTGCCGGATTGTGTCATGTGAGAGCATAGTGATTCCTTCTGCTGTTTTTCTTTTCTTTATAGCAGAGATATCGAAAAATATCAATCTAAAAAACAAAAGGCGGCTCGCCTCAGGTGAATGGGGCGTAGCCGCGGATGATTGCCGGTACGGGCCTAACGAGGGCCGGCGTGTTTGAGGGCGTCTTTGACCTGGTCGAATTGTTCGAAGTTTTCTTTGAACAGATTGGCCAGTTTGTGCGCCTGCTTGTCGTAGGCTTCCTGATCGTCCCAGGTGTTGCGGGGCGAGAGGACGGACGCGGGAACGTCGGGACAGTAGGTTGGGACCTCGAAGCCGAAGACAGGGTCGGCAACCATTTCTGCCTTGTCGATCTCGCCACTGATGGCTGCTCGGACCATGGCACGGGTATAGTTGATGTTGATGCGCGATCCGATGCCATAGGGTCCTCCGGTCCAGCCGGTGTTGATCAGGTAGCAGCGGACCTGGTGCTTCTCGATGCGCTCGCGCAACAGGTTGGCGTACTCTCCTGGTCTGCGCGGCAGGAAGGCTGCGCCAAAGCAGGAGCTGAAGGTCGCCTGTGGTGTGGTGACTCCTGATTCGGTGCCGGCCAGCTTGCTGGTGTAGCCGGAAAGGAAATAGTACATGGCCTGCTCGGTTGTTAGCCGTGAGATCGGAGGCAGGACGCCAAAGGAATCCGCCGACAGGAAGATCACGGCGTTAGGATGTCCGCCCATACCTGACATGACCACGTTATCGATATAATCGACAGGATAGGCCACACGCGTATTCTCGGTCAATGAGGAATCGGCGTAATCCGGGACACGTGTCTTGTCATCCAGGACCACGTTCTCATAGACGGAGCCGAAGCGGGCCGCATTCCAGATCTGTGGCTCATATTTTTCGGAGAGGTTGATACATTTCGCGTAGCAGCCACCCTCGAAGTTGAAGACGCCGTTCTCGCCCCAGCCATGCTCGTCGTCACCGATCAACTGGCGACTACTATCGGCCGAGAGACTCGTCTTGCCGGTGCCAGAGAGTCCAAAGAAGAGCGCCACATCGCCTTCTGCGCCGATATTCGCGGAACAGTGCATAGGCAAAACGCCCTTAGCTGGCAGGATAAAGTTCAGGACCGTGAAGATGGATTTCTTCATCTCGCCCGCATACTCGGTACCCGCAATCAGAACCAGGCGTTCTTTAAAATCGATTATAATAGCGGCATCGGATCTGGTTCCATGGATTTTGGGATTGGTGCGGAAATGCGGGACACAAAGAATCGTGAAACCGGGTGTATCACTGGTCTGATCGTGTTCTGTGGCGCGTAAGAAGAGCTGGCGAGCAAACAGATTATGCCAGGCCAGTTCAGTAATCACCTGAATCGGCATGCGGTACTGTGGATCGGCGCCAGCGGCGGCATCCAGCACATACACATCCCGACCCTGTAAATAATCGGCGAGACTTCTACGAATAATCTCAAAAGTCTCAGGTGTCATCGGATGGTTGTTTTCGCCCCACCAGATGCGTTCCGTGGACTCTTCATTAGAAACAATAAATTTATCTTTTGGTGAGCGGCCTGTGTGAGCTCCCGTTGTTGCGCTCAAGGCTCCATTGCTAGCCAGCTTTCCCTCTTGCCGGGTCAATGCATGCTCGATCAGTACAGCAGGGGAGAGATTCCAGTTAATGGTGCCTAAATTGACCAACCCGTACTCTTCCAGGGCCTTCCTGCTCATCATCATCGTCATAACACATACTCCTCTAGGGTTTTTCTATAATCGCGCTGTCCTCAACTCCAATGGTGCGAAGCTCTATCGATGAACTTCTTCCAACGCGTCAACCCCGAACAACCGTTAGTTTAACAAACATACGCCATATGTGCAACCCAAACTATAAAATACATTTGATTGTAGATCATTCGAATATATCGTCCCAGGCCTTCTGTTCAGTACTTTGAACGTCACGAAAAGAAGACATGGACGCACATGGTTGTAGCCCACAACGAAGCGGGTCGCTGCAGGTGTATAAGATGTTTGCCGTCGTGGATTATTAATAAAAAGCCTATCAATTAGCATAAAGCTCTTTTTATTATATAGCAGATCAAATCATAAAAGCAAATCAACCCCATCCAAAAACGACGCCTTTGATAACCGCCGGCCAAAAACGACGCCGTAGGTTCGACCCTTGAGGTCGATTATGTTCGCCCCCGATAATGCCTGGGTTTGTGGTGGGAAGAGAAATCGAGGCAAGCCTCGAACCTACGGGATACGGAATCGTGTTTGGCCAGAGAGAAATCGAGGCAAGCCTCGAACCTACGGCAGGTTGCGGACGTAGGCGACGAATTTGTCGCCGCGGTCGAATTCGTTGAGGAACATGCCGAAGCTGGTGAAGCTGGGGGAGAAGAGGTAGGTGTCTCCGGGTCGGGCGAGCTGCTGAGCGGCGGCGAGGGCTTGCTGGTAATCTGTGTAGGTGCCACGGACAGGGTTGCTGCTGCCCTGACGTTCGGCTTCTTGCTGGATGGCCGGGAGCAGTTCGTCTGTGCCACTACCAGCGAGCAGGATGACGTCCCGACAACGCTCGATGATGCGTTGGGGCCATTGTTCCAGGGGCAGGTGCTTGGTGTTGCCTCCCGCGACGAGCACGATGGGTCCGCTGAAGGCTTCGAGGGCGACCTGGCCGGCTACGGGTGAGGTGCTGGCGCTGTCGTTGATGTAGCGGATGCCGTTGTGCTCACGGACCTGTTCGAGGCGGTGGGGTACGCCGTTGAAGCGGCGCACGCTGTCCGCGATGACCTGATCTGAGATACCGAGTAAGCGGGCGGTGGTGGTGGCGAGCAGGATGTTTTCCAGGTTGTGCCGACCGGCCATGGGGTCTCGGTAAAGGTGAAGGGCTCGACCTGCTCGGAGCCACGGACAAAGCTGCCGCCGCGTTCCAGGCTGGTGAATGTGGTCTGGCCGGGTGCTTCGTTGCCAAAGCGGCGCGTCCAGGGATTATCATAGTTAAAAACGGCCAGGTCGCTAGCTTTCTGATGGCGGAAGATGTTGGCTTTGGCTTCGGCATAATCTTCCATCCCGTTATAGGTGTTGAGGTGGTCGGGATAGACATTGGTCATGACCGCGAGCTGAGGACTTATCTTGTGCGGGGCCAGGCCTTCGAGTTGCCAGCTGGATAGCTCTAAGACGACCAGCGTCTCGGGGGTGATCTGGGATAGCAGGGAAAGCGTCTCGACGCCAGCGACATTGCCGCCGATCAGGGTATGGGCACCGCTGGCACGCAGGATCTCGTAGATCAGGCTGGCGGTCGTGGTCTTGCCACGGGTGCCGGTAATACCAATGATTTTACCAGGACAGTCCAGGAAGAAGAGCGCGATCTCCATCTCGATGCGGGCCCCATGTTCCTGGGCCAGGCGAATATAGGGGATGTCCAGGGACGCCTGGATTACGAATCACGATCTCCGCCCAGCGAAAATCTTCGTCGCGATGTTGTCCCAGAATAAACTCGATCGGCAGGCCAGCCAGGGCCTCGACGCTGGGGGCCAGGACCTCGGGCGACTTCATATCCGTCACGCGCACCTGCGCACCCTGCAGGGCCGCATAGCGCGCCGACGCCATCCCCGAACCCTGTAAGCCTAACCCCATCACCAGAACTCGTTTGCCACGCAAATCCATCAAAAATGTCCTCAGTTTCCAAAGATTTCAGCCTGCATCATAACAGAATCTTTACGCAGATACAAACATTCTGCCAGGACACTGCGCTAAAAACAAGGTATAATAATGTTGAAGCCGTAAAACCAGACGCCCACTGCTCATGCTAAAAATATATAATGTAAAGGGGCTTCTACCATTTTACTCTAGAAATACAATACGATCCTATAGGAGTATTCTTTTTCTTTATAGTATGACGCAGAAATGATAGCGCAGCCAGCATACATCAATGTCTTAAATAATAACAAATGGTACCACTCCTGGTATCTAGAAAATAGTACGATGATGGATTCTGGATACGGTGAACAACTTGAATATCTTCTCGGTACGATGTCGATCGGTATGGCGCTGCTGGATACGCAGAATTTCGCGATCCGCTATGTGAATCCCTATTTACAGAGCTTGCTGGCGGCGCTCTGGCAACGGCAGCAGCTTGTCGGACGTACCGCTGAGGAGGTCTTGCCACTGTCGGTGCAGACGGCGATTCTGCCACTCCTGCAACAGGTCGCCGACACGCGTCAGCGTATCGAGCTGGCCGAGGTGCCCTTTGAGGGTTTCCTGGAGATCCGTGGGCGCACCTACTGGCGCATCAATATTGAGTACCGCCCGTCGTCGCAACGACCAGCGCAGTTGCTGGTCTCACTTGAAGATATCACCGAGGCCGTGCGTGCCCGGTTGCACATCCAGGCCGTACACGCGATCTCCTCGGCCCTGGCTGGTCCTGCGTCCTTGCCGCTGGTGCTGGAACGTATTCTGCATGTGTTGCAGGAAACCTTTGGCTCCAAGCGCTGCGCCATCGTGCTGCTCGACAACTCGGTCCCGGCCATTGAGCCGCGCCTGGCAGACCTGGAGGAGACGCTCCTGGAGAGTCCTGAGGTGCCCCGGCGCGCTCGGGTGGTGGCACAGCTCGGTCTGCATGAGGTCTCGCAGCAGTGGGAAGCGCTTGTCGATGACCGGATCCTGTTGCAGAGCGTGGCACGTGAGCATCGGACGCGCATTATCACCGATACCAGCAGGACACCGCAGTATGCTTTCCCTTTTCTCAATCATCTGGGCGAGCCTCATCGGCCGGGCTCAGTGCTGTGTGTGCCGATTTTTGAGCCGCATAGCGATGATCCGGTCTCACTTGTCCTGGATGGTAGTCAGCAGAGCACGGTCTTTGGGACGATCGAGGTCTATCATTTGCGTGCCCGTGGTTTTCCGGCCGAAGAGGTGGCCTTGCTGGAGCAGTTCGCGCAGCAGGCCGGACTGGCCATCCAGAATGCTCGGCTCTTCCGGCGCATTGAGCGGCTGGCGCGCACAGCCAGTCGGAACGTACGGCAGAAGGAAAATATCATGCAGGCCATGCCCGATGGCGTGATCCTGGTGGATCCCCACTGGCGGGTGGCCGATGTCAACCAGGCGGCTCGTGACCTGCTGGGTTGGAATGAGTCCATGATTGGGGAGAGCTTGCTGACGGCCTTCGGGCAGAGCCTGGCTCGCTGGCAGCAGACGCCCTGGCCTACGACCAACGTGATCGAGGATCTGGAGCGTCGCGCCCTGAGCGGCCATAAGGATGTAGTCAAGCTGATTGGTGCCGATGGGGCCGCCTATAGTATCCAGATCTCTTATACACCGATCCGGGATGAGCTGGGTGAGATCTTTGCTTTTATTATCGTTTATCATGATGTGACCGTGCAGGTGGCGGACCGTGAACGTGTCGAGGCCGAGGTGGTGGCGCGTACTGCCGAGCTGAAGCAGCGTAACCAGGCGCTGCAAGAGGCTCAGGAGGCCCAGGCCACTATTAGCACGCGTATGACAGTACTGCTTGAACGCCTGCCGATCGGGGTCATGCTGGTGGCGGCCGCAGACAACACGATCTCGGTCATCAATCGGCAGGCCGTCGAGGTCTTACAGCATATCGGCGTGCAGCTCTCGCCGGAACATGATCCAGCCGAGGCTCTGTTGCGGGCCATTCATCAAGACTGCGAGCAGCTCCTGGAGTTCCTGCCTATGTATAACCATAGCGGCAATCCAGTGCCCTATGCAGAGCAGCCGCTGGCGATTGCGCTCAAGCAGGGGGAGAGCAGCGAGGCCGAGCTGCACTTACAGAAGAGCGACGGTCAGGTTATCTACCTGCTCTTTAATGCCGCTCCCTTGCGCGGTGTGGACGGTAGTATCGAGAGCGCCATTCTGGTCTTCCAGGACATTACGCATATCAAGTTATTAGAGCGCACACGTGAGGATTTCTTTACCACGATGGCCCACGAGCTCAAGACGCCGCTGGCCAATATCCGCGCCCACCTGAGTGCGCTACTGGCCCCGGATCTGCATTGGAGTAGTGAGGAACAATATGATTACCTGCAGACGGCCGACCAGCAGGTAGATCGACTGGTCGGGATGATCAATCATTTCCTGGATGCCTCGCGTGTCGAGGCCGGCGCGTTGCGACTGGCGCGTGAGCCGATCCTGCTGCCCGAGCTGTTCGAAGATATTCAGGAGCGCCTGGAAGCCCTGATCAGCTCCTCCAACGCGACCCTGCGGATCCAGGTGCCCGATCCATTGCCGGCTGTCTATGGAGATTATGAGCTGCTGGTCAGCGTCCTCACCAATCTGCTCAGCAACGCCTTCCGTTACGCGCCGGCCGGAGATGCCGTGCAACTGAGCGCTGAAGCGATCACCTATGGGGCTCGCCTGCAGCCTCATAGCATCAGGATCTCTGTCACGGACCATGGACCCGGCATCAGTCAGGAGCAGCGGCACACGCTCTTTACGCGCTTCAGTACCTTTGCCGCCCTGAGTCGTCCTTCCAGCAAGCGACCGGGCCAGCCGGAACGCGACCCACGTCAGAAAGCCACGCGCTGGAGTCCCGCTACCGGGCTCGGACTCTATATCAGCCGTGGTATTATCGAGGCCCATGGTAGCCAGCTTGAGGTCAACAGTCGTCCTGGCCATGGCGCAACCTTTGCCTTTACGCTACCAGTGTTTAAAGGTAAGCGCCGGCTCACGCGTCCAATTGCGCCAGCACCCGCCACCTCTAGTAGAGGGGAGTCGTAACCATGTCTACCAGCGAAAAAAAAGCGCGCATCCTCTGTGTTGAAGATGATCCACAGATGCGCACCTTCCTCCTTGCCCAGCTCAAGGCCCGTGGCTACCACAGCCAGGCCGTGCGTGATGGTGCCCAGGCTGTTGATCTGGCCGCCATCTTCCAGCCCCAGCTGGTCCTGCTCGATCTCTCCCTGCCCTCCCTGGATGGACTCAGCTTCCTGCGTCGCTTCCGCGAGTGGAGTAGCGCGCCGGTCATCGTACTTTCCGCGCACGACGAGGAGCCCGTTAAGATCAAGGCTCTGGATGTCGGGGCTGATGATTATCTGACCAAGCCCTTCAGCATCAACGAACTGCTAGCCCGTGTGCGCGTCGCCCTGCGCCGTGCCGACGAGACCGAGCGGCTCAGAAATAGTGCCAGCGGTAAAGATGGTCAGCGTGCGCTCTACCGCTGTGGTGGTGAAAAAGGGCTCGTGGTGGACTTCGCGCGCCGCCATGTCAGTTCCGGCGGCCACGAGGTTCATCTCACTCCCACTGAATACGACCTGCTCAGTGAACTTACGCGCAACGCCGGCAAGGTCCTCACGCACCGCGAGCTGCTGCAGCGCGTCTGGGGTCCCGACTATAGTGGTGAAAACACCTACCTGCGCACCTTCATGCGCCACCTGCGCCGCAAACTCGAACCCGATCCCTCGCAGCCGCGCTTCCTGCGCAACGAGCTCGGCGTCGGCTACTATGTGCCCCCGCCCGACAGCGAAAAAAGCCTGAGCTGAACCGGAACAGCTATAAAAAGGCACAAACAGAGAGCCAGCTAGAGTATGTTTTATCAGCTGGCTCTCTGTTTGTATCTACAAAAATAATTCAGGACGGTGCTATTCAAGTAGTATCCAAACGCCACGAGCGTGCACTTTCATAGCAAGCATGCCTGCTCCAGTGGCCGCCTGAGCAAGGATCCCGGCGTACCGGCAGCGCTGGTCGCTGCGACCTCTTCGCGCATGAGCAAGAGCCCTTTTGTGACCATAAAAAACATGGTGGAGAAAAGCAGCGGATCATACGTCGAGAGGGCGCCACACGCGGAGGCCAGCATGCGGCGTGATCGTGGAGCGAGGGGCTCAACGAGCAGCGCATGCCTGTGGCGCCTCCACCGAGACGGATCCTGTGTCGTGATCCTCTTCGAGAAGGTACGGGGAGGATCCACGCGCTCACCCACCACGTGGCTGCGCGAGCAGGCCACGGCACCCACGATCCCTGGAGGCGCCACAGCACTGCGAAGTCGTGCTTGCACGCTGGCCTGCGCAAACGGAGCAGTGCGGCCTCCGCGTGTGGCGCCCTCTCCACGTACACAGTGCTTGCTGGTCACGTCGAACCATCTCTCAATGTCTCGCTAACCGAAACGTATTAGCGACCAGCGCTGCCGGTACGCCGTGTTAGTGTCCGTTGTGGCAGATGACGGTCTGTTTAGTTTTGGAATTCAGCACATATGGTGATGGCTCAGGTGTTTTCTGTCCGACCGTGTAATTATGGCAGGGGGGCGTGGGGTTGGGAGTTAGCGAGCCTGAAAAGATTCTGTAGCCGATAAAGATTAAGGCGAACACGAACAAGATACCGTACAGGGTAGCTCCAAAGTATAGGCTGTTGCGTATAGATTGCGTTTTGCGCGTAGACATAATTTTTTTTCTCTCCCTATAGAATTACCATAAATTCTATTCAGGTCTCACCATATATGATGACGTTTTTGGCATGCAAAAATAAGCTTGTGCTGGATAAGTGACACTCCACGTCCCGTAAACGGGACGGGCTTCTAAGCCACGTCACCGGTTTGGCCTGTCTCCGAGGAGAGCGTATCCGCGATACGTGGTTGGGCCGGTTTCTTGCTTTAGACTACGTTGGGGCGTGTCTGCCCTCCTACTACTTCGCCTGGACGAGCCAGGCGGACGTAGATACGTGAAGGAACGAGGAAACGTCACGTGCAAAACCAAAGCTGAGTTGATGCATATTGACCGAACCCACCAGGTCCCGATGCCCGGAAAACTGGCAGTGTCGGCACGCCCAATTTCTTCCCTTGGGCTTGTGTCTATGCCCACATACAGGACAGCGGCTCGATGTTCCTCGTTCGGAGCCGCTGAAGCTCATGATGTGAGCAGCCTTGCTTTTGTGCGTGAGATAGTCAATGTCCTTGCCATACTCCCACAAAGCCATCCGCTGATTGTGGTGTCTCCCATTGTTTTTGTCACGAACGCCATGAGGATTGCCGATGAAGAGGGTCCCAACCTGGTGCTCAACACAGAAGTCGATAACCTGGCGAGTCGCTTTGTGTCGCACGTCGCGAATACGCCGCTCAGATCGACGACACTGTTTGTTTTTGGCTCGCTGCAACTTTTTCCAGCGACGAGAATACTTTTTGCAGCGGGATTGCTTCTTCGCGATTTTCCCGAGCTGCTTGCTTCTGAGATGTTTGAGCGAACGAATGCCGCGCCCGGTGACGATCATCGCCGCTCCGGTATTGGTGGTGACAGCTGCCAGATGGATCTCGCCGAGGTCTACTGTGGCCTGAGCAGTGCCGGGAGCCTTTTCCGCTTGTGCTATCTCTACGCAGACATGCAGCTCGAAGCCGTTATTCCACACGAGGCTACACGCACCACTGGTTTCGGGCAGATCAATGAGCAGAACGAGGGAAGGGCGATGCTTGCCCATCGGCAGCACCACCCGGCCATGCTCTTTGGAGACAGCTTGCGCAGGCCATTTGACTGGGTAGAAGCGTTTGGTGCGCCATGGGTATTTCATCTGCATATGGGGATGACTTTGACGAAGCTTGTGGGTCGTCTCGATGTTGGCGAGGAAGGCGGCGACGATCATCTGAACCGATTGGCTATGCAAGGCGAAACGCCCTTTGGTGGTTTTCTGCAACGCATCACGACCCGGCCATGGTGCATGGGTGAGACGGGCCGCTTTGTGTGCCTCCATACACGCATCCCAGACCTGCGCGGCTTCCATTTGGGCAGCTTTGCAGTGTTGGAATTGTCTGGGCGATAGGTGATTCAGTTGATATATTTTCACCGTTTTCATGGTAAAATTGTAGCATGGATGAAAATAGTTTACAAGTGGGTAAAACCAGATATGCCCGCTACTCGATTGCTTACCATCTGATATGGCTTCCCAAGTACCGACGCCGTATTCTCACGGGGGAGATACAAAAAGAGACAAAACGGTTGATAGAGGAGTGCTGCCAGCGGCAAGAACTCACGTTGCTTGCATTGGAGACGGACGAAGACCACATTCATGTGTTTGTGAGCGCTCCACCACGTTTCAGCCCGGCATTGATAGCGAATGTGCTCAAAGGGTACTCATCACGCTCCTTGCGCGAGCAGTTCCCCAAACTCAAAAAGATGTGTGGAAAGGAACATCTTTGGACGAGCAACTATTATGTGGGCACAGCAGGCAACGTGTCGGCAGAAGTCATCAAACGGTACATCCAGGAGTGTCAGGGCACGTGAGAACGTTTCCTCCTGGGTGCCCCACCACCCTATCTACCAAACAAGGAACAGTGCTTTCATCCCTCCCCCTAAACGGGGAGGGACTTCCCGCACCGATTGTTTAAGACCAGAGCGTTTTGAAGCATTCAGGTACCTGGCGTAGATGAATGTCTTGTCGGACAGGTATTGATCGACCTGCCCCAACCAAACTATACTGTATGCTTGATGATTTGTCTAGATGCTTGTAATGGCATGTTCTGATCAAGGGACGCGGAAACTTTTTTGAGCTGTTATGCGTGATCAAAGGGACAATATTAGCGAGTTTCTACTTGATATATTCAGGTTATTGCTAGAAAGTGTGGTGCCAATGTCGGACTTAAATAAACGCCTGGACGAGGAGATCCGTACGGGGAAGTATGTGGAGGAGGAGCTGAAGAAGAATACGAGTATGAGTAATCCTTTAAACCGTGGTGAGCGCCCACAAGGTGAGCGGTCTCAACAGGAACTTGACGATAATCGGATCGTTGAGCCAGCTAACCTGGATCAGGATGCCTATCGTGAGGCGTCCGAGCATCGCTATCGCGCTGAGAGCGAGCAGTCCTCGCCGGCGGTGACGGATACGGCCGGCGATGATTTACAGGCGCCGAGCGCCAGCAGCCAGATGAGCAGCAGCGTGGCAAGATTGACCTGGGTGGTGTCCCGACGCGTGAGGGTTCTGCATTTGATCAGCGTGAACAGGGATCGAGTACTGGCGGCGCCAGTTCCAGCGATAGCAACAAACAATAAAAACTTGTACCCTCTTTTGCTCGCTGAAAAGAGCAAAAGAGGCACAATTCTCTTGTAGCGGCAGCCCTGGTGGCTAATACTTTTTGGTTGAGATGTCGGAGACCAGAATGTGCTTATTAAGTGAAAAGTATTAGCCACCAGGGCTGCCGCTACGTTTTTTTATGATTTCTCTCAATACTAACGATTATCAATTCTTGTGCTTTATTTGAATCTAATAATCAAGGTGTGCTTATATGTATAACGTGCTGATAAATGTATGTTCCCATGCGGTATGCAAGTGTGGCAAGAATGATGATAAAGGTGCCGATTGAGGTTATGTTACGCCAGCGTTTATCGCGGGTGCGGATGCTGAGTGCTGTTTCTTTCAGTGAACGCAAGCCTGATGGCTCTTCGTGTTTGTCCAGGCGATCGAGAATCTGGTTGACGAGCTCTACAAAGACAGGAAGATTGGGCCAGGACAATGGCAGATAGCTACTGTTATTTTGTCGCTCCTGCCAGATGTGCCATTGTCTGATATATGGCTTTGGGATGCTGCCAAACGGCTCTGCTTTGACATAATAGGCCGAGAGTTCCCCTCTGTCCAGGGCGATCGCGCCCAGGTTATCCCAACTTACCTGTTCTCCTGGCACAGAAATACCTTGTTGGCTGATCTGGAGTTTTCTGAATGACACGACCTCGCCACGCTCATAGCTGGCCAGAGCCGCCGGTAATAAGCGCTGCATCAGTTCTGCTACAATAGCCTGGTCGCTAGCTGTGTTGGATGCGCCCAGGATGCTAAAAGGTAGCAATAACCTGGTTTTATCTTCTCTTGCCAGTTGCGTTACCGATGATCTGTTTGAGAGATAAAATTCCTTGACGTCATCCCAGCGTATGGCCTCTACATTTTTCTTGTAGATTGTGAGCATGCCTTCGCTGCAGAGATAGATTTGTGCCCGTGCTCCCTGATAAAACTGACCAAATAAGCCCAGGCTACCTAACAAAGGACTCGCGATAACGAATGCATTGTACCAGAAATTGTCGTGCAAATATTGCAGCCAGAAGTAATTCCCTAATTGCTCAATAGGCACGGCGTCACTGGTAGGATAGGTTTGTAAGAGAAAGATAAAGGCGATTGCGCCATAGATGTTATAGCAGAGCCAACCCAACAGGCATAAAAAGACTATGGCTCCCAGACTGCATATTATTTGTGCAGGCCAGTTTACTAGTTTTTTCAGTGGTATGCCCACATTTGTATAGGCAGCGCTCTCGTAAATATGCAATGGCAGCTTGCCATCGGGCTGTAATTGCGTGGTCACGGAATCCCTCCCAGATATATTATTGCGCTTATAGTAGCGGCAGCCTTCATGGCTAATACGTTTCACTTAAGGGATTGAATGGCTGAAATGATAGCATGACGGTGAAGGAATACCTTCTCAAAGGATCAAGGGAGGTAAAAACGTGTAGGTTCGACCCTTTGGGTCGATTCGGGTGCCTCTACGATACCCTCACCTCCGCAGGATCACGCAAGTGAAAAAGCGGTGAAGCAAGGCGTGAAGAGGCTTGCTCATGGTCAAGCAAGGATAGCATGCAGGCACGAATCGACCCAAAGGGTCGAACCTACCTGTTCGCTTTTCTTGATCCTTTGAAGTCACTGGGCCTCTGATCGGCTTAGATGCTTTCGTCAATCTCGTCCAGAAAAAGGCTTACGTGAAAAGTATTAGCCTTCATGGCTGCGCCCCGTCCACGTCCAAGTGAGCAGCGCTCTACATGCGCCCCGTTAGCTGATATGTATACGGTGCCTCTATCATACGCGAAACAGGTCGCAGCGGCAAGCGTCAATACTTTTGGTTAGGGATATGTTGAGAGATGGTTCGACGTGACCAGCAAGCCAGGTGTACGTGGAGAGGGCGCCACACGCGGAGGCCGCCCTGCTGCGTTTGCGCAGGCCAGCGTGCAAGAACGACTGCGCAGTGCTGTGGCGCCTACAGGATCGTGGTGCCGTGCCGTTGCCTGCTCGCACAGCAACGTGGTAGAAGAGCACGTGGATCCTCCCGTACCTATCGGAGAGGATCACGAAACAGGATCCGTCTCGGTGGAGGCGCCACAGGCATGCGCTGCTCGTTGCGCACCTCGCTCCACCATCACGCCGCATGCCGGCCTTCTACGTTATACTTTTGGCATGAGTACTGAATGCTTCACTTGGACAGCAGAAAGGATGATGCGATAGAGTGAAGCAACGGGACTCCACCTGGAAAATACCCTGCCGGCCCGCGGCTCTTCTTCGCGAAGAGACTGCCAACGCGAGACCTGTATTTCCAGGTGCTTTCCAAGGTCGTAATCACACGAGAGCGTTGCGCTTCGAGCGCCAGTAGAAGGCTCGATCCGCCTTGGAGCGTTCCCTTTCATTTCAAAGGAGCATTGCTATGTGGTTTACTGGTATCGATTGGGCTGACACCCATCATGATGTGGTCGTCCTCGACCATGAAGGAGCGCTGTGCCTGCGCCTACGGATTGACCATACTGCCGCAGGAGTTGCCTCCTTGATTACGCGCTTACGCGCACTTACTGGCCCCGATCATCAAGATGAGATGATCTGTGTGCTGGAAACCAAGACCAATTTACTCGTGACCGCTTTGCTGAAGGCCAATTTTGTCCCGTATCCTATCAATCCTAAAACGGTTGATCGCTGGCGTCCCGTCTCCGGCGCCAAATCCGACCTGCTTGATGCCTACACCCTGGCCAAAATCGCCCGCAGTGATTGGCGTGATTTGAGGCCCCTGCATCTGCCAGAGCAGGGGTTGCAGGAACTGCAACTGTTGGTGCGTGATCAGCAGGGATTGATTGGAGCGCAGACGCGTCTGGCGAATCAACTCCGCGCGTGCTTGAAAGCGTACTACCCGGTGGTCCTCGACGCCTTTGACAAAGGGACCACGTTGCAGAAAAGTTTGCTCGCTTTCATCGTCGCCTATCCGACTCCTGAGCAGGCACATCAGGCAAGCGTAGAGGAGCTGACCCAGATCTTCAAACAGGCACGCCATCCTCATCCCCTACCGTGTGCGCAACGGGTCTGGCCACTGCTTCAACAACCGCACCTGGAGGCGAGCGCGGCGGTGGTGCATGCCAAATCCCGACTGGCGCAAACGCTGGTCGCCCAACTGCACACCCTCATGGCGCAGATCCATGACTATGATCTGGCCATTGAGGAGCTCTATCAGCAGCAAGATGAATATGAGGTCTTCGCGAGCCTCCCCAATTCTGGCAAGCGATTGGGCCCGCGGTTGCTGGCGGAGTTGGCGGTCATTGACCCTCATGAAGCCACTGTCGCCGTCGCGCAACAACTCGCAGGCACCGCTCCAGTCACCAAACAAAGCGGCAACAGTCGCTATGTAGTGCAACGCCAAGCGTGTAGCAAAACGCTTCGCGCTACAGTGTATCTGTTGGCGGCAGAGAGTTGCAAGAACATCAGTTGGGCGCGAGCGTATCATGACCAGAAAAAGAAGCAAGGCAAAAAGAGTGCGACCATTTTTCGGGGGCTGGCCAATACATGGCTTCGGATTATCTGGGCGATGCGGCGCAAGAAAGAGACCTATCAGGAGGACACGTTTGTACAAGCCCAGGCTCGCCATGCGCCAGCGGCCGCCTGAGCGGTGCGTGCTGCCGTGATCTGCACGGCATGCCGTGCAGATCACGGCAGCACGCGACAGCGGAGCACCCAGAGATCCGCGATTGGAACCGATACAGCAACTCTTTGCTTCAATGGGAGGGCCTCTGGCGCCCGTGGAGTCAAGGGGGAAGAGCAGCGGGCTTGAGACCACGGCGAGTCAAAAGCGAAACGAGCCTCACCCATTGAACGACCGTACCCTGTCTCATCATCTGGGTGTGCTGGTTGCACACCCAGCATCAGGGCACTGGGTCAGTCTGTGCTCAAAAAGCCTTCGGGATATGAGCTGAAAAGGTCTTTTTTGGCCCCCCTTGACAGAGAGCGTCTCGCGTGTGGCGCCCTCTCCACGGACGATCCGCTGCTTTTCTCCACCTATTTTTATGGCCACAAAAGCGCTTCAACGAAACGTATTGAGCAACCAGCGTTGCCGGTACGAAGGCAAAAGCCTTGATTTTTATATATCTTTATGATATATATCTAGCAGATATATTAATTGTCGGTTAGCAGTTCGTTGGAGAAGAGGGTTTTACGATGGCTACTGTTGTTCCAGGGCGTTTTGCAGCTGAGGCTGATCAACCATTTGTTGTTTTTCAGATTGGTATGCGTATCAATAAATTTTTCGCGGTCCATAAATGGGTTCCCACGGTCCTGGCTATGGGTCCAATGTTGCGCTCACTCTATCAGCATCCCGAGCTTGGTTTTCTGGGTGCGGAAACGTTTTTCGGGTTACGTGGACCAGTGATGATCCAGTACTGGCGCTCATTTGAGGATCTGGAGAGGTTTGCTCGTGCGAAGGATGAGCCACATCTGTCAGCCTGGAAGCGCTTTAATCGGGCGATTGGTACGGATGGTAGTGTGGGGATCTGGCATGAGACCTATATGATCGAGCCTGGCAAATATGAAGCGGTCTATGGTAACATGCCGGTCTTTGGACTGGCGGCGGCTACCCGCCACGTCCCGGCCATCGGTCGACGCGAGACCGCTCGCCGTCGTCTGGGCGGCCAGGGAGAACCTGCCGTCGCTACGCCAGCGCAATCCGGGAATGCCACGCCATCCCAGGTCGTCAATGAGCTCAATTAAATTATCAACATGCACATCATTAGGTGGAAATCCTCTTATTGTGGGTCGGCGTATAGTGAAGAGGAAATGAAGATTGCTTGCTGGTGTGATGACGCATCGACAGGCTTTATTAAAAGGAGGATTCCCCATGGCTAATGTAGAAGCAACACATATCGAAGGCTACCTTAAAGACATGAAATTTCCTGCTCAGCGTGACGAAATTGTCGCGTTTGCTCAGCGCAAAGGCGCTGACGATCAGATCGTCAGCCAGATGCGCCGACTTCCAGAGCAGTCATTCAATTCGGTCAACGAGATCGTTCGCGCTTTGAACTCCAATCAGGGTTCAAATCAGGGTTCAAACCAGAATGACCGCGCTGGCTCACGTAACCAGCACTAGTTTTCCTGACAGGCGCCTGATATCGGAAGGCAGCGTGCAGATTTGCACCTTATCTTGAGCATTGAGAATTGTGCTACTGCTGGCTTTTCTACGTGCAGGAGCATATCCCTGAAATTCTCAGAGGCAGTCAGATGGGGGTGTGATGATCTCGTCTGATGCATATACCATGCGGCTTCTGAACAAGGGCGTTAGTGAAAATAGGAAAGAGCACGACGATGGAAACACTGTTTCTTTATCGCCGTGCTCTTTCCTATTTGTGTTGTTAGCTTAGTTATTGCTGAGGATAGTTGGGTCCGGATTGTCCATAATGATTATTGCCCTGTGCTCCATAAGGAGCCTGTCCATAGCCCGCTCCTGATGGGGACGACGGCTGATCGTATGGTGCTGGCTGACCATAAGGCTGTTGCTGGCCATAAGGAGCTTGAGGCTGCTGACCATAAGGCTGTTGCTGACCATATGGTGTTGGTTGACCATAAGGAGCCTGAGGCTGTTGCGGCGCATATTGACCATAAGGCTGTTGCTGACCATAAGGAGCCTGAGGCTGTTGGCCATAAGGCTGCTGCTGTCCCAGGGTCTGGGCCTGGCCATATGCGTTCATATTGGTTGCTCGCCCCTTGGTTTTAAAGATACCGTACGCCAGCAGGGCGAGTCCGCCGAGCAGCAGGATAATACCGAGAATTAAACCATTTTCTGTAAAACAGATCAGTAACCCCATGAATGCAAGGAGTGCGCCAATAATAATCCGACCCCACTTTGGACCAACAATGCGATAAAGGCCCCAGACAATTAAACGATACATGCGCTATTTTCCTCTCCGCAAATGAATAATAAAAATCATAGGAAACGCATAAAAGAATATAAGTATGTCAATACTGCGCTTTAAGCTACATTCTGTTGCTTGCACCCCTATGCCCAATAGCTCGAATTAGTATAGCAGTTTATGTTGATGCACACAATTCAGCATAGTACTAAAATACCGCTATCTTATCGATTAGCCGCGTTTTACTGCATGGCTATGTGGCACCTACGGTGCTGGATTGTGGTGGGGCGTGCCTGGTGACCAATACTTTCGGTGAAGCGTCAGAAAGGACAGTGCGATTGCAAGCAACCTGGCGTACCGGCAGCGCTCGTCGCTGCGATTAGTGCACGTCCGAGCAGGTAACACGAAAAGAAGAAGAAGGGGTCCTAGCTCCCAGGGACATGCTCGTACGCCGACAGGCCGCAGCGACGAGCGCTGCCGGTACTTTATTATCTCTTCACCGAAACGTATTGTGCCTCGGGGCAGCATATAGATGCACTTGAGACCTTGATTGACAACTCTACAATAAAGATATAGCAGATGTAAAAATCAGGAATATTCTCTCTTGCTTATAATTATTGTATCTCTGGAAGGAGCCATTATATGTCAGATCAACCAGGGCGCCCATCACCTGTTCATTCTGGAAACAATTATTATGGACAAACCTCGACTCCGCGACAGGGCGCTCCACTCAGGCCATGGCAGCAGCCAGCGGTCCTGCCCCTGACGCGCAGAACTTCGAAAAAGCAACAAGTGCTGGCTATGCTGCTTTATAGTCTGATAAGTATCCTTATCCTGGTAAGTTGCCTTTTCACGATAAATTCTAATATTGATAAAGATCCTAATAGTTGGTTTGGATTGATCAAATTTTGTCAGACCGTGGTGCTAGTATGCGTGCTTGCTCCAGCGACAACCCTCCTCTGTGCAGCTCTCTTTGGCAGTTGGCGTGGTGCATTGGTCTCCTGTATTTCAATCTATAGTAGTATTCAGATCACGCATCTCCTGAATAACCACTTCAGGCCCGATATGAGTCTGGTCAGTTTCTGGTTCTTGATTCCGGTATTCATTGTCATACTGCTGGTGGGCCTGAGCTATGATCTGAGAAAATACGTTGGCGCGCCGATACCTGTATTCGTTCTTTTTGCTGGGAGCATTTGTCTTGCTTTTTGTTCTTCCCTTTAGCATAGGGGGGATCCCGGCAGCCAGGACTATGGATTCGGGGCCGTTATTATATTTGCCTGCGCAAGTATCTTTATGGTGCCGGTCTGGGTGGGTTTGACGCTGAGTGTTGACAAAATCATCCAGAAAAATTTGGGTTAAGCCACTGGAATCGATGGCAGGATTCCTGGCGGTGGAAGGGGTCTCGGGACAGCGTGTAGATGCACATGAGGCCTTGATCGACAGCTCTACAATAAAGATAAAGCAGACGTAAATAAGCAGGAATCTTCTCTCTATTACCTATGATCATTGTATCTCTGGAAGGAGCCATTGTATGTCGCATCAACCAGGGCATCCACCCGCTGCTAATCAGGGAAACAAGTATTATGGACAAACCTCTACGCCTTTACAGCCAACTCCAGGCAGGCCACGGCAGCTACCAGCGGTCCTGCCCCTGACGCGCAGAACTTCGAAAAAGCAACAAGTGCTGGCTATGCTGCTTTATAGTCTGATAAGTATCCTTATCCTGGTAAGTTGCCTTTTCACGATAAATTCTAATATTGATAAAGATCCTAATAGTTGGTTTGGATTGATCAAATTTTGTCAGACCGTGGTGCTAGTATGCGTGCTTGCTCCAGCGACAACCCTCCTCTGTGCAGCTCTCTTTGGCAGTTGGCGTGGCGCATTAGTCTCCTGTATTTCGATCTATAGTAGCATCCAGATCACGCATCTCCTGAATAACCACTTCTGGATCGATATGAGCCTGGCCAGTTTCTGGTTCTTGATTCCGGTATTCATTGTCATACTGCTGGTGGGCCTGAGCTATGATCTGAGAAAATACGTTGGCGCGCCGATAAATGTAATCGTTATCCTCCTGGGAGCGTTGGTCCTGGTAGTTGTCCTGCTCTTTATTGCATGGAAAAATGGGGATCCCAACGGCCCAGTTACTATGTTGTATGGCGGAATTGTCCTTATTGCGCCGCTCTGGGGGCTTTTGACGGCGGGTGTTGAAGAAATCATCCAGAAGTGTCTGGCTTGAATCTGGGCCGTCGAGTATATGTATACAGAGAAAAATCCCGGGCCACTGGTGAAATCCTTTGTCAGCTATGTACAGAAACGTGTTAAAGAAGAAAAGTATTATCTGAATTACGATGCCATCAACACCGACGCATTGGCCAAACACCATTAAACCAGGTAGGTTCGAGGGCGGAGGCAATCGAGGGCAAGCCTCGAACCTACGGGGTGTTATCGAGGGGGATCTGGAGGAATCTGGCGCCTTCGTGGGCGCGGGGGAGTTGTTGAGAGGATGGCCGAGGAAGCCGTGGGCTTCGATGCTGAAGTCGAGGATGGATTGAAAGCCGGCTTTGTGGATGCCTTTTTCGGAGATGATATTGTCGGGCTTATAGAGGATCCAGAAGCGTTCGATGTTGGTGATGTGCTGGCGCATAATGGCCTGGAGTAAGCGGGGATAGATGCCGCGTCCGCGCCAGTTGGGTAGGGTGGCGAAGTCCCAGAGATAGCGCTGGCGGTCCGGGACCATGAAGCGCAGTCCGATCTCGACGATCTCACCAAAATGAGTGGCTTCCCAGCCATAGGCTACGGCGTCGCGTCCCAGATAGGCAATATAGGCCTGGCTGCCAGTTCGCACACGGCGGGTCACTTCTTCCTCGGTGAGATGGGCCAGATTCGCCAGGGCCGCTCTGTCCCTTGCCACGCCGACAGAAAAGTCTGGCAGGGGAGCGAGTTCTGGCAAGGGATCGCCTTGCCACCATGTTGCTAATGCCATATGTTTGTATTTATTTATACGCCAGGCCCCATTCGCTAAATAGAGTCCGCGCACCCTTTCGTCAATATGTAGAGACTATAGTACAGCTACTATTATAGCATCTATGTATTCCTACGTGTTTTTCCACCAGAACGAAAAAGATGGAACCTTTTGAGCCTTACCTGCTGTATATAGTAGCGAGAAGGGAGGGACGTCGTGGTTAGCTGTGAAACGGAGCTTGTGGAACGATCGACCTATGGGGACCAGATGGCGTTCCAGCAATTATGGGAGCTGCACCATGCGGTGGCGATGGCGGCGGCGCTCAGGATGTGCCATCAGCGTCCGCTGGCTGAAGAGATTACGCAGGGCGCGTTTTTGCTGGCCTGGCGTGGTCTGCCGCGTTTTCAGGCGGGCAGTCCATTTCGCCCCTGGCTGATGCGGATCCTGTATCGTCATGCCCTGGATGTCATGGAGAAGCAGCGCGTCCACCTGCATCCTGTCTCGCTGGATGATGTGGTGGTGCAGGAAGCGGTCTATGGCGATGGAGCCCGCGATATGCAGGAACTGGTCGTGCAGCGCGACGAGGTGCGGCAGGCCCTGGCTTATTTGAACGCCGAGCAGCGTCGCGTGATTGCTCTGCGCTATGGAGCTGATCTGACCGAGCTGGATATTGCCCGGGTGCTGGGCTGGCCGCCGGGAACCGTGAAATCGCGTTTAAACCGTGCCCGTGAGCAACTGCGGCGCCATCTAGTGGAAATAAGAGGAGGAGGTTTGTGATGCCCGATGCATTTGGCCGATCACCGGAACCGGAGCAGCCGCTTACGGATGTCGAGCAGGTACTCTCAGCATACTATGGCCCGCCGCTGGACGAGCAGCCTTTGCCTCCACGGACCTGGATGCAGCTACAGCAACAGTTGAAGCGCCCATGGTATCAGCCTGCCTGGCTGGCGCGGGGACGGCGTCCGGTCCGTAGCGCCCCTATGTATATCCAGGAAGCCTATGTCGAGGTTGCGCGCAGTGCTGATATCCGCTGGCGTGTACCAGCGCCGCGTTTGCGCTATCGCCTGGTACGCCGTGGCGACCTGCCCACGATCAGGATCGCGTTTCTGCTGCCCCGTGCTATCCGTCTGACCGATGTTCGTGGTCGTCAAAGGATTCTTGATCAGGTCGAGCTCGATGTCCTGCTGGCCGGTGGCCTGGCCCGCTATCTACTCAACCGTAGGCCCGTGAACCAGCTACTATCCTGGCTGCTCTGTCTGCTGGCCGCTGGTGCCATCTTGAGTAGTATTGTGCTTGGCTGGCAGCAACAGCTCGCCTGGAGTCTTGGGCTGGCCCTTCTTAGCGCCTGTATGTTTGTGTTGATCCATAGCTATCAGCGCTGGCTGACCTTCCAGGCTGACGCCCGTGTGGTGAGCTGGCTGGGCCGTGAGCGTACCTGTGAGGGACTGCAAGGACTCGCCAGCCGCAGCCGCCATTCCAGGCGTCCAGGCTGGGGCACCCCATCGCTGGCCGCCCGTGCCCGGCGCATCTGCATCCATGGCGTCCCCGGTCAGCGCGGGGTGGCCGATCGGGGTCCGTTGCTGCCGATCTCAAAGTGAATGCGATCCTGCTAAAAGAAAGGAGAAGGATTATGGTCAAGACATACAGCCCTGAGATCGAAGAGCCGCCGGTCCGCCCTACGCAGACCAGGACCAGTCGCTGGTGCAGCGCTGGTGGCCCTGGTCTCGCTCGCGCATTGGACTCGGCCTGGATAGTGATGACGACTTGCTCATCCTGCGCAACACCACTACCGTGCCCTGGATGCTCTACCATGGCTATCATCGGCTAGGTCCAGTCGAGCCCGAGCAGGCCCTGACGCTACACATCAGCAAACATGGCACGCTCAGCGCCCGGCCTCATGGTACAGCGGATGCCGTAGATTATCTGGCCCTGCCCCTGAACCAGCGTGTCACCGAAATCTATATCTACCGCCGCACCTTTAACCATGAACACGAAGTCTACGACATGCGCGTCATGGCATGAACTGGACACGTTCGATGTAGGTTCGACCCTCGCGTTCGATTGCCTCGCCTCACGATACCATTCGTCTCAACACGAGGCACATGTGCTCATAGGAACGTTCCGGGCCAATGGTATTGTGCGCTGGCGCATCCTGATCGAGGGCGGAGGCAATCGTGGGCAAGCCACGAACCTACAGGGTTTCTTCGACGCGGTCGAGCCATTCATGGATCATGGCGTTGAAGAGTTGGCTTTGTTCGATGTGGCCGTTATGGCCGGCACGATCGAGGACGGCGAAGGTGCCGCGTGGATATTGTTCGAGGATGTTCCAGGCGTCGCGGTATCCGACTACCGTGTCCTGGCGGCCGGTGAAGATCAGGACGGGTCTGGTGAACGGCTGGGCCAGCTTACTGAACTGCGCGAATTTGCGCTGTACCACGCCTCGGCTGAGGTTGCCGCCATATGATTCTCCTGCGATCAGGAACGGTTGTCCGGGGATGACGGCATCAATGAAAGCGACCACCAGATCCAGCATATCATCGATGCCCTGGATCTGGTCGCTGGCAGGTGTGCGTCCCATGCCGGGCAGATCCAGATAAATACGTTGCCAGCCTGGTCGCTGGGCAAACACCGGTTCCATACAGCCAGTCATCAGGCGATGGTCAGGTGTATAGCCATGGATCATAATAATGGGGGTGCCGGTACCATATGTCTCATAGTAAACGGGGATGTTGCGAACGATGCATTCCATGTGTAAAAACAATCCTTCAAATAGAGTAGTGGCATCAAAGCGTGTGCTTATGCGCCTCGGGACCAATGGTCATATAGTAAACACAACAATTTGCAGCTGAAAAAAATTCCATGGCAGGTGGGCTTGCTCGTACGCGAACTGGTCGCAGCCACGAGGGTTGCCGCTACTGGAGGGGTAATGAGAATGACATGGTGGTTCCCGCGCCCGACTCACTCTCGACCCAGATGGAGCCGCGATGGCGTTTGACGAATTCGGCTGAGATATACAGGCCCAGGCCCAGACCGGGGTAGGTGAGCTGGCTCTCGCCTTCGACGCGGAAAAAGCGTTCAAAGAGGTGCGACTGCTTCTCTTTCGCGATGCCGATGCCAGCATCTCTCACCGAGATAATCAACTCGTGCTCAGTGCGGACCGTCTTCACAAGGATGGTATCGGCCTGGGTGAATACTTGATGGCGTTGGTCAGCAGATTGGTTAGCACCTGTCCAATGCGGTCACGATCCGCCTGGAGGGTGACGGATGGGGCCAGTTCCTGCACAATGTGATGCCTGGTGGTCACACGTTGTGTTTCTTCGACCACATCATTGATGAAGGTGTTGGCATCAAACGAGGAGTAGTTCAGTCGCAGTTGCCCGTTCTCGATCTTGGTGACATCGAGGAGCTCTTCTACCAGGCTCGTCAGTTTATTGAGCTGTACGTCCATTTTCTGGAGCAAGACAAATGAACGCATATCGCCACTCTGCTGGAAACGCCGCTCAAGGATCTGGGCATAGGCTTTCAGACTGGTGAGCGGAGTTTTTAATTCATGGCTGGCCACGCCGATAAATTCGTCCTTTTGCTGTTCAAGCTTCTTGCGATCGGTGATTTCCATCACGATGGTACCAATCAACGCAACCTCTTGATTGCTTTCATTCATCACCGGATAAAAGCTGGTCAGCCAGTAGCGTATGACACCAGGAGCTTTTGGTGTTTCTCCCATTACTTCTACATTCAGTATCGGCCTGCGCGTTTTCGCTACCTCATCAAAAATGGGAACAATAATTTTTGCGATTTCCGGTAACACTTCTTCAATGATTTTGCCAGGATGCTCTTGTGTCGGTATGCCATTTATTTCCGCCAGGAAATCGTTGATGCGCACATAGCGATGCTCCATATCAAAGAACGCAAAGCCAACTGGTGCATTTTGGAGCAGTGAGTCAAGTTGGGCCAGCGTGGCTTGTTGTTGTCTCGTGAGTTGGCGCAGTTCTTCTTCAGTTTGTATTTGTTCAGTAATATCCGTGTTTGTCCCAAACCAGCGCAGCACCTTGCCTTTTTCATCTTTAATGGGAATAGCGCGAGAAAGAAACCAGCGATATTCTCCATTTTTACTGCGTAGTGGGAAGGTATCCTCCCATATCTCGCCCATTGCAAGGGAGTGACTGAACTTCTCCGTTACCCGCTGCACATGATCGGGTGATGCACTTTTTGCCAGCCCCAGCCTTGCATCTCTTGCAAGGTCGTTCCGGTATAGTTATACCAGCGCTGATTGTACCAAAAAAGCCAGCCGCTCTCATCGGACATCCAGGCCAAGTGGGAGATATTATCGGCAAGGGTGCGAAAGCGTGCTTCGCTCTCCTCTGCGGACTGAAGTATGTGCTGCTGGCGTTCGGTGATATCCTGGGCAATGACGAGAATACCTTCAGGAGAAGGATAGATGTGATGCTCGAACCGGCGATTGAGCGCTGGATAGCAGGCGACAAACAGCCCTATTGTATTTTCCTGGACCGCACGCTGTGCTTCGGCGGCGAAGGGGGCCGCAACCGCCTCCGGAGGAGATCCCAGACCGGCTGTCCGAGTAAGGCTTCGCATGGTTGCCCGATCAATAAAGCCGCCAGGGGATTGACATAGGTATAGCACCACCGGGAGTCCATGGTTGAGATGGCCCCGTCCAGCGTATCCAGCAGGCTCATGAGCTGCTTGCCCGGGTCATGACTCTTTGTCCCGGGAGGTATGTGCCGGGTGTTTTCGACAGATGCCGCTGGCGTTCCATGTGGAGGCTTGTGCGTCATATGAGTGATCGCTCTAAAACCTTTCTCAGTTTCTCATCGATGGACATACCTACTGTGTAGACGATACACAAAAAAGCCGCGTTGTTGCAAGCAGAACAGGGGAATGAGGCTCAAATTTTATAAATAGTGGAAAAGGCTTTGCATGTTCTTCATGAAAGACCTTGATTTCTCATTTTAATTGTATCATTCACGTCAAGGCATGACAACGTGCTTTTGGACGGCGTTTTTTATCTACGCCTTCGGTATACTTTTCCTGCGAGTTGTGGGATAAGATATTTAAGAAAGGGAACACAGAGTATGAAGTGGCGCTTGCCACGTGCGCAGGCACGGTCGGTTCCTGAGAGTGTGACTGAGCCCGAGCGGGAAACGCTACTGCCGCCTGGACCCGCGCGGACAGGTTGGTTACGGGCTTTTACGTCGTTACGGCAGAGGAACTTTCGGCTCTTCTGGTCCGGGCAGATTATCTCGCTTCTGGGCACGATGATGCAGAGTATCGGGCAGACCTGGCTGGTCCTGCAACTGACCCATAGTGCCTGGCAGATTGGCCTGGTGGGAGCATTGCAGGCGCTGCCGATCTTATTTTTCTCAATCTTTGGTGGCGTCTTCGCGGATCGCTGGCCCAAACGGCGCGTCCTGCTGCTCACGCAGTCCGCCGCTATGCTCCAGGCGCTGCTACTATGGATCTTGATCGCGACCGGTAGATTACAGCTCTGGCAACTCTATGTGCTGGTACTATTGCTGGGATGCACCTACAGCCTGGGCAAGCCGGCGAGCCGGGCTTTTGTCGTTGAGATGGTCGGTCGTGAGGACCTGCCCAACGCCTTTGCCTTGAACTCTCCTTCAATAGCCTGGCGCGGATCGCGGGTCCCGCGCTTGGTGGTTTGATCATCGCCGCCAGCAACGTCACCACACTCTTCCTGCTGAACGCGCTCAGCTTTATCCCGGTCATCGTCAGCCTGCTTCTAATCAGGAGCCATGAGCTCCACAGTCAGGTACCTTCTTCACAAAAAAGGGATAAGCCGCAGAAAACCTGGCAGAGCCTGCGCGAGGGCCTGGCCTATGTCTGGAGCACGCCGGAGATCATACTGATGGTTCTGGTGGTAGGATTAGTCTTATTATTTGGCTCAAACTTCAACGTGATCCTGCCACTCTTCGCTACCGATAGGCTGCATGTTGGCGCAAGCGGCTTTGGCTTCCTCTCGGCCGCGGCTGGCATTGGTGCCTTACTGGCGGCACTCTGGCTGGCCTGGAGTAACCAGCCAGCGACCCCACGCAGCGTGTTACTGGGTATGCTGGCCTTTGGCATCCTGGAGATCGCATTTTCATTCTCGCCCATCTACATCCTATCCCTGCTCCTCATTGCCAGCATCGGCTTCAGCGAAGAACTCTTCGCCATGCGTGCCATGACCACCCTGCAAACAATCACCCCCGAGCACCTCACGGGACGCGTCACCAGTGTCCAGGTCCTCTTCTTCGATGGCAGTCTGCCCCTCGGCTATCTCCTCATGGGCTGGCTCTCCGCCACCTTCGGCGCTCCCCACGCCATGCTCACCGGCGCCCTCCTCAGCCTCCTCATCGCCGCCGCCGCATGGCTATGGTGGCGGAAAACGTAGGTTCGTGGCTTGCCCACGATTGCCTCCGCCCTCGATCAGGATGTGCCTGGACACGATACCATTGGCTTGGGACGTTTCAATGCGTGCACGTACCGTGTGTTGAGGCGAATGGTACCTTGAGGCGAGAAAATCGTGGGCAAGCCACGAACTTACATTGGGTATGGTCGGGGAGGGATATTTTGGCGGCGGTTCCTAAAAGACTGTATTGAGAAGGAGGTACTAAATAGTTGAAATTATACTTATATGCGTGTTATGTTACGCACATGTACACCATTGGTGAGTTTGCAAAACTGGTAGGGGTTGTTGCAGGAGGCGTTAGGCCATGGCACCAACGATGATTAAAGCACACAAGATTGGCCTGCATCCAACTCCTGAGCAGGAAGACTATCTTCGACGGGCAGCAGGTACCCGCAGGTTCGTGTACAACTGGGCTTAGCAGAATGGACAAAGCAATACAAAGCGTACCAGGAAGGCAAACGGGAGAAGAAGCCCACCGCCAACGAGCTCAAGAAACACTTTCGGGCGATCCGAGCAAAGGAATTTCCCTGGACCTTTGAGGTCACCAAGTGCGTGATTGAAGGTGCCTTTGATGATCTTGGTGATGCCTTCTCTCGCTTCTTCAAGGGGCAGAACCAGTATCCCACCTTCAAAAAGAAGAACAAGAGCAGGGAGACATTTTCCATCGCGAATGATAAATTTTCGGTGGGAGACCACTGGATCATCGTTCCTGTCTTGGGGCAATTTCTTCTGGACAAGCAGCAAGCGAATGGGATCCTACCTCAGAAGATACGGAACAAGCGCACCTACAAGCGGAGCCTGGGCAAGGTCAACATGGCAGAGTCATTGCGCTTTGTGGTTCCTGATCCGAACAAGAAAGCTGGCAAATGGCGCAATGAGCGCAAGAAGATCCCATGTTCCTCCGTCAAAATCATGGGCGCAACCATCGGTTTGTCTGGCGGGTACTGGTATGTGAGCATTCACGTGGAAGTGCCTAACGTCTCTGTCATCAACACCCATCCGATTGTCGGCGGTTTGTTCAAGAACCGCTGCCTCTCTCGTGCAATGGCTGATGCCGGGCTAGGCCAGCTATTGCGGCTCTTTGAAACTAAGATGCAGACCGTGGGTGGGCAGGCCATCTTCGTGAGTCGGTTCTTCCCATCCACAAAAATGTGCTCTGGGTGTGGGTACGTCAAAAAGCGCATGCCCTTGAAATACCGGACCTATTGCTGCCTGAAATGTGGCTTGCTGATGGATCGTGATTTGAATGCGGCGATCAATCTGGAACGCGAGTGCCGCCGCTTGCTAGAAGCAGAAGAGTGATCCGTTCCCGTTGTGGATAGTGGCTCAGGCCCAACGTAAAAACGCCTGTGGAGACTGTGTGAGGCCGAAGCCGGTAGCTGATCTCAAGGCCCGGTGCTATGGCGATGGTCTATGAAGCAGGAACAACGAAATTTGCCATCTGTGGCAACTTGCTGCACACAGGTGCGTATCAAGATCGGAGCAGACAAATCTCATGTTCCTCATTAGCTAACATCTTTTGAGCCACCTACCTCTATTTTAAACAAGAGCGTTTGCCGTTGTCAACCTGTGCTATTTGATACTGCCGACGGTGACTCCTTTGATAAAGAAGCGCTGGCTGAACAGGAAGAGGATGATCAGTGGTAGTACTGTCAGTAAGGAGGCAGCCATCAGCAGGTTGAATTGGATGTCGTGCGTGGAACGGAATACCTGGAGTCCGACTGCCAGGGTGCGCTTGAGGTCGTCCTGGAGATAGATCAAGGGGCCCATGAAGTCGTTCCAGGCGCTGATGCCGGAGAAGAGGGCCACGGCGGCCAGCGCGGGCCGCGATAGGGGGAGGATCACGTTCCACATAATCTGGAGTTCCGTGGCACCATCCATCCTGGCGGCTTCAAGCAGTTCTCTGGGGATTTGCAGCAGGAACTGCCGTAGCATAAAGATGAAGAAGGCTCCAGCGAAGAAGTGGGGCACGACCAGCGGTAGGATGGTGTTGATCCAGTGCAGTCGAGCAAACATGTCGAACTGGGGGACGATGGCGATTGGGAATGGGATGAACATAGTGGCGAGCACGATGTAGAAGACTTTATCGCGTCCCGGCCATTCGATACAGGCAAAACCATAGGCTACGATCAGGTTGGCCAGCACTGATCCTATGATGGTGAGGAGTGTGATCAGGAGTGTATTGCCGAAATAGACTGCGAATGGAATCTTCGTGACGGCCAGGACAAAGTTTTCGAAGTGGAGTGTTCTGGGAAATAGTGCGGGTGGAAATTCGGCCAGTTCGCTGGTTGATTTGAGGGCCGTACTCAACATCCAGTAAAATGGCACTGCGTAGATGAGGCACATGATGAGCAGGAATAGACGCGGGATGGCTGTTTGCATCACGTGCTGCAAGCGGGCGCGCCGCCGATAGCGTGTCATCTCATCTGTCGCGACGGCTTTTTTGTCCATAACCTGAGTTGCCATATATATATCCTTCCGATGTTGTGGTCGGCTCAATTTAACTTACCATCTCATAGTTCACGAAGCGTTGCGCGACGCTAAAGAGGATGCCAGCCAGGGCCAGACCTATGACGAAGAGGACCAGCGAGAGGGCGCAGGCATAACCCAGTTGAGCATAGGCGAAGGCGTTACGGTAGAGATAGAGCATGTAGAAAAGGGTGCCATTATTGGGGCCGCCGTTGGTCATGATATAGGCTTGCTGGAAGATTTGCAGGCCACCGCTGAGGGCGGTAATCAGGTTGAAGAGGATGATTGGTGACAGCAGCGGTAGCGTGATCGAGTAGAAGCGACGCCAGACGCCGGCCCCATCAATTCTGGCCGCATCATAGAGCGTCGCGGGTATCCCGCGTAGTCCGGCCAGAAAGATCAGCGCGGCATTGCCGGCCCCCAGTTGTGCCAGCACGATAATCACGTTTTTGGCTCCCAGTGGATCACTCAGGAAGTTCTGCGTAGGTACCCCAAATAGCGAGAAGAAGATGTTGACGATACCATACTGCGGATTGATCAGCACGATAAAGATAAAGGCCAGCGCGAAGGTCGGCAGGATCGATGGCAGATAGAGGATGGCGCGATAGACGTTTACCTCGCGCACATCGCGGTTCATGGCCAGCGCCAGCAAGAGCGCGACCACGATACCAATGGGAACAGCCCAGAGGACGTAATACAGCGTATTACCCAACGAGAGCCAGAACAGGCTATCGCTAAACAGGCGTGTATAATTCTGCATACCCAGCCAGACCGGTCTCCTGAAGCCCGAGTAGCGCGTGAAGCTGAATATGATCGAATAGATCAGTGGATAGATGGTAAAGATGATCAGGCCCAGTAACCAGGGGCTGATAAATAGGAGTCCTCTGGACAGATTGGTGCGCTCGCGGCGACTCAGTTTAGATGAAGACTTTACTGCTACCACCACCCTACCTCCTTCTATCTCATGCCGCTCAATCGTGTGAGTGAAGTCGCCTGACAGGCTGTCACGTTTGCATGCTTGAGTTGTGGCGACTTCACTAGCCGCGAGAGAGCGGCGTTCACGATTGCTTTTCAATAGCAATGCGTATGACCTTATTTGTACGGGTTGCTCCAGCCTTCTAGTTTGAATGGACAGTATTGTTGCATCTGTGGTTGGACACGATTATAAAATTCCTGTAGTGCTTCTTTGGGGGATGCTGTGTTGAAATCTACTTTATCTTGAACGGACGCCAGTTCATCACTGATCTGGCCACCAACCGGCAATGGTGGACGACTGACCGAGAAAGCCAGCGTGCGGGCAAAGAAAAGATGGCCTGGATCGTAGAGTTGCTTCTCGTCTAATAAAGCTTTCCAGGTCGGTAAGTGGCTGGTCTCTTTCGTATAGATCCGCTGCCCCTCGGGTCCGGCCATAAAGCGCAGGAAGCGATAGCCGCCATCAGGATTACTGGCGCCAGTTGGAATCGTCATGGCAAAGCCACCGGACCAGGTAAACGGCGTGCTGCGATCATCTGGCACCGGCATATAGGTCACCCCATAATCCAGTTTCGGGACATACTGCTTGATGCTTGAGAGGTCCCAGTCACCATCAATCTTGAAGGCCAGATGGTTGGAATAGAAAGGATTCTGTGATGGTAGGGCGTTGGCAGGCTGATAGGTGGCGGTGAAGGTGCTGATCTTCTGAAAATCCAGCGCCTGTGACCAGTCATGATACATGGTAAAGGTCTTCAGCATGGCCGGTTCAAGTGGTGTTAACTGACACTGCTTGTTATCGAAGAACTGTGCGCCATAATCCAGGGCCCAGGTGGTATGGAAGGCCTGGCCAAACCAGGGAATAAAGCCGACGCGATCATAATTGCCGTGGGCATCCTTATGATTAACCTTAAAGGCCAGTTCCTTGAGCTTACTCATCTTGATTGGCCCATTCTTTGGATCCAGTTCAGCCGGATCAATGCCCGCGGCGCGCAGTACCGTTTTGTTATAGTAAAGCACCCGTGCATCTGTATCCATCGGCAGCGCATAGGGATGGCCCTGAAACTGTGTCTCCGACCAGGCAAAAGGCAGATATTGACCGGTCAGATTCTGCTCTTTACTGGTATATGGATAGAGATCGGCCAACAGTCCAAGCGCGGCCTGCTGTCCGACCGTAAAGCGGTCCATCAGAAACGCATCCGGCCCAACGCCGCCGCGAACAGACGTGATCAGCGCCGTCGAATCGCCGATGCCCGTACTGGGCTCAGGCACCACACGTACATGCAGGGTCGGATTCGCCTGATTGAAGGCCGTGGCGATATCGCGTTGTGCCTGCATATCGATGTCATCGGTCACGCTGGTCCAGAAGACCACTTCTTTCGGACCAGCATGATTGCCACAGGCTCCCAGCAACAATGATAGCAGCAACACCAGCACTAAGACTGCATATGGTTTCCGCAACCACCATTGGACACTCATCTAGAGCTCCTTATGCCTTGTAACGACACTTTTCATATCGAGCATGAGCTTTATCAACACTATTGACGCTAGCTCAGGGCAAAAGTATACCATACTATCAATGACAAATATACTATTTTAATGTCTATAAAATACATTATTGATTACCAAGGATACCATGAAGCAATAAATTGACATAAATAATATTTTTGTGGGATAAGATGGTGAAATTGTCTGTACCCATAAAAACGTAAATGTAGGTTTGGCCCTTGCTGCCGATTGGTTCCTGCACGATCTGCTCGCGCCATCACGATCAAGTCAACGCCTGATTATACCAATCAGGTGCTGTGGTCTCCGCATAGCAAGCGTATTGCCTATGCATATCTTGATACAATATAGTTGCGCAATATCGAGACGGACCAGACCGTGAGTATCCTATCAGATGGCGCGACACTGCGTCCCATTGCTGCGCTTGTAGTACGCTAGCGCTTTCTGCAGAAACGCTTTTTCCTCCTTACTAAAGTGATACATTGGGAGCGGTTTCTCCTCCAGGGGAAGCTCCTCATAGTTCTTCCACCATTGTTTCACACCTGCCTCGACATCCGCATCACCCCGAGTCAATTGCTTGATCAGTTCACTGTGCTGCTTCGCCAGAGCCTGGCCTTCCACACTGGTTGGATCTTTCCTCTCCGCAACCAGCCTCCTCAGTTCCGCGAACACAGCATCCCATTGCTGATTTGCCCGTTGCTGATCCTCCTCGGTCCAGATCTCTCCCCATACTGCCAGTTTCTGTGCAGTTTCAGGGCTGTACGATTTCTGAGAGATTTCAGCCAACTTCTGTTGTTGTTCCTCAGTGAGATATTTCTTCACCCACGCTTTATCTTGTTCCGTATGCATCACCTGGATCACATTGGTAAGAATTGATTCCCAATCTCTCTGGTTCCTTTTTAACAATTCTTCAGCTTTCTCGATGACCCGCAGGATCGCATCCAGTTGGTTGCGCTTCTCCCGCAGCATCGCCTTCTGCATCACCAGTGCCTCTTGTAAATGTTCCGGATCCTTTTGCAGACACACTTTGATCTCTTCGAGAGAGAAACCCAGAAGTTTCAATGCTAGAATTTGCTGCAAACTCCACAGATCCTCATCTGAGTACAGTCGGTGTCCTGCCTCGGTATGCTCAGAGGGGGAGAGCAGACCCACTTTGTCATAAAAACGTAAGGTCCGTGGTGTTACGGCAGCCTTCTGCGCAAATTGACTGGTCGTATAGTGTTTGTGATCCACGCTTTTCCTCCTTTTATTCGAAATTATACGGTATGACGCGTGTGGCGCTCTCTCCACGGATGATTCGCTGCTTTTCTCCACCTATTTTTATGGTCACAAAAGCGCTTCACCGAAACCTATTGGCGACGAGCGCTGCCGGTACGGCTTGCTCATGCGTGGGGAGGTCGCAGCGACAGGCGCTGCCGGTACGGGGGATGTATAGCGAGTAGTTTTCGTATTTTATGTAGCGGTATTTCTGTAGCTGGTTTGTTTGCGTTTGTTGTTTGATGAAGTTTAAGTCGTGTTTGGATCTATATGGGAAAACATACGCGGGCCTGGATGCTTTCTTGACGGCGAGGTGATATGGGGGATAGCGATTCATACCCGGCGTGAGGTCTTCATTCAGGACGCTACACATGATCTTTTCGTTGCTCTGGAAGATCAGGCGATTACATGTCCAGTATTCCGAGTAGATGTGTGTGGCTTTGAGTGTTTGTAGACGCTGAATCAGGTTTGCCTGGTGTACAGAAAATTGTTGGGCCGTCGTAATATCGGCAAATGCTTCAACGATTCCGGATAAGAACATGCAGAAGATGAGTAGGAACAGACAGATGCGGCTCAGGAAGAGCATGCCTCCCGGTATGGTCCTGAATTGCAGTTTGTGTGGCCAGAGTGGCCAGAGTATAACTGGAATGGATAGTAGCAGGCATACCAGATAGCGTGCGGCTAGCATGGGTGCTGAGGCCGCGGACATACTCGGGGCATAGATCAGGATGGTAAGGCCGCAACTGAGCAGGATCATCAGACGGCTATACTCAAGGATTTGCCACTGGCGTGACTCGCGGCTTGCACTGTCTGGATTTTTTCTTTCCTGCAGAATTTTGTGGACGGCCTTCCAGCAAGCCAGGGTCCATAAGAGCAGATAGCCAAGGCTCCAACAACTTTGCAGGACTGTGCAGGCGGCATCCATCGTTCCGAGGATTGGTAGGGCGTTTGCAGGACATACATTCGGGTAGCCGGTGGCGACCGGGATGCTGATGAAGAATGTTCCAGCGAGCTTGTGGAGCAGTGTATAACTTTTGCCATCGCTCGCGTTGACAAAGCCAGCCATATTGGCGAAGGTACTCTGGTCGAATGGGGCCACAAGATTATGGATGATCACTGGCGCTATGCCGATAACAAAGCCCGCCAGCAGCCATAAGCCTGCTGATGATCGGAGCTGTTTTTGGGAAAGAGCAGGATGATTAGCAGGCCGTACATACAAATGGGAGAATTAAAAATCAATCCAGAGTGAAATACCACTCAATAAACCAAATAAAGCATACAAAAATCTGCGCTGTTGCAGGCTTCTTTCATCATCGGACCAGACTATTTTTACGACGAGTATACAGAGAAGTATGGCCAGTAGTGGCAGTTCAGGATAGCCACCAATTGCTTTTAATTGACGCGCAATAATTTCTTTTGAGCCAAGGCACAGTAACAGACTGCTAAACACGGCAAATTTTTGGCTGGAGAGGAAGCGTGTATGGAAGAAGAGAGCAATGACAAAACAGGCATAAAATAATAAGAGACCTATCCGCAAACCGACTAAGGATGGTCCTGTGAGTAGAAAAAACGGCGCGGCTACATATGCTTCGATCGCTCCCATATAGCCCTGACCATAAAACATGAGCGGCCACTCCCGCTGCTGTGCAATGTGCCGGGCCATCAGCGCCATGGTGGCTTCATCGCTATTGGTCACTGGCCAGTTATTGCTGATCAGTAGCAGGCGGCCGATAGTTGCAAGCAAGACCATACCGATAACCAGCCAGACGATATAATTTTTCGGGGTCTTTTTTTGCGTTATCGTCATAAATTTTGTGTAGAGATTTTTCTGTGTGGATAAAGGTTGATCGGCGCTCTTTATCATAATCTATAAATGCTTTCTTTCTCTATTTGTATATAGCCAAAAAAGCTCTTTTGGGGCCAGGTTTTTCTATGATAAAACAGCCGCCAGCAAAAAGCAACGCATGGTCCGTCCAGACGAGATTTGGTCATCCATCTTCAGGCCGGGCTAGCCCTTGCATATCGCGTAGAGTTTGGTGGTACAGGTATACTTATTTTAGTCGCATCTGCTGGCCACATACGTAAATATGCGTACGCAGATAGCAGGAAAAATAGGCCAAAATGATGATTGCTGGCAATGTGTTTGTATGCTATACTAGGCGCATAAACTGAATCTCGCTTGATTGGTGAGGATGTGTTGAGGATGAATTTCAAGAGATTTTTGGTGTTACATATTATTGGTCGGTCATTGACTCTGCAATCTCCTCTTGACTCTACTCCTTTCCAGAACAGCCTGGCTGTTCTTTTTGCGACGTACAAAGACAATCTTCTGCCTGACAGATACGACACGCTACCAGGATCGATAGAATCTGGTGAAGCGGGTTGCTACTGATGATCTTGAGGCAACAGAGTGATGTGGAAAGTCGTTGATGCCGGTGATCCCCCGCGCTGGTATCTCGGTCCTGGCATGGCGTGTTTTTCGCTCCAGTTGGATCGACTTTTTCGCAGGTGCTTATGTGTGCATACATGCAGGCTAGATTGGCTCATGTGCTCTTACCAATCTCTATACAATTCAGATGTTTTTGTTGTAATGCGCGATGCCTTGACGCTGTGACAGACAGGCGCAGGCAAAGCCAAAAAAAAAGGCGTGCTGGTAGAGGTAATAATGATCTGTCAAATCCCAACCTCTGCCGGCACCAAACTGCCTGATAAAGAGCATACCATTGTCGGCTCAAACGGTCAAGGAATTTACCATGATCGTTTCCGAAAATACTCCTTATCAGGCATAGTATGCCCCTGCGGGTTATTAATATGTAACCTTATAGGGCGTTGGATGTCAAAAAGGGGATGTGGAAGATGAGTGTATGTGTATCTGTGATTGATCCAACCGAGCTGGTCGAAGGAAGCTTGAGCCGTGATTACTGTTTTGGGACAGACCAGTCTGAACTGGCGCTGATTCCGCTGGCGGTCGAGCTCTGGTATCCGAGACCGAGATTACTGAATGGCAATATTCCTTTATTCGGATGATTTTATTGACTGCCGGCTGTGCGCGGCCAGTGCGCCGACTGGCGTTTCTGGCGTTGATCCGGCGCTATCGCCTCTCTGAGCGCCAGATCCGGCGTCACCTGGATGCGCTGGTCCGAAAGGGACTGCTATTCATCTATGACTGCTATGACGAATGTGGACGCCGCACAACCTACCATGATTTTGATTGCACTCCATTCCTGCAAAAAATCGCCGCCCTGGCCGCCGCCCATCAATCTCATGTAGATGTCACTGACAGATCTGACAATGCCGCCGTAGATGTCACTGGCAAAACTGACAATGTTGTCGCGAATGTCTGTGACAGATCTGACAATGAGGATTATTCAGTGACAGATCTGTCAGCGCCAGCCGTGGTTTTGAGCTCAATGACAGATCTGTCAACGAGCGATAACTCTTCTTTTTTTTCGTCTTCGAATAATTCGAATTCGAAATATATTAATAACTATAATAATAATTATAATATCTCGAATTCGAAACATACGCATGAAGACACATTTGTCACTGATGTGTGTATGTTTGCCAGTGCTGAACAGGTTTCTTGCTCTGCAGTGGTTCCCGCAACGCTTGCTCAAACAAGCGATCTACCAGACATCCCCCAATCTGCAAAATATTCTGCCGCCAAAGCAGTCGAGCAAGCAGTAGCGAGCAAGCAGTATATGCGGCCAGGCCAGCCCGCCGAGCCCACGCGGACAGCAGACAAGTCAAAGCCGGTAGCGAAAACAAAGCCGGAGCGTGAGCCTATCCAGGCGTTACTGACGGCAAGCTGGAAGTCCTCGGAGGCGCCACTGCCGATGAACGGTACCGTTGCCATAAACCATATCTCGCACGAGCTAGGAGACAACGCGAACCGCTCATCGCGCACGTGGGCCCACAAGCTGTATCGCCATCTGCTGCAGATCAACCAGCTAGACGACGAATACAGCCTGGACAATCCTGACCTCTACTTTGCCGAACTGGTGCTGGACATCCGTGAGCGTCTGCGTGGCGTGAAGTTCCGCTGCAAGAACGCGCAGGGCGGTCCCAATGGCATGCCGCTCTTCTTCACCGAACTGGAGCGCGAGATCCTGCAACTCGTCGAGCGCGTGCGCGCCCTGCGCGAACAGGATCCAGCCGAGCTTGCCCAGCCATCCAGCTATCGGGCGCAGCAGGAAAAATTCTGGGGACATCGTCAGGAGTCCGAGGACACTGCTCTCTCCCTGATCGATGAATACCAGATCGGGACGCAGATTGCTCAATATAGTTTTACCGATCAGCAACTGGCGGACGAGATGCGTCGTTTAGGGCAGCCCTGGATCCCCGAGAAGAGCAGGAACTGCTGTCCGGCCGTCTGCCTGCTGACCTGCGCGAGCAGATCGCGACCGGAGTACGGCAGGGCCTCTACTACGAGGAAATCGACCGTCAGCTAGCTATGCGTGGCCAGCGTGCGGTCCGGTAAGTGTGTAGTTGCAGTTTTTGTGTGGAATTGATGAAGAGGATAAAAAAGCTATGACGACCCAACACGTGATGCCGATCCGGCAAAGCTTTCCCCGCTGGTGCCGTAGTTTACAGGAGCGCACCGACTGGGTGTTACTGGATACCGAGAGTTTTGTCCTGCCGTCTCAGCGCTCCGAGGCCATCGCCATCGCCGTCGTGGATGCGCAGGGGCAGATCCTGTTTGAGCGGATGTTTCAGCCCTGTGCCGTGGATCCGGACAGTGAGCGCGAGCAGGACCTGGATGATCTGCTGATCTTCGCGCAACTCTGGTCTGACCTCAACGATGTCCTGCTTGGCAAAACCATCATCAGCTACGGTGCGGCCTACAACTCACAACTCCTGATGCGCACCGCCGCCCTGCGCCATGTCAGCATGCCCGGCTATACCTGGCACTGCGCCATGGTTGCCTACGCCGAATACAAAGCCCGGGCAGGCCAACCGCGCGGAACCTACTGCTGGCCACGGCTGGCCCACATCTGCCAGAGCCAGCCCCAACGTGGCACCCTGGCCCTCGCCGACGCCATGGCCACCCTCAACCTCATCCGCGCCGGCGCCCTGTAGCGGCAACCTTGAAGGCTAATACGTTTCACTTAGCGCTATGTTGAGAGATGGTTCGACGTGACGAGCAAGCCAGGTGTCCGTCGAGAGGGCGCCACACGCGGAGGCCGCCCTGCGCAACGCAGCAGGGCGGCCTCCGCGTGTGGCGCCTCTCGACGGACGATCCGCTGCTTTTTTTCACCCTATTTTTTATGGTCACAAAAGCGCTTCACCGAAACGTATTGGCGCTTGCCGCTGCCGGTACGATTTGACATTTCATTCTGGGGGTGTTATGCTATTACCGAACAATGTACGGAAAAAGTGAGGTGTTCGGAATGGCAGAGAAGCAAACGCCTCGCGAGCGGCGTAGGGCCAGAACGGCTCAGGCTATCCTTGATGCGGCCCTCGCCATTATTGCTGAGCAGGGTCTGCAGGCTCTCTCGATCCGCGAGATTGCGCAGCGTATCGAATATAGTCCATCGGGCCTCTATGAGTATTATGCGAGCAAGGACGAGATCCTGGATGCGCTTATTGCTCAGGGGCTTGCACAGTTGAATGAGATGCTCGCGCACGTGCCGTCTGGGGAGAGCGCAAGCGAGTGGCTTTTTGCCATCGGAGAGGCCTATCTGGCCTTTGCCCGTGAGCACGAGCAGCTTTATGCGCTCATCTTCGGGCATATCTTTTCGCCATCTGGACTGGTAACCAGCCTCGATCAACTGCAGCACAATTCGGCCTATGGCCAGTTGCGCCACTGTATCCAGACGGGTGTGGAGCGTGGAGCGTTTATTCTCCCTTCCGGGGAAAGCATTGAGCAGCAGGTCTATAGTACCTGGGCTTTACTGCATGGACTGGCCATGTTACGCATGACACGTGTGAGCGCTG
Source organism: Dictyobacter vulcani (assembly GCF_008974265.1). Classification (GTDB taxonomy): domain Bacteria; phylum Chloroflexota; class Ktedonobacteria; order Ktedonobacterales; family Ktedonobacteraceae; genus Dictyobacter; species Dictyobacter vulcani. The sequence goes on from NZ_BKZW01000004.1 coordinate 482,183, forward strand.
TTACAGGGATCGACGCCATCAACCAGCAGGTGCTCCGTTCGGCTTTTGCGCACTTGAACCGTGCATGATTTTTTTTATTCATTACCGTACAATGTTCGGTAAAAGTATACTGTTCTTTACGCTAAATCTAGAAATATGAGGGAATGTAACGATGGCAACACATGCATTAGTACTTGGCGGTGGAGGTGTAGCTGGAATTTCCTGGCAGACTGGCATACTGGTGGGACTGGCTGAGGCCGGGATCGATGTCCGTAACGCTGATCTATTTCTGGGAACTTCGGCTGGTGCCAATGTGGCCGCGCAGATCACCAGTGGCCGGTCGTTTGAGGAACTCTTCCAGCGCCAGGTTGATCCAGCGTTACAGGCTCATGAACTGGCGCCGCAGGCGGATTTCCAGAAGATGATCGCTGACTTCACCCGTGTCCTGAATGGAGGCGGAAGCAGTGCAGAGATCCTGCAACGTATCGGCGCTCTGTCGCTAGCTGCTCCGACATTGCCTGAGGACCAACGCCGCGAGGTGGTTGTCTCACGCCTGCCAGTGCATAGCTGGCCCCAAAATCGCCTGGCTATCGTGGCGGTTGACGCCTTCAGCGGTGAGCGCACTACCTTCACCAGTGAGTCTGGAGTTGAATTAGTGGATGCGGTAATGGCCAGCAGCGCAGTGCCCTATGTCTGGCCTCCAACCACCATCAATCAGAGCCGCTATATCGATGGCGGTTGTTATTCGATGGCCAATCTGGACCTGGCCGCAGGCCTCGATAAGATCCTGGTACTCCAGCCCGAGGTCCCTGCCTTTGCCGTCATGGAAAGTCTGGAGCAGCAGATCAAGCGCCTGCAGAGCCAGGGAGCGCAGATAGAAGTGATTGCTGCTGATGAAGCCATGAAGACCGCCCTGGCCGCCGTCGGAGGCAACGCGCTTGATCCCTCCCTGCGAGCCACCGCCGCCAAACTGGGCCGTGAGCAGAGCCGTAATGAGGTGGCACGCGTGGCCGCCCTGTGGCAATAAATCCAGGAAAAACGAGCAAATCAGGCCCAATGGACGCATGAGCAAGCAACGTTCCGTGATCGCAGCGACCAGCGCTAATACGTTTCGGTTAGCGAGACGTTGAGAGATGGTTCGACGTGACCAGCAAGCCAGGTGTACGTGGAGAGGGCGCCACAAAAGCGCTTCAACGAAAAATATTGGCGACCAGCGCTGCCGGTACGTAGAATTGTGAATAAGCTCACAATGGGACGGCAATAATTGTGACAAAAGCATAACCCGCCGCAAGCCGCTGTGGTTTAAACCCAGGCGGATAGGCGGGTTTCTCGTGGGCTTTAGCCCTTGCTTGTTGCATAGAATGCATGGTTGGATTATACTGCATAGGTGCAACGAAGGCACGACAGCACAGGCTGTACGGCCTTAGGAAGTGTTGCCAGGCAAAATCGTTCAAGAAAAGCCTCCCACTGATGCATGCATCAGTTTTCGAAAGAGAAAGGTGTTCACCCTTTCCAGGTCGCCAAACACCCGACGTTGGCTGCACACCCGTCGGGTACGGCATGAAACGGTGAACAGGCATGGCACCGCCCTTCAAGCGAGCAGATGTGTGGATCTGTGCTTGAGTGTATTCCTCACCCACTACGGTCTTCAACGAGTTGCCTCAACGAGGCACCGACTCAGGGGGCCGACTACGTAGGAGTGCAAGAAGCCGCCGCCCCTTCAGGGCGTGCGGAGTGTCACGGTATTGGCATTCTTGTATGTAGGGTATGTGGGAATCTTTAATACTATGGAAAATAGTGAAAGAAGATATGATTATGAACATGGATAGAATGCCAATACGTATAACTTTGCTTCCATTATGGCTGCTAGCTGTGGTGCTGATTCTGGCACTGGCGGCCTGTGCGAATACCGGGACGACTGATGTGCCGTCTGCGACGGTAACCTCGACGCCAGCACCTACCTCTGCTACGCAGAAGATTCCGACGACGGCTGTGAAGGTGGCTTCAAATCCAGGTACATCAAAGCCTACTTTGGCACTGACTGCTATTCGTATGCTGGACCAGCATAATGGTTGGGCGTTGACGGCCAGTTCTATTCTGAAGACGGCGGATGGTGGCGCGCATTGGAAGGATGTGACGCCGGCAAATGCTGGTCTCAATCAGTATGCGAAGGGCCAGTTCATGAATGGGCAATATGCCTGGATTGCGGTTGGGCCTTATCAGATGCAGGAGGGCGCGGGCATTGTTGTGCTGCGTACCGCTGATGGTGGCGCAAGCTGGCAGCGCTCAAAAATTAATGATCCGTTGGTGAGTATCGTCGATGTTCCACATTTCCTGAATGCTCAGCAGGGCTGGTTAGAGATATCCGCTATGCCCGATGCCGGTCACTCCGAATCCGATATCTGGCATTCAATGGATGGCGGCCAGACCTGGAGTAAGATTGCGACCAATGTTGAAAACAACGGCCTGTACCTGGGCCATGTCACGGGCATCTCGTTCAACGATGCGCAGAATGGTATTGCTGCCGGTGATCGTGGCACTGGTGGGGATAATAGCGTGCCATCGTTGGCGCTGACCCATAATGGTGGTCAGTCGTGGCAGGTGCTCTTGCTACCGCATGTGTTGGGTGGCTATATGGGGCTCGCGAATCAATCGCAGCCGCCGGTCTTCTTTGGCAATGTTGTTTTTCTACCTGTATTTGTGAGCACCCACACTGGTAATCTATTGATCCTGTATCGTTCAAATGATGGTGGACAGAACTGGGTTCAGACCAGCCCGGCGCATATCTTTGCCAGGAATACGTATGTGCTGGATGTCAATCATGCCTGGGCGACTGATAGTCAGAGCGGGAAGCTCTATCGCACCCGCGATGGTGGCGGTAACTGGTCCGCTGTCTCCAATAGCGCTTACAAGCTCGGTGCATTGAGTTTTACGGATGCCAATACCGGCTGGGGCATCGCTGGCCAGCAGCTCTTGCATACCAGCGACGGTGGCGCGAGCTGGCAGCCAATCCATTATGCCATCGCCTGAGCATTCTTACGTGAGGCCCCATTGCGTCTGCAGGCGCTGGATGGCCTCACGGGCCTCGAGCATGCTAACATCGGTGCAATCGCGATAGTAGCGGATGGCGAGCAGGATATAGCCTGCCGTGAGCAGAAAGCGCAGCGCTTGCGGATCGGGATCGCGTTTCCCCTCTGAGAGGAGATCGGTGTTCCCGTCCTCAATCAACTGCTCGATCTGCTGGACAACCTCCCGCGCTACTTCTGTGGATGATGCGGTGCTGAGGCAGAAGTAGGCCATGGCGTCCTCGCGACAATTGGCCTGCAGCAGAAAATAGATCACCAGCGGATCCGCATGTCCGGGTCCGCTGGTCTCTATGCTCAGGCCAGCATAAGCGATGGCTTCTACCGCCTCCAGCCAGCTACAGGACTCCTGTTGCTGATAGAGCGTAATGGCTCGCGCACGTAGCGCATAAAGCAGTTGTGCCTGTGGCTGGACTAACGCCTCTACCAGCGCTGGCCGTACCACCGACAGTGCCCTGATCAATCCACCCTGGACCTGTGCCTGTCTGATCTGATTGGCTAATAGGGGCGCGTGCTCGCGGAGCACCTCTGGTTGCCATGGCCTGGGTGCAGCCACAATCCTTGCGGGTTGCGTTGGCTTTTCTAGCTGCTCATGACGTGGCGCTCGCCGTGCGCGGGCCGCCCACATCGACGGCACAAAAAGCAGCAAAAAGATAATCAGGATCCAAAATAACAACCAGGCCATAAGAATTCTAATCCTTCTTTTATTATGTACATGCTTGCTACGCCTGCATTGTAGCATATATTGAAGAGTATGTACATATTAAATAAGGCATCGTTGGCGTCCGAGTAAGCGGATGCTTACTCATTCGTGAACTGGTCGCAGCCACCAGGACCAATACGTTTCGCTTAAGCCCAGGGACGGTTTGATCCCTAGAGGAGATGAACGAAAGGAGGTTCGACCCTTTGGGTCGATTGGTTCCCTGCATACTATCCTTGCTTGACCATGAGCAAGCTATGCCATGTGAGGCAATGCGTTCGTGTGGGAGGAGACAATCGACCCAAAGGGTCGAACCTACCATTTGTATCTCTCTTGATCATTTTTGCATGCGTTGCTTCATGATCATGCCACCATTGTAGCCATTCCATCCATAACCGAAATGTATTGGCGCTGGTCGCTGCGATCAGTTGAGGTCCGAGCCAGCAACACGAAGAGAGGATGGGTCATCGTTTCCAGGGACATGCTCGTATGCCGACAGGCCGCAGCGACCAGCGCTGCCGGTACTTTATTATCTCCTAACCGAAACGTATTGGCCACCAGGACTGCCGCTACGAGGCGAAATGGATTTCGCTGGTTGGTTGCACGCGTACTCTGTGCTCTCCTGCCCAGAAGCCGTTGAGGGTTTCGTTGTAGAAGGCGATGATTTGTTCCGCGGCAGGGTCTCGCTATCATCGGTGGTGTGGGCATCGCTGACCAGCAGTACGTCGTAGCCGGAAGCAACTGCCCGACGCGTGGTGGTATCCACACACATCTGTGTCTGCGCCCCGGTGATGATCAGGCGTTTGATGCCGCGTGCCGTTAACACCTCCTGCAGACGTGTCTCATGAAAAGCATCGGGTGATTTTTTCTGGATGGCAGGCTCACCCTCGCGTGGCGCAACGGTCGGGTGAATCTGCCACCATGGTGTTCCTGGCTGCATGGCGGGGTCAGTGTGCTGCACATAAATCACCGGCGTCCCACTGTTACGGGCACGCTCCAACAACAACTGGATGTTTGCCAGTACCTCATCGCGGCGATAGGCTTCTCCCACTACACCAGGCTGGACATCGATTACTACCAGAGCTGTTTCCGCGTTCATAGATCACGACTCCTTCTCGTTTTTCAGGCATATGTTGTTTTATAGCCACCCATTCTTCTCGGCACAGGCAAAAGCGGTAATTGGATTCCTTCCCTTATTCGTAATAATCAGGGAGTTGTTTGAGGGTGGACCATTGTGGACTGTCGTGGCCGAAGACGACGAGAGAGACGTGTTTCTTCTCGACCAGGTCCAGGAGTTTATGGGTGCTGGCAATGGCGCTGGCTCCGTCGAGGTCCATGGGGCCGACGGCGCGTCAGGATTGAAGTGGGCCTGCATGGTGACGGCGTCGATGGCCAGCAGGACGGGTCCGCTTTCGGGAAGGTGTACGAGGATGGCCTGGTGGCCGGGCACGTGTCCACTGGTCTCGATGAGGTCGATGCCGGCAGGAGTTCCAGGTCGCCGTCGATTAACTGGTAGCGGGTGGCGGGCAGGTCCCATTGTGAGCGCGTGGAGATGAAGCGGGGATGACCGGCCAGCGCGACCTCGTGTTGCAGGCGCTGCGTGACAAGCTGTGCTTTAGGGAAGGACCCATTGTTGCCAGCGTGATCCAGGTCGTAGTGCGTGCAGATCAAAATATCGATGTCTTCGGGCTGAACGCCGATCATGGCCAGTTGCTCAATGACGTTTTTCTTATATTCTATTCGGAGCTGGCCAGCCCGCCTGCCGGCAACTGAGCATCGGGGGGAGTCCGCTATCAATCAGGATGTTCTTGCCGTTATTGGTCTGGATCAGATAACAGGGCACCGGTACTTCAAGCGAACCGATCGCCATAGTTGCGACTTGCATCAGGTAGAGGCGGTGGGGATTTGAGGCGCTGGTTGTCATATTACGATATCTTTCTATATAAAAAATACGATTTTTAAAATAAGCGAGGAAGCAGGTCATTATCCTTATGCTCATCAGACATGGTGCCTGTGAGCAGTATAACATGCTCAGAGGGCTCTAAAAATAGTACTCTTATGCTGCCAGTATAGATGCAATGGTCGTGCATGGATGGGAAGAGTTGGGGATGTATTGTGTGTGTGGATGGCTGGATTTTTTTTCGGGTTGCTTTTCCATAACAGCTGTGATAAAAAAAGGTAAGTATAGTTGTTTACACCTTAAATGGCGGTATTGATGAAAACAAAAAAGCCTGTCTATTCCCATCTGCTGGCTGCGCTGTGTGCTATCTGTGTGATTATTGTGGATCAGTGGACCAAAAATATGGTGGTTGAGCGCCTGAGTCCGCCGGATAGTGGACGCATCGTCTCGTTGCTCGGGGATTATCTCTCACTCTATTATATCCAGAACTGGAATTCAGCTATGGGCCTCTTCACCAACCCCATCCTGCTGGTCATCCTGATCTCTGTGGCAATGCTGGTCCTGGTCACTTTATATATTCGCTGGTTCAGTCGTGGACCCCTCGTCTACAAAATTCTCTTCGGCCTGATCATGGGTGGTGCGATTGGGAATCTTCTGGATCGCTTTATTCGTGGTGGTTATGTGGTGGATTTTATCTACTTCCGCATCCCGCAGATCGGCTTCAAATTCTATATATTCAATGTTGCGGATGCGGCTATTTCCGTAGCCGTATTTCTCTTATTTGTTTTCATGCTCTTTACGGACATCCGCCAGCCCAAAAAGCCAGAGACGGTTAGCACTGTCCAGTCTCTCACCCCCGCAGGCTCTGAGAAGCCCTAGTTTTCCCTGCATAATCATCACTGGTCTGCTTTCAACCTGGATTGGAAGCAGACCATAAATAAAAAGTCATCTCATGCTCGGATGGAAGCGCCGGTAGGCCCATTCATGGTCCGCAGGCTCCAGAAAGCCGATCAAATCATTCATGGCGTCATTCCATTCATTCAGCAAGACATGCTGTGCCCGCACCACCGCTTCCCGTTGATCCAGGACCTTGATTGCTCCCCACCACGATTCCTGTGCCAGCATACGCTCCATCAATTCAGCCATCTGGTCCTCGAGATAACGGATCCTGACCGTCAAATCCTCCACGCGCCCAAACGCCTCTTCATATGTCGCTGCCTTCATCAGCACACCTCCGATAAATCCAACCATAAGCAAACGCCTATCCCAAACCACCACCCTATATACACCCCAATTCCCCCATGTCAAACACAGCCAGCCAGCCTGCCGACCTGTCCGTGTGCGAGCATGTTTGATCATTGGATGTTGTGGCGAAAGCATCCATGCCGATAAATGGATCAATTACATGAAATGAGCAAGAAAAGCGAAAATGTAGGTTCGGGTCTTGCACCCGATTGGCTCCCTATGCTTTCCTTCCCTTTATCATGATCAAGCCGCTTCAAGCCTCGCTGTATATCTCTTTCATTCTGGAGGTGATAACCCTGCATTGCGTGATCTCGGTGGGGCGAGGTTGGTGTGTGGGGAGCCAATCGGCCTCAAGGGCCGAACCTACGGTAGCGAGAGCCTGCATTGCGGCATTTATTGTTAAATTGCTGGCAAAGTTGCGTTTTCCTCTCACAATTGAACGGCCTGTGCTGAAATTCCATAAAGTATCCTTCTAATAAACTCTACAATATTGCAGAAATGTCATAAAAATTATTAAGAAAATATATATAGATTTTTATGCATTGTATGATATTGTTGACGACTAGATTTTATAAGCCGTATAATGGTTACATATTATTGTTGTATCTATTGGATAGAATAACGAGCATAAAGATGTAGTGAGGGATCGCGATGACCCTGGCAAGGGTGCGCTATTTTCCTGGCACATCATATAGAGATAGAAAATCGTTTATCGCGTAGAAGGGAAAGGTCGTATGGCTGTGTTACGTCTCATCCTGGTTGCCTGCTGTCTGCTGGTAGGAACTTTTCTGGCAGGATCTCTACAGGTTCATGCGTCGCCGCTGAGTGTGGGTGGTCACACTCATCACTCACTCTCTGTAAAAAGTACTGCCACTCCGTATGATTCTATTGTCGTGCTTATTTCGGCCTCGACGAACACCTGTGCCGTGTCTATAGTGGTTGATATCAATGGAAACACTGCTATGCTGCGCTGTGGCAAAACGATCACCAGCACGCTACCTGTCTTTACCATCGCGCAATTTTTTTGATGATGTTGCCGCTGCATCCCCATTGGGCAATCTCCCATTGGAAAAGAACTGCATCAAACCAGTCTCGTTTGCGACGACAACGCACATTGTGTATGGGACGCAGGTGAGTCCCGATGTTTCCTGTTCGCATGATGTCGTTGGTCAGAAATTGTATCATGACGTATTCGCTATCATAGCGGCCATATAGTACATGCACCCTATCGCAATAGAGGGGTAAATAGTAGCTGTAGCGTGGATCCACAAGAGATGTTCGTGGTAGTGGGAAGGTAATGAGTTACAATCTGCCTTCTCTCGTGGAAAGGGAGAATTCTATGTGTGCATCACGTTTTACCTTTTTTGCCTGTTGTCTTGTCATTGGAGCGTTTCTGGCAGGACCTTTTCCGGTCCATGCGTTACCTGTGGGCGTTGCGCATATACACACTGTAAGCGATCCGGCCGCTGCCCGGGCCACGATTATTGTGTATATCTCACGTTCGACGAATACCTGTGCCTTAACGCTTGTGGTGAATTCGAATGGCGATATTACTATCAAGCGTTGTAGCAGCACGAAGGTCGGAGCGCTTTCTACTTCGACGGTAACAAAGTTGTTTAATGATGTCCATCGCGCTTTGCCCTTGACCGCCCTGCCTCAGGGAGCGCGCTGCGCAAAATCGATATCATTTGGGACCAGTACGCGCATTGCCTACGGTTCGCAAATGAGCCCCGATCTTTCCTGTTCACCGGATGCGAAGGGACGCACGCTTTATCATGATGTGACCATTGTGGTGTCTGAAGTGAACTCCGGCACTCCATAGAAACCTGGGTGAAAAAGGTCTGCTCAGGAGTAACTCCTGATATTGGCCAGATCGAAAGGGCAACCTGTTATTGCACACAGGTTGCCCTCTCACTGTAATTCACTCTACCTTGATACTTTTATAGCGAGAGAAGCAGTCCCTTCTCTCGTAGAAAAGAAAGGTTCTATGTTCATGCCACGTCTCACCTTGATTACCCGTTGCCTCGTGATCGGAGCATTTTTGAGCGGGCCTTTCCAGGTCCATGCGTTACCGTTACCACCCTGATCAAGGAAGGATAGATTCTGTCTGTAGCTCGTGTTTTGTTGAACCTACATGATCAATTTTCTTGCTTATTTGAGGTGAGGGTGTATTTTATTGGCGCAGACGATTTTACCTGCAATTGTGTGCATGGCGTCGATTCATGGTTTGCGTGCGATGATGTAGGAGCGTTGCGTTTGTACTTCGACGCTGTCATAGGGTGAGCGGGTCAGGCTTTCTTCGATGGTAAAGCCGGCTGTGTTTAAATAGTGCTCGATCTCGGTACGTTCAAAGAAGTTGAAGTTCAGGGAGACGGGTTGGTTCCACCATTCGTCGAAATGCCTGACCTCCTGTCCTTCGTGGAAGGCGAGCAGGAGCAGGCCGTTGGGTTGCAGGACCCGGTAAAATTCTTGCAGGACCGCTACTAGTTGTGGACGCTCGAAATGGATCAGTGAGTAGAAAGCTACGATGCCCGCCCAGCTTTCGTCCTGGATGTCAGTGAGGGCGGCCATATTTCCTTGCTGAAACTCGATGTCCGGATGATGCTGGCGGGCCAACTCAACCATGCGGGCTGATAGGTCGATCCCGAGTACGGATGCTCCCTGCTCATAGAGATAGCTGGTAACGTGTCCGGGACCACATCCCAGATCACACACCTGGCCTGACCTGCGTGTTTGCCTGACAAAGCGCCTCAGCAAATCCCGATCCAGCGGTTTGTATTCCAGTTCGTCAGCGATATGTGCTGTATATTCGTCGGCAACCAGATCATAACTTTTTCTAACATTTTCTGTGGTTTGATTCAATGCACTGTACCTCCTTTACCTGGAAAATACTATTATATCATATATTGCCGGCGGCACTGGGAGAATAGGGGCTGGCTATGCCATCCTGGTTGTAGGCCTGTACACGGTACCAGCTGGGGCCACTGGGTTGGTGATCATCGATCCAGGGAGTATCGTTATCGGTAGCGCACTGGCGGCAGATCACGGTCCAGGGTCCGTTGGCTCCGTGGGTGGAGCGTTCCAGACTGTAGTGGACGGCGATGTCGGCTCCGCGCCAGCTGATGGCGTTGCCGTAGATACTGGTGATCAGCGGTGTACCCGGTGCTGGCAGGGCGGGCATAGGTTGCTTGCTCATCGCATAGGCATGGGCTCGCAACGCCTGCCTGCGTACGCGCCGATCCTGGGTGTCGCTGGCATAGTGCAGGGTATAACCGTCGTCGTGTTGCGTATAGCCATAAGTATCATTGTGCCCGAACAGCGACCAGTAGAGATCGCCGGCGATCTCGCTCTGGTGCTCGATGTCCGGCAGGAAGCTACTGAGTGCATCGCCGCCCCTGGTGCCGGTCCAGTCATATTCACCGGCCACAAAGACCTTATGCTGATAGGCAGCGACCTGGGCATCTGATTCCAGCAGGCTGGTGCTGAGTGGATAATAGTGCTGGGTGAACATGTCGATGGTGTTCAGGGCCAGGTCAGCGGCATTCGCGCTCTTGCTACCATCCATGACCAGATGGTGAGCATCAATACTTTTAATATAGCCAGCAATGGTTTTGGTCCAGCTGGTTGAGGGTGAGATTTCATTGCCGGTTTCCCAGGCCATAATCGTTGGATCATTCTTATAAGCGATTCCAGTATAGCTATTGACCCGATTGAGTATATGTTGAACATAGGATTCAAAGTCGGAGATCACGTTTTTATCGGTATAGAAGAGGGTCTCGGCATCCACATGCCGCCAATCGGTGAAGGTATGTTTGCCACCATGGTAGTAGCGCCAGTTGTCGACCAGGGGGATAATCAGCCGCAGGTGGTGTGCTCTGGCGGCCTGGATAGCATAATCAATATGCTGAAGGGCGGTCTCGTTGAAGGATCCCCGGGTTGGTTCCACGCAGAGTGGGCAGCCTACCGAGATCCCCAGTGTATGCGCACGCACCACCGTGGCCCCCATCGCTGCAGCCGTGGTCAGGGCATCATCGACCCGAAAATGGCTGGGATAGAGCTCGCTATAGCCATCAGTATCCAGGCCCAACCAGTAAATATTGGGTCCCGCAAAGCGGAAGGGATGTCCATCGAGCAATAAGTGAGAGCCTGAGCGTGTGACGAACGCGGATGATGGTTGAGAAGATGTCTTCGCCTCGGTATGGTGACTGGCACTCTGCCAGAGATACAAAGGAATTGCCACCAGGGCCAGTAATACTACAACAGACAGCACCACCAGAAAGATACGCCATTGGATTTTCTTCTGCACGGTCTTTCTCCTCGAAAACAACTCAACAATAGAGATTGAATGCATTGTATCATACCTCTATTGATAATATCGCTGTGATTCGTTGTATATTACATTCATGACATTTTGGATTATTTATATCACTTATTTGTAGTTATTGTATTTTAGTCGTATCAGAGGCAGGAGAATTACCAGTCTATTCGGTTCACACCCGGCATAGAAATACTCCTATCTTGCTCTTGATATGGTATAGTAGGGCCTGTAGAATCTCAGCAAGAGCAGAAGCCGCTGGACGAAGGAAGGAAAAAAATGTCATGTCTGTCGAGACGTATCGTTGCTGGTATCCCGTACAGATCCGTTTTCGGGATTTAGATCCGCTGGCCCATGTGAATAATACGGTCTATTTTGTTTATCTTGAGGAAGCACGCAGTTTCTATTTTGATCAGCTCGCGCCATGGCGCAAACAGCAGGCCGAGGAGCCTGAGCATGTGCAGGAGCCCACGGAGGACCATAATCCCCGCATCCAGACGGGTCCGCGTGGCCACCATTATGGGATCCTGGTCAAAGAAGCGACCTGCACTTATCATATCCCGCTGGTGCGCAGTGATCGTGCCGAGGTCGGTGTGCGTGTCACCAAAGTAGGCAACACCAGCATCATCATGGAACACGAGATCCGTGACATCACCGACCACAGCCGCATCTTCGCCACTGGCCGCTCCATCCTCGTCTGGTGCAACTACCGCACCGGCCGGCCGCATCCCGTACCCGCCACCATGCGCGCCGCCTTCGAACAACTCGAACAACACCCCCTCCCGTAACCGTAGCCGTAGCCGTAGCCGTAGCCGTAGCGGCAGCGCTCGCCGCTGCGATCATTTCACGTATGAGCAAGCAACCCCCACGTACCGGCAGCCTTCACGGCTGCCCCCTCTCCACGTACAAGGAGTTCTTCATTGTCAAAACCATTCAAGAGCATGGTACTCATGAGCACACGGATCATCTCTCCACGTACAAGGAGCTCTTCATTGTCAAAACCATAGCATAAAACGCGAATTTTGTCAGTAATCATATTTACAGTTCGGCTATAGCTGTGCTGCTATACTTCACTCTGGAATACAGATATGGCGTTATGATTATGTATTTTTGGAGGAATTGCTGTATGGCTATGGTTGATGCTGTTCCGCAGAGATTGTATCTTTTTACATTGTCGACTGCGACTATTCCTGCGGGGGCGAGGACCCTGGATATGGTGTCTGGCTGTTATTTGATTGAGATGAGTGATGGTAAGCGGATCCTGGTGGATAGTGGGTATCCCGCTGATGTTCCTCCTCCGCCCGGGACGACGCCGTCTGCTGAAGATAAGGATGTGCTGGAGTGTCTGGCGGCTCTGGGTCTGGGTCCTGATGATATTGATGTGTTGATCTGTACGCATTTCGATGTCGATCACGCGGGCTATCATGATGCGTTTCGCCGTGCGGAACTGGTGGTGCAGCGTGAGCACTATGAACTGGCCCGTAGTGGACATCCACGCTTTGCGGCGGCGCGCAAGCACTGGGATGATCCGGCTTTGCGCTATCGCCTGGTGGATGGTGATACCGAGCTGTTTCCTGGTCTGACCTTGCTTGAGACCAGCGGCCATACACCAGGACACCAATCGGTGCTGCTGCGCCTGCCGCAGACGGGCCTGGTGCTGCTGGCTATAGATGCGGTGATGCTGCAATTTATGTTTACGCCCGAGCGCAAAGCTGGTCCGATGGACGACAATGAGGAGCAGCTGCGGGCCAGTACCCGCAAGTTGCTGGAACTGGTTGAGCGTGAGCAGATCCAGCTCGTCGTCTTCGGCCACGATGGCGCGCAACGGAAAACGCTCAAGACAGCTCCAGATTACTACGCGTAGCTCTATTTTCCTTTTTCTGAGATTACCGGTGGGACTTGATCTGGCGTAGTATGCTTTCATCTTTGATCTATAATAATCCCCCAGATGCGATCTGTTCGCGCATGAGCTCGCTCCCCCACCGCCATGTGACGAGAAAAGTAGCCCTCTCGTCTCATGTGTGGTGGTTTTATTGACAGTCGCTACATGTACATGCTAAGAAAAGTGTAGGCCTGTGGTTCTTTCTTTTTTTCTGGTGAACTTCTTGTTGTTTGCACTATGCCGAAAATTTGAATGTCTCAAGAAAAAGCAGGTTTAAATATATAGTGTTATGGTTATTATAGGGAGCATTCGTCATTGCGTAAAAATATTTCTCCAATTCAACCAGATACCGAGGCTGAATTAGCGCCATCGGGCACGCTGGCTCGTCCTGCGCAGCCTGGACAGCCTGTCCTGCATGCGCTGCGGAAGGTGCCTGAAATTACGGTTTTCTTCTGGGTTATTAAATTGTTGACCACGGCCATGGGTGAGGTGACCTCTGACTATCTGGCCCACCAGCTTGATCCGATGATCGCGGTCGCTATCGGTGGCGTCGGTCTGGTGGTGGCGCTGGTCTTGCAGTTCGCGGTACGTCGCTATATTCCCTGGGTCTACTGGCTGGCCGTTGTGATGGTGGCCGTGTTTGGCACCATGGCCGCTGATGTATTACACGTCGGATTTCATGTACCATATATTGTATCGACTATCTTATTTCTGGTGGTGCTGGCCATTATCTTTGCGACCTGGTATAGCGTCGAGAAGACATTATCGATTCACAGTATTTATACCCGCCGTCGTGAGCTGTTCTACTGGGCGACCGTTATGGCGACCTTCGCGCTCGGTACCGCCGCCGGTGACCTGGCTGCTACCATTACCAACCTGGGCTATCTTGCGGCTGGTATCCTCTTTGCCGTGTTGATCTTGATCCCAATGCTGGGTTACTGGCGGCTCGGCCTGAACGAGATCGTCGCCTTCTGGCTTGCCTACATCTTAACCCGGCCGCTTGGTGCCTCAATTGCGGACTGGCTTGGTAAGGCGCGCGACCAGGGTGGCCTCGGGGTCGGTACGGGACTGGTCAGCCTGATCTTAACCGTTCTGATCATCTGCTTCGTTGGCTATCTGACTGTTACCCACAAGGATGTCAAAGCTAAACAGCAGTAGCGTAAACTATAAGTAAGCAGTTTTTTTTGCACCGGCAGCCAGCCTACGCCCATGTGCCTGGAGCTCGCTGCCGGTTTCTGTTATCACATCTATTTGGAGAGAAAGGACATCGTTAATGCACCAGTCGCCATCTCCCATACCTGGAGACCCTTACTCACCGCCCTCATCATTTCCCAATGCCCTCCCACCTCTGCCGCAGCGAGAGCCTCCGCGGCGGCCTGAAGCTGGCCGTGTTGCCGTCATGTTTGGATCGATTATTGGTATACTCCTGAGTGCTCTATTTATCTTTCTGAGTTATGTCCTGCCGCATATGAAGCTTACCACCAACGCCGGACTATATCTCGTCTATCTCTGGAGCCTGCCGCTGCTGGTACAATGGTTTCTTTATCTGGCTGGTGGCTTCATTGCCGCCTGGCGCACCGGGAAAGTCAGGGCTGGTGTATTTACGAGCCTCTGGATCAATCTCTGGTATTTCCTGAGTGTGATCGTCGTATATTTTCTCCAGCAAAGCGCCATCACCCGGCAGATGCTGCTCTCCGACGCCGACTATACCTTCCTGTTTATGGTCTTTGCCGCCAGCTTTCTCATCATCTCCGTCGGCCTGGGAGCAGGCCTCGCCGCCCTTGGTGGCCTCGCTGGCAAAGCCCTCTCGTACCGGCAGCGCTAGCCGCCAATACGTTTCGGTGAAGGAGAGAATCTCAACGGTATGGCGTGGCGTCGTGTACGTGGAGAGAGCGCCACACGCGGAGGCCGCACTGCTGCGTTTGCGCAGGCCAGCGTGCAAGCACGACGCGCAGTGCTGTGGCGCCTCCAGGGATCGTGGGTGCCGTGCCGTGGCCTGCTCGCGCCACAACGTGGTGGGAGAGCGCGTGGATCTTCCCCGTACCTTCTCGAAGAGGATCACGACACAGGATCCGGCTCGGTGGAGGCGCCACAGGCATGCGCTGCGCTTTGAGCCCTCGCTCCACGAGAACGCCGCATGCCGGCCTCCGCGTGTGGCGCCCTCTCCACGGATGATTCGCTGCTTTTCTCCACCATGTTTTTTATGGTCACAAATGCGCTTCACCGAAACGTATTGGCGCTAGCCGCTGCGCCCAGTTGGCGTACGAACAAGCAACGCCGCCGCAACCGCTGCCGCCACGGTCTATATGACGTCAATATCGCGCAGCTCCTGCAAATATCCATCGTGGCATTGGCGCTTATTGGATCACCATGGATCGGGCCCTGGCAAGCGATAATCATATCCAGCTAAATGCAATTTATCTCTCCTGACACATTTGCATACACCTCTCTATAAACAGATACCAGCTAGTAGTCTGTCAGACATCATGTGATGGGGAGGCGGGGATGCAAGGGCGGCTAAGCCCCTTGACTGGGGGATCGGGGGCTGTGCCCCGGCATCTCCCCCCATCCCGCCCGCGTAGCGGGCGCACAACTCATCACACGAAGTTTGACAATGTACTAGAAGATCAAAACCGGAAGGTTTTCCAAATTTCTTGATGATTTTGTTGGATACTCACTGGTCCATGGCTGACAAAATTATGAGTGTAGACACTGCTGCTGTTTTATGTTATAGTCGCTTCAGTATGGTAGTTAAGCTACATACTTTCAATAGATACTGGCATGGCTTGAGACAACGCTATCGTGTTTGGTGTTGATAGAGAAGGACAATCACTGGCTGCAAGTTGTCCTGAACACATACCGATGGATACCACTCAAGAAGCTTTCTCTTATTCGAGCGGTGGGCCTCCGTTAGCGGGCTATAGAGATTCGTTCTATACATAGAATGAATGAATTGTGGGTGGAACCACGGATGAGTTAACTCTTTCGTCCCCGTTGTGCGGGATGAGGGAGTTTTTTTTATTGCCGTTGCCCCGCTTGAGAAACGATTCTGCATGCAGCTAGCATTGGAACTATACCAGTGCTGAGAATATAGATTGAGTTTAGAAAGGGAACATACACTATGAGTGCTTCGATGGAAGTATCTGAAGAGCAGCAGGCGCAGTTTGAACTGGAGCATGCGCCATTCTACCGCTCACTTGATGGCGGCGGCGGTGCAATTGCTGTGGCCGGATGCGAAATTTGGCGTTGGTCCGGCGATTAAAAACGGCTTCTATTATGATATCGAGTTGCCGGTTGCTTTGACCACCAAAGACCTGGAGCGTATCGAGATTAAGATGCGCGAGCTGAAGAATAAGAAGCTTCCTTATGAGCGCATTGAGATGGATATCGATGCCGCTATTGAGAGATGAGCAAGCGCAAGCAGCCATATAAAGTTGAGCTCTTGAACCTGCTCAAAGAGCGTGGTAGTACCGCTGTGGTTGAGGAGACCGGTGATAGTGATGCGGTCGGCGTGAGCAGCGATCAGGGTGTCGACAAGGTCTCGTTCTACCAGACCGGTGATTTTGTCGATCTGTGCCGTGGACCACACGTCGATAGCACTAAACAGATCGGAGTCTTCAAGCTGATGAGTATCGCTGGCGCCTACTGGCGTGGCGACGAGAAGAATCCGCAGTTGCAGCGTCTGTATGGTACCGCCTTCAATAATAAGGAAGAGCTGGACCATTATCTCTGGTTCCTGGAGGAGGCGAAGAAGCGTGATCATCGCCGCCTGGGTCAGGAGTTAGACCTGTTTACGTTCTCGGACCTGGTTGGTGGTGGCCTGCCACTCTTTACCCCCAAGGGCACCGTGATCCGCGATCTGCTGGAAGAGTTTGTGCAGTCGCTGGAAAAGCCCCATGGTTATCAGCGTGTGCGTATTCCGCATATCACCAAAAGCGATCTGTATAAGGTGTCGGGCCACTGGGATAAGTTCCAGGATGATATCTTCCATGTCAGCGGCAAGAGTGGTGAGGACTTCTGCATGAAGCCGATGAACTGTCCACACCACACGCAGATCTTTGCCAGCCGTATGCGTAGCTATCGTGAGCTCCCGATCCGCTTTAGTGAGGTGACCGCCGTCTATCGCGACGAGCTACCCGGCACCCTGCAAGGTCTCTCGCGTGTCCGGGCCATCACCCAGGATGACGCCCACGTCTTCTGCCGTCCCGATCAAGTGGCCGATGAAGCCCGACGTATCTACGAGATCATCGATGGTTTCTACAAACCCTTTGGCATGAATCTCTCAATCCGGCTCTCCCTCTGGGACGAGCGGCATCCAGAGAAATATCTGGGCACCGCTGAAACCTGGAACAATGCCCAGGAGCAGCTGCGCCAGTTCCTGCGTGACAACAACGTGACCTGGACCGAAGAAGCGGGCGAAGCCGCCTTCTATGGACCCAAAATCGACTTTACCGCCAAGGATGCCCTGGATCGCTCCTGGCAGCTGGCAACCATCCAGCTGGACTTCAATCTGCCCGAGCGCTTCAACCTGGAATATATTGGGGCCGATGGCCATCCAACGCGCCCGGTTATGCTGCACCGCGCCATCCTGGGCTCGGTCGAGCGCTTCATGTCGGTGTTGATCGAGCACTATGCCGGAGCCTTCCCAACCTGGCTGGCCCCGGTTCAGGCCGTCGTCATCCCCATCGCCGACCGCCACGTGGACTATGCCTACGAAGTCAAAAAGGCCCTGCAGGCCATCGAGCTACCCAATGGTCGCACCTGCGCGTCGAGATCGACGAGGCCGCGAATCCATGCAGAAGAAGATCCGCAACGCCCAGATGCAGAAAATCCCATACATGCTTGTCCTTGGCGATAAAGAAGCCGAGAACGGAGCCGTCGCCGTACGCCGTCGTAGCGGCGGAGACCTCGGCACCCTCTCCATCGCCGACCTTGCCGAGCGCCTCAAAGCCGAAGTCGTCACCCGCAGCGACCTGGCTTAAGATCGTCCCGGCGTAATCATCCACTAACGCTTTTTAATGCCGTGGGTATGCAAATTGTGTACCCACGGTACTTCCCTCCACCATCCCCCACGTAAACATTTCCCAGAGAACTTATCAGAATACTCCATTCAAGCACATACTCCTGTTACCTTCGCACCAAATAAAACGTTTCTAGCTCTAAGTACAGGAAGCAATGCTTCCACGCTTTATTCACCTTCACCGCTCATAGAAGGATGGTGTTAGCATGGATAAGCCGCCAGCGCGCAAGACACGAAAAAGAGCGTCAATAGAAAAGATATTAGTGCTCACAGGCTGTATAATACTGCTCTTCACTTTTTGGTTCGCCGTGATCGCCCTGCTCTTCGCGGACTACCAGGAAAGTCCTGCTACCGCCAACCACGGTTTTGGAGCCTATTGGATCCTCTTTGTCCTCATGATACCACTACTGTTGCTCGCCGCTATTGGCACCATCATCCTGCTAAGCGGACTGATCGTCGCCCTGATCAAGAGAAGGCGGAAAGCAGCCAACACGCCATAGCTTTTTGTGCTCCCGCACTCCATATGCTAAAACTATACAAGGGACTCAACGTACCGGCAGCGCTGGTCGCTGCGATCAGTACCCGTCTGAGCAAGTATCGCCACCCTTCATCGCTTTCGAAAAGCATTAAAACTATCATAATCAATGCCTGCCACCTATCTACCTCGTCCAGATAGATAAGCGTGTGGGTTATTTATTCAGGTACCGAGCAGAAAGGATGCTACTCTATGGCTTCTACATTTATTCTGCGGCCAGTTGAGCCCGCAGATCAAGATTTTTTATGGGATATGCTCTACGAGGCCGCCGCTGTGTCGCCGGCCATGCGTGCCCTGGGGCGTGAGCAGGCGCTGGCAGTATCCAGCGTACGTAAATATCTGGCGGACTGGGGGGAGCGTGCCGGAGATATGGGTTGGATCGCCGTGGGAGAAGATCACCAGCCGCTGGGGGCAGCCTGGTATCGCTTCTTTCCCGCCGATGCGCCCGGCTATGGTTTTGTCGCCGCCAACATTCCAGAACTGACGATCAGCGTCGCCCCCGAAGCCCGTGGTTTAGGCATCGGAGGAGCACTATTGCAGGCCCTCTCGCAGGCCGCCGCCGAACAAGGATGTCCAGCCCTCAGCCTATCCGTGGATCGCGAGAATCCTGCCCGCCGCCTCTACGAACGCTACGGCTTCAACGACGCCGGCATCTCCACCCCTCAGGATTCCTCCATCACCCTGATCCACCACCTCCTATAGCCTTAATAAAAGCAAAGCAAAGTTTTGTGCAAACCAGCCAGGTGTGCTCAAACTTTGCTTTTGGTCATATATTGATATATT
This sequence comes from Dictyobacter vulcani, assembly GCF_008974265.1. Lineage (GTDB taxonomy): Bacteria > Chloroflexota > Ktedonobacteria > Ktedonobacterales > Ktedonobacteraceae > Dictyobacter > Dictyobacter vulcani. Next base: position 501,625 of record NZ_BKZW01000004.1, read on the forward strand.
TACTTTCATCGTAACAAAAGAGCTGAAAATACTCCAATAATGCATCCCCCAATAAGCGGGAGATATTTCCATTTCCCCAGGATTAGAAGAAGCAATATCCCACTCCAGTTCAGCGTCTTTTTCCAGTTATCCTTTTTGCCAAACATACCATTTGTATACCCTGGCGTAGGAGGTCAAAGAAATCGTTCAGATTAGGGAACAGATACGTGAGTATGAGAGTAGCTAGAATCCCTATCAGCCCTCCCCATATAGGATTTACCTGGTGAGGAAGGAAAATACATCCCCACCACATTACGATGCTCACCAGAATTGATGCAATTCCTATTAGTAAACAATCTTGTTGGATTTGCCGATAAACCCTTCTGTTTCGTCTGGCCTGGCGCAATGTCCGTATACCTATTAACGAATACATGGCGATTAAATAGTATCCCATTAATCCACCGCAAAAAAGCAGTAGAGAATTTATTTCGTGACTGTTCATTTCATTTCCTTTCCCCGTGGCGGCAGCGCTAGCCGCCAATATTTTTCGGTTAAGCCCAGGGACGATTTGATCCTTGGAGGCGATGAGAAAATGTCTGCGCCGATAAGAGGTTTCATTGCATCAAATGATCAATAAAATTGTAGATGTAGGTTCGACCCCTGCGTCGATTGGTTCCCTTTAATTCTGCGACAAACACACCTCCGTTTAGCAGTACGCCTTTACATCCTGCACTATTCGTATAACTGGCAGATGCTGAAAATTACAGGCACTACTATCTAAGCAAGTATATGCAATTTTTTGCCTCACCACAATGTATCAAGCTTAAGAACATAAGAACATAAGACATGGTTCAAATCATGGTGACAGATGGAGACACGCAGGGGATTTCCATGCTCGAAGAAAGAGTGAAAAAGTGTAGCGGCAGTCTTCAAGGCTAATACTTTTCACTTAAGGATTGAATGGCTGAAATGATAGCATAACGGTGAAGGAACACCTTCTCAAAGGATCAAGAGAGGAAAAACGTGTAGGTTCGACCCTTTGGGTCGATTCGGTTGCCTCCACGCTACCCTCACCTCCGCAGGATCACGCAAGTGAAAAAGCGGTGAAGCAAGGCGTGAAGAGGCTTGCTCATGGTCAAGCAAGGATATCATGCAGGCACGAATCGACCCAAAGGGTCGAACCTACCTGTTCGCTTTTCTTGATCCTTTGAAGTCATTGGGCCTCTGATCGGCTCAGATGCTTTCGTCAATCTCGTCCAGAAAAAGGCTTACGTGAAAAGTATTAGTCTTCAAGGCTGCCGCTACTATAATGGTATTGTTATTTCTACCATAATTGGATCTTTCCCTCATGCCATTATCCCTCTATAGTAGGTTCGGAGCATGCCTCAGATTTTGTAGGTTCGGAGCATGCCTCAGATTTTGTAGGTTCGGAGCATGCCTCAGATTTTGTAGGTTCGGAGCATGCCTCCGATTTTTCCCTGTGATCACGTCCAATGAAATACTGTGAGGAGACGATATCTATGGATTCTGGGATACAGCAAGAGCGGGCGCGGCGTTTGCGCCAGTTGCATCATGATCCGGCGTTGTTGGTGTTACCGAATGTATGGGATGCGGCCAGCGCGCGCATTGTGGAGCAGGCAGGCTTTCCGGTGATCGCTACAGCCAGCACGGCGGTCGCGGCCGCGCTCGGCTATCAGGATGGTCAGCAGATCAGTCGCACGATGCTGATCGAGGCCATTGCCCGCATTACACGTGTGGTCGACCTGCCAGTAACGGCCGATATCGAGGCCGGCTATGGCTCTACGCCTGCAGAAATACTCGAAACGGTGCGTCAGGTCATCGCGGCTGGCGAGGTCGGCATCAATATCGAGGACTCTCATCCTGGTGATGAGGATAAGCTGGTGTATATTACCACCCAGGTCGAGTTGATCCAGGCGTTGCGACAACTGGCGACCACGCTGGATATCCCATTGGTAATCAATGCCCGCACGGATGTGTTTCTACTGGGAATCGGCGAGTCCGAGGAACGCTTCGAGCACGCAGTCAAGCGCGCCAACGCCTATCTCCAGGCCGGCGCGGACTGCATCTATCCCATTGGCCGCCTCGATCGTGACGTTATCGCCAACCTGGTCAAAGCCATCAACGGACCCATCAACATCCTTGGCGGCCCGCCCTCTCCCACCATACCGGAACTCGAACAACTCGGCGTGGCCCGCGTCAGCCTCGCCGGAAACATCCAGCGCGCCGTCCTGGAACACATGCGTACCATCGTCACCGAACTCTACGAACACGGCACATACACCACCCTGTCGTAACGGCAGCCCTGGAGGCTGCGCCCGTCCCCCTACGAGCGTAGCCAGTTGCCCCCTGGCTAGCACCTCCCTGCACGCCTCCGCGCACGTCAAACCTCTGCAATTTTACTGAACTATTTCTTCTGGTGCTCGACCCACTGAGCTCGCCAGGCAGGTGGCTCGAACGGATCGGCAAAATACTGTGTCTCGTGGGCAACCTTGCCATCGCGAAACTCCATAATGCTGACTGTTTGAGTTGGTTGCTCGTTATAGCTGAGCACGTACTCGGTGATCCATAGATCGCCGCTCCCAAGGATGCGCCGGATGGTGAAGCCCAGCTTCGCCGGGTGGTGGCCGCGAAGGGCCTGAATGTTGTGGCGACCGCGGATTCGCTCGCCCGACTGAGGATACTCGACCAGGACGTCGTCGTGATAGATCTCGTGTTCCGCTTCAATGTCACCAGCCGCGGAGGCTGCCCAGTGCCGATCCAGGGCTGTCCGAATTTCCTGGTTTTCCATTGTTTATCTCCCTTTGGCTCGTACCTGGCGTCGCAGCATCGCGGTGCTCGTTGCGCCACGCGACTGGTGTCCCTTCGATCCGCGAGCTGAATGACGCTATTGTTGAGGATTTCATCCATGCAACGACTCCTAACGAGCATAGCGGATGAGGGCAAGAGGCCAGCTGTGCAATATGGGCCATCGCATCAGCACTCGCCAGGCAGATCGCCTCCTGCGCCCGCTGTTTCGTCCCTGTACTGGCACGATGCGCGCATAGAAATTGGGTACCTGTTCGTGTATGTATGCTCTGACCCTCCTCGGGAGAGCCAGAGCATACATACACATTAGCCCTTGTAGGTCAGCACACGGCCCCAGAGGCTTTTGTTGCCCCAGATGCCGGCGCGCAGGCATTCAAGCTGGACGATCTGGCTATGGTCCACAAAGACATTGACTTCAGGACCATAGTTCTTGATGTACCAGGCAAAGACCTCGGGTCGGCGGCCTCGAACATGACTTTTTCCAGTCCGAGGGCGCCGATGATCTTTGCGGCGGCATCGGTGCGCCATGTTTTGACGTTTTCGGTGATGCCCTCTGACTCAATCATGATCATGTAGGCGCCGGCATCCAGGAATCTTCTGGCCTGGCCGATAGCCCAATCCACGTCGCGGGTGCCCTCGGATTCCAGTTCCTCGATGGCGGTAGCGCCTCCCGCGCCGAACTGGATGCCTACTTCCGGTTTGGCTTTGAGTCCGACGCTCTGGACTTTCTCGATCAGGCGCAGCCAGTCGTCGACCGGGATGGTGATGAAGCCGCTGGATATCTCCAGGATATCGAAGCCGACGTTGCGACATTCCTGGATGTATTGATTGACGGCCTCGGGTCCCTGGGTGAGCATATGTTCGATGAAGCCACCGGTCGAGACCTGTACATTATAACTGTGGGCCAGCTCAATCAATTCTTTTAGTTGTTTCTCCGGCATCAGTGTAAAGGCTCCGCCGGCGAACTTCAGCGAATCCACATATTCACCCATTGTCTCCAGTACATCCTCCAGGTAACGCTTGCCCATCGGCGTGTAGTATGGTCCACGGATCTCAGTAATGCCGCGTGTGCGGGGTTTGCCTTCACGCTCGTTCATGCGGACAAATGGAAATGCTCGGTTGCTCATAATATTCTCTCTTTCGTATAGTCTAAATTACCTGTGCAAATGACGGTTGTAGTACTGCGGTTAGTTGCGCGACGGTTTTGGTTTCGAGGTTTGCCACGGTCTCGATGATTGCTGCACGTTGTGCGGCATCGGTATACGCTGTGGTGAGCCGTTCAAACTTGGCGACGGCCTGTTCCCAGGACATCGGACGGCGGTGGAAGCCCTCGAAGTCCTGTTTTTCTTTGCTGAGTACCTGGCCGTTCTTGAGCGTAATCTGGATATGGCAGGGCATCTCATCGGGGAAGCGCTGGCTCATGTGCTCGTCGGGTTGGATGCTGACTTTACGCAGCAGATTCTGGACATCCTGTTGTCCGATGCGCTCGGGAACATATTGCTGTGGCGAAACCTCGCCGTCCAGCAGGCCCACGGCTGCCATGTAGGGGAGGCTATGGTCGGCTTCTTCCTTGGTGTGGATCTGCCGCTTGTCGCCCTCTTCGCCGCCGCCGATGATGTGGTAGGCCACATCAAAAACGTCGATCTGGATGTGCTCGATCTGCTCTGGCTGTATCTTGTGGGCCGTGCGTAGTTCCAGTATGCCTTCAAGCACGGACTGTGAATGGAATTCGGCGTTATACTTCTTGACGCTGGTAGAGCACACGGCCTCCAGATTCTCCTGCGACCAGTCCAGGGTGAAGGGGCCGGTGATGGCATCCATCAGACCCTTATTGCCCTCAAAGACCTCCATCGGACCCGTGATGCCGCGCATGGCCAGGAAGGCGGCGTGGGTGGCGGCAAAGGCGGTATTGGGATAGGCCAGTCCTTTCCAGTTGGAGAGATTGCCGGTGCGGGTGACGCGCAGGGCATTGTTGGCTGTGCCGCTGATTGCTATCGCGTTGGCGACTCCCTGCTGGTCCAGTCCTAGCGCTCTGGCCACGCCGGCCGCGACGGCATAGGCACCCTGGGTGGTATGGTCGAAGCCTTTGGCCCGTACGGGTGCGACATCGGAGAGCCGACACTGCACCTGATAGGCCATAGCCAGCGCTGTCATAAAATCCTTGCCATCGCGCTGCGCATACTCACTGGCCGCCAGTACCGCGCCCAGATTATCGCTGGGATGGCAGGTTTCCTTTTTGGCGATATAGCTGTCGTTATAGTCCAGATAGCGCACCAGGGCCGAGTTATAGAGTGCCGCACGATCAGGAGAGGTCTTGCCGCCACCAATCAGGGTGGTCAGGGGATTGCCACCAAAATCGTCCAGTTGGGCACGCAACTGCTTGATCGGTTGACCTTCCAACGCCCCGATGGCGCAGCCCAGCGCATCAATAATGCGTATCTTTAGTTGTTGACGCGCATCCTGTGAGAGATCCTCATACTTCATACGCACAACAAACGCTGCTAATTGTTCAACCTGGGTCATCTTGCCCTCTTTTCTACTCTACCTTAGAGTACTGAAAAGTATCCTTAACTACCATAGATTCTTTTATATGCGCCAGCGCTAGTGTGATCACATACACACTATAACGCATGCAAGTTGATGCGTCCAACACTTGTTTGATATAATGTTGATCTCACAGTGAGATCAATTCTGGGAGGAAAGAATAGCAATGGAGTTTCATCAGTTGACCTATTTTCTGGCGGCGGCACAGACGCAGAATTTCCGCAAGGCGGCCGAGCTAGCGTTGGTGGCGCAATCGGCCCTGAGTCGCCAGATCGCGGCCCTGGAGGATGAGTTAGGGGTTGAGCTGTTCGCACGCCACAAGAAACGTGTTACCCTGACGCCTGCGGGCGAGGAGTTCGCGCTGCATGTGCGTAATGCCCTGGAGCAGTTGCAGGAGGGTCAGCAGTTGCTGAGTGAGTTGCAGTCCGGACACCGTGGGACGATCCAGGTGGGCTGTATTGAATCGCTGGCCACATCCTTTCTGCCGGAGCTCTTCGCTTCCTTCCACCAGCAATATCCCCATGTACGCCTCAAGGTGCGCGTCAACCATACCGATGAACTGGTAACCAGTGTCGAGCAGGGAGAGGTCGAGCTTGGTCTGATCCTGGATCCCCGGTTGCAATCCGAGCTCCTGATCATCAAAGAACTCTTCCGCCAGCCGCTGCACCTGCTGGTTGCGGCGCAGCATCCACTGGCCAGCCAGCCGTCTGTCACCCTGGCCCAGGCCATCGCCGAGCCCTTCCTGCTCCTGGACCAGACATCGCGCATGGGCCAGATCACCAAGCGTATTTTTATGCAGCGCGGCCTGGCCATGCAGCCGCTGGTAGAGATAGAGTCGGTGGAAGGCCTGAAAGAGATGGTGCGCCAGGGCATCGGCGTTACTCTGACCCTGCCCGCCTTGATCCGCCCATCGCATCTGGAACACGACCTCGTCCTGCTACCGATCGCTGACCTCAGCGAAGAATTCATCTTCGCCCTCATCTATCGCCGCATCGGACCCATCTCACGCGTGGCCCGTGAATTCATCCAATACGTTTCGCTTAAGCCCCGGTCGGAGGACGATATAACGTAAACGTAGCGGCAGCCTTCACGGCTGCGATCTGTTCCGCGTATGAAGAACTCCCTGTTCGCAACGGCATGCGCTTGCCGCTGCCCCTTCTCGACGTCCGATGGGCCCACGCCGCACATCATGGGAATGGCCCCGGACACGTGGGTGATGACGTGGCTTGTCCGTGCGTGCAACGGGGCAGCGGCAAGCCCTACCTTGCCATCGTGTGAGCGAAGCTAGCCGCGATTGAGCGGCGTTCACGATGGTCTTTCCATGGGCGCATGCCGTTGCGTGGTGGTTGCTTGTCGGTACGCCGACAGGTCGCAGCCGTGAAGGCCAATACTTTTCGTTTAAGCCCTGGATTGGTTTGATCCTTGGATGTTATGAGCGAACGTATGCGCGCGATAAAAGGTTCCATTGCGTCAAAAAATCGGTAAAATCGCAGATGTAGGTTCGACCCTTGAGGTCGATTTGTACCCTTTATGAGATCACCGTTTGACCATGAGCACGCCGTGGCATGTTATACGATGCGTTATCGTGGGGGTCAGGAAATCGACCTCAAGGGTCGAACCTACCGCTTGTATCTCTCTTGATTATTTGAGCTGGTTTTGCTTCATTATCATGCTACCAATCATAGCCATTCCATCCTTAACCGAAACGGATTGGCGACCAGCGCTGCCGCTACGTCAGAGAAAATTTTCTGTTCGTTCTGCTTTATCTGATGTCTGGATGTGGATTACGTTTAATGTTTTTTTATGGTTTTATAGATAATTCAATAGAAGTATATGTTATAATAAATATTCATATATAATGTGATTGAATTGATTCGTACATACTTATCAAGTTTCTGGTATTGTAAGAGTTTTGGGATGAAAAGAGGTTTAATATTATGCAGAGCACCAATCAATTAATGCAGCGTAAACGTCCATTAGGCGTAATCCTTTGTACTGTATGGATGGGATTCTGGGGCTTGACGATCTGTTTCATACTTGTTGCTTTGGTTCTTGCCTGGTCCCATGGCGCACCCGTGCAATTTAATGTCGTTGCAGATGTACTTGGGCTGGCGCATTTGCCGATTGCCTGGGGCGTCTGGAAATTAAAGTCCTGGGCATATGGCGCTACCCTCGTCCTGCAAGGTGCAATGTTCCTTTATTGCATTATTCAGCTTGCGTCGGCGCCTGCTTCTGCACTGACCACATCACTGCAAAACGTTATCATTATGCCTGTATTAATTATGGGCTATTTACTTGTTAAGCGTAATGTGTATGCTGCCTTTTATTCACCAAAGTCGCTTTATGAATAGTCATCTCGGGAGAACAATATTGATACAGCGTATTGCTGTTATTGGTAATGGTGGTGGTGGCAAGACCACGCTCTGCTGGCGTTTACATGCTGTGTTGCAGTTGCCGATCTATGAAATCGATCAGATTCAATTCAAGCCAGGTTGGGTAAGCACTCCATTGGATGAGGTGCGTGAGAAGCATGATGCGATCCTGCGTCAAGAGCGCTGGATTATTGATGGCTGGGGGCCATGGGATGCTATGCAGAAGCGTTTCGAGTTGGCCGACACTATCATTTTTGTGGATTTCCCTTTGCAGACGCATCTATGGTGGGCCATGAAACGGCAGATCCAGTCCATATTCCGTCCACGTCTTGGTGGTCCGAAGGCTGTCCCTTGCTCCCGATGACCTGGCCGATGCTGAAGACGATTTACTCTGTCCACAAAAACTATCGGCCTGAGCTTATCAAGCACCTGGACAGCCTTGATAAAACAGACACGCACATTATCCACATCCACTCACCCAAAGAATTTCGCCAATTTCTACGTGATGTGCCGCAAAGCTTGTCCGTACGCTAGCTACCATACGTATGGGATATGATCTGCGTCATACTGCACCATAACCTTGCAACTCTTCTGGCGTCGCGTGTGTTATTCTCTTACGAGGGGATTAGAAGTGCCGCCGGTATGCGGCGCGCTTTTGCGCAAAAAAAGATCAGCTTTTGCAGATAACTTCATAGTTTATTTACAATTGCCTGCGCATTTATTGAGAACTCTCCTTTATACTGTGCATAGCGAAAATCGCATATGCTTATGTAGTTGGGGTGATGTTGGCAACGTGCTAATTTTTTGGATGTGGATAATACTTCCTGTGAAGGAGAGATAGAGTAGATGGCTGATCTTGTTGATGCCGCACCGGCATCTATCCGTGGCCCGCGTGTGGCTGATCGAAATTTCGAGCTGCCTACGCTCTGGCGCCGCATCGCTTTAGGGCGGTGCTCGTGCTGGCTGTATTTATGGACTTTTTTCAGCTGGGTCAAAATGGGTATGGGAATGCCTATTATGCGGCCGGTGTGCGGAGTATGGCTGATAGCTGGCATAATTTTTTCTTTGTTTCGTTTGATCCCGGTGGTTTTGTGACGGTGGATAAGCCACCACTTGGTTTCTGGCTACAGACGCTGAGCACGAAGATCTTTGGTTTTACGCCGTTCAGTATCTTTTTTCCGCAGGCGCTGTGTGGCGTGCTGGCGGTCTGGCTGCTCTATCGTCTGGTGACGCGTCATTTCGGGGCGGTGGCCGGTCTGGTGGCGGCTCTGGTCCTGGCGGTGACGCCGATCAGTGTGGTCACTAACCGCAATAATACGATTGATGGTACGCTGGCCCTGGTACTGCTGCTGGCGGCGTGGGCGGTGATCCATGCGGCCGAAAGTGGCAAGTTGCGCTGGCTGTTGCTCAGCGCGGTCTTTGTCGGTCTCGGTTTTAACGTCAAGATGGCCGAGGCCTATCTGGTGGTGCCGGCCCTCGGACTGACCTATCTGCTCTGTGCGCCACGCAAGGTCTGGACCCGTGTCTGGCATTTGCTGCTGGCCCTGGTCGTGATGTTCGCCCTCTCGCTCTCCTGGGCGCTGGCCGTGGACCTGACGCCCGCTTCTATGCGCCCCTATGTTGGCTCGACCCAGGATAACTCGGAGTTGAGTCTGGCCTTTGGTTATAATGGTCTTAACCGTTTGCATATTGGCGGGAATGGTTTTGGCGGTGGTCGTGCGCGTCCAAATACAACAACTCCTACGACGCCGCCGCGAACCAGTACAGGTTCGCAGTCCGCGGTGAGCTATCGTCGTGCTGCTGCCAGTGCTGCTGGCACCCCTACACCTCCTGCGACGAACCGTGAATTCCAGGGTGGCAACGGTGCTGGTCAATTCGCAGGTGCTCCAGGAGGAGGACAGAATAATGATGCTGGTCCGTTCGGTTGTTTGGGGTTAACCTGGGTGGGCAGATCGGCTGGTTGTTACCTTTTGCGCTGATCGCGATTATTGCCCTGCTCGCTGTACAGCGTTTCCGTTTCCAGGAAAATAAGCGCCAGATCGGGATGGTGCTGTGGGGTATGTGGTTGCTGACCATGGCGATCTTCTTCACGGTCGATGGTGCCTTCCACCAGTATTATATGACCGAGATGTCGCCGGGCCTGGGTGCGCTGGTGGGTATCGGACTGGTGGTGATGTGGCAGGCCTATCGTGGTCGGTCCTGGAGTGGCTGGTTGCTGCCTCTGGCGCTGGCCCTGACGGCTGTGGCCCAGATCTATATGTTGCTCAGTTATCCGAGCTGGTCGCAGTGGTTGAGCCCTATCATCGGTATCCTGACGATCGTGGCGGTGGCCGCTTTGATCTTCTTCCGCTTACGTCCAACCCTCAAATGGTCGCTGTCGGTTTCCCAGTTAGCGGCCAGCGCGGCCGGACTGGGTCTGGCGGTGCTGCTGGTTGCTCCCACTATCTGGTCGGGCTATGCGGTGATCCACAATGTTGAATCATCTGCGCCTACGGCTGGTCCGCCCGCGCAGGTTGCTGATGCTGCTGCTTTCCCTGGTCAAGGGGGATATGGTGGTTTCCGTGGTCAGGGGGATATGGTGGTTTTCCTGGTCGGGGAGCAAATGGTGGCTTTCCGGGTCAGGGTGCAGGCCGCACGCCACGCACAGGACAAAATGTACCTGGCCAGGGGTTTGCGGGCTTTGGACAGGGAGGCAACGCTAATCCGGCGTTGATCTCTTATCTGAATGCTCATCAGGGCAAGGCGGAATTTCTGGTGGCACTGCCAGTTCCAGTACCGCCGACTCGATTATTATGACCACGAACAAGCCGGTGATGGCATTGGGCGGCTTTGGTGGTAGCGACCCGATCTTAACGCCGGCTGAATTGCAGAGCATGATCAATAACGGGACCGTGCGCTACTTCTGGCTGAGTGCACCGACCACCCGCACTGGAACCGGAACCGGCACCGAGGAAACTCGCCCGAATCCTGTGGGCGGCTTTGGTCGCCAGAACGAGGCGGCTACCTGGGTCACGAACAATTGTCATGTCGTGCCAACCAGTGACTGGCAGCCGTCTTCCAGTTCATCTAACACCGCCACTCAGGGTGGGACGCAGTTGTATGATTGCGCCACCACCAATTCCTGAGGAAAGTCCTTAGCCACGCAGAGCGCGGGCCAGCATTTTTACGCCGGCCTGTAGCTCTTGTGGCGTGGTAGTGGCAAAGCCCAGCACGAGGCCATCGCGCTGCTGGGTGTGCTGATTATGCTGCGTGACCACTTGCACATTCAGTCCTTGCGCGGCGGCTTGCTCAAAGGCATGCTGGCCGCTGATACCAGGGGGCAACCAGGCGACCAGGTGCATACCGGCTTCAGGTATGGTGATCTCCAGCAGGTCGCCAAGCTCCTGGAGAGCGCTGCGACCAGGGTGTTGCGGCGCTCTAAATAGAGCAGGCGCATCTTGCGCAGATGGCGGGCGAAATGGCCCTCGGTAATAAAGTCGGTCAGGGCGAGCTGTTCGAGTAACGGCGTATGTACATCGATCAGGCGGCGCGCGGCCATAAAGGCTGGCAGGAGCGCGGGTGGAATGATCAGGTAGCCCAGACGCAGGGACGGAAACAGGACCTTGCTGAAGGTGCCAATGTAGATGACGCGCCCGTTGCGATCCAGTCCCTGTAATGCTTGCAGGGGGCGACCACTGAAGCGATACTCACTATCATAATCATCCTCGACGATCCAGGATTGTGCTTCGCGGCTCCATTCCAGTAATTCCAGGCGGCGTCCCAGACTCATGGTGACGGCGGTCGGAAACTGGTGTGAGGGTGTGACGATGGCCATGCGAGCGTTGGGACCCAACTGCCGACCGGCCTCGACATTAATACCTTGCTCGTCGACTGGTACCGGTATTAAGCTACCTTCGGCGGCCATTAGCGCGCCACGGGCGCCGAAGTAGCCAGGATCCTCAACCCAGGCCTGCTCACCAGGATCCAGCAGGACGCGTACGACCAGGTCGAGGGCGCCTTGCGAGCCGGCGGTCAGGATGATTTGTTCGGGTGTACACTGGACGCCGCGTGTGATGCCGATGTGCGTGGCGATGGCTCGCGTAGCGGAGCATAGCCCTGCGCATTCTGGTAGAGCGAGACGCTTTGTAGCGATTGCCGTGCATGCCTGGCCAGCAGCCGCGCCCAGAGCTCATAGGGAAAATGCTTGACATCGGGCATGCCGGACAGAAACGGATTGGCATGAGTTGGGTCCAGTGTCGTATAGGAATCCGATTCATGTGAGGCTGTGATCAGCAATTGACCACGCCGTGCTATCTGTGGCTCTGCCGCTGGCTGCTGCGGACGTTTCCTGCTCACCTTGCTGGCTTGCTGTAACAGTTCTGGCTCTAGCCGTGACACGCGTGTCCCATCCCCCACGCGGCTCTCAATATAGCCATCCAGCAGCAACATCTCATAGGCCAGAGCCGTCGTATTGCGCGACACCCCCAGCTCACTGGCCAGCACGCGCGTCGAAGGCAGACGCGCCCCCGTCTCCAATTGGCCCACCAGAATCTGCGCCCGCAGCCGCTCATACAGCTGCCGATAAAGTGGCGCCGCCGCCTTCTGATCCAGAATAATATCCGGCTTCTTAATCGGTAACGCTCGTTTCGCCACCTTTCCCCCTTTTTTTTTATCAATCGCAGCCACCAGGGCCAATACGTTTCGGTGAAGTGCTTTTGTGGCGCCCTCTCCACGTACACCTTGCTTGCTGGTCACGTCGAACCAGCTCTCAACGTCTCGCTAAACGAAACGTATTGGGCCCAAGACCTGCCGGTACTCGTATTTCTTAAATGGCATTCTTACTATAGCGGAAAATGGCTCTTTTTACAAGTCCATTGTTATGGTATTCTACATCCACAAGTGAAAGAAACGTGTCTCTTAGAGAGATTATAGAAGCAAAGGATATAAACGCTATGAAAGCTAGAATGAATTACGGTAAGGCTGCTCCTGGAGCTATGAAGGCGATGAATGCACTTGAGGCGTATCTGGCTGATTGCGGTCTGGAGCCGGCTTTAAAAGAACTGGTCAAGTTGCGGGCCTCACAGATCAACGGCTGTGCCTACTGTGTCGATATGCATACCCTGGATGCACGCGCGGCGGGCGAGACCGAGCAGCGACTCTACGCGCTTCCAGTCTGGCAGGAGACCCCTTTTTCACGGAGCGTGAGCGGGCCGCCTTACTCTGGACCGAGAAGGTGACCTTGATCTCGGTTGATCGGGTGCCCGAGGAGGTCTATGAGCAGGTGCGCCAGCATTTCAACGAGCAAGAGATCACCAATCTCACCCTGGCCATTGGCACCATCAATATCTGGAACCGCCTCTGCATCAGCTTCCGCAGCGTTCCCGGCGAATATACACCTTCCTGACTCTTCTCGTCGCGTCTGTAACCAATACAGGCCCTTCTGATCATATGCTGATCAGAAGGGCCTGTATTTTTTTGTCCTTTAGACGGTTTCTGCCTGGCTGGCTTGTGTTTCCATCATGGTGGTGATGGCATCGGCGGCGTCGTAGGCTCCGCCGGAGTCGCGGACCGTTTCCTGCATGGCTTCGACGTTCTGGCGGATAGTTTCGTCATCACCGACGCGCTCAACGGCTGCGCGCAGGACTTCGGTGCTCAGTTCGTTGGGATTGAGGGCCACGCCTAATCCCAGGTCGGAGACGCGTTGCGCAGTCATGCCCTGCTCTGGCTGCTGTGGCACGACGATCAGCGGCACCCCATAATAGAGGGCCTCCATCGTACTATTCATGCCGCCATGGGTAATAAAGACGCGAGTTTTGGCGAGCACTTCAAGCTGGGGAAGATAGGGCGCGACCTGGAAGTTGGCCGGTATTGGTCCCAGTTGCTGCATGTCGATGCGTTGTCCGTGGGCCATCACGACATGCCAGGGTCCATCGCCAAAGGCCTCGAAGCAAAGCTTGAAGAAATCTGGTCGATTATTCATTACCGTGCCCAGCGAGATATACAGGACCGGTTTCTCCTCACTGTTCTCGATCTCGAAGGCCGGTGCATCCTGGCGCGCAAAGATTGATGGTCCGACAAACATAAAGCGCTCGTCGAAGGTGTCGCCGCCTGGCTGGAATGTGCGTGGGATAAAGCTGATATTCAACGTTTCATTATGCATCCACATATCCTGTGGACGAATCGGCGCGATTCCATAGCGGTTACAGAGTTGTTCCAATTCCTGCTCAAACGCGACTATTTCCGGACCCTGGACCCCTGAAAAAGGTCCCATGGCCATGGGGGGGTGTCCTGATGGTGCGCCAGGCTTCGTGGCAGGCGTGTCGGTGGGTTGTGTACCCTGGGCGTTGATGGGTTGCGTGGCAGGTGCGCCAGTAGGGGGTATGCCCCGACCAAAGGGACCCTGGGCCATCAGTGCGGCCAGGTTACGATGGGGCATATAGCTGGGTCGCAGTTTGACGGCGGTACACGCAGGATGCGGGCGGCCAGCAGGCCGGGCAGGCTCATAAAATCATAGATCAAGCAGTCGGGCGGCTCGGCCTGTAATAGCTCGATGATCTCGGGCAGGGACGCCGTGTTGATGCGTAGCATGTGGATCAGTGCCTGTTGCATGCCATCGCGTTGCTGATTGGGCATCGCGATGGGAGGTCCAAAATTCGGCGTCTGATAGGCATGAAACGTGGCCCCGGTTGCTTCAATCGAGTCCCGAAATTCTTCGGTCAGATAATAATCAACCTGTGCGCCGCGTGCTACCAGTTCCTCGGCCAGGGCCAGGGTTGGATTCACGTGGCCATAGGCGCCTACATTCAAAAACGCGTAACGTGTCATTTTCTTAAAACATCCTTTATAGATGAACTTTTCAGCAAATATGCAAGCAACATAATGCTTACGATTGCTTTTCAAGTGCAGAAGGACCACAATGGCCCATCGCTTCATCGCGGGCATCATGGCCCAGTGAGGTCACAAATTCCTGTAACAGGGCCACGAGCTGCTGACTCTTCTCAGGCCCCATTGCGCTCAAGCTCTTATTCAAAGGACTCTCGCCGCTGGTGCGCATGAGCCGCTCCAGTGTTTCGCTACCCTCTGGTGTGAGCGATAGGGGCGTGCGGCGACGGTCCAGAGGATCGCGTTCCCGCTGCACCAATCCTCTACGCACCAGGAGCTCGACCGTTGGAGCCAGCGTCGAAGGATCCAGCCCCAGATCTCTACTCACCTCATTCAGAGCCATCGCCCGATCACTGATGCGGCGCAGCACCAGAAACTGATGCGGAGAAAGCCCGATCTCAGCATCCTCCAAACGCTGCATCAACTCCTGTCGAGCCGTCTTCATCACCGTCGTACACAGCATGCGCACCGTATCCGCCGCCGTGCCTGAATTGCTATCCATCTTGCCGTCCTTCATCTGTAAGCTCATGGGTTTATTTGTAAATCCAATAATTTGTTCACCAAATTATATTCCACCATAAGCAAACAAGCAAGGTAGATTCGCCCCTTGAGGTCTCAGCTCGACTAATAAGCGACGCAGAAGCGCTGGCGGCTGAAATGGGGCTGTTCGACCTCGTCGATGATCGCCACGGCGAAGTCTTCGGCGGAGATCTTACTTTCGCCATGTGCATTGGTGAGTAACTGATCGGTGCCAGTACGATATTGGCCGGTGCGCGTACCTGGCTCAATCAGAGCGGCAGGACTGACATTGACCCAGTCCAGTTTTTGTTCTTGCTTATAGACATCCAGGGCGTCGCGATGAGCGCTGGCGATCCCTTTCCATGCGGGGGGAAATTGGGGGGTGTCGGCTAACTGGACGCCAGGGGCTACCTCAAGGCTGCCGGCACCGCCGACCGCGATCACACGCTTGATCCCCGAGTGGCGTACGCCTTCCAATAATGAACGCGTAATTGTGACCAGTTTCTCAGGATCGGCATCCAGGCCAGGACCCAGCGTGCTCACGACTACATCATGACCCACTACTTTTTGCGCGATACTCTCAACATCCATGACATCGCCGGCTACCACCATCAGATTGGGATTGGATAGATCCATGCTGGCAGGATCGCGCACGATCGCTGTTACCGGATGACCGCGCCTCAGCGCCTCATTGAGTACACGTTGACCGATCATACCCGTGGCCCCAAACAACGCAATTTTCGCCTTCATATTACACTCCTGTTTTATCCAGATATTAGCCGCACCACTAACAAAAACTCCTGCATCCAGGACACCAGACTGGCTCGCCCGGGCCCGGTCCTGGCGCTTTTTCAACTTCCATCATGTCACCAAAATCTTCCACCTTGCAATGGAACATCTTCAGTTATAATACGCCCCAGCAAGCCGAACAGTCGCGTCGCGGCAGCCCTGGTGGCTAATACGTTTCACTTAGTAGCGTCAGCGATTGAGACGCCGAAGAACCGTGAGCAGGTTTCTCAGCGTAGCGGCAGGGCCCCTTGAAAGACAATCGTGAACGCCGCTCACACGATTGCAAGGTAGGGCTTGAGCCTGCGACCTGATCACGTCTGAGAGGTTCCTCACACACGTAGTCGTGGTGAGGCGAGCTCATCCCGCCTTTGGATGGTGCTTACTCGTACGTGAACTGCTAGCAGGCCCAAGACCTGCCGTTCCGTTGGGAGAGGTGCTAGCAGGCCCAAGACCTGATACTTTTCACTTAGCGATATGTTGAGAGATGGTTCGACGTGACCAGCAAGCAAGGTGTACGTGGAGAGGGCGCCACACGCGGAGGCCGCCCTGCTGCGTTTGCGCAGGCCAGCGTGCTCGAACGACGCGCAGGGCTGTGGCGCCTACAGGGATCGTGTGTGCCGTACCGTGGCCTGCTCGCGCAGCAACGTGGTGGGTGAGCGCGTGGATCCTCCCCGTACCGGTGCGGAAAGGATCACGACACACGATCCGTCGCGGTGGAGGCGCCACAGGCATGCGCTGCTCGTTGAGCCCCTCGCTCCATGATCACGCCGCATGCCGGCCTCCGCGTGTGGCGCCCTCTCCACGGACGATCCGCTGCTTTTTTTCACAACAGCTTTTGTAACCACAAAAGCGCTTAAACGAAACGTATCCCACGGGATGCGCAACGAGGTAAACTCAGGCAATGGAATCAATTGAAAACCTCAACAGGAAAAGGAAAGGAAGCAAAAGCCTTGCATCGATAGACTTCGATGAAGAGGTGATGCCCAGCCAGCAGCGCATCGGAAGGGTTGCCAAAGACAGGAAAAAAGGCTTACGCGACGGCTTGAGCAGGAGGGCCAAACGTTTCGAAGAAGCGGACGGGCAGGCCATGTAAAAGAACAGAGAGCCTGGGAGCATCAGCGGAACGGGCATTGCGAGCGAGGCGCTGGGACCAGGAGAGCCGATAATGAGCACGCTGCTCGCGAGTCAGCAGCGTCTCGTCTGGCTTCAGAGGATGTGCTGGCTGTGAGGACTGAGGGCAAGCTTCCCAGGAAAAGGTGGCTGTTTCTCGCCGTAGGAGCTGGGTCCAGTGACGGCGCACAGAGCGACGAGGCCAATCGCGCCAGAGCAAGGGAGCCGACGGAGACACGGCGGGAACATGCGGCAAGGATGGCACCGCAGGAGCAGAGAGCGGATCAGGAGGCAGAGGCCAGAAGACGGCACTGACGCGGCGTGGTTTTTTGGTGGAAGGATGTTCTTGACACTGCTCGCGCAAGGGGCAAGCCCGACAGAAGCCAATGCGGCCCGCATACAAGACACGCAGAGAGCCATCATGTTCGGGTCGACGCTCTTGCGCGTACAGCGGATGATCAGCGGGACAGCGCAAGGTACCGTCGGGTTGCAGCGTAAACACTGAGCCAGGAAAACCGCCGGTAAACGAGCGTTTGGCCCACTGCGCAGGACCATAGATTACCGGAGCGGCTGACCCACTGGGAACGGCTGGCTCACTGAGAGCGACTGGCAAAACTGCGTGAGCCGGAGCAAATTCGGTCGTGCGCACTGTTGCGGGAGTCAGATGCAGGCCGAGTTCCATCCGCAGGTTCCAGAGCCACTGAACCAGGATCTGGAAGCATTCCTGTCCCCAGGCCGTGTGAGAGACCCAACGGTCAGCGTCCTGTTCACCATCTTCATCCGCCAGCACGGTTTCAAAAGAACCGCGATGCAGATACACATCCAGGACATCTTTGGCGCTGAAGGCAGGGCAAGGCAGCGTTGAAACAAAGAGCTCGTAGACAGTCTCCGCTCGCTGCTCCCCAACGGAGGGAGGGTCTGAGGTGGCTGGATGGGTCGCCACGATCACGCGTACCAGAGGCCCCGTAGGGGAAAGCGGGACGGCTGGACAATCAAACAGGGTCCGGGTCATCTGGCTTTCGGGGTGCGTACAGGTGGCAGCGGGAGCGGCAGCCAACACGGCCTGCATTTCCGCCACATCCAGCAGGTGGTAATCCTTGTGGCGGGCCACCACTGCCAGGCCCGAGGTGAGGACATCGCAGAGAGGAGCAGCATTGCCATACAGGCCGTCGAGGCGGATGACGATCTGCTGGGCAGGTACACCAACCTGCTTTCCATAGTCGAGCAGAACCTGGATCGCTCGCAGCAGTTCGCCCCGGTAATCGCCGTTGCCCGACCCTCCAAAGGTTCCCAGAAACTGATGGGTATGAGCTTGGAGCACCACGGTCCTGGTGCGTACGACTTCCCCGCGCTTGCGGCCCTGATACCCTTTGGCGCACACCTGGTCAAAGCGACGGCGCGCAGCAGGCAGCGACTCGGCCTGGGGCAAGGCGCGTTGGCGAGCGACCTTTCGGGTGCCATCCACATCCGCGACCAGCCAGCTCTGCCCACACCGATCGATGATCCCGCCGGGATCAGGAAACGACGTGCGGGCCTGCACGTCTTGCTGGAAGAGGGTACGCATGTTTTCGACGCTGGCCTGATCCAGCGCCGCCAAAAAGCGAGAGAGCGCGGAGCGCGAGGGCAAACGCTGGCGGCCAAAGAAGGCCATGAACTCGTCGGCAAACGGCACAAGGCGCTCGTAAAAGGCTTGCAAGGTCGGTTCACCGGAAAGCGCGTAGCCGACGAGGACCACGACAAAATCGATGAGATCGTAGGTCCCCATCCGGGCGCGCGCGAAGCGGACTCGTTGGGTGATAGCCGTGAGAATACCCGTCTGGGTGAGGCTCTGAGCAAAAGCTGCCGCTTCTCCCATCCAATTGGGAGTGGAAGGTTGCGACTCTGGAGTCGTCTGGACGGTGGTGGTCGAATGCGTCATACTAGAAAGGTGTCCTCCTTCTGAGAAAAATTTTGAGGTTTCTTCTCTTATAGGAGACACTTTTTTTTAGCGTTTCGCCAGTCTCTGCGGATCAGTTACAAATCTCGTTGCGCATCCCGTGGGCGTATTGGGCCCAAGACCTGCCGTTCCGTTGGGAGAGGTGCTCACTGAACCCCAACGGAACGACCAGGATGTGCTTACGTGAAACGTATTGGCTACCAGGGCTGCCGCTACAATGGACTCCTTGCTATATTCGGAAATGGCTCTTTTGGCAAGTTCATTGCTATGGTAGTATACATCCGTCTAATCAGGAGGGAGAGCCATATGATCAGTATCAGCAAACTTGAGTCGTCTGACAGAGAGGTCTGGGAAGCTTTGTTCCGGGCCTACATCGACTTCTACCAGCGGGTTGCGCCGCCCGAGATGTATGAGCGGGCGTGGCGCGAATTTCAGGCGGCCACGTCCCTGCATGCCTTTGGGGCAAAACTGGATGGGAGGCTTGTTGGGATTACCCACTTCTTCGTGCATCCCAGCACATCAGGGCCGGATGTTTGCTATCTCCAGGATCTCTTTACTGCCCCGGATGTACGTGGCAAAGGCGTGGGGCGCGCCTTGATTGCCGCAGTGACTACCTGGGCACAGACGCAGGGCTGTGCCCGCGTGTACTGGCATACCCACGAATCCAATAGCACCGCCCGCAAACTCTATGATAAGGTGGCCGAGAACCGTGGCTTTATCAAGTATCAGGTGGACCTGCCACGCTAGAGCGTAACCGAATTGAGTCTTCATTTACTTTATCCTACAACACTTTTTATCAGCATTTATCAGTTATTATGTGGCATAAACATATCTCTGAGTGAGATTTGACAAAAAATTTACAATCTTTCTGGCGAGAGGAAACTTTTTTGATCTCTTACAACTATAATCTGAGATATAATAGCATTATAGTTTGTCGATGAAAGATGGTTTTATATATGAGTCAGACAAATCCTCAGAGTGTGAAGCAGAATCGACGTGATAAGCAGCAGCGTCGCGAGGCTGAGCGCTTGCGTGCTCAGCAGCGTCAGCGCAAGAATGTTGCTATCATCATCGGTAGTATTGTGCTGGTGGTTGCGGTGATTGGTATCTTTATCTGGCGTTCGATGTCTGCTGCGACTCCTGCTACCAAGACACAATCGACCTCTACGCCTACGCCAGCTCAGACGGCGTATTCGGCGGTGAATGGGATTACCTGTGACCCCAAGGAGCAAGGGACGTATCATGTCCACGCGCATTTATCGATGTATGTCAATGGAAAGGCCGTGGCACTGCCTCAAACCATTGGTATCGCTGGCGATAATTCCTGTATTTATTGGTTGCATACCCATGATACCAGTGGCGTTATCCATATTGAGGCGCCGGCGCAGCGATCTTTCTTGCTGGGTGATTTTATGCAGCTCTGGAAGCAGCGCTTCTCTAGCCTGAATTATCTACCACAACTGGATCAGCCACGGGTTGGAAGGCGTATGTGGATGGGAAGCCTTTCAGTGGCGATTTCCGCACGATCAAATTGCAAGCTCATACCCTGGTGACGCTGGCCTATAATTCGCCTAACGTCAAACCGGACACGTCATTTGCCTGGCAGGGCCTCTAGTCGCTTTGTCTCTACGTATCTGTAGCGCAAGCGTCCTTTCATTTCTATGCGAGAGGACGCTTCTTTTGTGAGTATGTATGAACTCGATACAACCCTCGTCATCCATACCCCCCGCTGAGCGGCCGCTATGGCGCAATCGCGATTTCCTGTTGCTCTGGAACGGGCAGACGATCTCGATACTGGGAACCAACGTGTCGACGCTGGCACTGCCGCTGCTGGCGCTGACACTGACGCATTCGCCGGCCCAGGCTGGCTTTCTGGCGGCGATGCGGCTCCTCCCTTATCTTTTGTTGAGCCTGCCTGCAGGTGCCTTGATCGATCGCTGGAACCGCAAGACGGTTATGATCTGTTGCGAGCTCACGCGCTGGCTGGCCCTGGGCTCGGTCCCGCTGGTCTTTACCCTGGGACATCTGACGCTGCTGCACCTGTATAGCGTGGCTTTTGTAGAGGGAACCGGCTATGTCTTTGCCAGCCTGGCCCAGATTTCCGCGCTCCCCCGTGTGGTTGGCCCCTCGCGTCTCGCGCAGGCCTACGTGCTGGACACCGTTACCGAGTCCCTTGGCACACTGCTTGGTCCCGGACTGGGCGGCTTTATTATTGCCCTGACGCTACCAGTGGTGGTTCTGGGTGCTTGCTATGCCTACCTGGCCGACAGCCTATCCTATCTGGTCTCATTGCTCTCGCTGCTCTGTATCCGCACCTCCTTCCAGGCCGAGCGTCCCAGGGGAGAGAAACGTGCCCTGCACAAAGAGATCCTGGAAGGACTGCGCTTCCTGTGGCGTCAGCCCTTGCTGCGCACCATGGCCATGCTGACCATGACCGTGAACTTCTTGCAGGCTCCACTCACGCTTGCTGTGATCATCCTGGCCCGCAACGACCTGCACCTGGATGTGCGCATGCTTGGAATTATGCTTGGCATCAGTGGTGTTGGTGGGCTTGTCGGTGGCCTCTGTGCGCCATGGCTCCAGACCCGTGTACGCCGTGGACCCGCCTTGATCGGTTCGGTCGTACTCTGGAGCCTGGCCGTGTTCCTGCTGGCTATAGCCTCTTCCCCGCTCCTCGTCATTATCGGCAGCACCCTCACCAGCCTGGCCTGGCCGCTCTACGGCGTCATCGTCGTCGAGTATCGCCTCACCCTGACGCCCGACCACCTGCAAGGCCGTGTCAACAGCGCCTTCCGCTTCCTCACCTATGGCAGCGAACCGCTCGGCACCGCCCTCGGCGGACTCCTCCTCATCCCCTCGGACCCCGAGGAGTCCTCGCCACCATCGCCGCCAGCCTGCTCCTCACCGCCCTCCTGGCCCTCCTCACCCCCTGCGCCAGGCCTGATACCATAGATAGAGAGCGTAGCGGCAGCCTTCACGGCTAATACTTTTCGTTGAACGAGTTTTGTGGCGGCGAAAGACGGTGGGTAGAAAAGCAGCGGATCGTCCGTGAAGAGGGCGCCACACGCGAGGCCGGCATGCGGCGTGATCGTGGAGGGAGGGGCTCAACGAGCAGCGCATGCCTGTGGCGCCTACATGGAAACGGATCGTGTTTCGTGAACCTCTGCGCACCGGTACGGGTAAGATCCACGCGCTCTCCCATCATGTTGTTGTGTGAGCAAGCACACGAGATATGATCCGTCTCCATGTAGGCGCCACAGCACTGCGAGTCATGCTCACACGCTGGCCTGCGCAAACACAGCAGTGCGGCCTCCGCGTGTGGCGCCCTCTCCACGTACACAACGCCACGCTATGGGGTTGAGGTTATCTCTTACGTGAAACGTATTAGCCGTCAAGGCTGCCGCTACGGTGGGAGCGGTGCCGTTGTGTGCCAACCTCTCAACCAGGGTGTGCTAAACGAAATGTATTGGCCTTCACGGCTGCGACCGCTGCTGCTACGTTCGTTGCTTTGCTATGAGCGCAGCGCTTGATAGGTGTGGCGTATGGTCTGGGTATGGGGATGCTCTGGACCCAGGTTGCGCTCGCTGATTGCCAGGGCTCGCTTGACCAGTGGCTCTGCCTCGGCGTCTTTGCCCTGCGCTTGATAGAGAACAGCCAGGTTCAGAAGCAGTTCTTCTATGTGCTCCTGGCAGTGCTCGATCACGGATTTCGTTCGCTCATAGACATATTCGTCTGCGCGAAAGAACTGCTCGTCCAGCGTTCTCATGAGCTCAATATTCTGGCTGTAAGCCTGGCGCAAGATGCTGCAGAGCTCATCAAGCGTTTGATCTCCGATCATGTTCCATTGTTTCCTCCTTCCTCTAGCATAGTTCCAAAACTCTAGCGTTTTCTAGACATTTTGGGTTGAGAGGGAATGACTATCCTCACAGGATGCACTACTAAAGACGCTGGTAGCGCTACCAGTGCCTTATTCACATCCTCTATCCCATTGCTGAAAGCATCTGGGAGTGCTTTGCGCAAAATGTTATAGCTGCCGTTCACATCGGTATTGAATGCTCTGCCACTCTTTGCCTTGTACAAACCACGTGATATCCGTCTTCCACTGAAGACAGGTTTCTGCTCACCCATTTTCCCGTAGACGGGTATCGTATCCAGATCAAGGAAACTGGCTTTGCTCGTGTAGCTTTCCTCTTGCACCATGACAGAGATCCCGACCAATGTCGCTTTGTAGGCCTTCAGAGCCGCAAAGAAGGACGTCCAGTTCTTGTCCAGAAGCCTGAGTACTTGCTGAGACACTTTGGTGGGAAGGGCACGATACGCCTCGTGCTTCTGCATGATCTTATCTATGGCATGATAGTTCACGTACGTACCAGTGAAGATGAAGTGCTGTCGGATCTCATAGAGTGCAGCATTGTAGAGATTCTTGGAGGCAAATGCCGCACGATCAAATGCCGCACGATCAAGAGCCGCAAAGCGTGGATCAGTTTGCTTGATCATGTGCTTCTCGACCAGTTGCATCATCCTCTCCCTTCTCTCATTCTGCGACAATCTGCTCGGTTGTGCGTTTGGCTCGTCTTGGCCCGTACAGTCTGGCACAGAAACTATACATGATCGAAACAAGCTCGGCCAGGACATCTTCTGTTCCATCGTCAGCCTGGTTCACGCCCTTGCCCTTTGAGTAAGGTTTCAATGGAGCGAAACCCGAACCTCGTCCCTCTATCCTTATGCTCCACCACGATGAGCGTGATCGATTGATCAGAAAGCAGACCAAGGAACATTGGACGGCTCTCATTGACGCCTGACCCGACTTCTTTCACCACCTTCGCCACCTGATAGCCTTTCGCTGCACAATAGGCAACTAAGCGCTCTGCCTGACTGTTGAGATTGGATGTATTCTCAGCAGAAGACACACGAGTGTAGACCGCCACTTTTTGCAGCATCTTCTGCTCTTGAATTTCTTCATCCTCAACGATAATGGTCCGACCGAATCTACGACCTTTAATGTGTCCATCATGAAACCACCTCCAAGCCGTTTCATAACGGACACCTTTTGCTTTGGCATAATCACGTAACTTCATGGACGAATGATAGTAGAGAACGCAAGAGTGGTAAATAGTTCGCTACAGTTTCAGGAAATGTTTATGATACCATCTTATGTGGTCAGGATCGTTCCTGCCAGAGGCTAGAACTCTTTATCTAAGAGAGCAAGATTGAAGAAGTTTTTTGTGTTTAGCTATGTTATACTGTTTTTACTTGAATAATTACATTACTAGTAATCATTATAATTGAGGAGAGGCAACATGAGTAATATTGTAAGCGATCAGCAGGTTGGTGACGGTCGTGCTGAGGAGATGCCTCGGAAGAGATCGGCTATGACCTATGTGTTGTGGGTGATTCAGGTGCTGCTTGCTCTAAGCTTTTTGTTTTTCGGTGGTATGAAGTTGATCTCGCCCATTGAGGTATTGACTGCGCAGATGCCGCTGCCAGGTTTGATCATACGCTTGATCGGGACGGCTGAGGTGCTGGGTGCGCTAGGTCTGATTCTGCCGGGGATTTTTCGCATCTTCCGTTTCCTGACGCCACTGGCAGCCGTTTGTCTGACGATTCTGATGGTTGGTGCGACTGTCTGTGATCTGGTGTGGGGATACGGTGTCGGTTCACTGTTCCCACTGGTGCTGGGCCTGCTGGCGGCTTTCGTGGCCTATGGTCGGCGCTCCTACTTCAAAACAACTCGCCGTGTGGCATAGATAAAAGAACCCCTCCCGCTAATGATTATTCAGCGAGAGGGGTTCTTTTTTTGTGATCAGCTAGGCTTCCTGTAGGGTTTTGATGTCGAGCTTTTTCATTTTGAACATAGCCTGCGTGACGCGTTTGGCTTTCTCGGGATCCTTATCCTGCATCAGTTTGCCTAACACGGTAGGCACGATCTGCCATGACAATCCATATTTGTCGACCAGCCAGCCGCATTGATCTTCGCGGCCGCCTGCGGTGAGCTGTTCCCACAGACTATCAACCTCTTGCTGGGTCTCGCAGTTGACCATCAGCGAAATGGCGGGCGTGAACTTAAACTCTGGACCGCCATTGATGGCCATGAATTCCATGCCATTGAGCTGGAACATGACTGTCAGCACCGACCCAGGCTTGCCTGGCCGGCCTCGCTATAGCGGGACACTTCCGTGATTTTCGAGTTTTTGAAGATGGAGGTATAAAAATTCACTGCCTCTTCCGCGTTGCCATCGAACCATAAGCTGGTTACAATTTTCTGCATAGTCTGCCTCCTTCGTGCTTGTTTCAACCGTTGATCAGGATCCGTCAAGCGCCTTAGCTTTCTTTGTTTTCGAAGAGCCCGAACTCATTGTTGTCCTGGTCTACGAACTGTGCCCAGTAGCCCCAGAATTCCTGATGAGGTTCAACCGTAAAGCGCACGCCGCGATCCTTGAGCTCTGAGTAGGTTGCGTTGATGTCTTTGGTATGGACAATAAAGCCGATAAAGGTTCCCATACGCTGTCCAGGATGGTTCTGGTTCTTTTCCAGTACAATAGTGGTTGCCGCGCCGGCCGGAGCCACCTCAATCCAGCGTCCATCATCGCCCATCGGAACATCGCTACGTTTTTCAAAGCCGAGCTTATTGACATAAAAGTCCAATGCCTGATCCTGATCCGATACCGCCACACAGACGGCGCCAATCTTTGTAATCATTTTATTCACCTCATGTATTATTTTTGCCGTGGATTTGTTGGTTACAGCACAAGTATAGCTCAAATAGCATTAGAAAACTTATTCTATCTTGCTCTTTTTCGTAGATGCGTGTCTTCGTGAAACGCCATCCCGTAGGTTCGTGGCTTGCCCACGATTGGCTTGCCCTATGATGGGCGTTTGTCGATGGCGTGCATAGCTGGATTGATGAGTAGCGAGATGGTGGCGCAGAGGTAGATGCCGCCGAAGATGAGGATGGCGGGCTGGATACCGGACCATTCGACGAGGTAGCCGGCGATCAGAGCGCCCAGGGTGTTCCGAGGGTGACACCAGCACTCAGGGCACCAAAGACACGGGCCCGCATGGCGACCGGGACCATTTCTTGATCGACGCCTGCCAGGATTGGATTGATGGGTCCGATCAGTAGTCCGGAGATGGCGTAGCAGATGATCAGCACGGGTAATGGGAGTCCGAGGGCGAGAGAGAAGAAGCGCAGGACGGTGGCGACGCTAAAGCACAGTCCGAGGGTCAGTCTACGTGGCAGGCGGTGTCCGATCCAGGCAAAGAGCAGCGTACCGACGAAGGCTGCTCCTCCGAAGGCGGCGATAAGCGAGCCGAGCGCGACGGCGTTGCCAAAGATCTGTCTGACATAGGTCGGCTGGATCACTGCCGCCATACCCTGGTCCAGGGTGTTGGTGATCATTACAACAATCACGATGGAGAGAGCCAGTCGCGAGCGGAGGATAAAGGCCAGACCTTCTTTGAGATGGCGGATAGAGTCTGTTTGTTTGCTTTTCGGCTGGAGCATAGGTAGTGTTTTAGGTACAGCCACGGCCAGCAGGATAAAGGAGAAGAAGAAGGTGGCGCTATCGATCCAGAGCAGGTTGCTGGTGCCGATGATGGCGATCAAGACACCGGCCAGGGGAGCACCAATAAAGCCTGCCACGCGGCGCACGCCATCATAGAGTGAGTTGGCACGCTCGGCGGGCATCTGTGACTGCTTGATCAGGTCAGGCAGCATAGCATAGCGGGCCTGGTTGCCAGGTGTCTGGACGAGTCCGGCGATAAAGACCAGGATCTGCAACTGCCAGAAGGAGAGTCCGATGGTCATATAGCACAACGGGATCAGTGCGACGGCGATACCGCTGGTCAGGTCGCTACCGAGGCTGGAGCGTTTATAGCCCAGGCGATCAATGAGCAGGCTGCCGAAGAAGGCTGAGATGACCACGGCTATCATGTTCGAGAATGCGGTGATACCAGCCATGGCGGCACTGCCAGTTGTTTGTAAGACCAGCCAGGGAATGGCCAGACTCGTCAGGATATCGCCGACATAGGAGCAGACGTTGGCGATGAAGAGCGCATAGAGTGGCAGGACGTGTCTGGGTTCGTGTGCCACTTGTAATGTTGGTGCTTGTAACTGTTCAGTGGTCATGCCTGGCCTCCTACAATATTGAGTACGCGGTAGTTTTCCAGCGACGTCACGACCTCGACATGCTCGGCGCTGGTCATACTTTCATAGCGCGTAATCATGGCGTGGCCACCATTGACATCATCATAGACGGCTGGCAGCGTGCGGATACGGGGATGGTTGCGCCGAAACTGCTGTAGTTCCGGTAGCGAGAGCGCCAGGTGGTCCAGCGCATTGTAGAAGCAGGAGTGGCAGTGCTCGCAGTACAGATAGATGACCGGCACACCGCTCTGGCGCAGCCAGGTTGAGGCATATTCTGGCCTGTGAAAGCGCAACGGAATCATATGGCCGCACACGCAGCAAGGGACCGCGCCCTCCTGCAGGGCGGTGCGGTAGTAGTGATGGGCCCAGTTGCTCAACCGCGTCAGCGCTGGCTTATAGCTCTTGACGCCCCTGAGTATCTCTAAGCCGTTATTGCTACTAATATAATCATTGGGCTCAGGACAGCAGGTAGGACATTTCAAGTAGAGCTCAAGTTGCTCAGGCTGAAACTTGCCGAGCAGGCGTTGCTGTCCACATAGGTAGCACCATAGCGAGGTCTGGGTCCAGGTCTCCTGGTTCTGGGAGCATAGTCCTCGGCCTCAAGCTTGAGTTCGGCGGCCAGGGCGCGGCGCAGAGCCAGTTTGCCGCGCTGCAGGCGCATCGAGACCGCATTGACATTCATACCCAGCAGGCCCGCAATCTCGGACAACGGTGATTCGCGCACATAGCGTTCCAGCAGCATCGCCCGTGTCTGCTGCGGCAACAGATCCATGGCTTGATCCAGCAAGGATGCCAGTTCGCGGCGCTCCAGTTCAATCTCTACATCGCAATCATCCAGCAGCGTCTCGGCCAGCGTCGTCAGGCCATCCCCATCGCGTGCCGGCACCTCGATCAGATGTGAGCGCTCCCGCTGCTGGCGCTGCTGCCAGCGCAAACACACATTGCGCGCAATCCCATTCAACCAGGGCGCAAACTTCTCAGGGTCCTGCAGGCTATCCAGGTGGCGCCATGCCTCCAGTAATGTCTCCTGCACCATATCTTCAGCCACACTTGCATTGCCAGTGATGCGGCTACACAATCGCAGCAGGCGTGGGCGCTCCACCTGCAAAATCTGCTCTACATCCAGCAGACCATCATCAATCTTTTCCATCTTTAACCCCTCTACACACAGTCTAACAAAACTACTACTTTATTGTCATGAGTGGCGCCCAAAATTACACGCAAATTTTCAACAAAAATCTTGAAGACACAAAAAAGGATATCCCTGAAAAGGGATACCCCGTGTCTGTGTGATGAATAAAACGCGTTGCGCTTTGCGGATTATTACCATTTTCGCTTCGTTAAGAAAGAAGAGCGTTGATAACATCACTTTTTTCTTAAAGGAGAACGCATGGACACCATACGTGAATCCTGGCAACGCATCGATGCCTGGATTCAGCGATTCGCCCCATCACAAGTGGATACCTATTTTTACCCGGGTGCTTCCCCGGAACAGATTGCTCACGTTGAAACCGCACTAGGATTAAAACTCCCTGAAGATGTCAAGGAGTCCTATCGTATTCATAATGGGGGAGAGAGCATTTTGGGCTGGGAAACCTTTTCCAGTCTAGAAGCTTTTGAGCAAAGTAGGTATGCACAACTCTTGCAAGAGCCAGGATGGGCAAGCAAAACTCCTGATTGGGTACAACATGGGAAAAAACTTCCCGTAGAACCTGTTTGGAGGCATCCTTCCTGGTTAGATTTTACCACGAATGGCGCAGGTGATACCCTTTGTATTGATCTTTCTCCCACTGCCGAGGGCACCTATGGGCAAATCTTAGATTGGGGACATGAGACTGGGGTGACTAAAGTCGTTTTTCCCGGTTTTCGTGAACTCCTCTCTGTCTTTGCTCTTCATCTCGAAGCAGGTATCTATGGGCCTCATGGAAGCTCCTGGGTGGTGCAAGTGCATCCCCGCATTCAGGAACGTCGAGCTGCTTTTCTTGTAGATTCCCCTGGGAAACCGCTCATTCGAGAAGCGTATAGCAACCTCTGGAATGGAAGTGGGCCCGACGAAGAGCTTTTTGAGCAGGCCATAGCTCTGGAAAATGCCACCCTCGAAGACCGCTTTTTTGCTTCCTATGCTATACATCAGTTTATTAACACTGATGATGAGCCTCTCCTAATGCTAGCGGATAGTGCTCCTGGCGATCATTGGATACGAGATGAGATACCTTTCTTTTAAGTGAGAGAAATCTCATCCCTACAATGGCATGAAGGTTAATGGTCGCAATCGGCTATATCCTGGCGCGTGCTCCTTTGCCTGCCAGGATATGACCTTTCTAAACCGGAATCTTAGAGATCGATTGCGGAAATATTATGTGCGCCCAGCACAAAGGAGAGCTCGCCGCCGTGGTGTAGATCATGCTCGATCAGATGCCAGATCACCCACTGGCGCGTCATTCTTTCGACCGTACCATCATCATCGACATCCTCCAGCATCTCATCCAGATCCTCTGGTGTCCACTGTGCCAGCGCCTGTTGCAGTACATCCCAGGTTCGCTCCAGACCATGTACCAGCTCGGCTGCTGACCTGACCGGCTGCCCGGCCTATCCCAGGTCCCGATTGAGAGCATCTCCTCGCCACCTATCTTCAGCACATACGATGACCAGCGCGCCCGTGCCCCGATAATATGTGCGGCAATCGTATAGACCGAACGCAAATTGGGCGCAATCTGCGCGTTTAACTGCTCGGCTGAAAGTGGCGCAAGCGCCTTCACCAGATGCTGCTGATAGCCATCCCAACCCTGATAAAACTTCGACAGGTGTAATGTTGTAGTATTCATCAATATATCCTCTTCTCATATAGCGGCAGCCTTCTTGGCCAATACATTTCGGTTATGGATGGAATGGCTACAATGGTGGCATGATCATGAAGCAACGCATGCAAAAATGATCAAGAGAGATACAAATGGTAGGTTCGACCCTTTGGGTCGATTGTCTCCCCCACACGAACGCATTGCCTAACATGGCATAGCTTGCTCATGGTCAAGCAAGGATAGTATGAAGGGAACCAATCGACCCAAAGGGTCGAACCTACTTTCGTTCATCTCCTCTAGGATCAAACCGTCCCTGGGCTTAAGCGAAACGTATTGGCCTTCTTGGCTGCAACCACTCGACGTCCGAGTCAAATTGGGGGGAATACACCTGGAAGAATCTTCAGCCACATATGTATGAATAGTTATGCAGCCAGGAGTTGTGTTGAGCCATAAAACTGTCCAGAGGTGTACCATCCATGTGAAATCCTTTTGTGTGCATAAGTTGGATCCTCCTTTCATCACTAAAAAAACGCTCGCAACGCAAAAAATATATCACATTCTCTATGCATTTGCAAGCGCCCCGCCACCCCAGCTTCAATCCCACGTTAATGAACAGGTGACATCCGAACATGCACGCGGGAGGTTGCCTCACCACTGCACGTATGTTATCCATACGTACAATGATGAAATCTGTGCTCCTATCTCAGGAGCGCCATGTCTCATTAAGCAACAAGTGCCACCACTGCAACGACTGCTGCAATAACCGTGCCTGCTGTTTTAAGTGCCGAGACAACGCTATCAACAGCAGATTGAACATCCCAGTTCACATAGGCTTGCCAACGCCACGTGTATCCACTCGTCAGCTCATCCCAGTGTAAGGCGATGTTGTCATTCTTATCAGATTTCGTCCAGATACAATCGCGCGAGCCGCTCTCAAATGTACCCGCCATATGGCCAGAGGCGGTAAAGGAGTATGCCGTCCCTGATGCACCAACGATGACCCACGAGAACTCGACATCATAGCTTGGTGCGCCTGAATCATGAAAGCTACCATTAAAGCTATAGCTTCCATCGGAATGCAGCGTGAGAGATACAGAACCGCCAACAGGAACACCATTGTCAAACGCGATATAGTTCGTGTTGAATGGTCCAAGTGTGGTCACCTGTGGGGTTGGTGGCGTTGGTGGTGGTGGCGAACCTGATGGTGTTACTGGCGCGTAATCAGCAGGTGAATATGGACGATATACAGGTGAATAGGCATGGTGTAAATCCAGGATTTGCTTGAGGTATGGATGTCCAGGCAAAACGGCCCCCCTGGTGTTATCTGGTGCCTTGAGACTTGCCGGGGTGCGCCGCATAGTTGATTCACCTGCGACCATGCTTTGCGTGGTACTGGCCTGTAGGACATCGTTCGCCATCTGTCCGATAGCAATCCTTTGGAATCGTTTACTTCCTGGGAATCATTTATCTCGGTTTGAGACATAATGAATGTCCTTCCTTTTGAGAGGTTGAGTGAGAACTTGAACGCATGGAAATTCATGATGCAAGTGCCGCTCGTCATCTCAATAGATAAACGTCCTGCCATAGCTTTTTAGTGTATCAATTCAAAGTCTATGTTTTTCTATAAAAAGTAAATGCCTCCTCCCTTGTACCACGAACACGCAAGAAGTGCAGCAATGGATCCATGCCATCCTCTGGTTTATCACCACGGGACGCAAATCAAGCTGATCCATGCGCGTGCGCTGCAATTATCTTACGTTCTTCTTTTCTTAAGTTCTTACGTTGGAGGGCATTTCATCACCCAAAGCCCTCCCATGTGTGAGCCAGGACTCAGTTAGGAGTTGCGGGAGTGGGCAGGAACGTGCCCTGCCAGCGCAGAAGTGCACGCCAGAGCGAACAAGTGACAGAATACCACCTATAAACACAGTAATCGCTGCGAGCACCACGTACCCAGCAGAGTGGCCCCTGCGAAATGCTGAAGGTGAATCCAGCGCAGCATGTACGAAGCGGTCGCCGCGTACGCGAAGGTAAATGCCCACAGGCCCGGAGAGAACCTGAGTTTGAGGTAGAGCGTCAGCAGACGTAGTTGCACGAGTGCCATTAGCACGGTGTAACCAGCAAGGATGTAAGCCAACAGGTCAATCTTTCCCCCGTTGAGTGCGAAGTAGGCATTCCCAGCTATCACCGACGGTACGATGTTGATCGCCAGTGTAGGAACGAGTTTCGCTGGAAAACCAGGGCGCAAGTACAGCCGGTTGAGGATGACGGGCGAGCATCAGCCAGGCGATGATGCCAAGACCGAAGCTCAGCCAGCCTAGTCCTGTCAGGCCAAAGCTGGCGGCGCTATCAGCGCCCAGAATACCACCGGCTACGGCGGGCAGGAAATAGCCGGGGCGAACGTGTCAGCATCCAGGGAGGCGATGATCCACTGGCCATGTACCACCCGGCAAGGAGCACTGTCGCGACGAAGAACACCAGGAACAGTAATCGTGCTCCATCCAGGGCGTAAGGCTCCAGGCCGACTGCAAGCAACATACCGGTAATCGGGAGTAGCGAGAAGAACGGGCCGAACGCAGAATCTGTCAGGTTAGCCAGGACCACCTTTGGCGCAAGCATAAGCTTGATCATGAGCACGGCGAGAAATAACAGGAACAAGACCGCAGCAACCAGGAACAGCGCGTTCCCAATCCCGGCAGATAGTCCATAGAAGTTACTAGCGAGATGCCAGACTCTGGCCAACCCGACAAATCCAAACGAAATTGAGTAGAATGTTGGAGGAATCGTCAGTAGCGTGTGCAGCATGCTGTCGGCTCCGGGTCTTTCTATGAGCATGTCGAATTGTTCGTGAAAAGGCATGGTTTCTTCCCTCTCCTATGACTCCTCGATAATCCCCTGGATGGTGAACATATCGTTGTTGGGAATAGGCGTTCCTTCCGGTACAGAGTTCTCACCATCATCCCTACTGCCAGTATAGAGAAATGGGCAAAATGGAGAAAGGGATTGTAATTCGGTTAGAGAGCGGTAACTTTGAAATCTTTGACGCGCAGGATGGCTTTGCCGCAGTCCAGGTGGAATGGTCCGGTGGAGAGGTTGGCTGTTTTGGCGCTGGAGGACTGACTGAGCCGGACATTATCTACGAAAAACTGGACGCGCTCAGCTTCGACATCCACGCGGTAGGTATGCCACTGGTTGCCGGGCTCATAGTCAAAGGCCTGCGGATTGACGTTGGGCTCTTGATGTATATCGGGATCAATCACGGTCTCAAGGAGTGGATGTGTGGCGTAGCCGTGTTTTCCGGCATCCAGGAGATTAAGGACATGGTTCTGGTAGCCATCGTGGGTGGCGTTGGGGTCCGCATTCAGCATAAAATAGCCCCCATCCTTTGGCACACTCACGACTTGCAGACTGAACTCCAGGGAGTAATTGGCGGCCGTAGATTGATATGGAACGGTCAGGATCCGATGCTCACCCAGGTCTGTCTGCGCATAATCCCCGGACAACTTCCAGCCAGCCGTCGCCTTCCAATCCTTCAGCCCCCCGGCCCAACTCGATTGATACAGTACTTTTCCGGCCTGTGATTGTGTTGGTCGTGGCGTTGGTTTTGGTTGATTATTAGTCTGACCACTTGCACCACCAGAGCAACCAGTCAGCAATCCTCCCAGTACACAAAATAGCACCACAGCACAGCGTATATCTATATTCAACCACCAGCGGCGAACAATATTGCCTGATACCATTATCAGAATCCTTTCTGCGCTATTCATATAAAAACAATAGAAGTCAGTCCAAACAGTATCTTATATATACGGCCCGATTCCCTTTTGACTCACAACCCCATTCATTGAAAGCGTAGCGGCAGCCTTCAATGAGTTCGACACCATTTTATCTGCTGATCCACAGCCATTTTCGCTTTTCTTGTTTATCTGCTGATTATGGATTATGATAGCTGCATGTGAATAATGAGAAAAGAGGATATATGATTTTTTATGATGAAAAGGATTTCATCGTTATTCTGGCTGCGTAGCTATGGTCCTGCGGCTGGTGTGTTTTTGCTGGCGCTATTGGTGCGGATCGCTTATAACCTGGTGAATGCGCGTGGCTATCAGCCTGTTTATGATGCCGGGATCTATGAACATATCGCGCGCAACTTGCTAGATTATCACTGCTATTGTGTGCATGGACAATCTGTGTCGGTGAGCCGCGCGCCTCTCTGGCCCTGGATAATTGCGACCCTCTATCTGGTTGGGTGGCCAGGATCCTCTGCTGCCGCGTCTGTTTTATTGCGTGCTTGGTTCTGGGACCTGTCTGCTGATCTATGCCTGGGCCCGTGATCTCTTTGGCTGGCGTATCGCTGCCCTGTGTGGTTGTCTGGCGGCTCTCTATACTGGACTCTTCCTCTATGATGGCTGGCTCTATACCGAGTCACTCTATACGTTCTGCCTGCTTGGTTTTACGTATGCGCTCTTTCGTGTACAGCGCCTTAAATGTTTGTCTCGGCCTGCACTTCTTACCAGGCGTATGTTAGATTGGCGTTGGCCGATTACGGCCGCCTGCTTTCTGGCTGCTGCTATCCTGACACGTCCCAACGGTTCTGGTCTGCTGGGTGTCCTCGTTGTCTGGATGCTGTTCTTGCCGCTACTGAAAATACTCTCCTGGCGTGCTGCTCTTCAGCATGCGGTCCTGATCGCGCTGCTAGCGCTGTTGCTGGTCCTGCCGTGGACGTATCGTAATTACCAGGCGACCGGGCGGTTGGTGTTGGTGGCGACGGGCATGGGGGAAGTGCTGGTTGGGGTCTATAACGATGGTGTACTCAGCGGACCGCCAGATAGCCGCGGTTTCTGGAGTCCGCCGCGTGGTACACCGATCCATGATGAAACCAACTATACTCCGGATGAAGACAAGCAGCAGAGCGCCAAAGCCCTGGCATGGGTGCGCACGCATCTGGCTGCGCTGCCAACCATCATTGGTCTGCACTTTATCAATATGTGGAAACCCTACACTTATTCCCACGGACTCCCGCTGGAACAATTCCCTGCGCGCCTCTCCTCGAAAATTCTGCTCATCCTGATACCGATCCAGGCCATTCCTACCTTCCTGCTGGGCGCCACTGGCCTGCTCGTGACCTGGAAGCAGCGCAAAAAAGAACTCCTCATCCTCTATCTGGTCCTTGCCTACACCATCCTGCAAAATATGGCCTTCTATAGCACCATGCGTTTCCGTTTCCCCATCGAGCCACTCCTCATCATTTGTATCGGGGGGGCCTGCTATGCTGGCTTAGCAGTGCTCAAAGCCAGACGCATGCCTGGATGAACTTTCATCCTTGTCTATTCAGGATATCTGTCCATTCAGGCAAAGTATGGTGCTTGTGAGCCTTTCCTTCTTTCTTAGAGGTGCACTGTGAAGACCCAGGGTTTGGCGGATGGATCAGCATGATATGGACCTGTGGGTGTATAGCCGGGATGGCCATGATCATCTACTCGCGTTAGTTGCGTGATTGTCTGCGTAACCGTCATTGTCCAGCTACCATGTGCGTTTGTGAGTGCTTGTGGTAGCGTGAGGCCAATTACAGAGTGATCATTACCCATGTAGAGAGGGGCGTCAACGCCCCCCATGCCTGCGGTGATACCTATGTGTATCCCATTTATCGTGGTGTGAATAATATATCCATCTTTTGATCTTTGTTTGGCTTCAAATGCAGGGATGTCGTGCGCGCCACACATGTTGTACATGACAGTGCAGATGGTATAGGTTTTCTTGCCATTAGAAAGAACGAGATCAAAGTGTTTGGATGTGAATGTTGGTGTGGAAAAGTTGGAGGGAATCGTATCATACAGGCTAAACCCATGCATGTAGAAGCGCGTTTCCGATGGCGCAACGACGACCTTTTGCAGGCTCAGGTTTTTGCCGTTGCGGTTGACGGCTTGTTGCGGTATCAGGATATGCCCGGCATGGAAGGGTAAGGTAAAGTTAAATGTGGCTGTACGAGCGCATGTATATAGGTCAGTACATTTGACCGGAATCTTCAGGTGCAATGCAAGCTGCTGATCGGGCTTCCCGGCTATCGTTGCTGCATCAAAATTATATAAGAGTGCTACCAGGTCACCTTTTTTCGCTACGAAGCTATTCGCGTTGATCAGAGGGAGAGTCGCACCCTGTGACGTTGTCAAACGATAGTTCTCAAAATTGTTAGCTAAATACCAGTATCCAGGTTCATTGTTGAGTCCTGGTGGGTGCGGGAGCGTCAACGAAAAGCCAATGATGACCTGATTTGCGTCGGCATAGCCTTCTTGTAGTGTTAACTTGTAACCGTCGGACTCGAATACTTGATTCACCGTGGTCATTTGCTGTTGCGCCAGCAATGCTTGCGTGCCGGGATTCCAGTTGAACATATCCTGTAAAACCACTGGTAGACCGCCAAAGGCGTAGACAACACTGCTGCAGATGATTACTACCACTAAGCAGAGAGACAGAGCCAGTGATAACGAGAGACGGCGTGTACCAGCAAGAGGGAATGTCATACGACTATACCAGGATTGCCTGTTCGTAACCACTGGTTCCTGCAGTTGTAGCTTGAAGTGTTTCCAGTTGAGTTGAGCCGGAGGCGTATTGCCCTGATATATAACCTCAAGCTGCTTCATAACATGATCAGTAGACATGTCAAAACCTTTTTCACGAGGTACTTTATTGTTCATGAGAATACTGCTCCTTAAGGGATTTGATGATACGGCTCAATTGTTTTTTGATCGCGTTCTGGCTTTTTCCAACTACTGCCGCGATCTCCGGGATGGTCAGACCGGAGCCAAAGCGCAGGGCCAGCAGTTCACGTTTCGATGGGTCCAGCTGTTGGAGGTAGAGACGTAAATCCTCTAGCGCTTCGGTGTGGAGTACCTGCTCCTCCACATTCCGGCCCGTTAGAGGATACATCGTTTCTGGTAGTGCGTCCCATGAGGCCAGATGAGGGGTGCGTGTAGAGACATTAACCGCTGCATGATGTGCGATCCGATAGAGCCAGACAATAAAGGGAACCTGTCGCTGCTTATAGCGCGGCAGTGCTTTGAGTGCCTGATAAAAGACCTGATGTGTCAGATCGGCGGCATCATCATCGTTATTAATGCGTGTGCGTAAATAGTGATAAATACGCAGGTGATAGCGCAGGTAGAGAGGTTCAAATGCTGCAGGATCAGCCTGTGCTGCGGCGATCCATTGGGCTTCATCTCCCTCTTCAGCCTTCGTCTGCTGTAGTGGTAAGGATACAAGTTCCATATATGTGCCTTTCATTAAGACATGTACACTGCTTATCGGGTCCAGACTGATAGATACACAATGTCGATATTTTTGTCTTTCCGATAGCGTGATGTGTAGATGTACGACTATAAACACAGAAAGTGCAAAATGGTGACAGCATCGGTGTCACCGTAGACCATATCTGGTATAGAAGTAGAAATATTTAGAAATACGTGGTATTAGCATTCTGGTGAGGAATCAATTGACACATTTTGGTTGATTGTGGAATCAATTGATCCTGGGTAATATATATTGGTTTTATAAGGGGATATATGATGATACTATAAAACAAGATAAATACAATAGGAAAAACCATAGATGTATTGACAAATGTATATTTATAATGGTAATATTTATTGCGTCAACAGTGATTAATATAGGTGTATATGGTGGAAACATAGTAGGGCAGCTAAAATGGATTAGCTGTGAAAAATAGGAAAAAGGGAGTTTTTGTATCTGCGCAGGTTCTGCAAAATTTACTACTTGACCCCGAGCCATAGTGTAAACAGTAGGTTGATCTAAATCGACGAAGCTCTTGGACGATTGTTGGAAAAAAATTGAGGTTTATCTATGTTGAGAAGGTTCCTTCTGAATCGGAAAGTTTTTTTGGCGTCTATTCTGGCGCTCATGTGTTCCATTCTCAATGGTTCAACCATCTTTTGCTTGGACGTGGTGAGAAAATAATTGGGAATACCAACCCGAATGACTATCAATGTGGACTCACTTCGCAAACTCCTTGTTTGTACTGGGCTGAACCTAATGGGGGTAGCTCCACTATAAACGCTTATCTTTCTCCCTCATTAAATAACGTTGGAGGATATAATTTTACTACGGCTGTCCAACGTGCAGCCAATGATTTTAATGCTGCCCAGCACTTAATCCATATCTTTATACTTGTACATCCACCAATTGTATAAGTTCAACAAGTTATTCCATTGCTGATTTAGGATATGGTGTTTATGGGTCAACTAGCTATGGCAATATGGGGAGTGTTCAACATAGTTCTCAGTATTATGCAGTGATGACTGGGAATTTTACTCTATTTAATTCGAGCAATGAGATATCGTGGAATAATAGCTTAATCTTTTCTGCTACGCAGGCCGATGGTCGTAAAGTTGCCACACATGAAACAGGGCATATGGAGGGACTAGGCCATACAGCGCATGATCCAGCTGTGATGCGTCAAGGAGGGGTATCCTATTATGCATTACAAACGGATGACATAAGCGTAACCCGCCGCAAGCCGCTGTGGTTTGAACCCAGGCGGATAGGCGGGTTTTCTCGTGGGC
>NZ_BKZW01000005.1 GCF_008974265.1 Dictyobacter vulcani
TCCATCAGCTGGTCAATATGGCGCCAACCACGCAGATTAAAATAGCCCACACAGAAATCAGCCCGCTCAGATATCTTCAGCGTATCTTGCAGTGCACCGAGTAATGATTGTTCAATATTATCAAAAATACGTGGCATCTATTCTTCTCTCTCGTCGTTAGCATCACGGCCCATACGATACTTGATGTCATAGTTGACAATGAAATCGATCTCTTCATCTGTAAAACCGTAGTGCTGGCCAAGCACATAGTCTATCTCGTCGATGATTGATTTGGAATGGCGCGGATAAAATTCTTCATATGTTATTTTTCCTGTGAGTTTAGAAACTTTGTCTTTCTCAGTTTTGTGGAATTTATAATCTTGCATCAGTTTTGACGCAAGATTTGTTAATAATTTGTGATGGTCTTCCCGTAAATTTGAAATTGATAGCGGAAATTCTCTCAGATCCGAAGGATTTAAATCCCTTCCATTTGTTGTTATGATAAAATACCAATAAAAGAGTGTGCTGCTTAATACACTAACTGCAATATCTCTTTCTATTTCTGTGTTAAAATATAGATAACTCTCCCGACTAGATACCCCTTCCTGTCCATTTACTACAAAGCGAGGTTGGAATGTTGTAAAAATTTTCCAGTAACGTCCTCCTCCTATTCGATAAAATAACTTAATTAGAGTTTTAGCTTGTAGTGAACGTCCAAGGATGCCTTTCGAAGTGAACATTTTTTCTATTATAGAATGTTCTAGATTCGAGCTTAGTTTGGGTAAAGTGTAAGAACGTAAGGGTTTGGACATGCATTGATAAGTAGTATTATTAAATAATATTGTTCTTTCTGATGCACTCCACTTTCGTAAGCCGGTTATCCAATGTTTCCCATTATTAACAGTTCCTTTTGCAGTCAATGATATGGTGAGGAGTACTTCGGCCCCTGAAAATAATTTCGAAGGCCTTTCGGCATATATACTATGCCAACTCATCGCAACTGAATGTATAATCTTATTTTGTAAAATACTCATTCTCTGAGTACAAACTAAACTGATAGGCACAATAAACCCTTGTCGCCCTATTTTTTTCAATAGTAGGATAGAACGCTCCATAACAAAAGCATATAAGTTTCCGCATGACTCTGTTTGATATCCATAAAGCATATACTCTTGACGAACCTTACTATACTCTATATATGGTGGATTTCCAATAATCACATCAAATCCACCATTATCCATTATTTCATAGAATTCGATCCACCAGTGAAATGGTTGGTGAGTTTTAAGCCATTTTTCATAGCTCTTCTTATAATTATCTTCCTGGGGCATGTTGTGGTGGTCAATACCATACTCATATGCGAGATAAGGATTGAGATCTGCTCTAAGTTTCTTGAGTTTATTGCGTAGCAATTGTTTATGTTCTTGTAGGGATTTTATTTTGTAATCCGTCTGGAGGCTAGGCTACGGAAGTGTTTTTCACTTCTCTCGATATCTTTGGCTTGCTCTTCTATACTGGCAAGTGATGCACCTAATTCTGAGCCAGCGAAAACGTTTTGGCCTATGATACGTCTTACATCTTCCAGGTTAGTATAACCGATCAGCGTGTTGCCAGCCATTACGTTGAAATCGATGTCTGGTAGGGGTTCTAGCTCGTCAGGCTTTTCGATTTGGGCGACTAGCTTGAGGAAGAGGCGTAATTTACAGATCTCTACGGCTTCATCCATGATGTCAACGCCATAGAGATTATTAATGACGATTGATTTCAGGATGAAATATTGCTGACTGTGGTGCTGATCAACACGAGCAAGGATAGTACGGAATCTGTCTATGCGGTTGTATATTTTACGCTGGGAAGCTGGCAAAGCAGCGTCCAGGCTTTCGCGCTCGGTAACCAATGTGCGCATGCGTTTTAAGCAGGCTTCATAGAGTGGCTTGAGGATGTTGAGGGCGGCAAAGAGGAATGCGCCAGAGCCGCAGGTTGGATCAAGTACCGTGACTTTCTCAATGGCATTATAAAAAGCCTGCAGTAAGTCTGTTCCTTCACAATAGGTAATCACGTCTTGCGCGAACCTGGTTATATCCAGATTATAGGTAATCAGATCGTTGATCGAGGTGATATCCCCTGAAGCCATTTTCATACGCACATCTTCATAGCGCTGACGGCGGGCAACCACTTCACGCCAGATCTCCGTTGGAAGAGCATGGGTTTCTGGAGCGACCTTATTCCATAGCGTGCGTTGGGAAATATCATGAACGCCTGCTTCGATCTCTGCTGGCAGTGGTTCATTTGCACCCCGCGAGACCGCTTCATAGATATAGTCGTCTGGATTATCGCGT
Organism: Dictyobacter vulcani; assembly: GCF_008974265.1. GTDB lineage: Bacteria > Chloroflexota > Ktedonobacteria > Ktedonobacterales > Ktedonobacteraceae > Dictyobacter > Dictyobacter vulcani. The sequence goes on from NZ_BKZW01000005.1 coordinate 2,319, forward strand.
AAAAGGGACCAGACCGGGCCATCAGGGGTGAAGGCAATCGGACATTGCTCGGCAGCTTTTTCAAACAGGAAGGGGATGATCGTGTTTTTGCTGATGTATTCGGTGATATCTTCCTTAGTGTAATAAGCGCCCATCTGCTTCTGGTTGATATACTTCTCAAAAATATAGCCCAGCACATCAGGATTAATCTCATTGCCTTTGCGAGCCGGCCGATCATCCAGATACCAGTCAAAGTCTTCAAAGAAGGAGAAGAGCTTTTCGAAGGCCTCATCGACAATCTGAAGGTCAGTATATTTATGCTCCAGCATATGCACATCAAAGAGACCGCCATTGATATAGGGGATATTACCAATAAGCTGTTCTAATTCAGGCTCACGATCGAGTTCTGGCTTATTCAGACCCTCATGAAAGAGACGACGCAAGAAATAGCGATAGAAGGTGTAGAAGACATCATTGCCTTTAAGGGATTGGGTCAGCTGCATGCGCTTCTGTAAGTAATCTTTGTCGCCATCCAGGTGATGCTTACTCGTGTTATCTAACAGTCCTTTTTTCTGGATAAAGTACACGAACATCAAGCGGTTGAGCATTAGCGAGGCATACCATTCACGATCTTCTTTGTGCTCCTCATCATCAGGAATACCCTGGATGTGACCAAGAAAACTGCTATGCTCTTTCTTGAAGCGCTCATAGAATTTTGTGGTGACCTTATCGACATCAAAGCCGCTCTTGATGCGCCCATAGGTGCCAATAACATCGACATTATCCTCTTCCTCGATCCCAAAGGCGATCTTTGCGAGTTTCTGGCTCAGGAGTTCAGCGCTCTGTCCTTGATAAAGTTTGTTAATACGCGCCGCCGCTGGTTTGCCAGCCTCGCGTTTAACCCATAACCAGACTTGATTTGTATGGTTGGCATCCAGAAAAATAACGATTTTCTCGTGGGCATATGGTTCTAATAAGCGATCAAGTTGCTTGAGTACCGTATCTTCAGCAATTGGACCATCAGTAAATGTGCAAGTATAGACCTTAAAGCCACCTTTTTCCGCCAGGGGCTCAAAAATATAATCTCGTCCCTTATAAGGAATAGAAAGGGCAGACCCCTTCAAACGGTTCCAGCCTAATTCTTCAAAAAAAAGATTTTTTAGATTACCAGCCACCAACTGTTTTTTGATTTGCTGAACATTCACTTTTGTTATCATCAGAGAGACTTCCTTGCTAAATAGAAATATATATTATTAGTGCACTTATTATCCCTGGACCATATGTATCTCTTCTATAATAATATGCAGCTATATCTTTGTAAAGGATAAACGTGATGTATTTGAATGGAGCCAAAAAGAAGTATCTATACTATGTTATACTTTGGGCGTTGTGATAGATGGCGTGAATGGAAAGGAGCTATGGTGGTGGCAATAAATCCACAGCATGGTGTTCCTGTGACGGAAGAAGGTTTTGAGCAGCTGATCAGCCTTGAAGGTCCGTATCGGTATGAATTTATTGATGGGTTCATGTATGATATGACCGGATCCTCTCCAGAGCATGCTGATATTAGCTCCAACCTTGAATACCTGCTGAAAGAGCAACTGGAAAGAAGCGGGCCGTGTCGTGTCTATCGAGCGCTGTACGTGTTTATTCCTGGTCAGCCGTCGGTGGTTCCTGATGTTGTTGTCACCTGCGATATTGGTGATCGAGATAAAGAAAAACGCATGCGACCCTTCAAAATTCGTTCCCCACTGATTGCGATCGAAGTTCTTTCCCCAGTACAGAAGCTTATGATCGAGTTGAGAAGTTCGCTCGCTATCAACATTCTCCCACATTAGAAGTTTATATGCTTGTGAGCCAGGATGAAAAGCATGTTGAAGTGTATAGCAGATCAACTGGTTGGGTACAGGAGCGTTTCCAGGGAGATCAAATGATTGAACTGGACCAACTGGACTTAGAACTGCCGTTAAGCTCAATTTATGAAGGTGTTTTATAAAGCTTGGCGAATCATGTTTGCGCATGCCGTCGCTGGCAAATCGAATTAACCGGGAGCAGCAGGAAACGATTCGTCATAAGACTCTTTATCTATTGCACAACGATAAATTCATATTAACCACTATGATTTAGCGTCACTCAGGGCTTTCCAGACATGGGATTATATCTTTACCACAAAGCAGCAGCGGCGGATACTCTAGTTGAGAGAGTACCCACCACTGTTCCCCTTCCCTGGTTTAAACTGATCCATCGATCCTTACGTTGGTGCATATGGGGGCGAAAATGTCGGGCGCTCGATTTGACAGCTCCAGGTTATTTGCTATACCATGCTGTACGCACATTCGGAATTCGCGCTCCAGCCCTGAGGAGCAAGAGTGAGGTAACTACATGTTTTCTATCCAATCGGCGACAGACTTTGTCCAGCTATTACAAACACAGGACCCCCTCGTTCTACTGGAGAATACCCTGGGAGGACAGGGAGATGGGTGGGATTATCTCTTCATCGACCCCATACATACGCTACAAATTTATCAGGCAAGCGAGTTTCTTCCATTGCTTGAGACCATGCAGAGATATATCCAGGAGGGCTATTACCTCGCCGGTTATTTCGCCTATGAATGCGGCTATTTTTTAGAGAAACTAGAGAAACTAGAGAAACTGTGCAGGCACGACTATAGAGATGAGCACGCGCCTCTCGCCTGGTTTGGGGTTTACCGCCATCCCTATCGCGTCAATACTGCTATCCGACAGGCGGGTTGGCAGGCCTACGCCCTGACTCACCAGGATGAGATGGACTGTGAAGCTCAGGATGTGCGTTTCGATCTCGATGAGGAGACGTATCGCCAAAAAGTTGAGCGGGTTCGTGAACACATTCGCGCCGGAGATGTCTACCAGATCAATCTGACTGGACGGACGCATTTTCGCTTTGGGGGCTCGCCGCTGGCTCTATATGCGCGTCTGCGCCATGCCCAGCGTACGCTCTACAGCGCCTATATTCGCACCGGTGAGAGGACTGTTTTGAGCTTTTCGCCAGAGCTATTTTTCCGCCTGGATGGGCAACATGTGACAACCCGCCCCATGAAGGGCACAGCTCCACGGGGGCGTACGCTGCTGGAAGACGAGCAGCAGGCTACCTGGCTACGCGGCGATACCAAGAACCGAGCAGAGAATATCATGATTACGGATCTCTTACGCAATGACCTGGGGCGTGTGTGCAAGATTGGTTCGGTCACCGTTCCGCACCTGCTACAGGTCGAAACCTATGAGACTGTTCTGCAAATGACCTCGACCGTTACGGGCGAGCTGGAGCGTGGGGTCAGCCTGGCGCAGCTCTTTTCCAGTCTCTTCCCGTGTGGCTCGGTGACGGGTGCGCCCAAGCTCAAAGCTATGGAGATTATTGGCCAGTTGGAGGAGACGCCACGGGGCGTCTACACCGGGTCCATTGGCTACATCGCGCCTCCAACAGCACAAAAACCACAGCAGGCTATATTTAACGTGGCGATTCGCACCATTGAGCTTGAGTGTGGGCAGGGCATTATGGGCATTGGTAGTGGCATCGTCTACGACTCGCGGGCTGCTGAAGAGGCTGCTGAATGTGCGGTCAAGGCCCGCTTCTTGACTACGCGAGCGCAAGAGTTTGCCATTTTAGAGGCCATCCTCTGGAATGATGGTTATCATCACCAGGAGAAGCACCTCAAGCGTATGCAGGCCTCGGCTTGCTATTTCGGTTATCGCTGGGACGAGGAGCGTATCCAGGTGCTCTTACACCGGCAGTGCCGCGAGATGACGCCGGGTCGTATCTACAAAGTACGCGTACAGTTAGAGCGCGACGGCAGGGTTACCTGCGAGAGTGTGCAGGTTCCGAAGCTGCAGGAAGAGCCATTGAGGGTCATCGTTAGCGCCGAACGGATCAATTCACAGGATCGCATGTATTTCCATAAAACCACGCAGCGGCCCCTCTATGAGCGTGCTTTCCAGTTCGCACGGCAGCATGGGTACGCCGATATCCTGTTTCTCAACGAGCGAGGCGCAGTGACTGAGGGCGCGATAAGCAACATCTTTATTGAGCGTGATGGCAAGTTGCTTACCCCGCCAGTAGCCTGCGGCTTGCTTCCAGGGATTGCGCGCCAGTGCATCTTGGAGGAGCATTCCAACGCACAGGAGGCCATTCTCTCCCTGGACGATCTCCTGACAGCGGAAAAGGTCTATATCTGCAATGCCATTCGTGGCCTGCGACAGATCCAGGTCGTCCACCTTCGCACTTCGAAATGATATACTGATTGCTACCTGCTAGTGTTGCAAAAAAATTCGCACATCGAGAACCTTCTTCGCGAGTTTGTGGTTTGACGATCTCACGGTGAGCTGATGGAGGACGCGAAGACGGTATATTCCTGAAAAAGGAGAATGGAAAGATGAAAGCGATTCAATTTGATCAGTATGGAGAACCCACGCAGGTTCTGACGCTGCGGGAAACGTCCATACCTGAGCCAGGTACGGAGGAAGTGCTCGTTCTGGAGGGATTTCCTTCTTTCATGTCGTCTCAGGCCCAAACGGGGGGACGCCCAAACACCCTGCTGTCTCAGATGGTCTTGCCAGCCGGGAAGTGCCGCTAATCAGAGAAGGTTTCGAGCGTTCCTACCAAAAACGCTCTTATCACATGTTTCTTGAGCGTGATGGCGGCGAAGAGAGCGATAAAGAGCGCCAGAACGCCACCGATGGCGAATGAAATCTGCGGCGTAATCCAGTGACTTACCGCCGCCTGGGTGAGCGGCGCGAGCAAGACTGCCAGCGACAGTGCTGATCCACGGATACCCATCACCTGTGAGCGATTCTGATCCGTCGTCGCGCTCAGGTAGGCTGTACCCAGCGCTGGAGCCAGCAGTGCGATTCCCAATCCAGTAATCACCGCGGCGGCGATCAAGAGCGCATACTGATGCAAGAAGAGCATGCCCAGGTTTAGCGCAGATTCAAGGACGCATCCCAGAACGATGAGCGTCTTCTTCGGCAAAAGTTCGCTGAGGCGTCCCAGCAGCAGAGGGAAGACAGCCAGCGACAGGCCATACATGCTAATGATCAAGCCATACTGAGCCGCGTTATAATGGAGTACCTTCTCGAAAAAGAAGGGATACTGAGGCAGTGTGAACGGATAGGTAAACGTGATACCAAAGTCTATCAGTACAAAGGCAGCGAAGAGCCACAGTAACTTTCGCACGCTCTGGGTGCCAGTACTCGCCGCAGTCTTTTCCTGGTTCTGACTGCTCTTCTGTTGGGTAAGAATGCTGGCGCGCACCACCAGGGGCAATGTTTCGGGCAGCATAACCAGGGCCAGGAGCGAGGCAATCAGAGCCAGGCCAGACGTCAGCAAGAATGGGGTAGTAAAGCCCCAGGCCTGGTAGAGGAAGCCTCCAATGCCAGGACCAAGGGCGATACCAGCGGCCTGGGCGGTCGTCATAATACCAATCCAGCGTCCCTGGCGTTTTACCGGCAGGATATCGCCAACCATAGCCATTGACGCGGGCATGAAGCCGGCGGCGAGCGCCCCTTCTACGAAGCGCACCACAATAAAGAGAGGTGGCAGGTTGACAAAGGCCAGAAAGACATTGGTAAGGACAAAGCCGGATAATGACAGCAAGACCACTGGCTTACGACCGATGCGCCAGGCCAGGGTTCCCATTGGCGTGCTAAAAAGAAACATGCCAAGTCCAAAGCCCCCCTCCATTAACGCCAGCGTCTCCGCGCCCAATCCCAGTGCCTGCAAGCGCTGAGGGTAGACCGGTATAATAATGCCGAAGCCGGTCATCAACAACGCGATGCAGGCCGAAAGAAAGGATAGGGTCGCCGTGACCTGTTTCTGTGGCCGCGCGGGCGGTATGAATGCTGGCGCGCTATCTAGCTGTGACTCTCCCGGCGTTAGATTGAGATTGCCTGTATTTATGGGGGTTCCTTGCATAAACTGCGAATCCTTTTATTACTCATGGGTTTGGGCCTCCTCGAATGTTCTGTACTGATGCATCAGTCAGTCACGCCTGGCAGATGGTAGCTGATGCTCGTTTTTTTGTCCAACGAATCGATACCGTCTAGGAATTGGAGGAACTCCTGTTTGCGCACTGGGGACAGTTGGAAGCGCGTGTCAATGCGCTCGCTGTCAGGGTAAACTGTTGCAGATCGAGCAGATAGCGGTGGTTGTAGGTTGCTGGCGCGGAGTTGCCCAGCAGATACTTGCAGACCTCAGCGCAGATTAGGTGGGCCGAGAGCGCAGTGACAAAATGGATATTGGGATGACGCAGCCATGCCGCCTGCTCGATCCAGGCCAGTTCCGCAATGGTCCCCTCATCTGGATCGAGGCTGGTGTATGCACATGCCAGGCAGGCCGTTTGAAAGGGAACCACAAATGGGCCGACTTCAGCCCCGGCCCCATGATACCCACCAATGATGAATGGGATCTCTCTCTGGAAAGCAGCCTGATTCATCCACTTCGTGATCTCACGAGGCTGATCGGCGCAGAAGACGACCAGATCCACCCCCTCGATCAACGCACCGAGCTGCTGCGAGCTCGTGATGGTCTGCTGAACCGGCTCGAACTGCACGTTGGGATTGAAGCGGGCGAGCTGCTCTGCTGCAGCGAGCGTCTTCGGTTTTCCCAGATCGTTGACCTCATAGAGTACCTGGCGATTGAGGTTTCCCAGTTCGACCTGATCGCCATCCACGCCGCGTAAGGAGCCGACTCCGATGGCAGCCAGGCCCAGAAGCACATTACTGCCCAATCCGCCCAGGCCAATCACGGCGACACGCGCCTGCTTGAGCCTGGCTTGAAACACATATTTCTGGGTTCCGCTGGCATCGAGCAGAGAGAGAAAGTGGATCTGACTGTCATAGCGCTCCAGATCGGATGGGAGCAGAGTGGCAGGCGGCTCAACGGCAGCGTCCTCTATCAAGCCAAAGTGGAGCAGTTCATCCAGCGCTTCACTCACCTCTTCGGCAGTCACCTGGGGGTGCTGCTGTTGCAGTGTGCTGACAATGTCCTCAAACGAGTGCCGACCATCGAGTTGCGAAAGCAACAGCAGTTGTGCTTCATCGATCTCTTCGAGTATGACTCCGCGTTCCCGCCCATAGTGAACACTGATCGTTTGCTGGGAATGGGAGGAGGATGCAGGCTGTGCACCAGGGTGTTTGACATGGAGAAATCGTTTAAAACACGGTTTGGTAAAAGGCATGCTTTCTTCCTTACAAACTTTCTCTTCAGCGTCAAAGCGGAGGCAGATGATCCCCTGCCAGCCTATGTCCTGAACTGCCTGGATCATCTGCTTTTCCAAAACACTAAAAGTCTTTGCTACCTATGATACAACTACCTATGATACAACTACGTTGGAGCATAAGGCGAGAGGCGCGGTAACTCTTTCGACGAACAACGTCGAATGTGTAGCTTTTTCATCGTTGGTTCCTTTCGTTTCACGTAGACAGGCCGTCGTGTCAAACCGCTTTCGTCACGAGCACGGCTGTCAGTTCCAACCTGGCTTTTGCCACGTTCACGTGGTGTCACCAGCCTTTCCCGATCGGGGGATACCTTGGAGAGGAACTTGCTCCTCCCTCCTATAACGAAAGGAGGGGAGATACGTTATGAGGAGATAATCGGGAGAAATCCCCAGTCTGTCCCCAGAGCCGTTGGATGAGAGAAAAAAAGAAAAAGAGAGCATCGCTGAAAGGTCGCTATTGCCCATAAAATGTGCTCTGGCTTAAAAAAACTGCCGATCCCTGAAAGTGCTTACGGCTCAACCTGTCATCCAGGCTCGCAGGTACAACAATACTGAATATATGATCAGCTTTATCCATTATGACAGTTTATCATATGGATTGTATTTTGCCTGAGTTATAAAGCTGGCCCTGGGCTTTACGTGTAAATACAAATTTTATCCGGCTCTATCATACTGCCTGAAGATGTCGCCATTTCTTTGTCTGTTATAAATTGGTCATATGTAGAAAGCAGCCCATAACGAAAAGAGCTTTTTCTCGTTATGGGCTGTTTTCTTGTCTGCTAGCTGATAGTGGGCTACTTTCTTTCCTTAATTTACGTGCGTCTCTGCGATAAATTCTGGCAGGAAAGTTGACAGGAAAACCGAGAGACGACCAAAGATTTTTGTAGAAACCAGTAGAAATTTGGAAGGAAAGTGAGCACGGAGAGATCTCGGTGGACTCCAGAAGAGTGTTTATGCCGGTGGAGAGATTCGAACCCTCAACCCTTGCGGGACTTGTTTTTGAGACAAGCGCGTATACCGTTCCGCCACACCGGCCTGTTCTTGATGTGATGTATAATACCGCATCTATATGCGGAAGTCAATAGTTTTTTGTGGCTCTTTTCCTCTGCTCGTCATGTTTGGTCTGTCTGCACTCAATATTTTTCGTATAGTCTCATTTAATGCCTATCTTTTACATGTGGCTTGCTGTGTTGATTTTCGTGGACGTGAAAATAAATTTCGGGTCGAGTCAGCTGGTAGGGAGGTGTGTTCATGCTGCTGATGGCTAGATTTTCCTTTCTGGCGTGCGGTTTGGGTATGATGATTATGAAGGGTTGTTATTCGGACTGATCCGTTGGACTGATACCGAATGGTTGAAATCGATGGTACTACGCTATGGGCCAATTTGGGTACAGGGGAGAGTGATCTGGCAAATTCTTGATTATAATACAGATAAATGTTCTCTGATTCTGTGGGTTGATGAGCTTGTGGAGGGTCGTCAGGGACATGGAAACACTCTTGCGCTTTAGGAAAAAGTTCTGTTATACTTTCCAATATCTCTTTCCCGTGGAAATGATGGAAGAGGTTGAATTATCTATCTATACAGCTACGGCAGAGCTTTGGGATTTGGCGTGGCTCGTTGAGACAAGGCATTAGTTATAGAGCGGAGGTAGATTCTCGTGCTTGATAAGGTTGCTCCGTCAGCTACGACCTCACAACAGCCAGGTAGCAAATCACTTGGTTCTCTCGATGCTGATATTATTATTAAGAATGCACCAGATCCAATTTTTATTTCAGACCTGGAAGGGAAGATCCTGTCGGCCAATGATGCGGTCTATGAGTTGCTTGGCTTCCGTAATGATGAGGTCCTGGAACAGTCGCTGTCCCGCTTTATTAGTGCCGAGGAGACGCGTGAGTTCACGCGCGGCCCCTGCGCGAGGTTATTGAGCGTGGTGTCACTCGTAATGCGCGGCTCAAATCCACAGAGCGCTTCTGGTGAAGTGATCCCCACGACCTTGAATGCTTCGGCTCTGCGTGATACCGATGGTAAGGTGATTGGTGCGATTGGTATCTGCGCGATATGCGTGAACTGGACAAGGCGCGTGCGTTGGCGGATAGCTTGATTAAGATGCGCGGACCGATTTTGTGTCGGACTGGAAGGTAATTCTGTCGGCCAATGATGCGGTCTATGAGTTGCTCGGTTTCCGTACTGACGAAGTCCTGGACAGTCGCTGTCCGCTTTATTATCCGAGGAGCGTGAGTTTCTGCACCCTCAAGAGGTTATTGAGCGTGCGCGCCCGCTGCTCGCCTGTCCCGTTCCGCCTCCAATGAAGTGATCCGAGACGCTGAATGCTTGCTCTGCGTGATCCTGATGGTAGGCGATTGGTGCGATTGGTATCCTGCGCGATATGCGTGAGCTGGATAAGGCGCGCGCGCTAGCGGATAGCTTGATTAAGAATGCGCCGGACCCGATCTTTGTGTCGGACCTGGAAGGTAAAATTCTCCAGGCTAATGACGCGGTCTATGAGTTGCTTGGCTTCCGGCCTGATGAGGTCCTGGAGCAGTCGCTGTCTCGCTTTATCAGTGCCGAGGAGACGCGTGAGTTTCTAGCAGCCCTCAAAGAAGTTATTGAGCGTGGCACGACCCGCAATGCCCGCCTGAATCCCCGTTCCGCCTCTGGTGAGGTCATTCCCACGACGCTGAATGCTTCGGCCCTGCGTGATTCCGATGGTAAGGCGATTGGTGCGATTGGTATCCTGCGTGATATGCGTGCCTACGAGAAAATCTTGCAGGACTTGCAGGAATCAAAGTCCGAGTTGCAGGAGAAGATTTTAGACCTGGAGAAGTTTGAAGAGGTGGTGGTTGGCCGTGAATTGAAGATGATTGCTCTGGAAAAAGAGATTGAGAATCTGAGGCGTGAGCAGGAAAAGCCAAAGGGCCAGAGTAAATGGACGTAACGCTTCCACTTCCTCGTGTTCCTGCTGACTATCGTGAGATGAACCTTGAGCAATTGCGCGAGGCTCACCACCACCTTCTGGAGAAAAACGCTTCGCTTGAACGCTGGATCGTGAAGAGCGAGGAGCGCCGCCGTGCCTTTATGCATATCCTTGGGGATCTGCATACTGTCAATCATAAATTAAATGATCAACGGAAGGCGATGATTCATATCCTGGCCGATTATGAGCATGATCGCAGCCGCCTGGCTAAACAGACGGAACGCCTGGATAATTCTCGACGCGCACTGATGCATATCTTACAGGATGCGCATCAGTCGAATCTGCGTCTGGAGAATAGCCGCAAAGCGATGATCCATATTATGAGCGATCTGAAAGAGACCTCGGAGGAGGTGCAGCGGCGCGAACTTGAGTTGCGTGAGAAGCAGGAACAACTGGTGCAGGCTGGCAAGCTGGCAACATTGGGTGAACTGACAACCGGTGTGGCCCATGAGTTAAATAATCCTTTAAATAATATCGGCTTGTTTATTGGCAATGCCATCGATCTGATTGAACTGGGCATGGCGGATACAGATCCTGAACGGATTATGCAGGAACTGTATAATGCTATGCAGCAGGTGCGTAAGGCCACTGAGATCATCTCACACCTGCGTACCTTTGGACGAGCCGCTTCGGTGAGCCGCGAACCAGTGGTCTTGACCGAAGTTATCGAGAGTTCCATCTCGTTGATGCAGGAGCAATTACGGCTGCGCCAGATTGAGATCGAGATGCATTTTCCTGTGCAAGATATGGTTGTCCTTGGGAATGCGATTCAACTGGAGCAGGTTTTTATTAACCTGTTAACCAATGCGCGTGATGCCTTAAATGATGTATCCAAAAAAGTGATCTCTATTGTTTGTACACTTGAGGAACAGATGGTGTTGATCAATGTGAGTGATACTGGTCCCGGCATACCTGAGGGGCTGGAGAAGCGCATCTTTGATCCTTTTTTTACCACCAAAGATGTTGGTGCCGGAACAGGCCTGGGCTTATCTATTACCTACGGTATCATTAAAGAGCACCAGGGAACTATTCTGGTTGAAAATCGTCCGGGCGAGGGGGCCACGTTCTTGATCCAACTACCTCTTCATGTAGATGCAAGTGAGTGATGTGCAGTATGACCGAAGCATATATTCTTATTGTCGATGATGATACAGCTCTGTTACAGGCGTTACCGCAGGCGTTATATTTGCGTATGCCTGGGGCAAAGGTAGATACCTCTGACACGGCTATGGATGCCTTGGAACTGATTAAGGCCAATGATTATGATGCCATTGTCAGTGATATTAAGATGCCGGGCATGGATGGCCTGGTGCTTCTGTCAAAAATACAAGAGTTACGGCCAGATATTCCAACCTTATTGATTACGGGCCATGGTGATCATCGCCTCGCGATTCAGGCGTTGCGTGGCGGGGCCTATGATTTTATCCAGAAGCCGATTGATCGCGAGTATTTTGTGGCCGCCCTGCGTCGTGCGACCCAGACCCGGCAGTTGCGTCGGCAGGTTGTCTTGCAACAGCAGGCCTTAGAGCAGCATGCCAGATCCCTGGAAATGACGGTGTTAGAGCGCACCAAAGAACTGATCCAGGCCAATGCTGTTAAAGATGAGTTTATCAGCATGGCCTCTCACGAATTGCGCACCCCCCTGTCCAGCTTAAAAGGTATGACCCAGTTATTACATCGCCGCTTGATTCGCTCCCAATCGCCTGAAGTCCCCAGTCTGGTCAGTATGGAAAACTCGATTCGTCGTATGGAAGTGCTGGTAAATGATCTCCTGAATATCTCATCGATTGAGATGGGCATGTTTGATCTGCATTGCCAGAAATGCGATGTTGTTGATTTGACCCGTCGGCTCGTCGATGAATATGTCTTTGGCACGAATCCACATCCAATTGTCAAGGTGTACCTCCCGGCGGAACCGATTGAAGCCGAAGTAGATGTTGAGCGCCTGGGCCAGGTAGTAATCAACCTTTTGTCGAACGCGCGCAAATATTCCGGAGCAAACTCACCGATCGAAGTCACCCTGGAGAAGCATGAGGAGACATATTCCTTAAACATTAAAGATTCTGGTGTCGGCATTCCCACTGAAATGCTGCCCTTGATTTTTGAACGCTTCTATCGTGTACCTGGCATTGAAGTCCAGACCGGCTCCAGTGTTGGCTTTGGCCTGGGGCTCTACATTTCCAAGCAGATCGTCGAACGCCACGGCGGCCATATCAAGGTCGAAAGTATTCCCAGCAAAGGGAGCTCTTTCTCTCTGATCCTTCCGTTACTGATAAACCCTATGCGCATTGATAACGATAATATTCAAACCTCTTCTTCAACTTCCTGAAATTATGTGCTTGTGACCACGTTCACGCTCATCCCTATCAGGACGCTGCCTAGTCGTGAGCGTGGTCACAAGGATTACCGTATGTGCGTTTTACTGTGCCAACGGTGTTGCGGATAGTTCAAGGACCTCGCCGCTGAAGCGCTGGATGAACCAGCGATCGTGGGAGATCACGATAACGGGTCCTGCGAATTGCTGGATCGCGCTTTCAAAGGCTTCGAGCACATTCAGGCTAATATAGTTGGTGGGCTCGTCGAGTAAGAGCACATTGGGTCGAGCCGCGAGCAGGCAGGCCAGCTCCAGCTTTCTGCGTTGTCCAATACTGAGTTGCCCGGCTTTTTTCTGCATATCTTCCAGGCGGAACAGACCATACCCGAGTAACCGACCCATCAGCTCGCCTTCAAAGCCGATCTGTCCATACTTATAGTTCTCAAGCACCGTCTTCTCCAGATCCAGTGACTCGGGATCCTGGGCCAGATAGCCGATACGGACGCCCTCGACGAGCTGGATATTCCCACTATCAGGTGCAATTTTGCCCATGATTATTTTCAGGAGCGTCGTCTTGCCCGTTCCGTTGGGACCCGTCAGCAGGACGCGTGATTGTGCCCCCAGAGTCAGGTCGAGTTGCTCGAAGAGCTGCCGTTCACTAAAGCGTTTACTGACCTTGTCCAGTTTAATCACGATGTCGGATTGGATCTGCTCTGTCTGAAAATGTGAGTTTACCGCCAGCAACTCCGGTGGTTTGGGAATCGGATCGGCCTCGATGCGCTCTAGTTGCACCTGGGCGGCGCGGACATTGCGGGCGACTGCGCTCTGGACATTCTGATTGAAGAAGTAGCGCGCGAACTTATCGTTGTCCCTGGGCGCACGATAGCTATGTCCGACCTGACGGCCGCTGACGCGCACCTTTTTGCGCAACTCCTGGATCTCTTCTTGTTGCTGCTCATATTCTTCCTCCCAGCGTTTGCGTTCAGCCTGTTTGGCTTCGACATAGGCGTCGTAGTTGCCGTGATAGACTTTGAGCTGATGGCTATGTTCATCGAGCTCAAAGATGGCGTTGACAGTTTTGTTCAGGAATTGTCGATCATGTGAAACCATCACGACCGCACCCTGATACGCAGCCAGATACTGTTCCAGCCATTCCATGGTCGCGAAGTCCAGATGATTGGTGGGCTCATCCAGGAGCAGCAGGTCGGGTGAGCGCAGCAATAAGGTGGCCAGTCCTACGCGTTCCTTCTCTCCTCCTGAGAGCGTCTCCACCACGCGAGTGCGGGGCAGATAGCTCAGGCGCAGGCCATCCATAATCATGTCGATCTTATGATCCAGATCATAGCCACCGCGATCCTGAAACCGTGTCGAGATGATGGTGTATTCCGCCATCATGGCGGCTAACTGCTCATCCTCGGCACTGGCCATGGCTGCTTCCAGGCTATGCATCTGTTCTTCCAGCTGCTTGAGGTTCCCGACCGATTCCAGGATCAGATCCTGGATATTCTGGCCGTAAAAGTCCGGCGTGGTCTGTGGCAGATAGCCAAACTCTGCTCCCGGTCCATAGGTAATCGTCCCGCTATCAATCTCTTCCTGGCCGATGAGCAGTCGGAGTAGCGTGGATTTGCCGACCCCATTGGGGCCGACGATGCCGATGCGATCATTCTGATTGATCACAAACGAGATCAGATGTAAGATGGTATGGATACCGTAGCTTTTGGTAAGTTCTTTGCTGCTTAATAACATAAAGTGAGCACCTCGCTTCTACCTGTACATGACAAAAGGGAATGAGACATCCCGCGTGTCATCAAAAGAAATGATGTAGTTGCTGTGCTCATGTGGACAGAGTAGACTCTTGCCATCTGGCAAGAGTTACTGGATTGCAGGCAAAAAGAACTGCTAAACATTGGAAATGGTGAGTACATGAGCACAGAATGGGGTGGTAGCGTTGAAGAAATGAAAGCACCAAAAAACATTCTATTGGTGGATAGGAATTGTTATGGTGTTGTGCTACCGAAGGTGTGATATGCTCATGCTACAAGTAAAATCTCCTTGGGGAAAAACTATATATAAAGTATACTTAAGAGAAAATGAAAAGTCAAGGCTAATTTGCATTTTTCAGAAAATTCATCTGGATAGATCGAGTTTGCAGGATACAGAAATATCCTGCAAACTCGCTTCTTCCTCAGGATTCGGAGCGGGTGGTGACGATTTCGTTGCTGGCGGCCCAGAGATTGAGATCCTGTTGTTGGATGGCGGCGGCCATCAGCTCTGGAAACAGTTCTGGTGTGCAGGCAAAGGCCGGGATGCCGAGCTTTGCCAGGGCGGCGGCGTGGTGTTTATCATAAGATGGTGCGCCTTGATCGCTGAGTGCCAGCAGGCAGACAACCTGGACACCGGAACTGACCAGTTCGGCAGCCCGCCGTAGCATACTCTGACTATCACCGCCTTCGTAAAGATCAGTGATCAGGACCAGGATGGTCTGGGATGGCCGGCTGATGATTTGCTGGCAGTAGGTCAGGGCACGATTGATGTCGGTGCCTCCACCAAGCTGCGTGCCAAACAACAGATCGACTGGATCCTGTAGATCTTCGGTTAAATCTACCACGGCAGTGTCGAAGACGACCATGCGTGTGCTGACGGCTTTCAGCGTGGCCAGGACTGCTCCAAAGATGCCTGCATAGACCATAGACGAGGCCATGGAGCCGCTCTGATCAACGCAGAGGACAATATCACGCAGGGATGAGCGTTTATGTCCATGTCCGACCAGCCGTTCGGCGATGATTGTGCGCTTTTCTGGCAGGTAGTTTTTCAGATTGAGACGAATGGTGCGATCCCAATCGATCTCGTTCTGTTTGGGTCGGTAGTTGCGTGTGGCCCGGTTGAGACTCCCATGCACAGCCTGGATAAGTGGATTGGCGAGTTTGCGTTCCAGCTCCTCAACGACTTTGCGCACGACCATGCGCGCGGTATCTTTGGTCTTTTCAGGAATGACCTTACTCAGGGTCAGCAGGGAGGCGACCAGGTGAACATCTGGTTCGACCTGTTCCAACATCTCTGGCTCCATCAACATCTGCGTTAGATTCAGACGTTGCAAAGCGTCCTGCTGCATAATGCGTACGGTTGCCGTTGGAAAGTAGGTGCGGATATCGCCGAGCCAGCGACTGACATTGGGGCTGAGCTTCCCAGGCCGCCTGAGCGCTCGCCATCATAGAGCGCTTCAAGCACATTATCCATGCCCTGATCTTGCCCGTCCAGTACACTCAGGCCGAAATCACCATCCTGTTGTTCTGCCTCTTGTTTGCCTAAGATCAGTCGCCAGCGGCGCAGACGTTCTTTTTCATCAATTGCCATAGGAAACTCCCATCAGTTGTGCCAGCACGGGTAAAACCCGGGCGGCATGCTCGGCATCGATTGTATGACTCTGTATTCCAGAACCTGTCTGCGTGGGTTTTGGTTGGTGCAGGTGCTTGACCTTTTCTCCCATGTTCCGGCGCTCAGGAGCCTGGAAATTAGCGAAGGCACGGCGCAGGATCGGCAGGAGCTGAATAAAGTTGTCTGGATTGAGCTGACTCAGCCAGGCATCCAGTACTTTCCAGAGCTCATCCTGATGCAGGATCAGCAGGCCACTACCACGTAAAACACCTTCAACCCAGGCTGCCGCCTGGAGAATAGGGGCCGTGGGAGCCAGAGCCAGACGTGTGAAGCGCTGCATCTCTTCTTCGCTGAGCGCCTGTTGGTCCAGTAACAAGCGACAACAGCGGCCACGGATCAAGCCATGGATGGTGTCGCTTTCAGCCAGATTTTTTAAGGTATGTTGCCATTGCAGGCGCTGCTCAGGCCAGTCTAATAATTGCAAACTCTCCTGAACATGTTCAATACTTTTGAGCATACCCTGGGCGGCATCATCATCCAGTGAGAAGCAGGCTCCGGGGAGTCCAATGATGCTGCGCTCGAACAGGCCAGCGATGATCGGTACAATACGCTCTGCTTTGGTCTGACGTACATCACCATAGCGGGCGACACGAGCCAGGGGCGGGAGCGCATCCATCAAGTGTTGTACATCGGACGAAACAGCGGCCCGCTGTTGCAGTTCTTCCAGCAGGTATTCAATGGCCTCGGGCAGCTCGGCCAGCACCACGCTTTGCAAGAGTGCGGTAAGTTCGGGAAGATCGGTCTGCTTTTTTGCGGTTGCGCAGGCATAGTTAGTGGCGGCTGCGGCGATGGTATTGCCCCAGATGTTCGCCTCGATGATGGCCACTGGAAAGCTGACCTTCCATTTGAGCTGCCAGTGTTCATGGAAGGTACCGGACTTGCCTGTGACGCGCGCCTGATTGCCCCAGGGAATAGCAAGGAGTTGCAGTCGATGGAGCAACTGGCTGCGACCCCGATCCGTCTCTTTGCGCAGATCGAGTTCTAACTTTGTTTTTTCAATGGATGGCTTCATGCGTAGCCGACGTTGCAGGCTTTCCAGATCCTGTTGCAACGGAACGATTGGCGTTTCTTTGGGTACCTCGCCGAGTTTTTCGCCGATCTCCAGTTGCTCACGAATCAGCTGCATCGGGGTACTATCGCCATGGCAGAGCACCGTTAAAATGGCTTCATTGTGTTCGTCCAGGCCGGGCTGGGACATATCGCGCATCGCGGCCAATGTCTCGGTCAGACGCACTGCCTCAATTACACTGGCCGAAGAGGCATCCAGTCCCTGTTCGCGCAGCAACTGGGCCGCTCTGGTGATCCAGCGGATCGTCATCTGTTTGGGTGAGTTCCAGAGATGGGCATACCAGCCTGGAGCCGTCATACCAGCCCCATAGCCGCTGCGTGAAGAGAGCCGCGAATAGGTCCAGGGAATCCAGGTGGTCGAGACTTTGAGTTGTGGCAGACCTTTGAGGAGCTCGCTATCCGCTCTGGCGGGTCCCGGTTCAACCAGCACCGGTGCATGCCAGGCACCACAGATGACGGCGATGCGCTGGAAGCCTTCTTGTTGCGCTGTCCGAATGGTCTGGCGCATATATGCCTCGCGTAGCTGTTCGCGCTGCGCCTCCTCGCTATTGCGTGGCTTCACCTCCTGGCGTAGCGCTGTCATTGCCTCCAGGATACCCTCAAACAGATTGACGACGTTTTTGCGCTGCTCGATCTGACGCTCCCACCACATCTCATGGTCTGCATAGCCGGCGGCCTGAGCCAGCATCGTCAATGGATCTTCCCGCAACAGCGTTTCTTCCTTACTCTCCTCCGGGACTTCAACCAGCACACTATTACGAATGCGCGCGCTTCTGGTCTGGGTTTTATCCACCGTTACCTGCTCACCACTGGCATCCTGTTCGGGATCGGTGTGGGCGAGCTGAATTGCCTGGGGCAGATCCATGAAACGGGCCGGAATACTGACTTTGCTGGCATATTTCAGGGCTTGCCATTCGGGTGAGAACTGGGTGAATGGATAGTACACAGCCTTTTTGGGTTGTTCAGTGGCATAGATCAGCAAGGCTACAGGCGGCTTCATCTTAGGCTGTGCCATGAAATGTAACACTTCTTGCGCATCCGGTGGGCCTTCGACCAGCAGGATGTCTGGCTTGAGTTTCTCCAGGGCGGCGCGCAGACTGCGCGCACACCCCGGACCATGATGGCGAATGCCAAAGACGTGTATACTCATCTTATAGTACCTCGTTGCAGGCGCGATACAGATCCTTCCAATCACTGCGCTCCTTGACCACGGTTTGCAGGTATTCCAACCAGACCACACGATCCTGAACTGGATCTTTGATGATGGCTCCAATGAGGCTGGAGGCGAGATCACCGGCATGCAGTTCGCCGTCCCCATAGTAGCCGGCCATGGCCAGTCCGCTGTTGATGACCGAGATGGCTTCAGCCGTTGAAAGGGTGCCACTGGGCGATTTGAGCCTGGTTTTACCGTCGATGGTGAGTCCTGATCGTAACTCGCGGAATATCGTGACCACGCGGCGAATCTCTTCCAGCGCTGGCTTCTCAGCGGGTAGTTCCAGCGCCCTGCCCAGACTGGCAACACGGCGATCCACGATCTGGATCTCCTCGTCGATGCTGGCAGGTAGTGGCAGGATCACGGTATTAAAGCGGCGTGTCAGGGCGCTGGAGAGCTCGTTGACGCCTTTATCGCGGTTATTGGCGGTGGCGATAATATTGAAGCCTTTATTGGCTTGCACCTCGGTATTTAATTCTGGTACTGGGAGCGTTTTTTCGGAGAGGATGGTGATCAGCGTATCCTGTACTTCACTGGGAATACGCGTCAACTCTTCGATGCGAGCCAGCTTGCCATCTTTCATTGCCTGCATCATAGGACTGACGACCAGGGCGGCTTCGCTTGGTCCCTCGACCAGCAGGCGGGCGTAGTTCCAGCCATAGCGAATGGCGTTTTCATCGGTGCCAGCTGTACCCTGAATCAGCAGGGTGGAATCCCCGGTAATTGCTGCGGCTAGATGCTCGCTAACCCAGGATTTAGCCGTGCCGGGTATCCCATACAGGAGCAGGGCGCGATCGGTGGCCAGTGTGGCGATGGCGATCTCCATCAGGCGCGGATTGCCGACATATTTAGGACTGACCACAAAACCACTGTCGAGCTTGCCACCCATCAAATAGGTGCGTACGGCCCACGGCGAGAGTTTCCAGTTGGGTGGACGCTGGCGCGTATCAACTTTGACCAGCTCGGCCAGCTCCTCCGCATATTGCTGCTCGGCGTGCTGACGTAAAATTGCCTCGATTTTTGTCTCTGTTACGACGCTTGATTGAGTGGTCATATTACTTGATCTCCTTTAAAAATTGTGTACGCATCTCAATAAGTGCAAGCATGTTCTGGACCTGTTGCTTTCGGTGCTGGATATACCAGGCATCTTTTTCTGGATGTTCCCATGGTCCTTGTGCGAGTTCAAAACAGGATGGATGAATGGCACTGGCTACTATGGGCAGGTTATCGGTCCAGGCGGTATAGCTGGTATTGCTTTCCTGCGCATAATATTTTTGCAGCGTCTTGATGAAATGTTGACTATACTTTTTCGACCAGGGGCCGGGTAATAATTGCACGGCCTGGGTCCAATGATTCGGATGCTCTACCAGTGGCAGGAGTAATGCTTCTGCCTGCTCCTCTGGCAGTGCAGCGAGCAGATTCTGGTAATGATCAAAAGATCCTTGTCTGGTTTTTAACAGGATATGTTCAATGGACCAGCGTAGCAGTGGTTCATACCAGTTGATGCTTTGATGGGTCAGTGCTGAGAACATCAGGCTCTCAATGAGTTCTTGCCTCAGCTCATATGTTGCGAGCTGTTCAATGAATTGGCCGGGTGTGAGCGCAAGGTGTTCCTCCCAGTGTGGTGGTGGCACCAGCATGAGCATATATTGTGACCACTGTTCGAGCGACGATTTCTCGGATAAAGCGGGGACAAACTCATCAATACTATCCAAAACAGTAGGAAGAGTAATTGTCAGTTCATTCTGCTTATAAACGAATATGCTGTCAGCGCAGGCCATGATACGTTGCATCTGTGGTGTTTCTGGAAGATAAGCAAACAGCTGTGTGGCCTTTTCGCGGATGCGTTGACTGCGATCCTTTAAGGCTTGTTCCAGCAATACCTGGTCCGCATTTGAAATGTTGACCACCAGGGTATCCAGAAACCTTTCACGGACCTCCGCTTTTTCTTGCTTCCAGACGCTTTGTAGCCAGTCCCGTGCCGTATCCGGATCCTTTATGCGCAGATATGATAAGACGTTCTCACGCTGCTCCAGGTTGCCTTCTTCCCAGAGTGCTTCTAGCTCCGCCCGGGTTGGATCTTCCTGCTTCGGACGGTGTATCCAACTCCACTCTGGATTGAACTGGCTCAGCCAGTCTCCGCGTTCCCCCAGAACCGCAAGAAATGCTGATTGTAACTCTTGATGCTTGCTGGCATAACTAATGCTCTGTAGCAGCAATGCATGTGGTAGCCGTAACTGTGCCGCTTGCAAACAGTGTAATGCTTCTGGTAGCAGCGTGTTAGCTGAAGTGTCTAACATCTCTTCAAAGCGATGTGCGATAGTTGCTGAGCAGACGCGCAGGGTTTCCGGGGCGGCCTGGGGCATGATCTTTGGTGCCTTTGGTGGCGCAAAGCCTGCCTGACTATAGATGGCATAGGCTCCTGCGGCCAGTAATAATGAGCGTTCTTTTTGTTCTGTGGGCAGTTGGACGGTGAGTGTATCCAGTTCAGTCTCTGTTGCTGGCAGTGGGGAAGCAAGCCGGTCCGTACCAACCACGGCGTTTTTGAGAAATGCTTCCATACAATGATCCTCTCTACAACACGTGATAGTGCTGATCTACCATGATCCCAAACGGGAAAAGCGTTTCTCCATCCCACTCGCCCGCGAAATCGACGGGATAACCACCCGAGATGGCGAGCATTTTCCAGTGGTCAGTTGGGGTGAGTGGCAAGGCATTTCCCTGCTGATCGCCAAGATACCAGCTACGCTTCTCTTCATCGTAGATGGGGCTGGCCTGGTTCAGGATGCAGAGAAAGCGTTCCTGCCATGGTTGTTGGGTTAACTGGCTGGCCACATCCGCCAGGAAGGCATTGATGCTGTCCACGCCAGGTAGGGTTGTTTGCATGGGTTGAACGCTGCTCTGGCGATGTATGAACAGTGCGCGTTGCGCGAATGCTCCTGGCCAGCAGGCTATTTCAGCTTCTTGATGAAAGCCGAGAGGATAATGTTCGGTATAAGATGCCCCGGCAAAAGCGAATTGAAGGATATAGCTGCTACGCCGGGTGCGTGTACCCCAGAGCCAGGTGCGCTGTGACCGACCACGTTGATGCAGGCTTTCCTGCCTTTGTCCCAGAAACAACCAATCGTCTGTGATATGGGTACCACGTTCAATGACTTCTGGTTCTTTGACTGTCCAGCCAATCAACTGGCGAATCTCTTCCTGGAGATCAGGGTTCGCGCGCTCCAGCTGTTGATATGCTTCTGTCAGTAGAGCGAGCTTGCCAAGCTGTGCTAATAATTTGGCGGTCCATGTTTTTGAGGCATTGGGAATATCCTCCAGTGCGCGGATACGGGCAGCCAGCCCCGAGGCCTGGGCATCCACCATCTGCGCCGCCTGTTGCTCCCAGAAGGTCGTTGGGAGAGACTCCACGCTCCCCAGTCCATTGCGCATAAGATCATTGAGCCAGAGATCTAATTGTTCAATTCCCCGCTGTACTTTTGCCTGACGTTTGTCTTTGCTTTGACTGGCTTTTTTATTTGAAGTGGTTGATTGCTCATCTTTTGACGCCAGCGTCTCCTGACGTTTCTGGGTAGCGGCTCGTTTCTTCAGCCATGTGTTCACCCACTCGGGTGGCTCACCCTCGATAAATTCTCCAGGCGATCCAGCGGCTAAGAAGAGCAGGCCCAGGCTATGCTTACAAGGCAGTTTACGGCTAGGACAACTGCATTGGGTGGAGAAACTGGTGAGGTCAACCCGTACCTGGTAAAGGGCACTTCCTGGCACTCACCCCATAGTGCCCGGGTATTTTGTCCCAGGTTTTGCCAATGCTTTGGGATTGCGAGTTTTTTACCAGCCTTTTCGGCACTGGCATCCAATGCCATCTTACTGACTTGATCGGTGGTGATGGTTAATTCCATGGATGTTTCCCCCGAAGAAGTTTTTTTTGTGTTCTACCTCTCTATTCTTTCTCAGCAGGCGAGATATGGCAATCTTTCGGTACTATTTGAGGCTGAGTTGAGTGCCACGCGCACGGTTGGCTTGAAACTTCCTTCCTTATCAGTACGTGAGAGTGGTAGCACTTACATGTATTCAAGCACTCAATTTTCATGAGAATGTATACGCGAGATAGTAGAAGGCATGGAGTGCTTTTCCACTAAGAATGGAGGCATAAAGATGGATAATCAACGCGATCAAGAATATAGAGACAACTCTGAGCAGCAGGACAAGCGTGTGCAAGAGTTGAATGCGGAAGCGATAGCTAAAGGTACTACACCTGAAAAATTGAAGCAGGAGCGTTCTCAGGGAGACCATCCTGTGCCTGGTCAGAAACCTTCGCATCGAATGGTGGATGGCTACGCTGAGACTCAGGGCGAAGATTATGCGCAGCCACAGCGTGATGAGCGCGAGGGCTATGATCCTGCCCATAGCGGTGTCAGACATCCCCAGAATAAGCCGGGTGCTCCGACAGAAACTCCGGGCCGTGATGAAGGTACTGCCTGGTCCTCTCAGGAACAAATGGGAAGCTTGCGCGATACCTACGATAAGAAAAATCCCGCCCAATAGCAAGTGTATCCTCTGGCTATCGTCGTAAACTGGTTTGCGGTTCAAGAATCAGGAACATCGAAAGGTAGATAGTATGCAAGAGAAGGCTAAAATCCAGCACATTCCTATCAAGATGTATCGTACCCCTGATCGTTTAATGGTTGCTGCTCCCATGCCCGGACTACAGCCAGAGGATATTACGGCCGTGGTTTCTGAGAATCAGCGCCTGGTTATCCAGGGTGACTTGCGTGGTTTGCTCAAGGACATTAAAGAATTGCTGGTAGATGAGTGGAGTGTCGGGGGCTATTATCGTGAGATTGAGCTTCCATCGCCCGTGGATGGCGTCAATGCCAATGTGAGTTATGGCAATGGCGTTCTGGTCCTGGCTTTCCCTTTAAGCGCCCAAACCCAGCCTGCCACCCTGAAATTGCAGAAAACTGGCACCGACCGTGGAGAGCATGTTGGTACTGCTGGTCATCCCAGTCATTAGTAGCGGCAGCCTTCATGGCTGCCGAACCTCACCTCCCTCCGCGCCTCCCTCCATGACCGTGACGCCAGGTCCCTCAGTGCCGGAAAAAAATAATCCTCCACAATCGTGTCCTTAGGTACTCCTATTGAGACAATTACGCTCCTCGTAACGATCTCGTAACGATCAACCTGTACAATAATGAAGTATCAAAATATGTGGATGTGCGTCGTAGCGGCGGTATTTACATCTTCAAAACTCCTTTTCTGGTCCAGATTTTCAATTGTGCGGATTTCTATTTATGATAAATGAGGTGTGGATGTGTCAGTAGAATATGCAACGGCTCTGGCTGCAACAGACTCTCCGGTACCAACTCCCGTGTGCTATGTGCAGCCCGTTAGTGCGATGAGTTTGGATGAATTGGCGCAGCACTGTAAAGAAGAAATGAGAAATTATTGTCAGGGGAAAGTGGGGGATGATTGCTATGCATTGGAAATTTTTCGACGTGCCATGCGTTTACATGATGCGCAGGCGTGGGATGTTTTGCACCAGTGTTTTTCCGGTATGGTCTGCACCTGGTTGCGCCGCCACTCCAAACGTGAGCGGGCCTATGCGTTGGATAGCGAAGAGAATTATATCGCCCAGGCTTTTACCCGTTTGTGGCAGGCGAGTATGAATAATACTGAACTGAAGTTTACTTCGGTCGCCGCCGCCTTGAATTATTTGCGGGCTAGCTTGAACGGTGCGATTATGGATACGTTGCGTAGTTATACCCATGCGAACGAAGTGCCCTTACCAGAAGATAATGATACTCTCTACAATGGTGAGCCAGTCACTGAAGAGCCAGAGGACCCCAACGAAGTATGGAATGTGGTGCGTTCTTTACTCAGCGATCCACGTGAGATTCGCCTTGCCTACCTCTACTTTCACTGTGGACTCAAAGCCCGCGAGATCGTACATTTCTGTCCCCTTGAATTTGCTGAGGTTCAGGAGGTGTATCGTTTGCGCCACAACATTTTTAAGCGTCTGACCCGCAACGCAGCGCAGATTCGCTGGCGTCTCAGCTGTTTATAACCTTGCATATATCGATAGTGTTGAGAAACTGAAATAGATTGATGCTTGCCTCTATGCTATTTCAGTTTTTTGTCTCCACATGCTTGTCGCTCTTATACTGTGACACTCCGCACGCCCTGAAGGGGCGGCGGCTTCTTGCACTCCTACGTAGTCGGCCCCCTGAGTCGGTGCCTCGTTGAGGCAACTCGTTGAAGACCGTAGTGGGTGAGGAATACACTCAAGCACAGATCCACACATCTGCTCGCTTGAAGGGCGGTGCCATGCCTGTTCACCGTTTCATGCCGTACCCGACGGGTGTGCAGCCAACGTCGGGTGTTTGGCGACTTGGAAAGGGTGAACACCTTTCTCTTTCGAAAACTGATGCATGCATCAGTGGGAGGCTTTTCTTGAACGATTTTGCCTGGCAACACTTCCTAAGGCCGTACAGCCTGTGCTGTCGTGCCTTCGTTGCACCTATGCAGTATAATCCAACCATGCATTCTATGCAACAAGCAAGGGCTAAAGCCCAGGAGAAACCCGCCTATCCGCCTGGGTTTAAACCACAGCGGCTTGCTGCGGGTTACGCTTTTGTCAGGAGAGCAGGCTGGCGATACTCTTACAGACATGGCGGATGATGGCTTGTGCCGCCTCAAGCGATGGCTGTGACTGTGTATAGACTGCAATGATATACTGTTCCCGTTTCGTTACAATGATCCCGGATGAGTTGACTACCCAGAGATTGTCGGTATCGCTGATGAGCCAGCCGTTCTTCATGGCAATGCTTGCTCCTGGCTGTGCGGTATCGCCAATGCCAAAGCGTTGATCGGGTTCGATATGGCTCATCAAGTCGAGAGCGAGCGCACGATGATGTGGTGTCAGAATTTTACCAGTCGTGAGCAAGGTGAGCAGGTCAACCATCATCTGAGGCGAAAGTTGCCAATTTCCCCAGGCATCAGGATCGGCCGTGAAATTGTTCAGACCAATTTTATGCAAAAATGCGGCCAGCCCGGCAGCATCACCAATCTGGTTATAGTAGATTATTGAGGTGGAATCATTGTTGGAATTTTCGATCATGCTTGTGAGTAGAAACATGGCCTGCTCATCTGGTTCATGCTTCTGATGCTCTAGCAGATCCAAAAATGCCAGCATAATTGGGATTTTGATGGCACTTGCTGCGATAAATTGCCTGTCGGTATTGTAGACATAGGTGCGGTTGCGGCTCAGATCATAGACGCTCATGCCCACATTGGACCCGATTGTCGTGAGGTAGTGGGCCAGTTGGGGTGATAAGATGTCGACCGTGCTCCAGATGCCTGTGCTTATGGGCTTATCGAAGGTGCTGGCAGACGCCATCATCCAACCTGTACTCACTCGTTTGAAAGAAGCCCATTGGACCCGATACCAGAGCTGACCTTCTACCCATGTTGTTGCGCCCAGCAAGGTGAGAGGAAAATGTGGTCCGATGTGGGCCAGGACTTGATTGATTCCTGGTCGTGTCATCAACACGGTCTCCTGTTGGGACCAGACCGGCTGTTGTTGTGTTAGCGTGATTGCTGGAAAATTGAAGGTTCGCAAATAATCGATGCCTGTGGGCAAGCGTTGGATGGCTGGTTGACCTGTCGTGCCTGGACTATCCCAGTCCAGGAGCAGGCCGTCATGTAAGAACGCCTGGGTAAGCATATGATGTGGCTGGCCATTGAAACTGATAGTAAATGGTAATGCCTCGGTGAGGGGCGTACCAAAATCCTTTTGCCAGCCATGCGGCGCAACCGTGGGTTGGTTTATGTAGGTCCAGAAGATGGAAGGAATGCGGTGCCCAACCCTGGTTTTACCACGATGTCCAACTGGAATGATGATATCTTGCTTTTCAGGCATGGAGAGATAGTCGATCCGTGGCCTGCCCGGGAGGGGCTGTACAAAATCGGGGGCAGTAGCTTTACGCAGATCAACATAGGTTGTCGTACTCCCTTGTCCACCAAGTGGTACCAGGCTTCCAGCCGTCAGCAGTGCCTGGAGTAATGGTAAGCGCACGATCCCTGTCGGTGCATCTTTCAGACCGGCATTTATTAAATCATCCATATTTGTCGATGAAGTTTGTACAGGCAGTGTATGTTTGAGCGGATCGAATAAGGCTCCATTTTCAAAGAACTGCAGCCAGCCCTGCTGGATTGGGAAGGCAGAGGTGAGGGGATGCCCCAGATTTTGTGCGCC
The DNA here is from genome assembly GCF_008974265.1 of Dictyobacter vulcani. Classification (GTDB taxonomy): domain Bacteria; phylum Chloroflexota; class Ktedonobacteria; order Ktedonobacterales; family Ktedonobacteraceae; genus Dictyobacter; species Dictyobacter vulcani. The sequence continues at coordinate 28,804 of NZ_BKZW01000005.1, forward strand.
CGCGTAGCGCTGATAATATGGCTGGAAGAATGGTGCTACCGTTTCACGTTGAAAGAACGCTGTGAAATTGGCATAGGGTGGGGTGACACTGCTGGCCTGATTCCACCTCTCGACCTCAGGGTTCATGACCACTTTTTCAGCCATAAATCTGTGAGGTAATTGCTGGAGGAAGGTGAGAAACGTACCTGTATTGGATACGAAGGATAGTACCAGGAGAAGTGTTATGATTTTAAGGAAAATAATGAATTTGCCTGTTTTTATCGAGTCTGCCTGTTTGCTTTTCCCTTTAAAATTCATATTTACCTTCTCTGATCTTTATGTAGCAGAATTCAGGTACATCTATGGGGATAACTTTCATCTTTCTTATCGACAGCATTATTTTTTTCAATAGGGCTAAAATACCCCAAAACATGAGATAATGATGGAGTTTGCTTGCTCGTTTGTGGTGTGGCAGGTGAAAAATATTTTTGTAAATTCCACCATTCTATGTTATAATTTATAGACAAAATAAAAAACAACGTTGGCGATGGAACTCGCCAGGCCATCTATACGCTGGCCGAACTGCGCAATGCTGATGGCTCCTGACAACCAGGAAAAATATATATGGTTGTCAGGAGCTTTTTTTATGCACGTATTGATGCTCACTATGCTGGAGGGATGTTTTCTGTTACAACTAGTATTTATCGGGCTTGCCGGAGCGCTGGGGGCCGTGGCACGCTATATGTTGGGACATGTTATTACTCAATCTGTTGGCTCAAATTTTCCTTATGGTACCCTGGTGATTAATCTTAGTGGATCGTTCTTGATTGGTCTGGTGTTTGCTTTAACCGCTCACCACCTGCTGAGTCCCGCGCTGCAACTGATCCTGGCAACTGGATTTCTGGGAGGCTACACGACCTTTAGCACGATGTCCTGGGAAGGCGTGCAGCTGGCTCGTGGCAGTATCAGATTGAGCGTGTTATACCTGGGAGCCACTTACCTTTTTGGTCTGCTGGCCGTTGCCGGCGGGATCGCACTGGGATGGTGGCTGTAATGGTGAAAAAAGATCTGTATATTCATCGCCTGTTGATGGTTTTTAGTGGTGGTTTTCTGGGAACGATGGCGCGCTATTTGTTAAGTCAGGCGCTTCAGGGAGCCTGGGGAAAAGGTTGGCCTTACGATATCTTGCTGATCAACCTCACCGGTGCTTTTGCTCTGGCCTTTCTGACCATGCTCGCGGATGCCGCGCTCTTTATTGGTCCCAGGCGGCGCTTAGTCCTGAACGTAGGTTTTCTGGGAGCCTATACCACCTTTAGCAGTTTAGCCCTGGGTGATATGACCCTGCTCACAGGCCAGAAGCTCTTGCTGGCTCTCCTCTACCTTGTCTGTAGCCTGGGTGGCGGCATGATCGCTGTGCTGCTTGGACAACTGGCTGCCCTCTGGCTTATTCGCCGTCAAAAAGGTGCGTAGCCGGTGACAATAAAGAAATAAAGGTCTCCATCCTCATGAGGATGGAGACCTGAAAATACATGGTAGGGCACAATCACCATAAGTTTTTATTTGATAATGCCATATTTAATCTTCATCTGCAAAATACGGGTTACTGATTGGTCAACTTGCGACTGTGGTAATGAACCATCCTGAATGGAGGCATTGAGAGCTGCCAATATGCTGGTGATCTGCTCTGGTGTCGATGGACCTTCGATCATATCATTGCCCGCTTTGATGGCCTGGACACAGGTCTGGGTGAATTGATCGCTGGTAGGGACAACACCATTGTATAAGCCCTTCATATACAATCCATCAGTAATGATGACACCATTGAAGTTGAGATTATTGCGTAAATAATGCACAACTTTTGGGTGAAAGTTCAGCGGGCGTATTGGGATCCAGCGCTTGCGTGATGACATCTGTGGTCATGACCATGGCAGGATCCTGCTGTTTGATGATTTTCTGATAGGGACAAAATCAGTCTTCTGTAAATTATCCATACTTTTGGTCACAATGGGTAGTCCAGAGTGAGGATCGACGTCATCAGAAGAACCAAGCCCAGGGAAATGTTTGAGGGTTCCTGGTATACCATTGTCCTGTAAACCCTTGATAAAAGTGCCTGCATATGTCGTCACCGTATCAGGATTATCGCTGAAGAAGCGTGGTCCATAGATCGTGTTATCAGGACCAACATCGACGACTGGGGCCAGGTTGGCATTGATGCCCAGTTGTTTGAGGTCCGAGGCATCGGTCTTGGCCTGCTCATAGGCGGTATTTGGATCACCTGACTGCGTCATCTGTTCAGCGGACGGTTTGGGCCCGAAAAACGCAGATGTTTTACTGACCGTTCCGCCTTCCTGATCAATGGCGATCAGTGGGGCAACGGCTGCATCGGTGGTAGCTTGAGCCGAAAATGCATGCAGGCTATCGACCGTGTTGTTTGGCCAGGCAAAATTACCATCGCTCTCCTGATACAAAAAGCTTCCGACATGCTGTTGAGCTACCATTTGTTGTAGTCCACTGACAGTATAGTCGTGGCCGATAAACTCAACCATAATCAGCTGGGCAAATTTGTCATTCAGGCTCATCTTCTTGAGGATGAGTTGCGCTTTGGTTTTGATGGGATCGGGTGTTGGTGTCGGTTTGGCGACGTTACTCGTTGTGTTGTTACTAGAAGGACTGACATAGGAAGATACATCAGAAGAAAATGAAGAACATCCACTTAACAGGCAAATGCAACTAAGTAGAAATAAGGAGAAGAGGGTAAGCCTCTTTTTATGCACTGCATAATCCTTTTGCATTGTACAGCTCCACAAAGATCTTATAGCGACCAGCAATATATTTAGTCGACGTTAGTTATTATAAAGCAATAGTTGTGTTATATTGCACATTCATTCAAAAGGTAGCCCTTTTAGGAGGGACCCCAGGGGATTGCAATTCCCCTGGCATGGAATATGTGGCCCTCCACTTATGTATGTACCGTTGCAGCATCATTATTATTTTCGCTGCAATGAACAACTGGCTGCCTGCCGTTTCAGGTTAAACATTGTATCCTGGCCACTGATAGTGCCAGAGAAATGTGTGTCGCCTGAATTACAAGCCGTGGATTTCACTGTCAGATCCACCTGTGGATTAACGCTGGCCTGCGGCTGGAACATCAGACTATAATTGTTCTGACTCAATGGCGGTACCGTCCACGACAGCGTGATCGTCAATTTACAATCGGGTGGAATAATCGCCCACCCTCCAAACATCGCGCGCCCCGTCTCATCGCTATCCGGGTTGGTCGGCTTACCAATCGGGTTCAGCGCGGCTATATTACTTCCTAAGCTATTTATATGCCTGGTGGGAGGATCAACTTGTGGTGTCGCAGAAGTACATACCAGGGAACCATCGTTGTAGACATCCTGCTGGCAAGGCGGGTAACCCGCTGCTGTTGATCCACAAACTGCTCCGTCATTTATTTGCGAGAAGCCATTCCCACTGACCAGCGTACTATCCTTTGGCACATACACGCGCACATAATCCTGATACGTATCGGGCCCGTAGACATCACCTTTTTTCTGATAATTCAGTACTATATTTAGTGAGTGGGTGGCGTTGTTTTGTTGATCCAGTGTGACCGTATCCTTGATAGTGGTTGTGACATACTGGGAGGCTTTGCTGGCACTCAAATTTTCCTGCACAACATACAGGCCATCGTGGGTGTTTGAGCGGTCCATCGACGCGGTTGAGCCATATTTAGCAATCAAGGCTTCAAGCTGGGGATTCGCTACATATACTTGCAGGTCCTTAGTCTTCATGGCCTGGAACATTTGCGCGCCCATTGGGGCTAACTGGGCAACCGGTATATGCATAACGTTACCCATCAATGCTTGCGTAACACGTCGTGTAAAGGCTTTACGCGCCAGCTCATGGTCATGTTGGTGCTCAATTACTATCTCACGATAAATGCCCTTATTATCCAATTGATAATAATGCAATTTGGCTTCAAGATTTTGCTCGGTAACGGTTTCCCCATATTCAGCAATGGTGATAGGGCCAGTGACATGTAAAATTTGTTTAATCAAAGCTGGTGTAAAGAGGATCACGCCGCTGAGCGGTGTCCCAAACTCACCGGTATAATACTGCATAATAGTCTGGGCGGTGGTCGGAAAATCAGCGGAGACATTGGCATCACGCACACCAAAATTGTCAACTGGCCACCAGGCATCAAATGGAGGTGGCGCGTGTTGTTGTGTGACTTTATCGTACAATATTGGATTAAGCGGTTTGGAACCACCAACTGTAGGATCCGAATGATCTTCTTCGTAGGCGCCGATATTTTGCATGTTGAGCTTGTTCATATGACCACCGTTGAAGGTCAGTTCACCAAATTGTCCGGTGAAGCCGCCGGTGGATCGTAGCTCGGCGCTATCCATTGGTTCCAGCAGAAATGTGCGTGGTTGATCGACACCAATCATCCAGCCGAATGCCTCGCGTACACCCGGCCCTTGCGCAAGGAGGGTATGGACGGTCGGGAGTAATGGTAACAGAGATGACAGGGTATGACTCTGGCTGGCAGTAAGGGGCAAGCCATCAAGGGATACACCTTGCGAGTAATCACTCATATCCTTAAAAACTGGCAGGAGTGTATCCAGATCCTGATTGAGGGCTGCAAATACTTCTTTTGTGATGTAGGGTTTGGGATGGGCCGTGTCTTTGTCCGCGGCACTCGCGCGTAGCGTGGCTACCATCTCAGGAGAATGTTTCATTGCCGTCGAAATCAGCTTGTCGCCGATGACGGTTGCATCCGTGGCAATATGCGTCAGTGAACGAGCGGCATTGATCTGCGAGGGCAGTAATGAGCCCACAAGGCCAATTGAGCCATCATGATCAAATTCATCACTTAAACTGGCAAAATCGTTGTGTGCTGCCGCGATCTCTTTTTGCGCCTGTTGGAGTTTGTCCATCTCGAAATAATGTGAGTAATCTCCCTTGGGGCGCCGCTAAAAACCGCCTGGGCTGCTTGCAAATGGCCGATGGCACCTCTGACCTGGCTGTAGAGGATAATACCGTTGACTGCTTCAAATAAGCCGAACAAGGATGGGATCAAGAGCGCAAAGACCAGGATGATAGACATGATTTTCCCTGGTCCTGAGAGTCTCTGGTAGCGGTTGCGGGCACGCTGAATCAAGCGCCTCTTTTTCGCGCGCGCGGCCACCTCTGGCGGCAGTCCCCAGTTAGGTCTGGACGGGGTACCAGATGGCTGCGGCGGAAAATTCATTCCAGAAGCATTGGCATTATTCCGGGCACCATACTGTTGCCGATCTAATAGCGGTTTGGTCTTATATTGCCGATCTAGTAGCGGCCTGGTCTTATATGGTGATTGCATATTGGGCTGTAGTGCGCCCGTGATGCGATTGTTATTCGTTCCTGTGCCTGGATAAGGATGGTTTCCACCTATCGGTTGCTGTCCATGCAAAGGTTGGTCAGGGCGTGGCGCTAACTGACCAGATGGATAAGGTGAACGAAAATTATTTTGCCCAGGTGGTTCAGGCATTCATGCCTCCATCATAAATATTGAAAGTAATAAATATTAAGCACTCATACGGCATTCGTAAAAATACTTATGAACCATACAATACTATAATATCGCATAAGAGCTGGCGAATATCTCTCAATTAGTATTTATGGTTCTGTTCAGCTTATCTGATTCCTGGCGAGAATTGCAGAGTAACGCTACCACTCGTGTCCTGATGAGCTTGAGCACATACCTGTGCAGGCGGTAGAAAGAGCCAATCTGAAAACTACCGGCCTTTCTCGTCTTTGCGTGCAGCCAATGGAATTTTAGCGTACAATCAAATCAAGCACACGTCCTTTTTGGTGTGTGATCAAAGCAGCGTTGACACGAACCAGACAACCGCTGTGTATCTCTGGTTTGTTTTCATTGTAGTTGTAAAGGAGTATGGTATGCAAACACTTCTGGGGATCGATCTTGGCACGACCGGTGTTAAGGCCGCCCTTTTCGCGGTTGACGATGGGCGTGTGATCGCCGATGCTTTTTTCGATTATCCTCTCTTTCACCCTCATCCAGGTTGGGCTGAACAAAATCCAGCGGACTGGTGGGATGCGACGGTTTCCGCGATCCGTTTGTGTTTGCAGCAGGGAGCCAGACAGGGCGCATCCGCTGAAGATGTGCGTGGGCTGGGTATTTCGGGACAGATGCACGGGGTGGTTTTGTTGGATGCCAACCAGCAGGTGTTGCGTCCATGTATTATCTGGGCTGATCAGCGTAGCGATGAGCAGTGTCGCTGGATCACGGAGAAGGTGGGTGCCAGTAAGCTCATTGAATATGTGAGTAATCCAGCGCTAACTGGATTCTCAGCTCCCAAGTTGCTCTGGGTGCGTGATCATGAGCCAGATGTATTTGCGCGTGCCCATACCATGCTACTGCCAAAGGACTATATCCGCTATCGCCTGACGGGCGTCCTGGCGATGGAGATCTCGGATGCCGCCGGTACCTGTTTGCTGGATGTGCAGCATGGCGCCTGGTCCCAGGAGGTGCTGGCCGCGCTCGAACTGGATCCTGGACTGTTGCCGCCTGTTGTACCTGCGGATGCCGCCAGCGGGATGATTACAAAAGAGGTTGCTGAACTGACTGGACTCCACGCTGGCATGCCGGTAGCCGGTGGTGGCGCTGATAATGCCTGTGGTGCGGTTGGGAATGGGGTGGTGGAGCCGGGTCTGGCTCTGGTCTCGGTAGGTACGAGCGGAATTGTTCTGGCCCATGCCAACTCACCGCAGGTCGATACCTCGGGTCCTGTGCCTCGCGTCCACACCTTTAATCATGCTGTGCCGCATGCCTGGTACCTGATGGGCGTCACCCAGGGCGCTGGACTCTCGTTACGCTGGCTGCGCGACAATATCGGCCTGCCCGAGCGAGCCCTGGAGCGCTGGACCGGCATTGATTCGTATGAGACATTGGGCAAGGAAGCTGAAAGTGTGCCTGCTGGCAGTGAAGGCCTGATCTTCCTGCCCTATTTACAGGGCGAGCGCACCCCGCATCTGGATGCCCATGCTCGTGGCGGTTGGATCGGGCTCACGGCCAGCCATGATCGTCGCCACCTGGTCCGTTCTGTGCTTGAAGGGGTAGCCTTTAGCTTGAAGGATTGTTATGGCATCATCCGCGAGCAAGGACTACAATTAAATCAGGTCCGTGCTACCGGCGGCGGAGCTAAAAGTGCCTTATGGCGTCAGATCATTGCTGATGTCCTTGAGGTTGAGCTCGTCGTAACTAATTCCTCTGAAGGACCAGCCTTTGGCGCAGCCCTGCTGGCCGGAGTCGCAAGAGGAGCTTATAGCTCGGTGCAGGAAGCCTGTGCCCGGACTGTTCGTATCACCAAACGTACCGAACCCAATGCTCAGGTAGCCCCGGCCTATCAGCAGGCCTACGCCGTCTATCAGGCGCTCTATCCAGCCCTGAAGCCCATTATCAGCCGACCGCTTGCATAGTATCTGGTATGAAAAAGCATGCGACTGGATTACATAGTGAGAGCCAGTTGCATGCTCTTGCAAAGCAATCATGAAGGGTTTGCACCTTACTCAGCGTGCTCTTTTTGCTTTGCTTTAACCACATTGTGGTAATAGTCGCAGCGATCCGTGATCGGACATTTGTGGCACTGTGGATGCTCATATACACGGACTACCCATGGTCAGACGTTTCTAGCCCGTCCTTTTTGTCAGCTATCTTTCCTCTTCTCCCTACAGACCTGAACTGCGACAGTTTTGCGACACCTTTGCGACAATTCATTACCATATTTTTGTGTTTTTCACTGTATAGTATGTTGAGCATATGAATAGAAGGAATAAAATGATACACATGTGTCAAAGGCGAAACTGTAATTGTGATTTATATGTATAGCATGGCTGGCTGTACATAGTGATTGAGAAGGCGACATATGGATAAAGAAATAAGCGCAAACGGCAGTCAAACTGCTCGCGAGACGGTGCTAGAGCTACGTCACCTGACACGTAAATTTGGTCAAAGGATTGCGGTCAATGAGCTCGATTTACAGGTCTATCGCGGCGATGTCTTTGGTCTGTTAGGTCCTAATGGCTCGGGCAAAACAACAACTATTCGTATGATTGTCAATCTGGTCAGACCAAACGTGGGAGAAGTGCTGTTGTTTGGACAATCTTTACAGCAAAGGCATTTCTCAACCTCTATCCTGGGTCGAGTTGGTTCGCTTATCGAGCAACCTACGTTTTATCCATTCCTTTCGGGACAGGATAATTTACTTGGCATTGCGTCGTTTGCAGGTATGTCAGATACACAGGTGACGCGTTCGCGCATTGATGAGTCATTGGAACTGGTTGGTTTAGCGGATCGCAGGAAAGATCGGGTTCAGACCTACTCATTAGGTATGAAGCAGCGCCTGGGTATTGCCGCTGCGTTACTGCAACGCCCCGATCTGGTTATTCTGGATGAGCCAACCAATGGCCTGGATCCCGCTGGCGTTTTTCATATTCGGCAAATCATTCAGCATATTGCCCGGCAGGGCATTACCATTGTTGTATCCAGCCATCTGCTCTATGAAGTGGAACAGATGTGTTCGCGTGTGGCTATTCTAGAGCAGGGAAAGCTCTTAGTTCAAGATGAAGTACAGAATTTATTACAGAAACATCGCGGTATGACGGTGATGTTTGATGATGCATCGGTGCTGGAAAAAGCTTTCAGTGCCATGCGGGTGTTCATTACCCAACAATCCTGGCTTCAGGGTTGTCAGGTTCTTCATGCGGATCCTAACGACAAAGGTCCAATTGGTGAATATGCATTGTCGATTGATTGCCCGAGCGAGTATGCCAGTCGTTTGAATCGTCTGCTAGGTGAGCAGGGGATCTATGCCGCTGAAATTCGCCGCCAGAAATTAACATTGGAAGATTTCTTTTTGCGCTTGACGGCTCAGCCGCAGCATATGCAGCCTGATCAGAAAAAGGAGGGTGCCGGCGTATGAAATCATTCGCTATTCAGCAACAAGCTACGGTAAATGCTGACGCCGGATCATGGGCGCATTTCTGGTTGCTGGTACGCTGGCATTTGCTGCTCATCCAGAAGCGCAAAACAGGCAAGGTGATTCCTGGTTGTTTACTTGGCGTAGTGGGGATGCCTGTGCTGATTATTATACTGGCTCAGTTATTGAATCCTGTGGTACGGACCGGCAATCATATTGCGATATTGCCTTTATTGATGTGGTTCACCAACTTTGCGCTCTTTTTATTTGGGAGCATCCTGATTGCTACTATGACCTGTATCCTGGTTGGCAGTGAATATAGTCTGGGCACCTTTCGGCAGATGCTCACACGGGGTGCCAGCCGCAGCCAGGTGCTGTTTTCGCAAGTCGTGGCCCTTACACTCTATATTCTGGCCCTCATGACCAGCATTTTTCTACTGGTGGCGGTATTGGGAAGCCTCACCAGTCTCTATATTCATGACTACTCCTACTTATCGCCCGTCCTCTGGCGCAACATTGGTTTAAGTTTTGTGACAGTAGCTGTGCGCTTATTGCTTTTTGCCTGCCTGGCCTTTTTTCTGACCACCGTTAGCCGCTCTACTGTCGTTGGTATTGCAGGTGCCTGGGGATATCTGCTGCTAGAAAGTATTGTGACGACGATACTGCTAGGAATGTCCATGCAATTGGGGAGGCCTGCTATCTATCTGGCGGCTATTTTACCCGGCAATATCACAACTACCCTGAATCAATATGTTATTCTGATGCTTTTTCCACAGGGTAGTGGGATTTCTGGTACCTTTCTGGCGGGACACAGTTTTGATGCCAGCCTGAACTGGCCAATCGTTCTTCTGATTATCGGTGCCTATGTTGTGTTTACTATTGGATGTAGCTATGTGCTCTACACGAGAAGGAATCTGGACATATAAGTTTCGTAAGGCATGGTTCAATGAAAGCGCAAAGGTCGATGACATCTGGTGTTGAGACAAAGCGGGCAAAAAACAGTCGTACCGGCAGCGCTGGTCGCCAATATTTTTTGTTGAAGCGCTTTTGTGGCCATAAAAAATAGTACGTGGAGAGGGCGCCACACGCGGAGGTCGGCATGCGGCGTGATGGTGGAGCGAGGGGCTCAACGAGCATCGCATGCCTGTGGCGCCTACACCGAGACGGATCCTGTTTCGTGATCCTCTCCGAGAAGGTACGGGGAGGATCCACACGATCCCTGTAGGCGCCACAGCACTGCGAGTCGTTCTTGCACGCTGGCCTGCGCAAACGCAGCAGTGCGGCCTCCGCGTGTGGCGCCCTCTCGACGTACACCTTGCTTGCTGGTCACGTCGAACCATCTCTCAACGTCTCGCTAACCGAAAAGTATTGGCGACCAGCGCTGCCGGTACTTTGGTTTCTCCTGCGCTCAAGAATTCTGAAAAGAATTCTTGAGCGCCATTGTCGTGTTAGCTGAGCTGGAAGGCGTAGATTTCGTTGGTGTTGATTAAGAGCCAGCCGTTGGAGACATAGGGGCGGCTCACTCTGCCACCATGCATTTTCATCGAATGGATGAGTTTGCCATGCTGGGTGTCCAGCATGTAGACTTCCTGGCTGCTGGTTGTCAGATAGACGATGCCATCAACGACCAGTGGGGTCGCGCTGATCTCGTTTCTGAGGTAGGCGGCCCATAGCTTCTGTCCGGTGGCCAGATTGATGGCCAGCAACTGGGTACGTGCTGTGCTGGTCGCAAAGGTTCCTTCGGTGCTGATATAGGCGATGCCATCTTCGATCTCGACCTCATTGGTAATCTGGTTTTCGAGTGGCAATGACCAGTAGGTTGCGCCACTATGCATATCCAGTGCGTAGAGCTGATCGTTGTAGACACAGATACAGACCACGTGTTCATCGAAGGGAACGGTGGCATAGACCTGACCAACATCAGCATAGGTAGCTATTTTCTGGCCGCGCTCAGCATCAACGGCGTAGCAGTGTCCCCGCTCTGTGGAGATATATACCACGTTATTGACGATCATCGGTCGGCCTTGCAGGGGTGCCTTCAACGTGACATCCCAGTATTGCTGGCCAGTGGCTACGTTGAGTGCATAGACGGCATGCTCTGAATGCACATAGATAATGTCGTTGAAGATGGTTGGGGTTGCCCTTAAAGGCTCATCCGTCTCATTCACCCAGAAGGCTTCGCCCGTATCCGCGTCCAGGGCGGCTATCTTGCCACCGCCCTGACGTGTACCAGAACAGACATAGAGCAAGCCATCACTGACAACCGGGGCTGCATAAATGCCGCCGTTGGCTTTATAGGACCAGAGATGTTCGCCGGTCGAGATATCGAGGGCGCGTAAGTGGCGTGCCACCCCGGTAAGATCATTGTTGGTGGTGAACGTACCAGCATAAATGATACCATTGGCAACGGTTGCCTCGGAATAATAGACATCCTGCAGTCCACTGGTCGTGTTCCAGATCGGCGTCAGTTGGTCCATCTGCCTGGTTGGTTGCCGGGTCGCGTTTGGATTCTGTTTATGTTTCTGTAAGAATTTGGGGAGCGTAACCGGATTATCTGGTCCAGCCGGTTTGCGCTCACGCGTCGGGGGATTCGTGTCAATAATACTCTGCTGTGCTTCCGCCTGCGTTGTATGCGATATTTTTTTTGCCTGGTTGGTTTTTTTTGCCTGTCTGGTTGCAGTGCGCTTTTGTCCAGTTCTGGGGCTGCTCAGTGCGCTCTGCAGGACCTGAATGAATTCCGCGACGCTTTCAAAGCGGTCGTCGCGCTCTTTGGATAAGGCTTTCAAGAGGGCGGCAGCCATAGCTGGTGAAAGATCAGCATTCAGATCACGTGGATCGATGGGGGCTTCAAAAATATGTTTGTAACCAATGATGTAAGGATCATCGGAGATAAATAGTTGCTGCCCGGTCAGGATCTCGTAGGCGATACAGCCCAGGGCGTATTGATCACTTTTCTTGCTGAGCTTCCCTTTAAATTGTTCCGGTGACATATAGGCAGGTGTGCCGATCTCATCGACGCGCCGTGTCTTCTGGATCTCCAGAGCAATGCCAAAGTCGGCCAGTACGGCATCATCTTTGGCGTTAAATAAGATGTTGGCGGGCTTGAGATCGCGGTGGACGACATCCATGTCATGGGCATGTTGTAGTCCTGCCCCTACTTGCGTTAAGATCGTAACTGCCTCTTCAACCTGCATCGGTGCGCCATCAAGTTGATCCAGGCGATCTCGTAGAGAGCCACCTGGTGCATATTCAGCCACGAAGAAAGGATAACCTTCATACAGGTTCGCATCTATGACCGGCAGAATATTGGGGTGGGCCAGATTATCGAGAATGACGGCTTCCTGAAAAAAACGATCAAATTCTTCTTGTGAATTTAAAACAGTATTCAATACTTTAATGGCTACCGGAGGTTTCTGGGTCAGCAAAAAATGTTTACCCAGATAGACACTACCAAAAGCACCATGCCCCAGTGATTCCGCAAGTATGTAACTAGCTAATTGCTTGCCTAATAATTCATCCTTCACCATACGCATCCTTTGCACCAAGAAACTATACTCTTTATATCAAATGAAATTATATACGATTTGTCCTATATTATGAATAGCAGGCCATTCAATCGTGTGAGCGGCGTTCACGATGGCTTTTTAATAGCATGTATGCCATTGAAGTGCTATTGTGAACACTGCTTTACATGTATAGCATACCTCAACATCATCCGCTTCTGTTTGAAGAAATCCACCAGATGGTTCCACCCTTGGATGGATGGCGGGCTGCCGCTGACCTCATTATACTATGCATAACATTCTTCCTGAGATGGGGAGAGCGCCACTCTTACCGGGGGAGAGTGTTGCCCACCACACTCGGACGCCTGCGGCGCCGATACTTCTTTTATTTTATGGTGCCAGAACATGTGCGCAGACACACATGTTCTGGCACCATAAAATAAACCCTGGTGAGCGACACATGCGCGAGGCAGCAGAACAAAAAAGGCCATTGGATGGGCTGGTTTCTTTCCCATGACGGGGGAGGTATTCTATGGAGAACGTGCACGATCCTCATGAGCGTAAAAAATTATCTATTTACTTTATTACTTCTGTCGCGGCTTTAGGTGGATTACTCTTTGGCTATGATACAGGTGTTATCTCGGGTGCTCAGCTTTTTCTGGTGAAGACGTTTTCTCTTAACCCTCAACAGCAAGAACTTGCCGTGAGTTCTGTCCTGATTGGTGCGATCATTGGTGCGATTGTAGCTGGAAAAATCAATGATGCGCTTGGGCGCAAACGCACCCTGCTGCTCCTGGCGGTTATTTTTACGCTGGGAGCTATTCTGACGGCTTTTTCACCAAATTATGAGCTGTTCATAGTATTTCGCGCGATCGTAGGTTTAGGCATTGGTGCCGCCGCCAGCGTCGTACCGGTCTATATTTCGGAGATGGCGCCATCGCAGATGCGTGGCAAGCTAGTAACCTTCAACCAATTGGCGGTTACGATTGGGATCGCGGTTTCATACTGGGTTGATCTGGCGTTTGCCCATGCTGGTATGGGCTGGCCGCCGATGTTCGCAACGGCCGCTATTCCTGGACTCATGCTTTTCTTTGGGATGTTGATCAGTCCTGAGACTCCGCGCTGGTATGCTGGTAAAGGACGCTGGGATAAGGCACAGGATGTCCTTGAACGCATTCAGGGGGCGGATCCCGCGACCGAGATGGCTGAGATCCGTTCATCATTGAGCCTTGATCGCCGTCAGGGCAGGTTACTTGATCTGTTTACGCCGGGTGTGCGCATGGCTTTACTGGTCGGCGTTGGCCTGGCGGTGTTTCAGCAGTTCGTTGGTATCAATACAGTCATTTATTATGCGCCGACTATCTTCCAGGCGGCTGGCTTTGCTTCGGCCAGTAGTGCCATTCTGGCGACCAGTGTCGTCGGGGTCGTGAATGTACTGGCCACCATCGTGGCTCTGGTTCTGGTGGATCGTACCGGTCGCCGCGTCTTGTTGATTATCGGCACGATCGGGATGATCCTGGGACTGGTCCTGCTGGGCGCGATCTTTGCGATTGGTCCTTCCCAGGCGGGTGTCCTGACCTTGCTGGCCTTGATCCTCTACATCATCGCCTTTGCGATCAGCATGGGGCCGGTCTTCTGGCTGATGAGTGCTGAGATTTTTCCCACCAACGTCCGTGCGGCCGGTGCCAGCGTCTGCTCCTTTTCCAACTGGGTGGCCAATTTCGTGGTCAGTGTCACCTTCCTTTCATTGATTCACGCGATCGGCACCTCAACCACCTTCTGGCTCTATGCCGTTATTGGCGTGATTGCCCTGATCTTCTGCTGGCGCTTAGTTCCTGAGACCAAAGGCAAAACGTTGGAACAGATTGAATCTTATTGGAATAATGGACGCCGCTGGCTCGCCGACCAAAAACGCACGTAACCAGACACCCATGTATGGTTTACAACCCAAAAGAGCAGGTTCCCCAATAACGTTGGGGAACCTGCTCTTTTGGGTTGCTGGTTTGCCTTGACGGGGTTTTCATACGTATGATACTATAGGTTTTAGGAAGCTAAAACATTATTTTTAGGGGGAAATGAAAGTGCAAAAGCCGATTCAGGAACTCGCGCCACGCATTAGTGATTGCCTCAAGCTGATTTATACGTTACAGGAACAGGGTCAGAAGGTTTCGACTTCTGTGGTCAGTGAACGGTTGGGGGTCAGTGATGCTACCGCCACGATGCTGTTCAAGGATTTCGCTGTGGCTGGTTGGGTTGAGCATGTGCCTTATCGCGGTGTCCGCTTAACTCCTGAGGGTGAGCAGAAGGCGATGGAGGTTATCCGCCATCATCGTTTGCTTGAGCTCTATCTGGCTCGTGAGCTAGGCTATAGCTGGGATAAGGTGCATGCCGAGGCTGACAAACTGGAGCATGTGATCTCGGAGGAATTTGAGGAGAAACTGGATGCACTGCTGGGTTATCCAACGGTTGATCCACATGGTGATCCTATTCCCAGTAAGGATGGGGTGATGGTGGTGCGACGGGGGATCAAGCTTGCTGAATTGCCGGTGGGACAGACGGCTCAGGTGTTGCGCGTCAGCGATCAGAATCCTGAGAAGCTGTGTTATCTGGGACAACTGGGCTTATATCCAGAAGCCTCACTCCAATTGCTCTCGCGTGCTCCTTTTGATGGACCTTTGCACATTCTTGTGGGACAGCCTCCTACGCAGGTTGAGCATATGCTCGGGCTGACACTGGCCGCAGAGATTATTGTGACCGCTCCTGAGCCCGCTGAACAATAGATTTTCAAAAACATGCAACTATTGAATTGAGCCAGAGAGTAATAGAGAAAAATACGGGTTCTTTTGTATTGGTGTATATCGATTGTGGCGATTGTATAGATGAGGTAGGCAGGTAGGTATGGCATTATTGTCAAAGTCGCGTAAAAAAGTTGAGTATGGACAGCCTTTTCATCTCGGTGTGCTCGGATTGATGAAGCGTGTCTGGACGGGCGATAATCGTTGGAAACTGGGCATGCGTGACATCTTGAAGGCGTTGGGTCCAGGTTTTCTGATCAGTGTGGGGTATATGGATCCGGGCAACTGGGGCACGAATCTGGCGGCGGGTGCTGGCTTTGGCTATCAACTCCTCTGGGTTATCCTTATCAGTAATCTGGTGGCGATTTTCCTGCAAATCGCTTCATCTAAACTTGGCATCGCGACCGGCAAGGATCTTGCGCAGTTGATTCATGAGCATTTTCCGCGTCCTGTGGCCATCTTCTTTGCGTTTACCTCGATTATTGCCATCATGGCTACTGATCTGGCCGAGATTCTGGGTGGCGCGCTGGGTTTTCATATCCTCTTTGGCCTGCCCTTATTTTTCTCCGCGATTCTCACTGGACTGATCGTGATGGTGTTACTGGGCCTGAGCCGCTGGGGCTTTCGCAAAGTTGAATTTATCATTATCGGCTTTGTCTCGATCATCGGACTGGCTTATGTGTATGAAACGGCCCTGCTGCATCCTGCGTGGGACGCCATCGCTTTCCATGTGGTGGTTCCCCAGGTGTCGGCGGGTGGCCTGCTGGTCGCGGTTGGCATCCTGGGCGCGACTGTCATGCCGCACAACGTGTTTCTGCATTCCTACCTCTCACATCAGCGTTTGAGTGGTCCAGATGCACCGTTATCTGAGCGGCGCAAGGTCTTGCGACTGGCTAAAATTGATACCGTTGCGGCCCTGAATGTGGCCTTCTTTGTCAATGCCGCGATGCTGGTTGTCGCCGGGGCCGTCTTCTATCATCACGTCAATCCTGATAGCCTGGATCTGCAGACCGCCTATGTGTCTCTGATACCTGCGCTGGGGACGTTTGCTGCCATCGCCTTTGGCATTGGCCTGCTGGCCTCCGGCCTCTCCTCATCCATGACCGGTACGCTCGCCGGACAGGTGGTGCTGCAAGGTTTCTTACAGAAGCCCGTTGCCGTATGGGTCTGGCGCATTGTGACCCTGATTCCTGCCCTGATTGTGACCACCCTGAACTTTTCAACGGTGCAGGTGTTGATTATCAGTCAGGTGGTGCTGAGTTTGCAACTCCCTTTCACCATTGTGGCTGTTATTATCCTCTCTAGCCGCCGTGACTTGCTCGGTGAATTCGCTAATACTCGCACTGTCACCATTATCCAGACCGTGATTGCTCTGATCGTGACCGCCCTCAACATCTGGCTCATCCTGAGTTACCTGCCATTTTGACACTCCCCCAGATAAATCGAGGGGGATTCTTCTTTCACTCACCAGGCTTGCTCGATGCTATCACTACCAACGAGTAGAGGTCCAGTGTCCAGAAGCGTTCCCAACCCACTACGGAGTGGTGGTTCCTGCCTGCCCGGCAGTACCGTTCTCTAAGGCTTTTTGTAAGATATTTCGCGCCGCATTTTCATCGCGATCCATGATCAGTCCACAGGAACAGATATGAGTCCGGACGCTCAGGCTCTTCTTCACCATGGTTCCACACCGCGAACACTTCTGGCTCGTGAAATGTGGGGCTACTTTGATGATGGGGATCGCATGCATGGCTCCATAGTAACCTATCCAGGCCAGGAACCCTCCCCAGGCCGCATCATTGATCGATTTCGCCAGATGCCTGTTCTTGACCATATTGGTGATCTTGAGATGTTCAAACGCAATCAGGTCGTGAGACGTGACCAACGCGTTCGCCTGTTTTCTGGCGAAATCTTCACGTTGCCTTTGAACTTTGAGATGCGCTTTGGCGAACCGCTTGCGTGCTTTCATACGATTGCGGCTTTGCTTTTTGGTACGAGAGAGGCGACGATGCAGGTGTTTGAGTCGTTTTTCGGCTTTGCGCAGGTACCGAGGATTATCAACTGTCTTGCCATCAGAGTCGGTCGTGTAGGCGTTCAACCCAACATCAATGCCAACGATGTCCCCAGTGGGGATGTGTTCAACCACGCGCTCAGCCCGGACACAAAACTGGACGTAGAATCCGTCCGCTCGTTTGATGAGCCGGACGCGTTTGATCTGCTTCAACGGAAATGTTTCAATTGCACGGGTCCCCACCAGGCGTACTCGACCAATACCACAGCCATCGGTAAAGAGGATGTGACGGCCATCGGCGTCAATCTTCCAACCAGAGGTTTTATACTCGACGCTCCGATTCGTGTGGACAAACTTCGGATAGCCCTTTTTCCCCGGTGTGTTGCTTGCAGTTGTCATAGAAGCGGGCAATGGCGTGCCATGCGCGATCAGCGGCCGATTGACGAGCCTGGGAGTTGAGGCTGGAGGCAAAGGAGAAGTCTTGAGCTAAGACGGCACAATACTTCCGCAAGTCATTCTGGCTGATGCCTCGCTCATCCATCCAGAGGCGTAGGCATTTATTCCGAATGAATTGGGTGGTACGGATCGCCTCATCAATCGCTGCGTATTGCTGCTGGTTCCCATCGATTTTATATTCAAACACGAGCATATGCGTACTTCTCCATGGTGATCGTCGTAAGTATCTCTCAGCTGTATTGAAAAGTCAATCGATACTTACCAATGTGGAACGGCGCTTTCATCCCCTGCTTCAAAGCAGGAGTTTTCCCGCGCTCGGGTTGATAATAATATGTGTAGGCTCTGGACCCCATCGTCCTGCATGCTGATTTATAGGCATTTAGCCAACGGCACTGTGTTCAATTGGCCAGGCTGTGTCAGCAGGGTTTCCTATACTTCGCTCAATGATATAGCGTACTCGACCATAGTATTTCAGGGCTAACTGTGCTAAGATTCTGCTAAACCAGGAATATGAAGACGAACTCACGTCATATTTGCGGATGATATTCTGTATAAGGAGAGACTTTTTTGGCAACTCACGAGAAAAGATATGTAATTATAGGCAACGGCGTCGCTGGTACGACAGCGGCGGAGACGTTGCGGAAGAATGATCCGAATTGTAGCATTCATCTGTTGACGAATGAGCGCTATCCGTTATATAACCGTGTCTCATTGCCCCGCTTCTTGCAGGGCGTGATCGTGGAGCAGAAAGTCATGATCCGCGATTTTGCCTGGCATGAGCAGCGCAATATCGAGTTGATAACGGAGACTGTGGTGACCGGTGTTAATACGGAAGAGCGCGTCGTACGGACCGAGGATGGTCGGGAATTTCCCTATGATGCGCTGTTGGTGGCCAGTGGTGGCTGGGCTAATCCTCTCAAGGTTCCAGGCGCACAGGATACCAAACATATTTACAATTTTGTGACCCTGGATGACACACGCACCATTGTTGAGCGCATGCAGGAATCCAGGTCGGCTCTGGCCTATGGTGGTAGCTTTATTGCCTATGAGTTGTGCGATGGTTTCGCTGTGCGCAAGCTGAATACGACCTGGCTGATGCGTGGACCTTACTGGCTGCGTAACTCTCTGGATACCGATGGTGGTGAGGTAGTGGATAATATCGCCAAAAAATTTGGGGTTGAGGTGATCCATGGCGATGAAATCGAGTCGGTGATTCCGGCCAATGGTGTTCCCAGCTATGTTAAAACCAAAAAAGGCCGTGAGATTCAAGCCGACATGGTCGGTGTGGGCCTGGGTATTACCCTCAACACCCAGATCCTTGAGGGCTCTCCCATCGAGGTTAATGGTGGTGTGGTCGTCAATGAATATCTGGAGACCAATGTGCCGGGCGTCTATGCCGCCGGTGACGTGGCTAACTTCTATGATGCGACCGTGAAGCGCCATCATACGATGGGAACCTGGGATAATGCCAAATCACATGGTCAGGTTGCGGCCGTGAATATGGCTGGCGGTCATCAGGCCTATGTAGATGTGCCAACGTATACCAGTCCACTGTTTGATGTCAATATCGCTGTGGTTGGTAGCGCGGAATCGAATAATCCTGAAATGGAGACGATCGCGCTG
Source organism: Dictyobacter vulcani (assembly GCF_008974265.1). Lineage (GTDB taxonomy): Bacteria > Chloroflexota > Ktedonobacteria > Ktedonobacterales > Ktedonobacteraceae > Dictyobacter > Dictyobacter vulcani. Next base: position 48,152 of record NZ_BKZW01000005.1, read on the forward strand.
CGTGAGCCAGGTGAGAAGGGCAATGAGAATTATCGCCGCCTCTTCTTCCTGGAAAATAAACTGGTTGGTGTGTTGATGATTGGCAGTCCGAAGGGACGTAAGAAACTGGTTGAGGTTGTCAAAAATCAACAGACGTACGCCACCAAAGCTGAGCGCGAGGCTCTGTTGACCCTGAAATAACCCATGTGTGCAGGACCTTTGGGACTGAAGCTATCACCCAAAGAGTCTATAAAAAAGACGTAGCGACTTATTTCTTCTTGATTCCGATTACTAATAAAAGAAGAGTATGCGCTACGTCTTTTTTATAGACTCTTTTTAAAGCTTTTTTTATTTTGAATGTATTGTATACATATATGTTCTTGTATATATGTGCTATCTATGATCTGGTTACTTGACTGTTGGTTGCTTTTCAGCTAACGTAAGAGATGATAAGAGCTAGATAATAGGAGATGCTCCGTGGCGATAGTATGCAGTCAGTGTGGGAAAGAATTACCGCGAGAGGACGCGCGGTTTTGTACTAACTGTGGAACGTTAGTCCCCGACCATCCAATAAGTCCTCGGGCAAGCATGGCGGCAGAGAATGAGACGCCTGCTCACCATCTACCAGAGCAGGTCGCCCAACAGCCTGGTGACGCTAAAAAATCTGATACAACCAATGTGACTCCCTGGTTGGGCTTTGAAGGCCATGATGGTTCAAATGTAACTCCCTGGCTGGGCCTTGAGAAATATGACCTCCCCGATGCATTCCCTGTTTCTACGCAGGAGCAGCGAGAAACGGAAGTAAATACGTCTCAGGATGAAGGGGAAGCAGCGGCTGAAAAATCTTCTGAGCCAGCCGCAGGACGTAAAGCTGACAGTCCAATTCCTGGTAAGCCAACCTCTGGACCGATCAGTAATCCTGGTGTGTCGAATGGTTCGCGCCGCTTAGGTGGGGCTAGAACGACACGTAAGAACGGTGAAGCCTTGCCAACGAATATTGCCTGGCCTGAACCAATGACACACACGGCGACGGCAGACAATAAGCCTGGCGCGCGTCAGAACGCTGTTCAGACTGATTTTCCTATCCTCCCTTCCACTCCACCTCCAGCCGCGATCTACATGTGAAGGTCTGGGATGAAGAAACAAAAGCAGAAGTCCCAGTTGCTAGTGATAGCTCCAGTTCTGTACCTGTAGTCCAGGAGACGCAGGGAGAAGATGTTGAAGATCTTCCCACTGGTCCTCTGGCTGATCACCTTTCTGCTGTTAGTGCTACCCTGCTCAATCCTTTCCGGATTTGCCCACCACCCCGATAAGCTCGGTTACAGCGCAAGAACAGCTCAAACAGCATGAGCAGAAACGTGATCAGGTCAGTCAACTGCCGAAGATAGATGAGTTGCCGACGGCCCAATGGCAGGTTCAGGGCGTTAAAGAGGCGGTCGCAGCCGAAAAATCTTCACGACCTGGTTATCCTGAAGCCAAAAAAGAGCCAGCCGCTCCTCCTGTCAGCGCGCCAGTACAGAAGCGTGATGAGCCAGGGGTACAGTCTGCTTCTGCGATAGCCCTGTACGTGCACCGCGAAGTAATAAACGTCTGCTTATGATTGCTGCAGCGGCCCTGGTCGTGATTCTCCTCATTGCCATCGGCAGCTGGATGGCGCTGGCACAGCCATTTGCGCTATCGGCGGATACCAATCCTGTCCAGACGACAAGCAATACCGCGATCGGGTCTACCGTCACTTATCCAGCCGGTTGGAATGCGAAAAATACCTCGACCACAGCTACCCTGGCTGATAGTAGCAATACCGCGCAAATTGTTCTGGTCCAGGCGGCCACAGGTGATCCTGCGAAATATCTGCAGCAGCAGGCGACCACCATGGGTATCACTGGTGCGAAAGCTGGCGCTCCAATTACCTTTGCTGGCCAGAACTGGCAGCAGATCAGCGGAGATTTTCAGCTTGCCGGTGCCAGCTACACGGGCACCATCTATACGACCACCTATAACAACCATCTCTATACCTGGAAGCAGATCGCGCCTAAAAACGTTTTCCAGGATGAAGAGCGGCTGGTATTCGCACCCGCGCGTGCCTCTCTGCACCTGCGCTAACCTGTGCGTCAACATAGACAAAAGAGCCTGCTATACATTCGCGTATAACAGGCTCTTTTGTCTGTGCTCGTTATCTGGCTTTGGTGGGTTATTGAGCGGGCGCATATGATATAATGACATTTAGCTCTACGAGAATAGCGCTAGCTTACTTCTTGTCGCAGTTTTCTCTGTATGCATGGTGGTGTATTGCTCCGTGCATATGGTTGTAAGATACAAATTTGGCTAAAAAAGCTGGAGAAAGGAGCGCGTAGTTAGCCTGGCTGCTGCGCACATAGACTGAAACACATGGATGATATACATTTTGAGCGTCACTTCCGTACTCCACATTCCGAGGGATATTACATTATGCAGGGCAGCAACCTGCAAAGTAATAATCGCCTGGGCACGGTGGATATCCACTTTACGACCACTGCGGTCCATGGGACGCTGATCCTGGAGCGTGAGTTGGAAGAGGCGGACCTGACCAAGCTGATTGAGCAGATTGATGAGGATCTGGTTCTGTCGGCGGATATGCCACGCGATGATTTTCTCGTGAGTGTCTATGTCGGTAAGGATGTTGGTTTTTACAGCGATGAGTATTTTGCTGAAGAAAATAACGACTCGCTTGATTTCGATGATGATGATGATCAGTCCATATAGTCAGAACTGGTCACAAAAAGAGCAGAAGAGGTTGCCTTCGATTGGAAAATTGTGGGTGGCCTCTTTTATGTATGGGTGTGTGTCGCTCCAGGCTTCAGGTTAAGGGCGATTGCCCTTAACGATCCGCTGGTCGGGTGCAGGTTATACACATACCCAAACTAATCTTCGAGGAGGCCACGGCGCATGGCATATTTGACCAGTTCGGCGCGGCTATGGAGATTGAGTTTGTCCATGATATGGGTGCGGTGGGTATCAACTGTCTTGGGACTGATGATGAGGCGCTCGGCGATCTGGTTATTGGTATGGCCTTCGGCGACCAGTTTCAGGATCTCGCGCTCGCGCTCGGTCAGACTGCTATAGCTATCGCGCTCTTCGCCGGTGCGCACACGTTGCAGGTAATCTCCAACGACGACCGATTGAGCGGTAGGTGAGAGATAGAATTGTCCGCTTTTGATGACGTGGATGGCGGTGATCAGTTCGGTATCGGCGGCCTCTTTGAGCATATAGCCTGAGGCACCAGCACGCAGGCCTGGAAGACATATTCGTCGTTCTCATGCATGGTGAGGACCAGGATCCTGACATCCGGGAGCAGGCGCTTGATCTGTTTGGTGGCTTCAATGCCATTGATATCTGGCATGGTGATATCCATCAAAATAACGTCCGGCTGAATTCGTTGTGCCTCCTGGATCGCTTGCCGACCATCCTGGGCTTCGCCAACGATATCCATATCCGGCTGGGCATTTAACATCATCTTCAGACCAGCCCGCAGGATGGTATGGTCATCTGCCAGCAATATTCGTATCTTCATATCTTCCATGTTTCCTGACGCTCTTGAACGCTTACTATAAGCTGAATGGTGTGCTTTAACTGACGGCAATCGCCTGGTCCTGGGTTGCCAGTTGGATTGGTATATTGGCGTGGATGACCGTTCCTTTGCCGGGCTGGGAATCGATATCGAGGGTGCCATCCAGCAATTGTGCCCGTTCATACATGCCCACTAATCCCCAGCCACGTTCCTGTCCGAGACCAGGTTTTTTCTTGAGCTTTTCCACATCAAAGCCATCCCCGTTATCCGCGATTGTGGCGTCAATGGCGTCGTCCTCTTCTCTTAAGATGACGCTCACCTTCTGCGCATGTGAATGGCGGGCCACATTCGTCAGGGCCTCCTGGACAATGCGGTAGAGCACCGTTTCGATTTCCGAGGTCAGGCGGTCCTTGAGTCCGGTGGTGTGGAAATCTACTTCAATGGCGAATTTTTGTTGATATTCTTTAATATACCAGCGCAGGGCGGGCATCAGACCCAGATCATCCAGGGCGCTTGGGCGCAGGTCAATACTGAGGCTACGGATCGCGCGCAGCGTCTGGTGCGCCAGTTGACGCGTCTCGGCGATACGCTCGCGGGCCTCGGGCGATGTAATTGACTCTTCAAGGATGGCCAGACTGATCAATAACGATGTCAGGACCTGTGAGGTCTCATCATGTAACTCGCGGGCGACGCGTTTGCGCTCCTCTTCCTGCGCGTTAATGATCTGTGCCGCGCGCAGGCGATTGGCCTCATCAATGGCTTCTAACATCATATTAAACGTGCGTGCCAGTTGATCGGCCTGCGGATCGGTCCCTGTCAGCGGGGCGCGCATGGTCCGGTCGCCTGCCTGCACGCGATTCATCACCTTGCCTAGATCCAGCAATGGTCGAAACGCAAACTGCAACAGCACAAAATTCAAGGCAATACTCACTAACCATCCCACCGCTACAAAAATGATCAGCGGGACATAGGAAAACGTATTGAGTCGGGTGGCCAGCCAGGTTCCTCCGGTGGCACCGACAAAGATAATTGCGCTATTGGCCAGCAGTACACGGTAGAAAACGGGTAGTTCATTGAGTGCCCCTAGCAGTTTATTGCCTTTTCGTGTCGCTGTGGTCATGAGTTCAGAATCGGGCATCGCTAAAATCTCTTTTACTTGCGAATTTTTGAAGATGGTCATTGAGTATGTTGTAATTGTATCGGTTATTGCGCCGTACGTCAAACCAGGATGTTGCTTTTCTGCTACGCTCCTGGTAGGAATAAAACAGGACCCTTGCTTCCAGTATTTTTCTGGCCTTTTCTGGTGATAAAAAATCAGGTATATTCTAGAGAAAAATCAGGTACTCACCTGATGCCTGGGCTTGCAGGCAAGAGTATCTTAGGTTTACATGTCTAACGGAGGGTGTGAGACATCTGGGACAATAATCCGTTTCTCTTCCACTTAGTCTAGACAATCCATTATAATCTATAGGTAAGAGGGCAAAAGTTCTAACTTCTTCCATATTCTGGATGGCCGGGCGCACGCAAAAAAGCTAGGCCAGATCAGGATGCTGACTAAAAAAGTTGGCGAGGGGGTACCAGTGTTGAGGCGCGTATGCTATAATCAGCGTCACATTATAACAAGAACTTTGGCGATAATATCTTTCCAACCTGAGCAGGCCTTCTCCCTTTTGTAGGCCTGATTCTTTTGAGGAGGCACAGTGAGCTCTACTAATAAAAGCTTACTCGACGTAGCCACGCAGAAGATCGTCGAGAGCCAAGTCTGGCGTTCCATCTTCCGCCATGGTTATCCAGATACTCCATTGAACCAGTCTCTGGTAATGATGAGTAACGTATTTTTGCACCTTCATCCCGTTAAGGTTAGCCGCCAGGCGATGAAGATTACTTACACCTGGTGCATGGGCGGCATTTCGTTTTTCCTATTCTTGCTATTGACCATTACCGGTGTCTTTCTTATGTTCTATTATGTTCCGGACACCAATGTCGCTTATCAAAATATCAATCAGTTAAGTAGCGCTGTCTCATTTGGTCATCTTGTCCGCAATATGCATCGATGGTCGGCCCACTTGATGGTTGTTTCGGTAACGCTACACATGATTCGTGTGTTCTATCATGGGGCATATAAGCCACCCGAGAGTTCAACTGGGTGGTTGGTGTACTGTTGTTCTTTGTAACGCTGTTCCTGAGTTTTACCGGTTACCTGCTGCCATGGGACCAGATTGCGATCTGGGCTATTACCGTGGGTACCAACCTGGCTCCATACACTCCGTTGCTCGGCAACCCTGTGTACAAAGTGCTGGTTGGTGGCGGCGCAGTTGGTCAGGCTACGTTGATCCGCTTCTATGTTGGTCACGTGATCCTGTTGCCATTGGCCGGTGCTATTCTAATGGCCGTTCACTTCTGGCGCATCCGTAAAGATGGTGGCGAGGCAGGTCCTCCTCCTCCCTCACGTCGCGAATTGGAAGCCCGTGCTGAGCGTGAGCAGGCCGTGTCTGCGACACGCGGATAACGAGGCGTACCGTAGAATGTTCTGCGGTGCCATGAGAGGATACCTCTATGTCGATTGAACAGAAAGAACCAAAGGTACAGACTCAGGCAGGGGCAACTCAGCGACGGTACCGTACTCTGGCAGTTGTGAAGCAGGAAGCTATCACACGTGTAGAGAAGCCACTTGAAGACTCTGTCTTCGTGTGGCCCCACCTGCTCGTGCGTGAGTTCTTCGCGGCAACCGCACTGACAGTGATGGTCACGTTGTTATCATTGGTAATTGATGCTCCTTTGCAGGAACCGGCAACACCGAACTCGACGCCGAATCCAGCGAAAGCGCCATGGTACTTCCTGGGCTTGCAGGAACTCCTGCACTACTTCCACCGACGAGCGCCGGTGTGTTGGTTCCAGGTTTTACGCTGGCAGCCCTTGCCATACTTCCCTATGTGGATCGTAATCCTAGCCGTGCTTATGCGGATCGTAAAGTTGCCATTGTAACATTTACGATGTTTGTTGTTTTCTGGGCAGTGATTACCCTGGCCGGTAGCTTCTTCCGCGGACCTGGTTGGCTCTGGGTCTGGCCATGGCAGCATGTCTACTTTGATCTATAGGCTGAGGAAAGAGGATTATTAGATTATGAGTATTGATACACCTCCCATTTCACCGCAGCAGTATGAAGTACTGCACGGTGGTGGTGCAGAAGCTGCCGAGCTTGCTAAGCAGCGTATCTCACGCCGACGCTTCCTTCGCCGGTCAATGTTGGCAGTCTGGGGTGTTTCGGCTACAGCTTCTGTTGCGGGCGCACTCTTTTACATGTTCCCGAATCTGTCGGGTGGTTTTGGCTCGGCGATTACCGTGGGAAAAGCCAGTGAGTTTAAGCCTTCAAAGCCAGCTGATTTCAAGCTAGAGATTCAGGGCGTCTACCATCGTCCGACGGCTCGTGCTTATATTATTCACCTCGATCCTTCAACGGAGTTCCTGTTGAATGGACAGGCACTGAAAGATCAGCTGACATCGGAAAATGTGCTGAAGGATCCTAAGGATGGTTCCTATTGGATCGCGCTGTACCAGAAATGCGTGCACCTGGGTTGTACCGTGCCGTTCCGTGACAATTGTGTGAGCTTTAAATGCCCCTGTCATGGTTCTCACTACAACGTCACCGGCGAGTTCCTGGATGGCCCGGCTCCTCGTAGCCTGGACCGCTTCCAGATGACGCTCCAGGGGATGATGTTGTCGTGAATACCGGTACGATTAACGGGACCGTTGCACACCCGGATGCTACCACGCGGTTGATTGCTGCACCGAGGGTGGAGTGTTCAGCCTAGCGCTGTGCATGAACGTCTGACTTGTGTCAGATATGCATTCGTAAAACCAACATCTCATCAGCAACGCTGTCTCTACAGGTCGCCTCCGTTCTATTGGTCTGGATGGATCCGAGGAGGCAGCGCGCTTTTGTGAACAGAAGAAGATCGGTGATAACACCTTGAGGTTAACGCCCTCCATGGGCGAGGGACCGATAGGATGCATATCAAAAGGTGTGTGTTATGGGAAATTTAGTACAAGCTATCGTGGGTATCGTCGTCCTGCTGGTAGTCGTCGGTGGCTTGCTGTATATATTCTACTCAAAGACAAATGCCGTTGAGAAAACGGGCTTTGGCTCGCTGATTATGCTGGGTCTGGTGCCCTGATGATCCCTGTTTTCTGGATTGTTGAGGGCGGAAACCAGGTAGCGGCGACGATGGATCAGCAGAATCTGGCCATCGAACGTGGCATGCATACGTATGCCCAGGTGTGTACGGACCAGTGTTTTGCGATTGACAATGATAAAGTCAAAGATGTGACCTATAACGGTTTCACCATGGATTATTTCCAGAAGGTGACCGATAATGAGCTGCGGCGCATTATCGCCGGTGGTGTCTTTAATCCTAAGGCCGTACATCAACCAGTCAATCCTAATGCGGTACCGCGTGCAGAAGAGTATGGCGGTGGACTTTTAAGCAATGATGTTGATTATTTGATGGCTCTTATTCGTTCCAGTGATCCAAAAAATCATGAGAAGAGTGGCTTTGATGAACTGCCCGCCTACCTGCAGGCCAACAATACGACTCTGTATAACGCCGCGGTAACCTTTGGGAAGCAAGGTCAGTTTGGCGAAGCCAAAGACATGACCAGTCAGAAGGAAATTACCATTGATATCGCTGATAACGGCAGCAATGGAGTTACCTGTCAGAGCCAGCAAGGGTGTTTTACGCCGATTAACATTAAAGTGAAAGTCGGTACCAAAATCACCTGGGTGAACAAATCGAGACTTGCTCACACCGTGGTTGCTGCCGCGGGCCAGGATATTGCCAGCCCTAAACCGGCCAGTGATATCTTTGACTCCAAAAAGCAGTTAGCCACCAATGATACATTCACGTATACAGTGACCGATGCGGCCTATAATGCCAATTCTGACACGCATCGTTTGCTGTACTACTGTTCAATCCACCCGGATATGGTGGCCCAATTGGTCATCGAAAAATAAGTGTTTTCATCGCGCCTCTCATGGGGCGCGATGTTATTCCTGATTCTGATCGCTGCTCATGCTGTCGCAATGGATATGAACAGCATGTCGAAAGGAATTGCGATTCATGCAACAAGTAACGCAACAACGTGAGTTGCCAGAGCGAATGTCGTGGGCGCGTGCAATGGTTTTTGCCATTGGCTTTTTCCTGCTCGCCGCGATGCTCATCGGGCAGATTCCCGGCTATGTCTATAACGCGATGACCGCATCCAGTCTGGTGGAGTTTGAGCGTGGCGTTTTGAGCCTCGGCTTGATCTGTCTGGCCTGTTTTGCTGTGATCATGGTGATCGAACTGCTGTTTGATCCCAAACCAGTTGTGCCTCCTGCGCTGCTCGCTGGCGTCGGTGCTATTGTGACTATTGTTGGTCTGGCTGTGACCGTTGCGGTTGGGATGACCGGCTACAGGGATTTCCCTCAGGCCGAGACAAACATCCTGCCTCTTCTGGGTGGCCGGTTCCTCTGGTTCCAACCCGATGCAATCGATCTGGTGGCCATTGGACTGATCATTCTTTTTGTGGGTGTGGCCACCGTTTTCTATAGTGTTCTGGCTATGCGCGAACTGCGCAATCCAGATCGTCGTGACCTGGGCACAACCCCTGCTGTACGCTGGATGATCATCCTCTCCAGTCTGCTGCTGATTGTGTTCCTGTATTGCTACAACTATGACGTTGCCAGTGCTCTGTTCCAGAATATCGTGCTGGGCGTGGCCGTCTTCCTGGCTCTGGGTGCTTTTGCTCTGCGCCTGCATTATCTGATGCGCCCGGTACGCAAACGTGTCATGCCTGGTCTGTATGCGGTTGGTGCTCTGGGACTGGCCCAGACCGGTGCCGCGTTCGTCCTGCTCTGGATCATCGCTTATCCTTTGCTGGCACTCATTCATCCCTTGCCTGTGCTGGGACCCTATCTGACCAACTGCCTGCGGGCAACTGCTGTTCCTGGTAGTTGTACCTTCTCGCAGGATGCTGGTTATATCGTGGATGCTATCATCACTTCAAGCTTCTTTGGTGCCATGCTGGCAGCCATCTGGGCCTGGAAGTCTAACCGCAACCTGGTTGTGGTTGGTAGCGTCGTGATTACCGCTGTGATTGCCTTGACCGCTCTGGTCATGCACACCAGCGCTACTGCCTTGCCAACGGCTATGATGTTGTGCGCGGGCATTTTGATCGTCGCCACCGTCTGGACTATCACGGCTCGCCGTGAGTTCGCCGTTGTCGGTGAGAATAACCTGGGTTGTCTGGGACAATGGTTGGTGATGGGCACCTGCCTGTTCGTCTATCTGGCCTCATTTGCCTTCTTCTCGATGGCAAACTTCGCGGCTGAAGAGACGCCACCTAATATCCCAAATACCATTCCAGGTGGTGCCTCGAGCGCTAAAGATGCCTTTGTCATGCTGGTACTCTTTGCGATCCTGGGTGCTATCCAGTTCTTCTTCCTGACACGTAATCGTTATCGTGTCTAAGATACTGATGTAACAAAAAACAGGAGTGGCAATCGCGATGATTGCCACTCCTGTTTTTTGTTTGTCTGGAGGATTTAGATTTTTCGTTGCGCGATCGCAATACGCATGGGTGCTGAGCAGGAGCCCTTCTGAGAGAATAGTTCAGCTTTAGCCCTGGCGAGCATCATATCGTAATCAGAAGCCGAGGCGATCTTGAGGGCCACAATGGGAGCGCGGACCGCTTCCACGAGCATCAAAACATTCTTGCCGGCCAGGTGTCCAACCTTCCCCGCATAGTCACCAAGCGGAAACGTCACCTCTTTGTAGGAGATATTGACCAGCCCAGCCTCCCTGAGAAAACCATCCAGGCGCTTTTTGCCGGACAGATCAATGTTACGTCTGTTACCAAGCTCAATCAGCCAACCCCATAATGTCTGGAGTCCAATCCCCGCGTTGATGATCATGCCGGGTTCAGCCAGCTCAATCCACCCGCCGGGTTTCACTACGCGACACATCTCATTGACGACGTTCTGAAAATCACTGGTCGGTAATGCGCCAATCAAGAAACGCATATGGGCATAGTCGAATGTTTGTTCCGTAAATGGTAGCCCTTCAGGACATCGCGCTGTAAAAATAAGACGTTGCGTGGTCGCTGAGTGGCATCGAGGGTGGGTTTTAAAATATCCAGGCCAACAATGTCTGCCGTAGGAAAGCCTTTTGCGAGCTCGATTGCCCAGAGACCGGTTCCGCAACCGATATCTAGAATGCGACCAGGATTTTTAAGCGGAGCCAGATAATTGTCGCGGAGCATATAGCGGAAAACATAGTGTTGAAGATCGAGGCGATCAATTTCCTGCTCGTCTTTGGGCAACACATAGGGAGCATTCTCGACGTAAGCTCGGTCCCCAACTTTTACCAGACGCTGGTCGGTGTGTTCCACGGTCGAGCCCGTTATGCTTTTCCAGAGCCACTGAAATAGTCCCATTGAGATGAACTCCTGCATCATACAGAATTGCGATCATGCGCCTTTGAATTTCTCTGGCATCCACTGCACACCAATGGTGCCAGGCTCTCTATGATCAGGATGATTGTTGGTGTGCATGGCACATATGGATGAGTTGTTGAATCCAAAGGGTAAAAAAGAACCAGCGGAACCAGTCAAACTAACACGTAACTCTGGCTCTACATGATCATTGTGGATATAGTAACATACTTCTGTGATAAAGGTAACTATTTATGACGAAGGTTTGGAATGAAGGGCAAGGAATCATTGGGCCCTGCGGCCGGCGGTACTTTCGCGGATGATCAGTTGAAATGGGGCTTGTGTCTGGCGTGGTTGACCGCTACAGGTTTTCTCAATGCGATCAAGGAGAAATGTGACGGCCAGATCACCGATCTCCTGTTTATTGGGGCAATGGTTGTTAATGAGGGCATTGAGAATGCGTCCTCTTTGATATCGTCAAAGCCAATCACGGCAGAGCTATTGTATTCATTTAGTTGGGCTTTCTGTAAGAATGAGTTTAAGGTAGAAGTGTTTAATAGATAGTTGCTGCAGCTAGAAAGGATCAACTTGCAGTTACATACTTGTTATTTCTGAGTTGTAGAATTATTATTATGAGCATGAGATAAAACTTAAACATGGATGATCTATCAGGGAGGATAAAACGACATGATGTCAAATGAACAAGAGATTTTGTATAGACTAGAATTGTGGAAGTATTTGTCAGAAAAGACGGGTTTTAAAAATGTTGAAGCGGGTGTGTTGCGCGATATAAAGCTCTATGGAGGGATGCAAGGAATTTGGGTTGATAAACAGCGTACAGTTTCCTTAGCTAAGGAAGGAGTGACCGTTAGTGTCACTCACTCCGGTAAAAGTTATCCTGATGATTGGTCGGAGGATGGTGTTATTTATGATTATCCAAAAACAAACCGGCTTTCTGGAAGAGATGAAAGCGAAATTGAAGCCACTAAGAATACATTTAAGTTGGGCATACCACTTTTTGTTATTAAGCATGTAGGTCATTCTTTGCGAAATATTTATCTTGGTCATGTTGAGGCTTGGGATGACGATTTACGACACTTCCTTATTATTTTTGATGAACAATTCCCTGAAAAAACACCTGTCCAGGTTGTCCGAGAAGATCCTGCTGAATATCAGACATTTACCCTTTTTCACAATGATAAAAGCGTAAAACGCACTGTGCAGTCGCGGCCTAACCAGCAGCGCTTTAAATTTCAGGTATTCAAACGCTATGGGGCTACGTGTATGGTGTGTGGATTAAATGCTGTTGCGCTACTTCAGGCGGCTCATATTGTGCCCAAGGAGCACAAAGGGTCAGATGATCCACGTAATGGACTAGTATTATGCGCAAATCATCACCTTGCGTTTGATCTAAGCCTTTTTGCAATTCATCCTGATACGCTAGAACTCTGTGCAGCGCCATCTATAGAGAATCTTCAGGAACTGCTGATTACTGTTGATTCTATCCATCACTTATCATGTCTGCCCCATATAGATGCATTACGATGGAGTTTTGAACGTTGGCAAAAGAACAATGAAAGAACTTCATAATTTATGCGATACTAGTAGTCACTGCCAATTGCTTGAGTGCAATTGGTAGTGACATAAGCGTAACCCGCCGCAAGCCGCTGTGGTTTGAACCCAGGCGGATAGGCGGGTTTCTCGTGGGCTTTAGCCCTCGCTTGTTGCAATATCGTCTTTTCTCCTGTATACTGCAACAATGGAAAAGACGAGTACATTGCAGTATCAGCGTGACGAGCACCGCATCCATCTTATTGTGTATCATCTCATCTGGTGTCCTCGTCGTCGCAAAGCCATTCTTACGGGTCCCATCAAAGAACGGTGTCAACAGATACTCGAAGAGAAATGTCTGGAAAAAGGGTGGAGTATTCTCACCCTGGCGATTCAACCTGACCATATTCATCTTTTTATCCGCGTCTGGCCTTCTGAAAGTGCCGCTGATGTGGTGAAAGAACTTAAGGGCATCACGTCCTTTCATTTACGAAGGGAGTTCGCCCCTATCATGAAGAAAATGCCTTCGACCTGGACCCGTTCCTATTTTGCCAGCACGGCTGGTGCAGTGAGTGCTGAGACCATTCAACACTATATCAATGCGCAAAAAGGAATCTAGCGGGGAGGAAGGGAGGGAGTCATCGCATGGCAAAGGCAACGAAAACCATCACACAAGCAATGCAGTATCCATCCCGGTATGCTGCCTGGTTTACGACCACCCAGGCATTGTTCAACACAGTGGCTTCCTTCTACTTTGAGGTCATCACAGCTCACGAGCAGGTGCTGTTGCTTTCCTCACACAGAGCCTTGCATGCCCTTGAGACATTGACCCATGCGACGGAAGAAAACCCCGATCCGGTGATGCCGCTCGATGCCATTGCTCCTCAGGTTCCTGCCCTCTTTCGCCGTGCCGCTATTCACGCAGCTCTTGGCTCCGCCCACGCCTTTGAGACGAGCTTGCAGAAGTGGCGTGCGCGCAAAGAGAAAGCGGCCCTCAAAAAGAAGCGTTTCACCGAGCACCCACCGGTTCCCCCGCGGACCTGGAATCGGTCGCCGACGTTCTACAAGGGCCAGTGGAAAGGCGAACTGCGTCCTCCATTCTTCTCAAGCTCTGGACAGGGGCGAGGTGGATTTGGGTCAACGTTCGGCTCTTGAGCCGTGACCTGCCCGATGGCTATGAGCCCGGGAGTCCGTCGCTGGTTCGCCATGGCTCACATTGGCGGTTGCATACCCCGGTCGAAAAGACCTTCACCAGTCCGGGGAAGGTGGCTGTGCAACTGGCTCATGCCCAGACACGCATCTGTGCCATTGATCTCAATCTCGACCATCATCTGGCGGTCTGTACCATCCAAACAGCCGACGGCTCGACCGTTGCCACCACCTTTCTCAGTGGCGGCAAACGCGTAAATGGCCGTAGGAAGTGGCTGCTTGGTCGTATCGCCCGCAACCGTCGTAAGACGGGTATCCTGGCCGAAAACGAACCCGATAATGTGGCATTATGGGAGAAAATCCGTCATGTGGATGAGCAGGTGGCACACCTGATCAGTGCGCGCATTGTGCACTTTGCTCGTCAGCATCAGGCGAGTGTGCTGGTATTTGAACACCTGGGCAACCTGAAACCCCAAAAAGGCCGCTACAGTCGCCGAGGGAACAGCAAACGAGCCTTCTGGATGAAGGGGCGTATATTCACCAATGCCAAATATAAAGCGTGGAACGAGGGCATGATCACGAGTCGGGTGAACCCGCGCAACACGAGCCGCGAATGCGCCCGTTGTCATGGCCTGATTGTACGTTACCATGCCAAGCAGGGGCCCGAGCCAGCAGGCTACACCCCTGGGGCACCGTTGGCCTGGTGTCCTGCGTGTGGCATGAAGGGTCATGCCGATCGCAATGCGAGCCTGGTCATTGGTCAGCGCTTGCGTACACGTGCTCACCATCAGGAAAAGCCTCGCGCTCCTCTCCTGGGTCCAGGAGAGAGGGATGAGAAATCATCAGGTGTTGTCCGTTCCCAAGACGCCAACAGCAAAGGTGGCCCATCGCGCCGCCGAGCACGGAGGCACGGAACGGGCAAGGGCATGGCACCGCCCATGAGGATCACGCCAGGATGGTGGCGCCCTCAGCTATTCCTCGCCCATTACCTCTGTTCAGTGAGTCATAGCAACGCTATCTATCTCGAACAGTGGCGTACGCAGGAGTGGAAGAAGCCGCCGCCCTTCAGGGCGTGCGGAGTGTCACTATGGCTTCTATGTTTGAGTTGTTAGCTGGTCAATAGGAGCTTGCTGGAGATTAATGGAGTAGATATTGATGAAAAAAGTTACTGCGGCTATTCTTATGGTGGATGGAAAAGTGCTGATTGCCAGGCGTAAAAAGGGTGATGCTCTGGCGCATAAATGGGAGTTTCCGGGCGGAAAAATCGAGCCTGGCGAGACGCCAGAGCAATGTCTTACGCGTGAAATGATGGAGGAATTTGGTGTTGCGGTCGCTGTAAAAGATTTTTTCTGTTCGACCGTCTATCGCTATCAACATATAGAAATAGAGCTTCTGGCCTATCATACTGTGTATCTTTCCGGCGAATTTCAGCTCAATGCCCATGCAGATATGAAATGGATTCCTCTTGCAGCGTTAAATGACTACGATTTTTCTGCGGCCGATATTCCTATTGCTCATAAGTTACGTGAGAGGCTGATCGAGAAGCCATTGTGACTATAGATGTATGCAAGGAATAGGGCTACCATTGACAATCGTTGACTATATTTTCTATACTTATATTAGATTGTTTTAGTTTAAAAGTAATTTTCATAGCATCTATAATCTATGTGCTTCAGTGTGCTCCAGCCATTTTGCGCCTCCGACACCTGACGCTTTATATCTTCAGGTGCTCAAAACACACTTTTATGTACTGAATTTTGACCCTTCTTTGATTGTCTACCAGTGCTGCTCTGCCGCGATGGAGAGCCGAGCATTCTATATTCAGCAGTATCCTATCTGATATCTTGTAATCGTACATTGATATTCTGACAACATAATACCTGATCCAGGTTTTTTATGAGTATCGATTATTTAAGGATCATTGCGTCGCTTAATGAAGGAGAATTTCTATTGGGTGTGAAATTTGAACATGTTACAAAGGCGTATCCCGGTCATAAGCCTGCTGTAAATGAATTGTCGCTTGAAGTACAGACCGGTGAATTGCTGGTCCTGATTGGCCCGTCCGGTTGTGGAAAAACCACCAGCTTACGCATGATCAATCGTCTGGAAGAGCCGACGAGTGGAACGATTTATGTGGATGGCCGCGATGTGTGCAGTTATGATCCTATTGAACTGCGACGTGGTATCGGGTACGCGATTCAGCAGACGGGTCTGCTGCCACATATGACGATTGAGCAAAATATTGAGCTGGTGCCGCGCCTGCTGAAATGGGATAAGAAGCGCCGTCACGAGCGCACACGCGAGTTGTTGTCTCTGGTTGATATGGATTATGATACCTTCGCTTCGCGTTATCCGCGCCAGCTTTCAGGCGGCCAGCAGCAGCGTATTGGTGTGCTGCGTGCCCTGGCAACCGATCCTCCAGTCATCCTGATGGATGAGCCATTCGGGGCATTAGATCCTATCAGTCGTGAGTCACTCCAGACCGAATTGAAGCGCCTGCAATCCAGGTTGCGCAAAACGATTGTCTTTGTGACCCACGATATTGATGAGGCCATGCGCCTGGGTGATCGCATCGCTATTTTACAGGATGGTCAGTTGCATCAGATTGGCACGCCACAGGAACTGGTCCAGGCACCCAGAGACGAGTTTGTCGCTAAATTCATGGGTCGTCTCTTTAACTTTCCTAAAATACAGACCTCAGTGGATTTGATCGGGCAATTTATGCAAGAGGACACATCGCATGTCCACCAGGAATGCTCCGAACATGGAAAGATCGTGAAGATCGACCACTTACCTCTCTGGTGCTGGATTGATCGCAATGGCGTCCTGCGGGGTGTCTCCTCCCAGCCACCTACCGGTGCTGATCAGTGGGATCGTAATGATTGGACGGATCCGAAGCTGGCCGCTGTGAAGGATACAGATGCTTCTGAAGTGGTGCTCAAAAGGCTGATCGAGGGTGAAGCTGAAGCATTACCGGTCATTGGTGAAGGAGAGCAATTTATAGGCGTCGTTACACAGCGTTCGGCTCTCAAAGCTCTGTCTAATGTTGAGATGGAGAATGATGAATGAGTGTGATAACTGACTTTTGGAGCACATACGGTCTCTTGCTCGTCGATGCCATCGGACCTCATTTGTACATGACGGGAGTAGCTTTGCTGCTGGGCATGGCGATTGCGTTACCCCTGGGGATTCTGTTGTCCCGCTTCCCCCGCTTTTCTGTTCCTGTGATTACAACGGTATCAGTCTTCCAGACGATTCCGAGTCTGGTCTTTTTTGCGCTGGTAATTCCATACTTCGGTATCGGGACGCAACCGGCGATCGCGGTACTTGTGCTTTATTCGCTGTTGCCTATTCTACGCAATACCTACATTGGTTTGCGTTCAGTTGATGCCGCGCTGATTGATGCGGCGCGTGGCCAGGGCATGACCTCATGGCAGATTCTGACGATGGTTGAGTTACCGCTGGCGGCACCCATTATTGTGACCGGTATTCGTCTATCGGCTACCTATTTAGTGAGCTGGGCAACCCTGGCTGCATTGATTGGTGCTGGTGGCTTAGGGACGCTCATTTTCGCGGGCATTTCCAGTTATGATACCAATATGTTACTGGCGGGTGCGATACCGGCTGCTGTGCTGGCCCTGCTTATCGGACTTATATTTGGCTTTGTCCGGCGTCTGGTGACACCGCGTGGCTTGAAGATGGGAGTTCGGAATAGATGATCAGTTTCTCAGATATCGCTATGCTCACATGGCAACATCTCTACCTCTCGCTGCTTGGGACCGTGATCGGTTCGATCATTGGCTTTTTGCTGGCAGTCTGGATCCGTCGACAGCCGCGCCTGGCTGGTGTGTTGATTGGATTTGCTGAGGTTATTCAGACCATTCCTGGTATGGCGCTGCTGGCCTTTTTGCTGCTGGTATTTGGTCTGGGCGATACAACATTGGTTGTAGGGTTGGCTCTCTATGCCATTTTGCCTGTCCTGCAAAATACGTATGAGGGCCTTGAGGGTGTTGATCCGGCTTACCGTGAGGTTGGAAAGGGCATGGGCATGACACGTGGTGAGATCTTTCGCCAGATCGAGGTCCCCCTGGCTTTTCCTGTTATTCTGGCTGGACTGCGGGTTTCGCTGGTGACCGCGATTGGCGTTGCGACGATCGGTGTCTTCGTCGGTTCAGGTGGTCTGGGGAGCCTGATCTATCGTGGCTTGCAAATCATCGATATGCCAACCATGATGGCGGGAGCTATCCCGGTCGCTTTACTGGCCATCGTGCTTGAAATAGCCTTAACACTCCTGGAGCGCAAGCTATCGAAAGTTACTGCGAGCCGCTAACCCGTGGATGCGACAACGTTTGGATGCCTTCAGCAGATGAAGGGACGGCAAGAGAAGAAAGGGAAAAATGAAGAAGATTGTTTCAGTCTGGATCATGCTTACGGCGCTACTGACCCTGGTGAGCGGCTGTGGCTTCGGACCGCAAAGTAGCACCCTTGGGAATACACCAAAAAGTGGCAATACGATTGTCATTGGTTCCAAAAACTTTAGCGAGAGCATTGTCCTGGGCAATATGATGTATGATCTGCTGAAAGCAAAGTTGAAGCATGTCAACGTGCAGAACCAGCCAAACCTTGCCTCGACCCTGGTTGCGTGGACATCTGTGAAAGATGGTCAACTCGATATCTATCCTGAGTACACTGGAACTGGTCTGGTGGATATTTTAAAGAAGCCGGCCAGTACGAATACCGAACAGGTCTATCAAACTGTCAAGCAAGAGTATGCCCGGCAATACCATGTTGATTGGCTTGATCCCATTGGTTTTAATAATACGTACGCGGTCGCCGTACCCAAAGCTATTGCGCACAAATATCATTTGACGAAAATCTCCGACCTCGCCGCTGTCTCATCCCAACTGGTTTTTGGTGGTGATCCCGAGTTCTTTATCCGACATGATGATGGTTTTCCGGCGCTGATGAGCAAGTATGGCCTGAATTTCCAGTCGACCAGGCAGATTGATGTTGGCCTGAAATACCTGGCCGTCGCGAGCGACCAGTTCCAGGTGACTGATGCTTACTCGACCGATGGCGCGCTTATTCGTTACAACCTGGTTGTCTTGCAGGATGATAAGCACCTCTTCCCGCCCTATTATGCCGCCCCGCTTGTGCGTGAGGATACACTGAAGGCGTATCCCGAAATCAAACCCATTCTCAATGAGTTGTCCGGAAAAATTAATAATGAAACCATGAAGCAACTCAACTACCAGGTAGATGTGCAGCACAAGTCCGCGGATGATGTTGCCCGGCAGTTCCTGGTCTCACACGGCCTGCTCTCATCATGATCGGGTACAGGCTTGTGCTTCCAGCCATACTCTAAACTGTGTTCCATCATAGGGTTTATCATGTTCTAGAGAAATGGCTGGAACGATGTCGTGTGGGATCTAAGTTAATGCTTCACTGTGTTATGCTATGCATCGCGCGCTCACTTCGCCGTATTGGTTGACTTCTCTTCATGGCTGGACCCGTGACTGAAGCCAGGTGCTCCGCCAGTATGGTTGTTCTCTGGGTGTGCTGCATAGTAGCTCAGGTGGCGGTGCATATCGTTGAGCAAGAGATTTGCCATGTCTCGACTGAAGCCATCTTTCACCACAATGCGCATCACGGCCAGGTTCTCCAGGTTTTTGGGATAAGTATAGGCCGGCACGATCCAGCCACGATCCCGTAGGCGTTGCGATAAATCGAAAACGGTAAAGTTGGTTTCTTCCTTCAAGGTAAAGGCAAATACCGGTAGGTCGCTCCCATCGCTGAGCAGCTGGAATGGTCCCAGTTGGGCGATTTTCTCTGATAGATAGCGAGCTGTGTCCTGGCAAGCCTGCTGTATACGCTGATAGCCTGCTTTGCCCAGCCGCACGAAATTATAGTACTGGGCCACAATCTGGCTTCCGGGACGCGAGAAGTTCAAGGCAAAGGTCGGTGTCTGCCCTCCCAGATAATTTACGGAGAAGATCAGGTCCTGCGGCAAATCGCTGCGATTGTGCCAGACTACCCAGCCGACGCCCGGATAAACCAGTCCATATTTATGCCCTGACGTATTGATGGACTTAACGCGCGGCACGCGAAAGTCCCACACCACCTCTGGCTGGATGAATGGTGCGACCAGGCCTCCACTGGCGGCATCGACATGGATCGGAATGTCCAGTCCTTGCTCGCTCTGCAGGCGATCCAGTGCCTGGCTGATCTCCTCGACCGGCTCATAACTACCATCCATCGTACTCCCCATAATAGCTACGACGCCGATGGTGTTTTCATCACAGAGCTTGACTGCTTCTTCAGCTGTGAGATGATAGCGTCCCTGCTCCATAGGGACCAGGCGCGGCTCGACATCCCAGTAGCGACAGAATTTTTCCCAGCAGATCTGAATATTAATGCCCATTACCAGGTTGGGACGGTCGGTTGATTTTCCAGCGGCACGCCGACGTTCACGCCACTTCCATTTCAAAGCCATGCCAGCCAGCATACAGGCCTCGCTTGACCCGATGGTTGAGCAGCCAATCGTATCTTTTTCATCTTCAGCATGCCAGAGGTTGGCCAGAATGTTGACACAGCGATTTTCCAGCTCGGCCGTCTGGGGATACTCATCCTTATCGATCATGTTTTTATCGAAGGTATCGGCCATGATCTGCCGTGCCTCTGGCTCCATCCAGGTTGTGACAAAGGTGGCCAGGTTTTGCCTGGCATTGCCGTCCAGGATCAGCTCATCGCTCACGAGCTGGTAGGCTGTTTGTGGCAGCATCTCCTCTTCGGGCATTTCATTGCGTGGGATAGGCCGATCCAGTGGAATGCGACTATAAGCCGGATTCAGCAATTGTTCTGACTCGTCTTTAGTTGTACGCTTCACTTTTTTATGCAGCATGCTTCTGACTCCTACAAAAAATCTCTCTTTTTTTAGCCCTCTCTGGTGAACCACGTTCAGATGGATCGCCAGGATACAGAGATGGCTGTCAGGCTTTAGAGAAGTCGAAAATTTGAACAGCCAATCAAGCCACATTATATTATAGATAAGCACATTATTATCGTTTTTAAGCTGCTCAGCTATCATACAAGAGGAGGGATGCCATGTCAGTTCAGATTGAGCGCAATGGACCAGTTACCACGGTGATCTTGAGCCGGCCAGAGGTGCGCAACGCGGTTAATCGCCAGACGGCGCAGGAGCTGGCTGATGCCTTTCGGGATTTTGATGCTGATCCTGAGGCATTGGTAGGTGTATTGGTGGGCGATCATGGCCAGTTCTGCGCGGGCGCGGACCTGAAAGCGTTTGCGGCGGGCGAAGGTAATCGCGTCGAGCCAGATGGCGATGGGCCGATGGGGCCAAGCCGGATGCTGCTTAGCAAGCCAGTGATTGCCGCCATCAGTGGCTATGCTGTGGCGGGTGGGTTGGAACTGGCGCTCTGGTGCGATCTGCGCGTGGTGGAAGATGACGCTGTGCTGGGAGTCTTTTGCCGGCGCTGGGGCGTGCCGTTAATTGATGGCGGCACGATCCGGCTACCACGCCTGATCGGGATGAGCCGGGCGCTGGATTTGATTCTGACCGGCCGGCCTGTTGGGGCGCAGGAAGCACTGGCGCTTGGATTGGTAAACCGGGTTGTGCCACATGGTCAGGCGCGCCAGGCTGCCGAGCAACTTGCCAGAGAGATCAGTCGCTTCCCTCAGGCGTGTATGCGCAGCGACCGGCTCTCAGCTTATGAGCAATTCGATCTGAGCTTCCAGGAGGCGCTGGCGAACGAGTTTCAACATGGTTTAGGCGTGCTGCAAGCGGAAGGTGCCAGCGGCGCACAGAAATTTGCTAGCGGCGCTGGCAGGCATGGCAGCTTTATGTTGCAAGAAGAAACCGACGCTGGCTGATCTATCTGCCAGCAATTTCTGTCCAGAAAACTTTGTTCACAGACCACAGATTTCAGCCGACCTCAACCGACCAATCGCGGCGAGTTTTGAGCATGGATGGACGTGGTTACCTTTCGTCCTACCATGCCAGCATGCTATAATGAGATACATTTCGTGAGTGGGAGGGAACTTGTATGCAGTCTGAACAACCTCTCAAGGTACTGATCCTTGCTGCTGAAATTGAGCCGTTTGTGAAGGTCGGTGGTATGGCGGAGATCGTGGGTGCGTTGCCGAAGGCGTTACAAGCCCTTGGGCATGATGTGCGCCTGGTGATGCCACGCTACCGTCAGGTTGATGCCGAGCATTTTCAGTTGACGACAATCCTTGATTCGATTTCTGTGCCGATGGGCAATTTTCAGGTTTCGGCTTGCGTACGGCAGGCGGAGATTGGCAATCATATCCCTGTTTATATGATTGATGTACCCCGGTATTTTGATCGTGAAAATATTTATGGTTATACCGATGATGGTGAGCGTTTTATTTTGTTCTGCCGGGCGGCTCTGGAGGCTGTGCGGGCTTTAGATTGGTCGCCAGATATTGTGCATTGTAATGACTGGCATACGGGTATTGTGCCTAACTGGTTGCATACCCTGTATCGGGAAGATGATTTCTTTTCCCATACGGCCTCGGTCTATACGATCCATAATCTGGCCTATCAGGGCATTTTTGGTTATCGCTTGTTAGAGGTAGCCGGGGTGGCCGCCAATGGCTTTGTCTATCCACAGATCGCGGAACTGGCGAATGTGGTGGATATTATGGGGCGCGGTATCCTGTTCGCGGATGCTGTGACGACGGTGAGTGAGCGTTATGCGCAGGAGATTCTGACGCCGACGTTCGGGGAGAAACTGGATCATATGTTGCGCTCCCGCCGCGATCGCCTGTTTGGTATTTTAAATGGGGTTGATTATCAGGAAAATAATCCGACCACCAATAATCATATCCATACGCCATATGATGCGAACAGTCTGGATAAGCGGGCGGAGAATAAGGCGGCGCTTCAGGAGCAGGCGCACTTGCCGGTGAAGCCAGATGTGCCGCTGCTGGCGATGATTTCGCGGCTCGCCGACCAGAAGGGCTTTGATTTGTTGGCGCAAATCATTCTGCCACTATTGGCCCAGGGCGTCCAGTTTGTGCTACTGGGTGTGGGTGATCAGCATTATCATGAGATGTTCCAGAATCTGGCGGCGCGCTATCCGGATCAGGTAGCCATCTTCCTGACCTTTAATACGGAGGTGGCGCAGCGCATCTATGCTGGCAGCGATATGCTGCTGATGCCGTCGCGCTTTGAGCCGTGTGGCACCAATCAGATGTATGCTATGCGCTATGGCTGTGTGCCCATTGTGCGCCACGTTGGTGGTCTGGCCGATACGGTTCGGGAATATAATCCTCATACCAGCGATGGTAATGGCTTTGTCTTCCAGAACTACGATGCCTGGGAATTCTTCGCCTCGATCGTGCGCGCCCTCGCCCTGTATCCTTTTAAGGATTTCTGGCGTACCTTGCAGTTGCGCGGCATGGAGGCCGACCATTCCTGGCATGCCTCCGCCTTGCGTTATGTTGAAGTCTATCGTAACGCGCTGGCCTACCACCAGACGGGCAAATAAGCCAGTCCATACAGCCAAAGGAATTTTTGAGAAAACTGGAAAAGAGCGACGGTTCTTTTCCAGTTTTCTCTTTGTGTCAGGTATTGTTATAGACAGAGAGGAAGTTATGCCATTCAATCGTGTGAGCGAAGCTAGCCGCGGTTGAGCGGCGTTCACGATTGCTTTTTAATATGCTGTGGGCCGTTGACGTTTTTTGGGACGCATTTTATAATAATGCAGCACACTCACGGCATAACAAATAGTGCAGGGATTGATTGATGCGTGCTACCTTTAAAAGTAGGCATGGTATCAATGGTTGTGGAAGGGAGGAGGCATTGGTTGCCAAATACTACTCTGATGTTAATCAGCGACGCTCACATTTACTAAAGGTGTTTGAATCGCTGCCCACATATGATTCACAGGATTTCTGGCCTACGGTCGAACAGACGGATTTTCCACGTGAGGTGTTAGTGAAGTCAGCGCGGGTGGCGCGTCAAATGCAGCTGGAAGCGATCGGCAAGAAGCTTGCGTCCATTATCATTATACGTTCTTCAGCGAAAAATGAGTTTTGGGCCAAAAGTATTGCACGCAAATGCTACGGGCTTGGCTGGGATGAGCAGCGGAATATGGGACTCGATTTATGCGCTGATTTAAATGAAGCGATCCTGAAGGCCGTCCAGGATGTTCAGCGCCACTTCTGGGAAGAAAACTTTGTGCATTGCCTTAACTATGAGCGTATGCATGTCTATCGCTCCTTCATGTTACGCGAAGGACGTCTGAATACTGCCCATGTCGAGAAGAGCCGGCGTGTCCCCCGCAGTCTGATGTATCGCCTCGACGATATGGTTGCGTATTCTGATGCTTTACATAATCCTTATGAAATCGAGGATGAGCAGGCATACGCCATCTTTCACGCGATCGACTCCAGTTTCTTAGTGGATATCGTCAAGCGCCTCCCCAAGCGCCTGGCCGAAGTAGTTCTTCTGTCGTACTGGGAAGACAAAACCGAAAAAGACATTGCTTCGCGTCTCGGTGTTTCCGACCGCACCGTGCGTAACCGCCTGCAAGTCGCCATCCGTGTTTTATCCCAGGCCCTCATTTGCGAACCCGACTGTTCGCCATACATCCCCCACGTGCACCAGTCGGACCCGGATAGCTTGAACAAATAATTCTATATCCATCGACATATCAGCACCTGCAGATCAGCCTGCTTTCGCTTGCTCCTGTCTGGACTGATATGTCATACTACCGGTAATGGTAGGTCTGGCTCTTGCGGCCAATTTATTCAACGTAGCGGTAGCGCTTGTCGCTGCACCCTTTTCGTGTACGAGTGGATAGGAAGAAGGTTCGACAGATGGCTTTTGTGGATTGTTCGATGGGATGTAGTGGTCCTATGTGGCTGGCGGCCCTGCTGGATCTTGGAGTCTCGCTGGAGGTGATAAAGCGCGCCCTGGCAGCGGTGGGGGTGGATTCCTATCAACTGGAGTCGGGCAGGGTTGCGCCTTATAGCATAACAGGCATGCATCTGACCCTGAAGAGTCATGAACTGGAGACCTTTCGTTCGTTGGGGAGTGGGAGGAGATCTTGCAGGTAGGGGCTTTACCGGAACTGGTGCTGACTCGTGTGCTGGCTTGCCTGCATCGCATGGCTGAGGCCAGGGCAATCGTGCGCGAAATAGCTGCCTCTAAAGTCCAGTTTTCTTCCAGGAGCGTGGCGGAACTTGTGGCGATCCTTACTGGTCTATTTGAGCTCCAGATCACTGAGCTTTATGCTTCCTGGCTACCATTGGTGATGGGAGCCGAGGAGAAGGATGGACAGATTGACTCTGCCTTCACGTTAGAGATCTTGCGCGGCAGTGGAGCGCGCTGGCAGCCAACCAATGAGACCGTCACGCTGGTAACTCCTGTGGGGGCGGCTCTGCTGGCCACCTGCGCGCGCTTTGATACACCAGACTTCTCTATTGAACGGATTGGCTATGGCGTTGGTCTTCGTCACAATGCCACGCCTCTCGCTATGCGCCTCTATCTAAGCCCGGCCGACGAAGTGAAGCGGCCGGCCACTATGCGTCTCTATCTGGACCCAGCCGTTGAAATGGAAAAGTCTGCCAGTGTAGAGGGAGCCGATACCGATTGGGTCGCGGTGATTGAATCCCATCTGGATACCATGACCGGTGAGCTCCTGGGAGGACTGATGGAGCGCCTCTTTACCCTTGGAGCGCTGGACGTAACCTATACCCCCATCCAGATGAAAAAGAATCGCCCGGCCACGCTCCTGACGGTCATTTGTCCACTATCCATGGGGGATGAGTTGGCTCTGATATTGTTGCGCGAGACCACCACCCTGGGTGTGCGCATCCAGCCTATTCGTCGCCTCAAAGCACAGCGCGAACAGGTGCAGATCCAGACGGTGCTGGGTCCGATGCTGGTCAAGATCAAGCGCCTGGGCACGCAACTGATCAGTGCCTCCCCTGAATATGAAGAATGCCAGCGCATCGCTACCGCACGCCAGATCCCACTGGCCGAGGTCTATGAGGTTGCACGAGATGCTATCAAAAACGCTATAATAGAGAAAAAGGATGATAGAGACACTGCCGAAAAGGAAAAGTAAGGAGTTTTTCCGATGGATTTTGTTGATTGGCGGAAAAGAACAGACAATCCCTTAACGGATACCGCAGAGCAGCAGCCTACCTATCGTGGTCGGCGTATGGGCGATTATGTTGAAGAGCAGATCCGTGAAGCCCAGGAACGCGGTGATTTTGATAACCTGAAAGGTATAGGGAAGCCACTGCAACTGGATACGCAGCCGCGTGATGAGCATAGTATGGCTAATGGCTTGCTCAAGAGTAATGGCTATGTGCCCTTTGAGATTGAATTACAGCGCCAGATTGATAGTGCGCTCGAACGTACGACTGCCAGAACCAACCTCTTGATTACACGCCGGCAAAAGCTAGCCAGACGCCGCATTGCCCCCTTTGAAAGCGAGAAGCGCGGCTTTAATGCCGCCGTTGAGAAGGCCTTGATTGAATACGATCAAGAACTGCGCCAGATCAACAGCAAAATACTCACCCTCAACCTCTCCACACCCCCCGCGATGCATCGCCCGATCCTCAAAGTCGGCGAACTGGTAGAAGCCTTCCGTGAGGCCTGCCCACTTTTATTGTAACGGCAGCGCTTGTCGCCAATACGTTTCGCTTAAGCCCAGGGACGGTTTGATCCTTAGAGGAGATGAACGAAAGTAGGTTCGACCCTTTGGGTCGATTGGTTCCCTACATACTATCCTTGCTTGACCATGAGCAAGCTATGACATGTTAGGCAATGCATTCGTGGGGGGGGAGACAATCGACCCAAAGGGTCGAACCTACCATTTGTATCTCTCTTGATCATTTTTGCATGCGTTGCTTCATGATCATGCCACCATTGTAGCCATTCCATCCATAACCGAAACGTATTGGCGCTTGCCGCTGCGACCAGTTCGCGTCCGAGCAGGTATCCCGACAAGCGCTTCTTGCATAAAATTGTCTAAGGTGTTGAGCTTGAGTGTCACGTTGTTCTTACTTGCGATAGAGCTGATTGGGATAAGGATAAGCGATTAAAGCCATTTCGCATTCAGTCGCCTCTCATTGTTGTTGAGGTCTTATCTCCAACGACAGAGAGATATGATCGTGGAGAGAAGTTTGCACGCTACCAATCTTGTCCAAGCTTAGAAGTATACATCCTGGTGAGCCAGAATGAGCGCTATGCCGAAGTCTACCGAAAAGCGACAAATTGGAGGCAGGAACGTTTCTCGGAGAATGAGGTTATCAAATTAGATCAACTTGATTTAGAATTACCCCTCGAAGAGATTTATGAAGGCGTTCTCTCGTAGGTTCGGGGCTTGACCCCGATTTCTCGCTTTGGAAGCGATTCCCTTGCTTCGCGTGATCTTGGTGCGGTGAGGTTTGTATAGGGGGGCCAATCGGGTGCAAGCCCCGAACCTACATGCATGGTGGAAAAGGCATAAAAAAAAGCCGAAGGTCGGATTTGAACCGACGACCCACGCTTTACGAAAGCGTTGCTCTACCCCTGAGCTACATCGGCGGGTATTGTTTCAAGAAAGAGGACATCATAAGTTATGCCAACTTCTCTTAACACTGCCGATTATACCTGTAAACCTATGCCATGTCAAGCGCTTTTAAAGCAAATTTTCTCTCCATCTCAAAATCGCTAGCTTTCACTTAATTGATGAGTGGTGTGGTGGTAGGTGCCCGCGGACACCTACCACCACACCACTCATCATAAAACTGTGAGCGCCGCAGGCGCGAGCTTCCGTGGGGCAGTTATAGTTCAAGTGCATTTTCTTATTTTGAATTGATGCATTTCATAGTAATTTTTTGTGTTTAAATACAGAAATGTTCATCTCGACAACTCTACCATGGTATGGTAGAATAGAGGCCAACGTTTCGATCCCACCTAGTTTGGAGTTTTGTATGCGCGTCCTATTGGTGGCAACCACAAATCGTCATAAGTTGGAAGAATATCGAGCAATATTTCAGGATTTACCCTATCAATTGCTCTCTCTAACGGACCTCGGTATTGATTTTGATGTAGAAGAGACTGGTACGACCTTTCAGGAAAATGCGGAACTAAAAGCTCTGGCATATGCACGTGCCGCAGGTGTACTGGCGCTGGCTGATGATTCAGGGCTGGAAATTGATGCTCTTGGTGGAGCTCCGGGTGTGTATTCCGCTCGCTTTGCGGGTGTCGATACGCCATACGAGAAACGTTTTCCGCTTCTCTTTGATCGCTTGCGCGATGTCCCTCCGGAGCAATGGACCGCCCGCTTCAGGTGTGTTATTACCATCGCTGAGCCTTCCGGATATCATCAGAGTGTTGATGGGTCGATTGAAGGCATGATTACGAATCCACCTCGTGGTGCCAACGGATTTGGCTATGATCCTATCTTCCTGGTTCCCGAACTCGGAAAGACAACTGCTGAACTTCCACCAGCGCAGAAAAACCAGATTAGCCATCGCGGACGAGCGGCGCTGAAAGCTCATGCCGTGCTGGAAAACTGGTCACCATCTCCTTTGCCTCCTCAATAGGTATGGAGATGCTATTCGTTCAATGTAGTCGAGAGAGCGTGAGGAACAGATAACCTATGGCGAAGAGATCTGCCATTCGTGTTGCCCTTGATTTAGAGACGACCGGTTTACATCCCGAGCAAGACACAATCCTGGAGATTGCTGCGGTAAAGTTTCAAGGGACTGAAGTCATCGATACATTAGAGACTTTTGTGGCTCCCGGTCGTCCCATTCCTTATCGTGTGCAGCGCTTGACTGGTATTAAGCCAGAGCATCTGACCGGCGCTCCTCCGTTTTCTGCGGTTGCCAGGGATTTGCAGGATTTCCTTGGTGATCTTCCTATTGTTGGACATAGCATTCCTTTTGATGCCAGTTTCTTGCGCATGCGTGGTATCGCGCGCTCGAATCCTCTGGTTGATACGTTTGAGATGGCGACTGTCTTGTTGCCCTCGCTGGTCAGCTATAATCTGGGACAGGTCGCTGAGGCCCTGGGGGTGCGTGTGCCGCATGATCGCCATCGCGCTATGGTTGATACAGTGCTGGCTATGGAAGTCTTTAATGTTTTGCACCAGCGGCTGCAGGATGTTGATCTGGATGTGCTGAACGACCTGGCGAATCTTGATGCGCCGCGCTCCTGGCCTTTGTTGCATTTCTTTCGGCAGGAGTTGCGTGAGCGCCAGGAGCGTGATGGGGTCGTAGGCCGCCTCTCCCGGGGGAGTCTGGGGGATCGCTTCGCGGCCCAGCTTGGCATGGATCCACGTGTCCTCTCTTTTGCGGTTGGTCGCGAGCCTGACAGTGCCGCGCAACCCTCTACTCCTCCTGCTATTCCGGCTCCTGATCTTCCTCTCAGCGTCGTTGCTTCCGAGCAGACAGAGAATCCACAACTGGCCAGTACCCGCAGTGCCGTGCGCCAATCTCTGGAGCAGCGTACCCCGTTGCTCTTAGAGCTTACGCTGGGTGGACATGATTATAACGCTGCCTTGCGACCGGTGCTTGAGTGGTTGGCTGAAGAATCTGGTCCTGAGGATCCTCCGCGCCGTTTGGTGCTTGCCTGTGTGAACCAACAGTATGCTCGCCGCCTGATCGATACTATCCTCCCTCGCCTCCAGGCTCAACTCCATTCTCAGATTCCGGTGGCGTATCTGGCGGAACATGGTGGCTATCTCTGCACCCATCGCTGGTTTGGTGCTGCTATGCGTCGTACCAGTGGTGAACTGACTGCCGAGCAGGCGCGTGGTCTGGCCAAGTTGCGGCTCTGGACGCACGAGACGCTCCATGGGGATCGTAGTGAGCTGACCCTGTTGCAGCAAGAGATATCGGCCTGGGAAAGAATCTCGTCTGATTTTGAGCAGAAGCGCTCGCTTGATCCACGTTTTGAGAAAAGCTATCAACGCTGCACCTATCGGCGTAAAGGTTATTGTTTTGTCGAGCTGGCCGAGAAGCGTGTGAAGGCCGCGCAACTCGTGGTGACGACCCATACCGGCCTCTTCGATGACCTGTCCCTGTCCCAACCTCTGCTGGCTGATTTTGATCGCCGCTTGATTTTGGATGCGGATTTGCTGGAAGAAGAGAATATTCGCTGGGGGGGATCAGAGTTTGATCAACTGCAGGTGTTGCGGCTGCTGAATACGATTGGTACTGAACTGCCTGATGGACGCTATCAGGGCCTATTGGCGCTGGCGGCCCCGGCTTTGCGGGTGAATGGTCCTGGCGGTCTGTCTACGACCCTGACGGTGACGAAAGCCGAGCTGGATCAGCGCTTACTGCAGTGGTTTCAGTGCTTGCGGCAGGCACGCATGTCGGTTGAACGCTTATTTGCGGCCTTCCTGGGACTGGTAGAAGATTTTGCTCAGGGTGGCAAGGGGCGCTCGGAAGGTGCACATCGACCGAATGCCCGTGGCAATGAACGTGCGGATCAACCTCTGCGCATTAATGGAAATATTCGTCAGCTCAGTTCGTGGAATGAAGCTGAACAGGCCTGGCAGCAGGCGGCGCAGCGTTTGCGGGCTGTAATTGATGTGGCGAATCTGGCTGAAAAAACTATCCTTTCAGCGCAACAGGGTCGGCGTAAGCCTGAGCAGGGGAGTGGTGAGGATAGTTCTGTGGCCAGTGAACTGGTGGGTGCGGCCTACAAATTGGGCGAAATGGTACAGATGGTCCAGCAGGCGATGTCTACTGCTGAAAGCGATATGGTCTACTGGCTGCGCACACCACCGATGCCGATGTCGCCAGCACAGCAGCATGCGGCCAGGAAGGCGGCTGATCCCGGCACTGGTTCATTAGCGGTTGAGCACGCGCCGGTTTTATATTCTCAACTGGTGCAGACTTCAAATATGCTCAGGCGCTTGTTGTTGCAGGATCAATCCGGTACGATCTTTGTGGGTACTGCGTTAGCGGTTGACAGCTCGTTCGGCTTTGCTCGTCAGCGTCTGGGACTTGAGCAGGAGGCGATTCCTGAGCGTTCGGTGACGGCGGATCATGCCGAGCAGACGCTGCTTTATTTGCCCAATGATGTCCCTGAGCCAAATTCGCCCCAATATCAACGCCATGTCGATGAGGCTCTGATCAATATCGCTACGGCCCTTGAAGGGCAGGTGGTGGCCCTTTTCACTTCCCACGCCGCTTTACGCAGCACCTATACCGCGATCAAGCCGATTCTGGAAGCGCGCGATATCCTGGTCCTGGGACAGGGTGCAGACGGTTCGCCGCGTCAACTCTGGCAGGTTTTCCAATCCCAGCAGCGTGTGGTCATTCTGGGCACGGGCAGCTTTTGGGATAGCATGGATGAGGTGGTGCGACCGCCGGCCTGTCTGTTTGTGGCTCGTTTGCCCATGCCGGTCTTGAATGATCCACCCATTGCGGCGCGGGCCGAGCAATATTCAGATCAATTGCATCAACTGACTGTCCCGATGGCGACGCTGCGTGTGCGGCGGGTGATTGATCGCTTTATGTGGGGCAATCAGAGCGGCCGGAATATTGTCGTCTTATTTGATCGCCGCGTGACCTCGAAAGAATATGGCTCAACTGTACTCCATAGTTTGCCACGCTGCTCACAGCGTGAGGGCGCCGTCTCGCGCATGCCAGACACGATGCTGGATTGGTTGACAGGCGAAGGTGCCTGGGATGAGAATAATGCTTAGAAGTTGACGTGTGTACTGTCCAGCGGTTGCTTGCTGCTGCCCTCAAGGAATCGAAAGGAAACCGATTGTATGTCTGTGAAGCCTTCCACGAAAAGCGTTGATGGTCGCCAGTTGCGTGTGGTCTATGGCGCCTGCCCCCATGATTGTCCCGATACCTGTGCGTTGGAGACGCATGTAGATGAGCAGGGACGCGCTGTACGCGTGCAGGGACGTTCGACCCATCCGATTACGCGAGGCTGGTTGTGCGCCAAGGTCAATCGTTACCTTGAGCGCGTCTATCATCCAGAACGCCTGCTCTATCCTCTACGCCGGAGCGGACCCAAAGGGAGCGGTCAGTTTACACGCATTTCCTGGGATGAGGCGATTGCTGAGATTGCGGAACGCTGGCAGCAACTGGCAGCTACCCATGGCGCGGAAACTATTTTACCGTATAGCTATGCCGGTACTCTGGGCCTGGTCCAGGGAGGCGTTACCGATGCGCGTTTCTGGAATCGCCTGGGGGCGAGTCAGCTTGAGCGTGCGATCTGCGGCCATGCAGCGGAAGACGCAGTATTACTGACTGTCGGCGGTCGTCTCGCACCTTCGCCTGAAACCCTGGTTCAGAGTAAATTGATCTTGATCTGGGGCAGCAATCCTGCCAGTACCGCGCCCCACGTCATGCCGTTTTTGCGCGAAGCCCAGCGCAACGACTCACGCATCATCGTCATCGATCCTATTCGTACCCTGACCGCTCGTTCGGCCGATCAGCATATCCAGCCCTTGCCGGGCAGCGATGCCGCTCTGGCGCTCTCCATGATGTATGTCATTGTCAAAGAGGGCCTGCATAATCCTGCCTGGATCGCCGAGCATACACTTGGGTGGGAACCGTTCTGGGAGCGTATCCAGCAATATCCACCGGAGCGGGCCGCGACAATTACTGGTCTGGCCGTGGAGACGATTGTGGCTCTGGCCCGTGAATATGCGATGACCGCGCCAGCGGTACTCAGGATCTCGGATGGCATCAATCGCCATACCAATGGTGGCCAGACCGTGCGTACCCTGGCCTGTCTGCCAGCAGTGGTGGGACAATATGGTGTGGCTGGCGGTGGTCTGATGTATAGCACCAGCGACTGGTTGAAGTGGGATCGCGCGACAGTGGCTCGCCGTGGTGAAGCCGTCTGCCCGCCTGCCACGCGCAGCTTGAATATGAATCGCCTGGGTGCTATCCTGACCGGCGAAGCTGATCCCCCGGTCTACTCGCTCTATGTCTACAATGCTAATCCGGTGGCTTCGACACCCAACGCCGGTAAAGTAGTTGAGGGACTGCTACGTGAGGATCTTTTCACGGTTGTGCACGAACTCTTCGAGACCGATACCGCGCGCTACGCCGACATTATTCTGCCGGCCACCAGCCAGCTGGAGCAGGTAGATATCCACAAGCCCTATGGGCATTTATCCCTGCAATATAATACTCCAGCAATCGAACCGCTGGGCGAGGCACGCAGCAATTGGGATGTGATGCGTGCGCTGGCCGCTGCCATGGGCTTTAAGGAAGCCTGGTTGACCGCGTCTGCGGATGAAGTTATTGCTGAGGTATTGACAGCGACGGAGGCTCAGCAGCCTGCCCTGGTGGGTCTGACCCTGGAGCGTTTCCAGGCCGAGGGTTCAATTCCACTGGTCATTCCCGAGCACGAGCGTGTCCCCTTTAGTGATGGCAAGTTCCGCACTCCTTCGGGCAAAGTCGAATTTTACTCTGAGCAAGCGATCGCCAAAGGCTATGATCCCCTGCCGGGCTGGGAACCTGAAGTAGAGGCCAGACCAGAGCCGACCAGGCCAGCCAGCAAAGAGGAGCCACTCCCACTATTGTCGCCTGCGGCCCACCATTTTATCAGTTCTACTTTCGGCAATCAGCAGACCATGATCAGCAAAGAGCGCAACCCGACCCTGCGCATTCATGCTGAGGATGCAAAGCTACGCGGTATTCGCTCGGGTCAACTGGTGCGCGTCAGTAACGAGCGTGGCTGGTGTCATCTCGTCGCCGAAGTCTCAGAAGATGTACGTCCGGGCGTGCTGGCAACCACCACCGTCTGGTGGCCAAAGTTCAGTCCCGACCAGCGTAACATCAACTGGACCACCTCGGACCGTCTCGCTGACTTTAACGGTGGCAGTACCTTTTATACCAACCTGGTCTTCGTCACCCCCCAAGAAAGCAGCCAGCCACAGCAAGATCCAGTTGGCGTCTTCATCGCAACCAACTCCTGACAATCTTGTACTAACCCGTCGCGTTAATTTGACGGGTTTTATGCTCTATGTTACCATACTCTTAAGTGGATTATTAAGGTCTGCTATTCTTGAGGAGAGTATAAAATGAACTTATACGAGCAGTTGTTGGTGGTAAGAGAGCGGCTCGAAGGCATTGGAGCGCATGATGATAGCATGGACCAGGTTGAGAAATTGCTGAAAAGGGCTGAGCCCGCCAGAAATGACCGTACGAGTATTTCTCAAGTACAGGTTTTGCGTCACATGTTGCGTATGCCAGAGACGCAAGATAACTATAATGTCTACAATGACTTGCAAGAGCTGATCAGCGAGCGCGATGAAACTGAGATCATGGCGCGTGAAGATTCTGCTCCTGCTGCCTATGTAGATACTGAGCGTCGTCCTAAGCCAAA
Source organism: Dictyobacter vulcani (assembly GCF_008974265.1). GTDB lineage: Bacteria > Chloroflexota > Ktedonobacteria > Ktedonobacterales > Ktedonobacteraceae > Dictyobacter > Dictyobacter vulcani. The sequence goes on from NZ_BKZW01000005.1 coordinate 82,210, forward strand.
ATCCTATTATAAGGACAAGGCACGCAAGGAAAAAGAACAGAACAAGGGCTAGACTACATTTCTGTAGCTGGCCCTTTAATTTGTCTTTGCTGGGCATTCGGACCTTCGAGTTGCAGTTGCTGTTTTAAGGCTTGCAATTGAGCGTCAACATTTTGCTGGGCGCTGATCTGCTGCAACTCCCGGTCGAGTGTATCGCCACTCCCGGCGCCCAGGAGGCCCTGTTCGCCCAGTGCTCCTTGCTCAATCAGTGCATCCATGGCATTTGCGCGGGCCTGCATCGTTAACACCTTATCCTGTGCCCGCTGCATTGCCAGATTCATCTCGGTCATTTCCTGTGAAATGCCGGTCAGCGCCTCATTGATCTTTACCTGAGCCTGTGCCGCGCCATATTGTGCTTTGACCATCTCTTTCTGGGTGCGGAACGTTTCAACGCGGGACGAAACATTACGCTCCATCGCGATCAACTTCTCTTCCTGGCCCTTCAATTGTGCAATCTGTTGCTCATAACTATTCAACTGGATGAGTAGCGTCTCCTTCTTCTGCAATGCCAGACGAGCCAGATCCTCTCGATCAGCTTGCAAGGCCTGCTGGGCCTGCCTATCCAGCGTCGTCACTTTATCCGCGACCTGTTTTTGTTGTAGCTCCAGGCGCTTCTCTTGCGTCACGACATCTGCAATCGAACGTTTCAATTGCTGTAACTGCTCAAGTTGTTTCCCATAAGAATAATCCATTACCTGACCGGGATCTTCAGCTTTATCCAGGGCAGAGCTGGCACGAATCCGAAAAAGATTGATAAACCGCTCAAAAAGTCCCATATTGTCCTCCAGGCTATCAATAATAGAGAATAGGCACTGCAATATATACGCCCTATGCCGTAATTCGTTGTTTTTTACTTGTATCATACCATACTTACAGTGAAATCTGCCCCAATGCGAAAATAAGAAAAAGCTCAAGCGGCAAAATGCTTGACAATTGTAGGGTGATCAGGTATACTTTTCTATGTCACTCAAGGACAGACGCGGGTTTGGTGTAGTGGCTAACATGCAACTTTCCCAAAGTTGAGATCACGGGTTCGATCCCCGTAACCCGCTTTTTCAAAAGCCACCTGAAGATTCAGGTGGCTTTTTTGTGCGTTTCATCGCCAGCGTACCGGCAGCGCTGGTCGCCAATACGTTTCGTTTAAGCACTTTTGTGGTTGCAAAAGCTGTTGTGAAAAAAAGCAGCGGATCGTCCGTGGAGAGGGCGCTACACGCGGAGGCCGGCATGCGGCGTGATCATGGAGCGAGGGGCTCAACGAGCAGCGCATGCCTGTGGCGCCTACACCGAGATGGATCCTGTTTCGTGATCCTTTGCGCACCGGTACGGGGAGGATCCACGCGCTCTCCTACCACGTTGCTGCGCGAGCAAGCCACGGCACACACGATCCCTGTAGGCGCCACAGCACTGCGCGTCGTGCTTGCACGCTGGCCTGCGCAAACGCAGCAGTGCGGCCTCCGCATGTGGCGCCCTCTCCACGTACACCTTGCTTGCTGGTCACGTCGAACCATCTCTCAACATATCGCTAATACGTTTCACTTAAGGATTGAATGGCTGAAATGATAGCATGACGGTGAAGGAACACCTTCTCAAAGGATCAAGAGGGGTAAAACGTGTAGGTTCGACCCTTTGGGTCGATTCGGTTGCCTCCACGATACCCTCACCTCCGCAGGATCACGCAAGTGAAAAAGCGGTGAAGCAAGGCGTGAAGAGGCTTGCTCATGGTCAAGCACGGATATCATGCAGGCACGAATCGACCCAAAGGGTCGAACCTACCTGTTCGCTTTTCTTGATCCTTTGAAGTCACTGGGCCTCTGATCGGCTTAGATGCTTTCGTCAATCTCGTCCAGAAAAAGGCTTACGTGAAACGTATTAGCGACCAGCGCTGCCGGTACTTTGGTCTAGCCACGAAGCTACACGGCGGATCGTTCCTGGTTGAGGTGCTTGTGCATCCTCTCCATATCTTTGGGCACGGTCTTGATGCCGATGAGACAGATCAGGCCGGCCAGCAGGAGGCAGGTGGGGCCGGTGACCTGTAAAGCGAAACCAAGGGAGTGGGTGCTATCACTGATGATACCAACGATCAGTGGCGATGCGGCATCTCCTAGCAGGTGACCAAGCAGGAGGGCCAGGCCCACTGCTGTGGAGCGTATTTCTGGTAAGGTTATATCCTGGATGATGGCCTGGATCGGTCCCAGGCTCAGGCTGAGACAAATGATGGCGATGGAGAAGACGGTGATGAAGGCTGGCAGTTGATGCATAGAGAGTGCGAGCCAGGTCAGGGGGGCGCCTGATAGAAAGGCGATAGTAGTGACCAGCATCCGTCCCTGAGGCATCCTTCTCTGCAGATAGTCGGAGAGCCAGCCGCCAATCAATGTTCCGATCAGGCTACCTCCGGCCAGCACACCACCAGAGACAGTGCCAGCTCTGGCAGCCGTCAAACCAAAATCGCGATGCAGAAACGTTGGAATCCAGGAGAGTGCGGCTCCGATGATAAAGAAGCTGCAGATAAAGGCAGCTACCAATACCCAGTATGTCGGTGTTTTAAGAAGTTGTCGGATGACCTTGATGATATCGCTACCGATACTGCCATGTGCAGACGTGGTCTCGTGACTGCTATTCCCATCTACGCGATCAAAAGCTCCGCGTCTGGGCTCTACAGCGCGCCAGATGAAAAAGGCGGCCAGGAGTCCTGGAATGCCAACAATATAAAAGACCCAGCGCCAACCGAATGCTTCGGCGATAATGCCTCCCATGATCAGTCCTAGAGCGGTTCCAATCAAATTACCAATGGACCAGACGGAGAGCATCAGGCCACGTTTCTCTTTGGGGAAGTAGTCGCCGATCAGTGAGACGGAGGCCGGAGCATAGCCTGCTTCGCCAATACCCAGCACGGAACGTGTCAGGAAGAGTTGTAGAAAGTTACGTGTCAGGCCACTCAATGCTGTGGCGATACTCCAGAGTGTCACACAGATCGCCACAATATTCTTGCGCGTGCCTCGATCCGCCCAGATACCAATGGGCAGTGTGGCCAACCCATAGATAAATAGGAATGAGGAATTCAGCAGGCCGAGATCAATATCTGTCAAATGGAACTCTGGCTGGATAAGGGTCTGTACCGACGCGAGCACAGAGCGGTCGGTGTAGTTAAGGATATTTATGATGAGCAAAATGAGAAAGGCAAAACGAGCTTGCGTTTGCGTCGGCTGCGCAGAAGGTTGAGCTTGAACTGAAGGGGTGGCAGTATTCATAAAAGAATAATCCTGGGTCCTTTCCTTGGTTTGCAGTGTCACAGTTTAGCTGATAGGCTCTTCTTTAGATCTTACGTAGAGCATATACCTTATGTTGTATATTCTACAATGCCCATCCCAAAAGTAACGTCAGCCATAGGTTTTTTTGTCCTATTCATTTTTTGTGCCTTTTCTCGAAACTTTATAGTCGTGTTAAAACGTATAGATAGGGAAGAGCATATTTGTCGATCGCATGGTTACGCAGTTTTTTATTTACCGATCTTATGAACTTTATTATCAAGGCAACGTGCGTTTTCCTGACAAAGAAATAAGGGACGACGTAAAGGAGAATTTTATGCTGGTTCTTGCAGACGCTGTAAAAATTCAGATTGGCTCCAATGTATGGACCATCGGCTTTGACATTATCATGTATATTGTGATCGCAGCCGTGGTTGGGGTAATTGCAGAATATATCGTTGGCTGGAAGGTTCCATTTGGCATTATTGGTGCGATTATCGCTGGTGTGATTGGTGTCTGGTTGATGACCAGAGTGATCAACATCACTGGTATTGGCGATTTTAACCTGTTTGGTGTTCCCCTGTTGCGCGGACTAATCGGAGCAATCATCATGATTGCCATCTGGCATGTGTTGACCCGTGGCCTCGGACACCGTCGTCGCTATCGTGCTGGCTAACTCTCAAGCTCAAACAAAACCACAAAAAAAGCTCATCTTCGGCAAAAGGAAGATGAGCTTTTTTTGTGGTTTTAATCTTTCAGGGCTTTTCTTTTGAAGCTGACACCAAACCAGCTTTTACTGATGATACCGGTGAGCAGGAACATATAGAAGATGGCCCAGAAGATGGAACCCAGGTCGGCTCCTTTGATATCTGGATGGGTGACGAGGTTGAAGATAATGGCTGCCAGCAGAAGCACAAATAAGCCAATCTGAGTGGCCGTCTCGCGGAAATAGAGTCCTGCCTGCTGCGTCTTACGGGTCACTTTGTAGGCGGGCTTTTTATTGGGACCATACCACAGCGCGAGCCAGCCGGCTTTAATAAAGACAAAGATCATGCCAAACCAGATCTGCCGGGCGCGCCAGATCTCTTCAAAGGTGGTGGAGTCTCCAATAAAGGCCAGCAGGATCTCGGTGGCGAGGGCGTAGGGCCAGAAGTGCATGACATAGGCCAGATTGTCAGAAATAAAAGGATGAATGCCGGTGACCAGGTCGATGATCGGGGTGATGATAAATAAGAGTAGCGGCAGGCTGAGCAGATAGAAGAAGCCGAGTTCGGTAAATTGCATTCTCTGGCGGAAGGATAGTCCTCTGGTGACCCAGGGATTCTGCCAGAAAAAGATGCGCAGGGTATCGAGCGCCCAGGTGCCGAGCTGTTTGTAGACGTTGGGAATATCCTCGGGCGAGACCTGGCCGACTGCTCCTACGATGGGGAGATATGTTCCTTTGAGTCCATTGCGCATGGCGACATAGCCGGAATAGAGATCCTCGACCAGATTCCAGGTTGGGAAGCCACCGATCTTGTGGAGTTGTTCTTTACGCCATAGCAGACCACTGCCACAGGGGAAGACCGAGTTGGTGGCGTTGCGGGCAAACATGACGCCGCGATAAAAGAACGTCTGGCGATTACCAAAAGGATCTCCAGTACTGACCAGGGTGTCTTTGATGGTCTGAATGTAGGAGACCTCTGGATGCTGCTGGAAGTGACCCATGACGTAGCGCAAGAAGTGGGGGGTACCCACCACATCGTCCGCATCGCGGGTCTCGATAAACTCAATCTCTGGAAACTCGGTCGAGACATAGTCCAGCATGGCATTCAGATTTCCGTCTTTGGCGCTGCCTTTGCGGGCAGGATTCCCTTTGCGTGGTGGCTCAAAATAGATCAATTTGGGCAAAGGAAAATGCTGCTTCATCGTCTGGATCATTTTTTTCATTTCGGGCCGATGGCTATCATCGCCGATGATCAGGAGCATTTTATCCTGTGGCCATTCCTGACTGAGTACGCTCTCCATGGTTGTCTGGACCATCTCAATTGGCTCACCATAGGTCGGAATCATGATCGCGACCTGTGGTTCGTCCCGTAATGGATGTTTGCGCAGGATTGGAATGGTGCGCTGCCAGTTATTGAAAATAGTGATTAAGATCAATAAGGTCATGTACACGGTGGCAATAAAATAAGGAATCGAGAGCCACAGGGCGGCTTTATTAAGTATCCCCTGCAACCAGACCAGGTAGTAGACGGCGGTGGCGGCAAAGAAAAGACCACTCAGACGTAATTTAAGGCTGTTCGCACTCTGGCTGGTAGGAACGCCACGCAGTGTTGCCATCGGGACCGTCTGAAATTTGTCCAGGCGCGTAATCTCTTTGATGGCCTGGATGGGATGGGTTGCCAGCATCTCAAACGTCGAGAGCTTTTTATCGACCCAGGATGGTTCCTGGATTCCATCCATGGACGACTGGCGTGTAACCAGGTCTTTGCGGTTGAATTTTTGTGTGCCACCTGATTTTTTGAGATGTGCAGGTGGGGATTTGAAGCTTTGACTATTCTGGCCAATTCCTCGGCTATCGTTTGTTGTGAGATAGCCTGAGTGGGCATCTCGGATGCGTCCAGACTCTTTTTCACCTCGTCTTGCTTCATATCCTGAGTGGGCATATCTGGTGCCCCCATGGCTGCTTCTGTTCTGGTGGCACAACGGCCTGCGTCGGCACGGCGGAATCGTGCAGATGGTGTGTTATTCTGGCCTGTTTGAATTCCTGAATTGGCGGTTCCGGTCGATAGGGAAACTGAGGAAGAAAGTCTACCTGTCCTCCTGCTCCATCCGCTGGCACAAAATTTGCGTGCGTGGGGGTGGTAGCCTGGTGTGCCTGGAAACCTCTCGGTTCTTGTACCGGTGTTGCCGCGCTCTCTGGTTGGGTATAGCGAAACTTCCTTGGCCTTTTCAGGCTGCTCGCTGTATCAGTTTTTCCTCGAGTTTCCCCTTGCTTCGGCCCTTGTTGATCATCCGGGTATCTAGATGAAATGTTGTCCATGTTAGCTTACCTTTTTCATCTGTTACTATTTTTTTCCAGCCTTAGAAGGGCCAGGCGTTTTGTTTGTCGTTATGTGGCTATTGATATTTTTCCAGATGGTGACTGTATCAGTGTATTTGAGTATCTGGAAATTACTCTTGAGTGCTGTGTCTTTTTGCTCATAAAAATAGACTGGCACAAAGTTTTTGCAGGCACGCAATTGTTTGGTGATAGTGGCTGGCCAGCTATTACTCCATTTGGTCTCTACAAACCAATTATATTGACAAATATTGATCTTTGCTTTGCTATGGGTAATCTGGTAATTATTCAGGACTGCATCTGGGGCTTTGATTTTGTGCTGTGCATAAAGATACATACTATAGGACCAGGAGTCATTGATCAAGAATGTGTCTCCAGGTTTTGCTTGCTGGGCCAGATAGGTGGCGGGTTGGCGGATATCTGGCCAATTATTGTCCAGTTTGGGATATTGATAGACGCCCAGCACGATCAGTCCTGCCAGGACTATCAGTGCCAGGAACTTGAGCAGGAACATGCGCTTCCAGAGCAAGGCACAGACTAATCCGATCAAGGGATATAGAAACAGGAAGCCAAAGCCGGCATTGCCATCCATATCGGCTGCGATACCAGTTAATCCATGATAGAGCGGAAATAAGACGCTGGCGATGAGTAGAAAGATCGTCAGTTTCTTTTTGCCGGCCAGCAAAAATCCCAGTGCCGCAATCACGCATGGGATACCAGTAAAGTAGGCCTGCGTCATAAGTAGCGCCAGGCGGGAGGTGCGTGGAGTCGCCACCGTGTTTGTCACGCTGCTCACCCAATCCCCAAATTGATATTGAAATGAGAGCAGGAAAGCTAAGAAGAGACCCGTGGCCAGGAAAAGGAAAAGAAAAATATCGGTGCGCCTCTTATCCTGTCGTACATAGGCCAGCACGCCCAGCAGAGGCAGCAGCATCAATGCGGCCAGATATTCAGTGATCACGGCCAGCGCAAAAGCGACGGCCGCAGCGCAGATCCAGAAGCGATGGGGATGGTTAGTGAGTTGTGACAGGCAGGCCAGGCTGATAGCCAGCAACGCTACCGCAGGAGACATAGAGACACCCAGATGTCCCAGAACCAGCATGGTACTATTCGCTACAAATGCCATGGCTGTAAAGCAAGCCACTCTGGCATCAAAGAGATTTCTAGTCGCACTATACAGGGCCACCAGGGTCACAAAGCCAAAGGCCATGGCCGTAAAGCGTACCAGTAGCAACCCTTTCAGCGTAAAGCCGAGTCCTGCCAGCAGTGGCCAGAGCAGCGAACCCGCGAACCAGGATAAATAGCCGTCCTGAATACCCTGTCCTTGCAAGGTACGTATCCCGGCCACAATATAGGTGGCTTCGTCCATACGAGGACCGCTTTGCCGTTGCAGGATAAACACACATTGGATGATGATATAGGCCAGCAGGGTTAGATAACCAAGGGTTATCCAATAGGTGTAGCGTACTGGTGCATCGCGTCCTGGTACCACTGCAGGTGTTTTGGCGGACTTCCGACTGGCTTTTTTGGGCTGCACCTCTGTTTTTGTCGAGGCTTCATGCGCGGCATCCGGACTGCTTTTGGGTTGTGTTCTGGGTGTAGAATGTCTGACCAGTTCGATGCCTGCCGTTGGTTGTACTTCCAGTGCTGGGGCAGGCGTGGGCGTTGGTGCTGGCCTGGCGACACTGGGAACGATGCTGGTATTCAGTTCTGAGAGAGCCGTGCGGTTCGTGGTTGGTTGGTTGACAGTGGGCACGGCAGTTGTATCCAGCGCAGAGAGAGCCGCGCGTGCTGGCTGTTCTGTGGCTGGTAGTGTATTGCAAGCAGAAACGATAGCAGTGTCCACCATGGTAATGGGATGTGGATGCTCGTCTGGTTGCTGTTTTTGCTCAGATATGGCTAGCCCTTCTGGCGTTTTTGTCTCTATGCTATCTATGCCAGGGTATCTTGTCGTGGTGTTGGTAACGAGAGCGATGCCTCCTCCCTGGCTGGCTCGGAAGCAGCGTTCTTCTGCTGAAAACGTACTTTAGAAGATTTAAATGGCATGAATTCTCTGAGTCCCTTCAACATTCCACTAAAAATAGGAATGTATCTATTCAGCAGTGGGAAAACACCTGGACTATAAAATATGTATAATTCCTTCTGCCATTTCCATTATAACCACATTGTTGAGCAGTGGGAATTTTTTTGGTCAATAGTTATACTATTTGGTTATTTGCCTGTCATTCAACATGATGGGAAAATCAGCACAGCTCTCTATATGTAACAGGCCCTTTGATCATAAAACAATCAAAGGGCCTGCCGGGATGGATATGATTAGAGATTGACCATTTTGACGCCGTAGATGGTGCCGGTCTGGTTGACTTCGTCGAGGGCCCATTGGGGAATGGGGTTGTCGACGGAGATCACCATGAGCGCGGACTCCGAGGGGCGTCCGGTGTCATAGAAACGGGCTTTGCGTACGCTGGGGCCAACGTCCATGTGCCGGATATTGACTTTCGCTTTGCCCAGGACGGTGCCGACGAGGCCGATCATGCCGGGTTGGTCGATGTTGCGGCAGATGAGAATGGGGCCTTCGGGCACAAACTCGGTCCAGTAGGGTCCGACCTGTACGATGCGGGGCTCGTCGTGCATGACGGTGCCACTGATGACATTGACGTAGTTATCCTGGTTGGCAGTACTGCCAGTGCTCTCGCTGCTGACGCGTACAGTGACCTGGTTGGCGAATTCGGCCGGTGTGGTCGATTTCTGCTCAACAATCTCGATACCCCATTCCCTGGCCAGGACCTGGGCGTTGATCATGTTGACATGGGCGTCGGAGACCGATTCGAGTAAACCTTTGACCAGGGCGGCCTGCAGTGGACGCAGGTCATAGCTGGCGATTTCACCACTATAGGTCAGCTCGATTTTGCGCAGTGGCTCCGGCTGCAACTGGGTATAGAGCCGACCGATTTTCTCGATCAGGACCATATAGGGCTGCAGGATTTTGAGTGTTTCGGGCAGGATCAGTGGTGCGTTGACGGCCGCGCGTGGGAAGCCGCCATTCAGGACTGACACGATCTGCTCTGCGACATCGGTGGCGACTCCGACCTGTGCTTCCTCGGTGGAGGCTCCCAGGTGTGGGGTGGCGATGATGCGTTCATGGGCGACAAGCTGTTTTAAGAGCGCGTTGTCTCGGATTGGCTCCTGGCTAAAGACATCCAGGGCTGCGCCAGCGACATGGTTCTCATTGAGAGCCTTCAGCAGTGCCTCTTCATCGATCAGTCCACCACGAGCGCAGTTGATCAGGCGCGCGCCGGGCTTCATTATACTCAGTTCTTTTTCGCCGATCAGCCCACGGGTACCATTGGGTCCGCTGGTCAGTGAGGTATGCAGCGTAATAAAATCAGCCTGCTTCAGCACATCTTCCAGACTGAGCATGGTGACATTGGATTTGCGGGCCTGTTCAGCGGAGACAAAAGGATCAAAGGCAATGATCTGCATTTCCAGTCCCTGTGCCCGTCTGGCTACGGCCATACCTACTTTGCCCAGGCCGATGACGCCCAGTGTTTTATTGCGTACCTCGATACCCAGAAAGCGGCTCTTTTCCCACTTCCCGGCTTTCATGCTGGCATCGGCGCCTGGAACATGGCGGGCCAGTGCCATCAGCATGGCAATGGTATGTTCTGCCGCGGCCATAATATTGCCGGTGGGAGAGTTGACGACGATAATACCCTGGCGCGTGGCGGCTGCGGTATCGATATTATCGACGCCCACACCAGCGCGGCCAACGATTTTCAGATTATGTGCCGCGCTTAAAATATCGCCGGTCACCTGTGTCTCACTGCGTACGACCAGTGCGCTATAGTCACCAATGATCGCTTTTAACTGCTCCGGTTTCAGTCCAGGTCGCTCATCAATCTGGGCTGCCGGCAGTTGCTCACGCAGAAAGTCAACGCCTTCGCGTGCGATACGATCAGTAATCAGGATCTTCACAGGACCTGTCTGTCCTTGTAGTTTTTCGACCTCGTCACGTACTTCTGCCATGGATTTTGCTCTCTTTCTCGCTGTATGGGCTGGCTTATCCCCGGTAGCCAAGCTCTTTCAGGTGGCGCTCGACGGCATCCAATGTCTGCTCCAGATCGCTGTCCGTGAAGTATCCCAGGTGTCCGATGCGGAACATCTTGCCCTTCATGTGATCCTGTCCGTCGGCCAGCACGATATTGTCGCCTTCACGCAGTTTTTTCAATAGCGCTTTGGTTTCAATACCTTCAGGAGCCTAATGGCGGTGACGGTATTGGAGGCATATCTGACATCGGTGGCCAGCAGATGGAGTCCCATGGCCTGAACACGGTCACGCACATACTCACCAGCTTTTTTGTGGCGTGCGAAGATCGCCTCACGACCCTCGTCCAACATCATTTCCAGGGCTACATCTAGCGCATAGAACAAAGAGACTGGAGGGGTGGTTGGATGCTGCCAGCTGGCGTCTAACTGCTTACGCGTTGAGGTCCAGTCCCAGTAGAAGCGGGGAAGTTTCGCGTTTTTATGTGCCTGCCACGCGCGCTCGCTGGCGGCAATCATCATGATACCAGGAGGAATCATCCAACCTTTTTGTGAACCTGTAAAGACCACATCCAGGTCCCAGAGATCCATTTCTAAGGGCAGGCTACTCAGTGAACTGACCGCATCTACCACCACCAGTGCCTCAGGACTTACCGTGCGCACGATGGAGGCCAGGGTGCGAATGTTATTGGTAACGCCGGTTGAGGTCTCGTTGTGCGTCATCAGCACACCCTTGTAAGGAGTCAGTTCTTTGAGCCGCGCTTCCACGATAGCAGGATCAGCGGCCTCGCCCCAGGAAAACTCGATGCGCGAGACCTTTAAGCCATAGGCCTCAGCGATTTTAGCCAGTCGAGTACCAAAATTTCCAATAATAATCGAGACGACATGATCACCAGGCGAAAAGACATTCACCACGGCACATTCCTGTCCACCTGTACCGGAGGCTGGATAGGTCAAAACCGGGAAGCTGTCTGGAAAAAATATTGCAAACGCGGGGTCACTCGCTTCATCAGTGCAGAAAATTCGGGGCCACGATGATTGATCATCGGAGCCGCCTGAGCATCCAGCACTTCTTGTGGTACAGGAGTTGGCCCGGGCACGCGTAAGTTTTGTGGGGGGATCGGAGTTCGTGCTTCTACCTGAGGTACTGGTATTGCCTTATGTTCCTTCGTGGTCATTGCTGCTATTACTCCATCTCTATCTTGATGAATACCAACGTTACATTATACCAATGGCATTCAGTGCGTCATTGCAATGACATGCGGCGGCTAACTGCACTGTTATCCGCCGCGGTCCTTAAGGGATATTCTTTTCAGAGTATAGCATATATGCTTGAAAGCCGGGTAGACAAAATCCTTAAACATATAAATAAACGCTACGTATTGCGGCCTCTATTTTGACAATGCTACAATTGCTGTACGATGGCTGGTAATTATCAGGCAACCGTAGTCATCAGTCCAAAGAGGAGGCAAGTAAAGCCTTGAAGTATTTTATTAGATGAGGAACAAGTATATGCGACGCACCAAAATAGTCTGCACCATCGGACCCGCGACCAATAGTGACGAACAGCTTGAGAAGCTGATGCTTGCAGGAATGAACGTGGCCCGCTTAAATTTCTCACATGGTACGCAGGAAGGCCATGCGAAGGTCATAGCAAGTATTCGTGCTATCTCGAAGCGCCTGAATGTTCCGGTTGCTATCTTGCAAGATCTCCAGGGACCGAAAATTCGCACAGGACTCCTCGAAGGGGGGCAACCCGTGCGGCTGGTCGATGGGGCTCAGATTGCGATTACGTCGCGTGATATTGTGGGGACCGCTGAGTGTGTGGCGACGACCTATCAACAGTTACCGCAGGATGTCAAAGTTGGTGATCGCATTTTGCTCGATGATGGACTACTTGAGTTACGTGTGATTGGCAAAGATGCGACCGACGTGCGTTGCGAAGTTGTACATGGTGGTCTTTTAAAAGAGCATAAGGGTATTAACCTGCCAGGAGTTGCGGTTAGTGCTCCTTCTTTGACCCAGAAGGATTTAGAGGATTTAAAATTTGGTGTGCGACAGGGAGTGGATTATGTCGCGCTGAGTTTTGTGCGTAAGCCCGAAGATATTCTGGCAACCCGACAGCAAATTGAAGCTATTCAGGCTGAATTTGAATTAGATTGCTCCAATGGTCCCATTCCTTTGATTGCTAAATTGGAGAAGCCTGAGGCTGTGAAGCGGCTCGATGAGATCTTACGGGTCACCGATGGCGTGATGGTTGCGCGTGGTGATCTGGGTGTGGAGATGGCTCCCGAGACTGTGCCGCTGATCCAGAAACATATAATTGCTCGCTGTAATGATCTTGGTTTGCCAGTGATTACCGCCACGCAGATGCTTGAATCGATGATTACCAATCCAAGGCCGACACGTGCCGAAGCTAGCGATGTCGCTAATGCTATTTTGGATGGAACCGATGCTGTGATGTTAAGCGCCGAGACCGCTGCGGGTGCGTATCCGATTGATGCCGTGAAGATGATGGACCGTATTGCTCGCCAGACTGAGAGTGAGGGCCTGACAAACTATCAACGTCATGCGCCGTTGCTGACACAGGATCGCGCAGTCTGCCATGCGGCCAAGGCCCTGGCTGAAGAGGCCAGCGTCAGATATATTACGGTCTTCACCAGAAGTGGCGCCTCAGCTCAGTTAATCTCGAAAGATCGTCCGCGCACACCAGTGATGGCCTATACTCCTTCTGAAAGTGTCTATCATCGCCTATGTCTCTGGTGGGGTGTCTGGCCGCACATCATTCCACTCACCGGCTCAACGGAAGAGCTGATTGATATCGTCGAAAAGAAATTGCAGGCAGAACACGAAATCCAGGAAGGCGATAGCATCGTCATCATGGGTGGCATGCCCGTCGCCAGTCGCATGCGCACCAATTTTGTACGCCTGCACCATATCGGCGAACAACCGTAGATTCGAGGCTTGCCCTCGATTGTGATGGCTAAAAACCAGCCACAATCCGTAGGTTCGAGGCTTGCCCTCGATTGTGACGGCGCGTATATAGCGGGGAGGTGCAGGAGGGGCGTCGAGCCCCTCCTGCCGGGGTTCGGGGTGTCCCCGATCATCTCTCCCCCTCCCTCCCGCCGCAGGCGGGAGAGCTTTTTTTATATCTTCTTTAAAAGTGAAAAATCATAGGGCCCAACCTACGAGGGAGGATGGTTGGCCGTGTCCATGAACATTGACATTTTAGCTGCTGCGTGCTATTCTAATCAAGCCGTAATTTAGGGGCACTTTTAGTGCTATGTAAAACGTGGCGCTGCTGAAAATACAGCCCCCTTTGTGTGGGGCAGAGGTGGAAATAACAAAGCATGACTGTCAAAATTCGCTTAAAACGTACGGGGATGAAGAAAGCCCCTAGCTATCGTGTTGTAGTGGCTGATGCACGTTCTCCTCGTGATGGCCGCATTATCGAAAATATCGGTTGGTATAACCCACGCGTCGAGCCTTCCGCCATCAATATCAATGAGGAAAAAGCTCTCGGTTGGTTAAAAAAATGGTGCGCAACCTACAGAGTCCGTTACTCTGCTCCTCAAGCGCGCCGGCATTCTGGACCGTTTCACTCAGGAGAAAGCTGCAGCCAAAGCTGCTACTGCTGAGCAGGCATCGAAAAAGGCTTAGTTGTATCTGCAGTAAGGATACTATTATGCGGAAATTGATTGAGTATATCGCTCAGTCACTGGTAGACGACCCCTCGGCCGTCGAGGTGCGTGAAGTTCGCAATGACCGCAATGCGCTCGTGTTAGAACTCCATGTGGGGGCTGATGACTTTGGTAAAGTGATTGGTCGCCAGGGGCGTGTTGCAAAGGCCATGCGCACATTAATGCGCGCAGGCGGAACACGTGAAGGTCGTCATACCTCGCTAGAGATTCAATAAAGTTAAGTGTGTACCAGCTCGCAGCGCAAGCCACTCTGCCCAGCACATCTCTGGCCCCTGGGCTAGTTGTATCGTGTTGGTGTTCGTTCTCCAGGCTGGTCAGGCAGAAAAAGAGCTAAGTACCATGAAAAACACGACAGAATGGGCTACTATCGGCAATATAGTGGCCCCTTTTGGTATCCGGGGTGAGGTTAAAGTTTTCCCCCTGAGTGATATCCCCAATCGCTTTGTCAAACTCAAAGCGATCTATCTTGCACCCGATTATACACGCTATGCGATTGAAAGCGTGCGCCCTCATAAAGGGGATTTGCTGCTGATCAAATTCAAGAGCATAGATGACGCCAATGCGGCCGAGAAATTGCGCGGGCGCGCGATTGTGGTCCCCTTGAAGAGCTTTCTACGCTCCCTCCCGATGCTTATTATCAGCATGACATCATGGGTCTGCAAGTGTTGCGCATGAATGGACAGGAAGTTGGTACCATTACCGATATCTGGACCACCGGTGTAATGACGTCTACGTGCTCAAAGGTCCACAGGGTCAGCAATTTCTTATCCCAGCCATAAAAGAGGTCATCAAACAGATTGACCTGATCCGACGAGTGATGTATATTGATCCTATGAGGGTTTGTTGGATGATGATGCGGTCATGGATGACCCAAATCAGGAAGATTCTGAAGAAGTAGAGACACATATCCCAGGTAGCGGTGGCGAGTGAGGGGCTAAACGCCAGGGACCAATGCGTGGCAATTGGAGATTGCGGTCCAAGAAATCAGCAGCCGATTGCCACAGACCGCAGGCGCTTAGCCAGTGTCCTGAAAGACATGATTATGGATGAAACCAGCTTGTGTATTGATCCGTGTCATAATTGGTACTGAGTGTTTTCAACTGTTGTTGCGTCGATTGTCAAGCACGCCGCAGTATATTTGTAGGGGAGGAGTCTCATGCCTGACCATATCCCGACTCTTGCTGATGTTTGTAGCGCAATTGCCGAAGGACATCTTATCGCCGCCTCCGACGGCTCTACGTATCATGTAAGTGCATTTCAACTGCGTCGCCACTTTAATAAACGTCAAAGTTTTCCCACTATTTCATTCCTGGACGACATGTTCGCACCCACGTATCCCGACGGATCCGATGAAAATCAGCTAGATTACTATAGCTATGGCCACTAAAGGCCTTTTTTTTATTTAGACGCAGATGTTGTAACTACGCATCACGTGGGTTCGTGGCTGGCCCCACGATTGTTTTTGATATCTTCATAAGTTGCGTTGATGGGAACGAACGACTATAATATGTCTTGAATTTAAAGAAGCCGTTCAATGACGGCCATCTTGAAGATATCATCTATCATTTGCTTAACCCGGCATATTTCTAGCATCGATTAGACGAAATGTGTCTTCCGACCGCTTGCGACAGAAGCAGAAAAGCACTCGGTCATGAATGAAAGGTAACATATGGAGCCACTTAATTCAGACTACGAAGTTGTCGCCCGCGCATCCCATCCGCGTGCACGCTTCAACTGGTTATACATTTTCCCCGTCCTGGGAGGACTCTGGTTGCTCTATTTACTCGCAGCAGCCGTTTTCCAGTTTTCCATCAGCGATGTAATCGATCCCATCATGAGTTTCATGCTGGTCTTGTTCTTCGTGCTGGCAGGATTGCTGTTCTGGGCACTGGCCCCAAAGGCCAATCGTTAATTCGCTTGAGCCCTTGATGAGACATACACAACTGATCCAAAAACGGCGGTGTATGTCTCATATTTTATTTCAGGCTATTTCTCTCTTGTGCTTCTATTGTCTTCGTACTGAAACTATTACTTCGCATCAATTCGTGTTAAAAGGTGTCCAGACTGCGTTATGCTGGATACAACGCCCCGGGCTCTTCCTGCCAGCGCAGGAAAATGATCAAAAAACACGCCAGGGGCTGCTGTGTAGAGAATACTGCAGCCTTGTTGGATTCTATACAGTAATAAGAGGGAGTTGGTATTTCTTGCTCTCATTCGGTAGAGCAACTGCATCAACTGTTTATTCTCTACCTTTTTCGATGAAGGGATCAGGAGACATTTGTTGCGTTATTTGCTATGATGTGTGCAGACGTAATGAATCCCAGATACACGTGTAAGATACTCGTATAGTTAGGAGTAGATATGACAACCGCAGAAAAAACTTCTCAGGTACAGCAATGGACAAATCTTGCTCAACAACTACGTGTTGATAGTATTCGTTCGACGACCGCGGCAGGCTCCGGACACCCTACCTCATCTATGTCGGCCGCCGATCTGATGTCGGTCCTGATGTTAAGCCACTTCCACTACGATTTTGACAATCCCAAGAATCCGAATAACGATCATTTCATTTTGTCGAAGGGCCATGCCGCTCCACTGCTGTATTCAATGTACAAAGCAGCCGGCGCGGTCAGCGATGAAGAGCTACTGACCTTGCGTAAATTTGGTAGCCGTCTGGCTGGCCATCCGACCCCGGAGATTCCCTGGGTTGATGTCGCAACTGGCTCTCTGGGACAGGGCTTGCCGGTAGGCGTTGGTATCGCTGCCGTTGGCAAGTATCTGGATAAACTTCCGTACAAGGTCTGGGTCTTGCTCGGCGATAGTGAGAGCGCTGAAGGTTCCAACTGGGAGGCGTTCCATCTGGCCAGCCATTATAAATTGAATAATCTGATCGCGGTACTGGATTGTAACCGTCTGGGACAGCGTGGTGAGACCGAGCTGGGCTGGAATACTGAGGCCTATGCTGAACGTGGTCGCGCCTTTGGTTGGAACTCGATTGTGATCGATGGCCATAACTACGAAGAGATTGACAATGCGTATCGTCAGGCCGCCGCAACAACCGATCGACCCACCTTTATCATCGCTAAAACCATGAAAGGTAAAGGGGTCTCGTTCCTTGAGAATAAGGACGGCTGGCATGGGAAAGCTTTGGATGCTGATCAGGAACAAAAAGCCATCGCTGAATTGAATCCCCAGGTGCGCAGTATGGTCTTCCCGGTTCAGAAGCCAGCCAATGATAAGCCTGATCTAGAAGCAGCCAGAAAGCCAGTTGAGCTGCCACGCTACGAGCTGAACTCAACCGAGGCCACTCGTAAAGCCTATGGTGACGCCTTGCTCGCTCTCGGAGCGGCGAATCCTGATGTCGTGGTCATGGACGGCGAGGTGAGTAACTCGACGTACGCGAACGAGTTTGGCAAGGCTTATCCCGATCGCTTCTTTGAGCAATATATCGCGGAACAGCAGATGATTGCCTTTGCCGTTGGTACCCAGGTGCGCGGCAAGATTCCATTTGCCTCAACCTTTGCCGCATTCCTGTCACGCGCCTATGACTTTATCCGTATGGCCGCCATCTCGCGCGCCAATATTCGTCTCTCTGGTTCCCATGCCGGTGTTTCCATCGGTGAAGACGGACCATCCCAGATGGCCCTTGAGGATCTGGCTATGATGCGTGCGGTCTTTAATAGCACCGTCCTGTATCCATCGGATGCCAATCAGGCGGCGCATCTGGTGGCTGAAATGGCCAACCACGGCGGAATTTCCTATATCCGTACGACGCGCGAAAAAACACCGGTCATCTACAGTCCCGATGACACCTTCCCGATTGGTGGTAGTAAGGTTGTCCATCAGTCTGATAAAGACCAGGTGGCCGTTGTGGCGGCTGGTATCACGCTGCATGAGGCTCTTAAGGCCTATGATCAGCTTAAGGCTGAGGGGATCAATATCCGGGTTATCGATGCCTATTCGGTTAAACCGATCGACGAAGAGACCCTGCTCACCGCAGCCGAAGAGGCAGGTGGCAAGATCATCACCGTTGAGGATCACTGGCCCGAGGGTGGCTTAGGTGAAGCAGTCCTGGAAGCTTTCACCCAGGTTGACGCTCCGATGCCTCAGGTCGTCAAGCTGGCTGTGCAGTCGATGCCCAGCTCGGGTAAACCAGCCGAGCTGCTTGAAGAAGCTGGTATCAGCGCTCACGCCATCGTTCAGGCTGTTAAAGCGTTGATCAAATAACTACTGACCTATACCGTAAGACGCCCCACCGCTTAGCATCGTGGTGGGGCGTCTTTTTGTTACTCAGTCCTGGCTCTCACTGTTTTGAATCTGTATTGCCAGAGTTGAAAGATTACATAGGCGATACTTGCACCCAGGCAGTCATAGAAAATATCCAGGGCGGACCACCAGGTGGGGAAGGCCTGGCGGAAGAGGGCCTGGATGGCTTCTTCTCCAATGCCACAACTTACCATCCTTGCAAATTGTTACCAAAACATCCTGTTGACAGCTATTTTAAGTTAATTATTATCACGTTGTCTATGCCCTATGTGCTTATAGTTTGTCCTACCCTATGGTACCTGCAGCGAGTAGTTCCTATGTTTGAAACTGGACTCTGAAATTTCTCGTATTCTATGAGAAATAGATAACATTTAAATATATTAGCGAAGGGGTATTCTATGTCTGGTAAAACTGCTTCATTCCTGATCAACCCCCGTGCCGGAGAGAACACGGCTAAACTGGCCGATATTTTAGCTGTTCTGTCGGCTGGCGGTTGGAAGACCGAGATTGGTCTGAAAGAATATGGCGGCCACATTATGCAACAGGCCCGCGCCGCGAGCGAGCAAAAGAAGAATCTGGTGATTGCCTATGGTGGCGACGGCACGCTGAATCAGGTTGTCAATGGCGTAATGAGCTTTAAAGGCAAGCGCCCGACCGTTGGTTTGATTCCTGGTGGAACCGCCAATGTCTGGGCAGGCGAGATTGGTATTCCTTCTGATCCTGTCAAAGCTGCATTGACGCTGGTCAATAGCGAGGTGCGCAAAGTTGACGTTGGATGCCTTTTCGTGCGCTCAGTTGCTTTTCCTGGTGAAGATCAGCCAGAAGAGACAGGTCTGGGCAAATCTCGCAAGAAAGCCATCCAGGAAAGCGATAAAGTGCGTCATCATTTTCTGTTGATGGCGGGCATGGGTCTGGATGCGGCGGTCATGGGCAATGTCTCCAAACCCCTCAAATATCAGATTGGACCCTTTGCGGTTGGCCTGGCGGCAGCGCAGGAACTACCCGCGCAGCATCCTTTCCCGATCGAGATTCAGTCCGGTGAGGCCGGCGACTCGTTGTGGAAGGGTGAGGCTATGCAGGTGGTGCTGGGCAATACCCGGCGCTATGCTAAAGTTGAGCGCATGACTCCTGATGCCTATGTTGATGATGGCGCGATCGATGTTTGCGTGATTACAGCCGGTAATCCATTGAGCACCATGCAGCAGGTTTCATCATTGTTGCTGCGCCAGAAACCCGATAATACCACTGCTGAATACTTCAAAGGCTCTCATCTGCGCATCAAAATTCCGGCCAGCGTGGCTTTACAGGTAGATGGTAGCGCGGTCAAGCTGAAAGATTATGTCAGTGCCGCTGATTACAAAAAGCTGTCCAAACTGGATAAAACTGAGCTGGAACAGGTCTTTGTGACCTATCAGATTGATACCCTGCCACAAGAGTTACCGGTGGCGATTCCTTGTGCTTATGATGATGAGCTGTTTGAGCATGCTTATCATTCTGACGAGCATAACGAAGTAAGCAATGAGGAACATGAAGAGGCTTCAGGCACTGGTCAGCGCTTGAAGCGTGGTTTGTTCCACCGCTTTACTAAAGACGATGATCAGCCTGGTGAGACTGCTGACCAGAAGCAGACGGCTATCGAGGAGACATTGTCTGCCTCTGAACTGAAGAAGGCAGATAAAATCTCAGAGAAGCAGAAAGAGCATCAAGAAGAGCTGAGCCATGAACTGCCGGATGTGATGGAGTCGCTCTCGAAGAATGGTCGTAAGGTCGCTGTCTTCGCGAAAGCGCCTAATGCCTCTGAGCGCAAGACCTATGTCATCGCCGGTGCGGTGCAGAAAAACAGCGGTGAGCCGGCTCCTGGCGCTGTCGTTGTCAACGGAAAAACCACGATCTTTGATCATGATGGCCACTATGTCACCGATCTGGACGCAGCGATGCGTGAATTGACCGAGGGTGCGGTTGTGGTCGTAGAAGGTTCAAAGAATAAGCGTAACGTGGTACGTGCCAAACGGATCGTCCTGCCATAACCAATTGTGTCGTCTTTTGTAATGTCTGAAAAGTGTTTTGTGTTTATTGGTGCTAGCAACCAGGAAAATATGTGACACTTTTCAGACATTTTCTGTTGAGAGGAGTTGAGACCATGCGCTATCATCACGAAAACCACTAACCTCTGTCTGCGTTCACCCGCCAGTCCTATCCGAGGCGATATTTGGTGACCAGCGTCTGGATCCAGGTATTTTGTTTCTCGGATGGGACAAAGGTATTTTTCTGGCAGCGTTTAGTCATGTCGTCGATGAATTTGCGTTCCTGAGGGGTGATGCGTGAGTTGTCGACATCCATCGCATCGAAGTAGGTTTTGAGATTTTTGATATTCAGCCGTACCCGCGACACCTGAGGACCAGAGAGGCCGCTGCGCGCTTCAGGTGTCTGGGATTGTTGCCATTTCGCGAAGGCGCCCTCATCTTTATTCCAGGCTCCGAGTCCGGCCAGGTAGTCTGCGCGCTCATTTTGTTCATGTCCTGCATGGCCACGCACCCAGTTGAATTTTGGTGCGCTCTTGCGATAGCTGAGCATCTTGCGATAGATCTCCCACAGGTCAGGATTGGCTTTCATTTGATAGGCGCCCGTGGCAACTTTGATGGTGTATTCGCTATCGCTATGAATGGTGAGTGGTAGGGCGGGAGGCGCGAGCGAGAGGACGGCCAGCACTGCGGAGATCTCTGCACGATTATTGGTTGTGGTTTTGGAGCGTGGAATATGACCATAGCACTCCAGGCACTCGGCGTGTGATGGGAGTTGTCCGTTGACCGAGTCGCAGGCCGCCCAGAGCAAGGCGCTCCAGCCAGCAGGCCCGCCTGGATTCTTGATGCAGGCCCCATCTGTATACGCTACAATGCCGCTTTTATCTAACCTGGACAACGACGCCCGCACGTCCATATCCAGGACTGCCTGTAAGATAGACGTCCACTCTAATGATGCTTGTATTTCGCTCACCACATACGCCTTTCAATGCTCAACAATTACAATCGATAGAATCGCATAGTGCAGTTTAACATAGTTGCGCATGTGGTTCAATTTTCAGGCTGGGATTCTTATGATAGAATTGTGTTGTTTGTAGTTTGTGCTAGTTAGCAGTGGATAACGCGGCTCTTGTAGACATCGAGTGGTCCTGGAAGCCTGGCGATATTTCTCGCATGGGACACAAAAGCACTAGTGGAGTTAGAGGTTTTTTTCATGAATACAGCAGATGTTGGACATGTGTGTACCATGGGGGGGCTGGGCGAGCCTTGCGGTGAACTTCAGGCGGTGACTGGCGGACTCCTGCATCGTGTGTGGCGGTTGACCACGAGCCAGGGGACGTTTGCACTCAAGCAGTTAAATGCGGCGATTGTGCGTGAGCCCGCTACGCTGGATACCTACCGGATGTCCGAGAAAATCGCCCGGCTGATGGCGGATCAGGGGCTTCCTGCGGTGGCGGCCCTGCCACAGGCCGCTGGGGATGTCATATACTCGCTGGACAAGCAGGCGCTGCTGGTCTATCCATGGATCGCGGGCCAGACCCTGACGTGCGCGAATGTAGATCTGGAGGCGGCGCGTGCGCTGGGAGCCTTGCTTGCTCAACTCCATGCTGTTAAACTGACTATTCCAGAATTGCCTGCTTTCGAGTGGAAACATTTCCATGATGATGATTGGGATATCCTGACCTTCCAGGCATCCGATCTCAACCTACCCTGGGCTAATCCTGTGCGCTCACTCTTGCCTCAATTGCTTGAGTGGACCCGCGCCTATGAAGAGGCCGGAACCGTGCTGGGGCAGCATATGCTGGTCAGTCATACTCACTGCGAGCCCGGCAATGTCATCTGGAGTGCGGAGAACAGGCCCTGGTTGATCGACTGGGAGGCCGCAGGCTGGATGAATCCGACTATGGAACTGGTCAGTGCGGCTCTGACCTGGAGTGGGATCGCCACGGGTCAACCGCGTGAAGAAATATTTTCAGCGATACTTGAAGGCTATACCAGCGCCGGTGGCGTGATCCAGGACTCTGGCCGGGACGCGCTGCATGGTTTTATGGGTACCTGGTTGGGCTGGTTACTTTTTACTATGCGTCGCTCGCTCGGCGAATCTGTGACGAGCGAAGAAGAAGAACAGATTGGTATACGCGAGACATCCCAGACGGTAGCTATGCTGCGCCTGCTGGCGGCCCATGAAGCATCCTGGATCGCCCTGGTTGAGCGCTGGCGTTAGCATTATCCTATGCTGTTCAATCGTGTGAGTGGCGTTCACGATGGCTTTTTTATCGCATGCTATGGTAAGTATTTGTAGTTTCGTTGGATGTTTTTGTATACCATCAAAGGAAAAAAATTTATGACCACGACAAAATCGCGTACTGCGTCTGCGTCTGGCTCCGAGCCAGCGACCACCGAGGCCCTGGTGCGTAATCCAGGTCTTCCGCTGGATATGGGATGGGTAAATCGCGTCCATAGTAATCGGAGCGCTATTGAGCGTCGCGCCGCTACGCTGCCGACACGACGGACCGTCAAAAAAGATTGGCAGGCGGCCTGGTTGTTGCGGGCAGTAACCTGCCTGGACTTAACCACCCTGGCCGGTGATGATACTCCTGGGAATGTGCTGCGCCTCTGTGCTAAAGCACGCCAGCCGGTGCGACAGGAGATTCTCACTGAATTGGGCTTTGACGAGCTGAAAGTAGGAGCGGTCTGCGTCTATCATAATTTTGTTGCTACTGCTGTTGAAGCCTTGCAGGGAAGTGATATTCCTGTGGCTGCGGTTTCGACTGGTTTTCCAGCTGGCCTGAATGGCTTTGATCAGAAATTGCAGGAGATTACGGCCTCGGTAGCGGCTGGTGCTCGTGAAATTGATATTGTGATCTCACGCCATCATGTGCTGACCGGCAACTGGCAGGCGCTGTATGATGAGGTCAAGGCGTTCCGCGAGGCCTGTGGTGAGGCCCACATGAAGACGATTCTGGCCACGCATGAACTGGCCACCTTGCGCAACGTCGGCATGGCCAGCCTGGTCTGTATGATGGCCGGGGCTGATTTTATTAAAACCTCAACCGGTAAAGAGCCGACCAATGCAACCCTGCCAGTCGGACTGGTAATGGTGCGTGCCATTCGCGATTATTATGAGCAGACCGGCTACAAAGTTGGTTTTAAGCCAGCCGGCGGTATCCGTACCGCTAAATCCTCGCTGGATTGGCTGGCGTTGATCAAAGAAGAACTGGGCAACGAGTGGCTCAACAACTCACTGTTCCGCATTGGAGCCAGTGGCCTGTTGTCGGATATCGAGCGCCAGTTAGCGCACTACGTCACCGGTCAGTATGCGGCCGCGTATGAAAATCCAATGGTTTAGTTGAGGGAGGCGTCGAGTATGAGTGTTATGGAAATTTTTGAAACGATGGAGTATGGTCCGGCTCCTGAAGCGTCTTCTCTGGCTCTGGCCTGGATTAAAGAGCATGAGCCGTTTCAGTTGTTTATCAATAATCAGTGGGTCAAGCCAGCCCAGGGCAATTATTTTGAGAGCAACAATCCCGCCACTGGCAAGACGCTGACCAAAGTCGCGGCGGCCGATAAAGGGGATGTTGATAAGGCTGTGGCGGCGGCGCGGCAGGCGTTTAAGTCATGGAGTAAGACTCCTGGCCATGTGCGTGCGCGCTATCTCTATGCGATTGCCCGCCATATCCAGAAGCATTCCCGCCTGCTGGCTGTGCTGGAGGCGCTGGATAATGGCAAGACTATTCGCGAGACTCGCGACCTGGATATTCCGCTGGTTGCCCGCCATTTCTATTCCCATGCTGGCTGGGCGCAGTTGATGGAGACCGAACTGTCCAACTATCAGCCCGTGGGTGTGGTTGGCCAGATTATCCCCTGGAATTTCCCCTTGTTGATGATGGCCTGGAAGATTGCACCGGCTATCGCTATGGGCAATACCGTTGTGCTCAAGCCGGCCCGCTATACCTCGCTGACCGCGCTCAAGTTTGCCGAGATCCTGCAAGAGGTTGGTCTGCCTAAGGGTGTCGTCAATATCGTAACTGGCGAGGCCTCCAAGGCTGGCGATGCTCTGGTCAACCATCCCGATGTCGATAAGATCGCCTTCACTGGCTCGACGGATGTTGGTCGCAGTATCCGCAAGTCAATCGCCGGTAGTGGTAAGAAGCTCTCGCTGGAACTGGGTGGTAAGTCTCCCTTTATCGTCTTTGACGATGCCGACCTGGATAGCGTGGTTGAGGGTGTGGTGGATGCCATCTGGTTCAATCAGGGGCAGGTCTGCTGCGCAGGCTCCCGCTTGTTGGTGCAGGAAAATATCGCCGAGCGTCTGATCGCCAAACTGCGTGCGCGTATGGAAAACCTGCGCATCGGTAATCCATTGGATAAGACCATGGATATCGGAGCTATTGTTTCGCCGGGACAGCGGGCCGAGATCCAGCATCTGGTCGATATTGGTGTTAAAGAAGGGGCCACGCTCTGGCAGCCATCTACGGCTTGCCCGACAGACGGATCGTTCTTCCCACCAACCCTCTTTACTAATGTCTCGCCGGCCGCTACCCTGGCCCAGGTCGAGATCTTTGGTCCTGTGCTGGTAACTCTCACTTTCCGCACACCCGCTGAAGCCGTTGAGATCGCCAACAACACCCGTTATGGACTAGCCGCCAGTATCTGGAGCGACAACATCAATCTCGCCCTGGATATCGCTCCTAAGGTCAAAGCGGGTAGTGTCTGGGTCAATAGTACCAACCTCTTTGATGCCGCCTGTGGCTTTGGTGGCTATAAAGAGAGCGGCTATGGCCGTGAGGGTGGTAAAGAGGGGCTCTATGAGTATGTCAAACCTGCGTGGTTCGGGACTACACCCCGTGCCCATGCGAAGAACGCCACGGCTACCGTCGCCGCCGCTGAGCAAGAGGCCAGTAACAATGGCGCCGTCCATACGGATGCATTAGAGGCTCTGGTGGCTGACGAGCAAAACTCATCACTACCAGCCATTGATCGCACGCCAAAACTCTTTATCGGTGGCAAGCAGGCGCGTCCTGACTCCGGCTATAGCCTGCCGGTGACTGACGCCAGTGGGCATGTCATCGGTGAAGTTGGCGAAGGTAATCGGAAAGATATCCGTAACGCGGTCGAGGCTGCGCACAAGGCCAGCGCCTGGGCTGGAGCTTCGACGCATAATCGCGCCCAGATCCTCTATTATATGGCTGAAAATCTGGCTGTACGCGAAGCCGAGTTCGCCCACAGAATCGTCGCGCAGACCGGACGTGAGTATGCCGATGCCCTGGAAGAAGTCCAGACCAGCCTGTCTCGCCTCTTCAGTTATGCCGCCTGGGCCGACAAGTACGAGGGAAGCGTCCATCGTCCACCGATGCGTGGTGTGGTCCTGGCTATGAAGGAAGCCGTTGGAGTCATCGGTATCGCCTGTCCCGATGAATATCCGTTGCTCGGCTTCATCTCGTTGGTCGCTCCCGCCATCGCTATGGGGAATACCGTGGTCGCGCTTCCATCACCCACCGCACCCCTCAGCGCCACCGACTGCTACCAGATCTTTGAGACCTCGGACCTGCCGGCTGGCGTGGTCAACATCGTCACTGGAAATCGTGAGGAGCTCAGCAAAGTGCTGGCCGAGCATCATGATGTCAACGCCATGTGGTACTTTGGCAGCGCCGAAGGTTCCACCGCCGTCGAGCTTGGTTCGATCAGCAACATGAAACGCACCTGGGTCAACTACGGTCGGAGCCGCAACTGGCTCCAGCGTGCTCAGGGAGAAGGCGAAGAATTCCTGCGTGAAGCCACCCAGATCAAAAACATCTGGGTCCCCTACGGCGAATAAATCTGCCAAAAGCAAAAGCAAGTAGCGCATGGAAGAGCACTTTCCTCTTTTTGAGGAAGGTGCTTTTTCTTTATTTGCTAATGTGTATTTGTGTGAGAGTCTGTGTTTATTTCTGAGTGTAAGAAGAGAATAAGCACAAGCATATGAGAAAAAATAAGCAGAATGGGTAACGGTTCTTTCCCTTTTAAGTCGGAACAGGAGCAGTGCATGCTACGTTGTGGCTGGTGACCGCTTGCCTTTGCGTTGTGTCGCGCTTGATGAGATTCTTGGTGCAGCCAGGAGAAACTCAGAAGGAAGTTTCTGGATTAGCCAACCTACCTGGATCTGAAAGGGAAAAGAGCATGTTGTGGAAAGTAGTGAGTGCAGAAAGCATGTGTAGTGTGAGTCATACCAACACCAGGGAGTCTGGGAAAGCCAGTGTATAGAGTGAAGGATCACAGGCGGCAGGTGGAGAACAGGGTAAGTGAAAAGGCCATGATATGCATATGTCCTTTTGTACTCTTTGACCTGTCGGAATCTGCAAATGGAGATCCTACTTCGCTGAAACGTGCCCGCCTGGTTCGAGAAGAGGCCGATGGAAAAGGATCAGGAATGTTACCTCGTCAGCGAACTACTGCATAGTTCTACCCCTTACTGAAATGTTGTTTTGTGTCAATCACCCTACAAAATGTAGGCTATATACTTATTTATATTTAATAGAGAATGCATCCGGATCAGTATACATAGATATATAAGTATTGTCAATACTTATATATCTATGTATACTGATCCGGTGATGGTTTATTGTTATTTTTTACTTGATTATAGTAATGATTAATAATAAATTATGAAATATTGTATGTTTTTCATACTCTTAATTTCTTAAATGTATTAAGGAGGGACATAGTATCACTTATATTTAATTTTCTGCTAACTAAAAATAGCTAGTAGAAAGAAGTAAGCCAAGTTTTTTGAAACAGTGGATTTTTAAATAAGGAAGGACTCTGATATATGATTAGTGTGCCTAAAAAATTAAGGTTACTTATTGCATCATTGCTTTTAACAATGGTGCTGTTTACATCGGTATTTTTTTCTAACTCAACCGCCCAGGCAGCAACAAAACCTTCAAAGTCTCCAATTCCTAATACCGTTTGCGATGGACCAACTAATTCCTATGACTATGGTGGTGGGGTTCTCGATAATCTTGGAATAGACCGTGTCAATACAAGTGCTGAATACTATTACAATAACACTACACAAACGACTGTTAGTAAATCATGGTCTACCACAATCACAGCTAATGCTTCGGTTACAGTCGGGGGTCAGTAAAAGCTAATGCTGGTGTAGTTCTTGCTGGTGTTGAAACTAGCTTAAATGCATCTGTGACTATGAGTATTTCCGGATCATTTACAGATTCAATAAGCTATAATATCCCCCAGGAAAAAGCATTGGGGTCAGATACGGTGTAACGCGACAAAAAAGTGGGGGTTATTACTATTATATTGATAGTGGGTGTCATTGGTTAAATCAAGGTTATGTCACTGCGTGGGAGCCATGGAGAGTGGAATGGTTGAAGGTCGAAGGAACCCTCTAAATTTCATCTGACAATATGAATAAACTGGGGTAGTGGACATATATATGCCCACTGTCCCTTTTGTTCATATTGTTACAATACATCCAAACGAGAGGATTGCCTTAAACATTTAGCATTTGTTAGTCAATGAAAGCTTATTCAAAAACCTATTCATGATAGATGTAATGAAAACAAAAGCCAGAGATCTTCCACCTTTATGATGTGAAGGTTGCTCAGGAATGAGGGGACGGATGTGTTTTCACTATTCATTGCTGACTTCCGACGGTCGTGTTTGTGTCATTGGTGCTGGACTAATCATTTTTCAAATAAGCTCTTGTTAAGGATGCAATAAAAAGGAGAAATATATGAAACGTCATGCTTCATTGTGTGTACTTTTTTGTTTTACTTTAATTTTAGTTGCGTGTTCAAGTACGCCGCCAGTCAATGGAAGCAATACTCCAACGGTCCATATATCCACAACCCCTACTGCTACATTAATGCCACCTAAATTAGAAGTAACACCAAATACTGGACTTGTCCTAGATTGCTCGAAGATAAATCAAAAGTTTGAGTTATACAATTCAGGGGGGAGAGATTTACTTTGGGTATCCCAGGTGTACTCTCAAAGTGGAATTACTGATAAATCTTTATTAAAAATAAAATTATCACCTACAGGTGGAACGCTGGTTTCTGGAGGACATCTTGTTGTAATCGCACAAGGAACAATTTCTTCATCATTAGAACCAGTTATTATTTCTTTTATCTATAAAGATTCTGCGATACATGCACAAGGGATTAGTCAATCTATTATTTGCAAATAAATTGAGCATGATCTTTCATTGGTATATGAATGGGCTGTTTAGGTTGTCTTGTTTTAATTTGCACTCTTGACCTGTCGACATCTGCAAATGGAAATCCTACTTCGTTGAAACAAGCCTGTCCGGCTTGAGAAGAGGTCCATGGAAAAAGATCAGCAATGATACCTCACCGGCAACCTGCTTTATAGCGCAACCCCTTTATGTGTATTCTGGATATCTGGTTGGTCAATCAGCGCTATACACGCGGTCGCCGGCCTGGATGAAGTTTTTGGTGGGGCCTTCAGTGACTAAGGCATAGAAGCCACGCTGGCCGTGGTGCAGGAATTGCAGAGCGTGTTTGATCTGTTCGTTGCCGGGCTCTTCTTTACGATGTAACACGAAGTGGCTAAATTCCAGACAGGGAACGGCACAGCTCAGGTTGTAGAGTTCTACCTGCTGCTGGTCCTGTGCGCGTTCGATGATGAGTCCGGCTCCCAGGTCTGCTAGCCGATAGTGTTGATCGGTTTCAATCAAGATATTTTCGCCGGCGCACCCATCATAGACATGCTCACCATAGGCCTGTCTGATCTCCTGATAGTGGGCGGTAAAGTTAAAGGAGATGCCGTTGTTGCCGCCGTTGTGATGGGTGGTGGGATGCTGGATATTGTGAATATCGATGATGGCGGTCGGACCATCAATGATACCTACCACGCCGTCTGAGGTGAGTTGAAGCTGCTCGACGACCTGGATGGGGGAGGGATTATAGGTTACGTGTGGCTTCTGGCCGAACTTTAAACTAAAGCGTTGGATCTGTACCTGTTTAATCGAGCCGATTAGCTTCATCGATATTACTCCCATGAAAAAAATAAAGGATAATGACATTCTAGCATGTTTTGCTATGTGCTGTCATTATCCTTTTATGTAATGTCTGTTCACCTCTTCCTTATGAAAGAAGTTGGTGTTTAGCGTCCAACCACTGAGCGCAGTTCCTGAACGACTTGTTCAAGCTGTTCGGCGGCTTCGGTCGCTGAGGTTGCACCTACGTGTAGCTGTTCGGTCACCTGCGTGGCGACTTTGAGGGCTGTCGCCAGTTTCTGGTTACTGGAATACTGGTATTCGAGCGCGTTGGTCAGATATTTCGAGGAACTGATAATCTCATCTAACGCCTGCTCGGCTTGACGCTGCGAGACATGGCCCCACTGTTGTTTGAGTCCCTGGCTGGTGTTGGCCAGTTTCTCGGAGGCTGCTTTGGCGGCATCCGTATAATACTGGACCGATTGCAAACCAACCTGTGAGGAATCTACCACCCAGATCTGCTCACCGGCTGCATCCTGCTGACTCTGGGCCAGTGTGTTCAGGGATTGGCTGTTGCCGCGGAGCCGATCAACCGCGCGCATGACCGGACCCGTAATGCCTTTGCCTGCGAAATAACCAGCGATGGCGACCAGCAGAGCGGCGAGAAAAGCCAGTCCCAGGATATCCAACGTCTGCTGATTAGCAATATCGGTGACACTATTGACGGGGCTGAGCACCAGATATTGCCAGGGTACTTCGCTTGTCGCGTGGCGTACCACCTGGAAATCTTCTTGCCCACCATCTGGACGTGCGATAAAGTCATCTGTTTGTTGTGTGTTATTGAGGTGTTTGGATAGATCAGTATCATAGGGACCATTGATCTGAGATTTGTCCCCATAGCGTTGTTGATCAAGGATCGTTTGCTGAACGCCATCTTGTAGTGGTTTGATCGAGGTAAAGAGACGCCTGGCATCGGTATCAGCGACGCGGATACCGTTGTCATCTACAATAAAAGCATAACTGCCCGGACCATGCACGTTGGCATCCTTTTTGACGATCTCATTCCAGACATAATTAAGTCTCAAGGTGGCGCGCATAAAGCCCAGGAATTTTCCTCGTGTTTTGGTCAGTGTCTGAGCATCGATCGGGGCATAAATATCGACTGTGGCCTCTTTTTTATCGCTTGAATAAAAAACTGGCGAGACAAAGGTTTTGCCTGCTTTGACCATTTGCAATTGATCGGGTGTAAAATAACTGTTCCCATGTTTGGGCACACCCGCTGGATAGGACTGGATCAGATCTCCATTGGCTCTAAAAAGTGACCAATACTCATAATCGGCATTACGAGCCAGACCAGCCTGCAGGGCGTAGGTCGCATGGAGCAGATCATTCCGATAGAATGGATCATCGGCGGGGGTGACTGCCAGAAATGTCTGTACACTGGGTACCTGGGTCAGGGCCAGTGCATCGAGTTTCCGTTCGCGAAAATAGGTGTCGATCAACTGAACACGTGTTTGAGCATCGTTGGTCATCGATCCATTTGCCTGGGTAATCAACGTTGGGCGCGTCTGGGTCCAGATAAAGGCAATCACCAGCAGAAGTGGGATAACCGCGGCTAAAACATAGCCGAACGAGATGCGTTGTGGCAAAGAAAACCAGGTTCGTTTGTGTGCTTGTTTATTTCTTTGTGCCATAGATAATTGTATCCTTTGTTGCTATTAGGGGAATTGGATAATCCCAATGTTTTCCAGATCTTGCAGAATTTGTTGTACTTCTCCAGGTTGGCGCCCCATCAGGCGTACAAGTTCGATGAAAGATCGATTTCCGTCAATGAGTAGGTAAAGATGCCGATGCAACCGTGAAAGATTTGCCTGTGTTAAGCGTTTCAGACCAGCATCGGCTGCGCTGGTACGTCGCGGTCCCTGCGTTACAGGCGAGGATACCGCCTTTAAAGGGCCTGTCATTGCACGTTGATTGGGATCAGTTAAGTGCTGAGCAGAAAAATCTGATTGGCTCGTTGGTGGCGGTGATGGCATTGATGAGGGTCCCGAGATATGTGCCATTGGCCCCGTGATCCGATCGGTTTGTGTACTGACAAATACAAAACGACATGGACCCCAGGTCCTCAGCCAGGCTAATGCTGTCTGCCCGTCGAGTTGGCCGCTTTGCGCCGCAGTAATATGGCCATTGGAAAACGTAACTTCGCCCCACTCTCTTTGTGGTCCTTCTCCACGTTCAACAGAGAGTTGGCCAGTTTTACGTCCAAGTTGAATTACTTGCAATACATTCGTTAACTGATCAGTAGGGGTACCCCGTTTTAATGGCATCGGCATCATGCTCCGTCCTAAGCCTCGGAATTTTTAAGGTCTTCTATAGTCAAAATATTGTACAAGCATAGCATAAAGAACGACGATTGTGACAATTTTTCCATTTTACTAAGTAAAATGACTTAATCGGCGGTACTATTATCCTTTATTCTCTCAATGATTTAAGGTAGATAGGTTTCACATTTGTGATTCAGTGCGCGTAAATAAATGTTGAGCATATTATAATATAATTATGCTTAAAATGTATTACTGGTTAGAGGAAATTTTATTGAAAAAGAATTTCATATAATGAAATTATAAGCACATGTATTCATACTGGTATGTAACTTAGATGGTGTTTTTAGCAAAGAATGGGCTCATAAGTGAAGGGTCAGTAATAGAACTTGCTTTTTTATGTGCTCTTATCTCTATATTACCACGAAAGAGAGCGTGTTTATTTACCACGAGATATTCAGTTACTGAGCTCTTTTTATTGATTGTAGCATAAATAACAGCATACTAGTATGCTGTCAAATTTCGTGTGATGAGTTGTGCGCCCGCTACGCGGGCGAGAGGGGGGGAGATGCCGGGGGCACAGCCCCCGATCCCCCAGTCAAGGGGCTGGCCGCCCATAGGTGCGAACGTAAGCAGTACTTGAACAATTGAATCAACGAAAAAGACCTCAAGCCGATGCCAGATAGAGCGTCTGGGCTAGTTGCGTGACCACTTCAGATTCCTGATGCACACGGTTTTGCGGATGATACCGCACGACCGGCTGCATCTGGGAGAGTGACGCTTGGATGTGCGACCAGGTCCAGGTACCCAGGATCATCGTGTGCAGGCTTTGAGCAAAGACGGCACACAGCGCCCAGGTACTCATCGGCCCCGCCACGCGCCCTCTCGCTTGCTCATGCAACTCGCGGCGTGCCTGGCTCACCTGCCGCTCCAAGAGGATCCAGCCGACCAGCATGGCTGCAAGTACCGCTTGATTACTTTGCAAATCATCACTGCGTAAGCGGTGTAAACGCACCAATTGCTTGATGCGCTTGAAGAGCAGTTCGATCTGCCAACGCGCCCGATAGAGCAACAGGATTTGCTCGGCTGACCAATGATCCGCTGACAGCGAGGTAAGTACCACCAACCAATCGGCGATCTGAATCGTCAATGCCTGGTTGGTGCGCCCATTCTTGCGGGCCTTCTCCTTTCGCTTGCTGTGCGCTCGCTTGGCTGCTTCTGGACTCAGATGAACGGCCACTAGACGCATCGGCTGCTGACGGCCACGCACCTGGAACACGACGTTGGCTTCTCCCTTGCCCGTTGGCTCCACGTGGGTCAACCAGCCAGAGAGATCAAACGGCGTCTGAGCATCGGCCTCAAGTAAGGGCATCGAGGACCAATGCAATCGGGTCACGACCTCAACGCCCTCATCGAGTTGATCGAGGATTGCTTGTCGACGACAGTAGGCACAATCCCCGACCACGATGTCTCCGCGTTGTCCATGAAAGTGCTTGAGCCCTTCGCCCACATGGTGATCCGTCAGCACGACCTGGTCGAGCCGTTTGCTCAGCAGTTCATAACTGCAGTGCAATCGGCGACTTTCGCCCGAGCGCTTCCAGGTGCGCAGATGGGTAGCATCCACCAGACGGATGCATCCGGTGAAGCCCGCAGGCAGATCCAGAGCCTTTTCTGGCTCGCTCGATCCCACCAGGGTTTGTACGATCGAGAGCAACCAATCTGAGGACTGATGCGTCCGTTTGGCCCACGAGCGGTCTCCATTGGTGCTCAGTCTCGTGCTCACAGCCCAGGCAGCGAGCTCGCGGAACGAGCGGAAGCAAAAGACGTAGGCAAAGATGCCACGCAGCAAATCGGTTGGGCAACGCAACCCATTGGAGCGTGTAAAGGCTTGATGGGTAAAGGCTTGTTCATTGACATCTGGTGGTAAGAGCGCAAGGATTTCTTGCCATCCAGCATCATTGATCTGGCCCAGGGCTTGCTCTGTGAGACATTTTTGCGTATGATGAGGTCGGCTTGACATGGTGTTTCTCCTTCGTCACGTTTTGGTTTTTTGTAACGATACCAGAGAAAGACCGTGTTTGGCCTCTTTTTTCGTTGTTCAAGTACTATTGTGCTTACGTTCGCACCTATGGGGCTGGCCGCCCCTTGCATCCGGGGCTGGCCGCCAATACTTTTCGTTTAGCGATACGTAGAGAGATGGTTCGACGTGACCAGCAAGCAAGGTGTACGTGGAGAGGGCGCCACACGCGGAGGCCGCCCTGCTGCGTTTGCGCAGGCCAGCGTGCTCGAACGACTCGCAGTGCGGTGGCGCCTCTAGGGATCGTGTGTGCTGTGGCCGTGGCCTGCTCGCGCAGCAACGTGGTGGGAGAGCGCGTGGATCCTTCTCGAAGAGGATCACGACACAGGATTCGTCTCGGTGGAGGCGCCACAGGCATGCGATGCTCGTTGAGCCCCTCGCTCCACGAGAACGCCGCATGCCGGCCTCCGCGTGTGGCGCCCTCTCCACGTATGATTCTCTGCTTTTCTCCACAACGTCTTTCGTTGCCACAAAACTCGTTAAACGAAAAGTATTGGGGCTGGCCGCCCCTTGCATCCCGGCCTCGCCATCACATGATGTCTGACAGAGTACTAGAACGAGAGTACAACCGTGAGAGACCAGATATATAGCTATCAGACCTTAAAAGTGCGATAATAGGTGAAAACATCTTCGCGATGCGGTTGCGTGCTTAGAAAAATGTGTATCCTTCTCTATCCAATGCTATAGCATAAGCACGTTCAGCCGTCTGAGCCGAAAATATGTAGTCGTCTGGAAGCAGGAGCTATGTCGATGGAGTCTCACAACCCCTCTCGATCGTCTGGATCATCGCGCGATCTGGAAGGATCGGGTGACAGCGCACCACAAATTGAGCTACTTCCAATCAGTGAATTGGCTCGTTGTTGTTCTGAAGAGACCAACAAATTTCTGAAGCAGAGCGCCTCAAACGATCGTTTTTGCCTTGAGCTATTTCGTCGTGCCATCCTGTATCGGGATGATGAGGCCTGGGCCAGCCTCTATCAGCAATATGCGCCGTTGGTTCTGACATGGATAAGCCAGCATCAAAGCGCCACCCAATCCTGGGCCAGGATGGTGGGGCTCCTCTGGTGAATGCGGCCTTCGCTAAATTTGCTCAGGCGCTTACCCCTACGAAAATTGGCAACTTTGAAACCCTGGCTGCCATATTGAAATATCTCAAGCTGTGTGTCCATAGTGTGGTTGCCGATGAAGTGCGCGTGCGCCAATCACGCCAGTATGAAGACACACTGGAATCCATTGAGCATGAGCCTGCCAGTGATGATCCGGCCGATGATGTGGTGGCAAATCTTTCCGCACAGGATCTGTGGAAAATTATTCTGCAGGAGGTCCATAGCGAGGAGGAGCGCGTCCTTATTTATGAAGCGTATGTGCATGGGATGAAGCCGGGGGAGATCTGTAGCCTGCATCCACGTTACTTTGCATCGGTTGACGATGTCTACCGTATTAAACGTAATGTACTGGAGCGTTTGCGTCGCAATCGCCGACTTCAGACCCTTTTTCGGCGCTAAGCTATGCTGATATCAAGAAAAGATAAAAAACGAGTCCGAAAACTGGGTTTGAACTCGTTTATTTTGAAGAAGCAGAAAGACAACGAGCCTGCTGAGTATGGCTGTTTGCACTTATCCGATAGTAGTAGTAGTCTGTCAGACATCATGCGATGGGGAGGCGAGCATGCCGGGGGCATGATCAAGCGGCGAGCCCCTTGACCGGGGGATCGGGGGCTGTGCTCCGGCATCTCCCCCCATCCCGCCCGTGTAGCGGGCGCACAACCCATCACACGAAGTTTGGCGATGGAGTAGTAGCTTAATCTGCTTTTTTTTAAGTGTATAGACAAAGAAGACTGGTGCTGAACCTGTATCCTTTGTTGGTGTAGAGGAATGTCATGGAGTGTAGTGAACCAGGTGCTATTCGCGATGACGAGCTCATCGCCTACCTTGAGGGCGAAAAAGTGCGGCCCACGGTTGTTGAGCACCTTGCGCGCTGTCAAAAATGTTCGTCTCAGCTGGCCTCTTACCGGCAGGTAGAGCGCAAGCTGACTCACAGACTCTATCGCTGGGATTGCCCTCCGAATCAGGTTCTCGGTGATTACCTGTTAGGTATGCTGGATGGAGATGTGACGTTAATGGTGCAGACACATCTGCATCTGTGTGTGCTCTGTAGCGCTGAACTGGCTACGCTGACAAACTTTCTGGCGGTAGAGCCACTGGTGCCTGCTTATACGGTCGCCAGCGAGGAAGCGTGGCAGGCAGCGCCACAGGGGAGTCGGCAGCCATTGCAAGAGATCAAACGTACACTTGGTCAGGCCGCTTCGGGCGTGCGGCGTATCGCTGCGCTGCTCTTACCGCCCCAACCAGGACTGGCCTATCAGCGTAGCGTTACCCGCCAGGATATTACCTGGCCGCGTACCTATGCGGCACAAGATGTGACGATCTCCTTGCAATTGGAGAGCGGTCCAAAGTCCAGTGGCACGCTGCAGTTGATTGGCTTTGTAACGCGACAGGGAACGGCCGTGGATGCATTACAGGGAACTACCGCCCGGTTGCTTAC
Organism: Dictyobacter vulcani; assembly: GCF_008974265.1. Taxonomy (GTDB): domain Bacteria; phylum Chloroflexota; class Ktedonobacteria; order Ktedonobacterales; family Ktedonobacteraceae; genus Dictyobacter; species Dictyobacter vulcani. The sequence goes on from NZ_BKZW01000005.1 coordinate 118,473, forward strand.
CGCCGAGGGCGTGACGCAAACGCAGCAGATCGATGAACTGGGTAATCTGATTTTCTCGGCGCTTGAGCCTGCGGTGTATACCCTGGAAGTGCAATTGCCCGAAGGCACCGTTGTCGTGGATCAGTTGTCCCTTTCTAACCAAGAATAATAGAATAGTTGTTGAATATATGACCCCTCAGGATCTGGTAGCCGCTGTGGTCGGGATGAATGAGGAACAGGGTCGGCAATTGTTGCAGGACCATGTGCCCTTTTTCAGTTCCACTGCCCTTGATCGGCTGGTCTATGCCCTGAAAAAAGAGGCCGATCACCATTGGAATATCGATGCCGAGCGCTCGTTGCTATTGTCTGGCTATCTTTTACTGATTGGAGATCTGACCAAAAATGTGTATTACCATGCCCTTGGTTTGATGGCGCGTGGTGATGCTCTGCGCCGCCTGGGCCGTAACCAGGAATCCTTGCCGTTTTTTGATGCTGCTGGTGATGAGTTTCTTTCGATCAATGACGAGGTGAGCTGGGCGCGTACCCGTTTTGGACGTATCAATGCCTGTCTTGGCCTCAATCGTGCCAGTGAGGCATTGCGGGATGCTGAGGCTGCACGGGTGATCTTTATGCGCCATGGCAAGTTGATGCGTGCTGGCCAGATCGATGCGAATGCGGCTATTTTTAACTATGAGCTGGGTCACTATGAACAGGCTCTTCACCTGTTTGACCGGGCCATTGAAACCTATCTCTTACATGGACAGGATGTGGATCTGCATCTGGCGCGGGCGCAGGGTAATAAGGCTTTGACGCTGGCAGCCCAGGGGAAGTTCCGTGAGGCGGAAGCTTTGCATGAGCAGGCTCGTGCCACGTTTGCGCGTTATGGTGATCAGGAAGAGATCGCGGTGGCGCGTGAAGAGCTGAATATTGCTGAGATCTCGGCGGCTCAGGGTCACTATAGCCGGGCTCTGCTGCTGTATAATCAGAGCCGTGAGCGTTTTCAGCGCCATGAGATTACTTTTGCTGCCTATGAGGTCGCACAGCAGATGTGCCTGTGTCTGGTGCGGCTTAACCGGGCGCTTGAGGCATATGACCTGGCCGAAGAGACGATCGAGTATTTCCGTCGCGCCCCCGCTCAACCTCACTATCTGGCCCGTTCTTTGATGCAGCAGGCTGCCGCGGCTATCCTGTTAGATGATATCCGCGGTTCTGAGGCCATGTTGCGCGAGGCCAGTAGTCTGCTAGAAGAAGGTGGCTTTAATCGGCTTGCAGCCCTGGCGCGTCTACAGCGGGCCGAGCTTTATTTCGCCGATCAGCAGATCGATGCCAGCGCCATTGAGGTCGAGTACGTTGCCGACATCTTTGCCGAACAGGAAGATCTGCCGCGCCTCGCCCAGGCGGTCCTGCTCCAGGGACGGATCGCCGAGGCCCGGGGTGAGATTCTGACGGCCGAGGATCTTTGTTCGCAGGCCCTGGATGTCGCTCAGGGACAGGGTTTGCTGGATTTGCAGTATCGCTGCTTTGATCTGCTCGGACAACTGGCGGAACAGCGCGCTGATCTGGCCGGGGCGGCCGCATATTATGATCGCGCGATCCAGGGTATTGATGAAGTGCAGAGCCGCCTGGTTCTGGATGAGCGCACCAGTTTCCTGGAAAACAAAGGAGATATCTATCAGCGTGGCATTATTCTGGCCCTGCACCGTGGGGAGTTGGAGCAGGCCCTGACCTATGTTGAGAAGGCCAAGTCGCGGGTACTGGGCGACTATCTACGCCACAACATCGATATTCGCGTGCGCAATGATGACCGCATCAGTGAGGATATCCTGGATGCGCTGGTCAAGGCGCGTGAGGAGCAGGCCTGGTTTAGCTCGATTGTCTATCATACCGAGGATGAAGCGAATTTAAGCGATACCGCGATTATGCGCATCCGCTCGGTTGATCCTGCTACGGCCCGGCAGGAGATGCAGCGGCGCGAGCGGCGCATTGAGCAACTATTTGAGCAGATCCAGTTGCGTTCCGCTGGACCTCTGGTATCGCGTCCCCGCTCCAACTGGTCGGATCCTTCGGCTTCCATGCTGGGTAGACAGCTAGAGCCCGGCACGCTGCTGGTTGAATATTATCTGACCGAGCAGGATCTCTATATTTTTCAACTGACCCGCGATACAGTGACCATGTGTAGCGTGCCCGGGGCGGTCCCTCAGTTAGAGCGGCTCTACTCACTCTGGCGCACGAACCTGGACCTCTCCGGTCGCGCGGCCGCGACCAGTGAGCAGGCTCAGGCATTTCATAGCCTGCAGGGTAATAGCCTGGGTCTGCTCAAGCGTTTATATGATCTCCTGCTGGCACCTATCGCAGCGGACATTGATCGCTGCCAGCACCTGACCATCGTGCCCTATGGGATGCTGCACTACATTCCTTTCCACTGCCTGTATGATGGCACACAGTTCGTCATCGAACGGACCGAGCTTTCCTATCTGCCCTCAGCCAGTCTGATGTCCATTTGTCGCCAGCGCGGCCAGTCCGTCCTGTCCCAGCATATTCCCCTCTATAAGTCGCTGGTGATGGGCTTATCGGATAGTGGTCGCTTAGCCTATGCCATTCAGGAGGCGCAGACGGTGGCGCAGCAATTGCAGGTCCCCTGTGCGCTCAACGAGGCGGCCACCACCTCTTTACTATGGGATCGTGGTCCGGCCAGTCCGATCGTGCATATCGCGGCCCATGGTCTGTTTCGCCTGGATGCGCCGAATTTTTCGCATATCCAACTTGCCGATCGTCAGCTCAGCACCATTGAGGTATTTAACTTGAACCTCGCGCGTTGCTCATTACTTGTCCTCAGCGCCTGTGAGACCGGACGAGCGGTCGTGGGCGGTGTTGACGAAGTGATGGGACTGGGCCGTGGTTTCCTCTACGCGGGCGCTGCCTCCTTGTTGCCAACGCTCTGGAAAGTGGACGATGCCAGTAGCGCCGAACTGATGGCGATTTTCTACCAGGTTCTCTTGCAGGGAGCCAGCAAAGCCGCCGCCCTGGCCTATGCCCAGCGCATCTTTATTGCCCGCGTCCGCGCTTCACCCCAGCCTTATCGCATCCACCCCTACTTCTGGGCTGCCTTTCACCTCATCGGCGACGCCGGCCCCCTATTGTAACGGAGTGGGTGTTCTGTCGTAGCGGCAGCGCTGGTCGCCAATATTTTTCGTTTAACGATTTTTGTGGCTGCGAAAGACGTTGTGCAGAAAAGCAGCAAATCGTACGTCGAGAGAGCGCCACACGCGGAGGCCGGCATGCGGCGTGATGGTGGAGCGAGGGGCTCAACGAGCATCGCATGCCTGTGACGCCTCCACCGAGACGGATCGTGTTTCGTGATCCTTTGCGCACTGGTACGAGGATCCACGCGCTCTTCTACCACGTTGCTGTGCGAGCAGGCAACGGCACGGCACCCACGATCCCTGGAGGCGCCACCGCACTGCGCATCGTTCTTGCACGCTGGCCTGCGCAAACGCAGCAGGGCGGCCTCCGCGTGTGGCGCCCTCTCGACGTACATATGACTTGCTGGTCACGTCGAACCATCTCTCTACGTCTCGCTAACCGAAACGTATTGGCGCTGGTCGTTGCGACCTGTCGGCGTCCGACCAGGCACACGTAGCACGCTTGGATGCGCTCGTCTTCCACACGACTACGTGTTTGAGAGACATGGCTTACGTGAACCGGTCGCAGGTGCAAGACCTGCCGCTACATTGGGAGCCTTCATTCCACTATACGCATGAATTCAATTTTGTTATAATGCATTCAGTTTTTACGTGTAAAACAGCATAACTATCACCTGTAAAGCACACATTTTTTGTAGAAATGGGTCAGCACAGCTATGTTATTGACGATTTCAACCACACATCAACCAGCCACGGATCTTGGCTATCTGTTGCATAAAAATCCTGCTCGCTTGCAGAGTTTTACTTTGAATTTCGGGCAAGCGCACGTGTTTTATCCCGAGGCGAGTGCCGAGCGCTGTACGGCTGCGCTGCTATTGGATATTAATACTGTCGACCTGGTGCGCAGCAAGGATAGTTCTATCTCGATGGATCAGTATGTTAACGATCGGCCCTATGTTGCCTCTTCTTTTATGAGCGTTGCGCTGGCTGATGTCTTTGGTACGGCCCTCAATGGTCGTTGTAAGCAGCGTCCAGAATTAGTGACGACGGCTATTCCGCTGGAGGCGAAAATTGCAGCTATTCCCTCGCGTGGTGGAGAAGAATGGCTACGGAAACTTTTTGAGCCACTGGGCTATCAGGTCGAGATAATACAGCATAGTCTGGATGAAGAACATCCTGAATGGGGTGCCAGCCCATACTTTACGCTTACCCTCAAGGCCAATTGTCGCTTGAGCGAATTGCTGACCCATCTCTATGTTTTAATTCCAGTGCTGGATAATGCCAAGCATTACTGGATTGGCAATGATGAGGTAGAAAAGTTATTAAAGCGTGGCAGTGGTTGGCTGCAGGGACATCCTGAGCGTCGGAACATCGCCTATAACTATCTGCGCCATAAGCATAATTTGACTCGCGATGCCCTGGAGCGTCTGGTGGCAGAAGAAGTGTTAGCCGAAGAGGAGTCGGCTGCCACTATCGAGGCTGATGGCGTGGATGTTACTGCCTCTGGAAGTACCGTTGAAGTTGAGCCTATCACGGCTGAGGCGGCCCAGGCTGCTGAGAAGCGGACAAGTCTGCATGAGCAGCGTTTGCTGGCGGCTCTGGATATTCTTAAGCAGAGTGGCGCCAGGCGCGTGTTGGATCTGGGCTGCGGTGAGGGTCGTTTGCTGAAGAAGCTTTTACAAGAGAAAAGTTTTGAGCATATCCTGGGACTGGATGTCTCGTATAAGGCCCTGGAATTGGCGCAGAAGCGTTTACACATGGAGCGTATGGCGCCGCGCCAGCGTGAGCGAATTACCCTGTTGCATGGTGCCCTGACCTATCGGGATAAGCGCCTGGAAGGTTATGATGCTGCAGCCGTGATCGAAGTCATCGAACATCTGGATCCAGCGCGCTTGAGTGCATTTGAGCGGGTGCTTTTTGAGTTTGCGCATCCAGATACTGTCGTTATTACGACCCCAAATGCCGAGTATAACGTGAAATACGAGACGCTGGAGGCTGGCAAGTTCCGGCATCAGGATCATCGCTTTGAATGGACACGCACACAATTTCAGGATTGGGCCCGGCCGCTTGCCGAGCGCTCTGGCTATCAGGTAGATTTCTCGCCCATCGGGACCGAGGATGCCGAGGTGGGAGCCCCTTCACAGATGGCCGTTTTCGCACGCAGTAGCGCTACTATAGAGTCTGAGGTATAAAAAAGAAGTATATGAAAGTAACTATTCCTGAACTCTCGCTCGTTGTCCTGGTTGGTCCATCTGGCTCAGGTAAATCGACCTTCGCGCGTACGCATTTCAAGCCGACCGAGGTGCTTTCTTCTGATTATTGTCGTGGCCTGGTTTCTGACGATGAGAACGATCAGGCGGCTACCGCAGACGCTTTTGCGGTCCTGCACTTTATTGCGGCGAAGCGTCTGGCGGCCGGTAAATTGACGGTAATTGATGCGACCAATGTCCAGCCAGAGTCGCGTAAAGCGCTGGTTGCGCTAGCCCGGAAATATCATTGTCTGCTGACCGCGATTGTCTTTGATCTGTCCGAAAAGATTTGTCAGGAGCGCAACCGTGAGCGATCTGATCGACAGTTTGGACCACATGTGGTGCGGCAGCAGTTGAACCAGATGCGTAAATCCCTGCGTAATCTGAAGACCGAGGGTTTCCATAACATCTATACCCTCTCTACTCCAGAACGTATCGCTGACGTGCAGATCGAGCGTGAGCGGCTCTATAGTAACTTGAAGCATGAGCATGGTCCTTTTGATATTATTGGCGATGTGCATGGCTGTTTTGCTGAACTGTCAATGCTGTTGCAGGAACTTGGCTATGAGATCAAGCGCGATGAGCAGGCTGAGTCACAATTTCAGGTCAGACATCCCGAGGGACGGAAAGTTGTTTTTCTGGGTGACCTGGTTGACCGTGGGCCTGCCACGCCAGCCGTGTTGCGCCTGGTGATGGATATGGTGGAGTCTGGTGTGGCGCTGTGTGTGCCGGGCAATCATGATGTCAAGCTACTGCGTAAGTTGAAAGGCAAAGATGTCTCGCTAAAGCATGGTATCGTGGAGTCCTTGCAGCAGTTGGAGCAGGAGCCAGAGGACTTTAAGCGGCGCGTGATCAATTTTATGGATGGTTTGACCAGCCACTTTGTGCTGGATGCGGGTAAACTGGTGGTGGCTCATGCGGGACTGCAAGCAAGTATGCAGGGTCGTGGCTCACGGGCTGTGCGTGAGTTTGCGCTGTATGGTGAGACGACTGGCGAGACCGATGAGTTTGGACTGCCCATTCGCTATAACTGGGCCGCCGATTATCGTGGGAGTGCCATGGTGGTCTATGGCCATACGCCAGTTCCCACGCCTGCCTGGCTCAACCATACTATCAATATCGATACTGGCTGTGTCTTTGGTGGACAACTGACTGCTCTGCGTTATCCTGAGCAAGAACTGATCGCGGTCGCGGCCCAGCAGGTCTATTGTGAGCCTGTACGCCCACTACAACCTGTCGAGGCGCCCGACGTTCTTTCGGCCCAGCAGTCCCATGATGAGGTGCTGGATGTTGAGGATGTGATTGGTAAGCGACTGGTGCAGACCCGTTTGCAGCCCAGGATCACGATCCGCGAAGAGAATGCCATCGCTGCCCTGGAGGTGATGAGTCGCTTTGCGGCCAATCCCAAATGATTGATCTATCTGCCGCCGACGATGTCGCCGAGTGAAACCACGCAGCAAGCCGGACTGCTTGAATATCCTGAGGAAGCATTTGCCTATTATCGTCAAGAAGGGATCGAGCGCGTTGTCTGTGAAGAAAAGCATATGGGCTCACGTGCGATTGTGATCGTCTGCCGGGATGAACAGGCGGTGCAACGCCGGTTTGGAGTCATCAACGAGGGTATCGGCATCTGCTATACGCGTACTGGTCGTCGTTTCTTTGATGATCAGCAACTGGAAGCGGCGCTCCTGCAGCGTGTCCAGCAAGCCCTGACGGCCACCAACTTCTGGGAACGCTTCGAGACCGACTGGGTCAGCCTGGACTGCGAACTCTTACCCTGGTCCGTCAAAGCTCAATCCCTGGTCCTCAAGCAGTATGCTGCCGTTGGCGCGGCCTCGCGTACATCCCTGGATCAAACCTTGCTAGCATTGGAGCAGGCGCGTAGCAATGGTAGTGAAAACATCGATGCGGTACTGGATAGTTATCGGCAACGTCAGGGCTTAGCTCGGCGCTATGTGGATGCGTATTGTCAGTATTGCTGGCCCGTCAACAGTATTGACGACCTGAAACTGGCTCCTTTCCATCTGCTAGCTACCGAGGGCAAACTGTATATTGATAAAGATCACGTCTGGCATATGCAGACCCTGGCCGAGATCTGTCGCGCCGACGAAAAGATCCTGCTGGCAACGCCTTATCTGGTAGTGGATGTTAATGATCCTCTCAGTGTTGAGCAGGGCATCAATTGGTGGCAACAGGTCACCGCACATGGTGGTGAGGGCATGGTGGTTAAACCCTTTGATTTCATTGCCACTGGCAAACGTGGCATCTTACAGCCGGCCGTCAAGTGTCGTGGCTCAGAGTATTTGCGCATCATCTACGGATTGGAGTATGATGTGCCAGAAAATCTGACGCGCCTGCGTAAACGTGGTCTGGGTGCTAAACGTTCGCTTGCTATGCGTGAGTTCGCATTGGGAATAGAAGCCCTTGAACGCTTTGTCCATCGCGAACCACTACGACGCGTCCACGAATGCGTCTTCGGTGTCCTCGCCCTCGAAAGCGAACCCGTTGATCCACGCCTATAAATAAAGCTGTAGATTTGGCCCTTGTGGCGATTGGTTCCCCCACGCGAATCTCGCATTACTACGAGCAGGGATCTCCTTGGAGGCGAGATGGATGTGGAGCGAGGTATAAAGCGGCTTGATCGTGATCAAGGAAGGATGTCGTGGGGAGCCAATCGGGTGCAAGACCCGAACCTACATTTTCTCTTTTCTTGGTCATTTGATACAATCGAACCTACTTTTGTGATATTTGTGAGGTTGTTATGAAGCTAACTATTGTGCCGTTGACGCTGGCGATCTGTCGTCTGGCTGCGGATGAGCCGATTCCGGGGTGGGCGCTGTCGCGCCAGGGTTTCTTTTCGATTACGGTTACCGAGGATGAGTTGTCGATTGTGTGTCCAGTGGCGGCTGTGCCTGCGGGCGTAACGTGTGAGCAGCCATGGCGCGCCATCAAAGTTCTGGGTCCATTGGATTTTGCGCTGGTCGGTATTCTGGCCGCGCTGGCAGAAGTACTGGCACGGGCGCAGATCTCAATTTTTGCTATCTCGACCTTTGATACCGACTACATTCTGCTTAAAGAGCAGCAACTTGAGCGAGCCATCACCGTCCTGAAGCAGGCGGGCCATGACCTTTTTGGTGAATTAACTTGCAGCTAATACCTGTAGGTTGTCTTTTGCTGCTGACATTGTATCCGGTTGACCTCAACAGAACGTAATCTATGCAGATAGATTTATTCATCTCAAAAAAAAGAAAAATGAGGATAACAATGTCTTCAACAACTAATCCCAAGGGAATACAGCGGCCGACGCCTCAAACGACCGCCGGCGGTGAAGATCGCCCGGATGCGATGCGGCGCTATCGCATTCAGTTTATCTGCTGGTGTATTGGACTCATCGCCTTTATCATTTCCTGCTTCATTATCCATGGGCACCCTAAACCCTATCCTATCGATCTAAACGCGACCCACACGGTTCAGGGTTTCCAATTGCCCGCATATATCAATGCTATATTGATTTTTCCCAGCACTCTCAACAATCCCTTGCCATCTGAGATCGCGCTGGGTGCCTGGTTAGGTTTCATGCTGATCATGGCGCTGATCACCAAACTGCGTGGAAAATCCCCACTGACGTGGCTGCAATCGGCTATTTTTCTGGTGATTACCGTGATGAGTTCGGCTGGACTTAATGTGCTGGTCGATGATCTGGTTGCTCGCCCACGACCAAATCCGAAGGTTGATCATATCCGTCTCATGACCCCGCTGGTCCCATTTCCAACCTATCCCTCCGGACATACCGAGCACGATATCGCTTACTATGGCTTCCTGCTCTACCTGAGTTTCCTGCGACCCGTGCGTGAATGGCGCTATCGCTGGTTCCTGTTGCCACTGCAACTCTATGCTGTCTATGACATCATCTTCATTGGTTATTCGCGTGTGCTCGAAGGTGACCACTGGTTTACCGATGTTATGGGAGGCTATTTAGAGGGAGCCGTCTACCTCTTCTTCTTCATCTTCCTCTATCGCTGGGTTACCAGTGTCCTCGCCAAACGCCGAGCCGCCAAACAAGGCCAGCCCGTCGTATCGTAGCATGCGTACTACTTTACGTGCGTATCGAGCAACAAAAAACGTCCTGGCATTTACCAGGGCGTTTTTTGTGCGTGCGTGTTCGGACGCCAACAGATCGCAGCGACCAGCGCTGCCGGTACTTTATTATCTCCTAACCGAAACGTATTGGCGGCAAGCGCGGCCGTTACGAGAGGGTGAGGTGTTTGGAGAGGAGGAAGGCGCTGAAATTGGCGACGCTTTCGATCTCTCCGTCGTCGAGCATGTTGACGATGCGCTTGATGACTGTACGGCGTGGCTGATCGGGTGTGGTGGGAACGGTGAAGCCGATGACGCGGGTATATTCGGGCTCACGATCACGCCGGATCTCTTCGGCCATCAATTCCAGTAGCTCGGCCATATCTAGTCCCAGGGCCTGCGCCAGACTTTCCAGTACTTTGGCGGACGGATATTTTTGGCCACGCTCGATTTCTCCGACATAAATTTCTGATAGACCTGCTTTTTCGCCCAGTTCTTTAATGGTCAGGTTGCGATATTGCCGTTCCTGGCGTACGACGCGTCCAATCGTTTCTTGTAAGTCGGCCATGGTGTCCATCCTCTTCTTATAGATATGCCTCTACAGAATATACATCCACAGAGAATTTATTTTGACCTATGCTTAGAGCATTGTTCAGAATTCGACCTATGCTAACAGCATAGATATCCCCTATCAGTATAGGCTATGAGCCTGTTATATTCAAGGTGTAGCAAGAAGTGCTGCCAGATGTGAACTGCAAAGCCACCATAAATTCTTAAAAAGCTTAGTTGGATTATAAAAAGAAGAAAGGATCATTACTATGTTTTTTACACCATCAGTTGGGCATACACCCGGTTTATCTGGCCCTGAAGTCCGTTCATCCTTACCAATTCCTACCATCTATGAACAGCCACCACTGAAACAGGTGCAGTGGCAATACCATCTTGTGACCATTAACACGAAAGAAGATGCGCTCCCTGATGCTGAGAAATTGAATGAGCTGGGACGTGAAGGCTGGATCCTGGTGAGTGTGGTGGATGAGCGAGTGACGGGGAGTGGTTCCCATGTCTATTACTACTTTGTGCGTCAAGATATCAATGCATAAAAACAGCTTGCCGATGAAAGGAGCTTATATGATGTCCAATGTGTTAGTCCCAACTGTCTTAGAGAATACTGGCCGTGGCGAACGCGCCTATGACATTTATTCGCGCTTACTTAAGGAGCGCATCATTATGGTTAATGGTATGGTTGAAGATACCATGGCTAACTTGATTGTGGCCCAGTTGTTATTCCTGGCGTCCGAGAGTGCTGAGCGTGAGATCAACCTGTATATCAGTTCGCCTGGTGGCGTCATCTCGGCAGGACTGGCCATTTACGATACGATGCGTTCGCTGCCCTGTCCGATTGCTACGACCTGTGTTGGCCATGCAGCCAGCTTCGGTACGATCCTGTTGCTGGCCGGTGATAAGGGACGCCGCCGCTCGCTACCCAATGCTCGTATCCATATGCACCAGCCGCTGATCCAGGGTGGTATTGGTGGACAGGCAACCGATATTGATATTCATGCGCGCGAGATCCTTTATACACGTGATGTGATTAATGGCATTATTCAGAAGCATACCGGACAAAGTCTGGAGCGCATCCGCAAGGATACTGAGCGCGACTTTTTCTTGAGTGCTCAGGAAGCCATTGAGTATGGCATTATTGATGAAGTTTTGCCACTGGCGGACAAAGAATAATTGTGTCAGGCTACAACACATATACATCAAGGTTCGCTCCTTCACAGGGCGAACCTTTTTTAGCGTGGCGTGATGTGGATACTATCAATGGCGAACCATTGATCGTGGGTCGCGATGGCTCCAAAGCGCAGGATGCCCTGTGGCGTGGCCACGGCATACTGGTTATCCAGCCAGGCGACGAAGCCGAGGGCACGCGTGGGTGGATTGGGCGCATTCAGGACCTGAATACCATCAATCCAGAAGCGGGCGACCTCTGGATACCATTCGAGGGTATAGGTATGCCAGCAGGTCATATCAGTATCAAGTAGTGCTTCCTGCGTCCCGCTCAGTCTTTGGAGCCAGCGGGCCGCGGGCGCACTATTACGGCTCAGGCGGCCCCAGCCCGTGGCCAGCGCTGTTGGTAACGTCGCCAGCAGAGCGCCCGGACGCATACTGTGGACGACCTGCGCCTTCCAGCCCCAGCCGGGAATACCGGGTACCAGCGCCATGTTTGAGGGTGGTGAGGCATAGAAAAACCAGACCGCTTCCGGCAACATCAGGATATCACCACGCATCGAGAAAGGATAATTCCAGAAACCGAAGCCCGCTGTTCCACGCAGGACGCTCAGATCCTGAGCAGTGGTCTGCGCGTTTGCGGCCCCACGGACGAGCGAGCCCGCACCTCCATCCGTAAGGGAGGACGCCAGGGAAACTGTGAGCGCGGCAACTGGCCATAGTCATCAATCTGGGCATCAGCATAGGCCCCATCTGGATTCTCTGCCAGCATCATGCGTAAGGCAGAATCCTCAATGGCCAGCGTACCATTACCCATACAGCGCCGGGTCCAGTGTGGATCAAGTTGGTGGTCGAACTCATCGAAGTAGCAGCTCTGTTTCGTCGTGGTCTCCTTTTTTATATCTGGCTAGATCATCAGTATGGTTCCAGGATAATACATACCTGACGCTACTGGCAACTTTTTCATACTCATCAGCGTGCCAACGGTCAGCGAGGTGCATGTTGTTAGCAAAAAAATACTTTCTTGCTCTCATTCATAGTAAAAATATTTATGCGTATGAATATATTTGTCACAATTATAGAGTTGCAAGATGCAGTAACTCTTCTTCTAATTTTTGCCAGACTCGCAGGTCGGCTTGCGCATTGCTTAAGGATTGTTGCTGGGCGGCTGCTTGCAAGATGGTTTCAGCTACAAACTGCCGAAATCTGGTAAAGTAGGGTTTTTGCTTCTCATGTGGTGGCATGACACCGAGGGCGATGTCTTCTGGACTATAAAAATCTTCTGCCTCAAAGGCCAGTGCGATCAGGTCAGCATATTTTTGGACCAGTTCAGCCCGGCTCGCAGGCAGAAAATAGTTCACTTCTGCGCTAGAGGCCAGCAGGACGCCGGCGATGCGACCCGCATTGAGAATAGGATAAATTGCCGCGCTTTTCTCATGTTCACCCTTGATGGCTGGCATGAGATTATGCTCGATCTCCAGATTCTGGACAATTCCGGGCCGGCAGAGTGTAACCACATTCCCGGCTAGCGATTCGGCCCCGAGAAACATAGCATTTTGTTCCAGATTGTTGATCCAGGGTGGCGTTCCTACCCGACACTTTCGCGCAGGCTACGCACCTTATGATAGGTGCCGGATGGAGGCATGCAGCGCACCACCCAGATAGACATCCCACGCCGTTCTGGATCCAGGTGGCCAAGGGCCTGCTGAAGAATCAGGTTGCAGGTGGACCAGAAACGTAGATTCTCAGTTGTAGATGCAAGTGTTGATAGGACACGTGCATAAAATTCTGCTGGAATGGCGGTTAACAATGGCTCAAACGTTGGAGGGGGAAAATCTCCTAAGCCCTGTTCTTCCTTGAGAAATTTGCGCATTTGCTCTTGATATTTTGATGGTAGGGCATTCATCAATTGCCGTAGATTTTGTGGCCGGGGATCAGATTCGCCGTTGATCCAGCGGTTCAGGGTTATAGGGGTAACTTTTAGCGTTTCTATTAGCCGTTGTTTTTCCTTATTATCACCGATTATTTTTCCTAATAACTCACGCCATGTACGTGCTTCGTGCATATTTTTTACCCTATCGCTGAAATTGCTATAAAAAGCACCCGTATCTATCATCATATCAGCTAGCGTTCTCAACGTCAACTTTTGCTCTGGAGCGGCGTGAGGGGGTTATGCAGGAAAATAGTGTGTGGAACTCCACACGCTATTTTATCAGGTTAGATGTAGTTTATGCTTCAGGATTTTCATTGTAGTGTTTGGCAAGGGAAGAAAAATGTAGAGCACAAAAAAATGGGTCATGGGAACCTTTAACTGGTGGAAAGGCTCCCATGACCCATTGCAGCATCCTGCACGCATATTTTGCTATTATTCCTTAATGGCAACCATTTGTAACCAGGTGCGTGGCACCTCTTTGAGTCCATCTCTTCGCCGGCCTGATACACAGCGACATCCAGCGCCTGAGCACCGATAGCCAGAGGAATACCTGGCAATGCTCCTCAATAAAGAGCCAGTACTGGCCGAGGTCGCGCCAGCCATCCAGTGAAATAACGGCATCGGTCTGCTGCGTCTCCACGGTAGCAAAGCCGGTCTGCTTCAGATCCTGAATATACTGATCCTTTGTGAGCCATTGCATCGCCATCGCCTTAGCCTCGCGGGACAAGCGGGCTTCGGGATGCTCTTGCTTCAACCAGCCGACCGCGCGTCGTGTCCATAAGCGGTAGAAACGCTCGGTCCCGGGAACATAGGTCCCCTCATAGAAAGCACTGTTACAACCGAAAATACCGTGGGGAGCCAGAATGGAGGAGACCTGTTGGAAGGCAACAAGTTTATCTGGTACCAGGTGGATCGCGTTGCAGAAGAAGGCGGCATCCACATTCTGTACAATGTTGGGGAGATCTTCGGCCTCACCCTGGATAAAGGCGGCGCTGATCGGTAGTCCCGACTCTTCCATGCCTTTTTCGGCTCGGCGTAAGGCCTCGGCCGAGGGGTCCACGCCAATCAGCTTAATATTCGTAATCCGGCCCTGCCGGACCAACTCTTCCGCGATGAGGCGTGTGACTGCTCCGGTGCCACAGGCCATATCCACGATTGTGAGCGTGGCATTGTCGGTGGCAGGCTTGAGATGAGCCAATGTCTGTTTGACCAGCGCACGGTTCACCTCTGTATAAAACTCGTGGGCTGCGAATGGCTCAAATGTATAGAGATTCGTTTCATCAGTCTCAATAAGACCCATAAGATAATAAGTCCTCCTTAACAAAATTTTTTGTTAAAAAGTTAGAGTGTTTTCAGCGCTAACTTGTTTCACTAACTTCGCTTTTACTATTCGACGTGTTAGTACTCTGTCAAACTTCATTGGAAAGGTTCGCCCGCTACGCGGGCGGGAGAGGGGGAGGCCAGGGCACCGCCCTGGAACCCAGTCAGGGGATTGCATCCCCTGCCTTTCGCATCACCTTTGACAGAGCACTAGCAGATAAGCTACATATGCATAGACATTCCACCATCGACACTGAGGACCTGACCGGTAATATAGCCAGCATCCGGTGAGCATAGGAATGCGGCGGCGGCGGCTACTTCATCGGTGGTACCAAAGCGGGCGAGCGGTGTATTATCCAGCATATATTTGCGCTGTGGCTCGGTAACAATCGAAGTCAGTTCGGTTGGGATAAAGCCGGGGGCCAGGGCGTTGGCGGTAATATTGCGGCTCGCCATCTCGCGGGCGGTACTCAATGTCAGAGAAATAATCGCAGCCTTCGATGCACCATAATTCGCCTGTCCGGCGGGACCCATCAGACCGGCGACGGAGGCGATATTTACAATGCGTCCCAGCGGGCCTTCATCATCCCACGTAATGCGGCTTTTGTGCAGAGAAATGCTGCGCGTAGATTTGTATCCATAACATGCTCAAAGTCGGCCAGTGACATCTGGAGGATCAATTTGTCGCGGGTCGTGCCCGCGTTATTGACCAGAATTGCCATCGGACCAAATGCGTTCGTCGCTTCTGCAAAGAGTCGCGTGACATCTTCTTCCTTGCTTACATCTGCCTGGACCGCGATGCAGCGCCTCCCCAGGGCCTCAATACTCGCTTTAGCCTCCTCGGCGGCCGCAGCATTACTGCGATAATTGATCACGATATCTGCACCCGATTGAGCCAATCGATACGCAATCGCCCGACCAATACCCTGACTGCTGCCCGTAATCAAGGCAGCTTTTCCTGCTAATGGAAGAAGATGTTCTTGTGACATATATTTTGTTCCTTCAATAAAAATAGAATGTATGGCTACACTGCTGGTTGTAGTATAGCATAGCGGGCCAGGATTCTGATGTAATCTAATGTAGAATATTTCTATCTATTGAAAGTGCGTTGCTGACCCGCCAGATCTTCTTTAATGGAGTGCGATGCGTGGGATGCGAGGTAGGGTGATATCGATCTTCGGGTCTAATTCGGTTGTTCTATCTACGATGGCGCCCCGGATCTGTTCGCTGGTCAGGTTACGCGTATTGCGTAAGTTCGCCCCCACCAGGATGGCGTCGAAAAAGTCGGTAACCAGCGTATTGGCCTCACTGAGATCTGCACCGGTCAGATCTGCATGCATAAAGTTCGCGGCCGAGAGATCCGCCTGGGTGAGTTTAGCGCCGCGTAAACAGGCTCCTGTGAGATCGGCCATAAAAAGATTGGTCTGGCTCAGGTCGGCGTTGCGGAGATCGGCATTGCGCAAGTAACGATAAGAGAGATCATAGCCGACGAGATTGGCTCCATGGAAACTGCGGACCATGTGTGGAATCGTATAGATAGGATCGGTCTGCTGAATTTTTGGTGGTAGCGGAGTGTCTTCGATCCGAGGAAGATGCGAGAGCTCATAGACCGCCCGCTCGGTCTCCTGGACTTTGCGTCGACGCTCCTCAAGATGTAAGTGTTCGATGTGTGCCATCAAGCGTACTTCCAGGTTGGCGTGATCTTTCTGCTGCTGCTCCTCCCAACGTTTGCGGCGCATCTCCTGAGCCTTTGTCCAGGCCTGTAATTGACTGTGGAGCTTTTCAACTCCCTGTTTCTGTCGCCGTGCCGCTGTCAGCGCCAGCCAGAGCACGATTAGACAGGTAATAGTTACGAGAGTAATTAATATAATATCCGTCATCTTCAACACTTTCCCCAATGTTTTCTATTTGCTAGAACGTGGCTGCTTCATCAGAGTAACGAAGAGGTTACAAATATACCTGTGCATATTTCATGGTCTATATGTAGTAATATTTATGGATGTAATGTGATAGTTTACATGCTATGGGTGGAGTGCCCGGGATGATTCGGGCTAGCATGATGGTTTTCATTTATAGACCGCTGGGTCTTGAAAGCATTATAATGTCACTGCACGAAAAAAAGAATTCGTTATAGAAATACTACTTAAGAGGAGATTCCTATGTCACAATATAGTCATGTTTCGCCAACCTCATTTTTTCTGGATGAGGAGCAGCGCGTCCTTTACTTATCGTGGGATGATGAGCACGAGAGCAAGCACGATTGGGAGCGCTTGCGCTGGCCTGTCCCTGTGCCTGGTGTGCCGGCGAAGGTGGTGTCCCGGGCGTGCTGGCCAGCAAGAAGAGCTTGAGCCGTGAAGAGACGACCCTTGTCAATATCGAGCCAGTTGGCCGCTATGGCCTGACCCCGATCTGGGAAGATGGTCATAAGACAGGCATTTACACATACGAAAAATTGCGTGCTATGTGTGATTGTGACGAGTGTAGTAAGAAAAGGATATAGTAAGCATAAACTGTTAGGATTTATCGCCCCCATCGTTTATAGGTAGTGGAAAAAGAATACGTCTGATAGGAACAAAGAGACATCATTCTTGTAATGCGCCCTATCTTTAGTAAAATGTCTACCCAGGGCGATGGAGGTTGATAATAATGGGTATGAATGGGCGATCCCCGGCATCAAAACGTGTGAACCCTAAAACATCACGGATCATGTTGCGGATCATTTTTGCACTGGTGGTTAGCTGTCTGCTGATCCTGGCATTTTTTGCCACCAACGCGCTTTCTCACTGAATTTTGCCGACACCAGGTAAAAGCACGATCTGGCGGACCCGCCCATGTGCGGCGCGGCGGCCGCACATGGCTGATGCTCTACTCTGCTATGAGTTCAGTGTTTCCTGGAGTGCTTTCTGGATAGCGATAAGCGCGCTATCGATCTGCGCTGCTTCAATGCCATAATGGGTGACGGCACGGATATTTTTCTCACCCATCGGTCCTAACAGGACACCATGGGCGCGGGCCTTCTGGAGGAAGAGGTTGATCTGCGGCGTTGTAAATGCCTCTCCATCGGGATGCTGTAGCGAGAAGAGCAGGATGTTGGTGACGACCTGGTCTGTCTGAATGGAGACCATCGGCAGGTCGGCCAGACCATAGGCGAGGCGCTCACAGTTCTCGTGGTCCTCGGCCAGGCGTCCAACCATTTGTTCCAGGGCGACGATGCCTGCCGCCGCCAGGATGCCTGCCTGGCGCATACCACCCCCCAGTAATTTACGCGTACGGCGTGCGCGGCGAATAAACTCACTGGAGCCAACCAGCATCGAGCCAACCGGTGCGCTCAAGCCTTTTGATAAGCAGAACATCACCGAATCAACATCCTGTACCAGTTCGCTGACAGGAATCCCCAGCGCGGTGGCCGCATTGAAGACGCGGGCACCATCCATGTGGATGGCGACGCCATGGGTATGGCCAGTGCCGCCATTGACGCGACCTGTTCCTGACTTAAAACGGTTCCTCCGCAGCGATTATGACTATTTTCAATGCAGATCAACGCGGTCGCCGCCGTATGCTCATCGCTCTCATCGGCGATCGCCCCGAGCAAAGCCGCCATATCCAGCATGCCATCTGGAAGTGTGGGTACCACATACATTGGTGAGCCACCCAGCGTCGAGGCCCCACCGGCCTCATAATGATAAATATGCGATTGATCACCCACGATCACCGCCTGACCACGGCCTGCATGCGTCAACTGCGCAATCGCATTCCCCATCGTCCCCGTAGGAACAAAGAGCGCCGCCTCTTTACCAGTCATCGCGGCCGCCAGTTCCTGCAAACGGTTAATCGTGGGATCCTCCCCATACACATCATCGCCAACCTCAGCCCGATACATCGCCTCACGCATCTCAGGAGTGGGATGGGTCACGGTGTCGCTCCGCAGATCAATATACATACATTCCAACCTTTCAATAAAAGAAATAATTCACCCTGCTACTATTAGTATAGCCCACCTTCGCAACGCTGGTATTTCCCGTACCCGTACCGGCAGCGCTCGTCGCTAATACGTTTCGGTGAAGCGCTTTTGTGACCATAAAAAACATGGTGGAGAAAAGCAGAGAATCATACGTGGAGAGGGCGCCACACGCGGAGGTCGGCATGCGGCGTTCTCGTGGAGCGAGGGGCTCAACGAGCATCGCATGCCTGTGGCGCCTACACCGAGACGGATCCTATTTCGTGATCCTCTTCGAGAAGGGACGGGGAGGATACACCCGCTCACCCAGCACGTTGCTGCGCGAGCAGGCCACGAGCACACACGATCCGTGTAGGCGCCACAGCACTGCGCGTCGTTCTTGCACGCTAGCCTGCGCAAACGCAGCAGTGCGGCCTCCGCGTGTGGCGCCCTCTCCATGTACACGACGCCACGCCATACTGTTGAGGTTATCTCCTTCAACGAAACGTATTGGCGCTAGCCGCTGCGACCCGTACCGGCAGCGCTAGTCGCTGCGACCCGCTCACGTCCGAGCAATCCTCCCCTTCAGAACAGCTATGACAAATGTCATACGAACTTTATGATACCCTTCACTACAAAACGCGACTGTATCCGACTACACTAGAAACAACGAAGAACGTACAGGCGCAACGAGAAAAGCACTTTTATCCAAGAGGAAATTTTTTGTTCATATACATCTTAGAGGAGAAAAGAAATGTCAACACGTTTATATCGCATACTGATCGCTATCTGTGGTATCCTGGAGTTGTAGCACTGATGGCTTCATTCTCGATTAATCCAGCACCTCCAGCAGGTGCAACTATTCCGCAAATCGTTGTCTGGGGGAAAGAGCATCAGGTGCTGATTGAGTTTGGGGCCTGGCTACAGGGCATTGGATCATTGTTGGAAGTCATTTTTATGCTGGGTCTGCTGAAACTGGCTGACTCTACACGTACACTGGCGGGCATGGTTACCGCGTTTGCGGCTACGGTTATTGTCGGTATCAGTTTTGTGGAAGTCTCTTTCTATCTCAGCGCGATTGCTGGTGGCGTGAGTGGCGATATGGCAACCCTGGGGGTCAGTCTTAACCTGATCAAAGCGATCCAGCACGCGTACGTCATCGCGCCCGCTCCAGCGAATCTGATTGCAATCGGGATTGTGCTGATTAGCTCACGCCTGACACCGCGTGTCTTTGGCTACATCGCCTTTGTCCTGGGTGCGGTCCTTGCTATCCTTGGCTTGATCGGTACATACATTCCAATGCAGGATGTCATCGACATGGTATTGAGTGTACAAGAAGTCTGGTATCTGGCCATTGCGATCACGCTGATCGTAACGGCCAGGCGTGTGGCCGCCAGTGTGCAACCAGTGCCAGCGATCGCGGTAGAAGCGTAAGCGAGTTATTCCTACAGGTATAGAGCTATTACGACAAAAACAATCATGCAAGAGGAAGCGGATGAATACACAGGACGCAGATAAAACCAGCATGCTATCCTCTTCACCCATATCACGCTATCTCATCTGGCTGATATGGGTGATCTGGTTACCGTTTATCATTCCACCTATTGTGGATACTCTACAGTTATATGGCGCGACCCCTTATCGGCTGATGGGCATCCTGGCTGCGGCTGCCCTTTTTATCGCGCTCTATCTCTGGGCGACCTGGCAAACCGCTGGATTGGTGAGTGCGGGGATTATGCCGCGCGGCCGGGTTGAACGTGGGCGTCTGGCTGAAGATCGCGGGTATGACTGTACTCAGTATTCTTCTTGCCTTATCTGGTCAGGCCGATAAATGGCTGGCCCCTTTTATTTTCACCAGTAGTTATGTTGGTGGGAGTCTGCGTGCAAAGCAGGCGAGCCTGACCGCCATCGGGTTGGCCCTCTCGATCATCTTGCTGAGTTGGAGTGTCACGATTACCTGGCTTGAGCTTTTGCAGGGGACCGTCTTTATCCTGGCCGTCTGCTTTATTGTGATGACGGTAATACGAGCTATCAAGACCAGTCGGGAGCTACGCATCGCTCGTGAGGAGATTGCGCGACTGGCTGTAGTGAATGAGCGCCTGCGGATCGCGCGTGATCTCCATGATGTGCTCGGACATAATCTGTCCATGATTGCTCTGAAAAGTGAACTGGCCAGACGCCTGATTGATCAAGCGCCAGCGCGAGCCGTGAGCGAGATTATGGATATCGAACAGGTTGCTCGTACCACCCTGCAAGAGGTGCGTGAGTCCGTGTCCAATTATCGTCAACCTACGCTGGAGAGCGAATTGCATGGTGCCAGTGAAATTCTGGCGGCCGCAGGTATCAGCTACCAGTATTCAACAAACATTGAAGCGCACACATTGTTTCCTACCGCCATTGAAAGTGTCCTGGCCTGGGGAGTGCGCGAAGGCGTCACTAATTGTATCCGCCACGGTCGTGCCCACCAATGTAGTATCGCTCTCTACCAGGAAAGTAGCATGGTCCGTTTGACCATCAGCAACGACGGGGTGGTGCTCAAGACAGATCCAGACAGTATCCCACGCACGACAGGTAACGGCCTGCGAGGACTCAATGAGCGCGTTGAAGCGTTGTCCGGCACCTGCGAGTCCGCTGTACTGGATGGTAGAACATTTCGTCTGACCATTACCCTCCCTTATAGCGGTAATAGCAGTAAAAAACGTGACGCACAGGCGTTCTCCAATGATGATGCAGAAAGGAGCCATGCAGGATGATTCGCGTCTTGATAGCAGAGGACCAGGCAATGGTCCGTGGGGCGTTGGCCGCATTGTTGACCCTTGAAGGCGATATAGAGATTGTTGCCGAGGTAAGCCGTGGCGATGAAGTGCTGGCGGTTGCTCGGGCGACCAGGCCAGATATTGCGTTACTGGATATCGAGATGCCTGGGAGCGATGGATTACGGTGGCCGGGATCCTGCATACTGAGATACCCGACTGCCGTGTGCTTATCCTTACAACCTTTGGCCGACCGGGATATCTACGTCAGGCCATGGATAACGGTGTGGTCGGATTTCTCCTCAAAGATGCTCCGGCCTCACGACTGGCCGCGGCGATTCGGCGCATCATGGAAGGCGAGCGCATCGTTGATCCAACGCTGGCTTTAAGCGCCTTAAGCGAGGGTAATAATCCACTTACCGAGCGTGAGCGGGCCGTGCTGGCCGCTGCCACGGGAGGTAACACCATCGCCAAAATCGCCAGTAGCCTTGCTCTCTCGGAGGGTACCGTGCGTAACTATCTTTCCGTCGCGATCCAGAAGCTTGGTGCCAGCAACCGTATTGAAGCTGCGCATATTGCTGAACAAAAAGGCTGGCTGTGAAAGATTGTATGCCAATGTGGCTTGAGTCTCAGGTAGAGGACACAGCGTATTATGCAATATGCTCTCTTCTGCCTCTCATGGTGGCGTAGAAGTTGTGCAGGTAAAGAAAGGTTTTGAGACTATGGCTAGTATTGGGCGGATTCCGCGGTTGGCGCGGGATGAAGCATTTGATGTAAGGTGGAAGCGGCGACGTGATGTGGCGCTGGCGATTCTGGCGTGGGTTGGTGTGATCGCGGTGGTGTTCTGGGGGGCCTCGCATATTGCCCGGGCGCTTTTGTTGATTGTGATTGCCTCCTTGCTCGCCTATGCCCTGGCTCCTGGTGTACAGCGACTGGAAAAATATATTCCTCGTCCTTTTGCCATCGTGGTCATGTGTTTATTATCCCTGACCATCCTGGGTGGTATCTTTTATTTTGTCACCATTACAGCATTACATCAGTTTAGCGCCCTCTCGCGTTCGCTGGACTTCCTGTTATCAGCGAAGAACGGTCACAAATCGCCGTTGGAACAAACGTTAATTTCGCTGGGTATTACGCCGGGACAGATTACCGAGGTGAGGCAACAAGTAGTGACACGCCTGGAGGGAGCGGCCGGCAGTGCGTTGCCTTTAATTACAGGTATCCTGGATTTCCTGCTGGATATGGTGGTCGTGGCCGTATTTACGATCTACTTTTTGATCGATGGTCGGCGTATTGAACGCTGGGTACGCGAGAATCTTCCCGAAAACTGGCGGGCCAACTTTTTAGTAGATACGTTGCAGAAAATTGTCGGGGGCTATATTCGTGGTCAGTTAATCCTGGCGGTAATGATTGGCTTATTGGTTGGCATCGGCATGTTCCTTTTCCACGTTCCTTATGCACTCCTGCTGGGGTGCTGGCCTTCATTCTGGAATTCATCCCGATTCTGGGAACGCTGGTCTCAGGACTCGTCTGTACCTTGATTGCTTTGACCCAGGGTATCTGGATTGCGGTCGGAGTCTTGATCTACTTTATTGTTGTCCACATATTGGAGGGCGATATCATTGGTCCACGTATCGTGGGTGAGGCCGTGGGGCTGCATCCGATTGTCTCGATCGCGGCTGTGATCGCTGGTTCAGAACTCTTTGGCATCTGGGGGGCCTTGCTGGCATCGCCGATTGCCGGTGTCTTGCAGGCACTGCTGATCGCCTTCTGGGTCGAGTGGCGGCACACGCATCGCGACCAATTCGCCATTGCCAGCGCCAACGATGAAAATGTCCCTGCCCCGTAGGTTCGACCCTCGAGGTCGATTGGTCCCATAACGCCAAGGCCACCCCAACGAGATCGGGTAGGTTCGACCCTCGAGGTCGATTGGTCCCATAACGCCAAGGCCACCCCAACGAGATCGGGTAGGTTCGACCCTCGAGGTCGATTGGTCCCATAACGCCAAGGCCACCCCAACGTGAGCAAGAAAATGGAAATCGGTCTCTTTCGGGGCAAGATCGATGCGGGGGAGGCAATCGACCTCGAGGGTCGAACCTACGGGTGGGGTATGGTGGAGTCGCGTTTGATGACGGTGGCGGGCATGATTTCGATGGTTGGCTCTGTCTGGTGGTTTTGCAGCAGCGAGAGGATTTTCCGGGCTCCGGCCCGGCCGAGTTCGCGGAGCGAGATGCTGACGGTGGTGAGGGATGGAATGACCATCGGGGCCATTGGAATATCACCAAAGCCACAGATTGAGATGTCCTGTGGGAGCCGCCAGCCTTGCTGGCGCAGGCCGTTCATCAGCCCGAAGGCGGTCTCGTCGTTGCTGGCGAAGATTGCGGCTGGACGTTGGTCGACCGGCATCTGTGCTAGCGTGGCGGCAATTCTCTCTCCACCTGCTTGTGTGAAGTCTCCTGTTAGTATGAGTTCGGGGGCGAAAGGGATGCTGGCATCTGCCAGTGCGCGTGTATAACCCTGCTGGCGTAGTTCGGAGACGGTGACATGCGCGGGACCTGTCACGAAGGCGATGCGCCGATGTCCCAGGGAGATCAGGTAAGAGGTGAGCTCATAGGCCCCACCGATGTTATCACTCTGAATCGAGGGTGCCTGGATACTATGGGGTGAGAGTGTGACAATCGCGGCTCCGCGCCCCTGGATCTTCTGTACCAGTTCGTTGATCTGTTCCTGCTCTGCATAGTCGGTCTCGCTGAGGCCACTACCGGCAATGATGAAACCATCGGCCCGGTAGTCCTGAAGTGTCTGCAGATAGGCGAGTTCGCGTGCAGGATCGCGTTCGGTATTGCACATAATCGTCAGGTAGCCATGGGCATTGGCGATCTCTTCGACGCCGCGTGCCACCTGGGCAAAATAGGGATCAGTATTATCGCCGACCAGCACCGCAATCAGCTTGCTTCTCTGCACCTTCAGGCTGCGTGCCAATGAGTTGGGCATATACTTGAGCTCTTTGGCGGCGGCAAGTACCTTCTCACGCGTGGTTGCGCTAACAGGATATGTTGAGCTACTGATAACCCGACTGGCCGTAGCAATCGAGACGCCAGCTTTCCTGGCCACATCAACGATCGAAGGAAGTTGTGCAGGCATCTAATTTCTCGCTATCCATCCAAAAAAATGCGTTTCGGATCCCCACTTTAACAAAGTTTCTGCCCTTGTCAATTTGCTGGTTTCGCGCCTCGTACCGGCAGCGCTGGTCGCCAATACTTTTCGGTGAAGCATTTTGTGGCAATAAAAACATGGTGGAGAAAAGCAGCGAATCATACGTGGAGAGGGCGCCACACGCGGAGGCCGGCATGCGGCGTGCTGGTGGAGCGAGGTGCTCAAAGAGCATCGCATGCCTGTGGCGCCTACACCGAGACGGATCCTGTGTCGCGATCCTCTTCAAGAAGGTACGGGGAGGATACACCCGCTCACCCAGCACGTTGCTGCGCGAGCAGGCCACGGCACACACGATCCGTGTAGGCGCCACAGCACTGCGAAGTCGTTCTTGCACGCTGGCCTGCGCAAACGCAGCAGTGCGGCCTCCGCGTGTGGCGCCCTCTCCACGTACACCGTGCTTGCTGGTCACGTCGAACCATCTCTCAACGTCTCGCTAACCGAAAAGTATTGGCGCTGGTCGCTGCGACTTGTTCGCGTACGAGCAATCCTCACATATGTATCTTGTGACTCCCTTGACATGATTATTGCTTTATGTTATATACATAATAACAAATAGCTATAGGTACCAGCAGGTGCTATGTATTACGCAGATATACTTGTTGGGAGGGCAGACTGCCAGGTTTTCTTTTTTTATGTAAAGATGCATGAAAAATGTTATATGTTGTTTGCGGCTTTAGGAGGAGCAATGACCACATATAAGCGCAGCCTATGCTACTTTTTGATGATTTTATTATGTCTTACTGGTGTTTTGACCGCCTGTGAACAGGGACCTGCGGGCACCAGTCAAACGAATGATCCTGTCAAGGCCTGGATAGAGCAGAATGTGGTCCCGCTGAATAGTGTTGAGCCTGGTAGCTCGGATGAAGATCTTGTACATCTACAGAAAGAAATCGGCAGTGCCAGTATTGTTGGTCTGGGCGAGCAGACACATGGCACTCACGAGATTATTATGCTCAAGACACGCCTGACGCAATTTCTGATTACCAGAATGAATTTTCGTACATTTGTGATGGAAAACGACTGGGGGATGTCGAGCATCATTGATGCCTATATCAATGGTGGCTCGGGCAATCTTTCAGACATTATGAAACAGGGACTCCTTGAAGCCTGGCAAACGCAGGAATATCAGGCGTTGATCATATGGATGCGAGCATATAACGCGGATCCAACGCACACCACAAAAATCCACTTTCGTGGTATGGATTGCTATGTGATAGGCCAGGGTGATCGTGGAGATTTTATCGAGGTTGATAACTACATCCAGCATGTCGATCCTGCAAACCTGCCATACGTTAAAAACCTCTACCTGAGTATGAAGAAGAAGTTAGCTGATCAGCCTCAGCAGGTATATAATTTGCTGAAAGCTCATCAACAGAGCTATGAACAACGTTCCTCGCCGGCAGCGTTTGCGCTGGCCCTGCAAAATGCCCGCATCATCGTCGAGGCCATGTCCTGTGCTTCAGCTTCAAGTAACACGAGCCTGTATATCCAGCGGGATGCCTTGATGGCAGAAAATGTCTCCTGGTTGCACGATCACTCCGGTGAGAGCCATCCCAAAATGATCGTCTGGGCGCACGATATGCATATCGCTAATGATACAACCTATAATTTTTCTGGTGAGCTTACAGGGACAAACAACCTGGGGGCTTTCCTGCGCCAACGTTATCACCAGGATTACCTGGCGCTTGGAACAAGTTTGTACCATGGTAGTTATACTACCTATACGGCCAATGCCGTGCAAACTACTTCTCTTGCGCCGCCACAAGAGGGTACCTATACCTCTGTATTCGGCAGTATCAATAAGCCTCTGTATAGTCTGGATTTGCGCCAGACCCCTGCAGGTCCGGTCAGCAACTGGTTTAATCAGGCCCATGTTTTTACTGCTAATGGCGTTGGTGGTGAGGATGTATCCATGCCTGGACCGGTCAAGCAGTGGTTTGATATTATTGTGTTCTTACGCGATACGACGCCAGCGCATTCGCTGCTGAAAATAAATTGACATAGAGCACTTATGACAAGCATGCCGGACAGCCAGCGTGGCCGTCCGGCATGCTTGTCATATATGGGACATACGTAGAGCAGAAGCAGGCGTGGTATAATAGTCGCGTCGATTCAGAGGGCTTCAGGCGATTAGAGGCTTATTTTATCTGCTGTCAGAAATAAACGTACCGAGGAGTTTTTATGGTGTTCCAGGTCGGGCAAGAGATTGGTAATTATCGTATTGTGGGAGAGATTGCGCAGGGGGCGTATGCCTATGTCTATAAGGCGACACATACAGCATTGGCGCATCGAACTGTGGCGATCAAGATTCTGCATAAGACCTTTGTTGATCCTGAGGCGAAGCATGATATTTTGTATCAAGAAGCCCATATTCTGGAGCAACTTCAGCATCCCCATATTCTGGCTGTGCTTGATTTTGGTAGCTATGAGAATGCTCCCTATATTGTGAAGGAATATGCTCCGCATGGTTCGCTGCGGGACCTGCTGCAGCGGCAGCGCAAGCGCCCACTGCCGATCAACGATGCGCTTTTCCTGCTGCGCCAGATTGGCGAGGGACTGCAATTTGCCCATGACCATAATATTGTGCATTGTGATCTGAAGCCGGAGAATATTTTATTTAATGCTGAAAATCAGGCTTTGATCTCGGATTTTGATATTGCGCGTGTCCTGAAGGCCACCAATGTACAGGGGAGAAATATTGGCGGCACGCCTTCATATATGGCTCCAGAGCAGTTTCATGGCAAGGTGCGCCGCGAGAGCGATCAGTATGCTCTGGCGTGTATGGCCTATGAGATGTTGACCGGGCGGCGTATCTTCGAGGGTGAGAATCTGGCGGCCCTGCAGCAGCAGCATCTCCATGAGCAGCCAGTACCGCCCGGTCAGTTGCGCCCCGATCTTCCGCTGCATATAGATCAGGCCCTGTTACGGGCCCTGGATAAAGATTATCAGCATCGCTATCCAGATATCACCGCGTTTATCGATGCGCTGGATCCCGTTATTGCTACGGAATGGCCGACGGCGGTCCTGACCCAGCAGGGTGGTGCGCGCCTGGTCCTGCATGCTCCTGGTAAGTCCCGGCAGGAGGATGAAGATATCTTCTATGAAGAAACCATCTCCATGCATGCCGAGGCCACTCTGGCAGGAGAGGATCTGCCGGCTCCGCGTAAGCGGCGCACCACCACATCAAAGCCTGCCAGTGGTGAGGCCCCTCGTAGCCGGACCGCCCGTTCGACAACTGCCAGGGTGACTAAACCGAAAACTCCTGCTACTACAACTGCTAAGCCGCGAGTCTCACGTGCCAGAGCAAGCGAAACGGATGCCTCGAAGGCCACCACTAAAAAAGCTACCACGACGAAAGCATCCGTGAAAGTGCCTGCCGCTAAGAAGGCGACCGTGAAAAAAGTGAAGGCGTCGGAGACAGCAGGAACTACAACTGCAAAGTCCAAGGCGGTACGAACAAAGGCAGCCGCAGAGAAAAAGCCCACCGCAATTAAGAAACTGCCTGCTACCAGGAAGCCAGCCGCCAGGAAAAGTTCGGAGGTGGTTGAGCAGTCTCCAGTTGCACCTCGATCCCTGCCCGCCTGGCAGCAAGCGATGGCGCATCGGCAGGTGAGGTCCACCGGAAAAGATAAGTAGTGCGCTCGCACCCTTGTGTGGATAGTAGAAGTGCCGGGCGACCATGGTCACCCGGCACTTCTACTATCTTCTCAATTTCAATTGTTGGTTTTACGCTGGATCGACCAAACGTCCGATGATGCTATAGACGATGAGAATGATCAGGCTGATGACGATGTTTGCCAGGATGATCAGTCCAAACTCGGGAAGGAGCGTAGCTCTTTGGCGCTGAACAGGATGTAGCCGAGGGCTGCTGCCATACCGATCACGGCTAACATAGTGGCGCGTAGCGACGAACCGATACTCGGAAACTTTCTGCGGCGTAGCATGGAGAGTCCTGTGAGTAGTCCGGCAAAGCCATAAAAGACCAGTAGAAACCACCAGGCATGAAGCTGTGGAAAGCGTGTATAGCGGAACAAGCTAGCTGTCAGGCTGTCGTTGCTACGATACATGAAATCAGCGATCAGGGCACCACCGGCACCTACCAGGATCCCCACAATGGGACCAAAGGCGGCGCCAAAGAATAGTGGGATCAGCAGGAGCATTGGCATGAAGCGGTAGTAAATTTCGACATGGAAATTATACATGAAACAGAAAAGAATGATGCCGGCGATGGTGGCAATAATCGGCCACTTCAAGCTATTCAGGGGTCCTAACCAATCCGCCAGTGATTCCTGTGGCTGCTCTGCTGCATGTGAACGCGGCTGTGGTCGCTGCCGAGGCTCATCATAGTCGTCCTCACTATGTCGGGGTGGAGTCGAACGCATAGGGGTTTGACTCTGTTGCGAAAACTGTGAAGGTGCGGGCCGATTTTGCTGTTGGTAGCCTTGCTGCTGAGGACCACCAAACTGCTGGCCCTGCTGTGGTCCATTGAACTGTTGCGGATGTTGTGCTGGCCTCTGCGCCTGTGCCTGTCCCATATTGGCATATGGTTGTTGCCCCTGATAGGACTGCTGGGGAGGCCGTTGCTGTCCCTGTGGACGCTGTTGTTGTCCGGCGGGATTGCCTCCTTGTGGCGGTTGGCCTGGCAGGATCATCTTTTGTGGACCAAACTGCCCGCCTGCTCCCGGTGTTTGATTGGGCCGGGATGGCTGTTGCTGGGGGGGATTATTGGGATTGCTGCTGGTATTAAAATTGGTCTGAGCTACGGTTGTCGATGAATGGGCCGTATTGGCTGGTCGGCCAGTTTGATTAAACTGTCCAGCCTGGTTTGACTTCTGCTCCTGTTCTGTTTTTCCGGGATTGCTGGTTCCCTGTCCCATGGGTTGGGACTGCATGGCCGTATAGGGCGCTGCCGTTATAGGAGGAGTAATTGCAGGTTGGCCAGGATTACTGCTGCCGGTCTGCATGGCGACTGTACTGTAGGATGTATTTGCGGCTGTGGGCGACATCAGTTCTGTTTGATATGACGGATTTTCCTGGTTTGCCTGTTGCAGGGCTGCGGCAAAATCCTTGATATGCTCAAAGCGCTTTTTGGGATCTTTATCCAGTGCGCGCATGACGGCCTGCTCTACCGCAGGCGAGATATCGGCCAGTTTCTCACGGATCGGTGGGGGAGCGGCAAACATGTGCTGCGTACACATCTCTGTGAACGAACCATGGAATGGTCGGACGCCAGTCAGCCATTCATAGGCGACAACCGCCAGGGAATACTGATCGCTGGCCGGTCGTGGCTTCCCTTGAATCTGCTCGGGCGACATATAGGCGACCGTACCAATCACATCCTGTGTGCCTTGATAGCGTGAGCTCTGGGCTACCAGCGCGATGCCGAAATCACTGAGCAGTACCTCATTGCGTCTACCCAGCAACATATTCTCAGGTTTAATGTCGCGGTGAATAATATGTTCATCATGGGCATACTGCAAGGCATCCGAGACCTGGACCACATAGGGAAGAATCGTTGCCAGTGGTAATGCGGTTCCCCGGGGATGGCGTTGCCGCAACGTGCCGTTGGGCGCATAATCCATCACCAGATAAGGCGTCTCGCCATCAATACCAAAATCCATCACCCGCACAATATTCGGGTGTGCTAATCGCGCAATTGTCTGTGCCTCTGTCAGGAAGCTATCTGTATCATCTGAACCAGACAGCCGGGTTTGAAGTATTTTAATGGCAGCCAGTGACTTCAGGTAGAGATGCTCACCGAGATATACCTCGGCAAAGCCGCCCTGGCCCAGGAGTTGTTTAATCGTATAGTTCCCTAGTCGCTGCCCAATGCGATCCGCCATCCTTGCTCCTTTGTGCATGCGTGATCTAACTGCAAGCGTACGCTGCTTGCTCAATTTTAAAGAAGTAGCGCAAGAACGTCAAGTTTTGCCGCAGAAGTCACACTGCTAACGTATCACTGTGAGTATCTGTCCTCTATTATAAACCATTCAAACAGTAAAAAATCACAAATAAAATATGTTGCATGACGGACAAAAGGTATGCTGGTCCGGCTAAAATCATTCCTTTGATGGGTGACAAATAGCGCTTTGTGTCGAATACTATTTGATAGGAGCATGTGTATTTGCGTTTGTGGTGTTCGGGAAAGATGATCTATTATGCTTGCGAGATTGCTGAAGATATCCATGAGCCAGTGGATCCGCTGGTTGCTGGCTGCATTGCTGGTTCCTCCAACGCTGATCAGTATTATCCTGGTGCTGGTTGATACGATCCGCAGGCATGGCCATCCGCAGGGACATTTTTTGAGTCTGCGCGATGAGCCGCCGGTACATGTAGATAAGAGTAAGGTACAACTCTATACCTATGGCAATGATCTTTATCAGGCGATGCTAGCGGATATCGAGCACGCGCAGAAGCGAATCCTCTTTGAGACCTTTATCTGGAAAAATGATGTGATCGGCAACAAGTTTAAGGATGCCTTGCAGCGGGCCGCGCAGCGTGGGGTTGAAGTCTACATCATCTATGATCAATTCGCCAATC
The DNA here is from genome assembly GCF_008974265.1 of Dictyobacter vulcani. Classification (GTDB taxonomy): domain Bacteria; phylum Chloroflexota; class Ktedonobacteria; order Ktedonobacterales; family Ktedonobacteraceae; genus Dictyobacter; species Dictyobacter vulcani. Next base: position 149,351 of record NZ_BKZW01000005.1, read on the forward strand.
TGGTCGTCTCTGCGGCTTTCTTCCAATTCGATCCTGCGATCCACGTGCTGCGCTATCCATTGATCTCGTTTCCTTTCCGACCGTTGACGCTGAAGACCTATGCCCGTGATCATCGCAAAGTATTGATAGTTGATGATCTGATTGGCTATCTTGGTGGCTATAATATCGGTGACCTCTATGCCCGCAAATGGCGTGATACCCATGTGCGTGTCCAGGGTCCGGGAGCCTGGGAGATCGAGAATAGTTTTATCGATTTCTGGAATGAATACAAAAAGAAGCGCCAAGCAGAGTTACCAGAGCTCACCAGACGTGATTGGGATTCCAACCTGATCGTACAGCGCAATGATCCTATGCTCTTCATGTTTCCCATTCGCTCAATGTACCTGGAGACTATCGACCGGACGCAGGAAAGCTTTTATCTGACCAATCCTTACTTTATTCCGGATCGGGCTGTTCTGTACTCGTTACTAAAAGCCGCGCGGCGCGGCGTCGATGTGCGCATACTGGTTCCAGCCAAGTCTAATCATATCATTGCCGATTGGCTCTCCCACGGCTTTTATACCCAGTGTCTGAAAGGCGGCATTCGCTTATTGCTGTACTCGGATGCTATGATACATGCAAAGACTGCGACCGCGGATGGTGTCTGGTCGACCGTTGGAACCGCTAATCTGGATCGTTTGAGTATGGTCGGGAACTTTGAGGTCAACCTTGAACTCTATGATCACGCGGTTGCCAGGCAGATGGAAAAGATTTTTGAATATGATGTATCTCAGGCCTATGAGCTGACACTGGCCAACTGGGAGAAGCGGCCACTATACTGGAAGGTGTCCGAATATCTACTCTCCACTTTTCGTCCATTGTTTTAACAGGAGGTTCTGGTGAGCTTCCACTGGAAAGCAAGTATTGCCTGAAGATCCATCGAGTGAGGAAAGGATGCCATATGGAAACACTGTTGACTCGTGCTTTTACACTGGCCGCTCAGCTACATGCCGCACAGACCCGCAAAACTTCAATTGTTCCCAATACACCGTATCTGGGGCACCTGCTGGAAGTTGCCGGTATCGTCCAATCCAATGGTGCTCCAGAGGTCGCGGTGGCGGCGGCCCTCCTCCACGATGCTATCGAGGATCAAGGTGCCGCCACCCGCGAATTGATCCAGGACCAACTTGGTCCTGAAGTGCTGGCCCTGGTCGAAGAATGTACCGAACCAGGGACTGGTGGCGCTACCAAGGCTCCCTGGCGCGAACGCAAAGAAGGCTATCTCCAGCAGGTCCTGCGCGCCTCAACGGCTGCACTGCTGATCAAGTGCGCCGACAAGCTCCAGAATGCGCGCGACCTACGCAAACAGGTCTATCTCGAAGGCGAGCAAGCCTACGCCGCCTTCACACGTGGCAAAGCCGACAAACTCTGGTTCTATCACACCTTTGTCCAGACCGCCCGTGAGCGTCAGCAGGTCCTCCAACAGAGTCAACTCGACCAACCGCTCCTGAGGGCCATCGATTATCTGTTGATCGAGCTCGATGAAGTCCTCACCGACCTCGATAGCCCGGGTAATCGGAGGCAAGCTCCGAACCTACAAGAGATTGGTTCAGGGCGTGATAAAGGTGAGGTCGGCGTTTGAACTGTCAATTCCGGCCTCGGATGCGCTGCTTATGAGTTCATCAGCAATCTTCAGGTGTTTGAAGAACACATTAACGATATGATCGTCCATTCCCTTGATCACCGAGGGATTGCGGCCGGGCTGATACGCGGTATAGTTGATGATCTTCACGTTCTTGATCAAGCCGATGCCCGAGCGATTGGTAATGGCGATATCGATCAGACGCTGCTTGGAGTTGCCACCAATGGCTTCCGACCAGTTGTTGTCATAGGTGATGTTTTCCATCGTATTGCCATCGGCCATATACAGGGCGATCACGCGGTCCGCATGCACGACATTGTTATTGGCAAACGTAATATCCGAGAGCGTATCCTTGGTCTCGGTACCAACCTTTAAGGCCGACTTTTTTGTGTAGCAGACAGAGTTTTGGATCAGGATATGCCGGGTTGGCTGGATCATGTGGAAGGCGCCACTGGTCTTGACGGCAAAACAGTCGTCGGTGGTATAGATGAAGGCACCATCGATTGCGACGTTGCGTGAGCCATCTGGATCGATGCCATCGTTGTTGGTGTTATCTGGATCATTCAGCAGTTTCAGGTTATTGACCTTCACGCCATCCGAAGCTACCAGATGCACGGTCCAGGAGCCAGAGTCGCGCAGAACCACGTCTTGCAGGACAATATTTTTTCGCATTGATGGTACGAATGATTTTCACACGTCCACTTGAGCCAGCCGTGCGGCGTAGCTCCATGCCATGGAGATCTATGGTGCCTCGACCATAGAGTTTACTGTTCTGGACATCCTGGAAAAGCAAAAAGTGTTCCGCGGTATCCTGCGCATTACCGCTCCCCGACAGTAACGCGCCGCTGGACAGGTAGAGCGACATATTGCTTTTCATTTTAAGCGTGCCTGTGACATATTTACCCTGGGGAAAGTAGACGATGCCCTGTGTTTTGGATGCGTCATCAATTGCTTGCTGAATCTGGGCGGTTTGAATCTTGTTCCCGGTACGATCGGACGCATATTTTGTCACATCAATCACATTATGATCGCCGAGTGCCGGCGCGTTTTCCTCCGGTGCATCGGCAAAAAGGAAGAGTTTCTCATCATTGCCCTGCAAGATAAGTTTGCGGGGCTGATTCAGTGCGAAGGTCAGTGTATTCTGCTTCATGGTTGGCTGAAGTTGATAACTTTTAGGACTGATGGTATAGCTGGCTGCATTGGGTGAAGTGATCGTAATCTGGGCCGTTCCGCGGAAAGCGAAGCGGGCATAGTTGATATCCTTATACTTCTCGACAAAGATCTCCTCACCATCTACCGCTACTTTAATCGAGCTCTGAGCGGCACCGGGCATCTGATCATATGGAAGCACCATATCCCGCTGCGTCCCCAGTGTCTGTGTCGCGGCTGAAGTGCTCATGGCCTGGGGCGTAGCATTTTTTGAGCCTGCGGATTTATTGGATTGTGGTCCGTGCAGTAGTGGTGAGTTCAGTAAAGCAACTGCCCCCAGCAGACCCACAATGAAAAGCCCAAGCGTGATCAGGGCTATTTTTTTTCTGGAATTACCCATCACTATCTATCCTCTTTTCTACTCAAACCACGCATCACGTGGCTGGATGGTATAGATGAAGTCATCTCACAAACCGAAGAGCTGTCTGGTGGCTGCTCTGCCTCATTGGGACAAATGCTAAAGTGAATGATTTCATGGTCTGGAATTTATGGTATCAAGATAGATAATCGGGTCATCAGGGCAATTCCTACTATTTTTATGTGTCGAAGTATCTATTTAAAAGCATTGTGTGGTCCATACGTGGACTGGTCGCAGCCTTAAAGGCTGCCGCTACTGGCGAGTGGGCCTTTTGTGCTGTATACTTATGACATGCTGCGAATATGTCAAATACTTACCGATCTGTTCTTTGTGATCCATAGTATGTGATGCAAAGTAAGGAAGTGTGCTGATGACGACAGTTGTATTGCTTGGGACGCTGGACACGCGGGGATCTGAGTATGCGTATGTGCGTGAGCGTATTGTGGCACAGGGATGTCGTGTTCTGCTGGTGGATGCTGGCATTAAAGGAGATCCTTCAATTCAACCGGATATCACACGTGAGGTGGTGGCTCGCGCGGCCCGTATTGATGTCGCTCAACTAGCTTCCGTTGATCAAAATACTGCCATCGCGCTGATGGCTAAAGGTGTTACAGCCACGATCGTTGAACAGTTTGCTCGTGGTCGCCTCCATGGGATCCTGGGACTGGGCGGTGATGGAGGTTCACGACTCGCGACGGCGGCTATGCGTTCTCTTCCTCTGGGTGTACCCAAACTCCTGGTTTCTCCGCTGGCATCTGGCGATGTGCGGCCCTTTGTTGGCGCAACCGATATCTCGGTGATGTATTCTGTTGCAGAGATTCATGGTATTAACGCCATTACTGAATGTATTCTGACCAATGCCGCTGCCTGTATCGCTGCGATGGCCCAGGCATACAACACCTTTGAGCTCTCTCCGCGTGCGCGGCTACACCCCTATCTGATCCATCAAATTCCCACGCGAACGTTAATCCAACCGCATTAAAACACGTTTTTCTATACTGACGACCGATGGTTTTTATCGATCGTCAGTATAGTTGTTGTTGCGCGTTTGGTGTTTCTTTTGTAGAATGGTGGAAATAGATCGAAATTATTCTATGTATTTTTTAGGTGCAAGGGATCTTGTGTGGAAAACAAAACGGTAGAGATAGAGACGACGCTTGTTACGACTACGTATACTGAGGTGCCAGAAATAGAGGAGGTAAGTGAGGGGAAGGCGGAACTGGATGAGATTTTATTTTTCTCGATTTTTATGGTTGTCGGTTCGTTCGTACTTTATGGCTTACTGGCCGTTATTGAGGCACTCAATCGGATATGGAATCCGCTGAGCATTGGCTGCTATGGCATCCTGCTGGTGATGGCATCCTTCATTATGTATGTGTACTTGATGGAGGGGGAGTTCATTAAGAAGGAGAATGCGCCGTTTCACCTTTCGATAACGCTGCTGGGCGTGATTGTGACCCTGGTGTCGTTTTCGCAGGTCTGTCGACACGTTGCTCTCGAGTTCGGCGGTTTTACGGCGCGCCAGTATGGCTACTGGCACTGGCTGCGCTTTGGACTGGCCCATATGCTGGACTCCGCGCTCTTCAATATGCCCAGTAACTATGATTGGAGCATCTCAGAGATTGAACCGACGACCTTCTGGACACGTAGCCTGGTCTTTTTGTTTGATCTCTGTACACAGGTCTTTATTGTCGCGGTCGTCTTTCAGAGGCTCCAGGTAACGCGCAAGCAGTGGGCGAAGCGCAGAGCCACCAACAGGATCCCGTATGGAGTTTTTCTGGTGTCGCGGGCCAAAACCTGGATTTTGATTGTGACCTGGGGATTGCCCTTGATCTTTTTCCTGGGCGTCATCGTGCACGATGGCTTTTCCTGGTTAGGAGCCTGGATCGCCATGTCTGTCAGTCTGCCAGTGTTTCTGGCCTGCTGGCTGATCTGGTATAGCCTGCAGGCCCTGACACTGCGCGGGAAACGCAACAAATTGCTTGCACTGGCTGTCATCATCGCCAGCAGTGGACTCCTAACCATGCTCCTGCCGCGCTTTATCGCTTTCCTGGCCTCGTCCTGATGAAGACATATGCGGAAAGGCTGGCTGCTATGTCAGGTAATCTGTTCATAGACGTTATCAACGACATAAAGGGGTCAATGTCCGCCATGTGGGCTATGGGGGAATAGGATACAGACTTGTAAGAAATGGCCTCTTTTTGATAGATTTTTAAGCGCATGTGGTGAGTGATTTAATAAAGGAAGCTCTTCTGTCGGAGTTAAAAAAGCAGGCCAGCCAATAGGCCGACCTGCTTTTTTGTTTTTTGACCGCTTGATCCTACTTAATTGTGGATTTAGTAGCGATCGTTACGTGAGTAGTTGTCACGGCCCTGGAAACCACGGTTTCCGGATGCCTGGCGCTCACGTGCCTCATTAACAGTGATCGTACGATTTCCTAACATGCTGCCATTGAGTTGTGCGATAGCAGCCTGTGCCTCCTCATCGGAAGCCATTTCGACAAAGCCAAAGCCTTTACTGCGACCGGTCTCACGATCGGTGATAACCGAAGCCTGTGTGACCTCTCCAATTTGTGCAAAAAAGTCGCCAAGGTCCTGCTCTGTTGTCTGATAGGGGAGTCCCCCAACATATAGTCTCATGTGTTTATACTCCTGCGTGAACATCTCTCAACCCATTGAAGCCTGGAGAAACCATTTCCCACAGAAGCAATCCAATTTCTTTTTGATGTCATACACCTATCATAACACACCCTGCCAGTAGTTTATTCCCATTTCTTTCAACTTCCAGATAATTCTTCAAAAACTGGTCTCTGATGTCCTTGTGATGCGGTAGATTGCTCGAGCTTGCTCATCCAGAGATCCGTCGTTATGGTTTAAGCGTTTTTCTGTTGTTTCACTTCGTCATAGATCAGGCCGATTGCGCCGGGGAAGCGCTCCTCACGGTCGCGGGAAGCAATCTTTTGCATCTCGGCCGGGATTCTGGCGATGGCGGTCTCTTTGTCCCAGCCTTGCTCGATGGCGTTCGTTAGTTGCTGGTAGAGATGTTTGATCCAGTTCTGTAGATCGTCGAGTGCCTGCGGTGATTGCTGGAGACCATGGCCTGGAATGACATGCTCGGCTCCCAACTGCTTCAATTGGTCCAGTGCCTTAATCCAGTTGGCGGCATTTCCACCGGGAGGCATGGCTGGTACCATGTCGTTGAAGAGAAGATCGCCTGTGAATAACGTCTTCGATTGTGGAAGCCAGGCCACACTATCGCTGGGGCTATGTGCTACTCCGATATAGATCAATTGTACTTCGATCTCGCCAACGAAGACGGTCAGTCGATCTTGAAATGTGAGATTGGGCGGTGTGATCGTTATCTCGCCGAGCTGTTCCGCCATCTGAGGATTGTTCTTTTTAATCCCTTCCAGTGTTGCGGCGGCAGTCGTGAGCATATTATCACGTACCCCCTGGTGTGCGATGATGGCTGCGTCAGCGAATGCCTGGTTGCCAAAGACATGGTCCACGTGGGGATGGGTATTGAATAATGTCAAATACCCCTGGTCGTGTAGATTATTCACGGCGGCACGCAATGGAGCAGCCTCGGCCACGCTGATACCAGAATCGATGACCAGCACATCTCCACCCGCAGCAATGAGGCCGCGATTGCAGATGCCGCCTGCTACAAACTGTACGCCAGGAACGATATCCTGGACTATAAATTCTGCCATAACACGATTTCGCTTTCCACTAAAGTTGGTTTACGGTTATGGTTTTATTATCGCACCTGACCGCGAGGGGTATCTCTTTCTTTTATGGCATGCTCTCCCCATTGAGTCGCCGCTCTTTTTTGTTCTCTATATGTATGGAGCGTAGTGATCAGGAATTGATCACCTGGAAGTTTTCCAGTTGGTAACAACATGATGCTGGGCGGCAAGGGCGCGTTGGAGGTAGTCTGTGAACTCATCGTACTGCTCTTTATCAAGCATACGCAAATCTCTCATCAAGGAGAGCAAAGCGATGAGTTGATCCGTAATCAGTTCGTTGGTGACGACTTCGCGCACTTTGTCATCCTGGATCTCCAGGGTAGCATCGCTGGCGGTTGTGCGGTGGAGGAGCATATGGTTCATTGAATCTTCTAAATTGCTGGATATTCTTTCTTGTAAATCTTGTACTGCCTGTGAAAAAGTTTTGTCTTGCATTCTATTTCTCTCCTGGAAAAAATTGCACGCTTTCCTTTAGCAGAAGTCCATACAGTTGTGAAGGATGGAAAAATCTGTTAAAGGAAATGATAGACACAATATATTAACTAGATTTATATCTCTGGCGAGAATACATTATGCGACCAACTTGATATGGTGAATGTTTTTCTACTACCAATATTGAAGAATACACAATAATAAAATCTAGTATTACTTGCAAATTATACAAAAAACTGATCAATAAAAACCACTACCTTTCATCTAATACGTTAGAAAAGTTGAACTCGTTCTACACACTGGTAACATGGTCCTACTTATTCCGGAAATAAAAACAATATATTTAAAGATCTATTATGCAGGCGGCTTTTATAATAACGAAGGGAATACAGATGGAAAGCTTACATACCCTTTACTTTTTCTAGCTACTGTTCAAGTTTTCTTGTATTGCTCATAACCCTCTCATAAATAGAGAGTGCTTTAAATATGTAAACCAGATTTCCCGAAAGGAGATTTATTATGGCCGGTACTGTACGTGAGCGAATTTCGGAGGCTCGTGGAGAGCGTGAAGGCACAACAGAAGGTGTTGTCGGTGGAATGCCATTGCTGGTAGCCGCGCTGATGAGCCGTCGTGAAGAGCGTGAAGAGCGTGGCGAGGGCATTCATCCATTGCTGCTGGCAACGTTGATGAATCGCCGTGAAGAGCAGGGCGAAGGAATTCCTCCTCTCTTGCTGGCAACCCTGCTGAGCCGCCGTGAAGAGCGCAAAGAGCGCGGCGAAGGCATCAATCCATTGTTGTTAGCGGTATTGATGAATCGCCGTGAGGAGCGCGAAGAAGGCGAAGAGCGCAAAGAGGGCATCAATCCACTGCTGCTAGCAGTGCTGATGAGCCGCCGTGAAGAGCGCGAGGAGCGCGGTCAGGGCATTCATCCATTGCTGCTGGCGACGTTGATGAAGCGCGGTGAAGAGCGTGGCGAAGGCATCAATCCTCTGCTGCTCGCAGCCCTGGTGAAGCGCGGTGAAGAGCGTGTGGAGCGCGGCGAAGGGATTCATCCATTGCTGCTGGCGACGTTGATGAAGCGCGGTGAAGAGCGTGGCGAAGGCATCAATCCCTTATTGCTAGCAAGCCTGGTGGGTCGCCGTGAAGAGCGCGAGGAGCGCGGTGAAGGCATCAATCCACTGCTGGTGGCGACGTTACTAAGTCGCCGTGAAGAGCGTGAGAAAGAGACAGTATAACGTATCCCGGCGTCAACCACTTTTTTTTTCAGCCTTTCCGGGCATGCTCAAAAGTTGAGGAATGTCCCAACCTTTGAGCGAAAAGAAAAAAGAGAGGTTTGCAGCGAATATCGGTTGGTGTTCGCTGCAAACCTCTCTAGAGGGCTTACATCTCTCAATGCAAAGGAAACATCACCATGACTACGAATTCTGAACAAGCAAAAACCAAAGGCCATATGGATCCTATGGTGGAGGCTCTGATTAAAGAGTTGCTTGATAACCCACCCCATCCGAAAACAGCGAACGATGCCATCAGGGCTGCTGTAACCGAAGAGTTAATGGCTTCGCTGCTTCCTTCAACGCGTTCTGGATCACAGTCATCGCCAGTTGAAACTGCGATCCTGGCTGAAGCGCTGGCACCTGCTCTGGCGGAAGCACTGGCACCTCTGCTAGCTGAAGCGCTGGTACCCGCCCTTGAGAAGGCCTTGACCAATATCGCTTCACCGAAGAAAGCCGAGCCGGAAACAACTGCCTAAAAGATACTGACAAACAATAGTGAGATCGTCTGTGTGTTGCGTTAAAGCCAGTCTAAAAGCTCACTGACATTGTTAATGATGAGCTGGGGCCGGATAAGACCAGTGGCGAAGTGTTGCAGGTGAGTACTCTTCTGGTTTTTAGCAGGAATAGGGGGAGCCTCTATTGTGCCGTGGTCTTTGAGGAGGGCCAGTTGCCGATGGTTATATTCAGTGACAGTCATACCTTCGGACGTTGTCAGATACTGGCTTACTTCTTCATAGCGTGCTGGTTTCCAGACAGCAAACATAGATAGTTGTTGAGCACCAGCCACGTCAGCAATCAATGAATCGCCGATCATGATGGCCATACTTTTATCCACCTGGCAAGCTGCAAGCGCCCGGGTAAATATATGTGGATTGGGTTTGCGTATATGCTCATCGGCCGAAACAATCGTCTTAGCCGGCTCAAAATAGTCCACCATACCCAGTAACTGCAGATCCTCTTGAAAGGGCGCGCCTCCCCAGTAACGATTCGTCACCATACCCAGTTGAAATGAGCGCCTCTGCAATTCCTGTAATGTCGATAGCGCGTCTGGAAAGAGTTGCCGTGATTGAAAAATGCGCACACGCAGCGCTTCAAAAATAGCCGCATAGACTTCGTTATCGCCTCTTCAAGTTCTAACGCCTTAAACGCCTGCTTGACCATAGCTTCTCCTGTCGGCTCAATCCCCGGCTGGTGTGTGATGGCAAGCTGAAATTGACGTAGGATTTCCTCGTGTAATGTGCGGCCCAAACTGACATCATCGCAGGTCGCAAGTGGAGTGGACGCGCTAAAGCGGCGGGCGATACCTGCGGCCTGCTGTTGCGCGACCAGTTCCAACGCAGGTAGCCGCTGTGGATCTTTCCGCCAGAGCGTATTACCCACATCAAATAATAGACAACTGAATGAGCGACCAGTAAGCGCATGAATATTGTTCTCAGATATCATTTTCCTTATCCTTTTGTACCGGCAGCCTTCACGGTTGCGACCTGTGGACGTACGAGCAAGCTACATGCTCATGCGCGAAGAGGTTGCAGCGGCAAGCGCTGCCGCTACGATTGGCGTACCGCGATGTTTAATACGAGCAAAAGGATGACGCCTAATGTTAATAAGGCCAGCGCGCCGATTGCCAGATAATCGTTTTTTTGCAGGCGGTGCTCATGCATAAAGGTTCTCTTCTGCTGTGTTCCAAAGGCACGGGCATCGACGACCATGGCGGTTGTAGAGGTAGAGCGTAGTGAGCCGATCAGCAGTGGGACCGTTACAATAGGAATAACGGTGAAGATACGGCGCAGGTAACCAGGCCAGGCAGACGCTTCGTGCCAGGTGGGACGACTGAGATCGTATCCTCGTACCTGGACAACCTGTAGTAAGACCGTTGTGCGCTCGATTAATTGGGGCAAGAAGCGTAGCGCGACGGTAAAGGCCAGACCAACGGTGGCCGGCATGCGAAATTTATAAAAAGCCCAGATGATCTCCGATGGTTTTGTGGTCATGAGCAGGATGAGCGTGGCTGAAGTTGCTACCATCACGCGTCCGGCTTGCTGTAAACCATTTACAAGGCCCTCCCTTGATACTCCTGGTGTTCCGAGCCAGCTCACGGTAGATGGAAAACTGTAGAGCATGTGCAGTCCCGTTGTAGATACTGTGTAATACAGACTTTGGGACCAGATGATACCGAGTGCCGGTATCATTACCATGGTTAACACGACACGTGTGCGCGCTGCGGAAGGTCGAACCAGTATCCAGGGGATGATGGCGAAGATCAATAAGAGATAGACAAAGTTCCAGTTCAGCAGAATGCTCAGTGTGCTGATGATAAATGGATACAGCACTTTGATACGCGCATCAAGCGTGTGCACAAATGTTACTTGCGGTTCATATGAAAATAGGTGTCGTAGTCCCTGTACTCCAACCAGGGTGATCAAAAAGGCCGGTAGCGTGAAGGGAACGATGAACATAAGTATGTAGCTAATGATGGTGCGTGCGAGGAGCGATTGCGAGAGAAAATAGAGTAGCCAGTTGATCATAAAAATACCTTTAGTGCTTGAAATGATTTTACCAGTACATCAATGTTAAGCGCGACCTGACGTGCATCACCTTCACACAATCTTGCGTGTAACTGCGCAACCGGCGGTGCCAGAATTCCATAACGGGCCAGTTCCTCATTACGCGCAAAGACATACGCAGGAGCATCATCCATCACAATTTGTCCGGCGTTGAGTACAACGACACGGTTGGCATAGCGAGCCACCGCTTCCATATTATGCGTAATCATCAGATAGGTCAGGCGTTCCTGTTCGCGTAACTGTTCCAAAAATTGTAAAAAGGCCTGCGCGTGCCCCTCGTCCTGTCCCGTTGTTGGTTCGTCCAGGATAAAAACGCGTGGATAGCGTGTGAGCAGGGCGCCAAGTGCCAGACGTTTGCGTTGACCATGACTGAGATGGAAAGGATTAAAGTGCCGATATGCGGTGAGATCAATGATCTCTAGCAATTGATCAATGCTATAGGGGATCGTTGCCTGCTTGTTGCGCTTGCGCTGATGTTTCAGACCAAACAATAATTCCTGTTCGACAGTCGCGGTAAAGAGCATCTTATCGGCAGCCTGAAACAGATAGGCCATGTGTTCGGATTGGCGTGCGATCCGACCGGGAATTACCTGTTGGTCCTCATAGTGTATGCGGCCATGGGTTGGAGCTTGAAAGCCCATCGCGAGTGATGCCAGCGATGTTTTGCCCATGCCGTTGGCGCCGATCAATGCTACCCATTCCTGCTGCTGGATCGTGAGATCCACGCCGTCAAGCACCTGTTTGTCACCGTAGTTCAGGCTCACTTTTTTCCAGGAGAGGACGCTCTTTTCCTGTCTATTTGTCAGCGGATGGATCGCGCTCGACTGCTGTGCTTGCTGTCTGAGCGCTTGTGCATACGCTGTGTTACGAAGGGCTGCGTAGGCTTCATCGACGGATAGCGGGAGGGTGGATTGAAAAACATCCGGGAGTGCGTGTGCCAGGGTGACCATTTGCGGTATGGCGACGCCTAAGCGTTGCCAGGGTTCCAGATTGGAGAAGGCCGCGCGTGCCGGAGCATCAACCGCAATGCGACCCGCATCCATCAGCAGCACGCGATCTACCCAGGGCATTACCTCGTCGATTTTGTGCTCGATCAGAATGATTGTCCAGCCATACTGCTTGTTCAAAGCGCGCAGCACTCCCAGCACCTCCTGGGTACCGACTGGATCCAGGTCGGAGGTAGGCTCATCGAGAATCAAGACGCGAGATTGCATGGCCAGTGTCGCGGCGATGGCAACCCGTTGCTTCTGACCACCGGAGAGCGCGAAGATTTCCAGGTCGCGAAACGCTTCCATCTGCGTGTAGGCTAACGCCTGGGCTACGCGTCGTTCAATTTCCGCGTTTGGGAGTGCCATGTTTTCCGGCCCAAAGGCGACCTCTGATTCCACGTCGAGATGGACCAGTTGCTCATCTGGATTTTGAAAGACGATGCCGATGTGCTGGGATACCTGGTGCAGATCCATCGCACTCACATCTTTGTCGCCCAGATAGATATGTCCTTCGAATGATCCCGCGATGCGTTCAGGGATCAGGCCGGCCAGGGCCAGGGCGAGAGTTGACTTCCCGCACCCGGATGGCCCGGCCAGCAATAGAAATTCACCTTCAGGGATGGTTACATCCAGTGAACGCAACGTGGGATGCACCGAACCAGTATACGTGAACGATACATTATCCACATGAATTGCAGGCATAGTTTATTCTTGTACCTCTGAATTTAGTTCTTGGCCTTCGCCGACGGTGCCAACTTCCGGCGTTGTCCCGGCAGTAGTTGTATCACCGGTCGTACTGACCTCTGGTGTTACTCCAGCAGTAGTTGTATCCTCGGCTGTACTGATCTCTGGTGTTACTCCAGCAGTGGCCACCTCGGTCTGTGGACGCCTCGATAGTACGAAGGCGACAACGGTCACGATTAAGAGCAGAGCCGCTGCAACCAGCACCGTTGTGCCGTCTGACATAAGCGTAACCCGCCGCAAGCCGCTGTGGTTTGAACCCAGGCGGATAGGCGGGTTTCTCGTGGGCTTTAGCCCTCGCTTGTTGCAATATCGTCTTTTCTCCTGTATACTGCAACAATGGAAAAGACGAGTACATTGCAGTATCAGCGTGACGAGCACCGCGTCCATCTTATTGTGTATCATCTCATCTGGTGTCCTCGTCGTCGCAAAGCCATTCTTACGGGTCCCATCAAAGAACGGTGTCAACAGATACTCGAAGAGAAATGTCTGGAAAAAGGGTGGAGTATTCTCACCCTGGCGATTCAACCTGACCATATTCATCTTTTTATCCGCGTCTGGCCTTCTGAAAGTGCCGCTGATGTGGTGAAAGAACTTAAGGGCATCACGTCCTTTCATTTACGAAGGGAGTTCGCCCCTATCATGAAGAAAATGCCTTCGACCTGGACCCGTTCCTATTTTGCCAGCACGGCTGGTGCAGTGAGTGCTGAGACCATTCAACACTATATCAATGCGCAAAAAGGAATCTAGCGGGGAGGAAGGGAGGGAGTCATCGCATGGCAAAGGCAACGAAAACCATCACACAAGCAATGCAGTATCCATCCCGGTATGCTGCCTGGTTTACGACCACCCAGGCATTGTTCAACACAGTGGCTTCCTTCTACTTTGAGGTCATTACAGCTCACGAGCAGGTGCTGTTGCTTTCCTCACACAAAGCCTTGCATGCCCTTGAGACATTGACCCATGCGACGGAAGAAAACCCCGATCCGGTGATGCCGCTCGATGCCATTGCTCCTCAGGTTCCTGCCCTCTTTCGCCGTGCCGCTATTCACGCGGCTCTTGGCTCCGCCCATGCCTTTGAGACGAGCTTGCAGAAGTGGCGTGCGCGCAAAGAGAAAGCGGCCCTCAAAAAGAAGCGTTTCACCGAGCACCCACCGGTTCCCCCGCGGACCTGGAATCGGTCGCCGACGTTCTACAAGGGCCAGTGGAAAGGGCGCACTGCGTCCTCCATTCTTCTCAAGCTCTGGACAGGGGCGAGGTGGATCTGGGTCAACGTTCGGCTCTTGAGCCGTGACCTTCCCAATGGCTATGAGCCCGGGAGTCCGTCGCTGGTTCGCCATGGCTCACATTGGCGGTTGCATACCCCGGTCGAAAAGACCTTCACCAGTCCGGGGAAGGTGGCTGTGCAACTGGCTCATGCCCAGACACGCATCTGTGCCATTGATCTCAATCTCGACCATCATCTGGCGGTCTGTACCATCCAAACAGCCGACGGCTCGACCGTTGCCACCACCTTTCTCAGTGGCGGCAAACGCGTAAATGGCCGTAGGAAGTGGCTGCTTGGTCGGATCGCCCGCAACCGTCGTAAGACGGGTATCCTGGCCGAAAACGAACCCGATAATGTGGCATTATGGAGAAAATCCGTCATGTGGATGAGCAGGTGGCACACCTGATCAGTGCGCGCATTGTGCACTTTGCTCGTCAGCATCAGGCGAGTGTGCTGGTATTTGAACACTGGGCAACCTGAAACCCAAAAAGGCCGCTACAGTCGCCGAGGGAACAGCAAACGAGCCTTCTGGATGAAGGGGCGTATATTCACCAATGCCAAATATAAAGCGTGGAACGAGGGCATGATCACGAGTCGGGTGAACCCGCGCAACACGAGCCGCGAATGCGCCCGTTGTCATGGCCTGATTGTACGTTACCATGCCAAGCAGGGGCCCGAGCCAGCAGGCTACACCCCTGGGGCACCGTTGGCCTGGTGTCCTGCGTGTGGCATGAAGGGTCATGCCGATCGCAATGCGAGCCTGGTCATTGGTCAGCGCTTGCGTACACGGTTTCACCATCAGGAAAAGCCTCGCGCTCCTCTCCTGGGTCCAGGAGAGAGGGATGAGAAATCATCAGGTGTTGTCCGTTCCCAAGACGCCAACAGCAAAGGTGGCCCATCGCGCCGCCGAGCACGGAGGCACGGAACGGGCAAGGGGCATGGCACCGCCCATGAGGATCACGCCAGGATGGTGGCGCCCTCAGCTATTCCTCGCCCATTACCTCTGTTCAGTGAGTCATAGCAACGCTATCTATCTCGAACAGTGGCGTACGCAGGAGTGGAAGAAGCCGCCGCCCCTTCAGGGCGTGCGGAGTGTCACATATGCAGAGTATTATTGCTGGTATCATCGGGATGATAATTGGTGACGACCATGAAGATGCCATCCAGCGCGACCAGAACGGTCAGGATCAGTCCCGCGATAGCAAGACGCCTGAGAAAAATGGGATTCATAGTGTGCTCTCTCCTTTCAGGGTGGCATTGACCGGAGTGGTTTTTTCGCGGATCATGGGGCGCTCGGCACCTGGATTGACTGAACGTGCGATGCGCACAGCCAGCGGACCCGAGATCGCGGCCTCGATACCATTACCGATGGTATTGAATAACGTGTAGAAGAAGATATAGCCCAGCGTCTTGGTCGAGCCTTCCAACAGGGGACCGAGAAACGCGCTCTGAACGGTGACGGCAGGAAAAGCGCGCAGGGCACCCAGGATCAAGCCATCGACGACAGCCACCCAGCCACCACGACTAAAGACCTTACCACTGCGTTGCAGGATATAGATATCCAGCAGAAGGCCCTGCAACAGTCCATATGGCCACATCAAAATATTAAGTCCGCTTCCGCTGTAGAGCAACTGCATTAAAATAAAATTGAGGAATACCATGGCAGTTGCACAGCCAGGCTTGCGAATGAGCGCGATACCGACCATGAGCAAGAACATATAGGGAAGATCATTTAAGGCCAGCAGGTGACCAAATGGAATGAGTTGAATGATCGGAGTAATAAATTGATCACCCAGCAGATTATCGTAAACTTCAAGCAGCACACCCATGATCGCAACGATGAGAACATCTTGTGTGGTCCAGCGTACAAAGGCAGCAGCACGGCTACGCTGATAAATAAAGAAAAGTCCCGCAATGACAACAGCCCAGATAATAATGTAGACAATTAAGCTGGTTGGATAGGGAAGATTAACGGTTGTCGTGCCTTCCCAGGATTTTGGAATCATAAAATGACCTCCTGATGTGCATAGAACTTATCGTCGCTATGATGTGATAGTTCAAGAAAAAGTTCAAAACCTATGGTTCTCCTTCTTTGAACTTAGAGCGATCGATTACGTATCTGGTAGTAGCATACGGCTCTACTTTTAATATGCAGTAATATAGAGGTTAAGTTACTGTGAACAAGTGTTACATATATATTTTTGTTACAGTAAACAAGTGTTACAAATCATGTCTGTTACAAGTATAGTGGCCTGATTTTATACTTCTTTAGAATAGGTGGTGAAAAATAGGTGGTGAATGGGTTCTATGGGAGTGAGCATCAGGCATCCGTTAAAGATAAAAAAAAGAGAAAAGCGAGCGGAAACAAATTCCACTCGCTTTTCTCTTTTCCTGAGTACTGTGAACTACGGTATGACCACATCTTGTAGCACTACCGGATGTTTGGTGTAATCCAGTTCATCGGACTGGTTTACGCCGGCAGGGGTGAGGGTATCCATGACTTTGGGGACTGTGTTTGGATCAACTGTACAGTGTGGATCGCTACTGGCGGTTGCACAGACACCAAAGGAATAGCCACCTGGTGTAGCCGTGAAGGCTCGGGCCATGTCAGGACTGTATCCGTCCTGTCCGGTCAGGGTGACTGTGAAGCCCCAGCCGGAGGTTGGGGTTCCCAGGGTCGCTTTTGGTACACTGAAGGTGATATAGCGCGAAATGGCATTCGCACTGACCTGCACGCTTCCCAACGATGTCCCATGCGCATCAACATAGCGCTGACCAAAGCCCTGGACCTCGATCAATTGGTTCCAGGCTGCTCCAGGTGCGATCGTGTAGTTGCGCTGTGGATACGCGGCCGCAGTAGATGTCGCGCTGGCTGTGGGATTGTGTACATAGACATCTACCAGTTGAGCGCCCAGCGGGCTACCAAAGGTTGGACTGAGATCACGGGTTTGCAGTTTGAAGATGATATTGGTGCCATCATCATAGACGCGGAAATTCTGCATATCGTAGGCGCCAGGATGGAAGTCTCCCGCGGTTGGATATGCATAGTTTCCTGGACCATTATCATCGTTGCTGGGATCAGTGGAATTGTAGACGAGCGTGCCCGGAGTAAAGTCATAGACAACTGTGCGCTGATCATGAGCCGTTGCACCAGTTGGACTGGTGGCTACGGTGTTGATCACGGTTGTGCCGCCGGTAACTGGCAGCGAGGCGCTGAATGAACCATCCGCCGCGACGGCTGCACGCACGACGCTGGTCTGGTTCTGCTGATCGGTATTGGTGCCGGAAACATAGACGGTATTACCCGCTGCGGTTTTGCCGGTCACGGTAACTGGTGAAGCGCTCACCGCTGAAAGGTTCGTCGGACTGGTCACGGTCAACTGGGTCTGCGCGACCGGATGGGCAACATAGCGGTCATAGGTATTATGTGGCTGTTCGAGGATCTGGTTAGAGAGCGTGTCGTTGAACAGGCGCACATACGAGGCAACGCCCCAGGTGAGCGGCGAGGCCGAACCATCCGGTTTGCCATTCTGGAAGCCAATGGATGCGACCGTTGGATCCGTACCATATGGTGACGCGGCCAGATCGGGTTGATCCCAGATCTGCTCGGGCATCAAGCCCACACCGGAAGTGGATTTCTGTAAGGTATCCAGCAGCGAGATCGCGGTTAACCGATCACCGGTCGCGAGTTGATACTCCCCACGCTCTGCTCCCAGCACCGGCCATGGATGTCCTGTGCCTTTACCACTGGGGGCCCATGGATGTCCATCCTGTGCTCCATCGCCATAGCCATCACCATTGTAGCGATCCCAGCCAGGACCACTGGCGGTTTGCACTTTGATGGTTTTGTCGACTACGGAGAGAGAATTGACGATATCTTTATCACTGGCCGATAGCTCGCCCAGGCGCACCAGATCCAGGAAGCCAGCGTCAATGATTGAGCGCTGATCCAGGGTTGCGCCACCATTGCCCACATTGTAAGAGATCGCTGCATTTGGATCACCGGTTTTAGAGAGGCGGATAAAGTATGGCTGTGAAGAGAGAGGACCATTGGTGGTTACCGTCCATGTTTTGATGGACCGTTGCCAGTCATCAGCCACACCCAACCAGAGCTTCTCACTTACCAGATCATGGTTTTTCTGTGCGATATGAGCGGCAGCAACCAATCCGGCAATCTCGGCTGAGATCGTGGAAGGTGAGTAGCCACCCTGTTCTTCCCAGCGCTCGACCCCAAACGAAGGGCCATGCCCAATGATAAAATTAGCCGCTGGCTTGATATGGTTTGTATAGAGATCGCTGCCGGTCATACCCATTTGATCGGCCATGAGAATCGGATAGCTATTTTCATCTAGCTGTGTATTGAACGAATCCGGTGCCACCTTACCATTGAGCAGGCTATTGCGTGGGAAAGAACCGTCCGCTTGCTGCTGATGATAGAACAGGAAATTGACCGCGTTACGCGCTGTCTCCTGATCCCCATCGGTATACAGGGCGGTCCAGGTCTCATACAGGTCACGGGCGAACACCTCACGATACGAACCGAAGTAGGTATTGTTCGGATCACCGGCCGAAGTGGCCTGTCCCCATGGCGAAGCCAGTCCAGCGACGAGTGCGCCAGGGAAGGTCTTGTCTTCCGACGCTTTCACAACGTTGACACTGAGATAATATTCATTGATCAGGCGCGCAAAATCGACGCTGGAGCTTGTCTTTGCCATGGCGGCGATGCGCTTGAGTGTTAACTTCACATCATATTGCAGCCAGCCAGCCGTATATCTGGCCAGGGTGGCATTGAAGTTCTGCCTCACCGTGTCATGGACCGTTTTCACAGCATCAGCCTGGGACTGTCCAAAGCCCAGTCCCAGTGTGAAGTCACCACCATGTGAGATATCAGCCTGCGCCGTCTGCACAACATTGCCATTGTCCGCTGCTGTATACAGCGAGGTCAATGTGTGTGAGGCATCGAGCTGTTTCAAGCCGTCGCTATCCGTGCCCACAAAGCCATTTGAGACCTGTGTAAACGGAGTAGACGCAGCCAGGGCGCTATAGACGGGCACTCCATAATCACGATTGACAGCATTGGTTTTGGTTTGAGTATCAAATGCTACAGGCAGTGCGTGTCCGGTCGTCGTATCTACCGTAGCATTGTCCGCACCACCATTGCCAGCGCCGCCACCGCCGTTGCCATTGATGGTTGGATCATAGCGTAAATAGAGCTTATAGCTTGAGAGTTTTCCACTCAGTGGCTCAAAGTGCATGCGCATCACAACGGCATTGCGAGCGGGATCAGTGATATAGTCCGTGACCACGCGATATTTGCCACTTTTCGCTGTGGTTGTCACACGACAGGCCAGATTCGGACCATTCAGTTCCTGCACGGTATAGGTCGTGTCGCGTGTCTGAAGGTCCGTAAATGTGCTTCCATCAGTCACGATAAATTGTAGCGATTTCACATTGGTATTATCGATGGTTGGATAGTAGACATCGCTCAGCACACCATCCGCCAGCGTAAACCAGACCTTCGAGGTTGTGTTTCTGGCCGTCCCCACACAATCCTTGCGTGCCTGATCAAAATAAGAGAGGTCTCCAGGCCCACCTGGAGCGGCTGCAGAAGAGGCTGCGTTTACCGGTGAAGAAGAGCGCAAGCCTTGAGCGAACAGGAGCAACAACATACAAAATGCTACAAATAAGCGCCAGGAAATTGGGCGCGGACGCGGCAGTGCATCCAGGGTATCCCTACCGTAATTCCTCATACATTTTTAGTCCTTTTTAGTTTATTGGACATTAAGAAAATTTACAGGGTACAACAGTGTAGTGCATTCAGCAGGGTAAACAGGTAGTAATAGAAGACCAGACGAAAGGGGCGGCATCAATGGGTAAAAATACCGCCTCATTCTATATAACGTTTCGCTACATAATGATAACATATGTAAAGAATGAGAATACCATCTCTCTTTTCATTCCCTTAAATATGTATCCTGACAGGCAGGATTTTATATTCCTTTTTAGCAGTAGATGCTGTCATGCTGTATACGACATGGAGTTGTTTCAGAGACTGGCAGTGGAAAATGCTGGCAATGCCTGTAAGAGAGCCTGCGCGGGCTGGTCGGATGTGTACACCACTCCTCAAATGGTTGACTGGACTGCACAGGCTCTCTTGTGAGGTTGTTACGCTATCTAAGTAACGCAGGACGACTACTAGTAACCGGCGGTCTGCTCGAACGCGTTGGCGATCACTCTATAGCCGGTTGAGGTGGCATGGATGTCCTTGAAGATGCTGCACATCCATGTATAGTTGCAGGTATTGGGATTGGGGGTAGCCGCGCCACCAAAGGGCGTGAAGACATCCACAACTGTCGCGTAGCCACTGGCATCCGCTGCCAGATGCTGATTGAGTGTCTGGACGTATGGCACCAGAGATGGGCAGAGATTCTGATAGGGATCGTAGTAGTTCATCAGGAACAGATCACCAGTGCGTTGACCATTGACGGTCATCGCGGCCGATAATCTGGGCAAGATAGTCTGTCGGATGTTGGTATCCATGGTGGCCAGATCAGTGGTCCAGGTTGAGCTGACCGTACAGGTTGATTTGTTGAGGTCCGGCAGCATGTCGTTGGCTCCGATATCCAGCGTGACCGGGCTGACTTTGCCTGCGTTTAATTCAAGATACAGGACGGCGGCATCAAGCTGGTTGCCAATGTAAGGGAATTTGCGCAACACAGAGTAGGTGCAGCCACCATTGATCATCGAGGCTGCGGTCTCGCCCGGGCACGCCATATTGGCATAGCTCGATGTGCCGTGATTCTTGAGATCAGCGTAAAAATCCTCTCCATAGCCATGGTTCAAATTAAGGTTAGGCTGGAAACCATAGGCTAACGAATCGCCGAGGGCCAGATAATTAGACTTGGGGCCAATCGGGGCTGCATGTGTGGCGGCAAACACTGACGAGGTTGGGAAGAGGAACAAGCTAAATACGAAAACCATTGGTGCAACAATGCAGAGAAGACGTCGGCTCATACCTTTGAGCATATTTTCCTCCTTGAAAAAATATAGTAGATTCATCCTTCACTGAAGGACATTCGAGTAGCGATCACTCTGAGGAGAAAATAAAAATGTACCCATCTATTTACTAGTATAAATATGAACGGGCGAAATTGCAAGCTTTTAGCGCATATAAATATGCTATTACATTAAACGCAATGCACTCTATTTGTATATTGAAGATATTTAGAATAAAAAAAACTTATTACTAAGGCTATGTTTTGTGGGTGAAGCGGGGTGTGATAGCAGTCCTGGCCGCACGCAAGGGCCCAGCTCTATTCTGTCGCAGGACGGAGAATCTTTGTGGGGATAGAGAGATATATTACATTTTATGTTGTTTATGTATTGACAATAAATAATTAATCTGGCACTGGAAAACCCATCCTACTTGACAAAACACAAATTTTGCCGTTATAATTCTTACATACGGTATATGCTTTTATGTAGAAACTCTTCTGCTAGCAGCATTCCATACTGTAAACATCAATTCAGAAGAGAAGGAACGCGATGAACACCATGCAGGCAAAAGCAGTCTGGTCTACCACTACCATCTTTGCCTCTATGACCCGTTGTCTCCCCTTTATGGGATATCCACGGGCCGGGTGTTGCTGCCCTCTCATTCTTTCTACACCATTGATGAACGTACCATGACACAGTACCTGTTAGCATAGACAGGTTGAGATAAAAAAGAGAGAGGCGCAGGCGACACACCTGCGCCTCTCTCTTTTTTGCGTTAAATGCTTATCCAGCTTGTTTTCCTGTGTTGAACGTCTGCGGGACAGATTTTTCCAGAGCAAGGAGTATGCCAATGTCAATTGTTGAGGTAGAACATTTAGCCAAGACTTTCCGGAGTCGGGAACGTGCCTCCGGCATTGCCGAGAGTATGCGCTCGTTTGCGCGGCCACGCTATCGTACCCGTGAGGCTGTGAAGGATATGAGCTTTTCTCTGGAGGCTGGTGAGGTGCTGGCCTTTATCGGGCCAAACGGAGCCGGGAAAAGCACCACCATTAAGATGTTGACCGGCATTCTCTATCCCACGTCTGGTAATGTACGTGTGCTTGGATTTACGCCCTGGCAGCAGCGACACCAGCTGGCGTACCAGATCGCCAGCGTGTTTGGCCAGAAATCCCAGCTCTGGTATCACCTGCCGCCACAGGATACCTTCAATCTGCTGGCGCGCATTTACGAGCTGGATATGAACGAGTATCGCAAACGCCGTGACTTTCTGATCGATGTCTTTGATATCGCGGACTATATCCGCACGCCGGCACGTAAGTTGAGTCTGGGTGAACGCATGCGTTGTGAACTGGCTGCGACCTTTCTGCATAAGCCGCGCATTGTCTTCCTGGATGAACCGACGATTGGTCTGGATGTTATTGCCAAACAGCGTATCCGCGATCTCATCGCCCAGCTGAATGTAGAGGAGGGCGTAACGATTTTATTGACCTCTCATGACGCAGGAGACGTGGAGCAGGTCTGTCGACGGGCGATAGTCATCAATCACGGTGAGATCATCCTGGACGAGTCGGTCGCGACCCTCAAAAGCCATTATCTCAAGGCCAAGACCATTGACCTGCAATTGGCCGGGACCGTTGAAGAATTGCTCACAAACGAGGCAGGAGATCAGCAATCGCGCCTGAAGCTACAGTTATCCACCCCTGAATTGGACCGGGAAGGGATCCAGGTTCTCAAGGCGCAGGGCCATAGTTTGCGCCTGGAAGTCGATACGGACCGCTGTCCGCTGGAGCCGGTGATCGCGTCCATCATGCAGCAGCAGCACATTCTGGATATGACGATCTCGGATCCTCCGATGGAGACCATTATTGCCGCCATCTATGGCAGCCAGGGTACGGTGGATAATAGCATTCCGTCTCCTGCCGCGGTCGAGAGTGCCGGCCTGCTGGCGGAATAGGTGTCAGATTGATGAAAGGATGAATACTCTATGCAAACAGAGGTAGCAACAGCACGCAGTGCGGGACTGATAACACGCCTCAAGCGACGTGTGCGGCTCTCCACGTTAAAATATCTGGCCATTTTACATGTGAGCATCTTAAACAATCTGGCCTATATTATGGAAGTGTTCTTCCGGGCATTATTGCTGGTGGTGCTGGTCTTTGTGTTGACCCAGCTCTGGACCACAACTTTTACCCTGCACGGGTCGCGGGTGCTCAAAGGCTTTAGTATTGCGGATATGATCTGGTATCTTGTGGCTGCTGAAGCCATCGCACTGAGCCTGCCGCCCCTCACCAGGCGTATTGATCAGGAGGTTCGTTCGGGACAACTGGCCTATCTATTGGGCCGGCCGGCCAGTTATGTGCTCTACAACTACGCGCATTATCTGGGTGAGCGCCTGGTGCGTCTGCTGATGAACATCCTGATTGGCTCTATGCTTGCGCTCGTGATGGCTGGTGTACCACACTTCACCTGGCAAGGCTTGCTGGCCTGGCCGCTGGTGGCCTTTATCGCCCTCAGTATCGATTTTGTGCTGCACTTTAGCATTGGTCTGCTGGCCTTCTGGAGTGAGGAAACACAATCCTTCTCACTGATTGCGAGTCGGCTCACCCTGGTCCTGGGTGGCGTGCTGGCTCCGCTGGAAATTTTTCCGCAGCCATTACGCAGTATCGCGCAAGCCTTACCATTCAGCGCCATTCTCTATGGACCATCGCGCACGCTGGTGCATTTCGAGGCCGCGCGCCTGGGAGCACTGCTCATTCAGCAATGCCTGACGCTGCTGATCGGTACGTTTATTATGCTGACCATCTATCGTGTCGCCGTTCGGCGCGTCAATATCAATGGAGGGTAGGAACACAGTATGCTCAGGTTCAAACGCATCACAGCTGAAGTCCAGTTGATTTTTGCCTACGCGCTGGCGAACATCCTGTCCGCGCTAGAATATCGTTCCGCCTTTATCGTACAGGTCATTGCCATGATTGCCAACAATTCGCTCTGGCTCTTCTTCTGGTGGAACTACTTTCAGCAATTTCCATTGGTCAACGGCTGGCAAGGCACTGACATTGTGATCTTATGGGCAGTTGCCGCCAGTGGCTTTGGTGTCAGCGTCGCCATTTTCGGAAACGCGCGTCAGATCCCCACACTGATCATGAACGGTGGTCTGGACGCGTATCTGGGCATGCCTCGCGCTGTCCTGCTCCACGTATGCATAGCCGCCACCGATCCATCGGCCTGGGGTGATATTATCTTTGCCGTGGGTGCATATCTCCTGCTGGTCCATCCGGATCCGCTGCATATGGCCATCTTTATAATGCTCATACCGCTGACCGCACTCATCTATACCTCATTCATGGTACTGCTCGGCTCACTGGCCTTCTTTCTGGGAAACACCGAAGGATTTGCCCAGCAGCTTTTCGGTGCCCTGATCTCGTTCAGTACATATCCCATGGATATCTTCAACGGATTTGTACGTGTTATACTTTTTACAGTATTGCCAGCAGGATTTGTCTCGTTTATACCATTACAACTCCTGCACCATTTTTCGTGGCCGTTACTGGGCATCCTGCTCGGCGCAGTCGCCATCTTTGCGCTTGGCGCAACTACCCTCTTCAGGACAGGCCTGCGTCGTTATGAGAGCGGCAACTTAATGGGCGCACAAATGTAAGATAATATCGTAGTGGCAGCTTTCATGGCTAATACGTTTCACTTAAGGATTGAATGGCTGAAATGATAGCATGACGGTGAAGGAACACCTTCTCAAAGGATCAAGAGGGGTAAAACGTGTAGGTTCGCTTTTCTTGATCCTTTGAAGTCACTGGGCCTCTGATCGGCTCAGATGCTTTCGTCAATCTCGTCCAGAAAAAGGCTTACGTGAAACGTATTAGCCTTCATGGCTGCCGCTACGGGGAGAATGTTTATGGGAGATGCTGAGCGCACTGCTGCCTTACGTGCGCGTGCTTATCGGGATCATATGAGTTTGGAGGAGGCCTTGGAACTATGTGATGCTCTTCCATGTGTTGAGTTTGAGACCTTGATTGGCCGGTGGCGTGGGAGCGAGATTTCTACCCGGCATCCACTGGATGGATTATTGGAGACCTTTGGTTGGTATGGCAAAGAGTTTATTGATCGGGATCATGTCCATCCGTTATTGTTCTCCGATCGCCCGGGACAGATTTTTGCCATCGATCCTCAGCGCTTGCCACTCTCTATCGGACTCAAATGGCGTTTTCTCCGCAACAAACTGACCCGCAAGGTGCTGTTTATGGTACGGTTCCTTTTGCAGACCAGACAGGCGAAAGCGCGTGTGCGCATGGTGGAGTATCGTGGGAAGGTCAGTGCTTCAATGCTCTATGATAACCTGCCTATCTGCGATACGTTTCGCCTTATCGATCACGATACCCTGCTGGGGATCATGGATTATAAAGGAATAGAGCAACCCTTCTTCTTTAAACTGCACCGCGACACATAGACCTGGCTGGAGATGGGAGAGGCACTCTGTACCGCCCCCATCTTGAGGAAGAATTCCCCCTCCGATAGTTTTAGACCACGCCAGCGGCGCTCACGGCTGTGAAGCGTAATGTATTGCCATTGCTCTCCTGGTGATTGACGTTGCCAAAAACAGATTGCCAGGAACCGTTGGCGAAGCGAATGGTGTGCCAGATGTTATCGACCCGATTAATCGCGGTAACATGGAGTGCATTGGCGACATTGGCACAATCGACATCGGTGAAACGCAGTCCACTGGTAGTGCTTTCCTGATTGTTGACGTTGCCAAAGGCAGGAGCCCATGAACCGTCAGTGAAGCGGATGGTGTGCCAGAGGATGCCTGATTCAGCCACCGCTGTGACATGCAGGTTCCCATCAATGGTAGCACAGCCTACATCAGTAAAGCGGAGGGCGCTGCCATTACTTTCCTGATTGTTGACGTTGCCAAAAGAACGTGCCCAGGAACCATCGGCGAAGCGGATGGTATGCCAGAGCGTACCATTCCTGTCAATTGCGCAGACATGGAGATTTTCCCCGCTGATCGCGCAATCGGTATTGGTGAAGCGCAGAATACTACCATTGCTTTCCTGATTATTGACGTTGCCGAAAGCCTGTGCCCAGGAGCCATTGGCGAAGCGGATAGTATGCCAGAGGATGCCTGATCTGCTCAGGGCCGTGAGATGCAACTTGCTGCTCATGGTTCCCGCACAACTCACATTGCTAAAACGCAAGCTACCGCCATTGCTTTCCTGATTGTTGACATTGCCAAAAGCGGATTGCCAGGAACCGCTCGCGAAGCGGATGGTATGCCAGATGACGCCATCTGGAGCCAGCGTGGCGACGTGTAGATTGTCAGCGACGCCCGAGCAATCAACATCAGTGAAGCGGAGGTCCCTGCCATTGCTTTCCTGATCGTTGATGTTGCCGAAGGAAGATTGCCAGGCACTACTGGAGAGACGGATGGTGTGGTAAAGCTTGCCATCGGTGGCCCTGCCACAGGAATGCAACTGCGTTGTATTCTGAGCGATGTGTTGTATAGCGGATGATGGTTTCCAGTTGGATACCGCCGCCGCCGAAGCAGGTAGATGACTCTCTAAAAAGTTCAGTCCCATAATGCCTGTCCCGAGAGCAAGACTTCTCGTCAAAAGCGTTCGGCGAGCAAGCACCTGAGATGAACGCGCTGCACTGATCTTACCTTCTTCAGGAGAGCTTTCTGTGCTTGTTTCCAAAGGAATATCCTCAGATAATGACATATGAGCGCTACCTTTCCAAATCTCTTGTAGAGATTTTCCCTTTATCTTATGTGCTATTATGTGCACTATTTTTAGTGTACTGGTGAAGAAAAATAAAGCTCATAATCAATCCCGGTGCGTTCTATGCCATTTCCAGGTGTTGTTTGCTCGGACGCCAACGGGTCGCAGCGGCAAGGCCCAATATTTTTCGGTGAAGAGCTTTTATGGCTGCGAAAGATGTTGTGGAGAAAAGCCGCGAATCATCCGTGGAGAGGGCGCCACACGCGGAGGCCAGCATGCGGCGTGATCATGGAGCGAGGGGCTCAACGAGCATCGCATGCCTGTGGCGCCTACACCGAGACGGATCCTGTTTCGTGATCCTCTTCGAGAAGGATCCACGCGATCTCCCACCACGTTGCGGCGCGAGCAGGCCACGGCACACACGATCCCTGTAGGCGCCACAGCACTGCGAGTCGTGCTTGCACGCTGGCCTGCGCAAACGCAGCAGGGCGGCCTCCGCGTGTGGCGCCCACTCGACGTACACGACGCTACGCTATATAGTCGGGTTATCTCCTTCAACGAAAAGTATTGGGCGCAAGGCCTAATACTTTTCACTTAAGGGATTGAATGGCTGAAATGATAGCATGACGGTGAAGGAATACCTTCTCAAAGGATCAAGAGAGGTAAAAGGTGTAGGTTCGACCCTTTGGGTCGATTCGAGCCTCCACGATACCCTCACCTCCGCAGGATCACGCAAGTGAAAAAGCGGTGAAGCAAGGCGTGAAGAGGCTTGCTCATGGTCAAGCACGGATATTATGCAGGCACGAATCGACCCAAAGGGTCGAACCTACCTGTTCGCTTTTCTTGATCCTTTGAAGTCACTGGGCCTCTGATCGGCTCAGATGCTTTCGTCAATCTCGTCCAGAAAAGGCTTACGTGAAACGTATTGGCGCAAGGCCTTACGTGAAACGTATTGGGCGCAAGGCCTGCCGCTACGGCTCGGACGTGAACTGGTCGCAGCGACAAGCGTTGCCGCTTGTATCTACGGGGGTGTTGTGCCGAGGTTTATGCGGCGATCGGCGAGGTTGGCGATGTTTTGATCATGGGTGACTATGATCAGTGTCTGGTTGTGTTGTTCGCGTAAGCTCTGGAGCACCTGGAGTATTTCGTTTCCCGTGGTGGGATCAAGGTTGCCGGTGGGTTCATCGGCCAGCAATACTGGCGGTTGATTGATCAAGGCGCGGGCAATGGCGATGCGCTGCTGTTCTCCACCGGATAGCCGCGCCGGACTATGTCCCATGCGTTCGGCTAATCCTACCTGTTCCAGTAGTTCCTGGGCGCGCTGCTTGAGGTTGAAGTCCAGCTTTTTACGATAGGGGAGCAAGGGAGCCATGACGTTTTCTAGCGCGCTCATGCCGGGTAAGAGATAGAAGAGTTGAAAGACGAAGCCGATCTTTGTGCGGCGGAAATCAGCGGCCGCGACGCCAATATTTATCCAGGTGGAGTAGTTGATTTTCTGCCGCTGGATCGATGGCTGTTAACAGGAATGGACCAGTATTTACGCTGTTGAATAATTGCGAGCCAAATCCACAGGCAGTATAGGTGACCTGGATATGTTGTTTCGCTAATGCGGTAGCCTGAGCCGAATTGACCTTGAGTCTCTGCGGAATATCCGTATCTCCCATACAGGCGTTAAGCGCATAATAGATAGTATGCTCATGGTGTTCGGGCAAGGTTTGCAGGCCATTTGATGCTGTCAGTGTCCAATCAACTTGATAATAACCAGTTGAGAGTGGCATCGTTGAAAATTCCACTAATGGCGGTGGAATATTGACATAAGCGTAACCCGCCGCAAGCCGCTGTGGTTTGAACCCAGGCGGATAGGCGGGTTTCTCGTGGGCTTTAGCCCTCGCTTGTTGCAATATCGTCTTTTCTCCTGTATACTGCAACAATGGAAAAGACGAGTACATTGCAGTATCAGCGTGACGAGCACCGCGTCCATCTTATTGTGTATCATCTCATCTGGTGTCCTCGTCGTCGCAAAGCCATTCTTACGGGTCCCATCAAAGAACGGTGTCAACAGATACTCGAAGAGAAATGTCTGGAAAAAGGGTGGAGTATTCTCACCCTGGCGATTCAACCTGACCTTATTCATCTTTTTATCCGCGTCTGGCCTTCTGAAAGTGCCGCTGATGTGGTGAAAGAACTTAAGGGCATCACGTCCTTTCATTTACGAAGGGAGTTCGCCCCTATCATGAAGAAAATGCCTTCGACCTGGACCCGGTCCTATTTTGCCAGCACGGCTGGTGCAGTGAGTGCTGAGACCATTCAACACTATATCAATGCGCAAAAAGGAATCTAGCGGGGAGGAAGGGAGGGAGTCATCGCATGGCAAAGGCAACGAAAACCATCACACAAGCAATGCAGTATCCATCCCGGTATGCTGCCTGGTTTACGACCACCCAGGCATTGTTCAACACAGTGGCTTCCTTCTACTTTGAGGTCATCACAGCTCACGAGCAGGTGCTGTTGCTTTCCTCACACAAAGCCTTGCATGCCCTTGAGACATTGACCCATGCGACGGAAGAGAACCCCGATCCGGTGATGCCGCTCGATGCCATTGCTCCTCAGGTTCCTGCCCTCTTTCGCCGTGCCGCTATTCACGCGGCTCTTGGCTCCGCCCATGCCTTTGAGACGAGCTTGCAGAAGTGGCGTGCGCGCAAAGAGAAAGCGGCCCTCAAAAAGAAGCGTTTCACCGAGCACCCCCGGTTCCCCCGCGGACCTGGAATCGGTCGCCGACGTTCTACAAGGGCCAGTGGAAAGGGCGCACTGCGTCCTCCATTCTTCTCAAGCTCTGGACAGGGGCGAGGTGGATCTGGGTCAACGTTCGGCTCTTGAGCCGTGACCTGCCCGATGGCTATGAGCCCGGGAGTCCGTCGCTGGTTCGCCATGGCTCACATTGGCGGTTGCATACCCCGGTCGAAAAGACCTTCACCAGTCCGGGGAAGGTGGCTGTGCAACTGGCTCATGCCCAGACACGCATCTGTGCCATTGATCTCAATCTCGACCATCATCTGGCGGTCTGTACCATCCAAACAGCCGACGGCTCGACCGTTGCCACCACCTTTCTCAGTGGCGGCAAACGCGTAAATGGCCGTAGGAAGTGGCTGCTTGGTCGTATCGCCCGCAACCGTCGTAAGACGGGTATCCTGGCCGAAAACGAACCCGATAATGTGGCATTATGGGAGAAAATCCGTCATGTGGATGAGCAGGTGGCACACCTGATCAGTGCGCGCATTGTCCACTTTGCTCGTCAGCATCAGGCGAGTGTGCTGGTATTTGAACACCTGGGCAACCTGAAACCCCAAAAAGGCCGCTACAGTCGCCGAGGGAACAGCAAACGAGCCTTCTGGATGAAGGGGCGTATATTCACCAATGCCAAATATAAAGCGTGGAACGAGGGCATGATCACGAGTCGGGTGAACCCGCGCAACACGAGCCGCGAATGCGCCCGTTGTCATGGCCTGATTGTGCGCTACCATGCCAAGCAGGGGCCCGAGCCAGCAGGCTACACCCCTGGGGCACCATTGGCCTGGTGTCCTGCGTGTGGCATGAAGGGCCATGCCGATCGCAATGCGAGCGTGGTCATTGGTCAGCGTTTGCGTACACGGGTTCACCATCAGGAAAAGCCTCGCGCTCCTCTCCTGGGTACAGGAGAGAGGGATGAGAAATCATCAGGTGTTGTCCGTTCCCAAGACGCCAACAGCAAAGGTGGCCCATCGCGCCGCCGAGCACGGAGGCACGGAACGGGCAAGGGGCATGGCACCGCCCATGAGGATCACGCCAGGATGGTGGCGCCCTCAGCTATTCCTCGCCCATTACCTCTGTTCAGTGAGTCATAGCAACGCTATCTATCTCGAACAGTGGCGTACGCAGGAGTGGAAGAAGCCGCCGCCCCTTCAGGGCGTGCGGAGTGTCACGAGATTGCAACCTATGTATATTTCTTCCTGCATGGCAGACGTGTCCAGCCAAAAGCGCCAGCGGCAGGCTCTATGAGCCCGAGCCAGCGTTTTACAAGTCCCAATCAGCGCTCCTTCCATTCAAATCAGCAATTTTAATTCTGTCGTATTTTCCTTTGGGGGAGTGGGAGTTTTTTCCCGATACGGCGCAGATGGCACAGGCGAGAAAGCCTGAAGGCCATCTGCGCCGTATCTTTATATTCCGCTGAATAGCGCATCTATCGGGAGTGCGTTACGGAACTTATTTCTGTTTCTGTATTTGTCTGGAAAATTTGTTGATTATAGATGTTATTTCTGTCCGGTTTTGCACCGTTTCAAATGTTATTGTAATGAGGGTAATATCAACAAAATATCGATAAGCCTTTACATAATAATTGGAAGTGGAGAATCAAGGAAGATGTTTACAACAATGCTCCAGGCTACACAGCGAATATTTCAGGGTATGCGCAATGCAATGCGTCGTCGAGTATGGATCCTTCTGCTTATAGTACTTATCATTTTTAGTGGCACCTGGCTATTGTTTTATCATTCCTCATCAGCAGCCAGTATACTGGGGACTTCAGCGGCGATCGGTGCTGTTGGTCCGATGAGGACCGTTACGGCCCAGAAGAATGGTATCGAGGAGTCCATGCAAATAACACCGGGTCCCTATTTCCTGAGTGAATTGCTTGAAGTACGCTTAACATTAACCAACCACAACAAGACACCTGTTATGGTTGCGGGAGTGCTCGCGAACTCTCCGTGTACTGGAGCGCTTGGTGTATATGTTACCGGTGGCAGTAAGCCGGAGTATCCTTTACCGGTAGATGGTGCTTTTATGAGTTGTCCTCCCCCGATGCCATCATCGTTGAATCCCGGGCAGACAGTCTCGATCCTCCAGAATTTTCCTCTGACGATGAGTGGGCCGATGAGATTAGCGTTTGGTGTCCGATTTATGCACGTGGTCAAAAATAAGCAAGCTAACCAGGATGTCTATACCAATTTTGATCCGCTGGATGGCCATGCGCCTGCTTTATCTATTGTTATAGCGCCGAAGGTGCCAGAGGATCGTGTGATTTCGTTACAATGGATCGGTTCGCAGGTGCATGTTGCTGCACCGGAAGAAGCTCATATGAACTTTCGCTATTTCTATACATGCAGCAATTTCATCCCTATCAATGGAGAACTTACAGAAACAGGAAATTTTAGCTGGCAGCCATTTTCCCAGAGCTTTTTGCAACTTCCGCTCTGTTCAGGAGCAGTGAGTCAATGGCAATTTTCCGTGGGCGCGCCAGGTTTCTCTGTTGCCAATGGCAATACGGCCTTGTGACACCTCGCTTCTTGTAATAGTTCATGCAAGCGGCACGGGTGCAGTGGCATCTCGCGGATGCGGATGTGCCAGGGTGAGAGTGCGTCATCGAGGGCCGATGCAAAGAGGGCCGCGACGGGAATAACGCCGGCTTCACCGACTCCTTTCATGCCAAGTGGATTGAGCGGTGATGGCGTCTCGATGTGCTCGACGGTGATGTCCGGGATCTCGGCGGCGGTTGGGATCAGATAATCCATAAAGGTTGAGCTGAGCAATTGGGCTGTGTCATCATAGACTAAGCGTTCAAAAAAGGCGCCGCCGATGCCCTGCGCTACACCACCATGGACCTGTCCTTCTACGACCAGTGGATTGATCAGGTGGCCACAGTCGTGGACCGCTACGTACTTTATGAACGAGACCATACCAGTGGCCGGATCGACCTCAATGATCGCTCCATGCACACCGCTGGCAAAGCTTCCATGCGGTGGACTATAAAATCCGTCGGCTTCCAGTCCAGGGGCGTCACGTTCGGGTGGTAAGGCGGGTCCTGGTCGTGCGGCCGCCAGGTTCATTGCGGCCAGCGTGCGTGCACTTTCACCATAGGTATAGCGCAACGGGTTGGCTTTAATGGCTAGCTGTCCTAATGTCAGTGCGCGCTGAGGTGCTCCTTTGACAAACACCTTGCCCTCAGCCAGTTCTATGTCCTCCGCTGACGCTTCAAATAGCTCAGCCGCCAGCGCCTGTATTTTTTTACGTACTTTGACGGCAGCCAGGTGTACTGCCGAACCAGCCACCGTGGCGGCCCTGCTGGCAAAAGTTCCTACGCCCCAGTTGAAAGCCTGTGTGTCTCCGGTGGCGACCAGGACCGCCTGCGGCTCAATCCCGAGTTGATCGGCCACGATCTGTGCGAAAACTGTCTGGTGGGACTGTCCCTGCGAGGTAACGCCGGTAGCAACAAAGACGCGGCCATCGGGTTCGACACGCACATGGGCTCCCTCGTAAGGACCAATCGACGTGCCCTCAACATAATAGCCGATGCCGAGTCCGAGGTAGCGACCCTGTACGCGGGCCTCGGCCTGGCGCGTCGCAAAGGTATCGTAATCGAGGGCAAGCTTGAGCTTATCCAGGGCCGCCTGGTAGTTTCCGCTATCATAGCGAGTTGGCCCGCCGTCCTGGTACACCAGACCCACGTCCCAGGGAAACTCATCGGGACGAATAAAGTTGCGGGCGCGTACCTCCAGGCGATCCATCTGCAATTCAAGGGCGATCCGATCCATGATACGCTCCATCACAAAAACAGCATGGGGACGGCCAGCACCGCGATATGGACTGACCGGGACTTTATTGGTATAGAGGGCCTGGCAATCGCTGGCATAGTGCTTGAGCCGATAGGGACCTGGCAATGAGCAAGAAGTGATAATGGGAACAATAATACCGTAAGGGGTATAGGCTCCTGTATCATGGAGAAATACGTCGCGCACCGCGAGCAGCACTCCCTGGTCATCGAAGGCGTATTCTACCTCGTGTAGCTGACCGCGTTCCTGGTTGGTCGAGATAAAGTTCTCGCGCCGATCCTCAATCCACTTGACTGGTCGGCCCAGGCGCATGGTGGCAAACGGGGTCAGGATCTCCTCAGGATAGAAGAGCATGATTTTGGCGCCAAAGCCACCACCAACATCCGGGGCAATCACACGTACTTTGTGTTCTGGCAGATGGAAAATCGCCGCCAGTCCATTGCGAATAGGTATGGGGGCTTGCGTGGATATCCAGCAGGTAAGCATCTGCTCATAGTGATCCCAGCGCGCTACGATCCCGCGACACTCCATCGGCATCGCCGCGCCCCGTTCCATCTGTAATGTTTCGCGGATGACATGGGGTGCATTGGCCAGTACTTCATCAGGATTGCCTACGCTTTGTAGCAGGTGAGCCGCGACATTGCCCTGGACGTCTTCGTGCACGAGTGGAGCATCTGGCGCGGAGGCAGTCGCCAGACTATGAACAACGGGTAACGGCTCATACGCTACGTCGATCAACTCCAGCGCATCCTCGGCAAGATAGCGGCTATCCGCGACAACAAACGCCACGGCTTCTCCCACATAGCGTACCTCGTGAAGGGCGAGGGGAAGTTGTGTACGAGGGTGTGTCAGTGCCGGATGCGGTATCAGCAGCGGCGATGGTTCCAGCACCTCACCCAGGTCAGTGGCGGTAAGAACCAGGTGCACGCCTGGCAAGTTGCTGGCCGCCTGCGTATCGATACGCACAATCTTTGCGTGTGCGTAAGGACTACGTAACACTGCCGCATGCAGCATTCCCGGCAAGTCAATATCATCGACATAGAGGCCCTGCCCCCGGAGAAGACGGGGATCTTCATTACGCTGAACAGGAGCGCCAAACCAACGTGTAGCCATGTCTCCCCTGCCTTTCATCAGATTCTACGGGTTTTAGTCCTACTTATTATTTTCATTCCTGGAATGTGTTGTTTCTTGATCGGCCAGATACACGGCCGCGCATTTGACCGCCGCCACGATATTTTGATAGCCGGTACAGCGGCAGAGGTTTCCAGAGAGTCCATGGCGGATCTCTTCCTCGGTTGGCATGGGATGCTCACGTAGCAGTGCATGCACCGAGACAATGATTCCCGGCGTACAAAAGCCGCATTGCAGCGCATGCTTTTCCTGGAATGCCTGTTGGATGGGATGCAGTGGTTCCTGGGATGAGGCGAAACCTTCAATCGTGGTGAGATCCATGCCATCGGCCTGCACCGCTAGCATCAGGCAGGAACGAACGGCCTCACCATTGAGCAGTATGGTACAGCAACCACAGACGCCATGCTCGCAGCCAACATGCGTACCCGTGAGGTGCAGTTCATGGCGCAGGAAATCTGAGAGCAGCAAGCGTGCCGGTACACGCCGTTCATAGTGCTGCCCATTCACGGTCAGGCTAAGTGAGCACATATCATGTAAGGCCGGCATGGATGTTTGCTTGATCGTAACCATCGATGACCTTTCCTTAACTTCTGTTCTGACAGCGTTGCCAGGCAGTCCTCAGTACGCGTCTGGTTGCCTCGGCCGTCAGCGCGCGACGATACGTCGATGTCGCATGGATATCGCTGAGATCGTCCTGGACCAGACTCTCTGCTGCATGTGCGGCGGCTTGCAAGATTGCGTCGTCAAGGGTTGTACCTATCAGCATCTGTTCAATCTCATAGCCGCGCACAGGGGTTGCGGCAATGCCAAAATAGCTGATGCGTGCCGACTGGCATGTTCCCGCTGGTGTTGGCACCACGACCGCAATTGCTCCCGCCAGTGCGTAGTCGCCAGCACGGCGTGTGAACTCAATACAGGCCCAACCAGCCTGTGGAGGCAACCAGGGCAACCTAATTTCCGTGACTATTTCTCGGGCATCCAATGTCGTCGTGAGATAATCTGTAAAAAACTGTTCGGCTTTGATGATCCGTTCGCCAGTGCTACTGCGGGCCACAATCTCACCATCCAGGCAGCAGAGCAGTGCTGGCAACTCCGCGGCAGGATCAGCATGGACAATACTGCCCGCCAGGGTGCCGCGATTACGAATCTGCATATGTCCGATATATGTTATGGCCTCTATTAAGAGAGGATGTCGCTGCCGCACTACTGGAGATTGCTCAACGCTACGTTGACGCACAATCGCTCCCACTGCGAGATGGTTCTCCCTGGCATCAATATAATCCAGCGCGGCCACGCGGTTGATATCGACCAGGTAAAGTGGAGCGACCAGGCGCACATTCAAGAGCGGGATCAGACTTTGACCACCCGCTAATATCTTCGCATCCGTACCACATTGGTCTAACAGCCCCAATGCCTCATCCAACACGCCCGGCGCACAATATTGAAATTGCGGTGGTTTCATGCCTTGCAATCCTCTATCTGTACTTTGTTCGCCAGTATATCCGCCATCGGAGCCACACATGCCAGAACCTGCTCATCGGCCATCGCCGCGCCCACGCACTGCAAGCCGAGCGGCAGTTTATTTGTTGCCAGACCCGCTGGAACTGTAATCGCCGGTAGCCCGGCATAGGTCCAGGGCAGGTTCATCAGCGGACTACCGGTCGAGTCTAAGCCCTCGGGTGCCGGACCCTGCGTTGCCGGACTGACCCAGAGGTCGATGCCTGCCTCGTGCATCAGCGCATCTAAAACCTCGCGCAACATGGCGCGACCTTCACGTCCCTGCGCAAGTTCTTCGTCACTCACCGTTTGTCCTTCACGCAGCGCGGCCAGCGTGCGCGGTCGATAGAGTGTTTCGTAGCGTGAGAGCCAGGGAGCATGTACCTGAGCCATTTCAGCAAACACCATCCGCATATGCAGACGATTGATCCTCTCAATATCAGGGAAAACAGATATGCGACGTATGCTATAGCCAGCTTTTTTCAGGAGCGTGAGTTGATCTTCGAAGGCGCTCAGGGCTTCGGCAGAGGCCTGAGCCAGGTATGGTCCATCAGGAACACCGAGGACAGGTAATTTCTCAACCGAGACGCTGTACTCACTGCGCCAGTCACGGCAGAGCAATGGTGCAACCAGGGAACAGTCGGCGACATCTTGCGTAAAATAGCCGATATGTTCGACGGAGTCAGCACATTGAACCAGACCATCAGTAGGAATACGGCCATAGGTTGGTTTGAAACCCACAATGCCACAGAAGGCCGCCGGTCGAATTGTCGAGCCAATTACCTGCGTTCCTAATGCCAGTGGACAGAGTCCTGCGGCTACCGCAGCCACTGAACCGCTACTGGATCCACCAGGAGTATGGTTGAGATTATGCGGATTGCGCGTTTCCCCTGGCTCAAAATAGGCAAATTCCGTGGTTACTGTCTTACCAAGGATACAGGCACCCGCCGCCTTGAGCATATCCACACACGAAGCTTCGGGACCGATGAATAATTCCACCGGCAACCGTGATCCCGCCCTGGTAGGAAAACCATCGACCCGAAAGGTATCTTTGATCCCAACCGGAATAGCATACAGTGCCGGGCGGCTTTCGGGATCAGGAAAACGCTGTTGCAACGCAGCGATGTCAGCTTGCAAGCGACCACGACGGTCCTTCTCCGGCAGTAGCGCGTGCAACTGTGGATCAAGCGTATCGATGCGTTCGCAGATGCGCTCGATGTATGTAAACGGATCCAACTGACCACTACGTAGTGCCGCTGCGGTTGCTGTCAGTGATGTGGAAAGAATCAATGGCTGGCCTCCTCTTTACTACTACATCTAGCATACAAAGATACAGAAGCGATTAAAGTATCGTACGCTGGCTAAATAAGTAGACAGGTATAAATTGTACCATATGAAAATGTAAAGGAAGAGAAAGATGATATACTAATAAAGTATATCACTCGCAGTGAGTGTTGTAATATTTAAAAGCGTTTCGATGAGCGCAAGCGCTAGGCCAGAGGAGGGCATGAGATGAAGCCAATTGATCTAAGTAACATGCGTGTGCTTGATCTCTCACAAAACTGGGATATGCATACCCCGGGTTTCGCAACCTACGAGGGACCGACGATTAAATGGGTCAAACGAGTCGCCTTTGACAAGGTTGGTGGTCAACATATTTCATCCACGCTGCACGTTGGGACGCATCTGGATGCGCCGCTACACTTTATCACCAATGGGCAAGACATTGGCAGCATTCCCCTGGATAAACTGGTCGGTCCGGCCGTCGTCGTGGATCTTGAAGCCCTGGGTATTGGTGACTACGATATTTATACCTCGGCCCATTTTGAGCAATGGGAGCGCAAAACAGGACTGCACATCCAGCCCAACGATATCGTGGTTGTCCACACCGGCTATCACAAATATTATCCCAGTAACTGGTATGGGGAAGCGCAACCAGATGAAACACGCTACTTCATCAAGCATCCTGGCCCGACACGCGAGTTTGTCAACTGGGTCCTGGAGCGCCAGATCTCCTGGTTTGCCATCGATGCAGGCTCAATGGATCATCCCATGAATACCGTCATTCGCAAGGTGCGGCCGGACCTGGCGGCAAAGTGCGCGCAGAAACTGGGTCAACCCCTTGAAGAGATCTGGCCCGACGACGACCTGCAAATCATGCACTATGATATGTTCCCGCATGGCGTCTTCCACGTCGAGAATGCCGGCGGCATGATTGATGAAGTACTCGATCAACGCATCTGGCTCGGCTGTTTCCCCTGGAAGTTTAATGGCGGTGAAGCAGCTTTCTGCCGCCTCGTCGCATTTGTCGAGAATCAATAACAAGCTCGACTGGCTTGTGACATAAGCGTAACCCGCCGCAAGCCGCTGTGGTTTGAACCCAGGCGGATAGGCGGGTTTCTCGTGGGCTTTAGCCCTCGCTTGTTGCAATATCGTCTTTTCTCCTGTATACTGCAACAATGGAAAAGACGAGTACATTGCAGTATCAGCGTGACGAGCACCGCGTCCATCTTATTGTGTATCATCTCATCTGGTGTCCTCGTCGTCGCAAAGCCATTCTTACGGGTCCCATCAAAGAACGGTGTCAACAGATACTCGAAGAGAAATGTCTGGAAAAAGGGTGGAGTATTCTCACCCTGGCGATTCAACCTGACCATATTCATCTTTTTATCCGCGTCTGGCCTTCTGAAAGTGCCGCTGATGTGGTGAAAGAACTTAAGGGCATCACGTCCTTTCATTTACGAAGGGAGTTCGCCCCTATCATGAAGAAAATGCCTTCGACCTGGACCCGTTCCTATTTTGCCAGCACGGCTGGTGCAGTGAGTGCTGAGACCATTCAACACTATATCAATGCGCAAAAAGGAATCTAGCGGGGAGGAAGGGAGGGAGTCATCGCATGGCAAAGGCAACGAAAACCATCACACAAGCAATGCAGTATCCATCCCGGTATGCTGCCTGGTTTACGACTACCCAGGCATTGTTCAACACAGTGGCTTCCTTCTACTTTGAGGTCATCACAGCTCATGAGCAGGTTGCTTTCCTCACACAAAGCCTTGCATGCCCTTGAGACATTGACCCATGCGACGGAAGAAAACCCCGATCCGGTGATGCCGCTCGATGCCATTGCTCCTCAGGTTCCTGCCCTCTTTCGCCGTGCCGCTATTCACGCGGCTCTTGGCTCCGCCCATGCCTTTGAGACGAGCTTGCAGAAGTGGCGTGCGCGCAAAGAGAAAGCGGCCCTCAAAAAGAAGCGTTTCACCGAGCACCCACCGGTTCCCCCGCGGACCTGGAATCGGTCGCCGACGTTCTACAAGGGCCAGTGGAAAGGGCGCACTGCGTCCTCCATTCTTCTCAAGCTCTGGACAGGGGCGAGGTGGATCTGGGTCAACGTTCGGCTCTTGAGCCGTGACCTGCCCAATGGCTATGAGCCCGGGAGTCCGTCGCTGGTTCGCCATGGCTCACATTGGCGGTTGCATACCCCGGTCGAAAAGACCTTCACCAGTCCGGGGAAGGTGGCTGTGCAACTGGCTCATGCCCAGACACGCATCTGTGCCATTGATCTCAATCTCGACCATCATCTGGCGGTCTGTACCATCCAAACAGCCGACGGCTCGACCGTTGCCACCACCTTTCTCAGTGGCGGCAAACGCGTAAATGGCCGTAGGAAGTGGCTGCTTGGTCGGATCGCCCGCAACCGTCGTAAGACGGGTATCCTGGCCGAGAACCAACACGATAACGTGGCATTATGGAGAAAATCCGTCATGTGGATGAGCAGGTGGCACACCTGATCAGTGCGCGCATTGTGCACTTTGCTCGTCAGCATCAGGCGAGTGTGCTGGTATTTGAACATCTGGGCAAGCTGAAACCCAAAAAGGCCGCTACAGTCGCCGAGGGAACAGCAAACGAGCCTTCTGGATGAAGGGGCGTATATTCACCAATGCCAAATATAAAGCGTGGAACGAGGGCATGATCACGAGTCGGGTGAACCCGCGCAACACGAGCCGCGAATGCGCCCGTTGTCATGGCCTGATTGTGCGCTACCATGCCAAGCAGGGGCCCGAGCCAGCAGGCTACACCCCTGGGGCACCATTGGCCTGGTGTCCTGCGTGTGGCATGAAGGGCCATGCCGATCGCAATGCGAGCCTGGTCATTGGTCAGCGCTTGCGTACACGTGCTCACCATCAGGAAAAGCCTCGCGCTCCTCTCCTGGGTCCAGGAGAGAGGGATGAGAAATCATCAGGTGTTGTCCGTTCCCAAGACGCCAACAGCAAAGGTGGCCCATCGCGCCGCCGAGCACGGAGGCACGGAACGGGCAAGGGGCATGGCACCGCCCATGAGGATCACGCCAGGATGGTGGCGCCCTCAGCTATTCCTCGCCCATTACCTCTGTTCAGTGAGTCATAGCAACGCTATCTATCTCGAACAGTGGCGTACGCAGGAGTGGAAGAAGCCGCCGCCCCTTCAGGGCGTGCGGAGTGTCACGCAAGCTGAGTAAAGAAACTCGTTGTATCCTATCCGGTCACATGGTGCGTCAAAGAAGAAGGGAACATGTGCTTTTTCTATTGACGCGGGAAATATACCTGTCTGGTACATACAAGGCTGCCATTCTGCCTCAGGAGGCGGAGTAACATTGATGGATCCACCACAGCAGAGGAATATCTTGATCATTGATGACAACCTGGAGGATCGTGTGGCGATACGCCGTTACCTCTTAAAGGATTGGAGGATCAGGTTTACCATTCACGAGGCAAGCAATGGGCGTCAGGGGTTGTCGCAGTGTCAGAGCCTTCAGTTGGACTGTGTGCTCTTAGATTACAACTTACCCGATATGACTGGTACTGCATTTCTTGATCATCTGCGTATCAAGCCCGATCAACCTTTTTTGCCTGTTGTTGTCTTGACGGGGGTGGCAGCGAAACGATCGCGGTGCAGTCGATGAAACGTGGTGCCCAGGATTACCTCATTAAAGAGCAACTCACGCCAGAACTTCTGCACTATGC
Organism: Dictyobacter vulcani; assembly: GCF_008974265.1. Lineage (GTDB taxonomy): Bacteria > Chloroflexota > Ktedonobacteria > Ktedonobacterales > Ktedonobacteraceae > Dictyobacter > Dictyobacter vulcani. Next base: position 190,492 of record NZ_BKZW01000005.1, read on the forward strand.
GATCACCAATGCGATCGAAAAAATGTCGATGTCGCGGCAGATGGAAGAGCAGCGGCTTGAACTGGCGCGTCAGCATCGTGCCTTCCAGATGCTGGCGGAGAACGCACCAGACATTATTGCGCGTTTCGATTCAGACTTGCGGTATTTGTATGTTAATCCGGCCATAACGCAGGCAACGGGGTTCGCGGCGGAGAGCTTTGTGGGGAAAAGCAATCGTGAGGCAGGGATGCCAGAAGATCTCTGTACCATCTGGGATGAATGCCTGAGAGAGGTGTTCGCAACAGGACAATTTAAGCAACTCGACTATATTTTCCCCTCCCCTTCAGGAGAACGTTTCTACCAGTCGCGTCTCGCTCCCGAGTTTAATGCTGAGCGGCAGGTGATCTCGGTCCTCAATATCAGTCGTGATGTCACCGATCTTAAGCGTACTGAAATGGCTTTGCGCGAGAGTGAAGCGCGCTTGCGCATGGCGTTTTCCGTCGCCAAAATGGGAACCTGGGATTGGGATATTAGCACCGGAAACCTGCGCTGGTCTGAGGAGCACGAAACAATATTAGGTCTGCCAGCAGGAACCTTTGGGGGGACCTACGATGCTTTTCTCGCTCTGGTTTATCCCGATGACGTTGCCAATATTGCCAAAAAGATCCAGCAAGCACTGGACCAGCATACAGAGTACCAGATTGATTTTAGGATGTATGGTGCGGATGACAAGCTTCATTGGACCACTGGCCGTGGCAAGGCACCTATAATGATGTCGGTCGTCCCACACGCATGCTTGGTATTGTACAGGATATTACAGAACATAAACTGGCAGAGCAACAGGCCATCCAGCATGCAAATGATCTTGATGTCCTTATTGATGCGATCAATGATAGCCTCTTCCTCTTTGATGCGGATGGAAAGGTGCTACGGTTGAATCGAGCGGCTCGGGAACTCCTGGATGTTCCAGGAGGAGAACCGGATGAGCAGTTATTCCTTCAGCAGATTTCCGTCTTCGATGAACATGGATTACCGCTGTCACTGGCACAGCGGCCAACTGCACGCGTCCTTCGGGGAGAGCACCTGGGGGGCCAAATCCGGCGGAAGTTCGCATGCGTCGCTCGGATGGACGTGAGCTTCAATTAAGCGTAACCGGAACTCCGCTTCGGAATGATGAGGGAACCCTTACTGGTGCTATTATGGTGGCGCGTGATGTAACAATGCGTCGTCAGTTAGAGCAACGCACCCATACCGCATTGGAAGCCCTCCTTTTGATGGCCGAAAACCTGGTCTCGCTTGCGGGATCCAGTGAGACCGTTCCCCATTCCTTGCTGTATCATCTGGCCGATTTAACGGCTCGTGTGTTGAATGGGAAAGATGTGGTGCTGGCTGTATTGGCGTTTGCGACCGATCAAATCGAATTCGTTGTGCAAACGAGCGAACGTGTTCCCCTGCAAAATTTGCAACCTGGAACGCGACTCTCTGTCACCTTTTCTGCTTCACGGTTACTCAATCAGCTTTCTGCGGGCAATGCTGTTTCCTTTGATATGATTGGGTTACGCCCGAGTGAACGCCCCGGGGGACAGGCGCTGTTGATACCCCTGCGTCTGCGTGGTGTACTTATTGGTGTCATGGCTCTTGCTCCACATGATCCTCAGCACCGCTATCTTGCTGACGAACTCACGCTGGCAGAAGCTGTGGGAAAATTAGTTGCCCTGGTTATTGAGCGGGACCGTCTGTTACGGGAGCGGGAAGAGGCGGTTGCCAGTGAACGTGTTGCGCGTGAAACCAGTCAGCAGATGGATGATTTTATTGGCATTGTGAGTCATGAACTGAAAACACCATTAACCTCGTTACGTGGAAATATCCAGATTGCCAAACGGCAATTGACCCATCTTATCCCTCAGAGCGATGATCAAACCATCCAGATGATCACGATGGTTCAAGGGTTACTTGATCGTGCTGAGCGGCAAGTGATGGCCCAGAATCGTCTGGTTAATGATCTGGTTGATGTGACGCGTATTCGCATGGATAAACTGGAATTGCAACTTACTTCCTGTGATCTGCACCAGATTGTAGAGGAGACCGTAGAAGACCAGCGCCGCCTCACTATGAACCGTACGATCCATGTTGTTGGTTATAAGCAGGAAGTGATGGTACTGGCGGATCCGCAGCGTGTCGGGCAAGTGATCAACAATTATCTGTCCAATGCCCTCAAATATTCAGCTGAACAGACACCTGTAGAGGTCCAACTTGAGATACAGGGATCCATGGTGCGCATCGCCGTTCGTGATGAAGGGCCAGGACTCTCTCAAGAGGTGCAGCAGCATATCTGGGAACGGTTTTATCGTGCCCCTGGCGTTAAGGTGAAAAGTGGCACTGGCGTGGGATTGGGGCTTGGACTACATATTTGTCGCACGATTATTGAGCAGCAAGGCGGAACCGTGGCGTGCAGAGTATCGTGGGTCAGGGATCAACCTTCTGGTTCACGTTACCACTGGTGGCTGCCAGCGGCAATGGACAACACGATGGAAACTATACGTCTGCATCATTTCCTGGGTGATAGTGCGCAATCCTTCTTTACGCGTCAGGCCCGTGGGCACGGCGGGAATATTTGGAGACGAGCAACAGGGGTCCGGTCACAGGAACATTTCCTCTACCACGCACAGAGAGGCGGCACACCAGAAATATGAGCAGCCGGGCCACCGGCTCACTTTTCCCTATATTATTGGGATTGCCCAGAGCAGGCACAACGCTTTCATACCGCACTTGATTCTTTTATAAATGTTATGTTACTATTATGTGTGTATTCAGATAAATAACGTATGTGATTTATTTATCTGTAGCGAACATCGAGTGTCAACACTGAGTTGACGTTTCTCCTGCAAATATGCCTGCTTCATGCTAAAAGGACAAAGGTGACCGACGTACATAGCACACGATCAGGTCAGGAGAAATATCATTCAGTGACGAATTGATGGCACCTGGACTCATTGGAAACGTACCTGTTGGAAAATGCAAATTACGGTTAAGGAGCTTCAAACGACAATTCACGTTATCATCGCATGATCACAGGGAGTGCCAGAATACCTCTTATACATATCAAAAAATCGTATGTGACCACATGTATATATCTTCTATCCATGCGTGCCGCTACATCTCCACAGGTGCATTTCTGTCGTTTGCTGGAACAAGGAGGAGACAGCAATCATGCACGCTCAACGTACAAAATGTACTGTTACCAGTATCATGGTCATCCTGACCACGCTGTTTACACTCTGCCTGACCATACCCGCAGGCCATGTGCAGGCGGCCCCCGCTCCATCGACACCTCCACAGGATCTTGCTCACTTAGTTGACCCATTCACCGCGACTGGTTCCTCGACCAATGGACCCGCAGGTTGGAATGGCCGGAAATGATGATCTTGGTACGATGTCTGCCTGGGATGTCTGGGCGAATCTGGGTATGTTCCGGAGACACCTGGTACCGCCAATCTGGCGCTGGCAAGTCCCCAGTTTCCAGATATCACGATCACACGTCCAACCGGTCAGAAGATCTCCATTCAAGCGCCAGGGATCACAGATAGCAATTATTATGTGCAGAGCCTGAAGGTCAATGGCGCGAGCAGCACTCATCCCTGGCTGCCCGAGTCGTTCATCGCTAATGGAGGCACGCTGCAATACACTGTCGGGAGTACGCCAAACACAACCTGGGGAAGTAGCGCTGCCGATGCACCGCCTTCGTATCATTATGGTGAAATCCCAACGCTTGTCTCACTCAATCCTGGACGCATCACCGTCGCACCGGGCGCGCAGGTACAGGCCAGCATCACGGCCCAGAATATCAGTAACGCTGCAACAACCGTCCAATGGAGCGCAACGCCGCCAGCAGGATTGACCCTTACTCCTGCCTCTGGAAGCTTCACTGTCGCGGCCAACAGCAATGCGCAGCAGTCCTTTACTATCGCGGCTGGCGCGAATATGGCCGAAGGGGTCTACAGTATTCCGCTCACCGCCCAGACCAGTACAGGCGTAAAATTGCCGATCTCTGCCCTCACCGTGGTGGTGGCAAAGCCAGGAAACCTGCTGGGACTCTTCAATAACGCAGGTATCTCTAATGATGGGCAGGGAAATGCTGATTTTGATGGTGATGGCTATAGCTATTCCGCGCAGCAACTTGCTGCGTCCGGCTACAAGCCGGGTGCGACCGTGACCGTCAATGGTACCCAATACCTGTGGCCCAATGTCGCTCCTGCAACCTTTGACAATGTGCAGGTAGCTGGACAAACCATTCAAACGCCAGACGCGAAGGCTGGAGCAACCCATCTGACCTTCCTTGGCAGCGCCACGAATGGACCGTCCTCGGGCAACGTCACGATCACCTATACCGATGGGAGTACCCAGACTGCTCAACTTGGCTTCAGCGACTGGACCCTTGGCGCGGGCAATTCGCAACCATCATACGGTAATGTCGTGGCCGTCAAAACCTCTTATCGTAACGCTGGATCCGGTCAGGATCAGGTGGGAACCTATGTCTTTGCATCTGCGCCGATCGCGCTGAATGCGAGCAAGCAGGTCGCCAGCATAACCTTCCCATCTTCAGTCGATCAGGGAGCACTGCACATCTTCGCCCTGACCGTTTCCTAGTCCGTTCCCTACAACTCGTCCAGAGAGACGCGGTCACCTTTCTTTGAAGAGCAGGCGCGCTGGTTTAACAACTGGCGCGCCTCTTTCTAATCCGGCTTCTTGCTGAATAACGGCTCTTAACCTCTGTGCTCCCCACTCAATCTCCTCGAGTGAGAGTCCACCATACCCAAGCAGGAGACCTTGCCGATCGGGAATATGCATATAACAGGCTTCAATGTTCGTGACGATAACCCTGTGTGTCTGAGCCTCACGAATGATGCGAGCTACAGAGAGGGTGGCATTCAGTTCGAGATAGGTATGCAAGCCTGCCTCTAATCCTTTTAGCGCTGCAAGATGAGCTACAGGTGCCAGCGTTTCATGCAGGCGTGCGCGGCATTGAGCATAGTGCTGCCTCATGCGGCGAATATGTCGTTCCAGATAGCCCTCGGTGAGAAACAGCGTGAGTGCTTGCTGGACTGGCCAGGATACATGGTAGTCGGTGAGCATACTATATTGTTTGACACGCTGTAGCAAGCGGCGCGGAGCAACAAGGTACCCACAGCGCAATGCTGGCGTCACCACCTTTGAGAATGTCCCAAGATAGGCTACTGACGCCCGTTGATCCAGGGAGGCAAGCGCAGGCAGGGGCGGGGCATTGAAGCGAAATTCGCTATCATAATCATCTTCAATCAGCAGCACATCGTTTGCTTGTGCCCAATCTAAGAGCGCAAGTCGCCGCTGTAACGATAGACGTGAGCCAAGTGGATACTGATGAGAGGGGGTGAGATAGATGGCGAGTGGGGCATCTTTACCGGTTGGGAGCGCATCAACTTGAAGTCCATCTTCATCTACTGCGATCGGCAACACTTGCATGCCAGCGGCGAGCAATTGCCAGCGTGCCTGTGGATATCCCGGCTCCTCGATGGCAATGCGATCACCGGCAACCAGACAGGAACGAATGAGCAGATCCAGCGTGCGTGCCGATCCCGTGGTAATCAGCACCTCATCCGGCGTACAGACGATGCCCCGTGAACGTCCCAGATATGCCGCGATAGCTGCGCGCAACGCCAGTTCTCCCTCCGAGGAACTATAATCTGTGGGTGGTGGACATTGAGCCGTCTTTCTCCAGACCGTCTGCCACCAATCGCGAGACTCCTGGGGGATGGTGGTCATCCCTGGACGAAAGGTGATGGTTCGCGCCAGCACAGGTCCTTCATCAACAAGTTGTACAGGCATAGGACGGAGCCAGCGTGGTGCTGAAGATGATGTAGAAACAGTGGTTTGAGATGGCAGGACAAGATCTGGACTGACATAGGTTCCGGCCCATGCCTGCCAATGAGGTATCCTTCTGCAAGCAGGTGGTCATACGCTGTTGCGGTAACCGTTCGTGAGACACCGAGGCTCGTTGCCAGGTGACGTGTTGAGGGAACTGGACTGCCTGCCGGCAGACGCCCGTCCCGAATGGCCTGACGGAATTGCGTCACGAGTTGTTGCGTCAATGGTGTTGAGGCCTGTGGATCAAGTGTAATCGGAATGGCAAGTTCGCTGCGCGCCCGTTGCTGTTTCATAGTCCCCCTCAAAGTGGCCTTTTCTCTTTTCGATAAAGTGGCTATTTTAGCAATACCACTTACACGATATCATAGATGCATATACTGATCAAGATTCGCCACAGAACGGAGGATATCGTGATTTATCGGCTCACTGTTGACCCTCAGAGTTCTGAGCAGTTTCGCGAGTATCGATAATGCAGTTCGACATAATCCCCTCCCCCCATACTTTCAGGAGTAATATTCCCTATGCATTGGACACTGATCATCACAGCGATTGGGCTCGGTATTGCCTATGCCTCCGCGCCGGGTGCCGTTAATACCGAGGCCATCCGTCGTGGCGTTCTTTACGGTGGTCGCTCGGCACTACTGGTTGAAACAGGATCTCTCATAGGTGACTCATTGTGGCGGTGCTCGCTTTGACTGGCACCACATTCCTCGCTCAACATCTCGCTTTTCGCATCGTGCTGGGTATTGTCGGAAGCATCTTTCTGCTCCATCTTGCATGGGTAGCGCTGCATACAGCATTCATTCCCCGCAAACAGGTAGTGGCCTCCCCTCATCTTCACGCGGGCATTTCGCCACAGGTGTCGTGTTTGGACTCGCCAACCCGGTCGGATTGGCTTTTTGGTCAGGGTTAGGAGGGAGTGTCGCCACATCTGGAGCAGTGGGCACGCAGTTTGAGCTCTTCTTTGTTGGTTTTTTTATCGGAGCAACCGCCTGGTGTATTGGCATTGCTACTCTCATTCAATGGGGAAAGCGGTGGGTACAGCCTGCAACCTTTCGTTGGATCAATCTTCTCTGTGGTCTGGCCCTTGGCTACTTCGGCCTGAGCGTCCTTTGGACAACCCTACAGATATGGTTCTGACAATTCACGTCGTCAGTGCATGATCACAGGGAGTGCCAGAATACCTCTTATACATATCAAAAAAGCGTATGTAACCACATGGGTGTATCTTATTCAGTTTGTTTAAATTTAGGCGAATGTGTTCTATTAGGAAGTTGACTTCTGAAAATGGTATTGTTTCCGAGAATTGTTATCGAAATGGATAAAGCAATCATGGCCGGTGCCAGAAGTGAAAGGTTACCGGTCATTTCAGCTAACATAACCATAACTGCAATAGGAGTATGGGCGACTGCTCCAAAGAGAGCCATCATGCCAACCACGACAAATGCGGCCGGCTGTTGCGGCATAAAGGGTAAGGAATGCATACTACTCCATAAAAAAGCCCCTAGAAAACCTCCAATCACCATCCCTGGTCCATGAGTTCCGCCTGCTCCACCAGAACCAATAGATAGGCCCGTAACGAGCATTTTGGCAAAAGGTAGAAGTAAGAGTACCCATAATGGAATCGTAAGTAAATATTTACTATCCATAAACAATTGGACCCAGCCATAACTTATCCCTAGTACCTGCGGAAATACTAACCCAACGAAGCCCACGATCAGTCCACCAATTGCAGGCTTTATCCAGCGAGGTAGTTTGAGATGATGGAAAAGTTTGTTCATACCGTAAAAAGAACTGGCATAACAGATGCCTGTAAAGCCTGCGCATACACCGAGTATCGCATAATAGAGGAACTGGATAGGAGATTGTATCGGGGAATTTGTAGATTACCAAAAATAGGAGTGAAGCCAAAGAAAAAGCCATAGACGGTATATCCGATAGTTGAAGCAATAATTGCAGGTATGAAGACCTCAATCTCTAGATCACGCAAGTAAAGAATTTCTGCTGCTAATAGCGCACCTCCGAGGGAGCTTTAAAAATTGCACCTATACCCGCTCCCATACCAATAGTAACGGCAATGCGCCTATCCTCGGGAGACATATGAAATAATTTGCCTAAAATCGAACCTAAACCCGCCCCAATTTGGGCAACTGGACCTTCTCGGCCGCTAGAGCCACCAGAACCAATCGTAATAGCCGATGCGACCAATTTTATGAGTGGTACGCGAGCCCCAATTATGCCGTTCTTATGATGGATTGCATCAATAACCGCATCCGTTCCATGTCCTTCTGCATCAGGAGCAAATTTGAAAACAAGAAAGCCTGAAAGCAGACCACCCAGGACTGTAACCACGGGTAAAAGCCATAGGTGAGCAATGGGCATTAGTTGGGAAATACCATCCCCATGCGCTTCAGGGGGTAAATATCCAACAATATTTTTCAAGAAAAGATTAGTAAATATGCTGATAGCATAGGAAAGCGTTGCCGCCCCTAATCCTGAAGAGATACCTATTAAACCACCAAATAATAGCCACTTTGCTAAGAAACGCGTACTTTCCAGGCCGCTTATACCTGGTACAGCGGGTTGGAAGATCTCTCTCCAATGGAAAGGAGGAGTCTTTTGTATGGCATTATTTCTTTCGGTATGTGTCTGTGTTTCTACTTCTTGATCTTGCAAGGTTTGACTTTCATCTTGCTGGTCTTGAGCAGTTTGATCCCTGGTTTGGTCATGTTCTACAATATCAGCGATCTCGGAATGTTGTTTATCCTGAGATCTGCCAGACTTTCGAGCTTGCATCTATGCATTCCTTTTCTGTTGTTAAGCTCTATTAATCAAAGTGGTAACGCACATCAGAAATCCTCTAGCTGCCTGAAACTGTAATGCTTAAATCATTGTAGTTTGACATACCTGCGTTACAACTTACTGGTTTGAAATCTGCCCGTTGAGCTTCTTGTGTTTTTCCTCTTTGATTGATGCCATAAACAAATATAATATTCTGGCATTTCGTAAATTGAGCTAAATACCCAATTTGTATAAGTATAAGCCCAGGTATTATCCCCGTCAAGTACCAATAAACTTATAAAGCTTTTAATATCAATAGAGTCAAACTATATTATTAAAAATACTTTTAAAATTATCCATATCGTTAATATTTAATTAATAATATGAAGCTGTAAAAATACAAAAAAACCGCAAAAATATATTTATTACCGATCAAAATTCGTCATGAGCCAGGTAATCTGACGATATAGTAAGGAAGGGTAGTAATAAGCATACTAGCCCTTCCACTCATGAGTATTTTGTTTCCCCTTCTCTGCTCATCAAATTCAAATGAATATGTCAATAGGTATCAAAAGATAGTTTTACAAAACTAAAGAGTGCTCTTCAGTCACTTCATGGATAATGAATGGTTCTTCATAGGCGAGCAGGCGCAGAGCCTCGAGTCGAAGTGCTTCAGGAATAAGTGCCTGGTAGATATTGCAATTAGGCGATTTTATATCATAGCGACCAGTGATTCTATAGGTTAAGAGTGGACAACCGCCGGCGCACCAGTTGCGCCAATTGCATTGCTGGCATCCCTGTTTCTGCTCAACTGGCAGATTTTGAATGCCTGTAAGATCTGTTTTCAATATCTGCAATGGATCATCTTCATCTATTGTCGTGATGGTATGTTTGATATCTGCCTGGCATTTAGCAACTCCTCCATGCTGATCAATCACCAGATAGTTACGCCCTACTCCACATGTCTGTTGGTGAGAATGTGTAAGATCAGCTTTATCGATCAGGGAATTTAGCAGGCTTTGTCTTGGAAGGCGTTGCTCAATGAACGCAAACACGTTCTGCATGGTCGTGATCATTTGAGCATCAGAAAATTGCAGATTATTGGAGGATGGTGAGCATTCATTGTCGCGATAATAGCTGAGAGAGAAAGAAAGATTATACTGTAGAATGTATGCCATCAGGTCACTCAGGCCGGCTAGATTGTGCTGTGAGACGGTAACAAGGATATGGGGAGTTACTTCGTTTGCCAGTAAGCGTGTGATGGTTCGGTCGACAAACTTGAATGAGCCTTTCCCATTGCTAAAGGAACGCTGGCTATCGTGTGCAGCACCAATACCGTCAAGGGAGATTGAGACAGCGATCTTCCGTTTTTTTAGTTGTTCGATCATGCGTTGTGACAAAAAGACGCCATTGCTAAGCAAATGGGCATCAAGTTCGATATTATGAAAGCGGGCCTGATCAATAGCATAGTCATGTATAGCGAAAATGCTCTCGGCTTGTAAGGATGCCTCACCACCAGCATATTTGAGCATAATATGTTTGAACCCCTGTTTTAAGGCTGAGCGAAAGATGGCATCAACAGATTTTCTGGCTGTATCATCAGCCATAATCTCATTTGTTTTACTGATATAGCAGTAATTGCAGCGTAGATTGCACGCATTGGTCACATGAAGCCAGACCGCAAGCGTCTCTTCTTGCTTCCGATTATTAGTCGCAGAAAGCTGGGTATCCTGGAGAAACCCTGAATTATAAAGCAGTGCCGCAAATTGCTCTATGGCCGTTAAAGATTCTATGAAAGTGGCCTCAGCGACCTCAGAAGGAGTATTCCCATCGCGGAATTTTTCTAACACAAAGAAAGCATGGGCATCCAGAACTGCCAGGCGCCCGAGCCTAGCGGGTTGCAAACAAGCCACTTTCCATCCTGGCATGGTCGTATATAAAGTGATGAGGAAAGTTTTAATGTACGATGGCGAATAGTGTGAGCTTCTTCTGTGGACGGAAGCAGACCAGGGGCGACGCGTATCGGGGCTGTACAATCATTTGCTCGTATTGGAGATATGACCGACCTATCCATCCAAATTTTCATTTGATATTCCTATCTATGCTTATTCTCAACTTTGGAAAATGAGCGCCTGTGTTGATCGACGAACTATTAAATTACCTGTAACTATGTCGGTACTTCTTTCACGATCCAACATCGTGATGTTTCACATACCGTTAGGGTAGCATCAACACAATATTAATATATCCAGATCTGCTAAGTCCTGTGAAACCCGCCTGGAATTTTTGGCTCGACAGAGTGATGAGGCCTGAATAGATACTTCTATTGTAACTATGCCGCATATTATCCATCGAGGACAGGAGTAAGAGATTGCTTTACGTCTAGTTGGCAATCTTTCAGCTCATATTCTATTTTGTGAATATGAGCTTCAAAAGCTTAAAGATCAGAAGCTTGTATGAAATGGAAGATACGTAATGATTGGGTGCTAAATATCTAACAATGGCAAAGAGTTCGTATCAATGAGAGGTTCTAAAAACTTTGCTTTACTTATGTCGCGCAAGGTATCTTCCAACTCGGGGTACTTCTCCTCCATATTTTCTTGAGCCCAGTAGGCGATAAAATCATTGATAATGGCTACTGACTCTTCCTTTGGAATTTCATATAATTTGTCAATAATAAAGCTGAGCGCTTTATTATATTCGACCGCGCTCCTGATGGCCATATAGCGACAAAAGCGTTGATAATGTGTGAAAGCTGCTTTAAATTCATGTGCATCATACTTGATATCGCCCAGGAACTCTTCAGCCTGACCAAGCAAGTCATAGTAGTTCCATTGCTCCGCGATATTGCGAGCCTCTTGTAGAATTTTCTCACCAGCCTCGCTTGAATTGGTACGATACAATGCATGGGCCAGATCTACCAGATTCTCTGTCTGTTGATAATCATCGTGTACTTCTCTTGCCTTACTGCTCGCTTTTTCAAAAAGAGGTATAGCTTCTGACCAGCGCTTCTGTAACATACATAGTCGTCCCTGCTTGTTCAAGCTATTGGTGTAAGCTTCAATATTGGTCTCAATCGAAGCCTCCTCCGCTCGACGCAGTAAGCTCTCCGCCTCTTCGTATTCTCGCTTGGCCATGGCTATCTGGGCAAAGCGATTATATAACTGTGCCAGCTCGCGCTTGCGTCCGAGACGGAGGTGAATTTCATATGCCTCCTGGAAGCGTTGACCCGCCCAGACGAAATGACCGTTGTCAAGGTAGATAAGGCCCATCGTGCTCTGACTCAGGGCAATGGGGTATTCACCGCTCTTGCCTGCCTGAAACAGGCTCTTGCGAATATTCAGTCCGATTTTACAAGAACGCAAGGCTTGCTGCGTTATTCCACGTAGTCTATAAATATTACTCAAGTTATTAATCATGTTCGCGTATTCGCCCTGGTCGGACAGCTTGGCATAGAGATCAAGTGCTTGCTCATAATAGCTCTGCGCTTTATCAAACTGGCCTTGATTACGATACACAAAACCAAGTTTGTTGAGTATGATTCCCACCTGGTTTTCATTGCCGGCGGCTCTTTCAAGATCAAGGCTGCGCTGCATACTTTCAATGGCTTTAGAGAATTTGCTTTGCAAGATGTAGCATTGACCTTTTTCCCAATAGATTTGGGCTTCATGCAGCTGAAACCATGCAGCGTTGGTATCCTCTTCGAACTGCTGAAAGATGGTGAGTGCGACGGTAGGATTCTCTTCAACGCGTAAGAGCTGTGCTTCGTGCAACTGCAAGTCATTCTGCTGCATCTCGTCCATATCGTTCCAGAACAACAAGGTCTCCTGCAACAGGGTACGGGCGAATGGGCGTCTTGATAGCTGCAATGCGTTCACGAAATATGTTTCAAACCGCTTCACCCCTTTAGCAGGATCTAGAAAGAGGGTATGGAAGAGCAACTCAATTGTATATGCCTGGCGCTCCTGCTCGGTTAACTGCTGCCCATTCTCTTGTTCTTCTTTGATGTATTCGATCACACACTGGCTGATATCTTTTCGCATCCTCCGTTCAGGGTCTTGCCGGTCCCAACAGTAGATATTGACCAGTTTTCGCATCTCATCGTGAAGAACAAGATTGTCGCCTGGCGCAGATGTCCTTACAAATGAGAGAGCTGGTACGCGCTGCATTAACTCCTGGTAGGATATATTTTGAATAGCCTCTTTTAAGCCTGATTGTGCTAAGATGCGTTGCAATATTTTGTCATTGAATCTATGGTAAACGTGTGCCATAAAGAGTATGACCCAGTTCACAGGATTTTCAAGCTGCTGAATCTGGGAAACAAGGTGAGACTCAAACTGGGAAGGGATAACTGCGGCCAACTTTTCTACACTGGTTACATGGTTGTTCAGCACATCGGCGACCAGTCCCACCAGAATTGGGCGTCCCTCAGTCCGATCGTACAATGCTTCCAACTCTTCTTGCTGTGTTTCGGGATTATAGATGGATTCTTTAAGCAGATATTCAACCATTTCTGATTGGTTAAAAGGCTGGATAGGAATTTCGCGAACCTCTTTTTCGCGCTCCAACCAGTTTGGTTGGCTCCAATCGATTTTGTTGCGTGAGGCGATAACGAATTTTATGTACTTGAATTGATAATGGTCTGGAAAGCGTTGGGAGAAGTTTAGCACACCAATAGAAGGCGTTTTCTCTATGAGTTCAGTGGTATCAAACATCACAAGAAGAAATGTTTTGGTTTGAGCGAAATGATCGTCGAGCTTTTTTAGATCAAGAGAGAGCGCCTTGGCGAGCGCCATGCGCTGTTCTGTGTTTTCCTGGATTTCAGGACTGGTGGTTTCCTGGTACTCTTTCAACGTTTCCGCAAAGTTGGTAGTATCCCACTGAGGAAAAGTTGATTTCAACGTTTCGACAATGCGTTCAGCTATGATGACGCCATCGCGTGATGCGGCATCGAAAAAATCAATATGCACAACAATTGCGCCCGGATCTTGTCTCTTTGCTATCATGGCATAGTATCTGAGCAGCCAGGTCTTGCCGGCACCTCCTTTCTTCTCCTGAGGTTCCAGGGCATCATAAAGATAGAGAATGGTTGGCGCATCCGAAGCCGTGTTGGCCAACCACTGTTTAAAGATCTTGATTTCTGTCTGGCGGCCAATGAAGTTGCTAAGATCTTGTTGTGTTTGCATCGGTTTCGCTCCTTTAGAAGGAAATGGGCCTCTATGCCAGATTCCACGCTTGAGGATCATTTCCAAGCAGCTTTTGAATTTCCTCGTGTTGTGAGAGTCGTTCGATCAACTTTTGCACCACTCCAGCACTTTCCTGTGCCTTCACACGCTCTATACTTTGGCGGGCATATGACAGGCGTTGAGGAAGATCTAGAATAGGATCTTTAATACGATAAAGGATATATGAGTACAGAGAATCAATACGCTCTTCCTGGTTGAGTGCAGTTGGTACAAGGATCCAATACGTTTCTGCGAAGCGACTATAGATCGCGCTCAATATTCTATACTTATACACGCCAAGGGCATCCTGGAGCTCATCATCCCTGGTATACTCCTCTTCGAATTGCAATAAAAGGTCGTGTGATTCTAGTAGAAGCTGTTTGATGGCATGATCAATATTTTCCTGCAACCCCGGCTCATCATGGCAAAAAATGCTATGATATAAGTATTCCTGGAGAGAATGCAATTTATCGGTTCCCGAAAATTGCATAACAAAGCGCCAGTTTTCTTCCATCAGGAACTCGTGAATTTGAGCATGCCTTTGTGGATTCTCGAATTTCAAGTTCATGAGAAAGAGATGCCTGATTGGTGCTTCCATAGCATATCCTGTTTTGTCTTCGCGCCAATCCAGTAGATCCATGTTGTAATTAAGGCGCTTTTGCAGGCTCATATATGCGAGACTACTGCCCAATTTGTGCTGCTCGGCAAATTTTTCTGTCATTTTTTGCATGAGGATAAGGTTAAAGCGCCGGGGAATCGCAAAGAGGCTTAACATTGTGTGATACCAGAGGAACTGATCCGGGTCCTGGTGCACTTCTGCCAGAATACCCTGCTCAATTATCTGCTTGTAAATTCCTTGTATCAGTTGTTTGCGACCTTTTTCTTGCGTAAGGTCTAATTTCTCTTGCTTCACCGCCTGCACAGCGGCTTCAACTGCGACTGGATAACCACGGGTGAGCTGAAAGATCTGATCAGCCTGTTCCTCATTGAGTTCCTGGGCGAGCTTTTGTATATATGAGATGCACGACTGCCTGGAGAGAGATTTTAAGGTACGAAATACGAGTTTCCATTTGAATGGAGCCACTTTTCCAAAATCGATTATTTTGCGGCTAGCCATAATGAAGAGCAATTTGCCATCTTCCGTCAGGCGGTGCAGCATTTCTTTAATATGTTTAAGTTGCTCTTCCTTTGCAGCGTCTAAAGAATCAATGAACAAAACGGCTCTTCCATGTGAGTTCAAGAGTGCCCGTGTCGCTGCTAATGATCCATCAAGGTCGTCTCCCACAAAACTAAAAGTCACTTTGTAACGATTGCGTACCTGTTCAGCAATTTTGTGAAATGATTGATTGGGACTATCACTGGCTTCAATCCAGAGTGGATAGAAATTCTCTGTAAAGCAGTGATGCTCAATTCTTCTGAGCATGCTCGTTTTGCCAATCCCCCATACTCCATTGTATTCAATGAATTGTGGATTGATTGGCCTGTTTTCTTGCAACGACGGCAGGCAGTGTTTATCCATAAAATCTATTTCGGCGTCGCGGTTCACAAAATTATTTATGTCGAATACCGTGTTACTCATATCTGGTATCCCTTCCCAGTGTAACCACGTAACGGGCAAGGTCTGCCCATACGGCATCTTGATCAACGGATTTCTTTGATAATGGCTTGGATGGATGATTGAATGGTTGAAATTGTTGCAGTCCTGAATCATCAAAGTTACAGGACCTGAGAATAACAGGTAAAACAACGGCTCCTTTTGTCTCTGATATTTGCAAGAGGGGAGCAAGGATGTTTTCAGCGACGAAATCTGACGCAATGAAGTCTGAGCTTACAAGTAATATGATTACTTTTGCATTATTCAATGCATTTTGTAATTCCTGACGATAATTTGTGCCCGGTTGTACTTTCTGGTCGTCCCATACATCGAGCAGTTTCTCTCTTTCATACGTTGCCATATGTGATTTGAGTCTTTTGAGATAGTTTTTATCTATGTGGCTGTATCCAATGAATACATTGGTGCGTTGTTTCTTCTCGTTTTTCTGCTCTTTTGTTGTCTGTTGATAATGACTGTCCTCCTGGGTAGCAGTAGGAGCATTTTGCGTGTCCGGCCATAGAGGGGTTGGAGCCACGTTGGTTTCCCAGGAAACGTGTAGTAGCGACTCATGCGGCGACCTTTCTTCATCAAGATGCCAGTGAAGTTGTTGGATGAATGCTTCGTAGCTTCCTGCACCACCCGTAATACATTTAGCCTTCCTACTTTGTAGTATGGAGAGGAAAGGCGGTCGGGGCTTTTCTTCATTTATATACCAGATCTCCTGTCCCTGCGCTGGAAAAATAGCATCTATAGCGCGATCCCAGAATGGGTTGTAACCGAGCATAAGTACATCGCCAGAAAGGGTAGAAGAGAGAAATGTTTTCAGCATATCGTGCGTCTCAAGATAAAAATTTTGTTTAAAGAGGCTATGTTCTCCAATTTCGAGGTCACCAGATAATTTGATGATGGTCGGAACATGTTTGTGTCCTGTGTTGGCGAATTTATCAGGTGAATGCTGCTGAGGAATAAAGATCTGAAAATCTTGACCAACTCTCATATCGGCGGCTTCAAAAGCTTTGGATAGTTGGTTATCAATATTGGTGGAGATGATTAAATGAAAGATGCCCGCCTGAACAAGATTAGCGAGGTACTGATCAGCCTGTGCTATTTTGAGGCTTTGTAGCGATGGCACAAGGATGGAATGGATATCACTCCTCGAAAAATCACCTTCGCATAGTACACGATAGCACTCTTCGAATTGCTTTATTTGCGTCATGTTATGGAATGTGCGTGGGCTGAAGGATTGAGCGGTTGAATAAAAAGTTTTACTACGAAATAGCCCGCCCGCCCCTGCACCCAAAAATAACACAGGACTGCTCTCTTTCTTCCTTTTCAACCACTGCACAACCTCTATGATACTAGCTTCTGGGGAACTGTTTCCATAGATTTCACCTGAACTATTGCTATAGCAATTGGTCACATATCAGAACGATTTTCGTGCCCTCTATAGGTGTAGTGCATAGAAAAATGCAATTGCAAGCGCGTAAATGCATTGTACCATACAATTCATCAATACTCTATATATAACGTAAGTAAATTCAAAAAATAAAAAGCTCTACCTGCTTTTGTGATATTTTTTCACCACTTTGTGAGAAAAAATAGGCTATTGTGTAGAGTGATAAATTTATGTATTATAAAATATAGAGATGTGCTCATTGCTGGATTAAGATGATGCTCTATCGCTTACTGGAAAGCGCTTTAAAAGAAGCATTGAAAGGTCAAGGGCATGCAAAATGATCAGGCACGGATAGAGTATTTAAAATTGGCAATTGGAAATAAGCTTCATGCTCAATTTGATGAAGATGGACATCTTTGCTATCTGGATCTTTCTAACTTTGGTTTGAGACAGCT
>NZ_BKZW01000006.1 GCF_008974265.1 Dictyobacter vulcani
CTTGACCGCCTCGCGAGTAATATGTCGCCTGGAGAAAATCAAAATACAGATCGCAGCAGGCACCAGCGTCATCATGGTGAGAAAAGTAAAGACAATGGGATCGATACGCCCCAGCATCGCTTTTCCAACAGAGTAATAGGAGCCAAAGAGAAATGTATTGAGCACAAAGGCGATGATCGCCAGCCATTTCAATTTCTTCACAAGGACACCTACCTTATAGTGCAGCTACTATTTTCACCATGAGTAAACATCTATCACTTGAAGTATTTCAATACATGAGATATGCAAAAATCATGGGGTGCATGGGCGTCTCAGATAGCTAGAGCGCAGCCAATCTGAGCAAAGAACTTAACAGGCGTAAGGCGGTAGGAAGCGGTGTACCGTATGATGATGTACGAGAAAGCAGAAACACCCAATGAGCGAACCTGTTCCAGTAATCCGATACGCTTCTCAAGTTCTTATTCACACACCCTGTCAAAAGTATACTTGAGGGCAGGCAAGCAATGGGGCGGATTCGTCTACAAATTGCCTGTGCATGCTAGCGGAGCAAAACTAGAAAGCCATTACAAATTTGGACCTGGTGACCGAGAATCTGTGTCAGCACATCGTCAAAATTTGGGACGCCTGATCATTCTAAGCAACAAAAACATACACACAGGTAGTACTTTGGGAGGGTTAGAGTATACTAATTCACCTCCTCGTAGTATAAAATATTTCTATATAGAAACGCACCAATCAGCGTAAATACTGTATAGCCTACGGGATTTTTGCTGTATTCTTGATCGCAGCTTGCATATCTTATAAACATTGGCATACTGCGATTCAAGGATAGAATAATTTCAACTTGGTTTAAAGAGTATACTGGTATTTTGAGAGGATCGCTGGCTAAAATTTTGGAAATTGCGGCAATTGTGATATTCTTTTGATTAAGTGAGTAGCATGATCACAATCATTATATGGTAGATAATAAGCGAGCAATATAGCACATATATTCCATAAATGATGGGAATTGGAGCAACATCATGGAGATATTTCCTTCGCATACCATTCATGACGTATCCATACAGAAAGAGCCACGCCAGGGTGTTATCTCGCGTGTTCGGAACCGCTTCTTCAAGCAGTCAGAATCATTACAGGCCAGGCAGAAAAGCAGGCCCCTCGGTCTGAATGTTGCGCAACGTACAGATGTTGGGCGCAAGCGCCAGCATAACGAAGATAGTGTGGCATATATTATTCCTAAGGATCAGCAGTTACTGGAACACAAGGGTGCGCTCTTTATCGTGGCGGATGGTATGGGAGGACATGCGGCCGGTGAGGTTGCCAGCGAGATCGCTGTCGATACGGTGTGTACGCTTTATTACCAGGATGCGGATACCGATGTGCCTGCCAGTATCACCAGAGCTATTCAATATGCCAATGCTACTATCTACCAGCGCGCCACGGAAAATGCGCAACACAGCGGCATGGGTACCACCTGTGTGGTGGCCGTCTTACGCGGGGCGACGGCCTATATTGCCAATGTCGGTGATAGCCGTGCTTATTTAGTTCATCGCGGCAGCGTACGACAGATTTCGCAGGATCATTCCTGGGTCGCCGAGCAGGTTCGGATGGGTCAAATGTCCGAGGAAGAGGCTCAACTGCACTCGATGCGCAATATTATTACACGTTCCCTCGGACCTTTCCCGGAGGTGGAGGTGGATGTATTCGTTGAGCCAGTTGAAGAAGGCGATGCCTTGCTACTGTGTAGCGATGGTCTCTGCGGGATGATCACCGATCAGGAAATCACCAGTATCGTGGAACAATTTGGTCCGCAGGAAAGTGTGTATCACCTGGTTGAATATGCCAACGCTCAAGGTGGGATCGACAATATCACAGCCATTGTTGCTCGTGTCTATCAACGCTAAACATAAAAACATCAACACAAGCTACCTGACCATGATAACTGGCTTGTTACTATCGCGCAGGATATTTACTATACATGGTCAGTTTGTGACCAGAAGCAGAACACTACGTCGTGCTCTGCTGTACTTAGAGTTGCGCTAAAAGCTGTTCAGCCTGTTTTACTATTTGTAAATGCTCTGACTTCCTGGCTTCTCCCCGGACCTGCTCAAAGGCCTCTCGTGCCTCTTGCGCTTGACCAAGCAACAAGATGATCTGGCCCAATGCCAGTTCCCCCTTCATACGGATCTCTGCCTCTACCCCCAGACCCAATGCACGCTCGATATCTTGCTGTGCATGTGACAGGAGGAGCGTCCGCTGCTTCTGACCTGGACGTGCCAGCATGGCCTGGGCAATCCGTATATTGCCAAGAGCAACCAGCGCCCGTCCAATACATGGTGCATTCGACACAGAACGAGCCACAAAAAAAGCGGTACGGATACAACGAGTGGCCCCTTGTAGATCGCCACGTGCCTGTAATATACCAGCCAGACCCGAGTTCCATTTGCTCATATACTGCGGATCTTCCAGCAGACTATTCAGCTTTAAGGCACTGTTGTATTGCGCCTCTGCCTCTTCGAGATTGCCGACAGCAGCCCCGAGTTCTCCCAGATTACTATGCACCAGGGATACTAAAGCCAGGTCACCAATTTTCTCTGCCAGGTTCAAGGCGCGTCGCAGCGCGGCATTAGCTTCCTCATACTGGGCCATTTTCAAATGGATAAAGCCAATATTGGTAGAGATATGCGCAATCTGCCGTAATTCGTCTGACTGCTCAAAAAAGGCCAGCGCTTTATTATGATATGCCAGCGCCTGGCTAAGCTGTCCCATATCGACCGCAATCGCGCCCATATGCCGCTGGATGCGTCCAAATAGCTCAGGATCACCTTCGATGATGCGTTGAATCTGAGTTTTGCACATCTTGCGATTAGAGGCAACAGGCAAGATACGTTGCGTCTGATCAGCTTCAAAGAGGGTAGCAGCTTCCTGCGCACTACTCAACGCCTGATCATACAAGCCCTCTGATTGATAGAGATTCCCTCGCGTATAGTAGAGGCGAGCCCAGACAGGGCCACCGGCAATGTTAGCGGCCGATAAAAGCTGCTCGCCTTGATCCAGGCAATCCCAGGCCTGACGGATATTCCCACGATAGCGCCAGGTCCAGCTGATTTGATCCCAGAGCAGGGCTTGAATCAGTGCCTCTTCTTGAGGATCCACAGTTGGTAGCGTATAGCGGCGGCGCAGCTCAAGAATACCAGTAAAAATTTCGCAGACCTGCCCATAATTGCCACCGCTGTTGACCGTACATTCAGCCAGACGCTCCAACAGAGAAATCAAACGCGGAACCGCCTCCGCTTCCAGGTCTGCTTCCAGATAATCAACCACTTTTTGATAATGGGTGGCTGCATCCGCATAAGCCGAAATGATATAGGCACTATTGCCAGCCAGTTCCGCATAGTGAGCAATCTTTTCGGCTTCGGCTCCGGCTTTCTCCAGGTGCATCGTGACGGTAGCCGCCACATCATCTTCGCGACCCTTATTCATATGCAGAATAGCATCGGCAGCCCGGCGATGCAGACGGGCGCGACGCATCGAGGATAAGCCTTCTTCATACAGATAGGTGACCAGCAAAGGATGCCAGAAATGATAGCTGATGCGGGTACCACTCCCCTCATCCGCAAGCACCT
This sequence comes from Dictyobacter vulcani, assembly GCF_008974265.1. Lineage (GTDB taxonomy): Bacteria > Chloroflexota > Ktedonobacteria > Ktedonobacterales > Ktedonobacteraceae > Dictyobacter > Dictyobacter vulcani. Next base: position 3,627 of record NZ_BKZW01000006.1, read on the forward strand.
GTGCCTCCAGAGCCTCCTCTAATAATGGCAGGATCGTATCATCTTCGTCGATAACTGAACCTGTTTCCAGCATACAAATAATTGGTAGCTCGAATGAGCCTCCCAGCACGGCCGCATGGGCAAGCAATTCACGGCACTTCGGCTTCAGATGCTTCATACGATAGCCAAGGGCCTCTGTAATCGTCAGCGGCAAGTTTGCCGTTTGTGAACGGGCCAGTTCCTCAGCAAAGAAGGGATTGCCGCCCGCATACGTTTGAATATGGGTGACAGTCTCTTCAGACAATGTTGAGAGATTGGTCACCAGGAGCTTGATCTGCTCACGAGACAGTGGTTCGATATCCAGCGTTTTGATGGTGTGTTCGCGTTGCATCTCCAGGATGAGTTTACGCAGCGGATGCGAGACATCCTTGGGAACCTCACTCTCGCGGCAGGTGGCGAAAAACACGATGGGATAGCCTGTCAGCTGACGTGCCAGGTGTCCTAGCAATTCGTAGCTACTCACATCAGCCCACTGAATATCATCCAGGACGATCATCAGGGGTCCATTCTCGCTTGTCTGTTTGAGGAGCTCACTGACCGCGTTATAGAGCGTATATTTGGCCTGTTGAGGCAGGAGGGGATGGGGAGTCGAATCCGCGTCGATACCAGCCGGAAGCAGGTCCAGTAATCCAGGCAAGGTTGAGAGTGCGCGCAAAGACTCCATGCTTAACAGGGATACCACATTAGTGCTTGCGCTCAGGATCTTGCGCAGGGCCTCAATCCAGACGCGATAAGGGACGCCGCTCTCCTGGTTATAGATATGATTCCAGATTACGCTCCAGCCACTTTGCTGGGCCTCGCGTCCTACTTCCTCAGCGAGACGGGTTTTGCCGATACCTGCATCACCCTTCAAGAACAGCAACTGCGGCTGGCGCTGGGTATCTAATGGAATACTGCCTGCGCGACGCGATCCCACCAGCTGCAAGCGTGCGTTCTGCTCAATGTTCTGCAACATTGTCCGCAGAAGCTGCAATTCAGTATCGCGACCAATCAACCGACCGGAATGGATACGTCCAATCGGCTCATGTGGGCCGAGGGAGTGAGGAGATGGCGCAAACCGGAGAAAGGCGACGCATGCTCAGAAGTCTTCCCCTGCTGCGGGGTTGTACTTAAACTCAGCGTGAGGGCAACGTTGTCAGCAGATTTCCATTTGTCAGGCCTTCACCTGAACGCACCACCTGATACAGATTGAGCGTCTCCGGCGCTGGCGTCGCCTTGTAATCACGCGACAACGTATTCTCAAAACGTTGATAGGCCCGCAAAGCTTCACCACGGCGCTTCAGATACATCAACGCAATCATGAGTTGCTGAATTGCCAGCTCATTAGTCGGATCTTTTACCAGCAGACTATTCAGGACATTGATCGCCTGCGAATACTTATCATGCGCCATATGCCAGCTGGAGAGCGTCAGGAGAAGCTCTATCCACTTCCGGCGTAGAGCCTGCCGACGCGTCATAACCCATTCAGCACTGCGCTCTTCAGGCAAAAAATCACCACTATACAGAGCAATGGCCTTTTGGAGCAACTCTTCATACCCTGGTGACTGGCTATCAGTCTGCTCTACCTGCTCTACCAGCTTCTCAAAATCATCCACATCCAGCCAGACACGCTCTTGATCACCCAGAATAAACCAATCACCATCCGTCCAAAAGCGCTCAACTTGATCAGTCTGAGACACCTGTCCAGGCTTGACCGATGCATGTCCCAACACTTTGCGCAACACATTCAGGGTCTTATTCAGGGTATTTCTGGCCGTACTGACATCATCATTAGGCCAGAGGGCCACAATAGCCTGTGATCTGGTCGAACGTCGTCCTGGACAACAGATCAAATAGGCAAGCAAGGCACGAACGGAACGCTGCTGCCAGGCAGCATCATCAATGACATGCCAGCTACGATTTTTTTGCTTGCTACGCGCCTGAGCACGTTCCTCCAGTCGAAACTGGCCCAACGTTGAGATACGCAATACTGTATGCTCTGCCGCCGTTGGCTGCGAGGTAACAGAAGAGAGATTTGAGTCCATAGCACTATCTCCTGCAGTGGTAGATGGTGTTTCCGGATTTGATTGCATATCGGACGGAAGATTTTTGCCAATATAGGTGCGTGTAGTCTGCCCATTCACCGTCTGGTAAGCATACCAGTATGGACCATGTCCAATCCCCTCCCGACATCTTCGACACCGTGGCTTACCACAATACGTCACTTGCTGATGATAAGTGATCCTATTACCATGCTGGGTCATGCCACATGCTCCTCTTTCAGATCCATATCGTTTTTGTATGCCACAAAATCTTTGCCAGAGCAAAAAAATGATACGGTGTTACAGATTGCTGCTACCAGAGCGCATTACGCCTAGACTCTTGAAGGTATCATATTATTTTAAAATCATCAATATTTTCGGGCCCCAATCTTTACGCCATCGTGCGCACTGGCAGCCTTGATCTACAGATTGATATCTATCTTCTTATCCCATAAAACAATTTTACTACTATTTTATTGAAAAATACAAAAAATAGGTACTATTATGACGGACGTAACGCCTTCTACTTTAACAAAAGGAACACATCCACTTCTTTTTTCTTTCTTTTCAACCCCGGACAGATTGTCCGGGTTTGCTTCCTCATGTTATTTCTATGCTAGCTGGAAAGGATGATTATGGCTTCTGGGCAAAACATATATAGACGGGAAATTGCAGATGATATTCATCCCATTCTCTGACAGCGGAAGCCAGGCAAATATCAAAGTACTCGGGAGCATAGTGAAAGTATGTCATAGAGACATCTTTGAAGGATTGCAAAGCAGCCGTCAGGTTTGTCGCCATCAGGGATCCCATGCGGCCTCCCCATTTTCCCACGGGCAAATACACCACCTTTTTATGCAGGTTAATCATACCCGCCCTCTTCAGGAGATCGTCCATTTTACTGCCTGAAAGCATATCATTACGTTGGATAGGAGCCAGTTGCGCCATATTATCCATCATCTGCGCGGTCATTGGCCCCATAGATTTTAATGGCTCACTGCCAGTATCAACCAGTTCAATCCATCCTCCTGGAGTCGTAATCTGCAAGAAATGACTGATAATCACAGGCCACTCTTGAGCAGGCACGGAGCCAAGCACAAAACGTTGATGGATAAAATCGAATGTTCCACGTGAGAACTGTAAGCGTTGCCGGATATCGCCTTTTATCAAACGATAATTCGCGGGCATATCCGGCCGTGGCGCCAACTCTAGATCCAATCCATAGATCTTTGCCTCGGGAAAAACGCGACAGACTTCACAGCCCACAAATTTGTGCCACTGCCGACATCCAGAATCATATGTGGCTTCTGCATCGCCACAATCGGGGCCAGATAATTGCCGCCGAGTGCGGTGCGCAAAATAAAGTGCTGAAAATCCAAACGCTTGATCTCATTCGCATCTTTAGCAAATATATGAGACATATTTGAAGGCCTTACGCTCATGCCATTTTTCTGCACGGACCTCGAAACTGCTTGATCTATAATTGCCTGTTTGCCAGGCCGAAATCCAAACATAAAAGATAAGCCTTTCGTCATAGCACATATATTACTGGTATTTATTGTAAGGATTATAAAGCTTTAGAAGTTGAAAATGCATGTAAATTTCATCAAAAAAGCATTAATATATTCTAAAATTGCAATATAATTTTATCGACATTTTCCTTTTTAATATAAGGCATGGTTCAAATCAATGTGACACTTTGAACAGTAGTGCCAGGCCATAAAAAAGCTTTTTGAGCCTGGCAAGGATGATCTTTGACTTTCCAAACTGTCACATTGTTTCAAGCTCACCATGAACCATGCCTAAGAAGCGATAGTACTTTGTCAAACTTCGTTTGATGGGCTGTGCGCCGCTACGCGGGCGGGAGGGGGGGGAAATACCGGGGGCACAGCCCCCGATCCCCAGTCAAGGGGCTCGCCGCCCCTTGCATCCCCGCCTCCCCATCACATAATGTCTGACAGTCTAATAGTTACGATTGAGTGATCTGCAGAACCGTGGGTAGCAAAAATCCCCGAAGGTTTCTCTTTCTTTCGGGGATTTTGAGGAATAGACGAAATGCTGTTAGAGGCAGGATATCTGGACCGTTCGCTGACGGGGACCATCAAGCTCAACCAGCACTATGCGCTGCCAGATGCCAAGTAACAGGCGACGGTTTGTATAGGGAATAACCAGGGAAGGCCCGATCAGGGAGGAGAGGATATGATCAGGAGCGTGTTCCGGATCATGCGGATGGCGATAGTTGAGATCAGGCAAAATGGCTCTTAAAGCATCCAGAAAATCCAGGTCCGTTCCTGGATCGAGATCAGCTGTCGTAATAGCACAGGTGGTGTGGGCCACAAAGAGCATGCAGAGACCGCTATCATTTTTGCCTTGCTGTACATATTCTTCAACCGTCTCGGTAATATCCTTGATCTCGTCTTTCTTCCTGGTATGAATAGTTAGCGTTTTCATTTGCGTATCGATTGTAAGCCTCCTTTGGATGTGAACATCGTGTGAATTATATAGGGCACACGTTGACGTGTCCAGAAACGCTTCGCCTTTCCGCTCGTCAATGTTTAGCGCTTCTTGCTCAGATGTCCATTGGTTGCAGTGGCTAGTAGTTTGTCATTGTTCAATTGATGGATAAAGGCGTTTGAGTTTGATGCGCGCATCCGCGGTGGTAAAACGCCAGTTGATCGTTACTTTTGCCTGGTTGCGCTCACGTTGCCAGGCATCCACCTGAGCGGCAAGCGCCTCTCTGCTTGGAAAGCGATCGGACAAGCATTGACGCGCTAAAATGGACAGTTCGATCTCGGCCATATTCAGCCAACTCCCATGCTTGGGCGTGTAGTGGATTTCTAGTTTCTCGGTCAATCGGCGGGCCTCGGCTGGTTCAAACGTCTCGTAAAACGAAGAGGGGTATGGGTATTGAGATTGTCCATCACCAACACAATCTTGTCCGCATGGGGATACTGGACGTCAATGATCTCGCGCAAAAAGAGTGCCCAATCCTTTTTCGTGCGCCGCTTACTCACACGCACCTGACAGGTCCCGGTTTCGGGTTCCATCGCCACAAACACGCTGCACACTCCTTTCCGTTCGTACTCATAATCGATGCGTTCGGGTTCACCCGCTTCCATCGGAATCGGCTCGCGGGTATGGGCCAACACCTGTTTACTTCCCTCATCCATGCAGATCTTTGGACGCTTTGGATCATACGGACGCTGGTACACCTCCAGCACATCTTCCATATGATACACAAAATCTGCATTAGCCTCCGGGGGAATACAATACTGGTTCTTTAGCCACGGTTTGAGTTCATTTTTTTTAACGTCACCCACACCGTTTGGTGGCTGATCTGATCGACGTACCCCAACTGCACCAATTTGTCCGCGAGCATGCGCATCGTCCAGCGCTTTTGCCCTCCTTCCGTCTGACTACACGCGAGCGTGACCAACTGCGCTTCCAGTTCCCCATTCATTTTCCGTTTCTCCGGTCGTTCCGGCTGGGGACGCCGCACGAGTGCATCCAGCAGCCCTCCCTCCACAAAGCGTTGACGGACCCGTCCTACGGTTGCCGTTCCCACGCCTAGGGTTTCAGCAATCTGCTGATCTTCCCAACCCGCTCCATGCTCTCCTTGATCGGCTTTCAGTAAAATCCTCGCATGGGTCTGGCTGCGCGCTGAAGCTTTGCCTCCGGTGAGCATACTCTCTAACAGCTTGCGTTGTTCTGCGTCTAACTGGATGCTATACTTCTTCATGGATGCCTCCTTGAGATCGGTTTTTTGATTCGTGACTCAAGGATACTCCTTTTGTTCCCATTTATCAAATCAAGGATGACAGAGTACTAGAGCCGATGCCATCCTCACTCCAACGCAATCCCGATGCGCTACATTATCATGACGTGATTTCGCCAACAACATCCAAGGGAGGCAAGTATGCCAGTCGATTCCCAGACACAGATCATGCTTGATCAGTTGAAGGCTTTTAATTTTTCTTTGACCGGCAATAAGACGCCAGAAGAGGCGCGCGAGTTAGTGCGAACAATGTTGCAGGCATTGTCATACACACCTGAACCAGTGAAACAAAGTGAAAATCGTACCATTCCAGGCCCTGGGGGTGAACTCCCTATCAGGGTCTATACACCAGAGGGCAGTGGTCCTTTTCCAATTGTGCTGTATTTCCATGGTGGTGGTTGGGTGATTGGGGATCTGGATTCCGAGGATGATATTTGCCGCAGTCTAACCAATCATGTGGGATGCGTGGTGGTGTCGGTGGATTATCGGCTGGCTCCTGAGCACAAGTTTCCGGCTGCTCCTGAGGATTGTTATGCAGCCTTACAATGGGTGGCAACCCACACAGACGAGATCCATGGCGATCCTACGCGCATCGCAGTCGCCGGGACCAGTGCAGGAGGCAATCTAGCGGCGGTGGTGGCACAGATGACCCGCGATCGTCAGGGCCCACGTCTTGCGATGCAGGTACTTTATGTACCTGCGACCAATGGCTATATGAATAGTCCGTCGATCGAAGAGAATGCCAATGGCTATATGCTGACAAAAGCCGATATGCACTGGTTTAGCCATCACTATATCAATAGCGAGACAGACAAGAGCAATCCACTGCTCTCCCCTATTCTTGCTGAGTCTCTGGCTGGCCTCGCGCCTGCACTGATCTTTACGGCCGAGTACGATCCTTTGCGCGATGAAGGCGAGCTCTATGGGCAGAAACTCCAGGCTGCTGGCGTCCCGACCACGATCTCACGCCGTTCCGGAGCCATCCACGGTTTCATGGTGCCCACTCAAATGGAACCTGTCCTGGAGCAGTCGGTCGCGGCTCTCACTAAAGCCTTTGCTACAGAATAACATAATTACAGCCAGCTACAGGGAGAGAGCATTGAAATCGCCCTGTAGTTGGCCGCTTATTCCATCAAACGTTGTTACACCCCACTTTTTTCGTATGCAAAAAAACAGCAAGGCTCTCTTAGAGTTGTCCGATTAGTTGAGCCAGGCGTGTGAGTTCACTATCGGGCTCATGTACGGCAACAGGAAGTACGAGCAGTTCGTCGAGGCCACTTGCCAGAAGTTCACTGAAACGCTGGACGATCTCGATATGGCTACCTGAAATAACCAGGCTGCTGATGAGGTCATCGGACATGGTTCCATCGGCCGCGACGGGAAAACCAGCGTCGGCGAACATGTTGGCGTAGAAAGGAAGCTTGCCATAACGACTAATCTGGCTCCGTGTAGCGCTGGTGACGGCTGATCGATCTTCACTCATAGCAACCAGAACATGAGCCACCAGTGGAGGCGGGGTCCGTCCTTGCTCCGCGGCAGCCTGGCGCAGGACTGGCAAACCGGTTTTGAGCAGGTAGGGAATAGGACATAGCCAGGGCAGGGCACCATCGGAGATCTCACCTGCCAGCTTGAAGGCTCCTGCACGCAGTGTGGAAACCAGAATCGGAATCCTGGCTGTCCGTGGCAGGTCTGCAAACACGTTAAAGTAACGCCCTTTATGTTCAATCTTGCCTTGCCAGAGTCCAGCGTGTAAGATCTCTACGTACTCGCGCAAATGCTCCAGTGGCTTTTCCATCTTGAAACCATACATACCTTCCATGGTGGGTCGATGGCTAGGACCGATGCCCAGGCGCAGGCGGCCAGGAGCCAGATCGTGAATTGCTAATGCCTGTGCGGCCATCGTTAGCGGATGCCGCGGATAGGTGGGCACAATCGCGCTCCCCAGGCGAATCGTGCTGGTTTGCATGGCAGCAGCCGCAAAAATGGACAAGGTCTCGGGGGCGAGCGGCATCTGGGTCATCCAGATCTGTCGTACGCCTGCTGCCTCAGCCTCTACAATGGTCTGCACGGCCCTGGAGGCGACTGCGCCGTTGACAACCAGGCCAACGCGCTCACGTGCTGGACCACCTGTAATTGCCTGAATGGCTGGAGTCGGCTCTACAGTTTTGTCTTGCATAGATTATCTACCTCATACACACCAGATCGTTGTTGACGAGCCGGCGCATCTTACATCTACTTCAACTTGTATCATTATATAGTTATATGCCACAAAGAAGCAAAGGCTAATAACGTGCCGCAGTCATGTGGTTGGCCTTACGAAACAGCTCAAAGTATTGATCGCCTCTAACGATACTATAGTCAGAACCCAGGTGGTCAGCCACATATTTCATGTCGGTTGGGGTAAGATTCCAGGAAATTGCCAGGGCAGAAATGAAGAGCGGGACTTTCCGGTTCCAGTTTGCGGCGCTTTGACGGATGGCACGCAACATCTGTACACGCTCGGTAGCGGTGACCTGGGTGGAGACTGGCAGATTGCCTGCAGAGACAATAGCCTGACTAAATGTGTTCCACCAATTGAGAAGGATACCGCTGGCGTGTAATTTCTGGCTATAGGCCTGCGAAACCGCTCGAGGCAGCGTATATTGGTTATCGAGAATAAAGATGACGTGCATGCCAGTGCGCGTTAAGTAGGTATTGGTGCGCTGCAAAAAGCGGTTTAAATTGTCTGCCGACCAGCAAGATGGATAATAATAACCTGATCCAGAGGGGCTAGAGATCAGGTCATCGTCAGGGGTGGCAGTCCGTTGATAATGGCTCAAAATTGAAGGAGCAGCATCCAGCAAAATGGGATTGAGTGACCAATTGAGTGGAACGTGACCGCGCTGTGGATCTTCCCATAGTTTGCGCATAGTGTGTTGGGTATATTGCAGATTGTCTCCTTCACTCATAGTCATAGTGAGGTAAATTTTGTTCTTAAGCGGTGGAGCCGGCCTGCTCTTCTGCACATATGTCCGCGTTTTAATCCCTGAAAAAACGGTGAGATTGGAGAAGTAGTCAGCCGCCAGCGTGTAGACGCCATAACTGGAAGTCAGGCGCACGCCTCGATATTCTTTGTCGTACCAGCCTAGATAGGGTGTGCCCGGTTCGACATCTGCGAGTATCTGCCTGAACAGGGCTACCTCAATCGGATTCAACAAGGAGTACCAGAAGACCATAGCACGGTTGGCTACGACATAGTCGCGCAGGTAGCCATAGGTGGTGACATGACCAACAAGCTTACTGGGTGTGGTCGGGAGGAGTCCGACCAGCATACGATGTGAGACACGCGGCCACAGATGCTGAACCTGCCAGACGTTGGCCTCGGTATCATTGGCAAATTTTCCCCGCAGGTCGGTCAATACTGGCAGATTATAGGGGTCCGCAGTTAAACGCCGTGCCAGTGATGGACTGACCACCAGACCGTCATCCAGTCCGGCCATGGTCGTGGCAACATTTACAGTATTCATAATCCTGGAATCATAGATGATCACCCCACGGGCCGCATAAATGTATTTATCCACTACTTCCCAGGGATCGCTATGCATCTGATAGGGAACATGTAAATTCTGCAGCCAGGTCTCGGTTCCCTCTGCTGGCAGACCTTCCAGCAGGTAGATCTGGGGCCGTGAACGATTGACCAGTCCCTGTAATGTTGCCAGCAACAAGCACAGATCTCCAGGCGTATCATTAACTTCTGCCACGTCCAGCGACTGTGGACTGGCGAACGTTGGCAAAGCCTGTCCTTGCGGCCACCGCATTCCCCCACTGCTATCTCCTGGTATTATCGCCCTGGCCATCGCATGGCGCAGCACTGGCGATAATGTAGCCCGGTCTAAAGAAGGAACAGAACATCCAGCAAAATCGATTAAGACAATGCCAAGGCAAAAGAGGATTCGTGCCAGGCGTAATATGGGCGTTGTAAATTTTCTCCACATCGGTATACTCCTCATCACTGCGACGTAACGTCCATTGCACCGGTAGTCCCGTCTCTCGCCTTCAGATCGATCCTGTCCCTCTTGCCAAAAATGGAAATATATCAATGAGGCACTGGGGTACAACATACCTTCTCGCCTTTGTCTGCCCTCAGGCACACCATTAACAAGCAAGCAATATAGGAAACCTGAATAGTCCAGTCACCGGTATAAAGTAGAGTATAAAGTATTTTAAACCCATCAATACAAATTCACACCCTCTCTGCCAACAAGATAATCCAATTGCTCCGCTTTTTCAGCTTACCAAAAAACTCATAAAAACTCAGGTTTTAGCAACTAAAATACAAAAATTCACGCATAAAACAGGTAGTACTCCAGGGCTTTTTCATTTCTCCCAGAGTTCACGGGAAGATTACTAGTAAGCGCTGAGATGGACAGTAAAAAGCCCTGAGTACTCTTCATAATACTTGACGTGACTAGATTAAGCTGCTAGAATTCTTGCTAAGTCTATCAAAGGAAGAAAATATAGTGAAAAGCGTCTGGACCCTTATCTTCGCAGACAAATATCCTGCATAAGCGATCACGCCAGGCTTATGTAGGAGTAAATACAGGCAAGCAATCTATGCACTAAATTACCTTATTGTAACAGGTAATTGAATTAGCCATTTCTCCTCTTTTTTTCAGCGGCGTGTATCGCCGGACATCTCGCACGCACGAGGTGATCCTGGGATAACGTTTGTGCGGGTCTCTATGCCCATTTTTTCGCCGCTGCTCCCACTTCACGCGCGTCTGTCCTCTTCACATCCATGGCCCCGTCATGTCTCCCCAAATATCGGTACTATACATAGAAGCGCAGGTTTTATCATGGAATCAAATATTCTGTTAGATGACAAACGACGTTTACGGTTGGCTCGCATTGCGGTAAGCAGTTTTTTCTTTATCAACGGCATCCAGACGGCAACCTGGCCAGCACGTATTCCAGCGATCCAAGCCCACTTATTCTTGCCACCAGGACAACTAGGACTGGCATTACTGGGAGGTCCGATTGGGGCACTGATCGCGATGAATATCACTGGTCGCTTGTCCCGCTCTGTTGGCAGCAGGGGCGTTCTCATAACAGCGGCGCTCTGTATGTGCAGCGAATTGCCCTTGCTGGCTTACGCACCCAACTTACCTTTGCTTTTCCTGGGCTCACATTCTCCGGAGCAGCCAATGGCGCGATGGAGGTCACTATGAGCCTGCAGGGGACCTCTCTTGAGCAAATCTATCAGCGCCCCCTACTCAACTCGTGCCAGGCCTATTTTAGTATCGGTAGTTTTATTGCTGCGATCCTCGGTAGTCTCCTGGCTGCCTATAATATCAGTCCGCAACTACACTTTTCCATCATTGCTTTAATCACTGACCTGATCATCCTATTCAGTGCCCGCTTCCTTTTACCACCCGTATCTATAGGAAAGACACGTCTACAGCAAGCAGCAAAAGGCACATTAGCATTTCATCTATCACCTGCCTTACTCCTCTTAGGCTTGCTTGCCTTCTGTACCCTTTTCAGTGTAGGTGCAATGTTTGACTGGAGTGTCCTTTATCTCTCCAGTATCGTCCACGCCGGAGCAGGGGTGGCCGCGTCAGGTTTTGCGCTCTTCTCGCTCTCGATGGCTCTTGGCCGCAGTTTTGGCGATTATCTCACCACACGCATTGGGAGCCCCAGGCTGATACTCCTGGCAAGTTTGACCGCGGCCGCTGGATTGAGTCTGGCGCTCGCCATAGCCTGGACCCCGATCGTGCTCTTCGGCCTGACGCTGATCGGGCTCGGTCTCTCAGTATTATCGCCACTCGCTCTGAGTGCAGCTGGACGCATCGCCAACGAGAATAGAGAGAATACGCTTGTTGCTATTACCACCTGGGGCTATAGTGGCGTTTTTGTAGGCCCACCTACCATTGGTTTCATCGCCGACCATCTTGGACTCCGCCTCGCGCTCGTTCTCGTGGTCCTCCTGTGTCTCGTAGCCGCCTTATGCTCGCGCTATGAACCAGCATAATCGTGTAGGACAATGGCTGCTTAAATAGATGCGGCAGGTGGTAATGTCCGAAAAGTGCTAGCATTGTGGTCATAGTTTGAGTATGATTGTGCTATGGAAACACGACATCTCATCAGCGATTTTGATCTGTGCTATCGGGCCATTTGCAGCCGCGATGCACGCTTCGATGGACAGTTTTTTACGGCGGTTACGACCACGGGGATCTATTGCCGGCCGATCTGTCCGGCGCGCACTCCCTTTGCGGAACATGTGCGCTTCTATTCGTGTGCCGCCGCCGCCGAAGCTGCAGGTTTTCGAGCTTGCCGCCGCTGTCATCCAGAGGTGAGTCCAGGTTCACCTGAATGGAATGTGCGCGCTGGTCTGGTTGCGCGGGCGTTGCGTTTGATTGCCGACGGAATCGTAGATAGTGAGGGTGTGAGCGGATTGGCCACGCGTCTGGCCGTCAGTGAACGCCATCTGCATCGTGAGCTGGTGGCCGAGGTAGGAGCCGGACCACTAGCGATCGCTCGCTCTCGCCGCACCCAGACAGCCCGCTTGCTGATCGATCAAACGCAGCTCTCACTGACCACCATCGCTTTTACAGCCGGTTTCAGTAGTATTCGCCAGTTCAATGTCTCAATGCAGGCGGCCTTTGGCTGCCCACCCTCAAATTTTCGGCGTAATGGCCAATCAGAACAACAGGGCGAGGGTAAACTACATTTACGCTTGCAGTATCGTCCACCATTTGATAGCGATCACCTGCTTTCTTATTTTGCAAAGCGGGCTATTCCAGGCGTCGAGGAAGTAGCAGGCAACCTGTATCGACGAACCGTGACGCTTCCACACTCACATGGCATCATCGAAATGGAACCATTGAAGCAGGCAAATGCCATTCAGCTACGCTTACAGCTAACTAACCTGGATGACCTGAATCTCGTCGTGCAACGTGCACGTCAACTCTTTGATCTGGATGCGGTTCCTGGAGCCATTAAAGAGGTCCTGGCCAGAGATCCGTTACTGGCACCGCTCATCACTACTCGCCCTGGGCTGCGTGTGCCAGGAGCCGTCAATGGCTTTGAGCTGGCTGTGCGAGCAATTTTAGGCCAGCAGGTTTCGGTAGCAGGCGCACGTACCCTCGCAGGACGACTGGTGACCGCTCTGGGGACGCCCCTTGAGCAGCCACAGGGCTCCCTGACCCATTTGTTTCCCCCACCCGAAGTTATCGCTCAGGCTAATCTACAAGGACTTGGACTAACCACCGGTCGCATCAAGGCTCTCCAGGCCCTGGTACACGCGGTCACTGAAGAAGGCCTGATACTTGACCGCACCGCCGATCGTGAACAGACCACTACCCACTTACAGCAGCTTCCAGGTATAGGACCCTGGACCACATCCTATATTGCTATGCGTGCCCTGGGTGATCCCAACGCCTTCCCGGCCGCCGACCTCGGTCTGCGCCGCGCCCTGGAAAAACATGAAATTCCCGCTGACCTCAAAAATATCGAAAAGCGTGCCGAAGCCTGGCGCCCCTGGCGCGCCTATGCCACCCACCACCTGTGGGCCAGCCTCGCGCAACCAGAGTCACAATTGAAACCCTCAATCCCAACAATTACCGTTCCACCCTCAGCCATCCCTCAGGAACGAGTTATAGAAGTTATCAATGGAAGATAAAGACGTATCTTCCATATATCCGAAGAATAGACGCGTTGTCCAGGCATTGATGGGCTCCTGGTATTGGATGCCCATCAATGCTACTATTAATTCTTACCAGCGTAGGTGGCAATCCACCAGATGTTCCCGAAGGTATCCCGCACACCAGCACCGCGCTCATGATAGGGTTTATCTTCGGGCTTGCTCAGCGAGGTTGCACCAGCCTGAATAGCACGCTGATAGGCAGCATCTACATCGGATACATAAACATAGGTAGAGGCCCGCGTGGCTGCAGTGAAATCCTTACCGATCTCTAGTACCACAACCGAGTCACCAATCTGCACCTCAACGTGCACTCCGTTCTCACCTGTAGACGCACGCTCTAATTCCTCTGCTCCAAAGACATTCTTCACGAAATCCAGCAGATCCAGCTTCCCATAAAGATATGGACGGACCGTGCCCATTCCATGGCGCATAGCGATATTTGTGTTTGTCATAGTATGTACAATCCTTTCAGTAGCATAATCATTGCCAACAAAAAAACGGATCAACAGGAGCAAAAGGACGCTGCCTGCTTCCGAAGCGACTCTTTAGCAATAATCCTTTCTGGAAAAAGCCACTCATCTATGAATGTACTTGGTTGGAGATACGGCTGTCTTGTAAAAATTACACCTGCTCAAGCAGTGGAACATGGTTATGGAACTGGCTACGTCCGGCTAGATAAGCTCCCGGCGCGAGCCCGGCAAAGTTCTGGAAATCATGGATCAAGTGAGACTGATCGAAATAGCCCCAGTCCAGCGCTATTTGAGTCCAGTTAAGCTCGTCAGCGGAGTTTGCAATGGAACGTAGAAGCTGTTGAAAGCGTTGGATACGACAGAATTGCTTGGGGGCGAGTCCAGTGGCATCACGAAAGACCTGGATAAAATGCTTCTGGCTGATACCGAGTTGTCCGACAATTCTAGCGATGCTGGTGCTACCTGGATTTCGCTGGAATTGTGTGAGTGCAAAGGGAACAGAGGGGTGAGGACTATATGCTACGTTGAGGCGCAGACACAACGCATGCTCAAGAATAGCAAAGCGTTCCTCCACTTCTATCGCTGTCTGCAATTGTTCGTAAAGTTTGTGGGCAGTCTCCCCCCAGATATCTTCGAGAGCTATGACCTGATTGCACAACTCAGAAGCTGACAATGATAAAAATGGTAGTGCCCCACCAGATTTAAATTGCACTCCCATAACGGTAATCATACAACTGGTAGCAATAAAGGTCGGTATAGCATGAGCGCCTCTGACAATTGCGCCAGGATAGCTTCGGAGCCGGTTAGGCGCATACAGATCAGCAACCTGAATCTGGTCGGCATGCAGATTAATAATCAGTTCGATTAAACCATCTGGCAGGCGACGTTCCAGCATATGGGTAGGTGGCTCACCTGCATACATCCAGAAATTTTCGATAAACGCTGCCAGTGGTAGGGCAGGTACGGCATGATGATGAATGAACACGATCTGGCTCCTCTCCCCCACTAGCCCTCATACGTAAGCTATACAGTTCTTATAAAGGATATCCCAGCCGCACCTTGATCTCCATCAGATGCTCCCACTCGTGTTCCAGCATGCGACGCATCACTTTGCTGGCGGTCTTGATCTGCTGGCCATGCTGAGTTTGCTCGCTACGCTCCGACTCAGTCAGCGCACGGATCTTTTCATTCTCACGCGTCCGCACATACTCCATCCACGCCAGAAACTCATCTCGTGATTTCCGCTCAACCGAACCGGGTCCAGCCATACCTTCGAGCTTGCCAAACCCTCGGATATACGAATACTCGGCATTAAAGACATGCTCCAGGATGGCGCGGATCGTCCGCCCCCTGGCTGGCTTCTCCTGCCACTGTTCATCACTCAAACTCTGCACCATAGCCAGCATCTCCTGGCGTATCCACTGCGAGAGTTGTAGACATTCTTCCCGACGCTCTATAGTCAATGGCTCCAGATCCCCTGGCAACAGCAACGCTGGATCTCCATTACCCAGCCAGGAGCCCTCAGTAATATGCTGGGCTACCTCCAACTGGATCTCAGCATCTATCACCTCTCCATGGTGCTGCAACAGCCGTAGATATTCTCGGATAATATCCGGTGTCCGCGCCATCGCCTCTTCAGTTGTCGGACCAGTCACCACACAACCTGGCAATTCCAATACATGTACCATCGTCTTCTTACGCTGCGGACCAGACTCTAAATAGAGATGATAAAGCACCAGCCACTCCTCTAGTTTCGAACAAAATTACCATACACTCCTGTTCCAGATGGTACAGATAATGACAGCACATGTCAAACTAATATAAGAAATTCACCAGGCGGATACGAATGTACCATACAAGAGTTCAACCGTCAAAGCAGGTATTACATTCGCTGGTATCATCGTCAAAATATATCGCTTTCTGGCCTGGCCATTAGCGATCAAAAATAAAGGTCCCCATAACTAATGAAAGTTACAGGGACCCACTTCTGGCTTGTGACTTATTTCTCTTGCGCCACCGGCTCTAGCACGATGGGCTGGATCGGTTTGAGATTGGCTTCAATCTCGCGCCGATAGGGCTCCAGGAAAGGCGGCAGGGCCAGCAATTCACCGAGATGCTCAGGATCTTCATCGCCGGTAAAGCCTGGTCCGTCGGTTGAGATTTCGAACAGGACACCATTGGGCTCGCGGAAGTAGATGGCATGGAAGTAGTAGCGCTCGATGACCGGGGTGACGTTGCGGACGACCCGGGCCAGCTTTTCGCGCCACTGCTCATGCTCTTCGTTATCCGGTGTACGGAAGGCCACATGATGAACTCCACCAATACCAGGACTACCAAAACGCAGGTCGGGACGCACATCCAGATGTACTTCAGTACCAGGACCACCAGGACCGACTTCAAAAACTTCAACAGTATAGCCTGGCTCGGCTTGATAGCTATAGGTTGGTCGAAACCCCATGGTCTCTGTCAGCAGTTTCGCCGTTGGAACACTATCCCGCACCAGCATGCGCACACCGTACAGGCCATGGATCCCCATTTCATCGGGCACAGGACTCTTCTGCCACGGCTTACCGCCCATGCGACCTTCGTCATCCACCAGTTCTAAACGCTGGCCCTCTGGATCTCGGAAAGCCAGGAACGATTTTGGCTGACTCTCGCTGCGCACCTGGATGCCATCGTGTTTGACCTGGAATTGGTCGAAGCGTTTCACCCACCACTCCAAAGCCTCACGTCCGGTCACACCCAGCATAATCGCGGAAATCGTACCCACACCTGGACGATTAGGTCCCGACTGCGGCCAGTCAAAAAAGGTGAGTTCAGTGCCGGGATGGCCAATCTCGTCGCCATAGAACAGGTGATAGGCCGAAACATCGTCCTGGTTGACGGTCTTCTTGACCAGGCGCAAGCCTAAAACCTGGGTGTAGAATGCGACGTTTTGTGAAACATTGCCAGTAATTGCACTGAGATGGTGCAGTCCACCTAATTGCATGATTGTTCTCCCTTGAGAATATGTCTTGACGTATCTATCGAAATTGAGTTTACAACTAAACTTACTGTGTAAAAAAAAGGAAGCACTACTCTAATGAATGATCCAGTTTGCGCAGGAGTCCCAATAACGTTGATATTTCCGCCGTTGATAGGCCATGAAACTTTGTCGCTATCATGTCTTCCTGAGCTGGAACCACGCGCTCATAGAGTTCCTGACCCTTCTCAGTCAGGCTCAAACTATTACTGCGCCGTTCCTGACAACGCTGTAGCCAGCCCATTTTCTCCATACGATCCAGCAGCTGTGAAATGTTACCTTTTGTAACCAGCAAGCGATCTGCCAGCTCTTGCTGCGTAATCCCCTTGGCCGCCCCCACATGCGCCAGCACATCAAACTGGGCCGTACTCAATCCCCATGTGCGCAGATGCACATCCGACATGCGATCAATCTTCTGAAAAACCCGGAAGATCCGCAACCACGCTAGCACCGACGATCGAGCCATCTAGATCACTTCCTTTCTCATTTCATATTCATAGTTTAGCACTAAACCATAACTATGTCAAGTCCGATTACAATCAATGAATCTGATTACCATCTACAAATTAGCTGCTTTAGCCTCTTGCGAAACTAATGATATTAGTTTATAATCTATATATATTAGTTTTGATATTAAACTTATTCATCTAACAAGGATGTTGCTCTCATGAAAATACATACTAACAGCCAGCACCTTTTCCAGTTAACCTGTTTTGGAGCCATGAATTGTTATCTTGTCCGTGAAGAAGATGGCTTTACGTTGATTGATACGACGATTGGTGGACAGGCCCAGCCGATTATTCAGGCCGCCCGAAAATTGGGTCAACCAATCGTACGTATTGTACTGACGCACGCCCATGCGGACCATGTGGGATCGCTGGATGAGCTTCATACGGCACTGCCAGAAGCTGAGGTGATGATCAGTGAGCGCGATGCGCGCTTCCTCAAGGGTGATAAGAGCCTGGATCCTACGGAGCCACAGGACACTTTGCGCGGCGGTTATCCAGTTTGTACAACCACACCAACACGCCTGCTCCATGAAGGTGACCGCATCGGCTCCCTTGAGGTGATTGCGACCGCTGGACATACTCCCGGCCACATGGCATTTCTGGATCATCGCGATCGTGCCATTATCGTTGGAGATGCCTTCCAGACTCTCGGCGGCATTGCAGTCGCTGGGAAGTTCCAGCCACTCTTTCCACTTCCAGCTATGGCAACATGGCATAAAGGCTTGAGCCTGAATAGTGCCCGCAAACTACTAAACCTTCAACCTTCCTTGCTGGCAGTCGGGCATGGTCGTATGATAAGCCAACCACAAGCAAAAATGCAACGCGCTATCCAGACTATGGAACGAGTGCTGGCAAAAGAAAAAGTGAAATAGGTTATGTCACCAAGAGCAGGATTGGATCGAACAAGCATCACAGACGCAGCACTTCAACTGGTCGATACAGAGGGGATTGAAGCACTTTCGCTGGGCAAACTTGCCCGGCGCCTGGGAGTGCGAACTCCCTCCCTGTATAACCATGTTGATGGATTATCAGGACTCAAGCATGATCTCGCTGCTTATTGCTTGCGCGAGGTATTAGAACGTACAGCACGCTCAACTATCGGAAAAGCAGGTGCGGATGCTATCGTGGCCTTTGCCAACGCCTACCTGTCCTATGCGCGAGAAACTCCTGCTCGCTACACCCTGACACTGGCCCCCGATCCCGATAACCAGGAGGTACAGAAACTGGCTACGCAACTGGTAGAGATCGTCCAGGCAATCCTCGCGCACTATCACCTCGACTATCAAGACGAAATCCATGCGATTCGTAGCCTGCGTAGCCTCATTCACGGCTTTATCTCACTACAGCAAGCCTCCGGTTTCCGCATGGCAGTCGATCCACAAGCCAGTTTCAATTGGATGCTCAATCTGTTTATTTCAGGGCTTGAAAAGACGTAGGCCAGATTTATACCACCTCATTCACTACCACCTGACAAAACAGTATAGCTTGCATTTTTATCTGTCTATGCTTATTCTTGCTTTCTCACCTCAAATTAAAGCATCAGGTACCAGACGCTCTACCCCATCCAGAACGATCAGGAGAATAGCATTACTCATCTGCTCAACTGAGATTATGCTCTCTTCCTGGCTCCATTGGATTATCGGCCCAAAGATGGCCCAACCAGTGATGCGCGCGATGGTTTCTAATGGAATTTGTCGGTTTGCCTGGTGGCCAGCACCTTGTTGTAACCAGCAGAGAAGTTGCGTGGTCAGTTCACCGTGGATGGCCTGCTCTATTAAAGGAGCAATAGCTACAGGGATATGCTTCTGATGCTGATATTTTTTCTCAAAGTGCTCTAAGAGAGTGCAAATAAGCAGATGCAGAGATTGTCTGTCCCAACAGGTAGTAGCCGGTAAGGACGTAGCCAGGACACGCTGGAAGTCCTCGCGTACAAAGGCGTCCAGAAGCATGTATTTATCCGCGAAGTGAAGATAAAATGTGCCGCGATTGACGTTAGCACGATCCGTAATATCCTGAATCGTGATGGCGGCAAAGCGTTTTTGTCTGGCGATATCTCTAAACGCCGTGAATAGTAACTGGCGGGTACGCTGGATACGCCGATCTTTACACTTCTGCTAGATCTCCATACCTGCTTCCTGCCTCTCTCCTGCTCTTTAGTTCTCAACAAAATGCTCTCTCTGTCGCATAATCAACACCTACGAAAAGTTGATTATTGCTACTGCCGTGCCTGAGCCATACTATTATAGTTGACGGATGCAAAGATACGCAATCGCTCGCTATACGTTCAATATCCAGCAAGGAGACAGAAAGATGCAGTTAACTCAATCCAACCATGAACAGTTCACCAGCCACTATACCAGAGCCATTGATGAACTATGTACAATTGTCCGGGCACATTATACCAATGGAAACTTAAAATCGGCCCAACAATTACTTCGCACAGCGTTACAGCTACTGGAAGTTGATCAGCCACTACCGCAACTCAGGCTGAAGCTTCTCTTAATCTATGGCCAGGTTCTAATCGTCGAACACTTGCTCACGCGTGAAGATCCCACGAACATGTTCGCAATCATACGCCAGGCCCACCAATTGGCCGAGGAAAGCCAGGATCCACAGAGGATAGCGGATGCTTTGAGCTTACTTGGACAGGCCCACTATTTTGCAACTATCGTGGCCAGAGTACAGGCTGGCCAATCTCCTAACAGTTCACAATCAGCAGGCCACTATAATCAGTCTCTGGCCTATCAGGAGCAGGCGCTGGCGCTGCGCGAAGACCTCCAGGATACACGTGGCATCAGCGAGTCCTGCTTTCAGGTGGGAGTGATCTATGAACGCTGGCAGCAGTATGAGCGTTCCCAGACATGCTATGCGCGGGCCAGCCAGCTCGCTGAGCAACATAATTATGCCTTTGAAAAGACTGAGCCGACCCGCCATCGTGCCCTCTATGCCCTATTACAAGGACATTTGGATCAGGCACTCATCCTGGCCCAGAAAGCCCTGGCTCTACGTGAGGCCGCACACTTCAAGCCCTATCTGCCACTTGATCATCTCCTACTAAGAGACATCTACCAGGCTAAAGGGGACACAGCAAATGCGCAAAAGCATACAACCTCCGCCCGCACTATCGCTGTGGAAATGGGCTATCCAGGCCTGGTCGATTCCACTCCTGACCGCGGCATTATTCACAATGAGTAAAATGTGCTCATATATCGCTTCATGCTACCAGCCAGAGGTCAGACTGATAAGTCCATCAGCAAGGGTGCCGCGCCAGCAAAGGTAGTCGTGACCACCCTCAAATTCGCTGTAATCAACCCGATAGCCTTTGGCTTCAAGGACATTACGCATATGCCGATTAGTGGTGACCATATCCGCCAATGGCTCGAGCAAGCCAACCTCCAGGTAAAAGTGGATGGCTTGCCTATCTTTGATCACATATTGCCTGGCTAACCATTCTGGCTGGGGCTCGCTCGGATGTTTTTTACCCCACCAATAGGAGCCGGATTGGGACAGGACATTGCCGAAGGCATCAGGCGCTTGCAGGGCAGTATAGGTAGCAGCCAGGCCTCCATAGCTTGATCCTGCGACAATGCAACGTGATGGTTCACTGCTGACATGATAATGTTCCCGTACCCATGGCATCAGTTCTTGCTGTAAATAGGCGGCGTGTTCGGGATTACAAGGCAGTTCTCGATTACGCGTTTCCTCATTCAGGCTATCGGGCAGGATTACGACCAGCGGGGGAATCTTACCTGCACTTAGAAGGTTGTCCAGAATGGTCGGTGTGGGGACCAGGTCAACATATACTGAACCATCAAACAATAGGAGCACTCCATAGGGATCATGTTCCTGGCTATATCCAGGTGGGGTATAAATCCAGACACGGCGACTATTTTAGAATAGCGCTCTCAAAAGTATGTCTCTCCACTTGACCCGCTGGCACCCCTTTCCGCCTGGTGATCCATGGTTGCTCGGGAGCCTCGGGCAGTTCTAGCACTGACAAAGTTGTGGAGAAATCATTAGGATCCTCTTCATCAGCCGGGTAGACCAACTGTTGAGGATTCAAGGGATCCGGTTGGAGAGTCCTTCTGCGAGCCTGGATATCCTTTTCCTGATCCCAGGGAATCAGTGAGTCATTGTGCGCAAAATAATACGCTGTGCGTACCTCAACATTCAGACGATAGGTTTTATACCATACATCTGTCTCAGCCAGCCGAGTCAATATATTTTCTTTGATCTCAGTATTATTGGTCAATCCACCCAAGACCACCACATTCTGCGTGTCTGGTCCACCACGCCAGACCACAGTCACTAAGCGATCCTGCGTCTCCTCATCTGTAATTGACTCTATAATCGGTGCACCATGTTCCTCAATTTCTCGCCAGAATGCCATCAACACATCTGACTTCCCTGTCTCTAAATCCTGGCTGAGTTGCATAATACGCGGGCTTGTATACGCAGGCATCTTGCCCTCTTTCTACTATAATTAATCCTTTAACGACAAAAAACCATGACAGTGTTCATATTAAGCTTTTATTATACCATAGGTTAAAGCATCAATACACGCGCAACCAATAATTTCTTAAGCATGAAAAATGCCAGGATCTTCTTTAAGAGAAAATCCTGGCACCAACTCAGAACCCTATGACGGGAAATTTATTTAGATTTCCTGACGAGCACGAGCGTTAGGTCCTGGATGGCGTACTGAACCCTTCATGAAGAAACCAACGCCAGCAGCGATCAGACCAGTGATCAGGTGCAGAATATGGTCACCAGCATTCATGTGGGTCAGACCAAGGAAGAGACCTTTGTCATCACCATAAGAACCGGCTGGGAAGTACAACTGTGGGATCACACCCAGCAGGGCCAGCAGTACATAAACGATACCAAACACCTGGTTAAAGCGACGCTCCCAACCGGTGAAGGCAGAGGCGATACCCAGCAGACCGGTTACGACATACAGGATGTTGTGAACCGTGTCGGAATCAAACAGACCAAAGATGGCAATGACGCCAGTACTGTTTTCAGGTGGAGTGACAAATCCGACGATACCAAGTAAGAGGAAAATGATGCCGATGACGAGAGCAACTACTCGATTGATAGACCAGTTGTTCATGTTAATTTCCTTCCGTCTGTCTTAATGTTAATTCAATAAATGATAAAACATAAGTGCTTCTGAAATACTAAAACAAAATTTTGTATTTCAAGCCTTCATTTTTGATTACCTCTATAGCACGCTTCATTTGCTTCCAGGGATGCATTTCAGCACTTATCTTATGTATTTCTAACCTTGTTAAGGTATGTGCCAGGAAAACGCCATGCCCTCAAATTTGACGTTTTTCTAATTACTTAGTATTTGACATTAGCAGTTCCTTTTTGCTATATTAACGCTCAGGCATGGAGATTATCATTTTTCAGAAATTACTATATATAAGAAAAGGCAAATAGTTCTGGATACAACGGTACATGGATGCTCCACTCACCAGTGGACACCTCAGGCGCAACGCATCTACAGTAATCCACCGATCGCCCATGGCTGCTTTATGCCTTTTTTCAGCTTCTTTTTTTGTTAGAAAAACTCTCCTGACACCACAACCAGGTCATGCGTGATCTTCCCCGCTCCACTTGAGTTTTTTTGCTATGTTTTGCTGCTTAGCTATGTTTTGCTGCTTAAAGGAGCTTTTACGATGCGCTTGTTCTTGCGTTGGCTACCATTTCGGGATGTGCTAGACGTCCAGTCTATTCGCTGGCTGGTTCTCTCACGCTTATGTGCCGACCTCTACTTTTATTCGTCTCCTTCTCGGCCTGGCAGGCACCATTGGTAGAATATCAGCTTAATCAGAACATTTCCGACCAATCTCGTGCCACCACACTATCAGGACTTGGGCTGATCGGCTCCGTGATCAGTATCGCGCTCAATCCCTGCATTGGGGCGCTTGGTGATCGTGGCCTGACCTACACCGGCTTCGGCCTCGGCCTCGCTTTACTACTCATCGGACTGCTCATCCCGCTCATCGTACCAGCAGTCAACCGTACAATCAAATAAGGACAAGCTAAAAGACCTGCAGGCTGGCACTAATCAGCCATGCAAGTCTTCCTGGACAAGAGCAGGATTGTCAAGAATACATAACAGATTATGTGCGTCCGAGGGATAATCAATCAGGCGCATACCATTGCGTCTGGCAACATTGAGTGAGCGCGTATTTTCACGATGGACGACGCTGGTGATACGGGTGAGTTTAAGGGTCTTAAAACCATACTCAATCAATTGCTGACAGGCCTCGTGAATAATCCCCTGGCCCCAATAGGAACGTGACAGCGCATAAAACAGCTCTATTTCAGGGGTGCTATGGGTGTGGTACTCAAGGAGATAAAACTGCAGGCCAGCCCAACCTATAAAGGTATTGCTTTCTTTGAGCACTACCGCCCACATCCCAAACCCCTGGAGACCAAACTCCCCGATGCGCTGTTCCAGTTTCTCGCGTGTCTCTTCCAGGGTACGGGGCCGCTTCTCTCCATTGGGTAACAGTGAGAATCCCTGGAACTGGTAGACATCTGGATGCTTATCAATCACATGCTTTGTTTGCAGGTCGTCTATATGCATTGGACGTAGTAGTAAGCGTGGCGTCTCAAGAATCGTCATGATGGGAAACCTTTCATCTTGCTCTTTCATCTTCAGAATCATCCGATGCTGGCCATCCTGGCCGCTGTACACCAATCTGGTCTGACCGTCAACAACGAAGAACCGGCCTGATCGAAAACCAGAGGTATATATCCTGAATATATACCTCTGGTTTTCGAACTTGAGCCCGATCTATTGCACACCTTAATCAGCGATTGCTTGATAGGTCATAGCCAGAAAATCTTCGCCAACCTGGGTGTAGAATGGGTTTACGCCCACGAATTGCGGCAGGAGGGTTGCCACCAACTGCTCTTGCGGGTCTGCTATCCAGGTCGTGCCAAACGCGCCCGGCCAGAAAAAGGACCCGACGCCTGGACCTAAGCCGATCCGCCTGTTCCTGACTGCGACCCCATAACCAAATCCCCAGTTGGTCCACATGTTGGATCGATCCGCGTCACAGCGATCAAAATTACCAAAGGGATGGGTGTGTTGCTCAGGCGTTAGATAATCAGTCGTCATGGCCTCCACGGTCTTACGTGAGAGTATACGCACACCATCCAGTTCTCCCTGATTGAGCAACATACGCCCGAAGCGCTGAAAATCGTCGATGGTGGAGACGAGACCACTTGCTGCGGATTGGAAGATTGGCGGCTCGGCCCAATTCGTGCTACTCGCATGATCTCGTACAGTGAGCCCTCCATCAGGTCCAGGTGCATAGAGAGTCGCCAGACGATTACGCTTTTCTGGGGCTACTGAAAAGCTCGTATCGACCATCCCAAGAGGATTGAAGAGGCACTCGAACAAAAACGTTTCCAGCGACTTGCCTGCAATCCGGCTAATCAGTATTCCTAGAATCTCAGAGGACACCTGGTACATCCAACGCTCACCAGGTTCATAGACCAAAGGAAATTCGCCAATACGAGCCAGCCATTCATCGTACCCCAGGTGCTCAAGGTTCGGGATCTGGAGCGCATCTGCGACCGGTCCAGCCGTCAGAGCAAAAATGCGAGGTCGCAGACTGGAATTCCCCCATCCGATGCCGATACAATATGTCAACAGATCGTGCAGGGTAATTGAGCGTGGTGAGGGATAAACGTCATCAGGTGAGCCACCGGGGTCGCGCATCACCATCTGCTTAGCTAGTTCTGGCAGCCAGGCATCTAATGGATCATAGAGACGAATCTTGCCTTCTTCAACCAGTGTCAAGGCGGCGGCCGCCACAATTGGTTTGGTCATGGAAGCGATCCGAAAGATCGTATCGCGCTTCATCGGAATCTCCGCCTCTTTATCTTGCCAACCGGCGGTCTCGATATGGGCCTCCTCACCGTGTCGGTGAATAAGCGCTACTATTCCAGCTAGCTCGCCACGCTCTACAAAGCCCTGCAAAACCTTGCTCAGGCGACCCAGACGTTCCTGGGAAAACCCGCCACGCTCAATAGTGTCCATTTTATTCATGAAACCTCTTGCTATCACATAATCCTATTTCAAAAAAAGAGAGGCGTAATGTACTCCACCTCTCTCTCATGCCAGGAGAGTATAACATAGGAATAGCGACAACTGTATGTCACCATTAAGGCCAGAGTTACTGTGTGCTTCAATCAGCAAGCACTTGTCCCGAACGCCACCTATCCATCACCTGTTTTACGAATACTACATAGGCTTGCTGCTTAGCCGACGTGTTTGCAAGTGGGCCTGCAAAAGTCGGCACAATCGTGTCTACAGTTGTTTTATGTAGCGTATAGATATAATATTCAAATATGATATACAGGTCTCTAATACCTGCCTCCCAATTGTTATAAGCTGCATAATGATTAACACAATGTACACCCTGATAGCAGCCGAGCGGTGCCAATGAATGGGTTTGATTGGCGTGAGTCGTTTTACCTAACTCTGAATCATGCATCGCAATTGCCAGAATAAACGTGGAATCGATGTTATGGTCTTTACCTAAACTATAAAAAAGTTGCCCTTTACCCACTAATGGCGAATGATAGGCTTTGAGGATGCTATCAATCTGCTGGGCATTGAGCGTCGGTTGCCTGAATACAGTGTAGGGATTATTTGAGTCTACCGGACTTGGATTTTCCTTATTTTGTGGACTGGTAACTGTTGATCGCTGTTGAGCCGGTGTTGGTAATCACGATATCACCATTAAAACCACCACCCCACTGATTCGTTACGCTGTAGACAACTTTACAGCTTCCACCAGCAACAGGTGTACTGGTTGGTGTCGGCGTTGGCGGGGTCGGTGTTGGTGGTGTCGGCGTCGGCGTCGCGCTACTGCCAGAGTAGGTCAGGACAACCTGGGCAATCTGGGGATCCCAGGCATTGGTGGCGTCGGTCGGAAAGATGACTTTAACGTAGTTTGTTCCTGTCGGGACGTTCACGGTATATTGGATATGCGTCCAGTTTCCTCCCAGATTATTCTTCTGCGGACTTGCCTGCGTGTAGGTGCTGTTGTCAGCTGAAGTATAAAACTGGAAATCGCTGACCGTCTGCGTGGGCCAGTAGTAACTATCCGCCATGAATTGGGTCATGCCCGCTTGTTTCCACACTGCCCATTCAGCCGAGGTCGCGGTACGCGTCAGGCGCGAGGCATCATTGTTGAAGTTGGCAGTATTGGTATTATCAAAGGTCAGGTTGCTGGAATGAGCAAAGATTTTACTATAGTCGTTCAAAGGATCTGTAACAGTTGATCCACCACCACCACCGCCGCCACCATTGTTCAATGTTGCCAGGTGGGATTTAAAGCCCTGGCCAGGCTTTGATCAACTTGATGTGGATAATGGCATATTTTTCTAGAGGACTTGAAAACAACCCCTTGCGCTTATCCAGGAAGCTGGACGTCGATTAAGGCCACCGCCACCTGGGCCACATAGACTACCGGATTAGTAGGGCCGAACATACGCGATTGCAGATGAGCGCCGTCCATAAGTAGCATGAGTTGATCTGCCAGTATCTCTGGATATTGTGCGCCTGCCTGTGCCGCCAGCGCCTGGAAACGGGCTCGAACCGCTTGCTTATGCTCCAGTGCCAGATGATGCCCTGGGTGTGTTTCCTCGGGAAACTCAGTGGCCGCATGCAGGAACGGGCAACCATGACACATCGGATTGGAAACCATCTTCTCTAGCGCTGCAAAGACCACCACCAATTGGCCTCGTGGGTCGTCTGGATAAGAGCTGACATCCTGCTCAAATCATTCTCAGAATGATTCATTCGAGCGCTCTAAGTACGCCACAATTAAGGCATTTTCCTCGAAAAATGCCGATAGAGACTCATTTTCGCAACCCCAGAGCTCTCGATGATAGTATCAACACCTATGGCGCGATAACCCTCGCGGAAAAACAGATCCGCAGCGGTATCCAGAATCTGCTGCCGTGCGGAACGAGTCGAACCAGTTTTCATGACCTTTCCTTCGTCCCTCTTGACATGATAGAGACAGTTCTGTATACTTACCAACAAATAAGAGACAGAACTGTCTCTATCATGTTCTATAAGACACCTAAAAGCAAGCGTCCAGAGTAAACGCCGTTTTGCCTATTCACTATCAGTACGGTGGGCAGAGTAACGTCGTTGATACTAACCAGCGAGGATCAGGAAGATTTTTCTCTTCTTGATCGTGAAATACATTCAGAGTTGTTTCGAGAGAAAGGCAGAAGAGCAATGAAATTTGGAGTAATTGGAACAGGAATTGTAGGAAGAACCCTGGCGGCCAAACTGGCCGAATTGAACCATGAGGTAATGGTTGGCACACGTGATGTTGCTACTACCCTGGCCCGCACTGAGCTAGATGGGTATGGCAATCCATCTTTCAGTACCTGGCAGCAGCAGCATACACAAATCCAACTGGGCACGTTCGCACAGGCGGCAGCGTTTGGCGAAATCGTGCTCAACGCTACCTCTGGTGGCTCCTCGCTGGAGGCACTCAAGCTGGCGGGTAACGCTGCATTCAACGGCAAGATTCTAATTGATGTCGCCAACCCGCTGGATTTCTCTCGCGGCCTTCCCCTTCGCTCTCAGTAGTAAATACCGACTCGCTGGGAGAACAAATCCAACGGACCTTCCCACAGGCGAAAGTCATCAAAACACTCAATACCATGAATACGCTGGTTATGGTAGACCCACGCCAGGTAGCGGACGGCGATCATCACGTCTTCGTGTGTGGTAACGATACACAGGCCAAAGCGCAGGTTAACGAACTACTCACCAGTTTTGGTTGGAAAAATATCCTGGATATGGGAGATATCACCGCTGCTCGTGGCACCGAAATGCTCCTGCCAGTCTGGCTGCGGCTCTGGGGAACGCTACAGACCCCCATGTTCAATTTTAAAATTGTCCAATAGAATTCTGCAGGTGGGTGCCGGGCTTGTTATCCATTCCCAGCACCCCGCCCTCGCAAGAATTCTGTGCTGGTTGAATAGCTGAGCAGAACACGTGCATAAAGCATGCTATCCTCAGCAAATAGATCGAGATCTTTGATCACTATTTACTACACAAAAACAGTAATCTCTATAATTACTGCAAAACCACATAATATAAAAGGATATAAATATCATGGCAATGTCCATTCTCGTGATTGGTGCCACTGGCACCATCGGCAAAGAAGTTATCAAGCAATTAACTACCCTCGGGATTCCCGTCCGAGCGCTCGTCCATTCTCCAGAAAAGGCTGCGTCCATTGCAGGCCCTGGAGTTGAGGCCGTCATCGGGGATTTAGGAAAACCAGAGACCATCGAAGCTGCGATGCACGGAATCACAAAAGTCTTTTTGAACTCGCCGAGTGATCTTCAGAAGGTTGCATGGGAAAGCAATGTTATCCAAAGCGCCAAACGAGCAGGGATAACCCACATCGTGAAGATCTCAGCGCTGGGTGTGAGTCCCGATTCGCCTCTCGGCATTGCTCGGCAGCATGCGCAGATCCAGCAGGAATTAAGCGAATCTGGCATCGCCTACACGGTTCTGCAACCGCACTCATTCATGCAAAACTTGCTGGCGAATGCATCAACCATTGTTCCCAATGCGGTTTTCTACGCTCCCATGCGTGATGGCAAGATTGGAATAGTTGATGCGCGTGATATTGCTGCGGTTGCAGTGGCCGCGCTAACGGAAAGCGGACACGAAAACCAGATCTATGTCATTACCGGCCCTGAGGCACTCTCCTACAGTGACCTTGCAGAGAAGTTCTCTAAGGTTCTCGGAAAACCCGTAACCTATGTCAATGTACCACCTGAAGCCGCTCGCCAGGCGATGGTAGCATCCGGTATGCCGGAATGGCTTGCCGATGATTTGCTTGGCCTCATGGGAGTATTCGCTGCTGGTCAGGCCGCAATCGTGACAAACACGGTAGCAGAAGTAACCCACAAACAGCCGATTTCTTTTGAGCAGTTCGTGATAGATTACCAGGCAAGGTTCCGCGCATAATCTCCTGGCGTCCCGGGCAACCAGGTCTTAGCGTAGATTCTCCACAATATGGATACCACTGGTGATTCCATATTGGCATTGCTCACATTAGAGAACTGCGCCAGATTCTGGCTGCCATCACCTGATAGGGGTTGCCGTACTGCCCACAACTGTAAAATTAGCAAACGTAGCCAGATAAGGGGCAAAGTCATTTTTTAGCTGGCAGATAACCCGAGTTCTTGGAGATGTTCTTGATAATGCTCAATCACTGATTTCGTGCGCTCGTACAGGTATTCACCTGGTTGAAAGTGCTTTTCGTCCACCGTTCTGAGCAACGCGAGATTACGCTGATATACCTGGCGAAAGATCCCACAGATCGTATCCAGCGATTGATCGCCAGCCATCGTGATAATGGTAGCGTTGACCGCATCATTCATCACCTCCTGGCGCTCAGGGCTAACCTCCTCAAGAGGTGCCATGCCAGCAAGAATATGAGGAATACGCACGCTGGCCATCACCTCCCAACCTGCCAGATGTGCCATAACCTCACGTAACCCCCACGTTTCTCCATTGCTGGTAACACCACATTGTGCTGCTTCAGTAACAGTTGCGATGAGGTGTTCAGATGCATTTGCGAATTCCTGTAGAAGTTGATCTCTGGCCATAGTTTCCTCCTCCATAGGCTTCGGTTCAGACTAATACACTTTTTCGGGATTGCGCTACCTAAACAATCTCAAACACATAGCCTTCATTGCCTGGTAAAACAAAATCAGCAAGTTCGATTGAACCAGTATGATTCAGGTGAGTTGAAAACACAACCACCCCTTCCTTAAAAGGTAGTGACAGTGATTGCTCTTGATCTGAGAAATTCAGTACTATAAGATAGCGCTTCCCTTCATGCTCACGTACATATCCAAAACATTCTTTTGAATTTAATTCGATAGATTCATATGTTCCAATGTTAAGTGCAGGAATACTACGACGCAAGGAAAGCAAGGTACGCACAGCCAGCAAATGTGAGTGTTCTTCCTTTTGCTCAACTTCAACATTACACTGCTGATAATCTTCAGCTAATGGAAGCCACGGGACAACTCCAGGAGCACAAAAACCTGCTGAATCTTCGTTATTCCACTGCATCGGCGAACGTTGTGGGTCACGGCTATGTAAAGGATTATCTTTTCCCTGAGGATCATGCATCATTTCCAGCGGAACATGTACATCTTGCATACCTAACTCGTCACCGTAATAACAAGTGGGCGTACCACGGAGAGTCAGCAGAAGTAGTTGCGCCACTCGCGATTGCTTTCTCCCGATACGCGTGGCAATACGTGAGCGATCATGATTTCCTAGCACCCAGTTTGGCCATGCCCCTTCTGGTAATGCATTTTCATATCCATCAACACACGCACGAATGGTCTGCGCATTCCAGGATGAAAGCTCTATAAATTGGAAATTGAAGGGAGATGTACTTCATCGAGTGTTTCTCCATAGTAGTTCATCAATAGAGGCACTGGAAGATAAATTTCGCCAATAAATACGCGCTCACCATACGTATCAATGAGCGATCGCATTTCTCTAATGATCTCATGCACTTCTGGTTGATTTTCAGTGTATATTCCTTCTTGTCTGGCGTAAGGGGGATCTCCGGGCTTCCATTCAGGTCGATTTGGATTATCCCTGAATTGCCCATCTTTCATCATCATCCAGATCACATCTACACGAAAACCATCCACACCACGCTCAAGCCAGAAACGCATCACATCATACATCGCCTGCCGCACACGAGGATTCCGCCAGTTCAGGTCAGGCTGCTTGACGTCAAACATATGCAGATAGTATTGTCCAGAAGCATTATCGAATTCCCAGGCAGAGCCACCAAAAAAACTTGTCCAGTTATTCGGTGGTCCACCATCCTCAGCAGGATCTTTCCAGATATACCAATCTCGCTTTTCGTTTTCACGGCTGGCTCGCGATTCGACAAACCAGGCATGCTCATCGGATGTATGATTGGGCACAAAATCTAAAATCATCTTCATGTTACGCTTGTGCGTTTCGCGTAACAATACCTCAAAATCTTGTAAGGTTCCAAACAAAGGATCAATATTAGTATAATCAGCTATATCATAGCCAAAGTCGGCCATTGGCGATGGATAGATTGGGGATAGCCAGATGGCATCAACGCCCAACCATTGGAGATAGTCGAGCCGCTGGTGAATACCCGCCAGATCGCCAATTCCATCCCCATTGCTATCCATGAAACTACGAGGATATATCTGGTATACAACCCCTGACTGCCACCATGAATATGCATTTATCATTGAAGGTTCCTCTTATCATGTATAATTTTTGCATTGTAATCATGCACATAGCGTATTAAATAATCTGAAATTCAACATATATGTATAGCGTGATACAATGCATTGGTACGTCGCTTCCATGCATAATGTCCTGGATCGAAGCGTGACATATTATCGATGTGCTTCTATCCATTTTACAATATCATCATCTAGCGCGGAGCGATCATCTTCGAACTCGGTATCATGGTACCAGTTTGGATAGGTTTTCCATTCTTTATCCGCACTTTTTAAAGCTTCATAGAACTTTCTGGTCGCTGCCGGGACAACTACTTTGTCGCCTTCAGCTTGCACGACTAGCGCAGGAATGCTCACTTGCCTGGCTTTCTTAATGGTAGCTAACCGCATGCGTAGAATTTGCACGAGAAATGTAGCACTGAGATCCCTCACCCAGTATGGATCTTCATCCAACATATGCGCTGCATCTTTGTTCATCGTCATCCCCTCATGCCCGCCACCAACACGCCATAAGCGTCGGGATTTGAACAATCCTCCCACTAAAATAGAAAATGTTGTTTTCAAAGGTAGCCGACTGGTATCCTGGATCCAGGGATTCAAAAAGATGACGCCACGCAGGAGTGATCCATAGTCCGCAGTAACATGGGTTGCAAAAATACCTCCCATACTGTGACCTAGTAGATAGACATGTGCGTCTGGATGGCGCTTCTGTATTTCATCTATAATCTGAGCAATGTCACGCACATATTGTTGATAAATGTCAATATGCCCTGGATCTCCATGGGAATTTCCAAACCCCCGATGATCCACCGTGTAAACGTTGAGGCCTCGCAAAAATAATTCATTGGCCATATCCACATACCATCCACCATGCCCTCCTAAGCCATGCAGGATTAAGAGCACATCCCCACTTTCGCGTCTCCATGAGCGTAAAAAAAGCTTACAGTCGTCTGGAAGAGTAACATATTCTTCTTGATATGTTCCTTGCTCGCTTTTACTGATATCGCCCCATACACCGGGATTTTCCGTATTATAACGCTTCATACGTTTTTGCCCCTTTGCATTCTTGCTTATCACCATTAAATAAACACAACCCTGAATAGTATAACATGCAAAGGAGCTCAACGAATACTTACATATAAATTCTCTTATGGAGCAAAAAATTGTTCAAATGCTACGATCCAAAACGGATTTTATGCCTTGCAGAACAGAGGTGACGAACGTATACTATTCTTATGAAGGGGTACGATCACTGTAAAATGTTCATTCGCAATGTGGTAATTGTAAACCGTTGGCTTCAGCAATAAGCACAGGTACAGAGTATGAAATATCATTCCCTTCCCTCGCATATCGCGGCTTTATGTATGACCTCATTATTTTTTTCGCTCTTTTTTGTGAGCAGTCAGACAACCAGACAAATGCTTCATTCTGACCCCATACCATACACCATACAAACCGTGTATAATCCCAATCCTCAGTTACAAGCATTTGTAGGTACCTGGTATAGCCATGGATCAGCCCTTGTGCTGCATTCCAATGGCCAGGCCACCTATGACGCTCGAGTGTATAACTGGTGTGGACCTGATGTCCCTAAACCATGCGATCTTATGCAAGGAAACTTGATTATCTCAGGAATACATATGGAGATTGTTTTTACGCGTACCGAGGGGAGTAACGCCTATGGGACGATCATAAACAGTACAGTTGACCACAAAAACTCTATAGTTCGGTTAACTATAAATAATAATCAGACAGCACAATTTACTGAAGATTCATCAAATAATCCTCACATACTATGTAATCTTCATGCCTCTACAGGTCTCTGTGGCGCATAGTGGAAGCTGGTACAGCGAATTATTCATACAGTAAGAGACATAACATAGGGGATGGATGATTTGACCTACTTCTCTTCGCGGGGATGTTAAGAAAGCACTTTACTTTCGCAAAGTGCTTTCTTAAGAATTGTGTAGCATCACATATACAATGGGACGATCGTCAACGACCGCTTCGGCTACGGGTCTGCGCGCGACGGATTAATGCATCCGATGTTACAGCCAGGATGAGAACCAGGCCTTCTACCATCTGCTGCACATCAGATGTCTGGTTTAAGAGTGACAAACCATTATCCAAACATTGCACAATGAATATGCCTAACACTACGGCCCAGATAGAGCCACGGCCACCAAAGAGGCTCACACCACCAATAACGGCTGCACCAATGATATTTAACTGCAACATGGATGGAATCGCGCTGGCTACAGCATTCTGGCGCGATGTATCAACAATAGCAGCCAGAGCAGCTATCAGTGAACATAAAACAAAAACTGCAATACGGATCCAAACCACGTTGATACCAGCGCGGCGTGAAGCTTCAGCATTACCACCAACAGAATAAATGTGCCGTCCAAAGGAGGTTCTCGTCAAAACTACCCATAGCAGCAGAATAAGGCCGAAGAGAATACCCATAGAATATGGGACGCCCTGGTAGTTTTGCAGGACAGCCACCACTGCTTCAACAACAACAATTGCAACAACTGATTGGATGATCAATCGCGTTAAAGACATTGTACGCAGTCCAGCTTTTTTGCGTGCAAAGTACTCAGCCACAAGACTGCCAACATAAGCCAGTACAGCTAATGTCGGTAAGCCTACGCCAAAAGCATCAGTAAAGTAACTTACACGGGTACCTGCCAGCGCTAAAATAAATGGGTCTCCAACACTCTGTGTCGTCTGTGATCCTAAAAGGAAAAGTAAGAGACCTGAATATATAATAAAAAAGGCTAGCGTCACAATGAAAGATGGAATGCGTAAGACAGCGACAAAGAGACCGTTCAATAAGCCTGCAAATGCACCTGTCACAAGAGCAACCAGGATTGCCGGGCAATGGCCCAACCATGTCGCTCTGTCAATACGGCCATAATAACCGCACACAAGGTACCAACAGCTGCAACTGAGAGGTCGATCTCCCCTAACAACAACACAAGCACAATACCAGAACTGTAAATACCAAGCGATGCACTTTGTAATAAGATATTGGTGAAATTTTCACCTTGCAAAAAGATTGGATTGAGAATCTGGAAAAAGGCAATAATTAAGATCAGGGTTAATAATACAGGCAGAAAACCAAGATCGTTGCGTAACATTTGTCTGAATGTCTGCCTGGGCTGGTAGCTAGGTATTTCCACGGAACTGGCTGCAAGCTGCACTTCTTCAGCGCTGGCATCAGCTCCATGTTTCTCTATGATGTCACTCATTTTCCATTTCCTCCAATAACGCTGGTCTTTTCTCCATTCACTGAACTATAGTCAGCGCCAGTCATGGCTGCTACTACTTGTCCAGATGTGGCATTTTTAGCATCAAAGGTTGCGACTCTTTTACCCAGGCGCATCACGATCACACGATCAGCTACCTCAAATACGTCAACCATATTATGTGAGATTACCACAACAGCTAACCCTTGCTCTTTCAAGCGTTTGATCAAGTTCAATACCTGACGCGTCTGGGCTACACCCAGGGCTGCCGTAGGCTCATCTAGCATCACAACTTTTGCTTGTCGCAAAATCGTTTTTGCTACCGCAATGGATTGGCGCTGACCACCCGAAAGGGCTGCAACCAGGGCACGTGCTGAAGGAAGCTTGACATCCAGGGTTTTCAATACAGCCAGAGCACGCTTTTCCATTTCTGTAGAATTCAACGTACCATACGCAGTCTTGAGCTCGTGTCCGAGAAAAAGGTTGGATGTCACATCCAGGTTGTCACACAAAGCTAGATCTTGATAGACGGTTTCAATTCCCAGTTTCGTTGCTGCCTGTGGACTATTGATCACGACAGGCTGGCCTTCAAAGAAA
Organism: Dictyobacter vulcani; assembly: GCF_008974265.1. Classification (GTDB taxonomy): domain Bacteria; phylum Chloroflexota; class Ktedonobacteria; order Ktedonobacterales; family Ktedonobacteraceae; genus Dictyobacter; species Dictyobacter vulcani. The sequence goes on from NZ_BKZW01000006.1 coordinate 39,326, forward strand.
CATTCTCCTTCGTCCGCCGGGCCTACACCAGAAATAGTTTTCACTAAGGTGGATTTTCCCGCTCCATTGTCTCCCACCAGCCCCACAACTTCACCTGGATAGACTTCAAAGTCTACGCCTGAAAGCGCTCTCACAGCGCCAAAGGTCTTTCCGATGCCTGTCATACGGAGCAAGGGCTCTCTCTGACTCTCAGGCAGTTGTTGATTATCAGCCATGTACACCTCTCAATAGTAGAAAAAAGAGGACATTCTTCCATTAGAACATTTCACGTTTTCAGACGTTACTAAGTGATTTTGTTGTTGCTACTAGTAGTCTGTCAGACATCATATGCTGGGGAGGCGGGGATGCAAGGGGCGAGCCCTTGACTGGGGGATCGGGGGCTGTGCCCCCGCTTCTCCCCATCCCGCCCGCTACGCGGGCGCACAACCCATCACACGAAGTTTGACAAAGTGCTAGCTTCATCACTGAGAATAAACAAACCCTGGTACAGGTTTGTGAACACTGCACCAGGGCTCATTCATAGGTCCGAGATAGTGTTCTGCAGATTAGGAGGTTACAAGTATCTTATTGCTTATCATACATTATAAAAAATTTACGCAGCAGTCAGAATTTTGTGACCTCTACCTACAAACTACAACCGCTATTTAGCAGACACCACCAGCACCAGCTGCTACACCTTTACAAACCTGATCTTTGGTGTAGAAGTTGTCTTTAATAATGGTGTCTTTCACGTTGCTGATATCAACTGCAATTGGCTCTTCCAGAAGTGATGGAATCTGCGTGTTGCTTACTGTCTCAGTTACGTTGGAGGTTGCAAGCGTTTTGACGTCATCACCTTTGCTGATGGCTGCAACGATTTTTGCGGCTGACTCAGCTTCTTTACCGTAAGGTTTGTAGACAGTCATGGCTTGCTCGCCATTGAGGATATTGGTGATAGCAACCTGGGCAGCATCCTGACCAGTGACCAATACTTTTTTGTCCAGGTTTACGGTTTTGAGTGCAGCAATGACGGACTCAGCCATGTTGTCGTTGGCGACATAGGCAACAGCTACTTTGTTTCCTGTGCGGGAAAGTGCAGCTTCCATGTCTTTCTGAGCCACTGGACCGGTCCAGTCGGTGAACTGCTCGTACACATTTTTCAATGTGTTATTTTTGAACAGTGGATCGAGGGAGGTGTGCAGACCTTCTTTGAAGAGGATGGCGTTGTTGTCTGTCTGGGAACCGTTGATGATGACGGTATTGGTGGTGCCGTTCTTCTTAGTATAATCCTGGTAGTGCTTGGCAATGTAATCACCCTGCAACTTACCGACGTCCTGACCCTGGAACGAAACATATGCAGTAACGTCTTTGTTATTGATCAGGCGATCATAGGAAACGACTGGCACATGCTTTGCTTTGGCTTTGTCAACAATCGCTGCTGCTACTTTGCTATCTGCTGGAGCAACGACGAGAATACAAGCACCCTGCGTTAACATGGACTCTGCCTGAGTCTGCTGGGTGGCTGCACTTCCGTTTGCGTTGTTATAAATAATACCGTCATCACCAATGGACAAGGCACTTTTCAATGAGCTGATGAGGAGTGGTTTGTCCTGGTTATCCCAACGATATGAGGTATTTGTCTCCGGGAAAGAAACGCCGATTTTTTTACAGCCTTTGCCATCAGGACCACTTGCTGTTGGAGTGGATGTGCTTGTAGAACCAGTATTGCTACTACCACAAGCGGATAAGAGGAGTGTAAATAAAAGGATACCTGCCATCAGGCTCCATTTGCCGCGTTGACCCTTTGAGAGTTTCATCTTGAAACCTTCCTTCTTAAAAGACACCATTGCTTTTTCTTCAAAAAAAGCAATACACAGGTGAATTTCAAATGAACGCTTTCATAACCCCCTCGGCCGATGACGCTTCTTTGCATAGGATGATTAAGGGACAGGTATAGCTTTGATGAAAAACTATAATTTCGTATAAAAATTGAGGGTAGTATCTCTTCTACTAATAGCAAATAACATCCACGCTAGCTTGCTACATTGCACAATGAAATTATCGCAATAAAATAAGCATCAGTGAAGTTAGTTAGCTACCATATTGGAGGAAGTATTATATACTACCATTAGACGATAACGTCCTCAGATTTTCTGCAATGTAAAAGTGCAATTCCGAGTTAGCTATTGAGGTTTACTGACATCCACAATATGTCAATGCTATCGACACTGATGGCCTTTCATTTAAGGATGTAAGTCACTTTGAGAGTAAACCAGGATTACACACTTACAACTATTCCACGAAACTGTTCCTTAAAAATACTTATGTTTTAGTTACTCATCATTTGAAGAAGTCACAAAAACCTATCAATAAGCAACTCTGCTTCTGATAATCTGGACGATATATCCAACAGAGAAAATGTATCACAGCAATTATAGTTTGTCAATAAACCAAAATAGCAACTTTCACTTTATAAAAAAAACTTACAACAATCTCAATAAAAACGAAAGCCGCAACCTTAAACATGTATTCCTTTATCACACACAGCTTTATTCCAACCAACAAAACAAAGTGTTCTTTAATATAGGAACAGAATTTTTGCATCACATTATTATTAAGCTTGCATTAGCGGTATATCGTCCAGACGATCACCAGTAAGTTATCTGATTACCCCTCATCTCCCTATTCATAATAATCTGATAAAATAACTCGATTCAATCTTGAAAAATATTGTAAATACTACGATTCAGCGGCATAAAGTGATTTATATATGAGACACTCTATGCCGCTGAATCGTAATTATTATGTTGTGTGTGTGTCTTAAATGCGCTCATCAACCGCTGATGTTATATTCACAATCGCCTCTACATCAGCCTCTCTTAGATTTAATGGTTCAAGCTCTTCCTTTACCTCCACCAACACCAAAACGTCATAACCATTTGAGAGCTGCACGAGTTGAAATTGAATAACTTTAACAACTGTATAACCAGGCTCTCCAGGCACTTCTTTCCCTATAATCCCGTTTGCCCAGTTGGCAACATCTTTTACTGTCTCAGCATGCTCAAATCCTAGCAGTCGAGTTTCCATCAAAACCTCCATGTACACCTCCATTAGAGAATAGGTCTTGCTTTTTCTTTCTACCGCTACATATAATAGTTTTTCCTTGTACGGTACACCGTCTGCCTACCTACACAACCAGAATAGACATATCCTCCAATAATTTTCTGTATTCAAACGGTATATGTAACACGATGATAGGACATTGAAAGATCTATCAGGGATCGTAGGGCGTAAACATGGTGTAAGTACTTAAAAAGCTATGCACTATTGACACCTTCTTCTGGCACAACAGTAATGATCAGGAGTGTTGTCATTAACAGGTATTTTTACGTCATTCATTAAATACGTTATACCTGATAGGTAAAGGATAGAACAACAATATGTTTGACGTTCCTTTTATCAAAATTTAATCATACAATTCTATCTTTAAAGGAGTACAATAAATGTTTTATATAGGCTGTCCAATGTGGGGATATAAAGAATGGCTGGGAGAGTTCTTCCCTACCCGTACACCTGCCAATGATTTTTTACGTCTCTATAGTCAAAAATTGACGACGGTTGAAGGCAACACAGTTTTCTACGCTCTTCCCTCAGCCGAGACTGTGGCGCGCTGGGCACAGGAGACGCCGAGCAGCTTCCGCTTCTGCCCAAAGGTATTGCGCAGTATCAGCCATGAAGGGCTGCTCTCACAGCAGAAGAAAGAGACACTGACCTTTATCGAACGCATGCAGGGCTTTGGCGAACGCCTGGGACCCATCTTCCTGCAGTTGCCTCCTACCTTTGGACCAAACCAGCTTGATCAGTTACAGGCCTTCCTGGATTACTGGCCCACAGAAGTACAGCTGGCAGTCGAAGTACGCCATCCCGACTTTTATCAAGAACCCCAGGCCAGCATCCTGGATGAACTGCTAAAAACTCACCAGGCAGCACGCGTCATCATGGATACACGCCCAATCCGCACCGGCACGCCAAAGGAACAGAAGGAGTTACAGGCCCGCGAACGCAAGCCACATCTCCCCGTTCATATCACCACCACCACCGATTTTGCCTTTGTGCGCTACATCGGCCATCCCACCATGGAGGTCAACGCACCATTTCTCGATCAATGGGCACAGCAACTTACCACCTGGTATAAACAAGGTTTAACTATCTATGCCTTCTGTCATTGCCCTTATGAAAAACATTCCCCGGAGATTTGTTACGAACTCTATCAACGTGTCCGAAAAATTGTTTCTTTACCTGCATTATCATGGCAACCAGGCGACCAAAGCCCGGGACCAGAACAAATGACGCTGTTCTAACGCGCCACAAGCAACCAGAGGAATGAAATTGAGCTACATATCTATACTAAATTCAAACAACCAGCAGGAAAAGTATATGATAAAAGTAGCACTATTTCCTTTGCCAAGCAGTTGGTGGGATCCATTAGCCAGCAGAATTTTCGCTCCTACCTTCCTGAGAGATTAGCTATAGCGTTTCACTAATAGGGTGAGTGGAATGGCTTCCCGGAGCGCGAGTGGAAATGGCAATGTCTTCCGGGAAGCACCTATCACCAATAACACGATGAAGTACTTCCTCGCATCCTACTCTTCATGGCAAGTGCATAAATTTGCGATAAACATGCATCTGGAATACAGCGTGGATAAAATTGAAGCCAGTAACGCATGTTGAGATGATAGGCGACTAAAGCATAATATCTGGATCCGCTTCTAGCGCCTGCTGCGAGATGAGAGAAACAGGATATTTATCCGCTAATGGATCAGGCAATTGCTGCAAAGGCCCTGTAGGCACCATCCTTGGCATTTTCGCAATACTATCTGCAACTGAACGCTTTAGCGATGCTGTCTTCAACAATTGAGTACCACGAACCTGCTGATAAAAACTCACATATTTTTCAACCATTACGCGAGCAGAAAATTTCTCTTCTACATGGGCCGTACTTGCTTACGGTCGATTTTATCTAGTTGGGACATAGCCCATTTCATTTCTTTGATATCTTTCACTAGATATCCACTCTTCCCATGAGCAACAACTTCAGGGGCGGCTCCTCGTGCAAATGAAATTACTGGACAACCAACAGCCATAGCCTCAATCATGACCATTCCGAATGGCTCTTCCCATTCAATGGGATTCAAAAAGACACGGGCACGACTCAGTAAATCAATTTTTTCTCTGGTGTTGACAGGGCCAATGTATTTGATCTGTCTATCATCAAGCTGTGGTTTGATAGCTCGCTCGAAGTAATCAACCGATGACGCAATATGACGATCAATGGTACCAGCGAGCACCAGGCGCATGCCTGTCGCTTTGGCGATGCTGATCGCATGATGAGCTCCCTTTTCTGGTACAAATCGACCTAGCCAGACCAAAAAATCCTCTGCTTGATTTACCGTTGGCTTAAACTGTTGCATTGGTAAACCATGGGGAACAACACCAATAATATTAACCGGCAGCTTCACCTCAGCCCGTGCATTCTCACTAATTGCAATCAGAGGTGTCTGTTTAATCCATTCTAAAAAGAAATCATCAGCGTCTCCTGACCACTCCTGAACACGATCGAATGGGAAACGACTATGGAGCGTCGCCACATGTGGGGTCCCTAACTGCAGTGATAGAGGAAAGGTATACATATCAGCACTGGAAGAGAGATGAGAATGCACAATATCAAAATGGTGCTCTTTAATATACTCAATCGACTTATATGTGTGATAGTACGATTTGAGATGAGCTTGCCATGGCACTCCTGCATCAATCAAAGAACGAGGAAAAAAGGACACGAGACGGGCTGAAGTCTTAGCATCTCCGGGTGCAAATAGAGTAACATCGTGACCTTGAGCAACTTGCTCTTCAACTATATTATATATGACGTTCTCGGTACCACCATAATTTTTTGGAGGAATGGCGATCCAAGGCGGAGCAATATGTGCTATTTTCATTCTGGACCCTTTACTTTAGCTTATATATGTCAGGCTACAAAGTTGCTCTACAATCTATTTGGGCTCTTTACACCCAATAGTTACACGATTACCAACAAAAAAAAGTTACATACAATAAAACACAGGGCTATTAAAAGCGCACCTTTTCCATTAGTTCTTAACTAGAACCACATCATACGTTTGATGAATTACAGCACAAATGCCGTTTATCTACAACAAATTTATGACAGGAGTTAAAGCAGCAAGATAAACAGTCTATGTATTACCATGGTTAATCTCAAAAAAACAATGCCGCAATCTGGCACATAAATACATATCAAAAGAACATGCCTGAAGCTAGAAAAAAAAGGCTCTTACTATAAGAACTTTAGCGGCAATATTGCTCTACATAATCACTCAGAGGACATACAGCAGACACTACCCCGCTATGTCCGGCCACATAAAATCTCAATTTATGCGCTCAATGTGAGGTTTTAATGAATATCAAGAATGCATATGAACGATCTGCATTTCAAATAGCAATCGTGTGAAGGAGGAAAAATAATACGTTCCATAACGTTTTCACTCTATACTGGAACGAATGGATGCTCCTTTTTCTGGTAATGCAATAATATATCCATTACCTATTTATAGTATACCCTATAAATACCATTTTTTCCAGGAGAATATGAAATATATAGAAGAATAAAGTAAAGCAAAAAAATTACCAGTCCATCAACACTCTACAAATATAATAATAAATATAATAATCTTTAAAAGGCTTTTATCACCTATTAATAACTATATATACTTCACAGGTGGAACACGGACGGGCTAATTTACCAGTTACTTATTAAAATCATATGATTGAATGCTAAAAATGGTACACTATAGATAGATGATAAAATCATCTATAATAAAGAAATGCCTTGCTTTTTGGTTTAAAAGAAATGAAGTAGTAAAAACAATTTCGACAAAATTTCTACCAAGAAGTTTGGCATAACATAGATACATATTTAATACTATTTGACAAGAACAGAGGAATGGATGTTTCTTACTTCAACTGATGGCACAAAAATTGCATATGATGTGCAGGGAGAAGGGCCACTGCTGCTGCTGCTCCAGGGTTTTGACGAGATGCGTAAGATCTGGCATGAAACTGGATATGTTGAACGTCTACGTCACCATTTCCGTGTCGTGACTATGGATCGCCGAGGTATTGGAGAGAGTGATCGCCCTCTTGATCCCAGGTCATATCATGTTGAACAGATGCTTGCAGATATTTGTGCTGTAGCTGATGCATGCGATGCCGAGAAATTTCTCGTGTGGGGGCACTCTTTTGGCGGAACACTAGCTTTATTGCTGTCCTCACGCTCATCTCGTGTGATGGGAGCAGTCGTTGCTGGTAGTTTTTTTGGCCGTATTTATTTTGAGGAACGTATCAATCAGATTACTTCAGAACTGCGTATCATGTATAAAGCACAACAAGAAGGCACACTTAAACAACTTGGTTTTGATAATGAAGATATGCAGTGGGTAGAACAACGCACTATTCCAGCATTGATCGCCTGCTGGCAAGCTACCGTGGACTGGCCCATTGTGCCCCCGACCAGATACGTTGTCCACTTTATATCTATGCAGGATCAGATGACCAACGTATCACAAAACCGCTATTGGAGAAGCAAGAGGAAATTGATGCGCAAGGCATTACACTGCGTATTTTTGATCATCTTGACCACGCACAGGAAATCAGCGAAATCAACGTTGTCTATCCATCCGCTGAAATTTTTTTACGCAAAACATCCCAGGAATAAATTACTTATAATGCAGGAGGGCAAGAATTTTTGCCCCCTGCACTATGCTTATCGGTTAACAAAAATTTCCAGTTCCAGGTGGCAAATTCGCACAAAGGACAGATTTAGAAACATAACCATCTTTAATAACAGTTTGCTTAATATTCTGGGCGTTGACAGATATCGGATCATCCAGGATAGAGGGAATGAGGCCACCATTATAGGTAGGTGTGGTAGATCCTCTGGTAAGTCCTTTTACATCCGTCCCGTCATGGAGAGCCTTGACCAGATCACCAACTGATTGAGCTTCTTTCGCAATTGGTTTATATACTGTCATGCTTTGCTTGCCCTGGAGAATATTCCGTAAGCCACCGACAGTTGCATCCTGACCAGTTACAAGCACCTTACCTGCTAAATTCGCACTCTCTAGAGCTGTAATGACGCTGCCAGCCATACCATCATTTGCTACATAGACTACCTGAATATCATTCTTATTGTCTGCCAGGACCGCTTCCATCTCCGTCTGGGCTGTAGTATTACTCCAGTCAGGAGTAAAGACCTCGTTAACGGTCGTTAGTTCATTGGTCGCCAACAAAGGATCGAGAATTGAGTGTGCCCCGATACTGAATAATAGAGCATTTGTATCTGTCTGCGAACCACTAATAATTGCCATATGGACATGGTTACCAGCTGTTTTATATTCTTGATAATGATCAACAATATATTGCGCCTGCAAAACTCCTACTCTGGTGTTATTGAAAGAGACATAATAATTCACGTCTTTAGATTGGATCAGGCGATCATACGCAATTACGGGTATGTTATGAGCTTTGGCCTGGACGACAATTGGTTCTGCTGCGATACTATCATGGGCCGCTACCACCAGGATACAGTCGCCATTTACCATTCCTGTGGTCGTTTGCGTTATCTGCGCATCGCTATCCCCATTAGCATTATGATAATCAATGCTCACTCCAGGAATGGCTTTGTTTATAGCTGCCTCTAGCAACGGATGATCATTATGCTCCCAACGATCTGACGTGGTTCTATCTGGCAAAAATACGCCTACACGATTGCAGTTCTTCCCATCATTTCCAGAAGGAATATTGGTGGTACTACCAGCATCACCAAAGGAGCAGGAGGTTAAGATCAAGCAAGAGAACAAAAGAGTGCCGACTAATTTGTGCCAGGGTAAAAGTTGGCGCGTTGCATGTCTCATCCATAAGTTTTTCTTCATTTAGTTTCTCCTACTACCTGTCGCAACTGTTTGATAACTTCTTGCAACTGCATAGCAGCTCCATTTGCCGACGTTGCACCCTCGATTAATTGATCCGTTACCTGAGTGGCAATCCGAATAGCCGTCGACAAACTTTGATTGCTCTTTTCTTGATGCACTGCGACTTTTTCAATATATTGCGCAGCTGCTAAAATCTCCATTAAACGCTGCTGAGCTTGATTAGAGTCAAGATGCTCCCAGTTACGAAGAAGCTCTGTTCCAACCTCGTCAAGCTTACGAGCCGCGACACTGGTCGCTTCAGTATAATACTGTACTGACTGTAGAGCCGTTTGTGAAGATTCAACAATCCATTTCTGCTCAGTTGCAGTTACTTGCTCACGGGAAGCCAGAGTATTTAGCATGTTACTACTGCTAGAGAGAGATGAAACTGAGAACAAAATAGGCTTCGTAATTCTTTGCCCAACGATAAGTCCAACCAGGGCCGCCAATAACGCAACAACAACCGTGATAACCACAAGATAGACGGCCTGTTGAGTTGCCGCGTTTGTAATTGTACTCACTGGTCTCAGAACAATATAGGACCATGGCACTACATGGATCTTCGCTTGATAAGCCTGATACGCTTCACCTTTAGTTGCTGGATTAAAACTAAATGAACTATCCCCATGTGCTGTATTCAATAACTCAGGATCAGGTAATGTCTTCACCGTTGTCATCGGATCTCCATACAGACCTTCATCAGCAATATGCTTTCGCAAACTGTCACTAATAGGTCCTACAGATGTGAAAAGAGGTGCAGGTAACGTCGTCAATGTTTTATCAGGATTGGTATATGCAATACGAATGCCATTACCATCTACGATCATTGCATAGCTACGGGGAGCAGCGCTCGTTGCATTATTCACTGCAGTCCAGATGTCAGTAAGATGAAAAGTTGCACGTCCATAGCCAACTATATGTTTCTTTTCAGATGAGATCAAGGTATACATATCAACGTAGGCCATGTGTGTCTGTTTATCGAGATGCACATCAGAAATAAATGATTTATTGAGGGTTTGCAATTGGGATAATAATGATCGTGGGATTTTATCTTCCCCTCGTTGCAATGCGGTAGGATAAGAAAGCAGGAGGTTGCCACCCTGATCAAATAAGGTCCAGTTTCCATAATTAGTATCCAGGTGGTTACCCACTGCCAGTTCACTTTTGGCTTGCTGCTTATATTTATCATCCCCGGCAAGATATCTTTGGATAGCCTGATATTGACTGATATATTGTAAGTCTTGCAAACGAGCTATCAGAAGAGCATCAATCGCTTGAGCATGCGTCGTTGCATCGGTCGCCATCTGACCGCTGGCTTGAGATACTAGAGTTGGGCTTAAAAATAACTCACTGCCAACGACAGTTATGAGCAACGGAATAAATACAGCCAGTACAAGCAAGCCAGATACTTTTGCTGTGAGCGTAAACCCTCTCTTCTTTGAGGGTCCGTTCTTAAATAAGGCCATCTACTATTTCCTTTTGAGCATATATCTACGAGTTACGAAAAACTCTGCAGTTTTAATCCTGGTGCACCCATGCAGCAATTAAACACAGAGGATAAACATCATGTGATTCGAACAGGATACAAAAACGGCTTGAAGATATGCGACAACATTGGCACAGAGAAAAATCTTAGCAACAACTGAGCTATTGCTAGCTCTTTTAGAAGACAAAATGAATATAAAAAATATTTCAATATCTGTATAGAAAAGGATATATTATCCACAAAAAATATTCTATACCTTTAATACTGATAAAACAGGCTACACTCACTTTTGCTGGTCACTAAGGAAGGTGGAATCATTAAAAATCAGGTTTGCAGATAACACCATCATTCTTTGCGAGATCTTCTTCAACTTCACACTCATTCATCTAACAAAATATACGCTATATTATTAATCTAATCGCCATAAAAAAATTACTACACATAATATACTCTAGATAAGCCAGCATATACAATGTTTAACAAGAAAATTAGGACTTTTCAATGAGGAGCATATCAATCTAGCAATCACAAACACTTTAAACTACATAATTTCCAATACTTATCCATTTCTCTATCATTTTCTATTGTAACAAAATATTTATTTTAAGCTAAATTAGCAAAGTAGTTATATACTTTAAATGCAGGTGATAATTTCTTTTAGTCGCAAAAAAAATGATATAAGAAAAAAGGGGATCATTCTAATGGATCAATTGGAGGAATTTTAGAACAGGGTATGAAAAAGGCAGGTTATATTAGACCTGCCTTTTTCATATGTTAATTCAGCATGTAGCGATAGAGCACATAGTTGTCTATCTCATAACGTTTGTATTTACCAGGGGGCTGTTTCGCCATGCGTTTCTCTAACCAATCCAGACAATCATATTCCGTTGTTGTCATGTTTGGATCCTTGGGACACAACCAGGAGGATTTTTTATCGGCGCGCACGATAGTATAATACGGTGGATAACGATTATGCGATGGGTTGAGATGATGATTCACAACGCCACAAAGTAATTTTTCCTGACTCTCAAAAATCAGGCTATAACAACTCCAATAATCAGTATAGAAATGAGTGATCCCCATACTCTCTAACTGGGTAATCAGATGATTTCGGTGTTGATTGGCAGCCTGGACTTTAGGGACCTCACTAAATGCGATCAGGGTTCCGATGATCAGGATAACAGCAACTGCAGCGAGGATAAAACGACTACTATAGACCCGAACCCTCAACCAGATGGCCTGTGGTTTCATTCGGCTCGCAGCACTCCATAGAGGATCAATGAGAGCAGGCAGGATTATAAGTAGACCGATTAAATAACGTGCGTGGTAACCTGGTTGGTTGAATGGGCCAGTACTGTGTATGAAGACAACAATAGCTCCAATAGCGCCACCAACCATCAGAAGTTGAGCGATTCGCCTCACTAATAATGTATGATATTCAACTTCATTTAACATCTTCCTGTTTCGGACGACAGATTGCAGCATAAACAATGTGAAGATCAAAGCAACCAGGGTCAATACCAGGTACCCCCTCCCCAGGTGGTTTGAACAATACCACACTGTAAAGTGCGTGGAGTATTGTCACCTAAAAAAGGATATTCAATAACTGGACAAAAAGGAAATCCTGTTGCAGTGGGTATCGTTACCTGCACTGTTTCGACAATATTATGCCAGAGTCCCACGGTAGCAATAGGATCATCTTTAAGGGTTCCCGTACCTCGTACGAGATTGAAAAGTGTAAGAAAGGGATTTAACCCTTTGTTCATGCTATACCAGAGCGAGGGAAAAAGGCCAGCAAGTGCGCCGATAAGGCCCATTAACCAGCCCCCCCAGACCAATAGTTCACGCCAACAAAATACGAGCAGCAGCAATCCAGCCATGGCTAGAAATGGGAGCACAACCATATCACTCCACATAGCCAATCCTGCAACCAGACCAAAGGCACCGTATAGTGGAAGGCGAAGAAGATGGGTGCGGGACGGAACCTTACGCCGATAAGAAAGCGCAAGCCAGGATGCAATGAGAAATGCCAGTGCTCCAAACAATAAGGTTTGTGAAGAACCACCAGTAGCTATAGTTTGGCGCGTCAAGTACGGAATAGAGCCAACGCTCAATAAAGCCAGAGTTACCAGAGCCAGTTTTTTCGAAAAAAGTAAGCTGACCAGGAAATACATACACACAAAGAAAAGCCCTACCATCGACACAACACCTGTCCGTAACGCTGTTAAAGATGGGCCACCGGTAAGATGAAAGAATAGCGCACCTAAATAAGCCTCAATTACACCCATGTAGTCCTGACCATAAAAGGTCGTTGGATGTTCACCATGGTAAGCAATATTATAAGCCATGGTTGCCATAATACCTTCATCACCATTGGTTGGCGGCCAGTGCAAGAAAAGCAGAAGCATGCGTAGACCAACTGCAAAAGTAATTATTGCGGCGGCGGTCACACTGTAAATATTCTTTTTTAAATACTTCAAAATATGCACACCTGGCAAAGGTGCCTCCTCAATTATCATAAAATAAGGGCGTACATTGATTCTCTTATTATGTAGAATGACGACAAATAATACTACCAGTTATTATCATTTTACTCATCCTTAAAATAACCGTCAAGGAAATAGTCCAGATAGTGTCTGAAATATACACCAGTTAAAAATAAGTAGTCACTTCTTCTTTAAATATAACATGTCAGAAAGTGACAATGATCAATGTCACCCAACGATTTAGGGGTCCTAGATAAACACTGGACTCATTTCAAAGATATTATTTCATTGAGAAATTAGCATGGGTTGCCTTACTTATATCTACTTTCTTTCACACTGTATACATATAAATGTAGGCACTCGATATGCCTACCCATATAAGCTGTGCTATTTGTTGTAAATTGCTTCCAGCCAGGTCATATTTATAACCAGAGAGAAAAGAACAAAGAGGTAATTTATCATGATACACAAACATATCAATGATCATCACCGAACTACCTATCATTTTCAATCGCCTACGAATTGGATGAATGATCCTAATGGACTCGTGCAGTGGAAAGGAAACTATCATCTCTTCTATCAATATCATCCGGAAGGCCCTTTATTTGGCAAGATCCATTGGGGACACGCGATAAGTCATGATCTACTACACTGGACTCATCTACCTATCGCTTTAAGCCCTACACCAGGAAGTCCTGATGAGGATGGCTGCTGGTCTGGCTGCCTGGTCATTAATAAAGGCATCCCAACCCTGATCTATAGTGGGAATGCCCATGGTAGGCAACTACCATGTCTTGCCACTGGTTCTGACGACTTACTCACCTGGCAAAAGCATACGAGTAATCCAGTCATTCAGGCCTGGCCTGAAGGATTAGATATCGTCGAATTTCGAGATCATTGTGTCTGGCAGGAAGGTGATATGTGGTATCAGGTGATTGGCTCAGGTATCAAAGGTATTGGTGGGGCGGCTTTACTCTATCGCTCCCCTGATCTCATCTCCTGGGAATATGTACAGCCGTTATGCGTAGGGAATAAAGCTGAGACTGGAACAATGTGGGAATGTCCTGATTTCTTTCCACTTGGAACTAAATATGTACTCATCGTTTCTTCTATACCTGACGGCCACGTCTACTATTTTGTTGGTTCTTATCAGGACCTTGCTTTTTTACCAGAGACCTGGGGCCTGTTGGATACCAGTACCCATTTTTATGCGCCACAATCAATAAGGGATGATCAAGGACGGCGTTTACTATTTGGATGGTTGCGTGAGGGACGAAGCGACCAGGAAATACAAACTGCTGGTTGGGCAGGCGCAATGTCACTACCTCGTATTCTATCATTGACAACAGATGGCCATTTGAAAATCGAGCCGGCTCCAGAAATTCAGCAACTACATCGTCAATACTATACTATACCCTCACAGGAAATTAGCGATAATAAGACTGTTGTTACAGATTTATCTACGAATGCATTGGAGATTTTGCTTGATGTTGATACTGGTACAGCTTCGGCATGGGGGATATCTATCCAGGATAGTTCCTATTCAAAAGAAATAGTAAAAATTAGTGTGTACAAATCACAATTAATCAGCGAACATAGTTCTCTCAATGCAGGCTTAGAACTATACGAAAAAGAACAATGTGAGCTCTTACCAAACAAAGAAAATCGCCATCGCTTACAGATCTTCCTGGATGGCTCGGTGCTGGAACTATTTATTGACGAGCGAATGTGCCTTACCGAACGCTTCTATTTAAGTAGACCACACCAGCTAGCCATCTCCATTTTTGCCAGTGCAGGTAAAGCCCACATTCATACACTTGATATATGGGAAATGAACTCTATCTGGAGTTAGAACAGATTGCAGAAAGGTTGATAGGGATCTGCATTGTCACATGTCCATAAGTAATCAAAAAAAACAATAAGGAGAGTCAAAAAACGACTCTCCTTTATTGGTCCCTCCGACCAGGGATCATGCAGGAACTATGAAATCCTTGAGGACTCGATAAGTTCCTTAATGCTAGCTGATTAAGATGCTCCCCCGAAACATCTCCCTAGCATATAATTTGTTCATCAGACCATATTGACGGTTAGACTACTTATCGGCAGACTAACCACAAATGCTCCGTTCCTGTTTCATCCAGATCCGTGCCTGTGCACCATACAAGCAGATCTGTCCACAGGCGTTAGTTCCCACCGAACAAAACGGTACCATGCCCATGAAAAACGAGACACGCTAGAACACTGGCCTCCCCAGGCCTCATTCTAGTAATGCCATTTCCCCACCACTGATGATACCGAATTGAGAGAGAGATAGAGTTGATAACATGTTAAGATCTTGTAGAGATTCATCCGAATCATTTCATTCTGGTTGAGAAAAACACATCCCTTATACCATAAAATCAATTGAAGTAGCATATGATACATCCATCCTATCTATTACCTTTACTATAATATAAAAAATAGCGGCTAAAAAGAAGAAGCATCAGGCATTTTATACAAAGAGAGCCATGCTTGTTGAACAGATAACAATACATAAAACATAATAATCGATCCTGCTTAAGTTTTTTTCATAAAGCCGAGTGCGCTGCCCTTCATCATGATATCCACGAGCCTCCAATGCCGTAGCTAATTCTGAAGCACGACGTAAAGTACCCTGAACGAGAGGAACAAAAAATATCGTCAGGCTTTGAAAGCGCTCGCGCAAGGTTCCATGCATCATATCCGCTCCGCGTGCCGCCTGCGCCTTCATCAACTGATCCGCTTCATCAAGTAATGTTGGAATAAAGCGTAGGGCCAATAATATCATCAGTGCAAAGTCGTCAATGGGTAATTTGAGATATCTCAACGGAGAAAGAAGTAACGTGAGGCCTTCTATTAATGCTATAGGCGATGTGGTCATGGTTAATATTGTTGAGAAGGAATAGAGCACTAAAAAAACCATAAAGATTATAATAACCAACCAGGCTCCTTGCTGGGTCACGACAAGCGGACCAAGCTTCAATTGATGGGTGGAACTAAAACCAGTTGTAAGCCAGAAAAAAAACAGACTGGCGACAATAAGCAATAACAGGAGATTACGCATCAATCGCAGCCAGAATTTTTGTTGACACCAGGAACGCAGAGGAGGAAGCCAACTGGTTGCATACAGAAAAAGGCAAATACTTCCTGTTATAAACAAATTATGACTCAGAATTGCATACGATGAAGCCCAGGGACCCAACTGCCAGATGACTGGACTATCACCAGTAGAACCAAAAATGGAGAGAAGTAAACTTGAAAAAACTATCAATATCAAAAACCAGAGCCGCTTGCCAAAATCACGCAAAGAGACACGTGAGAGCAGCACACTACTCACCACGAGAACAAGCGCAACGATGTAGGGCACAAAATGCCATTGCCTGTGATTGGCAATCAGTAATGTTATGACTAACCAGGCAATTACCACCAATTTCGTTCGCGCTTGCAAGCGATGCATCAAACTGTTTCCAGGGTAAAAAGTGCCAGGTGAAATGTTTTTAAGCATAAAATATTCCTACTACTATTTTCTGCATAAATCTCAGTACATATTTAAGATATCTGGATCGGTATGTCAAAAAATCTCAACGCCATTATAATACGTTGCCTATGTACTTCAAATTATTTTGCGTGTAAACTTGTATTTGTAATGAAATTTCATTGAGTGCAAACACCATCGATTTTCTGTCTTGAAACGTGTATTGTATAGGATTGTGGTAGTTATATCGGAATAGAGGAGGAACATTTGTCATGACAGAACTTAAAGCCCAACAAGAAGAGCGCATTCGCCAAAAACTAAATGCTACCAGGCTCTATATTGAACAAGACATAATCAATACAGAAGATATTGCCTTAAAACGGATTGAAATAGATGCAGCAACCGTAGTAACTTTATCGCTTGTGACTGAATTACTCCCCGAATCGGTACAGCAACAGGTCAAAGCCATTATTAATCTTCATGAGCAAGTATGGAGTATGGATACGCCTGCCGTAACAGGTATAACACCACGAAAACCACTGGGAGAACGGATTTTTCACCGCTTTGCCTTTTTTCTCCATACAGAGCTGAAGGATAAAAGGTTATCCACAACGTAATATCACTTTCCGTTTTCTACTACAATCGCAACTATGGTTATTTCTGGCTCTCTAACCAGTTTGGAAGGTCAACTAGTGCTGGTAAAATAGCATCAGGTTGAATCTGAGCAAGCAAAGGAGAGTCTGCTTTATGCTTACCTGTACAGACAAATATTCCACGCATCCCTATTTTCTGTGCTCCCCGATATCGTTCTCGATATCATCACCCACCATCACAGTTTCATTGGCTGTCCTGCCAATAGCTTGTAGAGACTGCTGGAAAAAGGCTGGCGCTGGCTTACCAAACACCTTAGCTTCCTGTCCGCTGGCTATCTCCAATGCCCTCACAAAAGGTCCGCTATCCAGTTGCAAACCATCTGTTGTCTTCCAATACATATTCTTATGGAGGGCAAATAAAGCTGCCCCATCCATGAGCATTCTGAATACTGCGTTCATTGTCTCATAACTCAGTAATTCTTCAGCTCCACCAATTATCACAACATCTGCTTGTTTATCAACCAGCTCAATACCTACAAAATCCCTGCTAGTATCTCCTTTCGTTAACAGCCAACAACGTTTACCTGCAAAATGTTGACGAAGGTAGCCAGCTGCGGCCACAGGAGCTGTAATGATGCGCTGTTCAGAGACAGGCAAGCCAATTTGCTGTAAACGCTGAGCCAGAGTGGCACGTGCCATCGTTGTAGTGTTACTCACAAAATATGTAGCGTAACCTTGCTGTTCTAACCATGAAAGAGTCTTAACCACACCTGGCAATGGCTTCATACTTACATGTAGTACTCCATCAATGTCGAGTAAAATTCCGCGAATTGGTGGCATCTTACTTTTCCTTTTTTCTTTGCAGAAGTACCTTACAACAAAATCAATTTCATTCTTCTACTACCTGATGGAAAACTTCTCTTCGTCCTCGTTTTGATAAGCTTTTTGGCAATACTACAAATGGTGTATAATACAAAAGTTCGAATTTTTTCGAACGCTCAAAATGCGCACTCAATTCATTACATTATTAAATCGTATGTACCCCACATTCCGCACCCTAAAAAACGACTTTTTTGATATCAACAAATGACGCTTTTGCATCTTTTTCATAGTAGATAAAAGACGAGAAACAAGAACGTTTGATCCAAATTGGTTCATTTTACTTTTTCCTCTCTTTCGCAAAAGAATTATAACAAGCAATAAGAGTAAAAGTTCATGGCTATCCTTGTTATTCAAAAAAGTATCATATTGAACTGCGGAATGTGGGATGTACATGTAGTCAGGTCGTTCCATATCGTTCGCACTGCAAACATGTCATACCATTGAAAGTCAATGGAGAATTGGTGCCCGCTCTGCTCAGGTCAACTGACTCTCAACGACGATGGTGATCTGCCTCGGCTTCTGAATATTCCATTCGGAAGCCGCTTTTTATCTTCTGCTGCTGCAAAAAATCAAAGGTCTCATCAACTGTTGAAATATTATCTGGTATAGCTATCCCTTGTTGTCGCAAGCTTTCCAATAACTTATAGAGAGGTGGAGCTACCAGATCCCAACTACGCAACTGTTCACTCTCAGCAAAAACGTCTTGTGGTGTTCCTTGCCGTACCAGTTTTCCTTGATTCAGGATATATAATTGGTTGGCCATCGTTGCTACTTCAGCCATGTCGTGAGAGACCAGAATAATGGTTACACCCTGTTCGCGCTGCACGCGTTGCAAATACGAATAAAATTCTAAACGCCCCTCACCATCAAGCCCCACAGTTGGTTCGTCTAGAATAAGAATACGCGGTGACATCGCCAGAATACCAGCCAGGGCAATACGACGACGCTGGCCGCCACTTAGCTCAAATGGTGAACGTCTGGCATATTTTTCATGCGGCAAGCCAACCATATCTAAGGCTGCCTTTACGCGTGCACGGATTTCATGCCGTCCTAATTTCATGCGTTGGGGGCCAAAGGCTACATCGGCATACACCGTTTGACCAAACAGTTGCGCTTCCGGAAATTGAAATAACATGCCAACTCGTTGCCGCAAAGCTCGTAGATCAGTATTTTTTTCTCCTACTTCAATTCCATCCACCCAGACAGTGCCTTGCGAAGGTCGTAGTAGACCATTGAAATGCTGTATCAAGGTTGATTTACCAGAACCATTAAAACCAATAATTGCTACACAATCCCCCCGGGTAATTTCCAGAGAAATATCGTTGAGAGCCTTCTTCGGAAATGGTGAGGAGCCATAGATATAAGAAAGATGCTTTACACGAATAATTGACTCAGGCATTTGCAATCTCCTGAGCTATTTCTTCTATGGTCAATGCTTGATTAGAAATAGCAAAGCCAGCATCACGTAAATACACCACTAATTTTAAGGGGTCAGGAATAATCAATTTGAGCTCCTGCAGACGTTCCACATCGGCAAAAATTTGTGCAGGTGTTCCTTCTTGAATCACACGGCCACGTTCCATGATGACAATCCGTTGAGCATACACGGCCTCTTCTAATAAATGAGTAACTTGAATAATAGTCAGACCAAACTTGCGGTGAAGCCTGGAGAATAGCTCCGATAGTTCCTGGCGTGTAAAAGGATCAAGCATTGAGCTGGCCTCATCGGCAATAATACATTGTGGTCGTAATGCCAGAATACCAGCAATTGCCAGGCGTTGGCGCTGTCCGCCTGATAATTTATATGGAGGCAACTGACGTAGGTGGCTGATATTAACCGCATCTAACGCCTCAGCCACACGCTCGCGAATTTGCGGGAGCGGATATCCCTTGACAGCTAATCCCCAGGCAACGTCATCCTCAACCAGAGTCGCAATCAATTGATTATCAGGATTTTGAAAAATCATTCCTACATATTCACGGATCATACCATGCTTCGTTACATCCCTGGTATCCATTCCTGCGATATATACATTTCCCTCGTCAGGCAATAACAGCGCATTACAGTGACGAGCCAGCGTTGACTTACCACAACCATTATGTCCTAATAAAGCCACATATTCACCTGACTGGATCTGCAAATTAATATTTTGCAACGCTGGCTCGGTCACTAACTGATTATGATCTTGCATCGTCCTTTTTACTGGATACTTATAGGTGACCTGTTGTATATCAATCAGAGGTGGGGAGATCACATCTTTTGCCATCGCCGTCGTTCCACCTTTCTTTTCATTCTTAACTTCACCAGCCATCGTCCTCGACGATGCACCCAGCGCCCGGCTTTCCCTTCCAATAATGGGCGAACATCATAACCAAGCAGACGCGCAAAAGAATTAATGAGTGCATATAATACTAAAATTACCGGGATAAAAACAATGGGTACAGCCACACTAAACGGTGGATGAGCTCAAAATGACTTTACGAGGTCGCCCCTCGGCCGTTTTGGCTGATTGGGATCAGGCAACGGTCGAAGACGAGGTCTCCCTCGTGGTCGCTTTGACTGATTAGGATCAGGCAACGGTTTGATCCGTTTGCGTCCTCGTTTTTTCGGTTCGTGCCAGGGTTCGGGCACGACCTTGTACGTTAACAACTCAACAATACTCCACAGATGATCGGTTAAACCGCTGGCCATCGCCGGACTGATCTGCTGCTGATTTGTGCTCAACTGTTGATGGGACCAACAGAGATTGTAGGTGACACCCAACAGATACATGCCGTGATGCAAGCTCTCAAGCCGACATGCGGCATGTCGGCATTTCCGGGTTAACTGTGCCAAACGCTCTCGCATGGTGCCATTCAATCGTTCAATGTACGCCGTATTGAGAATCGTGCATCCTGGTGTCGTTTGTAACAACTTCTGTGCTTGATGCGGATCCCCACGTAGCAAACGCCGTTCCACTTCAACCACACGATGCTTGTATTGACGCTTGATCACTTGTCCAATCACCAATCCCGACCACATTTCCAGACAACAGCGTCCTCTTCCAGCTGTGCGCTTGATTTTTGAGCGAAAGGCTCGCTCAATACTGTGTGGATAGGCTGGCCAGCCATCCACGCAGACCAGGATCGCACTGATGTGCTTGGTCCACTGACGAACCTGCTCAAACAACCGATCGGCTAACGGAGTATCGCGAGTTGGCTGCACCACGCCTGCCAACCACAATCTCGTAGGAACCAGCATCGCCAGGGCCATCCAGATGACCTTTTTTCTTCCTTTGACTCGAATTTCATCGGCTTGCACATGACTCAGAGTGAGGTCAGCCTGCTGCATCATTTGTTCATGGACCCGTTGGCAATGTGCTCCAGAGCGATCTCGCCAGTTGGCAATGGTTCTTTCATCTAAACGAAAGGCTTTGACAATCGCTTGCACCGGACAGCCATAGGCAAGCAAAGTTACCACAATGACAATGAGCTCGGTTGGTTTGCGGAGCCCTTCGAACATGGTTCCTGTTCGGGATGTAAACGTTTTTTTGCAGACCTTACAACGATAGCGTTCACGTTGACGATCATGAACCACAATAGTTCCTTGCCCTTTTTGACCCCTTGCGGAACACGTCAAATTAGGGCAAAATTGAGAAGACGTGTTCATTGGCGCTTTCTGTTGTTTTTTCATACAAACAGTGTGCCGTGTAATACGTCATTTTTCAAGTCCCTTTTTCAACGCATCCACCACTTAGTGTAGCTGTACCAAACAATGAGCAACGCACAATAAAAAGTAAGAGCCCAATAAGTAAAAATCCATTGGGAGAATAGAGTAATCTGAGGATAGAGATTCTGTTGCCATACAGAGCCCAGACCTACACGTTGTGCCACTAACGCCACTATCGGTATAATCGCTTCATAGGCGTGATGGAGGCTGTGCACATAAACATCAAATGGTATTCCCGTCAACCAGGCAACACCAATAGTTAATAGAAAGAGATAGGTAGCTGCTGCGAGTGCCCCAAGCAGAGTAATAGGAATATAGTGGAAGCGGTGCTTCATGGTCAAACCTAGAAACGCGCCACCTAACCCTTGAGATACTAAAGAAATGCATCCATGAGGACCAATGAGAATGCAGACTAAAAATAATGCGACACACATTGCCAATAACTCTACATAAATCCCACGACGCAAAACTAAAATCGTAAAGACTGTACAGTTCATAACAGAAAAAAAACCACTCCCAACAGGCAAAAAAGCTACCAGAAACTGAAAAGCCACGGCAATGTCTGCTAACAGTGCACCTTCTGCAATCTCTATTGCTTGTAAGTTTCGAAACATTCCACACCTTACATATATTATTCAAACCAACCTGCTTATATACGTTTTAGGATCTTTATAAGTTGGCAACAAGTCTGCTCATATACGCCACACATCCACCAGTCCTACATGCGAACCAACAATCACACCATACCTATGTCTATAGTGTAAACGATGTATGCTTGCACCCGCGTGTAAAATAAATTGTTTCGGTACCAATAGCAATCGGCACACGCTAATGTGCCGATTGCCGACTAAAACCCTCCAACTAAAAAAGCGCAATTGGGGTTTCTGTCACAGTTGCCAGAGAGTTCTGCCCAGGGGAATAATAATATTCATCCTCATCAAGATACAATACATGAGTATACGATATATAACGATAACGACATGCTTTCTGTAGAATTGCATGGAAACCAACGTCAGTAAGGTGTAGCTGACCTTCAAGTCGCTCGAAGAGGACGCGCATCCGCCGATCAACATAAAATTCCCAAACGTTATCAATTGCCATATAACGATGTACCTTAAGGGATTTACTTGTGGGATTCGCCATAAACAAACGAACTTTTTTAACGACACTTGTCCGCTCAGATTTATTGAAACCTTCAAGTGCTTCAATAAATCTTTCAGTGCATGGAATAATTAAAGTCATATCCAACCTCCTTGACCATGTAACACACAACAATATACCCTTCACAAACTTAATACCCATACACAATCACAAATGCGGAAACTTTTTATGAGATATATTAAAGTTCTAAAAAATTCGTGTAATTTTGCTTAAAAACAATTCATAGCGCGTATGTCAGCACATACCGACAACATGACTACAGATATACACTTATCCAGCAAGTTAAACTTTACTGACCTATTTAAACGCAAAAAGCGAGACCCGGGACGTAGCCTGTCCCGGGTCTCTATGTTCTGTCCAATTGCACACGCCAACACATTTAAACAGACATTTGAGTCTTATTACGTCGTGTTCTACTTGATAAACTACCGGCCCATGTGAAAAGAGCGGACCGGGCCAGAATTGCACTAGCACCTCGACGTTTATGATGCCTTCATACTATTTGGCGTTCGACAGAGAATATTGAGATTGGAGTAATAATCTCATTCTTGGGTGGTGCCGATGTTGCCTCTACCAGCTGGGCTACCCCGCCATGAAGGGCGGGTGCAGGATTCGAACCTGCCCTTGACATCTTTACCATAAAAATCAGTTTTAGCTTAAATTTGTACTCCAGACAAGATTATAAGGCAATGCGGGCAAAAATGCAACCTGACAGAACATGAAATTTTTGCATGATCACATATTAATTTATAGTTGCCCTGTAAACAATTTAGCTGAACAGATAGGTAAATATGGTTGCGCCTATTTTCAGTTCAGTAACCTCTTGATTATTAGCTTCTTCACGTGCAAATTTTACTGCTTCCTGCAATTTTTCAACACGATTGAGTAATTCATGAACACGCCGAGCAGGCAAAGCACCCGAAAATTTAATCGTCCGCCAGTTTCCAACAACGACGTCTTCATAGTACACTTCAACTTGAGCAGGATGCTTCTCAGTAGCTTCAGCCTTTACGTGGTTGCGCGGGATCTTCTTGGTCTTTACAGTCTGAACTGGTTCTGTAGCCCAGCAGTCAGCGGATTGGTCAAAGGTCCATAACTCTGAGGCATCTAACACAGGCAATTTTTTAATAAACGTATGCACATCCACTAACTGCTTCTCCAAAAAAAGCAGATAGGTCGCTGGCGCTTGAGATAATAAAACTTTACCGTCAATTACCACATCTGCTTTGGCCTGACAATTGGCCCAATCTTTAGTGGCTACGACATCAAACAATTTCGTGAGCAACTCAGATGTTGCATGGATCACTTCTTCAGCACGAATTTGTACACGGGTAGATTCTGGGGGAAATTGTTCACCTTCTTCATCCTTTGGACGGTATGTTCGAGAGATACCTCCCAGCAAGGTGGTCTTCTGCAAGTTATGATGCGACTCTGTTAATTCCTGCAGAGAACGGCTTTTCGTGCCTTTTTCAATCGCGATGATTTGATTCAGCTTCATGCTTCTTTATCCTTCAGGATTTTTTTTGTGCTAATAATACACTAAATAGTATAAGCTGCATTGTCAACCATGAGACTAAGGCCGCCTCGCTCTTTTCGCCATACTGCATTTCATCGTATGCTTTAGTTCATGTCGTAAATTCAGAATAAAGGATTGGATCGATTGGCATAATGCCGCTGATATGTACGCCAGAGGGGTTGAAAACCTAAACGGGGCCAGAAACGGCTAGAAAGCGGATTATCAGGATTGAACCAGAGGATAGAGCCATCCAGGTTCATCGGCTCGAAAAGATCTACCGTTGCTTTTACCAGCATGTGCCCTATCCCCTGTCCACGAAGTTCCTGACACACTCCCATGTTATTGATATGGCAATAACGACCTGCAGGTAATAAATAGGATGCATCCTTTTCGTCTTCATTAACAATGTACAAGTCACTTTCAGACATCGCTACTACCCGGCCATCTAGCTCAATTACGACGACAAGTGGTGCCCCTTCCTCTAAACTTTTTCCAGCCCAGAGTAAGGATAGACGATCACGAAAAGCTTGTTCAACAGCAGGATTCATATGCACAAAAGGAGTATAAGGCTCATGAAAAACAAGTTCTTCAGTAAATAATGCCGCCAGGACATCTTCATCATCTCGACAGGCTAACCGCGACTGCATATTAGTACCTGAATAGGAATGGGGGGGCTCTGAAATTTTTATGGGAAATCGTTGATAAGCCAATTCGCTATCAAGCAAGTATCCTTGTTTATGCAACAGCTTATCCAGCCAGAGGTCACAACTGGGCCAGTACACTATCTCACCACGTATGCGTTGACCATTCCGCCGCTGCGTCAGTTCAGCAAACAGAGTGCTCACCACGAGAAAAGCATCTGCA
Organism: Dictyobacter vulcani; assembly: GCF_008974265.1. GTDB lineage: Bacteria > Chloroflexota > Ktedonobacteria > Ktedonobacterales > Ktedonobacteraceae > Dictyobacter > Dictyobacter vulcani. Next base: position 64,539 of record NZ_BKZW01000006.1, read on the forward strand.
TCATCAGGATCAGGCAAGGTTAAATATCGAGCAAGACCATTACGATCCGAAAAAAAAGCTCTCAACCCATCCTCTGGATCAAGTTGCCAGATAGCCGGATGGACATAAGCCCGTACACGATTTTGTGTGTCCACTGCTACCAGAGGAAGTTGCTCTTGACTACGATGATGCTGAATCATAGATGCTATTTGTTCTTTTGAGCTTATCGCATTAAGACGAGAATCCAGTTGATGCCAACGCTGTCCCTGCGCCCACACAAGATCGATAATCGCTGATATCCGTGCATCTGTCACGGACGTAACCAGTATTTGCTGACTATTCATATCATGCTCCTCCTGATTGAGTAAATTATAGAGCTATAAATAGAAATATCTTCTCTGTTAATTAATTGATTATACAACGTAAAAATTATTATAGGACACGATCAATATTATTTTATTCGTATTTATTTTATATATATAGATGCTTGTCAGCTCAAAGATAATAGAACTACAGATAAAATATTATTCCTTTTCTAGAATATTTAACCAATTTGCCGCATATTATATGTAATGTTATATTTTATGAAAACAAAAAACATTCAATGGATAGGATTAATTAGCCAAAAATAGGTATGGGTATACATTCTATCCTCTTATGATGTATAATAACTGTTACAACAATTTTCACACACGTGACTTATTAGGAAATTTGCATTCTATTACGTTCTATTGTAGGGGAGGGGTATACATGCCGTTAGCAGGGATTGATTTGGGAACCAGTTCAGTTAAAGTTATTATTCTTGATGAGCAGGGATATACGTTAGGTACGGGCAGAAAAGACTACAGGGTGCGATCTCCTCACAGTGGCTGGGCAGAAAGCAATCCTGAAGAATGGTGGCAGTCCACAGTTGCGGCTGTACGTGAAGCTTATACCAATGCCGGACAACCAACCATCACAGCAATTGGTCTCTCAGGACAAATGCATGGTGTGGTGCTAACCAATGAGGGTGGTAAAGCAATCCGACCGGCAATACTCTGGGCCGATACCCGTGCAGAATCTGAGCTAACCTATTATCAAGCTCTGAGTAGTAACAATAAAAAACATCTGGCAAATCCTCTGGTACCGGGTATGGCTGGCCCACTTTTATGCTGGCTCTCAACCTATGAAAAAGCCAGTTATCAAGCCGCACGCTGGGCTTTCCAACCTAAAGATTGGTTACGTATGCGTATGACTGGCGTTCCAGCAACGGATCCAAGCGATGCATCGGCTACGCTACTTTATGATCTCGTTGATAATTGCTGGTCAGAGGATGTAATCACAGCCCTGGATCTGAAACGTACACTTTTTCCTGATATTATTGCCTCGAATACACAGGCTGGCGCACTCACAACAAATGCTGCCGCTGAACTCGGTCTTCCAGCAGGTTTACCAGTCGCAACAGGGGCAGCCGATACTGCCGCCGCCGCATTAGGAACTGGCCTGTTAACTCCGAGCGAAGTACAACTCACGCTCGGAACCGGGGCGCAAATCATTCAACTCTGTACCCAATTCCATCCATTAGAAATTACAAATACACATTTCTATCGGGCGGCCGATGGAGCAAACTATTACAATATGGCAGCAATCCAAAATGCAGGATTAGTCTTGGATTGGGTCCGATGCACACTCCATGCGAGTTGGGAAGAAGTTTTTACTAGCGCGGCTACGGTAGAACCTGGTGCTTCAGGATTAATCTTTCTACCAGATTTCACCCGAGAGCGCACCCATCAACAAGCAGACCATAAAGGTGGAGCTTTTTTACATCTACGCCTTCATCATCAACGCCAGGATCTACTACATGCATCATTAGAAGGTGTTGCCTTCGGCATTCGTCTCGCGCTTGAGGCTTTACCTGGTACTCAGACAATAACCAGTTTGCGGTTGGCTGGTGGTGGTAGTGTTCACCCTGCCTGGCGACAAATGTTGTCAGATATCCTCAATCATACATTAGAGTTGGTCGATACCAGTGAAGCGTCTGCTCGCGGCGCAGCCTTGTTGGCTGGCATCGCGAGCGGTCAGTGGTCTGACGCACAGGCCACTCAGCAAATTGCTCCAGGCATCAGCGCACGCATCGCTCCAGAGCCACAACATGCCTCACGCTATCATGAAATCTATCAACACTTCTTGATGCAATCACAGGCAAGCTTTTAACAAGGAGCCTTTTTGCTCCTTTACATCCATTATGATTTTCAAACAAATGGGTAATACTTTGCTCTTTTTAACAACCTGAAAATGGAAATAAGAAAGTAGAGATTATATGCAGCGTTTACTTGAACTCACTTGTGCGATAAAAAATCAGCAAACAGTATTAGATCCTACAATCGTAAAACCGTGGCTTATAGATTTAGTAGCTCAGGGTTACCGACTGGTTGCAGCAACTGAAACGATCGATAGCTTTAACGCCTGGTGGCATATTCATCGGCCTGATCGGCCTGCCCGTCGTCTGACACCTGCACAAGAAAAACTATTACCTGGTATGGGTCATGCAGGTATCACAGAACAATTACAGGCTGATATAAATGCTTTTTTTCTGAAAAAAAGTGGCCAACTCAAATTATGCGCTTATCATACCGAAAATACCCTGGAGTTCACTCTCCGCTTGTCTCTTGCTCCATTATGCACTCTAGCAATTGAGGTGGAACGAGAATACCTGGCAGGTACTTACGATGGCAATGGTATTCAAGCCTATAAACAATGGTTGGCGGCAATCAAGCTTACATACAACCATCTCCACCCTTTTTATGCCTCCATTTACGATACACTTTTCGCACATGAACCTTCAACTAAATGGGTAGATGCTTTTCAGGGGTATATTCATAATCTTTCTCTCGTCAACATTTTTGGACCAGATCTGGTTCGACGCTTTGGACGTGAACGATTACTTACTACGCCTGCATGGCGGTGCGAAAAACTCGATGATGGAGGTATATTACTGCTGCCTGAACCTTATTGGTATGGCTATATACCTGCATGGAAACAAGCATCGGAGCATCTTGGAGTATCAACAGCTCACTATCGCTATGTAGCCCATGTAGCTTCTTTACTCCAACAATACAATCTGCTCTCGAATCTTACAGTTGCTCAATTAGCAGAGGCTACCGCCCAGTCATGTGTGTTTGAAATGCTTAAGGTCTTACTTCCTGATCATTTTGTGCCTATCAATAATAGCTGGAAAACTGAAAAAGAACTCAGTACCATCATTCAACGCTATGCAGATCTCACGCAAGGAGAGTGGCAGCCCAGACAGATAAAGTCTATCTTTGAAAAATTTCAGACCATCACTGAATTTAATTTTCAGGGTCAACGTATTATCTGGAACTATAACCAGATTCATGACAGGCAAGCGATCGACGTTTGCGAATTCATTAATGAGTTTGCTCAGCAACATCTCCAGGGATGCTTTTTGAATATCCATACCCATGTACTCTACTTACCAAAGGGCGTAGCAACTGCCTTACACGAGCTCTTTTTTCATCTTAAAAGTGGCTGGCCAAACCAGGAAGAACTTGGTTACTTGTTCCCTCAAATATCACCAGAAGACTGGGAATTCGTTTTAGCAGGACCAAACAAATTAATGGAATTTAGTGATAATTATTCATCAGCATCCTGCTGCGATGCCCAACGCATTGAACAGTGCAAATTAGTGCGTTATGGCTTAACATTATCCGCTAACTGGTAATAAAACAGTTCGGCATTGACCCGAAGTACAACTGAATTCCAATAGAACATAACAACGCTTCCCTATGAAGGGTTCCACTTGTTCTCTACACTTGAACCTGCTATAGTACAGGTCGTAAAAAACATTCAGAGCGATAGTAGTTAGAGAAAGTTGTAGCATGACCTCTCAGGGAACAAGACCAAAGACAAAAACTCGAACCAGTACCGTTTCTTCGTTTAGCGCCAATCCCCAACAGGCTGCCGCGATCGCCCATACCAATGGGCCCGCGGCATTTATCGCGGCAGCGGGTACTGGAAAAACATCGATTCTTGTACAGCGTCTGGTTCGGCTTGTGGCAGATGAGGGGATCGCACCAGAGTCTATTCTCTGTGTCACATTTACCCGAGCCGCCGCTGATGAAATGGAAAAACGTGCCTCAAAAGCATTGCGGGCCCGTGGTATGACCTTAACAGAAATCAAACCCCTGCGGGTGGTGACATTCCATGGTCTCGGTCATCAGATGTTACGCGAGAAATTAGAGCTCACTCCTCAACAATTAAATCAGAAATTGATCAGTGGCGATCCTCGGCAATGGCTGGCGGAGGATATCATTCGTCCCTGGCGCAGCAATCGCACGCGCGGCATGAACTGGAACGTTGAGATCACTGATGCCCTGGCCGCTGTAGATCGTGCCAAGGATGCCATGATCCAACCAGAAGAGTCCAGTGCCTTCTTTAGCAGTGATATGAGTATAGAGATAGAGCTTGCAGCACGCTATCAAGAGTTTTTTATCAACTATGAGCAAACAAAAAAAAAGGAAAAACTCTACGATCTATCCGATCTGATTTATATTCCACTTAATCTGTTAGAGACCAGCCCCAAATATCGCAAATCCTGGCAGGGTCGCTATCAGTATCTTCAGGTCGATGAAACACAGGACACTAATCCATCACAATATAAATTAATCCAATATCTGGCTGCCCCAAAGCAAAATGTGGTGGTGGTTGGTGATCCTGACCAGGCTATTTATCAATTCCGTGGTGCCAGCCCAGAAGCATCCATCCTGTCGTTTAAGACAATGTATCCTAAAGGACAGATCTACCGCATCGAACATAATTATCGTTCGACACCTCAGATCCTTGAGGCGGCCAATAAATTGATTAGCCATAACGATATTACGCCTGGTTTTGAAAAGATGTTGCGCTCAACCCAACCAGATGGTGCGCCAGTCTGGGTTACTGCCTATGAAGATCAAGAGATGGAAGCCGAGGGTATAGCCGAACGTATTGATCGTTTGCAACGCACCTGGAAAGAGCATCAAGAATCTCTTTCGTATAAAGATATTTTTGTGCTCTCACGGACCAATCATCATCTCGCCTCATTAGAGATCGCTCTGGCTCGTAAGCGTATCCCTTATCGGGCCGCCGGTGGCTCATCGTTCTTTAAACGTAAAACGACGCGAGACGTTCTGGCGTATCTCTCATTAATGGATGGGATACGCATTCAGGATGATTTTCTGGCTTCACGCAATGGTCCTGAACCCAAAAAATGGGATGATGTCTTTACTCCTGTGCACTGTGGCGAACAAAATACCGCGTTTCGGGTCGTTGCCAATATTCCATCACGCGAATTTTTTACTAGCACCGGTAAGACGTCACATCGCTTTAATGCGGCTTTCTATGGTACTTTAGCTGCTCATGCCAGTGGTAGACCACTCCTACAGTATTGTGAAGAGCATCCCTACACAATTGCGAAGGAACATCAACTGGGTGTTAAAGATCTTGTCGCCTTAATTAAGCGGATGTGGTCAAAATCCAAGAACAATCCTGCCGAGGCAATTAAGCAGCTTCGACAAATGGCCTATGATGTTCATTTGCGCCATTATGATAGCAAACATAAGGATAACACCGAGGAAGAGGCGGAGGCTCCAACCCATCATGAGGAGGTCAAACTGGAGGCCCGCTATGATGAACTGGAAGAGTTAATCCAAATAGCTCAAAAACATCATACGATCCGCCATTTTCTACAGGCAATGACGAAACTAAAAGAGCAGGCGGAGGATAATAACAAGAACAAACGTGATTGTGTGATCTTGATGACTATCCATAAATCTAAAGGACTGGAAAGCCCGGTTGTCTTTGTGATGGGAATGACTGAGGGTATTTTCCCACATCGTCGATCGTCCACGATGATCGCAGATGATGGTCCAATCGCCCTCACAGGCATGGCTGAAGAGCGCCGTCTGGCCTATGTGGCCTTTACCCGTGCGCAAAAACAACTTTTCCTCAGTTCTCTACTTCGTTATCGTGGCAGCGATGCTATTCCTTCTCGTTTTATTGATGAGGCAGAGCTTACTCCAACAAATGAAGATGGCGAGCTTAATCCCTATCTATTCAAACATGATGGCTCTGCTCGCAAGCTTAGCCCTCTGGTTGAAACGCCAACGCTCTTCTAGAAAACTTCAAATACTATATTGCTTGTTTCCTTTTAGCGATTGCTAAAAGGAAACAAGCAATATTCATGTCCTTCTTTTTTTACCAGTATCCCCTCACGCTATTCCATGAGTTATCCCGAATTTTGAGAACGGACGTTCAACCCTTGATGGAAGGCTGTTGAGGGTTGAACATTCCAGGCAAATAAAAATACAGGTCGGATCTCTTGAAAGAAGCGGCTTAAAGCCCATCTGAGACGATAGATGGGAACTTTCGCTTCTTTCTGCTTTTTCCCTGTTCGATGACAATACTCACGGAAAATCCATGTAATGATATCTCTGTAATCATCATCTAAAAGATGCAAAAGCAATGAATGGACGAGCGATATGATATGAAAAAACTTGTTACGCTTCTCCTTCTTCCAGATGCGAATCGTTTCAATCGCCAATTCACTCTTTTCATAGCGAAACACGGTTTCTACTTGCCATCTTCTGCAGTAGGCTTTGTAGATCTTCCATGCTTGCTCTTCCGTCTCAATACATCGATTCGTCACTAAATACCATGGTTCTCCTCCTCTTCTTACAATCACAACCCATAATGTTTCTGAATAGGATGCATGTCGTACCTGCATCCAGGTAATCCCTGTCTTGCGATTCTCATGCTTTACTGCATCCCAAATCATACGATGATCTCTTGATCTTTTCTTCTTTCCTAATTGACCTAATGAGTTCTCTTCCCCATTTTCATCAAAAAAATGATGCCCTTTCTTCCATCGAATCACGAAATCAACGTGCCGCCTCCACATCATCTCTAACCATGGACCACCAGCGTATCCCCGATCAAACACGTGCAATACATTTCTTCCCCACTCCCTCGCTACTTTCGCTAACATTTTTTCCTCTTCCTCTTTGGTCGTTTGAGCATCTGGACCTCTTCTACTCCAAAAGTCCATCATTGTCAAGGCCGATGCATTTGCGAGCCGGTCGAAAATTGGTCCCCTCTCATAAAATGACTTCCTGAAAATATTCTGCCACAAACGCCGACTAACGAACGCCAGTTGACGGTGCGCCGATGGGTGTGCGAGCCGGTTGGGTTGAGATATCCACACGATCGCCCTGTCGATCTTTCATGCGATAGCTACGCCCATTGATTGCAATGACCTCTGCATGGTGCAAGAGTCGGTCGAGAAGGGCTGTGGCCAGGACCTCATCTCCCAGTAGGTTTCCCCATTGAGCAAAACTGGTATTGGATGTGAGAATGATCGAACCATGCTCATAGCGAGCCGTCACGAGTTCGAAGAAGTAGTGAGCTTGCTCCTGAGATAACGTGGTGTAGCCCACTTCGTCGATCACCAGCAAACTAGGAGCGATGTATCGTCGCAAGCGTTGTCGCATCAGCCCTGGATGTGATGCGCTTTCGAGCGCTTGTGCCAGTTCTGCCAACGTGGTGAAGAGCACAGAATGCCCTTGCGTGAGTGCTTGGTTCGCCAATGTCAAGCTCAGATGTGTTTTGCCGGTTCCTGGAGGGCCCAAAAAAATCACATTGGTGCCTGTTCTGACAAAGGAAAGATCTGCTAGTTCTCGCAGGTGCCTCTCTGAAAGGGTTGGCTGAAAGGAAAAATCGAACCCATCGATTGTCTTCTTTCCGGGAATACGCGCTGCTTTGAGGCGCCGAGCCATCGCCTTGCGTTCGCGTCCATCCAATTCAGCTGTCAGAGCACGTTCAAGGAACGTCTCATAGGTCCATTGTTCGCGACGAGCATGCTCCAAAAGCTTGGGCAGGACCATCTCCAATTGGGTCAAGTTGAGTTGTTTGTAGGCTCCGCTCATGCTGACACCTCCTTGACTGCTTCGACCCCACAATACTGATCATACTCTTGTAAGGAACGATGCTCCACCTCAGGAGCCGGTTGCAGGTGGCCAACGGGGACCGGGACGCGACGCGTTTCTGAGACGGATGCCACTGTGCTCCACTGTTCGGCATGGGGAACGCTGTCTTGAGAACGAGGTCGCTTGGCGATTTCAAACACCTGAATGCCCGCCGACCAGAATGACACCACCCCTTTGCGCTCACGTACCTGCACGAATCTGCCTGCTAGTTCGAGCGCACCTGGCAATCCATAGAGGACACCATCGTAAGAGACATACCCATCCCAGGTGACTTTACGTTCTTCGGTAGCAAAGCGTTCCCAGGCAAAGGCCTCTGGTAAGGATCGAAGCTGCTCTTGAGCGAGTCGATCAATCGGACGAGCGTGGGTAGTTCGATGAACGCGAGCGTTAATGCGCTCACACCATCGATAGGCTTGACGGTTGAGATCATCGAGATCTGTAAAGGCCACTCCTGCCCAGAAACTTTTTTTGACATGGCTGACTGTGCGTTCAACTTTGCCTTTGGTCTGTGGAGTGTACGCTTTACAGACACGTGCTGCAACGGCGATAGAAACCATGAAATCGGCAAAACGAGGGTTCCAACGTGGTTTGTTGTCTTCCATTTCTAACAGCACGCTCTTCATGCGATCGGTGAGTGCGGTCTTGGTTAAGCCACCAAAGTACTCAAACGCTTCCATTAAGCAACGGATGAGGGTTGGTGTGTCACACCGTTTGACAAAGGTCACAAAGCGCATGCGGGAATAACCTAAGATAGCCACAAATCCATAGAATTTATGTGAAATGCCATCGTGTTCATAGACAAACTCGCCCCAATCAAATTGGACTTGTTCTCCCGGTTTTGTTTCATAGCGCTGCACGGGAGCATGGCCCGCGATCGCTGGTCGCAGTGGATGAACATATGCTTTGAGAATGCTGATGCCTCCTGTGTATCCTACTTTCTGCAAACGTTCAAAGAGAACCTCGCAATTGGTGCAATGGTCTTCCATGACCCATCGTTTGATCTGCTCATGAAAAGGATCAAGTTTTGAAGGTTGTTTGGAGCGCGGTTTCCGGATAACTGCCTCTGGATGTTTGAGATATTTGCGCGTGGTTGTCCGCGAAATGCCCAGCTGCTGAGCAATTTCCTGGATGGACTTCCCTTGTGCGTGCAAATCATGTATGGTATTCACTGTCTGACTCCTAAGCATGGCTGTTCTCCTGGGGATTTGATTTTGTTATCCTCCAGCTTACAGCCTTCTTGGGGGTTGGTCAATTTAACTCCGGCTCAGTATACCATCGGCGCTAATATCATTGCCAGTGATGGCTTCCCTTTCTCTCCTACAACCACACACGCTGTCCACTCGTATCCTTGCACAATGATCGGTTTTCCTCCTGGCTGATTAAATATTCCCTTCCGTGATTTTTTTCGCCTTGCTGCTTTACTTGACCGAACTGCACACAAATCTTCTGCTTTTTGGCTCTCTGGCTTTTCTATCTCACTTCCGTCCCAAACGACGAGAATCTCCTCTCCCTCTCTCTTTAACTCTTCATATCGCTCTTGGGCCTGATTCCATTGGAAGATCCTGATCAGCTCTTCACTCCATTTTTCCGATGTGAGCAGGCGATGAATCCTCTTTTCTCCTGCTGTCGCTTGTCTCCCGCTGAGCATGGTTGACCCTAATTCGCTGACCATCAATCCTGTTGACTGATTTCTAGCTTCGATAATGGTTCGGATCAGCTGGAAGAATGTCCGCACTAGCCGCTTATCCACATACGCGTCTAGCGGCCTGGCAAGCGGCTCCAGATATTCTTCCATCAAGCTGGTAACTCGCTGCAATTTTTCCTGCGCCTCTTGCCGCTTTGTTCCTGCTATGGCATACTTGAGTGACATCGATGTTCAAAGACCTCCTGCTTGCGTTTTTTTTTTGGTAGTGCAAGTATAATTCAGGAGGTCTTTGTTTTCTTCTTTTCACCCCTTTTTTCTTACTCGAACACATGTTCTCAAAATTCGGGATAACTCATGTAAAAGATACACGCACAGAAAATTTTCATGGATAAATTTTCTATTGATGACTAACTTCATCAAGAAAATCAACAAATTACATTGACTTCTGCTTTAAACTTATGTAAGATCTAAACAATATCGTAACGACAGTTTCATATTCACCATATTTTTGGGAACAAGCGACTTAAAAACGTAACAGAATTTACATTTTTGTTGGAGCAGAATTGTAATAATACTGACTGGTGTATCCTGGTGTTTATGGTTTTTCTTTCAGAAACAAAAACGGCTTTTACCAGGGTACTTACTGCGTACTCATATGCATACCCTACATTAAGGATGAAGGAGTAGTATTTCTATGAAGGCATCATCCCATCACTTATCACGCACCATGGCTATTCTCGTATTTTTTTCGCTGCTTATCACAGCCTGCGGCAATGACAGCAATGCTAACAATAGCACGAATAGTACTTCAGGTAACAAATCCAGCAGCCCTGTCACAGTCCATCTTGGCTATTTTCCAAATATTACTCACGCGGTGGCCCTGGTTGGTGTTGCTCGCGGCACTTTTGCTCAGGCTCTAGGGAACGATACGTTGGATGCATCCAAAACCTTTAATGCTGGTCCAGCGCTGATGGAGGCTCTGAGTGCTGGTGATATCGATATTGGCTATGTAGGACCAAATCCTGCCATCAACACATATGTCAAAAGTCATGGGGATGCCTTACGTATCATTGCTGGTGCCTCTAGCGGTGGTGCCTCTTTTATAGTGAGACCGGGAGCCAATATTAAGACTGCCAGCGATCTGAAAGGCAAAAAACTGGCCACACCGCAAAAAGGAGGGACACAGGATATTGCTTTGCGCCACTATCTCCAGGCAAACAATCTAAAAACCAGCGAACAGGGTGGTGACGTGCAAATTTTGCCAACAGATAATGCCAATATCTTAAATGAGTTCAAACAAGGGCAGATTGATGGAGCCTGGGTACCCGAACCCTGGGCATCTCGCCTGGTTAACGAAGCTCAGGGAACAATATTCCTGGATGAACGCACGATCTGGCCCGACAACAAATTTATCACTACTGTCGTAGTAGCACGTAAAGATTTTCTGGATCAGCATCCAGATGTAGTGCAGAAATTCCTTCAAGCTCATGTTGAAACAGTGCAATATATCAATCAAAATCTGCCAGATGCAGAGAAAGTCGCCAACACACAATTAAAGAAGCTCACTGGCAAGGCACTTTCCAGCAAGGCTATTGACGGTTCATTCAAACGGCTCGACATTACCTATGATCCATTGGCTACAACGCTATTCAAATCAGCAGACAATGCCTATGCGCTTGGTTTTCTGGGTCATAGCAAACCAGATCTTTCCAACATCTTCTCGCTAGATATCTTGAATAATGTACTCAGCAGTAAGGGGCTACAAAAAGTTGCAGCCTCTTAAGGGGGAACCGAAATGATCCAATCAATAGGGAATAAGAGCCGTTCTATTGAAGTAGCGGGTGGGGACAATATATCCCCATCCGCTGGCGGTAACTCCTTGCGGATAGAAGGGATCAGCAAAACATTCGTGGGTGGCGAACGTGTCGTAGAAGCGTTGCGCCCTGTCGATCTTTCCATATCGGCAGGCGAATTTGTGTGCTTTTTAGGACCAAGCGGTTGTGGAAAATCAACGCTATTAAACATTATTGCTGGACTTGAAGCAGCCTCTAGCGGCAACATTATCGTCAATGATAAACCTGTTCGAGGAACAGGGACCGATCGCGTTTTACTTTTTCAGGAAGCAGCGCTCTTCCCATGGCTGAATATACAGAAAAATGTTGAGTTTGGGCTACGGCAAGCTCATGTACCTGGCAAAAAACGAGCCGAGATAGCTCGACACTACCTTGATATGGTGAATCTCAGCGGTTTTGAAAACAGTTACCCACATCAACTTTCGGGAGGAATGCGCCAGCGTGCTGCAATTGCCCGCGCACTTGCTATTGATCCTGATATCCTGTTAATGGATGAGCCCTTTGGCGCTCTGGACGCCTTCACACGAGACAAACTTCAGGCGCAGGTCGAAACGATCTGGTCTGCAACCCACAAAACTATCCTTTTCGTCACCCACAACGTCAGGGAAGCGGTCGCGCTAGGAGATCGTGTTATAGTCTTTGCCCCTCGTCCTGGACGCATTATCCGTGACTTTCACATTGATCTACCACGTCCACGCAGCCTGGAAGATCATCACCTTGGATAAATCCGCCGAAATTTTGCAAACTCTGCGTAGTGAAATGGAACAGCAAGAACAGGAGAGAGAGATTGGCAACACCGTCCATTAGTATACCAAAAAAACACGTCAGCACCCGCTGGATAGGGAAACTCATACGCCAACTGCTCTTTTATGTTCTCTTGCTTGTCATCTGGCAGCTTTTAGCCAGCGCCCATATCTGGAAAGACTATCTTTTCGCCGGACCACTGACCGTTCTGGAAAGCACGAAAGCACTGTATCAAGATGGCTCATTAGTAACCGCCATCCTTGTCAGTGTGCGTCGGCTGGCGCTTGGTTATGGTATCTCACTTATTCTTGGCCTGATTCTGGGCCTGGCAATTGGCAGCAACCACTATATTGAAGAAACACTGGGATCTCTTGTCGTTGCTTTACAAGCTTTGCCTAGTGTTTGTTGGATTCCGCTGGCTATGCTATGGTTTGGCTTGAGTGAGCAGGCTATGCTTTTTGTTGTAGTTATGGGCGCGCTCTTCTCAATTACCCTGGGTGTAGACGCAGGCATCAAAAACACGCCACCAGTCTATATTAAAGCGGCCCGCAACATGGGCTCACGTGGTCTCGCCCTTTCAACCCAGGTTATCTTACCTGCCGCATTACCATCCATCCTTACTGGACTCAAACAGGGCTGGACCTTCGCCTGGCGCTCACTGATGGCTGCAGAATTGCTCTATAATACCATCAGCCTTGGATCTTTACTTGAGGGAGGCCGGGACTTCGGTGATATCGGACAAATCTTTGCCATCATGATTGTTATCATCATCATCGGTATTGCTATTGATGGCCTCATTTTTCAGCCATTAGAAAGAATGGTTCGTAGACGTTGGGGCTTCGCAGTTTAACATTACTGTCTTTTTTCCAAATTTCTAAACAACAGGCTCACCTCCTGGCTATATAAATCGAATAGGAAGTGGGCCTGCATTATACTGGATTTTCTGCTAAAGGAAAAAGAAACGAGAAGAAGGCCTGAGCCGCACGGGATAATTGCTTGTCAGAACGTTGAATAAAACTTAATTGAGGGCGAAGACTCATATCTGCAAGGGGAATTTGTACTAAATCACCACTGGCAAGTTCTCGCTGGACCGTCAAAAATGATACCACAGCTGCTCCGACTCCACTGATTACCATCTGCTTGATAGCTTCATTGTCAGTCAACGTGAGCAATGGCTTGAGAACGACACCACGACAGGCCAGGTCACGCTCCAGTACATCCCGTACCCCACTTCCTGTCTCACGTACAATCAGCGTCTCCTCTCCAAGCTGCTCGGATGTATTGCTTCGGCTCCACACCATGCATGAGTGGGGGAGGCAATCAAAATCAGGGCATCACGCGTGAAAAAACGTACATCTAATCCTGCTGGTAATTGGGACGCTTCGCCTTCAACAATACCAAAATCTAGCGACCAGTCCAGGATATGTTCGATAATATCTTGCGAGTTCCAAATAGAAATATTAAGGCCAACCTGTGGATACAGTCCGCGAAAACGTGCGACAATTGAAGGTAACAAATACACACCAGCCGTTGTGTTAGCTGCCAGTTTTACCTCACCACGATGGACATCACGTAAAGCCGCCAGAGCATCATCCATCTCACGCTCAAGTGAAAACATCTGGCGCGCATAGGTCTGTAATACGCGACCTGCATGGGTCAATACGATACGCCGTCCCTGTCGCTCTACTAAATCCAGCTGTACCTCTTGCTCCAGGCTTTGCATAATCTTTGTCACGGCGGGTTGGGTCAGGTGAAGCTCTTCTGATGCTCTTGTAATATGCTCAAGCTCAGCAACCTTCAGGAAAACGCGCAGGTTCTGCAGATTCATACAGCTTATTTGCCTCACTCACAACGGCATATGTTGCCATCTTTATCGTTGTTAATCTCTGCATAATAACAGAAAATAACTGCTTTCGATAGAAGCTAGCGATCAACAAGAGAACGGGTAAGGTTAACAAGAATAATAAATGTACGATAGAGGTCGAGTAAATTGTTGCCAGAAACTTTAACCGTTCGTGGCGCGCTACGTTCAACACCACGGATCCAGGTTGCCATCTCAGCCATATCGGCTACAAGAAAGGTAACTTCAAGTTCTACTGGCAGGCTGAAATCAGGGAGCTGCATGTTAGCGATTTGCTCAACTGCACGTCTGGACCCCGCTTGTAACATTTCACAGGCGACCTCAGGATGCAGATGAGAAGCAGCAAAACGACCTAGAGATTGCTTGACAATAATCTTTTCAGCCTGTGGTGCAATAGTCATCGCTTCACGTGCAGTGGCTTCATCACCGCTAATAAAAATAATAGGAACTTGATAATGGGCGGCGACCAGAGCATTAATACCAGATTCACCAACTATCTCACCATTAATGCGTACTTCCCAGATCGCTCCAGGATTATATGTATGAGAAAGAATAGCATGCTCGGCACCAATTGAGCCGTGATAACTAACAAAGCAGATACCATCAAAGCTAGCATCCAATCCTTCCATCATATAATAGGGTTTGTGTTTGCCAGTGATCAAAGTTGCCCGTCCTGATAAATCCTGTGGATGCAAGTTACGCATCGCGTGATGAGCATCATTGACAACAAAGTCTGTTACACCAGCCTCTAAGGCACCGGCAATGACAGCATTAACTTCATTGGTCAGTAAACGCCTGCCCTGTTCATACTCTGCATTGCCTTCAATAATCTGTTCCCAGGCCACAATTCCACTCGTGCCTTCAAAATCCGTCGAAAGAAAGAGCTTCATAGTAATATTTACCCCTTTTATTCATTGCCACAATGTCATGTACTATTATAACAAATCATGACTCTTGCGATGAAGGAAATCTACAGAAATTCCATGCTTCAGAAACTGTAAGCACAACAAACTGATTCTACTTTTGAATGACACATAATTTTCCCAAATTGGCAGAATACTTTTACGGACAGAGTTCTATCTCATAGTTACAAGATGACTATTCTTCTGAGAGAAGTATTCTACCAACTTCGACATTTTTTCAGGAAGGAGGCAATGCTTATTCCCTGAGTATGTGAATCAAGCCTTTGCGAGTACTATTTCTATCTGCAATGGCTCCAACGATGCGGCACTCTCATCTGGCTGAACCTCTAAATCCAGGATCTGAGCCCGAGTGGCACTTTGTATGTCGCACTGTGCGGCCTGGAGCATGGATATTGTTGCTGTCGCTGTAGTCAACTTAATACATTCCAATGTAGCGCCAACTGAAAGTCCCTGTTCAGCTTTGTAACGTCGAACCTGACGTACAATCTCGAGAAGCAACTTACCTGTATTTTCACCCTGCTCATCTAGCCAGCCACTCCTGGCAACTGGCCAGTTTGAAGTGTGGATTGAGACTGCTCCATCCCACTGCTGAAAGAGTCCTAGATAGATCTCTTCTGTAACGAATGGTATATAAGGAGCAAAAATCTTTAAAACAGTTAATAGTGCGTGATAAAGCGTCCACTGAGCAGCAGCACGATCTGCCCACCTTCTTTATAAAGCCTGGATTTCGCTAACTCCAGATAGTTATCACAAAGGTCCGTCCAGAAGAAGCGTTCAACTTCAGCACGAGCCGTCGCATAATCACTCTGTTCAAGTTGTCTGGTAGCGAATGTGATCGTTTGAGACAGACGCGAAAGAAGCCAGCGATCAGTCGGTAAAAGGTCGTCAGGCTGACAGTTTAAAGACGCAATATCCAATCCTTGCAAACGACTCTCGGCAAAACGGCAGGCATTCCATAATTTGGTAATCAGACGCCGTCCGACTGCAATTGCTTCCAGGTTGAAAACCGTGTCATTTCCTGGCTTGATCGAGGTAGCCCAATAACGTAATGCGTCAGCTGATTCCTGCTCCATCAATGCCAGCGGCCCTCCTGTACTATTACTCTTGGACTTTGAAAGTTTATTACGTTCAGTTGAGAGGGCATGACCGGAAACCATTAACTCTTTCCAGGGGATCGTATCACAGTGATAGAGAGCCTTAACAATTGTATAGAATGCCCAGGTTCGAATGATATCATGTGCCTGAGGCCGTAAACTGGCAGGAAATGCTGCTGAAACCAATCAGGTCATTTATCCAACGCCAAATGATCAAAGGCGAACATGATGATGTAGCCAGGTATCCATAACATCTTGCTCAGGATCAAAATCGGTCGAGCCACAGGAACAGGGACGATTGGGACCGGTCAAACGCGGATCAACCGGCAATTCCTCTCGTGTAGCCAGCAATAATGTGCCACATGCGCGGCATGTCCAGGCGGGAAACGGAACACCAAGTAAGCGCTTGACGTGAGATACACCAATCCCACTGCAAATTTTCAACCCAATGCTCATAACGACTTTCGCATATATTCTGGCTTCCAGCGAATCTGGCGACCAGCTTCGATAAAACGGCCTTTCTGGTCCAGAACCCGAATAAACCACTGCCGTGTCTGCAAGTATTCAACTGGTGTTCCACAGCGTTCATGGAGACGACGGTATGCTCAATTGTCTCTTGCTGTAAAATCAAAGCTTGCTCGTCCAGTGATTGCAGAATTTGTTTACGGGCCGCCATGATTGTCAGACCTGCAGGGACCCGTCAGCGTTGTCATGTATCCATCACGACCAATAGCTGCTCGCAATGGCAAGTGATGAGTGCGCCACCAACGAACATCGGTTTGAATCACCAAAGGTACAGCACATAACGGCGCCACTTCCTTAAGAGGATCAACCAGTTCATCAGCGAGGATTGGAACCTGAATAGTTGCCTGCGCGGAAAAAGCTCGACTATCAATAGCAGCCTCCTGCCAGTCAAATGTGTATAGCGTTTATCATCGGGATGAACAAAGATGGCAACACAGGCTGGTAACAATTCAGGACGCGTTGTCGCGATAGGTAACGATTTACCGTCAGGCAAACGAAAGGTAAAAGTAGTAAACAATGTTGGCAGTGCTTTATCCTCAAGTTCAGCCTGCGCAATAGCTGTCTGGCAATCCGGACACCATAGCGTAGGAGCAACTTGCGCATAGCCGTCCAGACCGATACAACTGAATAAATGACAGCAGCGAGGTTGCTGTGCTTCAGGGGATACGGTCGAATAGCGATAATTCCAATCACAACTCACTTAAACGGCGCCAGATCGATCGAAAGATCCTCTGCCTCTGGGTAAGCTTGAAGCATTGGCAAAAAAATCAGCTCGGTCCATTTCGGTCGCTTTACGTTTAATCGTTTTTTCCTCGACAAAACGCTTCGGTTGGTAAACATTACCAAGGATGCGCCAACGAGTAAACTCAGGCATGGAAATCAATTGAAAACTCACAGAAAAGAAGGAAGCAAAGCTTGCATCGATAGACTTCGATGAAGAGGTGATGCCAGCCAGCAGCGCTGGAAGGTTTGGCCAAAGACAGGAAAAAGGCTTCGCGACGGCTTTGAGGAGGAGGGCCACACGTTTCGTAACGAAGCGGACAGGGCAGGCATGTAAAAGAACAGAGAGACTGGGAGCATCAGCGGAGGGCATTGCGAGCGAGGCCGCTGGGAACCAGAGAGCCGATAATGAGCACGCTGCTCGCGAGTCAGCAGCGTCTCGTCTGCTTCAGAGGATGTGCTGGCTGTGAGGACTGAGGGCAAGCTTCCCAGGAAAAGGTGGCTGTTTCTCGCCGTAGGAGCTGGGTCCAGTGACGGCGCACAGAGCGACGAGGCCCAATCGCGCCAGAGCAAGGGAGCCGACGGAGACACGACGGGAACATGCGGCAAGGATGGCACCGCAGGAGCAGAGAGCGGATCAGGAGGCAGAGGCCAAGAAGACGGCACTGACGCGGCGTGGTTTTTTGGTGGAAGGATGTTCTTGACACTGCTCGCGCAAGGGGCAAGCCCGACAGAAGCCAATGCGGCCGCATACAAGACACGCAGAGAGCCATCATGTTCGGGTCGACGCTCTTGCGCGTACAGCGGATGATCAGCGGGACAGCGCAAGGTACCGTCGGGTTGCAGCGTAAACACTGAGCCAGGAAAACCGCCGGTAAACGAGCGTTTGGCCCACTGCGCAGGACCATAGATTACCGGAGCGGCTGACCCCACTGGGAACGGCTGGCTCACTGAGAGCGACTGGCAAAACTGCGTGAGCCGGAGCAAATTTCGGTCGTGCGCACTGTTGCGGTGAGTCAGTGCAAGGCCGAGTTCCATCGCAGGTTCCAGAGCCTGACAGGATCTGGAAGCATTCTGTCGCCCAGCGTGTGAAGACGCAACGGTCAGCGTCCGTTCACCTCTTCATCGCAGCACGGTTTCAAAAGAAGCAGGATGAGATACACATCCAGGAACATCTTGGCGCTGAAGGCAGGGCAGGCAGCGTTGA
>NZ_BKZW01000007.1 GCF_008974265.1 Dictyobacter vulcani
TACAACGTACCGGCTGCGTGGCTTGAAAGCGTACTACCCGGTGGTCCTCGACGCCTTTGACAAAGGGACCACGTTGCAGAAAAGTTTGCTCGCTTTCATCGTCGCCTATCCGACTCCTGAGCAGGCACATCAGGCAAGCGTAGAGGAGCTGACCCAGATCTTCAAACAGGCACGCCATCCTCATCCCCTACCGTGTGCGCAACGGGTCTGGCCACTGCTTCAACAACCGCACCTGGAGGCGAGCGCGGCGGTGGTGCATGCCAAATCCCGACTGGCGCAAACGCTGGTCGCCCAACTGCACACCCTCATGGCGCAGATCCATGACTATGATCTGGCCATTGAGGAGCTCTATCAGCAGCAAGATGAATATGAGGTCTTCGCGAGCCTCCCCAATTCTGGCAAGCGATTGGGCCCGCGGTTGCTGGCGGAGTTGGCGGTCATTGACCCTCATGAAGCCACTGTCGCCGTCGCGCAACAACTCGCAGGCACCGCTCCAGTCACCAAACAAAGCGGCAACAGTCGCTATGTAGTGCAACGCCAAGCGTGTAGCAAAACGCTTCGCGCTACAGTGTATCTGTTGGCGGCAGAGAGTTGCAAGAACATCAGTTGGGCGCGAGCGTATCATGACCAGAAAAAGAAGCAAGGCAAAAAGAGTGCGACCATTTTTCGGGGGCTGGCCAATACATGGCTTCGGATTATCTGGGCGATGCGGCGCAAGAAAGAGACCTATCAGGAGGACACGTTTGTACAAGCCCAGGCTCGCCATGCGCCAGCGGCCGCCTGAGCGGTGCGTGCTGCCGTGATCTGCACGGCATGCCGTGCAGATCACGGCAGCACGCGACAGCGGAGCACCCAGAGATCCGCGATTGGAACCGATACAGCAACTCTTTGCTTCAATGGGAGGGCCTCTGGCGCCCGTGGAGTCAAGGGGAAGAGCAGCGGGCTTGAGACCACGGCGAGTCAAAAGCGAAACGAGCCTCACCCATTGAACGACCGTACCCTGTCTCATCATCTGGGTGTGCTGGTTGCACACCCAGCATCAGGGCACTGGGTCAGTCTGTGCTCAAAAAGCCTTCGGGATATGAGCTGAAAAGGTCTTTTTTGGCCCCCCTTGACAGAGAGCGTCTCGCGTGTGGCGCTCTCTCCACGTACGATTTGCTGCTTTTCTGCACAACGTCTTTCGCCGCCACAAAACTCGTTAAACGAAAAATAGGAGTGTCACTGGGTTATGAATGGCCTTCAAGCAAAGCATTCCCTGATTGGGCATCAAGAACTAAATATGTTTTGGCAAATTGTGCTACGCGTTTTTCTGGGGGTACCGCAGGGTTTGAAGCGACCACACGTAGGCCTTTCAACTCTACAACACAAACAAGGTCATTATCTGGCACACCAATAGAACCATCATTCAAAAGTACAGATGCTTGTTTACTGGTCATAAACGTAACACTGACAACTTCCTTTTACTATTTGGATCAGCGTGGATGAAACGATGGTTTTCAGCAAACGTTTTGGCCTCTTCTTCCGTAAAAGATTTTACTGAAGATTTTACTTTTGGTTCCAGGCCTGGTCCACCAGGTCTAGAAGGATCATAATATGGAGGATCACCTTGCATAGATTTCTCCTGCTGTTGGAAATTTGTTGGGCAAAAAAAACACTACATATAGATATCGCAATCTTTGAGCGCGGCTTTGATCTCGGCCGGGATCTCCTGCAAAGGATTGTTGTAGATCATCAGGTGGTGCAGGGTGCCAAGTTGGGCTAGTTCAACGGGCAGGGTCTCAAGCAGGTTATTCATCAGGTTGAGGGTGTGCAGGTGCGCCAGGGTCCCGATCTGCTCGGGAAGGGCCTGCAGGCGATTGTTGGATAGGATCAGTTCGTGTAGCTGGCTCAGGTGTCCGATCTGCTCTGGGAGCTCGTGTAGCCGGTTGGATGAGAGGATCAGGTCGGTGATCTGGATCCAGTTGCCGATGGTGGCGGGCAGGCTGGTGAGCCGGTTTTTGTGCAGTCGTAGCAGGCGCAGCTCGCTCCAGTGGCCGATTTCCGCAGGAAGGGTGTGCAGGCGGTTGTTCTGAGCATAGAAGTTCTGCAGCCGCGTCCAGGCCCCCACGGCTACGGGCAAGGTTTCGAGCAGACTATCATTAAGCTGGATTTCTTGCAGCCGCTGCCAGCCATCTACGGTCGGGGAAGCTGTTGCAATCTGGTACGGGAAAGCTGCAGGCGCTGGATCTGCCGCCATTCTCCGACTGCGGCGGGTAGCTTCTCCAGGGATTATAGGAAAGCGCCAGGACCTGGAGTTGTGTCCAGGCAGCAACTTCATCTGGCAGGCTGCGCAGCCGGTTCCAGCGCAGGTCCAGTTCCTGGATACTATGCCACTGCGCGACTGTGCCTGGTAGGTAGGAAATGTTACAGTTCTCAAGGGACAGGTAGCGCAGGCGTGCGAGCTGGCCGATCGCGTCTGCCCAGGCAGGATGCTGCGACCAGGACTCACCACCGATCTTGAGGCCGCTGAAGATCAGGGTCTGGAGCTGTGCCAGCTGTCCGATCTGCTCGGGAAAACTCCGCAGCGGACACGCGGCCAGGTACAGGCACTGCAGGTGGGCCAGTTGTCCCAGGCTGGCAGGCAGTTGTTCCAGGGGATTATTATTCAGGTTCAGTTCTAGCAGGCTACTAAGGGCACCCAGTTCCTCTGGTAGCGTGGTCAGGCTATTGTTCTCCAGCAGGAGTCGCTGGAGTCGGGAGAGGTCTCCTATTTCGGCAGGCAGCAGGGACACCTGATTCTGGCGCAGGTCGATTTGCTCCAGGGCCGTGAGTTGGCCGAGCTCCGCAGGTAGTGTGGTCAGGCCGCATTCGTTGATGGCGAGGCTTCGCAGCTGATCTAGTTGTCCGATCTGACCTGACAGCCGCGCCACAGGACACTGGCTCAACGACAGCTTTTCAAGCTGCGTGAGTTGCCAGAGTTCTTGCGGCAGTTGTTCCCACTGGCTATAGCCACACAGCGCCAGGGTGCGCAAGCTGGATAATTGACTCAATGAAGCAGGCAGAACGGGTGCGACCGCGCAGGCCAGCGAAAGCGTCTCAAGCTGTTGCAGGCCGCCCAGGTCGTCTGGCAAGGACACGCTTTCACGGCCCCACACCTGTAGCTCTTTAAGCTGGCTCAGCCGATTTATTTCGCCTGGTACAATCAGCGTATCGCCGGTCAGCTGCAAAGAAGTCAGACTGCCCAGTTCATCAAAGCCGGCCACCACCTGCAAGTTGCTCGCGTCCCACGCATATCGCCATTCCTGCTCCATCCCCACACTCCCATCCTCGATGTACCCTCCCATCTGCCGCAATACCGCCATCACGGTCTCTTGATCATGCGTGGATTGAATCATAACGCCCTTCCTCTTTCACAACAAAATTCAGCTATATACATGTGTGGATGCCTGCTTTATTAATTGACATCTATCATAACACCGCATTCCAGCTTTCTACCAGACACATGAGCTTTGATAGGTAATTTGGACACGCCAGGAAGTGGTCCCGCGACTCATGTGCTCACCAGCAAGCCCGCCTGTCCTCTGATCGTATCCTGGTAGCACCGTTATCGCCGCTGAAGGTTTTGTGCCATAATAGCAAGAGGACAAAGAATGTCCTGTGAGTGTAAGCCTGCCTGTGGGCGGGACTGGATAAAGGACGGGGATATTTGTTATGCTGAAACATGCTGGACCAACGCTTTTTCCTGAGTTGCCGCGACCCTTGATTTTTGCGCATCAAGGGGCGAACATCTGGCTCCAACCAATACCCTGGCGGCCTGCGCGGTGGCGGATGCGATCGGGGGCGTGGATTTTCTGGATATTGATGTGCATATGACCCGCGATGGACACCTGGTGGGCATCCATGATGCGACGGTGGATCGCACCACCAATGGCCAGGGCCGCGTCGATAGCTATACGCTGGCAGAGTTACAGCAACTGGATGCTGGCTACCATTTCCAGGATCTCCAGGGGACCAATAGCTATCGCGGCCGGGGCGTGAAAATTCCGGCCCTTGAGGAGATATTTCAGACCTATGCCGCGAAGTATCATCTGCATTTCGAGATCAAGGATGCCTATCCAAAGTCCGGTCCATCGCAGATCGAGGAAAAGCTGTGGGCCCTGATCCAGCGCTATGGCGTCGAGGAGCGCGTGATTGTGTCATCCTTCATCCAGGCGGTCGTGACACGCTTCCAGAAAACTGAGTGGTGGTCGCGTAGCCACCGGAGCCGGGCGGCCCGAAGTCGCCAACTTTGTCCTGGCCCATAAAGCCCACCTGCCCTGGCTCTATCGCCAGCGCTCCACCATCCTCGCCATCCCGGACGCCAACAGCGGCGTCAACCTCAAAGATCAGCGCCTGATCGAGGGGGCCCGCAGCCGCGGCATGGAACTCTACTACTGGACCATCGACGAACCCACCTTGATGCGTCAACTGATCGAGCTGGGGGCTGACGGACTCTTCACCAACCGCCCCGACCTGCTCAAAACCCTCCTGCACGACATGCGCCTGCGCCCATAAGCACATAGAATCACCATCGCTGCCTGATTACCTCATCAGGCAGCCAGATAAGTTTTTTTGCCATCTTTATACTAGAAATAGCGCAAAAACAAACAAAACACAATTATTAACCAGCAGCCCGCATAGCAGGCTTCAGCGTACCAGCAGCGCTGGTCGCCAATACTTTTCGTTTAAGCATTTTGTGGCAATAAAAAACATGGTGGAGAAAAGCAGCGAATCATCCGTGAGAGGGCGCCACACGCGGAGGCCGGCATGCGGCGTTCTCGTGGAGCGAGGGGCACAAAGAGCATCGCATGCCTGTGGCGCCTACACCGCGACGGATCCTGTTTCGTGATCCTCTCCGAGAAGGTACGGGGAGGATCCACGCGCTCACCCACTACGTTGCGGTGCGAGCAGGCTGGCCACGGCACCCACGATCCCTGTAGGCGCCACAGCACTGCGCGTCGTTCTTGCACGCTGGCCTGCGCAAACGCAGCAGTGCGGCCTCCGCGTGTGGCGCCCTCTCCACGTACACGACGCCACGCCATACAGTTGAGGTTATCTCCTTCAACGAAACGTATTGGCGCTTGTCGCTGCAACCTCTTCGCGTTCGAGCAACTAGCTCGCGACCGCGACCTGTCCTTGCATAACCATGCGCAAAGAGACTGGATCTTTGATGTCACACTCACCATCACAACCAGTGATGGCTCCCAGTTCTCATCCCTTACCACGGGAGTACGACTGGATCAGAATAACAGAATTTTCAACGGCACCTTTAACTAAAATCCACCCATCCATAAAACAGATCCGCCCCATACAGCATGGGGCGGATCTGTTTTATTATAAGGAATCATCTTTTGACGCCACGGATAAAGCGTACGGTGATGGTGCCGAGCAGGCAGAAGATGATCGAGACGCTAAAGAGGACCTGGTAGCCCAGGACTGGCTGGCCGGCGTGAGTAAAGGAGTCGACCAGAGGACCACCTATGACGGGGGCGACGATCTGGGCCAGCGAGAGCGCGACGTTCCAGACGCCCATGTCGCGTGCATAGTTGCTTTTGGATGGCAGGGTGTCCGCGACCAGCGCCCAGTCGACGCTTTGATAGGCCCCATAGCCCAGTCCGAAGATGGCTCCGGCGGCCAGCAACAGCGGTAACTGGTGCGTGACCACGAAGACACAGCCAACCACCGTCATCAATCCGCCCGCGATATAGACCAGTCGCTTGCGCCCAAAGTGATCCGAGAACCAGCCGGCCGCAAAGGCGCTTACCAGGCTGGTAAGCGAGACCACGATCAGGAAGTTGGTCGTGGCCTGCTCTGGATGCGCCACTTTAACGACGTCCCGCATATAGTATTGCAGGAAGGACTGGATGATGTTGATGCCCAGCATCATGATCAGGCGCGTCGCCAGCACCCAGGCGAAATCGGGATCGCGCCGCGGCCGAAAATCGAACAGGCGCAGGATGCCGAGGGTGATGATGACTTCAATGACGACTTGCTCAAGATTACTATTAATGATGATGCCATTCGGTCGCCACTCATTCCATAAGTTGATGCCCCCCCAGAGCAGGCAGGCCGCCACCAGCACGCCCGCGATAGTGCGCGTAGCAGGCAGACGTAGCCAGTATGACAGTGGTCGTGGCTCCTGTCTGGATTGGCGACGCACCGCGACAGACTTTTCCTGCACGCTGAACAGCGTAATCACCATAAAGATCACCAGGATCGCGATGATGAAGCCATAGGTCAGCCAGAGTCCCCGGGTGTAGAGTCCAATAGGTAGGGATGCATCGATAAAGTGGCCGGCCAGCAGAACGCCGCCGATATTGCCGATGATCACAAAAATACCGATCACGCCCGATGTCAGGCCGCGCTGCTGCGCTGGCACGATATCGGGCAACAGGGCATGGAATGGAGACTGGGCCGCATTATTGACAAACTGGGTTGTGGCATAGGCCAGTGCCAGCGAGAGTATGCTATGCGACGTCGCCATCCAGATCAACGAGGCCACACTGCCCAGCGTGCCCAAAAAGATATAAGGTCGGCGGCGTCCCCAGGCTGCCAGCCGACCCTGCGTACGATCGCTGAGCCAGCCAAATAAGGGATTCGCAAACAGCGACACAAACGCTCCCGGAATCAGCACAAAAGCCAGCGCGGTCCCTTTATCCATATCACCGACCATCTTCACGATCTGGCTTGGCAATACAATCGTACCGAGGGCTGCCCACTGGAAATTCAAGGCCAGCGCAAAAATACTAATCGCGACAATGCGCGTCCAGGATAGCCGGGGAAGTTCGCCCGTGGGCTCAAGCGTCGTATCGTCTGACGCGACGTCTTGCTTTATCGTCTCCAAGACATCCCCTGCCTTTCTCTATAAAATAATACTATTCCGTTTTATGATCGCTTTTCGATAGTACAGTATATATACGTACCAGCCTCAGTTTACAGATAGATAAAGCTGAATATAATACCGTCGTACTATTTAAACGCGACTCCGCCTGATTTGACGCGACTCCGCCTGAAAACGCATTTGACACGGCGTGGAGAAGCCTCTATAGTAGAGGCTATTGAGAGGCTTGTCTTTGCAGGAATAACGAAAAAGGGGAAGGTGCACGGCATGGATGCTTTGGCGATCTTGAATCTATTTGGCAATATTCTCTGCGTGCTGGTGATTATTGGAATAGTGGTACAGTTCATCGGCTATGCGCTGATACGCTACCTGAAGCGCTATCGCTGGGCCGCCTGGTATTATTCCGCGCTCCTCGTCGTGCTGCCCTGGAGCGAAGCCATGTATATCAATCGAGCCTGGGTCAGGCTCTGTCTCAAGGAATTCGATAAAGCGATCGCGGACTGTGATCAAGCCATCTATATCAATCCCGAAGCGGCTATGGCCTATAATAATCGCTCGGCCGCCTTCCTGGGATTAACAAGATATCCTGAAGCGCTGCGCGATGCTCACCAGGCCGTGCACCTGAAGTCTGATCTTGCGAGCGCATATTATAATCGAGCCTATGCCCTCTTTGGACTTAGAAATTATGCGGCCGCCCTCAAAGATTATGACCAGGCAATTGCGAGGCACCCACAACTAGCCGTTCAATACTTTAACCGCGGCATCTGTCATATGCGCCTCAAACACTATTCTGAGGCAATTGCCGACTACAATAAAACCATAGAACTGAAGCCCACTACCTCGAGTGCCTATCATAACCGCGGCCACGCGCATATGATCCTGGGCAACTATACGCAAGGACTGGCTGATTTCCAGAAAAGTTGTGCGCTTGAGCCACAAGAGCTTATTCACCCATTGGCTCTCCAATGGTGTCAGCTCTGCCTGCAACCACAGCTTACCGACGAAATACGTGCGCGCTTTACCAGCCTGGCAGCACTCGTAGATCGCAATGGCCTCCATCACATGTATCAAGGTATGGACCTCTGGTTTAATGGAGCATATATGGATGCCCTCAACCAGTTTGAGCTAGACATCACCTTCTCGCGCCCTTTCAGTGGGGATAGCTACTTCTGGTGCGGGATGGCTCTGGCCGCCCTGGGTCGCTATGACGAAGCCCAGGGGGCCATCGACCACGCCCTGCAGCGCGGCCTCTCACGCTTCTTCCTCAAAACCCTGGCCCTGCTACCATCCGAACACACCACCTTCGCCGCTCGCTACCTGTCCTGATCCCTGCTGATCAGGCAGGATCCAGGGTTTTGGCCATGTTGACGTCGGTGCTGATATAGCCGAGCTTTTTATACATTTCCAGGGCACCGGTGTTGCTACCGAAGACATGTAGCGCGATCTGGTTAATGCCAAGCTCACGCACCTTCTTTTCCATCTCCTGGAAAGCCTGCGAACCATAGCCATGGCGCTGATGAGCGTCATTGATACGGATATCATAGACAAAGGCATATGGTGCGCGCCCCGGCCGCTCCTCGATCGCGAACCAGAGAATGCCCACGGATTGCTGCTGTTCGGGCTCAACAAGCGTAAATAAATATTGCCGCGGCGACGCCAGACCCTGCGGCAACAGCTCGCCATATTGCTGACGCGAGCGCTCCAACGCCTGAGCTTCCGTCAACGTCCCATTCTCAAATATATTCTGCGCATAATCCTGAATCGCCGGCTCCAGATAAGCCTGAAATTCCGTTTCCGCCATCGGCCGTAAAATAACCATATAATACACTCCCTCTATTCAAGATATTTCGTTACATCATTCTATAATAGAATTAACGGGCAAAACGTTGCGCGTTACGGGCTCGGGCCAGGGCCGCTTCTTCTTCGCGGTTTTTGGGTGGCGCATTCGTCTCCAGCGAATTGAGCAGCGTACGCTCAACCTCAACGATGGCATCAACGGCCGCCTGGAAGGCCGCTTCGTTGGCTTTGGATGGCTTATTGAAACCGCTCACCTTGCGCACAAATTGCAATGCCGCCGCATGAAGCTCGTCATCGGTCACTGGTGGCTCAAAATTGTAGAGTGTCTTGATATTCCTGCACATATATTATCTCCTCGATCTAGCAAACATTTCAATTATGCTAATAATACTCTTCTTCCTAACAATATCCAAAACGGAAGCGTGCATAAAACTTTTTGGTGGAGGAGATAAGCCCAACTCCGTAGCGGGGCGTCGTGTACGTGGAGTGGGCGCCACACGCGGAGGCCGCCCTGCTGCGTTTGCGCAGGCCAGCGTGGGAGCACGACACGCAGTGCTGTGGCGCCTCCAGGGATCGTGGGTGCCGTGCTGTTGCCTGCTCGCGCAGCAACGTGGTGGGTGAGCGCGTGGATCCTCCCCGTACCTTCTCGGAGAGGATCGCGAACCATAATCCGTCTCGGTGGAGGCGCCACAGGCATGCGCTGCTCGTTGTGCCCCTCGCTCCATGATCACGCCGCATGCCGGCCTCGCGTGTGGCGCCCACTCGACGGACGATCCGCTGCTTTTCTCCACCATATTTTTATGGTCACAAAAGCGCTTAAGTGAAATGATAGCATGACGGTGAAGGAACACCTTCTCAAAGGATCAAGAGAGTTAAAACGTGTAGGTTCGCTTTTCTTGATCCTTTGAAGTCACTGGGCCAAGGAGAGAACAGGGCCGCTTCCCGGCCCTTTCTCTCTTGATGTGTCCCTAGAGGGATGTAGGACCAGAGGGAACGCGGGGATCGCTCTCAGCCGCGTGCTCGGGTCCACCGGCCGGCTGTGGGGGCGTCGAAGGTCCCGGGCCGGTCGAGGTCGCCACCGGACTATGCGTGGATTGACCAGGTGCAGGGAAGCCGGACGGCATCACGTTCAGTTCGGTGGGTCCATCTGGCGCGTTCAAATGCGGTGGGAAGGGGGCGCGCGCCTCGATCATCTGTGTATAGATGCCCAGCGAGCGCGGCATGTTGACCGCCACGGCCGCCACCAGGCGTCCTTTCTGCCATAGGCCGCCACGAAGCGCTTGCGCTCAACGGATCCCTGCGTCACCACGACCTGGTCGGCCACGGTCGGCAGGCCAACGGCTTTAATATTGAGGCCAAACTGATTGGACCAGAAGGTGGGTAGGGGCCGGTGTGGCTTGCGTTCAGCCGGACTACAAAGCATATTGTGTGCCGCCGCCTCAGCCTGCTCCACGGCATTCCCCCAGTGTTCGACGGCCAGCAATTGACCATCATAGAGCGGGTGCGGCCAGCGTGCCACGTCTCCCGCGACAAAAATATCATCCAGCACGATCCCGTTGGCATCGAAGGCGCGACAGGAACCGTCGCAGGCCACGCCACGCGCGGATACGGCCAGGCCCGAAGAAAGCAACCACTCGACATTACGGACCGCGCCCAGCGCCACCACCGCCACCTTCACATCCAGCACATCACCATCCGAGAGGTGCACGCGACTCAGGTGGCCGTTGGCATCACCCTCCAGCGCCAGCACCGTCACGTTACAGCGTAGATCAACACCGTGCGCACGCTGGAAACGCGCCGCCACCATCCCGGCCGCCCCACCGAGCGCACCGGCCAGAGGAGCCGCACTACGCTCCGCCACCGTCACATTGAGTCCCAGTTCGCGGCAGACCGAGGCCACCTCTGAACCCGTAAAGCCGGCACCGATCACCAGCACGCGTTCAGGTTTAGTGGCCAGCACCTCGCGCAGGCGCTGCCCATCATCCAGCGTACGAATACTGAAGACGCCATCCAGGGCCATCTGCGCCGCATCGGGCCAGGGCCGTGCCCGCGTGCCTGTGGTAATCAACAAACGATCAAACGGAATGCGCCGACCATCCGCCAGCTCCACCACATGCTCCTGTAGATTCAGACCGGTCGCGGCCACGCCAAGCAACCACTCCGCGTTAATGTCCTGCAGTTGCGGCAGATAGGTATGTGAGACTGGCAGCCAGCCGCTCAACACGGTCTTGGAGAGCGGAGGACGATCATAGGGTGGATACGGCTCATCACCGATCAAGGTCAACTGACCCTTGAAGCCCTGCGCACGCAGCGCCTCGGCCGCACGCAAGCCAGCCAGCGAAGCCCCCACAATCACCACGCGACCATCAAAGCGCGCCCCATCCTGTCTGTCCATACTCATGAGGCCGACTCCTTCCCTGTCTCTGGATCTGCCTCATGCGGCCGCTTCACCATAGGGAGCGGCTCGCTGGACCGCCCGATCTGAATCGCCTGCACCGGACAGGCGGCCGCGGCTCGCTCAACCTGTTCGCGCAAAGCATCATCGGGTGCGTAATCATATTCAAGTGATTCTTCACCGTGCAGACGAAAGATCGTCGGCGCGGCATAGACACACTGACCATAGCTCTGGCATTTATTTAAATCAACCACAATTCTCATTATCAGTAACTCTCCTCTGCGTCACCACAACAAAGATGCAATAGATCATTTTGTCTATTTACGTACTTTTATGCAGTATGATAAATTTGTGAATCTGCACGTCAAAAATTCAATATATCTGTTATATGAGTAATATAAAGAGAATGCAAAATTTGATGGAAATTTTGTAACTTTCTATTAGTGCTTAACGTTCTATATTTGTGCATTTAAATAGTAAATAAATAAATACACAAACTTTAATTGATTTCTTATTACTATGATAAGTAGTACATGAATGCAAAGGTTGATGCCCTGATGCAAAAAGCGAAATTTCGTTTATCCGGCTGGTTAACACTTGCCCTCTGCCTTGTCCTGTTCACATTTGTTTTAAGCGCCTGTGGAACAACGGGCCAGGCCAGCTCTACACCGGCCGCCAAACAGGCTACCCCCACGCTACACTAAACCCACGAGCGTGTTTAAAGGCAACGGCTTTACTGCGAACTACTCGCCCTCCGATTGGACTTTCCAGCAGACCAAAACCATCTCTGGACTGGTGCGAACAAAGATAGTGCTGAAATCTTCACGGTCAATGCCTTGAATACGCAGGGGAAAAAAGCCAATCTGGATGATGCTGTGAATGCCATGATGGGCACCCTCAAAATGGCCGGCAAAAACTATAAAGAAGATCCTTCCACTCCTGCCACAACAAAAATTGGTGGTGAGGATTGGAAGCAGAAAGCGGCTACCATGGACACCAATAATAAGGGCAAAATGGTATCACTGAAAATTTATTCGCTTGCCGTCCAGCATGGCAATATGTCCTATCTCATGACCTACTCATTGACAGCCGGTACCGCTGATGCTGATATGAAAAATATGATCCAACCCATCCTTGATTCCTATAAATTTGTCTAAACCAGGCAACACAGCAAAGAGGTCCCGGTCGGAATCTTCTGGCCGGGACCTCTTTGCTTTGGGCAGGATTGTGGAGCAAAATCGGAGGCAAGCTCCGAACCTACGGTAGATGCGATGAGAGTGGTTGGGGCTTTCGCCCTTGCATTTCCGGCTTTTTCTCTGCTATAAAGAAGAGGTAAGTAGTATCTTGAGAACTGAATAAGGCATGCAGAAGCTTTTCTGTTTGCGTGAGAATGGGCTGCGAATGCTCCGCCCGCATATGCATATCCAGCGGTCACATTTCTGCGTGCTGGTTCGTCAGAGTAATGATAAAGAAAATGCGCCGTTTTACGGCATGCTTTTTAATAGTATGTGAAAGGTAGGTTTTGACAGTCAGGAACCCCACGCATGAATGCGGGGGCTTGCTCCGGTAAGCCCATACCTGACCAGTCTCAGTCTTAAATGACTACGTTCGGAGTGAAATAGTCGGGGTGCTTTCCAGCTCCGACCACTACGGTCAATGATTAAACAGGAGTACAGGGTGAATCCAGTGTCATTGGCGCTAAACCACTCACGAACCTTGACGAGGAACACATCACCTACGAAAGTAGAGGCTCTTTATGAGCAAGGTTTTTGTCATTGATACGAACTACCAACCACTCAACCCGGTGCATCCGGGAAGAGCACGCATGCTCCTCAAAGAGGGGAAGGCGTCGATCTTTCGCCGGTACCCGTTTACGCTTATCCTGAAGATTGAGGTGCGTGAACCAGCAGTACAACCGTTGCGGGTCAAGATCGATCCTGGCAGCAAAATCACGGGCATTGCCATTGTCAACGATGTTTCTGGCGAAGTGGTCTTTGCGGCAGAATTGTCACATCGTGGGCACGCGGTGAAAGCATCCCTGGATGACCGAAGAGTGGTGAGACGGTCACGCCGAAACCGGAAGACACGCTATAGAAAAGCTCGCTGGGCCAATCGGCGCAACAAAAAGAAGGGGTGGCTTCCACCATCGTTAGGAAGTCGGGGGGCCAATGTGTTGACCTGGGTAGCTCGTCTTTCTCGTGTCTGCCCGATTACTGCGATCAGTATGGAGTTGGTGCGTTTTGATCTGCAACAGATGGAGAATCCAGAAATAGCTGGCGTTGAGTATCAGCAAGGCACCCTGGCTGGCTACGAAGTGCGTGAATATTGTGCGATGTGCTAATCGCTTATCTTGAGTGAGGAGCCTCAGAACTCCTCCAGGCAAGTGTCCAAGCCTGTCACCATCTTCTGCGTGCGTTCCTGGTAACGGGAGGGTGCGAAGCCAGAGGAAATGTCTAAGGGGAAGTTTAGCCACAAAGCGGAACCGGGCTAGGTGAAGAGCGGACGGGTGAACGCGAGTGAACCCTTGATGAGGCTGCGTTAGGCACTGGTCATCGGAATGTGGATAACAAAGACGATGATGTTGGGAGAAAGATGAAGGGACGGTATTCCTCTTCATGAAGGCTGGCAGGCGATATTCCTGTCAGCTAGGACACCAGACCTCCCCGCAGTAAAGAGGGCACCCACCCCGCTCATATCTCGGATATGCGGGACACAGGAACCCCGATAGGGTCTACTAGCAATGGTAGTCAGCCAACCGTAAGGAAGGCCTAACTCCCTAGCGGGAACAGGAGGAACCAAGAAGCGAACGCCGCCAGCCGTAAGGCAAAAGGGAAGACATAACCTGGCGGATAGGACCATCATAGCAGCTGGAGATATCCAGATCGAAAGGTCGCAAACGTGGTTCTGGTGAATCACCCAAAGAACGATGTGAAGATTACTCATTGAGGGAAAAGTTAGATGCAAGGCAAAACCTTAGCAAACGGAACCGAAACGCACCCCGACACCAACTGGAACGGCATTGACTGGCACCAGCAGGAGCGGCGTGTTCGTAATCTGAGACAGCGGATCTTTCGGGCAACCCAGGCGGGCGATGGGAAACGCGTCCGCTCGCTCCAAAAGCTCATGTTGCGCAGTCGTGCGAACCGTTTGGTGAGCGTGAGACGAGTTGCGCAACTCAACACTGGCAAAAATACGCCGGGAGTGGATAAGGTTCTCTTAAAAACACCAGCCGCCAGAGGTCGAATGGTCGATCATCTCGGTCACTACTTCCTTTGGACGGCCAAACCCGCGCGTCGCGTGTACATCCCGAAGGCAAATGGCAAACAACGCCCACTCGGAATCCCTGTAATGATAGACCGCTGCATTCAAGCAATGGTCAAGAATGCCCTTGAACCAAGCTGGGAAGCTCGATTTGAAGGATGTAGTTACGGATTTCGACCGGGTAGGGGGTGCCATGATGCTATCGAGAAAATCTACAGGCTAGCTCGCCCAAACAAGCGAAAGAAATGGGTTCTCGACGCCGATATCAAAGGCGCGTTCGACAACATTTCGCATGAGCACCTGCTCAAAACCATTGGAAGCGTTCCAGGGTGTGAACTCATCAAGCAGTGGCTAAAAGCAGGATACATGGATAAAGGAGTGTTTTACGAAACAGAGGCGGGAACGCCTCAAGGTGGCGTGATCAGTCCGTTACTCGCCAACATTGCTCTTCACGGAATGGAAGAAGCGTTGCAGATCAAGCATCGAAAACGTGGTGAACTGGACAGCAAACGAGCATTAGTGAGGTACGCAGACGACTTCTGTGTGTTTTGTGAGAGCCAGGAAGATGCCGAAAAGGTCAAACAGATCCTTACTGAATGGTTGGGCAAACGAGGGTTAGCTCTTTCACCAGAGAAAACCCACATTGTTCATCTGACAGAAGGGATCAACTTCCTGGGCTTTAACATGCGACACTACAAAGCCGCAAACACAAAAACAGGATGGAAGCTGCTGACCAAACCAAGCAAAGAAGCGGTACAGAAACATCGAGAGAAGATGAAGCAGGAATGGGAAGCGGTCCGAGGATGGACAATGCAGAAAATCCTGTGGAAACTTAACCCGATCATTCGCGGATGGGTGAACTATTACCGAACGGGAACAGCCAAGGAAACATTCAACAAGCTTGATAACTGGATGTTTTACAAAGAGGTAAGGCACGTCAAGCGAATGCACCCCCACAAACCCAAGAAATGGCAACAACGCAAATATTGGGGGAAGTTCAACCTGGACAGGCAAGACCATTGGGTGTTTGGAGACAGACAAACAGGTCAACACCTGCTCAAATACCGATGGTTTCCCATTGAGAGGCACATCCTGGTCAAAGGAACGGCGTCACCTGACGATCGAACCCTGAAAGACTACTGGCAGAGAAGAAACGCGGCAAAAGCCAAAGATCTTACACCCAGTAGGCAGAAGATCGCCAAGAGACAACAGGGAATTTGCCTGGAATGTCGAGAGACGCTCTTCAACGACGAGGAGCTTCATGTGCATCACAGGATACCAAAGGCAAAGGGTGGAAAAAGCAACTACGGCAATCTCGTGTTAGTACACGCATTCTGCCATCAAAAGATCCACGCTGGAGAGGATGTAAAAGATGAGCTATCGGGGTAGGGAAGTTCGTGATTTGCTTGAGCGGCTTGAAGGGAAACTTTCACGGGCCGTTCTGAGGGGGCCGAGGGGCAGCAATGCTCACTCGGCTACCCGACTGCTGGAAAAATGGCAACGGACCTGTGCTTATTGTGGGGCGAAAGACCTTCCTTTGCAAATAGAACACATTCACCCCCGCGCCAATGGTGGCACCAATAGAGTCAGCAATCTGTGTCTAGCGTGTGAGAAGTGCAACACGGCCAAAGGGACGCAGGATATTGTGACCTTCCTCAAAAAGAAACCGGAGGTCCTGAAGCGTATCCAGGCACAGGCAAAAACACCACTCAAGGATGCCGCCGCGGTGAATGCGACGCGTTGGGCCCTTCACGAACGCTTGAAAGCCACGAGGTTGCCTGTTGAGTGTGGCTCAGGCGGATTAACGAAGTACAACCGCATCACGAGAGGACTCGGCAAAGAGCACTGGATCGATGCCGCCAACGTGGGCAGGAGTACCCCCGCTGTCCTGATCATCAAGGGTGTCAAACCGTTGGTAATCAAAGCCATGGGAAACGGCAGGCGCCAGATGTGTGTGCCTGACAAGTACGGCTTTCCCAAACAGCACAAAGCACGCAAAGGCTCTTACCTGGGCTATCGAACAGGCGATATGGTCAGGGCGATCACCCCGAAGGGCACCTATCAGGGACGGATTGCCATCCGCCATCGTCCATCATTTCACCTGGGCAAAACCGATGTTCATCCCAAATATATGCGCCGTTTGCATCGGGCAGACGGCTATGAGTACACACACGAAAGGAGTGCGTGATGCTCCTCCCCATGGGTAAACCGAGGGGTACCCGCATCACGCGAACTGAACTGATGGCTGATGAAAAACTTCTAATGGTAATGATCGCA
The DNA here is from genome assembly GCF_008974265.1 of Dictyobacter vulcani. GTDB lineage: Bacteria > Chloroflexota > Ktedonobacteria > Ktedonobacterales > Ktedonobacteraceae > Dictyobacter > Dictyobacter vulcani. The sequence goes on from NZ_BKZW01000007.1 coordinate 16,590, forward strand.
GTCACCGATATGGCGAAGGCCAAAACGTTCTACGCGGAGCAATTGGGCTGGTCTGTCACCACAGACTATGGACAGGGCGCTCACCACTGGGTCTCGCTGGCGCTCCCAGGAGGGGGTGCCACGCTGACGCTGTCGACGATGCATGAACATATGAAACCTGGTACGATGAAGCTCTATTTTTCGACTTCAAATATTGAAGCAACCTACAATGAGCTCAAAGCCAGAGGCGTCCAGGTCGATGAAATTAAGAATGACCTGTATGGACCGGGCTCTGGCGTCAGGTGGTTTGATCTTCAGGATCCCGATGGCAACGGCTGGCTGGCAGTTCAGTCCTAGTCGCCTCGGCTGGCGATCAGTATTGCCATCATCTCTGCAATCAACCGCTTCAAGTGTCTGCGCTCCTGGCTGTATGGTAGGAGCGCAGACGCCTGGAAGGGACTGAACAAAGGCGTTCCAAGTGTGGAAACCAAAAAGCTCCGGAGGGCACATCTATCAGTATGGTTCAAGAATATATCGAGATTCGTGGCGCTCGCGAGAATAACCTCAAGGATGTCTCGCTGAGGCTGCCCAAGCGCAAAATCACTATTTTTACCGGCGTGTCCGGATCTGGGAAGTCATCGGTGGTATTTGATACCATCGCCAACGAAGCACAACGGCTGTTGTTCGAGAATTTTAGCATGTTTGTGCGTAGCTTCCTGCCACGCTATCCGCAACCAGACGCCGATGGGATTGAGAACCTGAGTATGGCGGTGATTGTTGATCAGAAACGCCTGGGTGGCGGATCGCAATCGACGGTGGGCACGGTGACTGATATCGCGTCTGTGCTGCGCCTGCTCTTTTCACGCATCGGTCAACCCTATGTGGGCTATGCAAATGCGTTCTCCTTCAACGATCCCCAGGGTATGTGTCTGGAATGTAATGGGCTTGGCCGCAAGATCGGTATTGGCCTTGACGGACTGATTGATACCACGAAATCGCTGAATGGGGGAGCGGTCATCGCCCCGGGGCTGACCGCCGGAGAATGCGATATTTATGGGCTTTCTGGCTTCTTCGACAATGACAAGAAGATAGCCGATTACACAGCAGAGGAACGGGACCTGCTTCTCTACAGCGAACCGCGCAAACATACGATTCTGCCGTACAACACCTATGAGGGTCTGGTGTACAAGTTCAATCGCAGGTTTGTTGCGCGGGACATCCAGACGCTCTCGCCACGCATCCGGCAAAAGGTCGAGCCTTTTTTGAAGCTCGGTCCCTGTCCGCTCTGCAAGGGTGCCCGCCTCAATCAGGCCGCCTTAAACTGTAAGGTCAAGGGATACAATATTGCCGACATGGCAGCGATGGAGGTTGATGAGCTGTTAGAGGTCGTCAAGGATATCACAGAACCGGCGGCGGCGCCAATCGTGCGCACATTGACCGAACGGCTGCAACATCTGGTGGAGATTGGGCTGGAGTATCTCAGCCTGGATCGATCCACCGATACCCTGTCTGGAGGTGAATCGCAGCGGGTCAAAATGGTCAAGCATCTGAACGGCAGCCTGGTTGATGTCATGTACATCTTTGACGAACCGAGCATCGGACTTCATCCACGCGATGTCCATCGGCTGAACGAACTCCTGGAACAATTGCGCGACAAAGGGAACACGGTCATTGTCGTAGAGCACGATCCTGATGTGATTACGAAGGCCGATTACATCGTCGATATGGGACCATATGCCGGGAGCGAAGGCGGCACGATTGTCTATGAAGGCGATTACGCCGGTCTGCTCCAGGCCGATACGCTGACCGGCAACTATTTGTTGCGTAAGAGGCCGCTGAAGGAGAGCTTTCGCCAGGCGACCGGAACGCTGCCAATCGTCCACGCGACAGTGAATAATTTGCAGGATGTCAGCGTGAATATTCCCACAGGCGTACTGACGGTCATCACTGGCGTGGCTGGTTCAGGCAAAAGCTCGCTCATCAATGAAGCCTTTCTCAGTCAGCATCAGAAAGCAATCGTGATTGACCAGGCGCCCGTGGGCACCTCCAGTCGCTCCAATCCCGCCACCTATACCGGTATTATGGATGAGGTACGCAAGGCCTTCGCGGCCGCCAACAACGTTGACGCCGGTCTGTTTAGCTTTAACTCCAAGGGAGCCTGCTCTAACTGTCAGGGTCTGGGCGTGACCTACACCGACCTGGGCTTTCTTGAAGGAGTCAAGCTTCCTTGCGAAGTATGTGAAGGGAAACGCTTTAAGGAAGAGGTACTGACCTATACCTTCAACGGCAAATCCATCGCCGATGTCCTGGGCATGACCATCCACCAGGCGCTAGAGTTTTTTACCATCAAAGGCGTACGGCCAAAGCTCCAGGCGATGAGCGATGTAGGCCTGGATTACCTGACGCTGGGCCAACCCCTGAGCACGCTCTCCGGCGGCGAATGCCAGCGAATGAAGTTGGCTAGCGAACTCCACAAACAGGGCAGTATCTATGTCATGGATGAGCCAACCACCGGGCTGCACCTTTCGGATATTGGTCGCCTGCTCACCATCATGAACCGGCTGGTAGATGGCGGGAACACCGTAATCGTGATTGAGCACCATCTCGACGTGATCCGCAACGCAGACTGGATCATTGATATGGGTCCAGAAGGCGGCAACAAAGGCGGCCAGATCATCTTCGAGGGCACACCGAGAGAACTCCTCGGCGCCAGACATTCGCTAACCAGTCAATATCTATAACCGTACCGTACCGGCAGCGCTGCCGGTACGGTGGCGCTCTTCCATCAGACGGGCACTGTCCCGGACGCGACCAGAACGCAGCTTTTACCTTTCTCATCAAATTGCTGTTCACTTGCATTTCTGCGCCATTGCTGCTAGAGTAACTAGCAGTAGAAAGGAGTGCTTGCGAATAGTGGAAACTCTGCTATTTCATCTTTTCTGCTCAGACAAGCCGATCAATGAGTTGCAGGTGTATTGACAATTTTTTTTCGAGGCCATAATGCAAAGGAACGAACGTCCTGGAGAGCCTCACGAGCAGGGGAATCGCAGGAGACGGAGTTGGTGGCGTGCTCCTCTCGTTGGCTATCTACTGGCTTTTCCTTTTGTTGGGGTATCCCTCCTCGTGCCGGCATTCGAAGCCACCCTGGGAATCGACAACCGTTTTATTGGGTCAACCAGCTACATTGTGACGATTGTCATTGGACTCGTGTGGGGCATTGGTCCGGCTCTATTCTCCATTGTACTCAGTGTGCTTGCTTTGGATTATTTTATTATCCCCCCGGTTGGCACTTTCACCTTTCACACCTGGAAAGATATCGTAGTTTTCATCCCCTTTATAATTGCACAACTTTTTTTGCTGTTCCTGTTTGTTCTACGAGAGAGAGATCGGCAGCGTCTATTGCTAGCTGAACAGGAGGCGCGCACACAGGCGCGAGAATTAGCAGAGAATAATCAGGCGCTTGCCGAAAACAATACCAAATTGGCACAGATGGATCAGCTCAAAGACCAGTTTCTTTCACGAGCCGCTCATGAGTTAAAGACACCAGTCGCCACCATACGCGGATATGTCCAGATTACTACACGCAGTCTCGCCAAAGAACAAAATCTACCCGCGAGCCTCACAAACCTGCCTGCTCAATTAGCAAAGGTGGAGGCGCAAACACGGCGCCTGCATGCATTAGTTGATGACCTGCTTGACCTGAGTAGTTTGCAAACGGGCGGACTCCCCTTGCGACTGGCTCCCTGTGATCTCACTTGTCTGTGCCGTGAAGTTGTGGAAGAGCAAATTACCCTGACTGGCCGCCATGTGGATCTAGAACTGCCTCCAGCCCCCTTTATGATCCAGCTTGATAGCGAACGCATCTCACAAGTACTCATAAACGTACTCACCAATGCCATCAAGTATTCCCCAGGGATGCAACCATACGGGTAAGCATGAGACAGGAGCAAAATAAGGTGCTACTCCAGATCCACAATACCGGTTCACACATTCCTTTAGAACAACAGCAACACATCTTCGAGCTCTTTTACCGTGCACCCATCGCCCGATCATCCACAAAACAAGGCTGGGGGCTCGGTCTGGCCATCAGCAAAGAAATCGTTGAACGCCACGGCGGACAGATGTGGGTGGAATCAGCAGAGGGCAAAGGCACAACCTTTTCCGTGAGCCTCCCCAATCCGTGAGCCCCCTCGCTCGGCTGCAACCTGTCCGCGTCCGAGCAGGTTTCCTGGCGTACCGGCAGGAAACCTGCTCAATGCTATGCTACGCTGTCTGCATTTACGATGGTTGATGTTTCAGACTGCGGGGCAGTACGCAGCATGACGGCGGTGGCGCTGATTATATACCAGGCTAAGGGCGCGATCACGAGCATGACGCGATTGATGATCCCGTCATGGGGAGGGTTGGGATTGCCGATGAAACCCGCGACCAGGCCGGCGCGATCAGGTTGACGACGGCGATGGCGGTAAAGATAAACAGCGGGATCCGATAATGAGGCTGTAGATGCCGTAGATGCGCCAGTTCCGCGTCATAATACACCTGAGACCCAGGATCAGCCAGGCGATCGTGAGGGGCAGGAAGACGGAATCGAAGGCGATCTGGTGCAGAATCGCGGGCCAGCCAAACTGCGGGCCAGAAAGGTGTTGGGAATGAACAAACCAGCCAGAATCCAGCCCAGGTCGGAGAGCGCCAGGAAGATACAGCCAGCATAGAGCCAGTTCCGGCCGAGGATGGGACGCATGCGCTGGCGATAACCAAGCATGAAAGCCAGCAGCAATAGACCAAAAACAATAAAGTTGATCTGCTGGATCCAGCCATAGCTGCCTACTTCCAGATAACTGATCGCCTCATTGTCGACCGAGTAGCCCGGCTTCAAAAAGCCATCCAGCATAAAAACTACGAAAAAAAGAAGAGGGGCGATAATACCAGCCCATAGAAGCCAGCGCTGAGAGCCGCTGGCCTTGCCTCCAGTGCTAGACACTGCATCGGTTCCACGAATTGACATCTTCAAAGTCTCCTTTCAAGGCGACAATGAACGCTCGCTTCCAGAAGAAAGCCAGCATGTTTGACATGATGTGGAGTTGTCTATGTACCAGAGGAAATATACCATATTCAGCAAGATAAATACATACTGAATCATATAAAAAGAAATAAAGACATGTATATATTATAGGAAAGGAGGTATTACGAATATGAACAGGAGCAGCAGGATCATGCTGATCAGTAACGCGATCAATGAGAGCAGGCGTCCCTTCGACCAGTCAAGATTTGCTGTATTGAATATGGCCACACCGGCTATGAGCAGGGCAAACACCGAGCCAAAGCTTCCCATTAACGTAACCATAAGTCCTCCCATGCTACGCAGAAGAAACCAGGCCAGCACGGCCGTCAGCACACTACATCCCAGACTTACAAGCGCGGGCCAGTAGAGGTGTTGCCGTGTTTGGTTGGTTATCAGCAAACCCATCATCATTAGTAGCAGGCCCAGTAACAAACACGGGACTCCGAGGAACATGATAAGCAATATATTCTCCAGGCCACAAAAATCATTGGAAGGCGCACAGGTGGCATGCATCAATACATACCAGCGGAAAAAACGGCCACCCCATACCAATCACAGCTATCGCGATCCCCGCTACGATCAACCCGAACTTATTGCTTCGGTTCTCCATCGACCCCATAGCATCCTTCCTTTCACTTATTGAAGAAATGGACACATAACAACATATTTTTTAAAGTAATGCTGAACACCACATACACAATGAAACGCTATCCTATCTTAAAATTATATGGTTCCGCTTCCTACATCGACAGTGTCAAATAACCTATTTATATTCATTGTACCTGCAAGCCACACACAATGTCCGCTTTTAGCTACTGGCATTGTTCTGTTGGTAAAGGGTTTCTGATTGAGCATAATCTATAGATACAAGAAACTTCTATATAGAACGAGAAGAAATGAGACAGATATGTGATGAATCTATCTTCTTTTGCGGGTGAGTTTGATGTAATCCAGCAGGCTCAAGCCGGGGATCACGAGGCGTTTCGCAGCCTGGTTGTGATCTATGAGCCACCGTTGCTGGCCTATCTCTGGCGCATGCTGGGTGATCGAGATGATGCCTATGATATTGCGCAAGAAACGTTTATCGCGGCCTATTACGCGCTGCCACGCTGGCAAGCACCCGAGCAGTTGCGCCAGGAGGAGCATCCCCTGACCCCCTGGCTCTATCGCATTGCCACGAACCGGGCGTTCACATTACTGAAAAAGCAATCCAATCTGCGCACGCTGGTTCCCCAGCATAATGAGGATGAGAGACAGGATATGATGGAGACACCGCCTGAGATGCCACTGGAGGAACGGCTGGCTGTACGCGATTTGTTGCAGGAGGCGTTGCGCCACCTATCGGAGGAGGATGCACTCTGCCTGGTACTACGCTTCGTGGCCGGTGAGCGCTATGCCGAGATCGCCACGGCCATCGGCATCAGTACAGAAGCGGCCCGTAAACGCGTCACGCGCAGCCTGAACGCCCTGCGCACGATCTATATGAAACTGGATAGTGAGGTGGCACGATGAATAAGTTTATACTGCACGACGCTGAGCCTACATGTACAGCTATAAGCGAGTTACTGGATGCCTATTCAACCAATGAAGTATCCATACAGGAACAGCAACAGGTAGAGCAGCACCTATCATCCTGCCAGCACTGCCAGCAACGCCTCGCAGAAATCCACTGGCTCAGAAAGATGCTCCTGGAAACCGAACCAGTAGTCCAGGACGCCACACCGGCACGCCCGACATCCAACCTGGCGGATGCTGTCATAGCGAATCTACAAAAAAATGCAGCAGCAAGTTCGCAGATATCCACACCAGTTGTCCTGGCACATAAGCGCCGCACAGTCAGCAAGCGCTGGCAACGCCCACTCCTGCTACTGGTGGCCGCGATCTGCCTAGTGCTGGCTGGTACCTTCCTTTTAGACTATATGCAATATCAACCGGCGATCAAGCAAGCACCCGGGGGCCCCTCGGTTGCTAAGCAATCTCCATCAATAATATCCTGGACCACGCAACCTGATCAGGACGCGATCTCTAATCGCGATGGCTTCTTCTCACTGCTGGGCATCAGTATCAACAAAGAAGAGTATGGCTTCTTCTATGTCTATCGGGCCAACCAGGGCACCATCCGGCCCAGGTTGACGGTGACAACCTACCAGACAGATAAACCGAGGACATTAACCAACTTGCCAACAAGCATACAGGTCCTGGGTCATGTAGGCCCCTATGAGGCGGGCTACATCTATGCGCCCGCCACGGATCACGTGCAACAGCATGTCATGCTACGCGCTTTCAAACCCGGCCAGACCAGCGTAGCCTGGCAACTGACACCCCTGATACAAATCATGCCCATTTCCCACATGGACTCAAGCTGGACATTCCTCTATGTAGATCAAAAGGCGCATCCAGAGATTCAGTGGACAGGACCGATCAGAAAACAGGCGGTATCACTGATCAAATATACACCCACCGGAGCCAGGAAAGCCAGTCCGATCTATATGTTTTTCCTCGGAAAAGATTCACACACACTGCGAATAATCACCAAAGAAGACTATCTCAAGCTCGCAGGACCCGAAAATTTCTTTTAAATACAGACAATAATTGGCTTGAACCCCTTGCTACGGTATCAGTTAGTAACATAAGGTGAGTGAGATTCTCCAGGCCGGGGAATCTCACTCACCTTTATGCTAAGCCAGTTCGGCGGCGAGTACTTCGCGCACGCGGCGCCAGGCATCCTCTGCTGCAGCCGGACGATAACTCTCGCCTGCTTCGTAGAAGAAGCGGTGCGCTGTGTCGGGATAGCTCACCAGTTCGTGTCTGATATTGGCCGCCTGCAGTTCGTGGGCAATAGCTTCACGTTGCGCAGCCGAGATGAGGTTATCTTGCTCGCCAACAAGCAATAACAGGTATCCATCATGTTCAGCCATGCCAGGTGTCAGGGACAGCGTAGGGGTCGGTTGGCTGACAGGAATATCCTGAGTCGTGAGCCAGCCTGGATAAAAGGCCACCGTTGCCTTGAGATCTAATTGGGTTGCGGCAAGATAGGCAATATGCCCACCAACGCTTAAACCCACCATGCCAATCTTTGGACATTGCTGCTCAGTGCGCAGGTAGGTCATGGCGGCACGCACATCATTGATCGCTTGCTGGCGAGTGAGCTGATGCAACAATTCAAAGCCACGAGTGCGACCTTCGGCCGTCGCTTCCAACTCTATGCCGGGCGCAGAACGGTGATAAAAATCAGGCGCGAGTGCCACATAACCAAGTTGGGCAATGCGCTCGACAAGATGGCGGATATAGCCAGTCACACCAAAAAGTTCACAGCCAACGATCACCCCGGGATACCTGCCCGGAGCCTGCGGGCGTGCCATATAGGCACCCATAGTGGATGAACCCGCCTCCTCATCTACAATGATCTCAACAGATCCCGTAGTAATCATATATGGTTCGCTAGCTTGAGACATACAAATCCCCTTTTTCCTCATATGTGCTGTTTGTTACCTTGCCCTCAAGGAGGCTATTCACTCTGCTCAGAAGCAGCCCCAGGATCAAATGGAGCGCCTTGTCAAGTCTGCAACCTGCTGGATCGAGAATTCTGTTTCCATGCAAGAACTATACAACCTTAAGTTCACTCCAGGTCAAGGGGATATCAAGGGAATTCTTCCTCAATTACTAATTCAAACCAGATAGGTGCCATAAACAGCATATTGACAGTAAAATCCTTCTTGCCTCTTGTTTCTTTTACTGCTATACTTGCTCTACCTAAGCTCATCTTTTAAGGAGACCCCTTATGCAATCAAGCCAGGATACTCTCAGCAGCAAGAACGCATTGCGTGTCATCCTGATCATCATTGGCATTATTATCCCGCTAGCTTTATTAACTTGCTAATGTTGATCTCGCTGATCGTCTTTCCACTCCCATTCATACCGGCCCCACCTGATATGCTTCATCAGATCGCACGTATAGCGTTCGTGGCTTTCTGGATTATTGCCTGGTTCATAGGGATCGGCTATCTAACCCGCATTATTATACAGAGTAGACGTAATCAAGCATTGGGAATGCACGTGGAGCTCCCAAAATGGATCATATCCCCATTAAAGCCTCTACATGCCATAGCCATTCTCATAATCTTCTGCTTCTTCAAGACGCTGTATCAAATAATCTTCCTCAATGAGCCATTTTCCATTCCTCTAATATTCAGTTGGATAACATTTCCAATCCTGTATATAACCCTGCTCTTGAGCATTCAATCGATCAAACTGAATATATGGGAGAGGAAAGCCGTATCAGATCCATATGCAATACTGGCGATAGTTGGCTATAGCTTCGGCGCGATCAGCTGGTTCTTTGTCTGTACAATCTATCTCTTCAGCCTACCATTTGCGATTGTTGGTATATTCTTATCGCTTGTCGGACGCATATCAATTACCCGCAAATCACTGGCCAATTGGGGACTGGGGTTCTCCATAATCGGTTTCCTGGCACCAATTATAGTTATCCTCATCAGTATGGTCATCAACCACTGCCCCAGTTGGCCCGGATGGCACTGCTCTATTCCTGTCGCAATAGATGAACTTTTTCAGTAAACAAAGAAAATACGAGCAGGAATCCCGGCGTACCGGCAGCGCTCGTCGCCAATACGTTTCGGTTATGGATGGAATGGCTACAATGGTGGCATGATCATGAAGCAACGCATGCAAAAATGATCAAGAGAGATACAAATGGTAGGTTCGACCCTTTGGGTCGATTGTCTCTCCCCACACGAACGCATTGCCTCACATGGCATAGCTTGCTCATGGTCAAGCAAGGATAGTATGCAGGGAACCAATCGACCCAAAGGGTCGAACCTACTTTCGTTCATCTCCTCTAGGGATCAAACCGTCCCTGGGCTTAAGCGAAACGTTGAGAGATGGTTCGACGTGACCAGCAAGCCATGTGTACGTCGAGTGGGCGCCACACGCGGAGGCCGCACTGCTGCGTTTGCGCAGGCCAGCGTGCAAGAACGATGCGCAGTGCTGTGGCGCCTCCAGGGATCGTGGGTGCCGTGCCGTTGCCTGCTCGCACAGCAACGTGGTAGAAGAGCACGTGGATCCTCCCCGTACCTTCTCGGAGAGGATCGCGAACCATAATCCGTCTCGGTGGAGGCGCCACAGGCATGCGATGCTCTTTGAGCCCCTCGCTCCACCATCACGCCGCATGCCGACCTCCGCGTGTGGCGCCCTCTCCACGGATGATTCGCTGCTTTTCTCCACAACGTCTTTCGCAGCCACAAAAATCGTTAACCGAAAAATATTGGCGACCAGCGCTGCCGGTACGGGGGGCTTGATTGACAAGCTGGGCTTTTTTGATTACGATACGCATAAATGGGAATGATGCTATTTCTATGTTATAGGCTATAGGAAGGCGTGGGATATCATGACGAGAGCAGAACTGCTTGAGGGTGTGCGCAGTTGACGCATAAGGGGCGTATGCAGCGGATGGTTGAGGTTGGTCGGTTGGCACGCCATGATCAGGGGGCCAGGGAGATAATCGGGGAGTTGTTGCGGGGCTCGATCTATGAGCGGCTGCTGGGCTTGCAGGCGTGCTTTGGCAGCGGCGATGCTGATCCGGCGTTGCAGGCACTGAATGATGCTTCGCGCAGTGTACGCGGACTGGCGGGCTTTATCATGGCGCGGCTGGGCAGCGATGCTCAGGTGCTGGCAGGTCTGGAGACGATGGCGCTGGATGCGAAGGTGGCATTACTACATGATCTGGACCGCCGACACCGACAGGCGGTGATGGATGCCTATATCGAGACGCTGATTGCACGCCAGGATCGGCATCTTAAGCGCCTGTTGCCATTGGCTTCCCAGGATCTGGTACGGCGTGCCCTTCCTCCATTGATAGACACATTCGATCTTATTGATTGGAAACGGCTGACCCGCCACCATCCTGAAATTGCCCATGCACAAATACGCTCATGGATCCAGACCGCGAACAGGATACCACAGGATCAGCGGTTACTGCAGGTCGTGGGTGTAGTGATCCCTGGACTCAGCAAGCTTGCGCCCGATCTGGCTCTGGATCTGGTACACGCGATGCATACCCTGGTTCCGCTGGCACGTTTGCCACTGAACACGCTGATTACAAGACGACCGCGAGAGGTTGCAGATCTCGTTCTGGATAGCCATGAGGCTAGCTCTATTTCCTTTCTGAGGGTAGTCAGACATTTAAGCACAGAGCAGTTGCTTGCCTTATTTGAGCACTATCCAACGCGATCCATCAAAACAGCCTGGGCAAACTCAAACCGGAGCAACGCGTGGCGATTTATCAGCTCTGTGGGGCTGGCTGGCGCTCTCCGAAGGTATTATAGCCCTGCATATTGTGGTGGTGCTGCCGACTGAGCAGAGGGTGGCGGAGGCCCGGCGGCATCTGGAGCTACCGGCGCTGCAGACACGACCCGCCGAGCGCATACCCTATGCGGCATTTTTACCCTGGGATGAGGCCGTGGCTCTCCTGGATCGTTCGCTGCGCTCCCCCGATGCTGAGACGCGTGCGCTCACGTTGCGCACATTGATCTCGGCACACGCTACCAGTCCGATCATCGCAAGGATGTCCTGCGGCTGGTACTCCAACGCCGCTTTGAGCAGGATCCGGTGCGGCTGGCGATGCTGACCGCGCTGGCCGCGCTACCTCCAGGTCGCTGGCAGGAGCAAGATCTCAGCGACCTGACACGGATTGTCCGCGATGCCCTGGATGCCAGCGATCTCTCGTCCGCCAGTGTCCAGGCGCTCCTCACGCTGGTCACGAAGCTCCTCCCATTTTATCCCGCATGGTCGGCCCCCCAGCTGGCCCTGATCTATCGTGAGCGCGAATATATCCGCCTCCCGCAGCTCGGCCGTCCCCTGACTACAGACGAGACACGCCAGCTCGCGCATGCGCTACTCCCCATGCTCCATGCCTGGCAAGACCGCGAGCATGAAGGCATCCTGGTAGCACTATCCTCTCTATTTAAGAAACGCATCCGTGACTTTCCTGAACTCCAGACCATCCTGGAGAAACTCCTGCAGGATACCCGCAACAATTCTACTGTCTGGTCTATACTCCATTTTTTCTCGTTGCATCTGCCTGAGCGGCTAGATGTGCTGGTGCCACGTCTGCTCGAACTGGACAAAAGCTTTATTACCATCGGGGCTGTCAGCTCTTATCTGCATCGCCACCGCCAGGATCTGCTGACAAAAGCGTAACCCGTCGCAAGCCGCTGTGGTTTAAACCCAGGCGGATAGACGGGTTTCTCCTGGGCTTTAGCCCTTACTTGTTGCATTTATTGCATTGTTGGATTATACTGGATAGATGCAACGAAGGCACGACAGCACAGGCTGTACGGCCTTAGGAAGTGTTGCCAGGTAAAATTGTTCAAGAAAAGCCTCCCACTGATGCGTGCATCAGTTTTCGAAAGAGAAAGGTGTTCACCCTTTCCAGGTCGCCAAACACCAGACGTTGGCTGCACACCCGTCGGGTACGGCATGAAACGGTGAACGGGCATGGCACCGCCCTTTAAGCAAGCAGATGTGTGGATCTGTGCTTGAGCGTATTCCTCACCCACTACGGTTCTTCAACGAGTTGCCTCAACGAGGCACCGACTCAGAGAGCCGACTACGTAGGAGTGCAAGAAGCCGCCGCCCCTTCAGGGCGTGCGGAGTGTCACACCATTCCTGGGTCAGCACGCCTATGAAGGACGCTTTAGTACCGGCAAGACGCGCATGGTGTTGGGTTTAGTGATGGCTTCCAACGCTGGACCCCGCAGCAGCAACAGCTGTTCGCGCAGACACTACTGGAACTGGCCACCAGGAGGATCGTCCCGTCCACGAACTGCTGCATACCTTGCATCAACTGGAAGCTATGGCCTTTATCGATGCTACGGATATCATTGCCTTTGCCAGCGACCCGCGCCTACCAGTCCGGGATGAGGCACTGCGCGTGCTGAGCCGCCTGGACGCGGACAGGGTATTCCGACATTATTTGCGGCCCTGGATGATGCGCGGGCCCGCATCGCGATCTATGCCTTACGGCGCATCCTGCTGAGAATGCCTGAGGACGAGGCCCTCAAGCTCCTGCAGGACGCTCCGCTGAACAAGATTACAGTGGCCAAAGAGGTGGTGCGCCTGATGGGTGAACTGGGCACCGAGGCCGCCTACCAGCAACTACAGGCAATGCAACAGCAGGAGCTGCATCGCGATGTACGCATCGCCCTGCTCCGCGCCCTGTGGTCCTATCTAGAGCGTCCAGAAACATGGGAAAGCTTCAGACGGGCCGCGCAAGATCCGGACCTCTCAATCGCCAATCGTCGGACGCATTCCCGCCGATGGCCTCTCATCCTGGGCCCGACGGCAGCTTCTGGACCTGCTGGCCCTCCTGCTAACCCATCCAGAACCAGAAGTACGCCTGAGTACCCTGCAGCGCTTTAGCTATTTACCTCTTACCGATGCCGAGCAGATCCTGGCGCCGCGCCTGCTCCAGTTAATGCAGTCGCCACTACCCGATGAGTCGTCCAGCGCCTCCCGGCCGTCTTTGCCATCTATGCTGAGCAGCAAAGCGCGCTCATTGGGAGGCTATCCGGGAACTGCTAGAGAAACGCCGAGAATTATCCAGAGCCATCGAAACTTTCATACGGGAAGTCCAGTGGGATCGCCAGCGTCGACTGCCAACCACCAACATACTCCTGCAGGTGCTTGCAGAAGATCCACTCACGCTCACAATGCGCATCAAACTCACCATTCAGGCGCTACCATGGAACGAGATTGCCTCAGCACTCGTGGCCCTGGCACCAAAGCTGCATGCGGATGCCTGGTCTGCGCTGAGCGAGAAATTGAGCAGTTGAGCGCGCGACCCGAAGCAAACATGGCCGAGCTAGAGCAGAGCCTGCGGGCAGTCCCGACCCACACCTGCGCCGCCTGGCCCTCGCCACGCTCGTAGCCCAGACCCGGCAAGGCAAAGGCTGGATGAGCAGTTGCGCGCCCGTCTGCACAGCTACCAGCACGATCCGCGCCCCTGGTAGCCGAGGCCGCTCAATACATCTTCCCGTGTAGGTTCGTGGCTTGCCCACGATTGGCTTGCCCACGATTGGCTTGCCCACGATTGCCTGGCCCACGATTGCCTGGCCCACGATTGCCTGGCCCACGATTGCCTGGCCCACGATTGCCTGGCCCACGACAACGTTCCTGGGGCACGATCTCGTTCCATGGGGGCGAACGTGTATCGTGTTGAGGTGGATGGTATCGTGATGGAACGCAATCGTGGACAAGCCACGAACCTACGCGACCGTTTCAATTCCTGGCCTCCCGATCCGTGCCTTCCATTTGTTAGTCCAGCGGCGCGCAGGAGTCAGTTCCTGCGGTGAGTGTTTGTAGCGGTGTGCCAGATCGTGCTGGATAACGGTCCCCGCCCAGACATAGAAGAGTGACATATCTTTCAGGCGTCCTCGCGTGCGTTGATAGCCGATGCGCCAGGCCTGTTCAAAGATGCGTAAGCCAATCCACTGAAGAAGAGGCTTGCGTGCTAGTGGATCGACGCGCAGGATAGACACAGTGCGTGCGACATCGGCCCGTGGTCGCCTGCGTGTGCGTTCGTCCAATCCACAATCCCAGTGATCTGTTTGCCATCAGTTAGGACGTTCTGTAGATGATAGTCCAGATGCAGCAAAGCCGCCTCGTCGAGCAACAGGTGACGCAAGCGATCTTGCAAAGTCTGCTCCCTTTCGCATTTCCAGGCAATCCACGCATCTGGTTGCTGGCAGAGCAGGTCGGGGGCGGGCACAGCATGGATCGCAGCCTGCATGCGGCCAAAGGAGATCCCCAGCCGCCACACCTGCCATGGTCGCGCACGTAGCTCGTCGGCCACCATGCGCCCAGCCAGCCAGGTGATCAGCAGCACCGGGTGATCCTGCCAGATACCTGCTGCACGCACCTCTGGCACAGGCAGGCCCGCAGCCCGCGCTGCAACCATCACGACCCGTTCGTGTTCGCACTCCTCATGCTCCCCCGGTCGAAACACGCGCAGAGCATAGGTCTGGTCCTCATACTCCACCTTCCACATGGCCATGTCAAACCCACTTTGCACAGGGGTTACCGTGGGCGTCCCATCTATCCCAAGCGAACGGAGAATTTCCAGAGGCGATAAATCAATTTGCGTCATGCAAGGCTCCTTCATGAGAAAAAGATGTAAACATGGATACATAAAAATAACTGTGCGGTTATCTCTGCATCGAAGATAACACCAGGAAGAAGCATTTTCAAGCCCTATCCTTGCATATGCAGCAGTAGGTTCGTGGCTTGTCCACGATTGCCTCGCCCTACGACAACGTTCCACCGGGCACGATCTCTTTGGACGATCTCGTTCCATGGGGCGAACGCGTATCGTGTTGAGGTAGATGGCATCGTGATGGAACACAATCGTGGACAAGCCACGAACCTACGCGACCGGTACGCTATTCATCGGTATCGACAAAAACATACAAGGTGTCACAAATAATCGGCCTCTTCCGTCTAGTGTGCAACAAATTGGTAAACATATTAAAAGAAAGAGACAAAGATAATGAAAAATGATGTTGTTACTACAGATGTCGTGATCGTTGGTGGTGGCCTGGCGGGTCTGGCAGCAGCCTGTTATCTGGCGCGCGGCGGGGCCTCGGTACAGCTGTATGAGAAGTCGGCACGGCTGGGTGGTCGGCGGAGACCACGTCCTTTGATGGCTATCATTTGAACCTGGGCGCGCACGCCCTGTATGGTGGGGGCGCAGCCGAGCAGGTGGTATTGCGCGAACTGGGCATCGCTTATAGTGGGCATCGTCCCATGCACCTCTCGGTGCTGCGCGCGGGAAAGTTCTATCAGTATCCAGATAGTACGTCAGCGCTACTACGCACCCGACTCCTGGATCTACGCGATAAGTTGGAACTGGCCAGTATGTTTAGCAAGTTGCCAGGCTTAAAGCCAGAGACGCTGGCCCGGGTGAGCGTGGCGGACTGGATTATGACGGTCGCTAAACGCCCACGGGTACTACAATTCCTGCGCATGCTTGCCTGCACGAGTACTTATAGCGCCGCCCTGGATCAGGTGAGTGCGGAGGTACTGGTACATAATCTCCAACTGATAACAAAGCATCCGCTGCAGTATATCGATGGCGGCTGGCAGACACTGGTGGATGGTTTACGCCAGCAGGCCGTACAGGCCGGGGTGCAGATCAATAATGGCCTGCGCGTAGAGGCGGTCGAGCAGCAGGATCGCCAGGTGCGGGGCGTGCGACTGGCCAATGGACAGCGCATAGAGGCGCGGGCCGTCATTGTCGCCACCACTCCCCAGGAGGCAGTGAAGTTGCTGGATGAGGAGTCGGCCGCGCCACTCAAGAGCTATCTGGACAATATGCTGCCCGCCGAGCTCGCCTGTCTGGATGTAGCGCTGCGCAGCCTGCCTGATCCTATGCGACCAATAGTCCAGAACCTGGAAGGACCGCACTTCCTGACGACGCAGTCCTGCTTTGCGCAGATAGCGCCCGAAGGTGGAGCAATCATCCATACCTTCAAGCAGCTGGATCCACAGCATCCCAGCGATCCCCACGACGATGAGCGCGAACTGGAGGCATTACTGGACCGAGTGCAGCCAGGCTGGCGTGACTTGCTGGTCAAGCGTGTTTTTCTTCCCCGCATCAACGGCGTCAGCATGCTACCAACCACCAGCATCGGCGGCTATGCTGGTAGACCAGGCACCCAGGCCACAAACATTGACCAGCTCTACCTGATCGGTGACTGGATCGGCGAGGGATTTCTGGTCAATGCCAGCATGAACAGCGCCCGTCAGGCCGCACGCTTGTTCCTGCAAGATCAAGCATCCAGGCACGTAAGTCGAGAGGAAGCTGTGCTACAATAGCGCGTAGCATTGTTTGAGGAGTACAGGAAACATGACCATGGGGAATAGTCAAGAAGATGTAACCACAAGCATCTTTAGCCAGTATAAAACACTGCTCTTTTCAATCGCCTATCGCATGCTCGGGAGTAGTAGCGATGCCGAGGATATGGTACAGGAAGCCTTTGTGCGCTGGCTGCAGACCAACCAGGATGAGGTAGCATCGCCAAAGGCCTATCTCTCGACGGTTGTGGTGCGGCTGTGCATCGATCACGCGCGCTCGGCACGGGTACAGCGCGAGGTCTATACAGGACCATGGCTACCGACCGACGCTATCCCGAACTCTTCGAGAGCGTGGTCCAGGACCGCTCTCCAACGACCGCTATCCCGAACTCTTCGAGAGCGTGGTCCAGGACGAGTCGCTCTCCTATGCGTTCCTGGTCATGCTGGAGAAACTGGGACCGCTGGAGCGAGCGGTGTTTCTGCTGCGCGATATCTTTGACTATGAGTACGCCGAAATCGCGACCATGGTCGAGAAGAGTGAGGTCAACTGTCGCCAGGTGCTGCGCCGTGCCCGCCAGCATCTGGGTCAGCAGCGCCTGCGCTTCGCGCCATCGCGTGAGCAGCAAGAGCAACTCATACAACAGTTTATGCGCGCCAGCTTCAATGGCGATATGCAAGGACTGCTTAGCCTGCTCACTGAGGACATCGTCTTCACCGGCGATGGCAACGGCACAGGCCCGATGGCACGCAAACCCGTCAGCGGACGCGACAAGGTCATGCGCGTATGGTCGGAGGTATGCGCTTCTTCCCAGAGGGTATGCAGGCCAAAATCATCCAGCTCAACGGCCAGCCAGCCATCATCGGCTATACCGAGAAAGGCATCTATGGCGTGATACTACTAGAGTTCGTCGGCACCCACATCCGCAACGTCTACAGCATCATCAATCCCGACAAACTCAAACACCTTATACCATCGTAGCTTCGACCCTCGCGGTCGATTGTCCCGGCCCATGATATCCTCGCCTCCACAAGATCATGTGGATCAATACCTATCCAACATGGTTTCCATCGGGTGAGATTAACGGGGGCCGAGGCAATCGGGGCATGCCCCGAACCTACGCGGCGTGGGTCGGCACGCGGTCGGATTTGTGTTGCGCTTGCGCAATCATGGTCCAGCCGGTCCGAGCGTTGGGGACCATGGGTTTCCAGCTTGTTAGCTCCTGGAAGCGGCGGTTAGAGAGGCGCTGACTGCGATTGATCATATCGGCAGCGGCACCGGTTAACATTTTCATGATGACGTTGGGGACCCGAAACAGACTGCTGCGGCCTACGCTGTGCGCCAGGGCCGTCATAAAACCGGCACGGGTGAGCGGCTCATCGTCAGCGATATCATAGATACCTGCTGGCGGCTCCTCTAGCAGTGCCGTCACGATGGCGCTGGCGGCATCCTCTGTCCAGACATAGGAAAGGTAGGCATCGCTCGGACCCGGCAAGGCGGCAAAGCCCTTTTGCGCCATCTGGAGCTGTTCCAGCGCGGATGGCGTTTCTGGTCCATAGAGATTAGCCAGCCGCAATACGATCCCACGGCGCCGGGACTGCGTGAAGCGTGCGACCTCCTTTTCCGCATCGATGGTGGCTTGCTGGATCACATGAGGCTGTATCGGCGTGGAGGACGCGTCGATCCATTGCTCGCCACGGTCAGGATAGACATAATAGAAGCTCGAGTAGACCAGGGTCTGTACACCTACGGCCAGGGCGGCATCCACCAGAACACGCGTGCCGTCGCGCCGAATATGATCATTTTCCTGCCACGAGGCCACTTTTCCCATCCGCGACGTAGCCGGAATCTTCGTGGCCAGATGCGCAATCGCAGTAGCTTGCGTGGCCGCCAGAGCCTTGACCAGCTCATCCTGATCAAAGAGATCAACCGTTAGCGGTTCCGCGCCCATCTGGCGAATCAGCTCTGCATTGCTTGCCGAACGGCTCAAGGCATAGACCCGATGGCCGGCTTTCACAAGGGAACTTACCACTGGTTTGCCCAGGACGCCGGTGGCGCCAGTCACAAAAATGTTCATTTATCTTTATCTCCTTTTTCATATGTGCTTATGTTGCTTTATTGAGATCTCATGAAGCGCTTCTGGAAAGGAGACAACTGAGCCCACGCAAACGTGACAGGTATCCAGTGAATATTTTTTGCTGAAGTCAACATGTAATGTATGCTATATTCAAAACAATAATTATTGTAAGGAGGCACTGAAGCAACTGCCCTATGGACCAATTTCAAAGCTATCGCCCCTTGCTTTTCTCGATCGCCTACCGAATGACTGGAAGCACGAGTCAGGCTGAAGATATTGTTCAGGATGCGTATCTACGCTATCAACAGACAGATCCTGCGACTATTCATACACCCAAAACCTATCTCACCACCATAGTCACCAATCTCAGCCTTAACTATCTGAAGTCCGCCTATGTCCAGCGGGAAGAATATGTCGGGATCTGGCTTCCAGAGCCAGTTCTCACCACACTAGCTGATGAGTCATCGCCAGAAGCGCTGCTCGAGCGGCAAGAATCCATTTCCATGGCTTTTCTGGTGTTACTGGAAACGTTAACGCCGCCGGAGCGCGCGGTGTTTCTCCTGCACAAAGTGTTTGACTATCCCTTTACCGAGATCGCCGAAATACTCGACAAGAGTCCGGAAAATTGCCGGCAACTCTTCCATCGCGCAAAAAAACATGTGGAGCGGAAACATCATCGTGTGAATGTTGAGCCAGAGAATCAGCGTCAGCTCATGCGCTCGTTTGTCGCGGCCTGCCAATCAGGCAATCTCACCACCCTGACGCAACTACTGGCCAGCGACGTAACCGCCTGGGCAGATGGCGGCGGCAAAGTCAGTGCAGGACTATATCCAGTCTATGGGCAGGACAACATCGCCAGACTGTTTATCGCACTCATGCACAAAGTGCCAGCGAACCACACACTCTCCATCGAAGAGATCAATGGTGCGCCAGCACTTCTATGCCACATCGATGCACAACTCAACTGGATCTTAGCCCTTGAGCTACGCGGCAATAGCATCGTAGGACTACGCAGCATCCTCAATCCCGACAAGCTAGCATTCCTACAACACCAACTGGAAACGTATTGGCCGTAGCGGCAGCCATCACGGCCAATACGTTTCGTTGAAGGAGATAACCTCAACGGTATGGCGTGGCGTCGTGTACGTGGAGAGGGCGCCACACGCGAAGGCCGCACTGCTGCGTTTGCGCAGGCCAGCGTGCAAGAACGACTCGCAGTGCTGTGTTTGCGCAGGCCAGCGTGCAAGAACGACTCGCAGTGCTGTGGCGCCTACAGGGATCGTGTGTGCCGTCGCCTGCTCACACCGCAACGTGGTGGGTGAGCGCGTGGATCCTCCCCTACCTTCTCGAAGAGGATCACGACACAGGATCCGTCTCGGTGTAGGCGCCACAGGCATGCGATGCTCTTTGTGCCCCTCGCTCCATGATCACGCCGCATGCCGGCCTCCGCGTGTGGCGCCCTCTCCACGTATGATTCGCTGCTTTTATATTTTTGTCACCTCAAAAATATTTAACCTCAACCCCATGGAGGGACATGCTCGTACGTCGAGAGGGCGCCACACGCGGAGGCCGCACTGCTGCGTTTATGTGGAGCAACGGACTCGAAGCGTCCGCAGTGCTGTGGCGCCTACACCGCGACGGATCCTATCTCTTGTGCCTGCTCGCACCGCAACGTGGTGGGTGAGCGCGTGGATCCTCCCCCTACCTTCTCGAAGAGGATCACGACACAGGATCCGTCGCGGTGTAGGCGCCACAGGCATGCGATGCTCGTTGTGCCCCTCGCTCCATGATCACGCCGCATGCCGGCCTCCGCGTGTGGCGCCCTCTCCACGTATGATTCGCTGCTTTTATATTTTTGTCACCTCAAAAATATTTAACCTCAACCCCATGGAGGGACATGCTCGTACGTCGAGAGGGCGCCACACGCGGAGGCCGCACTGCTGCGTTTATGTGGAGCAACGGACTCGAAGCGTCCGCAGTGCTGTGGCGCCTCCACCGCGACGGATCCTATCTCTTGTGCCTGCTCGCACCGCAACGTGGTGGGTGAGCGCGTGGATCCTCCCCGTACCTTCTCGAAGAGGATCACGACACGGGATCCGTCGCGGTGGAGGCGCCACAGGCATGCGATGCTCGTTGAGCACCTCGCTCCACGAGAACGCCGCATGCCGGCCTCCGCGTGTGGCGCCCTCTCCACGTATGATTCGCTGCTTTTCTCCACCATGTTTTTTATGGTCACAAATGCGCTTCACCGAAACGTATTGGCCGTGAAGGCTGCCGCTACAATAGGAGCGTTTGCAGGTCGGCGATGGCTTGCTCGTTATGCTGGAATTGAATGGCCTGCATGCCAACCTGGCGGGCGGCGACGACAAACGGCATGCGATCATCGATAAACAGGCATGCTTCAACTGGCACGTCCAGACGCCGGGCGGCCAGTTGATAGATCTCAGGTTGTGGTTTATGCAGGAGTTCTTCAGCTGAAATGATGATCAGATCTACCACTTGATCCAGTTGAAATTCTTGCGTGACCAGCGTACGTACACTTGAAGGCGCATTGCTCAGGATGCCCAGTTTGTAGGCCGGGCGCAGGGTACGCATGGTGGCCACCAATTCTTGATTGAGCGTCAATCCTCGATAAAATACAGCCGCTACAGTGCGCCACTCAGCACTGGCAAGTTGTAGCCGCGTGGCCACATCCTCCCACAACTGCTGCTCCGAGACACGGCCCGCTAACGCATCCCGGAACAGGGGCGAATGCAGCATCGTCTGCTCCAGTGTATTCTCAGCTAGCCCGCGCTCCCGCTCAAACGCATGCCGCACATGGCGCTGTTCGTGCAATAACAGGACATCAAAAAGATCAAAGATTACTGCAGAGATTGGCATACAGGTTTGCTCCTTTAACACAAAAAACACGCGTTCTCTATCATCTACCTCAACCATACCCGATAAAAACCAGACTGGCAAGCCTAATATGTCATTCAAGCCAGGCTTAGCCCTGACCGGTAAAGAGTCCATAGAAAAGGAGGACGCTGGCAACGATCATGATCAGGGCGGTCGCGGCCAGGAAGATGTTGGTGAGCCAGCTTAGTCCCTGGCCACGCATCACTTTGCGGTTATTGCCAATAAAGATCAGGTAGACAACCAGGATCGGGGCCAGGACGCCTGAGATGACGTTGGCCCAGAAGATCAACTTGATAGGATCCAGGCGCAGCAAGGACATACCCAGACTGATCACCAGGGCCACGGTCAGGATCAGGTAGAAGCCTTCGTTTTGCCAGGGCTTTTTCGAGAGTCCAACCGGCCAGCCAAAGGTGCCGGCCACGGCATATGAGGTGCTGGCAAGCAGGACGGGAATCGCCACCAGGCCCGCGCCGACCAGTCCGATGGAGAACAGGTATTTGGCGATTGGACCCAGCACATAGACCAGGGCCTGGGCCGCATCCGCGGCGGTCTCGATGCTATTGTGGTGCTGCGGATTGATAAAGATTGTGGTGCCCGTTGTCAGGATAATAAAGTAGGCTACCAGGTTGCCGCTGATCACTCCGGTCGCGATATCCAGGGCCGCCATACGCAGTTTCTGTGGCAGCGGTCCAGGACGCTTCTCTTCCTTTTCACCCTGGACCTGCCAGAAAATGTTATACGGTGAGATCGTGGCCCCGAGCAAGGCGACAGCGGCACTGATGCTGGCAAAATTGAAATCCACATGCGGCACAAAAGTATTGAAGAGGACCGTGCCCCAGTTTGGGTGCGACTGGATCGCCGTGAAGGCATAAACAATAAAGGCCAGGCTCATGAGGATAAAGATCTTTTTGAGCGTCTCAAAGTCCCGAAAGACCGTAAAGTACCAGAGCAGGGCCGCAACCGGAACCACAAACCAGATCCAGGCAATCCCGGTGACCAGTTCCAGTCCACTGCCAATGGCGACGAGATCGGCCGTGATCAGGGATAGATTAGCCACGATCAAGACCAGGGCCGCGATCACGGCCACCCAGTGACCATAATGCTCACGCAACACCTCGGCCAATCCCATTCTGGTGACGCGCCCGATCTTCGCACAGGTATACTGCACCGCCTGATACATCGGCGTCGAGAGCAGCAGCAGCCAGAGATGTCCGTAACCGTTCTGCGCTCCATCGATGGAATAGGCTGTGACCGCCGAGGCATCATTACCTGCCGCGCCGGCCATAAAGCCAGGTCCCAGCACGCGCAGGATCTGCGGCATACCACCCCGGCGTTGCCCATCGGCCGGAGGAGTCTGCTGCTGATCTGCATCCTCTCCCAGACGATTGCTCAACTCCATACTACGCACGCCCTCGGCCGTCGGGATATTCTCCTCGATCTCTCTCAACACCCCACTATCCTGCGGTTGCAGTTTCTCTCTGTGCTGATGCTCCTGAGCATCCACCAGTTCCTCAGGACCAGCCGTGTTCAACGCCTCCAGTTCTACCTCGCTGGCATCCACCCGTACCAGTCCTTCACCCTCATTTCCTCCGTTGATTTCTACGCTCTGAATACGGTCGGCAGGAATCTCCAACTGCTTCTTAAAGAGAACACCTTTCTCAACCACAATCGCCGCTACATCGCCATTGTCATCATGGATGACATCTTTTACCTTTGGTTTGCTGACATCAGCTTCACCCAGATCACCATGTGTCGCCTCAACCACCATACCTGCTTTGATCTGCTCGGTCTGTGCAGCGCTCTGTTCCACCTGCTCTTTTGCCATAAAAAAAATAAGATCCTTCCATCGAAGATCCTACAGCCTGTACGAGATTATCGTTATCGTCTGCCAGCTAATAGGTTACTTATTAATAACACTCAAATCTTCGAAAAAAGTTTCTATTTCCGCTAAATTCCTACGCAATCATTGTCTGTCGCAATAGTTGTCCGCGTTCAGCCCATACTTTTGCGCAGTATACAACCATTTTATGCGCATAACAAATAAAAACCTGTACTCTCAGGATGGAGTATTGAAAAGAAGCCTCCATAAAGGTGGAATAAGTCTTCATTCTTCATGTATAATATAATACGTCTCTTTATAGTAATGATCTTATTATTATACAAAAAAGGATTTATGGTTGTATCATGATGATTTTTGGAAAGCGTTTCAATCTTACCCGTGCTCTACGTTCACGCCCCTTTACACTCCTCTGGATTGGACAAGCGATATCGAATGTCGGCGATGATGTTTTTGCGATTGCTTTAGCCTGGCAGGTCCTGTTGATGACTCATTCAGGGTTGGCGATGGGACAATTCTCATGGCGGCAACCATACCTCGCCTGATTTTTGTGTTGATCGGTGGTGTCACAGCCGATCGTCTGCCCCGGCGCCTCATCATGCTCTGGTCAGATGGTGGACGAGGTTTCGTGGTGCTGCTCATCAGCATCCTTGGCTTTATGGGTCAGCTACAATTCTGGCATCTCATCATTGAAGCATTGATCTTTGGTATTGTGCGTTTTTCTCGGCAAGTCGGGCTTATATTGTCGCAATCTGTCGAAAGCGTTTATGAGCACATTCTCAACGGAAGCGGAAGTTTACTGCACGAAATTTTCCTTTTCGCAAGCGCTCTATCGGTTGTCCACTGCTTTTGCTCGTCCTCGAAAATTATGTGATCACTTGGCTTCAGGCGATGCGCTCTAACTTACGATACTCACGAATACGCGTGGGTGAATATGAGTGATATCAAGTACGTGCGAACCAGTTAGATTCGCTCCGCAGCCGGTTCGTGAATAGCCGGCGGCGATCATAGCTGACTCCGGCGTCGGGTAGTGCATCTTAACGTAAATGCCGTCTATATGCGACCGATCAGCTTTTATTGTTAACTCAGCAGCTCGTCTACTCATCTCCCTCGTGCGTTGAGATTGGACGCCTGTCGCTACAACCAGCAGTATCTCGCGCCCTATCAGGTGGATAGGCAGATTGATAGAGAATGCCGTTGAACGAGAGCGGGATCTCCTCGTTTTGAGGTAGAAGCTCGAAAGCAGGTGCTGAGGCGAGCTCGGGAATATTCGTTGAAAATGACCATACTCTGAGAAATCCACGATAAGAAGAAGTCGCGTGATTTCGGACGAAGATTGTTTCTACCAGAGGTTGGGTCGGCAGCGACATATTTGTGGATGGGCTGGTCTAGTTATGTGCGCAAGCTCACTCGGCGCTAGGGTCTGGCGCTTTCACATCGCACTGCGAATGCACGCTTCGCTTACTATAAGCTAAACTCTCTAGTCGGTGTTCTATCTGGCACGCATCTCCTTGTCCGCGATGTAACAATCTCTCGGAGTACGATGAAATATGATGTCTATCAGTGAAGGGTGCATGCCTTCTGCGCATATTCTTAGGTAAACCTTTTTGCCCTTTGGTCACGGGTCGTGGGAGTGATTTGAGTGCTTCAGGAATCCGCGTGTGGTTTTGGGTCGGACTGGAGTGCATCGCTGAAAAAGCGCGGCGTCATTTCCTAGACTCTCCGCGCTCAGTCTGACAGCCAATCAGGCATCCTGATCTTTGGTTTGCCTTTCCCACAGGCCATGGCTCCATTCATCGCCTTCCTGGCAAGCTTACTGGTCGGTTTTGGCCTGACATTCTTTAATACGATCTTTTTTACCAATCCTCCAGGAAACAGTGCCGGGCGACAAATTAGGGCGCGTCATCAGTCTTGACACCCTTGGCTCTTTCGCCATGGCCCCGGTCGGTGAAATCCTTGGGGGCATCATGACTGATCGTCTCGGTGCCGGCCCCATATTCATAATATTCGGATTATTCAATCTACTCACCGTGCTACTGCCACTCTTTGTACGAGAAGTGCGCACCCTGGAATAGTAGCTTGCTGTTGGCGAAATCGTTTGCTGCCAATAAAACGAACCATTGTCTCAAATGAGCAAGAAAAGCGAAAATGTAGGTTCGACCCTCGCGGTCGATTGTCTCCCCCGCATCGATCTTGCCCCGAAAGAGACCGATTCCCAGGTTCTTGCTCACGTTGGGGCGGCCTGGACCTCATGGCACCAATCGACCGCGAGGGTCAAACCTACGGGCCAGGATTAACGTGCATTGAGGGCGGGCAGGACCTCATGGGCCAGGAGTTCGAGGGTGTGGTGTCGGGAAAGCCGCCGGCGCTGATCATGAAGTAGTCAATGCCGAGATCAACAATCGCTTTAAATTGCTCGACGACCTGCTCAGGCGTACCGGTCAGGCCGACACCGAAGGGTCCGCTGTGCTTCGAGGTCATTTCCTGCAACTTCTGTTCGTTGGGCGCGCAGTAGCAACTGATCATCGCGGTACGGCGCAAGGTCTTTGGATCACGACCAATCGCGTGGCAGGCTTCATCGAGCTTCGCCAATTGCTCACGCGTTTTTTCCAGATCACTAAAGCCGGTATTCCACCAATCCGCGTGGCGAGCCACCAGTTTCATCATGCGGGGCTGGAAGGCAGCCACCATAATTGGCGGCACGGGATCCGGTTTGGGCTGGCAGAAGGCATCGGTGACACGGTGATATTTGCCCTCAAAGGTCACATGATCCTCGCGCCAGAGCGCCTTCATGATCTGCAACGCCTCGTCCAACTCATCGACGCGCTGACCCGCACCAGGATAAGGAATGTTATAGGCTTTACACTCGGCCTCATTCCAGCCAGCGCCAATACCAGCAATAAAGTTTCCCTGACTGAGATACTGCAAGGTCGCCGCCATCTTGGCCAGCAGGGCCGGATTGCGGAACAACTGGCAGAGCACGATATGTCCATATTTCAAGAGTGGCTGTCGCGCCGCCAGATAGGTCAGAGTCGTCCAGCCCTCCAGAAAATCGCGGTCCTCAAACTGCACATGATCCGGAAACCAGACCGAATCAAAATGGCCCACAATCGTATCCAGGCCACGCTGCACATTTCCCATAAACTCCTGCCGCGACACCGTTTTATCACCCACAGGAGGCATCCAACCAAACTCAACACCAGCCATACAAATCACAACCTTTCCTAAACATCTACCACTATTGGAATCCAACCATAAAATCGTCAAGAACCAATAGAAGAGACAATAATTATCAACACCTATTCAATTATAGTATAAACGACACATTGGCTTGTGTTGAAAGAGAAGACCCAAAGGGCCGTTAAGATCTTTTTGCGCGCAAACAAACTCTAGCCCATTGCTGGCAGCCGGCCAAAATTTTATATTGACCAACTGCCCATTTATATGTTATACTACGTAAAAGAGCAACGTTCCCAGCGTTGGAACTTGCTCATACGTCAAGAAGTCGCAGCTATGAATGCTAATACTTTTCACTTAAGGATTGAATGGCTGAAATGATAGCATGACGGTGAAGGAACACCTTCTCAAAGGATCAAGAGAGGAAAAACGTGTAGGTTCGCTTTTCTTGATCCTTTGAAGTCACTGGGCCTCTGATCGGCTCAGATGCTTTCGTCAATCTTGTCCAGAAAAAGACTTAAGTGAAACGTATTAGCCATGAATGCTGCCGGTACGGGAGATATATGCCAAAGATTGTGGATGAGCAGATGCGGGAGGCGACGCGGAGGAAGATTCTGCGTGAGGCGGCCCGCGAGTTTGCGCGCCTGGGCTTTGATCAGGCTAATATTAATCTGATCGCGGAACAGGCTGGCATCGGCAAGGGAACTATTTATCTGTATTTTGAGAATAAGCGTGAGCTGTTCCTGGCGATGCTACGCACGATTGCCCAGACACAACTAGGTACGGTACGGGCAGCCCTGGCTGAGGCCGGGACGCTGGAACAACGCCTCGCCCGGCTCTTTCTGGCCTTTGCCCGATTGGCGGAAGAGGATAGCGATAGTTTCAGTGTCTATATGAGCGCCCTCTATGGCGTTAATCGCGCCTTCCAGGCCGAGGCGACCCGGCTATTACGCGACTATCTGGCGGTAATCTCTCTGGTCCTGGAACAGGGACAGGCTAACGGCGAGATCCAGAGCGATGATATCGAGGCCAGTTCTCTGCTCGTCCTCTCCCTCACCGAATCCTATATCCTCTCGGCACGCGTCCTCGATTGGCCTGAAGCTGAGATCACCAATCGCGCCGAGGCCATCGCCCACACCATCATCCAGGGCCTGGCTCCAAAACCCACGGTCACGTAAATTCAGGGGCCAAGGCCAGCGGGGGCGACGCAATCGGCCGCAAGAGTCGAACCTACGGTACGGTTTTTTTTTTTATTGATTTTTTAATGGTTGACTGCCCACTCATATATATTATGTGTTAAGGAAAGGAATTGTATGAAATTTTTTGCGAGCAGGTTGGCAGGGAGTAGCAGGTCTCCGTTGCAGCGTTTTATGCGCAGCTTTGAGAGTCCGCGCTATCTACTGAAATGGGTCTTTTTAAGTACGTTGATTGGCTGTATTGCTGGATTGGGAGCGATCGCTTTTTATGCGGCGATCCATTTTTCGACGAGTGTTTTTCTGGGTGGGATGGTTGGCTATCAGCCACCGGAGCCAGCCGGTGAGGGCGAGACGGTCGTTACCTCATTCTGGGCGGCGGCCCATCCATGGTTGTTGCCGTTGGTGACTGCGCTGGGTGGTTTGATCGCGGGCATTATTGTGTTTACCTTTGCGCCGGAGGCTGAGGGCCATGGTACTGATGCGGCGATTGCAGCCTTCCATGAAGGTAAGTCGATCCGGGCGCGGATTCCGCTGATCAAGCTGGTGGCATCGGCGATTACTATCGGCACCGGCGGCTCGGCTGGTCGGGAAGGTCCGGCGGCCCAGATCAGCGCGGGCTTTGGCTCGATCCTGGGTAGTGTGTTGCGCCTGGATGCGCAGGATCGGCGTATCGCACTGGCAACCGGCATCGGCGCAGGTATCGGCGCGATCTTCCGTGCTCCACTGGGAGGCGCGATCCTGGCGGCCGAGATCCTCTACCGCGATGACCTGGAGGTCGAAGCGCTGATTCCGGCCCTGCTGGCCTCGATCGTCGGCTATAGCATCTTCGGCGCCTGGTCCGGCTGGGATCCAATTTTCGCGACGCCCAATAATCTGGCCTTCTCGTCTCCGCCACAGTTGATCTACTATGTGGTGCTGGGACTGCTCTGCGGACTGGTTGGTCGCCTCTATTCTAATGGCTTCTATGGAATCACGCACATCTTCCATCATATCCCGCTCCCAACTGGTTCAAGCCAGCCGTCGGTGGATTGCTGGTAGGTCTGATCGGACTGATGATTCCGCAGGCCATCGGCCATGGGCTATGGCTGGGTACAGGTCAGCATGAAATCAAACTGGTCTGCTCTCAATTCCACTATGGATCGTGATTGCGCTCCCCTTCGTCAAGATCCTGACCACTGGACTCTCCATCGGCTCCGGTGGCTCCGGCGGTATCTTTGGTCCTGGTATGGTGATCGGTGGGATGCTCGGGGCGCTGGTGTGGCGGCTCTGCTATCATGTGCTGCCCGGTATTCCGGCTTCACCCGGACCCTTTGTGATCGTGGGCATGATGGCCCTGTTCGGTGGTATCGCCCATGCGCCGATCGCAGTAATGCTGATGGTAGCTGAAATGACCGGTTAATCTCTCGCTCCTGGCCCCGGCCATGATCGCGGTCAGCCTGGCCTATCTGATCGTGGGACAGCAATCCATCTATAGTAGTCAGGTCGCCAACCGGGCGGATTCACCGGCCCATCGGCTCCAGTTCACCTTCCCATTGCTGGCTCGGCTATCAGCACGGCAGGCCATGAAACCGCTGGCCCGCCGCTTGCATCCCGAGATCCCGCTCAGTGAGGCAGCCACGCTCTTCGCCGAGCAGAAACTGCGCGGCCTGCCAGTCATCGATGAACAGGAGAACCTGCTCGGCATCCTGACGCCCGGCGATATTGAGCGCACAGAGCCCTCGCTGCGCGCCAGCCGCACCGTCGGCGAGGCGATGAATCCTAAGTCTAAGTCCACCAGCATCAACGTCGAGGACACCCTCGACAATGTACTTGAGGAGCTGACGACGCAACGCATCAGCTGGGCACCCGTCATCGAGAGACAGCCGCTTGAACAGATGGAACATGTCCTCGGCATCATCTCGATCACCGACATCATGCGGCTCTACCGCCAGACCGCTCGCCGCGGACGAGCGCCCGCATCGACGGCCTGCTCCAGGAAAGCGTGCTACCACAAAGCTGACCACTCTGGTATCAAACAGGCCCAATAGAGACAGTTTTCATAGTGAGACCCTGAGCATCCCACACACGTGATTTTTATAGG